>NZ_BMWG01000010.1:45156-57870 GCF_014651115.1 Streptomyces inusitatus | reverse complement strand
GGCGCGGCCCCGGGAGAAACCCAACCGAGTGATGGTGCCCGCTGTCCGGCCCCGGGGCGTCCGAGAGGGCCGCCCCGCCCCCGGGAGCGGCCTCCGGGGCCTCGGTCCCCTGGCGGGAACCGGGCGCCCGGAGGCCCCTGAGAAGGGTCAGACGGTCCCGGAGGCCGTGATGACGACGCGCTTCTTCGGGTTCCCGCTCTGCGAGCCCGCGGCCTCGATCGTCTGGACCAGCTCCAGGCCCTCGACGACCTCGCCGAAGACGACGTGCTTGCCGTCGAGCCACGAGGTCACCACGGTGGTGATGAAGAACTGCGAGCCATTGGTGTTCTTGCCGGCGTTGGCCATCGACAGCAGGCCCGGCTTGGTGTGCTTGAGCTGGAAGTTCTCATCGGCGAACTTCTCGCCGTAGATGCTCTTGCCGCCGGTGCCGTCGCCCCGGGTGAAGTCGCCGCCCTGGAGCATGAAGCCGGGGATGATCCGGTGGAAGGCGGACCCGGCGTAGCCGAAGCCGTGCTGGCCGGTGGCCAGCTCGCGGAAGTTCTTGGCGGTCTGGGGCACCACGTCGTCGAAGAGTCGGAACACGATCCGCCCGGCGGGCTCGTCGTTGATGCTGATGTCGAAGTAAACATTGTTCGTCATGGGACTCATTCTGACAGCCCCTGTCCCTCGTCCGATCTTCGCGCCCCCGCGTGCCGCCGAGACCGCCCGTTTGAGCCGGGGACCGGTGGCCGGAACCAGCCGCTCCGACCGATCCGCCGTCCGTCCTGCTCCGTCCTGCTCCGTTCTGTCAGTCCTGTCCGCCCTGTCTGTCCGTCCTGTCTGTCCGCCCTGTCACTCCCGGCCGAGCGGATGGGCGCGGCCGTCGAGGCCGTCCCGCTCCGCGGGAGTGATTCCGAGCGCGCCCAGCACCGTGGGGAGGATGTCGACGGCCCGCAGCGCCGTGCCGGGGGCGACCCCGGGCCGGTCGGCGGTCCAGAAAGCGAGCGGTACGCGCTGGGCGGCGCGCTGCGCGCCCCCGTGATCACCGGCCGCGCCGTAACTGGTGTCGTCCTTGAGGAGGCCGACCACATCGGGCCCGTACGGCGCGGCCATGGTGTTCACCAGCTCCTGGCCGTGCTGCCGCCACCAGGACCGCTCGCCCCGGCTCATCCGCTCCGGCGCGCTGCCCGCGAGCCGGTAGCGGTCGCCGTCGAGGGTGTACGTCGCGATCACGTCCGGGAGCGCCGCCATCGCCGTCGCCGCCCGGCGCAGAGCGGGGCGCGAGGTGTCCTTCAGCCAGGTGCGCACCGCGCTGTCCTGGTACGAGCCGGCCACGTTCCCCGTGTCCACCAAGGGGGTGAGCGCCGGAGCGGCATCGAGGTAGTCGCCCTGTGCGGACCGCCCGTAGAACCAGTTGTAGTCACCCCGGCCGGCCCGGTCCACTCCGTGGAACCGGGTCGCGGGCATGCCGCCGTGGTCCGTGGTCAGGACGACGAGCGTCTCCTTGTCCTGGCCGAGGGCGCGCAGCCGGTTCAGCACCCGGCCGATCTGGTTGTCGACGTTCTTGGCGAGATACCGCAGATGGGCCATCTCCGCGTCCGAGCCCGGCGGATGCACGGCGTCGTCGGTGATGCCGCCCCACATGTGGCCGGCCTTGTCGACGCCGGGGAAGGTCAGCAGCATTCCCGACCAGTCCTCCCGCTCCATCATCGCCATGCCCGCGTCGGCCACCCAGGTGTCGCCGCCGAGGTGGGCGCGGTCACGACCGGGGACGTAGTGGTTTCCGTCCAGCGGATACATCCACGCGGGGGCGGTGGTTCTTGTCCCGTAGTCGAGCGCCTGGTCGGAGTCGACGTGGAAACGGCCGCAGGCCGGAGCGGTGAGATAGGCCGGGACCGCCTTGCCCGCCGGGCCGCGCCAGCTCCTGGCCCCGCTCTTCCCGCAGGCGAAGTCGCGCCCGGAGAAGGTGACCTGGATGTCGGTGCCGGAGCCGCCGGAGACATGGGTGGCGTACGTCTTCGCACCCACAGTGATCACTTTGGTGCCGGGGAACGCGCGGTGCAGATAGTCGCCGAGCTTGGGCGCGCCGGTGGTGTCCATCAGGGTGTCGAGCTGAGTGCGGGCCAGCCCGCTGGTGATGTGGAGGGTGTCCTTCCCTTCGCCCAGCAGATTCCCCGTGTCGCGGTAGACCTCGTCCGCCCAGCCCATGTCGCGCGGGAACTGGCCGGAGGTGATGACCTGGTGGCTGACGACGGTCTCGGAGGCCATGTGCCCGAGGTAGGCGCGGGGGAAGTCCGTGCCCTCGCGCATCAGCGCACGCGCGTTGGCCATGTCGAACTTCTCGACGTACTCGGGCCGGAACTGGTCGACCACCAGGATCAGCACGCGTTGGGGGCGGGGTTCGGAACTCCGGGCCAGTGGCCGGGTGTCGCCGGGGCCGACCGCGGCGACACCGGCGGCCAGGAGGAGGGCGGTCGCCAGGACCGCCGCCTTCCGAGCCGCTCGGGAGCCGAGCCGGAAGGCACCTCTACGCAGTTGGGTTGTCACGGTGGGTGAGCGTACGGGGTGTTCGCCGCTCCGGGGGCGGGGACGCCGAAACGGGGGAGCGCGTGCGGACGCCGATTGACGCGGCGGCGCCGCCGGTTCGGAGGGTACGACTCTCCGCTTTCGGCCATGGAGCGTCACTTTGGCCAATGTCATCGCCGTGGGTGCGGGAAGGTGATCGGCCGGATAGCTTTCTCTCTCGGTCGGCGTACATCTGTTTTTCTCTGCCGGACGTCACTTCCGTTTCTCTGTTCACAGCACACCGTTGAGAGCGCGACCGGAAATGGCGCGAGGACACGCACGGTCATCATTCCGCCCGATGAGCGCATCGGTACGCAGGAGGACTTCGTTCCATGAGCGAGCAGACCGTCATGACCCACGGAAACGACGTGCGCGAACGTTTCCGGGAACGGGGATATCTCGTCCTTCCCGGATTCCTTCCCCCGGATCTGATCGCCCGGCTCATACCGGAGGTCGATCACTGGGTGGACAGCGGTCTGCGCCGGCGGTCCATCGAGGCCTGCCTGAATCCCGATCCGAGCGGAGCGCCGCCCGTGGTCGAGATCGAGCTGCCCGCCCACGGCGAGCTCGCGGCGCACCCGCCGCTGCTGCGGCTGCTCTCCCGGCTGCTCGGCCCCTCCTTCGTCTTCCACCATCTGCACAGCGACCGGCGCGCCCCGGGGGCCCCGGGCAAGGGCTGGCACCACGACTACGAGCAGTCCCCGCAGCGGGACCGCCGACGGGCGATGGTGCACGCCCTGCACTACATCGGCGGACTGACCCCCGGCATGGGCGGGCTCGCGGTGCTTCCCGGGTCCCACCGCGATGTCGCGGGCAAGACCGACCTCGCCCATCTGGGCACCGCCCGGCTACCGGGCGAGGAGGTCGTCGACGAACTGCCGCCCGGCTCCACCGTGCTGCTGCACTCCGCGCTCTTCCACGCGCGCCGGCCCGCCCCCGAGGCCGGACCGGGGGAGCGGCCCGCGGACGGCGGACCCCGCTACATGATCGACGGCTCCTACTGCCAGACCGGCGGGAAGTGGCCCCCGGTGAAGCCCTACTGGCGGCATCTGCTGGCCGCCGGGCGGGAACGGGGGCTGGGCGGGGGCGAGTGGCCCGAACTCTTCCGCGACGCCCACTTCACCGAGTACGAACACCGTCCGCTCTGACGCGCGGCGGTCGCGTGGCGGACGCGCGGTGCGCCGGGCCCGGGCGGGCGTCCTCGCGGCGGCCCGAGGCCGCCCGGAGTCGCCCGAGGTCGCCCGGGGTTCGTCAGCCCCGGCCCACCAGCGGCATGGCGCTCGGCATGACGGTGACCGACTGGACGTTCACTCCCCGGGGAAGGCCGGCCATGGCGAGCACCATGTCGACCACGTGCCGGACGTCCATGGTCGGCTCCACCCGCAGTGAGCCGTCCGCCTGCCGGGCGGGCGGCTGCTCCCGCCCCTCGGGGGTCACATTGCCGACGTCGATCTGTCCGACGGAGATGTCGTGGCGGCGGCCGTCCAGTGAGAGCGACCTGGTCAGGCCGGCCACCGCGTGCTTCGCCGCGGTGAAGGCGACCGAATCCGGCCGGGGCACATGGGCGGAGGGAGCGCCGTTGTTGATGATCCGCCCGCCGCGGGGGGACTGCGCCTTCATGATCCGGAACGCGGCCCGGGAGCAGAGGAAGGTCCCGGTGGCGATGGAGTCCATCACCTTGTGCCAGTCCGCGGCGGACACCTCCTCCACGGGGGTGGACGGCATGGTGTCGGCCGCGTTGTTGAAGAGCAGATCGAGCCGTCCGAACCGGCGGACCACCTCGGCGAAGAGCGCCTCCACCGCATCGGGGTCGGTGATGTCGCAGATCAGCGGGGTGGCGATGGCGGAGCCCGGCCCCTGTCCCGCGAGTTCCGCGGTCTCCTTGAGCGGTGCTTCACGGCGGCCGGTCAGCACCACCGTCCAGCCGTCGGCGACGAGCCCGACGGCACAGGCCCGGCCGATGCCCCGGCCGGCTCCCGTCACCAGGGCGACCTTGGTGGGCTCCGCGCCAACCTCCTTGTTTCCGGCCATGGCTGAATTCCTTTCATCGTGATGTGCGATTGCCAAGAGATCCCGCCCGAGTGATCATTACCAGCGGCACCCATGAGTCTCGGGACGTACAACAGGTACGTCAAGCGGTACGCCGAGACGGTGCGTTCGTGCCATTTCGTGCCATGAGACTTCATCCATACGGTCAGAGCCGGGTGGAATTCGGGAAAACTCACGACCGGCCGTCAAGGCCTTTGAGGTGGAAGCGGCGTATGGATACTCAGGTTTTCTCGGGCGGCTCGATCGAGCGACCCGCGCCCGCGCTCGGCGGAACGGCCGCGAGCCGTGAACTCTTCGCGCGCGCCAAAGGCTCCCTCGCGGGCGGAATCAGCTCATCCTCCCGGCTCACCTCCACCGGACCGCATCCGTACCCGCTTTATATGAGCAGCGGATCCGGGGCCCGGATCCGGGATGTGGACGGCAATGAGTACATCGACTACCTCATCTCCTACGGCAGTGCGATCCTCGGCCACGCACACCCCTCGCTCACCGCCGGGCTGACCGAGGTGCTCACCCGGGGGACGATGTTCGGGACCTGCAACGTCCCCGAGGTCGAACTCGCCGAGCTGATCACGGACATGGTGCCCTGCGCCGAGCTGGTCCGGTTCGCCAACTCCGGCTCCGAAGCGGTCCAGGGTGCGGTACGGGCCGCCCGCGGCCACACCGGCCGTACGAAGATCCTCAAGTTCGAGGGCCACTATCACGGCTGGTCCGACACCCTCGCCGTCTCCAACCGCCCGGACGAGACGGAGGCCGGCCCCTACGGCGCTCCGCGCGCCGTGCCCCACTCGCCCGGCATCCCCGCCGGGGTGGTGGACGACGTCGTGGTCTGCCCCTGGAACGACCCCGAGGCGCTCCACGCGGTACTCGACGCCCACCGGGGCGAGTTCGCGGCCGTGATCTGCGAGCCCATCGTGGCCAACAACGCCTGTGTGATGCCGCTCCCCGGCTATCTGGAGCGGCTGCGCGAGGCGGCCACGGCCCATGGCGCGGTGCTGATCTTCGACGAGGTGTGCACCGGCTTCCGCACCGGGCCCGGCGGCGCGCAGTCCCTCTTCGGGGTGCGGCCTGACATCGCCGTCTACTCCAAGGCGCTCGGCGGCGGGCTGCCGATCGCCGCGTTCGCCGGGGTCCGCGAGGTGATGGAGACCCTGGCGAGCGGCCGGGTCAAACACGGCGGCACCTACAACGCCTCACCGCTCTGCGCCACCTCCGCCCTCATCACGCTCACCGCGCTCGCCGACCCGGCCGTCACCCGGCGGATCGAGGAGGCCGGCCTGCGCATCGCCGAGGCGATCCGGCGCGCGGCGCACGACCACCGGATCCCCTGCGCGGTCCAGGGCGTCGGCGCGATGTTCCAGGCGGTGTTCACCCCCGACGGAGCCCCGGTCCACCGCTACCGCGACACTTTCCGGATCCACCGGCGGCGCTACAACACCCTCCGCCATGAACTCCTGCGCCGCGGGGTGCACTGCAACGCGTACGGTCTCGCCTGCTGGTTCGTCCCGGCCGTGGTCACCGGCGACGAACTCGCCCAAACCTGTGAGGCGATCGACGGGGCGTTCGCCGCGATGGACTGAGCGCGGCACTTTTTACTTGCCAAGTTGGAAAGTGTTTGCGAATCTGGCAAAGGAAAGGGACGGGTGGCGCGCAGGAGTGCGAGCGTCAAGTCCAGCGACAGTACAAGGGGGACACATGACCGACTTCACCGACGCCGGCGAGGCGTTGGACCGGGCCGCCGAGACGGAGGCCGAGACCCGCAGGCGCGCCGACTGGTACACCCGCTACCTCATGGTGTTCGCCGCCGGACAGCTGGTCCTCGTCCCCATGGCCCTGCTCTGGAAGGGGCTGCTCGCCGCGCTGGTCTTCGCGGTGCTCAATCTCCTCCTCATGGCCGGGCTGAGCGTCTACGCCGCCCGCCAGCGGGCGGTGCTCCGGGGCTTCGGGGCCCGGCACGGCTCGGTGATCGGCGGCTGGGCCGCCGCCTTCGCCCTCGCGATCGCGCTCGGGACCTCCGCCTACGAGGGCAGCGTCGGCTTCGCCGCCGTCGCCGCCGTGTGGTGCGCCCTGCCGCCCGCCACCGCCGCCTGGGGCGGGCGGCGGAGGGCGGCCGCGGCGTGACCCTTCGCCCGCCGGCCGGGGAATCTTCGGGCAGCCATCCGCGCCACGCTCTGGAACCGCTCCTCAACGCGCCGGTCAGACTGTCGGTGGCGGCGGCGCTCGCACCGGTCGACAAGGCCGAGTTCGGCTTCGTCCGGGATCTCGTGGAGGTCACCGACTCGGCCCTGTCCAAGCAGATCGCGGCCCTGGAGGACGGCGGCCTGGTCGCCGTGGACAAGGGCCGCGTCGGCCGCCGGGCCCGGACCTGGCTCTCCCTCACCGAGGACGGCCGCGCGGCCTACGCCCGGCATCTCACCGCCCTCCGGGCCATCGCCCTCGGCCCCGGCTGACCGCCCGCTCGACCGAGAGCCGACCGGCTGCTCGACCGAGAGCCTGCCGGCTGACCGGATCGGTCCGCCACGAGCCCGGATCGGGCCTCCGCCCCGGCGGCCGCGCCCACCAGACTGGACCCATGGGAAACGCACTGATCGTCATCGATGTCCAGGAGTCCTTCCGCGCCCGCCCGGAGTGGGAGAACGTCGCCGACCCGAAGATCGCGGAGCCGGTGAACCGGCTGGTTCGCCTGGCCCGCGCCCACGGCGAGACCGTGATCTGGGTGCTCCACTCCGAAGCCGGCGCCGGTGGCGTGTTCGACCCGGCCGAGGGCCATGTGAGGCTCCTGGAGGAAGTGGAGACACCGCTGCCCGGCGAGCCGGTCCTGTACAAGACCTCCCACAACGCCTTCACCACCACCCGGCTGCAACAGCTGCTGACCGGGGCGGGCGTGACCCGTCTGCGCCTCTGCGGCCTCCGCACCGAACAGTGCGTGGAGACCACCGCCCGGATCGGCGCCGACCTCGGATACCGCGTCGACTTCGTCACCGACGCCACCACCACCGAGGCCATCGGCGGGCTGAGCGCCGAAGCGATCATCGAGCGCACCGAGGCGGTCCTCCGCGACCGGTTCGCCAGGATCGTCACGGTGGCGGAGCTGGAGGCCGAGCTGGGAGCCTCCCGGGCGTGAGCCGTATCGTCTTCCTCCTCCTCCCCGGGGTCCATCTGCTCGACCTGGCCGGACCCGCCCAGGTCTTCACCACGGCCGCCGATCTCGGCCTGCCCTACACCCTCGACCACATCGCCGAACAGGAGCTGGTGACGAGCGCCCAGGGACTGCCCCTGGTCGCGAGCCGCCACTGGCCGGAGCTGGACCCGAGCGATCTGATCATGGTGCCGGGCTGGCGCGCGCCCACCCTGCGCGCCGGCCCCGAGCCGGGCCCCGAGCCGCTGGAGCGGCTGCGCGCACACCACACCGGCGGCGGCACCGTCGCCAGCGTCTGCGCGGGCGCGGCCGCGCTGGGCCTGGCGGGGCTGCTGGACGGCCGCCGGTGCACCACCCACCACGACCTCCAGGACGAGCTGGCGGCCCGGTTCCCCCGGGCGACGGTCGTACGGGACGTGCTGTTCACCACCGACGACCGGGTGGTGACCTCGGCGGGCATCGCCAGCGGCATCGACCTGGCGCTGCATCTGCTCTCCGTACGGCACGGCCCCGCGCTCGCCGCCCAGGTCGCCCGGAACATGGTCGTCTACATCCGCCGCAACGGCCATGAGCCACAGGCCGGAGCCATGCTCCGGCACCGCTCACACCTCGACGACACCGTCCACCGCGTCCAGAGCCTCATCGACGCGCGCTTCACCGAGCCGCTGCCGCTCGGTGTCCTGGCCGCGTCCGCCGGTGTCAGCGAGCGCACCCTGACCAGGCTGTTCGGCCGCGCCACGGGCGGCCTCACCCCGCTCCGCTATCAGCAGGCGCTGCGCCTGGAGCGCGCCGAGCATCTGATCAGCCACGGCGCGACCAGGGAGAGCGCCGCCCGCGAAGTCGGCTTCGACGACGCCCGGATGCTCCGCCGCCTCCGCGCCCGCACCTCCTGACCGCGCCCTTTCCCGGCGGATCCCGACAGCACGGGTATCTTTGCCCGATGATTGCCGGCGCAGCCGCTCAGGCCATTGTCGATGACATCGTCGCGCGCCTCGGCGTGAACGTGAACATCATGGACGAACACGGGGTTATCACCGCCAGCAGCGATCGCAGCCGGGTGGGCAGCCTCCACGAGGGCGCGCTGCGTGTGCTGGACACCGGCATGCCCTTCTCCGTCACCGGAGAGGAGGCCCGGGCCCTGAACGGCACCCGGGCGGGGGTCAACCTCCCGCTGCGGCTGGGCGACGAGGTCGTGGGCGTGGTCGGCGTCAGCGGCGAGCCCCGGGAGGTCGGCGAGATCGCCCGGGCCATCTCGCGCATGGCCGAGCTGATGGCCCTGCAACAGGCCTTCCTCGGCGAGGCCGGCTGGCGGCACCGGGTCCGTCAGCAGATCGTCCAGGACCTCATCGCCGGACGGCTGACCTGGGAGAGCTGGCGACAGCGCCAGCAGCTCGCGGGCTGCCGCGTCGAGCCCCCGTACGCGCTCTTCGTCCTGCACGACCGCCCCGCCGGCACCGGCCCGGACCCGGAGCGGGACCCGCACGATCTGTACCGCCTGCTGGAGGCGGACGAGGGCGCCGTGCTGGCCGCCGAGGACACCGAGGGCGCGGTGTGGGCCCTGGCCGGCGGATCCGCCGCCGTCTCGCTGCGCTACCGGCTCTCGACCCTCTGCTGCGCACGCCGGGACGTCGGATACCTCGACGCCGGACGCGCCGGCGACTTCACCGCCCTGCTGGAGCGCGCCGCGCAGGCCCGCTTCGCACTGCGCCGAAGACTCCGGGGCGAGGTCCATCTCTCCGACCTCGAACTCCCCGTACTCCTCGCCAGGATCGAACCGGAGACCAGGACCGCGACGGCCGAACGGATCCTCGGCCCCCTCTCCCCGGAGCTGCGGAACACCCTCCGGGTCTACTTCGACCACGACCGCGGCATCACCGACGCGGCCCGGGCGCTCAACGTCCACCGCAACACCCTCACCTACCGGCTGGGCAGGGTCCAGGACCTCACCTCGCGCGACCCGCGGGCCTTCCAGGACGCGGTGGTCCTCCAGGTCGCGCTCCATCTCTGCGAACCCGACTGACCCCGTACCGTCCCCGCTTTGTGCACCGTGCACAAAGCCGGGGGGCGACACCCCGATAAGTTCGTCATCCGGGCCAATGCAGACGACACGGCCCAGTACCTAGAGTGCCGACACGGCTCATCACCCCTCTGAGATGCGCCGACTCAATCTCGAAGGGCCTGGTTCCGTGCGTGTCGTCATCGCTCCCGATTCCTTCAAGGGCAGTCTTCCCGCCACCGCCGTCTGCGCGGCGATCGAGGAAGGCGTACGCCGCGCCCTGCCCGACGCCGATGTCGTCCGCGTTCCGATGGCCGACGGCGGCGAGGGCACCCTCGACTGCATTCTCGGCGCGACCGGCGGCGAAGAGATCGGGATGACCGTCGCCGGCCCCCTGCGATGGCCGGTCCGCGCCCGCTATCTGCTCTCCTCCGACGGCCGCTCCGCCGTGATCGAACTCGCCTCCGCCTCGGGCCTGCCGCTGCTGGCAGGCGGCACCGACGCGCTGCGCGCCGACACCACCGGTACGGGGGAGCTGATCGCCGACGCCCTCCGGCGCGGCGCGCGCGACGTGCTCGTCTGCATCGGCGGCAGCGCCAGCACCGACGGCGGCAGCGGTCTGCTGCGCGCGCTCGGCGTACGGTTCGAGGCCGCCGACGGGACCGAACTGCCCCCTGGCGGAGTGCATCTCGCCAATCTCGAACGGATCGACATGAGCGGAGTGGCCGAGGCGGTCGGCGAGACCCGTTTCAAGATCGCCTGCGATGTCACCAACCCGCTGGTCGGGCCGGAGGGCGCGGCGGCGGTTTTTGGCCCGCAGAAGGGCGCCACCCCCGACGAGGTCGTACGGCTCGACCAGGCCCTGCACCGGTTCGGCGATGTGCTCGCCCGAGACTTCGGCGTACGCGTCCACGATCTGCCGGGGGCCGGAGCCGCGGGCGGCACCTGCGGCGGCATGGTCGCGATCCTGGGAGCCGAACCGGTCCGGGGGTGCGAGCTGGTCGCCGAGACCGTCGGCCTCCCGGCCGCGCTGGACGGCGCCGACCTGGTGATCACCGGCGAGGGCAGGCTCGACCGGCAGAGCGCGGCGGGCAAGGTTGTCTCCCAGGTCGCCCGGCTCGCCAAGGAGCGCGGCGTCCCGGCCGTGGCACTCGCCGGGGAGATCGTCCACCCGATCGGCGAGCTGCACGACATCGGCCTCACCGCCGCCCTCAGCATCGCCGACGGCCCCCGCACCCTCCCCGACATGACCGAATCGGCGGCCTCCCTCCTCGCCGCCGCGGCCGAGCAGGCCGTACGGCTGCGCCTGGCCTGACCCTTCACACCCCCCGCACCCCCCGCACCCCCCCCGCACCCCCCACGCCCCGGCACATCCCCTTCACGTCCCCGCGCGAGTCCCTGTCCGCCCCAGGACCGGCTCCCTCGTATCCCTGTTCTCCCAGCAAGGAGTCCCATGAGCAGCGCCGGACCCGCTCTGCTCGCCGCGTTGGCGGCGAGTATCGGCTTGATCATCCTTCTGTGCGGCCGATTCAGAATGCATCCCTTTCTGGCCATCGTCCTCGCCACCTACGGATTCGGCCTCGTCGCGATGGGCATCGGCGCCGCGACCGGCTCCGAGAAGCCCTTCGTCGACAAGCTCGGCACCACCATCGCCGAGGGCTTCGGCTCCATCCTCGCCAGCATCGGCCTGGTGATCCTGTTCGGCACGATCATCGGCAAGGTGCTGGAGCGCACCGGGGCCGCCGTGACGCTCGCCGAGGCCGTGCTGAAGGTCGTGGGCAAGCGGCATCCCGCCATAGCCATGTCGCTGATCGGCTGGGTCGTCTCCATCCCCGTCTTCTGCGACTCCGGCTATGTGGTGCTCTCCCCGCTCCAGCGCTCCATCGCGCGGAAGACCGGCAAGAACCCGGTCGTGCTCGGGACGGCGCTGGCCACCGGTCTGTACGCCTCGCACACCTTCGTCCCGCCGACGCCCGGCCCGATCGCCGCGGCCGGGAACGTGGGCATCGGATCCGACGGCCTCATCTGGGTCATCCTCTTCTCCATCCCCATCTCCCTCGTCGCCGCGCTCGCCGGTCTCGTCTGGGCCCTGCGCCGCACCGGCCATCTGGAGAGCAAGCTTCCCGACGCCCACCAGACGTTCGAGGAGTACAAGGAGCAGTTCGAGCGCCTGCCCAGCCTGAGCCGCGCCCTGACGCCCATCGTCCTGCCCATCGTGCTCATGGCCGTCGGCTCCGTCGCGGCCTTCCCCTCCGGCGACTCCACCCTGGTCGACGGCGCGCTGGGCAGCCTGCTCATGGACCTCGGGGCCCCGGTCAACGCCCTGCTGATCGGCGTGATCCTGGCGCTCGCGCTGCTGCCCCCCAAGCGCGACGCCAAGGCGCTCACCACCTGGGTCGCCGAGGGGATCGTCGACGCGGCCCCGATCCTGGTGATCACGGGCGCGGGCGGCGCGTTCGGCTCGGTGATCAAGGCCACGCCGATCGCCGACTACATCTCCTCGCTCGTCGGGGACGGCTCCGCGCTGGGCAGCATCTCCGCGCTGCTGGTCCTCTTCGGCCTCGCCGCCCTGCTCAAGACGGCACAGGGCAGCAGCACCGCCTCACTGATCATCACCTCCACACTGGCGCAGCCGCTGCTGCCCGCCCTCGGACTCGACGGCCATCTCGGCTCGATCCCGATCGGGCAGGTGCTCGCGGTGATGGCGATCGGCGCCGGTGCGATGGTCGTCAGCCATGTCAACGACTCGTACTTCTGGGTCGTCTCCCAGTTCTCCGGCATGAGCGTCCAGACCGCCTATCGGGCCCAGACGGCGGCCACCCTCGTACAGGGGCTCACCGCCCTTGCCGCGGTGCTGGTGCTCGGCGTGTTCCTGCTGTAGACACCGGATCGCCCGGCGGGGGGGAGATCGTTTCCCCCCGCCCCGGGGTGGGCTGGGGGGGCCCGGGGGGGGCCCCCCCCGCCGGGGGGGGGACGGTCGGGAAAG
>NZ_BMWG01000010.1:0-45146 GCF_014651115.1 Streptomyces inusitatus | reverse complement strand
CCTCCTACGGGGGCCCACCCCCCTTCCCGGGTGGCGGGGCCTCGGCGTGTTCCGGCGGTAGACACGGGAGCGCCGGGCGGGGGGGACCTCGTCCCCCCCCGCCGGGAGTTCGCCGACGGGCTCCGGGGACGCCCGCCCGTCGGCTGCGGGAACCGGTCGGAAAGAATGAAGACTTTCGTGCGGTAAGGCCGGTCGTCCCCGTGACGGCCGGCGGGAGAAATGCCAGAGAGATTCTGTCGGCGCGAGAGCGCCGGAGGAGGAGCACACAGTGCGCAGTCTGCTGCCGTTCTTGAGCACCAAGCCGCACGCGGGCGGACGTTCCGCCCTCACCTGTCGCTACCGCTGTGGCGACGCCTGCTTCATGGAGGTGCCGAACACCAGCGACAACGAGTACGCGGGCGACATCATCGCCGCGGCCGTCTCCCGCCGTTCGGTGGTGCGGGCCACCGCCCTGGTGACCGTGGCGACCGCCGCCGGCACCGCCCTGACCGCCGTCCCGGGCACCGGGGCCCAGGCGCACGCCGCCCCGGTCGCGGGCCGGGGCCACGGCCGCCCCGACGGAGCGAGGGGCCTGCGGTTCACCCCCGTACCCCCCAATGTGAACGACGCGGTCACCGTCCCCGCCGGACACGCCCAGGGGGTGGTGATCCGCTGGGGCGACCCCATCCTGCGCGGCGCGCCCGCCTTCGACGCGGAGAACCAGACCGCGAAGGCCCAGGAGGGGCAGTTCGGCTACAACAACGACTTCCTCTCCCTCCTGCCCCTGCCGGGCGAGCGGGGCCGGCAGGTCATGGTCGCCAACCACGAGTACACCAGCGAGCAGCTGATGTTCCGCGGCTACGACCCCGAGAACCCCACCCGGGAACAGGTGGAGATCGGCTGGGCCGGACACGGGCTCTCCGTCGTCGTGGTCCAGGAGGAGCGCGGCACCGGCAGGCTCACCCCCGTCGTACGCCACCGTCTCAACCGCCGCATCACCGCGACGACCGAGTTCGAGGTCACCGGACCGGCGGCCGGCAGCCCGCTGCTCACCACCTCGGCCGACCCCACCGGGACCAAGGTGCTGGGCACCTTCAACAACTGCGCGGGCGGCACCACCCCCTGGGGCACCACCCTCCACGGCGAGGAGAACATCAACCAGTACTTCGCCAACGGCACCCGCGCCACCGACCGCCGCTACGGCCTCCCCACCGGGGTCACCGAGCGCAAGTGGGAGCGGTTCGACCGGCGCTTCGACGTGGCGCTGGAGCCCAATGAGCCGCACCGCCACGGCTGGGTGGTCGAGCTCGACCCGTACGACCCCGACTCCACCCCCCGCAAGCACACCGCGCTCGGCCGTCTCAAGCACGAGGGCGCGGAGCCCCGGCTCACCGCCGACGGCCGCCCGGCGGTCTACACGGGCGACGACGAACGCTTTGAATACCTCTACAAGTTCGTCTCCTCCAAGCGCATGCGTCAGGGGCACTCGCGCGCGGCGCGCCGGCACAACCTCACCCTGCTGGACGAGGGCACGCTGTACGTCGCCAAGCTCACCGGCGACAGCCCGGAGGCCATCGACGGCTCGGGCAGGCTCCCGGACGACGGCGAGTTCGACGGCTCCGGCGTCTGGATCCCGCTGGCCACCGGCGATGTCTCCCATGTGCCGGGGATGACCGCCGACGAGGTGTACGTCTTCACCCGCCTCGCCGCCGACAAGGTCGGCGCGACCAAGATGGACCGCCCGGAGGACGTCGAGCCCTCGCCGCGCACCGGCCGGGTCTATGTGGCGCTCACCAACAACACCGACCGGGGCAAGCCCGGCAAGCCCGGCGCGGACGAGGCCAATCCGCGCAACCTCAACAAGCACGGCCAGATCCTGGAGCTGATGGAGGACCGCAACGACCCGTCGAGCACGACCTTCGCCTGGCGGCTCTTCCTGGTCGCGGGCGACCCGGCCGACCCGGCCACCTACTTCGCGGGCTTCCCCAAGGAGAGAGTCAGCCCCATCTCCTGCCCGGACAATGTGACCTTCGACCCGCACGGCAATCTGTGGATCTCCACCGACGGCAACAAGCTCGGCTCCAACGACGGGCTCTTCGGGGTCGCCACCCGGGGCGAGCGGCGCGGTGAGCTGAAGCAGTTCCTGAGCGTGCCCGTGGGGGCCGAGACCTGCGGTCCCATCGTCCAGGACCGCAGGGTGGTCGTCGCGGTCCAGCACCCCGGCGAGGTGGACGGAGCCTCCGTCGAACTGCCCGGCAGCACCTGGCCGGACGGGCCGGGCAAGCTGGTGCGGCCCGCCGTGGTCGCCGTCTGGCGCGAGGACGGCCGCGACATCGGCGTCTGACCCGCACCCGCCCCAGCCCGGTGCACGGACACCCGGCGGCCTGGATCGCTCCCCGAGCGGATCCCGGCCGCCGGGCCGTCACCGGCTCATCCGCTCACCGGCCGCACAGGCCGCACCGGCTCATCACCGCCTCTCGCGCTCCAGCAGGACTCCGGCCAGGGCGACCTGCGCGGGCTCCAGCGCCGCCTTGCCGTCCTCCACGTCCCACAGGGCGTTCTGCAGTACGCGGCCGAGCGTCCAGCCGATCGCCCGCCGCCGGTCCAGCCCGAGCACCTCGGTGAGCAGGTCGAAGCGGCGGAGCACCGTGCGGCTCACCCCGCCGGGCACCACCGTCTCCTCCCACCGGCTGTCCAGCGCGGGCCACAGCTCGAACCCGGGGTCACCGGCCAGCGGTTCGGGGTCGATGGCCAGCCACGGCTCCCGCCGGCCGGCGAGGACATTGCCGTAGTGCAGATCCCAGTGGAGCAGCCGGTCCCCGGACTCGCCGATCAGCTCGGCCACGGCGGACGCGCAGCTGCGCACCAGCCGCCGCTCCGCCGGGTCGCGCAGCGCCCGCACCGCGCGCGGCGTCTCGTCGAGCATGGCCGCGGCGATGTCGGACAGCCGCCGCAGCCCCGGCGGCGCCTCCACGGCGACCAGGCGCGCCAGCAGCTCCGCGAGAATCCCCATGGCGGCCGAGTCGTCGGCCACCGCCGACAGCGGGCGGCTCGCGTCCAGCCGCTCCAGCAGCATGGTCCCGGACTCGGGATCGTGCTCCAGCAGACGCACCATTCCGTCGCCGTTCCATGTCCGCAGGCCGCTCGCGGCCCCCGCGTTCTCCTCCTTGGCCTTCTGGAGCTTCAGCGCCGCTCCCGTGCCGTCCGCGCGGGTCACCGGCAGCACCAGAGAGGCCATCCCGTGCCCCGGGGGGCCGTCCGGGCGCAGGCTCCAGCGGTCCAGGAACTCCGCCGCCAGCGCGGGCAGCGCGGCGATCCAGGTCCGGCCGGACGGGTTGTTCCGGAGGTACGACGCGACGAACGCGTCGGGTACGTCTGGTACGTCGGGCACATCGGGTACGTCGACAGGGGTCGACGGATTCATGTCGGGGTCTCCTTCGTGGGTTCGGGTTTCTCCGTGACACGAAGGAGCGGCGGGGGCGCCCGGGCCTCGGGCATGCGTCAAAGCATGGGATCACCTTAGGCGAACACCCCCCGCCGGGCCCGGGATTATTATCCCGCGCAGGTCTCCGTCCGTCCTCGGGTGTCACTCGTGCCGGTGTCTCCGGGCGTGTGCGCCGGGCCGCGGGCACCGGTGCGCGGGACGATGACCGGATGCGCCAGCGGTCCGTACTCCTCGTCCTGTCCGTCTCCGTCCTCCTCGGCCTGTCCGCGTGCGTCTCCGTGCCGGCCGAGCCCACGGGCGGGCCGGGCGCGCCCGGCCCGGCCCAGGACGGCGGCCGGTCGGCCCTCCCCGCCGGGGGCCGGCACCCCGCCGAGCCCACCGGCCGCGAACAGCTCACCTCCCCCAGCCACAAGCCCGCGCCCCGCCCCGCGAAGCGACCCGACGACAGCGCCCGCCACCCTTCCCACCTCGACCGCCCCCTCCCCGCCGTCCCCACCCTCCGCACCCCCCAGCCGCCTCCGCCGAGCCGGCGCGTCCCCTGGCCGGGGGCCCACGAGCCGCGCCCCTCGGTACCGAAGCCGCCCGCGCCCCGGCCGGGCAAGACCTACGGCATGAAGGACATCTGCGACAGCTCCGCCGGAATCACCGACCCCTCCGTCACCGTCCTCTGCCGCGACGCCTACCGCTGAACCGGCACCCCCTCCGGGCCTGTTGGCACACGCGTCCCCCGTACGAACTCGGGTGCGGCGGCGACCGCCGCTCCCGCACAATGCCCGGATGGCCGCTCACAACCACGCTTCGCCGCCGGGCCGGAAGGCCCTGCGGCATGTCGCGCTCCTCTCCACCGGCGGGCCCCTCCCTCCCGACGTACGGGTGACGATGCACTTCCACCCCGATCGCACGGCGGGAGACCGCCCGATCCTGGACAGCATGGCGGCGGACGGCGTCTATCGGTCCCAGTTCGTGACCGGCACCGGGAACGGCGGTCTGACCGCTCACCCCGGCGGGGACCGATGGCGCTGGGAGAGCCGTATCTTCGCGGGCGCGTACGATCACGCCCCGGCCCGCGAGCGCCCTGTGTACGGCGCGCTGAACCACCGCCACGACCCTGTCGGCGCCGCGCCCCGGTTCGGCTCCTCGTACTTCAGGCTCACCGCCGAGGCGCTCGCGCGCACCACGTTCTGCTATCCCGACAGCTCCACCGAGCCTGTGGACTTCGGCGTCGCCGCCCACTGCTCGCTCATCGAACTGGCCCGGTCCGGCGGGCTCGACGCCCTGGACGGTCACATCGAGGCACAGATCCACGGGCCGGTCGCTCTCGACGCCGACGTGGAGGCGCTGGTGCTGGACCCCAGCTATCGCGGTACGGCGGTCGAGGCCGCCGCTCACCGGCTTCCGTGCCCGGTGGAATGGCATCCCGGCTTCCGGCTCGGCGTGGACGAGCTGCGACGCCGTCCGGGCTACCGGGGGCAGCGGTACGTGGACCTGGGCGCCGAGATCGCGGTGGGCGGCTCGCTCACCCCCGAGGTCGTCGGGGATGCCGCCCGTTCGGGCCGGTACGCGCTTCAGGACCTCAAGAAGGTCTGGCACTGCCTGGCGCGATTCGGCCACCCGTCGTACCGCGCCGGAGCCGGGGTGCCGGAGTGCGGCCGGCCCCCGGCCGGAGGCGTATGTCCTAAGGAGCGGTGATGTGGAAGACGCCGCACTGCACGGACGGCGAGAGCACCACCCAGTGCGGGCTACACCCCACCACCACGTTCGGGTTCTGCTCCGAGGAGATGACGATGTCGCCGAAGTCGAGGGCCGAAGCGGCGGTCGTGGTGCCGAGGATTCCGGCGGCGGTGAGGGCGAGGGTGGTCAGGACGGCGCGGACGCGCATGATGGTTCTCCTTGACGGTCGATGGACCAGAGAGGGGGGAACTTCCGCTGAAACGTTCCCGCGCGGTCGGCCGGGGCATCGCGACATGCCGGTACGCACCTGATTGGCGGCCGGGTTTCACACGGCCGCAGCAAGGGGATCCGCCGTACGGCGGCCTGTCCGGCGCGGCCGCTACTCCGTCCGGTCGGGGGCGGACCAGAGATGGTCGAGGGCTCCGAGGACGAGCCGGCAGACGGCGTCGGGATCCGCGCCCGCCAGGGGCTCGCGGGCGACGACCGTGCGCATGAGGCCGATGCCGAGCAGCCAGGCCATGGCGAGGTCGGCGCGCAGGGCCCCGTCCTCGGCGCCGGAGAGTGTGGCCAGGGCGCTCTGGTACTCCTCGCCCAGCTCCCGCAGGGTTCCCGCCTCCTCCTCGCCCCGTCCGACGGATCGCAGATAGACCTCCAGCGAGCGGTCGGCCGCGCCGGTGGCGCTCCCGGTCAGCAGCGAGCGCAGGGAGGCCTCGAACAGCTCCCCGGGGGGCGTCGCGCGCAGCCGCTCCAGACCGCCCTGGGCGACGACCTCGGTGAGCAGCCCCTGCTTCGACCCGAAATAACGGAACAGCAGCGCCTGATTGGCCCCGGCCCGCTCGGCTATCTCGCGGACCGTCGTCCCCTCGTAGCCCCGCTCGGCGAACAGGTCCCGGGCCGCTTCGAGGAGCCGCAGCCGGGTGGCGGCGGCGTCGCGGCGGCGTTCTCCGGCGGGCGGACAGGGAGCTTCTTCCACGAGGGTGTTCCTTTCCGAAGGTTCGTCAGAACAACGTCTGTATACGGTCGTTGACCGCCCCGGAGGCCGGGCCTACCGTTGTAAGCAGATGCTTACATCTGGGAGGCCGCAGTGACAGCCGACACCACCACACCCCTTGCCTACCCCTTCAACACCGCCGACGGGCTCCAGCTCGCCGACGCCTATGAGCACGCCCGAGACCAGGAGGGCCTGCTCTCCGTCCGTATGCCCTACGGCGAACCGGCCCTGCTGGTCACCCGTTACGCGGACGCCCGGTTCGTCCTGGGCGACCAGCGGTTCAGCCGCGCCCTGGCCGCCGAGCACGACGCGCCCCGGCAGTCGGAGGGCCGTAATGACCGGGGGATCCTCAGCATGGACCCGCCCGACCACACCCGGCTCCGCTCCCTGGTCGCCAAGGCGTTCACGGTCCGCGCGGCCGAGCGGCTCCGGCCCCAGGTCAAGGAGTTCACCGCGGGCCTCCTCGACGCGCTGGAGGAGACCGGGGCCCCCGCCGACCTGGTGGACGGCTTCGCGCTGCCGCTGCCGGTCGCGGTGATCTGCCGGCTGCTCGGGGTGCCCCTGGAGGACCGCCCCCGCTTCCGGATCTGGAGCGACGCGGCGCTGTCGACCAGCTCCCTCACCGCCGCCGAGGCTGAGGCCAACCGCGAGGAGCTGCGCGTCTACATGGCGGGGCTGATCGAGCGCCACCGCGAGGAGCCGCAGGACGATCTGATGACCGCGCTCATCGAGGCCAGGGACGGCGGCGACCGGCTCTCCGAGGAGGAGCTCGTCGATCTGTGCGTGGCCGTGCTGGTCGCCGGGCACGAGACCACCGCGACCCAGATCCCCAACTTCGTCCTCACCCTGCTGGACCACCCCGATCAGCTCGCTCTGCTGAGGGCCCGCCCGGAGCTGATCCCGGGCGCGGTCGAGGAACTCCTGCGGTTCGTGCCGCTGGGCAGCGGCGCGGCCCACCCCCGGTACGCCACCGAGGACGTCGTGGTCGGCACCACCCTCGTCAGGGCGGGCACCCCGGTCCTGGTCGCGGCGGGCGCGGCCAACCGTGACGCGATGAGGTTCACCGCCCCCGGCGTCCTGGACATCTCCCGCGAGGGCAACCAGCACCTCGGATTCGGCCACGGGGCGCACCACTGTCTCGGCGCGCCGCTGGCCCGGCTGGAGCTCCAGGAGGCCCTGGGCGGGCTGATCTCCCGATTCCCCGGGCTGCGGCTGGCCGGTGATGTGGTGTGGAAGACCGAGATGCTGGTGCGCGGCCCCCGGGCCATGCCCGTCGCCTGGTGACCGGCGTGAGCCGGAGCGTACGGGTCGACTCCCGGCTCTGTCTGGGCTCGGGGATGTGCGCCGCGATCGCCCCCGAGGTGTTCGCGCTGGACGGCGATCGCGCACGGGCCCGTGAGGACGGCGCGGAACCGGACGAACGCGCCCTGGAGGCGGCCGAGATCTGCCCGGCCCTGGCGATCACCGTCCACGAAGGGACCGCCGTGATCGGCCCCCGCCGCGAATGAACCGAAGTGGAGCGAGCGCGGGGGATTCCCCCACAGGGTTCCGCCGCGCCCGCTCCTCCGCCGGCTCCGGCTCACGCTTCCCGTGCGGTGGTCCGGAGCCGGGGGAGGGCGACCGCGGTGAGCGCGGCGGCGGCCAGCGCGAGCCCGGCGGTGACGAGGAAGGCACGGCCGTACCCCGCCGCCAGCGCCTCCCGGGCTCCGGCCCCCGCGCCCTCGGAGGCCCTGGTCGCGGCGGCCGCGACGGTGGCGAGCACCGCGAGGCCGATGCTCCCGCCGCACTGGCGGCCCGCGTTGAGGAGTCCGCTGGCGAGACCTGCCTCGTGGTGGGCCACCCCGGAGGTGCCCATATAAGTGTTGGTGACCATGCTCAGCCCCATGCCGACGCTCGCCACCAGGGAAGGCCCGAAGAACCCGCCGACCAGGGTCGATGAGGCGTCCGCCAGACTGAACCAGGCCATTCCGGCGGCGAGGAGCAGCAGACCGCCGACGATGAGCAGCCGTCGGTCCACCGTCTTGACGAGGCGCATGCCGGCCACGCTGCCGCCGATGGCCCCGAAGCAGAAGGGCAGGAAGGCGAAGCCCGCCTCCAGAGGGGTGTGGCGCAGCACGTCCTGGAGGTAGAGCGAGGCCAGATAGAAGCCGCTCACCATCGCCGCGCCCACCAGCAGCGAGTTGACGTTGGAGAGCCACACGGTGCGGGTCCGGAGTATCCCCAGCCGCACCAGCGGGGCGCTGCTCCGCCGCTCCCACAGGGTGAACGCGAGGCCGAGGAGCACGGCCAGGCCCAGGACGGACAGGGTCCGGGCCGAGCCCCAGGGGTGCCGGTCGGTGCTCAGAACGCCGTAGACCAGGGCGGTCATCGACGCGGTGCCGAGCACCGCACCGAGGATGTCGAGCCGGGGCCGCTCGCTCGTCGGCCGGTCCCGTACGGCCGCCATCGCTATCGGCAGGGCCACGGCGATCAGCGGCACATTGATCAGCATCACCCAGCGCCAGCCGAGCAGATCGGTGAGCAGTCCGCCCGCCAGTACGCCCAGGGCGCTGCCGGAACCGGCGACGGTGGCCCAGGTGCCGACCGCCCTGCTGCGGGCCGGGCCCTCCGCGAAGGTGACCATGATCACGGTGAGGCCGATCGGCGCGAGCACCGCGCCCGCCAGCCCCTGCCCGGCCCGGGCGGCGATCAACTGGCCCGGGGTCTGCGCGAAGCCGCCCAGCAGCGAGGCGATCCCGAACAGCAGCAGCCCGGCGATCATGGTGCGGCGGTGTCCGAACAGATCGGCCAGCCGCCCCCCGAGGAGCAGCAGCCCGCCGAAGACCAGGGTGTAGGCGTTCACCACCCAGGCCAGCGAGCCCGCCGAGAAGCCCAGATCCCGGCTGATGGCGGGCAGGGCGACATTGACCACGCTGATGTCCAGCGCCACGATGAGCTGGGAGAGACAGACCGCGGCCAGCACCAGCCCGGTGCGGGCGGACGGCCCCCGGCCTTTCGCCCCCGTGGCGCCGGGGAGCGGTCCGGGCGCGGTGTCCCTGGTCGGGGAGAGGCCGCCGGAATCACCCATGGTTACCTCCTGTGTACCCGAGTCACAACTGCTCAGGTAAGGTATGCCTAAGTCCACTTGTGTGCAAGCTGGAAGGGTTTTCCGAGACCCCAACTGCCGTGCGGAGCAAGTTGATTCGTTCGGCGAGAGATGGTTAGGCTTTCCTTATCAACTTATGGACTGCTGGGTGCGAACGGGGGAGGCCTGGTGGTGAAGGCGTTGTGTCGTTTTCCCGGAGCGACGGTGACCGGGTGGTGAGGCGGTACGGTCCGGCGGCGACAGCCTCGGCCGAGTCCCCGGATCCGCCGGGCGGTTCGTCCCCCGTCCTTCTGACGAAGACCGCGGAGGAGCCGGCCGCGACGGCCCCCGGCCCGCCCGTGGGGGCCGCCTCCCCTTCGCCGCGCCGCCGGGCCGCCACGAAACGCTGGGGCGGCCTGCTCGCCGGTGCCGTACTGCTCGCCGGAGTCTGTGTGCTCAGCCTCTCGGTCGGCGCGCGGAGCATCCCGTTCACGGCCGTCTGGGAGGTGCTCTTCGACGGCAGGGGCGGCGAAGAGGGCTTCATCGTGCGGGAGCTGAGGATCCCGCGCACCGTGCTCGGGCTGCTGGCGGGCGCCGCGCTGGGGCTCGCCGGCGCGCTGATGCAGGGGCTGACCCGCAATCCGCTGGCCGATCCCGGACTCCTCGGCGTGAACAACGGAGCCTCGGCCGCCGTGGTGGTGGCGATCTCCTTCCTGGGCGTCGGTTCCCCGATCGGCTACGTCTGGTTCGCCTTCCTGGGCGCGGCGGCCACCTACACCCTGGTCTATCTGCTCGGCTCCACCGGCCGGGCGGCCACCCCCGACCGGATGGTGCTCGCCGGGGCGGCGATCAACGCCGCGATGATCGCCTTCGTCTCCGCCGTCCTTCTCCATGACGTGGAGACCTTCGACAAGTTCCGCTTCTGGGACGTGGGCTCACTCGCCGGCCGCGATCTGGCGGTGGCCCTCCAGGTCGGCCCGCTGATCCTGCTGGGCGTGGTTGTGGCGCTCGCCCTGGCCCGCCCGCTGAACGCGCTGGCCCTCGGCGACGAGACCGGCCGGGCGCTGGGCGCGCACACCGAGCGGACCCGGCTGATCGGCGCACTGGCGGTCGCCCTGCTCTGCGGCGGGGCCACCGCCGCGGCCGGGCCGATCGCCTTCGTCGGCCTGGCGGTCCCGCATGTCGTCCGGCTGCTCACCGGCCCCGACCAGCGCTGGGTGATGGCCTATTCGCTGGTGCTCGCACCGGCCCTGCTGCTGGGCGCGGACATCGCCGGGCGGCTGCTCGCCGCGCCGGGGGAGCTGGAGGCGGGCATCGTCACCGCGTTCCTGGGCGCGCCGGTCTTCATCGCGCTCAGCCGCCGACGCAGGGTCACCGGGCTGTGAGCGCGGTACGCGGGGGTCCCCCCGCCCACAAGTCCGCCGGGCCCCACAAGTCCGCCGGGCCGGGCAGGCCGGTCACCGGACGGGTGCTCCGCACCCCGGCCGGGGCGGTCTCCCTCCGCTTCCACTTCCGCTCGCTGGCCGCCGGGGCGCTGCTGGCCGCGGTGACCGCGGTCGTGGGCGTCGTGAGTCTGACCACCGGCAGCTATCAGGCCTCGGTCCCCGATGTGATCGCCACGCTGTTCGGCGGCGGCCCCGCCGGGCTGGACTTCATCGTCAACGAACTGCGGCTGCCCCGGCTGCTGGTCGCCGTCATGGTCGGGGTGGCGCTGGGGATGAGCGGGGCGATGTTCCAGAGCATCTCCCGCAATCCGCTGGGCAGCCCGGACGTCATCGGCTTCACCACCGGCTCGGCCACCGGCGCGCTGATCGTGATCCTGCTGCTCGGCGGCGGCCTCCAGGGCGTCGCCGCCGGCGCGGTCGTCGGCGGTCTGGCGACCGCCGCCGTGGTCTACGGGCTGGCCTTCCGGCGAGGGGTGCAGGGCTTCCGCCTCATTCTGATCGGCATCGGCACCACCGCGATGCTCGCCTCGTTCAACGCCTATCTCCTGACGCGCGCTGCACTCGCCGACGCGCACACCGCGCAGCTCTGGCTCACCGGCAGTCTGAACGGCCGCCGCTGGGAGCACGCGCTGCCGCTGGCGCTCGCGCTGCTGGTCCTGGTGCCCGCCGCGCTCGCCCTCGGCCGGCGGATGTCGCTGCTGGAGATGGGCGACGAGACGGCCCGCGCCCGGGGCGTCCCCGCCGAGCCGACCAGGCTCGCCCTCCTGGTGACCAGCGTCGGGCTGACCGCGGTGGCCACCGCCGCCGCGGGCCCCATCGCCTTCGTGGCGCTCGCCGCCCCCCAGCTCGCCCGCCGGCTGACCCGTTCGGCCGGGTCGGGACTGCTGCCCGCCGCGCTGATGGGAGCCCTGCTGCTGGTCGTCGGCGACCTGGCCGCGCAGCGGGTGCTGGCCCCGACACAACTGCCGGTCGGCGTCGCCACCGCGGCGCTCGGCGGGGTGTATCTGGCCTGGCTGCTGAGCCGGGAATGGCGGAACCGCTGATGGCGCGCCCCCGCCGGGACGTCGCCGGAATCCACTGCGCACCACACCACTTCGGAAGCGGGCAGGGAACGACATGAGCGACTCCGCGCACGGTGTCCGGCTCCAGGGCGAGGGCCTCACCCTGGCCTACGACGAGCGGGTGGTGGCCAGCGCCCTGGACGTCCGCATCCCGGACGGCTCCTTCACGGTGATCGTCGGGCCGAACGCCTGCGGCAAGTCCACCCTGCTCAAGGCCCTCTCCCGAATGATCAAACCGAGAGCCGGGACAGTCCGGCTGGACTCCGCGCCGATCTCCTCCTACTCCGCGAAGGAGGTGGCGCGGCGGCTCGGACTGCTGCCGCAGACCTCCACCGCCCCCGGCGGCATCACCGTCGGCGACCTGGTGGCGCGCGGGCGCTATCCGCATCAGCGGATGCTCCGCCAGTGGTCCGCCGAGGACGAGCGCGCGGTGGTCGAGGCCATGGAGATGACCGGCGTCCTGGAGCTGGCCGACCGCTTCGTCGAGGAACTCTCCGGCGGGCAGCGCCAGCGGGTCTGGCTCGCCATGGTCCTCGCCCAGCGGACCGGGGTGCTGCTGCTGGACGAACCCACCACCTTCCTCGACCTCGCCCACCAGGTCGAGGTGCTCGACCTCTGCTGGGACCTGCACCGGGGACAGGGGCACACCCTGGTCCTGGTCCTCCACGACCTCAATCAGGCGTGCCGCTACGCCACCCATCTGATCGTGATGAAGGACGGCAGGATCGCGGCCCAGGGCGACCCCTCGAAGATCATCACGGCGGAGCTGGTGGAGGAGGTCTTCGGGCTCGCCTGCCGGATCATCCCCGACCCGGAGGTGGGCACTCCGCTGGTGGTCCCCCTCGCCAGGCCCGACGACCCCCGCCGGCTGGACGCGCCCTCCTCCGGGCTGCTCGCCGCCGACGGCGCGCGACGGGGCTGAGCCGGGCCCGTCACGCGGAGGGCCGGACTCCCGTCCGTTCCCCATTCCCCCCGTCAACTGCTGCGACTACGGCGAGTTCCGCAAGCGGAAGGTCATTAATTACCCTTCCAACAGGGGCATTTGGGATGGGTGACAGTGGTGCGCACGGAAGGGATTAGGTTAGACTTACCTAAGTATCCATGTGAGTGGATCATGGCACGGGAACCCCAGGCCGACGACGTAAGGATCAACTCGTCCATGACGACGAACCCCTTTGACGACGACAGCGGAACCTTCTACGCCCCGGTCGACAGTGAAGGCACTCGCTCCTCGTGCCCGGAGCACAACGAACGGCAGTGGACCGACATGCGTCCGCAGAGCCTCATACGCCGGATGGAGCGGGACGCCCGGGCCCCCGCGCCCCGCTGACCCGCCGTACCCGTTCGCGTACACCCCCCCTCATCAGCAGGTGCGAACCTGCCTCTGAGCCGTCCAGGACCTGAATCTGTCACGGCGCACTCTGTGCTGCCAGAAGAGGACTTCCCATGCGGACCACGGAGCACCTTCAGCATGCAGTGAGCGTGCGGTGACCACACTTTCCGATCGATCCGGCTACCGATCCGCCACCGTCGGCGCCCTCGGCGACCCCCTCGCGGTCGCCGCCTCCCTGGCCGGGGCCTCCACCGCGCCCCATGTGCTCTACGAGCGCGCGGGCCAGTGGTCCTTCGGGGCCGGCGCCGCCTATGAACTGCTGCTCTACCCGGACCGGATCGAGGTGCGGGACAGCTTCGGCGACCGCACCCTGGCGACCGGCCCCGCACCCCTCCAGCAGATAGCCGACCTCCTCGCCGCCTGCCCGCTGCCCGGATGGCGCGCCTACGGCTGGGCCGGGTTCGAGCTGGCGTACTTCCTGCACGGCCTGCCCCAGCTCGCCGGTCCGGAACCGCTGCTGCATCTCATCGTCCCCGAGACCGAGGTCCGCTGGCAGGACGGGGAGGCCACCCTGCGCGCCCTGGACCCCGGGGCCCTGCCCGCGCTGGCCGAACTGCTCGCCAAGGAACCCGCCCCGGCCGCCGGAGCGCCGCTCGACCTCGACGAGGGCGAACTCGGCGAGGAGTACCGCAAGGCCGTCGCCGCCGCCGTCGAGGACATCCGGGCACGACAGCTCCAGAAGGTCATCCTCTCCCGGGTCGTCCCGGTGCCGCAGGAGATCGACCTCGCCGCCACCTATCTGCTGGGCCGCCGGGGCAACACCCCCGCCCGCTCCTTCCTGCTGGACCTCGGAGTCCACCGGGCGGCCGGATTCAGCCCGGAGACCGTCGTCGAGGTCGACGCGCACGGCCGGATCTCCACCCAGCCACTGGCCGGCACCCGGGCCCTGACCGGCGACCCGGCGGCCGACCACGACCGCCACGAAGAACTCCTCGCCGACCCCAAGGAGATCTTCGAGCACGCGATATCGGTCAAGGCCGCCTGCGAAGAGCTGTACCCGATGTCCGAGCGCGGCTCCGTCACCGTGGACGAGTTCATGAACGTACGCAGACGGGGCAGCGTCCAGCACCTCGCCTCCCGGGTCGGCGCACGCCTCGCCCCCGGCCGCAACGCCTGGCACGCGCTGGCCGCGCTCTTCCCCGCCGTCACGGCCTCCGGCCTCCCCAAGGCCGCCGCCTGCACCGCGATCCACCGGTACGAGAGCCTCCCCCGGGGCCTGTACAGCGGCGCGGTCCTCACCGCCGACGCGGACGGCTCCCTCGACGCCGCCCTCGTCCTGCGGACCGTCTTCCAGCGCGACGGCCGCACCTGGCTGCGCGCCGGGGCCGGCATCGTCGAACACTCCACTCCCGAGCGCGAGTTCGAGGAGACCTGCGAGAAGCTCCGCAGCACCAGCAGATTCCTCGTACCCCGCACGCCGTCCGACGCCGGCAGCCCCGAAGGGCCCCGCGACCCGCGCAACCGCGACTTCGGAGCGACAGACCGATGACCTCACACGAACCCACCCCCGAGGCGCTGCGCCGGACGATCGCCGAACTCGTCGACGAGGAGCCCGGGGCGATCGACGAGAACGCCAATCTCTTCGCGCTGGGCCTCGGATCCATCGCGGTGATGCGTCTGATCGGCGGCTGGCGGCGCGGCGGCCTCATGGTGAACTTCGCCGAACTCGCCGAGAACCCCACGCTCGCGGCCTGGACCGGGCTGCTCACCGCCCGTACCCCCGAAACGCCCGCCGGGGCGGAGACGGAGACGGAGGCGGAGGACGGCGAGAAGGACGGCGGCAGGTACGGCGACGGCGGTGAAGGCGCCGAGTTCCCCCTCGCGGTGATGCAGCACGCCTACTGGATCGGCCGCACCGACGGACAGCGGCTCGGCGGCGTCGCCGCGCACCTCTACACCGAGTTCGACACCGCCCCCGGCCAAGGCGTCGACCCGGCGGTCTTACGCACCGCGCTGGAACGGCTGGTGGAGCGCCACGCGATGCTCCGCGCCCGCTTCACCGACGACGGACGCCAGCGGATCGAGGCCCGCTCCGGCTGGCGCGGGCTGACCGTGCACGATCTGCGCGGGCTCGACGGACCCGCCCTCGAACGGCGGCTCGAAGACATCCGGCAGACCCTCTCCCACCAACTGCTCGGCATCGACCGGGGCGAGGTCTTCTCCACCGCGCTCAGCCTGCTCCCCGGCGACCGCACCCGTCTCCACCTCGATGTGGACATGGTCGCCGCCGACGCGGTCAGCTACCGGATCCTCCTCGCCGACCTCGCCCGTCTGCACACCGAGCCGGACACCGAACTGCCCGCCATCGACTACAGCTACCGCCAGTACCGCGCCGCCCGCCCCGAAGCCGCGCGGACGGCCGCCGACCACTGGCGGGAGCGGCTGCCCCACCTCCCCGGCGCGCCCGAACTCCCCCTGGCCCCCGAGCCGGACCGGACGGCCGCCGCCCGTGTCACCCGCCGGCACTTCGTCCTCGGCCCCGAGGCGCGCGGCCGGCTCACCGAAGCCGCCAGGCGGCGCGGACTGACCCCGGCGATGACCGTGGCGACCGCCTTCGCCGAGGTCATCGGGGCCTGGTCGGCCACCCCCCGGTTCCTGCTCAATGTGCCGCTGTTCGACCGCGAGCCGCTCCACCCGCACATCGACCGGATCATCGGCGACTTCACCGGCTCCGTCCTCCTCGACGTGGACCTCACCGAGCCGCTGCCCTTCGCCGACCGCGCCCACGCGATCCAGACCCGGATGCACGCGGACATGGCCCACGCCGACCACTCCGGCGTCGAGGTGCTGCGCGACCTCACCCGGCGGGCCGGTGAACAGGTGCTGGCCCCCGTGGTCTTCACCAGCGCACTCAACCTCGGCGAACTCTTCCACCCCACCGTGCGCGCCGCCTTCGGCGACCCGGTGTGGATCGTCTCCCAGGGCCCCCAGGTGCTGCTCGACGCCCAGATCACCGAACTCGGCGGCGGTCTGCTGGTCAACTGGGACATCCGGGAGGACGAACTGGCCCCCGGTACGGCCGAGGCCATGTTCGGCGCCTTCGAACGGCTGGTGCACCGGCTCGCCGAGGACGGCCCCGCCTGGGACCTGCCCGTCGACGATCTGCCGCCCGCGGCGCAGCCCGCGGCCCGCGCCCGCGCCAACGACACCGGGCGGCCCCGCCGAGACCGCCCGCTCCACCAGGACTTCTTCACCCTGGCCCGGCGGAATCCGCACGCCCCGGCGCTGCTCTGGGGCGACGACGGCACGATGACCTACGGCGACCTCGCCGACCGCGCCCTGCGGGTCGCGGCGGCGCTGGCCGCCCGGGGAGTGCGCCCCGGCGACCCCGTCGGAGTGACCCTCCCCAAGGGGCCGGGCCAGGCCGTCGCCGTCCTCGGAGTGCTGGCCGCCGGGGGCTCCTACACGCCCATCGGGGTGGACCAGCCGCCCGCCCGCGCCGCCCGCATCACCGAGACCGCGGGACTCTCCGTCACCGTCACCGCCGGCCACCCCGGCCCGGACGCCGCCGAGGACTCCGGGCGCGCCCTGCCGCTGCCCGCCGCGCTCCAGGTCCCGCCGCTGCCCGCCCCGGTCTCCGGCGGTACGGGGGAGCCCGGGGACGGGACGGACGACGATCCGGAGCGCCCCGCGTATCTGCTGTTCACCTCCGGGTCCACCGGCGAGCCCAAGGGCGTCGACGTGCCGCACCGGGCCGTCGTGAACACCCTCGACGACCTCGCCGAGCGCTACTCACTGGGCCCGGGCGACCGCACCCTCGCCCTCTCCGCCCTCGACTTCGACATGTCGGTCTTCGATCTCTTCGCCCCGCTCTCCACCGGCGGCGCGGTCGTCTTCCCCGACCAGGACGACCGCCGCGACGCCGCGCGCTGGGCCGAACTGGCCCGACGCCACCGCGTCACGGTCCTCAACTGCGTACCCGCGCTGCTGGACATGCTGCTCACCGGCGCGAACGACCCCGGCGACAGCCTGCGGCTGGTCCTGCTCGGCGGCGACCGGGTCGCCCCCGAACTGCCCGGAAGGCTCGCCGCGAAGGTCCCCGGCTGCCGGTTCGTCGCCCTGGGCGGCACCACCGAGACCGCCATCCACTCCACCGTCCGCGAGGTGGGGACCGTGCCGCCGCACTGGCACTGCGTCCCCTACGGAACACCGCTGCGCAATGTCGTCTGCCGGGTGGTGGACCACCTCGGCCGGGACTGCCCCGACTGGGTGCCCGGCGAGCTGTGGATCGGCGGCGACGGCGTCGCCCTCGGCTACCGGGGCGACCCCGGGCGTACCGCCGACCGCTTCGTCGAACACCTGGGCAGGCGCTGGTACCGCACCGGCGACCAGGCCCGCTGGACCCCCGTCGACGGCATCGAATTCCTGGGCCGCCGCGACCACCAGGTGAAGATCCGGGGCTTCCGCGTCGAACTCGGCGAGGTGGAGGCCGCTCTCACCGCGGACCCCCGGGTCCGCTCCGCCGTCGCCCTCGCCGCGGGCAGCCCCGCCGCCCTCACCGCGGCCGTCGTCCCGGCCGGAGCGCACAGCGCGTCCGACACCACGCCCGAAGCCCTCCGCGAAGCCCTCCGCGACCGGCTCCCGCCGCACATGGTGCCCGACCGGATCACCGTCCTGGACGCCGTCCCGCTCACCGCCAACGGCAAGACCGACCGCGCCGCGCTCGCCGCGCTGACGGCCCGGCAGAGCCCGGGCCCCGCCCGTACGGCGCCGGGCACCCCGCTGGAGCGGGCCGTCGCCCACATCTGGCAGCAGACCCTCGGCGTCAAGGACGTCGCGGCCGACGAGGAACTCTTCGCGCTCGGCGGCGACTCGGTGCGCGCCACGGGGATCATCGCCCGGCTGAGGGAGGCACTGGACGCCCCACAGGCCTCCGTGCGGATGCTCTTCGCCGCCCCCACCGTCGCCGGACTGGCCCGCGCGCTGGCCGCCGCCCACCCCGACCCCGGCCGGCTGGAGAGGGTCGCCCAGCTCTTCCTCGACATCGAGGCGCTGAGCGACGACGAGGTCGCCACCCGGCTCGACGCCGCCCGTGCACCCGGTCAGGAGGACGGCCGATGACCTCCATACCCTCCGCACCCTCCGCACCCTCCGCACCCGAGGGCCCTCCCGGGCCCGCGAGCCTCCCCGACGGCCCCGCCTTCACCCCCTGGCCCGCCGAGGACGCCCGCCGCTACCGCGACCTCGGCCACTGGCGCGGCACCGCCCTCGGCGAGCTGCCGCGCACCTGGGCCGCCCGCTCCGGCGACCGCACCGCCCTCGTCTTCGGGGACCTGCGCCTCAGCTACACCGAACTGGACCGCCGCGCCGACACCCTCGCCGCCGGACTCCTCTCCCTCGGCATCGCCCCCGGCGACCGGGTCCTGGTCCAGCTCCCCAACAGCGCCGACTTCGCCGTGCTGCTGTTCGCGCTGGCCCGCTGCGCCGCGGTCCCCGTCCTCACCCTCCCGGCGCACCGGCGCTCCGAGATCGCCCATCTGGCCGCGCTCTCCGAGGCCGTCGCCTACGTCGTACCCGACCGGTACGCGGGCTTCGACCACCGCGCGCTCGCCGCCGAGGTCGCCGAACGCGTCCCCAGCCTGCGGCACATCCTGGTCGCCGGGGACCCCGGACCCTTCACCGCGCTCGACTCGGTGAGCGCCGAACCGGGCCCGCTGCCCACCGCGGACCCCTCGGCCCCCGCCGTCCTGCTGGTCTCCGGCGGCACCACCGGCAAACCCAAACTCATCCCCCGTACCCACGACGACTACGCCTACAACGCCCGAGCCAGCGCCGAGGTCTGCGGGCTGGGCCCGGCCGACGTCTATCTGGCCGCCCTCCCCGCCGCCCACAACTTCCCGCTGGCCTGCCCCGGACTCCTCGGCATCTGGAGCGCGGGCGGCACCGCCGTGATGGCCCCCGCCCCCAGCCCCGACGTCGCCTTCCCCCTCATCGAACGCGAAGGCGTCACGGTCACCGCCCTGGTGCCGCCGATGGCCCGGCTGTGGACGGAGTACGCCGAGTGGGCCCCGGAGGACCTCTCCTCGCTGCGGCTCCTCCAGGTGGGCGGCGCACGCCTCGACCCCGACCTGGCCCGCCGGATCCCGCCCGCCCTCGGCTGCTCCCTGCAACAGGTCTTCGGCATGGCCGAGGGACTCCTCAGCTACACCCGGCCCGAGGACGGCCCCGAGACCGTCGCCACCACCCAGGGCCGCCCCCTCTCCCCGCAGGACGAGGTGCGCGTACTCGACCGGGACGGAGCCCCGGTGGCGGACGGAACCGTGGGGGAGCTGTGGGCCAGGGGCCCGTACACCCTGCGCGGCTACTACCGGGCGGCCGGGCACAACGCCGGGGCGTTCTCCCCGGACGGCTTCTTCCGCACCGGCGACCTGGTCCGCCGGCTGCCGACCGGCCACCTCGTGGTCGAGGGCCGCGCCAAGGACGTCGTCAACCGGGGCGGCGAGAACGTCTCCGCCTCGGAGCTGGAGGAACATCTCCTCGCCCATCCGGGCATCGCCCAGGCCGCGGTGGTCCCCCTGCCCGACGAGACCCTCGGCGAGCTGGTCTGCGCCGTGGTCACCGCCGCCCCCGGCGCGGAACAGCCCCGGATCAAGGAGGTCAAGGCTTATCTCGCCGACCGGGGCCTGGCCGACTTCATGCACCCCGACCGGCTCGTGGTGCTCGACACCCTCCCGCTCACCGCGGTCGGCAAGATCAGCAAGCGCGACCTGGTCGCCCGGCTCACCGACGAAGCCGAAGCCGGCTGACACGCGCGCACCCCGCACCCCGCGCCGACTCGTACGCAGACACGTACGCCGACTCACCACGCCGGACCCGCTGACAGCCAGACCCGTGCCCATGGAAGGCGAACCCCCGTGACAACTGACGGTGCCCGGACGGAACCAGGCGCGGCCGAGCGCCGGCGCGAACTGCTGCGCCTGGCCAAGGCCCGCGAGAACCTCACCGCGGACCCCACCCCGCAGCCCGCCCCCGCGGCGCCCCAGGGGGACCTGCCCCTCTCACCCGGCCAGCGCCGCATGTGGTCGATCCAGCAGCTGCACCCCGAGAGCACCGCCTACAACGTCCTGATCGCCCTGGACCTCCAGGGACCGCTGGAAGGACCCGTCCTCGGCGAGGCCCTCGTCCGGCTCACCCGCCGGCACGACATCCTGCGCACCACCTACCACACGGGCCCCGACAGCACCCCCGTCCAGCGGGTCCACGCCGAACTCGCCGTCCCCTTCGACATCGTGGACCTGCGCGAGTACGCCGAACCCGAGGCCGCCGAGCGAGCCCGGCACTCCGCCCGCGCCGCCGCCGAGCACGTCTTCGACCTGAGCGGCCGCCCCCCGCTGCTGCTGCGGCTCATCCGCACCGGCGAACACACCAGCGTCCTGGTCCTGGTCGCCCACCACATCGCCTGGGACGACAGCACCTCCGCCGTCTTCTTCGGCGAACTGATGGAGAACTACACCGGCCTCCTCACGGGCGCGGAGCCGGTGCGCGGCCCCGCCCTCCAGTTCGCCGAGGCCGCCGCCCCCGACCGGCCCGCCGAACCCCGGCCCGAGGGCCTGGCCCACTGGCGCGAGACCCTCGCCGCCCCGCCCGCCCCCATCGACCTGCCCCGCCTCAGCGGCGGCAGCGGCGGCACCGGACGCCCCGGCGACGACCAGGCCCACCGGCTCCGGCCGGGCACCGGCCGCCGGCTGCGCGAGTTCGCCCGCGCCGAGGGCGCGTCCCCCTTCATGGTGCTCCTCGCCGCGGTCAACGCCCTCGTCCACCGCTACACCGGGGCACAGGACTTCCTCATCGGCGCGCCCGTCGTCAACCGCGACTTCCCCCGCGCCGAGGAAGTCGTCGGCTACCTCGGCAACACCCTCGCCCTGCGCGCCGACGTCCGGCCCGGCGACACCTTCACGCACCTCGTCGCCAAGGCCCGCGCCCGCTGCGTCGCCGCGTACGAGAACCAGGACATCGAACTCGAACACATCACCAGGGAAGTCGACCCCCAGCGCCGCCGGGGCGAACAGGGCCTGTTCAACCTGGTCCTCTCCCTCCGCAGCACCGTGCTCGACCCCTTCACCGCCGCCGGGCTCACCGCTGCCCGCCACCATCTCTACAACGGCAGCGCCCGCTTCGATCTGACCCTCGCCGCCGAACTCCTCGGCGACGAGGTGGGCGTCGAGGCCAACCACTGGGCCGACGACGGGGCCGCCGCCATGGCGCGCGGACTCCTCCACCACCTCGACACCCTGCTCAACGCCGCGCTGGAGAGCCCCGACACCCCCATCAGCGCCCTGGAACTGCTCACCCCCCGGGAACACGCCAAGATCGCCGCGGCGGCGGCCGGCCCCACCCCCGAACTGCCCGACGCGCTGCTGCCGGAACTCTTCCAGGCCCAGGTGCGGCGCACCCCGGACGCCACCGCCCTGCTCTCCCCGGCCGGCGCACTCGGCTACGCCGAGCTGAACGCCCGCGCCAACCGGCTCGCCCGGCACCTCACCGGCCTGGGCATCGGCCCGGAGGACCTGGTGGCGCTCGCCGTCCCCCGCTCGCACGACACCGTCGTCGCCGCGCTGGCCGTCCTCAAGGCGGGCGCGGCCTATGTGCCCGTCGACCCCGGCTATCCGCCGGACCGGGTCCGCTTCATGCTCACCGACCCCGCGCCCGCGCTGCTGATCACCACGGTCCCCGCCGACTCCTGGCTGCCCCGCGACGCGGGCCCCGACCGGCTGCCGCTGGACGCCCCGGAGACCGTCGCCCTCCTCGCCGGACACCGCGACGACGACCTCACCGACGCCGAGCGGACCGCCCCCCTCGACCCGGACCACCCGGCGTACGTCATCTACACCTCCGGATCCACCGGCACCCCCAAGGGCGTCGTCGTCGCCCACCGCGCGCTCGCCGCCCATCTCGACTGGGCCGGACGCATGTTCACCGGACTGGCCGGACACACCCTGATGCACTCCTCCGTCTCCTTCGACTTCTCGGTGACCCCGATGTACGGGCCACTGCTCCAGGGCGGCGTCCTCGAACTCTGCGAGGACACCCTCGACGGCCTGACCGCCGCCGCCGGCCGGGCCAGCTTCATCAAGATCACCCCCAGCCATCTCCCGCTGCTCCCCGCCGTCCGCTTCTCCGAGACGGGGGAGCGCACCCTCGTCATCGCGGGCGAGGCGCTGCGCGGCGAGGCCCTCGCCGGCTGGCGTCCCCCGGCCGACGGAACCGTCGAGGTCATCAACGAGTACGGACCGACCGAGACCACCGTCGGCTGCCTCATCCACAGCCTCGGCACCGCCCACGACACCCCGCCAGGACCGGTCCCCGTCGGCCGCCCGGTGCCCCACACCTCCGCCCATGTCCTCGACACCGCCCTGCGCCCGGTCCCCGACGGCGTCATCGGCGAGCTGTACGTCGGCGGACGCCAGCTCGCCCGCGGCTATCTCGGCCGCCCCGCCCTCACCGCCGCCCGCTTCGTCGCCGACCCCTTCGGCGAACCCGCCGCCCGGCTCTACCGCACCGGCGACCTGGTACGCCGCCGTCCCGACGGCACCCTGGACTTCGTCGGCCGCACCGACGACCAGGTCAAGATCCGGGGCTTCCGCGTCGAACTCGGCGAGGTCGAGGCCGCCGTCGCCGCCTTCCCCGGCGTCGCCCGGGCCGCCGTCGCCGCCCACCACGACGGCCCCGGCGGGGCCTATCTCGCCGCCTACGCCGTCCCGGACACGCCCGGCTCCCTCGACGTCGCCGCACTCCGCGACCATCTCGCCGCCCGGCTCCCCGAACACTCCGTCCCCGCCGCCACCGTGCTGCTCGACGCGCTCCCGCTCTCCCCCTCGGGCAAGACCGACCGCCGCGCCCTGCCCGTACCCGACTTCACCAGCGCCGCACCCGTCCGCGAACCGGGCACCGAGGCCGAACGCACCCTGTGCGCCCTCTTCGCCGAACTCCTCGGCGTCGAGAACGTCGGCGTCGACGACTCGTTCTTCGAACTCGGCGGCGACAGCATCGTCAGCATCTCCCTGGTCAGCCGCGCCCGCGCGGCAGGCCTCGCCCTCTCGCCCGGCGACGTCTTCGCCCACCGCACCCCCGCCGCCCTGGCCGCCGCGGTCGCCGCAACCGACGCCGACGGGCCCGGCGGTACGGAAGAGCCCGCCGCCGCACCGGCGGACGACGGCACGGGCACCGCCCGGCCCACCCCCGTCATGCGCGCCTTCGCCGCCCGCCCCGGCGGACTGCTGCCCCGCCACCACATGTCCGCACTGCTCGACGTACCCGGCGACCTCACGGCAAACGAGCTGACCGCCGTACTCCAAGCCCTGCTCGACCACCACGGAGCCCTGCGCTCCCGCCTCGAACCCGGCCCGCTCCTCACCGCCCCGGCCCCCGGCTCCGTACCCGCGGAGCCCCTGCTGCGCCGTGTCGCCACCGAGGGCCTCACCGACGCCGAGCGCACCGCGCTCACCGACCGGGAGCACACCGCCGCACTCGGCCGCCTCGACCCCGGCGCGGGAACCATGGTCCAGGCCCTCTGGCTCGACGGCGGCCCGGCCGGCGGACAGCTCCGCCTCCTCGTCCACCATCTCGCCGTCGACGGCGTCTCCTGGCGGATCATCACCGAAGACCTCGCCACCGCCTGGCGCGCCGTCCGCGCGGGCGAGCGGCCCCGGCTGCCGGAGGTACGCACCACCCTGCGCCAGTGGACCGACGGACTCGCCGAAGCGGCGAACCACCCCGACCGCACCGCCCGGCTGGAGACCTGGCGGGCCGTACTGGACGGCCCCGACCCGGTGCTCGGCGCCCGCAGGCCCGACCCGGCCCGCGACCTGTGGTCCACCGTGGACACCGTCACCGTCACCGTGCCCCCCGAGACCACCGGCGCGCTGCTGACCACCGTGCCCGCCGCCTACTTCGCGGGCGTCGAGGACATCCTGCTCACCGCGCTCGGCCTCGCCGTCGCCGCCTGGCGGCGCGAGAGGGGCGTCGACGAGCCCACCACTGTCGTCACCCTGGAGGGACACGGCCGCGAGCAGAGCGTCGTCCCCGGGGCCGACCTCACCCGTACCGTCGGCTGGTTCACCAGCCAGTACCCGGTCCGGCTGGACACCGCCGGGCTCGACCTCGACGAAGCGCTCGACGGCGGACCCGCCGCCGGGACCGCCGTCAAACGCATCAAGGAACACCTGCGCTCACTCCCCGACCGGGGCCTCGGATACGGACTGCTGCGCCACCTCAACGACGCCGCGGCCGAGACTCTCGCCGCCCACCCCGAACCCCAGATCGGCTTCAACTACCTCGGCCGCTTCGACACCTCGGCCCGCGAGAAGGGCCAGGACTGGACCCTGGGCGCGGGCGGCCTCACCGCCGCCTCCGACCCCGGCATGCCCGCCCCCGTCGCCGTCGTCGTCAACGCCCTCACCGAGGACGGCCCCGAGGGCCCGAGGCTCACCGCCCACTGGACCTTCCCCACCGGTGTCCTCACCGCCGGGGAGACCACCGCCCTGGCCGACTGGTGGCGGCGCGCCCTCACCGCCCTCACCACCCACGCGCGGCGGCCCGACGCGGGCGGCCGCACCCCCTCCGACCTCTCCCTGGTCTCCCTGGACCAGAGTCAGCTCGACGCCCTGGAATCGAGGTGGCGCACCGCATGAGCACCCGATCCCCGATCGAGGACGTCCTTCCCCTGAGCCCGCTCCAGGAGGGGCTGCTCTTCCACTCCGTCTACGACGAGACCGGCATCGACGTCTACACCGCCCAGCTCCTCGTCGACCTGACCGGACCGCTCGACCCCGGCCGGCTGCGCCGCGCCGCCGAGGCGCTGGTCCGCCGGCACCCCACGCTCCGCTCCGGCTTCGTCCGCGACACCGGCTCCTCCCCGGTGCAAGTGGTGCTCCGCGAGGTCACCGTCCCCTGGCTCCACACCGATCTGACCCATCTGGACGAGACCGCCCGCGCCGCCGAGCTGACCCGGCTGGTCGAGGCCGACCGGATCCGCCGCTTCGACCTGGAACAGCCGCCGCTGATCCGCTTCCTGACCATCACCACCGGACCGGAACACCACCGGCTGGTGATGACCAACCACCACATCGCGCTCGACGGCTGGTCCACCCCGCTGCTGATGCGCGACCTCTTCGCCCTCTACGCGGCCGACGGCGACCCCTCCGGCCTGCCCGCCGCCCGGCCCCACCGCGACTTCCTGGCCTGGCTCGCCCGACAGGACCGCGAAGCGGCCCTCACCGCCTGGCGCACCGCGCTCGACGGAGTCGAGGAACCCACCCTGGTCGCCCCCGGCGACCTCGCCGAGAGCCCCCGACTGCCCGGACAGGTCACCGCACGGCTGTCCGGCGAACTCACCGACCGGCTCACCGCGCTCGCCCGGAGCCACGGCATCACCCTCAACACCGTGGTCCAGACCGGCTGGGGCCTCCTCCTCAACCGGCTGACCGGCCGCCGCGACGTGCTCTTCGGCGCCACCGTCTCCGGCCGCTCCCCGCTGCTCCCCGGCGTCGAGTCCATCGTCGGACTGCTCATCAACACCCTGCCGGTACGCGTACGAATCGACCCCGCCGAGACCGTCTCCCAGCTGCTCACCCGCGTCCAGGCCGAGCAGGCCGCCCTCGTCGACCACCAGCACATCGGGCTCGCCGAGCTCCAGCGCACGGTCGGCGCGGGCGAACTCTTCGACACCCTGACCGTCTTCGAGTCCTTCCCCTTCGACGCCGACGCCATCACCGCCGCCCAGCGCGGCGCGGGCCTCACCGCCGTCTCCACCACCCGGCCCATCGCCACCCACTACCCGCTCACCCTCATGGTCGAGCCCGGCCCCGGCGGATCCGGCCCCACCGGACTGGGGCTCACCCTCAAACACCGGCCCGACGTCTACGACGGGCCGGGGGCGCGCACCCTCCTGGACCGCTTCCAGCGGATACTCAGGGCCATCGCCGACGACCCCGGGGTCCGCACCGCACGGGTCGACGTCCTCACCCCCGGCGAACGCCGCGCCCTGCTGGCCCCCGCCCCCGCCGCCGCTTCGGTACCGGCCTCCGGCGCGACCCTGCCCGCGCTCTTCGAGGAGCAGGCCGCCCGCACCCCCGACCGGGTCGCCGTCGTCCACGGCGGGGACCGCCTCACGTACCGCGAGCTGAACACCCGGGCCAACCGGCTGGCCCACCGGCTGATCGCCCTCGGCGCGGGCCCCGAAAAGCTGGTCGCCCTCGCCCTGCCCCGCTCCCCGGAGCTGGTCGTCGCCGTGCTCGCGGTCCTGAAGACCGGAGCCGGCTATCTCCCCGTCGACCCCGAGTACCCCGGCGACCGCATCCGGCTGCTGCTCACCGACGCGCGCCCCGCCGCCCTGCTCACGGTCCGCGACACCCCCGCCGCCGCGACCCTCGACACCCTCGCCGCCGGGAGCGCCCTGCCCGCGCTCCGGCTGGACGACCCGGCGACCCTCGCCGACCTCGCCCGGCGGCCGGACACGGACCCGGCCGACGCCGACCGCCGTACCCCCCTCCACCCGGACCATCCGGCCTACGCCATCTACACCTCCGGGTCCACCGGCACCCCCAAGGGCGTCCTGATCCCGCACCGCAACGTCGTCCGGCTCTTCGCCGCCACCGCCGCCCTGATCGAGCCCGGCCCCGACGACGTCTGGACCCTCTTCCACTCGTACGCCTTCGACTTCTCCGTCTGGGAGATCTGGGGCCCGCTGCTGCACGGCGGGCGGCTCGTGGTCGTCCCCACCGCGACCAGCCGCTCTCCCGAGGAGTTCCTCGCCCTCCTCGACGAGCAGCGGGTCACCGTCCTCAACCAGACGCCGTCCGCCTTCCACCAGCTCGCCGCCGCCGTACGCGAACGCGGCGCCCCCACCGCCACCCTGCGCGCCGTCGTCTTCGGCGGCGAGGCCCTGCAACCGCCCCGCCTCGCCGACTGGTACGCCGACCACCCGGCCGGCGGCCCCCGTCTGATCAACATGTACGGCATCACCGAGACCACCGTGCACGCCACCCAGCAGCCGCTGACCCCCGCCATGACCGCCACCGCCACCAGCCCCATCGGACACGCCCTGCCGGGGCTGACGATCCATCTCCTCACCCCCGAACTGGACCTCGCCCCGCCCGGCGTCATCGGCGAGCTGTACATCGGCGGCCCCCAGCTCGCCCGCGGCTATCTGGGACTGCCCGCGCTGACCGCCGCCCGCTTCGTCGCCAGCCCCTTCACCCCCGGCGAACGCCTCTACCGCACCGGCGACCTCGCCCGGCGCGCCGCCGACGGCACCCTGGAATTCGCGGGCCGCGCCGACGACCAGGTCAAGATCCGGGGCTTCCGGATCGAACCCGGCGAGGTCGAGGCCGCCGTCGCCGCTCACCCCGGGGTCTCCCGCTGTGTGGTGCTCGCCCGCTCCGACGGCCCCGGCGGCACCCGTCTCCTCGCCTACGCGGCCACCGCCACAACCCCGCCGCCCACCGCCGCCGAACTGCGCGCCCACACCGCCGACCGGCTGCCCCCGCACATGGTGCCCGCCTCCTTCACCGTCCTGCCCGCTCTCCCGCTCACCCCCCACGGCAAGGTCGACCACCGGGCCCTGCCCGCCCCCGACACCGCGGGCACCGCCGGGGCCCGCCCGCCCGCCGGACCCGCCGAGACCACCCTGTGCGAACTTTTCGCCCAGCTCCTGCGGCTGGACCGGGCCGGCCCCGACGACTCCTTCTTCGAACTCGGCGGCGACAGCATCCTCGCCATCGGCCTGGTCTCCCGGGCCCGCGCCGCCGGTCTCCCCCTCACCCCCCGCGACGTCTTCACCCACCGCACACCGGCCGCCCTGGCCCGTGCCGCCGAACAGACAGCCCGCCCGGCCGAGGCCCCCGCCGAGGACGAGGGCACCGGGGAGATCGGCCCCACCCCCATCACCGCCTGGCTCCGGAGCGTCCAGGGCCCCACCGACGGACTCTCCCAGTCCGCCACCCTCCCCGTCCCGCCCGGCACCACCGAGGAGCAGCTCACCACCGCCCTCCAGGCCCTCATCGACCACCACGACGCGCTGCGCCTGACCGTAGAACACCCCGAAGGCGCCGAAGGCCCCTGGACCCTGCGGGTCCGGCCCGCCGCCACCGTGCCCGCCGCACCCCTGACCCACCGGGTGGAGTGCGCCGGACAGAGCCCACGACAGCTGTACGAGAGCGCCCGCGACCGCGCCGGGGCGGCCCGCGCCCGCCTCGCCCCCGGCACCGGGCACATCCTCGCCGCCGACTGGCTCGACGCGGGCCCGGGCCGCCCCGGACTCCTCCTGCTCGTCCTGCACCACCTCGCCGTCGACGGCGTCTCCTGGCGGATCCTGCTCCCCGACCTCACCGCCGCCCTCGAAGCCGCCGCCCGGGGCGCCGCGCCGGAACTGCCCGCCGTGACCACCTCGCCGCGCCGCTGGGCCCAGCTCCTCGGCGAAGAGGCCCGCCACCCCCGGCGCACCGCCGAACTCCCGCTGTGGACCGACATCCTCACCGACCCCGGACCGCTGCTCCGGGGCCGCCGCCCCGACCCCGCGCACGACACCCAGGGCACCGCCGGACGCCTCGAACTCCAGCTGCCCGCCCACCGCACCGAACCCCTGCTCGGCCGCGTCCCCGCCCTCTTCCACGCGGGCGTCCAGGACATCCTCCTCGCCGCGCTCGCGCTCGCCCTCGCCCAATGGCCCCAGGGCGGCCGGCCCGCCGTCGTCGACGTCGAGAGCCACGGCCGCCACGAACACCTCTTCCCCGGCACGGACCTCTCCCGCACCGTCGGCTGGTTCACCGCCGTGCACCCCGTACGGCTCACCACCGAACCCCTCACCCCCCAGCAGATCCTCGACGACCCCGCCGCCCTGGGACGCGCGGTCAAGGACGTCAAGGAGCAACTGCGCGCCATCCCCGGCGACGGACTCGGACACGGCCTGCTCCGCCGTCTCAACCCCGAGACCGCACCGGCACTCGCCGCCCTCCCCGAACCGCTGCTGGGCTTCAACTACCTCGGCCGGTTCGCCGCGCCCGAGGAGGGCGACACCGCCGGGGGACCGGTGGGCGGCGGCGCGGACCCGGCCATGCCGCTCGGCCACGCCGTCGAGGTCAACGCCGCCACCTGGGACACCCCGGCGGGACCGCGCCTCACCGCCCGCTGGACCTGGGCCCCCAGCCTGCTCACCGAGGAGCAGGCCCGCGCCCTCGCCACCGCCTGGTTCACCGTCCTCGAAGCCCTCGCCGACACCGCCGACCTGCCGGGCGCGGGCGGCCGCACCCCCTCGGACCTGTCCCTGATCGACCTCTCCCAGGACGACATCGACGCCCTGGAAGCAGAGTTCGAGGACCCCGACACCGACAGGATGCCGTCATGAGCCAGCAGTCCCGCATCGAGGACGTCCTGCCCCTCACCCCGCTCCAGGAGGGCATGCTCTTCCACACCCAGCTCGACGACGGACAGGGCCCCGACGTCTACACCGTCCGCCTCGGCGTCGAACTCGCCGGCCCCGTGGACCCCGCGGCCCTGCGCCGCGCCGGACAGGCACTGCTGGAGCGCCACCCCAACCTCCGGTCCGCCTTCCGCACCAACGCCCAGGGCCGCCCGATGGCCGTCGTGCTCCGCCGCGTGGAACTCCCCTGGACCGAGCACGACCTCTCCGGCCTCGACGAACGGGAGAAGCCCACCGCCCTCGCCCGGCTGGCCGACGAGGAGCGCGTCCGCCGCTTCGACGTCCGCACCCCGCCCCTGCTCCGCATGGCGCTGATCCGGCTGGGCGCCGACCGCTTCCGGCTCGCCCTCACCTTCCACCACGTACTGCTCGACGGCTGGTCCTCCCCCCTGGTCCTGCGCGAACTGCTCACCCTCTACGCCGGCGGCCAGGACCCCCGGGCACTGCCCGCCGTCACCCCCTACCGCGACTACCTCGCCTGGCTCGCCGCCCAGGACCGGCGGGCCACCGCCGCCGCCTGGGACGAGGCGCTCGCCGGACTGGAGGAGCCCACCCTGCTCGCCGGGCCCGCGCCCGCCCGCACCCCGGTCCTCCCGCACCGCGTCGACCTCACCACCCCGCCCCGCCTCGCGACCGCCCTGCACACCCTCGCCCGCAGCAGGGGAGTGACCACCAGCACGCTCGTCCAGGCCGCCTGGGGCCTGCTGCTGGCCCGCCGCACCGGCCGCACCGACGTCGTCTTCGGCACCGCGGTCTCCGGCCGCCCGCCCGAGATCCCCGGCGTCGAGAACATGGTCGGACTCTTCATCAACACCGTCCCCGTACGCGTCCGGCTCGACCCCGCCGAAACCCTCGGCGACCTGCTTGAACGCCTCCAGGACGAACAGTCACGACTGCTCGGCCACCAGTACCCGGGCCTCGCCGAGATCCAGCGCTCCGCCCACACCGCCGACACCGGCGACCTCTTCGACACCCTCGCCATCGTCGAGAACTACCCGCCCCCCACCACCGGCGAGACCCCGGGCGGCCTCCGCGTCACCGGACTCGACGGCGAGGACGCCACCCACTACCCGCTCACCCTCACCGCCGTCCCCGACCGCGACACCCCCGGCGGCCTCACCCTCACCCTCGACCACCGGCCCGACACCTTCGACCGCGACCACGTCGCACTCCTCGGCGAGCAGCTGCTGCGCGTACTCGAACAGCTCGCCACCGACCCCGGCCTCCCCACCGCCCGCTGCGAGGCCCTCGCCCCCGCCGAACTCACCCGGCTGCTGGACGGCTGGCGCGGCGAGCGCGCCCCGCTGCCCGAACAGACCCTGCCCCAGCTGTTCCAGGCCCAGGCCGCCGCCACCCCGCACGCCCAGGCCCTCGTCCACGAGGGCGGCGCCCTCAGCTACGCCGAGCTCAACGAGCGCGCCAACCGGCTCGCCCGGGTCCTGACCGGGCTCGGCATCGGCCCCGAACGCGTCGTCGCCCTCGCCCTGCCCCGCTCGGCCGAACTCGTCACCGCGATCCTCGCCGTGCACAAGGCCGGAGCCGCCTATCTGCCCATCGACCCCGACTACCCGCCCGAGCGCGTCGCCCTCATGCTCGACGACGCCCGGCCCGCCCTCCTGCTCACCCCGCCCGGCCAGGCCCCGGCGGCCCACCCGGAACACCCGGCCACCCCCCATCTCGCCGTCGGCCCCGACACCGGCCACGACCAGCCGGGCCACGACCTCCTCCCCGCCGAGCTGGGCGCCCCCCTCGACCCGCGCCACCCGGCGTACATCATCTACACCTCGGGCTCCACCGGCCGCCCCAAGGGCGTCACCGTCCCCCACCGGGGCATCGTCAACCGGCTCCGCTGGACCCAGCACGCGTACGAACTCCGCCCGGACGACCGCGTCCTCCAGAAAACCCCCTCAAGCTTCGACGTCTCCGTCTGGGAATTCCTCTGGCCCCTCGTCACCGGCGCGACCCTGGTCCTCGCCCGCCCCCAGGGCCACAAGGACCCCGCCTACCTCGCCGCACTCATCCGCGACAAAGCCATCACCACCGTCCACTTCGTCCCCTCCATGCTCGACGCCTTCCTCCAGGAACCGGCGGCGGCCCACTGCGGCACCCTGCGCCGCCTGCTGTGCAGCGGCGAGGCCCTCCGCCGCGAGACCGCCGACCACTGCCACCGGGTACTGGGCCTCAACCCCCACAACCTCTACGGCCCCACCGAGGCATCCGTCGACGTCACCGCCTGGGCCCACCACCCCGACGCCCCGCCCGCCGCGACCGTGCCCATCGGCCGCCCCGTGCACAACACCCGCGTCTACGTCCTCGACCCCGCGCTGCGCCCGGTGCCGCCCGGCGTCACCGGCGAACTCCACCTCGCAGGGGACCAACTGGCCCGCGGCTACCTCGGCCGCGCGCGGGCCACCGCCGAACGCTTCGTCGCCGACCCCTTCGGTGAGCCCGGCACCCGGATGTACCGCACCGGCGACCTGGTCCGCTCCGACGCCGACGGAGTCCTGGAGTTCATCGGACGCACCGACGACCAGATCAAGATCCGGGGCTTCCGGATCGAACCCGGCGAGGCCGAGGCCGCCCTCACCGGAGCCCCCGGCACCGCCCGCGTCTGCGTCGTCGCCCGCGAGGACCGCCCCGGCGACCCCCGCCTGGTCGCCTACGCCGTACCCGCGCCCGGCGCCGAAGCCGGCGCCCTGGACCTCGAAGCCCTGCGCGCCCACGCCGCCCGGACCCTGCCCGAACACCTCGTACCCGCCGACTTCGTGGAACTGCCCGCCCTGCCGCTCACCCCCAGCGGCAAACTCGACCGCCGCGCCCTGCCCGCCCCCGGCCACCGCCCCGACCCGGCGGGCCGCACCCCCCGCACCCCCCGCGAAGAACAGCTCTGCACCCTCTTCGCCGACGTCCTCGGCCTGCCCGCCACCGGCCCCGACGACCACTTCTTCCGGCTTGGCGGCCACTCCCTGCTCGCCACCCGGCTGGTCAGCCGGATCCGCACCGAACTCGCTGCCGAACTGCCCCTGCGCGCCGTGTTCGACGCCCCCACCCCCGCCCGGCTCGCCCTCCTCCTGGACGGCGGCCCCGCCGCCCGCCCGGCCCTGCGCCCCGCCGTCCGCCCGGCGGCCGTGCCGCTCTCCTTCGCCCAGCGGAGGATGTGGTTCCTGGACAGCCTCGACCCCGAGGGCACCACCTACAACATCCCCTGGGCCTGGCGGCTGACCGGCCCCGTCGACCCCGAAGCGCTGACCGCGGCCCTCGGCGACCTCACCGACCGCCACGAGGCCCTGCGCACCGTGCTCCCCGCCGAGGACGGCGTCCCCCGCCAGCGGGTCCTGCCCCCGGCCGAGGCCCGCCCCGCACTGCGCACCGAGAACACCACCCCCGAAGAACTCCCCGGCGCTCTCGCCGCGGCCGCCGCCCACCGCTTCGCCCTCGACCGCGACACCCCCCTCCGCGCCCATCTGCTGACCCTCGCCCCCGACGACCACGTCCTGGTCCTGCTCGTGCACCACACCGCCGCCGACGGCTGGTCCCGGGGACCGCTCCTGCGCGACCTCGACACCGCCTACACCGCCCGCCGCGCCGGAGCGCCCCCCGCCTGGCGGCCACTGCCCGTCCAGTACGCCGACCACACCCTGTGGCAGCGCGAACTCCTCGGCGACGAGGACGACCCGCGGAGCCTGGGCCGCCGCCAGGAGAGCTACTGGACCACCGCGCTGGCCGGCCTCCCCGAGGAACTCCCCCTCCCCGCCGACCGGCCCCGCCCGGCCACCGCGAGCCACCGGGCCGACTCCGTCCCCTTCACCGTCACACCCACGCTCCACCGCTCCCTGCGCGCCCTCGCCGAACGCTGCGACGCCAGCGTGTTCATGGTCTTCCAGGCCGCGCTCGCCACCCTGCTCACCCGGCTCGGCGGCGGCACCGACATCCCCCTGGGCACCCCCGTCGCGGGCCGCGACGACGAAGCCCTCACCGACCTGGTCGGCTCCTTCACCAACACCCTCGTCCTGCGCACCGACACCTCCGGCGACCCCGGCTTCCTCGAACTCCTGCGCAGGGTCAGAGAGACCGACCTCGCCGCCTACGCCCACCAGGAACTCCCCTTCGAACGCCTGGTCGACCTCCTCAACCCGGCCCGCTCACTCTCCCGCCACCCCCTCTTCCAGGTCATGCTGGCGCACCAGGTCGCCCCGCCCGCCCGCCCCACCCTGCTGTCCGTGCCCGCGGCCCAGCACGACACCGGACTGCGCACCGCCAAATTCGACCTCGCCCTCGACCTCACCGAACACCCCGGGGCCGACGGCGTCACCGGCCGCGTCGACTACCGGCTCGACCTCTTCGACCCGCCCACCGTCCAGACCCTGGCCGAACGGCTCGTCAGAGTCCTCGAAACAGCCGCCGCCGACCCCGAACGGCCGCTCAGCCGCATCGACGTCCTCTCCCCGGACGAACGGACACGCATCCTCGGCCCCTGGAGCGGCTCCCCCTCCACCCACCCGCCCGTCACCCTCGTCGACGCCTTCGAGGAACAGGCCCGGCTGCGCCCCGACGCGGTGGCGGTGGTCCTGGAGACCGACGAGGTCACCTACGCCGAACTCGACGCCCGCGCCAACCGGCTCGCCCGGCTGCTGCTCGCCCGGGGCGCGGGCCCGGAGCGGCTCGTCGCCCTCGCCCTGCCCCGCTCGATCGACACCGTCGTCGCCCAGCTCGCCGTCGTCAAGGCGGGCAGCGCCTACCTCCCCCTGGACATCGACTACCCCGCCGAGCGGATCGCCCTGATGCTCGCGGACTCCGCACCCGCCGTCATCGTCACCGCCACCGACCTGGAACCCGGCCTCCCCGACGCCCACCCGGCCGCACACACGATCCGCCTCGACGACCCCGCCACCGCCACCGCCGCCGCCGGGCTGAGCGACGCCCCGCTCACCGACGCCGAACGCGGCGGGCCCCTCACCCCCGACAACGCCGCCTACCTCGTCTACACCTCGGGCTCGACCGGCCGCCCCAAGGGCGTCCTGCTCACCCACGCCGGAGTCGCCGGACTCATCTCCACCCAGCGGGAACGCTTCGGCGTCGGCCCGGACACCAGAGTCCTCCAATTCGCCTCGCCCGCCTTCGACGTGGCCTTCTGGGACCAGTGCCTCGCCCTGTGCTCCGGCGGCCGGCTGATCGTGGTCCCCGCCGAACGGCGGATCGCGGGCCCCGAGCTGACGGAGTACGCCGTCGAGCACGGAGCCACCTTCATGATCCTGCCCCCGGCCCTGCTGGAGGCGCTGCCCCCCGAGTGCACACTCCCCGAGAACTCCGTCCTGCTGGCCGGCACCGAACGCGTATCACCCCAGCTGGTCACCCGCTGGGGAACCGGCCGACGGCTCTTCAACGCCTACGGGCCGACCGAGGCCACCGTCAACTCCACCCTCGGCGAGTGCGACCCGCTGGAGTACGCGGACACCGCACCCGGATCGGTGCCCATCGGCATCCCCGACCCGGGCACCCGCGCCCACATCCTCGACGCCGCGCTGCGCCCGGTGCCGCCCTCGGTCCCCGGCGAGCTGTACCTCGGCGGCGCGGGGCTGGCCCGAGGCTATCTGGGCCGCGCCGCGCTGACCTCCCAGCGGTTCGTGGCCGACCCCTTCGGCCCTCCCGGGGCGCGGCTCTACCGCACCGGCGACGTGGTGCGATGGCGGCCGGACGGCCGGATCGACTTCATCGGCCGCAGCGACGACCAGGTCAAGATCCGGGGCTTCCGGATCGAACTCGGCGAGGTCGAGGCCGCCCTGACCGCCCACCCCGACGTGGTGTCGGCCGCCGCGACGGTCCGCGACGATCTGCCCGGCGGCCGCCGGCTGGTGGCGTACGCGGTGCCCGTACGCGGAAGCGCACCGGACCCGGAGGAGCTGCGGGCCGCGCTGGCGGCCGTGCTGCCCGCGCCCATGGTGCCCTCCGCCGTGGTGATCCTCGACGCGCTGCCGGTCACCGGGAGCGGGAAGCTGGACCGCGCGGCGCTGCCCCGGCCCGACCGGCGGAGCCCGGCGGTCGCCGACCGGCCGTCCGATCCCCTCCAGAAGGCGCTGGCGGAACTCTTCGCCGAACTGCTGGGCCTGGAAGGGGTGGGCGCGCACGAGGACTTCTTCGCGCTCGGCGGCCACTCCCTGCTGGTGCCGCGCTTCCTCGCCCGGGTCCGTACCGAACTGGGGGCGGAGCTGGCCACCAGGGCCTTCTTCGACGGCCCCACGGTCGCCGCCCTCGCGTCGGTGATCACCACCACCGCCGCCGGGACGTCCGGCCGCGACGAGGACGAGAAGGAGAGTGACGCCGTGGCCACGGCCGACCCGCAGACGGAGATGGCGCTGGACGCCCGGCTCGACCCGTCCCTGAGGCTGCCCGCCGGGGACGCCCCGCCCGCCGACGGGCCGGCCGAGATCCTCCTCACGGGAGCGACCGGATTCGTCGGGGCGTTCCTCCTCGAAACCCTCCTGGAGCGCACCGACGCCCGGGTGCACTGCCTGATCCGGGCCGAGGACGACGAGCGGGCCGGGGAGCGGCTGCGCGAGACACTGGAACGCTTCGGGGTGAAGGCCCCCTCGCCGGACCGGGTGACACCGATCGCGGGCGATCTGGCCAGTCCCGGCCTCGGGCTGAGCGCAGCAGTCCACCGCGCGCTCGCCGGGCGGATCGACACCGTCTTCCACAACGCCGCCTCGATCAGCCTGCTCCGGGGCTACTCGGGACTGCGCGGGGGCAATGTCCTGGGCACCGCCGAGATGGTGCGCTTCTCGGTGACCGGACGGCTCAAGCGGCTGCACCACACCTCGACGCTGTCGGTGATCCCCCGGCTGGAGACCGGGCTGCCCAGCCGGCCCGAGGAGGAGGAGCTGCCGGACCTCGAAGGCCCCGGCAACGGCTATGTGCTCAGCAAGCGCGCCGCCGAGGCGCTGGTGGCGGCCGCCGGACGGCTCGGTGTCCCGACGACCGTGCACCGGCTCGCCCGGGTGACCGGACACAGCAGGACGGGGGTGTGGACCGCCGACGACTTCCTCGGCCGTCTCCTCGTCGGCTCGCTGCGGGTGGGCCTGCTGCCCAGCCACGGCCCGGCCGAACTGTGGACCCCGGTGGACCAGGTGGCGCAGGGGATGGTCCATCTCGCGCTGCGGCCCGAGTCGCGGGGCGGAGTCTTCCATCACGCCGACACCCCGCCGATCACCATGGCCGAGCTGGGGGAGTGGATGGCCGCCTGCGGCCGGCCCGTCGGACTGGCGGAACCTGCCCGCTGGGCGGAGGCCCTGGCGGCGGACCCCGGCAATCCGGTCGGCCCGTTCCTGCCCCAGCTCCGCGGCCAGGCCCCGAGGCCGGCCGCCGTCTGGTCGCCCGAGCCCTTCCGTACCGACCGGCTGCGCGCCGGGCTGGCGGGCTCCGGTCTGGAGCGGCCCGCGCCCGGTCCCGGGCTGCTGGCCGGCTATCTCCGCTTCTTCGAGTCCCAGGGGCTGCTGCCGCCGAAGTGAGCCCGCCGGAGCGCCCCGGAGCGCCCCGCCCGGCCGGCTTCCGGGCGGGGCGCTCCGGCGAGGGCTACTTCTTCAGGGCCTTCGCGAGGAGCGGTTCGAGCCCCTTCACCGCGTAGGGGATGCTCAGCACGGACGCGCTGGACAGGGCCAGGCCCACCGACGGGTCGGAGGGGAAGACCAGCCGGTTCTCACGGGCGGCCTTCATCGCGCCGATCTGCGGATACTGGGCGAGGGTCTGCTTCAGCGGCATCTGCTGCTGGCTCAGCAGGATGACGACGTCGGCGTCCGCGTCGCCGGCCTTCTCCGCCGACAGTTCGACGAAGTACTTCTCGTCGCCCAGGCTCTCGACGTAGGCCGAGGGCTTGAGACCCAGCGCGGTGACGAGCTGCATCCGGGTGTCCCCGGCGGTGTAGACACCGATCTTCCCGCCGAAGGCGAGCAGGATTGAGACGGTCTTCCCGGCGAACGCGGGGTTGGCCTCGGCGGTGCTCCGAAGCAGCGCCTCGGTGTCCGCGATGAGCCGGTCGCCCCGCGCGGTACGCCCCACGGCGGCGGCTATGGTCTTGGTGGACTCCCGCCACGGCACGGCGTTGGGCGTGGCCCCCGCGGGCAGCCCCACCGTGCGGGTGATGTCGGTGAGGGTCTTGTACTCGGTCGCGTCGCCGCCGGACTGGACGTTGACGATGAGGTCGGGGGTGAGCGAGGCCACGCGCTCGTAGTCGTACGGGGGCTTGAGGAAGGCCGGCGTCTGGGATCCCAGCGCCTTCTCCGCCCAGACGCCCACGCCGCGCTTCATCGTCGGGATGAACTGCCAGACGCCGACCGGGACGATGCCCAGCGCCAGCAGTACGTCGTGGTCGGTGCGGCCCAGCGAGAGCACCCGCTTCGGCTCCTCGGGGATCTCCACGGTGCCGAACTTGTCCCGCACCGTGACCGGGAACGTTTTGGCGTTCGCGCCGCCGGAGGGCTTCGCTGACGCCTTGGTCTCGTCCTTCCCGCAGGCGGCGAGCAGCGCGGTCGAGCCGAGCACCGCGCCCAGGGAGAGCAGTCCCCGGCGGCTCAGCGAGCGTTCGCGGTCGGTCGTTCCGGTCATGGCGTGGCCCTGTCTGTGAGTGATGGAGTGGTGGAGTGGGGCGGCGGCCCTGGTTCCCGTCCGGTGCCGACGAACAGTGAAGACCCCGCACCATAGTCAGGTAAGCCTCACCTTGGCAAAGCGGGTGAGTATGTTCCCTTTTGAAACTGACGAAGGGTCAACAGCGCTGTGACAGGAGGGCTTTGACGAGCGATAACGAGAAAGTAACGGCTTCCTCGGGGGAGTCGACTTAGGTTAGGCTAACTTCGCTTGGCGGGGCCCGGGTTGAGACCGGATTCCGCGCACTCCGGAGGCGTCGGCGCCGCCGTACCCACGGCCGGTCCCGTCCCTCCCGCACACGAGTCTGAAGAAGGCGCGCCGAGGCTTCGGCGGCCGGACCGAGGCGACAGGAGAACACCTTGATGGCTGGCCCGACGCTCCCCCTGACCATCGAAGGCGACGGGGGCCCCGCCTCCGAAGCCGTCCGCCGCGACCGCGCGAACCTCAGGGAGCGGCTGTACCAGCACGGCGCCCTGCTGCTGCGCGGATTCGACGTCGGCGGAGTGGACGGCTTCGAGGCCGTGGTGCGCGAGCTGTCGGGCGCCCCGCTGACCTACACCGAGCAGTCGTCCCCGCGCAGCGTCATCAAGGGCAAGGTCTACACCTCGACCGAGTACCCGGCGAAGGCCGAGATACCGCTCCACAACGAGATGTCCTACCAGGCGAGCTGGCCCCTGGTGCTCTACTTCCACTGCGTCGAGCCGCCGCTGACCCAGGGGGCCACTCCGCTGGCCTCCACCCGGGCTGTCTACGACCTCGTCGACCCCGCTGTACGCGAGGAGTTCGTCCGGCGCAAGTGGATGGCGGTGCGCAACTACCGCGACGACATCGGCCTCCGCTGGTGGCAGGCGTTCAACACCGAGAGCCGCGAGGAGGTCGAGCGGCTCTGCGAGGCCGGCGGCATCGAGGCGCAGTGGATCGGGAAGTCCGGCCTGCGCACCCGCGCGGTGCGCGAACCCGTCCACCGCCACCCCGTCACGGGCGACACCGTCTGGTTCAACCACGTCGTGATCTTCCACGTCAGCAGCCTTCCCGCGCCCACCCGCAACGGGCTGCTGGAGATCTGCGGCGAGGAGGGCCTGCCGAACAACACCTACTACGGCGACGGCGAACCGATCCCCGACGAGGTCACCGACCATCTGCGCGACTGCTACCGCCAGGCCTCGGTCCGCTTCGACTACCGCCGCGACGATCTGCTCGTGGTGGACAACATGCTCGCCTCGCACGGCCGCGAGCCCTTCACCGGACCGCGCAAGATCGCCGTGGCGATGGGTGAGGCCTCCGACGCCTGAACCCCCGCCCTCGCCCCCGCCCCCGAGCCCGCCCCCGGCCCCGAGCCCCGCCCGCCGGGGGCTCGGCTCACCCGGCGGGCCGGTCCGACACCGGGCGCGGATCATCGTCGGCCAACTGGGCCAGACACCCCCGGACGAGTCCGCGCATCGTCCACCGGAACACCGCGTCGTCGCCCAACTCGCGTGCGTGCACATGCTTGATGGGGAAGACGGAGAACTCCGCCGCCGCCGTGGCCAGAACCTCCTCCCGCTGCACGCGCGACTCCTCCGAGCCGAAGACCGCCGTCACCCCGATCGCCTGCTGAGCGACCGTGGACGCCATCCACGACGCCTCCCACGGCTCCAGCCCCAGATCGACCAGACGCACATGCGTCTGCTCGAAGCGGGCCATGCTCACCCGCGAACCGAGCTGGAGACGGGAGAGATACCCGGCGATCCCCGGATGGTCGGAGACCAGCTTCCGCAAGGAGACCGCCAGCGCCAGCAGAAAGCCCTCGACCGACTCCTCGGCCGTCTCGGGCGGGCTCCAGCGCTCCAGAATCCCCTCCGCCACCAGCAGGCGCAGCGCGTCCTGGGACGGCACATGCCGGTACACGGCCACCCGGCTGACACCCAGTATCTCGGCGACACCCTGAATGGTGACCTCGTCCAGGGTCAGCGCGATCCCCGCCTCGATGATCACCTTCCGCGTCACCAGCCGCGGCCGTCCCCTCGCACGCCCCGCGCCAACCGCTTTGGTCGTCATCCGCCAAGCCTAGTTCGTGTCGTCGGACCGGCGCGCGAACCGTAAATAGTCTATTCAGACTGTTAGAGTTCGACCATGCCACGCCGCGCTCTCGACAACCCGCTGGTACTCGCGGTGCTCGGGCTCCTCCTGGAAGGCCCCGCACACCCCTACCAGATGCTCGCCGAACTGAGGACCCGCAGCGACAACCACGCGGCGGCCATCAACCGGGGATCGCTCTACAACACCGTCGCCGCCCTCGCCGAAGCCGACTGGGTGACCGCACGGGGCCGGCAGCGCGAGGGCAACCGCCCCGAGCGGACCGTGTACGCCCTCACCCCGGCCGGCCACGACGAACTCGTACACCGGCTGGACAGCCGGATCCGCAACCCCGAGTGGGAGTTCTCCCGCTTCCTCGGAGCGGTCGCCTACCTCGGCGCCCTCGGACCGGACGCCGCCGTCGAAGCCCTGACGGAACGCGCCCGGCGGCTGCGCCTGCGCACCACCGCCGACGAGAGCCGCCGCACCGAGGCGCTCGCCGCGAACGTGCCCCGGCTGCACATCATCGAGGCCGAGTACGCACTCCACCTCGCCCGCGCCGAAACGGCCTGGGTCGAAGCCGTCATCGACGACATCCGCACCGGCGAACTGACCTGGCCCGCCACCGCCACCGCCACCGCCACTGCCCCGGACGCGGACAGGCCGTCCGCCCGCGCCTGAGACCAACCGGAAGCGACCCGGAAGAGAGGGAAACCGCCATGCCGAAACCCCCCGAAGGACTGCTCTTCGGCGTCTACCCGGGAAGCGTCGCCGGCGACGACACCGGCGGCCTGGCCGAAGGACCGCCCGACGACCCGGCCCGGGTGACCGCCGCACTCGACCGGTTACAGGGCCGCCCCGGCCGCCCCTTCCTGGTACGCGCCTACACCCGCTACGACGACACCACCCCGCCCGGCGGACCGCACCCCACCGCCACCCCCGCCGCCGCGGAACGGTACGCCGCCCGGGGCCGCCGCCTGGACCTGGTCGCCCAATACCAGTCCACGACCGGCGACATCGACGGCTACCGCCGATTCCTGCGCGAACTCGTCGAGCTGTACGGCCCGGTAACCGACACCCTGCAAGTGACCGAAGAGCCCAATGTCACCTCCGTGCCCACCCTGGACGGCCACTACCCGGCGGTCAGGGAGGCCATCGTCCACGGAGTGTCCGCCGCCAAGGAACGGGCGCGCGAACTCGGCCACACCCATCTGCGCGTCGGCTTCAACACCACCCCCCTCTTCGGCCCGGCCGCCTCCTTCGTCACCGAACTGACCGAACACGGAGGCCCCGGCTTCACCGACGACCTCGACTACATCGGCCTGGACTTCTTCCCCGACGTCTTCCAGCCCCTAGGGCCTGTCTGACGGATCTTGCTGGGCTCGCGAGCCCTGGCACCGCGCCTCGCCGCGTTGTCGTCGGTCGCCAATACACCACATTGGCTCCCTCCTCCGCCTTGCGATCCACGGCACCAGACCCCGCTCCCTGATCCAGCCTGATCCGTCAGACAGGCCCTAGCCCCACCCGACCTCGCCCCCGCCGTCGAAGCACTGCTGCGCCACCACCGGGACACGGTCCTCACCCCCGCCGGACTGGGCGGGCTGCCGCTCCACATCACCGAACACGGCTGGCCCACCGGCCCCGGCCGGACGCCGAGCCGCCAGGCCGAAGTGGTCGAGACCGTCGTACGGGTCGTCGCGGCCCAGGCCCACCCACTGCGGCTGAGCGGATACACCCACTTCGCACTGCGCGACGCCGACAGCTCCCGGCCCGGAGTGTTCCACCGCTTCGGACTCACCACCGACGACTACACCCCCAAACCCGCCTTCGCGGCCCTGGCCCGGCTCGTCGAGGAGTTCAGCCGCTGACCCCGGCGTCCTGCCTGGCCGGAACTCTCTCCAACCACAGAAGGACCCCCCACGCTCGCCGTGCGACCGGAGATCGACAAAGCCCGACCGGACGGATGATTCGCCGGGGCGGCACCGCACGACAAGGTCGACATGTCCTCAACCCGGAATGGAAAGGCCCTCCTTCGTGCACGCACGACATGTGGCACCCCTGCTCGCGGTGAGCGTCATCGCGACACTCGCCCCGGCACTCGCCACCGCCCCGGCGGCCGCCGCCCCCGGCGCGAACCCCCAGCACTCCCCGTACCTCCAGCACTCCCAGGCCCTGCCGAAGACGAAATGGCAGCGGTGCGCCGCCGACAAGCCCGCGTCCCTCCAGTGCGCCACGATCACAGTGCCGCTCAACCACGCGAAACCCGACGGCCGGAAAATCGGCATCGCCGTCTCCCGTATCAGAGCGACCGACCCCGCCCAGCGCCGGGGCGTCCTGCTCTTCAACCCCGGCGGCCCCGGCGGCTCGGGCCTCCACTTCCCCTCGGCGCTGACCTCCCTGCCCGCCTCCGTCAAGGCCCGGTACGACCTCATCGGCTTCGACCCCCGGGGCATCGGCGAGAGCGCGCCCGTCGCCTGCGGACTGACCCCCGACGAGAGGGAGGTGGAGCGCCCCTACAAGAAGGAGACCTTCGCCCAGGACGTCGCCAGGTCCCGCGCCTTCGCCGACAAGTGCCGCGCCAAGCACAAAGACTCCCTCCGGCACATCACCACCCGCAACACCGCCCGCGACATGGACATGATCCGGAAGGCCCTGGGCGAGAAGAAGATCAACTACCTGGGTTACTCGTACGGCACCTATCTGGGGGCCGTCTACACCCAGCTCTTCCCCCGGAACACCGACCGGGTCGTCCTCGACAGCGCGGTCGACCCCAAGCGCGTCTGGCGCGACGACTTCCAGCTCTGGGCCCCGGAGGCGGAGAAGGCCTTCAAACGCTGGACGAAGTGGACCGCCGAGCGCTCGGCCGAGTACCGCCTCGGCGACACCCCGGCGAAGGTCGGCAAGACCTTCTGGGACATCGTCGCCCAGGCCGAGCGCGAGCCCGTCGTCGTCGGCAGGACCCCGCTCGACGGCGATCAGATCCGCAGCCTGATGCGCGCCCCCTTCTTCAGGGCCGCCACCGCGGCGGAGCTGGTCGTCACCCTCAAGAAGGCAGCGGCCGGAAAGCCCACCCCGGACCTCCCCGAGTCCGGCGGCTGGGACGACCGATCGGCCTCCGCCCTGTGGACCGTCACCTGCGGCGACGCCAACTGGCCGAGGAACCCCGAGACATACCGCAAGGACGCGATCCGCGACAAGGCGCGCTATCCGCTCTTCGGCGACTTCGCTTCAAACATCTCGCCCTGCGCCTTCTGGGACAAGACCGCCGAGCCCACCACCAAGGTCGACAACAAGGTGCGCGCGCTGATCGTGCAGAACGAGTGGGACTCCCAGACACCGCTGCCCGACGCGATCGGTCTGCGCGAGGACATGAAGGGCTCGCGCATGATCCTGGTCGACGAGGGCGAGGGCCACGGCGTCTACACCACCGGCCTCAGCAAGTGCGCGGACACCGCCACCACCGCCTATCTGACCCACGGCTCCTTCCCCGCGAAGGACATGACCTGCCGGCCGACCCCGGCCAAGGAGCGCTCGGGAACCGCGGAGCTGCCGATCCCACTGCCCCTTCCCACCCGCTGACCGGACGCCCCGCCCAGGGACCGCCCTCTTCCTGACATCGGACCGCCCGAACGGAGCAAATCCGTCCGGGCGGTCCTCTGCTGGGTTTCAATGGTTTCAGCGGTTTCAGCGGTTTCCATGGCAGAGGAACGCCGGGACGTATGTACGGGAGAGGCGGCCGTAGATGAGCACGGTGCTGCGGAGAGCGGGCGAGGGCGACCGGGACGCGGTGATCCGGCTGCTTGACGCGGCCTTCCAGAACGATCCGGTGACCCGGTGGCTGTTCCCCGACGCGGAGCATCGCCGCTCGGCCAACCCCCGACTGATGGCGGCCTTCCTCGACATCGTCCTCCGGGCGGGCCGGGTCGACCTCCTGGCGGATGGCTCCGGCACTGCCCTGTGGCTGCCCGCGCGGGACGGCGAGGAGGCGGAGGAAGAGGAGGACGACACCCTGTCGAGGGCTTTCGCCGAGAGCGCCCCCGGCAATGAACGTGTGCTGACCCTCAACAGACTCATGGACGAGATCCACCCGGACCGGGCTCACGAGTACCTCTGGCTGATCGCTGTGAACCCGGCCCGGCAGGGCAGGGGCCGGGGTACGGCACTGCTCGCGCAGGCCCTCGAACGCTGCGACCGCGAAGGCACACCGGCCTATCTGGAAGCGACCAGCCCGAGCAGCCGCGCGCTCTACCAGCGCCACGGCTTCGTACCCACAGAGCCCGCTCTCGCCCTCCCCGACGGCCCGACCCTGTGGCCGATGTGGCGCGAGCCGCGTCCCTGAAAATCGCCGCCCCCCCCGCAGGGGGTGAGTACCCGCTTTCGATACTTCTGGCGGAGAGCGAAGCCTGCCCGGATCTCCCACCATCGGGGGAGCGCGCGGCCGTGTGCGCCAATATCCTTCCGGCCCGTGGCCTGGGAAATGCCGGACATCAGGGATTGGTCGGCGGCGCGTTTCTCCCTCGACCGGATGAGTACTCGTGAATCTGAGCCGGTAGGACTGTTTACAGCCTTGTGACTTAAGCCCTAGCGTTACCACAGGTGAATCATCGGCAGCGTAAATGCTCAGTAAATTTCAATCTGAAATCCCCTCGGACAGATTCATTGCCCGATCATTCAAGATCTCGCACCCATTGATGTCCCTCCATATATGAGCCCGCCCATCGGGCCGCGCACGGAAGGCTTCCCCGATGAAGAATGACCAAGAGCCTCGGATCTCGCGAGAGCAGATCCTCTGTGCGTTGTTCGCCGAAGTTCTGGGGTTGTCCGAGGTGGGTGTCGAGGACGGTTTCTTCGATTTGGGGGGCGACAGCATTCTTGCGCTTCAGCTGGTGAGCCGCGCCCGGGAGGAGGGCCTTGAATTCACCCGGCGTGAGGTTTTTCAGTGTGGGTCGGTGGGTGGGTTGGCGGTGGTGGCGCGGGATGTGGGTGTG
>NZ_BMWG01000009.1:188041-250040 GCF_014651115.1 Streptomyces inusitatus | reverse complement strand
GCCGGACTCCACCTCGCCGCCATCCACATCTGGTCAGCAAGGTGATCGCTAAGAAACGGCCTAGTCGACCAGGGCGAAGTCGGCCTCGACGACCCGATCGGCGACTATGTCCTGGGCGTCCCCAACGGGGACCGGATCACCCTGCGCGACCTCGCCGGCATGCGGAGCGGGCTGTTCAACTACTCCGAGGACGACGCTTTCTTCAAGGCCCTGACCTCGGATCCCGAACGGCCCTTCACCCCCGAGGAGTTGCTCGACTACTCCTTCAAGCACCCGATCCAGTTCCAGCCGGGCGAGAAGTTCGACTACTCCAACACCAACCTCATCCTGCTCGGCCTGGTCATCGAGAAGGCCGGCGGACTGCCGCTCGGCGAATTCATCCAGCAGAACGTCCTGGAGCCCGCCGGGCTCTCCCGCACCCTCTTCCCCACCGGCGCGGAGTTCCCCAGCCCGCACGCCCACGGCTACACCGACCAGACCGCCACCGGCGAGATCGAGGACGCCACGGACTGGAATCCCTCCTGGGGCTGGGCCGCCGGCGCGATGATCTCCGACCTCCCCGATCTGCGCAGCTGGGCCAAGACCGTCGCCACCGGCACCCTGCTGACCCCCGAGACCCAGGCCGAGCGCCTCAAGACCGGCCCCACCGCCATCCCCGGGACGGGATACGGCCTCGGCATCTTCAACGTCCAGGGCTGGATCGGCCACAACGGCTCACTGCCCGGCTACGAGTGCCTGGTCATCCATCTGCCCGAACCCGGGGCGACACTCGTCGTACTCCTCAACACCGACATCCTCCACGGCGAGACCGAACCCAGCACCCTCTTCGGCCGGGCGATCACCGAAATCGTCACCCCCGACCACGTCTTCAACCTCCCGGTCCCTGAGTCCTCCTCCGCCACTCCCTCCGGCTGACCGTCATCCCGGGACTCCGCCCCGTCTCCGGGTCTCCCGAACCGGCGGACCCGCCGCCACTGCCATCCCGTCGCACCGGCTCGGGCAGTACGCCGAGGCGTCGGGGACGCGCACATTCGACGGTGGGCCCTTCGCATTGATTCGTCTTCCGTGCATCTGCCATGCATGGGCGAGCGAATGGCCAGTCAATTGCGATCCGTAATGAAGCCGTGACCGTCAGCAATTGGGGCAAGTTGGACATGGGGTCTTGTGTCCACTGTTCCGTCACGTCATGATCGCGAACGGTAATTGTTAATGATCAAGGTGGAGATCTGTCGATGCCCAGAGCGGAGGCCCGGCGGCGTGGCATCGCGGCTCCGGCCGTGACGGCGTCGTTCTCCCCGGGCTCGGGGGCTGATTCCGCCCGGCCGGTGGTCGCCGCCATTCGCGCGGGTGGTGACGACGGCTTAGGCGGCTCAATGGAGAAGGGCTTAGCGATGTCGCGATGGCCCTCTTCAAGCCGCGGCCGACGGTAGACAACGGGCCGCATTGATTCGCGTCGCCCTGCGCACCGCACCGATCGCACCGCACCGCACCGATGTCGTCACCCGGCTCGCCATCGGTGTTTGACCTCTCCGCATCTGGTCGGTTCGCCGGACTGAGCCTCTCCACCACCTCGGCGCTCTCCGCCTCGGGGTGCCCTGGGGTCATGGGCGGCCGCAGCGCGCACGGCTTCCCGGGGTGCGGAGAGAAGTCGCGAACCGGCTCGGATGCCTCAAAACCAGGTGAGGACGATATCGCCGTCGGCCCCACCGCCTTCGGCGCGATCGTGCGATGACAGTGACGAGCGAGGACAGGAACAGATCCATCACATGAGCACCACAACCACGACCCGGAGTGCATCTCCGGCGGCCGGGCGGCGGCATGTCCGCAGAGCTGTGGCCATGACCGCCGCAGCGAGCGTGCTGGCGCTCGCCCTGAGCGCGGGCACACCGCTGGTGCCGCAGGCCATCGCGGCCGCCGGCTGCTCCGGTGTCGAGTCCGACTTCAACGGTGACGGAGTCCGGGACACCGCCATCGCCGACCCCGAGGCGACCATCGGCACGCATCAGCGCGCCGGCAAGATCATCATCGTCTACGGCGCCGGCAAGGGAACTCTGGAACTCTCCCAGGAGACGACCGGAGTCCCGGGTGCGGCCGAGCCGAACGACCAGTACGGCCACACCCTCGCCGGGTACGACGCGAACAGCGACGGCTGTGCCGATCTGGTGGTCGGCACACCCTATGAGGACATCGGCACCGAAGCGGATTCGGGCCAGGTCCACATCATCTTCGGCTCACCGGCCGGTCTCAACGGCGACAAGCCGGTCACCGAGCACATCCAGGGCGCGGGCAAGTCGCTGGGTGGCGGGGCCGAGGCCGGAGACTGGACCGGCTATGCGCTGACAGCGGGGAAGACCTCGTCGGGGAGCCCATATCTGGTCATAGGCGCGCCCGGTGAATCGATCGGCACCCTCCAGGACGCCGGCCACTTCTTCTACGTCCACGGCACGGCGCAGACAGTGGTCTCGGTCAACCAGGGCACGGACACCGGCGGAGCGGTCCCGGGCGACGTCGAGACCGACGACCGGTTCGGTGCCTCGCTCGCCGCCACGCCCACCCACTTCGCCGTGGGCACCCCAGGCGAAGCCCTGGAGAGAACCACCTTCGCGGGTGGGGTCGCCCTCTTCAGCCACGCACTGGTCTCCGGCCACCCCAAGCCCCTTTTCGGCATCAGCCAGGACCATGCCGGGGTCAGCAATCCGAAGGAGCCGGGCGACGGCTTCGGAACCGCGCTGGCGATGATCCCGTACCGCACCTCCGGCACCGGGACGCCCACGGATTCACTGCTCGCGGTCGGCATCCCCGGCGAGGACCTTTCCACCACCGTGGACGCGGGCGCCGTGCAGGTCTTCCGGGTCAACGCCGCCGGCGCCTTCACCGAACAGTCGTGGATCGACCAGAACACCTCGGAGGTGGAGCAGCGGAGCCAGGCCGGGGACTTCTTCGGGCAGCGGCTCGCCGCCGTCAACACCTCGCCGAACACGGCCGCCACCGGTGCCACGGTCCGGCTCGCCATCGGCGTACCCGGTAAGCAGTCCTCCGGTGAGCACCGGGACAAGGGCGGTGTGCAGATCGTGCCGCTGGACGGACCGCCCGGTGCCTCCGACTCCTGGATCGACCCCGGTTACGGCATCCCCGGCACCCCGACCGTCAGCCGACTCGCCGGAATGAGTCTGGCCGCCACGCCGACCATGCTCTATGTCGGCATGCCCTACGGCCCCGTCGAGGGCCACGCGGTCCACGGCTTCCCGTGGAACGTCACCACCGGCGGCGCGCCCACTCAGACCCTCAAGCCCGGCGAGGGCGGCATCCCCGCGGGCAGCACCGCCTTCGGCGCGGTGGTCCGCTGATGAACGACTTGGAGAGAGCAAGAGTGTCCGGACGCAACACCCGCGGCATCCTGCTGCGCACGGTGATCGCCACCGTCGTGGTGGGAGCCGTCACCGTCACCGGGCTGACCGGTCTCGGTTCAGCCGACCCCGGTGCCGGCCCTGGCGCCAACCTCGGCACGGCCGCGGATCAGCCGTCCGCGGCCACCGACAAGCCGGTGCGGACTGAAGCCGAGGCGCTGCGTACGGCTTCCCGGATCGGCAGGAAAGTCGAGGTTCTCGGACTCCGTTCGGAGCACCGGGAGACCTTCGCCAACCCGGACGGGACCTTCACCGCCCGGGAGTACACCGACCCGATCCGCACCGTGAAGAACGGTGTCTGGCATGACATCGACAAGACTCTCGTCCAGCGCGCGGACGGCTCCTGGGGCCCGAAGGCCGCGACCGTGAGCCTGTCGTTCTCCGGCGGCGAAGCGGGCAAGCCCTTCGCCGTCATGGAGCGCGTAGGCCGTGAAATGGCCCTGACCTGGCCGTACGGAAAACTGCCCGCGCCCGTCGTCACGGGTGACACGGCTACCTACCCCGACGCCCTGCCGGGTGTCGACCTGACCGTACGCGCCGAGGCTGACGGCTTTGGTCATCTGCTGGTCGTCAAAACCCCTGAGGCTGCGGCCGATCCCCGGCTCGCCAGGATCGACTTCGGCCTGTCCACGGACGGTCTGAAGTTCACCGAGGACGCTTCCGGCGCGCTGAAGGCCGAAGACGCGGCCGTCGGCGGCACTGTCTTCGAGGCGGGCAAACCCGCCATGTGGGACTCGGCGTCGGTCAAGGAGACGGTCGCGGCTCCGCAGGGCCCCAAGGCCATCGCCCGCTCCCTGCGCGCCGCGGCCCCGGCGGAGCGGCCGTCCGCCGCGCCCGCGCCCGCTCTGCTCGGCCCCGGCGGCGGTGGCAGGACGGCCCCGCTCGGCATGGAGCTGAGCGAGGGCAAGCTGACCCTGATTCCGGACCAGAAGCTGCTCAAGGGCGAGAGTACCGTCTTCCCCGTGGTCATCGACCCGGTCACGAAGACCACCACGCGCAGCGCGTGGACCGGTGTGATGTCCGGGAAGCCGAACGAGCAGGACTGGAAATTCTCCAAGGAGACGGGCGTCGGCAAGTGCCCCACGGACTACAGTCCGGCCTCCTGCAACGGTGTTGACGTCCGGCGTCTGCTCTTCACGATGTCGACCTCGTTCTACAAGGACAAGCAGATAGTCAGCACGACCTTCTCCGCCAGGGTCGCCCATATCTACAGCGCCACCCCGACCCCTGAGCCCATCCGGCTCTACCGGATCGGCGGCAAGAACCACTCGATCACCTCCTCGACCAACTGGTCGAACACCGCGAACCTTTGGGACAGCCACCTTCAGACGGTCGACAAGGCGATCTCGCCGACATCCTGCTCCAGCTCCGGTTCGGCCAACCTCCACTTCGAGGGCGGTAAGAGCGGCGCACTGACCAACCAGATGAAGACGGCGGCGGCCGAGGGCTGGTCATCGCTGACGCTGGGACTGCGCGCTTCCGACGAGAGCCGCTTCGCCGAGTGGAAGCGCATCTGCGGCAACGCCTACTTGTCGGTGGAGTACAACAACCTGCCCCGGCAGATCAAGACCTCGGACATGTCCATGAACCCCGGCGGTGTCTGCACCTGGGGCGCCGACCGTCCCTACGCCGAGGTCCGCCCGCAGCTTCAGGTCGTCGTGAGCGACCCGGACCATGGCAACGGCCGCACCGAAAAAGTCCGCGTCGAGTTCAAGGTGGAGTGGACGGAGAAGAACGGCCAGCCCGGGGGGTACTCGGAGACGACCAAGATCGCCCAGTCGCCGTCCCCCGGAACCAGGATCACTCACTCGGTGAGGTCGATTCCGGAGAACGTCACCGTCTACTGGAGTGCCCGCGCCACCGACGGCTACGGCTGGGGTCCCTGGAGCAATGAGGGCTCCGCCCAGCGCTGTGAGTTCATCTACGACAAATCCAAGCCCGGCGCGCCGAACGTGCTCTCCAAGGAGTACCCCGCCAACTCGGTTTACCACGAGGGTGTGGGCAAGTACGGAACGTTCACCTTCTCGCCCAACACGAACGACTCGATCTACGACGGCGATGTGGTGAAGTACCTCTACGCCTTCGACGGCACCGCCGGCCCGCCGAAGTCCGTCGCCGCCGCCCATCCCGGCGGCCCGGCCTCGGTGACCTGGATGCCGACCACACCCGGACGTCACTGGGTCGAGGTCGTCGCCGTGGACAAGGTCGAGAACCCCAGCACCAAGATGTACTACAGCTTCCTGATCGCCGAGGGCGCCCCGGTGACCGCTCAGTGGGACCTCGCCGACAAACCAGGATCGCCGATCGGCCATGACAGGGTCGTCCGTGGCGAGGACGAGGGCGATTTCTCGGCCGACGCCGGACCGGGCGTGACCTTCGGCGTGCAGGGCCCCGGGGGCAAGGCCGACTACGCCGCGCGCCTCGACGGCACCAAGGACGCCCATCTGGACGTCGGCGAAACCGTCATCGACACGTCGAAGAGCTTCAGTGTGAGCGCCTGGGTCCGACCGGCCGATCTGACCCGGGACATGGCTGTGGTGAGCCAGGACGGCACCGGCGAGCCCGGTTTCACCTTGGGCTATGACGCCGCCGCCAAGACCTGGGCGTTCTCCGCCCCAGTCACGGATGTCGAGACCCTCGGCAGCTGGAAGGCCGTCGCCTCCGGAATCACCGTGGTCAAGGACCAGTGGGTGATGCTCACCGGCGTCTATGACGCTCACACCACCGAGATGCGCCTCTACGTCAACGCCACGGCGAAGACGCCCGTCAAGCGAGCCTCGGTCTGGCGGTCCTACGGCGCGTTCCAGATCGGCCGAACCACCGCGAAGAGCGGCTACCGCGACCACTTCGCCGGTGACCTCGCCGAGATCCGGGTCTTCGACCGGGTGGTGCCCGCAGGCGAGGTGGCCGACATGATCACGGTCAAGCCCGAGCGCAAGGGTTACTGGCAGCTCGACCAGGCCCCCAACGGCGTCTCGCCCGAAACCGGGGGCGGCGCTCCGCTGACCCTCGCGGGTGGCGCGGCCATCCATGTCCAGAACGACGACCCGCTGTCCCAGCTCCCGCCCGCCCTGGTCGGCTCCGGCCACCTGGAACTCAAGGGCGACGGAGGCTACGCGGCCACCGCCTCGGCACCCGTCACCGGCGGCACGAGCTTCACCGTGGCCGCCCGGGTCCAACTGACCTCGCTGGACCCGACCAAGGCCCAGACCGTTCTCTCTCTGCCCGGCGCCATGGCGAATCGATTCTCCATCCGTTACGCGCCCGCGGTCGGAGAGCTGACCGTAGGCCGATGGGAACTCGCGGTCGCGGGCTCCGACACGGCCAATGCCAAGGTGAAGCGTTTCACCGACCATCAGGCACTGCCCACCACGGACGGTTCCAGTCAGCACCTCGCGGTCGTCTACGACGCCTTCGCCAATGAGATCCGGCTCTACGTCAACGGCGAGTTCGCCGAGGCACGTGGAACGGACAACACTCTGTGGCCCACCAAGAACGGTCTCCAAGTCGGCCGCTCCCTGCTCGGCGCCGACAAGGAGTACTTCGCCGGCGCGGTGGACGAGGTCCGCGTCTACCAAGGCGCGGCCGACCACACCGCTGTCGGCCAGATGGCGGTGACGCCTGCGATGCCTGAGCTGTAGCGGCACTCGGGTGTGTGTTCCGGCCCGGCCAGTTCCGGTCCGGAACACACCCCTGTTCTCCCTGTTCCACCCCCTCCCCTTCGACACACGGAGTCGTGATGTCTCGAAGCGACCGGCCGAGAAGCCGGCGCCTTCCAGGACTGCTGCTGAGATCAACAGTCCTGGGGCTCTCCCTCACCCTCGCGGGCACCTCTGTACAGGCGGTCGCCTTCGCGGTCGACCGGGGCAGCGGAAGGCCCGATGTCCAGAACTTCGGCGACCCCGCCGACGGACACGACGGCGAAGCCCTGCCCCGCCCCGCCGACCGGATGAAGAAGAACGCGGTCACCCGGCTCGACAAGGCGCTCTGGCCGACGGGCGGCAGCGCCGAACTCACGGTGGCCGCCGGCAAGACGGCCGCCGAGAAGACCGTCGGCGGACTCCCCATCACCGTCACCAAGGCCGCGAAACCGGCACCGGCACCGGCCTCCGCGCGGAGCGCCCGTGCGGCGGGCACCGCCGCCGCGCCGGGCACCGTGCGAGTCGACGTCCTGTCCCCGAAGCGGGCCGCCGACCTCGGCGCGGGCGCCGTTCTGCGGGTCCAGCGCACCGATGGCGTCGCCAACGCGGCCAAGGTGAAGCTCACCGTGGACTACGCCAAGTTCGCCGAGGGCTTCGGCGGCTCGTACGGCGCCCGCCTCAACCTCGTACAGTTGCCCGCCTGCGCGGCGATCGCCAAGCCCGGCAGCAAGAAGTGCCCGGCCCTGCCCACCCCGCTGCGCACGGTCAACGACCCTGTGGCGAAGACGGCGAGCGCCGACGTCGTCGCCGCAGCGCCTCTCTCGGGCACCCGGCCCGCCGCCGCCACGAGCGCCCCGCTGGTCGCCCTGGCGGCCGGGGCCTCCTCCCAGCAGGGCACCTTCACCTCCACGGCACTCGCCCCTTCGGCGAAGTGGAGCGTCGCCCAGTCGACCGGCGGTTTCAGCTGGTCGTATCCGATGCGCACGATCCCGGTGGCCGGTGCCCTGATGCCTCAGGTCGGGCTCGGGTACTCCTCGCAGTCGACCGACGGCCGCACCTCCACCACCAACAACCAGGGGTCCTGGATAGGCGAGGGCTTCACCTACGAGCCCGGCTACATCGAGCGCCGGTACAAGCCGTGCGCCGAGGACGGCCACAAGGGTTCGGCCGAGCAGTGCTGGGCCTTCGAGAACGCCACGGTCATGCTCAACGGCAGCTCGTCCCAGATAATCAAGGACGACGTCTCCGGCAAGTGGCGGCTCTCCGACCCCAACGGCTCCAAAATCGAGAAGTTCGAGGGCGACAAGGGATCCGTCAACGGTGACGAAAGCCGCGAGTACTGGAAGATCACGACCTCCGACGGCACCCAGTACTCCTTCGGTCTGAACCGGCTGCCGGGCTGGACCGCGGGAAAGGAGGAGACCAACTCCACCTGGACCGCCCCGGTCTTCAGCGACGACTCCGGCGAGCCCTGCTACAACTCCACGTTCAGCAAGGCGCACTGCAAGGAAGCCTGGCGATGGAACCTGGACTACGTCAAGGACCCGCACGGCAATGTGATGTCGTACTTCTACGGGAAGGAGACCAATCACTACGCGCTGAACGGCAAGACGGATGTCGACGGCACCGAGTACGACCGCGCCGGCTATCTGAAGCGGATCGACTACGGCCAGCGTGACGGGAAGGTCTACGAGGCCAAGGCCCCGGCGCGGGTCAGCTTCAACATCACGGAACGCTGTCTTCCCACCTCCGGCTTCAACTGCGCGCCGGACAAGCGGACCAAGGCGAACGCGGCCCACTGGCCGGACGTCCCGGTCGACCGGGAGTGCAAGGCCAAGACCAAGTGCGCCTCGGACCAGCTGGCGCAGACCTTCTTCACCACCAAGCTGCTGACGTCCGTCGTCACCCAGATGCGCAAGGACGCCACTGCCTACCAGGACGTAGACGCCTGGTCGTTCACTCACCGCTTCCTCGACAACGGTGACGACTCCCAGTCCCTGTGGCTCTGGAAGATCGACCACGAGGGCCGGGTCGGCACCCCCGAGAAGATGCCGTCGCTGGAACTCTCCGCCATGCAGATGGAGAACCGGGTAGACAAGGTCGGCGACAACATCGCGCCGTTCAAACGGCACCGGCTGGCCCTGGTGCTGAGCGAGACCGGCAGCCAGCTCGATGTGAACTACGCCCCCACCCAGTGCACCGTCCCCACGCTGCCCAGGCCCGGGGAGTCGACCCAACGCTGCTACCCGGTCAAGTGGGCCGCACCAGGGCATCTGGAGCCGATCGACGACTGGTTCCACAAGTACGTGGTGGAAACGATCGTCCAAACGGACCGCACCGGCGGCAGCGACAAAATGGTCACCCGCTACGCCTACGAGGGCCCGGCCGGCTGGCGGCACTCCAAGCCCGACGGCATCACCCCGGAGAAGTTCCTGACCTGGGGCGACTGGCAGGGCTACGGCAAGGTCAAGGTCACCACAGGCTCGGACACCGAGCAGAGGACCCGGGTCGACCACACCTACTTCCAGGGCCTGAACGGCGATAAGCAGCCCGATGGAAGCGGTACCCGCTCAGTCAAGATCAAGGACTCCACCGGGGCCGAGCACACGGACGACGAGGACTTCATCGGCTTCGAGCTGGAGTCCGCCGTGTACAACAACGGCACCGTCGACAGCAAGGTGATCAACAAGCCGTGGAAGCACCACACGGCGACCCAGACCAGGGACGGGATCACGACCCGGGCGACCCTGGTGGCTCCCGAGTCCACCCGCGGCTTCACCGCCCTCGCCCCCGGCGACTGGCGCGAGACCAAGTCGTCCTTCGTCTACGACACCGCATCGGGCACGGGCCGGATCGTCCGGAGCGAGGACCTCGGGCATGTGGTGCCCGCTTCCGCGACGCAGGAGGCCAAGGACGCGGCCGCCAAGGACGACACCTGCACCCGTACCTACTACGCGGACAACACCACGGGCACCTACAACTTCCTCGCGAGCATGGAGCGCGAGGAGAAGGTGGAAGGCGCCTGCACCGCCACTCCCGACCGTAAGACGCAGGTCATCTCCGATGTTCGCAACTCCTTCGACGGCAAGCCCTTCGGCACGGCTCCGACCCGTGGTCTGACCACGGCGATCGAGCGCCTGAAGTCCCACGACGGCACCACCCCCGTCTACCAGGAGACCGTCAGGAACACCTACGACGAGTACAGCCGCCCGCTGACCGCCACCATCCCGGCGACCGGCACGACGAGCACCACGTACGTCATGGCCAACGGTCTGACCGTACAGACCAGGGTGGAGAACGCGCTCAAGCACGCGGTCACCACCGACTACGAGCCCGCCTGGGGCCAGGTAAAGGGGCAGACGGACGCCAACGCCCGGCGCACCGACCTGGTCCACGACGGGCTCGGTCGCCTCGTCTCCCTCTGGAACCCGGACCGGAGCAAGAGTGGCGGCCAGACGCCGAACGTCAAGTACTCGTACCAGGTCAGCCGCGACGACGTCGTCTCGGTCAAGCGGGAGATCATCGAGACGGACGGCGCCTACACCGCCGACTACACCCTCTACGACAGCCTGCTGCGCCCCCGGCAGCGCCAGTCCGCGGCACCGAACGGCACCCGCCTGGTCGCGGACACCTTCTACAACAGCCTTGGCAAGCTGAAGACGTCCTACGACACCTACCACGCCAAGGACGCGCCGTCCGCCAGGCTGCTCAATGTGCGGCTGGGCGAAGTGCCCACTCAGACGCACCAGGAATACGACGACATGGGCCGCGACATCGCGACCGCCTTCTCCGTCGCCGGATCCGAGCAATGGCGCACCACCATCAAGTACGAGGGAGAGCGGACGCATGTCATCCCGCCGCAGGGCGGAGTGGCGAAGACCTCGCTGACGGACGCGGCCGGCCGTACCACCGAGCTGCGGCAGTACCAGAGCGGTACACCCGGATCGGCCGGGCCCGCCACGTTCACTTCCACGAAGTACACGTACACCCCCGCAGGCCAGTTGGCCACGGTCACCGATTCCGCGGCCAACGAATGGTCCTTCACCTACGACCAGCGCGGCCGCAAGACCAAGTCGGTCGACCCGGACGCCGGTACCACGGTGATGGAGTACGACGACGCGGACCGGGTCGTCCTGACCAAGCACACGGGCCGCAACACGGTCGTCAAGAACGAGTACGACAAGCTCGGCCGGCCCACCTTCACCCGTGACGAGGCCGGCAAGGCGCTCACCGAGCAGCGGTACGACCGGGCCCGTGCGCTCGGCAAGCCGTGGGCCTCGCTGCGCTGGACCAGCGCGACCGAGTACTTCGGTCAGATCGTCCAGGACTTCGACACGCTCTACCGTCCGGTGACGACCAGATATGTCGTACCGGCTTCCCAGGGGAAGCTGGCCGGCGTCTACGACTACGGCCACAGCTACAACAGAGACGGCACGCTCCAGAGCACCGGGCTCCCGGCGGCGGGCGGCCTCCCGGCCGAAGCCCTGTTCCACGGCTACGACGAGCTCCAGCGTCCCACCACTCTCACCGGCAGCACTCCCTACATCACCAGCACCATCTGGTCACCGACCAGTGAACTGCTCCAGTACGAGCAGAACACCGGCGGCAAGAAGATCTGGAACACCTTCCAGTACGAGACCGGCACCAAGCGGATCTCGCGCGCCCTGGTGGACATCGCGGGCTCGACCACCGGCCCCGCGAAGGACACCGGATACTCCTACGACCACAACGGCAACGTCCTCGCGATGGCGGAGACCGGAGGCGACCCGGCCGGCCCGGACGTCCAGTGCTTCCGCTACGACAGCAACCAGCGCCTCTCCGAGGCGTGGACCCCGCTGTCCGACGCCACCACGGCCAAGGGCTCGGGCACGGTCGGCACCACCGCTCCGGTGGACGGCTCCCGGCCGTCCGCCTGTACAGCCGCCCCCGGCGCCTCGGCGCTCGGCGGACCCGCCGCGTACTGGAAGTCCTACCGGACCGACGCCATCGGCAACCGCACGGAGGACACCACCCACGACACCGGGCTGGACTCCGCCAAGGACGTCAAGCGGACCTTCACCTACGGTGAGGGACCGGAGGCCGGTCCGCACGCCGTCACCAAAGTGACGACCACGACCCCCAACGGCGACCGGCACAACACCTACGGCTATGACACCGCGGGCAATATGACCTCGCGGAACATCGGCGGTGACACTTCCACCCTCTCCTGGGGCATCGAGGGGAAGCTGGACAAGGTCGCTCACCCCGACGACAAGACCACCCCGAACGACGAGGCGTGGGAGACGTCGTATCTCTATGACGCCGGTGGCGGCCGGATCCTGGGCAAGGACGCCAAGGGCACGACCGTCTATCTGCCCGGCATGGAACTGCACCAGCCGGCCGGCAGCACCACGGTCGAAGCCACCCGTTACTACTCGCACGCCGGCCAGACAGTCGCCGTCCGGAAGAACGACCAGAAGGTCACCTTCCTCTCGTCCGACCACCACGGCACCGGCGACCTGGCCGTCGACGCGGTGACGGGAACAGCGACCAAGCGCCGCTTCGACCCGTACGGCAATGCCCGGGGCGCCGACCCTGCCACGGCATGGCCCGGCACCAAGGGATTCGTCGGCGGCACGATGGACAAATCCACCAGCCTGACCCATCTGGGGGCGCGGGAGTACGATCCGGCACTCGGAAAGTTCATCTCCGTCGACCCGCTCATCGACTACGCCAACGCGCAGCAGATGAACGGCTACGCCTACGGCAATAATTCGCCGGTCACCTTCTCCGACCCACTGGGTCTGGCCCCCGCGGAGTGCGGCCTGGGGGAGATCTCCTGCACGCCGAACGGCAAGGGTGGCTTCGACACACGGGCGAAGGACAACAACAGCAAGAAGTCGCATAACCCCTCGCCGGCACAGCGTCGAGTCCATATGGCCCAGGCCAACGCGACCATCGCGGAGTCCGCCCCCGCCGAGGTCGTCGAGGAAATCGTCGAGCTGGTCAAGGACATCGCCGGAATCAGTGCGGTGGAGGACTGCCTCTCCAATCCAGGCATAGGTACCTGCGGCATGGCTGCCGCAGAGCTTGCCGTCACACTCGCCGGAGCGGCCGCCAAGGCCTTTTGGAAAGCCAACAAGATCTTCAAGGCGATAGATCTTCTGCCTGACCTCTGGGATGCCATCGGCAAGGGCAAACAGGCCAAGAGGGAACTCAAAAAGGCCGAGGACGCACTGGCCGAGGAAGTTTCTTCCTGCCCGAAGAAACACAGTTTCCTGCCAGGCACCATGGTCCTGCTGGCCGGTGGCGGTAAAAAGAAGATCGAAGACGTCGAGCTGGGCGACAAGATCCTGACGACCGACCCGGAGACGGGCGAGAACGTCGTCCGCGAGGTCGTCGGCACAATCGTCACCGAGGACGACAAGGAATTCGTCGACCTCACAGTCACCACCACCAAGGGCGCCTCCTCCCTCGTGTCCACGGTCAACCACCCGTTCTGGGTGGAGTCCGAGCAGAAGTGGATCGGCGCCGGCGACCTCCGCCCAGGTATGGAGCTCCACACCCCGCAGGGGGAGCGGGTCGAACTGACGGGGCAGCGCTTCTTCGAGAAGCAGCAGCGTACGCATGACCTGACTATTTCGGGTGTGCACGCGTACTATGTGCTGGCTGGGGCCACTCCGGTCCTCGTTCACAATTGTAGTAGCGCGAACGGCGGGAAATACGGAAACCTGCAACCTGCAGGGGCAGGAAACGAGATCAATCACATTCCTGCCAATTCGTCCAGTCCTCTCAGCAAGTACAGTGGGCCGTCGATTCGGATGGATTATGCTGACCATCGTGCCGTTTACAGCACAGGATCCTCTCTTGAGTCGCAGGCGTGGCGCATGAGGCAGAAGGAGCTGATAGATGGCGGCGACTTCCGGGGCGCTATGCAGATGGACGTGGATGATATTCGCTCCCGGTTCGGCAATAAGTATGACGAGGCGATCACGGAAATGTGGATGAGTCTTAGTCAGAACAAGGCCCTTCGGAAGTGGGCGTCAGGGCAAAACCCCTAGCTAGGAAATCGTACGGAACGAAATGGGACTCGCGTGTCGTCAGACTGGAAAGTAGAGATTGTGGAGTGCGGTGACCTAGTGCAAGACGATGACGAGGTCACCCCGCCCGGAGAAGCTGAGCGCCGCTGGAATCGGTACGTCGAGCTGGCCGATTCAGTGACTGGAAGTGAAGGTCCCTCTGGTGTCGCTGCGATCGTTTCTTCCTTGAAGGCTGAGGAGGATTACGGGGCCTACCAGGCGGCGCACGCCGCTTTGGGTCGCTTCCCTCATTCGGTCCTCGGTCAGGGAGTGGCCGATGCGTCCAGGGAACTTCTTTCCATCCCTCAGGATCAGAGTGGGAACGTCCTGCTGATCCTGACCCATGCTGGTCCTGCGGCAGTAAATTCCTTCAATGAAGCTATTCGGGCTGCCGATCCGGACGTTCGGGTCTCGGTTCGTGAACTTGTGGAGTTCCACGAATCCGAGGAATGGCTCTCAGAAGGTGGCGCCCAGAACGTTCTTCTGATTCCACGGGCATAGCCTAGAAGTGTGAACTCAAAAGCCCTACCGGCAATGGCGTCGGTGGGGCTTTTGGGTGTCTTGACGGCAACATCAGCGGACTACGACTGCGGCGGGTGGGTCGTCAGGGTCATCGTTCCCGCTGCCGAGGGCATCCCCCAGGGTGTCGATGGCTTGACGCTGGAGGCGGAGCCGGACGTGGGCGTAGACGCCTGTGGTGACGCCGTCGGCGGGCACACCCGGTGACCCGTCGTCGGCGGCGTGTCGGTCAGGAGTCCTGAGAACCTGCGGGACGCTGTCCGGGCACACGGCCCGTTGTAGAGTATGGGGACCGCACTTGACCTGCTAGAACGCAGGCAGGGAGCCTAGATCACAGGAGTACCGCCGTGCTGCGCACCATGTTCAAGTCGAAGATCCACCGTGCCACCGTGACCCAGGCCGATCTGCACTACGTCGGCTCGGTCACCATCGACGCGGAGCTGATGGAGGCGGCGGACCTGCTGCCGGGTGAGCTGGTGCACATCGTGGACATCACCAATGGCGCACGGCTGGAGACCTATGTCATCGAGGGCGAGCGCGGCTCCGGTGTCATTGGGATCAACGGGGCGGCGGCGCACCTCGTACACCCCGGGGATCTGGTGATCCTGATCAGCTACGCGCAGGTCGACGACGCCGAGGCACGGTCGCTGGTGCCCCGTGCCGTTCATGTCGACGCCGGCAACCGGATCGTCGCGCTCGGCTCCGACGCGTCCGAGCCCGTGCCCGGGAGCGACACCCTGCGCAGTCCGCACGCCGTGGTCTGACCGGGCAGGGCGAGCGCTCGGCGGCGGATCGGGGGAGGATGCCGTCATGCCAGACATCTCAGCGTTCGACATCCGAGACGACCGGGCGAAGGGTCTGCTGGAGGCGTACGAGGGCGGGGAGGTCACCGGGCGGATCGCCTACTTCGTCCTGGACTCCGAGCCCGCGGCCCTGGTCGCCGTGCACACGGTGGTGGAGGCGGAGCACGAGGGGAAGGGCATCGCCGGCTCCCTGGTGCGCGAGTTCTACCGGATCGCCGCGGGCGAGGGCGTCCCGGTGGTGCCGCTCTGCCCGTACGCGGCGGCCTGGGCCGAGCGGCATCCGGCGGAGGCTCCCGCGGCGCCCGCCGGGCTGGTCGAGGAGGCGAAGCGGCGGCTGAGGGCCGAACCGCACCTGTGGTGACCGGGGTCCGCGCGCGGGGGAGCGCGGACGGCGGGAGAGTGGGAGTGCACGCCCGTGAACCCTGGAGGTCAGGGATGACTCAGCCGCTCCCCGTGCCGCCCGCGCCCCCGCCGGGGCCCGGGCAGCCGGTTCCCCCGCCCGGGCCGCTGCCCGGTCCGGTGCCGACCCCGTCGCCGCCGCCCGTGCCGCCGGACCCGGTGCCGACGCCGCCGGACCCCGGGCCGGGGCCCTCGCCGGAGCCGGAGCCCGTCCCGGGCCCGGTCTGAGCCTGAGCGGGGAGGACCCGGACCCGGTCAGCCGGTGGAGACCTCCGAGCGGTCACCGCCCCAGAGGGTGTGGAACGAGCCCTCCCGGTCGGTCCGCCGGTAGGTGTGCGCGCCGAAGAAGTCCCGCTGCCCCTGGGTGAGCGCCGCGGGCAGCCGCTCCGCGCGCAGGGCGTCGTAGTACGCGAGGGAGGCCGCGAAGCCCGGCGTGGGCACACCCTGCCGGGCGGCGGTGGCGACCACCTCGCGCCAGTCGTCCTGGGCCGCCCCGATCTCGTCCGCGAAACCCTTGTCCGAGAGCAGGCTCGGCAGCTCGGGCCGGGCGTCGTACGCACCCCTGATCCGGTCCAGGAAGGCGGCCCGGATGATGCAGCCCGCCCGCCAGAGCGAGGCCACCGAGCCGAGGTCGACGTCCCAGCCGTACTCCTCGCTGCCCGCCTGGATCTGGTGGAAGCCCTGGGTGTACGACACGATCTTGGAGGCGTAGAGCGCCTGCTCCACCCGGGCGGCGAACCGCTCGGCCTCCGCCTCGTCCAGAGCCGCCGGAACCGGCCCCGGCAGCCCGCGCGAGGCGGCGCGCAGCTCCTCGTGGCCGGAGACCGAACGGGCGAAGACCGCCTCCGCGATGCCGGAGACCGGTACTCCGAGGTCGAGCGCGATCTGCACGGTCCAGCGGCCCGTGCCCTTCTGCTCCGCCTGGTCGGTGACGATGTCCACGAACGGCTTGCCGGTCGCGGCGTCCGTGTGGGCCAGCACCTCCGCGGTGATCTCGATCAGATACGAGTCGAGCCGGCCGGTGTTCCAGGTGCGGAAGGTCTCCGCGATCCGCGCGGGCGAGTACCCGGCGACCGAGCGCAGCAGGTGGTACGCCTCGGCGATCAGCTGCATATCGGCGTACTCGATGCCGTTGTGCACCATCTTCACGAAGTGGCCCGCGCCGTCCGGGCCGATGTGGGCCACGGTGGGAGTGCCGTCGGGGGCCTTCGCCGCGATCTTCTCCAGCAGCGGTCCGAGCGATTCGTACGACTGGGACGAACCACCCGGCATGATGCTCGGGCCGTGCAGCGCGCCCTCCTCGCCGCCCGAGATGCCCACGCCCACGAAGTGGATGCCGCGCTCGCGCAGCTCCTTCTCCCGGCGGCGGGTGTCGGCGAAGTGGGCGTTGCCGCCGTCGATGATGACGTCGCCCTCCTCCAGCAGCGGCGCGAACTCCTCGATCACCGCGTCCGTCGGCTCTCCCGCCTTGACCATGATCACCAGTCGGCGGGGGCGCTCCAGCGCGGCCACGAACTCCTCGGCCGACTCGGCCGCCACGAAGGATCCCTCCGAGCCGAATTCCTCCACCAGCGCCCGGGTGCGGGCCGCGGTCCTGTTGTGCACGGCGACGGTGAAGCCGTTGCGAGCGAAGTTGCGGGCGAGGTTGCGGCCCATCACCGCGAGTCCGGTGACACCGATCTGGGCTGTTCCACTCATCATGTGCTCCTGGCTGTGTGTTGCGAGTTCGTTTCCTTCAATGATCTTCAAGTGCCGTGCGCCCGCGTGCATTCCGGAATCCTGGAACTCGTCCTGATGGGTCAAGGGGACGGCGATTCCCGGCCTGGCCGGAAGCCCCGCACCGCCACCTCGGGCGACGGCGTGTCGCGGCGCGGGCACGGCGTGTCGCGGGCGTGTCGGGCGATCGCATATGCCGCAGTGCGCCCGCGATGAGCCCTTGTCACCGCCTAATTCGAGCACTTAGGTTGACCGCTGGACGTGACCTATTCGTCATGTAACAAGACTGTTCCGTGGGGGAGACTCACATGACCGCAACCGGTCGGCACCGCAAGTACCAGCCGAGCCGTTTCAATCGTGCCTCTCTCACCCTCACCGCGGGCGGCGCGGGCATAGCCCTGCCGCTCGTCGGGGCGGGCTCGGCGAACGCGGCCTCGTCGGACGCCTGGGAGAAGGTCGCGGCCTGCGAATCCACCAGCCAGTGGAAGATCAATACGGGTAACGGCTACTTCGGCGGACTCCAGTTCAGCCAGTCCACCTGGGAGGCGTACGGCGGCCGGGAGTACGCCCCGCGCGCCGATCTCGCCAGCCGCGACCAGCAGATAGCCATCGCCGAGCGGGTCCTTGAGGGCCAGGGCCCGGACGCCTGGCCCAACTGCTCGGCCGGCGCCGGTCTCACGCGCGGCGAGGACCGGGCCGATCGGCGGGCGGACACGGACCGCGCCGGCGGCCAGCGCGCCCAGGGCGAGCGCCGGGGGCCCGCGACGACGGCCCCGGCCCGGTCCGCCCCGCAGAAGGCGGCGTCGCCCACCTCGGTCCCCACCCAGCGCGAGGGGTACACGGTCGCCGCGGGCGACTCCCTCTCCAAGATCGCCGCCAAGAAGGACGTCCGGGGCGGCTGGCCGAAGCTGTACGCGCAGAACCGTACGACGGTCGGCTCCGACCCCGATCTGATCCACCCGGGCCAGCGGCTCGTCATCCGGATGGACGCCCCCAGGGCGGACGCCAGGACGCCCGCGCCGACGAAGGCCCGGGAGACGCCCAAGCCCTCGAAGAAGCGGACCCCTCCGCCGAGCCCGCCCGCGGGCACCGACCTCAAGAAGCCCGACCCGAAGCAGGAGACCCCCCGGGGCGGGCCGGGGCTCAAGCAGCAGGCCCCGAAGAAGCAGGCCGCCGCCGCGCCCGCGAAGCAGCAGACCGAGCGGCAGGCGAAACCGCAGCCGAGGCAGCAGGCCAAGCAGCAGGCCAAGCCGCAGCCCAGACAGCAGGCCAAGCCCGAGACCAAGCGCGTCAGCGACAACCGGGCCACCGGCCGCACGGCACGCATGAGCGCCCCCGTCGACGGCTCCACCGGCACCGCGTACCGCCAGACCGGCTCCTCCTGGTCCAGCGGCTACCACACGGGGGTCGACTTCCCCGTACCCACCGGCACCTCCGTCAAGGCGGTGGCCTCCGGCCGCATCGTCTCGGCCGGCTGGGCGGGCGCGTACGGCTACCAGATCGTCGTCCGGCACACCGACGGAAGGTACAGCCAGTACGCGCATCTGTCGGCCCTCACCGTCCGCGCCGGGCAGCAGGTCGCCGCCGGCCAGCGGATAGGCCGCTCAGGATCCACCGGCAACAGCTCGGGACCGCATCTCCACTTCGAGGTCCGCACCGGTCCGGGGTACGGATCCGACGTCGACCCCCTCGCCTATCTCCGCGCGGGCGGCGTCTCCATCTGAGACCGGCGGCCGGGCCTCCGCCAGGAGGTCCGGCCCGATCCGCTCCCCGATCCGCTCCCCTGACCGCGCCTCCGGCGGACCCGCCGGGGCCGGAACGCCGCCGATCGGAGCCGGTGCGGCGCCCGACGCCGGACCCGGGGGCACCGGCACCGGCTCCGGCATCGCGTCCGCCGCCGCGCCCCGGGCCTCTGACACCGCCGTGCCCGCCCCCGTACCGCCCGAAGCGGCCAGCCGCTCCGTCGTGAGGAGGACGAGCCCGGTCGCCGCCAGCGCGCCGAAGCCGAGCGCCAGCATCCCGCCCAGCACCCCGTACCGGAAACTCTCGCCGAACATGGTGATGCCGACCACCGCCGCCACGACCGGGTTGACCACCGTCACCGTCGCCAGCGGAGCCGCCAGCCCGGCACCCCGGTAGGACGCCTGGGAGAGCATCAGCCCGCCGAGCGCGAGCACTCCTATCACCACCAGGCTCGTCCCCTGCGCCACCGGCTGGGACCACTCCCAGTCCATCGCCACGTTCTTGGTGAACACCGAGCCCATGCCGAAGGCGATGCCCGCCGCCGACGCCAGCAGCACACTCCGCAGCACCGGCCGGCCGACCGTCTGCGCGACCAGGAAGACCAGCGCCACCGTGCCGAGGGTGACCGCCGTCAGCACCCCGCGCTGCCCGGTGCCCAGGGTGTGCGAGCCGGTGTCCCCGGCCACCGCCAGCAGACCGGCCAGCCCCACCGTCGCCAGCGTCGCCCCGCGCCACGCCCCGCGACCCGCCCGCCGCCCCACGAAGAGCGCCGCCATCGGCAGCGCGAACACGATCGTCAGCGCGCCGAGGGGCTGCACCACACTCAGCGGGCCGTACGCCAGCGCCACCACGTGCAGGACCGCGCCCACCCCGTTCAGCGAGACGGCCAGCCACCACCCGGCGTGATTCAGCGGGGCGTACGGACGGGCGGGGGAAGCCGCGGCGACATGCTCCTGCACGATCGCCCCGGCCGCGTAGGCGACCGCGGAGACCAACGACAGGACCACTGCCAGCACAAGGGAACTCATAGAGACCACGATCTCCCGTGTTCGGCTGTCACGTCGTCGTCCCTGAGCAGGCAATTGGACGTACTGCCGACGGAGTACGAGCGTAGGCCAAAAGTCCACCCACCGACTCTTGAGCAGCTCAGAGGGGGTGGCGGCGAATTCGGGCATGACTAGTGTGGTCACCGGCAATCACGAACGGGTGACGGACGGGAGCGAGCGGCGTGGATCTTCGGGAGCTGGGCTCGATCGGCGGATTCTTCGCCCTGCGGACCTCCGCCGACACCCCGCGGCCCGGGCCCGGCGCGGTGCCGCTGGCCCAGGTGTACGCGGGGGACCTCGCCCCCCTCACCCGGCGTGTCGACATCGTCGCCGAACGCCACACGCCCCCCGAGCGCCGGGTCGCCGCCTCCATCGCCCAGCTGGGACTGGCCGCCCGGCTGTGGTCCGTCGCCCTGGGCGCGGCCGTCCTCACCGGAGAACTCCCCGACCTCGACCCCGCCCGGCTCCACTGGTCCCCCGACCGGACGTCCCCCGACGACCTCTGGCTCGATCTGAGCGCCGCCCCCGACACCCCCCGGACCCGGCCCGCCACCGTGGACGCCCTCCACGACACCGTCCAGCTCACCCATCTCACACCGCTCGCCGAGGCCCTGCGCCACGACACCCCCGTCTCCCGCCGGCTGCTCCAGGGCAACGCCGGATCCGCGCTCGCCGGAGCCGTACGGCAGATCGACGACTGGGCGCGCGGCGCGGACCGCCCCGAGTCCGCCGCCCGGGCGGCGGCCCTCGCCGAGGGACTCCTCCGCCGCCCCGAACTGGCGGGCACCGTCCACGGCCCCCGGATGCGGCGCAGCAGCTGCTGTCTCTACTACCGGGCCCCGCGCGGCGGACTCTGCGGCGACTGCGTCTTCGACCGTCCGCCGCGCCGGGCCGAGCGCTGACGGTCCCGGCGGCCGTCTTCCCCGTACGCCCCCGGTGAGTGACCATCAGGGGGTGAAGGTGGGACTGCTCACTCGTGAATACCCCCCGGACGTCACCGGGGGAGCCGGAGCCCATGTCGAGTTCCTCGCCCGGGAGTTACGGGCCCTGACCGATCTGGAGGTCCACTGCTGGGGCGACGGAGAGGCCGAGGGCGTACTCCGCCACCGGCCCGCCGCCTCCCTCGCCGGAGCCGACCCCGCGCTCGGCGCGCTCTCCGTCGACCTGGCCATGGCCGCCGAACTGGCGGGCCGGGAGCTGGTCCACTCCCACACCTGGTACGCCTCGCTCGCGGGCCATCTCGCCAAACTCCTGTACGGGGTGCCCCATGTGATCACCGCGCACTCCCTGGCCCCGGCACACCCCCGGCCCCCCGGCGGCGACACCTTCGCGGGCTGGGCCGAGCGCACCGCGATCGGGACGGCGGACGCGGTCGTCACCGTCTCCCGGCGGATGCGGCAGGACATCCTCGCCGCCCACCCCGCCCTCGACCCCGACCGGGTACGGGTCATCCCCGGCGGCGTCGACACCCTCCTCTTCCGCCCCGACCACGAGACCGACGCACTGGAGCGCACCGGCGTCGACCCGACCCGCCCCTACGCGCTCTTCGTCGGCCGCCTCACCGGCCGCAAGGGCCTGCCGCACCTGCTGCGCGCGGCCCACGCCCTCGACCCCGAGGCACAGCTCGTCCTCTGCACCGGCCCGCCCGGCGACACCCCGGCCGACGCCGAGGCACGCGCGCTGATCGCGGAGCTGGACCGGGTGCGCGACGGCGTGCACTGGATACCCGGCACGCTGCCGCGCCCCCGGCTCGTCCAGCTGCTCAGCCACGCGACCGTGCTCGTCTGCCCCTCCGTCCACGAACCGCTCGGCATGATCAACCTGGAGGCCATGGCCTGCGGCACCGCGGTGGTCGCCTCCGCCGTCGGCGGCATCCCCGAGGTGGTCGACGACGGCACCACCGGACTGCTGGTGCCCTACGACGCCCGGCACCCCGAAGCCTTCGAGTCGGGGCTGACCCAGGCCGTCAACCGAGTCCTGGACGACCCCGGGGGAGCCGCCCGGATGGGCGCGGCCGGCCGCCGCCGCGTGGTGCGCGAATTCGCCTGGGACCGGGCCGCCAAACGCGTCTACGCGCTGTACGAGGAACTCCTCGCCCGGCCCTAGAATCCGGCCGCGACCGTGTCCTTCACCACACCCGGCCGGTGCCGTCACAGGCGGGGTGGGCGCTGGGGTCTGTCGCGCATTTGGCCGTCACCCTTTCGCTCAGTAAAGTTGCGCTTTTGAAACCCCGCAGCTCGTGAGTGATCGAGGAACGCCAACGCCATGACGGTGACAGAGGACAGCCCCATCCACGGCCCCGGAATCGACCCGGAGCGGTTGGCCGTCTGCCTGAGCGTGCTCGACGAGCTCGACAAGCTGGACGTCGACCACCCCGACGCGATCATGGTGCGCCGCGCCACCGCAGGCATCTACCGCACGGTCAAGCAGCGCCGCCGCCAGGAGCGCCGCGCCGCCAAGACCGCGCACGACCGGTCCGTCACCGAGGCCACCGCCACCGGCTCCGCCGAGCGGATCGACGACGAGACCGAGGGGCTGCTGCCGTCCTCCTCCGTCACCGGCGAGATCGCGGGCATACTCCAGCGCCCCCGGTCCTGCTACATCTGCAAGACCCGTTACACCGAGGTCGACGCCTTCTACCACCAGCTCTGCCAGCAGTGCGCCGCCGAGAACCGCGCCCGCCGGGACGCCCGTACCGACCTCACCGGCAAGCGCGCCCTCCTCACCGGCGGCCGGGCCAAGATCGGCATGTACATCGCGCTGCGGCTGCTGCGCGACGGCGCGCACACCACGGTCACCACCCGCTTCCCCAATGACGCCATCCGGCGGTTCAAGGCGATGCCGGACAGCGACGAGTGGATCCACCGCCTCAAGATCGTCGGAATCGATCTCCGCGACCCGGCCCAGGTCGTCGCGCTCGCCGACTCGGTCGCCGCCGAAGGCCCGCTGGACATCCTGATCAACAACGCCGCGCAGACCGTGCGCCGCTCCCCGCAGGCGTACAGCGAGCTGCTCGCCGCCGAGTCGGCCCCGCTGCCCGCCGGTGTGCTGCCGCCCGCGCAGATCATCGGCACCTTCGGCAGCGGCGCGGTCGACTCGGTCGCCGCGCTTCCCTCGGCCACCCGCGAGGGGCTGAGCGCCGAGGACGTCACCGGTCTCGCCCTGGTCTCCGGCTCGGCCACGCCCGCGCGGATCGAGGCCGGCACCGCGATCGACGCGGGCGGTCTCGTGCCCGACCTGCACGACACCAACAGCTGGATCCAGACGGTCTCCGAGGTCGACCCGGTGGAGCTGCTGGAGGTCCAGCTCTGCAACTCCACCGCCCCGTTCATCCTGATCAGCCGGCTCCGCCCGGCGATGGCCGCCGCGAAGGCCCGCCGGACCTACGTCGTCAACGTCTCCGCGATGGAGGGCGTCTTCAGCCGCGGCTACAAGGGCGCGGGCCACCCGCACACCAACATGGCCAAGGCGGCGCTGAACATGCTCACCCGCACCAGCGGCCAGGAGATGTTCGAGACCGACGGCATCCTCATGACCGCCGTCGACACCGGCTGGATCACCGACGAGCGCCCGCACCCCGACAAGATGCGCCTCGCCGCCGAGGGCTTCCACGCCCCGCTCGACCTGGTCGACGGCGCGGCCCGCGTCTACGACCCCATCGTGCGCGGCGAGGCGGGCGAGGACCTGTACGGCTGCTTCCTCAAGGACTACGCCCCCGCGAACTGGTAACCGCACCACCGCATCGCCTTCACCGATGGACGGCGGTACGGGCCCGGGCCCCGCGCCCGCGCCTCGTACCGCCGTCCATCGGCCGTTTCCGGGCGGCGCTCCGGCCAACGCCGTGTGTACGCGCTCCGCTCCGCTCCTCTGCGGGAGCTGGCGGACGCGCTCAGCCGGCTCGCCGAAAGCGCCGACCGGACGACCGACGGCCCGCGCGCGACCTACGACCGCTACGGGCTCAGCCTCCGCGCGGAGCGGCTCGCGGCCGAGGGGCCGGGGTGGGCCGACGGCCGCTCGTTCGCGTTCCGCCGGTCGGCACCGGGGCGTCCCGGACGGGGCCGTCGCGGAGGTGCCCGCGACCGTATGACCGGCCTCCGGAAGCCTGCGACGACGGCCCTGCCGGCGGCCGACGAGGCCGACCGGTTGGCGCTCACGGTCTTCCCGGTCTTCCTCGGCGGCGGGCCGCGCCTGTTCGACGACGGTCTCCCCGGGGCGCGATGGGCGCTCGTCGGTCAGAGCGCGGGCGAGCACGGCACCCTGGCCCTCGTCTACGACAGGATCCGCTGAGTCGGCCGACTCCGGTGGGCCGGAAGCGCCCGCGCCGGTCACCCGGACGGCCCAGAGCCGGGCCACTCCCTCGGCGGAGAAGCCGATTACTCCATCCGGGTTCCTCATCAGGCCGACAATACGACCACAAATCCCTTATAGGGATGGTTCGTTGGCCTGAATTAAGCGGAATATGAGGCCCCATCGAGCGATGCTCTGCTCATTTGGTTAACCTGAGGTGCACGGACGCCACCAAAGGGCCTCACGAAAGCCCCTTGGCCGTCCTGGGACACGTCTGCAACCAGGCCGCGATCCCGCCAGAGAGCCGGCGCCACCGCGACCGAACCGCCCCTGTCCCAGTTACGCGACACAGAGGAGTGCGCGGTGACAACTGAAGTCAAGAAGCACGACCATCGACCGCCGGAACGTATCCGCGAGCGGGTTCGCCGGCCCGATGAGCTGGGCAGTCTGGAAGTCTGGGCCCGATCGGCGCCGATCCGGCTCGCGGGGTACGAGGAAGACCTCGCCGAGCCGCACATCCTGCAGGGCATCGACTGAGCCCGCGCGCCACGAGACCGCCCCCGCCACCGCCATGGCGGGGGCGGTCCCGCGTCCGGCCCCTGTTCGTCTCTCCGCCTCCGCTCGCCCAGCGGCTCAGCGGCTCAGCCGGGTCGGCCGCAGGAACTCCCGTACGAAGGTGCGGTGCCACCAGGCCCCGGTGGTCCGCAGCTCCCGCCAGGTGGTGAACCGGTAGCGGTAGAGCCGGGCGCGGACATGGGTGGGCGGGGCGTCGGGGAAGGGGTTGTGCGCCAGCAGTCGCAGGGTGTCGCGGTCGTTCTCCAGGAGGCGTTGCACGAAGGGGCCGAACCAGGGGCGGGCGTAGGCGGGGGAGAGGGCGGCGAACCACATCATCCAGTCGAGCCGCAGATGGTAGGGGGCGAACTGGCGCGGCAGGCGGCGTAGATCCGTCGGTTTGCCCTTGAAGCCGTACTCCCGCCAGACCGTGCCCTCGTGCGGTCGGGTCTCGTCGGTGCCCTCCACCACCAGTTCCATGCGCATCCGCCCCACCGTGCCGAAAGCGCCGTAGGCGTTGACCAGATGGAGCGAGTCGTAGGAGCGGTTCATCTGCTGTCGCCGGGAGAGCAGATTGCGCGCCGGACGGTAACTCAGCACCAGTACGGCACCGGTGACCGCGATCACCGTGATCTCGTACCAGAGCGGGGACGGGGGAGGGTGTGCGGGCGGGGCGGCGAGGTGGGAGAGGTTCATGGCGGAGAGCGCGAGGGCGATGGTCAGCCAGTTCAGCCAGGAGAAATTGCCCGAGAGCACCAGCCACAGCTGGGTCAGCACGATGGCGGCGGCGGCGAAGGTCGCCACCGGCTGAGGGGTGAAGAGCAGTACGGGCAGGACGAGTTGGACCGTATGGCTGGCGGCGGCCTCGATCCGGTGGAGCGGCCGGGGCAGCCGGTGGAAGAACCAGCTCAGTGGGCCCGGCATCGGCTGGGTCTCGTGGTGGTAGTACAGACAGGTCAGATCGCGCCAGCAGCGGTCTCCCCGGATCTTGATCAGCCCCGCGCCGAACTCCACCCGGAACAGCACCCACCGCAGCAGGAGGAGGACGAGCACAGGGGGAGCGGTTCGCTCGTTGCCGAGGAAGACGGCGAGGAAGCCGGTCTCCAGCAGCAGCGATTCCCAGCCGAATCCATACCAGATCTGCCCCACATTGACGATGGACAGATACAGCACCCACAGCACGGCCCACCAGGCCATCGCCACCGCGAGCGGCAGCCGGTCCGCCGCGCCCGCGACCAGGGCGGCCGACAGTGCCGCCCCGGTCCAGCAGCAGAGCGCGAACAGCCGGTCGGAGTAGTAGGGCCAGAAGAGCCCGGGGGCGTCCCGAAAGCGCGTCCGGCGGACGAACTCGGGCACCGGAAGCATGCCCTTCTCCCCGATGAGCGCACGGAACTGCAACGCGGCGGTGAGGAAGGCGACCAGATACACGGCGGCCAGAGCCCGCTGGAAGACCAGTCGGCTCAGCCAGTAGTCACTGTCGGCGAACCACTCCATCACCACCAGTATCAGGGTGGGCGGCGATCCGGCGCACGGTGCGGCCGAGCCTTCGGGCGTACCACCGCTGGAACAGCGGGACGAGCGGCCCGGCCGCGCGGCTGTACCGGCGGGCCGGACGGCTGAAGGCCGTCACGGTGAACCACACCGAGCCGTCGTCCCGCAGCTCCACCACGAACGACTCCTCGCCGCACTCGGGATGGCCGGTGAGCGTGCCGTAGCCGAAACCGGCCCGCCGGTCGTCGTCCACCGCCCACACCACCTCGCACCGGCCGCCGAGCCGCAGCGGGCCCGCGCCCACGGAGAGTTCGACCCGGACGCCGGGATCGGCCCGCTCCGAGGAGGCGCGCAGCCGGATCCCGGAGAGCCGGTGCATCCGCCAGTCGAGCACGGCCGCCCCCGCCGCCTCGAAGACCGCCCGGCCGTGCCCCATCGGCGCGGTGAGACGCAGATGGGCGTAGCCGTCGGGGAGCGGGCCGGAGCGGGTGGCGCCGATCTCCCGGTAGCTGAGCGCCCGCCGGACGGGCGAGGGCCGTCCGGCGGACGGACACACGGGCCCGACGGCCGCCCCGACCCCCGAGCGAACGGCCCTTCCGATCAGGCTGACCAGCACTGACATCCCCCGTGCCCTCCAGATCTGAACGTGTTCAAGTGTTGTGGCCCCGAGCGTACGCACCCCGCCGAAGGCGTTCAAGTGGCGGGGGCGGCGGGAGTCCGGCAGAACTTGAGGGACCGAAGCAGGGTGAGAAGGCGGGAGAGGCACGTGCGTTCCAATCGTCGTCGCGACACCGCGACGCGTCGTCGCCGGTACCCGGAGCGCGGCCGGTGGCCGCGCCTGCCCGAAGCTCCGGGCCGCCGGCCCGTGGTCGTCGCGATCGCCGCCGGGATCTGTCTCGCGCCGCTGCTCGCGGGCTGTGGGACGGACCCCGCCCCCGCGCCCCCCGCCGGCGAGGAGGTGATCCTTCAGCCGGTCGCCGCCCGGGGCCCCGACCCGTACACGGAATCGACGGCCCGGTCCCTCTCGGCCCCCGAGCCCCGGCCGCCCGCGCCGAACGCCGGGACGCGCGGAGCGCCGCTGCGCGGACAGACCCTGCGCACCCTCTCCGGCGGCACGCCCGGCCTCTACGGCGGGGTCGAGTCCGTCGGTAGCTGCGACGCCGAACGCCAGCTCGATCTGATCGGCGAGGACCGGGGCAAGGAGCGCGCCTTCGCCCGGGCCTCCGGGGTCTCCCCGGCGGGGCTCGCGGGCTTCCTGCGCGAACTGACCCCGGTGGTGCTGCGCACCGACACCAGGGTCACCGCGCACGGCTACCGGGCCGGTTCGGACGTCGCCCGGCAGGCCGTGCTCCAGGCGGGCACCGCCGTGCTGGTCGATCCGCGCGGGGTGCCGCGCGTCCGCTGCGCGGGCGGCAACCCGCTGCGGCCGCCGGTCGCGGTGGAGGGGGCCGTGGTCCACCGGGGCAGGCCCTGGGCCGGGTACGCGCCCGAGCGGATCGTCGTCATCGAGCCGTCGGACCGGGTCGCCGGTCATCTGGTGATCGCCGACGTCCTCGACAGCGGCTGGATCGACCGGGCGACCGGGAGCGACGGGGAGCGGGACAGCAGACCCGAGGTGCTTCCGCCGGGCGATGCCCCGGACAACCTCTACAGCTATCCGCCCGCCGAATCGCTGTCGCGCACCCCCGCCCCGGCCGCGACGGCCCCGACCCCGCCGCCGGTGGCGTCCGTACCGCGTACCGCGGAGCCAGACCCGGTCCCCGCCCCCGGCGACGACCTCGAACAGGACGAGGATCCGGACGTGTACCTGGAAGAGGACCTGGGCGAAGACCTGGACCTGGGCCCGGACGAGGGCTCCGACGTCTTCGCGGGCTGAGAGACCACCGACAGTCGAAGAATCCGACAAATGATGACAGAGTGGCTCCATGGTTGAGCGGGCAGCGGGGGCCCCGTCGCTTCCCGGCGACTGGCCGGCGGGCCCGGAGGTGATCCTCGCCCTCACCCGTATCGGCAGCTTCGACTGGGACCTGGCCAGCGGGCTCTGTCATCTGGACCGGACGGCCCTCGACGTGCTCGGGCTGCGGCCGGGCGACTACGACGGCCGCCGGGCCAGCCTGACCTCCCGGATGCCCCCGGGCGAGGCCGCCCGGCTGGACGCGAAGGTGGCCAGCGCGCTCAAGGACGGCAGCGAGCACTACGGCGTGTACTTCCGCTTCCGCCACCCCGACGGCGGTCTCCGCTGGACGCACACCCAGGGCCATGTCCACCGGGACGGCACCGGCCGCCCCCTGCGGATCGTCGGCACCGTCCGCGACGCCACCGCGGAACTGGCCGACTCCGCCGCCCGGATGGAGGCCGAACCGGCCCGCAGACGGCAGACCGGGGTGGTCGAGTCCACCACCGCGGCCCTGGCCCACGCCCGGACGGTGAAGGACGTGATCGACGTCCTTCAGGACGTCCACGGCCTGGAGCACTTCGGGGCGGCCAGCCTGGTGATGGGCCTGCTGGAGTCGGGCGGCAGGATCCATCTGGTGGCGGAGGGCCCCCAGGCGGCGTTCATCCCCGGCACCCGCTACACCCATGTCGACGACCAGTACCCCATGAGCGAGGTGATGCGGACCCTCGCCCCGTGCTTCATCGAGTCCCGCGAGGAGTTCGAGCGCTCCTTCCCCGTCCTCTGGCCCCATCTGGCGGGGCTCGGCATCACCTCCGCCGCCTATCTGCCGCTGATCGCCCAGGCCCGCCCGATCGGCGCGCTCGGACTGCTCTACAGCGACCGCACCGGATTCAGCTCCGAGGAGCGCGATGTGCTCGTGGCGCTCGGCAGCAGCATCGCCCAGAGCGTCCAGCGGGCGATCCTCTACGACCAGGAGCACGATCTCGCCGAGGGGCTCCAGCAGGCGATGCTGCCGCGCCGGATCCCCGAGGTGCCCGGCGCGCAGATCGCGGTCCGCTACCGCTCGGCGCGGATGGGCCGGGACATCGGCGGCGACTGGTACGACATCATCCCGCTGCCCGGCGGCCGGGTGGGCGCCGTCATCGGCGACGTACAGGGCCACGACACCGACGCGGCCGCCGTGATGGGACAGCTGCGGATCGTGCTGCGGGCCTACGCGGCCGAGGGCCACACCCCGGCCACCGTGATGGCCCGCGCCTCCGTCTTCCTCCACGAGCTGGACACCGACCGGTTCGCGACCTGTCTCTACGCCGAGGCGGACCTCTCCACCGGGGTGATGCAGCTGGTGCGCGCCGGTCATGTCGACCCGCTGCTCCGCGACACCGACGGGAGCTGCCGCAGAATCCCGGTGGAGGGCGGGCTGCCGCTCGGGCTCTCGGCGGAGTTCGGCCGGCTGGAGTACCCGGTGTCCACCGTGGAGCTGGACCCGGGCCAGACCCTGCTGCTCTACACCGACGGCCTGGTCGAGCAGCCCGGCTTCGACCTCGACGACGGGATGCAGCTGCTGACCGCGATGGTGCGCGGCGGACCGCGCGATCTCCAGCGGCTGGCGGACCTGCTCTGCGAGGCGGTCGACGAGCGGAGCGGCGACGACGACGTGGCGATGCTGCTGCTGCGCCGACGGGGCGTGTTCACCCCGCAGACGGGCGGCCGGCTCCAGCAGCATGTCGCCCAGAACGACCCCGAGGCACTGGTCTCGGCCCGCCACATGGTCCGTTCGGCGGTACGCGCCTGGGGGGCCGGGGAGCGGACCGACGAGATCGAACTCGCCGCCGACGAGCTGATCACCAACGCGCTGCTGCACACCGACGGCGGGGCGATCGTGACGGCCCGGGTGCTCTCGGGGGTGGGGCGGCGGCTGCGGATCGAGGTGGAGGACCGCTCCAGCGCGCTGCCCAGACGGCGGGACGCGGGGGAGTCCGGGGTCTCCGGGCGCGGTCTGCTGCTGGTGGACCGGCTGGCCGACACCTGGGGTGTGGAGTCGCGCGGCACCGGAAAATGTGTGTGGTGTGAATTCCTGGTCGGAGCCCGATCGGGCCAGGGACGGTCTGGCCAGGGACGGTCTGGCCAGGGACGGTCTGGTCAGGGACGGTCTGGTCAGGGACGGGCGGAGGAGTGAATGAATATCAGCTGGATATTTTATCTGGATTGAACGTGAATTGATCATACTTGGCCGCAATCGACCGAAGGCGATTGACTGCGGTTCTCCGGCCCGATAGGACATTCCTCCTGACGGCATCGACGGACACCGTTCCCTCCGGACGCGACGTCCGAGGACATGAGGACACCGTGAACAGCGAGCTTCTCGCCCCCCTGGACCTGGCCTTCTGGCATCTGGAGTCCGACGGGCACCCCATGCACCTCGGCGCGCTCGCCTTCTTCGCCCCGGCCGACCGCTGCCGCGGCGGCCACCACGACGATGTACTGGAACTCCTGACCACCCGCACCGCCGCGATCCGCCGGCTGCGCATGCGGGTACGGGACGTCCTGCTCCCGGTCGGCGGCGCGGCCTGGCGGGCCGACAAGGAATTCGACGTACGACGCCATGTCCACCGGCTGCGGCTGCCGGGCGGCGACTTCGCCGCCGAGGCCGCCGCCGTCGCCGGGGAACTCATGGAACGGCCGCTCCCACGAGGCCTGCCGCCCTGGGAGATGCATCTGCTCACGGGCCGCCCCGGCGGGGAGTTCGCCGTGCTCGTCAAACTCCATCACGCCCTCGCCGACGGAATGCGCGCCGTCGACATCGGCGCGGGCGTCTTCGACGAGATCGCCGCCCCGCGCGCCGCCCGCCTCCGCCGGACGCGGACCGCGCCCGAAGGTCCCGGGGCCCCCGACCCCAGACGGCTCATCGGCTTCGCCCGCGACCGGATCGACGACCTGGGGCGGGCCGTCGGCGTCGGCGCGTCGATCGTCCGGGCCAGCCGCCTCGACCCGCGCGGGCTGCCCGCCCTCACGGCCGGGCCCAGCGGCACCCGCAGACTGGGCACCGCCCGGCTCGAACTGGAGGAGGTGCGGCGGGTGCGCCACCTGGCCGGGGGCACGGTCAACGACGTACTGCTCACCGTCGTGGCCGGTGCGCTCCGCCGCTGGGCGGCGGAGCGCGGCGAGCCGCTGCCCGCCCCCGGGCCGCGCGCCCTGGTCCCGGTCTCCCGCCGCCGCCCCGGCTCCCCGCCCGGCTCGGCCAACCGGCTCTCGGCGTATCTGCTGGAGCTGCCGGTCACCGAGCCCGACCCGCGCGCACGGCTGGACGCCGTCCGGACCGCCATGGACCGCAACAGGGCGGCCGGCCCGCTGCGCGGCGCGGGGGCCCTCGCCGTACTGGCCGACCAGCTCCCGCCGCTGGCGCACCGCTTCGGCGCCCCGCTCGCGGGCGGCGCGGCCCGGCTCCTCTTCGACGTCCTCGTGACCAGTGTCCCGCTGCCGCGCTCGGCGCTCTCCCTGGGCGGCTGTCCGCTGAGCGCGATCTACCCGATGGCCCCGCTGGCGCGCGGGCAGTCCCTGGCGGTGGCGCTGACGATCTACGGGCGGCGGGTGCATGTGGGGCTGGTTGCGGACGGCAAGGCCGTGCCGGACCTGGACCGGCTGGCCCAGGGCCTCGGCGACGAGGTCGCCGAACTGCTCCGCCTGACCCGGTGAACCTGCGCCCCCGCCGCCGCCACGGCACCCTGGACGCATGCCCGAACTGCCCGAAGTGGAATCCCTCAGAGAGTTTCTCGACAGCCATCTCGTGGGACAGGGGATCGCCCGGGTCCTGCCGCTGGCGATCAGTGTGCTCAAGACCTACGACCCGCCGCTGAGCGCCGTCGAGGGCACCCGGGTCACCGCCGTCGCCCGGCACGGCAAATGGCTGGACATCACCGCCGGGGAACCGCCGGACGCCCTCCATCTGGTCGTCCATCTCGCCCGCGCGGGCTGGCTCCGCTGGCAGGACGAACTCCCCGCCGCGCCGCCCCGGCCCGGCAGGGGCCCGCTCGCCCTGCGTACCGTCCTCGCCTCCGGCGGCGGCTTCGACCTCACCGAGGCCGGTACCGCCAAGCGCCTCGCCGTCCATCTCGTCCGCGACCCCGCCGAAGTCCCGGGCGTCGCCCGCCTCGGCCCCGATCCGCTGGCCGCCGGATTCGACCGGGACGCCTTCGCCGCGCTCCTCGCGGGGGAGCGGCGGCAGATCAAGGGCGCGCTGCGCGACCAGAGTCTGATCGCGGGCATCGGCAACGCCTACAGCGACGAGATCCTGCACGCCGCGAGGATGTCCCCGTTCAAACCCGTGCGGAATCTCACCGAGGACGAGATCACCGCCTTGTACGAGGCTCTGCGCGGCACCCTGGAAGAGGCCGTCGCCCGCTCCCGGGGAGTGGCCGCCGGGCGGCTCAAGGCGGAGAAGAAGAGCGGGCTGCGCGTCCACGGCCGCACCGGCGAACCGTGCCCGGTCTGCGGCGACACCATCCGTGAGGTCTCCTTCAGCGATTCCTCGCTCCAGTACTGCCCCACCTGCCAGACCGGCGGCCGGCCGCTCGCCGACCGCCGGCTCTCCCGCCTCCTCAAATAGCCCGACCGCCCGGCCGGGCGGGTGCCTTCAGCCCGCGAGCACGTCGCCGAAGTACGAAAGACCGGCGGCCCCGCCGACCTGGGCGGCGCCGAACGAGGTGGAACCGGTGGCGGTGACACCGCTCTTGTCGGACTTGAAGAGCCAGACCGAACCCGCTCCGTCGTTCTCGGCGAACGCGCCGACGACCAGCTCCGCGCGGCCGTTCCTGTCGCTGTCCATGAGCCTGACGGCGGTGCCGAACTGGTCGTGGGCCTCGGAGGCGCCGGGGACCTTGTCGGTGTTCTGCGTGAAGCTCTTGGCGCCGGTGCCGGTCAGCCCGCCGCGAGAGCCGCGCAGCACGGTGACCGTGCCCGTCGCCCGAAGGCTCCCGGTGGCCTCGCCGATGGCGCCGATCGCGACATCCGCGTACCCGTCGCCGTCGGTGTCACCGGCGGACAGGCTCCAGCCGAAGCGGTCGCCCTTCGCGGCGGTGCCGGGGACCTTGGCGGTGTCCTGGGTGATACGGACCGGGGTACGGGTGGACAGCCCGGCGGCGCTGCCGTAGGTCACCGTGATCGCGCCCCCGGGGCCGCCGTTCGGTTCGTCGGCGGACTTCTCCATGAAGTTGCCGGTGATGATGTCGCCGAAGCCGTCCTTGTCGACATCGGCCATGGCCGCCTCGTAGCCCCCGGCGACCCTGCCCGCCTTCTTGAGGCCGGTCTTGCCCCCCTTGTACAGGAAACCGCTTGTCGGGTAGTTGTCGCCGCTCGACCGCTGGCCCATCACCAGGAGGTCGGCCGCGCCGTCGCCGTTGACGTTCCCCGCGAAGATCTGGTCCGCGCTGACGCCGGTCTCGTTGTCGGTGTCGATATTGGTCCGGCCCGCCGCCTTCCCGGACCGGGAGACCGGGCCCTTGAAGATGTTCAGCGTGGGCATGGAGTTGTTGACGGCGGCGAGGTCGGTCCGTCCGTCCCCGTCGAAGTCACCGGCGGCGACGCTCCAGCCGAGCGCGTTCCGGTACTCGGGCAGCGGCGAGGCGAGGTCGACGCCCGACTTCAGCCCCTTCGGGCCGCCCCAGACGACGGTGAGGACGCCGGAGGAGTCCGTGCTCCCGATCCGCTCGGAGTGCACACCGACCACGAGATCGGTGTAGCCGTCACCGTCCAGGTCGCCGGTGGTGAGACGGTCGCCGAAGTGGTCGCCGTTCTCGGGCGTCCCCGGAATGCCCTCGGTGGCCTGGCTGATGATGGCGCGCTTGGACTTGTCGAGGCCGTTCTTGGTGCCGTAGACGACGGCCACGTACCCCGCGTTCGCCTTCCCGCCGGCCTTCCCGAGCGGCGCGGCGATCGCGAGGTCGCGGTATCCGTCGCCGTTGAAGTCGCCCGGCGTCCCGGCCGGCGCGGCGACGGCCCCGCCTCCCGAGGCGAGGATCAGTCCGCCGACGAGAGCGGCGGACACGGCGGTCGCGATGGTGGTGCGGAGGTGCTGTCGCATAGGTGTCTTCATTCTTCCTGCGCTGTGGTGGCGGACGCCTCGGCGGCCGCCGGAGAAGCCCTTGTCCGGATGTGACCGCCGAGAGCCCCCGGAGGTTGTACGGAATCCAAAAGGGCGGGACCGTGAAGAGACGACCTAGACTCCGCACCATGCTGCGCGTACTGGCCGTGGACGACGAGAGACCGGCACTTGAGGAACTGCTCTATCTGCTGCGGTCGGACCCCCGGATCAGCCGTGCCGAAGGGGCCACCGACGCCACCGAGGCCCTGCGCCGCATCAGCCACGCCCTCGACGCGGGGCCCGACGGCGACGAGGGGATCGACGTCGTCTTCCTCGACATCCACATGGCCGGGCTCACCGGGCTCGACGTCGCCCGGCTGCTCGCCCGCTTCAGCGAACCGCCGCTGATCGTCTTCGTCACCGCCCACGAGGGCTTCGCCGTCCGGGCCTTCGACCTCAAGGCCGTCGACTATGTGCTCAAGCCGGTCCGCAGGGAGCGGCTCGCCGAAGCGGTGCGGCGGGCCGGGGATCTCGTCGGAGCGGCGCGCGAGCCCCGCCCGCCGCGTGCCGAGCCGCAGGTCACCGCACCGGTGCACAGCGCCGCCGAGCAGATACCCGTCGAACTGGGCGGGGTGACCCGCTTCATCCCGATCGACGCCGTCACCTATGTCGAGGCCCAGGGCGACTACGCCCGGCTGCACACCGAGAACGGCAGCCATCTGGTCCGGATCCCGCTCTCCACCCTGGAGGAGCGCTGGGCCTCGCGCGGCTTCGTCCGCATCCACCGCAGCCATCTCGTCGCCCTCGCCCGGATCGACGAACTCCGCCTGGACGCGGGCACGACCACCGTACGGGTGGGCACGGCGGAACTGGCCGTCAGCCGCCGGCACTCCCGGCAGCTGAGGGAGCTGCTGATGCGCCACCCCCGGAGCTGACCGGCCGCCGGCCGCCGGACGCCGCCCGCCGGTCGCCGGTCGCCGTTCGTCGCGGAGCGGCGACCGCTCACCGCGCCCCGGCCGCCGTTCACCACCCCGTACACCCGCCCGGCGACCGGCGTCCCCCGTCGGCCGAGCCGCCCGGCCCATTCGCCGTGCGCCGACTCGCCGGAGGCATAGCCTTGATCAGGGAGTGAGGGGTCCGATGACCGACATCGAAGCGCTGCTGGAGGAACTCCGGAACCTGCCGGCGACCAGGGTGTCCGGAGCCCATGACGTCGAAGCCCTGCTGACCCGCGTCAGAAGTGCCGCCGGGCGCTGGGCCGATGTGCTCTACGAGATCCATGAATCCGCCCAGGGGCTCGTCGGCCCCCGCGCCGAGGCCGCGCTCGCGGTCGCCTTCCGGCGGGCCGAGGAGTCCTATGTCGAGCTGGAGATCGCGCTGAGCGCCTGCTCCCCGCCGCCCCGGCACTGAACCGGGTCTTCCGCCCCCGGCGAATCCCCTGCGTAGACTCCCCCATGCCCCGGGAGCCCCCCCGGGAAGAACCGCCGAGAGACGCTGGAGCGGACGGACGATGTCTGCGGAACAACGCCCCCGCCGCGAGGTGGTCACCGGTGTGCCCCGCGCCGCCGGACGGGCCCCGGGCCACGCCCACGCCAGGTCCGAGATCACCGAACACACCACCCTCGGCACCACCTACGTCCGCTCCCTGATGCGCAGTCAGCTCCGCACGGCGCTCTGCGCCCTCGCCTCGCTCGCCCTCCTCGTCGGCACACTCCCCCTCTTCTTCGCCCTCCCGGCGGCCTTCGACGACGGCTCCCCGGCGTCCGGCGCGGTGCTCTGGGCGGCCCTCGGCGTCGCCGTCCACCCCCTGATGTGGCTCACCGCCCGCTGGTACGTCCGCCGGGCCGAGCGCAACGAGCGCGACTTCCTCGGGCTCGTCGAAGGGCGCTGACCCATGCACCGCACCCACCGGCCCGAAGGCGGCGACCGCCGGTGAACCAGGCGTACGCGGTGACCGCCGTCGCCGCCGTGGTCCTCGCCACCCTCCTCATCGGCGGGCTCGGCCTGCGAATATCCCGTACCACCTCCGACTTCTACGTCGCCTCCCGCACCGTCAACCCCGGCCTCAACGCCGCCGCCATCAGCGGCGAGTACCTCTCCGCCGCCTCCTTCCTCGGCATCGCGGGACTGGTCCTGCTCCAGGGCCCGGACATGCTCTGGTACCCCGTCGGCTACACCGCCGGCTATCTTGTCCTGCTGGTCCTGGTCGCCGCCCCGCTGCGCCGCTCCGGGGCCTACACCCTCTCCGACTTCGCCGAGGCCCGGCTCGAATCCGCCGCCGCCCGCCGGATCGCCAGCCTCTTCGTCGTCGGGATCGGCTGGCTGTATCTGCTGCCGCAGCTCCAGGGCGCGGGACTGACCCTGGAGATCCTCACCGGCGCGCCCGGCTGGGCGGGCGGCGTGATCGTCGCCCTGGTCGTGGCCGGGGCGGTCGCGGCGGGCGGCATGCGCAGCATCACCTTCGTCCAGGCCTTCCAGTACTGGCTCAAACTCACCGCGCTCCTGGTCCCCGCCCTCTTCCTGATCGCCGCCTGGACCGGCGACGACGCGCCGCGCGCCCGCTTCGACGCCCCCGCCGTTCTGCGCGAGCACACCGAGGTGCGGATCGACGACACCGTACGCATCGAACTCGACCGCCCCCTCACCCTCACCGTCTCCGGCTCGGTCGACGGCCAGGAGCACCACGGGCGCGCCCTCACCCTCGCCGAGGGCGGCCACCGCGTCGGAGCGGGAACCGTGCTCGGCCTGCCCGCCGGCGCGCGGGTGCCCACCCGTGTCACCTCGGAGGCCGACCCGGCGAGCTGGTCCCAGCCGCTGTCGGCCGGGGACGGCCACGGCCTGTACGCCACCTACGGACTGATCCTCGCGACCTTCCTCGGCACGATGGGACTGCCGCACGTCGCCGTCCGCTTCTACACCAGCCCCGACGGCCGCGCCGCCCGGCGCACCATCCTCGCGGTCCTCGGCATGGTCGGCGTCTTCTATCTGCTGCCGCCCGTCTACGGCGCGCTGGGCCGGATATACGCCCCCGAGCTGGCCCTCACCGGAGACGCGGACGCCGCCGTGCTCGTCCTGCCCGAACGGATCATCGGCGGGACGGCGGGCGAACTCCTCGGCGCGCTGCTGGCGGCTGGCGCGTTCGCCGCGTTCCTGTCCACCGCCTCCGGGCTGACCATGTCGGTCGCCGGAGTCATCTCGCAGGACGTGCTGCCCTCGCGCGGGGTACGCCACTTCCGGCTGGCGACCCTGCTCGCGATGGCGGTGCCGCTCGCCGTCAGCGTCGTCGCCACCCATGTGCCGGTCGCCGACGCGGTCGGGCTCGCGTTCGCCGTCTCCGCCTCCTCCTTCTGCCCGCTGCTGGTGCTCGGCATCTGGTGGCGGCGGCTCACCCCGCCGGGAGCCGTGGCGGGCCTCATCGTCGGCGGCGGATCCGCGCTCACCGCCGTGATGGCGACCCGGGCCGGAATCGCCCCCGAGGGCTGGGCCCACACCCTGATGGCCTGGCCCGCCGTCTGGTCGGTGCCGCTGGGCTTTCTCACCATGATCGCCGTCTCGCTGGCCACCGCGCGCAGACTGCCGCCCGGCGTGGACGCGACCCTCGCCAGACTCCACCTCCCGGAAGATCTCACCGGCCGTCACCGGCCAGAAGGACCGGAAAGACCAGAAGGAGCGGGACGATGACAGGCACGGCGATCGCGGCGCTGACCGCCGCCGGACTGGTCCTGCTCGTCGCCGGAGTCCTCCTCGGCAGAGTGCTGGAGCGGCGCGCCGCCGGACCCGACCTCGACCTCGGCACCCCCGTCGAACGCGCCACCTTCCACACCCTGCACACCGCCTCCCTCGCCGCGCCCCCGCTGCGCGCCGGGCTCACCGAGGACACCGCGCGCAAGGCCGTCCGCCGGCTGCGCCCCCTGCTCGGCACCGAGGCGCTGTGCCTCGCTGACCGCCGGTCCGTGCTGGCCTGGGACGGACCGGGCCGGGACCACCACGAACAGCTGGTCATGGCGAGGGTGGCGCAGATGCTCGACTCCGGCCGCAGCCAGAGCGTGCAGAGCGAGTGCGAGGATCCGCAGTGCCCGCTGCGGTGGGCCGTCATCGCGCCGCTGACCGGCGAGGAGGGGGTACTCGGCGCGCTCGTCGCCCATGGCTCACGCGAGTCGGCGGTGCTGGTCAGGGCGGCCACCGAGGTGGCCCGCTGGGTCTCCGTACAGCTGGAGCTGGCCGAACTCGACCGTTCCAGGACCCGGCTGATCGAGGCCGAGATCAGGGCCCTGCGCGCCCAGATCTCCCCGCACTTCATCTTCAACTCGCTCGCCGCGATCGCCTCGTTCGTCCGCACCGACCCGGAGCGGGCGCGGGAGCTGCTGCTGGAGTTCGCCGACTTCACCCGCTACTCGTTCCGCAGACACGGCGAGTTCACCACGCTCGCCGACGAACTGCGCTCGATCGAGCAGTATCTGGCGCTCGCCGGGGCCCGCTTCGGCGACCGGCTGAAGCTCACCCTCCAGATCGCTCCGGAGGTGCTGCCGGTGGCCCTGCCGTTCCTCTGTCTGCAACCGCTCGTGGAGAACGCCGTCAAACACGGGCTGGAGGACTCCCCGGGCGTCTGCCGCATCACCATCGCGGCCCAGGACGCCGGGGCGGAGGCCATGGTGACCATCGAGGACTCCGGGGTGGGCATGGACCCGGCCGTGCTCCGCCGGATTCTCGCGGGGGAGCGGACCGGTTCCTCGGGCATCGGCCTGTCCAATGTGGACGAGCGGCTGCGCCAGGTGTACGGGGACGATCACGGGCTGGTGATCGAGACGGGCGTCGGGGCGGGGATGAAGATCACGGTGAGGGTGCCCAAGTACCGCGCAGGGGTGCACTCCTCGCCCGGCTGCCGGGGACCGGGCGGAGCGGACTGAGAGCGGGCCGGTCCCGGCGGTCTCCTTCGGCGTCCGAAGAGTCAGAAGAGATGGATGGCGAGATGGCTCAGCGGCAGTCCCAGCTGCCAGGCCGGTGTCCAGATCTGCTCGTACTCGTCCACATGGGCGTCGAGCGGCACCGCCGGGTGCCAGGGCTCCTCGTCGCCGAGGTCGGTGGCGAGCAGCTCGGTGGCGCGCAGCCACCGCCACGACTCCCGGGCGAACGCGAGATCGGGGTCGTACCCGCCGTCGAGGTCCCGCTCGGACTCCTCCCGGGCGGCCATGCGCTCCCGTACCCAGTCCGACCAGGGATGGCCGTAGGAGGTGAGGGTCAGCCACTCCTCGATCCTGGACATCGCGCGGACACCGGCGAGTTCGTCGGAGGTGTCGCAGAGGTAGATGGTCAGGGCCAGCGTCTCCCGGCCCGCCCGGTATTCGAGCGATCCCCCCTCCACGAGCGCTCCGGTGCGGAGCATCTCGTCCGCCACGTATTCGGCGCAGAACCACGCCATGGGGATCGCCGGCGCGCCACCGCCGGTGCCGTCCGTACCCTCGGGGTGCACCCGTCCCACCTTCTTCCGTGCGCGTGCTCGTACGGGCCTCGTCGTCTCGCGCCCAGAGACGAGCCTCCTCCGACTGGCATGGTTCGCGGCGGGTCTTTACCCAACTTCGGCGTGTCGATTCGCCCGGGACCGCGCCGTTTCCGTGGCCCGAGGGGGAGGGGGGTACGGGCGGGATGTCCGGGGCGCCGGTGACGGAGCCGCCGGGCGGGTGCGGGGCCGCTCGCGCTCATGCCCGTCCGTGCCGGGGGGAGCGGTGCGGGCGCGCGTAGCCGGGCAGCGACCGGGAGAGGGCGCGCAGGGCGTAGTGCGAGCGCGACTTGACCGTGCCGGGCGGTATGCCGAGCGCCTCGGCGGCCTCGCTGACGCTCAGCCCGTGGAAGTAGACGCTGATCAGCACCGCCCGGTGCTCGGGGCTCAGGGAGTCGACCGCCGCGCGGACGTCGAGCGCTGCGACGGCCTTCTCGGCGGGGTCGGCGGGGTCCGGGGTGGCGGCCAGCGCTCCGTCGCCGATCTCGGCGGGGCGGGCCAGCCGGGAGCGGCGCGCGTCGATCGCCAGCCGCCGGCCGACGGTGAAGAGCCAGGGCCGCATGGACTCGTACGGGCGGCGGAACGCCTCGGGGTGCTGCCAGGCGCGGACGAGCGTCTCCTGAAGCAGATCCTCGGCGCGCTGCTGGTCGCCGTAGGTCAGCCCCTGGAGGAAGCTGAGCAGCGCGGGGCCGTGCTCGCGCTGGACCTCCGCCATGGTCTGCTCGTCGGTGGTCCGCTCGGCTGTGGTCGCTGAAGCGGGCGCGGGCGCTGTCGCGGTCGCCATGGCCAAACATCCTTTCGCGCGGAGTCGCTGTTACCTGGCTCACTGGTCTGGGGCGTATCCGAACGCATCGGGGCGCTCGGGGACAGACGGGCTCGCCGGGCCGTCGGCGAGCGGTCGCGGTGGAGCGGCGAATGGTGCGCCGAACGGTTGGCCGGATCGGGACGGCCGGGGAACGGGCCGTCGAGCGGCAGTGAAATGGATGGTTGAGGTCCGTTTCAGTGACCGTGGCGGCTGTGTCGCTTGACTCCGTACCCTCGGCGCTGTGCATTCACATGGTCATATTTAATGTGAATTGCACCGATTGGGAGTCCCCATGGCACGGCAGCCGATCCGGCAGCTACGACGAAGCCGTTCACCGCGCGCCCGCCGGAGGGCCGCCGCCCTCACCGCCGCCGCGCTCCTCGCGGCCACCGCCTGCGCGGGCCCCGGACGGCAGGCCGACTCCTCCGCGCGCCGCTCCTCCCCGCCCGCCGCCGCCGAACCCGCGCCCGCTCGCGAATTCACCCTCGTCGCCAGCGGAGACGTGCTCCCGCACGACTCGATCATCGACCAGGCCCGGACGGACGCGGGCGGCGACGGCTACGACTTCGCCCCCATGCTCGCGGCGGTACGCCCGGTCGTCTCCGCCGCCGACGTGGCGATCTGCCACATGGAGACCGTGTACGGCGCGGACGGCGACTACAGCGGCTACCCCGCCTTCACCTCCCCGCCCGAGGTCGCGGCGGGCCTCGCCGCCACCGGCTACGACGCCTGCTCCACCGCCTCCAACCACTCCCTGGACGACGGGGCCGAGGGCATCCGCCGCACCCTGGACGCCCTGGACGCGGCGGGCGTCGCCCACCACGGCTCCGCCCGCACCGCCGCCGAGGCGAACACCCCGGCATGGCTGAGGGCGGGCGACGCGAAGGTGGCCCAGCTCGCGTACACCTACGGCACCAACGACTATCCACTGCCCGACGGCCGCCCCTGGGCGGTCAGCCCGCTCGACGAGGAGAAGATCCTCGCGGACGCCCGCGCCGCCCGAAGGGCCGGGGCGGACGTGGTCGTCACCAGCCTCCACTGGGGCACCGAGTGGCAGACCGACCCCGACGAGCGGCAGCTGTCCCTGGCCCGCTCGCTCACCGCCGCCACGACGGCGGGCCGCCCCGACATCGACCTGATCGTCGGCACCCACGCCCATGTCCCGCAGGCGTACGAGAAGGTGAACGGCACCTGGGTGATCTACGGCATGGGCGACCAGGTCGCCGGGCCGATGTTCGACTACACGGGCGGCTACGACGCCCGTGGCAACCAGGGCTCCATCGGCCGCTTCACTTTCGCGCCGCCCGCCCGGCCCGGCGGGCGCTGGACGGTCCGGAAGGCCGAATTCATCCCCCAGTGGTTCGACACCTCCACCGGACGGCTCGTCAATCTGCCGGACGCGCTGGAGCGCGAGGGGGAGCGGGACGACTACCGGGAGACCCAGGAGTCCATCGCCGCCGCCGTCCTCGGCCGGGGCGCGGCCGCCGACGGACTCACCATGGCGACCCGCTGACCGACCGCCCGCCCCACCCGGTCCGCCGCACAGCAGTGGGCCCTTCGCACGACTGCTCCCATCGGGTGCTTTCGTCCACCGGCGCGTGTTGATCATCATTCTGGCGCGAACACCGTGCGAGCTGTTGGTCATGACGAAGGATCAGAGACCGCCGGACCGCCGATCGGTGCTCCGCTTCACCGCGTTCCTCGGCGCAGCCGCCACGGCGGGCCTGCTGCTCCCCGAAGGGCCCACCCCGGGGGCTGCCACCCGCCCCGGCGCCGCCTCCGGGGGAGCGGCCGGGGCCGCCGGGCCCCCGATGGCCGCCGGACAGGCCGTACGGGCCTCCGCCTACCGGCTGGAGCCCATGACCGCCCAGCTGCCGGGGCGGCGCAGGGCCCTGCCCCCGGTGCGCCGCCGCCCCTTCCACCGACTGCCCGAGTCCACCGGCCGCACCATGGTCCTGACCTTCGACGACGGGCCCGACCCCCGCTACACCCCCGCCATCCTCCGCACGCTCCGCCGGTACGACGTCCGCGCCATGTTCTTCCTCTGCGGCGAGATGGCCACCGTCCACCGCGACCTGGTGCGCGAGATCGCCGACGACGGCCATGTGATCGGCAACCACTCCTGGTCCCATCCGCTGATCCCCGGCCTCGCGCCGTCCGGCATCCGCGCCGAACTGGGCCGTACCAGCGAGGTCATCGAAGAGGTGACCGGCCTCCCCCCGCTCTGGTACCGCGCCCCCTTCGGCGCGTGGAACCGGCACTCCTTCGAGATCGGGGCCGAACTGGGCATGGAACCGCTCGCCTGGACCCTCGACACCCTCGACTGGACCGAACCCGGCACCGGCACCATCGTCAGCCGGGTACTCGACGGCGCGGCCCCCGGAGTCGTGGTGCTCTCCCACGACGCGGGCGGCGACCGCTCCCAGAGCGTCGCCGCCATCCGCAACTACCTCCCAGAACTGCTGGAGGAGGGCTACCGGATCACCGTGCCGCGCCGCTGAACCGCCGCTGAACCGCCGCGCGCGGGCCGGTCGGTCGGCGGCCGGCCGGTGGTCAGTCGCTGGTCAGTCGCTGGTCAGCGCGGTGGTGAGCAGTCTCGCGGCGCTCTCGACCAGGGAGTTGTCCCAGGGTGCGTCGGCGGAGTCCTTGGCGGTGAGGACCGAGAGCACCACCGGGACGCCGTCCGGGGTCCAGGCGACGCCCACGTCGTTGGCGACGCCGTAACGCCCGGATCCGGTCTTGTCGCCGAGGGCCCAGTCGGCGGGGACACCGGCCCTGAGCCGCTTGCCGCCGGTGGTGTTGGTGAGGAGCCAGCCGGTGAGCAGGCTGCGGGCCGCGCCGGTGAGCGCGTCGCCGAGGACGAGCCGTTCGTAGCTCCGGGCGATGGCGTACGGGCTGGTGGTGTCGGTCGTACGGCCCGGCTCGGCCGAGTTCAGCTCGGGCTCCCAGCGGTCCAGGCGGGTGACCGGGTCGTCGATCGAGCGGCAGAAGGCGGTGATGGCGCCCGGGCCGCCCAGCTCTCGGAGGAGCAGATTGGCGGCGGCGTTGTCGCTGTGGTTGACGGTGGCGGAGCACAGCTCGTACACCGTCATGCCGCCCGTGACGTTCTTCTGCTCGCCGGTGACCGGCCCGCCGCCCGAGGTGTCGACGAACTCCCTGGTGTACCGGATGCGACGGCCGAGGAACCGGCCGTCCTGGTTCAGATCCCTCAGCACGGCCGCCACGGCGAGCGTCTTGAAGACCGAGCACATCGGGAAGGTCTCGTCCGCCCGGTACCGCACGGTCCGTCCGGTGGCCGTGTTCCGGGCGAAGACGCCGAGCCGTCCGCCGTGCGTCCGCTCCAGCTCCCGCAGCCGCCGCCGGACCTCGCGGTTCGCACCGGGCCGGGGTCCGGGGCCGGGCGCGGCGGAAGCCGCCGACCCCGCGCCGAGGGTCAGCGCCGCTCCCGCGCCGAGACCGAGGACCGCCCGTCGGACGGGTCCCCCGTCCGATGCCGTCACGGGTTCGTCCCTCTGGTGCCCAGGCTGTTCGGCGCGCCTCACGCTCACTCCTTCGACGGTCCGCGGTGAGCCCACAGTCTGTGCCGACGAAGGGCCCGGGGACATGAGTACGCGTACTCAGGCACCCGGGGGAGGGGCCGTCAGCCGGCCTTGACCAGCCGGGCGAAGACGACGACGTTCGCCTCGTAGCCGTCCGCCTTCGAATAGCCGCCGCCGCAGGTGATCACCCGGAGTTCCGCGTGACCGGTGTCCCCGTAGACCTGGGCGGCGGGGAAGTCGTTCTTGGCGAACACCTCCACCCCGTACACCTCGAAGACGGCCTCCGAGCCGTCGAACCGAGGCACCTCGATCCGGTCGCCCCTGCGGACGGAGCCGAGGCCGTAGAACACGGCGGGCCCCGAGCGGTTGTCGACATGGCCCACGACGACCGAGGTGCCGCGCTGGCCGGGGGCGATGCCGTTCTGGTACCAGCCCGCGATATTGGGATCCTTCGCCGGCGGGGCCTCGATCCAGCCGTCGGCGTCCAGACCGACGTCCATGATCGGAGCGTCGATCGAGAGGGCGGGGACACGGATCCGCTCGGCGGGGGCGAAGTCCATGGACTTCGGGGGGACCAGCGGGGCGAAGGTCTCCCCCGCCGTACGGCCGAGGGAGGCCGCGGCGGCGGGCTGCGGAGGGCCGAGCGAGACATCGACGCCGTCCTTCATCAGCGCGATCCCGGTCAGCATCACCAGGGCCAGCACCCCCCAGGGCGAACGTCCGCGTGACTTCGAGTCGGGGTACCCCTCGCCCATGATTCTCCTTTTGTCCTATTTCCCTGGCGTCCAGGGGGCACGCTAGGCGAGCGACGGGGGAGCGGCGAGAAGGGAAGGGCGAACGGGTGGCGTCGGCCACTCGGGGTGGTCCATCCGTGTCATCGGCCGGACAGAATCCCCGAAACGTCCATGACCTGCGCCTCCGTCAGATCGCTTCGGCGTGTCGCCGGTGTGTCGTCTCACTGGGGTGGACCAGCGCCGAAATGCGGGGAATGTCGGGCCCAGTGAGGGTTCGTCATGGAAGGCGTACTCGTCGAATCCCCGGAGCGCCGCTTCGGTGCGTCTTCCTCTGGAGGTTCACGATGCGTGCTTCACGCGCTCTCGCAGTGGCCGCCGCCGCGTGCGCTGCCGTAGGGCTGTCCGCCCCGGTGGCCGCCGCGGGCGGCGACAGTCAGGAACATGAATCGCTTCATGTCTCCGTCAGTCCGCACGCCGTCCATCAGGGCGCCACTCTCACGATCACCGTGCGCGGCTGTGGACGCGGGGGCACCATCACGTCCAACGCCTTCCCGCGCATCAGCCTGCACCGGGGAGAGAACCGCGAGGGCGGCCGAGGGGACGACCGGGGCGAGGACCGGGGGGACGGCCGGGAGAACCGCGAGGAGGACCGGGGCGGCGAGAACCGGGGCGGCGACAACCGGGGTGAGAACCGGGGTGAGAACCGGGGCGACGCGCGCGGCGGCGACGCGCGGGGCGAGGACCGGGGCGACGGCCGGGACAACCGGGGGAACTCCCTCAGCGTCGGCGCGCGGATCCACGACCACGCCTCACCCGGCCGCTACCATCTCGCGGTCCGCTGCCAGAGCGACTCGCAGGTGGAGACCGCGCGGTTCACCGTGCTCTCCGGCCGCGGCACCCATGGCGGCCTCGGCGGCTCTATGGGCCCCACCTCGGCCGAGATGGCCGTCGGCGCGGGCCTCGTCACCACGGCCGCCGTCGGCGGAACCCTCTTCATCGCCCGCCGTCGCCGCACGGTCGGCGGACGCGTCTAGGCCGCTTCGCCCCGGTTCCCGGCCGGGAACCGGGGCGAAGGCCGGTGGCTGTGAGGGGCGGTCGGCGCCGGTCAGTGCCGGTGGTCGTCCGCGGGCCGTCTGCGGACGGCGAGTACGGCCCCGCCGGACGCGGCCAGCACCAGCGCCGCGCCGATCACGATGTCCCAGGTGTCCATCTCCCCGACGCTGCCGCCGAGCCCGCCCCTGACGCCCCGCGGAGTGGCCGGGGCGCTGGAGCCGGGTGTGGCGCGGACGGTCGAGGCGGGAACGGCGCTCACGGTGGAGCTGACGGTCGGGGTCGAGCTGCCGCCCGCGATGGTGAGATTGAACGAGCCGCGCCGGCTCCCGCAGGTGAACTGGACCGAGTGCTGGGTCCCGGGCCGTGCCCCGGCGGCCACGGTGACGACCGACGAGGTCCCGGGCTGGATGGTCACGGCTTCGAAGACCCCGGACGACGCGGTGGCCGTGGTCTCGCACCCGCTCGCGGAGAGGAAGACCCGCCCGCCCGGCGTCACGGTCGAGGGGCTGACGGTGAAGAGGGGCGATGCCTTTCCGTCGGCCGCGGTGGCGGCGGGAGCGGCCAGGGCGAGGGCCGCCGCTCCCAGCGCGGCGGCGGACGCGGCACATATCGCGCGCATGGTGAGTCCTCCGGGTTCCCCGAGGAGCTGTCGCGGAACCGATTTCCACACAAGACAGGGAATGCCCCTCGATATCCGGAACGCTAAGAGCGCCGCCGCGGGCCCGCGATCCCTGCCGGGCGAATGGGTCATCCGCTTGGGCCGTGCGGAGGACACCCCCGGCATGTCGCCCCCATCTCCGCCCCCGCCCCCGCCTCCTGCCCCCACCCCCACCCCGCCCGCCGAAAACCTCCGGCGCCGTTGAACCCGTACCCGCCCTTCGTCCGTTCCCGTGACGAACAGGAGCGGACAGACACGGACGAGCGGCGAGGCATCTCACTCGCGGTCACCGCGGTGTTCGTCCCCGTGCTCGCGGCGGCGCCGGCGGACCGGCTGACGTGAGGGTTGTGTGACCAAGAACGGACCGCGAATTTCCGTTTGGACTCGCCCAATTGGCGGGCGATCAGTAGCCTCGGCTCGAACAGCGGCCATGAGCATGGCCGGACTTCCCCCGTGGCGACCCTGGCGACTTGGTTGGAGACATCGATGGAGCGTCCCGTCTGGGCCGCGCCCGGCATCGACATATCGATGCCGAGCGTGTCCAGAATGCACGACTTCTACCTGGGCGGTTCACATAACTTCGAGGTCGACCGGGAGGCCGCTCGCAGGGTCCTCGCACTCCTGCCCGGCCTGCCGAAGGTCATGCAGGCCAACCGCGCGTTCATGAGCCGCGCGGTGCGATACGCGGCGGCCCGGGGCGTCACCCAGTTCCTCGACATCGGCTCCGGCATCCCCGCCTTCGGCGGCGTCCACGAGGTCGCGCTGAAGGCCGACCCCGACTCCCGGGTGCTCTGCGCCGACCGTGACCCGGTCGCCGTCGCACACGGCCGGGCCGCCCTCGGCAAGGGAGCGGCCGCCGCCTTCATCGCCGCCGACCTGCGCAGACCCAGACAGATCATCGACAGTCCGGAATTCGCCGGACTGTTCGATCCCGACCGGCCGGTGGCGCTTCTGCTGCTCTCCGTGCTCCACTTCGTCGAGGACGCGGACGACCCGTACGGCGCGGTGGCCGAACTGCGGGACGCCCTCGCGCCCGGAAGTCTGATCGTCATCAACCACGCGGCGTACGACGGAGTCCCGGTGCCGGAGGAACAGGCGGCCCGCGCGGTCGACGTCTACCGTGAGATCCGCAACCCGCTGATCATGCGTTCACAAGATCACATAGCTAGGTTCTTCGAGGGGTACGAGATGGTCGAGCCCGGACTGGTGTCGCCGCCCGACTGGCGGCCGGACGCCCCAGCCGAGCAGGAAGACCCATATGCCTTCACAGGCTTCGCCGGGGTGGGGCGCAAGGCGTGATGACGCCCTCGCAGATCGTGCACCCCGCGGCGGACCCGGACGGACTTGAGGACAGACTCCGCCGGTTCGCCACCATCTGGAGCCGCGCCGTCTTCCCCGTGACGGCGACCTCGCTCACCCGGGCCGAGGTCGAGGAGCATCTGCTGCCGCTGGCACGGATGCTGAGCGAATCGCTGCACGCCCGGGTCTTCGACCCGAGGGCGGCCCAGCGGATCGGCGCGGCACTCGTCGAGGCCCACTGCACCGACCCCGAGGCGCTCAGCCGTACGCTCGGAGTCGTCGACGCCTATCTGGTGCTCTACTGCGGCCTCGGACCCGCGCAGAGCACCGACCCGGCGGCCGAGGACGGCCGGGCCCGCTGCGCCCGGCTCCAGCACGCCGTCGCCGCCGGCTTCGCCGGCGCGCTGCGCACCCGCACCCTCGGCGAGCAGGAGGCCATCGCCCGCTCCGCGCTCCAGGCCCGCTCGGACGCCGTGAGCGCGCTGCACGCCACCGAGACCCGGCTGCGGGCCGTGTTCGAGGGCGCGGCGATCGGCATCGGGATCGCCGATCTCGACGGCAATGTGCTGGAGCTCAACGAGACCCTGACCCGGATGTTCGGCGGCCTCGAACACCATGTGCGCGGCAAGAAGGTCACCGACTGGGCCCACCCCGAGGACCGGCCGCACGTCTGGCAGCTCCACCGCGAGCTGATCCGGGGCGAGCGCGAGCACTTCCGGGTGGAGAAACCGTTCTTCCGCAACGACGGCACCGTGCTGTGGACCAATCTGACGGTCTCTCTGCTGCGCGACACCGAGGGCCGCCCGCAGTACCAACTGGTGCTGCTGGAGGACACCACCGAGCGCCGGCTGCTCAATCTGCGGCTGCGGTACGAGGCCACCCACGACGCGCTGACCGGACTGCCCAACCGGACGCTCTTCTCCGAACGGCTGGAGAAGGCGATCTCCGGCGGCGAGAACCGCCGTTTCGGCCTCTGCTATCTCGACCTTGACGGTTTCAAGGTCATCAACGACAGCCTCGGCCATGCCACCGGCGACCGGCTGCTGGTGGAGGTCGCCGACCGGCTCCAGAGCTGCGCCACCGCGCCGGGCGAGATGGTGGCCCGGCTCGGCGGCGACGAGTTCGTGGCGCTGACCACCGGTCCCGACACCCAGCACGAGGTGCGCGAGCTGGCCTCCAGGATCCTCGGCGTGCTCGCCGCGCCCATCCGGGTGGACGGGCGGGAACTCTCCGTCCGGGGCTCCATCGGCATCGTCGAGGGCCCGGCGGGGGAGCGCACCACGGCCGAGGTGCTGCGCAGCGCCGACATCACCATGTACCGCGCGAAGTCCGCGGGCGGCAACCGCTACGAGATCGCCGATCCCGAGCTGGACGCCCGCGCCATCACCCGGCACGGACTGACCACCGCGCTCCCCGCGGCGCTGGAGCGCGGCGAGTTCTTCATCGAGTACCAGCCGCTGGTGCACATGGACGACGGCAGCGTGCACGGCGCGGAGGCGCTGGTGCGCTGGCACCACCCCCAGCACGGGGTACTCGGGCCGGACCAGTTCATTCCGCTGGCCGAGCACACCGGTCTGATCGTGCCGCTGGGGCGCTGGGTGCTCCAGGAGGCGGTACGCCAGGCGATGTACTGGCAGGAGAATCACGCCGACGGCGGCCCGCTGCGGATCAATGTGAACCTCTCGCCCACCCAGCTGCACCACCCCGGTCTGGTCACCGACACGGTCGCCGTCCTGGAGGGCTCCGGCCTCGCGCCGGGCGCGCTCTGCCTGGAGGTCACCGAATCCGCGCTGATCGGCGCGGACGAGCAGCTGCTGAAGCCGCTGCGGCAGCTCGCCGACATGGGCGTCGACATCGCCCTGGACGACTTCGGCACCGGGTACTCCAATCTGGCGAATCTGCGCCGGCTGCCGGTCAGCGTCCTGAAGCTGGACCGGTCCTTCACCCAGGGCATGCAGCATCTGCCGGTGGACCCGGTCGACGTCAAGATCGTGGAGGGGATCGTCTCGCTGGCGCACAGCCTGGAGCTGGCCGTGACGGTGGAAGGAGTGGAGACGGGGGCACAGGCGGAGCAGCTGAGGGAACTGGGCTGCGACACGGCCCAGGGCTGGTACTACGCCCGCCCCGGACCGCCGGACCGGCTCCACGCGCTCTCGCTCGCCGACGCCGTCTGACCCGCCCGCGACCGTCCCACCGGCCCACCCCGGCCGACCGGCCCGTACGCACGTACGCACCGCCCGCCCCTGCCCCACCAGGGGCGGCGTCCCCCGCCGCGCGCCGGTCCGTCCCACTGGGGGAGCCGCCGTCTCACTCCCGGGAGTCCAGCAGCACCCGCTGCAACTCCCTCGCCGCCCTCGGCGGAGCCACATCGCTGCGATGGGCGAGCGCGATCGTCCGCCGCAGCCCCGGATCCGCGAGCGGGGTCACCCGGAACCCGGGCCCGGCCCGCCCCGCCACCATGCTCGGCACCACCGCGACCCCCAGCCCCGCCCGTACGAACCCCAGCACCGCGTCCATCTCGCCGCCCTCCACCGTGAAGCCCGGCTCGAAGCCCGCCGCCCGGCACGCCGCCACCGTCAGCTCCCGCAGGTCGTACCCGTGCCGGAACATCACCAGCGGCTGATCCCGCAGATCGGCGATCCGCGCCGGCCGCCGGGGCGGCTTCCCCGACGCGGCCGAGACCACCACCAGATCCTCCTGGAGCAGCTCCACCGTCGTCAGCGCCGGGGACCCCGGCGGCAGCGGCAGCACGATCAGCGCGAGATCCAGCGCCCCCCGCGCCAGCTGGCGCACCAGATCGTGCGACCCGCCCTCCTCGATCAGCAGCCGGATCCCCGGATGGCGGTCGTGGAAGACCCGCAGCACCTCCGGCAGCAGACCGGTGCAGAGACTCGGCGTCGCCCCCAGCCGCACCCGCCCCCGCCGCAGCTGCGCCAGCTCCTGCACCTCCTGCCGGGCGGTGTCCGCGTCCGCCAGGATCCGGCGCGCCAGCGGCAGCAGCGCCTCCCCCGCCTCGGTCAGCCCGATATTGCCCCGCGCCCGGCTGAACAGCTCCGCCCCCAGCTCCGTCTCCAGCGCTCTGATCTGCTGCGACAGCGAGGGCTGGGAGACATGGACCCGCTCGGCGGCATGGGTGAAATGCCGGGTCTCGGCGACCGCCACAAAGTACAGAAGCTGCTGAAATTGCATGCTTCACGGTAGCGCACCATAGGCTTTGACTATGGAGATCAGCTGAATCATGTCTTGGACCTCTGAAGACTTCCGGCCATACCGTTCCTCCCATGGTTCTGGCAACGCGTACCGAAAAGGGACCGGCGGATCGGAAGACGCCACCCAGACGCACCTTCTGGGGGTCGACGCTCGGCAAGAAGACCGTCATGGCGGTGAGCGGCCTGATGATGCTCGGCTACCTCGCCGCGCATGTGCTGGGCAATCTCAAGGTCTTCTTCGGCCCGCAGGAGTTCAACGAGTACGGTCACTGGCTGCGCACCATGGGCGCACCCGTGCTCCACCAGGAGTGGGCCCTGTGGATCGTCAGGATCGGCCTGCTCGCGGCGGTGGTCGCGCACGGCGTCGCCGCGTACCAGCTGAGCAGGCGCGACATCCGGGCCCGGCCCGTCTCCTACGCGCACAAGCGCAAGCGGGCGAGTTACGCCACCCGCACCATGCGCTGGGGCGGCATCATCCTCGCGCTCTTCATCGTCTGGCACATCCTCGATCTGACGACCCTCACCGTCAACGAGAACGCCCAGCCGGGACGCCCGTACGAGAACGTCGTCGCGACCTTCTCCACCTGGTACGGCAACGTCATCTACCTCACGGCGATGCTCGCCCTGGGCCTGCACATCCGCCACGGCTTCTGGAGCGCCGCCCAGACGCTCGGAGCCGGCAGCGCCACCCGGGACCGCGCGCTCAAGGCGGCCGCCAACGGTCTCGCCCTGGTGCTGACCGCGGGCTTCGTCGCCGTACCCGTCGCCGTCATGACCGGAGTGGTGAGCTGAGCATGGACTTCACGCAGTACACGACCGGCGCGCCGATCGCCGACGCCAAGGCCCCCGAGGGCCCGATAGCCGAGCGCTGGGACCGCCGCCGCTTCGAGGCCAAGCTGGTCAACCCGGCCAACCGCCGCAAGCACACCGTCATCGTCGTCGGCACCGGTCTCGCGGGCGGCGCGGCCGGAGCCACCCTCGGCGAGCAGGGTTACCACGTCGAGCAGTTCTGCTACCAGGACTCCCCGCGCCGCGCCCACTCCATCGCGGCCCAGGGCGGCATCAACGCCGCCAAGAACTACCGCAACGACGGCGACTCCATCCACCGTCTCTTCTACGACACGGTCAAGGGCGGCGACTTCCGGGCCCGCGAGTCCAATGTGCACCGCCTCGCCCAGATCTCCGTGGAGATCATCGACCAGTGCGTGGCCCAGGGCGTGCCCTTCGCCCGGGAGTACGGCGGACTCCTCGACACCCGCTCCTTCGGCGGCGTCCAGGTCTCCCGTACCTTCTACGCCCGGGGACAGACCGGACAGCAACTGCTCCTCGGCGCGTACCAGGCGCTCTCCCGGCAGATCGCGGCGGGCACGGTCACCCTGCACGCCCGCACCGAGATGCTCGATCTGATCGTCATCGACGGACGGGCCCGCGGCATCGTCGCCCGGGACCTGGTCACGGGCGAGATCTCCAGCCACTTCGCGGACGCGGTGGTGCTGGCGACCGGGGGCTACGGCAATGTCTTCTATCTGTCGACCAACGCCATGAACTCCAACGCCACCGCGATCTGGCGCGCCCACCGGCGCGGCGCGTACCTCGCCAACCCCTGCTTCACCCAGATCCACCCCACCTGCATCCCGCGCACCGGCGACCACCAGTCGAAGCTGACGCTGATGAGCGAGTCGCTCCGCAACGACGGCCGGATCTGGGTCCCCAAGGCCCAGGGCGACCAGCGGCCCGCGAACGAGATCCCCGAGGACGAGCGCGACTACTACCTGGAGCGGATCTACCCCTCCTTCGGCAACCTCGTCCCCCGCGACATCGCCTCCCGCGCGGCGAAGAACGTCTGCGACGAGGGCCGGGGCGTGGGCCCCGGCGGGCAGGGCGTCTATCTCGACTTCGCCGACGCCATCGAGCGGATGGGCCGGGCCAAGGTCGAGGAGAAGTACGGCAATCTCTTCGACATGTACGCACGGATCACGGCGGAGAATCCGTACGAGGTCCCCATGCGGATCTACCCCGCCGTCCACTACACCATGGGCGGCCTCTGGGTCGACTACGACCTCCAGACCACCGTCCCCGGTCTCTTCGCCGTCGGCGAGGCCAACTTCTCCGACCACGGGGCCAACCGGCTCGGCGCGTCGGCGCTGATGCAGGGGCTCGGCGACGGCTACTTCGTCCTCCCCTCCACCATCAACGACTATCTGGCCCGGGCCCCGCTCGGCGACCGGCCCGACGCCTCCCACCCCGCCGTCGCCGAGGTGCTCGCGGAGACCGAGGACCGGATCCGGCTGCTCCTCGCCGTCGACGGCGACCGCACCCCCGACTCCTTCCACCGCGAACTCGGCGAGCTGATGTGGGAGTTCTGCGGAATGGCCCGTACCGAGGAGGGGCTGCGCAAGGCGCTCGACCGCATCCCGCAGATCCGCGAGGAGTTCTGGCGGCGGATCAAGGTCCCGGGCACCGGCGAGGAGTTCAACCAGTCCCTGGAGAAGGCCAACCGCGTCGTCGACTATCTGGAACTGGCCGAGCTGATGTGCCTGGACGCCCTTCACCGCGCCGAGTCCTGCGGGGGCCACTTCCGCACGGAGTCCCAGACCCCGGACGGCGAGGCGGCCCGCCGGGACGAGGAGTTCGGCTACGCCGCGGCCTGGGAGTTCACCGAGACCGGCGCCGCGCCCGTCCTGCACAAGGAAGACCTCGTCTTCGAGTACGTCCACCCCACTCAGCGGAGCTACGCATGAAGCTCAAACTGCGTGTCTGGCGTCAGCGCGACGCCGGCGCGTCCGGCACGATGGCCACCTACGAGGTGGACGGCATCTCCCCGGACATGTCGTTCCTGGAGATGCTCGACACCCTCAACGAGGACCTCATCCTGCGCGGCGAGGATCCCGTCGCCTTCGACCACGACTGCCGCGAGGGCATCTGCGGAGCGTGCAGCCTGGTCATCAACGGCGACGCGCACGGCCCCGAGCGGACCACCACCTGCCAGCTCCATATGCGGTCCTTCGCGGACGGCGACACCATCGACGTCGAGCCCTGGCGGGCCGCCGCCTTCCCGGTCGTCAAGGATCTGGTGGTGGACCGCTCCTCGTTCGACCGGATCATCCAGGCCGGCGGCTATGTCAGCGTCCCGACCGGCGCGGCCCCCGAGGCCCACGCCACCCCCGTGCCCAAGCCGGACGCCGACTTCGCCTTCGAGCACGCCGAGTGCATCGGCTGCGGGGCCTGTGTGGCCGCCTGCCCCAACGGCTCGGCGATGCTCTTCACCTCGGCGAAGATCAATCACCTCAATGTGCTGCCGCAGGGCGCGCCCGAACGCGAGACCCGGGTGCTCGACATGGTCGCGACCATGGACGAGGAGGGTTTCGGCGGCTGCACACTGACCGGGGAGTGCGCCACCGCCTGCCCCAAGGGCATTCCGCTGCCGTCGATCACGGCCATGAACAAGGAGTGGCTGCGGGCGAACCGCAAGGTCAAGCGGTAGTCGGACGGCAGTCGAGCGAATCGGTGAATCGCTGAATCGGATGTACCCGACAAATGGTTGCTCGCTTTTCGGCCATGTTCACCCCTCGTATACAAGGCGTCAAGGCGTGATGACCTCAGAAGGATCTTCACGTGCAGGGCACACATTCAATGGAATCTCCTCTTCCGGACTGATGTGGCGCTTGCCCGCAGCAAGATCGAAGAAGTCGGTCCCCGTGTGACCCGCCAGGACATGTCCGTATGACAGCCAACCGACGGGCACCCTCTATTACGGGTGATCACTGTCCGTGTAGGCATGGTCAAGGCGGCCCCGACACCCGGGGGCCGCCTTCAGCCATGTCTCTCTGGGGGTTCTCTGTCATGTCCAAAATCACCCGCCGTCAAGCCGTGGGAGCCGTCACCGGCACCGCCGCCGGCCTGGCGCTCGTCGGTGTGGCCAGCGCCTGGGCGGACTCCACGCCCGCCGAGGGCGGCAAGAACAAGGCGGCCCCGCCCGGCGGCAACGGCGGGCCCGTGGCCTTCGACGAGGTCTTCCAGGGCCGCCGCATCCAGGGCGAGCCTCTTGAGGGAGCCGCCGCCCACGCCCGCGGGCACGCCGGACACGGCTCCCCCTTCCGCGTACTGATAGACGGCCGCGAACTCCATGTGATGCACCACGGGAAGAGCGGCTGGAGCAGCGCGATCAACCACTACGAGAGGTTCGCCTCCCCGCTGGAGACCGCGCGCACCGCCGTCACCACACTCAAGGGCGCCTCCGTCGTCCCGTTCAACCCCACCGTCTGAGCCGGGAGCAGTCGCCATGACCGTACGCAAGAACCAGGCGAACCTCACGGCCGCCGAGAAGAAGGCCTTCGTCGACGCGGTGCTGGAGGTCAAGCGCATAGGCGTGTACGACGAGTTCGTCGCCGCCCACCGCCTCCGCTTCGCACTGGACATGAACACCGGGGTCTATGTGGGGCACTTCGGCCCCTCGTTCCTGCCCTGGCACCGCAAGTTCCTCATCGACTTCGAGAACGAACTCCAGAAGATCGACGCGTCGGTGTCGATCCCCTACTGGGACTGGACCGTCGACAACTCCGTCGCCTCCTCCATCTGGGCGCCCGACCTCCTCGGCGGCACCGGCCGCCCCCTGGACGACCAGGTGATGGACGGCCCCTTCGCGTACTCCGGGGGCAAGTGGCCGATCAACATCCAGGTCGACACCCGCCCCTTCCTCGCGCGCAATCTGGGCTACCGCGTCCCCACGCTCCCCACCCGCGCCCAGGTCGACGCCGCCCTCGCCATCCCCACCTACGACTCCGCGCCCTGGAGCGACGCCTCCGCCGGCTTCCGCTCCACGCTCGAAGGCACGGCGTCGTACATGAGCATGCACAACCGGGTGCACACCTGGATCTGGGGCCAGATGGAGACGAGCGTCTCCCCGAACGACCCGGTGTTCTGGCTGCACCACTCGTTCGTCGACAAGCTCTGGGCCGACTGGCACGCGCTCCACCCGACCAGCGCCGAATACCTCCCGGCCGGGACCACGCCCAATGTGATCGACCTCAACGACACCATGCCGCCCTGGACCAACACGACTCCCCAGAGCATGCTGGACCACACCCAGTTCTACACCTACGCCTGACGGCCTTCGAGGGCGGACGCCAGAAACGGCGCCGTACGGCTCCCCGCCGCCGAGGCCACCTCGGCCGGGGTGCCCGCGGCGACGACGCGTCCGCCCTCGTCGCCACCGCCGGGCCCCAGATCGATCACCCAGTCCGCGCCCGCCGCCACCGCCATGTCGTGCTCCACGACGACCACCGAATGACCGGCGTCGACCAGACCGTTCAACTGGCGCATCAGCACCTCCACATCGGCGGGGTGCAGACCGGTCGTCGGCTCGTCCAGGACGTACAGAGTGTGCTCGCGGCGCGGACGCTGAAGCTCCGTCGCCAGCTTGATCCGCTGGGCCTCCCCGCCCGACAGCTCCGTCGCGGGCTGCCCGAGACGGAGATAGCCCAGCCCCACATCGAGCAGCGCGGCCGGCGCGCGGGACGCCGCGGGCACATCGGCGAAGAAGTCCGCGGCCGCCTCGACGGTCAGGTCCAGCACCTCGGCGATGCTCAGCCCCCGGTACCGCACCTCCAGGGTCTCCGGGTTGTAGCGAGCGCCCCGGCACTCCGGGCACGGCGCGTATGTACTGGGCAGAAAGAGCAGCTCGACGGTGACGAACCCCTCGCCCTGACAGGTCTCGCACCGCCCGCCCGCCACATTGAACGAGAATCTGCCCGCACGGTAGCCGCGCCGACGTGCCTCGTCGGTGGCGGTGAACACCTTCCGCACCACGTCGAACAGACCCGTGTAGGTGGCGAGATTGGAGCGGGGCGTACGCCCGATGGGCCGCTGGTCCACCGTCACCAGCCGGCCGACCCCCGGCGAATCCGCGGTGACCGCCCCCACCAGGGTCGACTTGCCCGAACCGGACACCCCGGTGACCGCCGTCAGCGCCCCCAGCGGCACCCGCGCCGTCGCACCGCGCAGATTGTGCCGGGTGACCGGGCCGATCCCCAGCCAGCCGGCCGGCTCCCGGACCGCCCGGACGGGCGCGGGGGAGCGGTCGAAGAGAAACCGCCGGGTCGCCGACTCTCCGACGTCCGCGAGCCCCGCCACCGGGCCGGAGTACAGCACCAGACCGCCGTGCTCGCCCGCGCGCGGCCCCACATCGACGACCCAGTCCGCGCCGCGCACCACCTCCAGCTGGTGTTCCACCACGAACACCGAGTTCCCCGCCGCCTTGAGCCGCTCCAGAACCACCAACAGTGCCTCGGTGTCCGCCGGATGCAGCCCGGCCGACGGCTCGTCCAGCACATACACCACCCCGAAGAGCCCGGCCCGTAGCTGGGTCGCGAGCCGCAGCCGCTGAAGCTCCCCGGCGGAGAGCGTCGGAGTGGCCCGGTCCAGACTGAGATAGCCGAGGCCCAGTTCGGTGACCGTGCCGATCCGCGCCAGCAGATCGGCGGCCAGCACCCGGGCCGTCTCGTTCCCGCCCCCGTGCCCGCCGTCCCCGTGCCCGACGCCCTCCCCGCCGCCGGATCGCAGCACCCGGGCCAGCTCGGTGAGCGGCAGCGCCGCCAGGGCGGCGATCGTCCGCCCCGCGAAGGTCACCGCCAGCGCCTCGGGCCGCAGTCTGCCGCCCCCGCAGGACGGGCAGGGCTCACTGGTGAGGAAACGTTCCGCCCTGGCCCGGAGCGCCGGGCTCTTCGAATCCGCGAAGGTGTGCAGCACATACCGCCGGGCACTGGTGTACGTGCCCTCGTACGGACGCTGGATCCGGCCCGCGTCCCGCACCGGGTGCACCGTGACCACCGGCCGCTCGTCCGTGAAGAGGATCCACTCCCGGTCCGCCGGATCCAGCTCGCCCCAGGGCCGGTCGACGTCGTACCCGAGCGCGTCCAGCACATCGCGGAGATTCTTCCCCTGCCACGCGCCGGGCCAGGCCGCGATCGCGCCCTCGCGGATCGACAGCGAGGGATCGGGGACCAGCAGCCGCTCCTCGGTACGGTGCACCCGGCCCAGACCGTGGCATCGGGGACACGCCCCGGCGGCCGTGTTCGGCGAGAAGGCGTCCGAGTCCAGCCGCTCCGCGCCCTTCGGATACTCGCCCGCCCGCGAGAACAGCATCCGCAGCGAGTTGGAGAGCGTGGTGACCGTGCCCACCGAGGAGCGCGAGGAGGGCGCCGAACGCCGCTGCTCCAGCGAGACGGCCGGGGGCAGCCCCGAGATGTCGCCCACCTTCGGCGCGCCCACCTGGTGGATGAGCCGCCGGGCGTAGGGCGCGACGGACTCGAAGTAGCGCCGCTGCGCCTCGGCGAAGAGCGTGCCGAAAGCCAGCGAGGACTTGCCCGACCCCGAGACGCCCGTGAAGACGACCAGCGCGTCGCGCGGGATGTCCACGTCGACGCCCCGGAGATTGTGCTCCCGGGCCCCGCGGACGCGGACGAAGGGGTCATGAGGGCTGTGCATAACGGACAATTCTAGGCAGTGGTGCTGGTCAGGCGCTCACTCGGGGTCGGCGGCCCGGCGGCGGTCCCCGCGATCCCGGCCAGCCTGCGATAGGAGTCCAGCAGCGCGTCACGCTCGTACGCACTGGTGGTGACCAGCACTTCGTCCGCCTCCGTGGCCTCCAGCACCGACTCCAGCTCGGCCGCCACCTGCTCCTCGGTCCCCGCGATGTGGCCCCGCAGCGCCGACTCGTAGAACCCCCGCTCCCGCGCCGTCATCGCCGTCGACTCGACCCGCCCGGCCGGGGCGAGCGGCGGGAAGACCCCATGGGTACGGGAGTGGGCCAGCGCCCAGGCCTCGGAGACGAGCAGCCTGCGGGCGGCCTCCTCGGTGGCGGCGACGGCGACCGTGCCGGAGTAAATCACCCGGGGATGCCCGGACCTGGCCCCGACCTCGCCCCCTGTCCCTGGCCCGGACCCGGCCCCGGACTCCGGCTGGGCGGCGCGAAAGCCTTCGCGATAGCGGTCGATGGCCGCCAGCATCCGGTCCCGGCCCTGGAACCCGCTGATGACCAGGGGCAGCCCGGCCCGTGCCGCGATGTCCGCACCCGACCCGGTGGCCAGCACATACGCAGGGACCCGCAGCCCCTCGGCGGGATGCGCGTGCACCCCGGGGTGCGCCGGCGAGCCGCCCGTACCGTGCCCGTCCGGGCCCCGGAAGAAGTCGAGCAGCTCGGTGAGGCGCGCCTCGAACTCCTCCGCGTCCGAGGCGTCCCGGCCCAGCGCCCGGCGTATCCCGTCGGTGAAGCCGATCGAGCTGCCGAGCCCCATGTCGATGCGCCCGGGGAAGAGCGAGGCGAGCACGCCGAACTGCTCCGCCACCACCAGCGGCTGATGATTGGGCAGCATCACCCCGCCCGTGCCCACCCGGATCACCGAGGTCGCCGCCGCGACGGCCGCCGCGAGGACGACCGGCGCGGACCCGGCCACCCCGGGCACACTGTGGTGCTCGGCGACCCAGAACCGGTGGTACCCGAGCGCCTCGATCCGCTGCGCGAACCGCACGGTGTCGCGCAGCGCGGCCGGTCCGTCGTACCCCTCCCGGGTACGGGACCGGTCGAGCACGGACAGCGGCGTGGACGCGAGTCGTGAGGTCACACTCGATTCAACGCTCCGCCGCCGCCAGGATTCCCGTACGCGGACCCTGGGCCGGTCGGGTGACGCCCGGAGCAGGAAGATGCCACGGGAGAGGGAGGGGCGGGGGATCCCGGCGTGCGCCACCGGCGCGCGCCCGACCCGTGTACGCGCCGCGTACGCCCTGTCAGTCGCCGCCCTCCAGCCGGAAACCGACCTTCAGTCCCACCTGGTAGTGCTCGACGGATCCGTCGACGATTCTGCCGCGCACCTGCGTGACCTCGAACCAGTCGAGTTCGCGCAGGGTCTGGTTCGCCCGGGCGAGGCCGTTGCGAATGGCTTGATCCACTCCATCGGGAGATGTGCCGACAATCTCAGTGACTCGATAGGTGTGATTGGACATGTTGTCGTACTCCTCTCGCTACACTCTCTCCACACGCTCTCCACCGTGCCCCACCAGGAGGCGGTGCGCGAGGCGTCGATATAGGGCTTGACCGGCCACTTTGGTACATACCAAAATCCAGCCACACCCGTGCGAGCCTGGAGCGCGCTTCCCCCCATCGGGTACACGTTTCCATGCCCTCGAAGGTGAACGCTGTGAAAATCCGCCGCCCGCTCTACACCTCTGTCGTACTCGTGTCTGCCCTCGCGCTCACCTCCGGCTGCGGCCTGATTCCGGGCAGCGGTTCCGAAAAGCGGACCGTGAAGATCTGGCTGATGCAGGAAAGCGTCTCTCAGGACTTCCTCGACCGCTTCACCAAGGCGTACGAGAAAGAGCACCCCTCGGTGAAGCTTCAGTTCAGCTTCCACTCCTGGACCGGCATCGGGAAGAAGGTCACCTCCGCCCTCGAAGGCAAGAACACCCCCGACGTCATCGAGGTCGGCAACACCCAGGTCGCCCAGTACGCGGAGAGCGACGCCCTCGTGGACCTCACGCTGGAGGCCGTGCGGGACCTCGGCAGCGAGGACTGGCTGGAGGGTCTCGCGGAGCCCGGCAACATCAACGGTTCGCAGTTCGGCATACCCTGGTACGCCGCCAACCGCGTCGTCGTCTACAACAAGGACATCTTCAAGGACGCCGGGGTCGACAAGTTCCCCAAGACGCGCGAGGAGTGGGTGGACCTCTCCCAGCGGCTCAACACCGACGGAACCCAGGGCATCTACCTCCCCGGCCAGGACTGGTACACCCTCGCCGGCTTCATCTGGGACGAGGGCGGCGACCTCGCGGTGGAGAACGCGGGCGACTGGGAGGGCCGTCTCCACACGGAGGAGGCGCTGCGTGCGATGGAGTTCTACAAGGAGCTCCAGGCGCAGGGCAAGGGCCCCAAGGACTCCGACGAGCAGAAGCCGCCGCTGGTCGACGTCTTCGCCAAGGGCAATATCGCCCAGATCATCGCCACCCCGGGCACGGCGGCCGTCATCGAGAAGAACAACCCGCAGCTCAAGGGCAAGCTCGGCTACTTCACCATCCCGGGCAAGACGGCCGACAAGGCCGGCGCGGTCTTCACCGGCGGCTCCGACCTGATCATCCCGGAGAAGGCGGACCAGCGGAGCGCGGCGATCGAGGTCGTCAAGGAGATGGCGGGCGAGCGCTGGCAGACCGAACTCGCCCGGACGATGAACTACGTGCCCAACAAGAAGGCCCTCGCCCACGTCATCAAGGGCCAGGAGTCCGCTGCCGCGATGGCGGCCGGCGCGGCGGCCGAGGGCAGCAAGGCCACCCCGAACACCGTCAGGTGGGCCGAGGTCGAGGTCGACAACCCGATCAAGCCCTTCATGACCAAGGTGCTGCTGGGCGGGGACGCCGAGCGCGCGGGCAAAGAGGCCTCCGACCGCATCAGCTCCATCCTCGCTCCCTGACCCCGCCGACGGGCCGCCCCCCCCCCCCCCCCCCCCGCCCGCGCCGGGGCCCCCCGGGGGGGCCGCCCCCGGCCCCGCCCCCGCCCCCCCCCCCCCCGGGCCCCCCGGCG
>NZ_BMWG01000009.1:75353-188031 GCF_014651115.1 Streptomyces inusitatus | reverse complement strand
CCCCGCCACCAGCCCCCCCCCCCCCCCCTGCCCCCGCCGCCGGCCCCCCGCCCCCCCGCCGCGCCCGCCGGGCGCGGCGGCCCGTCGGCGGGCCGCTCAGTGCCCGGACCTCGGCCCGGACCTCAGAGGGCCGCCGGGGCCACCGTCGCCAGCGAGAGCGCGAACCTGCCCCGTGCGTCCGTCCACCACCGGGACAGCTCCATCCCGGCGTCGGCCAGCTCCGCGCGCACTCCTTCCTGACGGAACTTCGCCGACACCTCCGTCCGCAGCTCCTCGCCCTCGTGGAACGGCACCACCACATCCAGCTCCGGGATCTTCACGGTCACCGCCCGGCGGGCGCGCAGCCGCATCTCGATCCACTCGTGCTCCCGGTCCCACAGCGCCACATGGTCGAAGTCCTCGGGATCGGCGTCCGCGCCCAGCTCACGGGCCAGGACATTCAGTACATTTTTATTGAACTCGGCCGTCACTCCCGCCCGGTCGTCATAGGCCCGGACGAGCACGCCCTCGTCCTTCACCAGATCGGTCCCCAGCAGCAGCGCGTCCCCGGGGCCGAGCAGCGCCCGTACCGAGCGCAGGAAGAGCGCGCGCTCGGCGGGCAGCAGATTGCCGATCGTCCCGCCGAGGAAGACGACCAGCCGGGGCCCCGGGGTCACGGGCAGCGCCAGCCCCTCGGTGAAGTCCGCGATCAGGGCGTGGATGCGCAGCCCCGGACGCTCTTCCAGCAGCGCCCGGCCCGCGCCGCGCAGCGCGCTCTCGCTCACGTCGACCGGGACATAGCTCTCCAGGTCCGGCATCGCGTCCAGCAGATACCGGGTCTTCTCGGACGAGCCCGAGCCCAGCTCCACCAGGGTGCGGGCGCCGCTCGCGGCGGCGATCTCGGCCGAGCGGGCGATCAGGATCTCCCGCTCGGCACGGGTCGGGTAGTACTCCGGCAAGCGGGTGATCCGCTCGAACAGCTCACTGCCCCGGGCGTCGTAGAACCATTTGGGCGGCAGCTCCTTGGGGGTGCGGGTGAGCCCGTGGAGCACGTCTTCGCGCAGCGCGGCGCCGGTGGCGTCCTCGGGCAGGGTGCGGGTCAGCTGGAACGGGCTCACAGAGAGGGCTCCTTGAGCGGGGAGAGGAGAACTCCGGCGGCGGTGGCGACCAGCAGGGTGCGGTCGGGCACCTCGCGCCAGCGGGGATCGTCGTCGTACGGCTCCGATGCCACCGTGCACCGGTCCGGTTCGGCGAGCGACCAGAGCGAGTCGCCCCAGGTGGTCGCCGCGATCGTCGCGCCGTCGGTGAGGAGGAAGTTCAGCCGGGAGCCCGGCGCGGCCTCGGCCGCCTCGCGGACGGTGTCCGCGAGCGCCCGGCCCGGCTCGTCGCCGCGCCGGAGCCGGTGCAGCACCAGCGCCCAGAGCAGCGCCGTGTCGCTGCGCGCCTCCAGCGTGAGCAGTTCGGCCGCCGGCAGGGTCGCGGCGAGCGGGGCGAGCGAGCCGGGCCAGCCGGGGACCGAGCCGTTGTGGCTGAACAGCCAGGGACCGGCGGCGAAGGGGGCCGCCGCCGCCTCGCCGTCCGCGCCGGGCACGGTGGCGTCCCGCACGGCGGCCAGCAGGGCCCGGCTGCGGACCACCCGGGTGAGATCGGCGAAGGAGAGATCGGCCCAGATCGGACCGGCGCGCCGGTAGCGGGCGGGCACCGGATCGCCCTCGGCGTACCAGCCCACCCCGAATCCGTCCGCGTTGACGGTGCCGTGGCGCTGGTGGCGCGGGGCCCAGGACTGCCGCAGCAGCCCGTTGGCCGGCACGGTGAGCAGCTCCCCGAGGGCGGCCGGCGGCCCGAGGGAGGCGATGTGGCGGCACATCAGACGGTGTCCTCCAGGGGATCGGCGTCCCGCGCGGTGCGGAACCCGCTGAAGATCTGCCGCCGTACCGGAAGGTCCCAGTTGCGGAAGGTGCCCCGGCAGGCCACCGGGTCCACCCCGAAGGAGCCGCCGCGCAGCACCTTGTGCGCACTGCCGAAGAAGACTTCCGAGTACTCGCGGTAGGGGAAGGCGGCGAAGCCGGGATAGGGGAGGAAGTCGCTCGCGGTCCACTCCCACACATCGCCGATCAGCTGTCGCACCCCCAGCGGCGACCGCCCCTCGCGGTATCCGCCGGCCGGGGCCGGCCGCAGATGGCGCTGGCCCAGATTGGCGTGTACGGGGGTGGGGTCGGCGTCGCCCCAGGGGAAGCGGCGCGAGCGGCCCGTCCCCGGGTCGTGCCGGGCGGCCTTCTCCCACTCGGCCTCGGTGGGCAGCCGCCGCCCGGCCCAGCGGGCGTACGCGTCGGCCTCGTACCAGCTCACATGGAGCACCGGCTCGTCGAGCGGCACCGGCTCGGTCACCCCGAAGCGGCGGCGCAGCCACTGCCCGCCCTCCCGCCGCCAGAACAGCGGGGCCCCGATGTCGTGCCTGCGGATCTGCTCGTAGCCCTCGGCCGCCCACCAGCGGGGGTCGCGGTAGCCGCCGTCCGCGATGAAGGCGAGATACGCGCCGCAGGTCACCGGGGTGGTGTCGATACGAAAGGCGGGCACCGTCCGCCGGTGCGCGGGCCGCTCGTTGTCCAGCGCCCAGGGCTCGGTCGACGTGCCCATGGTGAAGGGGCCGCCGGGCACCAGCACATCGGCGGGCAGCTCCGCCGCGTCCGGCCCGGCCCGGGGCGGCTCGGGCGCGGACAGCGCGGCCGGGCCGTCGCGCAGCTGGTGCGTGATCAGCATCGTCTCGTCGTGCTGCTGCTCATGCTGGGCGATCATGCCGAAGGCGAAGGCGGAGTCGACCAGCGGTCCGCCGCCCTCCAGCGGGGTCCGCTCCAGCAGATCGAGCACCCGGCCGCGCACCTCGGACGCGTAGCCGCGCGCCTCGGCCGGGGCGAGCAGCGGGAGCGAGGGCCGGGTGGCCCGGGGGTGTTCGAAGGCGTCGTACACCGAGTCGATCTCGGGCCGCAGGGCGGCGCGCCCGCCGACCGTGCGCAGCAGCCACTGCTCCTCCTGGTTGCCTATGTGGGCGAGATCCCAGACGAGCGGGGACATCAGGGGCGAGTGCTGGGCGGTCAGCTCCCGGTCGTCCACACATTCGGTGAGCGTGGCGGTACGGGTCCGGGCCCGGGTCAGCGCGTCGAGCGCGCGCCGTCGGAGGTCTTCGTTCATATGCCCGGTTCCCTTTCCAGTGTTCCCTGGCCGTGCCCGGGCGCGGGGATGAGGAGCAGATCGTCGGCGGGACATCGGCCCCGCAGAACATGGCGCTCGTTGAAGGCGGCGACCGCCTCGTGGACCGCGCTGGACGCGCCGACGCGCGGCAGGGCCTCCAGCGCCGTGGCGAAGCAGGCCACGGCGGCCGTGCGCAGCTCGGGATGGCTCAGCCCGAGCCGGGCCGCGTCGAGCCAGAGCGGATTGCGGGGCGCGGGCCGCGACCCGGCGTACTCCGCGAGCGGTTTGACCGTCCGGTACACGGTCTCGGCCGCCTCCGGGTCCTCGAAGAGGGCGGTGGTCACCGCGAGCGGGACCATCCAGCCGTCGTCGCCCGGCTGCGCGTCGATCATCCGCAGTTCGAGATGGCCGCGCGGGCGCACCGGGGGGAAGAGGGTGGTGAGATGGCGTTCCAGATCCTGCCGGGTCGCCGCGCGCGGTGCGCCGGAGCGCAGCCATGAGCGGAAGGTCAGCCCCTCGGGCCGGAGCCACGGCCCGTCGGGCATCGTCATGAACATCAACGGGGCGTCCAGCGCGTGCGCGGCCCAGGCGGCCTTCGGCTCCCGGTCCAGCGGCGGCGAGACGGGGCGTACGGCGTCGAGTTCGTTCCAGATCGCCTGCCGGGTGGAGCGCCAGCCGGTGAGCCGGCCCGCCAGGGCGGGCGAGTTGGCGAAGACGGCGGTGAGCACCGCGCCGAGCAGATGGGCGAGCTGCCACCGTCTGCCGTGTCCGAGCGGTCCCGGCTCCTGCTCACCGGCGTCCAGGCACACCTGGATCGAGGCGGAGTTGCACATCATGACGCGACCGGACGGGCCGGTGCGGTCGAGGTAGGCCTCCATGGCGTCGTAGCGGGGTTCGCGCAGCATCCGGCGCGGTGACTGCCAGGGGTCGAGCCCCATTCCGGCGAGGGTGAGCCCGGTCGGCCGGAGGGCGGTCCGTACGGTGTCCAGATCGGCGGCGACGGAGTCCACGCACTCCATCAGGGAGGCCGCGGGCTGTGAGCTGAGTTCCAGCTGGCCGCCGGGCTCGAAGGTCAGAGCCGATGTCAGGGGGAGAGCGCGCACCAGGTCATGGGCGGCGGTGAGGCGCTCGGCCGAGAGGCGGAGCCGGGGGTCGTGCCGTTCGTGTATGAGCCATTCCAGCTCCACACCCACCATGGCGGGTGGGCCGTTCTTGAAGCAGATGCATCGAAGCAGATCCTCCGCTTCCTCTTCCGAGATGGGCCGGCCGTAGTCGCCGGCGTCGGGTGGACGCATGAGCGGCTCCTCTTTCGAAGGCCTTGCGAGGGCACTCTGCCAACCTAAAGCCAGGGTCGGCGCTTCGCACAAGAGTGCACCGCGGGGGTCCGGGGCCGGTCGCGGTTTCGCGGGCCGTTCGCCGGAAAAGCATTTGCCGCCTTTGTCGCAGGTCAAGGAGTATGTGGCCATGAGCGCACGACTGCGGGGGATCGCCCAACAGACCGAGGATATTGTTGAAACTGGTCGCTATCTGGCCACCAATGGACGAGAAGTGGTCATCGCGGCGGAGGTCGCCGCGGCCCGGGCCGGGACCCGGATGTACGGACCGGATCCGGTGCCCGTCACTCCGGACACCGGCCGCCGGACCGTCTTCGAGGTCACGGCGGAGAGCAGTACGGCGGCGGCCCGGCGACTCACGTCCGGTGCGGGTGTGGGTGCGGGTGCGGGTGCGGAGCCGAGCGCCGGGCCGGGTGCCGGTGCCAGTGCGGGCGCTGATGCCGGGCCGGGTGCCGAGCCGAGCGCCGCGTCCGCTCCGGAGTCCGGTGCCGCGTCCGGCCCGGTGGCCGTGCTCAACTTCGCCTCCGCGCGCAACCCCGGCGGCGGGTATCTGAACGGCGCGCAGGCACAGGAGGAGGCGCTCTGCCGGGCCTCCGCCCTCCACACCACCCTGCGGCGCGCACCCCAGTACTACGAACACCACCGCACCGACCGCGACCCGTTCTACTCGGACCGGGTCATCCACTCGCCCGCCGTCCCCGTCTTCCGCGACGACCGGGGCGCCCTGCTGGACACCCCGTACACCGTCGGCTTTCTGACCTCGCCCGCGCCCAACGCCGGTGTGATCGCGCGAAACGCCCCCGAGGAGACGCACCGGATCCCCGCCGCCCTCGCCTCCCGCGCCGAACGCGTCCTGGAGACCGCCGTCGACCGGGGCTACCGGCGGCTGGTGCTCGGAGCCTGGGGCTGCGGCGTCTTCCGCAACGACCCGGCGACGGTCGCGGGCGTCTTCCACGCGCTGCTCACCGGCGACGGCCGCTTCGCGGGCCACTTCGACCGGGTCGTCCTCGCCGTGCTCGACCGCACCGCGGGACGAACGACCCTCGGGGCCTTCTCCCGCGTCTTCGCCGAACAACTCCCTCCGGCACCGGAATCGGCCGCAACCGGCCCGTCCGCCGGTCATCCCCAGCCGTAACGCTCCCGGAGCCGCTGTACGACGGTGTCGAACCGGGGCCGGTCCAGCGCGCACGCCTCCCGGCGCATGCCCTTCTCGCGCACCCGCAGCACCCGGTCCAGATCGACCCAGGACTCCCGCTCCTCCCGGTCCCAGGGCCCGACCCCGATCGGCACCCACTCACGGTCCCGGTCATGGCGCTTGCTGGAGAGCTGCACCGCGAGCAGCGTCCCCGTCTCCTCCCGGGCCACGATCAGCACCGGACGGTCCTTTCCGCGCCCGTCGTTCTCCTCGAACGGCACCCACGTCCAGACGATCTCACCGGGGTCGGGATCGCCGTCGCGGTCCGGGGCGTAGGAGGTGCGGACCGGGCCCACCGCGGTGGGATCGGCCTCGGTGGTGGCCGAGGCGCCGCCGCGGCCGGGGGAGTCGGAGGCGCCCGATGCGCCGGAGAAGATCGTCACCGTCCCACGGTAGTGCCCCGAGGGGGCCGCCCGCCCGCACCGGCGGCGGACCCGGCTGCTCCGCGATCAGATCCAGCCCTCCAGCGCGGCCATGAATCCGTCGAAGTCGTCGCGGTGCACGGTGTGTCCCGCACCCGTGACGACACGCACCTCGAAGCCGCGCTCCCGCAGCACCGCCGCCCGCCGGGCAGGCACCAGCCGGCTCGGGTCGGCGGCCACCACCAGGGACGGCGCGACGGGCACGGCCGGCATCAGATCCCTGCCCACCGCCTCCTTCAGCCCCTGCGCCGTCGACTCGTCCCAGAGCCCCAGCGTCGCCAGCTCGATGTCGACGTCCTTCTCGTCCCAGCGCGGCGCGGTCTCCCGTATCGCCTCCCGGGACAGCCCCTTCGCCGCGGCGAACGCCTCCGCGCGGAAGCCCTCAGGCCCCTCGGGCAGATGCCAGACCGGGTCCACATAGACCACGCGCCCCGGCGACAGCTCGGCCGCCGCCAGGGACAGCGTCAGCCCGCCGAGCGAATGCCCCATCGCCAGTTCCGCCCCGGCCGGCAGGGACTCCACCAGATCGTCCGCGTACTCCCTCAGGCCGTACGAAGCGGCACGGCCGCTCGCGCCGTGCCCCCGCAGATCCACCGCGACCACCCGATAACCCCGCTCCGCCAGCGCCGGGCCCACCCGCCGCCAGCTGCGATGGTCGGACATGACGCCGTGAATCAGCAGGGCGACGCGCTCGCCCGTACCCCAAGTCGTCGTGTGAAGACGCACGCCGTTCCCTCTCCCTCTCAAGTGCGCTGACACCACCAGGATGAGCGAAGGAAGATCAAAGCAATAGGGGCATCCGGATCCGGCCAACCACCGGACCACGCCCGCGAGCGTTCTGGAAAGATTCCCAGGGCGATGAGCCAGACACCCAAGCAATCCGCCGAACGCTCCGTTCCCACCAGCGCCGACGTCGCCCGGTTAGCAGGGGTTTCCCGGGCCACGGTCTCGTACGTGCTCAACAACACGTCGTCCGTGCGCATCAGCGAGCCCACCCGCCGCCGGGTCCGGGAGGCCGCCGAAGAACTGGGTTACGTACCCCACGCGGCCGCCCGCAGCCTGCGCGCGGGACACACCAGAATGGTCCTGCTGCCCGCCGCGACCTTCTCGCTCGGCCCCCTGTTCCACGAGTTCTTCAACGAACTCCAATGGGCCCTCAGACGCCTGGACTACACCGTCGTTCAGTACGGCAGCCTCGGCCTCGACGGCGACGAGGCCGCCCGCGCCTGGGCCGAGCTGAGACCCGTGGCGGTCGTCTCGCTCGGCGAGGTCGGACTCACGCCCCAGGGCGTCGAAACCCTCAAACGCTCCGGAGCGAAGGCCGTCATCAGCCTCGCCCCCCGGCGGGTGGAAGGCGCGCACTCACTCGTCATGGACCAGAGCGAGGTCGGCAGCTGCGCCGTCACCCATCTGATCCAGCGCGGCCGGCGGGACATCGGCGTCGTCATACCCGGCGAAGCAGGCCTCGAACACTTCTCCGAACCGCGCTTCGAGGGCGCGCGCCGGGCCGGCGCGGCCGGCCGGGCCAGGATCGAGCCGCTGCCCCTCTCGTACGACGAGGAGTCGGCGTCCGCGCTCGCCTCGTCCTGGCGGGGCCTCGGCCTCGACGCCGTCTACGCCTACAACGACGATTACGCCATGCTCCTGATGCGCGCCCTCCAGGAGGAAGGCATCGACATACCGGGGCAGACGGCTGTGATCGGCGCGGACGATCTGCTGCTGGGAAGGCTGCTGCGCCCCCGGCTGAGCACCGTCCACATCGACATGGTGACCGGACGGCTGCTGGCCGAGATCGTCGACCGGGTGGTGCGCGACCCCGGGGACCACCTGGAGATCCGTGATCTGATGGGGGCCCGAGCGGTACACCGCGAGTCCAGCTGACTCCGTCGACCCCGCGTCGCGAGTCCGCCGGGATGCGGACGGGCCGCCGGGTGCCTAGCGTCACGCACAGCGACGATCCGCAGCGGATCCGCAGCAGAGGAGTCCCGGTGACGACCGAACCACAGCGCTTCGAAGTCCTGATCGTGCCCGAGCACGCCGAGGGGCACGACCCCGGCACCCTCTCCGAGGTCGCCCTCCGGTCGGCCCTGGTGGCCGCCACGGGCGAAACCGGAGCCTCCGGCTACCCCCGGTTCGCCGGGGAGGGGATCGTGGCCGACATCGACCCCGCCACCCGTACGGTCGAAGCCCTCCTCATCGACGGCTCCGAAATCGACTACGGCCTCTCGGCCCGGGTCCGCGAGGTCGGCCGCTGACCCGGGCCGCCCGGCATCCCCCGCATCCCCCCGGCACCCGGGTCAGCCCTTCGGGCCCTCACCGTTCCCCGCGCCGGCCTCGGCCTTCTTGATCGACTGGCGGACCTCGTCCATGTCCAGCGCCCTGGCCTGGCCGATCACATCCTCCAGCACGGACTCCGGCAGCGCGCCCGGCTGCGCGAACACCGCCACATTCTCGCGGACGATCATCAGCGTCGGGATGGACTGGATCTCGAACGCGGCGGCCAGCTCCTGCTGCGCCTCGGTGTCGACCTTCGCGAAGACCAGGTCGGGGTGGCGCTCGGCCGCCCCCTCGTACACCGGGGCGAACTGACGGCAGGGGCCACACCACGAAGCCCAGAAATCGATCAGAACGAATTCGTTCTCGGAAACGACCTGATCGAAGTTCTCCTTGGTGAGCTCTACAGTGCTCATGACGTGGTTACCTCTCCCTGTGTCCGGCCGTCCGGCCGTCCGGTGTGGACTCGCCCCCGACAACGGTGCCGAGGGCCGTGCTATTCCTGCGACTGCCCATGTGGCCAGGACGCACACCCGGTACCAGACTGTCCCTATGACCGAAGCTGTGGAGTTTGACGTCGTGGTGCTGGGCGCGGGCCCCACCGGCGAGAATGTGGCGGACCGGCTGCGGGCCGCGGGCCTGAGCACGGCGGTCGTGGAGAGCGAGCTGGTCGGCGGCGAATGCTCCTACTGGGCCTGCATGCCCAGCAAGGCCCTGCTGCGCCCGGTGCTCGCCCGTGCCGACGCCCGCCGGCTGCCCGGACTGAGCGAGTCGGCCGCCGCGCCGCTCGACACCGAGGCCGTACTCGCCCGCAGGGACGCCTTCGCCTCCCAATGGAAGGACGACGGACAGGTTTCCTGGCTGGATTCCACCGGCGCCCGGCTCTACCGGGGCCGCGGCAGACTGGACGGCCCCAAGCGCGTCGTCGTGGACGGCCCCGAGGGCGAACACCACGTACTCACCGCCCGCCACGCGGTCGCCGTGTGCACCGGCAGCCGCGCGGTCCTCCCCGACCTGCCGGGACTCCGCGGCGCGAGGCCCTGGACCAGCCGCGAGGCCACCAGCGCCCACACCGCGCCCGGACGGCTCGCGATCGTCGGCGGGGGAGTCGTCGGCGTCGAGATGGCCACCGCCTGGCAGGCCCTCGGCTCCCGGGTCACCCTCCTGGTCCGCGGCGACGGGCTGCTGCCCCGCATGGAACCCTTCGTCGGCGAATACATCGCCGACGCCCTCACCGAGGCCGGAGTCCACCTCCGCACCAACGTCTCCGTCGCCTCCGTCGAACGCCCCGACGCCACCGGCCCCGTCACCCTCGTCCTCGACGACGGCGACCGCGTCGAGGCCGACGAAGTCCTCTTCGCCACCGGCCGCGCCCCCCGCACCGAAGACCTGGGCCTCGAAACCGTCGGACTCCAGCCCGGCTCCTGGCTCCCCGTCGACGACAGCTGCCGCGTCGACGGCAGCAAATGGCTCTACGGCGTCGGCGACGTCAACCACCGCGCCCTCCTCACCCACCAGGGCAAATACCAGGCCCGCATCGCCGCCGCCGCCATCGTCGCCCGCGCCCAGCACGTCCCCCTCCTCGAAACCGACCCCTGGGGCGCCCACACCGCCACCGCCGACCACGCCGCCGTCCCCCAAGTCGTCTTCACCGACCCCGAAGCCGCCTCCGTCGGCCTCTCCCTCTCCGAAGCCCAATCCGCCGGCCACCGCGTCCGCGCCGTCGACCACGACCTCGCCTCCGTCGCCGGCGCTTCCCTCTACGCCGACGGCTACAAAGGCCGCGCCCGCATGATCGTCGACCTCGACCGCCAAATCCTCCTCGGCGTCACCTTCGTCGGCCCCGGCGTCGGCGAACTCCTCCACTCCGCGACCATCGCCGTCGTCGGCGAAGTCCCCATCGAACGCCTGTGGCACGCGGTGCCCGCGTATCCGACGATCAGTGAGGTGTGGTTGCGGCTGCTGGAGGCGTTTCGGGGATAGGAACCGCCGTTAAAGCCATACTGCGGTCGTCGGGTCGGGCTCTTGAGCGTTCGGTCCAGAGTGGTACGGGCTCGGAGCAGAGGATATTCAGGTTGTGGGGATCGGCCGCCCCACCCGCGTGGGGCGGTCCACAGAACCGGGGTCCGACGTGGAGTTCCGCCGGAATCTCTCCGCCGCCGCAGCAACAAGCCCGGTAGACCATCACGGTGGGCCGTAGAGCACCTGCTCCGGTCACGTCCGCTCATGCCATCTGCTTGGCGTGGTAGAACAGGCTCCCCCCTCAGCCGTGCTCTCCGCTGAATCCACTGCGAAGCCCTTTTCTCGACTGAGTCGGTAGTAGCTCGGAGCCCACGCCGGAAACCCACCCGGCCGAGGGAAGACTCGGCGAGGTGGGTCCGTGGACGAGCACAGTCGTGCCGGCAGCAGGAAGCAAGACGGCGCTTATCCTGGCGCGAGGTCTCGAGGGATCAGCCCTCCAGAAGCCTCACTGCTTTGGTTCGCCATTCCGCCACGGCCGCCATGAGCTGAACGAGGTTCTGGCAGGAGGTGATCAACCGCCGCGCGGGAACACGTAGATGTTGACTGGAAGCGCCGAAGCTATCGATCAGCGTGATGACTTCCTCGAAGTCGGCCGGTTCGGTCTCGCAGGAGGGCTCAGCCATGTGCCGCAGCATCTGTACGAGATCGTCCGACCACTCGCTGCGCGGAGTGTTCCGGGTCCACTCCATGAAGGCGTCGAAGGCGATGGTGGCGGCGCTCATGCGTTGGGCAAGTCGCTCGGTGGCTGATTCCAGTTCACCAGCTGGCCCGCTGATCACTTTGGCCATTTGGGTCAACACCGCCAGCTTGGCGTTCGCGGGGGCCCCAGGATGACTGACTCGGACCATGTCCTCCATCATGAGTTCCATGATCGCCCCGAGATCGGCCGCCGCCGAATCCACGTCGGCCATATCTGCTGTTATACCCGCCATTTGCGCCTCGGCCTCCGCGACGAGGTCAAAGAAGCCGGGAGCGTCGTCGTGCTCGTTCGCCTGAGGTTTGTCGGTCTCCACGGTCGGACCGATGGCCGAACTCGTTGGGCACGTTCCGCGCAGTGCCTCCGCCATCAGCGCCGTGAGCCGATTCCGAGCTGCGACGGGGTCCACAGCATGACGCGGAAGCTCGATGGAAGGGCTCGCACCGTGCCCCCGAGGGATCGCGGTTCCATCAGTGAAGTGGATGGTGTGTCGGCCGAGCGCGTGCCGGACGCCGAGCCCGAAAGAGAGTGCCTCATCGGTGCCGGTGACATCGGCGACGACAATGTCGGCTTCGGCCACCAGGCTCAGCAACTGATCAACCGGGAGTCCGGCATTCGTCAGATCATCGGCCCGGAGGGGGGTGAGGTTGAGCTGTTCGCAGGAAGGCCGTACAACATCCTCGTAGAGGATCGCTGAGCGGTCACACTCCTCCGTGACCGATCCACTGGAGGGGCGGGGCCCGGTGACCCTCATTCCAACGGCGAGACAAGTGGGCATGACACATCCTTCGGTGTAGTCGTTGAGACGTGCTGTGTGTGGGTGGGGGGGGAGTGACCGAGAAGGTCAGTCGAAGAGCGTGAGCGCCACTCCGTCGGCGATCTCGTCGGCGAAAACAGGCCGCTCCTCGATGCCCAGCGCTCGCAACAGGTCAACCGTGAGCACTCGGTGTCGTCTGCCGACTCGAAGCGTGGGGCAGGGGAACGTGTCGAGCGTGATGTGTCGGTAGGCCGTGGCACGGCACATCCCGAAGGCTCTGGCAGCCGTCCCCAGATCGACACTGACCGGAAGGTTGAAGATCTCGCGGAAAGTGAGCGGGGTGCTCTCGTGATCCGTCACCGGCCCCTCCCGGGTCGCCGCAGGGAGATCGCCGCGACCTGGCGGCCTCGGCCCGTATGGGGAACTTCAGTGGCCGTGTCCGACAGGCCCCAGGCCTGGGCAAGGGCACCGATCCGTACGCCCTCGACACGGTGACCGGGAACCGTGAAGCGCGGACTGGCGGAAAGCCCCGAAGGCCGTACGGGCGGGTTGTACTCCACCTGCCAGGGGAGTTCTGCCCCTGCACCGGACGATAGGCCTCCGGCGTGCTCCACATTCTCCACGGCCAGCTCATGGCAGGCCCCCCGCCAAACTTCCCAGGCGTGAGAACAGGTCGCGCGCAGCACATGGCCGCCCGGGTCCGACGCGTGGGTCCCGAACTCTGCCAGAGACTCCAGGTAGCAGGTGACGAGTTCGGCCTCGACGTCCTCGCGTTCCGCACGGCGGGCACTGACGATTCTCAAGGCGGTTCGCCGAAGCCCCGGCAGCCCTAACCACACGACTGCCACAGGCCAGTCGGACGTGTCGGCGTCGAATCGGGACCGTTCCTCGATCTGATGCCACAGCGCGACGCGTGCCCCATGGTCTACGGAGCGGTCGTACAGCACCCGTCGGGCGAGTTCCAGGGGCAGTGCAAGCCCCGATTCGTCCGTTCCGTCGAAGAGGCGTAGTTCGGGTGCCGGATTCCGATTGACGAACAGCCTCTCGATGGAGGTGAAGAGTCCAGGGTAAGCGAGAGTCGGCATCGCTACACCCCCTTCGGGCTGGGCTCGCGGGTGGAGATCCTCCTGCGCCACAAAGCGAGCAACCTCATGGCCAGTTCCTTGCTGGGCTTGCTGGGAACGACATCCTCGCTCCGTTCGAAGGCGAGCAGCCATCGGAGGAAACCGGGTTGCCGGGCAGCTGTGAGACCTTCGAGAAGCTCTGTCAGCGCTGGATCGGGTTCCGAGGCTTCGTCTGCCTTGCGGCACCAGTCGAGAAGGACATCTCGCATGGTTGCGTAAGTGCTCGGCTCGTTCAGGGTGTGTCCGGTCAGCCGGACCATGCCGGAAGCCGCTTCGCCACCCGCGAGGACCCGATCGCCGCACCAGGAGAGGTCGGCCTCTGCCATGAGGGGAAAGACGTGAGCGACAATCAGCCCCGGAATACCGTCGAGTGCGGCCCAGTCGCGCATTCTGTCGAGGTGTGCCCCCTTCGTACGGGCGTCGCCCGCTCTGAAGCACAGAACGAGGACTTCGGTGATTGAAGCGGCGACATCGACGTCCCCGCTGTCGCCGACCAACGTTCCCATCAGCCGATCGATGAGTTCCAGGCTCTGTTCGGGCATCGGCCCGTCCAGATCCGGGCGGCAGGCGTACGCCACGGCCTTGCGCAGTGGAGCCTCGGTCGCGACGCTCCACTGGTTCAGCAACTCGCCCGCCCTGAGCCCCGCTGCCGGGTTTCGGGCGACCAGCCCCAGACACCGGGCCGCGATCTCGGCAGCCGGTGGCCACGAACTCAGGACCAGGTGGTGCAGAAGGATCAACGTTCTGCCACCGGTCGCCGCGGCCATGGCTGCGGCCGTCCACCCCGCCCGCTCGATGTGGTGCGGATCCTTCCCGGTCCCGGCGAGCCAGGCATGGATCAAAGGCGACAGATCCTCATGTTCTCTGCACAGGACCTCCCAGAGCGCTTCGGCGGTGGTCGGCCAGTAGAACGATGCGATATCAGGGCCATCCGTCCCGGCCCGCGGCCCGCACCGCACCCCGAGAGCTCGCCATGCCTCGGGCAGGAGTTGCTGTCGCGCCCCGCTGCCCTGTGACTCGTCCGCTCGACGGAGCAGAATCTGCACGGTCGGTACGTGCTCCCAGCCGGAACCGGCTGCTTTCAGCAGGTCCGCTGCGCGCTCCGACACAACCGCGCGCTCCAGACCACCGTAGACACCGAGTGACAGCAGATGAGCAAGGAGCTGAGGTTCCTCCCGTGCTCGGGCCATGAGCTCCGATGCCTCCGTCCGCCCCAGGTCATAGAGCACTTCGGTGCTGGTGTCACTCTCGGCGATACCGATGCGGGTCAAGGCCTCCGCTGCTTGGGCCGCGCGCCGCGGCGGCAGCTCTGACGGCAGCATTTCGTCGAGGAGCCCCGATGCCAGGGAACGCAGGATCCAGGTCCGCTTCTGCTGGTCGGTGCAGACATCCTTGAGATGGGCGGCGAGGACCATTCTCGGATCGGGTGGCAAGTGCCGAAGGACCGGGATGCCCAGGTGCTCCGTCACGGCGGAAGTGAGCCCGGGTGAGTCCGTCAGCACGATGAGAAGATGCGCCCCGGCCTCCGCCAAGGTGAGTTCCAGCCGGGACAGGTCCCAGGGGCGAAGCTTGAAGAGGTTCTGCGGCTCCATCACCAGGTACCCCTGTACGCGATGAGGATGCGGTCCCCACTGTGTGAGGTCGACCGCTCCGTCAATCTGGTAAAGCACAGCTTCTTCCCTCCCGTGAGCCAGGAGATTGAGAGCATGTGTCTCACGGCCGGTGCCCGGGGGGCCGACCAGCACGGCGATTCCCGCTTCGAGGGTGGCCAGCGCTCCCTCGTATCCGGGTGGCGGGACGAAGCGGCGCCTCGCCGTTCTCAGGTCCTTGGCCCGCACGGGCCCCTGTCGCATGGGTGAGGCGCCGGGGCTTTCCTCATTCGGTGTGGTGGTGACGATCTGTCGCTGGCCGCCCGTCACCATTCCCGTATTGACGGTCCCGTTCGGAGCAACGACCACCATCTCCTTGCCGGCGGACAGGGCCGCGAGGAAGGCATCGAAATCCCCTCCGGGGAGCACATCAGATGTCACAGTCGGATCCTTCGTCATAGTGACCGGGCAAACCAACGGAAGTGATGCGCTGACCGCCGTATACGGTCCCGGTGTTGATGATCCCCCGCGCAGCATGGAGAACGGTTTTGGGTATGGCTTCGACCCCTTCGGCTACCTGGGCCGACTCAACATGATCACCCTTCGGATCGCATGTCGTTCGTGGACAGAAAGCGATCACCTTGTTCGCCTGACGAATTCCCTGTTCTCGCATTTCTTCCTCTCTGGGCATTCGGCATGCCCGAGACTCTGGTAGCGGCTTTCGAACACTTCGAGCATCGTGCATGCGCAACCTGCCGTATGCTTCCGCAGTGCGGAAATGGGGTGACTGCGGTCACAGTCGCGAGACAGGTCCAGACCTCATGACACGAAAGGGCGGGTGCGTCGCCCGAAGGCAATGCACCCGCCCGTCTGCTCTGTTCTTATTTCCTTGTCGCTGTCACCCCCGGGACCTGGCGTCCCAGCGCCGCGATCCGGTCGCGGAGGATGCTGGAAATCTCCTTTCGCTCCTGGTCGGTCAGAGTTCCGAGAAGAGAGGCCAATTCCTCCTGCCAGTCCGTATGCGCTGGGCCCAGTAGATCCTGATGGCCGACGGACCAGTCAAGAACCTGTTGCACCTGGTCGGGATGTCTGAGGAGCCAGAGAGCCGCGAGGGAGACCGGGCCGGCGCGCAGTGCCTGGAGGCAGAAGTCGTACTCACCCCGGCGGTCGTTCGTCCATGAGAAACGAACCCACTCGTTCTCCTGCTGACCGAGGAGAAGCTCTTCGCCGGAATCGCGAAGCCTTATGTCGAACACTCGGTAGCTCAGGCCCGCTTCCGCCATCCGCTGTGTCACGCCCAGGTGCCGCATGATCTCGGGGGCTCCGAGCCCGCTGCCCGCCTCGGTCTGCGCGTCTGCCAGCTGCCGCAGGATGCCGCTGAGATGGGTTCGGATCTGATGCCATCCGTACATGGTTCTGGTGCGTACGACCTGTACCGGATCATGCACCCACCAGGATACCCAAACGTCCACCGATTCGGTTCCGTAAACCGTGGGAATTCCCACGGCCCGGCTGTCCACATGCTCGGTTACATCCACCCGAAAGGAATCCGCGTAGTCACCGCGCAGACTCGGTTCCGGCGCATCGTCGATCATAGCCGCAGGCCCGCCGGAGTCGACAGGGTCGCCTCGGCGGCCGAGCATAAAGTATCGGCCGTCAAAATCTCTCACTACCAGGGACGAATCGCTTTTAGTTAGCCATTTATAGCCGAAGATCTCCCTCCATGGCCTCCGGTCCGTCCGTGAGTAGAGCTGCTTGGCGATGTCCTCACTCATGCAGACTCCCATCTTTCCCCCACACGCCAGCTACTGAGAGCGCTTCGCGCGATTTCGCGCCCCGCCCAGCCGGCGGTTCCCTGTTGGTCGATCTCCACGAACAGTCGTAGTTCGCCGTGCCGCATGCTTCGGGCCAACTCATGGAAGAGATTTTCTACTGATCGGGAAGCGGTCTCGTCCCAGAGTCCTTGGTTGGACCATCTCAGCAGGGCGGAACAGGTTTTGTCGAATGAGTCATCCGTGTTCAAGGCCCTCCGAATGATGTCGATCGTCAGAGGGCTACGGGAAGTCTCGCGAGAAAGTTGCAGTTGAAACCAATTCGATGAAAGAAGTAACCCGCTGAAAAGTGCGAGCAGCTGCTCCGGCTCGATTTTCTCACTCTTCAGCCACTCCAGAAGTCGGGTGAAGACGAGATCTTCATGGCCGGATTGGAACAAGCGGAGAATCGCCTCTTCCACGGCGAGCCTGAGCAGCAGCTGCTCCCCTTCCGTTCTTCCGCCGGGCTGTAGGCCTCGCAGGAGTGTGTGCAAGAGCCGCAGGGCGAATTCGGGCCGGGCGAGGCCGAAGTCGGCGGCGCACGCATACGCGGTCGTCCTTCTCCGATAGGGACTCGCCGCCATGCTCCAGTTCTCAAGCCGGTAGCGCACCTCTCCGACCAGCAGGGGATCCTCGGCGGCGATGCCCAGGGCATTAGCCGCGATCATCTGACTGGTTGTGCGTTCGGAATCGGCCAGGGTGCCGATGTGGCGCAAGGCCCGTCTCCCGCCGCCCCAGCTCGCGGCCTTACCCATGATCCGGCCCGCCGGCAGTGTGAGTTCGTTGTCGCGGCTCACCTTGCTCAGCCAACTGACAAGCAGGTCCGAAACCTGGCTGTACTCACGCCAGACATGCCGGAGTACGGCTTCCGCCTGTCGGTGCCTGATAAAGGAGACCGGCTCGACGCTGTGGGTGTACATCCCTCTCGCCGGAATCCGAGGCATCTGCCGTGAAGCGCCGATCGCATCGAGCAGATCGGTCAGGGAGCGCCGGAAGACGAACTGGGGGTTTGGCCTTTCCTCATTTCGGCCGCCTTGGGGATCGGTTACCGGCAGCACCGCGGAGAGGCGGCCCTCGGACAGCTCCAGCAGCCGATCTGCCTCCTCCTTCACGATCCGGTGGTCCAGTCCTTCGTAGACACAGGCGGCCAGGAGAAAGGCCAGCGCGTCGGACTCGTCGCGCAACCGTGCCACCAGCTCAGGGACTTCCTGTTCGGCCCGGAAACTCAGCTGCTCGGTGAGATCACCCAGCAGGGTCCGGTCTCCGCCCGCCGCCACGATGGCAGTCACCAACTCGACCACTTCGGTCGGCACCAGCTCGGGCGCCAGGAGTTCGCCGAGCACCTGATCGCCCACGGCGGACATCAGACGTTCCCGCTCACGCTCATCCGGAACCTCCGCTTTGAGCCGGCTGCCGAACACCAGCGAGGGCGGCGGGGGCTCGCACATGATGGGACCGATATGGAGATCCTGCTTGAGGCGACGCAGCAGGGCCGTGTCGTCCGGCAGGATGATCACCATGCACGCTCCGGCTTTCTCCAGCAGCGAGCGCACATGGCCGAGTACCCCCGGGCCGAGGGGCCTTGCCGGAAATAATCCGTCGACGATGTAGCCCCCCACCGTGGGCTTGGACGGACGCCATCGGTCCAGCTCGGTGAGACTGTCCATGGCTTGGAGCGGAACACCCTCCCCGCAGTACTGGCGCAACAGGTTGAGGGTCGCGGTACGACGTCCGGATCCCGGGCGTCCGGCCAGAAAGAGCACCTTTTTGTCCAGCTTCCTTCTGGCCGCCCCAAACCATGCGGGCTCCGCGAACCCGAATGCGGCGGCTTCCACCTCGGACTCTGGAACGGGCCCCTCGTGCACCCGAGCAGCCCGCCGGGTTCCCGCACCCTCTGTCGGACCGTTCTGTACGCGTTGATCACCATGAACGGTGCCTGCGTTGACGTTCGCGTACGGCGCCCAGACGTGCGGACCCGAGGAGCCCGCAGCCCCACCGAGGGCGTCGAAGAGATCGATGAGGTCGCGCTCCGCCCCCTCGTGCGACGATCCGGCGACGGATGCGTGCTCGGCCCCCGACGCCGCCGCGTCAGGCGGTTCCGCGGTGGTCCCTCGTTCTTCCGTGGTCACGAGCGCCCACGGTTCTTGTCACCACGGATCCGGTCGGCCTGGAAGCCGCGTACGCGTCGAGCCTTGTTCCCCTTGACAAGGTCCCCGGCGATGTCCTGGTTGCTCACGCTCTGGCCACCATGGACGGTGCCCGTGTTGATGTTGCCACCGGGAGCACTGTTCTCCACGTGCGGACGGAGTCCAGTGCTTTCGGGAGTCCGCACGTCCTCCTGCGGCACGATGTCACGGTCGTCACCGGTGTCGCGGTCCAAGGTCTCCTCATACAGTGGCCCGGATGGCTGCGGCACATAGAGCCATGCCCGCTGAGCGAAGGGTTTTCCCTCCACGGTCGCGGCCACCTCGACGAAGTGATCGGGGTGCCGCCCGGTGTATCCACTGACTACCGCGTCTTCGAAGCAACGGTCCGAAAGGATCGCCGCCACGTGGGTGACGTTCTCTTTGTGAGAGGCGAGTACGGCCTTGACGGGCCGGGAGTCGAGCAGCCGATGGGTGTCGTTGCGCACGGTTCCATTGCCGCTGAACTCGTCCCGAGTGTCGGGCAGGGGACCGATGTGCAGGCTGGCTCGGAGGCGGATGGGCATCACCCCATGAGACAGGACGTTGTAGTCGGTCAGTACATCCTGAAGGGTGAGAAGGAAAGGATGGATCACCATGGGCACGAGCGACACGTCGAACCCGAAGACATAGCCATCGCCCGTCGTGTTGGGAAACAGACGGTCGTCCCAGACTTCACGCATCCCCACCCGGGTCAGAGCCGTCATGAGAAGGTCCGGCACGGTACGGCTGATGGTCTCGTGCTCAAGGGCGGGCCGTCCCGTGAACCCCTTGGCGTCCACGGCCAGGACGCCCCTGTAAGGAGGTAGCGGACGACTGCGGGTGAAGGGGCGTTCGCGCCCCACGGACAAACTGCTGATCTGCTCATGCATGGGTGTGGCTCCTCGCTGAGGCCCCGCCCAGGAAGGCTGGACGGGGCGGAGTGTCCTTGGCCGTGCCACTCCAGGTTCCCGACGAGGCCTCGGGAGGTCTGCACCGCGAGTGCGTGTGGTGAGTGAAGTGGAGCACAATGTCGTCATGGACCGGCGTCGGCGAGAGCCCTCTTCAGTCCTTCCACGCTGGACACGATGATGCGCCCCTTCTCCACCCGCACCTTGTCCGGCCCGAGGGCTCTCAGCCCTTTGGTGACGGAGTTGCGCCCAGCTCCGATGTGCTGGGCCAGTTCCTCCCGGGTGAGGGAGAAGGAGCACACGCCCTCCGAGATGTCGACCAGACGGAGGAGCGCCATGGCCAGACGCTGATGTATGGCGCCGTCGTACATCTCGGTCTGCTCCCGCAGTCGACTTGAGGCAACCACCGCAAGGGAGTACGCGAGATCGTGCTGCTTCACCAGATGATGGAAGTCTCCGGCGGAGATCCATACGACTCTGCATCTGCTCATCGTCCGTACATCAGCCAGCCGCTCACCGCCGTACTGAAGGGCCATCTCGCCCAGAACCTCCCCCGGACCACGAAAGGCGAGCAGGCGTTGCCGATCGCCACGGTCTCTGCGAATCACTTTCACCATGCCGCTGATCAGCGCAAACGCCCCAGTGCCCGGGGTGCCTTGCTCCAAGAGGGTGACGCCCGGTGGACGAAAGCCCAGTGGGCGTCGGGTCATCTCTGCCCAGGCCTCTTTGGACACCAGGTCGCGCAGGGTTCGCGCCGAAGAGTGACGGTCTCTGCTCATACGGTTACGCTAAGGGAATGAGGCTCAGGGAGGGTGCGGATCTCCATAAATCAGTCCCTTCCGCCGATGTGAGGTCCCGACTCTCCAGTTGCCGCGAGTACTTTGCCCCTGCGACGCGGCCCCGCCATGTGGTGGCACGGGAGTGCCCATCCTGTCGTTATCGTTCGAGTGCCTGTGCTCGTGTCTCTGTCCTTGCCGTCACGGGGTGCTCCTCGCTCTGAGGGGACTCCCCGGACGGGACGCGCGGGCCGACAGGACCGGAACTGGCCCCTCTGGGTCTGTGGAGGGCCCGGGAACACCCCTGGGAAGTGATGTCGGCGACCCCGCTTATGCTGCACGGACGATCAAGCGGAGCCAGGGGAGAGCGCGGTATGTTCGGAAAACTGTTCGGCAGGGGCGGGGAGAGAACGGCGGCGGATCCGTACGCCCTTCCCGTCCCTCGCAGGCGGAAGGGCGGGATGTACACGCTGCGCGCGCTCGGGGACACACGGGTGCTCGCCCTGGTGGAGGCGGCCGACGCGGGGGACTGGGAGGCGGTCAAGGCGGCGTTGGAGCCCTTCGATCTCGGGCGGGACCACCGGGTTCTCGGCGAGCTGGTGGAGCTGGACGGTCTGCAGGACTGGATCGGCCGGGCCGTCGAGGAGGATGAGGAGCACCGGGCGACGGCTCTGCTGATATCGGGGGCGCGCCACATCAGCTGGGGCTGGGAGGCGCGCACCGCCGAGCGGGCCGTGAATGTCACGCAGGAGCAGTGGAGGATCTTTCACGAGCGGCTCCACATCGCGGAGGAGCAGCTGTTCGAGGCCGCCGAGCTGCGGCCGGAGTGGGTCACGCCGTGGCGCCGCCTCCTCACCTCCGGTCGTGGGATGTCGCTGGGCCCGACCGTCAACGAGGTCCGGTTCGACGCCGCGCTGCGCCGCGCCCCGCTGGACCTGGAGACCCATGTGGAACGGCTGTCGCAGCTCCAGCCCCGCTGGGGCGGCGAGCCGGGGCAGGGCCTGGCGTTCGCCCGCGAGGCGCTCTCCCGGACCCCGCAGGGGGACCGGCTCGGCTGTGTGATCGCCATGGCGCACATCGAGGAATGGGTCGAGTCGGACGACGGGGAATGCCTCGAAACCCCCGAGATCCAGGCCGAGTTGCGCAACGCGGCCGACCACAGCATCCTCCACCCCGCCCATGTGCGGAGCCCGGGCTGGCAGCACGACTTCAACACGTTCGCCATGGCCCTGTCGCTGGCCGGCGAGAGCCACACGGTCCGGCGCGTCTTCAAGGAGCTCGACGGCGCCTACACCAGCTGGCCCTGGACCTATCTCGCGGATCCCGAGAAGCGCTTCGCCCACCACAGCCGCAGCGTCTGATCCCACGCAGGCCCTTCCCTTCACCCGCCGCCCCTCCCCCTCGGACTGCCCGATGACTTCGCCCGATCCCGCCACCGCCACCGACACCGCCCCCGATCCGGCAGGCGCCGACCGCACCTTCCAGGTCGATCTGCGCGGCCTCGTGGACCTCCTCTCCCACCACCTCTACTCCAGCCCACGTGTCTATCTGCGCGAACTGCTCCAGAACGCGGTGGACGCGCTGACCGCCCGGCACGGCCTCGAACCGGACGCCCCCGCCGACGCCTTCGGCATCCGCCTCTACGCCGACGGCACGGCCGTACGCGTCGAGGACGACGGCGTCGGCCTCACCGAGGCCGACGTGCACACCTTCCTCGCCACGATCGGCCGCAGCAGCAAGCGCGCCGAACGGATCGCCGAGCAGCGCGCCGACTACATCGGCCAGTTCGGGATCGGCCTGCTCTCCTGCTTCCTGGTCGCGGACGAGATCCACGTCCTCAGCCGCTCCGCCCGCACCCCCGGCGCACCGGCCGTGGAATGGCGAGGGCGCGGCGACGGCAGCTACACCGTGCGCACCCTGCCCGCGTCCGCCCGCCCCCGGCCCGGCACCACCGTCACCCTCACCCCCCGCGCCGACGCGGGCGAGTGGACCCGCCCGGCGCAGGTGCACGCGCTGGCCCGGCACTTCGGCTCCCTGCTGCGCCACCCGGTGACCTTCGACGACGGCACGGGCGGCCCGGGCGCGTCCGTCAACCCCGACCCCGCGCCCTGGGCGCGTACGCACCCCACCCCCGGAGCGCGTTCCCGCGCACTGGCCGCGTACGGCGAGAAGACCTTCGGGTTCACCCCGCTGGACGTCATCGAGCTGGACCTGCCGGCCGTGGGACTGAAGGGCATCGCGTGCGTACTGCCCGAGGCGGTGCCCGCCGGGCGCCGCCACGGCCATCGCGTGCACGTCAAGGGCATGCTGCTGTCCGAGCAGGCCGAGGAGATCCTGCCCGAATGGGCGTTCTTCGTCCGCTGCGTCGTCGACGCAGAGAGCCTGCGCCCGACGGCGTCCCGCGAATCCCTGTACGAGGACGACACACTCGCCGCGGTGCGCGACGCCCTCGCCGAGCGGCTGCGCGCATGGATCGCCCGGGCCGCCGCCAGCGACCCGGACCTCCTCGCCCGTTTCCTCCAGGCCCACCACCTGGCCGTGAAGTCGCTCGCGGTGCACGACGACGAGATCCTGCGGATGCTGCTGCCCTGGCTGCCGTTCGAGACCACCGACGGGCACGCCACCCTCGACGAATTCGCGCGCACCCACCGCACCGTGCTCGTCACATCGAGCGTGGAGGAATTCCGGCAGGTCGCGGCGATCGCCTCGGCGGCCGGGCTCGGCGTCGTCAACGGCGGCTACACCTACGACCGTGAGCTGGTCCACCGGCTGCCCGAGATCAGGCCGGGGATCAGCGTCGCCGACCTCGACCCGGCGACCCTCACCGCCCATCTCGACCCCGTCGACCGTGAGACGGAACTCGCCGCCACGGCCTATCTCGCCCTGGCCCGCGACGCCCTCGCCGTCTTCGACTGCGACGTCGCGCTGCGCACCTTCCAGCCCGCCTCCGCCCCCGCCCTCCTGGTCGACAGCCGCGAGGCCCGGCACGAACGCACCCGCTCCCAGCTCGCCCGCGAGCAGGAGGGCGGCCTGTGGGGCGACATCCTCGGCGCTCTGCGCCAGGAGGCCCCACGGGCCCAGCTGATCCTCAATCAGCTCAACCCGCTGGTCCGCGCCGCCGTCGCCATCGACGAGCCCGAGCTGGCCCGCACCAGCGCCGAAGCCCTCTACGGCCAGGCCGCGCTGCTGTCCCGGCGCCCGCTCAGGCCCGCCGAGTCGAGCCTCATCAACCGCTCCTTCCTCGACCTTCTCGCCCACGCCCTCCGCAAGGACAGCTGACGATGCCGACCGCACCCCACCCCCAGAACACGGACGAGCTGTACCAGGCGCTCCAGGAGAACGGCCGCCGCCCCTACGGCCGCCCGCGCACCGTCACGGCCGAGGAACTCGTGGACACGGCGGAGCTGCTGGCGGATCCCGCCGCGCTCGTCCACGCGCTCCTCGAACTCCAGGACGCGTACACCTACGGCTCCGAGCCCCGGAAGTCGCCCGTCGTCTTCGCCCGTCTGCTCGCCCTGTTCGACGAGCAGCCCGACGTCTTCGACGAGCGCCGGCGCCACGCGCTCTTCTGGCGGTTCAAGTGGGTGGCCAACGCCCTGCGCGCCCTGCCCGAGATGCCGCTGACCAGCCTGCGCCAGTGGCTGACGGAGATGCGCGACCGGTACGAGAAGGCCGGCCTCGGCCTCCAGCCCTACTACGGTCAGGCGTACCAGCTCGCCGCCCACCGGGGCGAGGACACCACCGTCGCGTACGAGCTGTGGGCGGGCCGCCGCCGGACCCCGCTCAGCGACTGCGAGGCGTGCGAGATCTGCGAACTCGCCCGCCACCACCTCGCGGCGGGCGACGACGAACGGGCGCTGGCCGCCTGGGAGCCCGTCCTCGACGGCAAGGAATCCTGCCGGGAGGAGCCGGCCCGCTCCGTCTCGTACGCGCTGCTGCCCCTGCTGCGCACCGGCCGCGTCGAGCGCGCCCGTGAACTGCACCTCGCCGGCTACCGCGGCTGCCGCCGCGACCCCGCCATGTCCCAGGAGGTCGGCCGGCACCTGGAATTCTGCGCGCTGACCGGCAACGAGGCACGCGGCCTGGAGCTGCTCGCCGAGAACCGGAGCCTGCTGGACGAGGTGGAGTCGCCGCTGGACCTGTACGACTTCCTCACCGGCGTGGAGGTCCTCCTCCAGCGCGTCGAACTCCTCGGCCACGGCGAACTGCCCGCCGCCGGATACGCGGGCCGCACCTGGACGGTGACCGCCCTGCGCGCCGAGGTGAGCACGCGCGCCGACGACCTCGCCGCCCGCTTCGACGCCCGCAACGCGACCACGGCGCACACCGACCGCCGCAGGGCCCGCCTCGACCGCGCCCCCCTCCTGGACGCGCTGGAGCTGACCCTGCGCACCCGCGGCCTCGACGAGGCGACCGTGGCCGCCACCCCGGCCGCCGGGCCCGCCGCCCGCACGCCCGCCGCCGTCCCGGAGTCGCTGACCGAGCTCATCGTCCAGGCGCGAGCACTGGACCGGCAGGGACACCCGGACGCACAGCTCTGCTGGGCACGGCTGCGCACCCTCGTCGCCGCCCGCGACTACGCCCACCCCGACGACCCGGCCGTCGGCCCGCTCGTACAGCTGCGCGCGGACCTGCTGTCCGCCGAAGCCATCCGGGCGGACGAGAAGGACGAGCCCGCCGCCGCTCTCCACGAGGAGGCCGCGGGCCTGTACGAGGACGCCGGAGCGCCGGGCGACGCGGCGCTCGCCCGTGCCCACGCCCTGATCGCCGCCGCCGAGAGACCCGACGAGGCTCCCGCGGAGACCTCCGCCGAGACCTCCGCCGAAACCCTCGCGGAGGACGCCGACGACGCCGACGGCACCGGGGCGAAGGCCACCGCGCTGACCGCCGCCCACGCCTCCCTGGTCCGCCTGCACGAGGAGACGCCCGGCCTCGCCCCGCACCACGAGGCCCGTCTGCTGCGGCTGCGGGCGGCCGCGCTCGGTCTGCGCCTCCAGGCCTCGGGGAACGAGGAGCACGTCGCGCCGGTCTTCGCCGAGGTGGATCTGCTGCACGCGTACGCCACCCGGCACGACCTCCCCACGCAGATATCCGGCGCCCTCCATCTGCGGGCCGGCACCCACGCACTCTCCGGCGACCTGCCCGCCGCGGTCACCGAGATCGACGGCCTCCTCGACCGGCTCAAGGCGCACGGCCCCGCCTGGCACCTGCCCCGCACGCTCGCCCTGCGCGGCCGGATCCAGCTCGGCCTCCGGGACGCGCGGGCCGCCCACGCCGACCTGACCGAGGGCCTGCGACTGGCCGCCGACTGGCCCGCCGACACGAGCGGCACCGCCCGCCTCCACGCCGATCTGGCCGAGGCGTGCATGCACCTCGGCCGCCCCGACGAGGCACTGCGGCATCTGACGCGCTCCGCAGAGCTGGAACTGCGCCACGGCAACCGCACGGACGCGTACTGCACCTACGGCAACGCGGCCCAGCTCAGCCTCGACCTCGGCCGCGTCGAGGACTGCATCGCCCTGCTCGACTCCCTTCTGGCCGACCCGGGCGCCGCCGCCGGAGAGCTGGACGACCGGCTCGTCGCCCAGCTGCGCCTGACCCGCGCCCGCGCGCTGCACGCGGGGGAGGACCTCAAGGCCGCCACGGCCGAGTTCGTCGCCCTCGCCGCCGAGTCGGCCGGCTGGCACGACGACCCCGGGAGCCACGCCATGATCGCCGCGGAGACCGCCGTACTCCTCGGCGAGTCCGGCGAGTTCGACCGGGCCCGCGACGCCGCCGACCAGGCGCTCGCCGCCCACGCCCGGGCCCCGCGCTATGAGCAGCTCAGCAACTGCCTGCGCGAACTCGCCCGCCTCCAGACCCAGCGGCAGGGCCCCGACGGCCTGCCCGGCGCCCTCGCCCACCTCACCACCGCCGGCCGGATCGCCGACGAGGCCCGCGCCGCGGGCCACCAGGCCCACGGCCGTTCCCTGGACACGGCCCTGGCCTACGAACACGGGCGGATCAACGCCTACGCCGGCGCGTACGACGACTCCCTGACCGCCCTGGACAGGGCCCTCACCCTGCTCGGCGACCCGGGCCCCGAGGACGGCCACGCCGGCGAGTGGGCCGAGTGCGTCCGTCTCGCAGGCGCCGTGGAGGGCATCTACCTCGAACGCCCCGCACCCGCCCTCACCCGCCTCGACGCGGCGATCTCCCTCCTCACCGCCCTCGGCCGCACCGAGGACGCCGAACCGCTGACCTCCCTGGCGGCCCGGCTGCGCGACCAGGAGTGACGAGGGCTGACACGGTGAGCGCGCTGAGCCGATCACAACCAGGGCGGTCCGGGCCGGCGCCGTGTCGGTGTGGATGAACTCGCCCTGGGCAAGGGCGACTTGGCGGGCGAGGGCGAGGGCGAGCGGGAAGACGGAGGCGGTACGGCCCCGTGGGGCCGGGCCCCCTCGCCGCGCCCGCCGCCCTCGCGCTGACCGTCTCCGGCTGGCCGCTGCTGGAATGGGCCGGGCGCGACCGTCCGCACCGACACCGCCCCGCCCTGATGCGCCCGCCCGAGGTCGTCGGGCCGGAAAAAGATGTGGGGGGATCGAACCCCTCGTACCCGTCTATTCCGTCGTCATATTTTTATCCGTCCGTCGGATGGGATGACAAGAAGAGCACGAGGTGGGATTTTCCCCTTGCCGAAGCGGGTTCAGCGGGCGCCGTTCTCGGCTTTCTCTGGCCAACGCCCGTACTGGCAGGGGGAGTTCATGTTCTCCAGGAGGCGACAGAACCTCGGTGCCGTGACGCTCACCGCAGTGGTGGCGGCAGCGCTCGTTGCGGGGCTGACCACCCCGGCGTCGTCCGCTTCCATCGCCCTTCCGGGAGGCACGGCCGCCGCCGTGCCCTTGGGGACGGGCGTCGAACTCACCGATCGGAGCAGCAGGAGCAGCGGGAGCAGCGGGAGCAGCGGGAGCAGCGGAAGCGGTAAGAGCGACGAGGCCGGCGAGGGCGGCCGGGGCAAGGACGCCGTCCTCCACTGGGTCACCCTCATCACCGGTGACCGGGTCGGGGTGGACGCCGAGGGCGAGGCGGTCGCGCTCGACCGGGCCGAGGGCCGCTCGGGCATTCCCGTCCGGACCTTCACCCAGGACGGCGACACCTATGTCATACCGGACGACGCCCACTCCCTGGTGGCCGACGGCCGTCTCGACCGGCGGCTGTTCGACGTCACCGAGCTGAGCGGGGCGGAGAGCCGCACGGCGTACGGCGACGGGCTGAAGGTGATCGTCGCCTACGGCGGCGCCTCCGCGTCCACGGCCAGGAAGAGCCTGCGTTCCGCCGAAGACGTCCGGGTCGGCCGGAACCTCCCTCTTCTGAACGCGGACGCGGTGACGGTCCCGGGGCGGCGGACGAGCGCCCTGTGGGACTCCCTCACCCGGACCGGCGGCGAGCGAGGACGGGCCGCCATCGTCTCCGGCGTCGAGCGCGTCTGGCTGGACCGGGTGTACACGACCTCACTCGACAAGAGCGTCGTCCAGATCGGCGCCTCCAAGGTGTGGCAGGAGACCGGTCTCGACGGAACCGGCGTGAAGATCGCCGTACTGGACAGCGGGGTGGACAAGACCCATCCGGATCTGAAGACGCGGGTCGTCGCGGAGAAGAACTTCAGCAGCTCCCCGAGCGTGACCGACCGGGCGGGCCACGGCACGCACGTCGCCTCCATCGCGGCGGGCACAGGCGTCAGATCGGGGGGCACGCACAAGGGCGTCGCCTTCGGCGCCTCGATCCTCAACGGCAAGGTGCTCAACGACCAGGGCTCGGGCACCGCCTCCGGCGTCATCGCCGGCATCGACTGGGCCGTGTCCCAGGGCGCGGACATCGTCAATTTGAGTCTCGGCGCCCCGGACGGCCCCGAGATCGACCCGCTGGAAGCCCATGTCAACAAGGTCTTCCGGGAGAAGGGCGTACTCTTCGCGGTCGCCGCGGGCAATGAGGGATCCCACGGCATCAGCTCCCCGGGGAGCGCGGACGGAGCGCTGACCGCCGCCGCCGTGGACGACGACGGCGAGACGGCCCCCTTCTCCAGCCGGGGCCCGCGGGTCGACGGCGCGATCAAACCGGACGTCGCCGCTCCAGGGGTGGACATCACTGCCGCCGCGGCGACCGGGACCTATTTCGACCCCGAGACCCCGGGGTACGCCGCCCACTCCGGCACCTCGATGGCCAGCCCGCATGTGGCCGGCGCCGCCGCCCTGCTGAAGCAGCGGCACCGCGACTGGAAGGGGGAGCGGCTGAAGAACGCCCTGATCGCTTCCGCCGAGGATCTCGGCCGGAGCGCCGTCGAGCAGGGCGCGGGCCGGATCGCCCTGGAGCGGGCGGTCCGGCAGAGCGTCGTCGCCGAGCCGCCGTCGGTGAGCTTCGCCCGGCAGGCGTGGCCGCACCAGGACGACGTCCCCGAGACCCGGAAGATCAGCTACCGCAATCTGGGCGACACGGACGTCGCGCTTGAGGTGAAGGTCACCGGGTACGGGCCGAAGGGCAAGCCCGCTCCGGCCGGCTTCTTCACCCTGAGCGCCCGGCGGCTGACCGTCCCGGCCGGCGGCGCCGCCTCAGTGGACCTGTCCGTGGACACCCGCCTCGGGGGGAAGGCCGACGGCTACTACACGGCCTCGGTCGTCGCGACCGGCGGCGGGCAGAGCGTGCGCACCGTCGCGGGCGTGGATCGCGAGGCGGAGCAGTACGACCTCACCATCAAGTACATCGGACGGGACGGCAAGCCGACCAAGAACCTCTACTCGATCCTCCACGGGCTTTTCGAGGACGGGGAGATGTACTCGATCGACGATGAGAAGAGCAGTGTCACGGTCCGCGTCCGCAAGGGCGATTACGCCCTGAGGACCGGCGGCCCCGTGGACCCGAAGGACTACGCCAAGGGCTACGACCACCTCCTTCGGCCGAAGCTGTCCGTCACCGAGGACGCCACGGTCACGGTCGACACCCGCAAGGCCGAGCCGGTCTCCATCACGGTGCCGGACAAGAAGGCGAAGCTGCGCCGTGCGGTGCTCGGCTACGCGGTGGGCAAGGGCGCGCACCGGACCGACGGGTCCGTCGATCTCGACTCCTTGCGCAAGGTGCGCACCGGGCATCTGGGGCCGGAGATCTCCGACGGTTCGCTCAGCGAATCCTGGACCACCTGGTGGAAGCCGGTCGGCGCCACCGAGTACAGCACCGTCAGCGGCGGCACGGTGAAGAAGTACTCCACCGGCTACACCAAGAAGTTCAAGGCCGGGGACTTCGCCGAGGTGAAGGTCGGTATGGCGTCCTCGGTGAAGGGCAAATACGGCTATGTCGGCACGGTGAGCAAGCTGGACGGCATGCGGGCCATCATGGACGGCGGGACGAAGTCCCTTCCCGGCGTCTGGAATCTGCTGATCGCTTCCAGCCCCCGGGCCACATGGTCCTTGAGGGGCACCCAGACCCGGGTGAAGCAGCCCAGCTACCAGGACGAGGAGGTCGAGCACGGCACCCGGTTCCGGACTTACCGTGCGGGCACGTCGTACACCGAGACCATCGGCACGGGGGTGCATGCGCCGCTGGTGCGGAAGGGCGAGAGCGGCGTCCATCGCGAAGGAAGCAAGATCTACGGCGAGATGAAGCTCTTCACCGACGGCAAGGGCCACAGGGCGGTCGCCTCCGTCCACTCGTCGGCGAAGACCACCCTCCACCAGGGGGCGACGAAGATCGGCGAGAACGACGACCCGCTCAGCGGCTGGAAATCCTTCCACGTCGGCGAGGCCGAGGCCGAATACACCCTGGCGACCTCGGTGAAGCGGTCCAAGGCGATGACCCGGACCGCGAGCCGCATCGACGCGAGCTGGACCTTCCGCTCGAAGAGGCCCGCCCGGGGCACGGTGGACACCCTGCCGATCTCCTCGGTCCGCCTCACCCCGGAGCTCGCCCTCGACAACACCGCCCCGGCGGGCCGGAAGGTCGCCTTCCCGGTGACCGTCGAGGGCCCGGCGGCCGGCCAGGGGCTGAAGTCTCTCAAGATCTCCGCCTCTTACGACGGGGGTAAGACCTGGAAGAAGGTCGCCGTCGTCAAGGGCAAGGTCACGGTGAAGAACCCGGCCAAGGGGAAGTCGGTCTCCTTCAAGGCCGAGATCGTGGACAAGAAGAACAACAAGAGCGCCATCACGGTCTACGACGCCTACCACGGCAAGTAGACCGCGGCTGCCGGCTCGTCGCCGAGGCTGTCCCGACAGCTCGGCGGCGAGCCGGGGCGGTGGAGGCCGGGCGGGGGCCGTCGCCGGTCAGCTTCCGCAGACGCGTCTCGCTGCCGCCGGTTCGGCGCCCTCCGGGGTGTTCTCGGTGGTGCGGCAGGCATCGCCGTCTTCGCGGGCGGAGCTCTCGCCCATCCGGTCGGCGTCGGCCTTGACGACATAGACCTCCCAGGGCTCCTTGCCGGGGCCGTGGACCCAGACCTTGTCCTGGAGGGCGTAGCAGCAGGAGGTGTCGTTCTCCTCGAAGGTGGCGAGCCCGGCGTCCTTGAGGCGGTCGGCGGCGGCGGTGACCGTCTCCGTGGAGTCGACCTCGACGCCGAGGTGGTCGAGGCGGGTGTCCTGCCCGGGTTCGCCCTCGATCAGGACGAGCTTGAGCGGGGGCTCGGTGATCGCGAAATTGGCGTAGCCGGGGCGGCGCTTGGCGGGCTCGACGCCGAAGAGCCGGGAGTAGAAGGTGACCGACGCTTCAAGGTCGGCGACGTTGAGGGCGAGCTGGACCCGGGACATGACGGACTCCTCGAACACTCTGTATCGATGTTTATCGATGCCTTGTGGGTTCGAGCTTGTCTCTTGAATCGAAATTCGTCAACATAGACGTATGTCGAAACAAGAGCTTCCGGTGATCGGGCAGGACACCGCGGCGGACGGCTGCTGCCCCGGCCTGCTGACCGCCCCCCTGGACGAGGACGCCTCCGTCGAGCTGGCCAGGGTGTTCAAGGCCCTCGGCGACCCGGTCCGGCTGCGGCTGCTGTCGATGATCGCCTCCCGCGCGGGCGGTGAGGTCTGCGTCTGCGACCTCACCCCCGCGTTCGAGCTGTCCCAGCCGACGATCTCCCACCACCTCAAGCTCCTGCGCGAGGCCGGACTGATCGCCTCGGAACGGCGCGGGACCTGGGTGTACTACCGCCCGCTGCCCGAGACCACCGACCGGCTCGCCGCCCTCCTCACCCGGGGCGCCGCACCCGCACCCGCCGGGGCGCGGGCGTGAGCGCCGCTCCCGCCCCGGTGGCGGGACGGCTCTCCTTCCTCGACCGGTACCTGGCCCTGTGGATCCTCGCGGCGATGGCCGCCGGCCTCGGCCTCGGCCGACTCGTCCCGGGCCTGGGCGACGGGCTCGCGAGGGTCACGGTCGCCGGGGTGTCGCTGCCGATCGCCCTCGGCCTGCTGGTGATGATGTACCCGGTGCTGGCCAAGGTCCGCTACGACCGGCTCGACGTCGTCACCCGCGACCGCCCCCTCCTGGTGTGGTCGCTGGTGCTGAACTGGATCATCGGCCCGGCGCTGATGTTCGCCCTCGCCTGGATCTTCCTGCCCGATCTGCCGGAGTACCGCACCGGGCTGATCATCGTCGGGCTCGCCCGCTGCATCGCCATGGTCATCATCTGGAACGACCTCGCCTGCGGCCACCGTGAGGCCGCCGCCGTCCTCGTCGCGGTGAACTCCGTCTTCCAGGTCCTCGCCTTCGGTCTGCTGGGCTGGTTCTATCTCGACCTTCTGCCCGGCCTGCTCGGCCTGGCGACCACCGGCCTGGACATCTCCGCCTGGGAGATCGCCCGCTCCGTCCTCATCTTCCTCGGCATCCCCCTCGCCGCCGGATTCCTGACCCGCCGCCTCGGCGAGAAGACCCGGGGCCGCGACTGGTACGAGACGAAGCTGATCCCCCGCATCGGGCCGTTCGCCCTCTACGGGCTGCTGTTCACGATCGTCGTGCTCTTCGCCCTCCAGGGCGACGCCATCACCTCGAAGCCGGTCGACGTGGCCCGGATCGCGCTGCCGCTGCTGGTGTACTTCGCCCTCATGTGGGCCGGGTCCATGGCGATCGGCCGCGCGGCCGGACTGGACCACCCCAAGACCACCACACTGGCGTTCACCGCGGCCGGGAACAACTTCGAACTCGCCATCGCGGTCGCCATCGCCACCTTCGGCGCCACCAGCGGCCAGGCCCTCGCCGGAGTCGTCGGGCCCCTCATCGAAGTCCCCGTCCTCATCGGCCTCGTCCACGTCGCCCTCCGCGCCCGCCGCTACTTCCCCCAGCCCACCCCCACGCGGGCCGTCCCGGCCGCCGCCACCGAAGGCACCGCCCATGTCTGACACCCGGCCGAAGCCGTCCGTCCTCTTCGTCTGCGTCCACAACGCGGGCCGCTCCCAGATGGCCGCCGCCTTCCTCGCCCACCTCGCCGGCGACCGGGTCGAGGTTCACTCCGCCGGCTCCGCTCCGGGGGCTGCCGTCAACCCGACCGCTGTCGCCGCCATGGCCGAGGTCGGCATCGACATCTCCGCGGAGACCCCGAAGATCCTCACCGTGGACGCCGTTCAGGCGTCCGACGTCTGCATCACCATGGGCTGCGGCGACACCTGCCCCGTCCTCCCCGCCACGCGCTACCTCGACTGGACCCTGGACGACCCCGCAGGCCAGGGTCTCGAAGCCGTCCGACCGATCCGCGACGAGATCGAGCGCCGCGTCCGGACCCTGATCGGCGAACTCGGCGTCGAGCCGAGATAGCGGGTCAGCGCCGCAGACCGCGGTCCAGCGCGGCGATCAGCGAGCCCTGGGCGTCATCCCCGTCCAGGGACCAGACCATCACGCCGCCGAGATCGTTCCGCTGGGTGTAGCGGGCCTTCTGGGCGGCGGTGGCCGGGGTGTCGTACGTCCAGAACTCGTTGCCGTCGTACTTCCAGGCCGCGCCGTGCCTGCGGTCGGTGTGCACGGTGCCCGGCAGGTCCTTGACGGCCTTGTAGGGCAGTTGGCCGCCGCCGCGCGGGGACATGCCGGTGGCGGGCTGGTAGAGGCCGTTCTTCGTCCCGGCGGGCACTCCCGTCCAGCCGTAGCCCCAGGACGGCACCCCGAGCACCGCCTTGCGGGCCGGCAGGCCGCCGGCCAGGTAGTGCCGTACGACCCGGTCCGCGCTGTAGCTGTAGTCGACGCCGGAGGGGTCGGCCGGGTCGGTGTAGAGGTTCGCCTGGTGATTGGTCGGGCCCTGCGGCTCCCAGGAGCCGTGCATGGTGTAGGTCATCAGGTTCAGGTAGTCCACCTGGCGGGCGACCTTCCGCAGCTCCAGCCGGTCCGCGATGTCGGTGTTGGCGGCGACGGCCGCCGTCAGCAGATGGCGCCCCCGCCCGCCGTCGCCCAGCGCGTCCAGCTGCCGCCGGAACTCGGCCAGCAGCAGGGTGAAGTTGCGGCCGTCCTCGGGGCGCACCGAGTTGCCCGGCAGACCGTCGCCGCCCGGGTGCTCCCAGTCGAGGTCGATGCCGTCGAAGACGCCCGCGCCGCTGCCCGGGCCGCCCTCCGGCGAGCCCAGCCGCGGCAGGTTGCCCTTGATGTAGAGGTCGACGCAGGAGGCCACGAACTTCTTGCGCGCGGCGTCAGTGGCGGCCACGTCCGAGAAGTACTTCGACCAGCCCCAGCCGCCGATCGAGATGACGGCCTTCAGCTGAGGGTTCTTCGCCTTCAGCTTCCGCAGCTGGTTGAAGCTGCCTTTCAGCGGCTGGTCCCAGGTGTCGGCGACGCCGTCCACCGAGTCGGCCGCGCCGATCGGGCGCTGGTAGTCGGCCCAGGCGTCGGCCTGGTCGGCCAGGTTGTCCTCGAAGCAGGTGCCCTCGGGGGAGATGTTGCCGAAGGCGTAGTTGATCACGGTCAGCTTCGCCGCCTGGCCCGAGTCCTGCACCTTCTTGGCGGAGAAGCCGCTGTAGACGCTCCACCCGGTGAAGTAGGCCACACGGTGGCCGGGCAGCCGGCGGCTGTCGTCGTCATCGGCGTGAGCGGTCGCGGGGGCCGCGACGAGCGAGGCGAGCAGAGCCGTCGCCAGGAACGCGGAGGCGCGTCTGAACATACTGATGGCCTTCTCTGAGCGGGGTCAGATGGTCTGTACCAATCGCGAGAAGAGATCTAGTCCATGCCGGGGGGTGCGCACAAGAGGCCGAGTCGCACGAAGTGGCCAGTCTCCCTTGGAAATTGATGGAGCGTCAGTTAATCAATCGGCCCGCGCAGCCCGCGCGCCGCAGAATGTCGCCGTCGCGGAAGCAGTCCGTCTCACAGGAACCGTGCCGCGATCTTCTCCGGAGTGATCCGGACGGTCACCAGCTCCGGGAGGAGCGCGTGGGACTCCGGGTTGTGCTCGGCGTAGATCATGCCGGTGTACTTGACGGCCAGTCGGTCCAGGCGCTCGCGGCTGCCCGGACTCTCGAACCGGGCCGTGCCGCCGATCGACGCGTATCCGTACGGCTCGTCCGGCGGGTTCACCATGACGTTCAGCCGTGGATCGCGCCGCAGATTGCGGACTTTGAGCTTGTCGACACCGGTCACGAAGAAGAGCTCGTCGTCCTCCCTCCCGATCCAGACCACCGACTGGTGCGGACTTCCGTCGGGCCGCAGGGTCGCCACGGTGACGAAGATCCGGGCATCGAGCGCCTTCTTGAGTTTCACGGACAGACGGACCGGGCTCACGCGTGACTCCTGACTGGGTGCGGACACTGCGGCATCAAGTGCCACAACTATGTGACACTTGATACGTAACTCGCAACACCAATGGGGCAGTTGATGGCTCATCTGCTACGTTCCGCATAGACTTCCGGTCACGATGAGAGCTGACGCGGAACGCAACCTGGACACGGTCCTCCAGACCGGTGCGCGCCTGCTGGCGGCCGACCCCGGCGCGAGCATCGCGGCGATCGCGGCGGCGGCGGGGGTCGACCGGCGCACCGTCTACCGCCGCTTCACCACGCGCGAAGAGCTCTTGGTCGCGGTCCATACGGCCAAGCTCGACGCCTGCGAGCAGGTCGTCGCCGAGGCTCGATTGACCGAGGCGCCCGTGCTGGTCGCCCTGCACCGCTACGCGGAAGGCATCATCACCGTCAGCAGACGCCTGCCGGTGGACGTACGGCAAGTGCGGGACGAGGCAATGGCCGGTCGTCTCCGTCGGCTGATCGAGCAACTCGACGGCTTCATGGACCGCGCGGTCCGCGAAGGCGTCATCCGCCCCGGACTTCCCGACCGCTGGGCCCGCTCCCTGCTCGTCCGTCTCACCGCCATGGCCGCGCACGAGATGCCGGAGCTGACCAGCGCCCAGGGAGCCGACATGGTGGTCCAGTCACTGACCAAGGGCCTCCGCCCCGCCTGAGCGGACGGGCCCGCCGTGTCCGTCCCACCGAAACCACTGAAGAGCGCCATTCAACATTCCAGCGAACGAAGGCACTCCATTGCTTCTGAGACGACGAGCGACCTCCAAGACCGCCCTGGCCGTCACCGCGTTACTCGCCCCCGCGCTGCTCGCCCCCGCCCTCCTCGGCACTGAGGCTGCGGCCGCGGCCGCGTTCACGGCCGGGCCCGGTTCGCCGGTGGCCGCGCGGACCGTCGTGTCCTCATTGGCCTGGCGGGGTTGCGGCGGCGACCTCCCCGCCACCGTCGAGTGCGCGACCCTCAAGGTCCCCCTCGACCACCGCGAGCCGGGCGGCAAGAAGATCGATCTGTCGTTGTCGCGGATCAAGGCCGCCAACCCCGACAAGCGCCGCGGTGTCCTCTTGTTCAACCCGGGCGGTCCCAGCACCTCCGGGCTCTTCTATCCCCTGGCGCTCAGCGACTATCTGCCGCACTCCGTGAAGGACCGGTACGACCTGATCGGTTTTGATCCGCGCGGCGTCGGTGCGAGCAGTCCCCTCGCCTGCGGTACGACCAACGCCGGCGAGCGGAAGACGTACCGGCCCTACACGAAGGCGACGTTCGCCAAGGACGTCGCCTGGGCGCGCGACATCGCGGACCGGTGCCAAAAACGCAACAGGGAAACGATCCCGCACATCAACACCCGCAACACAGCACGTGACATGGACGCCATCCGCCATGCCCTCGGGGAGCGGAAGATCTCGTACTTCGGGCTGTCTTACGGGACCTATCTCGGTTCTGTGTACATCCAGCTATTCCCGAACCGGGCCGACCGGTTCGTCCTGGACAGCGCGGTCGACCCCAAACGGGTCTGGCGGGGCATGGCGCGGTCCTGGGCGGTACAGGCCGAGGCCACCTTCGACCGGTGGACGGAATGGACCGCCCGCCATTCGGCGCGATACGGACTCGGTGACACGGCCGCCGAGGTCGAGAAACTGTTCCGGGACATCGTGGCGCGCGCCGACCGGGAGCCGCTCGACCTGGGCGGGACCATCTTCAACGGTGCCGATGTGCGCGAGTACATACGGTGGGAGATCCCCCACCCGTCCCTCGCGGCAAGGACTCTGGGGCTGCTGAGGGACGCCGCCGCGGGCAAGCCCGTCCCGACGTTCCCGACCTTCGTACCGACCGACAACGAGCTGGCGAGCTACACGGCGGTCATGTGCGGCGACGTCCGCTGGCCCACCGACCCGGCCGTCTATCAGACCGACGCCCGCCGTGACAGCGTCCGCTACCCCCTGTACGGAGACTCCGTCTCGAACATCTTCCCGTGCGCGTTCTGGGACCGGCCCGCCGAAGCGGCCACCAAGATCGACAACAAGGTCCCCGCGCTCATCGTCCAGAACGAATGGGACCCACAGACGCCCCTGGCCACGGCGCTCGGCCTGCGGCGCGCGCTGAAGGGCTCCCGGCTCGTCACCGTCGACGAGGGGCAGGGCCACGGCGTCTACTTGCGCGGCATCAGCGCCTGCGCCGACGACGCCGCCACGGAGTATCTGACCACCGGCCGACTGCCCGCCGGGGACGTCACCTGCGCCGCCACCTCGAACATCTCAAGGAAATCGCCGACCGTTAGGGCCTGTCTGAATGACACGGAGCATCAACGCGCCCTTGCTGAACGAGCCGCCCGGTGACTCGCGACCGGGGTCGGGTCGGCATCACTGGGTCCGGGCCGGGCCGCCGCCGCAGAGGGTCTCTCCGTCCGCGGTGCGGCTTCGGACGGCCGGGGAGGAGATGTCTTCCGACTGGATCGGTTTCCGGTACTTGACTTGCCCAGTGCCGTTCCTGAGGCTATGGCTCTCACCACACGCCCCGAGAGCCGGAGGGCCCATGGCGGACACCACCCCGATGGACGGCGTTCCCTGGTTCGATGTCGCCGACCCGGGCTTCTCGATCACCTCCGCCGCGGTGCACGAGGCGCGGGAGAGGTCCTGGTACGCCCGGACCGGATACGGACTGGCAGTCCTGCGCCACGCGGAGATGGAAGCACTGCTCAAGCACCCTCTTCTCCGTCAGGGCAGTGTGGCCTGGCCCGCTCACAACGGGGTGAACGAGGGCCCTTTGGCCGACTGGTGGGCGAGCTGGATCCTCAACAAGGAGGGGGAGGAGCACCGTAGGCTTCGCCGGCTGATGAACCCGGCCTTCTCCGCGCGGCTCACCACCGCCCTGTTACCCCGGTTCAGGGCTCTCGCCATTGAGCTGACCGATGCCTTCGCCGGGAGCGGCTCATGCGAGTTCGTCTCGGATTTCGCCGAGCCCTACGCGGCCCGGGTGATCGCCATTCTGCTCGGGCTCCCGGAGTCGGAGTGGCCCGGCATCGCGCGTGAGTCCGCTGTTCTGGGACTGGCGCTGGGAGTGACCGTCCGCCAGGATCTCGACCGTATCGAACGCGCCCTCGCCGCGCTCCACGTCTACGCCGACGAAGTGATCGAGGACCGCCGGCGCAGGGAGCGCGACGACTTCGTCTCCCGGATGGTGCGAGCCGGTAGGGACAGCGACCGGCTCGACGGCGACGAACTGCGTGACGGACTGGTCCTGCTGATGTTCGGGGGCTTCGACACCACCCGCAATCAGCTCGGTCTGGCCCTGGAGTCCTTCATCCGGCACCCGGCCCAGTGGAGGCTGCTCGCCGAGCGGCCCGAACTGGGCGCGCGAGCGGTGGAGGAGGTGATGCGTGTCAATCCGACCATTCGGTGGGTCACCCGGGAGGCGCTTGAGGACTTCACTTTCCAGGGTCTGGACATCCCCGCCGGGACCACCGTCCATCTGTGGAACGAGTCCGCCGGTACCGACCCCCGCGTCCATGGTCCGTACTCCTTCGACATCACCGCCGAGCGCGAACCCCACTTCGGTTTCGGCGGCGGGGTCCATCACTGCCTTGGTCACTTCGTCGCCCGAGGTGACATGGCCGAGGCCCTGCCGGTGCTCGCCCGGCGTCTGCGCGACCCCCGGGTCGCCGAGGGCGCCGAATGGCTCCCCGACTCGGGCAACACCGGTTCCGTACGGCTTCCTCTCACCTTCACCCCCGCGTCCTGAGCGGGCTCCGCCGCCTTCCCGCCGCCCACGCCCTTGCCGTACGACTCCTCCGAGGTGTCCGCATGACCACCCGAAGCCCGAACACCACCGCGCTCGACGGCCATCGTGAGCGGAACACCGACCATGACGCGGTGGACGCCGTGCGTAAACGGATCGCCGAGGCCGGTGTCGAGTACATCTACTATCAGTCCGTGACGCTCGGCGGCCGGGCCGTCGGCAAGGTGGTACCCGCCGTACATCTGCTCCGCAATCTGGAGCGTGGCGTTCAGATGCACCGTGCCGTCGTCGCCGACTTCCAGACCGACCGGAGCGGCACCCTCCTCGGCGGTGGCGCCCAGGCGGCCGAGTTCACGGCCCTGCCCGACCTCGACACCTTCGCGGTACTGCCCTGGGACACCAGTGTCGGCCGGTTCTTCTGCCGTCTTTATGAGCCCGCGCATCGCCCCGAGTACGGTGGTGAGCCGTTCGCCGCCGATGTGCGCGGCAACCTCATCCGGCGGCACCGGGAGTTCACCGAACACACCGGACTCGTTCTCCGCTCGGGCTGCGAGCCCGAGACGACGTGGACCGGGCAGGGCCTGGAGGCGTCCCACCGCCCCGATGCCAGCCCGGCGTACCGGGTCGAGATGCTGGAGCGCAACCGGCCCGTCTACCAGAAAGTGATCACCTACGCCAGGGCGCTCGGACTCGACATGATCGAGGGCGACTACGAGGACCCCGGTCAGCTCGAACTGAACTGGATGTACGACCGGGCCGAGCTGACCGCCGACCGGCTCATCACCTTCCGGCAGATCTGTCGGCAGGTCGCCCGTGAACTGGGCGTCACCGCCAGTTTCATGCCCAAGCCCACCATCGGGGTGATGGGCAACGGCTGCCATCACAACCTCAGCCTGTGGCGTGGCGCAGAGAACGTGCTGGCCGAGCCCGGCCGCCGCGAACTGCATCTCTCCGGGACCGGACGGCATGTCCTCGGCGGCATTCTGAGGCATGCCGCGGGCGCCATGGCCGTCATGGGATCCACCGTCAACTCCTACAAGCGCTACTGGGACGCGGGCCTGTTCGCTCCCGAGCGAATCGACTGGGGCATGGACGACAAGACCTGCACCGTACGCCTCTCCGCCAATGGACGGCTGGAGTTCAAACTCCCCGATGCCATGGTCAACCCCTATCTCTCCCACGCCGTCCTGCTCGCCGTCATCTCCGACGGCCTGGAGAACCGGATCGACCCCGGACCGCCGCAGGCCACCGCCGAGGAACCCGGGTTCCGGTTTCCCGCACTGCCGATGAACCTCGGCGAGGCCCTGACGGCCTTCGGTGAGGACGCCGTGGTCAGAGGCGGGCTGACCGAGGAGATCGCCGCTCTCCATCTCGCCTGCAAGTCGGACGAGTGGGCGCGTTTTTGCGCCGCCGTCACCGACTGGGAGCACATGATGTACGCGGAGGACACACCGTGACCCAGCAGGTCCGGCCGATGCCCTCGCGAGCGAACGAGTAACGAGCGCTGAGCGATAAACCGGGTCGACGTGGATCAGTGCGGTACTCGATCATGTGTTCATGCCTCTGAGAGAGACCCTTGCCCGAGTCGACGCGGACCTGGCCGCCGGACGAGTTCCCGTCGCGCGCCAGCGTTTGCGCGGTCTCGTCTCGTCCTTCCCGCACGACCTGGCGCTCCGTCGGCGTCTGGCCGAGGTGTACCGGCTCTACGGCGATGCCGCCGAGGCCGGACGCTGGATGTACCTCGAAGAGGACCACGACGCCGACGAGACCGCCGCCTTCGAGGCCCGATACGGGTCTCGAAGGCAGCGGATGAAGGCCCTCGCCTGGCGCGGCCCCGAAGCTGTGGCCGGCACCTCCTTCGCGGAGGGGCGACTGGTCGCGGTGCGGACCGCCTGTGCCGAGGAGCTGGGGCGCCCCGTCGACTGGGACGACCCCGCCTCCTACCAGGACGACCCGGAGGAGTACGAGGAGACGACCTCCGAGCCGTGGACGGTCGGCGGTGTGCTGGCGGGCGTCGGCTGCCTGGTGGGGTCCCTCGCGTTCCTCGCGATCTGGGTGAACGGAGTCTTCGCCCTCTTCGACTGACCGGGCCGCCAGGGATCGGCTTGACCCTGACGCGCGGGTCAAGGGTTAACGTCGCCGTATCCCGCGGCGGACTCGTGCCGGGCCGCGGCCGAAACCCGCCCAGGAGCCCCGTATGAGCGCAGCCCTGCCCCGTACGACCCGTGAAGTCCGGCTGGCAGCCGTCCCCGAGGGATTGCCCACACAGGAGCATTTCGTCGTCGCCGAAACGCCGTTGCCCGAGGCCGGAGCAGGGCAAGTCCTCGTCAGGAACCGGTACTTCCTGGTCTTCCCCGGCCTGCGGACCCTGATCGGCGGGGAGGTCGAGGGAGTGCCGCTGCCTCCGCTGCGCAGCGGTGACACCCTCTTCGGCCCCGCCGTCGGCGAAGTCGTCGCGGCCCCGGCCGGATCCGCCCTGCGCACGGGCGAGATCGTGGCGCATATGCGCGGCTGGCGGGAGTACGCGCTGGTGGAGGCCGCCGAGTGCACCCCCTTGGCGGGCGCGTGGCCTGATCCGGTGTCGTACCTCGCCCAGGGGGCGGCGGCCTATGGCACGCTGACCCGCCTTGCCGACGTCCGTATGGGCGATGTGGTCTTCGTTACGGGAGCGGCGGGAGCGGTGGGCTCCCTGGCGGGGCAGATCGCCCGGCTGCTGGGTGCCAGGAGGGTGATCGGCAGCACCGGCTCGCCGTGGAAGGCCGAGCGGCTGATGTCCGAGCTGGGCTACGACGCGGTCGTGCTGCGGGGGGAGGGGTCCCTGGCGGACCAGCTCGCCGAGGCTGCGCCCGAGGGCATCGACGTACTGGTGGACACCGTCGCGGGGGAGCAGCTCCGCGCGGCGCTCGGCGCGGCACGCCAGGGCGCGCGATTCGCTCTGGTGGGGGCTCTGTCGGGGCAGTTGTCGGCGGAGCGGGCCGGTGGCAGCGCGCCGGTGGAGATCGATGCCTTCCGCATCGTGGTCAAGGGGATCTCGCTGCGCGGATACAGCGGTGCGGACCACCCCGATGTGGAGAGGGAGTGGGCGGGCCGCTTCAACGAGTGGCTGCGCTCCGGTGAGATCAGTTTTCCTCATACGCGGATCGCGGGCATTACTCGCGCCCCGAGGGCGTTGCGGGAACTGATCGAGGGCCGGCACTTTGGAGCCGTCGTCGTGGAGTTGTAGCCCGGTGGCGGCGCGGCGGCCGTGGGCGTGCGGACGTGGGGAAGGGGAGTGGGGGACCGTGCGGATCGGTGAAGCGGCGGCGGCGGCCGGGACCACGGCCAGGGCACTGAGGTTCTACGAGCAGCGCGGGTTGCTGCCCCCGCCCGTCCGCACGAGCTCGGGGCAGCGGACGTACACGCCCGGCGATGTCGCACGAGTCCGTGCGATCCGCGACCTGCTGGCCCTCGGGCTCACCGTCGAGGATCTGCGCGCCCGCGCCGACCGACTCCATCTGCTCACCGAGTACCCGCCCCCGCGCTGTGGCTCCGACGGACCCGGCGGTCCCGCATCCGAGGTCGTCAGCCGGAGGCTCGCCGCTCTCGACGCCGAGATCAGCCGGCTGACCGGGCTTCGCGAGAGCCTCGCGCGGCGCGCTGCCGGAGAGTGAACCCGGGCCCGCGCACGGAGGACGCCACCGCGACGCCGCCGGATGACGGAGAGCCGGGCCGTCACGTCCCCTCGGTCGGCGCGTCGCCGAAGCGCGTCAGGGCGAGTGCTCCCGCCACCGCCGCCATGAATCCCACGAGCGCCAGCCACTGGAGACCGTCGCGGGGACGGTCGCCCAGCCAGACGATGCCCACCACGGCGGGCCCGGTTGTTTCGGCCAGGACCATGCCCGCTGTCGCCACGGTCACCGAGCCGCGCTGGAACGCCGAGGTGAGCAGGAGGAAGCCCGCTGCTCCCCCGAGCACCAGGGCGTAGAGGGCGGGGTCGCCGAACACCCGGGGAACCGTGAGGGAGTCGATCAGCCGGACCGCGACCTCGACCACGCCGAAGCCCGCGCCCGCGCCGAGTCCCAGCAGCAGGGCGCGCGGCCGGCCCGGAAGCCGCCCGGCGAGCGCGCCGGCGAGGAGGACGAGGAGGACGGCGCAGAGCAGGGACCAGCGCAGGGCGGCCGGTCCGGCGCGGTTTCCCTCCGGTCCGGAGGAGAGCGCGATCATGGCCAGCCCCGCGCAGACCGTGGCCACCGCGGCCCGTTCGGCGGCGGTCAGCCGGGCGTCGAGGAGCCGGGTGGCGACCACGGCGGTGACCGCGAGACTGGCGGCGAGGGAGGCGCTCACCGCGTAGAGGGGAATCGACCGCAGGGCGACGATCTGGAGGAGGAACCCGAGGCCGTCGAGGGCGAGCCCGGCGGCGTAGCGCCACTGGCGCAGAGCGCGCAGCAGCAGCACGGGGTCGACGCCGGAGCCGGAGCCGGCCTCGACGGCACGCGCGGCGATGGCCTGGAGCACGGAGGCCGTGCCGAAACAGCAGGCCGAGGCGAGTGCGCACACCATCCCCAAGGGCATGAGACGGACTGTAGGCCGGAGCCCGGCGGAGAGCCGGGGGCCGGGCCGACGACCGCCCGGGGCACACCCGTACGGGGATGCCCGGGGCGTCCCCGGTCAAGGCCGGGGGCGGGGCGGTACGTCGACCGAGCCGATGTACTCCTGGGTCTCCGCGTCCGGGAGCCGGACGCGGAGTGCCCAGAAGTAGATCAGCAGACTGAACCCGGCGATGACCGCCATGTCCCACCACAGGGGCAGGGCGCCGGTCGCGCCGCAGGACACCGACGAGGCCGGGCCCCCGCTGCAGTAACCGCCCTGCCAGGAGATCAGCCCCAGGCCCACCAGATACACCGGCAGCCACTGGGCGGACCGCCAGTCCAGGTGCGGGGCTCTCGGGTTGAGTCCGAGCAGCGCCGAGCCGCCCAGCAGCAGATAGCCGAGGACGATCGCCAGGCCGAGCCGCCACAGGGTGTCCCAGCCGGCCCAGTAAATGATCAGGTTGGACACGATGAAGGCCACAGGAGCCCAGAACAGCCCGCCGGGAAGACGGTACGGGCGGTACCGGTCGGGGTCCTGCCGACGCAGACACCCGAGGGCGAGCGGCGCCCCCGCGTACATCAGCACGCTCGCGGAGGTGACGAAGCCGACCAGCTTCTGCCAGGTGGGGAAGGGCAGAAAGACGATGAGCCCGACGAGGAAGGTGAAGAGCAGACTGAACCAGGGCACCCCGCGTGCCGTCGTCCGTTCGAAGACCGCGGGCACATAGCCGTTGCGGGAGAGGCCGTACGACACCCGGGAGGCGGCGGTGGTGTAGATCAGACCGGTGCCGGTCGGCGAGACCACCGCGTCGACGTAGATCAGCGCGGCGAGCCAGCCGAGTCCGGCGGACAGGGCGATTCCGGCGAACGGCCCCGTCTTGTCGGCGAAGGTCAGATCGGCCCAGCCGTGGGCGAAGGCGCTCTGGGGCAGGGCTCCGATGAAGACCGTCTGGAGTGCCAGATAGATGAGCGCGCCGATGAGGATCGAGCCGATCACCGCCCTCGGGATGTCCCGTGCCGGGTCGCGGCTCTCTCCCGCCAGCTGGTCGGCCTGTTCGAATCCGAGGAGCGCGAAGATGATTCCGCTGGTGCTGATGGCGGAGAGCACTCCCTCGACGCCGAACGGGGCGAAGCCCTGGTGGCCGAAATTGCCTCCGTGGAAGGTGGTGCCCGCCAGGACGGCGATGGTCAGCAGGGGGATGGTGATCTTCCACCAGGTGGCCACGCTGTTGGTGTGGGCGAGCCAGCGGATGCCGAAGAAGTTGACGATGACGAAGAAGGCCATGAAGGCGACGGCCAGCCCGTACCCGGCGGGGGTCAGCCGGTTCTCCCCGGTCTGTACCCAGGTGGCGTGCACGCTGAGATAGTTCAGCGACGCCATGACCTCGATCGGCGCGGTGGCGACGGCCTGGAGCCAGGAGAACCAGCCGAAGGAGGCCCCGGCCGCGCTGCCGAAGGCGTAGTGCGGAAAGCGCGCGGTGCCTCCCGCGACCGGGTACGCGGCCCCCAGCTCCGCGTGGACGAACGCCAGAACGGTGATCGCGAGCGCTCCGATCCCCCAGGAGACGAGGGCTGCGGTCCCGGCCGCCTGCGCGGCGAACAGCGCGCCGAACAGCCAGCCCGATCCGATGATGGACCCCACGGAGGTCCAGATGAGCCCGATCGTGCCGATGTCCCGCCGGAGATCCGGTCGACGGGACGCCTCAGGCGTGGCCGATGTCGGCATCTGGCGGGAACCTCGCTCCGGTGCGGGCAGGACGCTCGGTCGGTCGACGCGTCCGCCGATCCCGTTCTCCCTTCCCCGGGTGACTGCCCGGCCACTCCGGCGGGACGGGACTTGCTCCGAACGGGTCCTGGAAGGGCTCAGATTCCGGTCGGCGGCGCTCCGGATCGGCCCCTGCCAACGCCCCCGCCACCGGCGGACGGATCTCGGCGCAGGGCCGCCACCGCGCAGATCAGCAGCGCGGCCCCGATCGCCACGAGATGTTCCCGGCCGGCCAGATTGGGCCTGACGGCTACCTCGACGGCCATCGCCACGATCACCAGGGCCCCGGTGAGCCACGCCCCCAGACTCACACAGACGCAGACCGCGAGCCCCGCGACCGCCGCCGACGGCCCGGTGTCGACGATCCGCGCGTCCGAGGCGGGCAGCCCGAGCGGACCGTCGGGACCGACGGCGACACCGAACCGTGCGTAGAGCGTCCCGGCGAGGGTGCAGACATAGGCGACGACAAGGGTCCGCCATCGTCCCAGAGCGATCTCCGCGATGCCGAACACCAGCAGCACCTGGGCCAGCGCACCCCACACCGGCAGGCTGAGCGCCGGTACGAAGAGCGAGGCCGGGGTGCGGAGCAGGGCGAGCCAGAGCGGATCCGCGGCCCGGACGGAACCGATGTCACCGACGAAGCCGTGGCCCCAGTCCTGATCCTGGACGAACTGGAACAGCACGATGAGACAGACCGCGGTGAGCGTGAGAGGGATCGCCCGCCACCCCCGGGCGGCCAGGGCGGTCCGCACGGTCGAGTACATCGGTCCCCACTCGCGCCGGGCGAACGAGGCGGCCGTGCTCAACGGCGGGCGCCCGGATGTCCGCGATGCGGCCGCTTCGGCGGACCGGGCACTTCCAGGAAGCCCTCCGCGCGGGCGCTCGCGAGACCGATCCGCAGCAGGTCGGTGCTCTGGTCGTACAGCAGGAAGCGGGGTTCCCAGATGGGCCGGTACTTGGCGTTGGCGCGATAGAGGGACTCGATCTGCCACCAGCGGGAGAAGAAGCTGAGCAGCGAGCGCCACAGTCGCAGCACCGGGCCCGCGCCGAGCCGGGAGCCGCGTTCGAAGACCGCGCGGAACATCGCGAAGTTCAACGAGACCTGCACGATCCCGAGATCGCCGGCGTGCCGGATCAGCTCCAGCACCATGAACTCGAACAGGCCGTTGTCCGCCTCCCGGTCACGCCGCATCAGATCGAGGGAGAGCCCGTCGCCGCCCCAGGGGACGAAGCTCAGCAGAGCACGCGGCCGTCCGCCGGCGTCACGGCAGACCAGCAGCACACAGCGCCCGTCCGCAGGGTCGCCGAGCCGTCCCAGCGCCATGGAGAAGCCACGCTCGGTGGCCCCGTCACGCCAGTCGTCGGCGAGTTCGATCATCCGCGCCGTCTCGTGCGGCGACAGGTCCTCGTGCCGGCTGATGCCGACGGTGTATCCGGCGCGCTCGACCCGGTGGTGGGCCTGGCGGACACCCCGTATGGCGCGGCCCTCCAGAGTGAACTCGCCGATGTCGATGATCGCCTCGTCGCCCAGCTCCAGCGCGTTCAGACCGTGCCGGGCATAGACGGTGCCGCCCTCTTCGCTCGCCCCGATCACGGACGGGGTCCAGCCGTGCTCCAGGGCCTGGGTCAGCCAGCGGTCGATAGCCCCGGGCCATGCCTCCGGGTCGCCGATCGGATCGCCCGACGCGAGCGAGACCCCGCCGAGCACACGGTAGGTGACGGCCGACTTGCCCGTCGGCGACCAGACGACGCTCTTGTCCCGGCGCAGGGCGAAGTAGCCGAGGGAGTCCCGCTCCCCGTGGTGCTCCAGAAGGCCGCGCAGCCGCTCCTCGTCGTCCTTGGTGATCGCGTCGGCGGCACGGCGGGACCGGAACGCCGCATAGAGGACCAGCAGGATCAGCGCCGTGCTCATCAGGTTGATGACCACCTTGGCCCAGCCGGGGGTGACGATGCCCTCGAAGCGGACATCGTCGTAGGAGAGCGACACCATGCGGAACACGCCGTAGCGCCAGCGCTCCAGAAAGTCGGAGCGCCCGGGGTGGGCGGCGGCGTTGGTCACCGTGACCATGGCGGCGGCGAGCAGCGAACCCACCGCCAGCCCGCCCGCGCCCACCGCCGCCGCCAGCTTCGGATTGGCACGGTCGCCCTTCGCGTAGAACTCGCGCCGCCCCACGAGCAGGGCTGTGAAGAAGAGCGCGGTCACCACGACCGCCACCCAGTTCTGGGCGTGCTGCCGGTACACCGGCAGCCCCAGGGCCACGGCGGTCAGGGACAGCGCCAGACCGCTCAGAGCGAGATTGAGGATCCACGCGGCCCGCTTGCGCCGCCGCATGGTGATCGCCAGGAACAGCGAGAACACGCCGGAGAAGAAGCCTGCGGTCAGCAGATAGGGCGTGAAGAACTCGTCGTCGTTGTGACGTCTGATCTCGTTCCCGAAAGAGATCCACACGGCACTGAGGAAGTTGGCGAACGCGACGAGGCGCAGGTACCAGACCGTGAATGTGTACGAGCGCCGCGACCAGTCGCCGCGATTCTCTCCGGGCCGCGAACCCGGTCGGACACGCCCCATACGAGCGAACGTAGAGGGCGCGGGGTACGGGGAGGCGTTACGACGGCATGGCGAACGGGTGGATTCGCGGCCCGGGACGGATTCGGCGGCGGGTCATCAGGGTTCATGGACGGTCGGCTCCGGCGGCTCCCGGGGCTCCGGCGGCTCCGGGGGAGGGGAGTCGTGCTTCGGCATCGCGAGGAGCACCGACACGGCCAGCAGGGTTCCGGCGATCCGCAGGGTCAGCCGCACCGGATCGCCGGGGAGGGCCTCGTCGAACGCGAAGGTGCCCAGTACGGCGGTGAAGACGCTGGTGACCGTCGTGCACACCGGCACGATGAGGGAGACCCGGCAGCGCTGGAGGGCCGCCTGCGACATGATCAGCCCGAACGCGCCGGTGAACAGGAGGAGATACGGGTACGGGGAGCCCAGAGCGTCGAGGGGGCCGGTCAGCCGGCCCGAGAGCCCCTTGATCGCCAGGGAGCTCACCCCGTACAGCAGCCCCAGGGCGACCGCGTACTCGACCCCTGTCGTCGGCCGCCGGTGCGGTTGCCGCGACCGGCGCTCGGCGGTGGTGTAGATCCAGGGTCCGGCGGCCAGCGCGGGCAGGCAGATCAGCAGGACCAGAGGTGTCGGCGCGTCGGCGCCGATGGTGTCGGTGGCCGGGGAGAGGGAGAGGACCACCATGACGAGGGCGGCGAGGATCGCCCCGATGGCGAACCGTTCGCGTGCCGAGGTCCGTTCGCCGAGCAGGCGCGCGGACAGCAGCAGGAGCAGTACCAGGCCGGAGACGAAGATGCCTTGGGCGGCGGCGATCGGCAGCGTCCGGTAGACGATGAGCTGAGCCCCGAATCCGGCGGCCAGCGCCAGGGAGCCGCCGATCCACAGCGGGCTGCCGAGGACCAGACGCAGCAGCCGCGCGGGCTGTTCGACCGATACGGCGGGCATGGTGCCGAGGGCCTTCTTCTCCAGGACGAATCCCGTGCTGTAGAGCACATTCGCCAGCAGCGCGGCGGCCACCCCCCACCACATGGGTTAGACCCTCCGGGCGTGCAGCAGCAGGATCGAGGAGAGCGAGGGGGCCGCGCACGCCAGCCGGTCCAGGGGGCGCAGGGGGCGCGGCACCCCGTGGAAGGGCGCGCCCGCGAGCCGGACCACCTCGAAGCCGGACGCGGACACGAACTCCCGCAGCGCGCGGGCGGTGTAGAGCCGAAGGTGCCCGACGACCTCGGCTCCGGGACGTCCGTGGATGCCGCGCAGGCTGACCTCGGAGAAGACGGGCTGGACACCGGCGAGCAGCAGGGCCCGGTTGTACCAGGCGGCCAGGTTGGGGGTGGACAGCATCAGATGGCCGCCGGGGCGCAGTACGCGCCGCAGTTCGTCCAGGGCGCCGTCCGGGTCGACCAGATGCTCGATCACCTCGCTGAACAGCACGGCGTCGGCCGCGCCGGACCTGAACGGCAGTCGGCCGGGGGTGAGTTCGCCGCGGACCACGTCGGTGAGCCGGGTCCGGGCCCGGCGCAGGGCGTCCTGCGACCAGTCGACGCCGATGACCCGGTGCCCGGCGAGCAGCGGTGCCGCGGTGGCCGCCGCCGTGCCGTCGCCGCAGCCGACGTCGAGGACGACGGCGGGTCGCGCGGCGGCGGGGCCGAGCGCGGCGGCGAGCATCCGGGCCTGTCGCAGAGTGCGGGCGTCCCCGGAGGCGACGGGCACGGCGGGATTCTCGTAGAACTCCCGAAGCCCCCGGAGCCCCCGGCGCGGCGCGGTGTCGGCATCCGTCTCCGCCTCTGTCTCCGCCTCTGTCTCCGTCTCCGTCTCCGTCTCCGTGCCCCTCTCCGACTGGGCCGTTGTCTTCATCCCGACCCCTTCTCCGCGGCCTCTGTCGCGCCCAGGTACCGTTCGAACAGCTCCAGCAGCCTCTCCCCGTCCCGCTGTGCGAGCAGCTCCTTCGACCAGCGGAGCGCGAGATGCAGCCGCCCGGCGGTGGACGCCGTCATCACATTGAGCCCCCGGGGCATCCGGGCGGGCGCCGAGAACCAGACGGCGTCCGCGCGGCCCGCGTCGCCGAAGTCCAGGGCGTACGGAACGCGTCCGATGTTGCTCAGCAGCGTCGTGGACGTCCACGGCCCCGCCGCCCGCCGCAGGCCGCGGGTGACGGCGGCCCGCCATGCCACCGGCGCGACCGGAGCCGTCAGCAGGGCGGCTCCGTACCCGAGCTGCGGGCGGGGTACGGCCTTGAGGGCGCGGGTGCGGCCGGCGGTGCGGTGCAGCAGCCCGTCCACGCCGCCCCGTTCACCGGAGGCCAGCTCGGCCGCGGTGAAGGGGACCTCGACGAGCCGGGTGCCGTTCCCGATGGGCATGTCGACGCCGCGAGGCCGGTCGTCCACCGGCATGGTGATCCGTATCGGGCGCGGTGGGACGCCGTGCTCCCGGTTCCAGCACGCGATCATCAGCGCGGTGGCGACCAGGAGCTGATCGTTCACGGTGTACGCGGCACCCGGCGGGCGGCGAGGTACGGCCAGGTCGGCCACGAGCATGCCGTTGCCCGGGGGGCCGGACGGGGTGCCGCGGGCCACGCGGGCGGACGGCGACCACGGGGGCGGCCCCGGCGCCGCCGGGGGCCGGCCGCCGGGGGCGGCACGGACCGGGGGCGCCGCCGGGGCGCTGCCCCGGCCGCCGTACAGCTCGGCGGCCGTCGCGAGGACCCGCAGACACGCGGGGCCGTCCAGCGCGGTGTGGTTGACGGTGAGGAACAGGGCCGTGCCGCCGGGACGTTCGGGATCCTCGACGATGTCGAGCCGGACCGGCGGGGACGCCGACAGGGAGGGAGCCGAGGCCAGACAGCGCTCCCTGGCCCGCTCCAGCGCCCCGGGCCCCGGGGGTGCGACCGTCACCACGTCCACGCCCGGGTCCGGCTCCTCGGTCAGCTCCCAGAAGTAGCGCCGCCGGTACCAGGGGCCCGTGGCCTGGCGGACCTGCGCGCGCGGATGGCGGCGCAGCGCGTCGGTGAACGCCCGCCGCAGCCGGGCCGGGTCGGGCCGGCCCGGCAGCCGGATCTCCAGATGGATGGTCTCGGGCTCCTCCTCCCGGAGACAGTGCCGCGAGACCTCGTCGACGACGGGGAACGGCACGAGGACGGGCCGCGCTCCGGGCGCGGAGCGCGCGGGACCCTCCACGGCGGTCACTGGCCACCGCCGTCTTCAGGAGCACCGGAAGGGCTGGTGCCCGGGCCGGAATCGGCCCCGGGCGACACCCGTCCGAACCGCCCGAGCCCTCCGACGGTCACCAGGGCCGCGAACAGCGCGATGAACGCCAGGAGCTGGGCCGCGTACCCGAACGCCCCCGCCCCGGCGGCCGGAGCCTCGCCCGCGCCGGTGGCCGCCACGATCCCCGCCCCCGCCATCGCGGCGAACGCGATCGGCGTCAGCAGCGTGTGCCGCCGCAGGGCGATCAGCGCGAGCGCCGGGACCAGCAGCGCGAACCAGCCCGCGACCACCACGGCCACCAGGGTCGGCGCCACCACCCCGAGGACCGTCCCCGGCCCGTTCGGCACCGGCGTCGGCCCGGTCCCGTCCGTGCGCTCGGGGTTCTCCTCGTGCCTGCGGTACAGCACCAGACCGATCAGCGCCAGCAGGGCGACGCCGCCGGCGATCAGCCCCGCCCCGTACACCCGGGACGGCTCGTACGACAGCTCGACCGTCCCGCCCTCGCCCTCCGGGATCTCGAAGGCCTGCTGCCAGCCGTCGAGCCGGAGCGGCGAGAGTTCCTCGCCGTTCAGCGTGGCCTTCCAGCCGTCGTTGAAGTTCTCGTACGTCGTCAGATACGAGGCGGCACCGGGCTCGACCGACACCTCACGGCGGTCGGACGACCAGTCGCCGACGGTGAGTTCCCGGCTGTTCGCGGCGGGCGCGGCCGGTTCGCCCCGGGTGAGGGTCACATCGGTGATCGCGAGCGGACCCGCGTCCCCGGCCTCGACCCGGTGCATGCCCGCGCCGAGGGCCAGCCGTGTGTCCTTCTCTCCCTTCTGGCAGAGCGTCACCTCGATCGGGCGGCGCTCCACCAGGTCCCCGACGGTGCCCGTCGCACTGGTCGCGTGCAGGGTCCCGTCGACCGCGAGGGCCGGTCCCTCGCCGCACTTCAGGGTGAAGGGGCGGTCGGCGGAGGGCTGCTCGGTGCGCTGGTCGGCGAGTGCCGGGACATGCAGCTCGGTGAGGCCGACGGGGAGCTGGAGGTCGTCGTCGGCGATCGGGTTGTGCAGGGTCACCGGCGCGGTCCGGGTGACCGTGATGTCGAGCCGGTCGGTGGTGATCGCCTCGAAGCGGGCCCAGCCGTTGTCGTCGACGTTCGCGATCGCCGCGCCGTCGGGGGAGCTGATCTCGATCTTCGTGGGCCGGGCGGAGAGTCCGCCCGCGCCGGCCAGCACCAGCGAGTCCACGGACTTCTCGCCGGACCAGCTCAGATGGATCACCGGCTTGTTCCCGGCGATCCACGCGGTCGTCAGATCGCCGTCGGTCAGATTGCGCGCCGAAAGCTCCGCGCCGAGCCGGGCCGTGGAGTCGGCGGTCGCGACGATCCGCCCCTTCTGCTCGGGAGCGACCCGGTACAGCAGCTTGTCCAGCTCCTCGCCGGGCACCGGAACCGCGCTGATCCCGATGTCCCTGACTCCGGCCGAGCCGGTGGTGAAGGAGCGGTGCAGCCCCGACTCCGTACCGGCCGGGGAGAGCCCGCCCGGGTCGGACGGCCGGTGCAGCGACACCGTCTCGGCCGCCGCGTCCGAATCCGCGCCGTCCGTCGGCAGCCTCAGCATCCGTGTCACCGTGACACCGGGAATCGCGATCTCGGCGAACCCGGCGCCGATCAGCCCCGGCCGCCCGGCCTCCGCGTCCACGATGGTGACCTTCACCCAACCCGTCTCACCAGGGGGCGAGGCGATGTCCTGGGTCGTGCCGTCGGCCGTCAGCGGGCTGATCTCACTGCCCTGCTCGGTCTCCACCCGCACCCGCGTCGCGGCGGCCCGCACCCCGTCCCGCGGAAGCGGGGTCACCTTCAGCGACGACGGCAGCCGCTTCTTCCCGTCGAACGCGATACGCAGCCACTGGCCCTTCGCGCCGGTGTGCGAGCCCTCGGCCCACGCCGTGTCCGGGTTCCCGTCGAAGGCGTTCACGGGGTCGTACTGCGGCAGATGGAACAGCCAGTTGCCGCTGGAGGACGCCGTCACCTCACGCGCCCCGCGCAGCTCCGCGACCGTCTGACGCTCGATGCCCCTCGTCGGCAGGATCTGATGCGGCGCCTCCGAGGGGTTCTGCACGCTGCCGGGATGATTGCGCTCGTCCTTGGTGTAGGTGTACGAGGTGTTGGTGTTCACCAGGCCGAACCGGGTGTCGGCGCGCCGCAGCCCATCACCGGTGACCTGGAGCGCAGGCTTCTCGACGCCGGGGTGCTCGTCCCCGCTCAGCACGGTGGGCCGTCCGCGCAGCGAGGGATCGGCGGCGAGCGGCAGCAGCGACTCCGGTCCGCCCGACACCACGGCCGTGTCGGCGGCGGTGTAGATTCCGGCCCGGCCGGGCCGCCGGATGTCCTCGGCGGGCGCGAAGATCTCCACCGCCCGCTGCCGCGGATACACCGCCTCCACCTGGAGGGGGGTGTCGTCCGCGATCCGTCCACCGGTCATGACCGGGCCGAGGGCCTTGACCCGCTCATAGCCGGACTGCTCCAGCGCCCGCTTCACGGTCGGCGTCGGCACATGGCCGAGCTGGTCCGGGTCCAGGTCGTTGCGGACCACCACATAGTGCAGTCCCGCCCGGCTCAAGTAGTCCCGCAGCCCCGGTATCGCGGCGCCGGTGAGCAGGGCCTGCTCCACGGCGTCCATCGCGCGCCGGTTCCCCGGAGTGCCGAACGGCACATAGTCGCGCTGGGCCCAGGGGGAGTCGGCGAGCACATCGAGAGGCTGGTCGATCGGGGAGCCCCAGGTGTAGGTGCCGTGCGCGGTCGCCGGGACCACCAGGGCCCGGCTGTCCGGCGAGTGCTTCTCCAGCCAGTCCGCCGTGTCGCTCCAGTGCGTCGGCAGCTTCGTGAACGAGCCCGGTTGCAGGACCGCCCCGCTGGCATACGGCAGGGCGAGCCCGGGCAGCACCAGCAGCGCCGCGATCGGCGCGGCGTACCGCCGCCCCCACCGCACCCCGTGCCCCGGACGCGACCCGCGCTCCCGCTCCGCGACGGCGGTCAGATGGACGAGTCCGAGGACCAGGGCGAGCGCCAGCCCCGGCTGGAACTTGTAGACGTTCCGGAACGGGGCCAGCGCCCCGTCCAGCAGATCCTGTACGGGCCCGGCGAACGGCGCGCCGAACTTCCCCGCGTACCCGGCGAGGGTGAGCAGCGCGACCGTCAGCACCGTCAGCGTCAGCCAGCGGCGCTCCGGCAGATCCCGCCGGGCGAGCCCGCCGAGCCCCAGCGCCGCGGCCAGCGCCGAACAGATGACGACCAGGACCGAGGTCGCGACACTCCACCCGGCGGGCAGCCAGGCCTCACCGAAGTTCAGATACGCCACCCAGTTGCCCGCGCCGCGCAGGGCCTCCGTCGCCGCCATCGTGTCCGTGGTGACCTGTGACGTCTCGACGTACGGGAGGAAGTTCTCGCCGTACACGCTGAGCAGCAGCAGCGGGATCACCCACCACAGCGTCGCCAGGAAGACCCCCGGCACCCACCACAGGATGAGCCCCCGCTTCCGCGGACCGTTCGGCCGGGACAGCAGATACAGCGCCACCGGCAGCAGCGAGGCGAGGGTCGACACCGCGTTGACCCCGCCCATGAACGGGATCAGCAGCGCGGAGCGCAGCGCCGCGACCCGCGCGCCGTACCGGTCGTCGGTGAGCGGCAGCAGCACCCACGGCAGCAGCGCGCCGGGCAGCGCGGCCGCCGACGTGGACCCGACGACGATGGTGAACGTCGGCCACAGCGCGTACGCCACCGCGCCGAGGAGCCGCGTCGGACGGGTGCCGAAGCCGAGGCGTTCGGCCAGCCGCAGCGCCCCCCAGAAGGCGGTGGTCACCACCAGCGAGAGCCACAGCCGCTCCGTCAGCCACACCGGCGACTGCGCCAGATCGGCGAGTCCGTGGAACGGGAGCATCGGGAACGCGTACCCGATGTACTGGTTCGAGAGCCCGCCGAACCCGCCGGTGTCCTGCCACAGCCGCCCGAGGTCGGCCATGAACCGCCACGGATCGGCGACGACGCCGAGCTTGGTGTCGAACGTCATGCGCCCCGGCGACGCCGCCAGGAAGAGCACGAACACCACGGCCCAGAACCCCAGCAGCCACCAGCGCGACCGGGGCCCGTCGGGAGGGTCCTGGGCCGCACCGGTGGTCCGGACGGCAGCCGGAGGGGGAGCCTGGGCCGCTGGGGCCGTACTGGTCATGGACACCGCCGAAGGATGAGAAGGAGATTCCAGGTAGCGAACTCACGCAGGCCCGGCACCCGGGTCACCGCCCCGGCCAGGAACGGCCAGTAGCGGGAGCGGGCCGAGACCACCGTGACGTCGGTCCTCGCCCGTACCTGGCGCAGGGTGGGACCGATGTGCACGGCGAAGAGGTTCTCGCCGAGGGTGTGCTTGGCGGGGCGTCCGGTACGCCGCTCGTAGCGGCCCCGGGCCCGCGCCGCGCCCAGATAGTGCCAGGGCGCCCACTCATGACCGCCCCAGGGGGACAGCCAGTTGGTGAACGAGAGATAGATCAGCCCGCCGGGGCGGGTCGCACGGATCATCTCGCCGAGGAAGGCCCGCGGATCGGCCACATGCTCCAGGACGTTGGAGGAGAAGCAGACATCGGCCGAACCGTCCGCGAGCGGCAGCAGACAGCCGTCCGCGACGACCGTCCCCCCGGGCGGCCTCGGCCCCAGCTCCCGTACGTCCGCCTCGAAGAGGAAACAGCGCGCACCGCGACGGCGGAACTCCTCGGTGAAGTACCCGCGCCCACCGCCGATGTCGACGACGGTCAGCCCGCCGACCGGTCCGCCGTACGCCTCGACCTGATCGGCGGAGTCCCGCGCCAGCAGCGTGTAGCACGTCTCGGGGTCGTCCCGCTCCCGCATGAAGGCCCGGAACAGGGCGAGCGAGCGTCCGGGGGAAGCGCCGCCCTTCGGCGCGGTACGTACTCCTGGATCAGGGGCTGGCATCGGCGCTCATTTCCGCCGGGAGCGCCCGGCGGCCTCCACGGCGACCTCGTGGAACGCCCGTACCGTACTGTCCCAGGTGTATCCGGCCGCCATTTCCCGCGCGGCCCGCCCCATCGCCGAGCGGTGCTCCTCGCCGAGCGCCAGCGAGCACCAGGCGGCGGCGAACGAACTCTCCCCCCGGGCCAGCACCCCGCTCACCCCGTCGACGACGGAGTCCCGCAGCCCCGGAACGTCGAAGCCGACCGTCGGGGTCGACCGGATCGCGGCCTCCGTGACCACCAGCCCCCACCCCTCCACGGCCGAGGGATGCAGCAGCAGCCAGGCCGAGCAGAGCAGCCGGTGCTTCTCCGCCTCCGTGACATGGCCCGTGAACTCCACTGAGGGGCCCGCGAGCCTCGCCAGCCGGTCCCGCTCCGGACCGTCCCCGACGATGACGAGCCGCCCGCCGGTCACGGGTCTGACCCGCTCCCACATCCTCAGCAGCAGATCGATCCGCTTGTACTCCACGAGCCTGCCCAGAGCCAGGAACAAGGGCTCGGGCGAGCGCGGCGGCCGGGGACCGGGCTCATCGACGCCGTTGTGCACCACACGTATTCGGTCCTGGTCGACGCCGATCCCGCGCAGCGCCCCGGCCGTGGACGGGGACACCGCGACCACCAGATTCCGCCGCTGCGCCTCCTTGAGGGACCAGTGCTCCAGCCGGCGGCCGAGCCGCCCGGCGGGCGCGAGGGCACGGCCGCCGAAGCGCATGTTCCACAGCTCGGTGTGGACATGGTTGACCAGGCACAGCGTCGGGCCGCGATGCCACAGCGGCGTCAGATACGGCATGCCGTTGCACACCTCGACCAGCAGATCGCAGTCGCCGACCCGCCGGGCCAGGGTCCCCCGGGCCCGCAGGAAGTGACCGAGGTCGCCGCCCGCCGACACCACACGGTAGTCACGGGGGGCCGCCGGGCCACCGCAGACAAGGGTGACCTGATGGCCGAGTCGGGTGAGACCGCCGGCCAGCCGGTCCACCAGGAGTTCGGAACCGCCGGCGGCGGGATTGCCGAGGTCGCGGCGGGAGAGGAACACAATGCGGCGCGGCTCGGAGGGCGGCGCCGCGAGCGGCTGAGCGGGCCGGGGACCGGCCTTGCGCAGCGAAGCGGGCACGTGCTGGGGCATTGGTGCTCCGACTCGTCTCGGGGTGCGGAACGGTGCGGCGGTACCAGGGAGGTCCACGGCGGTACGGAGTTCGAGCGGGGTACGGGATGAGGTACGGGTGCGTAAGAGGTACGGGTGAGGTGTACGGGTGGGTGGGCCGGGTCCGGGACCGCGCGGGCGAACGACTGCTGCCGCACGCGGTCCCGGCGGGACTCCGGCCCGGGGATCCGGCTCCGGACGAGCCCCGGAGGGTGCCGGGGCCGCTCGAATGTGCCGGGGTCTTGCACGGATGGTGTGTTCGGGTGGGTGGGATGGACAGTTTTCGCCCAGCGGTTCGCCGCGGCTACTCACCGGGATGACAAATCGCGCGCCTGTTACCGGCCGTACCTCATCACCGAGTGAAGGGTTCCGGTTCTCCGGCCGGAGCCGGGACCGCGCCGGTGTCCTCGGAACGCCCCCGGAACACCATCACCGAGCCCGCCGCGGCCAGCAGCAGCCCCAGCGCGCCCGCCCCCACGGGCACCGTCAGCCCCAGCAGCCGGAACTTGCGGTTATCGGCCCGCGCCAGCTCGACCTGCTTCTTCTGCGTCTCCTCGGTGAACGCGATGCGCTCGCTCTCCAGCAGCACCACCTCGTTCCCGCCGGAGACCGCGCCCGGAGCCCGCAGCGTCTTCCTCGGCCCGATCGCCGCGAACAGGATCCGCCCGGTCTTCCGGTCCGCGACCAGCTCGATGCCGTGGTTCGCGTACCACTCCTCGGCGAGCACCTGCCCGCGGTCCGGCAGACCGACGAGCACCCCCGGCACCTGCCGCGTCCCGGTCCTCACCGGGTCGACCGTGCCGGTGAACCGGTATCCCTCGTGCCCCTGGACCTTCGTCCCGCCCGCGAACTCCAGCTCCACGGTGCCGCCCAGCGTGCTGTCCCACCAGCGGTACGCCCGCCGCTCCACATTGAACGGGAACTTCAGATACGCCTCGCCCTCGAAGCGCGGGCTCTCCTCGCAGCAGTGCACGGGGGTGTTGGTCCTCCGGTCGGTCACCCAGCGTTCCACCGTCCACTGGAACGAGTCGTGGGTGTCGGACGCGGGCAGGGTGTCGTCGGTGTCGACGCTCGTCGACACGTCCCAGACGGCCCGGCCGCTCTCCTCGCTGTCGGCCACGTCCCCGCGGACCTTCCGGGTGACGGTGAGCTTCGTACCGTCGACGGTTTTGACCTTCTTGGCATCGAAATAGCTACCCCGACCAGTGAAGACCGTGGTCGCGTCGGTGTCGATCGGGGTGCGCTGGGCGCGCGGCTCGACATACCAGGCGAGCATCGCGGCCAGCACCAGCAAAAAGGTGCCGACGCCCAGCAGAACGAGCGGGACGGGTGAGGCGGTACGTCGCATCCGGGCACTCCAGGAGGGTTCGGGGCGGGTCAGCGCAGTGGCGGAGAATCGCGGTCACAAGGTGACGGAGCGTGTGCGCGCGTAGGGAGAAAACGCAGGCGCGGTATGGGCCGGGAACCGTAGGCGCCCTCTTGACTAGGTGTCAATGCATTGTTGAGACTGACCCCTGCCGGCCGAGACCGGCGCGCGCCACCACGGGAAGGCGGTACCAGGGACCCGTGACCGCCCATGAGCAGGGAACTCATGAGCACCGGCGCGGATTGTGCGGATCACCCGGGGTGGGGACGACCTTTCGACCGGAGAGGCTGGACCCCAGCATGCCCAGACTGCTCACCGCCGCACTCACCGTCGTGGCCGCCGCGGCCCTCGCCGTGGGCGCCGCCCTCGGTGCCGTCGCCCTGCTCAATGCCGCCCCGGAGCAGCCCAACACCCCCCTTGTCACCTACGAGACGGCCCCCCGGGAGCGCTGACCAGTGCCTTCCCCCACCTCCCCGGGCGCCACCGCGGGCCCCCTCACCACGGGGGACCGCACCGTGCCGCCACTCGGGACCCGCTCGGCCTGGCACGACGTACCGCGCACCCAGGTACGCCAGTTCGCGGCACTCGTCATGGCCGAGGCCCCCACGCTGGCCGAGGAGATCCTGCGGGAGATCCGCCGCGAGTACCCCCATGTCCCGGTCGTCCTCGACGACTCCGGGGAACCCAAGTCCCTCATCGGCATCCGGCGCGCCATCGAGATCTTCGTACTGCGTCTGGAGACCGCCGAGGACCGGCCCCGCGTCCACCCCGAAGTCTTCCAGGACTTCGGCCGCGGCGAGGAGATCGGCGGCCGCAGCCTCGACTCCCTCCAGGCCATCTACCGCCTCGGCGTCCGCCTCACCTGGCGGCGTCTCGCCGAGATCGGCCAACGCGTCGACATCCCGCCGCCCGCCATGTACGAGCTGGTCGACGCGGGTTACGAGTACCTCGACGGCCTCGTCGACCAGTCGGTACGCGGCTATGCCGAGGCCGCCGCCCGACAGGCCGGTGAACGCCTCCGCCTCCAGCGCGAGCTCATGGAACTCCTCCTCGCCGACCACAGCACCCGCCCCGCCGCGGGCCCGCACGAGATCGCCGCCGCCCTCGCGGAACGCGCCGCCCGGATCGGCTGGCCGCTGCCCGCCAAGGTCTCCGCCGGAGTGCTGCTGCGCCCCGCCCGCCAGGCCGTCGCCCCCGCCGTCGGCCAGGGCGTCCTCCTCGACATGGAGGCCGAACAGCCCCGCGTGATCGTCCCCGACCCGTACGCGGCGGGCCGCCCCGAACTGCTGCGGCGCGCCATGACCGGCTGGGCCGGCGCGATCGGACCGCCGGTGCCGCTGGTCGACGCCGCGAAGTCGCTGCGCTGGGCCGAGGCCGCCGTACGCCTCATGGAACGCGGGCTGCTTCCGGCGGGGGAGGTGCTCCACTGCACCGAGCACACCGAGGCCCTGGTGCTCCTCCAGCCCGAGGAGCTGATCGACGACCTCGCCCGCCGCACCCTCGCCCCCCTCGCCCACTGCGGCCGCACCCCCGCCCGCCGCCTCGCCGAGACCCTCCTCGCCTGGCTGGAGACCCGGGGCGGCGCCCCCGAGGTCGCGGCACGCCTCGGGGTCCACCCCCAGACCGTCCGCTACCGGCTCCGCCAGATCCGGGAGCTGTGGGGGGACGAGATCGACGACCCCGACCGCCGCTTCGAACTCGAACTGGTGCTGCGCGCCCAGCGGCTGCGCGGAGACCTGGGCAGCTTCACCCCCTGAGCCCGGGGCCGTAGCCCGAGGCCGTCCGGGGCCGTAGCCCGGGGCTGAGGGGCCGTCCGGGGCGCGTCAATCGCCGTGCGCCGCCGCCGGTTCTGACTCCCGCTCCGGGGCCGGGGGCTGCTCTGTCTCCTCCTCCCCGTGGCCCACGGTCGAAACGCCGCGCAGCATCACCGCGGCCAGCGCCGCGGTGGCGAGCAGCAGCGCGGCGGAGACGCCCGCCGCGGTGGCGAGGCCGTCGGTGAAGGCGTCGCGGGCCGCGTCGACGAGACCCGACGAGGCCGGTTCCGGCAGGTCCTCGGCGGCGCTGACGGCACTGCCGACGGTCTGCTGGGCGTCGCTCAGCGCGGCGTCGTCCACACCGGCGGGCGCGTTGTCGGAGAGCTGCCGCCGGTAGACGGCGAGGCCGAGGCTGCCGAGCAGCGCCATGCCCAGGGAGAGGCCCAGCTCCGCGCCGCTCTCCGAGACGGCCGACGCCGCGCCCGCGCGCTCCGGCGGGGCGGAGCCCACGATGAGGTCGGCGGTCAGGGCGAGAATCGGGGTGACACCGGCGTACAGCAGGGTGAATCCGCCGATCGCCCAGGCCAGTCCGGACTCCGGGCCCGCGGGCACGATCAGCGCCGCGCCGACGGCGGCCAGCACCAGACAGACGCTGACCGCGGTGGCCGGGCGGACCCGGGTGACCGTGCGCGGGGCGAGCAGGGTGCCGACGATGCCGATGCCGACGGCGGGCAGCGTCCACAGGCCCGCCCGGAGCGGGGAGAGTTCGTGGACGGACTGGAGATACTGCATCAGCAGGAGCTGGGTGCCCGCGAGACCGCAGACCGAGAGCGTCTGAGTGCTCAGCGCGGCACTGAAGGCCGGGACGCGGAACAGACCGAGATCCACCAGCGGCTCGTCCAGCCGCTTCTGCCGCCGGACGAAGGCCGCGCCCGCGGCCAGGCCGACGAGAGCGAAGCCCAGTGGCCCCGCACCCGCGCCCGACTCGGAGAGCAGCTTGACCGCGTAGACCAGCGAGAGCACCGCCAGCAGCGACAGCGCGGCGCTGACGAAGTCGAAACGCCCCGCCGGCCGGGCCTCGCGGTGCTCCGGCAGCAGCTTGGGCGCGGTGACCAGGAGCAGCACCATCACCGGGACGGCGATGAGGAACACCGACCCCCACCAGAAGAACTCCAGCAGCACGCCGCCCACCAGGGGGCCGACCGCCTCGCCGGTGATGAAGGCGGTCATCCAGACGGCGATGGCGAAGGCGCGCTGGGCGGGGACCGCGAACATGGTGGAGATCAGGGCCAGTGCGGAGGGCATCACCGTCGCCCCGGCGACCCCCAGCAGCGCCCGGGCCAGGATGAGCGTCTCGGCACTCTGCGCATACGCCGCGAACACCGAGGCCGCGGTGAAGGCGGTGGCTCCGGCCATCAGCAGCCGACGGCGTCCGATCCGGTCGCCGAGGGTGCCCATGGAGATCAGGAATCCCGAGATCAGGAAGCCGTAGATGTCCAGGATCCACAGCAGCTCGCTGCCGCTGGGGGAGAGATCCTCGCTGATGGCGGGCGCGGCGAGATGCAGGACGGTCATGTCCATCGCCAGCATGGAGGTGGGCAGGGCCAGTACGGCCAACCCCCACCACTCCCGTCGTCCCGCGCGCGGCGGCGCGCTTTCGCTGGGCACTGCCGTGCCTCCTTCCTTCCGTGCGTCACTTCACGGCCGTCACTCGGCGACGGCCGTTCGCACGAACGGTAAACCCTCACATCAATGTGAAAGTCAAATCCAGGGAGGGGGGTTGGAGGTGCGGCGCGGTGTGGTGCGGCGCGGCGCGTATGAGGGAACCTTCCCGCCGTACGGGCACCGGCGACTTCTAGAGCGAGGCCCGGCGCACCACGCGGTGGCGGAGGCAGACGACTCCCGAACCGAAGGCACGGGTCCCGACGAGTTCGAGATCCACCCGGCGCTCCCGCCGGGGAAAGAACGGAACACCGCCGCCGACCAGCACCGGGTGGACCCTGGCCCGGTACTCGTCGATCAGCCCCAGCGCGGCCGCCTCGGCGGCGAGCGTCGCACCGCCGATCGCGATGTCACCCTCCCCCGGCTCGGCCCGCAACCGCTCGATCTCCTCCGGCAGACCACCGGAGGCCAGGCGGGCGCTGCCCCGCACCGTCGACAGCGTGGTGGAGAACACCACCTTGGGGAGCGGCTTCCAGATCGCCGCCCACTCACGCAGGGAGCCGCCGAGCGACGGATCCTGGTCCGCAGTCTCCCAGTACAGCATCGTCTCGTACAGCCGCCGTCCCAGCAGATGGACGCCGACCTCCCGGATCTCGTCGGTGACGAAGCGAAAGAGCTCCTCGTCGGGCTCCGTCCAGTCGAAGCGGCCGTCCGGCCCGACGATGTAGCCGTCGAGGGAGACGCCCATCGAGTAGGTCACCCCGCGCATCAGAAGTCCTCCTCCGGAACAGGCCCGACTCTATGAGCCGACCGCCGCGGGACTCGTCGCGGCTCACCGTCCCCGCCCTTCCCTTTACGCGGGACGAATCCCACCGGGCACCCCGGTTTCCCGCCTGAGACCGAGCCCCCACGGAGGCTCTTCTACGGCGTCCGGTCGGCGCCCTCCCCGTTCCCGCGCGCGCCGGGCAGATGGATCAGTACGAGGGCGAACGCCGCCAGCATCACATTGCGTCCCGCGGGCTCCAGCCCGTTCCAGTCGGACGACTGCCACATCTGGAACCACTCGCCGCCGATCACGATGAAGCCGAGTCCGAAGAGCAGCAGCACCATGAGCAGCCCCAGGGTGGTGGTCCGGCGCGCCGGGCCGACATCCCCCCGGTTCCCGCGCCGCAGTCCGCGTACCCACAGCCACACCGCGCCCAGCAGGACGGCGGCGGTCAGTGTCTCCCAGGCGATGATGCCCACGTACGCCACGTCGGCCACGGCGTGCGACTCGATCGCCCGCCACATCACGTCCTCGTCCCGGAAGGTGGTGTCCATGGCCAGGACATGGCGGACGAACTCGCGGTTCGTCCCGAAGTCGGTGATGTTCCCGAACGCGACCAGGGCCATGTAGGCGGCGACGATGCCCGTGAGCACGGCCCCCGCGACCGGCAGACTCCCGAACCCGCTCCGTATGCCGTCGCCGTCCTTGCCGTCCCTGCCGTCCTTGCCGTCCTTCGTCATGAAATCCCCTTCCATCACACAAGTCCCATGCGTCTCACACGCATTGATCTCGCGCATCGTTCCACGCCGGCCGGACCCTGTGTCCGTTCACCCCGTGAACTGCGCCCGGGTGGGGGCGGGGACGGGGAGCGGGTGGGCGCTTCGGGTGCGCAGACCGTCGAAGACCATGGCCAGATAGCGCCGCCAGAGGCCGGGGGCGTCCTCGCTGATGCTGAGGACGGCCTGGGAGGCGGCGCTCAGCAGGAGCACGATGTCGAGGCCCGTGATGTCGTCACGGATCGCCCCGGCCCGCTGCGCGTTGGCGACGAGGGTCTCGGCCACGTCCGCGAGGCGTTCGCGGGAGGTGTGGACGGCTGATTCGCTGCGGGAGAGGGCGGCGGCGGCCTGGCAGAAGGAGCGGTCGCGGGCCTGGATCTCGGTGCCGATGGTCATGAACTCGAAGAGCGCGCCGGCCGGGTCGTCGGACTCGGCGAGCCGGAGACCGGCCGTGACCAGTTCCTCCAGGCGGTCGCTGAAGATCTCGGCGAGCAGTTGTTCCTTGGTGTCGAAGTGCCGGAAGACCGTCCCCTTGCCGATTCCGGCCCGGGTGGCGATACGGGTGATCGACACATCCATGCCGTTCTCGGCGAACTCCGCCGCGGCGGCGTCCATCAGCAGGCGGCGGTTGCGCACGGCGTCAGCTCTCATCATGGGTCCCATCCTACCTAATCGGACCGCGCGGTCATGTTGTGCTACGGTTCAGAACATGACCGAGCGGTCCGGTTGTCCGGATCGTGTGGCACGAGGCGCTTCGGAGCCGAGTGCCACCGGTCTCGGCGCGGCCCCAGGACGGGGGCGCGCCCGATCAGACCTCCCCGCCCCGCCGGTGTCACGGCGGGGCCCGCCCCGAGCGGGATCGCCCGATCCGGGGAGTGGCAGCACGCAGTGAGAGAGGAAACAACCATGGACGTCCGCGGCTACGAGACCGGCCCGATCAAGGCGGAGGCGGCCTTCACCTCCGACTTCCCCCTGGATGACCGCTACTCCACCCAGGACCTCGTCGACATGCTGGAGCGTGAGCGCCCCAACATGGACATCCGCCCGGGCATGCGCCACAAGTACACCCCGCTGCGCTTCGACCCGGCCACCGGCGTCAAGTACATCGGCGGTCGCTACCTCTTCGACACCTGGGAGAACGTCCTCGACTACAACCACTTCACCAACGAGGAGCTCTTCCCGGAGCCCGGCGTGAAGTTCTGGTCGCGCTTCCCCGGTGTGGACAAGCACTACTGGAAGGTCACCGGCGCGCACGACTTCAAGCCGATGGCCACCTCGCACCACATCAACCGGTTCGAGCGGTACTCCTACCCCGCCGAGAGCGCTGAGGGCGTCGAGCGGCTGCTGGCCGAGGTGTGGCCGGCCATCCGTGACGAGGCCGAGAAGCAGGGCCAGTCCAGCATCTGGCTGATGTTCCAGCCCGAGGAGAAGCAGATCGGCATCCTGACCGTCGCCGAGAAGACCGGCGACGCCGACCAGTCCGTCGCCATCTCCAAGGGCCTGGAGCGCCTGGAGAAGGTCGAGCCCTTCGGCCGCTTCCTGCCCGGGCGGCTCGGCGCCGAGCAGCTGATGGACCGGACCAGCCTGATCATCTCGTCCTGGCTGCCGGAGTCCCGGGCGCTGGGTGGGGCGCACTCGTCCTTCGACGTGTTGCCCCCGCCGCACCCGAAGCCGCAGACCGGAGGGGGTGCGAGCGGATCTGAGGGGGTCCGAGCAGACCCAAGCGGGCCCGAGCGGACCCGACGGCGAACGGGCGCCCGGCCGGAACACTCTCACTGTCCCGGCCGGGCGTCCGTGAACCGTACCGCTCGCGGACCGGCCCTTCAGCCGTTCCCGGCGGGAACGCCGTTCGCGGTGGGCCCGGCCGTCAGGTCCAGGCTTCCCGGTACGGCGGCGAACGCGCGGTCGGTCAGGGCGATCAGCTCCGGCCGGCCCGCGTTCGCGGGCCCGGTGGACCAGGCGTGCAGCGCGCACCGGAAGGCGGCCACGGTGATCTCCAGCGCGATCCGCAACCGCAGCTCGTCCATCCCCGGCCCGTCCGGACCGCCGTCGTCCGCGATCAGTGGCCCCCGGGCCCCCAGGCGCCCGGAGAGCAGCGCCAGGACGGCGCCGGAGGTCTCGGCGCAGTGCTGGAGGCTGTGCGCCGAGAGCGCCGGGATCCGCTCCACGAGCCGCCGGCTCTCCGCGAACCGCCGCTCCCACTCCTCTCCCATCCGCTCCAGAGAGGCGATCAGCGCCCGGTGCAGCACACCGAGGACCGGCCCGGACAGTTCGGCCGCCCGGAGCACATCGAGGAAGGCGGCCCAGAACTCCTTCTCCGGCGCGAGCGCCACATCCTCCTTGGAGGCGAAGTAGCGGAAGAAGGTCCGCTTCGAGATCTCGACATCGTCGGTGAGGTCGTCGAGTGTCGTCCGCTCGAAGCCGTCCCTGGCGTACCGGGTGAGCGCGGCCTCGACCAGGGCCCGCCGGGTACGCAGCCGCTTGCGCTCGCGCAGCGGCAGCTCTTTCCCCTCCAGCCCCGGCCCCGGCCCCGGCCCCGGTGCCGGTCCCGGTCTCGTCGCCGTCCCTGTCGTCATACCGGCGAGTGTAGGCGGAATCGCCCCTGGAATACCTAAGCCACCGAGCAGCGTTTGCCTACTATAAGCAAGTGCCACTGAGTGACATTTTCTGGACGGCGGCCCGCCCGCCCCAGAGACCGACCGGAGGAATCCCATGCGTGCCCTGATCGCCGACCGCTCCGCCCCGGGACGGCTGCGCCTCGCCGAAGCACCCGACCCCGTCCCCGCGCCCCACCAGGCGCTCGTCCGCGTCACGGCGATCTCGCCCAACCCGGCCGAGTTCCGCTACATCCTTCCGGGCGCGCCCGACGGCGCGGTGATCGGCTGGGACGCCGCCGGTGTCGTCGAGCGGGCCGCCGCCGACGGCTCGGGCCCGGCGGCCGGCACCCCCGTGACCACCCTCGGCCTCAGCGAGGGCTGGGCGGAGCTGCGCGCCGTCGACACCGCGCTGATCGGCACCGTCCCCCGGGGCGCCGACCTCGGAGAGATGAGCACCCTGCCCGTCTCCGGCGGGACCGCGCTGCGCGCCCTGCGCAGACTGGGCCCGATCCTGGGCCGTCGGGTCCTGGTCAACGGGGCCTCGGGCGCGGTCGGCCGGTTCGCCGTCCAGCTCGCCGCCCGGGGCGGCGCGTATGTGATCGCCGTCGCCCGGAAGCCGGAGACGGCCGACGAGCTGCGCGCCCTCGGCGCGCACGAGGTCGTCACCGGCCCCGACGGGATCACCGCACCCGTCGACGGAGTGCTCGACCAGGTCGGCGGCCCCGACCTCGCCGCGTACTTCGACGCGCTCGGCGAGGGAGGCACGCTCGTGCTGACCGGTGCCGCCTCCGGCGGCGCCACCACCTTCGGACCGGGCGGTCTGCTCGCCGACCCCGCGCGCCAGAACCGCTCGATCGTCACCTTCTTCGAGATGACCGGCGGCGGCATCGACACGGACCTGACCTGGCTCGCCGCCGAGGTCGCCGCCGGGAGGCTGCGCACGCACACCGTGTGGCGCGGCGACTGGAACGACGCCGCCGAGACACTCGACGCCGTACGGATGAGCCGGCTCGCCGGAAAGGCCGTCCTGGAGCTGTCCTGACGCGCCCGCCGCGCCGATCGCGACCCGGCCCGGTTCCATCACCGGAACCGGCCCCCGACCCCACCACGAAAGAACCGAACCGTCATGACCCGCTACTCCGACATCCCGCTCTCCGTCCTCGACCTCTCCCCGATCCGCACGGGCCGGCCCGCCGCCGAGGCGCTGGAGAACACCGTCGCGCTGGCCTGCGCCACCGAGGCGTACGGCTACCGCCGCTTCTGGATCTCCGAGCACCACAACACCCCGGCGATGGCCAGCTCCGCGACCTCGATCATCATCGGCCGGGTCGCCGCCGCCACCGAGCGGATCAGAGTCGGAGCGGGCGGCGTCATGCTCCCCAACCACGCCCCGTACGTGGTCGCCGAGCAGTTCGGCACCCTCGCCACCTACCACCCGGGCCGGATCGACCTCGGCCTCGGCCGCGCCCCCGGCACCGACCCCTGGACCACCCGCGCCCTGCGGCGCGAGCACCAGAGCGGCGCCGACTTCCCCGAGCAGGTCGCCGAACTCCGCGGCTACCTCGCGCCCGGCAGCGCCGAGCGCAAGGTCCGCGCGATCCCCGGCGAGGGCGTCGACCTGCCCGTCTACATCCTCGGCTCCAGCACCTTCGGCGCGGCCCTCGCCGCCCGCGAGGGGCTGCCGTTCGTCTTCGCCTCCCACTTCTCGCCCGACCAGCTCGGCACCGCGCTGGAGCTGTACCGCAACGCGTTCCGCCCGTCGGCGACGCTGGCGAAGCCGTACGCCGTCGTCGCGGCCAACGCGGTCGTCGCCGACACCGACGAGGAAGCCGTACGGATCTTCAGCACCATGCGGCAGAAGTTCCTCACCCACTTCCGGGGCGGCATGGAGTTCCTGCCGCCGGTCGACGACATCGACGCCGTCTGGGCCCCGCAGGAGGCCCGGATGGTGAACGCCATGCTCGCCGAGTCCTTCACCGGCACCCCGGAGACCGTCCGCCGGGGCCTGGAGGGCCTCGTCGACCGGACGCACGCCGACGAGCTGATGATCGTCAGCGAGGCCTGGGACTTCGACGCCCGGCTGCGCTCGTACGAACTGCTCGCCAAGACCTGGAACCACTGACCCCGGCACCCTCCTCGCGAAAGGATCCGCAGTGAACGCGCCCGCCGCCCTCTTCCGGCCCACCCGGCTCGGTGACCTCGCCCTGCCCAACCGCATGGTCATGGCGCCGATGAGCCGCGCCCGCGCGGACGCCGACGGCACCCCCGGCCCGCTCATGGCGAACTACTACGCCCAGCGCGCCTCGGCCGGACTGATCGTGGCCGAGGGCACCCACCCGGTCGCCGCCGGAGCCATCGGCCCCGGCGCGCCGGGCCTGTTCACCGACGCCCACCAGGACGGCTGGGCACGGGTCGCCGACGGGGTGCACGCGGCCGGCGGACATCTCTTCCTCCAGCTCATGCACGCGGGCCGGCTGGCCCACCCCGACTTCCTGCCCGAGGGGACGCCCCCGGCGGCCCCCTCGGCGGTGGCCGCCGACACCCTCGTCCACACCTCCGCCGGCCGGATGCCCGCCGTCACCCCGACGGCCCTCACCGACACCGCGATCCAGGAACTGATCGACGCCTTCGTCCACTCCGCCTGCCGAGCGGTGGCCGCGGGCCTCGACGGAGTCGAGATCCACGCTGCCAACGGCTATCTGCTCCACCAATTCCTCGCGGAGAACACCAACCTCCGCACCGACCGCTGGGGCGGCGACACCGAGGGCCGTATCCGCCTCACCACCGCCATCACCAAGGCCGTCGCGGACACCATCGGCCCCCACCGGGTCGGAGTGCGCATCTCCCCGTCCAACCCCTTCGGCGACCTCACCGAGACCGACCCCCACACCACCTACACCGCCCTCCTCCGCACACTCGCGCCCCTCCGCATCGCCTATCTGCACCACGGCGAGACGGGCACACCACTGGACACGGCGGTACGAGAACTCTGGCCCACAGCCCTCATGATCACCCCCCTCCCGGCCCACCGCGACAAACCACAGGCCGCCGCCCACTCCCTCGAACACGGCGCGGACCTCGTCTCCTTCGGCCGCGACTTCCTCGCCAACCCCGACCTCGTCACCCGCTGCCGCATCGGCGCCCCCCTCAACCCGGCCCGCCCGACGGGCTTCTACGGCGGGGGAGCCCACGGCTACACCGACTACCCGGCCCTCGGCCGACCCGCGTGATCGGGCGGTCGGCCGATCCTGCCGCCCACCGCGGTGCCACGCCGTACAGTCGGACGCGTGCACTCAGCGACAAGAAGAGCCCCCGCCGGGCTGGTTACGGTCACCGGAAGTTCGGGCCAGGTCGGAGCGGCCCTGGCCGAGGCGCTGGACGCGGCCGGCTGGGTGGTTCGCGGTGTGGACCGGATTCCCGGGCGCTGGACGAGCGTGGTCGGAGATCTGCGAAACCGGCCGGTGAGACTGGCCGCATTGGAGTCGGCCGATGTCCTGGTCCATGCTGCCGCGCTGCACGCCCCGCATGTCGGCCGTCTGGCGGATGGAGAGTTCCGGTCCGTGAACGTAGGCGCGACCGTGGGCCTGCTCGACGACGCCGACCGCCTCGGCGCCCGGCGGGTTCTCTACATCAGCAGTACGAGTGTGTACGGGCACGCCCTGGAGCCCACCGATCGTGCTGTCTGGGTGGACGAGCGGCTCACGCCGCTTCCCAGGGACATCTACGACGAGACCAAACTGGCCGCGGAGGAGCTGGTCGCCGGCTGCGCCGTTTCTTCGATCACGCTGCGCATATCGCGATGTTTTCCGGAGCCGCCGCCGGTGCGAGCCCGCCATCTGCTCCACAGGGCGGTCGACGTCGCCGACGTAGCGGCGGCGGGGGTCCTGGCCGTGGCACATCCCACCGTTACCGGCAGGTTCAACATCTCAGGGCCGCACCCGTTTCACCGCGAGGACTGCCTTGCCCTTTTCCGTGATGCGGGCGCGGTGCTCGCCGAACGGGTTCCGGACGTCGTCCGGGCATTCCGCGACCAGGGGTGGCCTGTGCCCGATCGTCTGGACCGGGTGTACGACTCGACCGCCGCGGCGAACGCGTTCGGTTACCGACCTGTTCGCGGAGTGCGGGAGCTACTGCGCGATGCCGCGGCCGGTCCGGGGCCCGAGTGATCGGACGGCTCGGCTCGGCTCGCCCTCGACGGCTTCCGTGACCGGTCCGGCGAGGCCGGTGAGGGGTGAACCATCACTCTGGTTGTTCGGTGAAGTCCAAGCCCAGCCAGCAGTTGCCCGGTGCCTCCGGATCCCTGCTGGTCCAGAACTCGACGACCGCCGAGGTGAATTCCTCCGCCGACAGCCTGCCGTCCCCGTCACGGTCCAGTCGGCGGAAGGCGGCGTCCACATGCTCTCTGGACTGTCGGGGGAAGTGGCCGCTCAGGAAGGAGAAGTACTCGTCGGGGTCGAGTGCCCCGTCCCGGTCGGTGTCGGCGACGGTCAGGAAGACCTCCGCCAGGGCCCCCACGGTGGCGCGCGCCGCTGCGGGGTCGTCGGCCAGGGAACGGGTGGACTCGATGAACTGCTCGCGGCTCATCGCCTCCGCGCCGGGCGGCAGATGGGGCACATGCAGGTTCCGCCAGATGGACACGTACGCGTCCACGATGCGCTGCTCCTCCTCCGACCCGGAGAGGTGACCGAGCGACCGGGCGGACCGCTGTCCCATGAGGACATGATCGGCTTCGGTCAGATCCCCGCTGCCGTCCACGTCGAACTGGTCGAAGCCGTAGGCGATTTTGCGGATCAGCAGTTCCTCTGACATCGGCCTGTCTCCTTCGAGCGGGGGAGCGGCCCCGGAGGCCGGAGAAGGGCCCGGGGCGGCAGCGGTGCACGGTGATATTACTCCGTTCCGGTGAGGGCCCGGAATCGAACAGGGCACAGCACACGGCGGAATCGATTTCCACCGCCACCGCCACCGCCACCGTGCGCATCGCCCCGAACCGGCCGGTCCCGCGTCGGCGGATGTGGCGCTGGTGGTGCTCCTGAGGGTGCTGTACCTGCGGCGATACCTTCGTTCGGGGGAATCGGCATCCTGAGGGCTTGCGGGGTGCGGTGTTCGCGTGATGATGCCGTCACGGAACAATCACCCGGTTGGAGCCCCAAGATGACTGAACGGGACCAGGACACCACCGAAGCGGGCGGCGAACCGCTGGACCTGGCCGACCAGGAGCTGGTCCGTGATCCGTTCACCGCGTACGCACCGGTTCGTGAACGTGAGCGGATGGTGCGGGGACGGGTACGGGGCGTCGACCTCATGTGGGTGGCCACACGGCACGACGACATTCGTACGATCATGAGCGATTCCCGCTTCACCATTGACGCGGCGACCGTCCCCGGCGCGTCGGTGGCGCATCGCACCGAGCAGACCTGGCAGGCGCGCGGCATGTACGCGGGGCACGAGAAATATCTGCGCGCAGGAATCTTCGACGCGGACGGAGCCGACCACCGCCGGCTGCGCGGCCTGGTCACCGCCGCGTTCTCCCCGCGCCGAGTGGCGGCGCTGCGCCCCAGGATCGACGCCATCGCCGCCCAACTGCTGGACCGGCTGCCGGACCACGCCGAGGACGGCGTCGTCGACCTGGTCGAACACTTCGCCCGGCCGCTGCCGATCACCGTCATCTGCGAACTGATCGCCGTCCCCGAAGCGGACCGGGACCGCTGGCGGGCACGGAGCGCCACACTGAGCGCGGGCGTGTGCGGTGAGGAGCTGGGAGAGGCGCTCGCAGGCATGATCGACGACGCCCACACGCTCATCGAGCACCACGCGGCCCACCCCGGCGGCGACCTCATCTCAGAACTGCTGTCGCCCCGCCACCGCGATCGACTGAGCACCGACGAGCTTGTCGCGCTCATCACCAACCTGGTCGTCGCCGGGCACATCACCACCGTCAATCTCATCGCCAACAGCACCGAGGCACTCCTCGCCCACCCCGACCAGCTCGCTCTGCTGCGCGAGGACCCCACCCTCATGCCGTACGCCGTCGATGAACTCATGCGCTACTGCGGCCCCGTCGTGCGCGCCCTCCCGCGCTACGCCGTCTGCGACACCACCGTGGGCAGCACCCCCGTACAGGCGGGGGAAGCGGTCCTGCCGATCGTGTCCGCGGCCAACCGCGACCCGGCCGCCTTCACCGACCCCGACCGTCTCGACCTCGGCCGCACCCGTCGCGGCAGGGAACCCCACCTCGGATTCGGGCACGGCGCCCACCGCTGTCTGGGCGCGCACCTCGCCCAGGAGGAGACCGCCGCCGCCCTGACCGCTCTGTTCGACCGGGTGCCGGACCTCCGGCTCGCCACCGATCCACAGGATCTGCAACGCGGCGCCAACCCTGTCAACTGGCATCTGAGAGCGCTCCCCGTGCGCCTGTGAGCCGACCTCGACGATCACTCGTGCCGGTGTCGCCGGAGACGGAGACGGCGACGGAGATGATCGACGAGGACGGGTACGTGGCTGTGCTCCGGGTCCTTGACGGCGGTGACCAGGGTGACGGTGGAGGCGCGGGCCAGGTCGATCAGACGGCCGACCGCCGCCACCCGGTCGGGCTCGGCCAATTCCTCCTCGTAGCGGGCCCGGAAGGCGGCGAAGTCGAGCCGTCCGGAGTGGTAGGCGGTGCGCAGATCACCCGAGGGCGTCACATCCTTGAGCCACTCGTCCACCGCGGCCCGCTCCTTGGACACCCCGCGCGGCCACAGCCGGTCCACCAGGACCCGCCGGCCGTCGGCCGGCTCGGGAGGGTCGTAGACCCGGCGCACCCGGAAATCAGGGTCAGACGGCATGGTGTGCCTCCCGGAGCGCGGACCTGTCACGAGGAACGCTATCCCGGGGCCGCCGCTCGGCTCCGGCGAACCGCCGTGGCGGCCGTCGGCCGAAAACGTCTACCGGGGGCCGGGGCCGGGGACCGTTCGCGACACGCGCAGTTCCGTGAGGTACCGCTTGGCGACCCGGCCTCCGTACCGCCCGTCGATCAGCGTGGCGATGCATTCGAGGAGCCCTTCGCGCGCCTTCGGCGGCAGCGCCCGATGGCCGGAATAGGTCCGCAGTACCTCCAGATACTGGGCGGTGGTGTACGTCAGCTCCCACTCGTGACGCCGGAGGGCGACAGGGCCGAACCGGCCGGTGCGCGCGACCTCGTCCGCGTGGTCGGAGGTGTCGACGTCCCCGGCGGCGGGCGGGCGCAGCCCCGGAGGGGTGGCCGGGTCGAAGCGTTCGTAGCACTCCTGGACCTCGATGAAGAACTCTTCGCTGCCACCCGCCACATGCTGCGTGGCCACCACGGCGAGGGCGCCCCCGGGCCGCAGCGCGTCAGCGGCTTTCGCCGTGCGCACCGCCGGATCGATCCAGTGGAACGCCGTGGCGAAGAGAACCGCGTCGAAAGGCTCCCCGGGCAGCGGCCAGCTCTCGAAATCAGCGGTCACGATCTCCACCGCCGGGAAACCGGCCAGGTTGCGCCGGGCGACGGCGGCCATGTTCGCCCCCAGCTCGACGGCGGTGACCCGGCAGCCCCGCTCGGCGAGCGGCAGGGTCGCCTTCCCGGTGCCCGCCCCCACCTCAAGGACACGGCGGCCGGGACCGATGACGGCCATGCCGCTGAGGTCCTCGAACAGCTCCGGCGGATATCCGGGCCTGGCCCGGTCGTACAGCTCCGCGTCCTCGTCGAAGGTCCGGCTCAGCCGGGTACGGTGCGTCTCTTCGGGGGTGTCGTCGCGCATGGCAGCACACTAGGCCGCGGCCGCGTCATCCGCGGTCGGCGATGCGCTCAGTGCCTGGCCCGCTCGCCCAGCCCGCGCGGGGCCGCCGCCGCACCTACTGCTCGCGCGCGTGCAGACAGCGGCAGTACCGCCGGAACACGGACCGCCGGAACACGGACCGGCGGAAGACGGGGAGCTGAGGAGGGGACTCTCAGGCGTCGGGCAGCGACGCCGCGAGGCGCTCCCAGTCCGTGTGGACCCGCTCCCCGACGATCCCGAACTGGGTGATGACCGCGACGCACCGCCCGTCCTCGTCGTCGAGCTCGATCGCCGAGGTCGGGCCGTGCGCGGCCGTGGAGCGGACGAGGTGGCACGCGCGGACGGCGGGGAGCCCGATCACCACCGAGCTGTCCGCGACGGCCGCGAACACCTGGCCGCCGACGGTCTGGTCGGTGATGTGCACCCGCCCGGCGCACGCCTGCATGGCCGCCGGGCCGAACACCGCGACGCCGATCGGCAGCCCGGCGGAGCGGACGTGCTCCAGAACCGAGGGCAGGACGGCGGCGTCGATCTTCCGGTGCTCGCCGGGATACCGGTCGAAGGCCTCGCGCCGGGCGACACCCCCGTCGACGAGGATCGCGTCGAGCTGCGCGAGCTGGTCGCCGTCCTCCCAGGCGGGCGGCCGGACGGGGGCCGTGGGGGGCGGCGCGGCGGTCACCGCACCGCCCGCGGCCGGGCCGGTGAGACCGGCCAGCAGCCGGTCGCCCTCGGAGAGCAGCAGCCCCTGGTGGGCGATCCGGCCCGCGGCGTCGAACAGCTGGACGGCGACCGAGCCGGTGCGCTCGTCCCGTACGACCGAGGCCGAAGCGACCGCGTCACCGTCGACGCGCAGCGTGATCGACCCCGGCAGGACGGAGAACGCCTCCCCGCGCAGACTCGGCACCGCGTAGCTGCCGGCCTGGTCGATCCGCGCGACGGGACCGCCGGTGACCGCCTGGACGTACTGGAAGAGCGTCAGACAGCGACCGAGCTCCGGCATCCGCGCGTCGATCGGACGCCCGGTGCCGCTCCGTCTGCCGCAGTGCTCCCCGAACACGCACAGGCGGCCGTCGGCGTGCGGCGGCCCGGCCCGGTGATCCGCCATGCGTCAGTACACATCCCGCACATAGCGCTTCGCCCGGCGCAGATCCGCGAGGTACTGCGAGGCGTCGTCCTCCCCGTGCCCGCGCTGCTCGGCGATGACGCCCAGCAGGGCCGCCTCGACGTCCTTCGCCATCCGGGAGGCGTCACCGCAGACGTACACATGAGCGCCGTCCTCCAGCCATCCGTACAGCTCCCGCGACTGCTCGCGCATCCGCGTCTGCACATAGACCTTCTCGGCCTGGTCGCGCGAGAACGCGAGGTCGAGCCGGGTGAGGACGCCCTGCTCACCCAGCTGGGTCAGCTCGTCCTCGTACACGAAGTCGGTACGGCGGTGCTGGTCGCCGAAGAACAGCCAGTTGCGCCCGGCGGCCCCCCGCGCGGCGCGCTCGTGGAGGAAGCCCCGGAAGGGGGCGATGCCGGTGCCGGGACCGATCATGATCATCGGGGCGTCGTCGTCCGCCGGGACGCCGAAGGAGGCGTTCGGCTGGAGGTAGACGCCCGCCGTGCCGTCGGAGGCGCCCTCGCCGATCCGGTCCGCGAGATAGGTCGACGCGACGCCCTCGTACCGGCGGTGCGCGTTGGCGTACCGCACGGACGCGACGGTGAGATGGATGCGGTCCGGGTGCGCGAGCGGGCTCGACGAGATCGAGTACTGCCGTGCCTGGAGCGGACGGAGGAACGGCAGCAGCTCGTCCAGGCCCGGCGCGGCGGACCCGGCGTCACGGATCAGGTCGAGCACATCCCGGTCCCAGAGCCAGGAGTCGAGGTCGGACCGGTCGCCGTGCGCGACGACCGAGGCGAGTTCGCTCGAAGGGGCGCGCTCGACCAGGTCGGCGACCAGCTCCTTCGACGGGATGCGGATCTCGCGCCCGGTGCTCAGCACCTCGGCGAGCCGCCCCCCTTCGACGTCCTCGTCGCCGCTCGCGCCGAACTGCTTGAGGAAGTCGACGACGAGCGCGTCGTCATTGACGGGTACGACGGCGAGCGCGTCACCGGCCGTGTAGGTGATGCCGCTGTCGCCGAGGTCGAACTCGTAGTGGCGGATCTCCTTCGCGCTGTCCGGCGAGGACAGCAGTCTGTTCACCGCGAGCCGGGAGCGGTACGGGCTGCGCCGGTTCCAGGGGGACCGGGTCCGGCCGGCCGGGGGCGCGGTGCTCGCCGCCGTCGTCGTCGTCGCACCGGCCGTGGCGGTCGCGCCGGTCTCGTCGGCGAGACGGTCCAGGACCGAGGCCGTCCACGCCGCGGCGGGCTCCTCGAACTCGACGTCGCAGTCGACGCGGTCGTGCAGCCGGGTCGCCCCGAGCTGCTCCAGCCGGGTGTCCAGCAACTTCGCGGCCTGGCAGAAGTCGTCGTACCCCCGGTCGCCGAGCCCGAGGACCGCGTAGCGCAGACCCTCCAGCCGGGGCGCGCTCTCGGCCTGGAGCGCCTCCCAGAACAGCCCGGCGTTGTCGGGCATCTCGCCCTCGCCGTAGGTCGAGACGACGACGATCAGATGGGACATGGCGGCGAGCCGCTCGGGGGTGACGTCGTCGAGCGCGGTGGCGGCACCGCCGAGGCCGCGGGCGCGGGCCCCGGCGACGAGTTCGCCGGCGAGGAACTCCGCGTTGCCGGTCTGGGTGCCGAACAGCACGTCGACCGTGGCCGAGGGCGTGTCCGCCGCGGCGGTCTCCCGGCGTCCGGCGGCCGCGACGCCCGCGATGAACCCGGCCAGCCAGGACTCCTGTTCGGCGGAGAACGGCGCGTCGGCCAGGATGAGGGATCCGGTAGGGGGCATGAGAGTCACGCGGTCACCGCCTCGGTCGGGGCCTGCGGGGCGCGGCGCGCGATGTCCTCGAAGGCCGCGGTCGCGAGCAGTTCGTCGAATCGGGCGGCTCGGACGCGGCCCGCGTTCTTCGTGTTCTGGTGGACGATCCAGCCGTAGGTGCCGGGAGCGTCCACACTCAGGTTGTTCCGCTGCCTCAGCGCGTGCTTGTAGTCGTCGAGACGCTTGATCGCGATGAGCGTCGCCAGTTCGTCGTCGTCGAACCGCTCCAGCGCTCCGCGCAGATACTTCACGACGCGCTGCTTGACGAGGAAGTCCTCGGTGAGCACCAGATTGCGGACCGCGTCGGCGACCCGGGGGTCGTCCAGGCCCGTCGCCCCGGGCACCCGCTTGAGGGCGAGGTCCTGCGCGACGCCGAGCACCGTGTACGAGGAGAGCAGCGAGAACATGCCGTCGCCGCCCTGGTCGCCGAGTGCCGGGGCACGGCCGCCGAGCACGGTGCGGCGGTCGCGGTAGTCGACCTTGAAGGCGCGGAGCTTGTCCGTCGCGGTCGAGGTCGCCAGCTCGTCGAGCAGCTCGGAGCGGGTCGCCGCGGCGAGGATCTCGGAGGCGTCCTGGTACAGCAGCAGCGAGCGGGGCATCCCGCAGTACACATGCTCCCGCTCACTCGCCCAGTTCTCCAGCAGCCGGGCCGCGAGCCGCGAGCCGGTGGCGGCCAGGTGCCACTCCAGGAGCAGCCGGACGGCCTCCTCGTGGAAGGCCCCGTGCTCGGTGTCGGTCACCGGGAACACCAGGAGTGAGTCGGCGCTGACCCGGTCGCGCACCTCGCCCGTCGGGTCGTACTGGTACAGGAACCCGCCGCTCATGCCGTTGCCGAGGCCCTTGCCGAAGCCGCCCAGGTTGAGCACGGTGCCGCCGGTCATGTACTCGCAGCCGAAGTCGCCGAGGCCCTCCACGACCGCGGTCGAGCCGGAGTTCCGCACGGCGAACCGGTCGCCCGCCTCCCCCTCGACGAACGTCCGGCCGCCGGTCGCGCCGAACAGCGCGAAGTTCCCGATGAGCACATTGCCGCCGCGTTCGGCGCTGCCGCCGCCCGGGGCGCGGACGATGATCCGCCCGCCGCTCTGGCTCTTGCCGACACCGTCGTTCGCGGTGCCGGTGTGCTCCAGCGTGATGCCGTCGTTGCAGAACACACCGTACGACTGACCGGCCGAACCGCTGGTGCGGATACGGACGGCGCCGTCGGCGAGACGGCGGCGGCCCCGGTCGTCGGCCGTGATCGCGGGCGCGCCCGCGAGGTCGGCGGCGCTCAGCTCGTGGTTGAGGAGCCGCTCGACATCGATGCCGAGCTGTCCGCCGACCGACTTGTCGCTGTTGCCGAGGCGGATGCCCTCGATGAGCGCGGCGGGCTCCCGCCGGTCGACGAGCGCGGCGCGGACGCGCTCGATGAGGGCGTCGTCGGTGGTGAAGTCCTTCTCCAGGTACTCCGGGTTCTCGACGATCTTCTCCGGCACACGGGTGAGCAGCCTGCGGACGTCGAGGCGTCCCACGCTCGCCGGGTGGTCGAGAAGCTGGAGCAGATCGGTGCGCCCCCGGGCGTCGCGCAGGGAACGCAGCCCGAGACGGCCGAGGATCTGCCGGACGTCGTGCGCGATATTGAGCAGGTACTGCGCCAGCGCGCGCGGGTCGCCCTCGAAGGCCTCGGCGTTCGTGGTGAGCCCGGCGGGGCACTTCACATTGCAGTTCTTCGCCATGACGCAGCCGAGCATCATGAGCGCGGTCGTGCCGAACTCGAAGCTGTCGCCCCCGAGCAGCGCCGAGGTGACGACGTCGCCGCCGGTCTGGTGCGCGCCGGAGCAGCGCAGGGTGACCTTCTGCCGGAGCCCGTTGGCGACGAGCGCCTGGTGCACCTCGGCGACGCCGATCTCCGCCGACCGCCCGGCGTACTTGAGGCTGGTGACGGCGGCCGCGCCGGTGCCGCCGGTGTTCCCGGCGACATTGATCACGTCCGCGCCCGCCTTGGCGACGCCGACCGCGATGGTGCCGATGCCCTCGGAGGACACGAGCTTCACGATGACCCGCACCCGCGCGGCCTTGCAGTCGTGGATGAGCTGCGCGAGGTCCTCGATCGAGTACGTGTCGTGGTGCGGCGGCGGGGAGATCAGCTCGATGCCCGGGGTGCCGCCGCGCGCCGCCGCGATGTCGACGGTGACCTTCGGCGCGGGCAGCTGGCCGCCCTCGCCGGGCTTCGCGCCCTGGCCGATCTTGATCTCCAGCTCCTCCAGCATCGGGTCGGCGAGATAGCCCGCCCAGATCCCGAACCGGCCGGACGCGAACTGCTTGATCCGGGAGCCGCGGATGGTGCCGTACCGGGAGTGGTGCTCGCCGCCCTCACCGCTGTTCGACATGCCGCCGACCATGTTCGTCCCGTGCGCGACGGCCTCGTGGGCGGTCGCCACGAGCGCGCCGTGGCTCATCGCGCCGGAGGCGAGCGCGCGGGTGATCTCGTGCGCGGGCTGCACCTCGTCGAGCGGCACGCTCTCGGGCGCGCCCGTCAGCAGCGCGAGCAGCCGGGCCGCGTCGCCGGAGGCGGTGACGACGACACCGTCGGCGTCCGCCCCCGCCGTCTCGACCTGGCCCGGGTGGGCGAGCGCGAGCCCCTCGGCGAGCGCGGCGTGCCGCTCCGCGCCGTCGGGGCCGGGGGAGAGCAGGCTCAGCCGGGCCGTCACCGCGCCCGTGTCGCCGTCCGTCCCGGAGGCGGTCGTGACCACACCGCGGACCGTGATGCTCGCGTTGCCCTCGGGGCAGAAGCGGCCGAGTTCGCGGGCGAAGTCCTCCGGGGTGCGCAGCCCCGCGACATCGGCGGGCAGCGCCAGCACATCGCGGAGCGCGGCCGGGCGGCGGAGGCGCTCCTCGCGCGTGGTCCGCAGGAAGGCGCGGTATCCGGGGGTGATGTGGAACGCGTCGATCTCGGCGTCGCTGAGCGCGTCGTACCCGGTGTTGCGGTACGCGGCGTCGGTGATGCCGAACGCGTCGTCGAGCTGGCCGAGCGTGAGGAGGCGGAGCGCCTCCGAGTCGTCCGGCCGGCCGAACTCCGGCCGCTCCTCGGTCATACCGCCGAAGCCGCGCACGGCCGTGACGCCGAACGAGTGCCCGGCGCCGTCCGACCGCTCCTTGAAGAGGCCGAGCAGCGGGATCTGCTGCTCGGTCTCCACCGTACGGGCCCGCTCGTGCCACTCCGTCGTGGTCTGAGCGATCCGGGCGAAGCCGACACCGCCGACCGGGGCGTCCATGTGCGGGAAGATCCGCGCGAACACGTCGTCGCGGGTGTCGAGGTAGTTCGGCTCGAAGAACTCGCCGCCGATGTAGCTCTCGGCGGTGCACAGCCCGACGCGGCCCATGGTCTTGGCGAGCGACTTCTCGGCCGCCTTGCGGAACCTCGCCAGCGCCCGGTCGGTCTCGGTGATCTCGCCCGCGGGCGCGGGGGCGCTCGGGTGCTTCTCCTCGGCGCGCAGCCGCGCGCTGAGGCTGTAGACCGCCGACGCGCCGAAACCGAGCGCGGTCGCCACATGGTGCGAGGAGGCCAGCTGGCCGCTCTCCGCCACGATCGAGGCGCGCAGGCGCAGCCCGGTCTCGATGAGGCGCTGGTTCACCGCCGCGACGGCGAGGATCACCGGCAGCGGCGCGCGCGCCGAGGAGACCGCCCGGTCGCTGAGGAGCGCGATGCCACCGCCCTCCGCGGCGAACCGCTCGACGTCGTCGCAGAGCAGTTCGAGCGCGGAGCGGAGCGCGTCGGCGTTCGCGCTCTCGTCGCCGGTCACCGGGGTGTAGAGCATGGCGAACCGCTTCAGCGGCACGATCCGCTGGTCGCGCAGCCGGACCATGTCGAGGTGTCCGAGCACGGGTGAGGAGAGCACGAGCTGCCGGCTTCCGGCGATTCCGGTGCTCCCGGTGCCGTCGGGCTTCGGGCCGAGAGCGACCCGCATGCTCATGCCGTCGGCCTCACGGATGCTGTCGAGCGGCGGGTTCGTCACCTGGGCGAAGCGCTGCGAGAAGTACTTCGCCATGCCGCCCTCGGTGTCGCTGAGCGCGTTGATGGCATTGCCGTAGCCCATCGCGGAGATCCGCTCGGAGCCGTTGGCGAGCATCGGGTCGAGCATGAACCGGAAGCTCTCCTGGTTCAGCGAGTACGCCACGTACCGGCCGGCCGGCGTCAGATCGCCGTCGTACCCGAGCGTCGTCGTGCCGCGCTGGTAGTCCGGCGCGGGCAGGTCGTCCAGGTTCACCCGGGCCGCGGTGAGCAGCTCGGAGTACGGGCGGCGCGCGGCGAGGGCGTCGAGCACCTCGCGGGTGCGCATCCGGTCGCCGGTGCGGTGGTCGACGACGAGCATGCCGCCTGCCTCGATGCGGCCCCGGTGCACGACCTCGTCGTCGGGGAAGGCGACCTGGCCGGCCTCCGACGCCACCATGAGGTACTCGGCGGTCTCGACGGTGCGCAGCGGGCGCAGACCGAGCCGGTCGAGCCGCGCGCCGATGACGTCCCCGTCGCTGAAGATCACGGCCGCCGGGCCGTCGTTCTTCTCCTCGTACAGCGAGAAGTACTCCAGCATGTCCCGCACGGAGTCGGGCAGGGTGCGGTCGTTCTCCCACGCGGGCGGCATGAGCGACACGACGGCCTCGACGATGTCCAGACCGTCGTCGAACACCCGGCTCTGGAGGGTCTGGTCGAGCCGGCTGGAGTCCGACTGCCCCGGCGGACGCACGATGCTGCGGGTGCGGGCGCGGGCGAGGGCCTCGTCGGAGAGACGGTTCTTGCGGTCGGTGTTCAGCTCGCCGTTGTGCGCCATGAGGCGGAACGGCTGCGCCATGGTCGGGTGCGGCTCGGTGTTCGTGGAGAACCGGGTGTGGAAGTAGAGCGACCGGACGGAGTGCGCCGGGTCGCCGAGGTCGCGGAAGTAGCCGATGACCTCGCCGGAGTTGAGCCGTCCCTTGAGCACCTGGGTCCGCGCGCTCAGGGAGAGCGGGTACAGCCCGGCGTACGCGTCCTCGGCGTAGGCGGCGGCCTCGACGGCGAGCAGCGCGCGGTTGGCGGCCGCGTCGACGTCACCCCGCTCCCAGCTCTCGGGCGCGCGGAAGACCCACTGCACGATGGGAAGCTGGTAGCGCTCCGCCTCGGGACAGGCGACGCTGTGATCCACCGGGACGTCGCGGACCAGCAGAACCTCGAACCCCTGCTCGGCGATGCTCCGGCCGACGAGGTCCACCGCGCCGTCGCGGCGGCCGTCGTCGCCCGGCACGAAGCAGTTCGCGACACCGAAGTGCCCGGCGCGCAGCTTCTCGCCGGTGATGGCGTCGAAGAACTCCACCGACAGATCGACGCTCACGCCCGCGCCGTCGCCGACGCCCTCGGCGGACTTGCCGCCGCGGTGCGGGATGGTGCGGAGAGCTTCGTCGCCCTTGAGGATGACGTCGTGGCTCGGCGTCCCGTCGAGACGGGTGATGAAGCCGACTCCGCAGTCACTGTGGTCGAGGGCAGGGCTGTAGAGCCCGAAGGGGGAGTGGTTCACATGGATCCTGTCAGCGAAATACATACCGGCAGCGGACGGCCAGGCTGCGTCGGTGAAGCGCTCGCCGCGGGCAGGCCGGTGTGACGGCCGAGCCCCGAGGGTGTGAATGTGAATCGTAAGGCTCGCCTAATCGTCACCGCAAGGGTTTCGCTGCCCGGATTTCGGGACCGGAGTGTCAGCAGGTGGACATTCCGCAGGTGGGGGCGGTGCGTCGGACCCCTTGACGGGCCGCCCGGCCGGGGTCGCACGGCGGGCCTCGACCTCCGTCAGCACCCGGTCGACCCGGCGGAAGCGCCGCAGCAGATGAGGCGCTCTCGCCCCGGCGGCGGCGAGAAGCGCGACGGGCAGCGGACGGCCCGCCAGTACGGCGAGTGCGATGGTCCAGGGCGGCACGCCCGCCAGCGCGCACACCAGAACGGTCGCCCGGGGCGTCCACGGCAGGAGCGCGAGAAGGACCAGGGCCCAGACGCCGTACCGGGTGACCGTCCCGCCGGCCTCGCTCAGCCCGCCGAGGCCGGGAGCGGGCAGCCCGAGGGCGTCCAGCAGCCGGGGCCCGGCGCTCTGGACGGCGGTCGCCGTCAGGAACGCGCCCGCGGCGGACGCGATGACGAAGGTCAGGGCGATCGCCCGCCAGCGCCGGGGGTGGAGCGCGGGGACCCCCATGAGCAGCATCTGGTTGGGGAGGAACGGCAGCGCGTAGTCCCCGAGCGGGAAGACGGCGAGCGCCGGCAGGAACCATCGCCGGTGCGCGGCGCGGTCGAGCCGTATCAGGGTGCGTACGGTACGAGCGGCCGGGCCGCGAGGAGCGGCGGCGGGCGCGGGAGCGGGAGCCGGGGTGGGGGCCGGGGCCGGGGCGTCAGCCATGCCGCAGCGCGCGGTGGCCGAGCGAGGGGGAGATCCGCATCAGGGCGGGCAGAAAGCGCGCCTTGCCGACATAGATCTCCGTCCGCTCGCGGCGGACGCCCTCCAGGACCGCCCGCGCCGTCTCGGCCGCACTGATCTTGCCCCGGCCCCGGCCGGCGGTCATGTCGGTGTCGACGAGCGGGAGGATCGCGTCGATCACCCGGATCTGGGGCGCGGAGTCCTCGCACTGGTAGCGCAGCGCCCGGGTGAAGGTCCGGACCGCCGACTTGGCGGCGCAGTACACGGGCGCCGAGGGTTTGGGAACGATGGCCAGCCCGCTGCTGATGTTGACGATCGCGGCCGATGGCCGGTCCCGGAGATGGGGGAGCAGGCCCGTGGAGAGCGTGATGACGGCGTCCAGATTGACGGCCAGCTCCCGGCGCAGCACCGTCCGGGTGTCGCGGGGGTCGGCGGTCAGGAAGTCGCTGAGGTTCTGCACCCCGGCGTTGTTGATGACCACGGAGAGCGCGGGGTGACGGCCGGGCAGCCCGTCGGCGAAATCGCCGACGGCCTCGGGGTCCGAGAGGTCCAGCGCCTCGGCCGACACCCGGTCGCCGTACTCGGCCCCGAGCCGCGCGAGCCCGTCGGGGTCACGGCCCACGGCCACCACATGGGCGTCGAGTGCGACCAGCCGCCGGGTCAGGGCCCGGCCGATGCCACGGGTGCCGCCCGTGACGAGAACCGTTCTGCCGGTGAGATTCATGGAGTCCTCTCCTTCGCGGGTCCGGCTGTCCGGTCCCCGTGCTCCTCGGCGGTCCGCCGCCGGAACGCCGATCGGTAGACCGCGGGCGTCATGGCGGTCCGGAGTTTGAAATGGCGGGTGAAGTGGGGCTGGTCCGCGTAGCCGCAGGCGAAGCCGACGACGCTCAGGGGGTGCCCGCTGCGCATGAGCAGCCCGGCGGCGACCTCCGTACGCACCGTCCCCAGCACTCCGCTGAAGCCCCCGGCGTCCGCCAGCCGCCGCTGGAGGCTCCGGGTGGGAAGCCCCAGCTCGGCGGCGAGCCCGCCGAGCGTCCACCGCCGGGCGGGATCGGCGGCGATCAGCCCGCGCGTCCTCGACACCTCGTCCCGGCCGGATTCCCCCGTACCGGTGTCCTCGGTGCCGGTGTCCTCCGTACCGGCGCTCAGGGCGGGCGCCGTGCCGGACCAGGTGAAGCGCCACAGGCCGCTGCCGTGTTGGGGCGGCGGCACGCCGAAGCCGCCGTCCGTGAACACGACCACCGGTGCGTCGCCCGCGGCGACCGTGAGGTCCAGGGCCCCGCACATCGACAGCAGCGCCGTCAGCACGCCGAGTACCAGGGCGTCCTCGGCCGGGTCGGGCGGCGCCCCCGGGGGGCCGACGTGTTCCGCGACCAGCCGCCGTACGCCGTGCTCCCGGATCACCACACGGTGACGGGAGTGGGTGAACCGCTCCAGCCGCTGCCACCGCTCGAACAGATCGAGCGGGGTGCGGGCGTGCAGCAGGGCCGAGACGGCCGGATCGGACGGGTGCACCGCCAGCGTCGAGCCGACCCGCATCAAGGGCAACAGCCCGTGGCCGCCCGCCACTTCGGTCAGAAACCGGCGCTTCGCCTCGAACGGCAGCAGAGCGCCGTCACTCCTGGGCGCGACGGCGGGGATGCCCGCCGCCGTCAGCGCGCGCTGGACCAGATCCACCAGCTTGGCACTCGCGTACTCCTCCATGACCGCCCCTTTCCGCGCTCTGCGGGCACGGTATGCGCGGCGGTCCGGGGGTGTCTTGAAGGATCACGCCACCGCCGCTCTTCGGCGGCGGCGCTGCTCACCTCAGCGGGGCCCGGGGCCGTGGGCCGCCGGAGTGAAGGCGTCCAGGGATTCCGGGAGGGTCTGGCCCCCGTCGACGGTGAGGGTCTGGCCGGTGATGAAGGCGGCCTCGTCGGAAGCGAGGAAGAGCACCGAGTGCGCGATGTCGAAGGTCTCGCCCAGACGGCCCAGCGGGATCGCGGCGGTCATCTTCCGCAGATACTCCTCGCCCAGCCCGGCGAGACCCTCGGTGCGCACATTGCCGGGCAGGACGGCGTTGACGGTGATGTTGTGCGGTGCCAGCTCAAGGGCGGCGCCGCGCAGAAAACCGAGCTGGCCCGCCTTGCTCGCGCCGTAGTGGGACCACCCCGTGTACCCGGTGGTGGGGCCGGTGATCGAGGAGGTGAGAACGATCCTGCCGCGCCCGGCGCGCTCCATCGCCGGCAGACAGGCCCGGACGGAGAGAATGCCACCGCGGAGGTTGACGTCGAGGACCTCGTCCACATCGTCGGCGGTCATCTCGCGCAGCGGCTTCTCGGGGAAGATCCCGGCATTCGCGCAGAGCACGTCGACGCCCCCGTGCAGACGCACGGCCTCGGCCGCCATCGCGTCGATGGCCTCCGGGACCCGCAGATCCACCCCCGTTCCCACGACCCGGCCGCCGGTGTCGCGGGCGATCTCGGCCGCGACGGCGCGCGCGGCCCCGGTGTCCCGGCCGGTGAGCAGGACCGCGGCCCCCTGACGGGCGAAGAGCTCGGCGATCCCCTTCCCGATGCCGCGCGTTCCGCCGGTCACCACGACCGAGCGGTCCTTCCAGTCCGTGAACGTCATACTCCGCGCCCCTTCTCCGCCGTCCGGCCCGGATGCCGGACTCCCCATGCGGCTCACACGGTAGCGGCCGGGCCCGCCCGGCGGCGCGGGATCACGCGTACCGCCGGGGCCTCACTGGCCCACTCTGCCGTCGACGCACTCGCGCAGCAGATCGGCGTGGCCGCAGTGCCGGGCGTACTCGTCGATCCGGTGCACCATCAGCTCCCGGATCGAGGTCCTGTCCCTCCCCACCCGCTCGCCCAGGTCCGGGTGCGCGGCCAGCGCCGCGTCGGTCGCGGCCTGCTCGCGCTCCAGATCGGAGAACGCGGCGTCGACCACCGCCCGCTCGCCGACCGCGCCGTGGAAATCGGCGTCCCGCCCGCCGTAGAGCTTCGGCAGCGGATCGCCCTCGCCGAGCCAGTTGCGCCAGTCCCTCTCGACCTCGGCGAGATGCCGGACCAGACCGAGCAGCGACATCGTCGACGGCGGGACCGACCGGCGGGCCAGCTGCTCCGGGGCCAGGCCCTCGCACTTCATCCGCAGGGTCAGACGGTAGTCCGCCAGAAAGTCCTCAAGCGTCGCGAGCTCGCCGTCCCGGCTCACCCCTTCGCCGCCGCGGGGGTCGTCGTCCGGGTCCGCCCACATGTCCGCGTAGACGGTCGCCCTGGTCCATCGTGCCGGCTGGTCGCTCATGGGGGCCATATTCGTCCCGGGGGAGCCGGGTCGGCCAGTGGATTTCGACGACGGCGGCGGCCGGCTGGGCCATGCGCCCGCCCGGCCGGTCACAGCCAGCCGCTGCGCTGTGCCTGCAAGGCCATCTGGAAGCGGTTGGCCGCGCCCAGCCGCGCCATCAGAATCTGCAGACGGCGGTAGAGCGTACGACGGCTGACGCCCATCTCACGGGCGATGACCTCGTCGCTCGCGCCGCCCGCGAGGAGCCACAGCAGCCGGCGGTCGGCGGGCGGCAGACCGCCCGGGCGGGTGGTGCGGCCCTGGAACGGCAGGGCGTTCAGCCAGGACTGCTCGAACAGCGCGATGAGCGCCGAGAGCAGGCCGCAGGGCTGCACGACCAGCATGGTGTTGTGGACATCGGCCTCTTTGATCGACAGGGAGACGAGCGCGTACGCCTCATCGATGATCACGAGTTTCACCGGTACCGACGGCAGCACCCTCGCCTGCTCGCCGGCCTCGACGCACGGCTCGATCACCTCCCTCAGATGGCCCGGGTGCTCCAGCGACTCCCGCGAGTACACGACACGCTGCGTCACACCGCGCGCGAGCGTGTCCAGCGCGTCCCGCGTGGCACTGGACAGCGGGAAGTACGGGGGCGACTCGAACTGCCTGATCTGATCGCGGGCGCTCGCCCACGCCTGCCGGATCCGGGGGCCGACGGCCTCCCCGGTGACGACCTCGACGAGATCGTCGTTGTACGCGGCGAGCCGCTGCCGCCGAAACGATTCGAAAGCGCCCCCGACGGCGATGCGGGACTCCTCGACCTCGGCCGCCCGGTGCCGGGCGAGGATCTCCAGACCGGCGGTCGGCGGAACCGGCGCGACCGTGTCCCCGCCCTCCTCGGCGGCGCTGGCCAGCCCCGCGTCGACCAGCGCCCCGTAGGCGGCGGTCAGCTCCGCACCGCTCAGACCGGCGGCCTCCGCGATCGCGCTCAGCGGGGCGGGCGCCCGTTCGAGGAGGGTCAGATAGACCCGCGCCGCCGCGTGATCGAGCCCCAGAAGCCGGAGGGCCTCGCCGAGTTTCGCGTTCGTCATGTGTCTCATTATCGACGACCCCCTCCCCGGCGAATGGCCGATCCATGCCAGTGGCACGGCCCGGCACCGTACGGACACGGTGCGGGATACCGTCCGGGAGCCGCCGAGGACCGGCGGCGGCGAGGCCACCCAGGGAAGGTGCACGACATGGCGAAAGGCCGCAAGAACGGTCTCTACTCAGGGATCTCCGAGGAACTCTCCGCCCTGATGCGGACGGGATGGGCGGACACCGAGCGCCACGATCTGCTCCCCGGCGAGCAGGCCCCGCACGCGGCCCGCCGCCGCGCCGCGCTCTCCGCGCGCTTCCCGGGCGAGCGCCTCGTGATCCCCTCCGGAAACCTCAAGGCCCGCTCGAACGACGACAGCTACCCGTTCCGCCCGTACACCGGCTATGTGCACATGACCGGCGACCAGGCCAGGGACTGCGCGCTCGTCCTGGAGCCCCGCGCGGACGGCGGCCACGACGCCTACTGCTACCAGCTCCCCCGGGACAGCCGGGACGACGACGAATTCTGGACCGGCAACACCGCGGAACTGTGGATGGGCCGCCGCCGCTCCCTCGCCGAGTCGGAACAGGTGCTCGGGCTGCCCTGCCGCGACGTCCGCACGGCCGCGGGCGACCTGGCCGCCGCCTCCGGCACGACGCCGACCCGGATCGTCCGAGGCGTCGACCCCGCCCTGGAGGCAGCCGTCACCACCGAGGAGGAGCGCGACGACGAACTGGAAGAGGCGCTCAGCGACCTCCGTCTCGTCAAGGACGACTGGGAGATCACCGAACTCCGCAAGGCAGTGGACTCCACCGTGCGCGGCTTCACCGATGTGATCGCCGAGCTGTCCCGGGCGATCGCCTCGTCCGAGCGGTGGATCGAGGGCACCTTCTTCCGCCGCGCCCGCCTCGAAGGCAACTCCGTCGGCTACGGCTCGATCTGCGCCGCCGGCGAGCACGCCACGATCATGCACTGGACCGACAACGACGGCCCGGTGCGCCCGGGCGACCTGCTGCTCCTCGACGCCGGTGTGGAGACACGCACCCTCTACACCGCCGACGTCACACGCACCCTTCCGATCAGCGGCACCTTCACACCGCTCCAGCGCGAGGTCTACGACGCGGTGTACGAGTCCCAGGAGGCGGGCATGGCCGCCGTCCGGCCGGGCGCCGCCTACCGCGACTTCCACGAGGCCTCCCAGCGCCACCTCGCGGCCCGGCTGGTCGAGTGGGGCTTCATCGAGGGCCCGGCCGACCGCGCGTACGAACTCGGCCTCCAGCGCCGCTTCACCATGGCAGGCACCGGTCACATGCTCGGCCTGGACGTCCACGACTGCGCCCGGGCCCGCAACGAGGAGTACGTCGACGGCTTCCTGGAGCCGGGCATGGTCCTCACCGTCGAGCCCGGCCTGTACTTCCAGCCCGACGACCTCACCGTCCCCGAGGAGTGGCGCGGCATCGGCGTCCGCATCGAGGACGACCTCCTCGTCACCGAGGACGGCCACGAGAACCTGTCGGCGGGTCTGCCCCGGTCGGCGGAGGACGTCGAGGCGTGGATGGCCCGCTTCGCGGGCTGAGCGCGCCGCGACCCGGTCGTCGCCCCATCCGGACGGGGCGACGACCGGGTCGTGTGCCCTCCCTCCGCGGGCCCGCGCCCGGGCCGGTCCGTACCGGGGCACGGACCGGGGCCCGGTACGGACCGCTGACCCCGGATCAGCCGGCCCCGCGCCGTATCCGCCAGAGGCCGAACAGAACGAGGATCCCGCCGAGCGACAGATAGATCCCGGTCTCCAGCCACTGGAACGTCCAGTAACGGCTCTCGGGGTGATAGCTGACGTCGACATGGAGATCGAGCCGGGCGAGACACACCGCCGCGTCGCCGAATGTTCCACCCGCGCCCGTTCTGGGCGGGCTGTCGACGCAGTCGCCGAACACGGCCGTGTCGAGGTTCTTCCCGTCCGCGGTGCGCAGCGGACTGGTGTCCGCGATCCACGCGTCGGGTTCGCCCGGGATCCGCACCCCGCCGATCACGGAGCCGCCGCCGATCCCGCCGAGGTTCTGGGCCCCGTTGATGGCCCCGGCCGTCATCGCCAGCGTGGCCCTCTCCGGCGGAATGAGAGCGGGACGCACCACATTCGGGAAGAAGAACTGGAAGGCGAGGAAGCCGACGAGCGTCACGGCCATCGCGGGCAGCGTCCGGCGCAGCAGGAGTCCGGTGACGGTCCCGAAGGCGAGGGCCAGCGTGGCGTAGCCGATCGGGGCGATGCCGCGCGCACCGAACACCAGGGCGCTGAACCGGTCCCCGGCGATCTCGTCGTACGGCTGCGCCGCCCAGGTGAGCAGGGCCGCCGCCGTGCCGGTGAGGACCACGGAGGCCAGGCCGACGAGCAGGATCCTGCCGAGCAGCCAGCGCGGACGGGTGACGCTCTGGTTCCACACGAGCCGGTGGGTGCCGTTCTCCAGCTCCCGGGCGATCAGCGGCGCGCCCCAGAAGGCGCCGGCCACGGCGGGGATCAGACCGAGTCCGGCCGCGAGGAACAGCAGGGTGTTCCTGTGGGCCCCGCGGAACCGGGCGGCCGCCTCGGCGCAGTCGGCCCGGTTCAGGCAATGGGCCCGGTAGAGCTCGTATCCGTCGCGGACGTCCCAGCCCAGGCGGATCAGGAAGACGGCGATGACGAGCAGCGCGCCCGCCCCGACCAGCGCCTGGACGCGGAACTGCCGCCAGCTCAGCCACATCATCGCGAACCCTCCCCGGCCCCGGCCCCGGCGAGGGGCGCTCCGGCCGCCCGTGTCATATAGCCGAGGACCAGTTCTTCGAGCGAGACGGGCTCGACCCGGTACGGCGGGGGCGCGGACAGCCCGCGGGCGCGGACGATCGCGCTGCCGTGCGGTCCACGGTGCTCCGCGGAGATCATCTCGACCCCGGCGGGCAGCCGGTCGAACTCGGCGCGAGGAGCCACCAGCCGGGCGTGCTCGGCCAGCAGATCCCGGGTGTCGCCGGCGACCTGCACCCGTGCGTCGCACAGCACGATGAGGTAGTCGCAGACCTGCTCGATGTCGCCGAGCAGATGCGAGGAGAGCACGGCGCTGGCGCCCAGCTCCCGTACGAACTCCAGGAGGTTCCGCAGAAACCCCTGGCGGGCCAGCGGATCCAGCGCCGCCGCCGGTTCGTCGAAGATCAGCAGCTCCGGCCGCTTGGCCGCCGCGACGGTCAGCGCCAGCTGCGCCCGCTGGCCGCCCGAGAGCTGCCCCGCCTTCCGCGCCGGGTTCAGCCCGGCCTCGCCGATACGCCGCTTGGCCAGGTCGGGGTCCCAGGAAGGGTTCATGCTCGCGCCGAGCCTCAAGTGCTCGGCCACGGTCAGCGAGCCGTACACCGGGGTGTTCTGAGCGACGAATCCCACCCGGGCCAGATGCGAGGCGCTCGCCGCCGGGCGCGACCCCAGCACGGTCAGCGAGCCGGCCGACGGCTCGGTCAGCCCGCAGGCCAGATGCAGCAGCGTCGATTTACCGGCTCCGTTCGGGCCGACCAGACCGATCACCCGGCCGGAGGGGACCGCGAGGTTCACCCCGCTCAGGGCCGTCCGGCCGCGTCGGCCGTACTTCTTCGTCAAGTTCTCCGCGCCGAGCGCCGGAGGGAGTTCTGCAAGGGACATGCCCCAAATCCTGGAAGATCCACGATCGTCGCGGCACCGGCCTGAAGTACGGCTTCCGCCCCCCGGCGGCCGTACTTTCGGCCGGTTCGGCTACGGAGCGCCCCCGACGAGGCGGTGTTCCCAGGCCCAGACCGCGATCTCGGTCCGGTTGCGCGCCCCGAGCTTGCCCTGGATCCCGGACAGATGGCTCTTGACCGTGCTGAGCGAGATGAACAGCTCGGAGGCGATCTCCTGGTTGGTACGGCCGCGCGCGACGGCCCGGACCACCTCGATCTCCCGCCCGGACAGCGGAGTCGACCGCCCGGCGGGGGAACGGGGCGCGGCGGCGGGGTCGTTGAGATGTCTGAGCAGCCGCAGGGTGACCGACGGCGAGACCAGCGCCTCGCCCTTGTGCGCGGCGCGGACGGCCTCGACGAGCAGCGCGGGCCCGGCGTCCTTGAGGACAAAACCCACCGCGCCGCCGCGCAGCGCCCCGTACACGTACTCGTCCAGATCGAAGGTGGTGACCACGATGACCTTCATCGGATCGGGTACTCCCGGACCGGCCAGCGCGCGCGTGACCTCGATGCCGTCGACTCCCGGCATCCTGATGTCGACCAGGCACACATCCGGGCGCAGCGCCCTGGCCATCGCCATCGCGGCGGCCCCGTCCGGGGCCTCGCCCGTGACGGTGATGTCGGGCTGGTCCTCCAGGATCAGCCGCAGACCGCGCCGGATCATCGCCTGGTCGTCGGCGATCAGCACCTCGATGGTCATCCGGGCTCCCGGGCGGGTACGGGCAGGGTCGCCCGCACGGACCAGCCGCCGCCGGGTCCGGGTCCGGCGTCCAGCGAGCCGCCGAGCGTGGTGACGCGCTCGCGCATGCCGATCAGACCGTATCCGCCGCGCTGAGGGGGGCGGACGGAGTTCGGCGGGGCGTCGTCGGTCACCTCCACGGTGACGCCCCCGGCGGTCCGGCCGACGGTGACCTCGACGGAACGGGCGTGCCGCGCGTGCCGCAGCACATTCGTCAGGGCCTCCTGGACGACGCGGTACACGGTGCTGGTCACCTCCGGCGGCCACCGCGCGTCGCCGTCGGGGACGGTCAGACTCACCTTCGGGCCCTGTCGGCCGAAGTGCTCCACCAGCGCGCTCAGCCGGTCGGGACCGGGCGGGGCGGGCGGTGTGTCGTCGGTGTCCCGCAGCAGGCTCACGACGCGGCGCATCGCGGCCATGGCCTCGGAGCCCGCGGTCTCTATCTCGGCGAGCGAGTCCGCCACCCGGTGCGGGTCGCGCCGTGCGACGATCTGCGCGGCCTGCGCCTGGATCAGCATTCCGGTGATGTGATGGGCCACGATGTCGTGCAGCTCCCGTGCCAGATCGAGCCGTTCGTCCCGGCGCACCCGCTCGACGGTGGCCCGTGCCCGGCCGTCGTGGGCCCGCAGCGACAGCCCCGCCGCGACGGCGAGTACCCAGCCCGTCGCGGTGATGACCGCCACCGCCGACGCGGGCCGGGCGGCGAACTGACCGGCGATCACCAGCAGTCCGGCACCGGCGACGGCCCCGGCCCGGGCCACGGGCAGCGCCCTGACCGAAGAGCCGATGAGCACCGCCAGCGCCAGCGTCATGGCGGGCCCCGGCTCGGCGGGAAGACGGACCCCCGGCAGCAGCCCGGCCGCCACCACGAGTCCCGCCACGCCCAGGCCCGCCGCCGCCGTCCGGGTCCGCCACCGGTGGCGGACCAGCGCCAGCGCGCCCACCGCCGAAGCGGCGACAGCGCCCGGGATCCAGTAGCCGGAGCCCCAGCTCTGCGCCACCGCGAACGCCTGCGCGGCGATCGCGGCGAGAAACACCGCACCGAGCCCGGCCGCGGACACGCGCCTGCTCCGAGGGCCGGGAATGATCATGCCGGGCAGGCTACCGAACCCGAACCTGGGCCCGGAGTCGGACCCGTGGCTGTCCGTCGCGTACTCCGACGCCGTGCCCGGACGGCCGGTGCCCACTGATTCCGGTTCCACCTTGTCTCCGCGCTCCTCCGCACCTCCCCACACCTCCCCGTGCCTCTCCGGGCACGGGGCCGGCGTCCACGCCGCCCAGATTAGGAAGCCCGGGCCGCTCGGCGCACCGGCCGAAAGTACGGAAGTACGGAAGACGGTTCGCCCCCGGTCCCGGGGCGGGCCACGAAGCCCGCCCCGGCACCGGGAGAGGGGGTCAGGCGCTCTCGCCGTTCAGACCCGAGCGGACCGTACGGGCGGCGCTGACCAGATTCTCCAGCGACGCCTTCGTCTCGGGCCAGCCGCGCGTCTTCAGCCCGCAGTCGGGGTTGACCCAGAGACGGTCCGCCGGGATCGCCTCCAGCCCCTTGCGCAGCAGGGCGGCGGCCTCGTCGGCGCTGGGCACCCGCGGCGAGTGGATGTCGTAGACACCGGGCCCGGCCTCGCGCGGATAGCCGTGCCCGGCGAGTTCGGCGGCGACCTGCATGTGGGAGCGGGCGGCCTCCAGGCTGATGACGTCGGCGTCCAGATCGTCGATGGCCTGGACGATGTCGCCGAACTCGGCGTAGCACATGTGCGTGTGGATCTGGGTGGCCGGCCGCACCCCGCTGGTGGTGAGACGGAAGGACTCGGTGGCCCACTCCAGATATCCGGCGTGGTCGGCCGCGCGCAGCGGGAGGGTCTCGCGGAGCGCGGGCTCGTCGACCTGGATGACCGAGGTACCGGCGGCCTCCAGGTCGTCCACCTCGTCGCGCAGGGCGAGGGCCACCTGCCGGGCCGTGTCGCCGAGCGGCTGGTCGTCGCGGACGAAGGACCAGGCGAGCATGGTCACCGGGCCGGTGAGCATGCCCTTGACCGGCCGCTCGGTGAGCGACTGCGCGTAGGAGGTCCAGCGCACGGTCATCGGCTCGGGACGGGAGATGTCGCCTGCCAGCACCGGCGGCCGGACATAGCGGGTGCCGTAGGACTGGACCCAGCCGTGCTGGGTGGCGAGATAGCCGGTGAGCTGCTCGGCGAAGTACTGCACCATGTCATTGCGCTCGGGCTCGCCGTGCACGAGGACGTCGATGCCCGCCTTCTCCTGGAAGGCGAGGACCTCACGGATCTCGTCCTTGATGCGCTCCTCGTACCCGGCGGTGTCGATGCGCCCGGCACGCAGATCGGCCCGCGCGGTGCGCAGCTCGTTCGTCTGGGGGAACGAACCGATGGTGGTGGTCGGCAGCAGGGGCAGCCGCAGCCCCGCGCGCTGCGCCGCGGTCCGCTCGGCGTAGGGCTGGGAGCGGCGGCCGTCGGCGTCGGTGACGGCGGCGGTACGGGCGCGCACGGCCGGGTCGCGGGTGAGGGCGGAGGAGGCGCGGGAGGCCAGATCGGCCCGGTTGGCGGCGATTTCGGCGGTGATCGCGCCGGTGCCCTGGGCCAGCCCCTTGGCGAGAGTGACGATCTCGGCCGTCTTCTGCCGGGCGAAGGCGAGCCAGCGGCCGATCTGCGGATCGATGTCGCGTTCGGCGGCGGCGTCGAGCGGCACATGCAGCAGCGAGCTGGAGGCGGCCACATCGACCCGGCCGGCGAGGCCGAGCAGGGTGCCCAGGGTCGCGAGGGACTTCTCGTAGTCGTTGATCCAGATGTTGCGGCCGTTGACGACACCGGCGACCAGACGCTTGCCGGGCAGCCCGCCCGCGGCGGCGAGATCGGCGAGGTTGCCCGCGGCCCGCTCCGTGAAGTCGAGGGCGAGGCCCTCGACGGGCGCCTTGGCCAGCACGGGCAGGGCGTCGCCGAGACGGTCGAAGTAGGAGGCGATCAGCAGCTTGGGCCGGTCGGTGAGCGCGCCGAGGTCACGGTAGGCACGGGCCGCGGCGTTCAGATCGGCCGGAGTGCGGTCCTGGACCAGCGCGGGCTCGTCCAGCTGCGCCCACTCGGCCCCGGCGGCGCGCAGATCGGCGAGGACCTCCGCGTACACCGGCAGCAGCCGGTCCAGCAGCGTCAGCGGCTCGAAGTCGGCGGCCACCCCGGGGGCGGGCTTGGCCAGCAGCAGATAGGTGACGGGTCCGACGAGGACCGGCCGGGGGGTGAGCCCGAGCGCGAGGGCCTCCTTCAACTCGGCGACCTGCTTGGCCGAGTCGGCCGTGAAGACGGTGTCGGGGCCGAGTTCGGGGACCAGATAGTGGTAGTTGGTGTCGAACCACTTGGTCATCTCCAGGGGCGCGACGTCCTGGGTGCCGCGCGCCATGGCGAAGTAGCCGTCGAGCGCGTCCGCGGCACGGGCGCCGCGATGCCGCTCGGGGACAGCGCCGACCATGACACTGGTGTCCAGCATGTGGTCGTAGTACGAGAAATCACCGGTCGGCACCTCGTGGACGCCGGCCTCGGCCAGCTGCCGCCAGTTCGTCCGGCGCAGACCGGCGGCGGTCTCCCGGAGGGCGTCGGCGGTGACGCGGCCCTTCCAGTAGCCCTCGATGGCCTTCTTCAGTTCCCGGTTCTGTCCCTGGCGGGGGTAGCCGTACACGGTGGCCCGTGCTGCCGCGGCTGCGGACTGCGCTGTCACGGAAATCTCCTTCGCGAGATGTCTCCTGAACTCCCGGGGACGACACGGGACGGAGAACGCGAAGGGATGACAGACCGGACGGACCGAGGCCGCACCTGGGTACGGTCGTCCGCCTGATTCGTACGCCCCCGGACCAGGTCCAGGGGTGCCCCCACTCGACCCGCCCACGAGGTCACCGGGATACCGCGCACGATCGGCCGTGCGCGGGCAACGGGCAGGTCTTCGGACTCGCGGGCACATCCTCCGGTCTCCCGGCGGACACCTACTGGCCGTCGCTTCCCAGGCCCGGACGGGCCCAGTGCGTATGACGGCGGTCGTTCCCGCTCACCGCTGCGGGGCAGTCCCGGATTTCCACCGGGTTCCCTCTTGCGACGCGTCTGTCTGGCGGACAGGGCGAACCAGCTGCGTCCGTCAGCCTAGAGCGGCGACCCGGGTTCGGACAGCACTGTTCACATACCGGACCGTGATATGAGACACGGACGGAGCAGGGTTGGAACCGTCCGACACCCGTGGAGCAGCCCGTTCGCCCGTGCTCAGGACGCGCGGCGGACCGGCCGGAAGCGAAGCTGGGGAAGCTTGTCCACGGTGACGATCCCCGGCCGCGCGGCGATGACATCGGGGATGCGGTTGACCAGCGTCGCGCAGGTGGTGTGCGCTGTGTCCAGGTCGCTGTCGCGCAGATGGAGCGTGGGCCTGCCCGAGGAATCGGTCAGATTCCATTCGTTGAAGTCCCGCTCGTGCTCCTCGTAGACCGAGCCCCGCGAGCTGACGGACAGGGTGACGCCCTCCTCCGTCTCCAGGGTGTCGGTGTCGGTGTACCCCAGCAGCCTCCCTTGCCCCACCGTCGCCCCGAGCGCCTTGGAGCGCACGTCCCGCTCGGCGATCACCGGTTCGGTCGTGGTGCGCAGTGCGCCCTGAGGGGTCAGCCCGAGGGCGGCGGCCAGGGCGTACAGCGAGTAGTGGGTGAAGGTCGGCGGGCGCTCCGCGTGCGCCTGCCACCGGGCGAACTCCTCCGCGGTCGCGTTCACCCGCTGCTGCTCCGCGAGGGCCCGGCCGAAGTCGTCGACGTTCCAGGAGAGCCGGCCGGTCACGCTTCCGAGATCATGGGTGGAGCCCGCCAGCACACTGACGAGGTTGACCCAGTAGGCGTCCTGATGACCCGTGCCCGTCACCGTCACCTCGTGCCGCTTCGCCAGCGCGTCCAGCTCCCGGGCCAGGGGATTGTCCGTGGCGAAGGGGTAGAGCATCTCCTCGGCGAGCGTGATCACATCGGCCCCGGCCCGGACGGCGGTCGCGAAGATCTCGTACTGGGTCTCGTCGAGATAGGTGCTGACCGTGACGACCACGATGTCCGGAGCGCTCTCGCGCAGCACCTGCTCGGCGTCGCCCCGGGCGGGGAACGCCAGTCCGGGGACACCGGCCAGCTCACCCAGGCTCCGGCCGTCCTTGTCGGAGCCTGGCCTGACGATTCCCGCGACGATGTCCGCCCCGCGACCGTGCAGGATTCTGACGATGTCCAGCCCCATGGCCCCCAGCCCGTAGACGGCGATACGCGGACTTTCCACGATTTCGGGCATGGCTCACTCCTCGTTCCGTGCGGACCGCTCCACGGGCCGCCTCATCCGATGGGACATCATCGCCACATGTCCCGCCGCCATGAGGGCTGTCCGGCCAAATAGCCCCGAACAGCGGCCAGTCGTATGAGAATCTCGCGCGATGTCGACCGAATCGGACCACTCGGACCACTCGGACCACCTCGCCAAGGCAGCCGATCCTCCGCCGGGGAGCGGATCCCGCGCACGGGAGGCGGAGGAGTACGCGTTCGGCTGGTGCCGGGAGCACGGGCTGTTACGGGACCGGGCGCGGGCCGGGAGTTTCCGGCGCGCCCGCTTCGGAGCGCCGGCGGCGAAGACCCATCCGCAGGCTCCCCCCCGGGCAACGCCCGGACGCCCGTACGGCGGACCCGCTGCTGGCGGACCTCGTCGCGGTGACGGCGGGGAAACGGCGGTCGCGAGACGCCTTCGTCAGGGCGTACGAGGACCTCTGGCGGAGCACCGCGTCGACCACGGCCGCGCCGCCGACTCCGTACGCACCAGAATCGCCGCCCGCACCGAGGAGTTCACCGCCCTGGCCGCCGCCGGACCCCCGCACCCGGAGCCGGCCGCCCGCGTGGCCGACCTCGGCCACTGGATCACCGGCTTACGGGGATGGCTCTCCGAGACCGGCCGCTACCGGGTGTAGCGGAGCGACCCCGGCCACCAGACGGCGCGTCCGATGTCCCGTACCAGGGCCGGGACGAGCAGGGAGCGGACGACGAGGGTGTCGAGCAGCACGCCGAAGGCGACGATGAAGGAGATCTGTACGAGGAAGGCCAGCGGGATGACGCCGAGCGCGGCGAAGGTCGCGGCCAGCACCACCCCGGCGGAGGTGATGACTCCGCCGGTGGTGACGAGCCCGCGCAGCACTCCCCGGCGCACCCCGTGGCGCAGGGACTCCTCGCGCACCCGGGAGAGAAGGAAGATGTTGTAGTCGACCCCGAGGGCCACCAGGAACACGAAGCCGTACAGCGGCACGGACGGGTCGGTGCCGCTGAAGCCGAGCAGATGCTCGAAGACGAGCGCCGAGACGCCGAGGGTGGCCAGGAAGTTGAGGCCCACCGTTGCCACCAGGAGCACCGGCAGCAGCAGGGAGCGCAGCAGACCGATCAGGATCACCAGGATGACGGCGAGGACGACCGGGACGATGATCGCGCGGTCGCGTTCCGCCGTGACCAGGGTGTCGTACTGCTGGGCCGTGGGGCCGCCGACGATCGCGTCGGCCCCGGGCACGGAGTGCAGGGCGCTCCGCAGCCTGACCACGGTGTCCCGGGCGGCCTCGCTGTCCGGCGCGTCCCGGAGGGTGACATCGACACGCACCCGGCCGTCCACGGTCCGGGGCCCGCCGTCGCCGGGGCGTCCGGACTCCGTCACGGCGGTCGCGCTCGCCACCCCCTCGGTGTCCCTGGCCGCCGCCGTCACCCGCGCCAGCCCGTCGGCGTCGGCGATGACCACGGCGGGGCTCCCCGATCCGCCGGGGAAGTGCCGGGCGAGGGTGTGCTGGGCGGAGACCGACGGGGCCTCCTTGACGAAGATCTCTTCCAGCGGCACCCCCTTCGACGTGAGCATGGGCGCGAAGGCGGCGCAGACCAGCAGCCCGGCGAGGGTGAGGGACCAGACCTTGCGGGGCGCGCGGTCGACCAGGCCCGCCACCCGGTGCCACACCCCCCGGCCGCTCTCCGGGTCCTCGGCGCGGCGCGGCCCGGCGGGCCAGTGGACGGCGGGACCGAGCAGCACCAGGGCGGCCGGAAGGAAGGTCAGCGTGCTGAGGACGGCGCAGACGATGCCGATCGCGCCCACCGGCCCGAGCGCCCGGTTGTTGGTGAGATCGCTGAGCAGCAGCGCCAGCAGGCCCAGCGCCACGGTCGCCGCGCTGGCGACGATCGCGCCGGTGGACCGGCGCAGCGCGGCGAGTACGGCGGTGAACCGGTCGCTGTCGCCCCCGGCCAGCTCCTCCTGGTGGCGGGCGGTCAGCAGCAGCGCGTAGTCCGTGGCCGCGCCGATGACGAGAATGGACAGAATGCCCTGGACCTGGCCGTCCACCCGGACGATGCCACGGGCGGCGAGGGCGTACACGACCGCGCAGGCGAGGGCGAGCGCGAGGACCGCCCCGGCGATGATGACGAGGGGCAGCAGCACACTGCGGTGGACCAGCAGCAGAATCACCAGCACCGTGGCGAGGGCCACCCCCAGCAGCAGCCCGTCGATCCCCGCGAACGCCGAGGACAGGTCCGCCCTGGCGGCGGCGGGCCCCGCCAGCTCGACCACCGTGCCGGGCACGGTCTCGGCGGCCTGTCTGACCCGGTCCAGCGCGGCCGGCAGCCGGTCGCCGAGGTCGCCTTCGAGCAGGACGACTCCCTGGAGGGCCTCCCCGTCCCGCGACGGCAGGACGGGAACCGGCCGCTCGCCGTCCCCGGAGACCGGGGTCACCGAGGCCAGCGCCCGGTCCGCCGCGCTCCGCCGGTCCGCGTCGAGCGGTCCGCCGCCGTCCGCCGTCCAGACGACGACCACGGGGGTCCGCCCGTCCCGCTGGAACGCCCGCTGCTCGGCGAGCACCTCGGTGGACTCCGCCCCGCTCGGCAGAAAGGCGGCCTGGTCGGCGGTGGCGACCTCGCCGAGCTTTCCCGCGTAGGGGCCCAGTGCGCCGCCTATGCAGAGCCAGACGACGAGCAGGACGACAGGGACGAGCCGGCGGGCCCGTCGTGAGGTGGCGATCATCGCTCTCCCAGCTGTTCTCCGCCGTCCGCCGCGAGGAGACGTGAACGCTCCCCGGGGCGCGGACGGCCCGGTCCGGGACGGCGGAACGCTCCCGTGGCGACACGTCGCCACGGGAAGCGAGCCCGTCCCGTGCACCATTCCGCCGATGTCCCGGGAACGGATGCGCCCGAAGGCGGAAAATTCGGAGGCGCTCCCGACGGCCCCCGCGGCGCCCCGGCGTACGCGCCCGCCCGGGCCGTCAACCGCCCGGCGCGCGGGGGTGGTACGGCCGTGACGGTCTCTGGCGTACGCGCCGGTGTCCGATCCGTTCACTCGCCGCGCCCGCGGTGGCAGGCTCTTGGGAAAAAGACGGGCCGTCCCGGCGGGCGGGACCGCGGGTGAGGGAGGAAGCAGTGACGCACGGCAGGAAGAAGAGCCCTCTGGGAACGGCGGCGGTCTCGGCCGCCCTGGCCCTGACCGCCCTGGCCGGGACCGCGGGCCCGGCGGAGGCCGCGGCGAGTCGCCCGGTGGCCCCGTCGGCCCCAGTGGCCCCGTTGGCCCCGGCCGTCTCGCCGGCCTTCGACAAGGCGGAGCTGAAGCGCAGGGCCGACCGTGTCATGGCGCTCAGCTACAAGAAGTTCGCCAAGGCCAAGCGGGCGAAGCCCTTCGACTGGCGGGCCGACGGATGCAGCGTCCCGATGAAGGACTTCCCGTACAAGAAGAAGTTCAGAAGGGCCTGCGACCAGCACGACTTCGGCTACCGCAACTACGGGGCCAGAGGGAAGCTGGAACTCAGCCCCACCAGGGCGACCCGGAAGAAGATCGACGGCAGATTCCTCGCCGAGATGCGGCGGACCTGCAACGACACCTACAAGGGTCGATCGCGCACGAAGTGCAGGCTGCTCGCGGCCAACTACTACCTCGCCGTCCGCGCGGTCGGCGGCAAGGCCTTCGGCTACCGCTGACCGGCCCGCCGCCCGCGTACGGGGGCGAGCCGGCCGGGCGGCCGTCAGACGACGGTCACCGTGAGCCGGGCCGGGGGCAGCGGCACGGTGCCGTCACCGGTGAAGGCGAAGACCACCGTGTGCGTACCGGGAGCGAGCGACCCGGCGGCGGTGAGGGTCAGCCGCCGTGCGCCGTCGCTCGCGCCCGACACGGTGAGCGCGCCCGAGGCGGCGGAGAGGGTGAGGCCCGGGGGAGCCGAGGCGCTCCAGGTCACCGTGTGGCCGCGCCAGTCGACGTCCTGGGCGCGCAGCCGTACCGCGGCGGAGCCGCCGCGCGCGAGGGTGACCCGGTCGCTCACCAGGGAGGCATGCGCCGGGAGATGGTAGAGCGGATACCCGTCCCGGTGGGCGAGCGAGCCGCCCCAGCGCTGCACCGCCCGGATGTCCTGGAGGACCAGCCCGCGGAACCGGCGCTCTTCGAGGAGCGCGCGATAGGCGGCCCTCGCGGTGGCCCGGGACGCGGCGGTGGCCGAGACCGAGATCGTGACATCGGCCAGGGCGAGTTCGAGATGGGACCGCAGCAGGGCCACGACCAGCCGCTCCTCCCGGCCCGCGAGAGCGGCCAGCGCGCTGTCGAGAGCGGTGGCCGCGCTCCGGTAGCCGGCCAGCACGGCGGCGGCGTACGAGGGGTCGGCCAGCCCGTCGGGATCGGCCGCGGTCGCGCGGAAGTACTCGCCGAGCGCCCCGGCGGCCGGTCCGAACCTGTCCGCGAGATACTCCGCCAGCCAGGCGTCCGGGTCGGTGCCGGGCTCGCGGGCGAGCCGCGCGGAGAACAGATGCACGGCCTCGAAGGGCAGCCAGTCGGCGGGCTCCGAGTACGAGCCCAGCCCGTCGACGCCCAGGGACTCGTAGAACCGCGCGTCGGCGGCGAGGATCCGCAAGGGGCGCACCGGCAGCGAGCGCCACCGGTAGCGCCGGTTGTAGTCGTAGACCGACAGGGGGCCGTCGGCCGCCTCCGCCCAGGAGCGCAGCAGCGCCGCCAGGGGCGCGTTGGGGCCGGACGCGGGGTCGGCGAGCGCGTGCAGATAGTTCCGCTCGTACGGCGCGAAGTCGATCAGCACCTCCGGGTGGAAGCCGGGGCCCGCGCTCGGCGGGGCGATGGCCGCGCCGTAGGCGACGCGTTCCACCCGTACCGAGGGGAGCGCGGTGGCGAGCGCGGCGCGCAGCGTGTTGACCACATGGGCCTCGGCGTCGGCGACCGAGCCGAAGGCGGCGACGGAGGCGGCGGGCCAGGTCGCCGTGTCGGGCGGCCAGGCGTCGAAGACGGCTATCTCCGGACGCCCGGCGAGATAGCCGGTGACCGCCCGGACATAGGTGTTCAGCGCGGCCTCGTCATGGACGTTGAAGACATTGGAGCCGGGCGTGTAGAAGTCCGGGTACCGCTCCCTGGGCAGGAAGCTCTCGTAGCCGTGGCCGCCGACCTCGACGACGATGCCGCGCCGCGCGGCCTCGGGGGAGACGCTCTCGCGCACCCTGTCGTAGGTGATGTGCCCCCAGTGGTTGTAGTCATAGGGGTGTACGAGGGTGTTGAGCCGGTTCTTGGCCATCCAGTCGAGCAGCAGCACCAGCCCCTCGGCGGTGTGGCTGGTGCCCTCCTCGACGTACTTGCGCCGCCAGGTCCAGGCGGGCTCCGCCACGGTCCCGGCCCCGGCGGTCGCGGGGATCACCAGCCCGCCGTCCCTCGGCACCCGCTCGGCCCGGCCCTCGTACTGCGGGAAGGCGGGCGCGAAGAAGCGCACCCCGGCGTGTTCGAGCAGCGCGTACGCGGCGTACAGCACGGCCCGCGCGCCGTTGCCGGTGGCGAGCGCCCCCGTCGCGCCCACGGTGAAGGTGTGCGCCTCGGGCCCCCGGCCCGCGAGCAGCCGGTCCGCCCCGGCGCCGAGCGAAGCGGGCACATCGCCGTGCGCACCGGAGGACGGCGAACCGGCGGGGAGCAGCGCCAGGCCGCGCCCCGGGCGGGCCGAGCGCCGTGCCGCGACGGGGCCGGAGACGATCCGTCCCAGATACCCGGCGAGTTCCGATGCGGCGAAGGAGACCACCTCGGCCTCCGCGTCCGGGGCCCACCACAGGACCGCGGAGCCGGCCACCTGGGTGCCGCCCGTGCCGCCCGTGCCGCCCGTGCCGCCCGTGCCGTGCTTCCGGGCGGCGGCCTCCGGCGCGGCGAGGGCGGTGGCCGCGACCGCCGTCGCGCCGACGGCCGCCGTTCTCAGCACGGTCCGGCGGCCGGGTCCGGGTCCGGGTCCGGCAGCAGCCGCCGCCGTGCCGGTGCGGTCGTCAGGGTGTCGGTGCATGGCTGTCACGCCCTTCGGGGGTGCGGTCCGGCTCGAAGGAGCCGAGGGAGGTGTCACCGGCCGGTCCGCCGATGTCGAGAACGGCGGCCATCCAGTGGTGGAAGTTGTCGCCCCGCTCGCGCAGCCGCTCGTACAGCCGCCGTACGAGCCGGTCGCGCGCGTCGCGCAGGGCGGGATCGTCCCAGGCGTTGCGCAGTTCATGGGGGTCCGTCACCAGGTCGTACAGCTCGCAGACGGATTCGGGGTTCACCACGACCTTGAAGCGTTCCTCGCGCAGCATCCGCTGCGGATACGGGAAGTGATGGCCGTGGAACTCGCCGATCACCTCGCGCGGCCAGGACGCGGGCGCGGCGTCCCCCGAGACCAGCGGCAGCAGACTGCGGCCGTCCACCGCCGGGGCCGGGTCGCAGCCCGCCAGATCCAGGATGGTGGCGGTGATGTCGGTGAGCGTGGCGAACTCGTCCCGCACCACTTTGCCCGGCGCGCCGGGCACCCGGAGCAGACCGGGAACGCGGTAGACGTCCTCGTACATCGCCGGTCCCTTGTCGTGCATCCGGTGGGAGCCGGTGAACTCGCCGTGGTCGGCGGTGAAGATGACCGCCGTGGAGTCCGCGAGACCGAGGTCCGTGACGGCCTGCCGGATGCGGCCGATCTGGAAGTCGATCAGGGCCACATAGCCCCGGTAGGCGGCGATCAGCCCCCGGTACTCGCTCTCGGAGAGGGAGTCGTGACCCCACAGCGCGCTGTAGTTCCGCTGGACGGGCGGTTTGCCCTCGAAGGTCTCGGCGAGCGAGAGAGGCAGCTCCACCGTGTCCGGGTCGACCAGGTCGTAGTAGGCGTCGGGCAGCAGATAGGGCAGATGGGGGCCGAAGAAGTGGGTCGCGAGGAAGAAGGGCCGTCCGCTGTCCTCCCGCGCCCAGCGGTGCAGCAGTTCGATGGCCCGGGTGGCGAGATAGTGCTCGAAGGTGGCCTCGACGGGCTGGAGCAGCCGCGCGGCCAGCATCGGCCCCGGCCCGCCGCCGGGCAGCCGGGTGCGGACCGGATCCTTGATCGCATACGGCGGAAGCCCGTGCTCCGCCAGATGGGCCAGATAGTCGGGATGGGTCACCGGATTGTGCCAGCCGGGCAGATACGGCCCCTCGAAGCCGAAGTCGGCCGGGACCCGGCGCACCCCCGTGTGCCATTTCCCGATCAGCCCGAGCCGGTAGCCCGCCTCGGCGAGCGGGGCGGTGAAGGTGAACTGGCCGTCGGCGAGATCCTCCTGATAGCCGACGTTCCGCTCGTAGTTGGCGAGCAGCTTGTGCCGGAAGGGCGCGTACCCGGTGAGCAGGCTGGCGCGGGCCGGGGTGCAGATCGACGTCGGGGTGTAGAAGCGGTCGAAGCGGGTGCCGTCGGCGGCGAGCGCGTCGAGATGCGGGGTGTGGCCGCCGCTCGCGCCGTACGCGCCCAGGGTGTCCGTACGGTGCTGATCGGTCATCAGGAAGAGGATGTTGGGCCGCCGGGAGCCCTCGGCCGGGGCCGGTTCGTACGTCACTTTCCGTCCGCCGCCTTCGTGTAGAGGCCGCCCGCGTAGAAGCTGCCGGGGCGGGCCGGACCGTCGAGCTTCCCGGTGGAGACGAAGAACTCCTGGAGCGCGGCGTACCACCGGGCGACGGTGCCGTCCTCGGTCTTCTTCAGCAGGTCGGCCGTCGACAGCGGTTGGGTGTTCCGCGCGTCCTCGGCCACGGCCCGCTCGTCCAGCCGCAGGAATCCGGCGGTGATCCTCACCGACTCCGCCCGGTCGCGGTGGCGGATGTCATTGGCCTCCTGGAGCACCCGGTTGACGTCGGTGACCAGGCCGGGACGCTCCTTGACGGTCTTCGGCGAGGCGACGACGGAGCTGGGGAAGACGAACTTCTCCGCGAAGTCGGCGCTCTTCGCCAGTTCCACCAGATCCGGCACCCGCTTCTCGACCGTGCCGAGCAGCGGGTGCCACAGGGCGGCCGCGTCGATCTTGCCGGAGGCGAGCGCGGCGACGGCGGTGGGCGGGGCCATGGGCACGACCTGTACGTCCTGCCTGGTCAGCCCGGCCTTCTTCAGTGCGAGAGTGAGGATCATGTCGCCGGACGTGCCCTCCGGGACGGCGACCTCGCGGCCCTTGAGATCCGCGATCGTCCGGATGCCCTTCCCCGGCAGCGCCACCACACGGTCGGCCTGGCCGAGCTGGTTGACCGCGATGACCGTGGCCTTCCCGGAGGCGGGCAGCCAGGTCGCGCCGGGGCCGATGGTGCCGAAGTCGAGATCGCCCGCGCCGAGCGCGGTGATCTGGGTGGGGCCGTCGGTGAACACCTTGTACGAGGCGTCGAGGCCGTGCTTGGCCCACAGGCCCCGCTTCTCGGCGATGGCCAGCAGCCCCGCCTGGTTGTAGTCGGCGATGTAGCCGAAGTCGATCTTCTGCCGCTTCTCGCCGTCCGCCGCCTCGGCGGAGCAGCCCGCGGCGGCCAGTACGACGAGCACGGCGGCGGCGGCGCTGGTGAAGCGGGTGGTGCGGCCCCGCGCGGGCCGGGTCGTCCGGCCGGTCCGGGGCAGTCTGGGCAGGGGCATGGTCAGTTCTCCTGGGTGGCTTCGGACGCGGGGCGGGCAGTGGGCTCGGACCGCTGGACGGCCTGCCAGAGTTCGGTGCGCAGCGCGGTGAACTCGGCGGTCAGCCGGGTGGCCCGGGTACGGGGGTAGGGCAGCGGGATCTCGACCGTGCGGTCGATCCGGCCCGGCCGGGAGGCCATGACGATCACGCGGGAGGCGAGGAAGACGGCCTCGTCGACGTCGTGGGTGACGAAGAGGACGGTGCGGCGCTCCCGCTCCCAGGTCTGGAGGAGCTGCTCCTGCAACTGCGACCGGGTGAGCGAGTCGAGCGCGCCGAAGGGCTCGTCCATCAGCAGGATCCGGGGGTCGGCGGCGTACGCCCGCGCGATCGCGCAGCGCTGCTTCATCCCGCCGGACAGGGTCTTGGGCAGGGCGTCGGCGAAGTCGGCGAGCCCCACGAGGTCGATGTAGTGCTGCGCCCGGCGACGCCGTTCGGCGCGCGGCACCCGGGCGGTGCGCAGCCCGAACTCCACATTGGCGCGGACGGTCAGCCAGGGGAAGAGGGCGTACTGCTGGAAGACCACGCCCCGGTCGGGGCCGGGCCCGGAGACCGGGCGGCCGTCGAGGAGCACCTCGCCCGAGGTCGGCTCGACCAGTCCGGCGGCGATCGCCAGCAGGGTCGACTTCCCGCACCCGGACGGGCCGACGATCGCGGTGAACTCGCCCTCGGCCACATCGAGACCGATCCCGCCGAGGGCGGTGAAACCGCCGTCCGGGCCGGGGAAGTGCTTCACCGTGTCCCGGAACGAGATCAGCGCGGGGGAGTCCGGGGAGCCGGGGGAGTGGGCGGGTACGGCGGGGACGGTGGCGGTCATGCCGCCCTCCTTTCCTGCCAGGCGGTGGCCCGGCGCTCGGCCGCCATCAGCAGCCGGTCCATCAGCAGTCCGAGCAGACCGATCGAGACAATGCCGACGAAGATCGTTTCCAGGTCGTAGTAGAGCTGCGCCTGCTGCATCCGATAGCCCAGCCCCTTCTGGGCGGCGATCAGTTCGGCGGCCACCAGCGTCGACCAGGACGCGCCCAGGCCGATCCGGGCGCCCGCGAAGAGAAACGGCGTGGTGGCCGGCACGACCACCCGTACGAAGATCGTCGGATCGCCCGCGCCCAGCACCCGGGCCGCGTCGATGAGGGTCCTCTCCACCCCGATCACGCCCTGGAAGACCGGGACCACCGTGGAGAGGAAGGCCGCCAGGAAGATCACGGTGATCTTGGGAGCCTCGTCGATGCCGAGCAGCACGATCGCCAGCGGGATGATCGCCAGCGGCGGGATCACCCGGAAGAACTGCACCCAGGGCTCGAACAGCGCCCGCGCCGTGGGATACCAGCCCATCAGCGCGCCGACCGGGATCGCGGCCGCCGTGCCGAGCGCGAAGCCGGTCAGCACCCGGCGGAGCGAGGCCAGCGCGTCCGCGATCAGCGTCCCGTCGGCCACCAGCTCCGCACCGCGCGCGGCCACCGGCCCCGGGCCGGGGACACCCCCGGCCCCGAGCGCGGCGAGCAGCTGCCACAGCGCCAGCCCGGTGAGCACCGACACCGCGCCCAGCAGCCGGACGGTCCACCTCCGCCGGGCGGCGGCGCGCACCGGCCCGGCCGGGGGCTTCGCGCTCGTCTTCGAAAGGCCCCCGGCCGGGGGAGGCGCGGGGGGTCTGGTCCTGGGCATGGCGGTACCGCCTCTGTGTTCTGGGGTGTTCGAAGGCGGCGGAGCGCCGCCCCGGCACGGCGGACCCGGGCCGGGGAGCGGCCCCGGGCGCGCCGGAGGGGAGAGAAAGGGTCAGCCGGAGACGACCGGCCCGGTACAGCCGGTGCCGGCGGCGGCCGGGTACGGCTGCCGGGCGAGACGCGGAGCGGGGGACTCCTGGCGTACCAGCGCGATCGCGCCCAGCGCGCCGCCCGAGTCGCCCAGCCGCTCGGCGGTGATCCGCAGCCCCTGCCGGACGGCGGGCAGGGCACGGGCCCGCAGCTCCGCCTCCAGCGGGGCGAGCAGCCGCTCGCCGCAGCCGGCCAGTTCGCCGCCGACGACGATCAGCTCCGGGTCGAGCGTGTTGCAGAGCCCGGCCAGCACCTGTCCGGTGAGCCGCCCCGCCCGCTCGACGGCGGCGTCGTCCCCGAGACCGCCCGCGGCCTCCACGGCGGGCAGGGACGCGTACAGCTCCAGGCAGCCACGGCCGCCGCAGTGGCAGCGCGGCCCCCGCGGATCGGCCGGGACATGCCCGATCTCGCCCGCCGCGCCGCTCGCGCCGCGCAGCAGCCGGCCGTCCACGACCAGTCCGCCGCCGACGCCGTGCGACAGCCGTACATAGACGGAGTGCCGGGTTCCGGCCCCGGCTCCGTGAACGGCCTCGGCGAGCGCGGCGAGCCGGGTGTTGTTGTCGACGAGCACGGGCACCCCGTACCGCTCGCCGAACAGCCGCACGGCGGCCGAGGCCCGTTCCGTGGCCGGGCCGACGGGACCGTACAGTCCGATCCCGATGCCCTCCAGGCCGTCGCTCCCGCCGCCGAGGACCGTGTCGAGCAGCTCCAGCGCGATCGCGGTCCGCTCCTCCCAGGAGGTCCGCCGGGGGTACGGGCGGCTCTCCGAGCCGATGATCTCGTGCGCCGCGTTGCTGACGACGGCGCGCACCCGGCCCCGGCCCAGATCGACCCCGGCGCACCGGCCGATGGCGGGGTTGAGCCGCAGCAGATCGACGGGACGGCCGCGACCGCGCGTGCCCCGGGCGGGGGCCGCCGGTGCGGTGACGACGACACCGCGGCCGATCAGCGAGCCGGTGATGGACGACAGAGCCGTACGGGACAGACCGGTGCGCCGGCCCAGCTCGGCGCGGCTGAGCGCGCCGAGCCGGCGCAGCAGTTCGACCACCTGCGCCTCATGGGTCCGGCGCAGGAGGGTCAGCGCGGTCGGCTCACTCCTCGGCATGCGGAGGATGGTGCCGTCGGCGCTGATTAACGTCAATGTCCCGGATTAATTCACGGCAGGCCTTCAATTGCTGCCCAATCGGAGGAAATCCCCCCGGTGTGAGTGGCTCGATGCCCTTCTTTGGGGGAGATTGGCGTACTTCATGGGTCATGCAGTGTTCATGCTGCCTTGACGCCCCGGATACGGCCGGGGAGCGTCAACCGCCCGCTACCGGACCGCCCATCGGGGCGGTCGCCGCTCCTGCTCCCGCTCCCGCTCTCGCTTCCGTCAGCTCGGCGAGGGCCGCTTCCGCGCCCGCCCCCTCGGCCAGCCCCAGCCGCCGGTAGACGGCGACCGATTCGCGCAGCCGGGCCACGGCGCTCTCGCGCCGGCCGAGCGCGGCCAGCGCCCGGCCCAGGGTGGCGAGGGCGCGCGCCTCGATCCGGAACATCCCCAGGTCATGGCTGAGCGCCCGGGCCTCCTCCGCCGCCGCGACCGCCGAAGAGGCGTCGGCGGCGGACAGCCGGGTCTCCGCGATCCGGTGCAGAGTCCCCGCCTCCAGGAAGCGCAAGCCCAGTTCACGGCTGAGCTCCAGACTCCGGGCGTAGCACTCGGCCGACGCCGCGGTCTCGCCCGACAGCCCCAGCGCACTGCCCCGGTGGATCAGGATCTGCGCCTCGCCCATCGGGTCGCCGAGTTCGCGGTAGAGCGCCAGCCCCTCCGCGCAGGTCCGGATCGCCGCCGCCGGATCGCCGACCACGTTCTGGGCGAACGCGAGGCTGCCGAGGGTGTTCGCCTCCCCGGAGGGGTTCCCGATCGCCCGCTGGAAATCCAGTGCCTCCCGCAGCAGCCCGACCGTCACACCGTTGTGGCCGCCGTCGAGCGCCGCCGAGATCAGCGCCCGCAGCATCATCACCTCGGCGAGCACCAGCGGGTGATCGTGGTCCCGGCAGAGCCCGCCCGCCCGCTCGATGTGATCGGCCCCCTCGACGGGCCGGCCGAGCTGCCACAGCGCCCCGCCGAGCATGTAGCGCGCGGCGGCCTCCGCGCGCGGCAGCCCGGCGCGCTCCGCCCCGCTCACCACCGCCCCGCCCACATGCACGATGTCGGACCACGCGTAGGCCCGTTCGAGCAGCGGATCGAGACCGAGCAGCACATCCGACGCCCGCCCCACCAGCGCGGGCGTCCGCAGCACCGCCTGGAGGAGCACACAGAGGACTCCGTCGCGCTCCACGTCGAACCAGTCGTGCGCCGACCGCGCGTCGGCGAACGCCACCCCCGGAGCCCGGCCCCCTTCGAGCAGCGACGCGATGAGATGACCGGGGCGGACCAGCCGGTACGCGTTGCGCACGGTCCCCAGCAGAAAGTCCAGCAGCCGGGTGAGCGCCTCGGCGACCCGCTCCTCGGCGTCCGTCTCGGCACATCGGCGGCGGGCGAAGAGCCGCACCAGGTCGTGATAGCGGTAGCGGCCCAGCTGCGGAGACTGGAGCAGACCCGCCTGGACCAGCTCGTCCAGCAGCTGCTCGGCGTCGAACTCCTCGGCCCCGAGCAGCGCGGCGGCGAACGGCAGCGACACGGTCTCGGCCTCGGGGAGCGCCAGCAGCCGGAACGCCCGCGCCAGGGCGGGGGCGAGCTGGTCGTAACCGAGCTGGAAACACGCCTGCACATCCAGGTCCCCGGCCCGCAGCTGGTCGAGCCCGCGCCGTTCGTCGGAGAGCCGGCGGAGACAGTCCGCGACGGTGGAGCCGGGCCGCGCCACGACGCGGCAGGCGATGACCCGCACGGCGAGCGGGAGATGTCCGCAGGCCGCCACCAGCTTTCGTGCCGCCTCCGGCTCGGCCAGCACACGGCGGCGGCCGATCACCGAGGCGAGCAGCTCCAGGGCCTCTTCGGGGTGGAAGGGATCGAGCTCGACGGTGTGCGCGGGCATGGCGGTCAGCCGCACCCGGCTGGTGACGATCACCGCACAGGAGGGGTAGCCGGGCAGCAGATGTCTTATCTGCTCCATGCCCGCCGCGTTGTCCAGCACCACCAGCATCTTCTGCTCCGCCAGCATCGTGCGGTAGAGCGCCGCCCGGGCCTCCAGATCCTCGGGCACCCCCGCCTCGGGAACGCCGAGCGAGCGCAGCAGATGCCCCAGCACCATATGAGGCTCGGCCGGACGGTCCGTCACCCCCGCGAGATCGACGAAGAGCTGGCCGCCGGGGAAGCGCGGGCGCAGCCGGTGCGCGACATGCACCGCCAGCGCGGTCTTGCCGCTGCCGCCCATGCCGGAGATGGCGAAGACGGGCACGGCGGGCCCGGCGGGAGCGCTCAGGGACGCGGTGAGGGCGGCCACGATCCGCTCCCGGCCGGTGAAGTCCGCCATGTCGGCCGGAAGCTGCGCCGGGGCGGGGACGGCGGCTGCCGGAGCCGGGGCCGGGGCTGGAACCGGAACCTGAGCCGCCACCGGCGTGGGCCCGGCAGCGCGCTCCGCCCGGCCCGGCAGCAGCGCCGGATCGGAGCGCAGGATCCGCCCGTACAGCTCGGACAGCCGGGGATCCGGGTCGATGCCCAGCTCACGGGCGAGCACGGTGCGGACGTCCCGGAACACATCGAGGGCCTCGGCCTGCCGCCCGCACTGGTAGAGCGCCCGCATCAGCGGCAGCCGCAGGCTCTCCCGCAGTGGGTGCCCGGCGACCGCCGCGGTCAGATCGGTCACCGCGGCGCGGGCGTCGCCGAGTTCCAGATCCAGTTCGACCCTGGCTTCGAGCAGGCTCAGCCGGCGCTGGGCGAGCCGCTCCCGCCAGGCCTCCGCGAAGGGCCCGGCCAGAGAGGCGAGCGGGGCGCCCCGCCAGCGGCTCACGGCCCGGTTCAGCAGGATCTGCGCCCCGCGCGGATCGTCCGCCCGACGCGCCTCGGCCGCCGTCGCCTCCCGCTCGGCGAGCGTCACGTCGAGGGAGCCGTCCGGCAGCTCCAGCGCGTACGAGGATCCGACCGAAACCAGCAGGGTCGGGCCGCCGTTCCGGCGGTGCCCGGGCTCCAGCAGGGTGCGGATCCGCGAGACGTACGTCCGTACCGTGGTCGTGCCGGCTTTGGGGGAGCCCGCGCCCCACAGGCCGTCGACCAGCTCCTCCGTGGTGACCGGCTGCCCGCCGGCCAGCAGGAGCATCGCCAGCGCCGTGCGCTGCTGCGGTCCGGCCAGGGAGAGTTCCTCCGTACCGCGCCAGCCGCGGACCGTGCCAAGGAGGGTGAAGGTGAAGGGAACGCTCGGATTCACGTCTTGTGGCCCTTTCCTTGATCGAAAATTGCCAGTCTGGCACGGCTGTTGACTCGTTGTTGACGCCGCTTCGACGGCATGGCCGGTTCAACGGCCTTCCCGCCATGGGCTGTTGACATTTTGTCGACAGGTTCCGGGAAGAATCGGCCTCCTCGGATCCGACCGGCCCGGCCTGGAGGAAGCATGCACCTGCGTACGCGTCTGTTCCGATGGACCTCGGTCGTCCTCGGCGCGCTGCTCTTCGCCGTCCTCGGCGCGGGGACCGCGTTCGCCGCCCTGCCCATCGGCGAGTCCCGCACCGGCAAGGCGACCTGGTACAGCGACGCGGGTTACGGCGCCTGCGGGACGCCCATCGACGCCTCCACCCAGGATCTGGTCGCGATCTCCCACCGCTGGTGGACCGCGGCCAACCCCAACAACGACGAACTCTGCGCCGGAATCTCCGTCGAGGTGACGTACAACGGCCGGACGATCACCGTCCCCGTCAAGGACAAGTGCCCCTCGTGCGGCCCGGAGCACATCGACCTCAGCCGTACGGCCTTCCAGAAGCTGGCCGCGACCGACCTCGGTGTGATCAACGGAATCACCTGGAAGTTCGTCCGAGCCGGTGGCGGCGGAGCCTGCTCCACCGCGCCCGCCTGGACGGCCGGCACCTGGTACCCGGCGGGGACCGTGGTCGTGTACGCGGGCCGCCACTACATCGCTGAGCACGGCAATCCGGGGTACGACCCGGTGATCAGCACCTGGTACTGGGACCCCTACACCTGCCGGTAGGGCCTGCCGCGGCGGTGGGGTCCCCCCCCCGCGGCGGGGCGCCCCCCCCCGGCGGGGGGGGCCGGGGCCCCCCCCGCCCCCGCTTCGCGCCGGCCGCACCCC
>NZ_BMWG01000009.1:0-75343 GCF_014651115.1 Streptomyces inusitatus | reverse complement strand
GGGGCCCCCGGGGGCCGCCCCCCGTGGCTCCGGCCCCCCCCCCCGGGGGGGGGGGCCCCCCCCGCCGCCCCCCCCCCGGGGGGGGGGCCCCCCCGCCGTCCGCACGGCGCGTGAGCCGTGCCGGACCTCGTCATCGCTTGACGGCGACAAATCCCCACTGCTCGACCGGCTCGCCGGTGACGGGCTGGTCGGGACGCCAGAGGGTGATCGAGCCGAAGCCCGGCTCCAGCAGTTCGAGGCCGTCCGAGAAGGAGCGCACGACCTCGGAGGGGCGGGAGATGTAGGGCAGCGCGCCGCCGCTGGCGTACTCGTCCGAGCCGGCCAGGGTCTCCGGCGTCTCGATCGTGTCGCACAGGATGAGGCAGCTGCCCACCGGAAGGGCGGCCAGATAGCCGCGCAGCAGGGCGGCGGCCTCGGCGTCGTCCGCGACATGCCCCAGGGTGGAGAGCAGCATCAGGGCGACCGGCCGGGTCAGATCGAGCGTCTTGGCGGCCTCGCGCAGAACGGTCTCGGAGTCCGTCAGATCCGCGTGGATGTAGTCGGTCGCCCCCTCCGGCCGGCCGACCAGCAGCGCGCGGGCGTGGGCCAGCACGATCGGGTCGTTGTCGACGTAGACGATCCGCGCCTCCGGGGCCGACCGCTGGGCCACCTCGTGCGTCGAGTTGGCGGTGGGCAGCCCGGTGCCCAGGTCGAGGAACTGCCGTATGCCCAGCTCCTCGGCGAGATGCCGCACCGCCCGCGCCTGGAACTGCCGCGAGGCCCGGGCGATGTCGATGATCTGCGGGAATATCTCCTTCAGCCGGGCCCCCAGGGCCTGGTCGACGGGGTAGTTGTCCTTGCCGCCCAGCCAGTAGTTCCACACCCGTGCCGAATGGGGGGTGGTCGTGTCGATCTGCACCACTGGTTCCCGCTGGTCCGCGTTCATCGTGCTCTCCTCGTATCGGCCCCCGTACAGCCGTAACGGGGGGCAGGCCCATGTTTCACCACAGGCCACGCATATGCCAAAGGCAAGCAAGGGCACGAGTGGGCAACTATTGCCCGGAACGCCCCTGGTGAGGCCCTGTGAGGTCCCGGTGAGGGCCTGGTGAGGGCCTGGTGAGGGGCGTTCCGACCTGGCGGGGCCTCAGCTCACGAGCTGGGCCCGCTCGATGAGCGCCACCGTCGCCCGGGGGTCGGCGACCTGGACGACCAGCCTCGCGTACCGCTCGCCGGCCAGCTCGATGACCACGGCCTTGGAGGAGTCCCGTACATCCCAGAACACTCGCTCACCGTCCTTGTAGAAGGTGCCGGAGGTGATGAAGCGGGGGAAATGGGTGCCGGGGGCGCGGATTCCCTTCGGTTCCATGACGATCCCCGGGTCCGCGGTCGCGCCGCGAACATGCGCCAACGGGATGTCCAGCCGCTTCTTGAGCGCCCAGACCCGGTTCATGCCGGTGATCTCGACGATCAGTCTGCCGCCGTCGACGTTGATCTGTGCCATATCTGCTCCCAGCGAGTAGTGGTTCAGCGAGTGGCGAGCCGTCGGCCCAGGGCCTCGCAGGCCCGCCCGGCGTCCGCGCCCGGAGCCCCGGCCCTGGCGCGGATGCGCAGTCCGAGCACCGCGGAGGTGAGCGCGACCGCCAGCGCTCCGGGGCCGCCGTCCGGATCACCCGGATCACCCGGATCACCCGTGCCGTCCGGCACTCCGGTCGCCGCGTCGAGCGCGTCGAGGGTACGGGTGACCAGCTCGGCCACCTCGGCGTCCACCGGGGCCCGCTCGACGGCGGCGAGCAGCAGCAGATCGAGCCCCGCCCCGCCGCCCGGCGGGCTCAGCGCCTCGCGCAGCCCCTCGCCGGGGCCGGCGGCCCGGGAGACCCGGTCGATCAGGGGGGCCACATCGTGCTCCAGGGACCACCGGAGCGCGGCCAGATAGAGCCCGCGCTTGCTGCCGAAGGTCTTGTACAGACTGTTGCGATGCAGCCCCAGATGCGTGACCAGATCGTCGATGGAGACTCCGTCGTAGGCCCGGCCCGCGAACAGCTCCGCCGCCGACCTGACCACTTCGGCCTCGTCAAATCCTCTTGGGCGTCCCATGGCACGACCGTACGTCATTAAGGAACGCTCAGTCAAGAACGATCGTTCCTTAATCTCTGCCCGCACATGAGGAAGGGCCGGCCCGCCTGTGGCGAACCGGCCCTTCCCCCGTACGTCTACTCTCCCGACATCGCCGCCGCGATCCGCAGATGCGGCGCGGCGTCCAGCGGCCGCCCCTGGCGCTCCAGGGTGCGCCCCAGCATCAGCCGGGCGTAGTGCTCCACCGGGTCCAGCTCCAGCACCGCGAGCAGCTCCGTCTCGGCGCGGCCCAGCTGGGCGGAGTGGTAGTAGGTGCGGGCCAGCAGCAGTCGCTGGGCGACCTGCCCCGGGGCCTCCTCCACCAGTCCGCGCAGAATGCGCGCGGCCGTCGCGTACTCCTTCGCGTCGAAGAACAGCTGCGCACGGTCCCACCGCTCGGCGGCGGTGCCGAACTCGTAGTAGGTCTCGTTCTCGCTCACTGTTCTCCTCCTTGGAGTCTGCTCCGGTTGTCCTTGTGTCGGCCTCAACCAAGGGGGGTGGTTGAATATTCCACCAGCCTGTGGGCGTGGGGGGCCGACGGTGGCCACCGCCACGGGAATAGGTTGAGCGCCATGAGCAATCTCGATCGTCAGGCCGCCCCCTCCGTCTGCGGCGGTCGCGGTTTCGTCGCCGCGGAGCCCGTCCGCGAACTCCTCAGCCCCCGCACGGTCCGCCTCGGCGAGTCCACCGAGGTGCGCAGACTGCTGCCGAATCTCGGCCGCCGGATGGTCGGGGCCTGGGCCTTCGTCGACCACTACGGCCCCGACGACATCGCCGGCGAGCCCGGTATGCAGGTCCCTCCCCACCCCCACATGGGCCTTCAGACCGTGAGCTGGCTCCACGAGGGCGAGGTGCTCCACCGCGACAGCACGGGCAGCCTGGCCACCATCCGCCCCCGCGAACTGGGCCTGATGACCTCCGGCCGTGCGATCAGCCACTCCGAGGAGAGCCCCCGCCAACACGCCCGGCTCCTCCACGGCGCCCAGCTCTGGGTCGCCCTCCCCGACGCCCACCGCTCCGTCGAGCCCCACTTCCAGCACCACACCGACCTGCCCACCGTCACCGCCCCCGGCCTCACCGCCACCATCATCCTCGGCTCCCTCGACGGCACCCCCTCCCCGGGCACCACCTACACCCCCATCCTCGGCGCCGACCTCACCCTCTCCCACGGCGCCGACCTCGACCTCCCCCTCGACCCCGACTTCGAGTACGCCATCCTCTCCATGTCCGGCCAAACCCACGTCGACTGCGTCCCCCTCCTCCCCGGCTCCATGCTCTACCTCGGCTGCGGCCGAACCTCCCTCCCCCTCCGCGCCGACTCCGACGCGGGCCTCATGCTGCTCGGGGGCGAGCCCTTCGAGGAGGAGCTGATCATGTGGTGGAACTTCATCGGCCGCAGCAACGAGGAGATCGCACAGGCGCGTTCAGACTGGATGGAAGGCACACGCTTCGGTGAGGTGCACGGCTACGACGGGGATCCGCTGGCGGCTCCCGAACTGCCGCCGGGGTCGCTGAAGAAGCGGGGGCGGGTGCGCTGACCTGGGCATTTTGCGAGGCGGTCCAAGTTGGCTGTCGCAGTGATCGCGCTGCGACAGCCGGGCCTCCCGGAGCGGCCCGCGAAACCGCCCCGGCGGGCGCCGGGCGGGTGGCGATCATTCCCGGGTTTGGCTCTCTATGGTCAGGTTAGGTAGACCTAATGCTGACTCAATGCTGACTTTGCCGATGGTTCGTCAGATCGTGTGGTGCTCGATCTCCTGCGGTTCTCGCCTGGGCGCTGGCTCGGCATCAAGTCGGCCGCTCTCTCGGATCGACGTGGGGACGGCCTTGGGGCGGCCCCGCAGAAAGCGCTGCGTGCGAGGACGGACACGTTGCCTCCGTTGTGGAGGGTCCACAACGGAGGCTGGGAAGACGGAGGCGACACCTGCCCCCTTGGCGCAGACAGCTGTGCGACATCCCTTGAGTTCCTCTGAGCCCTGTTGAGTCCCCGACCTCGTGGCCAGGGGGTTCTTCCTCCTTGGAGTGCTCTCCCGCCAGGTGACGTAACTTCAGGATTCCTGAAGCGTTCTCATCTCGTCCGACTGTTCCGCAGTCGGGATGAAGGTGAGGAGGCTCGGGTTGGCGGCGCTGGCAGTCGTGCGGGATCTCCGGGATGTACGCGATCCGGTCTCGGCCGAGGAGTTGGAGCAGTTCGAGACCGATGCGCTCGCCGGGTTCGTTCTCGCGCGTGCGTCGGCCGGGCTGACGGACGGCACCATCCGCGGGGACGTCGGCCATCTGGAGCAGATGCGGTCCTGGTACGGCCGACCACTGTGGGACATGGAGCCCGCTGACGCGGATGCGTACTTCGGGAAGATCCTGCGGAACTCGCCCAGCGGCACCCGGCTGGCCCGGTCGCAGGCGCTGACCACCTATTTCGCCTTCCTCGAACTGCGGCACAAGATCGAGCTGCACCGGCTGACGGGCCGGGTGGTCGAGTGCCCGATCGACGAGATGAACCGGCCGCGCGGGGCGAAGGACGCCCAGCTGCGGATCCCGCCGCAGGAGGCGGAGGTCGGGCAGCTGTTCACCGGCTGGGCCGGAGAGCTGGCGACCTGCCGGAAGTTCGCCCCGATGGCCAGGAACTACATCGCCTCGAAGCTGATGTCCGAGGTCGGGCTGCGGGTGAACGAGGCTCGCCGGCTGGACCTGGACGACATCAAGTGGAACCTCGGCCGGTTCGGCAAGCTCCACGTCCGATACGGCAAGCAAGCGCGGGTCCGGTCCGCGGGAGCGGATGGTCCCGCTGATCAACGGTGCGGGCCGGACACTGCGGTGGTTCATCGAGGACGTGTGGGGTCAGTTCGGTGACGACCACACCCGGCCCGGCGCCCCGCTGCTGCCCTCCGAGCGCAAGAACGCCGACGGCTCCCCACGGCGGGTCGGTGACGATGCCCTGCGCAACGGCCTCGCGGAGGCCACCAAACTCCACCTGCCGGGCTGGACGGACAAGCTGACGCCGCATGTCCTGCGGCATTTCTGCGCGTCCCAGCTCTATCTGAACGGGCTCGACCTGATCTCGATCCAGGAGGTTTTGGGGCATTCCTGGATTGCCACCACGATGCGGTATGTCCATGTGCAGCAGACCCGGGTCGAGGATGCCTGGGTCGCCGGGCAGGAGAGGGCCGCCAAGCGGCTGGAAGGGCTGATCCGATGAAGTGGAACCTGCGGCTGACCGCCGCGAACAAGGGCGTCTGGAAGGCGTCCGAGCTGCGAAGGAGCCTCGCTGAACACGGGCTGGTGATCTCGGCGGGGAAGATGTCCGGTCTGTGGTCCGGGCAGCCGGTCTCCCTCAAGCTGGAGGACCTGGACGTGATCTGCGTCGTCCTCGGCTGTGACATCGGGGACCTGCTGATTCCCGAGCCGGACAAGGTCACCCGCCCTGGCCAGGACACCATCGCCCGGGAGGCGGCTGTCGGTTCTCCAGCGCCGGTCCCGGCGGTGGTGCCCCGCCGCCGCGACGGTCGTTCGCTGCCGCCGATGTGATCCGTGGAGCCCAGGTCGTGTCCCGACTGCCTCTCGTGGGGCCTGCTGTTCGGTCCGCGCTGCGGGGCCTGTTCCGGCTTCGCGAGTCGGGGTGAGGCAGGCCGGTGCGGCAGTTGCTCACGGCGGGTTCCGGTGCGGAAGGGGTACTGCCGCCTGTGCTGGGTCGGGGCACGAGCGGACGCCGCGGCGACGGGCACGAAGGCAGAGTCGTTCCTGCCCGGTCCAGGACATCAGCAGCTGTTCTTCTCCCGCATGACAGCGCTCTGGGACCGGCGGCCCAAACCGTCGGCGGTCGAGCACGGGCGTCGGGGCCGGCCCCGGCGGCCTGATCCGCCCGCCGCACCCCCTCCGGCCGCAGTCTGGCGCCAGCCTGCTCTGTTCGAGATCCGGCGGGACTTCGCGGGGCGAAGGTCTGTCGGTGAGCGCGCTCAACGCGGCAATCCCTGGCTGGACTGGGCCCGGCACAGTGCCCACCGGCTCGGCGAGGTCCGCGGCTGGCCCCGCACGATGCGGCTGAACGTCGACCAGGCCCTGGTCCTCGTGCTGGCCGACCACGCCGACGGTGACACGGTCCGGTACTCGGACGTCTTCCCGGCCCTGCGGGCACGCGGCCTGAGCGTCAAGCGCACTACCGAGGTTCTCGACCGCATCGGAGTCTTCGCCGACGACCGGACACCGTCGTTCGATCTGTGGCTGGCATCCAAGCTCGACGGTCTCGCCGCCGGGATCGCCCACGATGTCGAGGACTGGGCCCGGCACGTCGCGACGGTCTGGAACTACCTCAACCGGATCCGGCCCGTGCTGCTGGAGTGGTCGAACCGCTACGACCACCTGCGTGAAGTCACCCGCGCCGATGTGCTCGCCCACCTCGACACCGTCCACGGGTCACAGCGGCAGGCAACCATCATCGCCCTGCGCTCTCTGTTCCAGCGGGCCAGGAAGAACGGCACCATCTTCAAAGAACCCGACCAGCCGCATCCGCGTCGGCCAGCGCGAGGAAGGCGTCATCCAGCCCCTGGAGCCCGAGCACATCAACGGTTCCGTCGCCGCCGTCCCCCACCCCGCCGACCGGCTGATCCTCGCCCTCGCGGCAGTCCACGCCGCCCGGCCCGCGTCGATCCGCCGCCTCCAGCTCGATGATCTCGACATCGGCAACCGACGCCTGGCCATCGCCGGCCGTACCCGCCCGCTGGACGACCTCACCCTTCACGTTGCTCTGGAGTGGCTGGAGTTCTGTCGCCGACGGCGGCCAGGGTGAGGAGTGCGGCGGCGGTCAGGCCGACCGTGAGAAGTCGGAGTCTCATGACTGACACGGTGTCAGCAGCGAGGGTGCGGCGGTGCCGTTGTCGCTGGACCGTGACGAGGCCATGGCGCGGCCGGGACGGGGAGTCGGCGGTCGGCGCGCGCACGGGCGGAGCGTCTGTGCGCGCATGCTCCGCCGACGCCACGGCCCTGCGCCCCACCGGCAGGAGCCCTCCCCCCTCCCCTCCCCGCACGCGCCCCTCGGAAAAGTCCAGCAGCCCGGAGGGGCGGGCGTCCAGCCGGTGCGCCGCGGTCGACGGACTGCCCGGCACCGGCCCCTGGGTCACTCGGCCGGTGCGCGGGCCGAAGGGCCCGGTCGCTCAGGTTCCGCCGGGTTTGCCCGTCGAGACCAGCAGGAGGACGGACGAGCCCGGTGCCACCGGTTCTGCGCCGCCCCGGGGCTGACTGCTGATCACCTGCCCGGCGGGAGCGTTCCAGTCCGTGTGCCGCATGATCGTGCAGCTCAGTCCGAGTCCGCGCAGCAGGCTTCCGGCCTGTTCGACCGGCATGCCGGCCAGGTCCGGCAGCGCGATGCCCGCTCCCGCGGTCTGCTCCTGCTCCTGTGTCGGAGTCGCATCGGCGCTTCCGCTCTTGGGGGTGCCGGTGGCGAGCGGGGTGCACGCCCCGTTCGCCGGTGGGGACAGGGACGGGGAGGCGCCGGGCGCGGGCGACACGGGCTTCAGCGCGAAGAACCCCACCGTGGCGCACGCCAGCACGCAGCACGCCGCAGCGGTGCCGAGGAGCGCCCGGCGGGGGCGGCTGCGGCTGACGGCTCGCTCGATCGCGGCCGCGTCGACGACCGGCGCCGTCGGCCCGTCGGCGAAGGAGGCCACCGCGGCACGCAGCTCGGCTTCGAGGCCCGACTCGAACGGGGCCGGTCCGGACGACGTGTTCCTCACTTCGTACCTCCGAAAGCGGCCGACGGCGTGTGCGGCGCCTGGGCGCCCGATACGGAATCGCGCAGCTTGGCCAGGCCGCGGGCGAGCTGGGACCTCACCGCACTCGAAGAGATGTCCAGGACGTCGGCGACCTGCCGGGCGTCCAGATCGTGCAGGTAGTACAGGACCACCACGCTGCGCATGCCCATCGGCAGCCCGAGCAGTGCCTCGATCAGTTCCGCGCGCAGATCCACCTGCCCGAACCGGTCCCGGGGGTCGGCCGTCTCGGGCACCCCCGACAGCCCGGGGCGCTCGCCCCGGCGCGACAGCCGCCGCCAGCGGTCGTTGGCCAGGTTGACCAGCACTTTGCGCACGTACGCCTCCGGCGAGTCCGCCACCGCGACCTTCCGCCACTGTCGGCACGCCCGCTCCAGCGTCTCCTGCACCAGATCCTCGGCCACGTGCACGTCACCGGTCAGCGCATACGCGGTGCGGAACAACGCTCCCGACCGCTGTGCGACGAACTCCGTGAATCCGATGCCCGGACCGCTCCTGCGAAACCTCACCCGCCGACCTCCTCTCCTCGTTCCGTCCCGATCACTGCCCCCATGACGGCGGAACGGGGCCGGGTGCTGCACCGAGCCGCCGGCAGTGACGTGAATCACAGCCGGGACGGAAGGGTGTCCCAGGACCTCGCGCCGCTGCCGCCCGGGGTGCGGGCGGGGCCCGAAGCGGAGGGCCGCCGGGCGGGCGGCCCGCAGTCGGCCGAGAAGAACGGGGGCGCCTCTTGCCAGATACTACGTTCGCCGACGTCGGCGACGCCGGGCAGTACGCGAGCGACCGGGGGATCTGGCCCATTGGCAAGAGGGTCCGTGCTGAGGCCCAGTACGGACTCGTGGCCGTGGACGGCCTCGTGCGCCGCGTCTACGAACTCGACCCGGACGGCTGGAGCGAGGTCGAGTCCAGCAAGTGGGAGTCGTTCGCACAGATGCGTGTTCGATGCATCAGATACCGTAATGGCCGGCTAGGTGCCGCATCCAGGTGCGTACCAGCGAAAATTGAGCAGCCATCCAACTGATGATGTTTCAGGGAAGAGGACGAATGAGGAACGTGAAGAGGCTCGCAACTGTGACGGGCACCGCGGCAGCGGTGATCATGCTGACCACAACAAGCGCCCTGGCCAACTGGACAAGCAGCCTCGACTGGGTGCGCGTCGGGTTCCCCTCACGTACATGGGGTGATCAGAGCTACTCCCAGATTCACTTCACCAAATGCACTACCGATCGACAGTCACCTCACGACAGCGTCCATGTGCAGCTCGTACGGGTCGACACATCCCCGGACACCTACTACGACACAAAGAAGTTCACTGAGTGCTTCACCCACGGTGACGGCGACGAAACAAGTACCGGTGTCTGGACGGGCCTGCCCGCAGGCGACTACCGCTTCTACATCAAATCGATCAACAACGCGGACGTGAACGTCTTGTCCGTCAACAAGGTCACGGTGGACACCACCAAAGCCGACGGATAGACACTCGGCATCGGACCTCCGCCAACGGGGCAATACGGTCATCGGTGTAACTTCCAATCATGGAAGCAGCACCTGATGAGCGACGCCATCGTGTTCATTTGCATGGTTGAAGAAGTTCGACGAGTCGGCCAGGACCTTTGACGCTGGCTGACCTCTCCCCTCAGCGGCTGCGGCGCCAGACCTCGAACCTCGGGTCTGGCGCCGCGTGTCATCGAGCACGGGGCTGGAGTCTGACTGCACATCCTCCGCAGCCCGGTCCGCTGGTGTACGTGCCGGTGCTCACCGCGCCGCCCTCCCTGCCCGCGCCTGGTCCACCGCATACCGAGCGCATCCGGCTCCGCCCGGCGTTCCGCACTGAGCTTGCCGGCCCTTTGCGGGCGGTGACAACCAGCGTGCCTCGTCGGGCTGAAGCCGCAGCTCAGCGGGCACCGAAGGTGACAACTGTCGTCCCCGCCCGCGCGGGTGTAGACGCCCTTCCACAAACCGAACTCGGAAGGCATGTCCCCCGGGGCGAGCCCGTGCGGTCCTTCCACGCGATCGCCTCGATCATCCGCCGGTGACACGCCACCGCCCACCACGTCGCGGAGTCCGGTCCGGAAGCAGCGGCTCAATCCGCGACCACTGCACATCAGTCGACGACATGACCGGACCAACGACCCGGTGATCTGCACGAGACGGCCTCGGTGCAGGATGAGCTCGTGCTTCCTCCCCGACTGCTGTGGCGTGATCCCCGGCCCATCCCCCGGTTCAACCGGCAGGAACCCGTGACGAAGATTGTCCGTGATCCCGGCTTCTACGAGCCGAGCGATGAGGACGGCTGCTCAAGGTTCAGGTACTTCTGCCAGCCCCATGACCGCCCCTACTGGCACGAGTCATGCGGGGAAGGACCGCACGTCATCGCCCTGCACTGCCAAGAACACGGGCCCGAGAGCATGTGGCCGCAACCACTGATGCTCATGTTCCCAGAAGGGTTCGACCCCCCGCTGAGCAACGCACAGCTGGCCTGGGTGCAGGCGGAGAACGACGCCGTCTAGACATGATCCAAAAGAGACACCCTATTCGTCCCCGCCCGCGCGGGGGTCGTTCCACCGGCCGTGCGTCGACGCGGAGCATCTCCCGGTCCGCCCCGCCCGCGCGGAGGTCGTTCGATGAACTGACCGGCCGCTGCACTGTGCAGATTCCGATGACCTGACCAGCCTGGTCCAGCAGCATGGGGTGCGTCCGCCCGATGGCCGCAGGGCGGACGCACCCCTATCCCCTTTGCCTACCTTGATGGAAGACATGATGAGTGACATCCTGCCCGCCTGGACCGCCGTCACCGACTGGCTGGCGGTGCACGCGCCCGCCTCGCACGCCACATTACGGCCGGGCGCGACCCCGGCCGGTATCCGTTGCACCGAGAGCGAGTTGGGCGTGAGCCTGCCCGCCGATCTGATCACGCTGCTCACAGCATGCGACGGGACGGTCGACGCCTCGGCCCTGGAGCGCGACTCGGACGAGTACGACCCGGGCCTCTTCCTCGCCCAGCACCACCTCCTGCCACTGGAGGAGATCGCGGTGGTCCGCGACAGCGGAGGAAGCTCCGAGCAGTTCTGGGGACCCTGGGTCCCGTTCGCCGTCGCCGACTACTCCCTCCCCCCGTGGGGCGGTCTGGCGGTCGACGCCGCAGGCCGCCTCGCCGCCTTCAGCCTGGCCGACGGCGAACCGCCCACGCCGCACGCCTCCGCCGGACACGGAACCCTCGCGGAGTTCCTCAACGCCCTGGCCCAAGCCTTCACCCGAGGCACCGGCCCGCTGACGGACCACACCACCCCCGGGTTGCACCGGGGCGCACTGGTGTGGGGACCGCTGCCGGACGACGGCACCCCGTGGCCCCCCGTACATCCGCAGCACCATTCCACAGCCTGAAAACAGACGACACCGCCCGCCACCTCGTCCGCCCAGCCGACGCGAGGGTCGTTCGTCACCCGTGCCCTGCACGACCTTCTGGTCTGCCCCCGCGCGGGGGTCGTTCACAACAGATGGACTGGCTCCACCCCAGGATCCTGCCCGCCCCCGCCCGCGCGGGGGTCGCTCAACAGCCCGGCCGGTCGGGCTCTACGGAGACTGCGGCTCCCCCTCCCCTCAAGGCCGAGGCTCTGACCATGGAGGCCAGGCTGGTCGACGCGACCTGAACAGCCGACCTGGCCGCCGCCACAGCCGAGGTCCGGACATGCTGGAAGCCGGCATCGCGCGCACCCGGCGCGAGTTCCTGGCTCTGATGAATCCGATTGAGCTGGACACGGGCTCGGCCGCAGCAGTGTCCGCGCTCGCCCTCCGCCGAGCTCCAGGCCGTCGAGGTCGCGCTGCCGGAGCACCGCGCCAGCGCCCCCGGCCGACTCGGGCAGACTGAGGGGCCGTGGCGGAGGCCCCCGCCGGGTGTACTGGACCGAGCAGGCGGCGGCCGCGCCGTGGACCGATCGGTTGCCCGAGTTCGCCGCCCGTCCGCTGAACGACGACGTTGCCGGGGCGGTGATCGCATGAGCGAGGTGAGCGGCATCGGCCTCGCCCGCCAGGTCCTGGGCACGCCCCGGGAGGTGGCCGGGAAGAACGGCACCACCCGCACCGCGAAGCCGAAGCGGCGCACCGGCACGGTCGTACGGCGCGATGGCCGCATGCCGCTCGGGCTTGGCACGGTGACTGGCCGGGGGCGACCGAGCGCGGCCTGGTCGCTCCGGCCCAAGAGCGTCGGCTATCCGGCCGTGCCCGCCGTCCACCAGGAGCACAGGAGCACGTCGTCGGTTTCTCTCTCAGAGAACGATCGCGAGCACGAACGTCGGCAGCAGAGTCACCAGGGCGCTGGTCGGCCAGTACCAAGGGGAAGCCGCAGCAACCCTGCGCCGCATGGGGCGGTTGGCCAGCCACCAGAGCAGGGTGAACCCGACCGTCACCGCCCCGCCGAACAGGAACCAGGGCAGCATGCCGTCGTTCTCCGTCGGCTCCCGCCGGGTCCAGCCGAGTGCGGCGAAGGGCCAGTTCGCCACGAAGTACCACAACAGCCATACCGGAACCACAGCGGGAAGTCCCAGCAGCAGGTTCACGCTCATCGACGTCAACGGCCATTTCCACATGTGCCCAGTATGGGAACTGTCTGATGTCGCTGCGCGGCGGGCACGATCACCGTCGAGAGCGGGTGCCGGGGGAGCGGAGCCCCTCCGCCCGGCCGGAGCCGACCGTCATCCGAGCCGGTGTCCTTCGCCGAGGAGTTCAGCAGTGAGCGCCCGGTACGCCTCGCGCTCACGCCACGCCGAGCCGGGGCCGCCCTCGCAGGGGATGTGGGCCGCCAGCACCGGGAGCGCCGTGCGGTACCCGGCGAGGAAGTCGTCGGCCCGCGCCCCGGGGGTCTCGTGGGTTCCGAGCAGGACGACGCCCGCGCAGCGCTCCGCGTCGAACGGGGCGAACAGGGCTTGGGGGTCGCGGGCGGTGAGCCGCCAGGTCATCGCCCAGCGGTGGGCGCGCATCGTGCTCAGCCACCGCGTCTGCCACCCGTCGGGCAGCAGTCGGCCGTCGGTGCCGAGGATCTCGGTGGCGAGCAGCGGGTGATCGTCGCCGGGACGGTGCCACAGGGTGGCGACGCCGATCCAGCCGTCAGCCGCGGCGGCGATCGCCTTCTGCGCGCTGGGGGCGGCGTCGAGGAGCACGAGTCCCGCCCGGCCGCCCGCTCCCGCAGCGCTTCACCCAGGGCCGTCGGTTCGGTGGTGACGTGGGCGACCTCCACGCCGGTCAGCCGACGACGCTCGGAGCGGCCTTCGGCGAGGGGGCGGGCGGGATCGATGTCCACCAGCAGGACGCGTTGTCCCTGTTCGGCCAGCGCCGCGGCCAGGCGCGCGGCGACGGTGGTCCGGCCCAGTCCGCCCATGGCCTGGCCGTGGATGGTGTGGCCGCTGACCACCGCCAGCACCACCGGGCCCTGCCCGGCCACGGCCGGAAGGGAGGAGAGAGCCGGGCGGGGAACGACCGTGGGACGCGGGGCCGGACGGGCGCGGGCCACCAGGAGCTGCTGGAAGTCCCCTCCGCCGGGGACTTCACCGCTTGTGTCCTCGACCAGCCGGACGACCGGCAGGTTCCGAAACGCCATCAGCCGGCGGAGCAGCGCGCTGCGCGGGGCCGGGTCCGACTGTGCCTCGTACGCCGCGATCGAGGCGCGCTCGGCCGGGGTCCAGTCGGGCGCGGTGCGTATGGGGTCTTGGGTCCGGGGGAGGTCGGAGAGCCGCCGGTAGGCGTCGGGTGCGTCGTCGGGCGGCAATTGGAGGGTGATGAGGGCCCGGCGGCCGGGGCGGAACAGCTCGATCCGGTGGGGCGGCCGGGGCCGGGCGCGCAGACCCACCACGCCCGAGACGGACAGGCCGTCGATGCCGAGATCGGGCTCAGGGACGGGGAGGAGCCACTCCAGAACAGCTTCCCAGGCGTCGTCGGCGAGGTGGAGGGTGATGCTCTCGCGGGTCGGCCGGATGCGGGTGATGCCGTAGACGCAGCCTTCGAGCGGGTGTTCCTCGCCAGCGTAGAGCTCGTCGAGCTCGGAGAGGATCGCCCCCTCCAAGGCGATCTGGTCACGGTGGGCGGCATCGGCGATCACGTCGGGGCGGCCGGCGACGAGTTCGCGGGCCTGCTGGAACGTCTCGCCCGTCAACTGCATCCGCAGCCGGGCGCGGGCCGTGCCGAGGGAGGAGGTCATGCGCATACCTTTCGTCCACTGCCCGGCTCAGCGCTACGAAGGTGGAGGTATGCGTGTGCATGCCAGCGGGCCAATGCCCGCTTCGGCCGACGGTCACCCCCGCCGGTGCCGGGAGGCGGGAGACTCGGCCAGGCCGCGTCTCCCGGCCCCGCCCGGCACGATACACCGGCCCTCCCCGGCTGGGCCCTACCGTGCCGGACAGCTCCCGACAGGAGGCTGTTGACGCTCTCGCCGAGGTGGCGGAGCCGGGGAATTCGCCATCTGAAGGCGATAGCGCGGGGCCACGTCTTCGAATCCGGGGCGGTGTTCAGTTCTCGTCGTGGAGGGTGAGGCCCTCGCTCTCGGCCCAGCTCCGAAGCCGGGCCCGCTGGCCGCCTCGCTCCCGCCACAGCAGTGGCGCAGGGGAGGTATTCCAGCAGTGCGCTATTCCAAGGTCATCGTTTGCCGCTCTACGCCTGAGTCTGCTTCGGCAGCGCCCTCGGCCGTATGGGCGAGGTGCTTGCTCGGGGAGTCGTCCCCGCCCGCGCGGGGGTCGTTCGCCGACCTCCGGGCGAAGGGCGACCGGCAGGAGGTCCGCCCCGCCCGCGCGCGGGGTCGTTCCATGGACCTGGCCCTGGTGGAGCAGAAGCTCCAGCTCGCCCTTGCCTGGCTGGACTACCGGCGACGGCGCTGGCCCGACACCGCCAACCCTCACCTACTGATCAACAAGCAGACTGCGCCGGAGACCGGCCCCATCAGCGGTGTGTCCGTCTCGGCGGCGCTCCGCGGCCAGACCGCCACGCTGGAACGGCTGCGTGTCGACCGCCAGCTCGAAGAAGCCCTGGTCCACGGCCCCGACCCGCTCCACCTCGCCGAGGTCTTCGGCCTGGCCGAGAAAACCGCGATCCGCTACGCGGACTCCGCGCGGGCCCTGCTGGAACAGGCCGCCGAACAGCTATCGCAGTGAAACCCGCTCGACCTGGTCACCTCTGTGAAGAGACCCTATGGGTATGGAGTTCATCTGTTACCACCGCGACCGGCCCGGCTCCCTGCCGCTGCGCGACGAGCTGCTGGAAGATCATTGGTCCTACATGGACCGGTACGCGAAGGAGATGATCGCCCGGGGCCCGACGCTCGCCGACGACGGCGATACACCCACCGGAAGCATGCATATCGCCGACCTGCCCGACCCCGCCGCTGCCCGCACGTTCGCCTTCGACGAGCCGAACTACCAGGCTGGCGTCTACCGGGACGTGCTGCTGCGACGGTGGCGCAACACTCTGGGACGCACCATGTGGGATTTCCCCGGCGGCTGGACCGGCGGCAACCGGTACCTGGTACTCGGCTTCGGCACGGGGCAGGCCGCCGACCTCGTGGTGCCGCTCAACCAGGACGAGCTGATCGCCTACGGGCCGCTGCTGTCCGACAACGGCGACACCTGGCTGGGCACGGCGGCATTGGTCCAGGCGCCGAACCCAGACACGGCACGCGCGATCCTGACCCCGGACCGGTACGCCGATATCGAAGTGCACAACTGGCAGTTCGGCGGGCGCTCGTCATAGCCGGAGATGTCCGCCGCCATTGCCGCCGACGCTCTTCGGATCGCTCAGCATCTCCGTGTTTCACCCGAACTCACGGATGCACCGGTCTGATGCATTTCGGCAAACCCGTGGGTTCGCGCTGAAGAGCCTTCAGTTTTCGCGAACTCGCGGAACTCTGGGGGTATGACCGAGATGCGCGGCAAAGGGGCAACGGGATGATGGGGTCCGAGTAGGAACGGCCCAGGAAACCGGTGTTGGTGTCAGAAGTTTTGACAGCCGGCCGTCGAGCGGCCCGTCTCGGTGCCGTCCGCTGAGGGGCGGGCGCGACATCCGGTCTTCAAGGTTTTTGAAGATCACCCGACGAGTCAGGGCTCGGCCCTCTGGTACGAGCCGCCTAGGCCGTTTCTTAGCGATCACCTCGCGGCCCAGATGTGGATGGCCGCGAGGTGCAGGGCCGCCCGGTAGATCGTTGCCGTCTTGTCGTAGCGGGTGGCCAGGCCACGCCACTGTTTGAGCTTGTTGATGCACCGCTCGACGGTGTTCCGTTGCTTGTAGGCGGTCTTGTCGAAGGCCGGGGGTCTGTCGCCCTTGCTGCCGAGGCGTTTGCGGTTGGCGGCCTGGTCGGCGGGCTGCGGGATCACCGCCCGGATCCCGCGCTTGCGCAGGTGCTCGCGGATCGCGCGGGACGGGTAGGCCTTGTCGGCCAGCACGACCGCAGGTCTGGTTCTGGGCCTGCCTCGGGGTCTGGCCACTCGGATCGCGGCCATGACCTGGGTGAACGCAGGCGCGTCACCGGCCTGGCCGGGTGTGACGACGAAGGCAAGCGGACGGCACCGACCGTCGGAGGCGAGGTGGATCTTCGTGGTCAGTCCGCCGCGGGACCTTCCGAGGGCATGGTCGTCCGGCTCGCCGGCCGGGGCCCCCTTTTGACGGGCCCCGGCGGCGTGCTGGTGTGCACGGACGATCGTGGAGTCGACCGCGACGACCCACTCCAGGCCGCCCCCGGCGTCGCCCTCGGCGTCGGCCTGGGCGAGCAGGGCGGCGAAGACGCGGTCCCAGGTGCCGTCGATCGCCCACATCCGCAGCCGGCTGCAGGCGCCCTTCCACGAGCCGAACCGCTCGGGCAGGTCCATCCACGGAGTCCCGGTTCGGTACTTGAACGCGATCGCGTCGATCACCTCCCGGTGATCACGCCACCGCCCGCCCCGCCTCGGCGTCCGGTCCGGCAGCAACGGCTCGATCCGCGCCCACTGCGCGTCAGTCAACGACACACATCAACCAACGATCAGATGATCCGAGAGAAACGGCCTAGCCGTTGCCCGTGGGGCCTGCAGGACGGTCGGGGCGCCACTTGGTCAGCTGGTGTGCAAGCGTGCGGTCTGTTCGGTGCCGACGTCGGTGGTGCGGCGCAGGTAGCGCTCGATGACGGCGAGTTCGTCGTCGGTGAAGTCGTCGAGGGCCTGGTCGAAGGCTCTCCCGGGGGTGTCCCAGGCGGCTTCGATCTCGGGGGTGCGGCCACGGGTGAGGGTGACGAGCATCTTGCGCCGGTCGTGGGTGTCGGGATGGCGCTCGGCGAGGCCGGCCTTCTGTAGACGATCGACCAGGCGGGTGGCTGAACCGGAGGTCAGCCCGGTCAGCTCCGCGATCTCCCCCGTGGTGCGGGGGCCGGGTTCCAGAGAGAGCAGGCTCACGCACTGCAGGTCGGTGGGGTGAAGGCCGAGGTGCTCGGCCATGGCCTGATTGAACAGCGTGTAGGCGGCGTGGTGGCGCCGGGCCGTCGCGGTGACCGCCGCGACCAGCTCCCCACGGGTTCGGTTTGACATGGAATCGCCCTTGCGTCCTACTTATGTCTGCGTCACGCAGATAATGTGTGGTGCAGATCCTTTGTAGCACGACGACCCCTGGGAGAACCTCATGACCGCCCACACCCCCGAGCAGCTGCGCGCCCTCTACGGCCGATGGAGCGAGCTGTGGCGCGGCGACTTCAGCCATGCCGAGGAGATCCTCGACCCGGGCTTCGTCGTCCACCAGGCCCGCCCCGACGGCAGCGACTCCGAGGCCGTCACCGGCCCGGAGCGCCTGCTGCCCGAGATCGAGCAGACCATGGCCGCCTTCGGCACCATCACCATCACCGTCGACCTCGGCCCGATCGTCGACGGCGCCATGATCGCCGCCCGCTGGACCATGCGCGCCACCTACACCGGCGGCATCCCCGGTGCCACGGCCCCCGTCGGCACGAAGGCCTCCTTCAGTGGCCACGACATCCTGCGCGTTGAGAACGGCCGGTTTGTCGAGTACTGGACCTGCACCGACATCCTCGACGGCCTGTCCCAGCTCGGCGCCATCTCCGGCCCCAACGGTCCCGCCCAGCACTGAGCAGGCGAGGCCAGGCACGGCCGGGGCGTCACTCCTCCGGCCCCGGGGATCAATCGAGCCGTGGTTGGCGCTGAGATGGATCATGGTCTCCGGGCTGGCACGGCGAGGCTGACCGACGCCTTCGCGTTCCCCTGTCCCGGAAGGCCCCCGGCTGCTTGGAGTGCGGTGTGGTCGGTGTGCGCCGCAGTGACGGCTTCTGGGTAAGCCTCCCGCTTGGCGTGTTCGGCGAGTGCCTGGTAGATGCTGGCGACGGAGGGGTTCTTCCCGGCGCGTTTGCCGGTGGCGATCCGGAGGTGGGGCTGGATCTGCTCGACGGACTCGCCGTTCGCGCGGCGCCGGAGGACGGTGTGGAGCATGTCGTCGGTGATGACCGGGGGTCGTCCGCCGTGTTTGCCCTTGCGGGCGGCGGTGTCGAGTCCTTCGAGGGTGGACTCGCGGATGTTCTCGCGCTCGGTCTCCGCCATGGCGGCGAAGAACGCGAAGAGCAGCTTGCCGGGGCCGGTGGGGTCGTAGAGGCCGGGCAGGGGCCCGGCGAGTATCTCCAGGATGAGGCCGTGGGCGGTGAGGTGGTCGGCGAGTGCGGTGAGTTCGGCGGCGTCGCGGCCGAGGCGCTTCATCTCGTACACGGTAAGGATGACCCTGCAGTGCGGGGCGTGGGCCTTGACCTCCCGGGCCGTGCGCAGGGCCTCCTCGAACCGGACGCGGACGCGGGTGCTGATCTTTTCGCTGAAGATCTTGTCCCGGGGGATGCCGTGTCCCGTGAGGGCGTCGAGCTGGGAGTCGAGTTCCTGGCCGAGGGTCGAGCAGCGGGCGTATCCGATGCGGATGTCCGCGCCCGGCAGGTCCGGGTCGAGGGGCGTCGGCGGCGGGTTGCCCGGCCGCCAGGGCCGTCCCGGTCCGCGGTCGGCGGGCGTGGGCACCCGCAGCGTCTTCTTCAGCCGGAACACCAGGGTGAAGCGGTGGGTGTGGTAGGCGGAGGCGGCCGCGCCGCCGCGCGAGCGGCACGGCGAGCCGGGCTGGGCGTCGCACTTCGGACAGGCGCGCTGTTCGACGTCGTCAGCGTCAGGCCGGCCGGACGGAGGCTGCTGCTGAGGGTCCGTCATGGGCCCGGATTTTCGCACAAGGCAAGTCTCAGAAGAGGGTCGTCCCGGTTTTGAGTGAGAACGGTTTCTGAGAGCGAATCCGGGTCCGGCGGTGGTCCGGTGGCCCGCTGTCGGTCTTTCTCGCGCAAAGGACCATTTGTGAGAAGAAGCCAGCCGATTCCGATCGGTGGCTCTGCACCTGCTCGTGGCGAAGCGAAAGGTGTGTGCCGCACAGCGGGTCCGCCGGGCGGCACACATCCGTCATCGCGTGGTGCTCCGGGTGCGGCTCAGCTGTCACCGGGCATGGTGGCCGGGGGTTCGTCCGTGATGGTCCCGGGGTGGCGGGGGCGGTCCGGTCACGCTGCCGGTTCCTCGGCTGCCTGTGCTTCGGCTGCTTGGAGTTCGTCGGCGTCGTCGGTGTTGATGTCGAAGGCGGCACTTCTTTCGCCGGCTCCGCGGTGGACGACCATGAGCTGGTTGCGGGTGCCGTCCTTGTCGCGGTAGACGATGAGGCCGGGGCCGCCGGCGCTGCGGTGGGCCGGGAGCGGAACGTCGCCGCTCCACCGGGTGCCGTCGAAAGCGGTCCACCACAGGTCCTGGTCCAGGTGGCCGCGGTGGAGGCAGTACAGCTTGTTCTGGAACACCGCCAGGCTCACACCTTCCCGGGATCTGTGGCCGGCGAACTTGGAGGGACCGTTCCAGGTGGTGCCGTTGGTGCTGGTGTGCCAGTACAGGGAGGCGTCGGTGTTGCCGCGGGTCACGCAGTACAGCTTGTTGTTGTACACGGCCAGGGCCGGGCTGGCCGAGGTGCCGTGGGCGGGCAGGGGAGGGTGCCCGGTCCAGGTGCTTCCGTCCGCCGTGCTGGTCAGCCAGACGCTGGCGTCCTGGTTTCCCTTGAACGCCATGAACAGCTTGCCGTTGAACACGGCCAGCGCCGGTCCGGCGGAGCTGCCGGCGTCGTGGACCTGCGCGTCGGGGCTCCACCGGGTGCCGTCGAAGGAGGTCACCCAGATGTTGGCGTCATGGTGGCCGCGGTGGGCGCAGTAGAGCTTGCCGTTGAAGACCGCCAGGGCCGGGCCGCTCTGGCTGCCGTGCTGGGGGAACTTCGTGTCCGGGGACCAGCCGCCCTTGCTCTCGGGGTCGTAGACCGTCCACCACAGGCTGCCGTCCTCACCGCTGACGCCCTGTCCGCGATGGACGCAGTACAGCTTGTCCTGGAACGGCCAGAGCGGGGTGGGCGGCGCTGCCGTGCGCCGCGAACTTGGTGTCCTCGCTCCAGCCCAGGCCGGCTCCGGGCTCGCCGACCGTCCAGTAGAGGCTCGCGTCGTCCTTGGGAGCCAGGCTGAGCGGGATGAGCATCGAGGGCATGATCCAGGGCGAGACAAGCTTGCAGCCGTGATTCCTGCCGATCACCGCGATGAGGGCCGCCCTGATCAGACAGGCCACCTTGACCAGGCCGCCGATCTTGCCGCCCAGCGCCGCGTCCGCGGTGTTGCCGATCTGCTCGATGACCGTGACGACCGTCGCGGAGGCCTCGGCGTTCAGATGGATCTCGAAGCCCCACCACTTCGTTTTGACCTCCACCGCCGCACCCAGCGCGGCGAGTTCCTTCTGAGCCTGCTCGGCGAGCTCCCGCTCCTGAGCGGACGCGACATAGCCGCCGTCCCACTCGGGGTTCTCGTCTTGAGCGTGTACCGCGGTCTCGTCAGTGGCCATCGCTGCTCCCGCCTAAAGCCCGCTGTGGCTGCCGCGCCCACGACAAGCCGGCCACACGGACCGGACGCCCCCGGTGGCCCGGCAGAAGACGCCCACCGACAGGAACGATCACATCCCGTACGGCTGATATCGCCAACCGTAACCAGCCTCTCCGTTCCTCACCAGAGGTGCTTTCCGGCAGCTGAGGCGATCAACGTGGCGCCCTGGTCGCCTCCTGGCCGCGCGTCATTCCTCCGCGCTGTCCTCGTCGTCGAGCCGGGACCCTGTGCCCGGAGGTCACCCCGAGAGAACGGGCTGGACATCCTCACCCACACCCTGGGCCCCGAGGGCGGTCACCGGTGGTGGAACGACTCCGCCACGGTCCGTGAACGCGCCCTGCGGCTCACCGGCGATCCCCGGTGGCGCGAGCGGGCGCTGGCCTGGATCGACACCTACCGGGCCCAGCACGGCCGCGGCCCTAGGGCGTGTTTCGAAAGTGGGTTCGGGGCATGGAGTGATCGCGGTCCGTGGCACGTGGAGACATGACTGACGAGCAGTGGGCCCGGCTGGAGCCGTTATTACCCAGGGATAAGGAGCAGGGTCGGCCGCCCAAGTGGAGCCGGCGGCAGCTGATCGACGGCATACGCTGGCGGACCCGGGCCGGAACGCTGTGGCGGGACGTCCCCGAGCCTGACGACCACGGACTCGGGCGTTCGCGCGGCGGACTGACCAGCAAGCTGCACTTGGCGGTCGAGCAGGGTCAGAAGCCGATGTCGGTCGTGATCACGGCCGGGCAGCGCGGGGGCTCCCCGCAGTTCGAGCCCGTCCTGGAGAAGATCCGGATGTCGCGCACCGGAGCGGGCCGGCCCCGGACCCGCCCGGACAGGGTCCGGGCGGACAAAGCGTACGGGTCCCGCAAAACCGCTCCTACCTGCGGCGACGCAAGATCCGGTGCACGATACCGGAGAAGAGGGCCCAGATCCGCAACCGCAAGAAGCTCGGCTCCCGCGGCGGCCGGCCGCCGAAGTTCGACCAGGCCGACTACCGCGAGCGCCATGCCGTCGAGTGCGGGATCAACCGGCTCAAGCGGCACCGCGCCGTGGCCACGGGGTACGACAAGCCTGCGGTGCGCTACGAGGCGACCGTGCTGGTTGCGGCCGTCAACGAGTGGCTGTGACAAGCATTTCGAATACGCCCCGGAACAGGTTCAGCCCAGAGCGGCGGCGTCGTCGTCGGGATCCGGCACGGAGCCGAGCACCGCGTTCCAGGCGCTGGTGAGCACCGTGCCGACCTGACCGTCCACGAGATGCGGCGCACCGAGGGCCATCGCTGCATCGAGAAGCGCGCCGAGGGCCGTACGCCACGGATCCATGAGCACCTCGTCGCCGTGCTCGTCGGTGGCATCCGCGTCTGGGCCGCCGCGAAGCCGGGCGCTCCCGCGGACCGCGTCGACCAGGACGGAGAACCCGTGCCCGATCGGCGACTGGGACGGCCCCGCTCCGGGAACTGCCATCAGCCGCGCGTGCCCCTCGCCCTGGCAGGGGGCATCTTTGGGCTGTTCGGCGAGCCACCGGTCCCACGCCGTGCCGTATGCGCGGTCGGCTGCGGGATGCCGGGCGGATGCAAGTCTGCGGGCACCCTCTTCGTCCAGCCCGTATCCGACCTCGAGCACCCGGCACACGGCAGCCCCGTGCGGGCCGAAGAGCACCGACGGGGAGAGCTCCTCCAGCAGGTCGACGGATATGGCGCGGGTGTAGCCGGCGTCAGAACGCAGGTTCTCGGCGGCCCGTGCCACGGCGGCCCGTTCCTCATCCGTCACCGGGGATACGATCTCCGCCCGGAACAGTCGTCCCGGCCACCGGACCACGAGCACCCGCTCCACTGAGTGATCCACCACGAGCCACGGAGGCTTGGGCGGGGCGGGCCGGAGAAGTCGGTAGTGTCTTCCGGTGTGAGCTGGCTGTGCACTTGGCCGTGCACGGGCTCCGTGTTCTTGAGGTTGACGGCCGCCGCCTCGCCGTTGCGCATGCCGCAGCCGCTCATGAGGTCGGCGACGAGACGGAAGGCGTCGTCGCCTGCGGCGCGTATGCCGTGGAGCTGGGGTAGAGACGGGATGACCGCGCGCGCGGGGTCGTACTGCGGGGGTTTCACACCGTCGAGCGGGTTGTCCTCATACAGGCCGAGCCGGTTGGCGTCGAGCAGGATGGACTTCAGCCTGTCGTAGGCGTTGGCCTGGGTGGCGAGGCCGACGCCGTTGCGCTCCATCGTGCGGATGAAGCCGTCCACGACCTTGTGGTCGAAGGTGTCCATCCGGCGGCTCTCCAGAGCGGGCAGCAGATGGTGCTCCAGGCGCGAGTCCAGGTGGCGGAGGGAAGATGCGGCGAGGTCGCGCTGGCCCTCCTTCCACTCGGCCGCGTACGCGCCGAACTGCATGGAGCCGTACTTCTGGATGCGCTCGGCCTTGGTCTGGCCCCGGGCGGCTTCCTTCTTCGCTTTGTAGACCTTCGTCAAACGCTCCTTGGCCAGGTCCTGGGTGGTGAAGCCGGACTCCTCGACCTGCCGGCCCGCAGCGTTGCGATACCGGATGGTGTAGGTGTGGGGGCATCGGGACCAGCCGCCCTCGGGGTGCTTGCACTCCTTGAAGAAGCTGGCCATGCCGTGTCCCAGCGCCTTGGTGGCCATGGTCCGGTACCTCCTGCGTACGATGCTGACCTTTTGCTGAGGCCGCATGGTGCGCAACGTTCCTGACCTGCACGAAGACGGAATCCACGTGGTATGTGGTGGAACTTCATCGGCCGCAGCAACGAGGAGATCGCACAGGCGCGTTCAGACTGGATGGAAGGCACACGCTTCGGTGAGGTGCACGGCTACGACGGGGATCCGCTGGCGGCTCCCGAACTGCCGCCGGGGTCGCTGAAGAAGCGGGGGCGGGTGCGCTGAACTGGGGTTTCGAAGAGGCGGTGCAGCCTGGCTGCCGTAGCGATCGAGTTGGATCGGCCAGGCCCGCCAGAGTGGCCCGCGAGGCCGCTCCAGTGGATGCGGGGTGGGCTGTGGCGATTCCCGCGTGTGGTGCTCTGTGGCCAGGTCAGGTAGACCGATGCTGACCCAATGCTGGCTTTCCTGATGCATCATCAGATTGTGTGGGACTGTACCTCCTGTGGCTCTCGCCCTGATCGGAGGCTGCCGTCGTGTGAATCGCTCGTGCGGACCGAAGGAGGCTGTCCCTCAGGTGACCGCATGGGAAGCGTTGCGAGAGTACGTGGGTGGGGGCCTTGTCTGATGGTGGAGGGTCTGCAACGGGGAGCGGGCGGGAGCGGCTCGGAGTGCGATCAGGCCGGCCGCTCCCGCGGTGATCGCGAGGACGAGAACGGCTAGGGGCACCCGCCGGGAGGTGAGGCGAGAGCCGCGCAGGCGAAGAGGGCGAGGGCGGATGCCATGGAGGCTGGTGCGTCGAGGATCGCGGACAAGCGCTCGTAGTGGGCGATGCCCCTGCATCGGGGGGCCTTGGTGCGCAGGCGTTTCCTCGCGGCGTTGTCCGCCGCTGCCGGTCTGGTGCTGCTGTTACCGGCGGCTCCCGCCCAGGCCCTGCCGGGGACGGGGCCGCACACGATCACGGTCGACCATTCGGGGAAGTGCCTGGGTCTGGAACGGGACTCCGGGGACGACTGGGTGCGGCTGGTCACGGCGGCCTGTGACGGCAGTGCCCGGCAGCGGTTCACCCTGGCCGTCGCCGCCAACTTTCCGAACACGTACCAGTTCCGCACGTCCTACGGGAAATGCCTCTTCATGATTCCCGAGGACAAGATGGCGGTGGCCCAGTATCCGTGCAGGAATACGACGAACGACACGGTTTACCTCATCCGCTACCGCCCGTGGCCGGGTGAGCAGATCAGGTACTTCAGCGGCAACGGGATGCTCCTCAGCGCATTTTGCTGGCACGTGAAGGACGTCTGGACAGGGGACGCGCGACCGTCATCCCCAGCAAGTGCAACGCGGCCGGCCAGGGTGCGCGCAACGACACCTTCCCGGACCTGGTTGCCGCCGGCCGTCATCGACGAGCGCATGGAGAGCGACGCCCTCGGGAGTCAGGGGCTGCCCGTGGCAGGTCGCTCAGGGCGGCGCGGAGTCCGGGTGGGACGGTGGGCTCGGCCGGGGAGCGGCTTCACGCCACCCGGGCCCTGCCGGCGGGGTCCGCCGGCAGGGCCCGGGTGTGTCGTCACGAGTCGGTGTCATTCGGTGACGTCGTAGTAGTCGGCGAGGAACCGGCGGATGGCCGCTTCGTGGGGCAGGAGCTGTGGCAGGTGGGCGGTGAGGGCGGCGCGGACGGCCTCGGCGAGGAGGGTGGTGCTGCCGGTGGCCTGGCGTACGTACGGGTCGAGGCGGCGGACGAGTTCGTAGTTGGACGCGATGTCGGCGCGGATCAGCTCCTGTTCCAGGGGCGGCGCGTCGGCGCCGGGTACCGGCGGCAGGACGCGGGAGACGAAGGTGACCCGGTGCAGGACGCGCCAGCACGGTGGCTTGCGGTCGGACTGCTGGGTCTGGCGCAGCGCCGCCGCGTTGGGGGCGGGGGAGTTGGCGAGCCAGAGCGGGTCGACGACCTTGTGGAAGAAGTCGTCGAAGTTGTCCCCGGACTCGTGGAGGTAGAAGCTCATGAACCGGTAGGCGTCGACCTTCCCGGGCACCCTGCGGGGGCTGCCGTCGGGGTCGAACCGGGCCTGTCCGTCGGCGCTGTAGGCCTGGAGGTCGCCGGAGGGGTTGCAGGTGACGTCGAGGGCGTAGGAGCGGGAGGCGTCGCGGGAGCGGGTGCGGGTGACGCTGTGGCTGCCGCCGATGCTCGCGTCGAGCTGGGCGCCGATGCCGATGCCGAACACCTCGAAGCCGAACTCGACGCCGACGGTGGCCATGTCCTTGACGGTGTAGGAGCCGGCGGTGGTCTCGGAAACGGAGTCGGTGGTGGTGGTCGTTTCGGCGAAGAAGCCGCCGTCGGCGGTCCACACATAGGTGTTGGCCAGGTCGCGCACGGTGGCGCCGTCGGCGGCGGCCTTTCCGGCGCTCTCGTTGCGGTTGTCGCCGATCGGCCCGACGAAGGTCTCGGCGATCTTCGCGGCCCGTTCCTGGACGGGGTCGGGCGTGCCGGTGGCGGTGGAGACGCTCTCGTAGTAGCTGCGCTGCTGCTGCTGGCGGCGCTGGATGGCGCGCTTGAGGGTGTAGGCCTCGCGCGGTTTGTAGTAGCTGTACTCGCCGTACTGTCGGGCGTTCGGGTAGGCCGGGTCGAGGACCTTGCCGCGCTCGTCGAAGCCGACCCCGCCGTCCAGGGTGCCCTGCTTGGTGTACTGGGGGTTGATGGGGAAGGTGACGATGTTCCAGTCCCTGGGGATGTCGGGGTTGGGCATCATCCGGTAGGCGACGAGGGCGCCGGTGTGGGCCAGGCGCAGCGCGAAGACGTCGGCGGTCAGTGACTGGACGAGAGCGAAGCCGGTGTTGGCGGGCTGGTAGCGGCGGCCGAGTGCGGGGTTGAGCAGGCGGGCGGGATCCTCCCAGTGGCCGGTGAGGGCGACGCGGGTGGCCCGCGCGGTGTCGGTGGACTGGGAGAGGGTGGTCGCGTCGGTCCAGGTGTTGGTGAATTCGAGGGTGTTGTCCAGGCTGAGGACGGCACCGCCCTCGACGGCGGGTTTGGCGGTTCCGATGCCGAACGGGGCGAGGATGAGCAGGGTGTCCGCGTCGTAGGTGTTCTTGAACGCGAAGTGGAAGGCGGTGTCCACGCTGCGGTCGCGGGAGGAGGACAGCGACTCGGTGACGGCGTCGGCTGTGGTGAACTCGACGCTGGAGGCGCCCCGGTAGTCGTTGCCCTGGCCGGTGAGGTTCTCGGAGGGGACGGGCGGGGCGCCCTCGACATAGCCCACGAGCTGGGGGTCGTACTGGACCTGGCTGACCCACTCGCTGACCAGGTCGCCCACCTTGTAGCCGGTGACCAGACGCCAGCGGCCCTGCTCGGTGAGGTAGGAGTAGGCGCGCTTCATGACCCCGGTGGCGGTGCCGTCGGCCGCGAACTGCATGTCGGCGTACTCGCCGGCCGCCGGCGCCTCGGCGATGGTCTCGTGGAAGGGGGTGCGCACGCCGGAGACGGCGGAGCGCACGGCAGCGGTGTCGGTGGAGACCGGTGCGGTGGACAGGACCACGGCCGGGGCGGCGCCGGGGCCGGGCCGCAGGTGGTTGCCGCGCAGCCCCATGTCGCGGACCTCGCCGGTGCCGCCCGAGGTGGAGTCCCGGTCGAACGGCCAGTAGCCGAGCAGGTCCTCCTTGTCGCCCTTGAGGCGGGTGAAGAGGTTGTCGCTGATCTGTTCCGCGGTGCGGGCGGTGCGCCAGACCCGGACCTCCTCCAGGGTGCCGTCGAGGGCCTCGGTGACCGTGGTGCCCTCCAGCCGGGCGCCGAGGGTGAACTGCCGCTGTCCGTACGTGGTCGGGCTGTCGGGGTCGGCCGCGTCGAGCGGTTCGGCGGCCAGCGGGGTGCCGTTGCGGTAGAGGCGGAAGACGCTGGCCCGCGCGTCGGTGTCCCGCGTCCAGGTGGCGCCCCGCAGCCGGGCGCTGTGGGCGCGGGTGGTGTCGGTCGTGGTGCTGCCGGTGTTCTCCTCGAAGGTGAACCGCGCCACCAGGCCGGTGTCGTTGTCGGAGACCGGGGTACCGATGGCGGCGGCGTCGCGGGCCTTGTTCCAGATCCGGACCTCCCCGAGGACGCCGCGCGCCCCGTACGTGCGCAGGCCCTGCCAGACGCGTCCGATCTCCAGGACACCCTTGCCGCTCTCGACGCCGGGGCCCAGGTAGCGGGAGGTCCCGGCGGGTGTGCCGTCGATGTAGAAGGTGATGTCGTCCCAGGTGTTGACGTCGACGCCCTGGACGACGTCCACGGTCTGGGTGGTGGTGGAGCCGTCCGCGCCGGTGAGGGCGAACTGCCGGGTGCCGCGCTGCTCGACGGTCTCCCGGCCGGCCCTGCGCACGACGGCGATCCGGGTGAAGCGGCCGGCGGGGACGGTGGCGGTCGACACGAAGCGCCGGGCGACCGGACCGGACGCCCCCAGGAGCGAGGCGGCCTCCTCGAAGGCGAACTCCAGCCTGCCGTCCGGGCGTACGGACAGCTGGTAGGGGACGTGCTCGTCGCCGCCGAGCCGGCCGCGGGCGATCAGGCCCTGGGTGGTGCCGAGGCGGTCGAGGGTGCCGAAGACCTCCAGGGTGAGGTCCCCGGTGAGACCGAGGCTCTCCTCCGCGCCGCCCTCCAGCCAGGACGAGCCGTCCAGCCGGACGGCCCAGGCCTGTTCGTACGCGGAGGCTATGTGCGCCCACTCGCCGGCCGGGAAGACGTCCCGGCTGCGCACGGCGCGCTCGCCGACGCCGGAGACCACCCGGTAGCCCTTCGCGTGGGACTCCCCCGGCTGCGGGGTGCCGCCGAAGATGCCGTGGCGGCCGTGTCCCGAGGTGTCCAGGAACTGCTGGTCGCCGCAGGTCCACGAGCCGAGCAGGCCGGGCAGGCCGCTGGCGACGTTCTGCCGCATCAGGTCGCGGATCTCGTCGGCCGTCCGGGCGCGGTTCCACACCCGCAGGCTGTCGACGGCACCACGGAACGAGCCGCCGCCGAGGACGAGCCGTCCGCTGCCGGTGACGGCGCGGGTCGTGCTGCGGCGGGCGGCTTCCACGCCGTCCCGGTAGAGCAGCTGGGTGCCGGTGGCGGGGTCGAGGACGGCGGCCCAGTGGTGCCAGTCGGTGTCGGTGAACGTCGCGGCGGTGGTCAGGACCTCGCCGCCCAGGGTGAAGCTGAAGGTCCCGCCCTGGTCGTACTGCAGGGACAGCGCGGCATCGCCGTAGGTGAGCACCGCCTCGCGCGCGGTGTGCGCCGCGACGGCCCGCCGGGCCCACAGCTCGACGGTCACGGCACCGTCGGACGGGGCGAGGCCGTCGACGGACACCTGGTCGTCCGCGCCGTCGAAGACCACCGCCGTGCGGGCGGTGGCATCGGCGAGCACCAGGCTGTACGGGGCGTCGGCGTCGTTCGCGGCGTGCACGAGCCGGGCCTTGCGGGTGGCCCGGTAGGGGCTGACCCACGCCTCGACCGTGACGTCGGAGGCGGTCGCTGTGGTGGGCAGCGCGGCCGTGGGCAGGGCGAGGTGCTGGTCGGCGCCGTCGAAGGCGAAGGCCCGGCCCGGGGAGGAGCCGCGCCAGCGGCAGCCCTGGCCGAGGACCGCGTCGGTGGCGGTGCCGTCCTGTACCCGGGCGTCGGCCGAGACCGCCGCGACGGTGACCAGCCGCGAGCCGCGGGACAGGTCCGCGCCGGGCCGCTCGGCCGACGCCAGCGCCGGGTCGTACGGCACGAGCCGTACCGGCGAGCCGGGCGCGGGCCGGCAGGGCCGGTCGACGCGCAGCGCGGTGGCCCCGGCCGGTGCCGACTCGGTGAGCAGCCGGACGCCGTCGGCGGTGGCGAGGTACGCGGGGGCGGCGATCGGCGCACGGAGCGGGGCCGCCAGAGCGAGCACGCTCCCGGCGCCAGAGTCCTCCGATGCGCCGGCCGGGCCGGACTCGGCGGCGGTGCCGACCAGTTGAGGTACGGCAGTGGCACCCGAGAGGACGTCGACCAGGGTGCCCGCCCGCCGGGGCAGGCCGTGCCAGACCTCACGGTCGCCGGGCAGGTCGATGGTGAGGTCGCACAGCCCCGGCCGTCCCGGCACCGCGGCGACGCTCACGCTCGCCCCGGCCAGGTTCACCCCGGCGTCCCGGGCGGTGAACAGCAGCGCGCCGTCCCCGCTGCCGAGGGTCTTGCTGCCGCGCACCACCTTGGTGTCGTAGTAGGCGGCGAAGAACTGGTCGTTGAGACCGCGGAAGTACAGCGCGACGTGGCCGGTGGCGCTGTCCATCAGGAAGGGCCGCGAGGAGCTGCGGGCGAAGGAGAGCAGCCCGCCGGTGGCGCCGAGCCCCGTGGCGTCCGTGCCCAGGTGTACGACGGCCACCGTCAGGTCGTCGGCTCCGGACAGGCCGGCGGTGAACCGGGCCAGCTCCTCCTGCGCCGAGCCCAGGGCCGCTTCGCGGACCGCGAGCTGGAGGGTGACGGTGTTGAGCTGCTCACGGGCGGCCTGCAACACCGTGAGCTGCGCCTGGGCGCTCTCGTGGGCGGTGCGCGCGGTGGCGAAGGCGGTGTCCGCGCCCCTGTAGGAAGTCCGGACGACCCGGCACCGGCTCTCGCCGCTGGCCAGCACGGTGGAACTCGTGTACTGAGCCAGCCTGGTGCCGGGACCGCCACGCAGGCAGATCGTCTTGCCGCTGCTGGAGGCGATGAGCTGGTAGGTGCCGCCGGACTGGGGGACGACGGCGAACAGCTCGTTCGAATGATAGTCGTTCGAGGCGTCGTACAGCTGGACGTACCTGCCCTCCTCGCTGTCGCCCCAGTAGACGTTCATCTGGAAGCCACCGCTGACGAGGCGGATGAAGAAGAGCCGGCGGCCGCTGCTGTCCTGCCAGCCGGAGTAGACGAACCGCCAGTAGCTGTTGCTCGGTGCATCGCTCCAGCCGATCACCGGGTTCTTGTGGTAAAGCTGGTTGCGGTCCGGCACGATCCAGCAGTCGGTGCCGTCGGGCCTGGTGAAGCACAACTGGGCGTTGACCCAGTCGGCAGGGTTGTCGCGTTGGAGGTCCCACTGCGTCTGGGCCGCCGTCAGCGTCTGCAGTGCGGTGGCGACCCGCGCCTCCTGGTCCGGAATGCCGACGCAGGTCGCGGTGAGGGTGACGGACTGGGCCCGCAGGTCCGCGATCTCGGCCTGGAGACCCTTGATCCGCTGCTCCAGCGCGCTCTGCCGGTCCAGGTCCTCGTGCTCGCGGGTGGCGAGCTCCGGGAGGGTCAGGACGTCGGCGACCTGCGCGAGCCGGCCGTCGGCGCCGACGGCGAGGTCGAGCACGGCGAGGCGCGGCTCGGCGTCCGGCGCGGCGGCGTCGCCGGTGGCGCAGGACAGCAGCACCCTGGCCTGGTGCTTGGCGGGCTTGGGCTCTGCCTGGTACCCGGTGGCCTGCGCCTCCTGCTGGTGATAGAGGACTGCGGACGGCGCGGAGAGGACGGTGCGGCCGGCGAAGGAGAAGCTGTCCCGGCGGATGCCCGCGTGCTCGCCGACCGGGGCCGTCGAGGTCACCCAGGACACGGCCCCGGTCAGGGCGGCGTGCCGGGCGTGGTCCGTCTGGTCGTGCGCCGCGGCACCCGACGCCTCGTCGAAGCGGTAGTACCCGACCAGCCCGGGTTCGTCCCCGACCAGCCGGTGACCGCGGTCCTGCCGCAGCTCGTCCTGCGCCCGGGCGCGGTCCCAGATCCGCAGCTCGTCGGCGTCGAACGCGGTGCTCCGCCCGGCGCCGCCGAGCACCGCGGCGCCCGTACCGTCCGGCGGGGTGAACGGGCCGCTTCCGCAGGGCAGTCCGCCCACGTAGAGGGTGGCCGTGCCGTTGCGGAAGACGGCGGCGAGGTGGGCGTACTCGCCCGCCGCCAGGGACTGGGTACCGGTGACGACGGTGTCCGCGCCGCCGAGCCGGGGCACGCCGTCCTCGGTCAGCTCCAGCACGAACCCGTCCGCGTACACCGTGGTGGCCGCCGCCCGCTCGGGCCGCAACCAGACCTCGACGGTGAACTCGGGTCCGCGCGGCACCCCGGTGACCGTCGCCGCCGCGTCGGGCCCGGCCAGCCGCAGCGCCGTCTCCCCGAAGCCGGAGCCCGACACCAGCGGCACCAGCGGTGCACCCGTGAACGGGCAGGTGCCCGGCTCCCGCTCGTACACCGCGCTCCGGTACGCCGGGTCGGGGCTGGTCCAGGCCCGGTTGCCCCGGGTGTTGAACAGCCCGTCCCGGCCCTGCTCCACGCTCAGCGCGTCGATCCGGGAGGTGGCTGTGTTGAGGCTGAAGAACTGCCAGCGGCTCGCGCCCGCGACACTGGTGGGCACGAGCAGCGCCGTGAACCGCCCCTCGCTCAGGTTCCGCACGAAGCCCAGGACCTGGGTCGGCTCGCGGAACGGGCGGCCCTCCATATCGGTGCTGCCCAGGCTGTCCTTGGCCGAATCGGGCCGGTCCTTGCTGCGACTGCGCCGGTAGCGGATCTCCCGCACCGGCTTGAGCACGCCCCCGACCAGGACGAAGCGGTCGCACAGCAGAGCCGAGTCGACCAGCGGGGCCCCGGCCCCGCCTCCCGACGCCCGGCCGGGCGCCGCCTCGCGCACGGCGTCCGGATGCCCGGCGGGCACCGACTGCCGCAGCACCACCACGTACGTGCCGTCCGACAGCACCTGGAACGGGACGGCGGCGGTGAGCCGCGCCGTGCTGGACAAGAACCCGTCGCCTTCCTGCGGGGCGAGCACCTGGCCGGGCTCCGCCTCGACCCGTCCGCCCTTTTTGACCTGGGGCATCGTCACGGTGCCGAGCGCGGCGTACCCGACCCGGACGAGCTCGTCCGGGAAGGCCAGCTCCAGCGGGTCCTCGGTCCAGTAGGCGGCGTCGGACTCCCCCCGGGCAGGGTCGTACGCGTCGAGCGCCAGGACCGAGTACACGATGCGGCGCCGGTCGTCCATCGCGAACGCCAAGGTCGTTCCCTGATGGCGGATCACTGTGGTGGAGATGTAGGCACGGTCGCTGTAGACCTTCACCACGCCGTCGCTGACACTCATCAACCCGCTCCCCTCGGCTGTGTCCATGCGCACTGACAGACACCCCGGAGGCTACGGAAAGTGAATCATCGCAACCAGACAGTGGTTTCAGCCAGTGGTGGGCAGCCAGCCCACCCGGGTGTGCCCACCGGCGGACGGCGTCGCCCGGTGGCGGGGCGCGTTGGCTCCATCATGATCCACACGGCTTGCCGGTCCCGCCGGACCGGCTGATCTGCCGCAGCGACGGAAGAAGGCCCGACCTGGCCGGCGGGGTGCCGCACGCAACGCCGATGGCCCATTTTTTATCGATCATAGTTTCGAAGCCTGGGGTCGGGGGCGGGATTCCGGCAGGGCGGGTTCCGGGGCAGACCCGAATGAACCCGGTCGGATGGTCACGCCGGGCGGAGGCGGCGGACGGTCGGGGTCGCATACATGTTCGGGGTGGAGCTGGTGTGGTGCCGGTGATCGGTCAACTTCGTTTTGCGGTCTGTGAGCTGGGGGTTCATCGCTGTCAGACTCGCCCCTGGGCTGCGGGCGGAAGGTTCCGCGGCGCTTGGGGAGGGGACGGCTCATGGCGTTCATGCGGTACAAGACGACGGGCTTCGCGTGGGCGATGGCCTACCCGGGAGAAGAATGGAAGGTCCTGTTCCGACGAGGGGAGGAGGCCGCTCTGGTCAACGGGCAGTCGCTGGTCTCCTCGGGGCCGCTGACCACGGTGGTGACCCACTTCCAGGGAGTGCCGGAGGCGTACCGGAAGTTGAGTGAGGCGGTGGTGATGACACCGCTGGATCGCGGGTCATGGGCGACGCTGTTCGTCCGGGGCAGCAGCATCCTGTTCTACAACTGGGACCGGGGGCGGATCAGCGAGGGCCGGTGGGACGCCTTCTACAACTGGGGAACCGCGCTGCCGGAGTTCTTCCGTTCCCAGGTCGACGCCCTGCTCCAGGCGCCGAACGCGGCGGACGGGAACTGGCAGACGTACTTCTTCAAGGGCCCGCGGGTGCTGACCCTGCACTGGACCAGCGGAGTGGTCCGCAACGCGCTGATCACCGAGGGGCCGGACGCGTCGGGCTGCGCGGGCTGGGCCCGGCTTCCGGAGGGCTTCCGCTCTGATCTCGACCAGGTGATCGCCTACAAGCCGGCCACCGACGGGGCCCGGCAGAGCCTGCTGGTCAAGGGCGACCAGGGTCTCTTACTGAACTGGCGGACCGGCCCGGTCGGCTCCGCCGGAAAGCTGCACGAACTCGGGATACCGGGCCTGAGCGCGCTCCCCGAGCCGTACCGGACCCCCTACCGGACGGTGACGGGCACCTGGAAGAAGGACACCGGCACCGGCCAGCGCGCGGAGCTGCGCGTGGACCTGGAGGGCAGCCGGGCCCTGTGCATGGTCAGCGGCGACCTCTTCAACCCCGACGGCTCCCTGGCCGGCTCCTTCCGCAGCACCGACGCCCTGACCATCGAACAGCACAGCGACCGGTACACCCTGACCCAGACCGGTCTGGCCTGGGCCGGCAGCGTCGCCCAGACCACGCTCACCCTCACCGTCCCCCGCGTCCCCGCCACGGCCACGCCCGCCGCCGCCGCCCTCTCCCTCACCAAGCCGGACGGCACCGGCCCGCTCCAGTTCGCCTGCGCGCAGACCGGCACGGCGCTGCGGATGGTGGAGCTGGAGACCGACGTGATCGAGGGGGTGGAGGTCTTCCAGAGCTACGACACCACCCTCGCGCCGGTGCCGCCCGGCTACCGCAACCGGGTGCTGAGCGTCGCCTCCGCCTACGCCGAGGCCGGGATAGAGATCCGGGCCGCCGGCACCGCCAACACCATCGCCGACAGCTCCGGCACGGACCTGCGGTGGTCACCGTCCGAGCTGTACGCGGCGATGAGGGCGAACTACAGCCTCCGCGGCACCAGCCCCCAGTGGAAGCTCTGGGCGTTCATCGCCTCCTACAGCTCCACGGAGGCCTTCGGGCTCATGTTCGACACGCAGTTCCGGGGCCGCCAGGGCCTGGTCATCCTCTACAAGTCCCTGCGTGACCACCAGGCGCTGGGCACCGCCGACGAACTCCTCACCTACGTCCACGAGATCGGTCACGCCTTCAACCTGTCCCACTCCTGGCGCAAGGACATCAACGACCCTCCGTCCCCCCTGGGCCCCAACCAGGGCTACGGCGAACTGTCCTGGATGAACTACCCCTGGGGATACGACGACGGAGCGGGCCGACAAGGCGCCGGACACTTCTGGCAGGACTTCCCCTTCCACTTCTCCACGGACGAACTGCGCCACTTGCGGCACGGCCACTACCGGCACGTCGTACCGGGAGGTTCCTCCTTCCAGACCGGCGGCGCGCTCCTGCCCGACGAGGCCCTCGCCACGGCCCAGACACCGCTGCGGGACGACGGCTCCGGGCTGGCGCTGACCCTCGGCGGAAAGCAGGTGTTCGGCTACGGCGAGCCGGTCACCGCCGAGCTCAAACTCGCCCTCACCGGCACCCGCGACGAGGTGACCGCCGCCCGGCACATCGGTCCGGGCGGTGAACGGACCCTCGTCCTGGTCACCGACCCCCGGGGCCGCACCACCCCCTTCCGCCCCATGGTCCGCGCCTGCCACGGCCACGGCGCCGCCGAGCAGACCCTCACCCTCACCACCGCCCAGCCCGCGGTGTACGAGACGGTCTACCTCGGCTACGGCGCCGACGGCCTCACCTTCGCCGACCCCGGCCTCTACCGGGTCACCGCCGTCCACACCGCCCTCGACGGCACCCGCCTCGTCTCACCGACCCGCACCCTCCGCGTCCGCCTCCCCCTCGACCGCACCGACCAGGAAGCCGGCGAACTCCTCCTCGGCGACGAACAGGGCGCACTCCTCACCCTCCTCGGCTCCGATACCCCCACCCTCACCGCTGGCAACGACGCCCTCCAGGAACTCATCGAACGCCACGGCGACCACCCGCTCGCCGCTCACGCCCGCCTCGCCCACGGCGCCAACGCCGGACGCCACTTCCAGACCATCACCGACGGCCGCCTCACCGTCCGCCAACCCGACACCGCCACCGCCACCCACGAACTCACCGACGCCATCACCGCCTCCCGCACCGACGAGGCGACCGGCCTGGACAACCTCACCCTCAACGCCGCCATGCGCCGCCTCGCGACCGTCCACGCCAAAGCCGGCGACCTCGACCGGGCCGAAGCCGTCCTGACCGACCTCACCACTCACTTCCACCACCAGGGCGTCCCCGCCCACGTCCAGCAGCACATCCGGCAACAGGCCGACGAAACCCGTGCCGCCATCGCCGAACTCACCGGCGACCAGACCTGACAACACCCACCAGGACCGGGCCGGGGAACCGTACGGGACCCCGGCCCCGCACCCCGCGCCCCGCACCCCGACCGACGCCAGCCCAGCGCCAGCGGGGGAGGACTCACGGTGAACGTGCACCCCGAAGACGTCTCCCACGCCCTCCTCATCGCCGTTTTCACGCACCACGGTGGCTCCCCGACCGTCCCCGCCGAAGCGCTGGAGGACAACGACGGCACCGTCACCGTCAACGGCGTGCCCCACGTCGTGTCCACCCGCCCATAGGCACCAAGTGGCCCTCCGTAACACGAGCGGCGGGCTCCGCCCATGGGGACCAGCGGTGCAGCCGAGATCGGCGAGAACGATCACGGCTGCGAGCTGCCGTTCATCCGCTGCCGGATCATCTTCAGCGCCACCACCGTGTACGGCATGAAATCCTTCGCCACGCACACGGTCCGCGGACGGCTCCAATCCACCGATCCGGTGCCACCGACGACCCCGCCATTTTCACCGCACGCCCGCCGTCCACACGGTCCGCCTTCAGATCACCCGCACGAACCTCCAGCCCATCGGCAGATCGACTGGGCGGAGGATCCACCTGGACCAGCAGGTATTCCGCCGATACGGAATCGTGATCAGGGCGCGGGGGTGGCTGCCGAGGCACGGCGGGGGCGGGCTGGTGCCGTCTTCGCCTGCCGTCCGGGGTGCTCGGGTCGGCCGTCGGCCGTCGGTACGACTGGGACCCGGACACCCTGCGCATCGGGCCGATGGCTCAGGACTGGCGGGCCGCCTTCGGCTACGGCCGCCGGGAGACGACCATCGACGTCGTCGACGGCCAGGGCGTGCTGATCGCCGCCGTCCAGGAACTCTCCCGCCGCCTGCGCCACCTCGAACAGCAGCAGGCCGCACAAACCCTGTGTTGTTGCGCGCACACAAACGAACCCGAACCCGACCCCGGGGAGAGGACACCATGACTCTGACCGAAGCCATCATCGCACTGATCAGCGGCCTCGGCCCTGTGATCACCTCGCTCTGACCGCCCGCCCAAGCTCTGTGACAAGGACCCACCCGTGAACACCTTCCGCCGCGCCGCGACAGCGGCCACCGCCCTCTCCGCGACCGCGTTCGCCCTGCTCGGGTCCGTGACCCTGCTGACGTTCGGGACCTCCGTACGCGAGATCTTCAGCCTCACCATCGGCATCGGCGCCTGAACCGACGCCCCACCAGGCCCTGACTCGGCGGCGGAGTCGGCCGGACCCTCAGTCCGGGAACGGCCGGTTCGCCGCTTGCCCGCCCGCGCGTATGGCCGTCACGCTCCGAGGCAAGCGCACCCTTCAGGCAGGGTGCGGCGTCGGTGCTGGGAGCGGTGCTGGTGGTGGCCGGGCTGGTCGGAGGTGGGGCGGGGCGGGCGTCCGCGGTCGTCGGCGGGACGGATGCCCCGGCGGGCGTGTACCCGTACCAGGTGTCGGTGCAGTCCCAGAACTCCACCGACTGGGCCAGAACATCAACGCCGGCCACCTCTGCACACTCGACAAGGCCCCTCCCAAGTCGGCTTGCCTGGGCGACAGAGGCGGCCCGCTCGCCCAGAACGGCCGGGTGCTCGGCATCGTCAGCTGGGCCACTCCGTCTGCAGTGGCCGGTTCCCCTCCGTCTGCACCAACGTCGCCGCCCACCGCCCCTGGATCACCGGCAAGACCGGAATCTGACACCCCTCACGCCGTCCCCGCTCCATGTGTCCCCGCTTCCCGCTCCGCCCGACCGGGTGGAGCGGGCGTGGCGGCGTTCCTCACTCGCGGGCGGGATCGTCGGCGGGGAGGGTTTGGCATACGGTCCCACCCACCCGTCAACGCAGTCGGTGTACCCGTCCCGTTCTTGAGTGAGAACGATCTCTCAGAGCCGGACAACGGACACCGCGGCGGGGTATCCAGCTGTGTCGCGGAGTCGGGACCATACGCCGAACCCTCCGCACGGGCGATCCTCTCTGCGGGCGAGAGCCCTCCGCGCGCTGACATCCCGGGAGCGGAGGCCCCCGACACAGCCTGCTCCGCCCGGGCCGGGGCGGGGCGTTCACGAGTCGACCGGCCGGCGGGTCCACCAGCACAAGGATCTTCCGCCGCACCGTCGTCATCGGCGTGTGACCTGCCGGGCCGTGTTCGCGGGCCGACCCGCCATCCGCGGTGGACCGGCCGTACCCGTTGGCCGGGTGCGGCCGGTCCGTCGCTGTGTGGGCCCCGTCCCGCGCGCGGTCCGGCTGGGCGGGGGCGTCGGTGTCCTCGGTCCGGGTGTGCCGGGTGTGCCGGGTCAGTCTTGTCCGGGGAGGGGCGGGCGGACGGCTCCTTCCTCGGCGGTGCGGTCGAACGCTCCGGGGCGGGCGAGGTCGGTGAGGAGTTCGTCGATGAGGTCCCGGGTCACATGGGGCATGACGTAGACATGGCTGTAGTCGTGTCGTTGTCCGTCACGGCTGAGAGGGACGCAGGCCAGGGTGTATTTGGCGGTGATCTCGGTTCGGGGCTGCTGGAACCAGATGCTGAGCGCGTGGTCGCCGTGTCCGACCTCGATGCCGTCCTCCGCCCAGGGTTCCTCGCGTTCCCGGAGGGTGGCGCTCAGTTCCCTGAGCCGGGCGGCGGCGTACTCGGCGACGTGCAGGGATTCGGCGGCCTGCCGTAGCTGTTCCTCCTCGCCGAGCCGCGCGAGGTGGTTCCACATGGCGAGGGAGGCGAAGCCGCTGCGGGATCCGGCGAAGGTGCTGTCCGGTGAGGAGACGACCGCCGGGTCGGAGGGCGGGCGCAGCTTGGATCCGGCGCGGGAGAGGTAGATGCCGGTGGGGACCGGGGCGCCCGGGTATTTGTGTCCGCTGGTGACGATGGAGGAGACCTCCGGGATCCGGAAGTCGAAGACGGGCGGGGCGCTCTTCACCAGGCCGCTGTCGCGGGCTTTTTCCAGGTAGGGGGCGTAGGCGCCGCCGAGTGCGCCGTCGACGTGGACCCAGTAGCCGTTCCGTACGCTGGTCCGCTCCGGGTCGTCGGGGTCGAAGCGCACCGTGCGGTCGACCAGACCGTATCGCTCGAAGACCGGCCGGAGCCGTGCGCAGGCGGTTTCGACATCGTCGTACGCGCCCTTGAAGACGCTGCCGACGTTGAAGTTGACGAGGACGGGGTGGCCCTTGGCCGCGAAGAACTCCACGAGCGGGACGAGTGCGTCGATGTCGACCGTGCCCGGCCCCTCGTCGCCGCCGGTGGTGGGGACGCCGCCCAGGGGCCAGCCGTTGTACGTCCGCGTACCGGTGCCGGACAGGTCGATCGGGCACTGGCCGGGGTAGAGGCTGCCGCCGAGGTCGTAGAAGGTCGGGATGTCCAGGACCCGCATGGCCTTGATGTGGGAGTAGTGGGTCTCCTGGGAGAAGAAGGCCACGGGGGAGTAGGCGTTGGGGTTGTCGTCGGGGTGCTGGGCCCGGACGTAGGTGGTGCGGCAGCTCGCCTCTCCGGAGATCTCGTCGCGGACGAGGGCGTTGCCGTCGAGGTAGTCGCGGGCGTTCCACAGGGCGTAGAGATTGCCCTCGGTGCTGCCCATGGACAGGACGTAGCCCCAGGCGTCGTCGTTCCGGGGGCGGGCGGGGTCCTCGGGCAGCCGGGCGTGCCACAGCCGGGCGTAGTGTTCGAGGACCGCGCGCTCCAGCCAGCGGGAGTGCAGGCTGAAGCGGCTGTCGACGAACGGGTCCCCGGCATTGTTGATGTGGTGACGCAGGAAGCGGCCGAGGGAGGCATGGCCGTCGAGGGAGAGGTTGACCTGGTAGCCGAGCATCCGGACCCGGTGCCGTTCGAGATGCTCCTCCAGCCGGTCCAGCACCTCCGCCCGGCGCTCGTGGGTGAAGGGCTCGGCGCCCAGACGGAAGTCCGCGTCCGACAGCGGCGGTAACGGTGCCCCGGTCGCGCCGGGGATTGTGTCGGTCATTGCGGTCGTGCCCTTCGATGTGGTGGGAGTTGCATGAAAGCAGAGAGTGCGACGACCTGGTGGTGAGTGAAGGGATCGGGAGGACTGGCAGCCGGTCGTCCCGACGGGATCCGGATCAGGCCGTCGGCCGGTGGCGGCACCCGGCTGGGCGAGCGACACGTTCACAGGACGCTTCACCAAGTACTGCGTGACTGCGTAACGAAGGAGCGGTCTACGCCTGCGCGGCGCAGACGGGCGCGGCGGCGACGCAGACGATGACGCTGTCGGCGTTGTCCGTCTGGTCGGGGTCGCTCTCGCTGCCGGTCACGGTGGCGGTGTTGGTGACCCGGCCGGGGGTGGTGGCCTTGGCCCGCAGGGTCAGGGTGGCGGTGGCGCCGTGGGCGAGGGCGCCGACGGGCCATTGGCCGGTCGCCAGGTTGTAGGCCCCGGTGGAGGATTCGGCCGAGAGGAAGACGAGGGAGGCGGGGAGCTGGTCGGTGACGGTGACGCCGGTCGCCGGGTTGGGGCCGGTGTTGCGGACGGTGATCCGGTAGGTCACGGTCTGCCCGACGGTGACGCTGGTCGCGTCGGCGGCCTTGGTCACGGTCAGGTCGGTGGTCGGGCGGACGTCGACGGACGTCTGGTTGGAGGTGGCGGTCAGTTGTTCGGGGGTCGCCGCGAGACGGTTCTCATAGGTGGCCGAGGCCGTGTTGGTGATCCGCCCGCCGCCGCTCGCGGTGTTCACGGTGACCTTGTACTCCACCGTGGTCCCCGTGGGCAGGGCGGCGGTGTTGGCCAGCGCGCCGCCCTGCGTCGCGGAGGCGCCGGTACCGAGCCGGAAGACCACTCTGCTGCCGGTGGCGTCGAAGTTCGCCTGGTCGTCGCCGCTCTGGTCGGTCTTCGCGCCGGCGTTCGGCCCGTCCACGATGCGCAGGGAGCCCGGCAGGAAGGTGGTGCCGGCCGGGACGGCGTCGGTCAGGACGAGGGCCTCGGCCGCGTCGCCGCCGGTGTTCGTCGCCCTGACCCGGTAGGTGAGGACGCTGCCGACCTCCACCGGGCCTGCCGGGGAGACGGTCTTCTCAAGGGCCACGACGGGGGCGGTCCCGAAGAAGACCCCGTCCAGGAAGTTCCCGGCCGCCGGGCCCCCGGCGGCGGAGACGGAGCGGAAGGCGAAGCGGGTCAGGGTCTGGCCCGCCGGGACGGTGTAGGTCCCGGTGTAGAAGCCCCACGCGGTGTTGCCGTCGCTGAAGGTCCGCTGCTGGACCACGGCGCCCGGCGCGCCGATGTCCAGCGCCATGACATCGGTGCCCGCCCGCCCCCGGTGGTACAGCTTCCAGTAGAGCTTGGTACCGGGGGTGGTCGGCAGGTCCTGGTAGAGCGTGGACACCTGATGGGCGTTCAGCTCGGCGAACTGGGTGCCCACGGCCGACGGGACGCCGTCGTGGCCGGAGCGCCACAGCTCGACCAGATGGTCGGTCGCGGTGGTGATCCAGCCGGGGACCTTCCTGGCCTGTGACTGGGTCGAGTCCGGCAGGATCTCGAAGCTGGCGTTGAGGACCGGCTCTTCGAAGCCGCCGTTGACCAGGGCGACCCGGAGCGGAGTGGCGGGAGGTGTGGTCACAGTTCTTCCCCTTGTTCGGCGCTGCTGGGGGGGGGTGTGTCCGGATGGCCGGACCACGGGCACGGCCCCGGCGGAGCCGGGACCGATGGAGGATCAGAGCACAGTCGGAGAAGTACGAAAAGCGACGCTGACGGCTCCTCGCCAAACCACCCGCACCGGTTTGCCGGACGGCTTCACCGATGCCGTCGCACAACCTTCTCCCTTCGTGCTTCACCCCCGTCACCCCCGTCACACCGGGCGCACTTCTGACTGCCGCCCCTCTCTCAAACGCCCGGAAACATCCCCGCGCCCCTCCTTGAGCGCCCCTCGAAAGAGTGGTTTGCCGAACGCCGGGCCGGTTCCGGAGCGCACCCCGCCGAGGAGCCCGAGCCCCCCAAGACCCCCGGAGCCCCGAAAGGCCGCCCACGGCGGCGGGATCGTACGGATACGGATATGGCTGTCGGCACTGGGGCGACGCCGGCCGGGAGGCGAGATCGAGTTCGCGGGGCCGGTCGCGGCTTCGTCCCGGTCGCCGATGATGGCTTCCCCTGTCTCGCCGCCCAGGGAGGAGCGGGGTGCTTGCCACGGATTCGTGTCGCGCGAGTTGAGGCGAGACGATTCGTCTTGTTATGGTGAGGGTATGGCTTTCCTCTTCTTCGTCTGAGTCCGGGCACGGCCGATGCCGCCGTTACTGCTGTCCGTAGACCCTTCGCATGCCCAGGGAAAGCCCTATGCGCGACCGCGCCCCCACCTCCCTGCCCACCGCCGTCCCCGCTGTGGCGCAGCTGTCCGTCAAGTCCGTCACCAAGTCGTATGGCACCCGGACCGTTCTCGACCAGGTCTCCTTCACCGTCCGGCCGGGCGAGAAGGCCGCCGTCACCGGCGAGAACGGTTCCGGCAAGTCCACCTTGCTGAGGCTCCTCGCCGCAGGCGAGATGCCGGATGCCGGGGAGGTCACCGTCCGCTTTCCCGGCGGCACCGGTCACCTCGCCCAGACCCTCGGCCTCGATGCGGGTCGCACCGTGCAGGATGCCGTCGATCTCGCTCTGGCAGAACTGCGCGATATGGAGCGAAGGCTCCGTGAGGCGGAGGAGTCCCTCGCCGACGCACCGGACGAGGAGCTCGCCGCGTACGGCGAGCTGTTGATCGAGTACGAGGAACGCGGCGGCTACGAGGCGGACGCACGGGTGGATGCCGCCATGCACGGGCTCGGGCTGGCCCGGGTCGCCCGGGAGCGCCTGCTCGGCTCACTGTCCGGTGGCGAGCGGGCGCGCCTCGCGCTCGCCTGCGTCCTGGCCGCGGCTCCCGAACTGCTGCTCCTGGACGAACCGACGAACCACCTCGACGCGACGGCCGTGGGCTGGCTGGAGGAGCACCTGCGCGCACACCCCGGCACCGTCGTCGCGGTCACCCACGACCGCGGCTTCCTGGAGCGCATCGCCACCACGATTCTGGAGGTCGACCGGGACGAGCGCACCGTGCGCCGGTACGGCGACGGCTGGGCGGGCTACCGCGCCGCGAAGGCCGCCGCCCGGCGCGGAGCCGAGCAGCGGTACGCGGACTGGGTCGAGGAGGTGACCCGCGCGGAGGAACTGCTGGAGGCAGCGGGCAGGAGGCTGGCCGCCACCGGCCGCGACCCGAGGCAGGGCTTCGGCAAGCACCGCCGCTCCAGCGAGGCCAAGCTCGGCGGGCAGGTGCGCTCGGTGCGGGAGCGCCTGGACCGGCTGCGGCGCGATCCGGCGGCAAAGCCGCCGGTACCGCTCCGGTTCACGACGGCGCTGCCGTCGGCGGCCGGCGGCCCGGTCCGGGGCGCACTCGCCGAGCTCGACAACGTACAGGTCGGGGACCGGCTGCGGCTGGACGGGCTCCTGGCGATCGAGCCCGGAGGACGTCTCCTCGTCACCGGCGAGAACGGCGCGGGCAAGACGACGCTGCTCCGCGTCCTCGCGGGCGACCTGGAGCCCGACGCGGGCACGGCGTGCCGGCCCGCCCGGATCGGCTATCTCGCCCAGGAGCTGCCCGCGCACGCCACGCGGCTGCCGCTGCTCGCCGCGTTCGCCGCCCGGCGGCCCGGACCGCCGGACGAGTACGCCGAACAGCTCCTGTCCCTGGGCCTGTTCCGTGAGCAGGATCTGCACGTCCCGGTCGCCGCCCTGTCCGTGGGGCAGCGGCGGCGGTTGCAGATCGCGACCCTGGTGACCCGGCCCGCGGACCTCCTCGTCCTCGACGAGCCGACCAACCACATCGCACTCGACCTGGTCGAGGAGCTTCAGACGGCGCTCTCGGCGTACCCGGGGGCGGTGGTCGCGGTCTCGCACGATCGCGGCTTCCGCGCGCGTTTCGAAGCCGAACAGCTGGAGCTGCACGCCGGCCGCAGGCGCTGACCCGGTTCCGCCCGCCACCGCCCTGAATCGCTCACATCCATCAATCCATCAATCCACTGAAACCAGGGATCCATGACCACCTTCCTGACACCACAACAGCACGCCGATCGCACCGGCGCCGCCGTCGCGGCGGCCGTCGCGGCCGGGCGCGGGCTCGGCCTGACCGTCACCGATCCCACGGTGCTCCACGACGTCTTCTCCGTCGTCGTCCACCTTGCCCCTTCGCCGGTCGTGGCCCGGATTCCCACCGTCCTGCCCCGCCCGAACGACCTGGCCGCCATCGCGCGCCGCCAGCAGGACGAGCTGGACGTCGCGCGGTGGCTGGCCGGTCAGGGAATTCCCGTGATCGCGCCCAGCCCTCTCGTGCCGCCCGAACCCGTGCGGCGCGACGGGTTCTCGATGACCTTCTGGCTCTTCGTCGAGGAGGCCCGGGGCAAGGAACCCGACTACGTCGCGAACGCCGAGAGCGTCGCCGACCTCCACGCGGCGCTGCGCGCCTACCCGGGCCGACGGCTGGAGTTCCTGTCCGCGGCCGACCCGCGGTTCATCGCGGACAGCCTCGCCCTGCTCGACCGGCACCCCGACCTGATCGGAGCGGCCGAGCTCGACCGCGCCCGACGTGAATGGCGGATCCTCGAACCCCTCGTACGCTCACGCGGCGCCTTCGAGGCCCGGTTCCCCGGCATCGACCTCCAGCCCATCCACGGCGACTCCCCGCCCGCGAACATCTTCAACGCGGTGGACGGCGACCTCTACGCCGACTTCGAACTTGTCACACTGGGGCCCATCGAGTGGGACCTGGCCGCTCTCGGGCCCGAGCACGAAGCCGCGTACAACCGCGGCGCGCGACGCAACGGCACCAGGCCGCTCGACGAGGAGGTCCTCGCCTTCGTCAACGCCCTGGCCATGCTGAGGGTCATCGCCGCCCTCTCCCTGGTCCCGCAGCTTCCCCGACTGATGGAGTACCTCAAGCCTGCGGTCGAACACTGGAAGACGACGCCCTTCGCCGCAGGCATCAGCGGCTGACACCAACGCGAGGCCCAGCTCAAGGGCGGAGTGCGAACGTCTGCGCGGCAACCGTCCCGGCACCGGCACCGGCACCGGCACCGGCACCGGCACCGGTATCGCCGAAGCCGAACGGTCTCGATGACCGTGGCGGTGGCGCCGTTGTCGCTGGTGGGCGGGCGCACAGTGGTGCAGCCGACCAGGACGTCGCCGAGGTCGATTACGCCACGTGAGAGTCCCGGGCGGCACGGAGGCGCGACCTCAGGTCCGCGGCCTGGGTCAGCAGCTCCTCGTACCGGGTGCGCGAGGCGCGGATGTCCACGTACGGCGCGGGCAGGGGCCGGGGTCGGCGCCCGGGGCGGGAGATCACGATTCGGTAGGCGCCGTGGCCCCGGCTCGTCCGCTCCTCGACCGTAATGTCAGATATGTCGTGCCAGGCGTATGTGCGACGGGAGAGCAGGCGCCAGGCGTGGATCCCTCTCTCGTCGACGGTGGTCCGGCCGAGGCTCACCCGCAGGATGAAGGGGGCGACCGCCAGCCACGCCAGTCCCAGAGCGTGGAGAAAGTCGGGTTCGGTGCCGCGCAGCAGGCGAATCAGGGAGAGTGCGCCCCACAGGAGGAGTGCGGCCGACACGATCACCGCGCGCCGTGCTTCCCGGTTGCGGTAGACGATCGGTTCCACGCTGCTGCTTCCTCATTCGACCCGACATGGAGACTTACACCCATTTATTGGGTTGAATATGGGAATTATACGCAGTGTCGGCGGCCGCTCCGACAGCGGCAGCCGTCCGTTCAAGGCCTCTCGGTCACGGCGACGCGGTGGAAGCGTCGCGGTGCACAGTGTTCGTCCGCTGCGCTGTCAGCTCCTGGATCTCCAGGCAACGGCCGGCGTAGTAGGTCGCGAGCTCGTGGTTGTCGAGGTAGTCGTCGAACCCGACGCGATACGCGAGGGTCAGTTCGACCGGCGAGGGTTCGTCGTCGAAAGGCCGGCTCGCGCGGATGGCGTCGAGGATGTGCGGCATCGCGTACTGGAATCGCAGGCCGCTGCGGATGTAGTGGGACAGGCCGTCGATGTCGCGCACCTCGGCGTCCTCGGCACTCGCCCCGGAGTAGATCGGGCGGGTCGCGTTGTCGTAGCGGAAGATCTCGTTCAGTAGTGGTCTGTGCTGTTCGGGGGCCTTTGGCAGGATCGCCTCGTCCCACCATCGCTGGAAGACCGGAGCGAACCGCGGGTCGGCGTAGAGCTTGTGCAGCGACTCGACGATCAGGCCGGAGTCGGTGAACTCGCGGCCGTGGCCGAGCAGCTCGGCGACGGCGGGATCGGTCGAGTCCTGGAACCAGTCCGACAGGAGCAGCAGTACGGCGCTCTGGGTGAGTCCGGCGAGCTCCCGCAGTGGCACCCAGATGTGCCGGAAGTACATGTTCTCGCTCATCATCCGGGCCCAGAACATGAACCGTTGCATCATCGTGTTCTCCGCGACCGTGACGGTGCGGTTGGCGAGAACGTACTCGAAGTCGTCGTTGTCGCCGCGCACGGTGACGAAGCCGTGCTCCTCGCGGTTCTCCGTGTAGTTCGTGTTGGGCAGCAGCAACAGTGGGTAGACGGCGATGCGGGACACATGTTCGGACAGCCTGTCGTAGCCCGTCAGGAAGGAGTCGACCGTCTCACCCGGCGCGCCCCAGATCAGCTCGGCGTAGGCGTCGAGTCCCTCCGACGCGAGCCATGCCGCCAGGTCCTTCCACTCGTTGAGCCGCATGTTGCTTCTGCCCATGTCGCGCAATGCCGTGTCGTCCAGTGTCTGGAGCGCCACGGTGAACGAGCTCTGGAACCCCTCGGCCTTCATCCGGCGGATGATGTTGTGGAACGTCTTGGACTTGTTCTTCGCCCACGACGTCTCCAGCGACTGCGGGAACCCGTATTTCTCGCGCGTCCTGACGAGGTCCTCGACGAACTCCGCGTCCGGCTGTCGCATGCCGAAGTTCGAGTCGCACAGCACCACCGTCGGAATCCGGTGATAACCGAAGAGGTCGAGTTCCGCGCGCAGCCGCTCGCGGGAGAAGTCGCGCATTCTCTGGCCGACCGCGCCACCCCAGTAACAGAACGAGCACTTGTACGGGCAGCCGCGGTTGGTCTCCATCAGCGCGACGTCGTAGGGGAACCGGCCGTTGTGGTCGAGCAGTGGGATGGCCCCGGTGAGGAATGGCGACGGAATGGTGTCGAGGTCGTCGATGCGCGGTGCCTCGGCGGTGGTGTGGACCGTGCCTTCCTCGTCGCGGTAGGAGATTCCCGGCACCTGTGCGAGGTCGTGCGGCGGCTTCTCCTCAAGGGCGGCGAGCAGCAGATCGCGGAAAGTGAACTCGCCCTCGCCGTTGGCGACGACGTCGACCTCGGGGAAGCGCCGGAAGACGCGTTCCGCCTGGTGCGCGACGTGTGTTCCGCCGAAGACGACCCAGCCGTCGGGGCGCACCGACTTGTAGGTCTCGGCGAGCGCGCCGAACTGGTTGAAGTTCCAGCCGAAGACCGAGAAAGCCAGCACGTCCGGCACGACCCCGGAGAAGATCGTGCGCGCCATCGAGCCGAGCGATTCCCCGCCGCGGAAGTTCTGTATTCTCACGTCGAACTCGGGCCCCACCAGGGGATCGGCCCGTGCCGCGGCGGTCAGATAACCGGCGGCGAGCGGCATCGATTCCTTGGGCATGTCCCAGGCGCCCTGTTGCACGATCAGCGCGCACCGGTGCTTTTCCCGTGAACGTGAACGTGGTCGTGGTAACGGAAATATGGACTGGCTCACTTTTCTGCCCCTATGCCGCCAGGCCGCCAGGTTCCCGCGGCGATTGCACGCCGTACACCGTGCGAAATGTGGTTGTCCAACTGGCTACGACGTTCGAGGGAGCACCCGCTCGGCCTCCTTCGAGGGGACGCCCCGGCCCGCCCGTGCGGGAGGGCCGGGGCGGTTGTGGTCAGATGCGGTAGCCGAGGCTGCGCAGCTGCTGGCGGATCGCCTCGTCGTCGGCCGTGGCGGCGCCGCTGGTCGCGGTGCCCGAGTCGGCCGGAACGAGCGCGACTTGCTCCTCACGAAGGTTCTCGTTCACTGGTACTCCTTTCCTTGCTCCGGTGTTCATTCCTGTCCGGTCGGACAAGCTCGGTGCCGCCCTTAAGGTGGCGGCATGGATGGCGACATGGACGACCTGACCTACGACGCGACCGGTACGCCGGCGGTTCGGCTGCGCCGGTGGGAACGGTGCTGGCCACCGGACGACCCGCATGCCAACTTCAAGTCGGAGGTGGTCGACTACGGGCTCCTCGATCCGCTGGAGACCGTGCGCGGCATGTCCCGGAACCTGGACATCCCGGTCGGCGCGATCGTCCGGTATGTGCTGGCGAAGTGGGCCACCGGCGGCAGCGGCGGCCTGCTCGAACTCGGGCCGGTGATGGTGCCGCGCCTGTGGGAGCCGATCGCGGCCGCGGAGGAGGCCGACTCCGACGAGCAGCGGCTCGCGGCGTACCACCAGCTCCGGCAGATGATCTCTTGGCTGAAGGTGCCGCTGGACGACCCCACGGTGTATCCGCCTCAGTATTCGGCCGAGTGACCGGCTCTCAGCGCTCACGGCGCACCACCCCGACCACACAGCCGATCCCGCCGGCCGCCCGCAGATACTCGCCGATGCCGATCTCGTCGACGGCCACACCCGCCCGCTCCAGCGTCCGCCGGATTCCCGGGCAGCCGGCGGGCATCAGCACCCGCCCCGGCGCGAGCACCAGCAGGTTCATCCCGCGCCGTACCAGCAGTTCCTCGTCCGGCGGCAGTGCGATCACCCGATAGCCGTACTCGGCGAGCAGCGCCGTCAACTCCGGTGGGGCCGCCGCGCGGTGGATGACGGCGGTGGACGAGTCGAGGAACACCACCGTCCCCAGCAGATGCTGTACGCCCGGCGCCAGCGGCACCGTCACCACCCGCGCCCCCAGTCCCGCGACCGCAGAGGCGACCTCGGCCGCGCCGGCCGCGTTCGTGCGGAACCCGGTACCGACGATCACCGTCGACGGGTCGATCCACAGCGCGTCGGCGCCCTCGAACACGGCGGTGCCGGACACCGTGCGCAGGATCGGGAACCCGGCCCCGGCCAGTGCGAGCGCGGCATGCCGTTCCTCGCCGGCCCGCTGTGTCGACGCCATCCGCGCCAGCACCGCCCCGGCCGGGGTCATCCAGAACAGGTCTCGCGCGAACACCACGTTCGGCGTGGCCGCGGGGGACGTCAGGTGTACCTCGACCTCGTTGTCCCGCAGACGGTCCGCCAGCGCGTCGCACTGCGCCCGCATCGCCGGGAGATCCACCGGCCCGAGCATGAGCGAGGCTTCCGGCCGTCGCACCGCGGCGATGCTGTCCGGCGGGCGGACCAGCAGCACCGACCGCAGCGCGGCCGTCTCCGACCGGTACCCGCACGGCGCCCACACACCCCCGGCAGCGACTTCGTCCACATGCGACGCCGTGCGGGGGACCCACCCCGGGCCGCCGTGGGTGCTCGGCTCAGATCCAGTGCTCGTCACGGGCATAGCCAAGCCTCTCTGCCATCGCGAGCACGTCGGCGCTCAGCGCGGACCGGATCTCCTCTTCCCGCGCCCGCCACCGGCCGGGGCGTGGTGCGGCGGTGGCGACGGTGGAGGCGATGCCGTCGGTCGCGGTCCGCTTCAGCGGTCCGTCGAACGGGATCCCCAGCCAGTCCGCGATCCGCTCGACGGCGTCCGCGCGGGTGTGCGGTCCGCTGATCAGGTCCTCGAATCGCACCGTGTGATCCGCCCCGTGCGCGAGCGCCGCACGGTGACTCGACAACCACTGCTGGGCGCAGACCCGGGGCAGGGCGGCGGCGGTGTACGCGGGCCAGCAGGGCGGCAGGTCGAATTTCCACCAGTGCCGGTCGGCCGGCCGCACATCGGCGTATCCGGCGATGCGCAGCGGCCGGTCCAGCCGGTACGCGTGGAACCCGTGGTGCAGCCACCCGTCGACCAGGCCGTTGATCGACGCGGCCGGGTTCCTGGTCAGATGCAGCACCCGCAGGCGCGCGTTGGGGAACACCGCCCGCAGGAAGCCGAGCCGGTAGGCGTTGCCCGGCGTCTTGATCACCAGTGGTTTCGTGGCGAGGTCGTGTTCGTCCGCGGACCGCCACGGACGGGGGAGGACGAAGGGCGGCTCTTCGAGTAGTACGTCACCGGGCGGCCCGGCCGGTCGTGGTCCCGGTGACTGCCCGGGAAGGTCGTAGTACCACGGGTTCACGCCGGCCATACCGATCAGGGCCCGCGCGAACCGGGGGAGATCGCGGTCCAGTACCGCCTCGGCGGTCCGCACCAGGTCGAGAGGGTCGAGGTCCAGCCCCGGCCACTGCACGACCAGCCGCCACGCCGCGTCCACCGCCAGGTTCTCCACGCCGGTGCCGGGAGAGCCCGCGTCCAGTGCCAGTTCCGCCTCGAACAGCGCCCGGGACCGTGGCCGGAGCCCGTGCCAGTGCGCCGCGTCCAGCGCGTCGGATCCGGTGCCGCTGTGCGGGTGGTCGAGGCCGACCAGCCGCAGCAGCGGATTCAGCTCGGCGCGCAGATGCAGCAGGTGCGGCGAGGACCGCAGCAGCTCGGCGAGCATGCTCGACCCGCCCCGCGAACTCGACGCGACGACGACGAGATCGCGCACCTTCGCGCGGAAGTGCGGCACGGGCGTGCCCCGCAGCGGCCGCAGCGTCTCCAGCCCGCGCACGACCTCGGCGACCGGGCGATCCACGGTGCGGCTAGGCATGGTCGGGCTTCCGTACCGAGTACACACACCAACGCCACCGGTCGCGCACCGAACCGTCCGGCAGCACCTCGAACGGGTGTACGTCGCGCACTTCGCGCGGCGCGTCGTAGTAGAGGCGGTAGATCTCCTGCCGGTTCGCCGGTGTCGTCTCGTGGGTGTCGATCCACCGGTCGATCGACTCCCACAGGAAGTACTCCTCCATCCGCACATCGGTGAAACCGCCGCCGGTGAGCAGCGCCCGGAAGTCCTCCTCGCGGAACATCTGGTACAGCAGCGGCTGTTTCTTCTTGAACACGCGGAACATCCAGAACGCGTCCACGTCCGCGTACGGCACGATCTGCCCGACGATGAACTGCCCGCCGGGCCGCAGCACACGGAAGATCTCCGACACCGGCCGCTCCGGCTGGGGCAGCAGATGCAGCACCTCCCGGGTGACCACGAGATCGAAACTGGCGTCGGGGAACGGCAGGTCGTAGACGGTGCCCTGGTGTACGACGTCCAGCCGGGCGGCGGCGAGCGCGGCCATCTCCGGGGTGAGGTCCAGCCCGACCATCTCGCCGACCCGGCCGCGGAACGCGCCGCCGACGACACCGCTGCCGCAGCACACGTCCAGCATTCGCGCGTCCGGCTCCACCGCGCACAGCTCCGCGTGCTTGCCGAGGAGGTCCTCGTCGGTGAGCCAGGCGCACGAGTCGTGCCAGTCCTTCGAGCGAATCCCGAACTGTCGCTGGTAGACCGCGTAGTCGACCTCGACGGCCCGGGTCCGGGAGCGGGCCGTCCGCCCGGCCAGCCGGGCGGCGAGCCTGGCCCGGCTCGCGTCGACGGCCCGTTCGGCGATGCGGCGGGCCAGCTCCGGGTCGGCCGCCAGCGCCCGCCGCGCCTGCTCGCTGACGACGTCGAACACCCGGGCGCCCGCGTCGTCGTTGCGCAGGGTGCGTTTGGTCTGGCCGTCGAAGCGCGCGTCCGGGATCCGGATCGCGATCACCGCGGTCAGCCCCTCCAGGATGTCGACCACGGTCATCTTGTCCGCGGCCGGGCCGAGGTGGTCGGCCACCACCCCGGCCAGCGCGCCGCGCAGGGCGTCCACATGCGACCCGCCCAGGTCGGTGCGGATGGTGTTGACGTAGCTGAAGATCTGCTCCGCGTACCCCTCGGTCCACTGGACGGCGGCGTCGATCACGCACCCGTCCCCGGCCCAGGTGATGGTGGTCGGCTCGGCGTGCACCTTCTCGGCGTCGTGGGCGCGGTACGCGAGCAGGCCCCGCACCCCGGTCGTCTCGCACAGCGACTCGTGCCGCCCGGTGCGGTGGTCGGTGAGATCGACCCGCAGGCCCGGGTGCAGATACGCGATGTCGAGCAGCCGGGCGTGCACCAGGTCGGCGTCGAGCACGCACGAGGAGAAGATCTCCGGGTCCGGGCGGAACCACACCCGGGTGCCGCGGCGGCCGCTGTCGCCGACCCGCTTGAGCGGGGTCTCGACCGAGCCTTTGGCGAACGACTCGCTGTGGTGCGCGCCGTCGCGCCACACATCCAGCCGCAGCCACTGCGACAACGCGTTCACGCAGGCCAGACCGACGCCGTGGAGCCCGGCCGAGGTCGCGTACGAGGAGTGGTCGAACTTGCCCCCCGAGTGCAGCGTGGTGAGCACCAGCTCGCACGCCGGGATCCCGGCCTCCGGGTGCGGGTCGGTGGGGATGCCCCGGCCGTCGTCGGTGACCGAGCAGGAGCCGTCGCTGTGCAGCTCCACCGAGATCGCGCCGCAGTGCCCGGCGGCGGCCTCGTCCACGGCGTTGTCGACCAGTTCGAGCACCAGATGGTGGGCGCCGTCCGAGCCGGTCGACCCGACGTACATCGACGGGTTGCGGCGCACCGCCTCCAGCCCGGAGTAGACGGTGATCGCCTCGGCGGTGTAGTCGGTGGTCATGGCGCTCCGTTCCCGGCGAACCGCGGCTCGGTCAGCCCGGTGAGGGCCTGCTCCAGCCGGTTCACGTGCGTCTTCTTCAATGTGCACAATGTCTCCAGCCAGCTCGCCAGATCGGCCACCCCCTCCATGTGCGCCCGCGCCGCCAGGCCGGGGTAGCGTTCGGCGGCCTCCCCGAGGTCGCCGCTGATCGCCGCGGCGAGATTGCGGCGGGTGTCGCCGAGCGCGTGGCCGCTGCCCGGATCGTCGCCGCCCAGCAGGTCGCGCAGCACATCCAGGTGCCCGTGGGCGGCGCAGGCCACACTCTCGGCAAGCTCGCCGAACACCCGGGCGGCCTCGGTGTGACCCTCGATCTCGGCGACCCGTGCGAAGTAGGTGTACCGCGTCGCGGTGGCCGCCTCGGCGAGGAACGCGGCCCGCACATCGCCGGCGAGTGACTGGTCCGGTTCCATGTCAGACCCTCGTTCCCGAGGCGACCACGAACAGCATGTGGTCGGTGATCCGCCCGTTCGTCTCGGCCACCGCGTGCCGTGCGCGGAACGCGGGTGACGCCCTTCCGTAGCGGTCCCGGATGGCCTCCCGCGCGTCCTCGCCGATCGCGCCGTTGTCCGACCACACGTCCACGTCCTCCACCGACACATACCGCTCGGACCGCACCGGGTCGCACCCCGCGCCGGCGAGCAGGGCCTCGACATCGCCGGGCCGGAAGAAGTGCCGCCGGGCCGGGTTGCGCAGCCGCAGGATCTCGAAGTACTCCTCGCGGTCGTCGTCGCCATAGGCGCACAGATGGGTCAGCACGATCCGGCCGCCCGGCCGGGTCACCCGCACCATCTCCCGCACCGCGTCCGGCAGTGTCATGAACTGGATCCCCTGACGGCACACCACGATGTCGAACGTGCCGTCACCGAACGGCAGCTTCTCCGCCGGGGCGATCACCAGTTCGTCGAGCGTGCCGCGCGCCTGCTCGGCCATCTCCGGCGTGATGTCCACGCCGACCAGCCGCCGCACCCGCCCGGCGAACAGCCTCGACACCAGTCCGGTGCCGCACGCCACGTCCAGGACCGAGTCGCCCGGTCGGGGCTCGGCCGCGGACAGCATCAGCTCGCCGAGCGCGTCGTCGGTGCACCATGAACTGGACCGGTCGTAGGTGCTCGCGCGGTCGGCGAAGTGGGTGCGGACGCTTCCCGTTTCGTTCATCTGCTCTCTCCTGCCAGGAACAGGGCGCGGCCCGGCGCCGCGCGGCGGCGCAGCCGACGGACGGTGGCGTCGCGCCGCCAGCGCCGGAAGTGGTTGCGGTCGGTGCGCAGCGATCGCGCCTCCACCGCCAGCCGCACCGCGAAGCCGCGCAGCACGACACCGAGCGGACCGGGAGCCGGTTCGTCCAGCGAGGATCTGTCGAACGGATAGCGAAGCGCCTCCATCGCCCCCGCGGCCACGCTCTCCACCTGCCGCCGCTCCCGGTCGGACAGCCCCCGCCGGTGGGCGCCGATCCTGGCCGTGGTGATCGGGTCGCCCGCCGTGCGCCAGGACGCCGACAGCGACGCGGTGACCCGGGCGTTGCCGCTGAGGTGGTGCGCCAGCATCGCGGGCTCGACCGCCTCACCGATGAAGTCGCAGATCGCCCGGATCTCCCGGTCGGGCGCGGACACCAGATCCTCGTACCGCACCAGACGCACCACTTCCGGCCCCCACCGCTCCAGGGCCGCGCGGGCGAGTCCCTGTTCGGCCGCCCACCGCAGCGCCATCCGGTACGGGTGGCAGTGGCCGAACACGGCCCGCTTCGCCGACGCGGCCACATCGCGGGGATCGCGCACCAGCCACAGGAACCGGGCGTCCGGGAGTTCGGCGAGCACCTCGTCGACGTGCTCGACCATGAAGGTGCTCTTGCACCCCCACCGGGCCGCGCCCTCCGCGACGCGGTACTGGTCGTAGATCGCCGACACCACCCCGAACAGCGACGGGCCGGCCGCCTCGGCCACCGCGGCCCGGTCGATCGCATGCGGCCACGGGTGGATGTGGTTGCGCAGCAACCACATCGCGTCGCCCACCATCGCGTCGACATCGCCGTTGTACGGGATGCCGGACAGATACCGCATGAAGTGCGGCGGATGCGGGACCGCGATCCGCGAGTGCGCGTCGAGCACCAGCCGCAGCAGGTTCGACCCGGAGCGCTCGGTCCCGATGATCAGGATCGGGCCGTCCTGAGCGGACACCGGTCAGACCCCGACCGAGAGCTTCTTCGCGCCGCAGTCCATCAGCGTGCTCCCGACTGCGGCCACCTCCGGGTCGGCCACCTTGTCCAGGGTGTACTTCTCGGAACCGGGAACCAGTGGCGCGGCGGCGGAACTCCACTCCGTGCGCCAGCCGGTCCCGGCGTACGACGTCGACCGCTCGGTGCCGTCGGCCGGCTGCGGGTGGAAATACTGGAAGTGCTCAGGCCAGTGCCGGAAGTCCATCACCGGGCCGGGCTGATAGGCGTCGTACACCCGCTTGTAGGCGTCCCGGCAGACCTGCTCGGGCAGCCCGCTCACATTCAGGAACTCGTCCTCGTGCAGCGCCTGTTCGACCGACAGCCAATTCAGATGGTCGATCTCGGTGCGAATCAATTTGTTCCGCCGCGCGTCCTGGTACACCGTCGTACCGGGCATGGCCGACAGATATTTCACCCGGGTCACATGGTTGTACTGCTCGGCGAACTGCACCATGTGCGACAGGGACTCCTCGGTCTCGTTCGGCAGACCGACGATGAGCAGCGAGCCGAATCGCACGCCGCCCTCGAACGTGGTGCGCATCGCGCGGACGGTCAGGTTCTCGCTGCTGCCCTTGCGGGCCTCGCGCAACACCTCGGGGCCCAGCGACTCGACGCCGTACAGGATGATGTCCGCACCCGCGTCCCGCATCGCGTTGATGCGCGGTACATCCATGTCGGCGCACCGGGTCAGACAGGTCCACCGCAGATCGTGCTGGGAGATCACATCGCACATCTCGATGGTCTGGCCGCGGTGCGAGCTGAACGTGAGGTCGACGAAGAAGCAGAAATCCACGCCGTACTGGGTCTTCAGCCAGTCGAGGTCGCGGTCCATCTTCTCCGGCGACTTCGCCCGCACCTGCGGGGTGGTGCGATAGCAGAACGAGCAGTCCATCTTGCAGCCGCGGCTGTAGGACGAGATCACCTGGGGCTGCATGCCGAGCGGCGACCGCGACTGGGGCCACAGGTCGAGCCGCATTCTGGGCAGCGCGTCGAGATCCATCATCTGGCCGCGCGGCGGCGTGCGGCGTGCTTTCCCCTTCTCGTCCCGGTAGCAGATGCCCTTGATGGTCGGGAGATCCTGCTGCCACGAGCCGCGGGCGTAACTCTCCATCAGCTCCAGGATGGTGATCTCGCCCTCGCTGATCACCGCGATGTCACAGTCGGTGTCCGACATGAAAATCGCCGGAACGGAAGTGACCAGCGAGCCGCCGCAGATGATCGGTATGTCCGGGTGCGAATCGCGGACCATCGCCATCAGCGCGCGGCAGAACGGGAAATTGTCCTCGAAGGTGCATATACCGAGCACATCGGTGCCTTCGATGATCTGCTCGTACGCCGCTCGCAGCGGGTTCGGGGTGTAACGGACGTCGACGATGCGCACCGGGTAGCCGGCGTTGTGCAGCACGGTCGAGATGTATGTCGCACCCTCGTACGGTGAGGTGAGGAAGAACTCCCAACCGCGCGGCATGGTGAACGGCGAGGGCCCGACGATGAGGGTGAACCTCGGAAGTGTGGGATCGACCGGCACCGGTTCGGCGTCCTGGTTGCGCATTTGCTCGATGTAGCGCTGGTCGACGGTGCCGTTCGCGTCGGCGTACAGCTCCAGGGCCAGGGATAACTTGCGCGCCATGTGAATTCTCCCTCGCGTCACGGTCGTGGGCGTTCCGCCAGGTAACTGTATTGGCGGGAGGTGCTGTTCGGCACTGGTGTTCATAACGCGCTGTTTCGTCGTTGTCGTACGCGCAGAGCCCGTTGCTAGCCTTCGGGGCCGCTGGCGTCGACAGAGGAATACAGAGGAATCCCGGTGACCACACAGCCGAACATCCTGTTCATCTCCTTGGACACCGTGCGCGCCGACGTGGCCTATTCGGGGAAGTACCCCGGCCTGGAGCGGCTGCGCGCGAGCGGGGTCAGCTTCACGCAGGCGATCTCGTCGTGCCCCCTGACGCCGGTCAGCCACGCGACGGTGTTCACCGGGCTCCAGCCACCCCGCCACGGGGTCAGGCACCTGTTCCGCGAAGCGCTGGACAAGCGGGTGCCGACGCTGGCGGAGTGCCTGTCGGCGGCCGGGTACACGACCGGCGCGGTGGTGTCCTGCCCCGGCCTGAACCAGTGGTACGGGATCGACCGCGGGTTCGACTTCTACGACGACGAGATCCCGCTGCTGCCGGACGGCCGGGACCCGCTGTCGGTCGGCGACGTGAAGCTGCGCGGGCTGGCGCTCAAGCGCGCGCCCCTGGTGGTCGAACGCGCCACCGACTGGCTCGGATCACTGGACGGCTCCGGACCGTTCTTCCTCTTCGCGCACTTCTTCGACGCGCACTGGCCGTACGAGCCGCCGGAGGACGTCGGCGTCGAGGTGGCGAACCCGTACGAGGGCGAGGTCGCCTACACCGACCACTACGTCCAGCTCCTGCTGCGCCGCATCGCCGAGATGGGCCACGACATCGAATCGATGCTGGTGGTGTGCTTCTCCGATCACGGCGAGGACCTGGCCGGGTGGTACCCCAACGACCACGCCGGCGACCTCGGCCACCCTTACGAGGAGGGCCACGGCTGTCTGCTGTTCGACGCGACCCAGCATGTGCCGCTGGTCATCAGCGGCCCCGGGGTGCCGGCGGGGATGAGCGTGGACAGCCAGGTGCGGCTGGTCGACATCATGCCGACGGTCCTCGACCATCTCGGGCTGGACCCGCGGTCCTCGGACGGCGCCTCGCTGACCGAGTTCTTCGCGGACGGCACCGGGGCGTCCCGCGAGGCGTACTCGGAGACCTACTTCCCGCAGGAGCGGGCCGCCGCCTCGGACGACTACCCGGACCTGAAGGCGCTGCACGCGGTGCGCGCGGACGGACGGAAGGTGATCTGGGAGGCGGACGGGCGGCGGGTGTGGGCCTACGACCTCGCCGACGATCCTCACGAGCTGGGCGGGCGGGTCCTCGTCTCCGATGAGGACGCATGACGACAGCGGTGACCTCGAAGCCTCGTTCGGTCCGCCGGGTGCTGATCGCGAGCACGGTCGGCACCGCCATCGAGTGGTACGACTTCTATCTGTACGCGACGGCGTCCGCGCTGGTGTTCGGCCCGCTGTTCTTCCCGGGATCGTCGACCGCCGGCGGTGTGCTCGCCTCGTTCGCCACCTACGCGGCCGGGTTCGTCGCGCGCCCGCTGGGCGGCCTGCTGTTCGGCCACTTCGGCGACCGGGTGGGCCGCAAGTCGATGATGGTGTGGACGTTGCTCATCATGGGCATCGCCACGTTCGGCATCGGCCTGCTGCCCACCTATGAGACGGCCGGCGTCCTCGCGCCGGTCCTGTTGGTGACACTGCGCGTCGCGCAGGGCATCGGCATCGGCGGCGAATGGGGCAGCGCGGTGCTCCTCAGCACCGAACACGGCCCGCCCGGACGCCGGGGCTTTCTCAGCAGCTGGCCCGCGATGGGCTTCGCGGTGGCGCTGTTCGGCAGCAACCTGACCTTTGTGCTGATCTCCAAGCTGCCCGAGGAGGACTTCCTCACCTGGGGGTGGCGGCTGCCGTTCCTGGCGTCGAGCGTCCTGGTCGGCATCGGCATCTGGGTCCGGCTGGGGATCGAGGAGACACCGGAGTTCGTGCGTGGCCGTGCGGAGAGCCGCCCCGCCCGGGTGCCGGTGCTCATGGTGCTGCGGCGGTGGCCGCGCCGCGTGGTGATCGGCATTCTCGCTTCGCTCGGCACCGGGTCGGTGATCGCGATGTTCACCGTTTTCCTGGTGGCGCACGCGGCGAAGGCCGGGCCGGAGGCGCGGTCGACCGTGCTGACCGGGCTGATGATCGCGGCCCTGGGGGAGTGCGTGACACTGCCGGTGTTCGGCGCACTGTCCGACCGGTTCGGCCGCCGGCGGGTCATGATCTTCGGCTACGCGGTCGCGGTGGCGGCGATGATCCCGGCGGGCGCCTGGCTGGCCTCGGGCGATCTGACGCTGGTCGCCCTGGTGTTCATCCCCGCGCTGACCATCGCGCACGGCGCGATCTACGGTGGCCTGGCGGCGTTCCTGGTGGACCTGTTCCCGACCATGGTGCGGTTCTCCGCGATCGCCGTGACCTACCAGGTAGGCGTCACGATCTCCAGCTTCTTGCCGCTGGTCGCGGTCGCGATCACCGGCGGCTCGTCGGCGCTGCTTCCGGTGGTCGCGCTGTTCGCGGTGGTCCAGCTGGCGGCGGCGATCGCCGTGGCGTGCGCGCCGGACTCACGCGCTGACACGGACCTGCCCGTGGACCTGGCCGCGGACCCGGCCGGCGAGCGCCGACCAGTCGGCCGCGCAGTCCATGGCGAGGTCGGCGACGACCGGTGACCAGCGCTGGGGGACGGCGGCGGCGAGGCGGTCCCACTGCGCGGCGTCGAGGGTGCTGGCGTCGAGCAGCCGCAGAAGCGCGCGGCCGATCTCGGAGCACCGCAACGACGGATCGGCGCGCAGCGAGAGCAGGAACCGGTTTCGTTCGGCGCGAGGCGTGCCGTTGGCGCCGTTGTCACCGCCGGTGTTGTCGCCCGGTGCGTTGCTGTTTTCCGCGCGGTTTCCGGTGGAAAGGCGATGCCTCGGCGGAATAGGATCCTCGCCGCGACGCATTCTTTCCCGGACATCCCGGGCGGTGCCGACCGATATTCCGGCGATTCGGGCGATCTCCCGCAACGAAAGATCTGGGTTGTTCGAGATCGCCCGACTCGCAATCATGCGTCCGTGGGAGGCGTCGAGTGGCCGTACTTTCCCGTCGCGGCCGAGACGGGTGTTCAACTGAGTCATTTCGCCGGTTGCACACTTCCGAATCGCGGCCACCGTCTTGGTGGACAGTCCGGCTGTCGACGCGATCAGACGGTCCGACAAGTGCGGATGCGACGAGAGGATCCGGGCGGCGGCGGCCGTGCGGTCGGCCAGCGTCAGCGGCAGCCCCTGGGTCACATTGACGCTCACGGCCAGCACGAACGCGTCCTCCTCGGTGCCGTCGACGAACCGTACGCCGATGGTGGCGTCCCCGCGCAGCTTGGCCGCGCGCAGCCGGTGCACGCCGTCGATCACCCGCATGGTCGGCCGGTGCACCAGGATCGGCGGGAGGTCGTCCGAGCACTGCGCGAGCGCGCTGACGTGGTCGGGACTGGAGCCGGCGACCCTCAGGAGACTCGTCTCGGTCACCTGGTCGACCGGCACGGACGCAGGCGGCGCGTCCATTGATCGCTTCGTACACGGCGATGTCTCGCTCATCCGAACTCCTCCAGATGGCCAACCCATTTCCGAGCACGACTCGGGCGCGCTCGGCAGCGCGTAATTGATCAAGTCTCAGGAAGCGGCTGAAAGATACCGGCCAGGTTATGGTGTCGAACAGGCCGACGGAACGAAATTTCCATGAGCAAGTTCTCATAATTGCCATTGCGGTTGGCGCATCGGGTGAGCGCCTAGGTATGCACCTCCTCGACCTTGTCGACCTCGTTGACACCGATCCGAGTCATGGGACAGAGTTCCCCTCGTTCCCCTAATAGATTTCCGTGGGTCACGGAGTGTGAAACGCAGTGGACGCGCGATTAGATACGGTGAATTCATTGGCGGCCGAGACGATGGCGGGGATGTTCCGGCGCCAGGCCGCCCGGGCCCCGGAGTCGATCGCGGTCGTCGCCGCTGACGGCACGCTCTCCTACGGCGAACTGGACGCCCGGGCCTCCGCGGTGGCGGGCGGGCTGCGAGACCGCGGGGTCGGGCCGGACGACATCGTCGCCGTCGCGATCCCGCGCGGCGCGGACATGGTGGTCGCGGTCGTCGCCGTGCTCGCCGCGGGAGCCGCGTACCTGCCGGTCGACTCCGCCCAACCGCCGGACCGGGTGGCCGCCGTGCTCGCCGACGCCCGTCCCGCCCTGGTGCTGACGCCGGGGGAGCTGCGGGCGCTGGAGGCCGCGGCGGTGTCCGCCGTGGTGTCCGCCGCCCCGCCGGCGGATCCCGATCCGGCGTGCGCCGCCTATGTCATCTACACCTCCGGCTCGACCGGAAAGCCCAAGGGCGTGGTCGTTCCCCACGCGGGGATCGCCCATCTCGTCGCGGCGCAACGGGAACGCTTCGGCGCCGGGCCGGGCGCCCGGGTGTTGCAGTACGCGTCGGTCGGCTTCGACGTCGCCGTCGCCGATCTGTGCATGGCGCTGCTCACCGGGGCCACGCTCGTTCTCGCGCCGCCCGAGGGCCTTCCGCCCGGCGAACCGTTCGCCCGGTTCGTCGCCGAGCACGGCGTCACCCACGTGTGCATGCCGCCGAGCGCGCTCGCCACCCAGCCGGACATGGCGCTGCCTTCGGTCGCCTGCCTGATCGTCGCGGGGGAGGCGGTGGGCCCGGACCTCGTCGCCCGATGGTCCGCCGGCCGCCGGATGATCAATGCCTACGGTCCGACCGAGACGACCGCGTGCGCCACCATGAGCGCGCCGCTCACCGGCGGCCCGGTGGTGCCGATCGGGGCGGCGATCCCCGGCACCGAACTACGGGTGCTGGACGAGAAGTGCGCCCCGGCCGCCGAGGGCGAACTGTACATCGGCGGCGCCGGGGTCGCGCGCGGCTATCTGGGCCGCCCCGGGCCGACCGCGCAGCGGTTCGTCGCCGACCCGTGGGGTCCGCCCGGCTCGCGCATGTTCCGCACCGGCGACCTGGTCCGGGTGCTGCCAGGCGGTGACCTGCTGTTCCTCGGCCGGGCCGACGATCAGGTGAAGATCCGCGGCCACCGGGTCGAACCGGCCGAGGTGGAGGCCGCGCTCGGGGCTCACCCGGCGGTGGCGCGGGCGGCGGTCGTCGCCCACTCCGGACCGCTCGGCGCCTACCTGGTGGGCTATGTGGTGCCGCGTCACGGGGCGAGCGTGCCGGACCTGCGCGCGCACCTCGCCGGGCGGCTGCCGGCCCACCTCGTCCCGGACATGATCGAGGTGGTCGGGAACTTCCCCTTGACCCCCAACGGGAAACTGGACCGGGCCGCGTTCGCCGAGCCCGCGCCGCGGGCGTCGGGCGCGCTCGCCGACGACCTCGCCCGGTTGTTCGCCGAGGTGCTGTCGGTGGACTCGGTCGCGCCGGACGACGACTTCTTCGCCCTCGGCGGCACCTCGCTCATGGCCACCGCGCTGGTCAGCCGGATCCGGGTCGAACTGGCCGTGGACGCGTCCGTGGCCACCGTGTTCGACGTCTCCACACCCGCCGATCTCGCTGAAGCCCTGTCCGCGATGGACTCAACGGACCCGAAGGCCCCGATGGCCTCGGTGGACCCGATGGCTCCGGCGGACTCGGCCGGGGGCCGGACATGAACATCGTCATCGTCGGGGCGGGCATGGCCGGAACCATGCTGGCGATCCGGCTGGCCCGCCGCGGCCACCGGGTGGACGTGGTGGAGCGGCGCGGCGACCCGCGCGGCACGAACGGCCCGGACGCCGCGTCGATCAGCGTCGGGCTGTCGGAACGCGGACGGGCGGCGTTGCGCGACATCGGCCTCCTTGAGGAGGCCCTGGCCAGAGCGGTTCCCATGCGCGGGCGGATCGTCCACCACAGCGGCCGGGTCACCTACCAGCCCTACGGCGCGGACGACACCGAGGTGCTGCACTCGGTCCGCCGCCACGACCTCAACATCGCCCTGCTCGACGCCGCCGAATCGGTTCCCCGGCTGCGGCTGTGGTTCGGGCACCGCGTCACCGGCCTGGCCGATACCGAGGTGCGCACCCCGGACCGGACGTTCCCGGCGGATCTCGTCGTGGGCGCGGACGGCGCGTACTCGACCGTGCGCGCGCACCTGCACCGCCGGGTGCGCGCCGAGTTCCACCAGACGCATCTGGACTGGGGCTACCGGGAGTTCACCATCCCGGCCGTCGACCGGCCGGAGGCGTTGCACGTGTGGCCGAGCAGCCGGGGACTGGTGGTGGCACACCCCAACCCGGACGGATCGCTGACCGGCACCGTGTTCCTGCCGTTCGACGGCGACACCGGGTTCTCGGGGCTGCGCGACCCGGCGCGGGCCGGGGCGTTCCTGGCCGAGGAGTTCGGCGACCTGACCGAACTGGTGCCGGACCTGGTCACCCAGTTCCTCGCGCACGAGCCGGGCAGCCTGGTGTCGGTGCGCACCGCGCCGTGGCAGCACGACCGTGTCGTCCTCGTCGGCGACGCCGCGCACGCCGTGTTCCCGTTCTACGGCCAGGGGATGAACGCCGCGTTCGAGGACTGCGCGGTGCTCGACGCGTGTCTCGCCGAGCACTCCCCGGGCGACGCGCTCGCCGCGTTCGAGGCCCGCCGCCGCCCGCACACCGATGTGCTCGCCGAGTTGTCCGCGCGCAACTTCGTGGAGCTGCGCGACCGGGTGCGGTCACCGGTGTTCCTGGCCCGTAAGCGGATCGACTTCGCGCTCGGCCGCCTGTTGCCGGGGTGGCGGACGCTGTACGCGATGATCAGCCACAGCAGCCTCCCGTACGGCGACGCGCTCGCCCGGGCCCGCCATCAGGACCGCCTCCTCGCCGGGCTCGGCGGACTCGTGGGGCTCGTCGGGTTCGGCGGAGTCACGTTGCTCACTGCGGCGCGGTGGAAGCGGAGCGGGAGATGTTGAGCCACCCGACGGGTGACGTCACGCTGTTTGAACCGGGTCACCCGGACCTGCCCGCCGCCGCCGAGGTGGTGCTCGCGTGGGCGCGGTCCTATCTGTGCCGACCGCACCCCGATCTGGGGCGGGGCGGCGACGTCTGCCCGTACACGGCGCTCTCGCTGGAACGGGGCGGGTTCTTCCTCGCCGTACACCCCGGACGGCCGGACCTGGAGGCGGTGATGACCGCTTACCGTGACTGGTTCCCCGACCTGCCGCCGCGTGAGGGGCCGCAGGCCAGATATCGGACGGTCCTGGTGGTGCTGCCGGACGTCACGCCCGGGGAGATCGACCGCACACAGCGGGAGCTGAAGCCCGGGTTCGTGGAACGAGGCCTGATGATCGGTGAGTTCCACCCGGGGCCGCCGTCCGCGCCCGGTCTGTGGAACGCGGACTTCCGGCCGATGCGCAGTCCGCTGCCGCTGCTGGCGGTGCGGCACATGGTGGCCGCCGACGCGCCGTTCCTGCGGGCGGACCCGGAGCATCTGGCGGCGTACCGAAGCCGGTTCGGGGATCGGGGAGCGCACCGATGACGGTCCCGCTCCCGCCCGGCGCCCGGCGACTGTGGTTCCTTGAGGCGTTCGCCGACGGCGCACCCCTGCACAACAACCCGGCGGTGTTCCGGCTGGCCGGCCCCGTGTCGGCGGACGCGCTCCGGCGCGCGGCGGATCTGCTGGTGGCCCGGCACCCGATGCTGCGAACCACCTTCGACGAGGTCGACGGCGAGCCGGTCGGACGGGTGGGTCCGGTGGTCGCCGCGGATGTCGTGGTGCGGACGGTGCCATACGCGGACGTAGGCACGGGCACGGGCACGGACGTGGACACGGAGGCGGAGGCGTTCGCGGCGCAGGCCGCACGGGAGCCGTTCGACCTGCGCACCGGGCCGCTGTTCCGGATCCGGCTGGGCCGGATCACGCCGACCGACCACGTACTGGTGATCAACACGCATCACGCGGTCGTCGACGGTACGTCACTGTCGGTGCTGTGCCAGGAGATCAGCGCCCTGTACACCGACCCGGCCCGGCCGCTGCCGGACCCCGGAGCGCCGCCGGACACCGTCGACCACGACCCGTCCCGCCGGGTGTCCGACCTGGACGGTGCGCCGGACCTGCTCACCCTGCCCACCGACCGACCCCGCCCGAGGATGCGCGCCTTCCGGGGGGAGCTGCGCCGCCACGCCGTCCCCGAGGGGCTCACCGCGCGGGTCGACGCGCTCGCCCGCGCCACGCGCGCCACCCGGTTCGTGGTGCTCCAGGCCGCGTACGCCGCCACCTTGGGCACGACGGCGGGTCAGGACGACGTGGTGGTCGCCACCCTGTGGTCCGGGCGGCCGGGGCCGGAGTTCGCCGGGGTCGTCGGAATGTTCGTGAACCCGGTGCCCTTGCGGGTGGGGATCGGCGGCGATCCGACCTTCCGCGAGCTGGTGGCCAGGGCCCGCCGCGCGGTCGCGGCGGGACTGGGCGGCGCGGCGGTCCCGTTCGACCGGATCGTCGAGGCGGTCGGCGCCTCCCGCGACCCGAGCCACGCGCCGCTGTGCCAGGCGCACCTTGTGATGCAGGACCCGCCCGAGGTGGCGTTCCCCGGCGTACGGGCCGACCGGATGCCGCCGGACACGGGCACGGCCGACGTCGACCTCAGCTTGATGGTGGAGTCCGGCGGCGCGGAGATGGCGGTGGTCACCGAGCACGACACGGACCTGTTCGACGGTGCGACGGTCGACGGTGTCGCCCGGCGGCTGCTGGCCCTGCTGGACCGTGCGTGCGCCGACCCCGATCGCCGGTTGTCGGCGCTGACGGCGGGCTCTTCGGTGACGGCCGCCCCCGCGGCCGGCCCGGCCGGCCCGGCCGGTGCTCCGGTGCCGTCGACCGTGCTGGAGATGATCCGGTTCGGCGCGGACGGCCTCGCGGTGGGGGAGTTGTCCTACGCCGAGCTGGAGCGCCGTTCGGCGGCGCTGGCCTCGGTGCTGCGGGCGAAGGGCGCCGGGCCGGAGGCGTGGGTCGCGGTGGACCTGCCGCGCGGCCCGGACCTGGTGGTGGCCGTCCTCGGGATCTGGCGGGCGGGCGCGGTGTACGTGCCGGTGGAACCGCTGTGGCCCGAGCCGAGACGCCGGGCCGTCACCGAGGCCGCCCGCGTTGTACTGACCGAGATCCCGGACCTGCCCGAGGAGTTCGAGCGCGTCGATCCCGGAATCGCGCCCGAGTCACTGGCGTATGTGCTCCACACCTCCGGGTCGACCGGCCGCCCGAAGGCGGTGGGCGTGCCGCACCGCGCGGTGGCCGGGATGCTGGCCCGGTCGGCGGCGCTGGTGGGGCTGGGCGCCGGGGACGTGGTGGCGGCCATGATCTCCCCGGCGTTCGACATCTCGGTGTGGGAACTGGTGGGCCCGCTGACGGTGGGCGCCCGGGTGGCGCCGATACCGCCGGAGATCGTTGTGGACGGTCCCGCGCTGGCGCGGCGTCTGACGGCCGAGGCGGTCACGGTCGTCCAGGTCACCCCGTCGGTGTGGGCGGTGCTGGTGGCGGCCGGGGGCGTGCCGGAGTGCGTGCGGGTCCGGGTGTCGATCGGGGAGGTGCTGACGCCGGAGCTGGCCGGGGCGCTGGGCGGGGCCGAGCTGTGGAACACGTACGGCCCGACCGAGACGACGATCTGGTCGACCGCCGAGCGGGTGCGCCGAGGCGGCCGGTTCGGCATCGGCGACCCGCTCGACGGTGTGGCCCTGCATCTGCTGAACGCGGGCCTGCGACCGGTTGACGACGATGTGGTCGGCGAGGTGTACCTGGGCGGTTTCCCGCTGGCGCGCGGCTATCTCGGCGCGCCCGGCCGGACGGCGACGAGCTTCGTCGCCGACCCGTTCTCACCGGTCCCCGGCGCGCGCATGTACGCGACGGGCGATCTGGCGCGGCGCCGGCCGGGCGGTGTCATGGAGTTCGTCGGGCGGGTGGACGCGCAGCTCAAGGTGCGTGGTCACCGGGTGGAACCGGCGGAGGTGGAGGCGGCGCTGCGGGCGGACCCGGAGGTCGCCGACGCCCGCGTGGCCGGTGACGGGGACCGTCTGGTGGCCTATGTGATCCCGGCCGCCGGGCGGCCCCACTGGCCGGGGGTGCGGGAGCGGCTGAGCCGTGTCCTTCCCGCCTACCTGGTGCCGTCGGCGCTGGTGTCCGTGGACGCGTTTCCGTTGACCAGCTCCGGGAAGCTGAACGTACGCGCTCTGCCCCCACCGGCGGAGGAGGTCGCCGCCGCTGATCCCCACCCGGGTCTGGAGACCACGATCGCGGAGATCTTCGCGCGTCTGCTGGCTCGCCCGGTCGACCGCGACGACGATTTCTTCCTGTCCGGCGGCCATTCCCTGGCGGCGGTGAAGGCCGTCGCCAGGATCGGGGCGTCGGTCGGCGCGGAGGTGACGATCAGGACCCTGTTCGCCAACCCCACCGTCGCAGCCCTGGCCGCCGCGATCGACGCGGGACAGGGCGATCCCGATATCCCTGAGGTCTCTGAGGTCCCTAAGGTGGTGCCCGCTCCACCAGGACGGCTCTCCGGCCCGCAGCACGGACTGTGGATCATCCACCAGGCGGGCCGGGACAACGGCGCCTACGTCGTGCACGCCGCGTTCCGGCTGGAGGGCGCGCTCGACGAGGCGGACCTGCGCGCCAGGTTCGCCCACACCCTGGCCGCCCATCCCGCCCTGCGATCGGCGATCGCCGTCCATGACGACACCCCGCGGCTGAGCGCGGCGCCTTATACGGACGAGTTGTCGGCGAGGGCCTGGCGCACCACCGACCTGAGCGCTCACGCCGACCCGTGGCCGGAGGCCGAACGCCTGGCCGCCCGGGACGCCGACCGCCCCTTCGACCTGACCCGGCGTCCGTTGGTGCGGGCGCATCTGATCAGAACCGCCCCCACGACCCATCTTCTGACGATCACCGCTCATCACGTCATCTGCGACGACACATCGATATCGGTCCTGCTGACGGCCCTGTCCGGTGCCACGGACATCCAGGGGCCGAGGGCCGCGCTCGGTACGGGGACCGGCGCACCGGGGCTGCCGGTCCCCGCGTCGGCGGCCGTGGGCCCACGGCGACGAACCATCGAATTCTGGGCCGAAACACTCCGCGACGCCCCGCCCGCCTCCGGACCCGCGCCGGACCACCCGTACGGCCCCACGCCAGGCGGATCGCCGCACTCGGAATCCGGCCCGCACTCTGAATCCGGCCCGGGCCCGGCCCGCCCCCGCCGCGCGGACGCCGCCCCCGGTGCCACCCACCGGTTCACCGTCCCGGCCGGACTCGCCCGCCGCTTCGCCACCTGGTGCCGGGGCGAGCGGGCCACGACCTTCGCCGGTCTCCTCACCGTCTTCGCCATCGTCTCCTCCACCCGGGACGGTGGGGACGACCTTGTCGTCGGCACCCCGGTCAGCACCCGCCCGGCCGGGTGGGACGACGTGATCGGCATGTTCGTCACGACCCTCCCGCTCCGGCTCCGGACGAACCGTCGAGCCACCCCCCGCGACCTGCTCGCCGACGCCACCGGTGTGGTGGCCGACGCGATGGACCACGCCGACGTCTCCCTGGCCGACATCCTCACCACGGTTCCCACTGCGGTCCCCGCCACGGTCCCCGTCCCACGGGAGGACCACCCCCTGTTCCGGACGATGCTGGTCCTCAACCGCGAGACGGCCCCCGTCACCTTCACCGGCCTGACTGCCACCCCGCTGCCGATCGACCGCGCCACCAGCCGTTTCGACCTCACCCTCCACATCAGGGAACGCGAGGGCGACTGGCCCGCCCTCATCGACTACCGCACCGACCGGTACGAGGCGGACACGATCGCCAGAATCGCCGACCAGGTGCTGGCGGTCATGGAGACCGTGACCCGCCACCCCGGTCTTCCGCTGTCCCACCTGGACCTGTTGTCCCCGGCCGACAACGCCGTCCACACCGCCCTCCGCACCCGCACCCGCACCCGGTCCGAGCCGGCCTCCCCCGGTGGACAGGACACGCCGTCCACCGGCCCGGCCGTCCACACCCGGCCGGCCGCCACGACCGTGGTGGGCCTGATCGCGGCCCAGACCGCCCGGACCCCCGACGCCACCGCCGTCCTCGACCTCGCCGCCGCTCCCCTCACCTACCGCGACCTGGACCGCAGATCCTCAGCCGTCGCCAGTCAACTGCACGAGGCCGGCATCCGGCGCGAGGACCCGGTCGCGATCACCATCCCGTCCGGCGCCGACGCGATCGTCGCGATCCTCGGCGTGCTCAAGGCGGGCGGCTGCTTCGTCCCCGTCGACCCCGCCCAGCCGCCCTCCCGCCGACATGCCCTGATCGCCGCCAGCGGTGCGAGGATCGTTCTGACCCGCGAGACCCTCCCCGCCACCGGCCTCCCCGCCACCGGCCTTCCCGCCATCGGCCTTCCCGCCATCGGCCACCACGAACCCACGCCCATCCACCCGTCCCAGCTCGCCTACGTCGTCCACACCTCCGGCTCCACCGGCGAACCCAAGGGCGTCGAAGTACAGCACGACACTCTCCTCAACCTCACCACCGCGTTCATCGCCGAACACGGCCTCACCGCCGCGCACCGCCTCCTCATGGTCCCGCCCCCGCACTTCGACGCCGCGTTCGGCGACATCTTCCCGGTCCTCGCGGCCGGGGCCACCCTGGTCATCCACCCCGACCCGGGCGGCCTCACCGGAGGGGACCTCCTGAGGCTCTGCGTCGAGCACCGGCTGTCCGCGGTGGACACGGCGGCTCCCCTCTGGCAGCGCTGGGTGGCCGATCTCGCCGGGGAACGCCTCCCGCTGGAGATCATGATGGTCGGCGGCGACATCGTCCCGGCGGCGACCGTCCGCGCGTGGGCGAAGCACGGCATCCCCCTCCACAACCACTACGGCCCGACGGAAGCCACCGTCTGCGCGACCAGCCATCGCACCGTCGACGGCCACGAGCACCCCACCCGGCTGCCGATCGGCCGCCCGCTGCGACACGTCCGCGTCCACCTCCTCGACCGCGCTCTGCGCCGAGTGCCCGTCGGCGTGGTCGGCGAGATCTACATCGGAGGGACGGCGCCCGCCCGGGGGTACCGGGGAAACCCGGCCGCGACCGCCGCGGCGTTCTTCGCCGACCCGTACGGAGACCACCCCGGCGCCCGCATGTACCGGACCGGCGACCTCGCCAGGCTGAACCCGCACGGCACGATCGAGTTCGTCGGCCGGGCCGACGACCAGGTCAAGATCCGCGGCAACCGGGTGGAACCGGGGGAGGTGGCGGCCGTGCTCGCCGCGCACCCGGCCGTCGTGGAGGCCGCGGTGGTGGCCAGGGGCGACCGTCTCATCGGCTACGTCGGCGTCCCGGCCCCGACCGCACCCACCCGGAACACACCCGACGCGCGGGTCGCCGTCCCGGACGTTCCCGGCCTGCGCGCCTTCTGCGCCGACCGACTGCCCGCGCATCTCGTGCCGGACACCGTGGTCGTCCTCGACGCCCTTCCCACCACAAGCACCGGCAAGGTCGACACCACCGCCCTCCCCGAACCCCCCACCACCCCCTCCGCTCCCGCGGATCCGCCTCGGACCGCCACTGAGCGAGCCGTCGCCGCCATCTGGGCCACCGTTCTCGACCGGTCCGACGTGGACCGCGCCGCGGACTTCTTCGCCATCGGCGGGCACTCGCTCATCGCCGCCCATGTCCTCGCCGCCGTCCGCGACCGCCTCGGCGTCACGGTGCCGATGCGCACACTGTTCACCGCCCCCACCGTGGCGGCGTTCGCGGCGGCCGTCGACGACGGCGCCCCGGCGGACCTGCCCACGGCCGACCGCTTGCGCGCCGACGCCGTCCCCCCACCCGAAATCCGTCTCCGCGCCGTCCACCCACCCGGCGTCCCCCCGGCCGGCCCGCCGCGCCGGATCCTGCTCACCGGCGCCACGGGCTTCCTCGGCCGTCACCTCCTCGACCAGCTCCTGGCCCGGACCGACGCCCGGATCCACTGCCTCGTCCGCCAGGGCTCGATCGACCGGCTGCCGGTCACCGACCGCGTGATCCCGGTCCCCGGCGACCTGTCCGCACCCGGCCTCGGCCTCTCCACAGAGGATCACGACACCCTCAGAGCCGTGGACGCGATCTACCACAACGCCGCCGTGCCGCACTTCGCCGCGCCCTACAGCACCCTCAAAACCGCCCACGTCGACGCCACCGCCGCGATCCTGCGCCTGGCCGCCGACAGCGGCGCCCCGCTGCACCTGATCTCGACCCTCGGCGTTTTCCTCGGTGACGCCTACGACGGCCGCGTCGTCACCGAAGCCGACGCCCCCACCGACCCGAGCGGCCTCACCAGCGGCTACGACCTCAGCAAATGGGTGGCCGACGCCATGGCCGCCGCCGCCCGCGGCCACGGTCTGCCCGTCTCCATCCACCGCATCGCGGCCATCGTCGGCGACACCGCCACCGGCGCCGCCGACCCGCGCTCCGCGTTCAGCCGCTGGCTCACCGGCTGCGTCGCCGCGGGCGCCGTCCCGGACACCGCCGAGGTGCTGGACATGGTGCCCGTGGACACGGTGGCCGCGGCGATCGTCGCGCTCTCACAGACCCCGGACCACCTCGGCCGGGACCACCACTACCACGGCGACGGCGGCCTCACCCGCGCCGCCCTCGCCGCCGCTCTCACCTCGGCCGGTCACCCGACCGAGGTGGTGCCGTACGACCGATGGCGGGAGCGGATGCTCGCCGACCCGGCCGGGCCTTTCGCCCCGCTCGCCTTCTCCCTGCCCGAACGCCCCCGCCCGCACCCGCGGTTCGACTGCTCCCGCACCTGGGCCGCCGCGGCCGGGGCGGGGGTGGAGTTCCCCCCGGCCAACGAGCGAATGCTGCGCAGGCACCTGGACTTTCTCACCGGTGCCGGCGCGCTTTCCGGAAATGGATGACCATGCCATTGCCCGAAGAATCCTCCGGTGTCCCGGCTCCGGTACTGGACCGGCTCGGCGCGGCCGGGTACCGGGCCATGATCGCCGGTCTCCGGCTCGGAGTGTTCACCGCGCTGGAATCCGGCCCGCTGCCCGTCGAGGAGCTGGCCACCACGATCGGCGGTGACCCGGACGGGGTCCGCAGCCTGGTGAACATCCTCGTCACCTTCGGCCATCTGCGGCACGACGAGGACGGGGTCGCCACCGTCGCGACGCCCGGCCCGGTGGACGCCGAACTGTTCTGGCACGAGGTCCTGTTCGAGCACTGGGCCGACATCGAGGACACCATCCGTACCGGCACGCCCCGCCGCGGCTTCTACACCTGGCTGAGCGAGCGCCCCGCCAGCGGGGCCCGGCTGCGCCGGATGCTCGCCGGGGCCGCCGTCGACCTGGCCGACGACATCGCCGCCGCACTGCCTCCCGCGGCCACCGTCCTGGACATCGGGGGCGGCCACGGCGACCACGCCGTCGAACTGTGCCGCCGCCGCCCGGACATACGGGTCACCGTCTTCGACCTGCCCGAGACGATCACGGCCCTCCGCGAGGACGCCCCGCCGGACCGGGTGACGGCGCGGGCGGGCGACTACCTCACCGACGACCTGGGTTCCGGGCACGACCTGGTGCTGCTCTTCAACGTCCTGCACGGCCACCGCCCCGAGGAATGCCGCGAACTGTTCCAGCGCGCGGCGAAATCACTGTCCCCCACGGGAAGCATCGCCATCCTCGACCACGACCGGGAGCCACCGGCCGGGCTGGGCCCCGCCGCGGGCGGGTACCTCAGCATGTTCGACCTCACCCTGTGGCAGGGCCACGGCGGCGGCGTACACCGCTACACCGACCTCGCGACCTGGCTGGGCGAGGCCGGACTCACCGAGACACGGACCGTGCCGCTCGCCGCGTCCCCGCTGGAGAAACTGCTGATCGCCGGCCGGCCGTCGTGACCGCCGATCCGTACCCGGGCTACGCCTGGCTGCGCGAGCACGACCCGGTCTGCCCCGTCGACGACCCGCACCTCCCGGGCCGAATGTGGCTGGTGACCCGGTACGACGACGTCCGCGCCTGTCTGGCCGACCGCCGCCTGGGCAGCGGCGCCCCGGTCAACCCCGACCCGCACTCGCCCGGCCTGTCCAATCTGGACGATCCCGGACACGCCAGGCTGCGCCGGCTCGTCGCCGCGGCGTTCACCCCCGCCGCCGTGTCCCGCCTGCGCGATCGCACCGCCCGCACCTGCGCGCACGCCGTCGATTCGTTTGCCGGGCGGGGGCGAGCGGACCTCGTCGCCGAGTACACCCGGGAGATCCCGGTCGCGGTCGTGCACGACCTGCTCGGCATCCCGGAAGCCGAGCGCCCGCCCGCCGCCGATGTGCTGGACATGTGGTACCGCGCGAAGTTCCGGCAGCCGCGTGACGAGGCGAAGCTCGCCGAGATGCTGGGTTACGTCCGGAAGCTGGTGGCCTACAAACGATCGCACCCGGGGGACGACCTGCCGACGCGGTTGATCGAGTCGGACGCGCTGACCGGGGACGAACTGGAGGTGATGGTCATGACGCTGATCGGCGCCGGTCACATCACCACGATCCAGTTCCTCGGCACCACCGTCCTGCGCCTCCTCGGCCACCCCCGCCAGCGAGCCGCCCTGCTCGGCGGCGACATCGACTGGTCCCGGGCGATCAACGAGCTGCTCCGCATGGACTCGCCGGATCACGTGGCCGAGTACCGGTACGCGGGCGAGGACATGACGATCGCGGACGCCCGCGTGAGAGAGGGCGACGTGGTGCTGCTGTCACTGGCGGCGGCCAACCACGACCCGAACCGGTTCCCCGACCCCGACGCCCTGGACCTCACCCGCGACGCCCGCCCGCACCTGGCGTTCGGCCACGGCGCGCACACCTGCCTGGGCAGCCATCTGGTGAAGCTCCAGACGGAGATCGCGATCACCACACTGTTCGGCCGTCTGCCGGATCTGACCCTGGACATCCCGAGCGGCGAGATCGACTGGGGCTACGCCCCGACGTTCCGCGGCCCCCTGGCCCTCCCGGTCACCTTCACCCCCCGATGAGCCGATGACCTCGTCTGCGTGACTGACGGACGGTCAACAGCGCCTGCCGCGGTTGCCTCGGTGATACAGAACGGATGGGCGGCCGCCGCCGTATCCGTGCGTGGTGGATGCGTGTGCGGTCCATGGTGGGGAAGTCCGCGGACGCTGTGCCGCGGGCCTTCCCCATCTTCCCCTCGCACGGAGGCTTCTTCTCGTGTCATCGATGACTGATCACCGCAGTGGGCGGCCCGGCCCGACCGGGGTCGTGCGCCGTCGCGCCCTGGCCGTCTCCGCGGTGGTGCTCGCCGGGTTGCAGGCGAGCACGGGCCTCGCCGCCGCGCGGGACGCCGGGCATCCCGCCAGGACGGGACTTCAGTGGCAGCTCTGCTCGACCGCGGCGGTGGAGTGGCCGATAAAGAACGACACCCGCACCGAGTGCGCCGAGCTGACCGTACCGATGGACTACCAGAAGCCCGAGGGCCGGAAAATCAAGATCGCGGTGAGCCGTGTCAGGGCCACACATCGGACGGCGCACAAGGCGCCCATCGTGTCTGTTCTGGGCGGGCCGGGATTCTCCAACATCAGCGACTCGGCGTCGATGACACAACGCGGACTCGCCACGCTCAACACCGACCACGATTTCATCGGGCTGGACCTTCGGGGATCCGGATACAGCGACCATGTCGCCTGCGAGGAGAAGCCGATGACCGAACCGGCGCCGACGGCACCGGAGAAGAGGGTCAAGAAGGCTGTCTTCGATCAGCAGGCCGAGTTCAACAACCGCTGTGCCGCCGTCGACCCGAAGTTCGTACGACAGATCACCCCGGAGAACGCGGCCCGCGACATCGACCGCCTGCGTGCCGCGCTCGGCGTGGAGAGGATCAGCTTCTACGGGGCCTCCTTCGGCACCGCCGTCGGAATGGCCTACCACTCGCTGTTCGACCGTCGCACGGAACGCATGTGGCTGGACTCCGTGATGCCTCCGACGCGCCACTGGCCCACGATGGACGCCGAAACAGAGGCGGTCGGCCGGGGGAGCACCGCGCCGTTCGTCACCTGGCTGGCCCAGCGCGACGCCGAATACCACCTGGGCGCCGACGAGTCCACCGTCCGCGGGCGGCTGGGAGATCTGCGCGATGAGCTGGAGAGGGAGCCGCGCACCGGCGGCGGGGTACGCCTGGACGGGTACTGGGCGGTCGAGCAGTTCAACCGCCCCCGGGAGGAATGGGACGCCGCGGCGAAGAACCTGGTCGCGGTGCGCGACGGCGGTACGCCCCCGACGCCCCGGGCAGCCGCGGGCACGGCCGCATCGGCAACGGTACGTCCTCTTGGACTGGGCGAACCGCGCAGCCGCTTCAACGTGCTCCAGTACAACGCGATGTTCTGCAACACCGCCCCCGCGAGCCGCGGGTTCGGGGACTTGTGGGCGGCCCGCGAGGCCCGCCGCAAGGCCGATCCCCTGGCGGGAGGGACGGAGTTCAGCCCCTGGTGCGCGAAGTGGCCGCTGAACGCCCAGGCAGCCAAGCCCGCGCACGGCGACAGCGCCCTCCAGCTGTCCGGCCACCGCTACGAGATCGTCACTCCCTACGCATGGGCCGAACAGGCCAGGGACGCCACCGGAGGCGCCCTGCTCACTGTTCTTGACGACGGGCACGCCTCCCTGCCCTCATCACCCTGCGCCGAGAAGGCGGTCACCTTCTTCCGCACCGGGCGGAAGGCCGAGGGCACCTGTGGCGGCGGCCAACAGCCCTGACAGGGCGACCGGTCGCGCCACAGAGCCTGGGAGCGGGGCCGCGTGCCGACGGTGTCGACTCGCACGCGAGGCTGCCCCGCACCGGACACTGTTGATCGATTTGGCCCTTACTCTGCCCTCCGCGCCTCACTCTGACCGGGAGTGAGGCGCGCTTGGATGTGGCCAAGTACGCTGCGCGCCGTCCAGAGGGCTGGCGTTGCCCCGCAACCGGCAGAGCTGTTCGGCTTCGTGGCCCTCCCAGAGCGTGAGCCGGGTGATGGTTTCGACCAGGAGGGTTCCGCAGGCGTCGCCGTAGAGCGCGAAGCGGTCCACCGCTCCGTCCTGCTGGCACCACACCGATGTTCTCCACCAGGCGCTGCAAATGCCTTGACAGACGCTCTGGTTCAACAGGGCAGGACTAGGGCGTTTCTTAGGGATCTTCTGGTCGTTGGTTCAGGTGTGTCGTTGACTGACGCCCAGT
>NZ_BMWG01000008.1:131444-260191 GCF_014651115.1 Streptomyces inusitatus | reverse complement strand
CTTCAGCGAGCCGAGGTAGAGCGGCCGGTCGGCGGGGCGGTTCTGGCCGTACGTGGCGATCAGCGCCTGCGCCTCGATCGGGTCGCCGAGGGTGGTGCCGGTGCCGTGCGCCTCGACCGCGTCGATGTCGGCGCTCTCCAGCCCGGCGTTGGCGAGCGCCTGCCGGATGACGCGCTCCTGGGCGGGCCCGTTGGGCGCGGTCAGCCCGTTGGACGCGCCGTCCTGGTTGACCGCTGAACCCCGTACCACCGCGAGGACGTGGTGACCGTTGCGCCGTGCGTCCGAGAGACGCTCCACCAGGACCAGCCCGACCCCCTCCGACCAGCCGGTGCCGCCCGCGTCGGCCGAGAAGGAGCGGCAGCGGCCGTCACGGGCCAGCCCGCGCTGACGGGAGAACTCCACGAAACCGTCCGGTGTCGACATCACCGTGACACCGCCCGCGAGCGCGAGATCGCACTCACCGCCGCGCAGGGCGTTCGCCGCCTGATGGACGGCGACCAGCGAGGACGAGCAGGCCGTGTCCACGCTGATCGCGGGACCCTCCAGACCGAAGGTGTAGGCGATCCGCCCCGACGCCACGCTTCCCGCGTTGCCGCTGAGGAGGAAGCCCTCCAGATCCTCGGGCACCTGGTGCACCCGCGAGCCGTAGTCGTGGTACATCACCCCGGTGAAGACACCGGTGCGCGAGCCGCGCAGCTCCGCCGCGTCGAGCCCCGCGTTCTCGAAGGTCTCCCACGCCGTCTCCAGCAGCAGCCGCTGCTGCGGGTCGGTGGCCAGGGCCTCCCGGGGGGACATCCCGAAGAAGTCGGCGTCGAAGTGGTCGGCCTCCGTCAGGAATCCGCCGTTGCGGGTGTAGGAGGTGCCGGAGCGCTCCGGGTCCGGGTCGTACAGCGCCTCCAGGTCCCAGCCCCGGTCCTCGGGCCAGGTCGAGATGGCGTCGCCGCCCTCGGCGAGCAGCCGCCACAGGCCGTCGGGCGAGTCCACCCCGCCGGGGAAGCGGCAGCCCATGCCCACGATCACGATCGGGTCGTCGTCCGCGGCCCCGGCCCGGGCGGCGGCCACGGGGGCGCTCACCGCCGCCCCGCCGGTGCGCAGCAGCCCCGACAGATGCGCGGCGAGCGCGGTGGTCGTCGGATGGTCGAAGACCAGGGTGGTGGGGAGCCGCAGCCCGGTGGCGGTGTTGAGCCGGTTGCGCAGCTCGACCGCCGTCAGCGAGTCGAAGCCGAGCTGCTTGAAGGCCCGCCCGGCGTCCAGCGTCGCCGGGTCGGGATGGCCCAGCACATCGGCGACATGACCGCGCACCAGGGAGACGAGAGTCTGCTCCCGCTCCTCGGCGGGGAGCGCCGACAGCCGGTCCGCCAGCGAGGAACCGCCGGGGACGCCGTCGCTCGCCCGGCGGCGGGCGGCCGGGACCAGCCCGCGCAGCAGCGGCGGGGCGCCCTGGGCCGAGCGGCGCAGCCGGGGCAGATCGAGCCCGGTGGCGGCGAGAACGGCCCAGTCCTGGGCGAAGGAGGCGTCGAAGAGGGCGGCCCCCTCGTCCGAGGAGAGCGGCAGCAGCCCGGACTGGGCCATCCGCCGGACGTCGACCTCGGTCACATGGCTGGTGCTCTCGCTGGTGTCGGACCACAGGCCCCAGGCCAGCGAGGTCGCGGCCAGACCGTGCGCCCGGCGGTGCTGGGCCAGCGCGTCCAGGAAGGTGTTGCCCGCCGCGTAGTTGGCCTGGCCGGCGGTGCCGAGCAGACCCGCGAGCGAGGAGTAGAGGACGAAGGCGTTCAGCTCCAGGTCCCGGGTCAGTTCGTGCAGATTCCACGCGGCGTCCACCTTGGGCCGCAGCACCCCGGCCAGCCGCTCGGGGGTGAGGCCGGTGAGCAGCCCGTCGTCCACCACACCGGCCGTGTGCACCACGGCCTTCAGCGGCCGGTCGGCGGGCACCTCGGCCAGCACTCCGGCCAGCGCTTCGCGGTCGGCCGCGTCGCAGGCGGCGAAGACGACCTCCGCGCCCAGCGCGCGCAGCTCCTCGCCCAGGGCCGCCGCGCCCTCGGCGCGCTCGCCCCGGCGGCTCAGCAGCAGCAGGCTGCGGGCCCCGTGCGCGGTCACCAGATGCCGGGCCAGCAGCCCGCCGAGGGTGCCGGTGGCGCCGGTGATCAGTACGGTTCCCTCGTCCCAGCGCGGGGCGGCCTCCGGCCGCGGCGCCGCCGCCCGGCTCAGCCGGGGCACGAGGGCCGCGCCGTCGCGCAGCGCGAACTGGGGCTCGTCCGAGGCCGCGGCGAGGGCCACGAGCGCGGGCAGCGCCCGGCCGGAGTCCCGGACGGAGGTCTCGTCGAGGTCCACGAGGAGGAAGCGGCCGGGGTTCTCCGTCTGCGCGGAGCGCAGCAGACCCCAGAGCGGGGACCGGGCCGGATCGGTGACGTCCTCGTCCCCGGCGACCACCGCGCCCCGGGTGAGCACGACGAGCCTGGCGGCGGCGAGCCGGTCGTCCGCGAGCCACTCCCGGACCGTCGTCAGCAGGGTCTCCGCCGACGCACGGGCCCGCTCGGGCAGTTCCGCGTCCGGTCCGGCGGACCGGGGCGGGGCCAGTACCACCACATCGGGTACGGGGGCCGAGCCGTCGAGCGCGGTCAGCAGCGCGCCCAGGTCCCGGTGGCGGCGGTCGGCGGGCACCCCGAGGGCGGTGGCGAGCGCATCGTCCGCCTCTCCCTCCGCGAGCAGCGCCCAGCCGTCCGTACCAGTGTCCGTGCCAGTGCCAGTGCCAGTGTCCGACGCCGGGACGGACAGCGCCGTCCAGCCGACCCTCAGCAGTCCGTCCCGGGCGCCTTCCGGCGCGGCGGCGCTCAGCGCCCCGGCCGGCAGCGGCCGCAGGGTCAGCGAGTCCGCGGTGGCCACGGGCGCGCCGGTGCCGTCCGCGATGACCAGCGCGGCCGAGGAGTCCCCGGTCGGCGTCAGCCTGACCCGCAGCACGGAGGCGCCCGTGGCGTGCAGGGTCACCCCCGACCAGGAGAAGGGCAGCACGGCGGGCCGGTCCTCGTCGAGCACGGGCAGCAGCAGCGGGTGGAGCGCGGCGTCCAGCAGGGCCGGGTGCAGGCCGAACAGCTCGGCCTCGGGGCGCTGTTCCTCCGCGAGCGCGACCTCGGCGAAGGTCTCGCCCTCGCTCCGCCACACCCGGCGCAGTCCCCGGAAGGCCGGGCCGTACTCGTACCCGCTCCGCCCGGCCCGCTCGTAGAAGGATTCGAGAGCGACCTCGGTCGCGCCGGCCGGGGGCCAGAGGGCCAGATCGGCGGGGCTCTCCCGGCGGGCCGGGGCCAGCAGACCGGTCGCGTGCGGGGTCCAGGGCCGGGCGGTGTGCTCGTCGCCGTCGTCGGGCTGGGAGAAGATCTCCAGCTTCCGGCGGCCGGACTCGTCCGACTCGCCGACGACGACCTGTACCCGCACCGCGCCGCCGCCGGGGAGCAGCAGCGGGGCGGAGAGGGTGATCTCCTCGACGAGTTCGCAGCCGACGTGCTCCCCGGCGCGCAGCGCGAGTTCCACGAAGCCGGTGCTCGGCAGCAGTACGGTCCCGTCCACCGCGTGGTCGGCGAGCCAGGGGTGGGTCTGGGCGGAGAGCCGTCCCACGAAGAGGAACGCGTCGCGGTCGGCCATCCCGACCGCCGCGCCGATCACCGGGTGGTGCGCGGTGATCAGCCCGAGGCCGGAGGCGTCACCGGGCGCGGCCGTGGCCTCCAGCCAGTGCCTGCGGCCCTGGAAGGCGTACGTCGGCAGGGCGACCGGGCGCGGGTCCGTGCCCGCGAAGACGGCGTCCCAGTCCAGGGCGACGCCCCGGCAGTGCGCCTCGGCGAGCGCGCGCCAGAACCGGCGCGGTCCCCCCTGGTCGCGGCGGAGCGTGCCGAGGACGGCGGCCTCGGTGCCCTCCAGGGTCTCCCGGACGCCGACCGCCAGCACCGGGTGGGAGCTGATCTCCACGAAGTTCCCGAAGCCCTGGCCGACCAGGGCGCGCACGGCGCCCTCCAGCTGGACGGTCTGCCGCAGATTGCGGTACCAGTAACCGGCGTCCAGCTCCGGGCCCTCGACCCACTCGCCGGTCACCGTCGAGAAGAACGGGATCTCGCCCTTGCGGGGGGCGATCGGGGCCAGCAGCCCGGCGAGTTCGTCCCGCAGGAGTTCCACGTACGCCGAGTGGGACGCGTAGTCCACGGGGATGCTGCGGGCCCGCACCTCGTCCGCCACACACCCGGCGAGCAGCTCGGCCAGGGCCTCGGACTCGCCGGAGACGACCACGGACGAGGGGCCGTTGACGGCGGCGATCTGGATGCGGTCGCCCCACGGCGCGATCCGGTCCCGTACCTGGTCGGCGGAGAGCGGCACGGAGATCATGCCGCCCAGTCCGGCCAGCTTCCTGCCGATGGCCTGGCTGCGCAGCGTCACGACGAGGGCCGCGTCCTCCAGGCTGAGGATTCCGGCCACGCAGGCCGCCGCGATCTCGCCCTGGGAGTGGCCCACCACGGCCGACGGAGTGATGCCCTGGGAGCGCCACAGCTCCGCGAGCGACACCATGACCGCGAACAGCACCGGCTGGATGACATCGACCCGCTCCAGCGGGGCGGAGCCCTCCACTCCGCGCAGGACGTCGGTGAGGGACCAGTCCACGAAGGGCGCGAAAGCCCTCTCGCACTCGGCGATCCGGGCGGCGAACACCGGTGAGCCGTCCAGGAGTTCCACGGCCATGCCGGCCCACTGGGAGCCCTGGCCGGGGAAGAGGAAGGCGGTACGGGAGGGGTCGGCCGCGACTCCGGTCACCAGGCCGGGCGCGGACTCCCCGGCGGCCAGCGCCCGGAGCTGCTCCGCGGCCTCCTCGGCGCTCCCGGCGACGGCCACGGCCCGCTGGGGCAGCGCGGCGCGGCCGGTGGCGAGGGAGAACCCGATGTCGGCGGGGGAGAGGCCGGGGTGCTCCGCGAGGTGCTCCAGCAGCCGCTGTGCCTGCGCGGCGAGCGCCTCGGGGGACTTGGCCGAGAGCACCCAGGGCACCAGACCCGGCGTCAGCGCCGGTGCCGGGGCCGGTGCCGTGGTGTCGGCGGGCTCTCCGGAGCCGGGCCCTCCGGAGGCGGGCACGGGTACGGGCTCGGGGGCGGGGGCCTCCTCCAGCACCACATGCGCGTTGGTGCCGCCCATGCCGAAGGAGGAGACCGCGGCGCGGCGCGTCCGGTCCCCGGCGGGCCACTCGACGGCCTCGGTGAGGAGTTCGACCGCGCCCGCGCTCCAGTCCACATGGGAGGTGGGCTCTTCGGCGTGCAGCGTCCTGGGCAGCGTCTCGTACCGCATGGCCTGCACCATTTTGATGACGCCGCCGACTCCGGCCGCCGCCTGGGCGTGGCCGATGTTGGACTTCAGCGAGCCGAGGTAGAGCGGCCGGTCGGCGGGGCGGTTCTGGCCGTACGTGGCGATCAGGGCCTGGGCCTCGATGGGGTCGCCGAGCGGGGTGCCGGTGCCGTGCGCCTCGACCGCGTCGACGTCGGAGGTGTGCAGCCCGGCGTTGGCCAGCGCCTGGCGGATCACCCGGTCCTGCGAGGGGCCGTTGGGGGCGGTCAGTCCGTTGGACGCGCCGTCCTGGTTGACGGCGGTGCCCCGGATGACGGCGAGCACGGGATGACCGTTTCTGCGCGCGTCGGAGAGCCGCTCCACCAGCAGCAGCCCGACGCCCTCGGCCCACGCCGTGCCGTCCGCCGCCGCCGAGAACGGCTTGCACCGGCCGTCGGGCGCGAGCCCGCGCAGCCGGGAGAACTCGATGAACCCGGTGGGCGTGGCCATCACCGCCGCGCCGCCCGCCACCGCCAGCTCGGACTCGCCCGAGCGCACCGACTGCACCGCCAGATGCAGCGCCACGAGAGAGGAGGAGCAGGCGGTGTCCAGCGAGACCGCGGGACCCTCCAGACCGAAGGTGTACGCGAGCCGCCCGGCGGCGATGCTGCCCGCGCTGCCGCTGTAGAGATAGCCCTCGAACCCCTCCGCCGGGAGCTGGGGGCGCGAGCCGTAGTCCGAGTACATCAGCCCGGTGAAGACACCGGTGCGCGAGCCCCGCAGGGTCGCCGGGTCGATGCCCGCCCGCTCCAGCACCTCCCAGGTGGTCTGGAGCAGCAGCCGCTGCTGGGGGTCGGCGGCGAGCGCCTCGCGCGGCGAGAGACCGAAGAACTCCGGGTCGAACAGGTCGGCGTCGTGCAGGAAGCCGCCCTCACGGGTGTAGGAGGTGCCCACCCGCTCGGGATCCGGGTCGTAGAGCGCCTCCAGGTCCCAGCCCCGGTTGTCCGGGAACGCGGAGACCGCGTCCACCCCGTCGTCGACGAGCCGCCAGAGATCCTCGGGCGAGGCGACCCCGCCGGGGTAGCGACAGGCCATTCCCACGATGGCGACGGGCTCCTCAAGCCTCTCCTCGACCTCGCGGAGCCGCTTGCGCGCATCCCGCGCGTCGGCGATCGCCCGCTTCAGGTATTCGCGGAGTTCCTTTTCGTCCGCCACGTGCTGTCAGCTCCCCAAGGTGATGTGCCCGTGCGCGCGCGACGTCATGTCATGCCTCATGGCCGACCGGTCAGTTCGGCCAGATATCGAATGAGTGTTGGTTTCATACGCCATACATAGCGGAAGCCATGCCATGTGACGTCGCGCGGTGCGCCTGCCCAGAATTCTTTGATCGCGGTCTGTTCAACGACGCTAGCAGGGCCTGCCGAAGGGCGTTCAATGCCCAGTAATGACCTGGCAATCGGGGGCACACGGGCACACGGGCACACGGGGGCGGACCGGGGAGCGCATGAAAAAGCCGGACCCGCCGTCATGGCGGGTCCGGTCGGTCCGGGGCGGTCCCGGTCGGCCCGGGTCGGTCCGGCTGTCCGGAACGAAGGGGGGAGGGGGTCAGAGACGCGCGCCCGGCGCGTGCAGCGGGGCGCGGTCGTACTCCCCGACGAGGCAGGTCTCCGGCTCCTCGACGACGGTGGACGGCGTGGCGGCGATGAGGGTGTCGAGCACCGTGCGCGCGCCGAGGAGTTGCTCGACGGCGGCGTCGATCCGCTCCCGCTCCCGGTACAGATCGGGAAGCATGTCCGCGCACCCGGGCATCAGACTGCCGTCGTCCTCGACCATGCACGGCATCAGCACGGAGATCGTCTGGGTGCTGAGGCCCGCGCCGAGCAGAGTGCGGATGCCGCGCACCCTGTTCACATCCTCCTCGTCGTACTCGCGGTACCCGCTGGCCCGCCGTAAGGGGCTCAGCAGGCCCTGCTCCTCGTAGTACCGCAACAGCCGTTCACTGACGCCGGTCCGCTGGGACATCGCTCCGATGCGCACGTGATCACCACCACACCCATTCGATTTGACTCTCACATCGATGTGAGACTCTAACGTGTTCCGCATGACAACACAGCAGGCAACAAGCCCCCAGGAAAGCCCCGTTACCGTCGTCGGCCTCGGCCCGATGGGCATCGCCCTCGCCGAAGCGCTCCAGAAGAAGGGGCACCCGATCACGGTCTGGAACCGCACCGCGTCGAGGGCCGACGAACTCGTCGCCAAGGGCGCCACGCGCGCGGAGACGGTGGCCGAGGCCGTTTCGGCCAGCCCGGTCACGATTATGTGTCTCAAAGACTATGAAACGATGTACGACGTTTTCGGCCCGGCCACCGAGGAGCTGCGCGGCCGCGCCCTGGTGAACCTCAACTCCGGTACGCCGAAGGAGGCTCACGCGGCGGTCGCCTGGGCCGGCGAGCACGGCGTCGGCTACCTCGACGGCGCGATCATGGTGCCGCCCTACCTCATCGGAAACCCCGAGTCGGTCTTCCTCTTCAGCGGTTCGGAGGAGATCTTCAACGAGCACAGGGCGACGCTGTCCGCCATGGGCGACCCGCGTTTCCTCGGCGCCGACGCCAGTCTCGCGGTGCTCTACAACACCGCCCTGCTCGGCCAGATGTACGCGACGATGAACGGCTTCCTGCACGCCACCGCGCTCGTCGCCTCGGCCGGTGTGCCCGCCGAGACCTTCGCCGACCTGTCCGTCAACTGGTTCCTGCCCACGGTGGTGACCTCCACCCTCGTCGCGCAGGCCCCCGCCATGGACAAGGCCGACTACCCCGGTGAGTACGGGACGATGGAGATGAACCTCAACGCCCTGGAGCACATCACCAGGACCTGCCAGGAGCAGGGCGTCCACGCCCAGCAGCCGGAGCTGATGCTGAACATCGCCAAGGAGGCGATCGCCCGGGGCTACGGCGACAAGAACTACTTCGCCGTTTTCGAGGTCTTCAAGAAGGCCGTCCAGGCAGCCTCCTGACCCTCGTCCGAACCTGCGGCAACCGCGGCGTTCCCAGTCCCGCCGGACTGGGAACCGCCGCGCTGTCAATTATCCCGTAATACCCCTCACGTTTCCCGCCCGCGGCTTGAAATATCTTGCCGATGAGCCGTGCATTACTCGTTGATGTACTTGCGGTGGAGTGCCCCTCTCTATCTTGAATATCGGGTCCGGGAAAATTCCCGTGCCCGATTCCAGGACTGTGACATCACGAGAATCGTTTGGGGCGATTTCACTGTGACCAGTACTCATACGGGCGGCGTAGAAGAACATCTTGAGCAGTATGTCCACGCCTTCAACTCCGGTGAGTTCGACGTGGTCCGCCGGTTCTACACCGAGGAGGCGGTATCCGCCTGGGACCCGGAGAAACCGCTGACCGGAGCGGAGCGCGAGGAGAGCCTCGCCGGCTTCCTCGCGCTCGGCCCGCGGATGACCGCGCGGATCCGCGAGTCGCACGTCACCCGTGACACCGCTCTGCTGACCGTCGAGTGGAGCATCGACATCGACTCGGACGGCACCAGGGAACGGCTGGCGGGCATCGCCACCGATGTGCTGAGCGCGGACGCGGAGGGCGGATGGCGCTATGCCGTCGACGCCCCCTACGGCGACCCCCGCAACAAGACCGAGTGAGCGGCTCCATGACCCGGCGATGCGGCCGGCACGCCGTCGTCCTCGGCGCGGGGATGGCCGGCCTCCTGGCGGCACGGGTGCTCTCCGACGCGTACACCGCCGTGACCGTGGTGGACCGCGACACCCTGACCGATGTGACCGACCCGCGCCGGGGCGTCCCCCAGGGCCGCCAGGTCCACGGACTCCTCGCCCGCGGCCAGCAGATCATCGAGGAGCTCTTCCCCGGCCTCACCGAGGAGATGGTGTCGGACGGCGCGAACCTCGGCGATGTGGCGGGCGATCTGCGCTGGTACATCAACGGCGTGCGGCTGCGGCGGAGCCGCTCCGGACTGAACACGCTCACCTCCAGCCGCCCCTTCCTGGAGAGCCATGTCCGGGCCCGGGTACAGGCCCTGCCGAATGTGGAGTTCCTGGAGCGCCGGGACATCATCCGGCTCAACGCCACCGAGGACCGCGGCCGGATCGACGGAGTCGTGGTGGCGGACCGGGACGGAACCGAGGAGCTCATCGAAGCCGATCTGGTCCTCGACGCCTCCGGCCGCGGCTCGCGGACCTCCGCCCGCCTCGTCGAGCTGGGGTATCCGCAGGTCGAGGAGGAGCGCCGGAAGATCGGCCTCGGCTACACCACCCGCCACTACCGGATGCGGACCGACCCCTACCGGGGCGACATCGCGATCAACATCATGGCCTCGGCCGCCCTCCCGAGAGGCGCGATCGCGGCCAAGGTGGACGGCGACCGGACCGTCGTGACCGCCTACGGGATCCTCGGCGACCATCCGCCGGCGGACCCGGAGGGCTTCCACGACTTCATCGCGTCCGTGGCCGCGCCCGACATCCATGACGCGCTCCAGGACGCCGAACCCCTCGACGACCCCGTGGCCTACCGCTTCCCGGTCAGCCTGCGACGGCGCTACGAGCGGATGACGCGATTCCCCCGGGGACTGCTGCTGATGGGCGACGCCGTGTCCAGCCTCAACCCCTCCTACGCGCAGGGGATGACGGTCTCCGCCCTCGAAGCGGTCACCCTCCGCCGGCACCTCGCCCGGGGCCGGGAGCCCGAGCCGCTGCCGTATCTGCGCGATCTGGCCGCCGACGCCATCGACCGGGTCTGGGAGCTGATGATCGGCAGCGACCTCGCCTACCCCGGCGTCGAGGGCGAGCGCACACCGGCGATCCGCTTCGGGCACACCTATGTCGGCCTGGTGCAGCGCGCCGGAACCCGGGACCCCGTCGTGGCCGACGCGTTCCTCCGGGTCATCGCCCTCGTGGAGCCGTCCGAGTCGCTGATGCGCCCCGCGCTGATGCTGCGCGTGCTCCGCCATGTCCTGGGCGGATCGTCCGCCCGCCCCGCCGGCCGGCCCGGCACGGTCAAGAAAGGTGCACCCACGCCATGAACGAGACGTCCGTCAAGCTCATCCACGGCTACATCGACGCGATCAACGAGCGCGACGGCGCGAAGCGGCGCGCCCGGCTCGAAGAGCTGTTCACCGAGGACGGGTCCTACATTGACCAGAACCTCACCGAGCCGTACACCGGCCGCGACGCGATCGACCAGTCCATGGTCGACATGCAGGAACACGCTCCCGACGACTGGTTCACGGTCGTCTCGGTGCTCGGCGCGCACAACGACATGGCGCTGTTCACCTGGCGCTGGGGCACCCCGGGCGGCGCGATGTCCCGTGCCACGGGCACCGACACCGTGCTGTTCAAGGACGGCCGCATCCACCGGATCTTCGGCTTCATCAACTGACCCGTCCGCCCGACGGCACCCCTCCACGCCCCGCCGCGAGAACCCGCCCCGGGGCGTTTCCGAACGGGCCCGGCACCACCGGCCCCACCAGCAGGGAAGGCGATATGACCAGCACCGGCACAGCGGTCGAATCCGTACTGGAGAAGATCGAGAAGATCGTCCCCAGGCTCCGTGAGAACGGCGAGGCCTCCGAGGAGCGCCGCTGGATCCTGGACGAGAACATCGAACTCCTGGCGGCCGCGGACGTCTTCCGCGCCGCCACGCCGAGCCGGTTCGGCGGACTCGGGCTGAGCCTCGCCGAGCAGTGCCGGGTCCTCGCCGAGATCAGCCGGGGCTGCGCCTCGACCGGCTGGGTCTCGATGGTGTGGATCTCCAACGCATGGGTGGCCACCCTCTACCCGGACCGGGCGCAGGAGGAGATCTTCAGCGACCCCTCCGTCCGCATCTCCGGCGGCTTCACCCCCAGCGGCACCCTCACCCCCACCGAGGGCGGCTATCTGCTCAACGGCAGCTGGCGCTTCAACACCGGCTGCCGGGGAGCCGACTGGAACGTCGCGGCCGCCCTGCTGGAGCTGCCGGACGGCAGCCACGAGGACCTCGTCGCCATCGTCCCGATGTCCGAGTTCACGATCGCGGACGACTGGCACACCTCCGGGGCCGTCGCGACCGGCAGCTCCACCTCCACCGCCGAGAACGTCTTCGTCCCCGAGCACCGGGTCGTGAGCTTCGAGCACGCCGCTCTCAACTCCACCCCGGGCCGGACCGACGTCAGCGCGGACGGCCGTGACTACGGGCTGTTCAGCTTTGTCATGGCCGAGTGCGCCGCCGTCTTCACCGGCATCGCCCAGGGCGCGTACGAACTCTTCCTCGACCGGCTGCCCGGCCGGTCGATCACCTACACCTCCTGGAGCGACCAGCGTCAGCACCCGCTGACCCAGATCCAGGTCGCCACCGCCGCGAACAAGATCGCCGCGGCGGAAGGGCTCGCCAACGGCTGGCTGAAGGTGCTCCAGGAGCGCGCGGACGCCGGCGAACAGCCCACGATCGAGGAGAAGACGGCGGTGCGCGGCCAGGCCGCGTACGCGATCCAGCTCGCCAAGGAGGCCGTCGAGGTCCTCCACAACGCGAGCGGGGCCTCCGTGATCCAGCGGAGCGTCCCCATCCAGCGTCTCCACCGCGACAGCCAGGCCCTCTCGCTCCACGCCCTGCTGCTGCTCAGCACCAACCTGGAGACCTATGGACGGGCACTCCTCGGGCTGGACCCGGAGACGCCGCTGCTGTGAACACGGCGGTGGCGGCGCACAGAACCACAGCGGATCAGAACACCACACACAGTCAGAGAACTTCTCTCCAGGGGGACATGTGAGTAACTTTCGGCAGATCACCCGCCGGAATCTGATCAGGGTGGGCGGCACGGCCGCCCTGGGAGCCGGCGTCGCGGCCGTCGCCCGACCGGCGGCGGCCCGGACCCGGAACACCAAGACCGGCCCGTACGACGCCATCGTCATCGGCGCGGGCTTCGCCGGCGTGACCGCCGCGCGGGACCTGCGCGACCTGGGACTGCGCCCGCTGGTGCTGGAGGCCAACAACAGGATCGGCGGCCGGGTCTGGACCAGCACCCACTTCGGCACCCAGGTCGAACTCGGCGGCGCCTGGTTCCACCCGAACTACCACCGCACCTACGCCGAGATGACCCGCTACAACCTCACCACCGTGGTGGACGCGCCGCCCACCTCGGTCTACGTCCGCACCGGCAACAGCGGCTACCAGTCGGTCGACCCCGTCGTCACCGCCAACCGGATGGAGCAGCTGCTCACCCAGATATTCGACGGCTCCCAGAACTACTTCGCCCAGCCCAACCAGCCGCTGTTCCGGTCCGATCTGCTCGCCTCGGTCGACCCGCTCTCGCTCGCCGACCGGATGAACCAGCTCAACCTCACCACCCAGGACCGCAATCTGATCCAGGGCCTGATGGCCACCTACTCCGGCGGCGACGCCGCCAACGGCGGACTCACCGCGCTGGCCCAGTGGTGGGCCCTGTGCGGCTGGAACGCCCAGGGGTGGAACCAGATGACCTCCGCCCGGGTGAACGGCGGCATCACCTCGCTGGTCCAGGCCATTCTGAACGGCGCGCAGGCCGATGTGCGGCTGAGCACCCCCGTCGTCCAGATCGCCCAGGCGAACAACCAGATCACCGTCACGACCCAGGGCGGCGCGACCTTCACCGCCCCCGTCGCGGTCGTGGCGACCCCGGTCAACAAGTGGAAGACGATCACCTTCTCCCCCGGGCTGCCCACCGTGCACGCGGACGCCACCAACGAGGGCGTCGGCGTCCGCCCGATCGCCGCCAAGATGTGGCTGCGGGTCTCGGGCGTCCCCGGCCGCGTCTTCGCACAGGGCGCGCCCGGCGACCCCATCGCCAGCCTCGTCACCCACCAGCATCTGAGCAACGGCGACAACCTGATGATCGCCATCAACGGCCCCGGACTCAACGTCGGCAGCCTGGCCGCCGTCAACGCCGCCGTACAGCAGATCATCCCCACCGCCACCGTCGTCGGCAAGAAGGTCCAGGACTGGGCCAACGACCCCTACTCCGGCGGCGGCTGGGGCATGCGCAAGCCCGGGCAGCTGCTGCGCCAGCTCCCCGGTCTCCATCAGCCGCACGGGCGGATCACCTTCGCCGGCGGCGACATGACCAGCGGCTGGGTCGGCTCCTTCGAGGGCGCCATCCAGGACGGGGCACGCGCCGCGAGCCAGGCGGCGGCTCTTATCTGAACCACGTCGTGGCCGCCCCGAATCCGGCCACGACGCCACTCCCAGGTGAGACTACGGAGGCACCCCCACCATGGCCACGGACATCCAGCCGGGAACCCTGGACCTGGAACTCACGGACGATCCTGAGCAGCAGAACGAGGTCTTCCTCGCGGCCTTCAACACCAACGACGGGAAGATCTTCGACTCCCTCTACCGGGAGGACGCGATCTCCAACCTCTCGGGCCGGCCGCTGACCGGAGAGGAACGCACCCGGGTCATCACCGAGATGCTCGCGGGCGGCCCCCGTCTCGCGGCCGACTTCAAGGGCGCGTACATCGCCGGAGACGTACTGCTGATCTTCGTCGAGTACGACCTCGATCTGCCGGACCCCGAGGGCGGCCACAAGCGTATGCACGGCATCTGCACCGATGTGCTGCGCCGCGGGGACGACGGCAAGTGGCGCATGGTCGTCGACCGCCCGGTGGCGCTGGAGACCACCGCCTAGAAACGAGCGGCACGGGTCCCGGGGGCGGGCGCCGCTCGCCCCCGGGACCCCTGGCCTTCCAGGAGTTCCGACCGACCGGCCCATGGACCCATGGAGAGACCAACTGATGACCGAGACACGCTCCGAGCAGCAGCAGCAGCCGCTGGTGGGGACAGAGGGCAGACGGCCGCCGCTGCCGTCGCTCACGGGAATGCGCGGCGTCGCCTCCGTGATCGTATTCCTCTGCCACATCATGATCCTGGCCGGCGATCTGCCCTACGACATCGACATCCTCCATATATTCGAGGACGCCGAACTCCGTGAGAACTACCGGTACGCCGTCGGGTTCATCGGCTACACCTGTGTGTCGTTCTTCTTCGTCACCAGCGGTTTCATCCTCACCTGGGCCCAGCGGGCCAAGGACACCCGCGCCCGCTTCTGGCGGCGGCGCCTCTTCAAGATCTTCCCGCTGCATCTGGTGACGTACGCCATCGGTCTCGTCGTGCTGACCGGGTCCATGAGCTCGGCCGCCGACATCCCCGCCGTCTTCCTGGTGCAGAACTGGACACCCGATCTGCGGGTCATCTTCAGCGCCAACGGGCCGAGCTGGTCGATCTCGGCGGAACTCTTCTTCTACGCCATGTTCCCGCTGCTGCTCGCCTGGATCATGAAGATCAGGGAGAACCGTCTCCTGCTCTGGCTCATCGGCACCGGAGTCGTCCTCCTCGCGGTCACCGTCTTCAGCCATCTGACGCTCTCGGCCGCCCATCAGGTCTGGTTCAGCTATGTGTTCCCGCCGGTCCGCATCCTGGAGTTCATCGCCGGGATCATCCTCGCCCGGCTGATCATCAGCGGTCGCTGGATCAGGCTGGGCATGGGCCCCGCCGCACTCATCCTCCTGGCGTCCTGCGTCGTCGCGCGCGCCCTGCCCGAGGTCTACGCCTTCGCCGCGGCGACCTTCGTACCCGTCGTGCTGATCGTCGGCGCGGCGATCAGGGACGACGTCGAGGGAATCCGCTCCCCGCTGCGGAGCCGTTTCCTGGTCTGGCTGGGCGACCTCTCCTTCGCCTTCTATCTGGTGCATCTGTCCGTGCTGGTGGGAGCCAGGAAGCTGGTCGGCACCGAGCAGTCCTGGGGGGTCGCGGGCGCCGCCCTGTTCATCGTGATCACCTACGCGGTCACCCTGTTCTGCGCCTGGGTGCTGCACAACTACGTCGAGAACCCCGCCATGAGGCGCTGGAGCTCCCCGAAGAGACCGGTCGGGGAGAAGACCGCCGCGCCCCGAGCAGTGAGAGGAACGGAATGAATTCCGCCAACACCGCCAGCATCACCAGCACCACTGGCACCACTGGCACCACCGGGATCAAGCTCGCCGAACCCCATCTCGAAGACGTGCTGTCCTCGGCCGGGATCAACGTCGAGTACACCCGCGCCGAGCGCAACACGCTCTACTACCGGGACCAGGACGGCCAGGAGGTCCCCGTCCTCGACCTGGTCGGCGGCTTCGGCTCGCTGATCCTCGGCCACAACGACCCCGAGATCGTGGCCCACGCCAGGGAACTCCTCGCGGCCGGGACGCCGATCCACGCGCAGTTCTCCCCGCACCCCCACGCGAACCGGGTCGCCGCCGAACTGAATCGTGTCATCCACCGGGAGACCGGCGACACCGAGCCCTACTTCGCCGTCTTCGCCAACAGCGGCGCGGAGGCCGTCGAGGCCGCCGTCAAACACGCCGAACTCGACCGCGGCCTCCGGCTGGCCGCACTCGCCGAAGAACTCGCCGCGCACCGCGACAGCGCCCGCGAGGCCGTCGCCGCCGGCGCGAGGGTCGAGGCCGCCGCCTTCGAGAGCGCGGGCACCGCCCCCGAGGACGGCATCGAGGGGCTCATCGAGGCCGTGGAGCGGAGCAACGACCGGCAGCTCGCCCGCCCGCCGCTCTTCCTCGCCCCCGAGGGAGCCTTCCACGGCAAGCTCATGGGCAGCGTCCAGCTCACCCACAACGAGGCCTTCCGCCTCCCCTTCTCCGCGCTCGCCGCCCAGACCCGCTTCATCCCCGTCGACCAGCCCGACGCCCTCGCGAAGACCGTCCGCGAGGAGCGGGCCGTCATCCTCGACCTGGTCACCGAGGACGGCACGGTCCGGCTGACCGAGCGCCCCTTCCCGCTCTTCTGCGCCTTCGTCCTCGAACCCATCCAGGGCGAGGGCGGCATCAAGGTCATCGGCGAGGAGTTCGCCCGCGAGGTCCAGCGGGTCTGCCAGGAGATCGACTGCCCCGTCGTGGTCGACGAGATCCAGAGCGGCATGGGCCGCTCCGGCGCGTTCCTCGCCAGCTCCCTCATCGGACTGCGCGCCGACTACTACACCCTCGCCAAGAGCCTGGGCGGCGGAGTCGCCAAGACCTCGGTGGCGCTGATCAGGCAGGACCGCTATCGCAAGGAGTTCGAGCTGGTGCACAGCTCGACCTTCGCCAAGGACGGCTTCTCCAGCCAGATCGCCCTCAAGACCCTTCAGCTGCTGGAGGCCGACGACGGCCGCGCCTACCGTCTCGCCCGCGAGAAGGGCGAGAAACTGCTGAGCGTCCTGGAGCTGATCCGGGCCGACTTCCCCGAGGTCGTCAAGGACGTGCGGGGCCGCGGACTCATGCTCGGCATCGAGTTCCACGACCAGGCCGGGACGGCCTCACCCGAGATCCGCGCCGTCGCCGAGGCCGGCTTCCTCGGCTATGTGATCTCCGGCCATCTCCTCAACGAGCACCGGATCCGGGTCTTCCCCACCGGCAGCTCCGTCAACACCCTCCGCATGGAGCCGTCGATCCATCTCGACGACGAGGAGATCGAGCGGATACGCCGGGCGCTGCGCGCCGTGTGCGAAATCATCCGCGACCAGGACGGCGGGCGTCTCGTACACGCCTGACCGACCCGTTCGCAAAACGCGTTGACGCTCCACGAAGGCCGGTCCGATGATGATCCCCCATCGGACCGGCCGACGCCGTTCCGTCCCCACGACCTCAAGGGTGTCGACCGCACATGTCTGAGTTCGTCCCGGAGAACGTCACACCGGCCGACGCCTCCGCCACTCTGCACGGGCGGGTCGCGCTGGTGTCGGGAGCCAACCACGGGATCGGCGCGGCCACCGCGATGGCGCTGGCCGCCCGGGGCGCCCGGGTGCTCCTCACCTATCTGCGGCTGGAGGACGCACCCGACCCCGCCACCCCGGACGCCTATCGCCACAACCGGGCCCGGGCCGCCGCCGACGTCGTCGAGGCGATCCGGGGCGCGGGCGGCACGGCCGAGGCCGTGGAGGCGGACCTCGCCGATCCGCTGACGCCCGCCCGGCTGTTCGACACCGCCGAGGAGCGGATCGGCGGGGTGGACATCCTGGTCAACAACGCCAGCGGCTGGCTCGCCGACACCTTCAAGCCCGGCGCGACCGACCGCTTCGGCAGATCGCTGCTCCCGGTCACTGCCGAGAGCTTCGACCGCCAGTTCGCGGTCGACGCCCGGGGCGGCGCACTCATGATCGCCGAGTTCGCCCGCCGCTCGGTGGCGCGGAAGGCCGGCTGGGGCCGGATCGTCTCCCTGACCTCCGGCGCGGGCGGCGGATTCCCCGAGGAGGTCTCCTACGGAGCCGCCAAGGCCGCGCTGGTCGACTACACGCTCGCCGCCGCGACCGAGCTGGCCCCGTACGGCATCACCGCCAACGCCGTGCACCCGCCCGTCACGGACACCGGCTGGGTCTCGGACGAGGTGCGCGGCCAGGTGGGACGGGTGGCCCTCCCCGAGGAGGTCGCCGAGGTGATCGCCTTCCTCGCCTCCGAGCAGGGCCGCCTCGTCACCGGAAACCTCCTCCATCTGAAGTGAGCACACCGGCGCGCCCCCGCCGTCCGGCCCGAGAGGACCGGACGGCGGGGGCGCGGCACGCCCGGGACGGTCAGTCGATCACCCCGTAGTAGTCCGCGAAGAAGCCGATGATCTCCGTCGCGTACGGCAGGAGCTGCGGCAGATGCGCGGCGAGCGCGGTACGGGTGGCATCGGCCAGATCGGCGGAGGAGTCGGTCGCGGTACGGATGTAGGGGTCGAGCCGGCGGATCAGCTCGTAATTGCTCTGGATGTCCACGCCGCGCAGCGTCCCCTCCACCGGGGGCGCTCCAGGCGGCGGCACCGCGGGCAGGATGCGGGAGACATAGGTGACCCGGTGCAGCACCCGCCAGCAGGGCGGCTTCCGGTCGCTGTGCCGCGCCTGGCGCAGGGCCGCCGCGTTGGAGTCGGTGCTGTTGGCGAGCCAGACCGGATCGGCGACCTTGTTGTAGAAGTCGTCGAAGTGGGTGGTGTCCTGGCCCAGATAGAGCGTCATGAAGCGGTAGGCGTCCACCTTGCCGGGGACCCGGACCGGCCTGCCCGCCGTGTCGTACTTGGGCTGGCCGTTCTCGTACTTCTGGAGGTCCCGGGTCGGGTTGCACTCCACCGCCAGGCTGTGCGAGCGGGTCGCCTCCTTGGCGCGCTGACGGGTGACGGTGAGCCCGCCGCCCACCGAGCCGTCCAGTTGGAAGCCGATGCCGATGCCCGCCACCTCGAAGGAGCCCTCCAGCGACCCGGTCACCGCGCCGGAGAAGCTGTAGGAACCGCCGGTGGTCTCGCTGACGACGTCCACGGTCCCGGTGGTCTCGGCGAAGAAGCCGCCGTCGGCCGTCCACACATAGGTGTTGACGATGTTCCGGTTGGCGAACGACCCCGAGGACTCGGTCGGCGCGCTCTTCTCCGGAACCCCCGGCGTCGACCCGACGACCGACTCCAGCACCTTCGCGGCCCGCTCCGAGGTCGGGTCCGAGTCATGGGTCTCGGTGGAGACGCTGTCGTAGTAGTTCTCCAGCTGCTGCCGCTCCCGCAGGATCCGCCGCTTCAGCGCGTACGCCTCACGCGGTTTGAAGTAGCTGTGCTCACCGCGCTGCGAGGCGTTGGCATAGGCGGGATCCAGCACCTTGCCCTGGGCGTTGAAGCCCACCGCCCCGTCCAGCGTGCCCTGCTTGGTGTACTGGGGGTTGATCGGGAACGAGATGATGTTCCAGTCCTTGGGGATGTCCGGATTGGGCAGCATCCGATACGCCACCAGCGCCCCCGAGTGCGCCAGCCGCAGCGCGTACACGTCCGCCGTCTCCGACTGCACCAGCGCGTAGCCGTTGTTCGCCGGTACGAAACGGCGGCCGATGTCGCTGTTGAGGGGCCTGCTGGGATCCTCCCAGCTGCCGGTGAGGGTGGCGGAGGTGTCCCGGGCGGTGCTGGTGCCCTGGGAGACGGAGGTCTCGTCCGTCCATCCGTTGGAGAACTCGAAGCTGCCGCCGATCCGGCCCTTGAGCGAGGCCGACACCGCGGGCGCGGCGGTGCCGATCCCGAGCGGGGCGATGATCAGCAGCAGGCTTTCGTCCACCTCGTTCCCCGCCGAGACGCTGAACGCGGTGTCGACGCTGCGCTCACGGGCGGAGGAGAGGGTGGAGGTGACCTCGTCGGCCTGCTGGAAGGTGACGCTGGCGCAGCCGGTGGGGTCGGTGCCGCCGGTGAGATTCTCCGAGGGTACGGGCGGCGCGCCCTCGATGTAGCCGATGAGCTGGGGGTCGAACTGCACCTGGCTGACCCACTCGCTGATCAGATCGCCGACCTTGTAGCCGGTGGTGAGCCGCCAGGCGCCGTTCACCAGCTGGGAGTAGGCGCGCTTGAGCACCCCGTACGCCTCACCGGCGCGGGTGTACTGGAGATCGGCGTACTCGGCGGCGGCGGGCGGCGCGGAGATCTGCTCGTGGAACGCGGTGCGCACCCCGGCGAGCGCGGAGCGCACGGCGGCGGTGTCGGCGGAGACAGGGGCGGTGGACAGGACGATCTGGGGGCGGGTGTTGGCGGTGCCGATCGCGAGGTCGTTCCCGCGCAGGGAGTGGTCCCGGACGAGGTCGGTGGCCGTGGTGACGGTGTCGGCGTCGAAGGGCCAGTAGGCCAGCAGATCCTGTTTGTCGCCCTTGACCCGGGTGAAGAGATTGTCGAGAAGCTGCTCGGGGGTGCGGGCGGTGCGCCAGAGCCGTACCTCCTCCAGGGTGCCGCCCAGGAGATCGCCGAAGGTTCCGTTCCTGGAGGACGATCCGAGGGTGAGTTGTTCGTCGCCCCAGTCGTTCAGCAGGTTGTCGGTGGTGGAGTCGCAGGGGATGGCCTGGCCGTTGCGGTAGACCAGCAGGGAGCTGGCGGCCGGGTTGGGGTCGGCTGCCCAGGTCGCCCCGTGCAGCTTGAGGTCGTATCCGCCTGCGGTGTCGGCGCTGGTGCTGCCCTCGTTCTCCTCGAAGGTCCAGCGGGCGAGCAGCCCCTCGTCACGGGGCTGGATCGCGGTGCCCAGCTGGTTGGTCTCCCGGGCCTTGCCCCAGATCCGCACCTCGCCGATCGTGCCCTTCAGCCCGTGGACGGCGGTGCCCTCCCTGGCCCGGCCGATCTCCAGCGCGCCGTCGTTGCCGCGCGGTCCCGGGCCCGTGTAGCGGCTGGTGCCGAGTTCGGCGCCGTCCACGACGAAGCGGATGTCGTCCCAGGCCTTGGCGTCGACCCGCTCCACGACGTCGACGTTCTTGCTCTGGGTCTGGCCGTTGGTGTCGGTGTAGGTGATCGCGCGGGTGCCCTTGATCTCCTCGGTGGACCGGCCGGCCTTGCGGACGACCGCGATCCGGCGGAAACCGGCGGCGATCGCCGAGGTGGAGGTGAAGCGCTTCACGGTGGGGCCGGGCTCCTCGAACGCGAACTCCAGCTTTCCGTCCGGGCGTACCGCGAGCTGGTACGGGACGCTGCCGCCGGAGCCGTCGCCGAGCCGCCCCTTGGAGATGAGGCCCTGCCGGCCGCCGATGGCGTCGACGGTGGCGAACACCTCGATCGTCAGATCCCCCGGTACGTCGAGGGCGTCGGCGTCCGGGGTCTCGGCCCAGGAGGAGCCGTTGAAGGCCAGTGCCCAGGACTGCTCGTGGACCGCCGCGAGATGGGCCCACTCGCCGTTCAGATAGGTTTCCTTGCTCTTGCGGAACTTGTCGCCCACGCCCACGACCACCCGGTGGCCCTTGAGTGCGGAGTCGGCCCTCGCCGACGTGGTCGTGCCCCAGACCCCGCCGTGCCGTCCCAGGGGGCCGAGGTCGGGGAACTGGCTCAGCTGGGGACGGGTGCTGTCGTAGATCCAGGCCCCGGTGAGCCCGGGCTCCCTGGGGGAGACCCGGCGGTTCCGGTCGGCGAGGATGTCGGCGGCGGACCGGGCCACGCTCCAGGTGCGCAGCTCGGCGAGCCGGCCCGAGAAGTGCGTAAAGGTCCCGCTGTCGGTGCGGCCCACGATGAGCTGATTGGTGCCGCTCGGGACGCCGGTCGCCGTGCGGCGGGCCACCTCGACCCCGTCGCGCAGAATGGTCTGGACGCGGGTGGTCCGGTCGAAGGTGACCGCCCAGTGGTGCCAGTCCCCGTCCGTGTAGGTCGCGGTGGTGGTGAGGTCCTGTCCGGTGAAGGCGAAGCGGAACGCGCCGGTATTGGTGAAGCCGACGCTCAGCCCGTTGGTCCCGATGGCGACGATGGTGTCGGCCACCGTGCGCCCGGTGGTGCGCCTGAGCCAGCACTCGATGGTGAAGTCGGTGCCGGTGGGGTCCGCGTTCGGGATCGCCATGGCGATGTCGGTGCCGTTGAGGGCGATGCCGCCGGGGACCGTCTCGGTGCTCAGGGCGAGCCCGGCCCTGGTGCTCCCGCGGTTCAGATGGAGGACCCTCGCGTTGCCGACCGACTCGGTGGTGGAGTTGACCCAGGCCTCGACGGTGAGATCCCCGGTGACGGTGACCCGGTCGAGGCGGTCGGCCGGCAGCGACAGCCGGTGGGAGTAGCCGTCGAGGGCGAACGCGCGGCCGGGGGAGTCGCCGCGCCAGCGGCTTCCGTACCCGGCGGCCTGCGGGGTCGCGGTGCCGTTGGGCACGGGGAGGTCGCCCTTGTCGGCGCTGACCGTGATCCAGCGCGAGCCCTCGGCCAGGGAGGCCCCCGGCCGGGAGGTGGCGGCGCGGTCGGCGTCGTAGCGGATGAGCGAGACGGGGGTGCCCGCCGTGACCCCGCCGGGCGGCGCGGGCACCACCCGTAAGGTGGTCGACCCCACGGCGGCGGCCGTGTTCACCAGATAGTTGCTGGTCCCGATGCGGACGTAGGAGGGGGCGGGCACGGCGAGCCGGCTCGCCTGGGTCAGGGTCACCACATCGCCGGAGACGCTGGCGACCGTGCCGACCTGCACCGGTTCCTCGGAGTCGCCGTTGACGGCGGCGGCGAGATCGCGGGCGCGGCGCGGCAGCCGCAGGAAGGTCTCCGTCTCCGTCCCCCGGGTGAGGGTCAGATCGCAGAGTCCGGGCACGGCCGCGTTGTTCACCGTGGCGTCGGTGATCCTGATCTGGGTGGTGCTGAGATCGACCCCGGGGTCGCGGGCCGTGAAGAGGGTGGTGAGACCCCCGCCGACGAGCTGCTGAACGCCGCGCACGGCGGTGGTGTCCAGATAGGCGGCGAAGAACTGGCTGTTGGAGCCCTGGAAGTAGAGCACCACCCGGCCGGTCGCGCTGTCCATCAGGAAGGGGGTGGACGAGCCCCGGGCGAACTTCAGCAGCCCGCCCGCGCTGCTCAGCCCGCTGGCGTCGATGCCGATGTGCGGTACGGGCAGCACCAGGTCGCCCGCGCCGCTCAGGCCGTTGGTGAGCCGCGCCAGCTCCTCACGGCCCGCCCTGATCTCCGCCCATTTGGCGGCGAAGTCCCGGCCGCGCTGCTCCAGGGTCGTATTGATCGTGGCGACCCGGGAGATCTTGGTCTGAAGGGCCGCGTCGGGCAGCAGCGCGATCTTCACGACGCGGAAGCGCTTCGCCTGCTGCTCATTCCCCTGGACGCCCGCGCCGAGCCAGAAGCCGCTGCCGTCGTTCTGGAGCTCGATGTCGGAGCCGATGTTCCCTCTGATGAGCCATCGGGAGGAGGCGGGCAGTGTCCCGGTGAGCGTACGGCTCACCAGCTTGACCACCGCGCCGGAGGCGGTGGTCGCGGGCTCGGCGACCAGATTGTCCGCGCCGATCCTGACCAGCGCGCAGATGGGGTTCCCGTGTCCGACCTGGTTGCCGGAGATGGGCCGCAGCTGCCACTGCGCGGCCGGGGTCCGCAGCAGCGCCAGTGCCTGACCGTCGGCCGCGCTCTGGCTCGACAGGCAGGTGGAGGTCTCGGCGTCGTAGACCGCACCGGTGGCGGTGCGGAGTTCCACCGACCACTTGGTGGGATCGTTGGCCGCCGCCAGGGTCGCCCAGGAGATCTCCGACTCCAGGCCCGCCTTCTCGGTCTCCAGATTCAGGATCTCGGTCTGGATGGTCGCGGCCTGGGCCTCCAGCTGGGTGACCGCGTTCGACTTGGCCGTGATCTGCTCGCTGGTCGCCGTCGTCTGGCGGTCGATGTCCGCGAGGGTCAGCACATCCGGCACGGCGGCGAGCCGTCCGTCCGCGCCGACCCCGAAGTCGAGGGCGGCGATGTGCGCGTCGGCGGTCGCGTTCCCGGTGGGGCGGGTGGCGAAGGCCAGCAGCACCCGGGCCTGCCGCTTGGCGGGCTTGGCGGAGTCCTCGTAGCCGGAGGCCAGTTGTTCCTGCTGGTAGTAGAGGGAGGCCGCGAGACCGGAGACCACATCGCGCCCGGCGACGGTGAAACTGTCCCTGCGCACCCCCGGGTGGTCGCTCACCTGGGCCTCGGAGGTGACCCAGGTGGCGGTGCCGGTGACCGTGCCGAGGGCGGCCGTGTCGGTCTGGTCGTACACCGCCGTCCCCGCGCCCTCGTCGAGCCGGTAGTAGGCGATCAGCCCCGGCTCATTGCCGATCAGCCGGTACGAGCGCTCCTCCGTCAGCTCGCTCCGCGAGCGGGCCCGGTTCCAGATCCGTACCTCGTCCACGGTCCCGCTGAAGAAGCCGCCGGACTGTGCCGAGCCGATCCGCAGCGAGGCGTTGCCGTCGGTGGGGTAGGCGAGCGCCGCGCTCGCGCTGAACGCGCCGTTGACATACAGGGTGGCCGTCGAGCCGTCGAAGGAGGCCGCGATGTGCGCGTAGGTGCCCGCGGGAATGGTCTGGCTGGAGGTCACGGAGCCGGTGCTGTGATCCAGCACCACCTGGCCGGTGTTGGTGATCCGGAGCTGGAATCCGCCCTGGCCCGAGCCCGCCCAGCGGGCGATGACCGGACCGCCCGCCGTCTGGGGCCTGACCCAGGCCTCCACCGCGTACGGCTTGCCCTGGAACTTGAGCGCGGCGGCGGCCCCGAGATCCACGTACGCGTTCGTGCCGTTGAGCTGGAGCGCCGTCTCGGCGAGTCTGTTCTCCGGGCTGACCGGGACCAGCGGAAGGCCGGTGAACGGGCAGGTTCCCGGGGCGCGTTCGAAGACCGAGCCCTTGTAGTCGGCGCTGGGGCTGGTCCAGTAGCGGCTGCCCTGGGTGTTGAAGAGCCCGTCCTCGCCCTGTTCGACATTGAAGGAGTCGACGCGCCGGGTCACCCCGTTGTGGGCGAAGAACTGCCAGCGCTGATGCCCCTGCACCGTGGTCGGCGTCAGCAGCGCGGCGAACCGGCCCTCGGTGAGATTCCTGATGAACGCCAGCTCCTGCGTCGGCTCGTGGAACGGCTTGCCGTCCATGTCGGTCGCGCCGAGGCTGTCCTTCGAGGACTGCGGCTCGCTCTTGTGCCTGCTGCGCCGGAAGCGCACCTCCGAAACCGGCTTCAGCCGGCCGTCGACCAGCAGGAAGCGGTCGACCAGCAGGGTGTCGGCGACCACCGGCACCTTCGCCCCGCCGGTGGCGGTGACGAAGTCGGTACGGGTGGTGTCGCCGGAGGAGCCGCCTCCGGCCAGGGTGAACACCGCGTCGGTGTGGGTCGCGCCGATCGCCTGGCGCAGCACCACCACATGGGTGCCGTCCGAGGTCACCTGGAAGGGGGCCGGGGCGGTCAGCCGCGCGGTGCTCGACAGAAAGGCGTCGGTCTCCTCCGGGGAGAGCTCCTGGCCCTCCGCCGCCTCGGTCCGGCCGCCCTTCTTGACCACGGGCATCGCCACCGCGCCCACCAGGGCGTAGCCGACTTTGACGATCTCGTCGGGGAACGGCAGCTCGGCGGGGTTCTCGGACCAGTAGGCGGCGTCCAGTTCGCCGCGCTTCTCGTCGTACACGGAGAGGTCGAGCACGGTGTAGAGAACGCGGCGCCGGTTGTCGAGGGCGAAGGCGAGGGCGGTTCCCTGGTGGCGGACCATCGTGGTGTGGGTGTAGGTCCGGTCGCTGTAGATCTTCGACAGACTGCGGTCGGTGGTCATCGTCGTCGTCACTCCTGTTCACACGGCGTCCGGGCACGGCGGAGCGATGGGCGGGGCGGCCCATGGCCGTACGGGAACGCTTCGGGGGACGGGGAAGCGAGAGACAGTTGAGCACGCGGACCTATTCGCCGAATATCGAACAGACCGTCAATGGCCGATAAAAGCAGATAGATATGACTATCCACCTGTGTCGGCTGTCCAGGGCGGTGTTTCCCGCTGGCCGGGAGGTGAGATACACCTAACCGATCTTCTGATGGAGAATTATTGGTCAGCGTGGTTTACGGAACGCCACCAGTACGACGACCGCGCCCAGCGCCGCCACGATTCCGCCGACGACCGCCGTCACATGCATCGCGTGGAGAAAGCTCTCGTCGGCCGCCGCGACCAGCTCCGGCAGCTTCAGCTCCAGACTGATCTGCCGCGCGGCCTCGGCCGACTCCTTCGCCGCCTCGGCGGCCGGCTCCGGGAGCCCCGCCAGCCGGGGTTCGACGTCCGAGCCGTAGACGCTGGTGAGCAGCGAGCCGAGGACGGCCACCCCCAGCACTCCGCCGATCTGCCGCATCGAGTTGTTCACCGCCGAGCCCGCGCCCGTCCGCTCCTCGGGCAGGACCGACATCACCGCCTCGGTGGTGGGGGCCATCGCCGCGCCCATCGAGGCCCCCTGCACCACCAGGAGCAGCCAGAAGTACGTCATCGGGGTGGATTCGTCGAGCCAGGCATAGGCGAGGAAGGTCCCCGCCGCGACGGTCATGGCCACGCTCACCACCGGGCCCAGCCCGAATCTGCGGACCAGCGCCGCCGAGGCGGGAGCGCCCACCAGCACCCCGATCGCCACCGGCAGCAGATTGAGTCCGGCCTCGAAGGGGCTCTGCTCGCGTACGCCCTGGAGATAGAAGGAGGTGTAGAACATGGACCCGGAGAGGCTGAAGAAGGTCAGCATCACCGAGAGCGTGGCGCCGGTGAACCGGGCGTTGCCGAAGAGCCGCACATCAAGGCTGGGGGTGGCCACCTTCAGCTCCACCAGGACGAAGACGGCGAGCACCGCCAGTCCGCCGACGATCGGCCACAGCACACCAGGGCTGGTCCACTCGCCGAGGTGGCCGCCCTCGATCAGCCCGTAGACCACCGCGCCCAGGCCGACGGTGGAGAGCAGCACCCCGAGCGGGTCCAGCGAGGTGCGGACCGTGCCCCGGGCGGCGGGCAGCAGCAGAAGCGCACCGATCACGGTGATCGCGGCCAGCGGGACGTTGACCATGAAGACCGAGCCCCACCAGAAGCGCTCCAGCAGAGCGCCGCCGACGAGCGGGCCGGCCGCGATGGCCAGCCCGCTGGAGCCGGACCAGATCGCGATGGCCATGGCCCGCTCGCGGGCGTCGAACACGGCGGCGATCAGGGAGAGCGTCGCCGGCATGATCAGGGCGCTGCCGACGCCCATCGCGCCCCGGGCCACGATCAGTTCGGCCGGACTGTCGCTCGCCCCCGCCCAGAAGGAGGCGGCGGCGAAGATCAGCGTGCCCGCCAGCAGCAGTCTGCGGTGGCCGTAGCGGTCGCCGAGCACCCCGCCGCTGAAGAGCATCACGGCGAAGATCAGCGTGTAGGAGCTGATGCTCCACTGGAGCTCATTGGTGGTGGCCCCGAGCCCCTCGCCGGGATCGGCGAGGGTGTTCAGCGCGACATTGAGGATCGTGTTGTCGAGCCAGACCGTCAGCTGGGCGAGGACCAGTACGGCGAGGGCGAGCCAGCGGCGACCGCTCGGGGTCTGTGCCGATGGCTCGGCCCCGACCCGGCCCGGGTTCTCTCCTGCAATCGGCTGAACCACGGGAAGGCCTCTCGCTGTGGATGTCGCACGCTGTCGACTGATCGTTCACGGAGCGCCGAAGCGTGGTCAACTTCCCTCGGAGAGCTGGCAGTTAGTTGCCACCGCCCGTGGGTGGACGTACCCCCTTGACCTGCCCACGGCCCTCCGCGAGATCGCGCAGCGTCAGCAGCTGACGGCGCATCATCAGCAGATCGCCCCAGGCCATCATCTTCAGCCGGGGGCCGCCCAGCGCCCCGGGCCGACGGCCGACGACCATCTTCACCAGCAGCCGGCAGCTTTCCTCGCCCTCGGGGACCACGGCGTAGGTGAGGGCGAACCGCCCGAAGGCCCGTATCGCCCAGGCCCTCGTCAGCAGCAGCGTCAGATGCCGGTCCCTCTCGAAGGAGACCAGCTCGAAGATGGTCATCACCCGCTGGCCCTTCTCCAGCACCTCCGCCCCGGGGGTGAGCCTTCTGGGGCTGCGGCGGCCGAAGTTGTCCAGACTGTCGTAGCTGTACGGCGCGACCTTGAGCTGGCAGAGCCAGCGGAAGACGGTCGCGGCGTCCGCGCGTACGGTCACCGCCCGGATCCAGGGCTCGGCGTCCGGCCCCAGCAGATCGTCGCAGGGGTAGGAGTCGGCCAGCTCCGCCGGTCGCGCGCCCCACACACGGGGCGATCCCGAGTCCCTCATCCGCCCAGCGCCCGCTTCAGGAAGGCGAGGACCGTGCCCCGGTAGTGCTCCGGGTCGGTCTTCATGCCCTGGAGGTGCTCGGTGCCGGGCAGCACCTCGAACTCGGCCCCGGGATAGCGGGCGGCCAGCGCCCGGGCGCTCTCCACGGGGATGATCGAGTCCTCCTCGCCCGCCAGGATCAGCACCGGTGTGCGCAGATAGGCGTCGGTGACCGGCGGCGGCCATTCCGCCTGGAGCATCGCGGTGCCCAGCCGGGAGAAGACGGCGGTCAGCACCGGCCAGGAGGGCCGGTGACGCAGCGGCGGCGGCACCGGAAGCCCCTTGGCGCGCAGGAAGTTCTGGAACAGCGGGAGCAGCTCAAGGGCCGGTCCGCTGTCGCAGACGATCGCCTCCACCTGGCAGCCCGCCCGCTTCAGCAGATAGAGCGAGGGGAAGGTGGAGAAGGAGAACCCGTAGACCGCGTACCGCGCTTCGGCGTACTCGGGCATCGCCCGCAGCGTGTCCACGACCGCCACCACATCGTCGGTGTGGCGCTCGCTCAGCCCCCAGAACGCCTTGTCCGAGTCGCTCAGACCGTGATTGCGGTGGTCGAACAGGGCGACCGTGTAACCCGCCTCGTGGAGGAAGGCCGCCTGCGCCAGGCTTGCCGACTTGCTCAGACCTATGCCGTGGCCGACGACCACCACCCGGTCGGCGCCGCCCCGGCAGAGCCAGATGTGCAGCTTCCGCCGCCCGCCGGGCAGCCGTACCCACAACTCCTCCACCGGCAGCCCGAAATCCTTCGCGGGATGCTTGTGATGGGGCCGCCGGGGCGGGTGGTAGACGAGATACGAGAGCAGCGCGCCGTAGACCGGCGCGGCGGGCAGCGCAGGCACCGCCAGTATCCGTTGCGGAAGGGAGCCCCGGCGGGCCGCCGGCCGCTTCCCCCCTGTCTCCGAAGTGTCCGGGGCCTCCGGATTCCCTCTGTCCCGCTGTCCGGCAGGGTCGTTCGGCATTCGTCTCCCCCTCTGGGTGTCGCGGTGCGCGCACGGTCCGCGAGTCGGTCTCAGCCGCAGCCGCCGGCGTGTCCCCCGTCGGCCGACCCCTTCACCCTACTCTCGAACTCCTTTGCGCCGTCGGCCCCTTGACCTGCCGCTGGACGCCTCTCCGCGGAGTTTCCCACCGCCTCGGCGAACTCCGTGAGCCGGTCCGCCCCCCAGAACTTGTCGTACCGGTGGACGAAGAAGGGCACCCCGAAGACACCGTCGCGGTGGACGTCCAGCAGCGCCGAGACCCCCCGGGCGCGCAGCCCGGCGTCCAGCGCCGCGCCCGCCATCCGGTCGGCGGGCAGCCCGAGCGCGGACCCCAGCTCCCCGACGACCGCCGGATCGCAGATGTCGCGCCCCTCCTGCCAGCGCGCCCGGTAGGCCAGCTCCACATACTCCCGGCCGAGCCCCGCGTCCGCCGCGACGAACCAGGCCAGATGCGGCACCTCCCAGACGGGCTCCCGGTCCAGGGGCCAGCTCATCTCCAGCTTCCGCGCCCGGGTCAGCCGCCGTACGTCCTGGAGGATGTACAGATGCTTCTCCCGGGACATCGCCACATACGGGAAACCCCCGCCCGCCTCGGCCAGGGCCCCGGCGCTGCTCTCGTCGGGCTCCCAGAACGGCCGCCACTCCACGGCCGCCGCGAGATCCGGATGGTCCGCCGTCAGATCCCGGTAGGCGATCCAGGAGTACGGGCTGCGCAGTGAGAAGTAGAACCGGGGCGGCGGCCTGCGCGCCCCGGACCGGCGGGTTGTGCCGACCGTGTCAGCCGTGTCAGACAACGAGTCCTCCGTCGATCTGGAGCACCGCGCCCGTCACATACTCCGCTCCGACCAGGTACGACACCATGTCCGCGACCTCCTCGGGACGGCCGAGCCGGCGCAGCGGAATGGTCTTGACCGCCTGCTCCCTGACCTTGTCGGGCAGGGCGGAGGTCATGTCGGTGTCGATGAAGCCGGGGGCGATCGCGTTGGCCCGGATGCCGTAGCGGCCCACCTCCTTGGCGAGCGCCTTGGTGAAGCCGATGATGCCCGCCTTGGACGCCGAATAGTTGCTCTGGGTGGCATGGCCGTAGACCCCGGCGACCGACGAGATGTTGACGATGCAGCCGCTCTTGCGCTTCATCATCTCGAAGACCACCGAACGGCACAGATGGTACGTGCCGTCCAGATTCACCCGCTGGACCCGCTGCCAGTCGTCGTCCGACATCATCAGCAGCGGCTGGTCCCGCACGATGCCCGCGGAGGTGACCACCGTGCCGACGGTGCCGAGCCGCTCCTCGGTCTCGGCGACCAGGGCGCGCACCGCGTCCGGGTCCGACACATCCGTCTGCCGGGAGTAGACGCGGACGCCGAGTTCGGACACCTCCTTCTCCAGCTCGACGGCGGCGTCCGGCCGCGAGGCGTAACAGAAGGCGACGTCGTGCCCGTCGCGGGCCAGCCTGAGCACGGTGGCCCGGCCGATGCCCCGGGTGCCGCCCGTGATCAGCGCGACCCCGCGCTCGCCCGCCGATGTCTCGTTCATCCCGACCCCATCCCTAGTGAGCCCCGGCGGCGACGGCCGCGGGGGCGCCCGGCAGCGCGCCGGTGAGTTCCCCGGCCGGGCGCATCGCCATGACGACGCGGCCGACCTCCATCACGATCTCGCCGGCCGACAGAGACTCGCCCTCGAAGATCACGGTGTCGCTGAGGGCGCGGACCAGCCGTACGCGGTGCTCCAGCACCTCGCCCGGGAGCACCGGCCGGGCGAGGACGACGTCCGAGATGCTGCCGAAAAGCATCACCTGGCCCGAGAGCACATCCGGGTTGGGCCTGTCCCAGGCGGCCAGCACCCCGGCCGCCTGGCACCAGGACTCGACCAGCAGCGCCTGCGGATAGGCGTGCTCCTCGTCCCCGGCCTCCTCGGCCAGATCCTGGTACCAGGGCTCGTTGCAGGTCACGGCCTTGACCGCGGTCAGCCGTTCGGCGGGGACGAGTTCATCGACCCGGTCCACCAGCAGCATCGGATAGCGGTGCGGCAGCACCTTCTTGATCTCGCCGATGGTCAGCGCGCCGACGCCCTCACCCGGACGCGGTGCGTCCCCGGCCGCGGGTCCGGCCGCGGGTCCGGGCTCCTCCGCCGCCGCGACGAGCCGCAGCCGTACGGTCGCCGCACGGCCGCGTTCGGTCGACGCGACCGCCTCGCAGCGCCAGGCCCCGTTCCGGGGCGACCACTTCAGCTCCACGGTCAGCCGGTCGCCGGGGAAGACGGGGGAGAGGAACCGGGTGGACTCGACGGCCCGCACGATCACCTTCCCCGCCTCGGCGGGTACGGTCGCCAGCGCGCTGCGGCGCACCTGCTCGACCACACAGACCCCCGGGAAGATCGGGAACCCGGGGTAGTGGCCGGGGAAGACCCGCTCGTCCGCGTCGACCTGGACGACGGTGCGCGGCGGTTCGCCCGGCCCGGACGCGATCTCGGGCACGGCCCGCACCGGGCCGGCGTCGAGCACGGCCATCAGAGGGCCTTCAGCTTGGCGTCGAGCAGGTCGTGGGCCTTCTGGAGGGAGGTGACCTCCTTCAGCTCGGACTCGCCGAGCTTGACGCCGTACTTCTTCTCCAGGACGACCATCACCTCAAGGGCCATCAGGGAGTCCACACCGAGGTCGTTGACGAAGTGGGCCTCGTCGGTCAGCTTCGCCTCGTCGACGTCGAGCACTTCGGCGACGGTCTCCCGCAGGTCTTCCTTGTCGAGGACGGCGGTGTTGGCGTTGTCGGACATGGGTTGTCTCCTTCGACGTTCGATGTTCGATGTTCGATGAGTGATTCAGTGGTGGTTCGGATGTGGTTCAGGCGAGCGCGGCGACGGCGGAGGCGCTGTTCAGCGCGGCCGCCCCGACGCTCTTGTCGATACGGCGCATCAGCGAGGTCAAGGTGGTGCCGGGCCCCAGCTCCAGCAGCCGGGCGCAGCCGAGTTCGCCGGTCAGCGTCCGTACGCTCTCCTCCCAGCGGACCGGGGAAGTGAGCTGACGGGTCATCAAGTCTGCCCAGTCGGCGTCCTTCGTGTACGGCCGGGCGTCCACATTGGCGATGACCGTCCCGTGCTCGGCGGCGAACCGGGCCTCCGTCAGAGCCTTGGCGAGATCGTCGGCCGCCGGGCCCATCAGCGGACTGTGGAACGCGCCGCCGACCGGGATGGCGATCACCTTCACACCGGGGACCGCGATCCGCGCCGAGAGCCGCTCCAGCCCCTCGGGGACACCGGAGCACACGACCTGACCGGGGCAGTTGAGATTGGCGACCCACACCCCGGGACCGCCGTCCGCGCGGATCGCGGCCGTCTCCTCCTCGACCGCCGCGAGCTCCACGCCCAGCAGCACGGCCATGGTGCCCGGCCGCGCCCCGGCAGCCTCCCGCATCCCCCGGCCGCGGGCCGCCACCAGGCGTACCGCGTCCTCGTACGGCAGCGCGCCCGAGGCCGTCAGGGCGACGTACTCGCCGAGACTGTGCCCGGCGTACGCGACGACCTCGCCCAGCACGCCCAGCGCGACGGCCTCCCGGTACGCCATCAGCGAGGTGGTGAAGATCGCCAGCTGGGCCAGATCGGTACGGCGCAGCGTCTGCTCGTCGGCGGTCAGCAGCAGCTCCGCCACATCGGTGCCGGAGATCTCGGAGACCGCCGCGACGAGGTCCCAGGAGGCGCAGTCGCGCCAGGCCCCGCCCATGCCGGGACGCTGCGCGCCCTGCCCGGGGAAGAGCAGTCCCACCCGGGGTGCTTCCGTGCTCATGTCCCTGCCTTCCTCTTGTCTCTCCGCCCGGCCTCGGCCGGCCGCTCAGCCCAGCCGGAGCACGGCACAGCCCACGACCCCGTCCCGGTCGACGGAGGTGACCAGACCCACCGAGCCGGTCATCCCGCCGGCCGCGCGGGCGGCCGTCAGCAGCGCCGCTGTCTGGAAGGTCGCGGAGGCCGCGTGGGTGTCGCCGATCGGCTCGGCGCAGGCGATGCGCTCGGGGCAGTGGCCGCCCAGGACGTCCCGCAGCGCGGCGCGCTCGCCGAGCCCCCGGACGCCGTGCGCCTGGGAGTCGGCGGCCAGCGCGATCTCGTCCACCCGCACCCCGGAGCGCGCCAGCGCCCGGCGGACGCTGTCCGCGAGGACCGTGGCGACCTGGTCGTCCGAGTGGAAGACGCCGAACTCCAGGGCCAGCACCTCGGCGAGCCCGGAGCGGCCGTGCTCCGCCGCGTCCTCGGCGGACTCCAGCAGCAGTACGGCGGCGCCCTCGCCCAGCACGGACTCGCTCTCGTCCGCGCGCCGGGTGTGCACCTCCAGCCAGGCGCGGGCCGCCGAGAACTCCTCGACCGCCCCGCACAGCACGGTCCTGGCCCGCCCCGACCTCCGCAGCCGCAGCGCGTAGTTGAGCGCCAGCAGACCGGAGGCCCTGCCCCCGGCGACGGTGGTGTTGGGGCCCTTGAGCCGGTGCCAGATGGCGCACTGGCCGGCCGCGCAGTTCATCACCGTGTTGGGGAAGCGCATCGGGTCGACGAAGAACGGCTTCTCCTGCACCAGCGAGTCGCGGGTGAAGTCCATCATGCTCTGCGCGCTGCCGGTGTTGGTGCCGAGCACCAGGGCGGCGTCCTCGCCGACACCGGCGATGCGCTCCCCGTCCCGGTCGCGCAGCAGCTGCCCCACGGCGGTCACCGCGAGACCGGTGACCCGGTCCATGGAGCGGGTGCCCTTGCGGCCGAGGACGGCGGCGGGGCTGAAGTCGGGGACCAGACAGGCGGTGTCCACGGGGGCCGACCAGATGGCCTGGTCGAGGGGGGCCGCGGTGGTCCTGCCGCTGCTCAGCCCGGCCGCGAACTGGGCGCTCTCCAGACCGTAGGGCGAGACGACGGACCAGGCGGTGATGAGCGGTCCTCGGACGGCGGTGGTGGCGGTGGCCATGGGACGCGGTGCTCCTCTCGGTTGCTTCACAGGTTCATCGGTTCATCGGTTCAGCGCTGAGTCGGTTCGGCGCTGAGTCGGTTCGGCGGTCAGAGGAAGTGCACGCTCCGATAGCCGGGCCAGTCGGGGAAGGCGGCGTCGCTCGTCGGCCGTACGCCCTCCAGCAGCCATCCGGGACCCGCTCCGAACCGCTCCAGTTCACCGTCCTGGGCCCAGATCCCGGCCCCCTCCGCGAGGAGGGTGCGCACGGCCGCCCTCGGGTCGGGCAGGGTGTCCAGCTCCCGCCCGGCGAGATGGAGCACGGGCGTCGGAGCCGGGTCGGCCGCCGCGAAGGTGACCGCGAGACCGCGCAGCAGGATGTCCAGACCGCCCTGCTGGCGGTTGAGTTCCCGCGCGAAATACAGCACGTCGGCGAACTGGGTCTCCACCCCGCCCCGGTAGGCCCGCTCGATGATCAGCAGACGGCGTCCGGTGTCGGCCATGGTCAGCACACCCCCAGGAAGAACGACTTGTCGGCGGCCTCCAGATGTTCGGTGAACTTGAACGGCGCGCGCAGTCTGATGCCCGGGATGTGCGCGTCCGCCCCCCGCTCCTGGCTGCAGAAGCGGCAGGCGAACCAGTGCAGCTTCGCCGGGTGGGCCGCCAGCAGCTCGGCGGCCAGGGCCGCGGTCGTCGGATAGGCGCGGGCCCAGTCCACGACATTGCGCGGCTTCTCGTCCCCCAGCGACGTCCGCGTCAGCCCGGTCGCGTGGCCGCAGGTCCACAGATGGACCGAGGCCCCGCGCTCCAGCAGCGCCTGGGCCAGCCGGAACGCGGAGGTCACCAGATCGCCGGTGTGGGGCGCGCCCATGATGGCGATCAGCATGTCCGCGCGCGGCAGTTCCCTGCCCGTTCCGCCGCCCATCAGTGCCACACTCCCTGTACGGCGGGCCTCAGCAGCTGCTCCGCCACCTCGTCCATCCCCACCCGCCGGACCCCGGGCCGCAGCAGCGCCGCCAGGGCCCGCTGCTCCAGCGAGAAGCCGTCCGCCCAGACCCGTACACCCGCCTCCAGCAGCCGTTCGACGGCGTCCGAGCCGGTTCCGGCGCCTGTTCCGGCGCCTGTTCCGACGCCGTCGGTCACCCCGTTCTCGATCAGCAGCACGGTCACGGTGTGACCGGACGCGGCCAGCCGTTCGGCGTCGCCGAGGAAGTCCCGCGAGCCGGGGCCGGCGTACCGGCCCTGGGACTCGACGAGCAGATACTCAGCCATGGCCCGATGCCTCCTTCGTGTTCCCGGCGTCAGCGGCGGCGTCGAAGGCCTCCGCCAGAAAGCCGAGCACCCGGGTGCGGTACTCCTCCGCGTCAAAGCGGACCGCGTTCATATGCAGTGCGTTCGGGGCCGTCCAGCGCTCCGCGCGCGGGTAGCGGGCGGCCACCGCGAGGACCTGTTCGGCGGGGACGACGGGGTCCTCGCCGCCCGCGATGAACATCAGCCGGGTGGGTACGCCGTCCAGCCTCGGCGGCCAGTTCCGCACGGCGAGCATGTGCAGACAGATCCGGGCGAAGAGATCGCGGTAGACCGCGAAGCCCACCCCCTCCCGCAGCCGCTCGGGCAGGGTGGAGCGGCGCAGCCGCGCGAAGTGCCGCAGCCCGCCCGCGGTGTCGTCCATCGGGCCGCTGTCGCAGATCACCGCCGCGAGCGGGACCGGGAGCCGGTCCAGGACATGCAGCGCGACCCAGGTGGAGAAGGAGAAGCTGATCACGGCCAGCTCGCCCCGGTTCAGCTCCGGGTCCGCGCGCACCGCCGCGATCACATCCGCGAGATCGCCGGTGTAGCGGTCGGACATGCTCCCGTACTTCCGCTCGCGTCCGCTCTCGCCGTGGTTGCGCATGTCGTAGGCGACGACATGGTGACCGGCCTCGTGCAGCAGCTTGATGTGGCCCAGCACCATGGAGCGGGTACGGCCCATGCCGTGGCAGAGCACCACCGTGTGCGGGCCGTCGGCGGGCACCGCCCACGCTTTGAGCGTCACCCGGTCGCGGGTGGTGGTGATCCGCAGATCGCGCACCGGCAGCCCCTTCTCGGCGGGGGTGCGGCCCGGGGGCGCGGCCTGCGGGTGGTACAGCTCGAACGCGTGGCGGGCGGCCAGCGACGCCCCGGCGCCGACCGTGGCGAGCGTACCCACCGCCGTGCGCAGCGCCGTGCGCAGCACCCGCTCGGCCCGGCTCCCGGCGGCGGGCCTCCCCGCCTTCGTACCCGTACCCGTACTCGCTCCCGTACCCGTACCCGTACCCGTCACGAGGTCAGCGCCTCGCCGCCGTCGACCCCGATGACATTGCCGGTGATCCACGACGAGTCGGAGCGGGCCAGGGTGACGACGGCCTCGGCGACATCCTCCGGAAGGGTCAGCCGGCCGTGCGGATTGCTGCGGTCCGCCAGTTCGATCAGCTCGCGGTGGCCGGGGATCCGCTCCAGCGAGGGGGTCACCGTCACCCCCGCCCGGAGCGAGTTGACGGCGACACCGCGCGGGGCCAGCTCCAGCGCGAGCTGCCGCACATGCGATTCGAGCGCGCACTTGGCGGCGGAGACCGCGCCGTAGGCGGCGGTGACCTTCTGATCGCCCGCGCTCGTCATCGCGAAGACCTTGGAGCCCCGGCCGAGGAGACCGGCCTCGGTGAGGGACTGCGCCCAGTAGACGAGCGAGTGGGCCATCACATCGAGCGTCATGTTCATCTGGCGCGAGGTGATGGCAGGCCCGCCGTCCACCGGGAGGTACGGCAGCAGCGTGCCGAAGGCGAGCGAGTGCAGCAGCACGCGCAGCGGCTCGCCGCCGGTCAGCTCGGCGAACTTCGGCACCAGTTCGGCGCGGGTGTTCGGGCTGGCGGCGTTGGCGTTGAAGAAGTGCGCCCGCACCCCGGCGGAGCGCAGCTCCTCGACGGCGGCCTCGGCCTTCTCCTGTCCCTCGGCGGTGTCGAAGTGCACCCCGAGGACATGGACGCCCTCCCGGGCCAGCGCCCGGGCGTTCGCCAGCCCGATGCCGCTGGAGGACCCGAGGATCAGGGCCCAGGTGTCCTTGAGTGGTGTGGTGGTCATGGCAAGTCTCGCTTCGTATCCGATGGACAGTGATGGCGCGCCGGTCAGCGGCCGTCTTGGCCCGCGGGCGGGGTGAGCAGGGCGAGGGAGAGGTTTCCACCGGGGGCGGTGGCCACCACCAGCACGGGGGCGGTCAGCTCCGCCAGCGCTCCCGCGACCTGGAGGAGCGGTTCCAGCGCGCCCGCGCCCGCCGCCACGAGGGTGGCACCGGGACCGGCGGCGCTCGCCACCGCCCGACCGACCGCCGACTCGTCGACCACGGCGATCACCCGGAGCACGCCCGCCGCACCGGAGCCGGAACCGGTGCCGGTGCCGTCGAAGCCCGCCCCCGCCACGCCCCGCGCGATCAGCCGCCGGGCCCGCTCGGGCCCCTCGGCGGACGCCGCGACGGCGGGCGCGAGGAAGTGGCTGCTGACCCGGCAGCCGCCGTACACCCGCCCCCCGCGCGCCCGCACCGCTCCGGCGGGCTCCAGCACCAGGGCCGCCGCACCGCGCTCGGAGCGCTCATGGCCGGGCAGCCCCTCCGGCAGCGCCTCCTCCGTCGCCCCCGCGAGCAGCCAGGACGCCCGCCCGGCGGCCACCGCGCGAGCCCCGGTCTCCAGCGATTCGAGCCCCGCGACCCGGGGGGTGGTGAGGGTGAGATTGAACCCCTTCAGCCCGTGCTCGGTGGCCAGTCGGCTGCCGAACAGATTGATCGAGAAGTACGGGGCCGACGCGGGGCTCAGCGCGGCGGCGCTCTCCTCCAACACCGTCCGGTCCATGGAGTCGTGCAGGGCCACCGCCGAGCTGTTGGTGCCCACCGCCGCCCCGCGCCGCTCGGCCGCGTGCCGGGCCGGGTCGTCGTCGGAGTCGGCCAGCGCGTACTTCGCCGCCGCGAGGAAGAACTGCGAGGCGGGCGGCAGATACTTGTAGCCGCGCGGCCCCAGCCGGGTGCGGTGGTCGAACCACTGGCCCGGCACCGCCGGCCGGTCCGCGAGGGCCGCCTTCTCCGGCTGGTCGGTCCAGGGGGTCACCACCCCGATGCCCGAGACCACCAGTTCACCGCTGTCGTACGGGCGGGCGGTCATGCGCGGGCCTCCTTCAGAACGAGCGATACGTTGTTGCCGCCGAACGCGTAGGCGTTGACGAGGGCGAAGCGGCCCTCCAGCGGGACTTCGGACTCCGGGAGCCGCACCCGGCACTGGGGATCCAGCTCCGCGACCGGACGGTTCGGCGGCACCTTCCGGTGGTGCAGCATCAGCGCCGCGGCCACCGTGCCCAGCGCCGCCGCGGCCCCGCCGGTGTGTCCCACCAGGGCTTTCAGGCTGTAGAGCGGGGTCCGCGCGGCCCGCTCGCCGAGCACCGTGTGCAGCGCCCCGCTCTCGACCACGTCGTTCAGCTCGGTGCCGGTGCCGTGCGGCACCACGCACCCGACCTCCTCGGCGCTCGCGCCGGCCTGCTCCAGCGCCGCCCGCATGGCCCGGACGATCTGCGTCCCGGCGGGCTCCGGCGCGGTCGCGTGGTGGGCGTCGCAGCTCCACCCCTCGCCCGCCAGCTCGGCGTAGACACGCGGAGCGCTACGGGCCCGGGCGTGCTCGGCCGACTCCAGGATCATGATCCCCGCGCCCTCGCCGAACACCGTCCCCGCGCGCCGGGCGTCGAACGGACGGCACCGCTCCGGGTCGATCGCCCCCAGCCGGTTGAAGCAGGCCAGCGCCACCCGGGAGTACGCCTCCGCGCCGCCCGCGACCACGACGTCCGCGACCCCCGTACGGATCAGGTCCGCCGCCGCCGACAGCCCGAACCCGCTCGCCGCACAGGCGTTGCTGATGCTGCTCACCGGCCCCTCGGCCCCCAGCCACGCGCCCAGCGCCGAGGCCACCGAGAAGACCGGGGCCCACTCGCCGTCCGCGTCGGGGCGGCCGTCCGTGCGCCACCGCTCATGCAGCCCGGAGTCGCCCATCCCGGTCCCGATGACCACCGCCGTACGCTCGGCGGGCACCTCGCCGAGACCGGCGTCCGCGAGCGCCTGCCGGGCGCCCTCGATCGCGTACCGGGAGGCGAGCCCCGGCGGGACCCCGCCCCCGTCGAAGTCCCCGTCGGACGAGATCTCCGGGAGCGGCTGTTCCGGTACGGAGTACATCAGCGGGACGGACATACGGGCGTGGGGATCGGCGACCTCGCCGGGGCTGCTCTCGGCACGCAGCAGTCCGTGCCAGAACGCGTCCGCGCCATGGCCCAGGTGCGAGATCGCGCCCACTCCAGTGATCAGCACTTCTTGCATCGATCGTCTCCGGTGCGCAGGGGATGAGGGGGTGCGGGGCCCGGCCGGGCCCCGGCTCGGCGGCCGGCCGGGGGCTGGCTAGGACGTGCCGCCCAGCGCGTTCAGCACCCGCTCGTCGAAGCTGACCAGGCTCCAGTCGCGGCGGTTCTCGAACACCGCGTAGCCGTGGGTGATCCGGCCGGTGGCGGTCTGGACGAGACGGCCGTCCCGCACCACGTAGAAGTCGGTGCGCGCGGTGTAGGTGAAGTCCTTGAAGACCTCCTCCACGGTGAAGACCGTGTACAGGTCCTCCTCCATCAGCGCCTCGTCGAGCAGCCGCACCCGGGAGTGCGGGACCACCGGGATCCACCGGCGGTCGTCCAGCAGCGTCTTGATGGAGATGCCCCGGTCGGCGAGGAAGAGGTCCACGACCTCCTCCACCTGGCGCAGATAGCCGGAGAGCTGGAGGCGCTCGTTGAAGTGGCAGTACGGGTAGGGGATCCGCCACTTCCAGCCGAAGGCGTTCGCGCCCGAGGTCAGCAGCTCCAGCACCGGGTCGTCGCCGGTGGTGCCGCGCCCGTCGGAGAGCGGGGCGGCGGGCAGCGCCGAGACCTCGCGGCCGTCGTGCTCGCTCCGCCCGGCCGAATCGCTGATCCGGGGTACGGCGAACCGCTCCAGCTCCGCCGGGATCCCCTCGGCGGGGAGGTAGCTGTCGATCCGCAGGGAGACCCGCACCTTGGAGGTGACCGCCTTGACCTCCTTGCCGTCCCGCTCGACGAAGAGGGTGACGGCGAGCCCGATCAGGGTGTCGCCGCCCTCGGTGACCGGGCGGACGGTCGCGCGGGCCACATCGTCCTGGTGGAAGGCGTGCAGGATGCGGGTGTCGAGATCGACCAGGTCGAGACCGAGGCCCAGCTCCTCGAACAGCTCCCGGGAGGGCAGCCCGGCGGAGCGGAAGTGCTCCAGGACCGCTTCCTCGACCATGTAGTTGACGTGCTTGAAGCCGATCCACGTATTGATGTTCGACCCCTCGTAACGGGGACGTACATGAACGGTGGTCTCGGTCTCCAGGAGGGCCTTGAGGCCCGTACCGGTCGCCAGGGTCATCGGTGGTGCTCCCTTTTCGTCGGTCGGTGTGGGTCGGTGCGGTCGCCGTCCGGGGCCGGAAGGGGCCCGACGGCGGTGCTGATGAAGTCCCGGGTGAGGGCGGCGAACTCGGCCGCCCGCTCGTCCATCGCGAAATGGCCGGCCCCGGGAAGGATGCGTACGGTCGCGCTCGGCAGCGCCGCGCCCAGGGCGCGGCTGTCGCCGGGGAAGGCCGCGAAGTCCCGCTCCCCGCCGACGATCAGGACCGGCACGGTCAGCCGGTCGCAGCGCAGCCGGGGGGTGTGGAGATAGGTGTCGAAGAAACTCATCCAGCCGTACGGGCCGATCCGGTCGCGGACCTTGAGCGCCATGTCGTGGCGCAGCTCGTCGGAGAGCCGGCCGCCGGAGCGGACCCGCAGACCGTCGGCGAGGATGCGGTCGAAGTCATTGAGGTAGTACGCGATCGAGTCCCAGCCGAACTCTTCGGCCCGCGCCCGGTAGAACGGCGAGACCAGCACCACGGCGCTCGGCATCCGTACGCCCGGGGGCGGGCCGGAGCCGTCGGCGAGCAGCGAGAGCAGGGCGTTCGCGCCGAAGGAGTGGGCGATCACCACATCCGCGCCGCCGGGCACCAGCTCCAGCGCCCGCCGCGCCCAGTGGGCGGGGGAGCGATCGGTCCAGCCGGTCGACTCCGTTCCCCGCCAGGGGAGTTCGGCGATCCAGCTCTCCTGCTCCGCGCTGTCCGCGCCGTCGGTGCTGTTCGTGTCGTCCGTGCTGTCCGTCCGCTCCAGATACGCGTCCCAGACATTGCCGCCGCTGGCGAGGCCGTGCAGCAGCAGCACCCGGGGCCGGCCGGGTGCCGCCGTACCTCTTCTGCGCACGGAGACCGGGGGAGCGGACGACGGCATCACGCGGACGCCTCCACGGCCAGGAGCACCATCCCGGCGGAGGCGTCGTCGCGGTCGGTGCCCGAGGTCACCAGGGCCGTGCCCGGCTCTCCCGCCGGGGGGAGCGCCAGCCCGCGGGCCGCCGTGGCGCACTGGAGCACGCCGAGCGCCCCGGACGCGCTGCCGAACCGCTCGGTGAGATCGGTGCGCGCCACCCCGGACAGCGCCGCCGGGGACGCGTCGCGGTGGCCCTCGGGGACGTACCACGAGCCCGGCCGTCCACCCGAGGCGGTCAGCAGCCGTCGTACGCACTCCTCGACCCCGGCCTCCCGGGCGTACGGTCCCAGCGCCGCGATCCCGGCGGCCCCGCGCCCGGCGGCGGCCGGGGCCCGCTCCAGCAGCAGGGCGACGGCCCCGTCGAGGAGTTCTCCGGCGGGGCGGCCGAGCAGCCACTCCACCTGGCGGTTGTGGGTCTCCACCCCGATGACCAGGGCCCGCTGGGCGCGGCCGGCCCGGAGCATGGCGGCTCCCCAGTGCACGGCGTCCACACCGGAGGTGGCCCCGTTGCAGACCATCAGATTGGGGCCGCGCAGTCCGTGCCGGATGGCGACGGACGAGGCGATGACATTGCTGGAGGCGTTCGGCAGGCCCATGGGGCTGATGCCGGTGACGCCTTCCGCCCTGATGCCGTCGGCGACCTCGCAGACCGTGTCGAGATTGCCGAGGTTGGAGCTGACCACCACGGCGACGGAGGTCCCGGGGACGGTGAGCGCGCCGTCCGCCGCCGCCTCGCCGTCCAGCAGCCCGGCGTCCAGCAGCGCGGCCCGGGCGGCGCACAGGGCGAGCTGGGAGGCGCGGTCCTTGTACCGCAGTCCGCGCTTGCCGATGAGGGCGGCGGGATCGACGGCGGGGGCCGCCGGGTCCCGGGGCAGACCGGCCGCCCGAAGCAGGTCGGAGGGGCCTTCGACGCCGGGCAGCGCCGTGCCGATCCCGGTGATCAGAATGCCGGTGGTGCCAGTGGTGCCGGTGGTGCTCGTACCGCTCACAGTGCTGCCCTCTCCACCACGGCGACCGCGTTGACGCCGCCGAACCCGAACGCGTCCACCTGGGCCAGGGCCGGCTCGGCGAGCTGCTGTTCGTCTCTGACCAGCCGGAACTTCTCGGCCTCCGGCACCGGCTGCCGCAGCCCCACCACCGGCGGGACGCGCCCGCCCTCCAGCGCCTGGAGCGCCACGATCAGACTGAGCAGCCCGGAGCCGCCCGAGGTGTGACCGGTCATCGATTTGACCGCCGTCATCAGGGGGCGGGAGACATGCGGTCCGAAGACCTCTCCCACCGCCGTGGCCTCGGCCTCGTCGTTGAGCAGGGTGCCGGTGCCGTGGAGCATCACCAGGTCGATGTCCTCGGGCTTGACCCCGGCCTCCCGGTGCGCGGCGCGCACCGCCTCCGCGATGCCGCCCGGGTCGGGCGCGGTCACGTGGTACGCGTCGCAGTTCACCGCGACCGAGCGGAGCCTGCCGCGTACGGGGGCGGCGCTGCCGGTGCCGGTGCCGGAATCGGTGGCGGCGTCCGCACGGCGCAGGACGACGGCCGCCGCGCCCTCGCCCATCAGCACACCCCGGCGGTCCCGGTCGAACGGGCGCAGCTGCTCCGGCGGTTCCATGTGGACGCGGTCCAGCAACCCGTACATGCTCTCGGTGAGCGTGTCGACGCCCGCCACGACAACGGTGTCCGTCTCGCCGGAGAGCAGCAGATCACTGCCCATGGCGAGCGCGTACAGGGAGGCGGAGCAGGCGTTGGAGAAGGTGTGTGTGCGCACCGCTCCGAAGCGCTCGCGCAGCGCGGTGCCGAAGTGCAGGCGCCCGGCGTCGAAGTCCGCGCCGTCGCGCCAGCCCAGTTCGGCCGAGCGGAGTTCGCGCAGCCCGGTGCCGATGAGGATCGGCACCTCGGCCAGCTCCTCGCCGAGCCCCGCGTCCCGGACGGCCTCCTCGATCGCCGCGAGCAGCCAGCGGGTCGCCCGGCCCGGCTCGTCCTCGCCGGACGGCGGGCGGTCGTCGATCTCGTAGGCGTGCCGGACCCGGTAGCGGTCGCGGTCGAAGGAGCGCAGCTCGGCCAGTCCGCTGCGGCCCGCGCACAGGGCGCTGAAGATCTCGTCGGCCGAGCCGCCGACGCTGGCGACCGCGCCGATGCCGGTGAAGACCAGCTCCGGCCGGTCCTCGGCGGGGGAGTGTGTGCTCATACCCGTTCCGCCTGCTCTGCCCGCTCTGCCTGCTCCGCCTGGTACTTGCCGAAGATCACGACCGAGTTGTTGCCGCCGAAGGCCAGCCCGTTGTTCTGGACGACCCGCAGATCCGCCTGGACCGCGTGGTTGGGCACGCAGTCCACATTGCACTCGGGGTCGGTCTCGACATGGTTGATGGTCGGCGGGATGAAGCCCTCGGTGAGGGCGAGGGCGCAGCCGATCGAGGCGAGGGCGCTGGCGGCCCCCATGCTGTGCCCGAGCATCGACTTGATGGAGATCGTCTTCGGGGTGCGGTCCCCGAAGACCTGCCGGATCGCCCGGGCCTCGGTCACATCGTTGGCCTTGGTGCCGGTGCCGTGGGCGGAGATGAAGTCCACGTCCTCCGGGGTGACGCCGGCGCTGTCGAGCGCCAGCTTCATGCACTGCGCGATGCTGTCCTGGTTGGGCGCGACGGGGTGGTGCGCGTCGCAGTTGAGGCCGTATCCGAGCACCTCGGCGTGGATGGTCGCGCCCCGGGCGAGGGCGGACTCCAGGCTCTCCAGGAGGAGTACACCGGCCCCCTCGCCGGTGAGGATCCCCTTGCGGTCGATGTCGAAGGGCTGGCACATCTCCGGCGCGATGGTGCCGAGGCGGTAGAAGCCGGTGAAGGTCTTCCGGCAGAGCGCGTCGGCCCCGCCGACGAGGGCGTAGTCGATCTCGCCGGTGCGCACCGCGTCATAGCCGTAGCCGATGGCGTAGTTGCCCGCCGCGCAGGCGGTGGGCAGGGTGACCGCCTCGACCTGGGTCATGCCGAACTCGTGCGCGATGGCCGCCGACAGCCGCCCGGCCGGCACCCGCGCGGTGACCACGGGGTCCATCCGCTCGGGGCCGTGGCGCACCTCGGTCTCGACGAGCTGGTCGAGATCGCGGGACTCCCCGTCGGTGGTGCCGATGGAGATCAGACAGCGCGCGGAGCGCAGTTCGGCCTCCGAGAGCGCCGCGTCCTCGACCGCCATGCGCGCCGCGGTCACCGAGAACTGACTGGCGCGGCCGAGGGTCTCGACTTCCAGGTTCTTGATCCACTGCCGGGCGTCGAAGCCCTCGATCTCGCAGGCGTTGGAGTGCTCGTAGCCGGTGGTGTCGAACGAGGTGATCGGCTTCGCGGCGCTCTGTCCGGATCGCAGACCGGAGAGGAATTCGGTGGCTCCCAGGCCGATGCTGGAGACCGCGCCGAGACCTGTGATGACAACTCTGTTCGCCGGTATGTCAGACATGTTCATCCCGTTATCTGGCAGGCCGGCGAACCGGCCATTCCTGAGGTTGCGTGTCCGTGGCGCTCGCGCCGTCCGGCCTACTTCCAGTCGGCGGCTTCCGCGACGACCTCGTACACGCCGTCCAGATTCACCATGCGGCCCAGTTCGCTCTGGTTGATGACGACGTTGTAGGTCTTTTCGAGGGAGGCGAGGATTTCGATGGCGCGCAGCGAGTCCGCGTCGTGGTCCTCCTTGAAAAGGCTCGTCGCCGTGACGTCGGAGGGCTCGATCTCCAGAATGTCGCAGACGATTTCCTTGATGGTCTCGCGGCGTTCCGTGATGGTCGACGACATGTCGTTTCCCGCTTCCTTGTCGGAATTCAATGAACGATTCCGATGCTATTCAGACGGGGGAAAGAGGCTCAAGGCCGTGACCGTTTGCTGCCAGAGGCGGGGGGTGCGGGCCCGATGGGCGGCCGGTGCTGACACTTTCCGGCCGCCGGAGGTGTTCGACCATGGGGAACCGCTGCGGCCCCCTTCCGTTACCGGTGCTCCGCCCCGGGCGTCCCTGCTCCCGGCGCCCCTGCTCCGGGCGTCTCCGCTCCGGGCATGCGGAAGGCCGCCCGACGGGAACCTGAATCCCTTCGGGCGGCCTGGTGCTCCCGGCGCTCAGAGGCGGGTCGTTCTCACTGGCAGGAGGCGGCGCCGGGGGTCAGCCGGGTGAGCCCTCCGCGCGCGCCCCCGGTCAGGGGCCGGCGGACCGCCCCTTTCGTACCGCCGTGCGTCAGCTGGAGCACCGCCGCGTCGGAGTGCGCCGGGCGGTGGGACGAGGAGGGCGACAGCCGGGGCTCGGTCGCCGCCGCCTTGCGGTGCGAGGGCTGGAGCAGCCCGGCCTCGGCCGCGAGGACGCCCGCCTGGAAACGGGACTTGGTCCCCAGGACGTCCAGGATCCCCGCGACATAGCGGCGGTAGGTCCGCACCGAGACGCCCAGCTCGCGCGCCGCGGCCTCGTCGGTGCCGCCCGCGTTCAGCCGCTCCAGGATGGCCGCGGCCAGGTCCGGACGGTCCGCGCTGCCGAGGTCGATCCGGTCGCGCGGCACCGTGCCGTGCCGCCAGGCGCTCAGGAACAGCCCCTGGAGTGCCTCCAGAACGGGCCGCGCGTGCACCAGCGAGGCGTGCCAGCCGGGCTCGGTGCGCACCAGCACGACCTCCCCGTCCACGATGATCGTCTCCAGATAGGGCACCCGGGCCACCCGGATCTGGAGCCTGTCGTCCTGGCCCAGGAATTCACGGAACGCGCCCTGTTCGAGCGCCGCGTGGGTGCACACCACCCGGGCGCGCACCGCGCTGCCCTCCGTGTCGAGCAGATTCCGGAGCGCGGCCAGCAGCCGTACCGTCTCCTCCATCTCGGAGGCGATCACCACGTCGATGGTGTGCCGGGCGCTGTTGATCAGCTGTCCGATCGCCTGTCTCACCACATCCGCACCGGGGCCGACGGGCACCACCAATCTGCTGCGCCGAGCCCATTCCCGGTATTTGGACACGGCCGTGTCGATGAGATCGCGAACTTCCCCAAGTGCCGCATCGAAATCTTCCCCCACGGTTCTTCCCCCAAGTCACTCGCGCCGGCCGGCGGTGCGGCCGGATTGGACCTACGCATTCGTGGTCCCGCGATTCGCTCCGTCACTCTCCTGAGGCAACAGGCCCAGCTGCACGGCCCGCGCCCCGGCCTGAAAGCGGGAACTCGCGTCGATCTCCCGCATGATCTCGGCGACATAGCGCCGGTACGTCCGCAGCGGGATGGCCAGCTCCCGGGCCGCCGCTTCATCGGTGCGGCCGTCACGGAGGGACTCCAGGATCCGCCGGCCCGTCTCGCTGCGCGCCCGGCCGGCCTCCGCCCCGGGCTTCGCGGGCGCGGCGCTCAGCCACCCCGTGGCGAACAGCGAGGAGAGCGCCCCGGCGGAGGCCGCGTCCGAGATGAGCGACGCCTGCCGCCCGCCGCCCGGGCGGTCCGTCCAGAGCACGGCCGCGCGGGAGTCGACCACCACGGTCTCGCTCAGACAGGCGTCGGCCACCCGGATCGTCTGCGAGAGGGCCGAGTCGGCGAGGGCCGCCCGGAACGCCCTTGAGTGCACCACGTGCGCGGCGCACAGCAGCCGCATCCGCGCCTGATGTCCCGAACGGCTCAGCAGCTCCAGCGCGATGGCCTCCACCTCGGAGCCGGCGGCCTGGACGATGATCCCCACATCGGACCGGGCCGAGTCGATCAGCTGGCCGGAGACATCGACCGCGCTCTCCCCGGAATCCAGGACGCGAACGGCCCCCGAGACTTCCTCGCCGTCGCCCTGGGTGGACTTCATCAGCTCTTGCAACCGTAATAAAGCCCGGCTGACTTCATCGTCGACCGGGTTCCTTTCCGGAGGCCCCGGCAGCGACTTGGACTCCCGATTAACCACTGTCCCCCGCCCGTTGTTTCGAACGTTTGAACGTCGTATGGAGGCTAACTCCTCATGCTGACCAGGGTCAATGAGGATTGTTTGGCGAAGTGTCAACAAGGGGCCCGCTATTGCCTATCCGGATCCGCCGGGTAAAGGTATTTCCATAAGTGCGATATCGTCTTTGTGCTGCCTGAAATGTATACTTTGAGGCTTGTGTGCTCTCGCTGCAAAGCGGAGTGAAGCATTTCGCGACGGTCGCGGCGGCGGGGTGAGGTGACACCTGCCACCCGGACACAGGGCAACCCTCAATTTATGGGCCCGCGCCACCAGGCGTGAATATTTCGCAGGAAACTGCCGCCGGCTCGCGGTGGCATCGCCCGCGCACGGCCCGATCGTCACTCATGGTCATGGGATCGAGTGTCAACTCGGCGCGCCGTGACACCTCGTGATGTCCTGTCCCGTCTCGTCCCGCCCCATTGGCAGGCAGGTGCCACACGCTTCACCCGCTCAACCGTCATGGCTAGGCTTGCCGCGCGCCCTCACGGCCCTTTGCGGGCGGCAATGGAAGTGGATGGCATGATCACGACAGTAGAATCATCCGCGATGCCCGAGATGCCCGCCACCGTGGACATCTGGTGGTGGCTCACCTCGGGCCCCGACGGCCCCGACCGCCCCGCCGATCCCTCGGTCCTCGGCCCCGCCGAGCACGCCACCGCCGCCCGGCTCCCGCCGCACCGCGCCGCGGAGTACATCGCCTACCGCTCCGCCGTACGCCACACCCTCGGCCATCTCCTCGGCGCATCCCCCGCGAGCCTGGCCTTCGGCCGCCGCCCCTGCCCCGAGTGCGGCGACCCCGACCACGGGCCGCCCCGGGTCACCCACCCGGACAACTCCCTCTGGATCAGCATCTCCCACACCACCGGCTGCGTCATGCTCGCCGTCGCCCCCCACGAGATCGGCGTGGACGTCGAAAAACAGCGCCCCCTGCGCTCCCCCGACCTCGCCGCCCGCGTCCTCACCCCCTCAGAACGCGCCCACCTCTCCCACGCCCCCGACCCGGCCCATTACGACCGCGCCTTCCTCACCTGCTGGACCCGCAAGGAAGCCACCCTCAAAGCCGTCGGCATCGGCATCGCCACCGACCTCTCCGCCCTCGACTCCCACCCCGCCACCCCCTCCCCGGCCCACCTCACCACCACCGTCCAGGGCCCCCCGACCTCCTGGCACGTCCACGACCTCGCCCTGCCCGACCCGTACATCGCGGCGGTGGCGCTGCCCGCGGACGCGGGCAGCGGGCTGAGACTCCGCGAGGGCGTCAGGACGCCCTCAGCCGCCGAACCGCCTCCATGAGCCCCCGGCCCTCGGCGCAGAGCGGCTCAAGCCGGTCGATGATCCCCTGCCGGAACTGGTTCTCCGGATTCGCGATCCGCTCCCGGACGAGATCACGCGACTGTTCGAGCTGCTCCCGGTACTGCGCCAGATTGTCCGTCAGATGATCGATGACATCGGTTCCCTGCACACTGGCCGTCAGGGTGAACTGCTCCTGGATCGCCGCCGCCTCGGAGTCGATCCCGCTGACCCACTCCTCCTGGAGGACTTCCAGCGCGCTGGCCCTGCCCCTGCGCCGCTGCATACCGAGAAAGACCAGGGCGGCCACCCCCGCGACGAAACCGGCGGGCGGGAACAGGGTGCCCGCCGCCGCCAGGCCGTACAGCCAGCCGCCGCTCGCCGCCACCGGAGTGATGATGCCGACCAGCGCCGCCGCCCGCGCGACCACATCGTGCCGGGTGGTCGACCGCCGCGAGTGCTGGGGCACCGAGAGGGAGTTCACATCGAAGGTGAACTCCGGCAGCCGCCCCGCGAGTTCCTTGTCCCCGAAGGTCTGGTCCACCGCCTGGGCCACATCCTGCTTGAAGGCGTTGAACTGCTCGATCCATATCGTCGCGGGACCGGCCGGGGACTCCAGCCAGCTGTGCAGCAGCTGAGCCTTCGAGACCTGGATCTGGTTCGCCCTGACCGGCTTGTTGAGATCGGTCTCCCTGATCGCCGTGTCCAGCGAGTCGTGCAGATGCCCCGCGAGCCGGTTGAACGGCCGGACCGTCCGCCCGATGCGATTCTGAAGCTTCCGCTCAAGATCCTCCCGCACCCGTGGCAGGGCCGTGTCCAGCAGCTCCAGCTGACGCTGCTGGCTCTTCAGCAGTTTCCTGAGCTCATCGAGCTGAAGGCGCTCGGTCCGCAGCCGCTCCTCCAGCAACTGGTGCCGAGGGCTCAACAGGGCCTCCGCCTCGATCGCCACGGCCGAGATGTGCCGGGTACCGGTCCCCGTGCTGATCAGACCCTCGATCTCCTGCCGCAAGGTGTCCATCCGGCTCTCCGCGCGCTGCCGCCGCGCCGCCGTCTCCGCCCCCTCCAGACTGAGCTTCGCCGCGCGCGCTTCAAGCGCCGGGGACACCGGAATGAATCCCCTCCCGATGAAACCCAGATCCGGCTGCCCGTCCGGCAGCGCGAAATTCTCCCTGAGATAGGTGTTGTTGCGGGCTACCGTCGCCTTCCACTCCGGAACATTCCGAAGGTCGAGATTCGACGCAGCGTCGATGGCGGTGACGACCCACACCACCCGCTTCCCGGACAGCTTGTAATGGTCGTAGAGCACCCGGATCAGCGTCAGATCCTGCTCCGAGAGCGTACGGCCCGCGTGCGAGACGTATATGAAACAGTCCGACTCGGCCATCGCCAGCCTGACGATCTGCTCGTGAATCGGATTCGGGGAGCCATAGCCGGGAAGATCGTAGAGCTTCGCCGGCAGCACGGCCCCGGCCAGCAGGATCTCCAGCTGCGCCACATCCCGCCCGCGATGCGCCCTGAGCCGGTCGGTGATGTCCGCCCCCTCCATGGCGTACGCGGCGATCACCGAAGGCGCCGGTGAGTTCCCGACGTCCTCCCACTCACCCTCGTTCGAATCGGTGAAGGACGCCCGCAGAAATCCGGTCCCCGAGGCGTCGACGGCGACTGATCCGTCCACCGGCACCACACTCGCCGGACAGGCGGTGGTCGGGACGGGCGAGGAAGGCAGCAGCCCCACGAACTTGTCCCCCGGCTCGCCCTCCGGGGTGAGCACCTCGACCAGTTCCAGTCCGCCCTGCAAACCACTCAGCAGAAAACTCTTCCCGGACGAGAAGGCCCCGAAGAGCCCCACATTGATCAGGGCCGAGGCGGTTCGCGTCCTCAACCGCTTCACCGTGCCGATGTCCTCCGCCAGCTCCTCCGCCCACCCCTCCGGCGTCTCGGGGGCGGAGGACGCGGAGTCCAGCCACAGCACACTCCGGTCCAGCACCGCACGCAGCTCTTCGAGCGCTTCTTCCACATCTCTTGGCGTGGTCACGGAATCGGTATAGCGCAGACGAGGCCGGCCGGTGGGCGGTTTGGGACATCGATCTTCGCAGCGCGAAGCTCAGCCGTAGCCGTAGCCGTAGCCGTAGCCGTAGCCGGGACGGGCCCGGGGCAGCGGCCGGGGAGCCGAGGAGTACCCGGCTCCCCGGCCGGGCTGTCAGTTCAGGGCCGCGTCCAGCAGTGCGGCGACGTGGGTGACGGTCCGGTCGTGGAGGTGGGGGCCGATGATCTGGATGCTGAGGGGGAGGCCGTCGGAGGTGGTGCCGATGGGGAGGGTGGCGGCGGGGAGGCCGACGGGGCCGACGAGGTTGAGCCAGGTGGTCTGGTCCCAGTAGCCGCGGCGTTCGCCGTCGACGGTGATGTGGCGGTCGGGGAGGGGGAGGAAGGTCTGGTCCGGGACGGCGGCCGTCGGGGCGGAGGGGGTGATGAGGACGTCGAGGTCGGTGAAGTAGCCGGTCCATCGCTCGCGCAGCTTGCGGCGTTCCTCGTGGGCGAGCATCCAGTCGCGGTGGCGCATGGTGCGGGCCCGGAGGAAGGCGGCCCCGGGGGAGCGGTCGTCGGGGGTCAGATGTGCGGCGGCGGTGGTCTCGGCGGCGAAGGCCTCGGGGGAGGCGCTCGCGGAGGAGCCGGCGTACATCAGGGACTGGAAGAGACGGTCGGAGGAGGCCATGTCGGTGGGCCGGGTGGTGTCGTCGACGGGGGAGCCGAGGTCGTGGAGGGTCTTGGCGACGCGCTCCAGCAGGGCCAGGGTCTCGGCGTCGACCCGGCAGTACGGGTCGTCGGCCCAGACGCCGACGCGGTACTCGCGCAGCCGCCGCCGACGGGGGGCGGGCAGATTCAGCCGCCAGGCGGGGCTGTCCTCGGGGGAGGGACCGGCGAGGACGTCGAGGGCGAGATCGAGATCGGCCGCGCTGCGGGCGAGGGGACCGAGCACCAGCATGTCCGAGGTCGTGAGCCAGCCGGGCGGGCGGGGGATGTGGCCCCGGGCCGGCACGATGCCCTGGCTGGTGCGGAGGGAGTGGACGCCGCAGTAGTGCCCCGGCAGCCGCAGCGACCCGGCGAGGTCGCTGCCGATGGCCAGCGGGCTCAGATACGCGGCCACCGCGGCGGCCGAGCCGCCCGAGGAGCCGCCCGCCGTACGGGTCGGGTCGTGCGGATTGGGCGTGGTGCCGAAGAGCGGATTGCCGGTCTGGATGTCCTGGCACATCGGCGGGGTGTTGGTCTTGCCGAGGACGATCGCGCCGGCCGCGCGCAGCCGCGCCACGGCGTCGGCGTCCCGGCCGGGCACATGGTCGGCCAGCTCCGCCGATCCGCAGGCGGTGCGCAGTCCCTCGGTCTCCAGCGAGTCCTTGACGGTGACCGGGAGCCCGAGCAGCGCCCCGCCCGCCCGCTCGCCGTCCCGTCCGTGCTCCCGTCCGTGCTCCTGTCCGCGTCCGCGTTCCCGCGCCCGCCGCTCGTCCGCCGCCTCCGCCGCCGCCAGCGCTCTGTCGCCGTCGAGGGTGACCACCGCGTTGTACTCCGGGTGCGCGGCGATGCGTTCCAGATGCGCGGCGGTCAGCTCCCGGCTGGAGATCTCGCCCGCCTCCAGGGCTCTCAGTTGCTCGCCGGCGGAGAGGTGGGTCGGGTTCATGAGCGAACGGCCTCCTGTTCGGCGGGTGCGGTGGGGAAGTGGGCGGCGATGCGCAGCAGCGCGCGCAGATCGTCGTCCGGGGTACGCAGACTCTCACGGCTGTCCGCGTCGGCGTACTCGGTCGGGGTACGGGGGGTTCCGTCGCGGCGGTGGACGGTCAGCGCCGCGCGGAGCTGGTCCGCGGTGACGGCGGCGACCAGCTCCTCCCCGCCGAGACCGGCCGCGCGATGGCGCTGCTCGGAGGTGTGACGTACCGACTCCTCCAGACGGTGCCGCAGCGCCCATTGGGCGTCCCGGATCTCCACACCCCGGCGGTACAGATGCCAGCCGGTGTTCCGGACGAGCGGGAGGGCGGCGGGGCGGGCGGGCTGGAGCGCGATGGTGGGCACGGCCTGGTGCAGGGCGTCCCACAGCGGCGTCAGGATCCGGTGGTCGCGGCGCGCGCGCCGCCAGGCCCGTGCCTGCGGGACGGCGTGCACGGCCAGGGTCGGGACGAAGAACCCGGTCAGGGCGAGTGTGGTGCCGCCGTCGGCGCAGAGCCAGGCGAAACTCTCGGCCGCGGGCGGGGGCGGGGTGAGGTCGAACAGCGCGGCCCCGACCCCGGCGAGCCGGACGGCGCTGTAGCCGAAGGTCAGCACCGCGCCGGCCGCGACGACGCGCAGCCCGCGGGCGATCCACACCTGGTCCGTCCGGCGGGCGGCCTTCCAGCAGCCCACGGCGAGGACGGTTTCGCCGATCAGGTAGACGACGGCGTAGAGGGCGAGATACGCCTGATAGGCGCCGGTGTGGATGTAGTTGGCGGTGAAGCCCTGCGGGGTGGTCCGGCCGGCGGGGTCGAGCTGGAAGAAGAGCACCGTCAGCGCCAGGACGACGAGCGCGCCCGCGGCCAGGGACACCCGGGTGTGTTTACGGGCCCTGTCCGGCGGCAGCGCCCAGTGGGCGAGGACGACCGGCTGGAGGGCCAGCAGCGCCACCACGGAGCAGAACGCGGCGAGGATGCCGGTGGAGGGGCGGCCGGTCAGTTCGTCCAGCAGTCTCCACACCGGCTCCATGGAGACGAGGAAGGAGACGGCGGAGAAGCCGTAGACCCCGGCGAGCGCGGCCAGCGCGGGGTCCCGCCGCAGATGTCTCGGCGGGCAGAGCAGAAGGAGGAATCCGCCGACGGCCAGGGCGAGACACAGGGGGTGGAGCAACTGCTGCACGGGCGCTACCTCTTCCCTCGGAGCAAGGTCTCCGCCACCCGGCCGTGGCCTGCGGCGCTCCGGCCGGAGCCGTGGACATGGCGCTGGAGATAGGAGCCGATCAGTTCGGCCTCCCGCTCGTCCCGGTACTCGTAGCTGGTGCGTCCCAGCATCATCTTCACCACCGCCGGGTCGATGGCGGTCACGAGCCGGTCGGCCACCGGATTCCGCTCGGGCAGGGTGGCGGGCGGTGGCAGGGGTGAGAGGGGTGACAGGGGTGACAGGGGCAGGCTTCCCTGGTGGTCGCGCAGGATGTGCGCCATCTCGTGCGCGAGGATGTGGTCCTGGTGGGCCCGGCTGGTTCCCTCGTTGACGAATATGTAGTCGATGCCTTCCGCGGTCCTCAACCACATGCCGCACAGCCCCTCCCGCCCGCCGTCCGAGGGGGCGGGCAGGAGACGGATCGGGTACCCCGACAACTCCTCGACGAAGGGGATCAGATCCCGGACGCTCTCTTTCGGCGGCAGCTCCAGGTCACGGACGAAGCGACGACAGTCGCGCTGTAACTGGTCCCGCCGTCTCACAGCGCCTCCTCACCGCTCCTCACCGCTCCTCACAGTTCTTCGCCCGGGCTCTCGTCGTCGGCGAGAGCCGGTCTGCCCTCTCTCTCCCGGATGTGGTCGATGGCGGCGAGGATCTCCTCCATGCTCTGGGGCGACAGCCCGGCGACCCGGGTCGCCACCCGCTGCACACCGCTCTCCCGCAGCTGCCGGACGAACCGCAGCTCGGCCCCGACCTTCTCCGCGACGTCGTCGTCGAAGAAGTACGTCACGGGGACGCCGAAGAACGACGCCAGCGCCTCCAGATGCCGTCTCGTGGGGTTGTCCCGCCGACCGGTCCGCAACTGCCACAAGTAGACATGGGAAAGGGAAGGGCCACCGCGTTCGCGGAGCAGCGTGGCGACTTCCTGGTTCGTGTACGGACCACGACCTGGTGGATGAATCGTTTCGAAGAGCCTGTTCAGGCGCAGGTTGAACCCGTCTTCCGCCATGGCAGCCTCCCTTCTGCGATTGACCTGGGCTTGACTCTGTAACAGCGGCCGTGCCAGATTAGCTGAGATTAAAGGGGCGATCCAGCGGGGCCAACTCCGGCTGCTCGGAGGGCGATTCGCGCGGTCCGGCCCCTGTGGCCCACCGCCCTCGCGGCGACAGGCGTCATCACCGCATCGCCAAGGGTTTCGCTGTGTCTGTGCGGGCATGGCGAACTGCCCACTGAACAGACTGCATCCGGTCGATTCGGACCGAGATGGGCGTCGAGTAGGGCTGATCGGGCCGCTACGTAAAGCGCCACGGGTGAATTGTTAACGCAGAACCGAGCTAGGGGGAAATGATGTTCTCAGCCACCTTCTCAGCCATCGACACGATAGGCCGGGCGAGGCTCGACTCCACGCCCCAGGAGGTCAAGCGCCAGTGGGACCCCGGCTATACGAAGCGTGACGACCTCCTGTCCGTGCTCACCGCCGGACGGCTCCATTTGTAACCCCCCGGACCTCCGGCGGCACGGGTCCTCGCGGCGGCGGCACGAAGCCTGACGCGGAAGAAGGGGCTGGTGTCATGGTTCCAGCAGTGGGCGGGGATCGAGGAGCAGGCGCTACTGGAACGCGGCTTGGGCGGACCCGAGGCGACCAGGGGCCTGCTGGACGACCTGCTGGCCAAGGGCCGTCTCCGCGATGTCGAGATCCAGATCATGCCCCTGCGCCAGGAGGACCACTCCGGCTTTGAAGGGCCGATGTACCTCGCGGAGACGGAGGGGAACCGCTGGGTCGGCTATATCGAAGCCCATGCCCCCTTGCCCCAGAGACCGCCAGGGCTGCGACCGGTTTGGCCGTCCGCCCGCGGTCAGGGAGGCCGCCGAACGGGTGTGGACCCCGCTGGTGCCGGCCGCCGCGATTCCGCGGCGGACGGACGGGTGCCTGCCTCCCGTGCTGGCGGAGACCGGCGGCTACCCCGATGTCTTTCTGCTGGAAGCCGTGCCGCACTCGCGCGCCAAGGCGCCCACGACCTACTACTACGGCGAACAATTCGGCGAAGTCCTCGAACGCGTCCTCACCGCGCCGCCCGCCGCCCAGGGCCGATGGCTCACCGCCGCCGCCGATGCCGTCGGCGACTGCCGTCCCGTCCCCCGGCCGCCCCGGTGAGCCCGGCCCTCGCCTTCGCCCGCAGCCGGAACCTGCCGCGCGCGGTGGCCGTTTCCCTGGTGCTGGCCCTCGCCGCCACGCTGCTCGTCGGCACCCGGATGCGGCTACCCGACTTCCGCCACCTGGTCGACTGCGGAGTCCCCGTGGCGGCGGCCCTGACGGCCCTCCCCATGCTCACCGGACTCTCCGCCGACATCGCGGCCGCCGCCGCAAGGTGGGCCTGGTCCATCCACCCCCTGTCCTCCTCCGGCTCGCTGACGATCGCCGCCCTGTTCTGGCTGACCGCCCTGCTTCTGCCCGACGCCCCGGTCCGGACGGACGAGAAGGCGGAGGCGTAGCCGGTCTGCCGGGAATGCCGTCTCCTGTCCGACTTGAGTAAGCGGAATCAACTCCTCAGCGCCTGTGGAGATTTTGTGAATGACTCAACCACGGCCATAGTCTGAACATCATTCCGGCCGAGCCCATCACCGCGTCGAAGCGACGGCTCGTGATCGAGGAGAGGTCCGCGTACCGCATGAGGCTGACCCGTAATCGCCGCACGAACCGCAGGAGGCGCGCGAAGCGCACCACCGGAGGCCCGGAACGGACGGAAGGCTCGAAGCACGGGCGGCGTTCTTCGGGCAGGGCGGGGAGCCACCGGAGGAGGGCCGTGCGGACGGCCCGCCGGCTCCGTATCGACTATCCCAGACGCGGCCGGCGGGGCTGGCGGCGCTGGATGCCCTCCTGGAAGCTGGTCTCCGGGCTGTTCCTGCTCTTCGTCGGCAGCATCGTGGGACTTTTCACGGCGATATACATACAGGTGGAGATCCCGAACCCGCACGACTCCGCGCGCAGGCAGGCCACCGTCTACTACTGGGCGGACGGAAGCCGGATGGTGAGCGTGGGTGATGTGAACCGGCAGGATGTCAGGCTCTCCCAGGTCCCCCGGTCCGTGCAGCGCGCCGTCATCGCGGCGGAGAACGCGGACTTCTACAGCGACTCGGGCGTCTCGGTGACGGGCATCGGCCGCGCGGCCGTCAATATCGTCAAGGGCAAGGAGACCCAGGGCGGTTCGACGATCACCCAGCAATATGTGAAGAACACCTATCTCAGCCAGGACCAGACCGTCCAGCGCAAGGTCAAGGAACTCTTCCTCTCCCTGAAGGTCAGCAACCAGCGGCCCAAGACAGAGGTCCTGGAGGGATATCTCAACACCTCGTGGTTCGGCCGTGACGCCTACGGCATCCAGGCCGCCTCGTACGCCTACTACGGCATACCCGCCAAGGAGCTGGACCCCGCTCAGGCCGCCCTGCTGGCCACCGTGCTCAAGGGCGCGGAGAGCTTCGACCCCTCACTCAGCGCCGCCAATCACGAGCGGGCCGAGGACCGCTGGAGCTGGGTGCTGGACCGGCAGGTCGAGACGGGCGCGATGAGCGCGGAAGAACGCGCGAAGTACACGAAGTTCCCCGAGCCGAAACCGCCCGTCAAGCCGACCAGCCAGGCCGGGCAGATCGGCTATCTCGTCGACCTCGCCAACAAGTACGTCAGGGGCCGGAGCGGGCTCACCGGCAAGGATCTCGCAGGCGGCGGCTACCGCATCCACACCACCTTCGACAAGGCCAAGGTGTTCGCGCTGACCAAGGCCGTCGAGAAGGTAAGCGGGGAGAACCTGGACCCGAAGAAGCGCGCGGACGACCGCCATGTGCAGGTCGGCGCGGCCTCGGTGCGCCCCGAGGACGGAGCGATCGTCGCGGTCTACGGAGGCTCCGACGCGATCGAGCACTTCAGCAACAACGCGGACACCTCGGGCGTCCCCGCGGCCTCGGCGTTCAAACCCTTCGTCTACGCGGCCGCCCTGGAGCAGGGCATCGCCGAGGGGGAGCGCTCCGGCGGGGGCACCGGCCCGGTCCCCCTGACGCCCAGCTCGGAGGGGGTGCCGTCGATGCTCATGAGCCTCCACGCCTCCCTGGTCGAATCGGACCACACACCGTTCGTGGAGACCGGCAAGAAGGTCGGGCTGAACAATGTCAAGAAGATCGCGGTCGCGTCGGGACTGCGTGAGGAGAGCATGGCCAAGCTGGAGCCGACCTTCTCGATCGGCACCTCCACCCCCAGCGCCGTCCGGCTGGCCAGCGCCTATACGACCTTCATCAACGAGGGCCAAGCCACCGAGCCCTACTCGGTGACCAAGGTCGAGCGCGACGGCGTCGCGGTGGAAGGCTTCGAACTTCCCCAGAAGCACCGCGCGATGAGCTCCGAGACCGCCTCGATCGTCGGCTCGGCGCTCCGCCAGGTGGGCTGGACCACCGTCGGAGCGTCGAAGGACCCGGAGGGCCTGAGGCACTACTTCCCGCCCTGGGCCGGCAAGACGGGCCCGAACGACCGTATGAAATCAGCCTGGTTCATCGGTATGAACGAGGAACTGAGCACCTCGATCACCATGTTCCGCACCAAGCCCGATGTGCCCCACCTTCTGCCCATGCAGGGTGTGGGCGGCGACGACTCCGAGCGGGGCAGCGCCTTCCCGCCGCTGATCTGGGCGGCTTACGAGCAGATGGCAGCGCCTCCGCCGTAAGACGGGTATCGGCGGAACCGATACCGGGCCCAGGGGTGTCCGTACATACCGTCGACGTTCGACACCGACCGCTTGGATCACGGACCGCCGGACCGACGTGCCAGGTCCGCGCGCCGCGCCGCCGTGCCGTGCCGTGGCTGCCGTGCCGTGGCAGTCAGTCCATCTCCCCCTACCCCCGGGAAACGCCTGTGTCGCTGCGCTATACGGATTGCACTTTCGGCTATCGCGCCCGTACCCCCGTCCTGGACTCGCTCACCCTGGAGTTACCCACCGGCCATACGGTGCTGCTCGGGCCGAACGGCGCGGGCAAGTCCACGCTGCTGTCCCTCGGGGCCTCGGCCCTCGCCCCCAAGACCGGCCGGGTCGGCTGGGGTTCGCTGGACAGTGCGCGGTCGCGCGACAGAGGTGAGTACAGACGCCGGGTCGGCTGGCTGCCGCAGCGGATCGAGCCGGTGCCCGGGCTGACCGTGCGGGAGCAGGCGGCGTACGCGGGCTGGCTCAAGGGGCTGTCGAAGCGCCGGGCGTGGGACCGGGCGGTACGGGCGCTGGACCGGGTCCGGCTGAGTGAACTGGCGGACCGGCGCAGTCATGAGCTGTCGGGCGGGCAGTTGCGCCGCCTGGGCATCGCCCAGGCGCTGGTGCACCGGGCGGAGCTGATCCTGCTGGACGAGCCGACGGCCGGACTCGACCCCGTACAGCGTGGTGTCTTCCGTGATCTCGTGGGGGAGCTGTCCGGGACGGCGCAGGTGATCGTCTCCACGCATCAGACCGAGGATCTGGCGGATGTGTACGAGGCGGTGGTGGTCCTGGACCGGGGCGCGCCGGTTTTCCGGGGTGCGATCGGCGACTTCCTCTCGCTCGCCCCGCCGGAGGTCGCGGCCGAGCGACGGGCGGAGGCCGCGTACCGGGGCCTGGTCCGAGGGGAGGTGTGAACGGCGATGCGTCTCGCGACTCTTCTGCGCTCGGGGTCCGCCGTCTGGGCGGCGCTGCTGCTCATCGGCGGACTGCTGTTCTTCAGCACCGGCAACACGGGCGGGGGGATTGAGTACTGGGAGTCGGTGACCGCGCAGTCCACCGGGCTCCTCGGTGTCATCAGCGCCGTCTGCGGCGCCGGTGCGGCCTGGGAGGCGACACGGCTCAAACGGGGTGCCGTCAGCACCTGGGCACCGTCCCGGGGCCCGCTGCGGATCGCCGCCGAGCAGCTCGCCCCCATGGCGCTGCTGGGGCTGGCAGGCGTGCTGATCTCCCTGGCGATCTTCTCGGACGCCGCGCTCCTCGACATCCCGGGCCGGCCGAACCTGACGGTCCTCGCCGTCGGGTACTCGGTGGTCCTCTCCCACATCGCCCTCGGATTCCTGCTGGGAGGAGTACTCCCACGGCTGCTGGGCCCGCCGCTGATGCTGATCCTCGGCTACTTCTGGGGCTTCTGGCCTGCCGCCCTCGCCGAACCCGCCTGGCTGCGCCACCTCAACGGCCAGGGCATCGGCGAATGCTGCCGCCTGGACCAGGTCCCGGCACCGCGCAGCCTGGGCGCGACCGCCCTGTTCTCGGCCACCGTGATCACGGTGGCGCTGATCCTGATCGCGGCGCGGCAAGGGAAGGCACGGCTCGTGCTGCCCATGGCGGTCGCGGTCACCGGAGTCGCCGCGTCGATCGCTGTCGCGTTCCCGCTCGGCCTGGACGGGGAACACAACCGCGACCAGTCGCTCCTGCGCTGTAGCGGCAGCGGCAGCGGCAGCGCTCCGCAGGTCTGTCTCTGGCCCGAACAGTACGAGCACGAAGACGATTTCGTCCGCTGGTCGAAAGAGGCCGGAGACAAGCTCCGAAAGGCTGGCCTCACCCCGGTCGAACGCGTGGAGTTCAGTTGGCGGGTCCCGGACCGGGAGACCGTCCTGATCGTGACGGCCACCAGCCTCCTCCCGTCCGGGCCGCCCGCCTGCGCGCTTGAGCCCGGGGAGACCTACCCCGGCTCGGAAGCCGCCTCGGCCCTCGACGCGTGGCTCGCACAGGTCGTGGGCGTCGAACCCGCCGCGTCGAGCGGGTCGGACGAGGCCGCCCAACTGGCCCAGAAGGTACGCGCGATGCCGGCCGAGGCGCAGAAGGCGTGGTTCCAGCGCAATCTGCGCTCCGTACTGGACTGCTCGCAGAAGCCCGAGCTGTCGCCCTCCTCGTACACCCGCGCGGCGAGGGCCGGTTCATGATCTGGTGGCTGCGCGCCCACGCCGCCGTCGCCTGCGTGGTGACGCTCGTGGCGTGTCTGGTGGTCGCGCCGATGCTCGCCACCTCCTCCATACCCACACTCGCGCTGTTCGGCGGGACGACCGGGAGCATTCCCGTACCCCTCGTCCTGCCGGTGCTGCCCGTCTGCGTACTGCTGTACGCGATGAGCCGGACACCGCGTACGACGGATGTCACCGCCGTGCGGAACGTCCCGCGTCTGCGGGCGGCGGCGCTGGCGCTCGCCGGTGCCGCGACGGTGGCGATCGCCCTGCTGGAGGCCGTGGTCATCGACTTCCCCCTGGGCTTCGCCGTCGCCCGCAACGTCCTGGGGTATCTGGGGCTGGGGCTGCTGGTCCAGCGGTGCGCGGAACCGCGGTACGGGCCGGTCACCGTGGCCGCCGTCCCCGTACTGTGCGGCCTGATCGGGCTCGGCCCGGGCGGATCGCCGTACTTCTGGATGTGGCCCGCGCATCCCAGCGGCTCCCCGCTCGCCGCCACGGCCGCGCTCCTTCTGTTCGGTTCCGGTCTGGCCGCCGCGGCCACCCGTCGGAAGTGAGGGTGTGGACGTGGCGGCACGGGTCGCGCGGGCCGGGGCGGGAGGGCCTGTATGTTGGGCCGATGGCTGGTCAGGCGGGGGACGACGAGGGTGTGAAGGGCCGGCGGATCCGGGGGCTGAACGCCGTGGAGCGGCGTGCGAGGCGTCGTGAGGATCTGTTGGACGCGGGACTGGAGCTGTTCTCCGCCCAGGGGTTCCAGGACACCTCGATCGAACAGATCTGTAAGCGGGCGTTCGTCGGGACCAAGAGCTTCTACGAGGTCTTCACCGGCAAAGAGGCCCTGTATCTGGCGCTGCTCGACCGTATCGTCGTGGATGTGACCGGACGTCTCACCTCGGCGCTGGACGAGCTGGACGAACGCGGCGATCGGGACGAGAGCGGGGCCGCGCGGGCTCTCATCCGCCACTTCGCGGACGCCTTCGTGGACGACGTGCGGGTGGCGCGCGTGACATTCGGCGAGGGCCGGGCCGTGACACCGCTGGCCGAGGCCCACCGCCGTACCAACCGCCGGTGGGCGGCCTCCTTCGTCGAGACGGTCTGGCGGCGGCTGGGCATCGCGACCGGCCCGCACGCGCACGCGGTGGCCATGGGGCTGATCGGCGGCCTCTTCGACATCATCGCCGACTGGCTTCTGGACACAGGGGCAGGCGCAGGGGCAGGCACGGGCGCAAGCACGGAAGCCGATGCCGCGCGGCCCGCCGATCGCGCGGTCCTCCAGGACGGGCTCGACCGCTTCTACACCGTGGTCAGCTCCGGACTCGGCGACTCCTGACACCCCTCCCGATCCTTCCCGGACGGGGGGTCGAATCGGCATGTCCTTTTTTGGAAACGATGCCTTGTTCTTAATAAGGGTGCGTGCTCTACTGCCGGGTAACCACTCGTTGAACAAGGAGTCGCCCCATGGCAAAGCTCCGCACGTTCCTGGCAGCGCTCGCGCTGTCCGTACTCGCCTCGACCACCCTGACCGCGACGGCCTCGGCCGACGACGCCCCGCCCCGGTCGGGGTGGAACAACTGGTCCTGCCGGCCCAGCGCCGCCCACCCGGAGCCGGTGGTCCTCGTCCACGGGCTCGGCGGCAACAGCTGGGACAACTTCCTGACCCTGGCGCCCACTCTGCGCTCGGCCGGCTACTGCGTCTTCTCCGAGACATACGGAAAGACCGTGCTGGGCGGACTCGCCGGCGGGCTCGCCCCGATGGCGGACAGCGCCGCCGAGGTGGGCGGCTTCGTCGACCGTGTGCGCGCCGCGACGGGGGCGGCGAAGGTCGACATCGTCGGGCACTCCGAGGGGACCACCGTCCCCGCGTACTACATGAAGTATCTGGGCGGGGCCGCGAAGGTCGACGACTTCGTCGGCTTCGGCTCCAACTTCCGCGGCACCACGCTGAACGGCCTCGCGAGCCTGGCCGCCGCGCTGAAACTCCAGGGTCTGCTGACCGGCGTCGGATGCGGGGCCTGTACGGACTATCTGCCGGGCTCGGCCTTTCTCGCCAAGCTCAACGACGGTCCCGTCGCCGTGCCCGGGCCGACGTACACCAGCATCGTCACCCGCTACGACAGGGTCGTCACCCCGTACACCAACGGCCTGCTCACGGGGGACGGCGTCACCAACATCGTGCTCCAGGACAAGTGCGGGCTTGATTCTGCCGGGCATCTCGGTCTGGCCGTCGACCCGAACGTCGCCCAGCTCGTCCTGAACCGGCTCGACCCCGAGCACTCCAAGCCGTTCCGGTGCCGCCCCTTCACCACGGTCGGCATCTGACCGGTGTCCGACCGGCACCGGCGGATGTCCGACCGGCACCGGCAGGTGATGAAGGGCGCTGTCGGGCGTCCTTCATCACCCTTCATCATTATTTGATGACCTTCACCTCACGCGGCCCCTTCGCGGCTCCCGGCGAGAAGAGCCGGGGCATGTGGCGAGCGCTCGCCGAAGTGACCGGCGGCGCGCTGCTGATACTGCTCCCCGACCCGCTGAACGAGTGGGACCTGAGCGGTTCGCTCCCCGGGGCGGCGCAGCTCCTTCTGGCGGCGGTCGTCCTCGCCCTGCTGGCCGTCCGCCGCCGCCACCCGATCGCGAGCCTGCTCGGCGCGGCCGCGGTCCTCGGTCTGCTGCCTGCCGCGGGGCTGCCGGTGGCGGTGATCGCGTACACCACGGCCAGGCAGCTCGTGTCGCACCGCCGCCGGACCGCCGTACTGCTGGCGTCGGCCGCCCTGACGATGCTGGTCTGTGCGGTCTCCGCGCCGCGGTACGGGGTGGGCATCCACGACTTCGCCCCGCGCCACGGTCTGGTCGGCCACGCCGTCGGGCTCGTCCTCGGCGGCATGCTCGCCGCCACCGTACTGATCGTGCCCGCCCTCGTCGGCATCGCGAACGAACAGCAGAGCAGGCTGCTGCGGGCCCTGCGCGAACGCGCCGTCGCCGCGGAGACGGTCCGCCGTCTCACGGCCAGCGAGTCCCGGATCCATGAGCGCACCCGGATCGCGGCGGAGATGCACGACCTGGTCGGCCACCGTCTCAGCCTGGTGTCGCTGCACAGCGGCGGACTGGAGATGGCCCTGCGGAAGGAGTCCCCCGAGCTGCGCGACGAGGCGGCGCGGGTACGCCGGGCCGCGGGCGAGGCGATGCGCGAGCTCCGCGAAGTGCTCGGCGTTCTGGGTCCGCTGGGGCGGGACACCGGGACCGGGGCCCTGACCGACACCACGGGCACCCGGTCCGACATCGAGACCCTCGCCGAGGAGTCCCGCCTCGGCGGCATCCATCTCGACCTCACCTGGGACGGCCCCGATCTCGGCGATCACCCCGCCCTGGTCCGGCGCGCGGTGCACCGCGTGGTGCGCGAGTCCCTGACCAATGTGCACCGGTACGCCGCCGGAGCGCATGTCGCCGTGGCGGTCACGCACACCGGCGACCGGGTGGAGATCCTCGTACGGAACGGGCTGCCGCCCATGACCGGCGGCGAGTCGGCCGGTCTGGGCACAGGGCGCGGACTCGTCGGGCTGAGGGAGCGGGTGTCGCTGCTCGGCGGCACCCTGGAGGCGGCCCCGACGTCGGTGGGGGGCTTCGCGGTCACGGCCCGCATCCCGGTGCGACCGGATCGACCGGATCCGGAGACGGCGATCGAAGCCCCGGGCGAAGCCCCGCAGGCCGAACCGCCGATCGGGCCCGGAGTGGGACCCGGGCCCGGGCCCGACCGGGAGGCCCGAGGCGTCCTCCGTGCGGCTGTGAGCGCGCTGACCGGGCTGTTCGGCCTCGCGGGCGTGGGGCTGATGATGATCCTCGGTCTGATCCTGGTCGGCCAGATACGGACGGACGACCCCGTCGATTACGACGAGCCGCCCCGGATCGGGATGTCCCGCCAGGAGATGGAGGCCGTCGGGGAGGGGGACCATTCGCTGGCCCGCGCGGCGGCCACGGGCCGCGAGCCGGCCCGCCCGAGGTCCGTGACGAGTTGCGTCTATCCGTGGGTGAAGGACGAAGTACTCGTGCCCACGCCCGGGAGCGCCGCGCCGAAGTCCATGGGGCCCGCCGCCGGACGGGCCGCCGAGGGCCCGGGGCACATCAAGATCACCCGATACTGTTTCCGCGGCGACACATTGGCCGCGATTGACCACTTCACCGTGCCGGTGGTGTCGCAGACACCACCGTGGGAGTCCCCATGACCGAGTCCACCGAGGTTCCCGCTTCCGGGAGCCGCCCCGTCAGGGTGCTGCTCGCGGACGACGAAGAGCTGATCAGGCATGCCGTCCGGCTGATTCTGCGCCATGCCGAGGGCATCGAGGTGGTCGGTGAGGCGGTGAACGGCGAGGAGGCCGTACGGGTCGCCGCCGAGACCCGCCCCGATGTGGCGCTGGTCGACATCCGGATGCCCGTGCTCGACGGGCTCGCCACGATCGAACGGCTCCTGGCCCTCCGGCCCCGCCCCCGGGTCGTCATGCTCACCACCTTCGGCGACGACGAGAATGTGACCCGCGCGCTGCGGGCCGGTGCCACCGGTTTCCTTCTCAAGGACGAGGGGCCGGAAGAGTTGATCCGCGCGATACGGGCCGCCGCCGTCGGTGACGCGGTCCTCTCGCCCGGGGTCACCGGCACCGTCATCGAGCGGATGCTCAACGGCACCGCCGGTGCCGTCGGTACCGCCGGTGCGCCCGGGGCCGGGAAGGCGTCGGACGGCGGGGCCGATCAGCGCTTGGCCGCCCTCACCGACCGGGAGCGCGATGTCCTGGCGCTGCTGGCAGGGGGCCTCGCCAACGCGGAGATCGGCCGGCGGCTGGGCATCGGTGTGGGCACGGTGAAGACCCACGTCAGCGCCATTCTGGAGAAGACGGCCACGGAAAGCCGGGTACAGGCGGCGGTACTGGCGTACCGGGCGGGGCTGGTCTCCTGAGCCCAGGCGCGGGCCCGCGCGCACCGGCCCCGAGCCTCGGCCCCGAGCCTCGGCCTCGCGCACTTGCCCCCGCGCACTTGCCCCGCGCCTCGGCTCTGCCGAAAGACAGAGCCGGCCGTACGCCCGAAGTGCTACGCGCGCCCGCCGACCCGCCTTTCGGCAGACGCTCCCTTCACACCCTGAGGCCGACGGTTCGGACGCACGGCGCGCCGAGGATGGAAGCACCCCCTTCCCCTCACCGCTGGAGCCGCAATGTCGACGCAGACAGCCGCGTCCGTGCCCGCCCGCCCACCGGCGGTGTCCGCCGCCGGGGCCACCGCCCTGAGCAAGGTGTACGGCGAGGGCGAGGCCCAGGTCGTCGCTCTGGACTCGGTCTCGGTGGAGTTCGAACGCGCCCGTTTCACCGCCATCATGGGCCCGTCCGGTTCCGGCAAGTCGACGCTGATGCACTGCGTGGCCGGTCTCGACTCGGTCTCCGCGGGCTCCGCGCGCATCGGTGACATCGAACTGTCCGCCCTGAACGACCGGCAGCTCACCCGGGTACGGCGGGAGCGGGTCGGTTTTGTCTTCCAGGCGTTCAATCTGCTGCCCACGCTGACGGCGCTGGAGAACATCACCCTGCCGATGGCCATCGCAGGCCGTGAACCGGACCGGCGGTGGCTGGACACGGTCGTGGCGAAGGTCGGTCTCTCCGAACGGCTGGGCCACCGCCCCGCCCAGCTCTCCGGCGGACAGCAGCAGCGCGTCGCGGTGGCCCGCGCCCTCGTCTCCAGCCCGGAGATCATCTTCGCGGACGAGCCCACCGGCAACCTGGACTCCCGCGCGGGCTCCGAGATCCTGGCCTTCCTCCGCGACTCCGTACGAGAGCTGGGCCAGACCGTCGTGATGGTCACCCACGACCCGGTGGCGGCCTCCTACGCGGACCGCGTGATCTTCCTCGCCGACGGCCGGATCACGGACGAACTCCTCGCCCCGACCGCCGAGAGCGTCCTGGACGTGATGCGGCGCTTCGGCTCCTGACCCGTTTCCTTCACCACCACCGCTTGCCACCGCTCGGACAAGCTCCGTCACGCGAACCAGGACTGGGACCACCATGCTCCGTACCGCCCTGCGCAATGTTCTCGCGCACCGAGCCCGATTGAGCATGACGGCCCTCGCGGTCATGCTCGGCGTCGCCTTCGTCTCCGGCACGCTCGTCTTCGGCGACACCACCGTCCAGGCGCTGCGCGGCGCGTCGGCGAAGAGCCTGGAGAATGTGGCCGTATCCGTACAGGCCGAGACCGAACGGGCCGAGACCGGGACCGCACCGGACGGCGAGGCGGGCGGCGGGCGCACCACCGCGCTGACCAGCGATCTCGCCGACCGGATCCGTACCGTACCCGGTGTCGCCTCGGTGCACCCCGTCGTCAACGGCACCGCCACACTGGCGGCCCGCGACGGACGGCCGCTCAACGCCGACAACAGCTGGCAGAATCTGGCGACCAACTACGCACCGGACAACGGGCGCGACGGCCGGGACAGCCGCTATCCCCTCGCCGCCGGACGCGGCCCGCTGAACGGCGGCGAGATGGCGCTGGACCGCCGTACCGCCGAGAAGGCCGGCTACCGCGTCGGCGACACCGTGCGCTTCGCCGTCGACGGCCCCACCCTCGCCAAGAGGCTGGTCGGCACCGTCGACACCGACGACCCGCGCGTCACCGCCGGGGGGACCCTGGCGCTCTTCGACACCGGGACCGCGCAGCGGCTCTTCCTGCGGGCGGGCAGGTTCGACGAGTTGGCCGTCGGTTCGGCTCCGGGCACCGACGACGAGCGACTCACCCGGGCGGTCGGCGCGCTGCTGCCCGCCGAGGGCATCACGGCGACCAGCGGCGCCCGGCTCGCGGACGAGCAGGCGAAGCAGATCGCCGAGGGCACCAAGGGGCTCACCCGGATGCTCCTGGTCTTCGCGGGGATCGCGCTGTTCGTGGGCGTCTTCATCATCGCCAACACCTTCACCATGCTGATCGCGCAACGCGGCAGGGAGACCGCGCTGCTGCGCGCCGTCGGGGCCTCCCGGCGGCAGGTGGTCCGCGCGGTGCTGATCGAGGCCGCCCTTCTCGGACTCCTCGCCTCGGCGGCCGGGTTCACCCTCGGCCTGGGCATCGCGACCGGCCTCGGACCGCTCCTCAACACGGGTGGCGCGGGACTTCCGGACGGCCCTCTGGTGATCTCCGCGAACGCATGGGTCTGGTCGCTCGTGGTGGGCGTCGGCGTCACCGTGCTCTCCGCCTGGCTCCCGGCCCGCAAGGCCGCCCGGATCGCGCCGGTCGAGGCGCTGCGCGGCGTCGACCAGGCCCCCTCACCCTCCGGCACCCTGCTCCGCGACATCTTCGGAGGGCTGCTCGCCGGCCTGGGCGTCCTCATCATGCTGTATCTCTCCGCCCAGAAGGACGGCAGCGAGACCAACATCATGATCGCCGCGCTCGGCTCGGTGCTCACCCTGACGGGCGTGGTCGTGCTCGCGCCGCTGCTCTCCCGCCCCCTGGTCCTGCTCATCGGGGCCGTCACCGCCCGGCTCTTCGGCGTCACCGGACGGCTCGCCAGGGAGAACGCGCTGCGCAACCCGCGCCGTACCGCCGCCACCGCCTCGGCCCTGATGATCGGACTCACCCTCATCACCGGTCTGAATGTGGCCGGCGGCTCCATCGAGGCCGCCGTCAGGGACGAGGCCGTACGCGGGCTGACCGCCGACTACCAGGTGTCCAACGCCGGGTCCGGCGGCATCGACCCCGCCCTGGCCACCCGTGTCGCCAGGATCCCGGGCGTCACGGACACCACGCCCCTCGCCTCCTCGGTCCTGGATGTACGGGGTGAGTTCACCACCCTGGCGGGCGCCGACCCGCGACGCCTCGGTGAGGTGTCCGACCTGGCCTTCCGCAGCGGCTCACTCACCGACCTCGGCCCGGGCCGGATCGCCCTCTCCGGCGAACTGGCCGAACGGACCCGTCTGTCGACGGGCGACACCTTCACCGGGGCCCTGGGCTTCGACGCCCACCGGCAGAAGCTGACCGTCGTCGGCGTCTACCAGTACAGCCGTGCCATCGGCCACGCCATCGGCGCCATGGACGACGTCCTTCCGCACGCCGACGGCGGGAAACTCGACAGCATCCTCCTCAAGGCCGCCCCCGGCCACCGTGCGAGCGGCCTCGACCAGGACATCCGCCAGGCCCTCGGCAACAGCCCCCTCCTCCAGGTGCGCGACCAGGAGCAGCTGACCGAGGCCGAGTCCGGCATGATCGACGAGATGCTCGGCATGATGTACGGCCTGCTCGCCATGACCGTCCTCATCGGAGGCCTCGGCGTCGTCAACACCCTGGCCATGTCGGTCTTCGAGCGGACCCGCGAGATCGGTCTCCTGCGCGCGATCGGCCTCGGCGGCAAGGGCGTCAGAAACATGGTCTGCCTGGAGTCCGTCGTCATCTCCCTGTTCGGCGCCCTCCTCGGCATCGGCACCGGAGTCTTCCTCGCCTGGGCCTGCGGCAGCCTCGCCGGAGCGTCCCTCCCGGCCTACGAGACCGACCTCCCCTGGGCCCGGCTCGGCCTCCACCTCCTCCTCGGCCTCACCGTCGGCATCCTCGCCGCGATCTGGCCGGCCCGCCGGGCGACCCGGCTGAACATGCTGCGATCGATCGGCACCCCCTGACGGGCCGTCACCGCCCGGCGGTCCGAACGGGGACGCCGCCGAGACGCCGCGCGCGCACATACACGAGCAGCCACGCGGACGGCAGTTGAAGGGTGATCATGGCGAAGACCGCCATGACGAACGCGTCGTCGGCCGGTGCCTCGGACCCTGCCCACCAGGAGGAGAGACCGGCCGACAGCAGCAGAACCAGCAGGTATGCGCCACCGTCGATCAGCGAGACCCGCCACACGGGCGCGGGGGCGGTGAGACGGCGGACCAGGGTCAGGGCGAGGACGGTCACGGCCAGGAACACATGGACCGTCGGGTTCGTGACCCACCACGACACCCAGAACCCGAAGCCGTCCCACGCGGCGACCGCCCAGGCGAGACCGACCAGCGCCCCGGCCGCCCAGGACCCGAGGGCCACGGTCAACGCGTAGAAGACAGCACCGCGCCAGGCAACAGCCATTTCCCGCTCCTCCGCAGGCGGACCGAGGGGCCACCGTGCGGTGACCCCGCTTGTACGGACAGTGTCCTTCACCGCCGTCGGGGGCCACCGGGCGGGAGTCCTTGAGCGGCCACCGGGCGGGAGCCCTGGAGGGGGTCCGGGCGGTGCGAGTCGCCGTCCGGAGCCTCAGGGGGTGGCCAGGGTGTCGGGCGGCAGTCCGAGTTCCCTCTCCGCGACGGTGCGGGCCAGGTCCGCTATCGGGGCGGTGCGGGCGTCGGCGCTGGTGTTGATGTAGGCGCTGCTTCCGTCGATCGCGACGAGGATGTGCACGGCCGCCTCCCAAGGGTTCTCGCAGTGGAAGAGCCGCGCGCCGGTGCCCGCCGCGATGAGGGTTTCGACGCGGCGGCACCAGAGCAGCTCCTGCTCGACGACGTGGTCGCGGAGCACGGGGCGATAGCGCGACAGATGCCGTGCGTTCAGCCAGAGCTTGCTGACGTTGTCGAACTCGGTGCTCGCGATGAGGACGAAGAAGCGCCGCAGAGTGCTCAGCGGGGTCTCGTGCCCGGGGCCCGCGGGCTCCTCCGGGAGGAGGCCGTCGAGCTCGGCCCCGGTGGCGCTGGTGAACGCCTCCGCCACCAGGGCGTCGGCGGCCGGGAAGTAGTGGCTGACCAGCCCGGGCTGGACCCCCAGCTCGTCGGCGACCCGCCGCAGCGTGATGCACTCCAGTCCTTCGGCGAGCCCGACCAGCGCGGCGGCGCGGACGATCTCCTGGCGGCGCTCGGTCGGCGCCTTTCGGGTTCGTGTGCCGGAATCCCTTGACGTCATGGAGCGAATGTTATTGAGTGAGTGACCAATCAGCAATTGGCCAGGTGACCAATAGCGGGTGGGGTCGCGGAGAACCGCGGCTCGGGGCGGCATCCCGCCCGACACCGGGGGAGCGAATCCCCGCTCCGCCTCGTAACCGGCGCCTGGGGCTGTGCCCGTGCCGACCCTCGATCCCACGGCATGGGCACAGCCCCACGTACGCGGACCGGCGCACAGCACCTGTACAGGAGACCAACGTGCACGACACTCACACCGATGCCGGGGAACTCGCCGAGTACGGCTACCGGCAAGAGCTGAAACGGACCCTGTCCGCGTGGGCCGTGTTCGCGATCGGATTCGCGACGATCTCCCCCGTCGTCGGGGTGTACGCGGTCGTCCAGCTCGGCTTCGTCTTCGCGGGCCCCGCCTGGATCTGGGCGGTCGTCGTCGCCTTCCTCGGCCAGCTGCTGGTCGCCCTGGTCTACGCCGAGCTGTCGTCCCAGTTCCCGGTCACGGGCGGGGTCTACCAGTGGGTGCGCCGGCTGGGCGGGCCACGGCTCGGCTGGCTGGTCGGCTGGATCTACCTGGCCTCCGCCGTGGCATCCCTGACCACCGTCGCCTACCTGGGAGCCGCCTGGCTCCACATGCTCTTCGGCGAAGGCACTCTGTCGAGCGCCGCCCATGTGCTCCTGGGCGTGGTCTTCGTCGCGGTGGCGCTCGGGATCAACCTCCTCGGCGTCAACCCGGTGAAGCACTTCCTCAACGCGGGCATCATCGCCGAGGGCGTCGCCTCGATCGCGGTGAGCGTGTTCCTGCTGCTCTTCGTGCACAACAACGGCTTCGGGATCCTCTTCGAGACGCTCGGCGCGGAATCGGCCTCCAGCGGCTCCGCCCTGGCGGGCTTCCTGACCGCCCTGGCCGTCGCCGGCTGGGCGTTCCTCGGCTTCGACGCGACCACCCAGGTCGCCGAGGAGACCGAGCAGCCGCGACGCAATGTGCCCAGGGCGCTACTGCGCGCCTACCTCTTCGTCGCCCTCACGGTCCTGCTGACCGGGCTCGCCGTCACGCTCGCGCTGCGCGACCCCGAGGAAGCGGTCTCCGGGGCCCTCGCGGACCCGGTCTTCACCGCCGTCACCGAGGGGCTGGGCGGCTGGAGCGAGAAGCCCTTCATCCTCCTCGTCCTGATCGCGTTCATCGCCTGCGCCATCTCGATCCAGACGTACATCGGCCGCGCCGTCTTCTCCTTCGCCCGCGACCGCCAGCTGCCCTTCTCCGCGAAGCTCGCCACCGTAGGGCCGCGCCAGATCCCCTACGTCTCGCTCATCGCGACGGCCGTGCTCGCCAGCCTCGGACTCCTCCTCGGGCTGAACGGCAACGCCGCCGCGACACTGATCGCCTTCGGCTCCGGCGGCTTCTACTTCATCTTCCTCACCGTCGCGGTCGTGGCGCTCGTCGCCCGGCTGACGGGCCGCTGGAACCCCGCCGCGGGACGGCTCAGGCTCGGAAGGGCCGGCCTGGTGGTCAATGTGCTCGCCGTGGTGTGGCTGCTCTTCGAGGCCGTCAACATCGCCTGGCCCCGCGCCGAGCTCGCCCCGGCCGACGGCAGCTGGGTCCAGGTCTGGGCCGTGATCCTGGTCTTCTCCGTCCTCTTCGTCGTCGGCCTGATCTACATCCTGATCGCCAAGCCCCACACAAAGCTCCCCGCCACCGCGACCTCCCCATCCGCCACCCCGACCTCGGAAAAGGTGAAGGCGTCCTGATGCCGTCGAAACTCTCCCCCGCCATCGTCTTCGATCCCACCGAGGGACTGACCTCCCGTGATGTGTCCATCCGGCCCGCCGGGCCGGGCGAGGTCGAGATCGAGGTCCGCGCGGCCGGTGTGTGCCACTCCGACCTGCATGTCGTGTCGGGCGACTGGCCCAGCGACCGCCCCCTCGTCCTCGGGCACGAAGCGGCCGGAGTGGTGACCGCGGCCGGGGCCGGCGTCACCTCGCTGAAGGCCGGCGACCATGTCGTCCTCTCCTGGTTCGCGCCGTGCCGCCGCTGCCGCGGCTGCGTCGCCGGAACCGCGTGGCTGTGCACCGGCACCAAGGCCGTCGCCAACACGCTTCCCGACAGCACCACCGCCTTCGCCGACGACCGGGGCGAGCCGGTGTGGCCCTACCTCGGGCTGGGCGCTTTCACGGAGCGGCTGATCGTGCCGGAAGTGGCCGCGGTGAAGGTCCCGGACGCGCTCCCCTTCAGCATCGGCGCACTCCTCGGCTGCTCCGTCACCACCGGCGTCGGCGCCGTCGTGAACACCGCGGGCGTCCGCCCCGGCGAGTCCGCGGTGGTCATCGGCACCGGCGGAGTCGGACTCTCCGTCGTGATGGGCCTGCGCCTGATCGGGGCCGACCCCATCATCGCCGTCGACCTCTCGGCCGAACGCCTCGCCACGGCACAGCGGTTCGGCGCCACCCACATCCTCGACGGCGCCGGGACCGATGTGGCCGCCTGGTGCCGGCAGGAGTTCGGCGGGGTGGACTACGCCTTCGAGGCGATCGGAAGCCCCAAGGTCATCGGCACACTCCCCGCCATGCTCGCCCCGGGCGGGGCGGCGGTCCTGGTGGGCATGGCGGCGACCGGCGCGACCGCCTCCTTCGACCCCTTCGACCTGGCCGACCAGGGCAAGCGGATCCTCGGCTGCAACTACGGTTCCAGCATCGGGGAGATCGACATCCCGAAACTGGCCCGCCTCTATCTGGCGGGCCAACTGCCCCTGGACGACCTCGTCGGCCGCACCCGGCCCCTGCGCGAGGCGGCGGCGGCCTTCGACGACCTCCGGTCGAACATCGGCGTCAGAACTATCCTCGAACCGTGAGGCACCCCCTCGCCCGGCGCGGCACGCCACAAGCATCCACACCAGCGGGAGCGACGGAGGCCGCGGCCGTCCCCCACCAGTACCCGGAGGCATGATGTACGCCGTCACCGACCCGACCACCGGTGAGATCACCGCCACCTACCCGACCGCCACGGACGCCGAGGTGGCGGCGGCCGTCGAGGCCGCCCACACGGCCACCGCGTGGGGGCGCACCGGCTCCGTGGCCGAGCGCGCGGCCCTGCTGCGACGGCTCGGCGATCTGCACACCGAGCACCGTGCCGAGCTGGCCGCGAGCATCGTCCAGGAGATGGGCAAGCCGCTCCAGGAGGCCGAGGGCGAGATCGACTTCTGCACCGACATCTACCACTACTACGCCGACCACGCCGAGGAGTTCCTCGCCGACGAACCGCTCGACGTCCTCTCCGGCCCCGGGACCGCCGTCGTCCGACGCGGCCCGGTGGGCGTCCTCCTCGGCATCATGCCGTGGAACTTCCCCGCCTACCAGGTCGCCCGCTTCGCCGCCCCGAACCTGGCCCTCGGCAACACCATCGTGCTCAAGCACGCGCCGCAGTGCCCGGCCACCGCGGCGCTCCTGGAGAAGCTGTTCACCGAGGCGGGCTTCCCGGCCGGGGCCTACGTCAATGTGTACGCCACCAACGAGCAGATCGCCGACATCATCGCCGACCCCCGTGTCCAGGGAGTCTCGCTCACCGGATCCGAGCGTGCGGGCGCGGCCGTCGCGGAGATCGCCGGGCGGCACCTCAAGAAGGTCGTCCTCGAACTCGGCGGCTCCGACCCCTTCATCCTCCTGTCCACCGACGATCTCGACGCGGTCGTCGACGCCGCCGTCGCCGCCCGCCTCGACAACACCGGCCAGGCGTGCAACGCCGCCAAGCGGTTCGTGGTCCTCGACCACCTCCACGACGCGTTCGTCGAACGGTTCACCGCCAGGCTGCTCGCGAGCGAGACCGGCGCGCCGCTGTCCTCGGCCGCCGCCGCCGAGAACCTGGGCCGCCAGGTCGACGCGGCGGTCGCCCAGGGAGCCACCCTGCACAGCACCGGGAAGCGACACGGCGCCCACTTCCCGGCCGGGGTCCTGACCGGCCTCACCACCGAACACCCGGCGGCCCGGGAGGAGCTGTTCGGCCCGGTCGCGATGGTCTTCGCCGCCGCCGACGAGGAGGACGCCGTGCGTATGGCGAACGACACCCCCTACGGTCTCGGCTCGTACCTCTTCACCACCGACCCCGCCCAGGCCGAGCGGGTCGCCGACCGCATCGAGGCCGGCATGGTCTTCGTCAACGGCGTCGGCGCCGAGGGGGCCGAACTGCCCTTCGGCGGCGTCAAGCGCTCCGGATTCGGGCGCGAACTCGGACGGCCCGGAATCGAGGAGTTCGTCAACAAGAAGCTCATCCGGACCGTCGCCCCACGATGACCGGAGAGGCCGCCTCCGCCGATCGGCGCTCCCGGACGCCCGCGGCGGGCTGAGCACAAGGGTCCACCTGGCCGTTGCCGTTCATGGTGCCGCCGCATGAAGCCCAATGCCGTATTCCTGCTGTTCCGGCTCTGAAGCCACAGGCGACTTGCTAGCCTTTTTCATGGTTCCTGCACCGCACATGGCGGGGACGCGGTGAAGCCGCGCGCCCCGCCGTGTGCCGGTGATGGGCGCTGCACGAGATGGCCAGGGCCGTCGGCGGTCCAGAGGTTTCTGGAGCCGGCGGGTACTCGTGCCGCGCTCTGATGGAGCCGACCCCACCCGGGGGCCTGCCGGACGCGGCACATGCCTCGGGAAGAGGGTCCCCTCATGTTCGACTCCACCACGCGTCACGGCCCGGTCCGTGCCAGAGCGCGCACGGTGCCGGCGGCGGTGGTCGCCGGTCTGCTCTCGATCGTCGGTCTCGGCGCGATCACTCCGGCCGGGGCCGTTCCGGCCCCGGCCCCGGCCGCGGCGGTGACGCACCAGTTCGTGTACGTCACCAACGGCAGCGGCAACTCGGTCACCGCCCACGACACCGTGACCGGTACGACCGCGGCCACCATTCCGGTCACTTCCCCCATCAGCCTGGTCGCCTCCGCGGACGGGACCACCGCCTACGTCACCAAGTACAGCGGCGGCGTCGCCGTGATCGATACCGGCACCAACACGGTGACCTCCACCATCACCGCGGGAACCAATCCCTTCGGGGCGGCTCTCTCCCCGGACGGCTCCAGGCTGTATGTCACCAACGCGGGCTCCAACACGGTCTCGGTCATCAGCACCGCCACCCGGACGGTGACCGCCACCATCCCGGTCGGCATCGCTCCGGGCGCCGTCGCGTTCAGCCCCGGCGGGGCCACCGCCTACGTCTCGAACAACGGCAACACCACCAACGCCGGTGGCATGACGGTCATCGACACCGCCACCAACACGGTGACCGCCACCGTCAACGCCGGCGGCCGTCCCGTCGACGTGGCCGTGTCCCCCGACGGCGCCCAGGCCTATCTGCTCCAGAACTCCGGCGGCAAGGTGGCGGTGATCAGCACCGCGACGAACACGGTGACCACGACCGTCACCATCGGCGGCAACCTCAACGGCATGGCCCTGAGCCCCAGCGGTGCCGCCCTGTACATCGCCAACGCCCCGGGCAACTCCGTCGTGGTGCTCTCCACCGCCACCAACACCGTCACCGCGACCATCGCGGTGGGCACCGGCCCCAACCGGGTGGCCTTCACCCCGGACGGCTCCACCGCCTATGTCGCGAACAACGGCACCAACACGGTGAGCGTCGTCGACACCGCCGCCAACACCGCCACGGGAACCATCACCGTCGGCTCCCGTCCGAGCGGCCTGGCCGTGGTGAACGTGCCGCAGCCGGTGGTCACCTCGATCAGCCCGACCTCGGGCCCGGCCACGGGCGGAACCGCGGTCGACATCACCGGCACCGACCTCACCGGTGTCACCGCCGTGAAGTTCGGGACCGCCGCCGCGACTTCCTTCACCGTCAACAGCGACACCTCGGTCACCGCCACCGCACCGGCGGGTGTGCCCGGCACCGTGGACATCACCGTCACCAAGTCCGCCGGCACCAGCGCCACCAGCCCCGCCGACCAGTACACCTATCTCGACCCCGGTGCCGATCTGGCGGTCACGGTGGCGGACTCCGCCGATCCGGCATCGCTGGGCAGCACCTTCACCGACACCGTGACGGTGACCAACAACGGGCCGAACGGCGCGACGGGCACCACGGCCGCCGTCACCCTGTCCGGGGCCCCGGCCGGCATCGTGTCCGCCACCGCGTCCCAGGGCTCGTGCGGCATCACCGCCCCCACCGTCTCCTGCACCCTGGGAAGCCTCGCGTCCGGCGCGAGCGCCACGGTCACCCTCACCCTGTCGCCGACCACCACCGGCACGGTCACCGCCACCGCCACCGTCGACGCCACCCAGACCGACCCCGCGCCCGGCAACGACACCGCGACGCAGAACACGACCGTCGACAACGCCCTCGGGTGCACCATCACCGGCACCAACGGCAACGACACCCTGTCGGGCACCAACGGCGCCGATGTCATCTGCGGCCTGGGCGGCAACGACACCATCAACGCGGGCAACGGCAACGACACCGTCTACGCGGGCCGCGGCGACGACACCATCGACGGCGGCAACGCCAACGACACCGTCCGGGGCGGCGACGGCGACGACGCCATGGGCGGCGGCAATGGCGACGACCACCTCTACGGCGAGGCCGGCGACGACACCAACGACGGCGAAACCCTCATCGGCTCGCTCCTGCACCTGTTCGACAACGGCGCCGACCACATTTACGGCGGCCCCGGCAACGACACCCTCGACGGCCAGAACGGCAACGACGTCCTGACCGACCACGACGGCACCGACGCCATGAGCGGCAGCCTCGGCAACGACACCATCGACGTCCAGGACGGCGTCGCCGGTGACATCGCCAACGGCGGCCTGGGCAACGACACCTGCGTCGCCGACCCCGGCGACACCACCACCGGCTGCTGACCCCACCCACGCGCTCCACGCGTACGGGACGGTGCGAAGGCACGCGTTCCAGCCGCCCCCGGTTTCACACCTCCCCGTACGGGCCGAGGAAGCGGGGGCGGCTGTTCTCGATCCGGTAGAGGTAGATCCCGTCCTCGTACCGCACCGCGCGGGTTGTCGCGTGGAAGGCGAGGGTGCGCACGATGCCCCGGTGCTCGGTCCGTACGAGCCGCTGCCCGATGCCCCGGCGAACCTCTCCCGATGCCCTGGTGGTCCCGGTGGCGCGGGCGATCAGGCCGACGGCGTCGTACGCCTCGGCGGCCCAGGTGGCCGGTGGTACGCCGAAGCGCCTGCGATGGGCGGCGGTGAAGGCGCGGGCCGAGGGGAGGGCGGCGGGGTCGGCGTACGCCTCGGCGAAGACCCAGCCCTCGGCGGCTTCGCCCGCTTCGCGGAGGAAGGCGGGCCCGAGAGCGGGTCCGGCGCCGACGCGGGTGCCGGTGAAGTCTTCGTCCGCCAGGGCGGTGGCCAGCAGGGCGGCCCGGGAGGCGCCGCCGCCCGCGAACACCACGGCGTCCGCCCGGCCGGTCACGGCCTTCCGGGCCGCCGCGGCGAAGCCCGCGCCTCCCCGGGCGAGCCGCTGATTCATGATCGTGGCACTGGACGGGGGCGCGCTGCGGAACCCTCGTCCGAGGTGGCCGCCGAGACCGGTGTCGACGGTGTCCTCGACCAGCAGGATGCGCTGGGCGGGGCGGGTGCGGGCCAGATAGCCGATGATGCCGATGACGAGCCGGGGGTCCGCGGGACGGGTCACACAGCGGTGGAGGAGGGTGGGCTCGTCGGTGCTGGAGTTCGCCGCGACGACGACCAGGGCGAGTCGTGCCGCGCCGTACCGTGCGCCAAGCTCTTCGCGCAGTTCGTGCCCGGTCGGCCCGACGACGGCGACGACGGTGGGGTCCGCCGCCAGCCGGTCGGCCGCCCGGAGCGCCTTGGCCGGGTCGCCCGCGTCGTCCTCGGTGCGCAGGGCGAGCCGGAACGCCTTGTCCTCGCGGGCGTTGTGGTCGGCGACGGCGAGCCGCATGCCGCGCTGGTGGGCCAGCCCGGTGGCGCGGCCGGGTCCGGTGAGGTCGGCGTGGAGCCCGATCGTGTGGACGGATGTTCCGGCGGACCCGGCGGGCGGCCCGCCCGCTCTGGTGTCGCGCTCCCGCAGGGCGAGCCAGGCCGCGGTGGGGCCGCCCGCCAGGAGGACCGCCCCGGCCGTCAGCAGCCCCCGGCGGGAGCGGTGGGAAGACCCGGCCGCCGGGGCGGATGCGGCGGGCGGCGGCTCGGGGTCGGGGAGCGCGAGGGCCGCCGCGGACCGGTCGGCGATCAACGCGGGCAGCCCGGCCGGCATCCGCCAGGGAGCCGGAGCGGTACGGGGGGACTCGCGCTGGTCCGGCACCCCCGGCCGGCCCGGGTACTCGCGAGGGTCTCCGGAATCCTCATCGCCGCCCGCCGCCAGCGTCTCGCGCACCCTGCTCGCGGCCGGCCGGTCGGCCGGTTCCTTGGCGAGGCAGGCGGTGATCAGGGGAACCAGACCAGGCGGGACGCCCGTCAGATCCGCCTTCTCATGGATTGTCCGGAACAGGACGCCCGCGCCGCCGCCACTGCCGAACGGCCCCCTCCCCGTCGCCGCGTACGCGAGGACGCAGCCGAGCGAGAACACGTCGGACGGCGGCCCGGGCGTTCCGGCCGACGCGTGTTCGGGGGCGAGGAAGCCGGGTGTCCCGATCACCGCGCCGGTGGCGGTCAGCGCGGGGGCGTTCTCGTGGCGGGCGATCCCGAAGTCGATGAGGCGGGGGCCGTCGAGGGCGAGGAGCACATTGCCGGGCTTGACGTCGCGGTGGACCAGCCCGGCGTCATGGACCGCGACGAGGGCCTCGGCGAGCCGGCTCCCGAGCGCGCGGACGGTGGCCGTGGGCAGCGCGCCGCCGGTGCCCACCACCTCGCCCAGCGAGGGCCCGGGGACGAACGCGGTCGCCAGCCAGGGCTCGCGGGCCTCGGTCTCCGTACCGAGCACCGGCACCAGCCAGGGGCCGGTCACCCGGGCCGCCGCCTCGGCCTCGCGTCGGAAGCGTGCCCGGAAGCCGGGGTCGGCGGCGTACTCGGCCCGGATCACCTTGACGGCGGCGAGCGCACCGCCCGCCGAGCGGGCCAAATAGACGACGCCCATGCCGCCCGCGCCGAGCCGGGCGAGAGTGCGGTACGGGCCTACGGTGCGCGGGTCCTCGGAGGTGAGGGGCCGCACGTCAGCTCTTCGGCTCCTGGGCCGGGCCCAGGTAGCGGTAGCGGCGGTTCTCGACCCGGTACAGATGGGCGTCCCGGCCGACGAGGCTCTGACGCTCCTGGTCGAACGCGTAGGAACGGGAGATCCCCTTGTACCGGGTCGCGGCGACCGCGGCGGTGAGCGCGGACCGGGTGGGCGGGACGGTCCCCTTGGCTCCGCCGCCGACCAGGCCGGCCAGCGCCCGGGCGACGAGCCCCGCCGCGTCGAACGCCTCGGCCGACCACGCCGCCGGTTCGGCGTCGAAGCGCCCCCGGTGGGCGGCGGCGAACGTCGCCGCGGCGGGCGCCGTGGCATGGGTGAACGGCGCGACGAACTCCCAGCCCTCCGCCGCCGCGCCCGCCCGCTCCAGGAACTCCGCTCCCATGACCGTGTGCTGGGCCATGCGCGGTCCGGTGAAGGAGCGGGCGGCCAGCGCGCGGGCGACCCCGGCGGCCCCGTCGGCGTCACCGGCGTAGAAGACGGCGTCGCCGTGGTGGGCGAGCAGGTCGGCGACGACCGGGCCGAAGGCGGTGGTCCCGGGAGGCACCACCCGGGGGTGGGGCGTGGCGCCGGTGAGATCGCGCGCCATCAGGTTGGCCGCGTAGCCCGCCTGATAGGCCGCCTGTCCGCCGGACCGGTCGATCAGGATGCCCAGCCGTTTCACCCCGGGGCGCGGCAGGACACGGCTGACGACGGGGACGGACAGTGCCGCGTAGGAGGGGGCGGTCTGGAAGAAGGAGCCGTTGGCCCGGGCCGGGAAGGCGATCTGGAGGGCCGAGACGGTCAGGACCGGCAGCGCGGCTTCGTCGTAGGCGGGCAGGGCGGCTCCGGCTGCCGCGTCGCCCGTGGGCCCGATGACCGAGAGGACTTCCGGGTCGCGGGTGAACTCCTCGGCGACCCGGACGGAGCGACCGGCGTCCCCCCGGTCGTCGAGGACCTTCACGGAGAGCCGGAAGAGCTGTCCGTCGCGGGAGTTGAAGCGGTCCACGGCGAGCCGGACACCGCGCTCCTGAGCCCGGCCGGCGGCGGCCCCCGGCCCGGTCAGGTCGGCGTGCACGCCGATGACCCGGCTCTTTCCGCCGGGTGCGGCCCCGTCACGGGTGAGGCGTACGGCGGCGAAGGCGCCCGCTCCGAGGAGCACCGCGCCACCGGCCGCCGACAGCAGGGCCCGCCGCCGGGTGGGGCCGGGGCGCGGCGGCCCGGGCCGCTCGTCGGCGACGGTGGCGTCGATGCCGGGCAGGGCGAGGAGAGCGACGGAGCGGTCGGCGATGAGGCGGACGACGTCCTCGGGCAGCCAGCCGGCGGTGGCCCCGGCGGGCACGTCCCCGGGTATCAGGGCGTCGAGGACGGCGGCGGACGGGCGCCCGCCGGGCTTCTTGGCGAGGCACCGCTCCAACAGCGAGCGCAGGGACGCGTCGTCGATGCCGTCGAGGTCGGGCGCGTCGCGCACCGTGCGGTAGAGGACGGCGTCGACCGCCCCACCGCCGAACGGCGCCCGGCCGGTGGCCGCGTACGCCAGGAGACAGCCGAGCGAGAAGACGTCCCCCTCCGGCCCGGCCGTACCCCCGGACACCTGCTCGGGCGCGAGGAAGCCGGGGGTGCCGACGAGGAGACCGGTGGCGGTCAGGGCGGTGGCGTCGGCGGCGCGGGCGATCCCGAAGTCGATCAGCCGGGGGCCGTCGGCCGTCAGCAGGACATTGCCCGGTTTGACATCGCGGTGCACGAGCCCGGCGGCGTGCACCGCGGCCAGGGCACGGGACAGCAGCCGCCCCAGGGCCATGACACTGCGCACGGGCAGCGGCCCCCGGCGGGTGACGACGTCGGAGAGAGCAGGCCCGGGGACGAACTCCGTCGCGAGCCAGGGGCGTTCGGCCTCGGTGTCGGCACCGGTGACCGGAACCGCCCAGGGGCTGTCGACCCGGCGGGCGGCCTCGGCCTCACGCCGGAAACGGGCACGGAAGTCCTCGTCCCCGGCGTGCTCGGGCAGGATCACCTTGATCGCGGCGAGCGCTCCGGCGTCGGTGCGCCCGAGGTAGACGACTCCCATGCCGCCCGCGCCGAGGCGGCCGAGGAGCCGGTGCCCGCCGATCCGGGCGGGGTCGCCGGGGCGCAGATCCTCCATCGTCCGGCCTCAGCTCTGCTTCTCGACGGCGGCTTCCAGCCGGGCCAGCATGGTGGACTGCGCCTGCACGACCAGCTCGTCCACCTCCTGCTCGGTGCGGCCCTTCGCCCCCTTGCCGGTCACGGCGACGGTGAACTGCGAGGTCTGCGCCTGCTGCCAGGAGTAGTGGTGGGGCCCGCCCAGCTCGGAGCTCTGATACCGACCCGTCTCGCTGAGGGAGTCCTCGGAGTTCGTCTGGGTGGCCTCGCCGCCCAGGAGCGCGGCGGCGAGCAGAGGGCCGATCAGCTCGCCCTCGCGCAGCTTCTGGGTGGGGCAGCGCATCGACTCCTCGATCGACTCCGCCATCTCCCAGGTCGCGTCCTCACGGGTGCGGTGGACGGTGACCACGGCGGCGAGCCGCAGCGGGCCCTTGCCCGCCGCGGCGGGCACCTCGAACGACCGGGTGAGGGTGGCCAGGACGCTGTCCGCGGGCTTCCGCCGCTGCCAGACGCAGTCCTCGCCGAGCACGGGCCAGGTCGCCGGGTCGCTCTCGTACGGGCTCCGCCTCACCACCTCGGCCCCAAAACTGTCGGTGTCGGCCATGACACGGCCGATGAGAGCGCGCGCCGCCGCAGGGGTTCTCGGGAGCCGCGCGCTGTCGGGCCGGAAACTCTCCGTGACGCTCGCCGAAGGCCCGCCCCCGGCACCCCCGCCGGACCCCGGACCCGCCCCCACCCCTCCGCTCGCCGGAGCGCTCCGCCCCTCAGCCTCTCCGGGGCCGTCCGGCGTACCGGAGCAGCCCGTCAGCACCACGGCGAGCAAAGCCAAAGGCGACATCAAGCGGCTCCCCGGTAAGGGCACGCGACAGTCCACAGGGTCTCCCCCTCCTCGACGCCCTGTCGATCCTAGGCTCCGGGCACCAGTGGACGGTCCCGTTCCGGAACTTGTGGCCAGTGTTGGGAAGTTCAGGTCAGGAGCGAAGCAGGCACGGTGCCGTCGATGCCGTCCGCGGCGAACGGGCTCACAAGCGCCGCTGTAGTTGTGCTATACAAGGTGATGAGGCCCCCGTGGGGCCTGCGGACGACGGATCAGTACCCGCTCAGCGACAAGACTGGCCACTTGGGAGGTCAGTCCGTCATGGCGTGGTTCATTCTCGTCGTATCCGGAGTGCTGGAGGCCGTCTGGGCCACGGCACTGTCAGCATCCAAGAACTTCAAGCGCCCCATTCCGACCATCGTCTTCGTGGTTGCTCTCGCAGCGAGCATGACAGGTCTGGCGTTCGCCATGAAGAGCCTGCCGACGGGCACCGCGTACGCGGTCTGGGTCGGCATCGGGGCGGTACTCACCGCCGTCTGGGCCATGGCGACCGGGCAGGAGCGTGCCACCACCGCGCGGGTGCTCCTGCTGCTGGGTCTCGTCGGCTGTGTCGTCGGACTGAAGGCGGTCAGCTGATGCCCTGGGCCATCCTTCTCATCAGCGCCGTGTTCGAAGCCGTCTGGGCCACAGCCCTCGGTCTCTCCGACGGGCTGAGCAAAACGGTCCCCACCGTCGTTTTCTTCGTCGGACTCGCCCTCAGCATGGCGGGCCTCGGCTACGCCATGATCCGCATTCCGATCAGCGTGGCCTACTCGGTCTGGATCGGCATCGGAGCGGCCCTCACGGTCCTCTACGCCATGCTCACCGGCGAGGAGCCCGCCTCCGCGTTCAAGATCGTGTTCCTCGGCGGGATCATCCTGTGCGTCATCGGGCTGAAGTTCGTCAAGACCAAGCCGGGACCCAAAGCCGATCAGCCACTGCCGGAGACACAGAGCCCGCAGTGACCCCGGCCTGGATCGGATCCCGGGCCGGCCGGACAACGACGCCGGGTATCGACCTGCCGCTTCCTGGTCATCTTCTGGGAGCGGTGGGGACGGGGGAGTGAGATCACCGCGTACCGCCGCCGTCGATCCTCATGTCCGGCGTCCCGCGGACCGCGTACGCCGGCAGACGCCCTTCCTGTAGGCAGCGGGGCGGAAGGGACAGCCCGAAGCGCCGCTCGACCACGCCCAAGGTACGCCGATAGGTGTCCCTGAAGTCTTCGCCGCCAAGGCCTCTGGGAGCGAGGAGCGTCGTCCCGTCCGCGCCGAGCACCTGTCCGGCGATGAGGTCGGAAAGCAGCAGATCGGGCTCCGTGCCGAAGCGCTGATTCTCCTCGGCCAGTCCGAAGGCGCACAGCTCCACGCCGTCACGGGCGTAGTGCACGGTGGCGGGCGGGTGCTCCTGTATCGGCACATAGCGGATGGCCTCAACCCCACCGCAGGAGACCTCTGCCAACCGGTCCCCGCCGGTCGAGTCGCCGTACTCCAGGGCGAACGACCAGCCTCCGTGCTCGCCGACCCGCACGACACCGTCACCGTCGCCGTCCGGCCGGTACTCCTCCATGTCCAGGGCCCATGCCTGGGCGTCGGTGATCGGCTCGGTCGCTCCGTCCGGGGCGGCCCCCAGACGGAGCGCGAGCTCCCGGGCGGATGCCCCCCGGGCGAACACCACACTGGACATCCAGTTCTCCAGACCGGCCAGCCATTGAATCCCCTCGCTCACGTGCTCATCCCCTTGCTCTCCGTCTCAGCCAGTGATCGCGCGAAGCGTGATCCATGCGAGCAGTGTGCCTTCAGCCACTGACAACGCGCCGCGAGGCTGCCTTGGTCCGGTCGGCGGTCAGGAGGAGCGGCGGTGCCTGGAACGGTTGAACCGTTGCAGGTAACCGCCCTTCCGTGTTGCGACGAGGCTGGGAACCGCGCTCCCCAAGGGGCTGGAAACGATCGGATTACCGGACCGCCACAGGGGGAGGTATCACCAACCGCGCGACGGAAGGTGACCAGGGGACTACATGGGGTGGATCAGTACACGCAAGGACGTCAAGAAGTCCCTTGACGCCATGACAGAGCAGCTCGCGGACGAGACGAAGGCCCTTCAAGCCCTCCACCAGGCCGTGCGAGGGCAGCAGGGCCTGGAGGAGCTCCAGAGCGAGGCAGCCGGGCTGCGTACAGAGAACCGCGCGCTGCGCGAACAACAGAAGCACCTGCTCGGCGAACTCACCGCGGCCCGGTCCGACATCGGCGTTCTGCATGGTGACATCGCCGAGCGCCTGCGGGATCTGGTGGACGCGGCGGACCGCGTACCGAGACCGGGCTCTGCCTGTCAGTCGCCCGGCCTGCCCGGCCCCGGGCCGGGGGCCGACCGGACGGAAGCCACGGCCGGGGCCCAGGCGTCGGACGCCCCCGAACCGGATCCGCAGCCCGCTGCGGCCCCACCCAGCGACGAACCCGAAGAGGAGCCCATGGAGCCCATGGAGCGCAGTGCGGCGGAGCAGCCCGCGGAAGCGGCACCGGACAGCGGCAGCGACCCGGACGCCGCGGCCCGGGACGCCGCGGAACAGGAAGCGGCGCTGAAGCGGGCGGTGGAGGCGGCCTACCGCGGTGAGGGGCCGCCCCCGCCTCCCGCAGTTCCGCCCGTGGTTCCGCCCGGTCAGGGCGGCGAGGGAGCCGGTGGGGGAAAGCCGGAAGTGGAGCACGGGAAACTGCTGATGCGGGCGGCCGGGATCTCGACGGCCAAGCTGTACTGCCACCGTGACACCTGGGAGTTCCTCACCGGCCTCGCGGTGGCCCACGACCACTTCCGGGCCCCGCCCTCGGTGGACAACATCAAGAAAGGACGGATCCGGACCGCACTGTCGGGCCGCTCCCTCATCGCCCTGCTGATCGTCCTGTGGACCACCCGCGACGACCGGCCGGCCCTGGGCGCCGACTGGGCGCTCGCGGCCACGGTCTACAACCGGATCGCGGGCGAACTCAACACCGTCACCGCCGGCCCCGGCCGGAAGACCATCGAGATCGTCCTCGACGACGGAACCGCTCCGGACCCCGCCGACCCCGCACAGGAGCCACCCAGCCGGCCGGAACGGCCATGAGCCGCCCCCCCCCGCTCGGCAGGCGGCACGCCCTGCTGGTGACCTGGCTGAACGGGCGTCCCGTGACGGCCATGGATCTGGCTACGATGAATGATCCCGTCTCCGGCAGGCGGGAAGGCGGCTGGAGGGAGACGGGGTGAGCGAGCGGGAGCGGCGTTTTCGGCGGGGGCAGGGCGAGCTGGAGGCGCAGGTGCTGGCGGCGCTTGGGGAGGCGCCGGGGCCGGTGGACGCGGCGTGGGTGCGGGCCAGGCTCGGTGGCGAGCTGGCGTATACGACGGTGATCACCATTCTGACGCGGCTGCTGGCCAAGGAGGCGGTGACGCGGGAGAAGTCGGGGCGCGCGTTCGTGTGGTCGTCGGCGGCGGACGAGGCCGGTCTCGCCGCGCTGCGGATGCGGCGGGTGCTGGACGGGGAGAGCGACCGGGAGGCGGTGCTCGCGAGCTTCGTGACGTCATTGCCGCCGGGCGACGAGCGGCTGTTGCGGGAGCTGCTGGAGCGGGCCGAGGAACCGGAGGACTGACGCGTTCATGGGGGTCTTCGTCTTCCTGCCGCTGGTGTTGCCGCTGACCGCGTGGCCGGTCGCCCGGCTGGCGGAGCAGCGCCTGCATCCGCGTACCGCGACGGTCCTGCTGACGGTGGTCGCCGGGGTGCTGGCGGTGTGCAGCACGGTGTGCCTGGCGCTGCTGATGGTGGTGGGCACCGCGCAGTTGCCGGGCAATCCCCTGCCGGACGGATGGTCGGACCGGGAGGTGCGGGAAGCGGTCCCCTACGACGAGGTGGCGGGACGGGTGGCGATTCCGGTCCTGATCGCGGTCCTGGTGGCGTGCTCACGGATGCTGTGGGTGCACTGGCGGGTTCGCCGGGACGCCGGGCGGGCTCTGGCGGGGCTCGGGAATTCCCCGGTGGCGGTACTGCCGGATGAGAGGCCTTACGCGTACGCCCTGCCATCGGGGAGGGGCCGGGCGAACCGGGTGGTGGTGTCGACGGCGATGGTCGCCTGTCTGGAAGGGCCGGAGAGGCGGGCGCTGTTCGCGCATGAGCGGGCCCATCTGGCCTGCCGTCATCACCGTTTCCTGCTGGCGGTTCAGGTGGCCGCGCGCGCCAATCCCTTTCTGCGCCCGCTGCGGACGGCGGTGGCGTACACGACGGAGCGGTGGGCCGACGAGGACGCGGCGAAGGAGGTCGGCAGCCGGCGGGTGATGGCGCGGGCCGTGGCCAGGGCCGCGCTGGTCTCCCGTGGCGCACCGGCCTCGACCCTGGCTCATTTCGCTGTCGCCGGGCCGGTGCCGAGGCGGGTGGCGGCGCTGCTGGAGCCGGCCCCGGCCGTACGGAGGTGGCCGTCGGTGTTCAGTACGGCCGGCCTGGCCGTGTGGACGGCCGCGGCGGGGGCGACCTGCTCCGCGCTGTCGTCGGCGAACGCGGCGTTCACCCTGTTCGTGGTGTTGAAGGCGGCCACCCCTCTGTAGAAGAGCCGGCGGGTGGCCGAGCCTGGTTCGCTTCCGTACGGGGCGTCGGGCGATCCGACGCCCCGGGCCGGAGCCGTTCTGGTGCGACGGCTACAAGTCGCCGTCAGCCTTGCCGATGCCGATGCCGATGCCGATGCCGATCTGGACGTTGTGTGCTTCGGCGGCTCAGCCCTCGCCCCCCTCCCCCTCCTCGCCTTCGAAGAAGTCCCCGATCTCGTCGACGGCTTCGGCGGCGACCATTCCGCCCACCACGCCGACGGCGAGACCGGCCGCGCCCGCGGCGATGACGGCGCCTGTGCCGGGGCCGGAGCGGTGGCCGCCGTGACCGTGGGGACCGTCGTGTCCGTGGTGGGTTTCATGGTGGTCGCCGTGCGCGTAGGGCGCGGGAACGCTGTGATGACCGTGGCCGGCCACCAGCTGGCGGATCCAGGCGTCGACGACCGCGTTCAGGTCGCGGTGGGCGGCGCCCTCATGGCTGAGGACATGCCGGTTGACCGCGTCGTGCCCCGAGGAGAAGAGGCCGGAGGGCTTGTCGGCCTCCAGGATGATCTCCATGTCGCCGGGGCCTGCGATGAAGGTCACCTCCAGTTCCGCCATGGCGTGCGCGTACTGGGGAGCGGGAGCGAGCTCGATCTCCTGGTAGAAGGGGAGATGCTGCCCCGTACCGCCGATGTGCCCGTACTCCAGATCGGCGGACCGGAAGCCGAAGCCGAGCTGCCCGAGGGCTTCGAGAACGGCTTCCTGCGCGGGCAGCGGGGCCACGGTCAGCGGGTCCAGATCTCCCTTGTCCTTCGCGCCCGCCACGCCCAGTTCGGTCCGCACGCCGAGGACGATGCCGAGCGGCCGGCCGTACAACTCGGTGACCGGGGTCTCCCAGGGCAGCGTGAGAGCGAAGGGAACACCGCGCCGCTCGCCCTCGGCGAGCCGGAATCCGCCCGCGACGGTGAATCGGCCGAAGCCGGCCACGCCCTCGGACTCGCCCTCGCCGTGCTCCGCCTCGACCCGGGCGACCAGCTCCAGCGTGATGTGCTCGATGTCGAAGGCGGCCTTACCGCCCTCCAGACGGATCTGGCCGGTGAGTTCCCTGCCGGGCAGCACGGGACCGGGGTCGAGGACCGTGTCCACGACCGGCCCGCCCACGCCGAGCGAGCCGAGCAACCGCTTGAACACCATGATGGCGTTCTCCTTTTCGTGTGCATGGGGTGCGCGGTGCCGCGGCCAGGGGGGAACGTCCGGCCGCGGCACCGCGCGGTCCGGTGTGACTACCTGGCCGCCGTGGCGAGGGCGGACAGGGCCTGGGCCCAGCGGGCGTACTTCAGTTCCGCGAGATCGGCGACGGAGGCGACGCCGAAGGCCTCCCTCAGGAGTTCGCCGTCACGGTCGGACACCCCCTTCAGGGCGGAGACGGGTGCGTCGAGGATCTCCGGCAGGCTCTTCTCCGCCCACGCCTTGTCCAGCACCTTGTTCAGATCGATCGAAGCCATGTGTGCCCTCCGGGGCTGATGGAGCGAGCGAGGTTTCCGGCGGAGTGCGGCGATACCGCCGGGTCAGGGCCTGGGAGGTCCCGGAGCGCAGGGCCCGGCCGCGTGGTGCCGCGACCGACCATGAACCCGGAACACCCAACTCGGCGACACTGCCCGCGGATCGCGTGCCTCCGCGGCGCGGCCCGGCAACCGCCGGACCTACTCTTACTTTCTACACGACTGTAGAAGTTGAGGCTACTTCCTGCCGCCTACCTGACCTGAAAGGTCCGGAATTCACCCCTGACGCGTACCCGGAACCCAGGCTTCACCCATCGGCGGACGGTGTCATCGCATGGCGCCAGGCGCTCTCCCCGAGCGGTCTCGATCCGCGAACCGCTCTCACCGGTCTGAATTTCAGACAAGAGGCTGATTCCCTCTATGCAGTTCCGAGTGGGCGCAGGACAATCCCCGGTACCGATTCCCCGCCGTCGCCGCGGAGTCCATCCATCCACGCACCGGCGCGCCCCGGCGCCCGGGAGCGAGACCGCGTCATCGTGGCCGCTCCCGCCGACGGGCCGCCCCGGGTGACCGGAGGTGTCTCATGACCGCCAGCCACGAGGTTTCCATCCCGGTCCTCGACAGCGACGGAGGTGACCGGCTGTACGAGCAGATCGAGCAACTCCGCGCCACCGGGCCCGCCGTGCGGGTCCGGCTGCCCCAGAACGTCATCGCCTGGTCCGTCACGCGCGGCGATGTCGTCAGGCGGCTGGTCACCCATCCCGATGTCACCAGGAACGCCCGCGGCACCTGGACCGGTTACCGGCCGGGTGCCGTCCCCTGGCTCTCCCCCTGGGTCGACGTCCGCTCCATGGCCACCTCCGAGGGGGCGGAGCACACCCGGTTACGGAGGCTGATCGGCCCCGCTTTCGCACCGCGGCGCATGGAGTCCCTGCGGCCCGCGATCGAGTCCGTCGTCACCGACGTCCTGGACGGTCTGGAGGCCCTGGACGACGGCGCGGCGGTGGATCTGCGGGCGCACTTCGCGCACGGTGTGCCGACCCGGGTGATCTGCGATCTCTTCGGCGTTCCCGAGGACCAGCGCCCCGCCATGCTCTCCGTCGTCGACGCGATCCTGGCCACCGGTGTCCCCCAGGAGGAATCGGCGCGGATCGCGAGCGAGCTGCACACCGTCATGCACCGTCTCGTCGAGGCGAAGCGGCGGGAGCCCGGCGACGACATGACCAGCCTGCTGCTCACCGCCCACGAGGGGGACCGGCTCACCGAGACCGAGCTGATCTCCACCCTGGTCCTGATGATCGGCGCCGGGAGCCAGACCACGATCGCCCTGATCGGAAACGCCGTCCTGGCCCTCCTCACCCACCGCCGGCAGCTGAGCGCGGCCCTCGCCGAGCCCGCCCGCTGGGCCGATGTCATCGAGGAGACCCTGCGGCTCCATCCGCCGGTCGTCCACCTCCCACTGCGGTTCGCGATCCATGACATCGACCTCGGCGAGGGCGTCACCATAGCCGCCGGGGAGGCCATCCTCATCGGCTTCGGGGCGCACGGCCGGGACCCGTCGTTCCACGACACCCCGCACGGCTTCAAGATCGACCGCGTGGACAGGGACCACATGGCCTTCGGACACGGCATCCACTACTGCCTCGGCGCCCCGCTCGCCCGGCTGGAGGCCGCCATCGCCCTGCCCGCCCTCTTCGACCGGTTCCCGCACATCACGCTCGCGGACGAGGAGAACACCCCGGACCCACAGCCGTCGTTCATCGGCAATGACGTCCTCACCCTGCCCGTTCTCCTGCGCCCCGCCGCGCCGTAGGGCGCGGCGGGCCGACCGTTCCGGCGAGCACCTCACCGACGTCGCCGATGCCACCGGGCAGGGCATCCGCCTCATCAACCGCAATTCGCAACTGCCGCGGTTCTTCGCGGCAGCCGTAGCCGAGTTGTTGGATCCACCGGGCGTCTCCCTCTCCCACCCACCCATGACCCGGGTCCGTCGCGGGTGCCGACACTGGCCCCGGCCCGCGGTGGAGGACCAAGCCGGGGCGCAGGGGCGTCGCACTATAGGGCTATCTGACTGATATTGGCCTCCTGGATTGCGCAAAGGGCGAGTTGTAGGCGAGATCATGATTCTGTGAGACCAGAGGATCACCTGACAGGGAGGATTTCGTTTCCACCCGACGCATTTCAGTAAGCGACTGCCAAGCGTGATGTGCCGTCAGGAACGCTCACCCCAAGGGAACCACGGTATGTATGAAGACCCGCTGCCCAAGACTGGGCTGGCCATCAGTATCGGGGGCGTGTCGATCGGCTTGTCGTGGCTCATCGGCGTCAGTCTGGTGCTGATCGTGATCGGAATTCTCGTGATCAGGTACTGGCGGCGGCGTGAGAACGCGTAAGGCGTTTGCGTGGACGGTCGCGACTATGACGGCAGCCCTGATCGTCGCCTTCCACTGGCAGATGGGGAACACGGCCTGGGACATCACCGGGGTGTTCTACATCGCCGTTGCCGCGACGCTGATGTGGATGCTCGGTTCGTCGGCGCGACGGCGCTCATTCGCCCATCTCCCGGTCGCCGAAGGCCGGGTCGTGGTCGTCGTGCCGACGTACAACGAGCGGCCCGACCTGCTCCGCGCGTGCGTCCGGTCATTGGTGTCACAGACGAAACCGCCCGAGCGAATCATCGTTGTGGACGACGGATCCGATACACCGGTCGAGCCCTTCGACCTGGCGGGCGTGGTGTGGCTACGGCAGGGCAACGCCGGCAAGAGAGGGGCTCAGATGGCCGGGCTGGCGCATGTCGGCGCAGCCGAGTGGGCCGACTTCGTCGTGACGGTGGACAGTGACAGCGTCATCGCGCCGGACGGGATCGAACAGCTGCTCCGTGCCATGTCTGATCCAGCGGTACAGGCCGCGACCAGCGCTTCTTGCCTCGTGCTCAACCGCACCGAGTCGATCTGGACACGAGTGCAGGACCTGGAGATCAACCTCAGCAACATGGTGATGCGCCGAGCCCGGTCCTCGATCGGCGCGGTGGTTCCCACATCGGGGGCATTCGCGATCTACCGAGCGGGCATTCTCTGGGACAACGCCGAGGATTACCTGACGGAGGGCACCTTCGGTGACGATCGACGGCTGTCCCACTACTCGCTGCAGCGTGGTCAGGTCGTAGCTGTCGATGAGGCCGTGGTGCAGTTCGAGATGCCGTCCACTTACCGTGGCGCATTCCGGCAGCGGACCCGCTGGTTCAAGGGGTACATGCGGTATCTGCCCTGGGAGATCAGGAACTTCACCGGCTGGGCGCTTGCGCTGCGGTGCTGGAACCTGACACTGGTGGCGCTGTATCCGCTGATCGTGGGCTACGTACTCGTGGCCATTCCGCTGTTGGGCGGCCAGGTGTACTGGCAGATGATCGCGTACTGGTTGGTGCTCCTCTACATGCAGACCTCGCTGTATCTCGAACGGCCGGAGATGGCGTTCCGGTCGCGCTTGATGCTGTGGCTGCTGCTCACACCGTTGCTGCTGGCCTATCAAATGATGGTGATCCGACCGGCGATGTACTACGCGGCGACGCAGACGCGCAGGATGGGCTGGGCCACTCGGGGCGTGATGGCGTAGCGCCGCTGACGGAACACATGGCCGATCGTCAAATGCCCTTTCAAAGCGCCGAGTCGGCCACCCGCCACGAAGGGGGTCCAGCTTCGGATCTGACCAACTTTCGGTGGATCAGGCCCGCCGGGAGGGAGGCGGTGTTGTTCTCCGCCTTCGACGCACCCGAGAAGCTTGCCGATACCACACTATTTGTGGTCATGTGTGGGTCATGGTTCAGGAATGCGTAAGTAGTCCGTCCCATCCAACGGCTTTTTCTGATGCTTCGTCTGGCTCGGATCTCAATGGTCGAGCCCTGCGCGTCCTGATCGCGGGCCAGGGGTACGTGGGGCTGCCTCTTGCCATGGCCGCGGTGCGGGCGGGGCACCGGGTCGTCGCGTACGAACCCGACGGCGAGCGTTGCCGGCGACTGAGGGAAGCGGACTCCTATGTGAAGGACGTTCCGTGCCGGCAGCTGAGAGCCGCGCTCGCCAGTGGACGCTACCTTCCCGTGTCCGACACGGTGGCGCTGAACCGCGGATGGGATGTCGCGGTCATCGCCGTGCCGACACCGCTCAGAGACGGGATGCCAGACCTCGGCCATGTCCGCACGGCCGGCTCCCTGCTGGCGCGCGGCCTGAGCCGCGGGCAGGGCCAGATCGTGATCCTTGAGTCCACCACGCACCCCGGAACCACGCGCAATGCCCTCGTCCCCCTCCTGGAGGAGGAGTCCGGACTCACCGCGGGTGAGGACTTCCACGCCGGGTACAGCCCCGAACGGATCGACCCCGGCAACCGGGATTGGACGTTCGCCAACACCCCCAAGGTGATCTCCGGCCTGACACCGGCCTGTACCGCACGGGTCCGCGACTTCTACCGGACGGTCACCGCGACCGTGCATGAAGCGGGAACGCTGGAGAGCGCGGAACTGGCGAAGATCCTGGAGAACACCTTCCGACACGTCAACATCGCCCTGGTCAACGAGCTGGCCCGCTTCGCCCACACTCTCGGTATCGACTTGTGGGACGCGCTCCGGCTGGCAGAGACCAAGCCCTTCGGCTACATGAAGTTCACCCCGGGCCCCGGAGTGGGAGGTCACTGCCTGCCAGTCGACCCCGTCTATCTCAGCCATCACGTCAGAACGACATTGGGCGAGTCATTCCGCTTCGTCGAACTCGCCCAGGACATCAACGAGCAGCAACCCGCCTATGTGGTGCGGCGCCTTCAGGACGGCCTCAACGCCCGCGGGAAGCCGCTCAAGGGCTCGACGATCGCCGCCCTCGGGCTGTCCTACAAAGCCGGCAGCGCCGACGTACGGCAGAGCCCCGCCCGTGTCGCCATCGACATCCTCCGGGCCAAGGGCGCCATCGTCACCGTCGTCGACCCGCACGCGGCGGCAACCGAGCCCGGGATCCTCGGCGAGATGAACCCCGCCGGCGACTACGACGCCGTGCTCATCCTCACCGCCCACCCCGAGTTCGACCTCGGCAAGGTCGTTGCCGAGGCCCCCTACGTGCTCGACACCCGCGGCGTCGCACCGGCCGCCTCCTCCGTCGAGCGTCTGTGACTCCGATCGAACGGGCCGGCCGCCGATCAGGAGCACACCCGGGCGAGAGCCTCGTATCCGTCGGATTCGGACCTCGTGGCGGCCTCGGGTCACGTGCTTCGCCAGCCCCGTCCGCACGGGCGTGGAGAGGATGCCTTCTGCCTGGCGGCACATGCCGCCGGGCAGAAGGGCCGAACTAGAGCACGGCGACCGTGAACCATGTGTCGGCGTAATATCCGGCGTTGTACGTGTAGACCGTGATCGAACTGGCGTCGAAGCCGCAGGTGCCGGTCGGCGCGCGGCGGACATCAAGGGTGGTCTGTCTACCGCTGTTGGGTGTCGCCAGGACCACCGCGTTCCTGAGCGAGACGGTGCTGTTCACTCTGACGCAGTAGCGCCCCTTCGCGACGCGTTGGGACGACACGACGTTTTTGCCCGAGACGAGAGTGCCGGCGGCGCTGACCTTGGCAGCCGCGCGGGCGTTGGGGGCGTCCAGATCGGCAGCCGTTGCCGATGTGACGGTCAGGGGCAGCGAGACCACTGCGCCGATGGCGATGGCCAGTGAAATACGTCTTCTCAACGACACGGAGACTCCTTCCGATTGCCTGCCAACCATTGAGGGGAGGCAGGGAAGGCAGTGGCGAGAGAGATCGCCGTCCGCCTGTTCCGATAATGCGATCTTGACCGGATACTGCACCGATCCAGGCACTGTGACCGCGTCATTCGTCTCAGGTTCGCCGCTCTTCACCCGGTCAGCGCACCTCCACAGGCCGGCGCCCGCCATCCCTGGAGACCCGTCCGAGTGACCCCTCCGGCGGCCCGGTGACCGTGGCCGTTGGCAATGAGGTACCGGTCAACGCGCGCGGAGCCGGAAGAAAGCGGAACGGCCGGGGTCCCCCTCCCGCCCCATGCGCTGGAAGCCCTTGAACGGCACATCCATCACCATGATCAACGAGCGTCGAACGAGCGTCACGAGCGTCATTCCAGGCGTCAGGGCAGCACCCGTAACGCCTGGAGCGCACATCGGTAAAACCGCAGGTCAGGCGTCTTCCTTCTTCACCGGCTCCAGAATCGCCACGCACTCGACATGGTGCGTCATCGGGAAGAGGTCGAAGGCCCGCAGCGTACGCGGCCGGTACCCCGCCTCGCGGAAGTAGCCGAGGTCGCGGGCGAGGGCCGCCGGGTCGCAGGCGACGTAGGCGATGCGGCGGGGGGAGAGGGCGGCGAGCTGGCGGACGGTCTGCTTGCCGGCGCCGGCGCGCGGGGGGTCGAGGACGATGAGGTCGGCCTCGGTGATCTGGGTGCGGGGGAGGACCTGGTCGACCTTGCCCTGTTCGACGCGGACGCGCTCCAGGTCGCGGAGGTTGTGGCGGGCGTCCTCGACGGCGCGCTTTGAAGACTCGATGCCGAGGACGGCGCCCTGGTCGCCGACGCGCTCGGCGATGGCGCCGGCGAAGAGGCCGACGCCGCAGTAGAGGTCGAGGGCGGTCTCGCCCTTGCGGGGCATCAGGCCCTGCATGACGGCCTTGACCAGGACGTCCGCGGCCTGCGGATGGACCTGCCAGAAGCCGCCCGAGCCGACGCGGTAGGTGCGGCCGTCGGCGCGCTCGCGGACGAAGGCGCGGCCGTGGACGCGGTGGACTCCGCCGTCGCGCTCGTCGACGCGCATCACGGAGACGGGCTTGTCCAGCTCGACCAGGGGGAGCCGGCCGCCGGGGGCGGGGGTGAGGATGACCTGGCGGTCGCTGGAACCGGTGGCGGCGATCGCCTCGACGGAGGCCATCTGCGGCCAGACGCGCTTCTCGATGCCCAGCTCGCTGACGCCCGGAGCGGCGATCATGCAGTGGTCGACCGGCTCGACATCGTGCGAGCGGTGCTTGCGCAGACCGGCGCGGCCGTCCTCGTCGATCGCGTACTGCACCCGGGTGCGCCAGGCGGGCACCTCGCCGGCCGGGACCTTGTCGCCGGGGGCGGGCATGACCGTGCCGTCCCAGCCGGCCTCCTCGGGGGTGAGCCCGGCGAGCCGCTGGAGCTGCTCGGCGATCACCTCGCCCTTGAAGCGGCGCTGCGCGCCGGGCTTCACATGCTGCCAGTCGCAGCCGCCGCACTTGCCCGGGCCCGAGAACGGGCAGGGGGCCTCGATGCGGTCCTTGGCCGGCTCGATGATCCGGACCGCGTCGGCGCGCAGAAAGCGGGAGTCCTCGTCGCCGTCGGTCACCCGGGCGACGATCTTCTCGCCGGGCAGGGTGTGCCGTACGAAGAGCACCCGGCCGCCGTCGGTGCGGGCGATGCAGTGCCCGCCGTGCGCGACGGGGCCCACCTCGACCTCGTACTCCTCCCCGACCAGTGAGGAAAGCGAAGAATCGGAGGCGTTCTGCATGGCGGGGTGACTCCAGAGTTTCGATGTACGGGGTGTACGGGTGTCGCGGGTGTACGGGAGGTACGGGCCCGGCCGCGTCGGCGGCCGCGCGGGCCGCGGCGGGCCCGGAGGGAGGGGCAGCCCACCAGTCTACGTCGGCGCGGAGGGACCGGCCGACGTCATGTGCGGGAGCTGGGCTCCCTGGGGCGCTCGTCCACCGGCCCCCGGCGCACGGCCCCCGGCGCGCTCCAGTTCTGGCGCTTGCGCGCCCGCTTGCGCGCGGCCTCCGAGGACACCAGCTGGTACGGCACCGAGGTCACCATCACACCCGGGGTGAAGAGCAGCCGGCCCTTGAGCCGGAGCGCGCTCTGATTGTGCAGCAGATGCTCGTACCAGTGCCCCACCACATACTCGGGGATCACCACGCTGACGACATCGCGCGGGCTCTCCCGCCGCAGCCCCCGCACATACTCGATCACCGGGCGGGTGATCTCCCGATAGGGCGAGTCCAGGATCTTCAGCGGCACATTGATGCGCCGCCGCTCCCACTCGGCGCGCAGCGCCCTGGTCTCGGCGGGGTCCACATTGATGGAGAGCGCCTCCAGCTTGTCGACCCGCATCAGCTTGGCGTACGCCAGCGCCCGCAGGGTCGGCCGGTGGATCCGGGAGACCAGCACGATGGCGTGCACCCGGGACGGCCGCACGCTGTCGTCGCTCGGCCCGTCGGAGGCCGCGATCTCCTCGGCGACCCGGTCGTAATGCCTGCGGATCGCGCTCATCGTGCCGTAGAAGATGAGCATGCCCAGCAGCGCCACCCATGCCCCGTGGGTGAATTTGGTGGCCAGCACGACGACCAGCACAAGGCCGGTGAAGAAGGCCCCGAAGGCGTTGATGGCCCGTGAACGGATCATGTGGCGGCGCTTCGCCGGATTCTTCTCGGTTCGCAGATGGCGGTTCCAGTGGCGCACCATGCCGGTCTGGCTGAGGGTGAACGACACAAAGACGCCGACGATGTAGAGCTGGATCAGTTTGGTGGAATCCGCGCCGTACACCCACACCAGGAGGGCGGCGGCCCCGGCGAGCAGCACAATGCCATTGGAGAAGGCGAGCCGGTCGCCCCGGGTGTGCAGCTGACGGGGGAGATAGCGGTCCTGCGCCAGTATCGAGCCGAGCAGCGGGAATCCGTTGTACGCGGTGTTCGCGGCGAGGAAGAGCACCAGGGCGGTGGCCGCCGCGAGGAGGACGAAGAAGAAGGTGCCGTCGCCGAAGACGGCGGCCGCGACCTGCGAGATCACCGGATCCTGTACATATTCCGCGCCGACCGGGACCCCGTTGTGGAGGAGTTCCTCGGCGGGCCGCTCGGCCATCCGCACATCGGTGGCCATCGCCAGTCCGATGATTCCGCAGAACATGGTGACGGCCAGCATCCCCATCAGCGCCAGCGTGGTCGCCGCGTTCTTCGACTTCGGTTTCTGGAAGGCGGGCACCCCATTGCTGATCGCCTCCACACCGGTGAGCGCGGCACAGCCGGAGGAGAAAGCCCGCAACAGCAGAAAGACTAGTGCGAAACCCGCCAGTCCCTGATGTTCCGCCTTGATCTCGAAATCGGCGGTCGGCGCCTTCATCGTCTCGTCGAGCACCAGGCCTTTGTAAGCACCCCAGGCGATCATCAGGAAGACGCCGGTGACAAAGACATAGGTCGGAATGGCGAAGAGTTTGCCCGACTCCCTGACCCCGCGCAGATTCATCACGGTCAGCAGCGCGATGATCACGACCGCGCACAGCACCTTGTTCTCGACCACGAAGGGGATCGCCGAGCCGAGATTCTCCACCCCGGAGGAGATGGAGACGGCCACGGTCAGCACATAGTCGACCAGCAGGGCGCTCGCCACCGTGAGACCGGCCTTGGGCCCCAGATTGGTGTTGGCGACCTCGTAGTCCCCGCCCCCGCTCGGGTAGGCGTGGACGTTCTGGCGGTAGGAGGCGACCACGGTGAACATGAGCACCACGACGGCGAGGGCGATCCACGGGCTGAAGTGGTAGGCCGACACACCCGCGATGGAGAGCACCAGGAGAACTTCGCCGGGCGCGTACGCCACGGACGACAGCGGGTCGGAGGCGAAGACAGGCAGCGCGATGCGCTTGGGGAGGAGTGTTTCCCCCAGCCTGTCACTGCGCAGCGCCCTGCCGATCAGAATCCGTTTGGGCAGGTCGGTCAGTTTGGACACGGAGAGGATCGTAAGCGCTCGATAAGGGCGTCGCCCACCCACCACCCCCCGCTCTCCGGCGGAATCTGACACTCCTCCCGATACCCGGTGCCCAGTCCCCACGGGGTATGTGTAGCTTGGGCGAAGGTCTGAGACCCTTTAAGCCAGAGCACCGTTAAATACTGAGCAAAGAAATGCCACGTCACGGCAGTGGCAGCCGGAAGGACGGTCGTGCACATCGTCATCATGGGATGCGGGCGAGTGGGAGCCGCTCTCGCGCAGACCCTGGAGCAGCAGGGGCACACGGTCGCGGTGGTCGACCAGGACCCCACGGCCTTCCGTCGGCTGGGCTCCTCGTTCGGGGGCCGCCGGGTCACCGGCGTGGGATTCGACCAGGACACCCTGCGCGAGGCGGGCATCGAGGAGGCGGGGGCCTTCGCCGCCGTCAGCAGCGGGGACAACTCGAACATCATCGCGGCCCGGGTCGCCCGTGAGATGTTCAACATCGAGAACGTCGCGGCCAGGATCTACGACCCCCGCCGCGCCGAGGTCTATCAGCGCCTGGGCATCCCGACCGTCGCCACGGTCCGCTGGACGGCGGACCAGATGCTGCGCAGGCTGCTGCCCTCCGGCGCGGAGCCGCTGTGGCGCGACCCGAGCGGCGGGGTGCAGCTCGCCGAGGTCTACACCTCGCCCGCGTGGATCGGTCACAAGGTCAGCGACCTTCAGGACGAGACCGGTGTACGGGTCGCGTTCCTGACCCGGCTGGGCGAGGCGGTGCTGCCCACCTCGGGGACCGTCCTCCAAGAGGGCGACCTGGTGCACGTGATGATGCGGACGGGCGAGATCGAGAAGGTCGAGGCGTCCTTCGCCGAAGGCCCCGAGGAGGACGGTCACTGATGCGGGTCGCTATCGCGGGCGCGGGGGCGGTGGGCCGCTCCATCGCCGGGGAGCTGCTGGAGAACGGACACGAGGTCCTGCTGGTCGACAAGGCGCCGACCGCGATCTCGGTGGAGCGGGTGCCGAGGGCCGAATGGCTGCTGGCCGACGCGTGCGAGATCACCTCGCTCGACGAGGCCGCGCTTCAGCGCTGCCATGTGGTGATCGCCGCGACCGGCGACGACAAGGTCAATCTGGTCGTGTCGCTGCTGGCGAAGACGGAGTACGGGGTGCCCAGGGTGGTGGCCCGCGTCAACAACCCGAAGAACGAGTGGCTCTTCAACGAGTCCTGGGGCGTGGATGTGGCGGTCTCCACCCCGCGCCTGATGTCGGCGCTGGTGGAGGAGGCGGTGAGCGTCGGCGACCTCGTACGGCTGTTCCGCTTCAGCCACGGCGACGCCAACCTCGTCGAGCTGACGCTGCCGCCGGAGTCCGGGCTTGCCGGCACCCCCGTGGGGGACGTCGCCTGGCCCGAGGACACCTCGCTGGTCACGATCATCCGCGGCACCCGGGTGCTGACCCCGACCCCCGAGGAGACGCTGGAGGCCGGCGACGAACTGCTCTTCGTGGCCGCGCAGGCCCGGGAGGAGCAGCTTGAGGAGCTGCTCTCGGTACGCCGGGAGATGTAGCGACCCGGTCCGCCGGCCGCCCGGAGGAGGGCTCCTCCGGGCGCCCGGCGGCACGTCGGGACCGGGCGCACGACGGGGATACACCGGGGGATACGCCGGGGCGGGGCCCGCTCGGCATGCCCGGAGGACACCGGCCCCACGCCCTTCCGGGCCGGAGGCTCACACCCCCTCCGGGGTGTCCGGGCGGATCTCGATACGGTCCGGCTCCAGCCCCAGCAGCACCCGGTCCCGCATCCCCAGCGCCCGGGTGTACTCCTCCGGGAGCTGAAGGCGGCCGGCGCGGTCCAGCATCGCGTACTCCCGCGCCACCACCGACTCCCGGCCCGTCGCCGTGTCGACCTCCGTGCGCCGCAGGATCTCCGTGGAGGTGCGGCCGTCCCGGATGGCCACCGTGCGGCGGACCTCGGCGGCGACCGCCTGATCATGGGTGACGATCACGATCGTCGTGCCCAGCTCCTCGTTCGCGGTGCGGAACGCCGCGAAGATCTGCTCCGCGGTCTGCGAGTCCAGCTCGCCTGTCGGCTCGTCCGCGAGCAGCACCGACGGCTCGTTGGCCAGCGCCACCGCGATCGCCACCCGCTGCTGCTGACCGCCGGACATCTGGTGCGGCCTGCGGTCCCGGCAGTCGGCCACGCCCAGCAGCGCGAGCAGGGAATCGGCGCGCTCGGCCCGCTTCCGGGCCCGCCCGGCGGCCCGGCCCCGCAACTGCGCGGGCAGCGACACATTCTGTACGGCCGTCAGATACGGCAGCAGATTGCGCGCCGTCTGCTGCCAGACGAACCCGACCACCTCGCGCCGGTAGCGCAGCCGGTCCCGCGAGCCCATCGCCAGCAGATCGCACCCCGCGACCGAAGCCGCGCCCGCCGTCGGCACATCCAGCCCGGCCAGGATGTTCATCAGCGTCGACTTGCCGCTGCCCGAGGCCCCCACCAGCGCCATCAGCTCGCCCTGACGGACCAGCAGATCGAGCCCCTGAAGGGCCTGCACCTCCACCCCGTCCATGGAGAAGACGCGTACCAGCCGGTCACAGCTGATCAGCGCGTCATGGCCGTACCCGGGGGCCGAGCGCCCGGCCGTCGCCCGCCGCTCCAGCTCCCGCAGATCCAGCGCATCGGTCATCGTGCGTCTCCCACCCTCAGCTCGGTCGTCGTCCCGCGCCGGGTGGTCAGCCACGCCTGCGCCGCGGCCACCCCCGCCGCCACCGCCACCACGCCCAGCGCGGGCAGCACCAGACTCCACGCGTCGGCCCGCAGCCACACCGGACCCAGCGCGTCGAACCGCCCCTGGCCGGCCAGCGCCAGCCGGGCCAGATCGACGCCGGGGGCCAGCAGCACGATCGCCGCCCACCCCACCAGCGCCCCGCCCGCCCCGGCGAGCGCGGTCTGCGGGAGGTTCTCCAGAATCAGCAGCCACCGGCTCTGACGCCGGGTCAGCCCCATGGTCCGCAGCCGCGCCAGCAGCGCGGTCCGCTCCGGCGCGGCCCGCAGCAGCGACAGCAGCACCGCGAGGACCGCGTACCCCGCGCCCGTCGCACTGGCGACCGCGTACAGCAGCCCCGCCCCGCTCTGCACCGGCGAATCGGTGAAGGCCGCCCGCTCGGCGGAGCGCAGCAGCACCTCGGCGGAGCCGGGGACAGCGGCCCTGAGCCCGGGCCCCGACACCGAGGAGCCGGTGATCAGCAGGGTGCTGGGCTGCCGGGGCACCGGCAGCCCGGCCGCGTCGATCAGCAGGAAGTTCCCGTCGCCCATCGCGGGCGTGGACTCGCGCACCCGGGTCACCCGCACCGAGAACGACCCGTCCGCCATCGCCACGGTGGACGCGCCCTCGCCCAGCCGCGCGGCCACCGAGGGCGAGGCGATCGCGGGCAGCGCCCCGGCGGACGCCCGCAGCTCGCCGGCGTCGAAGCCGCCGTGCCCGGTGGCGGCGGACAGCCGCGCGTAGGCCTCGGGGTCCACGGCGATCAGCGTCACGATGTCCTGGTCGCCGTCGAGCAGATCGATGTCGAACTCCCGGCGCACGGCCACCGCCTCCCGTACCCCGGCGACCTCGCGCACCCGGTCGGCGAGCCCCTTCGGCAGCTCGTCGCCCGCCGCCTCGACCCGGGCGTCCGCGCCCACCGCGAGCAGCGAGGCCCGGTCCCGGGCGTCGGCCACCCCGGCGAGCACCGAGCCCCCGAAGGCCGCGGTCGTCAGCGCCACCAGCAGCGCCAGCAGCGGCAGCGCGGTGGTGGCGGGGGCGCGGCCCGCGCGGGCCAGCGACAGAAAGCCGATCGCGCCCCGCCGCCGCGCCATGGGCAGCGCCAGCAGCCGCAGCGGCAGCGGATACAGCCGTACGAGCAGCAGCGCGCCCGCGACGCCCACCAGCACCGGAGCGGCGCTGACCAGCCAGTCGACCGAGCCGCCCGCCGCGCCCCGCCGCCGCAGCGCCAGTGCCGCCGCCACCGCCAGGACCAGCAGGGTCGCTTCGGCGACCGTACGGCGGCCCGAGGGCCTCTTCCGTACGGAGTCCGCCCGCTCACCGGGCAGCCGGGGGCGGCGGTGCGCCAGTGCGGCGCGCAGCGGGAGCGCGGCGCAGCCGATGAGGGCGACAGCGCCCGCGCCGATCAGGGACGGCGTCGCGGGCGCGCCCGGCAGCAGGACGAAGGCGAGAGCGCAGCCGACCGCCGTGGCGGGCAGTACCGGAACGGCGACCTCCGCCAAGAGCCGGCCGGCCGTCCCGGGCAGCGAGCCACCGCGCGACCGCAGCAGGGCCAGCTCCCCGTGGCGGCGGGCGGCGGCCAGCCCGCCGGACATCAGCAGCACGATCGCGGCGACGGTGCCGACGCCGAACGCGCCGACCGCCACCACCGGACCGATCGCGGTCAGGGTGTCCGCGTAACGGCCGAGCAGATCGTCAAGACCGGATTCGGCGTCCAGCTCCTCGGCGACGGACTCCCGCAGCGCGGCCCGCGCGGGCCCCCGCTCCAGGGAGGCGACCGCGGCCCGCAGCGCGGGCAGATCGCCCGCGCGCAGCCCCTCGGGATCGACGGCGAGCCGCCAGTACGCCTCACTGCCCGCGTCCAGCGACAGCAGTACGGGGGCCGCCTCGGGCGGCAGCAGCAGCGCGCCGTGCCAGTAGGGCTCCGGGGTGGGCCCCGAGGTCCAGAGCTTCGCCGGGGCGCGCAGCACCGGCTCGACGTCCCAGTAGCCCAGTTCGGGACGGAGCGGCTCGACGACCCCGGTGACGGTCACGGCGAGCGGGCCCCTGGTGCCGTCCCGGGCCAGATGCACGGTCGAACCGGCCTTGATCCCCAGGACGGCGGCCGTCCTCACGGTGACGGCGGCCTCCACCCGTCCGGCCGTCGGCCCGGTGTGACCGGCCCTCGGCAGCCGCCCGGAGCGCAGCTCGGAGCGGCTCTCCAGACCGGCCTGGGAGCTGACGGTGAAGACCGTCGGGCCGCCGTCCAGATGGGGCAGCCACGGGTCGTCGGCGGGCACCGGCGTCAGAACGCGCGCCCCGTACGCGGACCCCTCGGCGTCGGCCCGCAGCGGCTTCGGCAGCCCGGCGACGATCTCGCGGTACTGCTCCGCCACCCGCGCGCCCCGCAGCGCGGCGGCCCGGTCGTCCGGGTCGGCGTCCTCCTGAGGGGCGGCCGACAGCCCGAAGACGCTCCGCTGCGGGATCGCGGAGCTGAGCTCGTGGCGCAGCCCCTCGCTCTCGTACGCGTCGACCGCGCGCGGGAACGCCGCCGCGAGGAACGAGGTGAGCAGCGCGAGCAGCGCCAGCGCGAGCGCCGCGCCGGGCGCGGTGCGCAGCCGGGTGCGGACCCAGGGCGCGGCGGTCCTTCGGGCGGGCCGGGCGGCCATGTCACTCCCCTCCCTGGGCGCGGAGCGCCGAGGCGCTCTCGCCGCGCCGCAGCGCCAGCGCCGTCACCATCAGCACGGGCGCGGCGGCGATCGCGGCCAGCAGCAGCGCGATCCGGCCCGCGTCCAGCTCCACCAGCACCGGCGGCACGGGCCGGCCGGCCCGCCCGGTCAGCACGATCAGCGGGACCACGGCACGGGTGAGCACGGCCCCGAGCGCGACCCCGATGCCCAGCCCCAGCACGATCAGCGGAAAGCCCTCGGCGGCCAGCAGCGCGGCCAGCCGCCGCCGGGGCGCGCCCAGCGCCCGCAGCACCGCGAACTCGGCCGAGCGCTCCCGTACCGACCCCACCAGGGAGACCGCGAACCCGACCGCGGCCAGCGCGGCGGCGGCCAGCGCCGCCGCGAGCAGCGCGGACCGCGGGCCCGCGCCCAGCGGATCGTCGTGCAGCTCGGCGGCGAACTCGTCCCGCACCAGGACCCGGCCGGGGTCGAGACCGGGCCGCTCGCGCAGCTCGGCGGCGACGGATCCGGCCGCGCCCGGCTCGGTGAACAGCCACCACTCGGTGGCCGGGAACGAGGCGTCGGCACGGATCGCGAGGGCCTGGTTGACCGCCCGCAGATCGAGCAGCAGGGCCCCGCCGTCGGTCGTGGTCCCGCCGGGTCCGCCGACCGGGCCGTCCATGGTGCCGCCCCGGTCCCGGCGGACCGAGGGGCCGGTCGTCGGGATGTGCCCCAGCACACCGGCGATCCTCACCTTCAGATCGCCGCCGGGCATGGGCACATCCACCACCGAACCGACCTTCGCGGCGGCGGCGTCGAGGAACCGCCGGTCCGCCAGCGCGGCGGCCATCGCGGGCGCGGCCCGCCGCACCGCGGCCCGCACGGTGACCGTCCGCCCGCCGGGCCACTCCCAGACGGCCCTGCCCGAGTGGTACGAGAGTTCCAGCAGCGCCCCGCGCGGTGAGCGCACGCCCGTCACCGCCGGACCCTCCTCGTTCCCGTCGGTGAGACCGGGTTCCACATTGGTGCTCGCCCCCGCCTTCCAGACCGGGCCGCCGCCGCCGACGGCGACCGGCCGCGGGGCGCCGTCCGCACCGGCCGTCCGCAGACCGTGCAGCGTGAACCGCTTGGGCACGATCCGCTCCTGATAGTCGGCTTCCTCGAACTCCACGGAGGTCAGTGCCAGCGGACCGGCGGGCCTGCCCGCCGGGGCCCCGGCCGCGGCGGCGAGGTCGAGAGCGAGCGAACGGCGCTCGCCGTCCGCGCGCACGGACCCGAGCGGCATCCGGTACGGGACCCCGAAGCGGTCTTCGACGGTCACCGCGAACTCCGCCTCGGCGGGCCCGGGAACCCCGTTCTCGTCCGGCGGCCCCTCCGTGCCCGAGGGCGCGCTCAGGGTGAGATCGAGGATCAGCCGCGCGGTGTCGCGGGGGAGTACGACACCGGCCCGGGCAGGCTCCCCGGCCGCCGGGCGCAGGGGCTTGAGGAAGCGGTCGGGGCCGTCCTCGCCCGCCAGATCGCCCCGGAGACGGACATGCTGATCGGCCCGGGCGGCGTCCAGCGCCAGCACGGCGGCCGATTTCCCGCCCGACAGCGACATCGCGCCCCGGGCGGCCGGGGCGCTCGCCCGTACCCCCGCCAGCCCCTCGTACGCCCCCGTGCTCCCGAACGCGGGGAGCGCACCGCTGTCCAGCACCCGCACCGGGGCCCCGGAGGCGAAATCGGCCTGGTCGTCCTGTGAGCGCTCCCAGGAAGCGCCCTGACCGATCGCCAGCATTCCCATGGCCACCGCCAGCACCAGCAGCAGCACCGGCCCCGCGGAGCGCTGCGGTCTGCGGCCGAACTGCCAGCCCGCGAGGGGGACGGTCAGCCCCCGGCCCCGGGCCGCGAGCCGCTCCGCGAGCCGCGCGGCCGGGGGCAGCAGCCGCAGCGTGAGCACGGTTCCCGCGAGCAGCGCGAGCGCGGGCGCGACCACCAGCAGGGGGTCTATGCCCAGTTCCCCCGCGCGGTCGCCGGTCAGCGCGCCACTGCCCGAGGCGCGCCGCTCCAGCTGCCAGTACGCCACCCCGGCGACGGCGAGCAGCGCCAGGTCCGCGCCCGCCCGCACCGGCCCGGGCAGCGCCCCGGCCCGGCCGCCCGCGCCCCGCGCGGCGGTCAGCGCGGGGACGGCGACCGCCACCGCGCACGCCAGCGCGACCGCGCCGCCCGCCAGCCACACCGAGGCGGTGGCCCCCGTGTCGATCCGCAGTCCGATCCTGGCGGACGCCCCCCGCTCCGCCAGCAGCCCGGTCAGCGGGCCGGCGAGCAGCGGCGCGCACACGGCGGCGGGCAGCGCGAGCAGCAGCGCCTCCAGGGCGGCCAGCCGGGCGACCTGCCCCCGGGAAGCGCCCCGGGCCAGCAGCACCCGGGTCTCGCGCGCCCGCTCGGCGCTCAGCAGCCGGGCCACCATCAGCAGGGCGTACCCGGCGAGCAGGACGAGCTGGAGCGAGACGATCAGCAGGGTCGCCCGGGAGACCAGCAGCGCCCGCTCCAGCCGGTCCAGGGCCTAGGGGAGCGCGGTGCGCGCCATCACGCCGTTCTTCAGCGAGGGCCGCGCGGAGAGGAGGCTCTGCCCGTCCTTCGCGGCCTCGCGGAGCGGGCCGATCCGGTCGGCGTCCACGGTGCGGAAGTCGGCGGTGGCGAGCCAGGCCAGCTCGCCCTTGGCGATCCGGTCCGAGTGGAAGACGGCGGGGTCGGTGAGCAGCGGTCCGTAGGAGCTGAAGCCGCTCTCCTCACGGGCTCCGCGCCCGGCGAGATCGTCCAGCCGCCAGTACGGATCGGCGCGGTCGGCGGGGCGGTAGACGCCGGTGACCCTGATCCGGACCGGCTTCCCGCCGAGCCGGTCCTTGAGGGTGAGGACGCGCGGCCCGGGGCTCAGCCGCAGCTCGCGGGCGGCCGTCTCGGGCAGGGCGACCTCGGTGACGCCGCCGGGGGCCGCGGCGGGCCAGTCGCCCGCCGACATCCGCACCCGGGAGCGGTCCACCACGGCGAAGGTCGCGAGATCGGGTTCGCCCGCGCGCCCGGCCTTCGGCCGCAGGGTCTTGGGCAGGGCGTACGGGCCGGAGAGATCGAACTGGCGGAGTGTCACCGGCAGTCCGTCGAAGGCTTGCCGCGCCCCCTGCCGGGCGTCCCGTGCTGCGGCCGCCCGGTCCTCGCCGGGGCGTTCCAGGGAGATGGTCAGCGAGGCGTCGGCCGCGTCCCTGGTCCGCAGCGCCTGCCGGAGCCCGGCGTCGCCGACGGCTCCGGCGAAGGAGGTGAGGGTGGTCAGTACGGCGGTGGTCAGTGCGATGGCGAGGAACGCGGCGGCCAGCAGCAGCCGGTGGCCGCGCGCGCGGAGAAACAGAAACCCCGCCACGACAAGCCCCCTGATGCCCCGCGCCCCCGAAAACCCTTGACGAACAGGATGCTTTCAGAGGACATGGATCCAGGAGAATGGTCTCCGGGAGGACTTGATGAGATCGTGACCGGCTGCCCCGGAGGGACAGCCGGCCACGATTCGACGCCTCGGACCTTCGGGCCTCAGACCTCGGGGCGCTCGGCGTGGGCCGCGCGCTCGGCCTTGGCGCGGTCCTTCGCCTCCAGCTCGGCGAACACATCGATCGGCGGCGGGGCCTTCGCGAGGAAGACCCAGGTCAGGTAGACCGCGAGCAGGAATGGCGGGATCTTCAGCGAGACCAGCACCCAGCCCAGCTGGGTGGTGTCGGCCCACCAGTAGAGCGGGAAGAGGATGGCGCACTTCGTCAGCAGGATCAGGCCCCAGGCCCAGCTGGCCTTGGTGTAGGCCGCCTTGCGGCCGGGGTTGCGGGTCCGCCAGGAGAGGTTCTCCTTGAAGACCGGCCCGAGGATCAGACCGATCAGCGGTACGCCCGCGATCGCCGTGATGATGTACGCCAGCGCCAGGCCGAGGGTGTAGAGCATCCCCGGGAGATAGAAGTCCTTGGCGTTGCCGGTCATCATGGCGAAGACGACGCCGAAGGCCACGCCGAAGACGCCGCTGAAGGCGTGCTTCACGGTGTCCTTGCGGAGCAGCCGGACCGCGACCAGCACCAGCGAGACCGCCAGCGCGGCGATCGCGGAGATGTGCAGATCCTTGTTGATCGTGTAGATCGTGACGAAGAGCAGTCCGGGGGCGACCGTCTCCACCATGCCGCGGACCCCGCCGAAGGCTTCGAACAGCGCCGCCTCCGTGACGGCCCTGGAGTCGTCGGGCTGGGGTGCGACGTCCTGGGAGCCGTCCTGCTGAGGGGTGTTGGTCGTGGTGGTGGTCGGCTTGTCGAAAGACGTCACCGGCTACTCCTGTCCGAGCGGTCGGAGTTCGTATGTGGGATTGAAGAGCACACGGCGGCCCTGGCTCATGGAGATCCTGCCGGAGACTATGAGCCTGCGGCCGGGTTCTATGCCCACGATGGAGCGGCGGCCCAGCCAGACGACGTCCAGCGGGGCGGTGCCGTCGAACAGCTCAGCCTCCAGGGCGGGGACTCCGGCCCGAGGGCGCAGGGTGACCGTGCGCAAGGTACCAGTCACTCTCACGATCTGGCGGTCGCCGCACTCGGCGATGCGGGTGCATCCCGACGCCTGGGTGTCCTCCCGCAGCTCCTCGGACTCCAGGTCCTGCTGGGAGCTGGAGAGCCGGTCGAGCATGCGGCGGAAGCGGCCGACGGGCTTCTCGGTCCCGCCGGCCTTCCCGGAATCGTCCCCCGGAGGGGGTACAGCACTCATGAGCCCAGCGTACCGGCCTCCGCCGACAGCGGACCCGGCCCGCTTCCGGGCCGGACGCCGGACGTAGGCCGGGGCCGCCCGAAGGCCGGGACCGCCCGAAGGCTCAGGACCGCTCGAAGCGGTATCCCATCCCCGGCTCGGTGACGAAGTGCCTGGGGTGCGAGGGGTCCGCCTCCAGCTTCCGCCGCAGCTGGGCCATGTAGACCCGCAGATAGTTGGTCTCGGTGCCGTACGAGGGCCCCCAGACCTCCTGGAGCAGCTGCTTCTGGCTGACCAGCCGGCCGGTGTTCCGCACCAGCACCTCCAGGAGGTGCCACTCGGTCGGGGTGAGCCGGACGTCCCGCCCGTCGCGGTGCACCTTCTTGGCCGCGAGATCGACGGTGAACCCGGCGGTCTCCACGATCACCACATCGTCCTCGCCGCCGCCCACCGGCTCGGCCCTGCGGACCGCCGCCCGCAGCCGGGCCAGCAGCTCGTCCATCCCGAAGGGCTTGGTGACGTAGTCGTCCGCGCCCGCGTCCAGCGCCTCCACCTTCTCGTCGGAGGTGTGGCGGGCGGAGAGGACCAGGATCGGCACCCTGGTCCAGCCGCGCAGCCCCTTGATGACCTCGACGCCGTCCATGTCGGGCAGCCCGAGGTCCAGCACCACCACATCGGGGTGGCGGGCGGCGGCGAGCTGGAGCGCGGTGGCGCCGTCGGGGGCCGCGTCCACCTCGTACTTGCGCGCCTTCAGATTGATCACGAGGGCGCGTACGATCTGCGGCTCGTCGTCGACCACCAGCACCCTCGTCACCGCGGGCCCGCCTTTCTGGACTGTTTCACTGTCATCCGATGCACTGTCATCCGTGACTCCGGCACCCGCACCCGAAGCTCCGGCGTCTGGAAGTTCCCTCCGGTCACGAGGTGACCTGGGCGGGAAGGTCGGGGCACGCGGGCGCGAACCCGGGGGCCGCCTTCAGCGTGAGGACCATGGTCATTCCGCCGCCGGGGGTGTCCTCGGCGAACAGGGTTCCCCCCATCGCCTCCACGAATCCCCGGGCGACCGCCAGCCCCAGGCCGACCCCCGCGCCGCGCGGCGCGTCCCCGTACCGCTGGAACGGTTCAAAGATCCGGTCCTTGCCGTCGTCCGGGACCCCGGGCCCCCGGTCGGCGACCCGCACCTCCACCCGGTCGCCCAGCGCGCTCGCGGCCACCGTCACGGGAACCGCGTCGGGGCTGTACTTCACCGCGTTCTCGACGATGTTGGCCACCGCCCGCTCCAGCAGCCCCCGGTCCACGGCCACCATCGGCAGCGACTCGGGGATGTCCAGCTCCACGCTCTCGTCGGGTACGGAGACCAGCGCCATCGGCACCACCTCGTCCAGATCGGTCACCCGGATCAGCGGGGTCACGGTGCCGGTCTGGAGCCGCGACATGTCCAGCAGATTGCCCACCAGATGATCCAGCCGGTCGGCCCCGTCCTCGATCCCTTCGAGCAGCTCCGCCTGATCCTCCTCCGACCAGGCCACATCGTCGGACCTCAGCGAGGAGACGGCGGCCTTGATCGCGGCGAGCGGGGTGCGCAGATCATGGCTGACGGCGGCGAGCAGAGCCGTACGGATACGGTTCCCCTCGGCCATCCTGCGGGCCTCCTCGGCCTCCCCGACCAGCCGCTGGCGGTCCAGCACCACCGCCGCCTGCGCGGCGAACGCGGCCAGCACCCGGCGGTCCTCGGCGGGCAGCACCCGGCCGGAGAGCGCGAGCGCCATGTCGTCGCCGACCGGCATGTCCACGTCCGCGTCCTCGGGGCGCACCACCGACTCCGGGCCCACACTGCCCGCCGTGGTCCAGGGCTCCACATCGCTCCTGCGCTCCAGCAGGGCCACCGACTCCATGCCGAAGGTCTCCCGTACCCGCTCCAGCAGGGCGTCCAGCGTGGTCTCGCCGCGCAGCACGCTCCCCGCGAGGAAGGAGAGGATCTCCGACTCGGCGCGCAGCCGGGCCGCCTGATGGGTGCGGCGGGCCGCCAGATCGACCACCGAGGCCACCGCGACCGCCACCGCGAAGAAGATCACTATGGCGACGATGTTCTTGGGGTCGTACACCGTCAGGGTGCGCACCGGCGGGGTGAAGTAGAAGTTCAGCAGCAGCGAGCCCACCGCCGCCGAGGCGAGCGCGGGCAGCAGCCCGCCGAGCAGCGCCGCCAGCACGGTCAGGAAGAGGAAGAGCAGGACGTCGTTGGCGAGCCCGAGCGAGTCGTTCATCGCCGTGAGCAGCAGCGAGAGCAGCACGGGGGCCACCACGCCGGTGAGCCAGCCCGCGATGATCCGGGAGCGGCCCAGCCGGGCCCCGCGCGCCACCGGCAGTCCGCGCCCCTTGCCCGCCTCGTCGTGGGTGACGATGTGGACGTCGAGATCGGGCCCGGAGTCGCGGGCGACGGTCGCGCCCACCCCGGGGCCGAAGATGTACTGCCACGCCTTGCGCCGGCTGGAGCCGAGCACGATCTGCGTCCCGTTGACGCCGCGCGCGAAATCCAGCAGCGAGGCCGGGATGTCATCGCCTATGACGTGGTGGAAGGTGCCGCCGAGATCCTCCACCAGGGTCCGCTGGACGGCCAGCTCCTTGGGGGAGGCGGAGGTCAGCCCGTCGCTGCGGGCGATGTAGAGCGCCAGGATCTCGCTCCCGGAGCCCTTCGCCGCCATTCTGGCCGCGCGGCGGATCAGCGTGCGGCCCTCCGGACCGCCGGTGAGCCCCACCACGATCCGCTCCCGGGCCTGCCAGGTCGAACGGATGTTGTGCTCGCCCCGGTACTGCTGGAGGTACTCGTCGACCCGGTCGGCGACCCAGAGCAGGGCCAGCTCCCGCAGCGCGGTGAGATTGCCCGGGCGGAAGTAGTTGGAGAGCGCCGCGTCTACCTTGTCCGGTTTGTAGATGTTGCCGTGCGCCATCCGTCTGCGCAGCGCCTGCGGCGACATGTCGACCAGCTCGATCTGATCGGCCCGGCGGACCACCTCGTCGGGCACGGTCTCCCGCTGGCGCACCCCGGTGATCGACTCCACGACGTCGCCCAGCGACTCGAAGTGCTGGATGTTGACGGTCGATATGACATCGATTCCCGCGCTCAGCAGCTCCTCGACGTCCTGCCAGCGCTTGGCGTTGCGCGAGCCGGGCACATTGGTGTGCGCCAGCTCGTCCACCAGGGCGACCGCCGGATCGCGCGCCAGTACGGCGTCGACGTCCATCTCGGTGAAGACGGAACCCCGGTACTCCAGCTCCCGGCGCTGGATCTGCTCCAGGCCATGCAGCATGACCTCGGTACGGGGACGGTCGTGGTGCTCCACGAAGGCGACGACGCAGTCCGTGCCACGCTCCACCCGGCGGTGCGCCTCGGAGAGCATGGCGTACGTCTTGCCGACGCCGGGCGCCGCGCCCAGGTAGATTCGTAGCTTGCCGCGTCCCATGGCCTCATTGTCTTTCAGAATCAGCCGGTCTGGTGGAACAGCTGCTTGCGCTCCGACGACCTTACGGCGAGCGATTCGGGCAAATCGGGTGGGTCGGCGGCGTCAGCCCTCTCCTTGACGGGATTCTGATACACCGGGCTCCGGTTGACGGCCGGGCGTTTCCCCTGATCCGGGCCGTCAACACGGCTCCGCACCACGACGGTCCCGGCCGATTCCGGCGCCCGCGCGGGCACCCCCGGAGCGTCACACCGCCCGGCCCTCGGTGATCTCCCCGTCGTTCAGTTCGAGCACCCGGTCGGCCAGTCCCAGCAGCTGGGGGTCGTGGGTCGCCACCAGCGCCGTCACCCCCTCGGTGCGCACCACCGCCCGCAGCAGCTCCATCACCGACAGACCCGTCTCCGCGTCCAGCTGCCCGGTCGGCTCGTCGGCGATCAGCAGCGCGGGCCGGTTGGCCAGCGCCCTGGCGATGGCGACCCGCTGCTGCTGGCCGCCGGACAGCTCCCCGGGCCGCTGCGCCGCGTGACCGGCCAGCCCCACCAGCGTCAGCAGCAGCTCCACCCGCTCCTCGCGCTCGCGCGCGGGCGCCTTGCGCAGCCGCATCGGGAGACCGACGTTCTCGGCCGCGCTGAGGATCGGAATCAGCCCGAAGGACTGGAAGACGAAGCCGATCCGGTCCCGGCGCAGCTCCAGCATGCCGTTCTCGCCGAGGGCGGCCAGATCGGTGTCGTCCACCGTCACCCGGCCCTCGTCGGGGGAGTCGAGGCCGCCGACCAGATTGAGCAGGGTGGTCTTGCCCGAGCCGGACCGGCCCCTGAGCGCGACCAGCTCCCCGCGCGGGACCTCGAAGGAGACGCCCCGCAGCGCGTGCACGGCCGCCGCCCCGGTGCCGTACGACCGGTGCAGATCCTCCACCCGGACCATGGGCCCGCCCCGCCGTTCCGCCGTGGCGGCCGCCCCCGCGCCGACCTCAGTGTTCCCGGCCATCCCAGCCCCCTCGTACGCATGTCCGACCTCGGTGATCGGCACAGTACGGCGAAACGCCGGTGGGCCGCACCCCCTGACGGGAGTGCGGCCCACCGGACCCGGATCGGGTCAGCGCACCTCGGTGATCTCGGGGCCGCGCTGGAGCTGGCCCATGCCGCCGGAGAAGCGGGAGCTCTCCTGGTCCTCCTGCTGGACGCCCTCGGGGACCATCTGCGCGTCCTCGGGAAGCTTGAGGACGATCGGGTCACGGGGGGCCATCGGGCCGTCGCCGCGGACGACGACCGTGTCCCGGAAGACCTGCTCCAGCAGACCGGCGGCCTCGGGCTGCACCGCGCCCTGCCCGGAGATCACTCCGCGCAGGAACCAGCGGGGCCCGTCCACGCCGACGAAGCGCACGAGCTGCACCCCGCCGGTGCCGTCCGGCAGCTGTACGGGCACCTGGGCCCGCAGCTCCCAGCCCAGCGGACCCTCGACCTCGTCGATGATCCCGCCCTGCTGGGTGATGCCGGAGGCGATCTCGTCGCGGACCTCGCCCCAGATGCCTTCCTTCTTGGGCGCGGCGAACGCCTGGAGCTGTACGGCGCTGTCGCGCAGCACGACCGTGGCCGCGACGATCGCGTCGCCCGCGACCTCCACCCGCAGCTCCATGCCCTCGACCCCGGGCACGAAAAGACCGCCCAGATCGACCCGGCCCTCGCCGGGGGCGGACACCTCGGAGGCGTCCCAGGGTCCGTCGGGGCGCGGGGCCGGCGGGAGGTTCACCCGGCGGGAGCCCCCCGCCTCGGCGCTCTCGTCACCGGCCTCCGCGTCGCGTTCGTCGACGACCTGCCCGGCCTCGCCCGTTGCGTCCGCGTCCTCCGCGGAACCACTCTTCTTGCGACGTCCGAACACGTCACTGTCCTTCCCGGTCGGATACGACGGAAGCGTATCTATTCCCACCCGTTGAGCCGTCCACGGCGGCGTGACCACCGGTGGACCCGAAGCCGCCCTCGGCCCGCGCCGAGCCGGGAAGTTCCGCCACCTCGTGGAAGCGCACCTTCTCGACCTGCTGGACGACCAGTTGCGCAATGCGGTCGAACCTCTCGAACCGCACGGTCTCGCGCGGGTCGAGATTGACCACGATCACCTTGATCTCCCCACGGTACCCGGCATCAATCGTCCCCGGGGCATTCACCAGGGCCACACCGCAGCGGGCGGCGAGCCCGGAGCGCGGGTGGACGAAGGCGGCGTAGCCGTCGGGGAGCGCGATGGAGACCCCGGTGGGCAGCACGGCGCGCTCCCCGGGAGCCAGCTCGGCGGCCTCGCGGGTCACCAGGTCGGCACCGGCGTCACCGGGCTGCGCATAGACCGGAAGCGGCACCTCCGGGTCTACCCGGCGGATCAGCACGTCGACGGGCGTCTGGGACATCAGGGGTTCACCTCGAAGGCGCGTACGCGCCGGATCTGGTCGGGATCGGCCATCGCCGCCCGGATCTCCTCCGGGCGGCCGTTGTCGATGAAGTGATCGACCTTGACCTCGATGAAGAGTGCCTGGGCGCGCACGGCGACCGGCCCGTCGGGCCCGCCGATCCGGCCCACGGCGGTGGAGTAGATCTTGCGCCCGGCCACGGCCGCCACCTCGGCCTGGAGGAAGAGCGTGGTGTCCACGGGCACGGGCCGCACGAAATCGGTCTCCAGCCGGCCGGTCACCGCGATCGTCCGCAGCAGCCAGTTCAGCGAGCCCAGCGTCTCGTCCAGGGCGGAGGTCAGCACACCGCCGTGCGCGAGGCCCGGAGCGCCCTGGTGGGCGGGTTTCACGGTGAACTCGGCGGTGATGCTCACACCCTCGCCCGCGCGCGCCTGGAGGTGCAGGCCGTGGGGCTGGCCGCCGCCGCAGCCGAAGCAGTCCTCGTAGTGCGCGCCGAGCAGTTCGCCGGGGGCGGGCGCGTCGGGGTGACGTACCGGCGGTATGGCGCTCGGCGGAGGCGTCAGGGCCGAGGACGCGGGGTTCGTTCCCCGGGGATTCGCAGTGCTCACAGCCGCAGACCTTACCCGCGGTCGGGCGGCCGGGCCCAGACGAGCCGCCTCTTCGACCGCGCACCGCACCCGCCCGGACGGCCCGCCGGGGGCGCGTGCCAAGCTTGGCCTCATGCAGCCTTCCACCCCGCGCTACGACGAACGACTGACCGCCCCCTGGAGCTGGTGGGCCATCTGCGCTCTCGTGGCCTTCTCGGGCGGCCTGCTCACCTTCCCGATCGGCACCGTGGCGACCCTCGGCGGACTGGTCGGGGCCGGTGCGCTGGCCGCGGCCGTGGTCAGCTCGTACGGCTCGGCCCGGATCCGGGTGGTGGCCGGCTCGCTGGTGGTGGGCGACGCGCGGATCCCGCTCACGGCGCTGGGGGAGCCCGAGGAGCTGGACGCGGAGGAGGCCAGGGCCTGGCGCTTCCACAAGGCCGACCCGCGCGCCTTCATGCTGCTGCGCAGCTACATCCCGACGGCGGTACGGGTCGAGATCACGGATCCGGCCGACCCGACCCCGTACGTCTATCTGTCGACCCGGAACCCGAAGGCCCTGGCCGCCGCGCTGGCGGGCTGAGGCTGAGGGGCTCACGGGCCGAGGGGGCCCCAGGGGGCTCATGAGCCACTGAGAGCCCCGCGCGGCCAGTGGGGTCGCCTCGGGGCTCTTGGGGTCCTTGGGGTTTCCGGGGTCTTCCGGGGCTCTGGGAGCCTGGGAGCCCCTCTGGGGTCAGCTCTCCAGTTCGGGGCGCTTGGGCAGGCCCTCCAGAGGCTGGGCGGGCTGCTCCAGCGGCGGCAGCGAGGGGAGCGCGTCCCAGTGCGTCTGCCGGGCTCGCAGATCCTTGCGGACACGGTCCGCGAGATGGCGGGTGTCCCGCCGGTTCATCACCGCGCCGACCGCCGCGCCGACCATGAACGGCATCAGGTTCGGCAGATTGCGGATCATGCGCTTCATGATCTGCTGGCGCAGCTCGTGCTTGAGGCCGCGGCTGGCCATCACGGCGTTCTTGTAGGTCCCCGGCTTGGTCACCTGGACACCGCGCTCTTCCGACCAGGCGGTCAGATACGCGGTGGTGCGGTCCTTGAGACCGCCCTCGGGACGCAGGCCGTAGACCTCGTGCAGCTCGGCTATGAGCTTCAGCTCGATCGCCGCCACACCGGTGATCTCCGCCGCCAGCTCGGCCGGCATCGCCGGCGGTACGGGCAGCATCGCGACGGCTCCCACGCCCGCGCCGACGGTGGCGGTGGCGTTGGCCGCGCCCGCGACCAGCTTGTCGGCGAGCTGCTCGGGGCTCAGCCCCGGGAATTGGGCGCGCAGGGTCGCCAGATCGCGCACCGGCACACGCGGCGCGTTCTCGATGACACGGTCGGCGACATAGCCGACCGCGGCCTTGGCGCCCTCGCCGCTCCGGATGACGCCCTGGCGCACGGCGGCGAGCCGCCGGAACCTGGTCGCCGTCCCCGGCTCGTCGCCCGCCTCGGCGGGCAGCGCTTCGAGGGCCTGCTGAGTCTCCCGGGGGAGGGTCTCAAGAGCGGCCTCGTGCGGGAAGACGCCGGACGGGGCCTCGGGGCCACGCTCGACGTCTCCCGCACGACGGGGCAGGAGGGCGGCGGAGTGCCCGCCGGAGGGCGTGGAGCCGTCCGCCGGTGCTGTGCCGCCCTGGTGCGCTTCCGACGCCTTCTGGAGCCGGAAGCGCCGCTTCCTGATCGGTGTCTCGTCTGCCACGGCCGACCGGACCTCAGTCGCAGTCGCGGCAGATGGGCTGGCCGTTCTTCTCGCGGGCCAGCTGGCTGCGGTGGTGCACGAGGAAACAGCTCATGCACGTGAACTCGTCCGCCTGCTTGGGCAGGACCCGGACGGCCAGCTCCTCGTTGGACAGGTCCGCGCCGGGGAGCTCCATGCCCTCGGCGGCCTCGAACTCGTCGACATCGACGGTCGAGGTCGACTTGTCGTTCCTCCGGGCCTTGAGCTCTTCAAGACTGTCGGAGTCGACGTCGTCGTCGGTCTTGCGTGGGGTGTCGTAATCCGTTGCCATGTCGCTTCTCCCCCTCCTGGGTGGTTGCGGGTGTCTCCAGCGCACGTAACGCGTGAGAGGCCGGACTTGTGCCCGACCTGAGGCGGAGATTTTGCCTCACATCAAGGTCTGTTACTGAATCGACACCCAACCGGATCGACCCGAGGGTGATCGGGTTGGATGGCGATGGGGACCGTACACGATCCCAATGCCGCAGCTCACGGGCGCCACCCCGTGTACTTCCCGTCATCTTGGCACCCGGAAACCCGGACTTTTACCGGCTTTCCGGAAAGGGACCTGATCACGGAGAGTAGATGGCCTGAAAGCCGCCTCTGTGATCGATCACACAGCCATAACCCGGGAACGAGTCCCGAAAATTCCGCCCAAAGCGAACGGGTTGGCTGCCGTCGAAACACTGTCTCAGAGGGGAAGCGTGACGCGCATCACGAGCCCTCCCCCCTCACGGGGCTCCGCGATGATACGTCCCCCGTGGGCGCGGGCCACCGACCGGGCGATCGAAAGACCGAGACCCACACCCTTGTCACTGCCCGTACGGTCCTCCCGGAGCCGCCGGAACGGCTCCCAGAGGCTGTCGATCTCATACGCGGGAACCACCGGACCGGTGTTCGACACCACCAGCACCGCCTGGCCGTGCTGGGTCTCCGTGGTCACCCGCACCCAGCCGTCCTCGGCGATGTTGTACCGCACGGCGTTCTGCACCAGATTCAGCGCGATCCGCTCCAGCAGCACCCCATTGCCCTGGACCACCGCCGGCGACCGCTCCCCGAGGATCTCCACGCCCTTGGCCTCCGCCTCCGCGCGGGTCTGGTCGACCGCGCGGCTCGCGACCTCGGCCAGATCCACCGGCTTCCGCTCAAAGGTCTGATTGTCGCTGCGGGCGAGCAGCAGCAGGCCCTCCACCAGCTGCTCGCTGCGCTCATTGGTGGCCAGCAGCGTCTTGCCCAGCTGCTGGAGCTCCACGGGCGCGCCCGGATCGGAGAGATGCACTTCCAGCAGGGTGCGATTGATCGCCAGCGGGGTGCGCAGCTCGTGCGAGGCGTTCGCCACGAACCGCTGCTGGGCGGTGAAGGCCCGGCTGAGGCGGTCCAGCATCTCGTCGAAGGTGTCGGCCAGCTCCTTCAGCTCGTCGTCGGGCCCGTCCAGCTCGATCCGGCGGGAGAGATCGGAACCGGCCACCTGGCGGGCGGTGCGGGTGATCCGGCCGAGCGGCGACAGCACCCGGCCCGCCATCGCGTAGCCGAAGGCGAAGGCGATGATGCTCAGCCCCAGCAGGGCGAAGAGCGACCGCCGCAGCAGATCGTCCAGCGCCACCTGCCGCTCGTGCGCGAAGCACGAGGACAGCACGGCGTTGGCCTGCTCGGCCGAGAGCCCGCGGATGAGCGCCGGGCAGGAGTCGTTGGTCCGCTGGATCTTGCTGTCCGGGAGCAGCTTGAAGGGCAGCGAGGTGCCGGAGCTGAGCGCCTGCGCGGCCAGCAGATAGATGATCGACAGCAGCAGCACCCCGGCGATCAGGAACATGCCGCCGTACAGCAGCGTCAGCCTTATCCGGATCGTGGGCCGCAGCAGCGGCCGCACGGGGTCGCGCGGGTCCCAGGTCGGCTTCGGAGGCGCCGAGGGGGGCGCCGGAGCGGAGGCCATCCGCTCAGATCCGGTAGCCGGAGCCGGGCACGGTGACGATCACGGGAGGCTCCCCGAGCTTGCGCCGCAGGGTCATCACGGTCACCCGCACCACATTGGTGAACGGGTCGGTGTTCTCGTCCCAGGCCTTCTCCAGCAGCTGCTCGGCCGAGACGACCGCGCCCTCGCTGCGCATCAGCACCTCCAGGACCGCGAACTCCTTGGGCGCGAGCTGGATCTCCCGGCCGTCGCGGAAGACCTCCCGGCGGTTGGGGTCGAGCTTGATCCCGGCGCGCTCCAGGACCGGCGGCAGCGGGACGGTGGTGCGCCGCCCGAGCGCCCGCACCCGGGCGATCAGCTCGGTGAAGGCGAAGGGCTTGGGCAGATAGTCGTCCGCCCCCAGCTCCAGGCCCTCGACGCGGTCGCTGACATCGCCGGACGCGGTCAGCATCAGCACCCGGGTCGGCATGCCCAGCTCCACGACCTTGCGGCACACATCGTCGCCGTGGACGAGCGGGAGGTCGCGGTCCAGGACGACCACGTCGTAGTCGTTGACGCCGATCCGCTCCAGGGCCGCCGCTCCGTCGTACACGACGTCGACGGCCATGGCCTCCCGGCGCAGTCCGGTGGCCACCGCATCGGCGAGCAGCTGCTCGTCCTCGACGACGAGTACGCGCACGTCTGGATTCCTTCCTCCGGGCCCGTCAGCCATGATCAGGGCAGGTTTACGCACGGGTGTGCGTGTCCATCCTGCCCGTTACGCGCGTAAACCGGCTGTAAGGCGGTGGGCGCTCGCGGCGGCCCGCCCGCCGTCCGGGGAATCGGCCTGAATTCCGGGCCAGTTGAGGTTTCTCGGCGGGAAGGCCGGGGGAGGACGAGAAGACACCCGCGATCACGCCCCGTAGTGGCACACCTCCAGAACCGTGCCATCAGTGATCGCCCGTCCCCTGTCGCGGCAGGGGAGCCCCGGCACACCCCCGTGCCACCGACCCACGACGAGGGGGCGCACATGGACGCATTCACCGCAGGACTGCTTCAGCGGATCAAGGCCGCCGAGACCGACCTCACGCTGGCCCGTGAGACGGGCGACGACTTCCTCGCGGACGTCGAGCAGGCCGAGCTGGACGATCTGCACCGCCTGGCCGCCGAGCACGGCGTGGAGGTCAGGGCCGCCTAGGGAGACTCCCCGGCGACCGCCCGTCCGGCCCGAATCCGCACGACACACCCCCGGCCCCGTACGACATACCCCGTACGACAGACCCCGGCCGCCGATCCGGCCCGATCCGAACGAACCGCGGATCCGGGCCGCGGATCCGGCCCGAATCCCGTACGACCCCGCATCCGAACGCACAGAGCACGGCCGCCCACGGCCCGGACCCGGTGGCGGAGCGCGGTCGTGGATCACTCGAAGGACCCCGGCGCGGATCGTCGCGCCGGGGTCCGTCCGTGTCCGTCCGTGTCCGTCCGTGTCCGTCCGTGTCCGTCCGGGCCGCGGACGCCCCGGTCCGCCGCCCGGAGCCCGGACGGCGGGCCCGGTCAGTCGTGCCAGGCGCCCAGCTCCTCCAGCAGCTCACCGAGGGGCGCGAAGACCCCGGGGCTCGCCGCCACCGTGAGGTCGTACGAGGGCTTCCCGCCGGGCCGGCCGCCCGTCAGCGCCCCCGCCTCCCGCGCGATCAGATCGCCCGCCGCCAGGTCCCAGGGGTGCAGCCCGCGCTCGTAGTAGCCGTCGAGGCGGCCCGCCGCGACATCGCACAGATCGACCGCCGCCGATCCGCCGCGCCGGATGTCCCGCACCCGGGGGATCAGCCGCCGGGCGACATCGGCCTGATGCGCGCGCACGGCCTGGACATAGTTGAAACCGGTGGAGACCAGGGCCTGGTCCAGCGGGGCCGCCGGACGGCAGCGCAGCGCCCGGTCGTCGGCACCGCCCCCGGCGGCGTACGCGCCGCCGCCGAGCACCGCGCGGAAGCTCTCGCCGCGCATCGGCACCTCGACCACCCCCACGACGGTCTCGCCCTCGTACTCGGCGGCGATGGAGACCGCCCAGGTCGGCAGGGCGTAGAGATAGTTCACCGTGCCGTCGAGCGGGTCGACGACCCAGCGGACCCCGCTGGTGCCCGGGCTGGAAGCGCCCTCCTCGCCGAGGAAGCCGTCGTGGGGCCGGTGCTCGGCGAGAAAGCCCGTGATCAGCTTCTCGGCGGCGAGGTCCATCTCGGTGACGACGTCGATGGGGCTGGACTTGGTGGCCGCGACCTCCAGATCGTCGGGGCGGCCGTCCCGGAGCAGCGCGCCCGCCCGGGCGGCGGCCTCCAGGCCGAGATCGAGCAGTTCGGAGAGCAGACTGTCACTGACGCCGGTCATGGCGGCTCCTCACAGACGGGGACTGTCGGCGCCCGCGGCGGCGGGCCGGGGCGCGCGGGCCGGACAGCAGCCGACCGGACAGAGATCGTGCGAGGGGCCGAGCGCCCCCAGGGCGCAGCGCTCCACGGCCGCGCCGCGCTCGGTGGCCGCCCGCTCCAGCAGCAGTTCGCGCACGGTCGCCGCGAACCGGGGATCCGCGCCCACCGTCGCCGAGCGGCGCACCGGAAGACCCAGCTCGGCGGCCTTGGCGGCGGCCTCCGTGTCCAGGTCGTACAGCACCTCCATGTGGTCCGAGACGAACCCGATGGGGATCATCACCGCCGCCGGCGCCCCGGCGGAGCGCAGCTCCTCCAGGTGATCGCAGATGTCCGGCTCCAGCCAGGGGATGTGCGGGGCCCCGCTGCGCGACTGGTAGACCAGCCGCCAGGGGTGCTCCACGCCCGTCTCCTCGCGCACCGCGTCCACGATCAGCCGGGCCGCCTCCAGGTGCTGGCGCACATACGCGCCGCCGTCGCCGTGCTCCGGCACCGGCCCGGAGGAGTCCGCCGAAGCGGTGGGGATGGAGTGCGTGGTGAAGGCGAAATGGGCCTCGTCGCGGATCTCCTTGTCCAGCTCCGCCAGTGACGCCAGCACGCCGTCCACCATCGGGCGTACGAAGCCCGGATGGTTGAAGTAGTGCCGCAGCTTGTCGACCCGGGGCGGCTCAAGCCCCTCGGCCGCCAGCGCCGCCAGCGAGTCCGCCAGATTCTCGCGGTACTGGCGGCAGCCCGAGTACGAGGCGTACGCGCTGGTGGCGAGGACCGCGATCCGGCGGTGACCGGCCAGCGTCATCTCGCGCAGCACATCGGTCAGATACGGGGCCCAGTTCCGGTTGCCCCAGTGGACCGGCAGATCGAGGCCGTGCGCCGCGAAGTCCGCGCGCAGGGCGGCCAGCAGGGCGCGGTTCTGCTCATTGATGGGGCTGACCCCGCCGAACAGGAAGTAGTGCTGCCCCACCTCCTTGAGCCGCTCCTTGGGGATGCCCCGGCCGCGCGTCACATTCTCCAGGAACGGGACGACGTCGTCCGGGCCCTCGGGGCCGCCGAACGAGAGCAGCAGCAGGGCGTCGTAGGGGGTGGGGTCGTGCGCATCGGACATGACTCCGATCCTGCCACCCGCCGCCGACACCGCGACCACCCACCCGCCGTCCCGGCGGTGGAAACCGGCCGCGCGCCCCTTCCCGTACCGCGATGCCCGCCCCCGGGACCCCGGGGTCCCGCCCCCGGGACCCCGGGTGTGCGCGGCGACGCCCCGGGCGTAATCTGCGAATGCCATTCATACTGCTTACCGGAGTTCTCCTTGGCCAGCCCCTACCGCGCCCTCTTCGAGACGCCCGGCAGCATCCGGTTCTCCGCCGCCGGACTCCTCGGACGCATGCCGCTGGCGATGATGGGCATCGGCATCGTGACAATGGTCTCCCAGCTCACCGGCGGCTACGGAACGGCCGGCGCGCTCTCCGCCACGGTCGCCCTCTCGACCGCGGTGCTCGGCCCCCGAATATCCCGGCTGGTCGACCGGCACGGCCAGGCCAGGGTGCTGCGCCCGGCCGCCCTCGTCGCCGCGGTCTCCGTCGCCGGGCTGCTGATCTGCGCCACCGAGGGCGCGCCCGTCTGGACGCTCTTCCTCTTCACCGCCACCGCCGGCTGCGTACCGAGCGTCGGCTCGATGGTCCGGGCCCGCTGGGCCGAGGTCCACCGGGACTCCCCGCACGAGCTGCACACCGCGTACTCCTGGGAATCGGTCGTCGACGAGCTGTGCTTCATCTGCGGCCCGACCCTCGCGATCGGGCTCTCCACCGCCTGGTTCCCCGCCGCCGGACCACTGCTCGCCGTCGTCCTGCTGCTCGCCGGAGTCTTCTGGCTGACCGCCCAGCGCGACACCGAACCGCCGGTCCACCCCCGCGAACACCACGGCGGCCGTTCGGCGCTGCGCTCCCCGGGACTCCAGGTCCTGGTGGCGGCCTCCGTCGCCACCGGCACGGTCTTCGGCGCGGTCGACGTCGTCACCATCGCCTTCGCCGAGGAGCACGGGAGTCCGGCCATGGCCGGACCGCTGCTCGCGCTCTACGCGCTCGGCTCCTGCGCCGCCGCCGTCGTCTTCGGGCTGCTCCGCCCCAAGGGCCCGGCGGCCCGGCGGTGGCTGCTGGGAGTGAGCGCGACGGCCGTGAGTATGATCCCCCTCCAACTGGCCGGGAACCTCACCGTCCTGGCCCTGGTGCTCCTCTTCGCGGGACTGGCCATCGCGCCCACGATGGTGACCACGATGGCCCTCGTCGAGCGGCATGTGCCGCGCTCGGGGCTGACCGAGGGCATGACCTGGGTCAGCACCGGGCTCGCGGTCGGTGTGGCGCTCGGCTTCTCGGCCGGGGGCCGGGCGGTCGACGCCGCCGGGGCCGGGGCGGCCTACGCGGTGCCCGGAGCGGCGGGCGCGATCGCCGTGGGAGTGGCGTTCCTGGGGTACCGCCGGCTGACCGGGCCGGCGCCGAAACGGGAGGGACTGCGGGACGATGAGCGGGGTCGGGGAGAGCGGGACGGCACGAATATGGCGTAACTGGGCAGGCAACGTCACCGCCCGGCCCGTCCGGGAGATCTCACCGGCCTCGGCCGACGAGGTCGTGGACGCGGTGCGGCGGGCGGCCGAGGACGGGCTGCGGGTGCGGACGGTGGGCACCGGACACTCCTTCACCGCGCTCGCCGCCGCCGACGGGCTGCTGATCCGGCCCGATCTCCTCACCGGCATCCGCCGTGTGGACCGCGCCGCGATGACCGTGACCGTCGAGTCCGGCACCCCGCTGAAGCGGCTGAACACCGTCCTCGCCCGCGAGGGGCTCTCCCTCGCCAACATGGGCGACATCATGGCGCAGACGGCCGCCGGGGCCATCAGCACCGGCACCCACGGCACGGGCCGGGAATCGGCCTCACTCTCCGCGCAGATCACCGAAGTGGAACTGGTCGCCGCCGACGGCTCGCTGCTGACCTGCTCACCGGGGGAGAACCCGGAGATCTTCGCGGCGGCCCGGCTCGGACTCGGCGCGCTCGGCGTCATCACCGCCGTCACCTTCGCCGTCGAACCGCTCTTCCTGCTGCGGGCGCGCGAGGAGCCGATGCCCTTCGACCGGGTCGCCGCGGAGTTCGAGGCCCTGCACACGGAGAACGAGCACTTCGAGTTCTTCTGGTTCCCGCACACCGGCCACTGCGCCACCAAGCGGAACAACCGCTCCGCGGGTCCCGCCGAGCCGCCCGGCGCGATCGCCGACTGGGTCGAACGGGAACTGGTCTCCAACGGTCTCTTCCAGGTCGCCAGTTCCCTGGGCCGGGCCGTCCCGGCGACCGTCCCCGCCCTCGCCCGTCTCGCCGGGCGGGCGCTGACCGCCCGTTCCTACACCGACATCCCCTACAAGGTCTTCACCTCGCCGCGCCGGGTGCGCTTCGTGGAGATGGAGTACGCGCTGCCCAGGGCCGCCGCCATGACGGCGCTGCGCGAGGTGAGGGCGATGATCGAGCGCTCCCCGCTGAAGATCGGCTTCCCGGTGGAGGTGCGCACCGCCCCGGCCGACGACATCCCGCTCTCCACGGCGTACGGCCGCGACAGCGTCTACATCGCCGTCCATCTGTACCGGGGCACGCCCCACCGCGCGTACTTCACCGCCGTGGAGCGGATCATGACCGCGCACGGCGGCCGGCCGCACTGGGGCAAGCTCCACACCCGGGACGCGGAGTACCTCGCCGGGGTGTACCCGAAGTTCGGCGAGTTCCTCTCCGTACGGGACCGGATCGACCCGGAGCGCCGCTTCGGCAACGACCATCTGCGGCGGGTGCTCGGCGACTGAGCCGGCTCACGGCCCGGTGCTCGCGCCGCCGCGCGGCGCGGAGGTGGGTACGGGGGCCGGGCTCCGGCCGGTCGACGGCTCGGCGGTCCCGCTCCCGGAGCCGTCGCCCGGGGTGGGGCCGGTGGGGCCGGTGGGTTCGGAGGGCTCGGTCGGCCCGGAGCCGTTCCCCGCGCCGTTCCCCGCGCCGTTCTCCGTGCCGGTCGACGGGTGCTCCGGATCGGGTACGGGTGTCTCCGGCGGGCCGGATCCGTCGTCCGGAGCGCCGCTCCCCGACGGGTCCGGCCGCTCCCCGGGCCGCTCCCCGGGAGAGCCGGGGGACTCGGGGGACTCGGGGGCGTCCGGAGAGCCGGAGGAGTCCGGTGAGTTCGGGGGCCGCTCGTCCGGGGCCGGTCCGCCGGACCCGCCGGGACCGCCGCGTACGACCGAGCCGACGGTGGTGCCCGTACCTCCGTCGAGCCCGGAGCCGGAGGCCAGTTCGAAGCCGGTGATGCTCGCCATGGCCACGCCGAAGACGACGCCCGCGCCGATCAGCGGGCGCTTCCACCCTCTGACCCTGCTCCCGTGGGTGGTGGCCGCGCCGAACTCCCCGTCGGACCCGGGGGCCGGGGGGAGTGCCGCCTCCCGGGACGCCCGGGACGCCCCGGACTTCTCGCGCCCGCCCGCCGGAGCCGCGCGCAACTGCTCGCCCGTACGGCTGAACAGATGCTGGAAGACCGAGCCGCCGCAGGTGGCGACGACGCTGACGACGCCCGCGCCGATGATCGTGCCGTAGACCCCCAGCCGGGAGGCGAGCACCGCCGCCGCCACGGCGGCCAGGGCGCTTCCGGCCACCTGTGGAACGCTCAGATCCAGCCGCCGCGCCCGCTCTTCGTTCTCTTCCGCTCCGGTCTCCGACCTCTGATGCATCTTCAGTCCCTGCTTGCCCTTCTGTCCCTTGCGTACCCATGAGGGACAAATGGGAGAAGTGAATAGTTCCCTTTGGGGAGATTCTGTGAATCAGGACACCCGGCATCCGGCTGCTGGCGGTGAACCGCCGCGCACGGGGAGAAGTCGCGCGGCGCGGCAGTCCGCTCGGATGGCCCGAATGGAGTACTGTGACGAGCCCTGGGTCCGGACTCCCTCTTGGGTGCCCTGATTCGGGGAGGGGGCCGAACGTGGCGCTCGAACCGGCGGCGTCGCGATATCGCTGGGAAATCCGCACCGAGGGTGGTCGATTGGTCACTCTCGGTGGCAAACGGGTAACCTTGCCATAACGGCGTTCATGGGCATGTGCCCGACACGCCGGGCAAATCGGCAAGGTTGTGGCAGGCTGCACCCGGGCAGGCCACACTCGACTAGCGGAAGCAGCGACGCGACAGGTGACGTCGGCAGGCACCACCCGGGAGGTCCCCATGCCCGAACTGCGTGTCGTGGCCGTCTCCAACGACGGCACACGACTGGTGCTCAAGGCTGCCGACAGCACGGAGTACACCCTCCCCATCGACGAGCGGCTGCGCGCCGCCGTGCGCAACGACCGTGCCCGTCTCGGCCAGATCGAGATCGAGGTCGAGAGCCATCTCCGCCCCCGGGACATCCAGGCGCGGATACGAGCCGGAGCCTCCGCCGAAGAAGTCGCACAGCTCGCCGGGATCCCGGTCGAGCGGGTGCGCCGCTTCGAGGGACCGGTGCTCGCCGAGCGGGCGTTCATGGCGGAGCGGGCGCGCAAGACCCCCGTACGCCGCCCCGGCGAGAACACGGGCCCCCAGCTCGGCGACGCGGTGCGCGAGCGGCTGACGCTGCGCGGCGCGGAGAAGGACACCCTGCTGTGGGACTCCTGGCGTCGTGACGACGGCACCTGGGAGGTGCTGCTCGTCTACCGGGTGGCGGGCGAGCCGCACTCCGCGAGCTGGACCTACGATCCGCCCCGGCGGCTGGTCAAGGCCGTGGACGACGAGGCGCGCGCGCTGATCGGCGAGACCGACGACACCATCGCCGGCCAGGAGCCGAGCTTCCCGTTCGTGCCCCGGATCGCCCGTCTGCCCAGAGACCGGCCACTGGACCGCACCCTCGACCGCCCGAGCGCCAACGCCCCTTCGGCGACCCCGGACGAGGGCGAGCGCGACTCCCTCACCAGCCTCCTGGAGGCGGTGCCCAGCTTCCGCGGCGACATGGTCGTCCCCGAGCGCCCGGCCTCCTCGGAGCCCCCGGGCGACGAGGACCACGATCCGGACGGCCAGGAGCCGGAGGAGGAAGAGCCGATCGCCCCGGCCGCCTCCGCCGGCGCGGGCTCCGCCTACGCGGACGTCCTGATGCCCCGCTCCGTCGCGGGCCACCGCGACCGCCTCACCGGCACCACCGACCGCCAGGCGGAGGCCGACGGCGTCCGCCCCGGCCGCCGCGCCGCCGTGCCGAGCTGGGACGAGATCGTCTTCGGCACCCGCCGCAAGAAGCAGGACTAGCGGACTAGTACCCGGGACCGGTAACCGCCGGTCGGCGTCGACGCCGACCGGCGGTGGCACCTGTCACCGCACGGCGAGCACCAGCTTCCCGGCCGTCCGTCCGGTCTCGCCCAGCGCGTGTGCCCCGGCGGCCTCGGCCAGCGGGAACACCCCGGCGATCGCCGGGCGCAGCCGGCCGGTCCGGACCAGGTCCGCGATCGCCTCCATCCCGGCCCGGTCGGCCTCGACGATCATCACCTCGGCCCGCACCCCGAGCCGGGCCCCCTCCTCGGCGAGTTCCCGCTTCCCGTGGAGCTGGAGGGAGACGAGCACCCCGCCGCGGCGGAGGGTGCGCAGCGAGCGGGCCCGGTAGTCGCCGCCGACGGGATCCAGTACGACGTCCACCTCGCCGACTGCTTCGGCGAAATCGGTCTTCCGATAGTCGATCACCTCGTCGGCCCCCAGGCCGCGCAGGAACTCGTGCTTCTCCCCGCCCGCCGTGCCGATCACATGAGCCCCCCTGGCCTTGGCGATCTGCACGGCGAGATGGCCGACCCCGCCCGCCGCCGCGTGGATCAGGACCCGCTGCCCCGGCCGTAACCGGGCGGTGTCGACCAGGGCCTGCCGGGCCGTCAGCGCGGCCAGCGGCAGCGCCGCCGCCCGCACATGGTCGATCTGCCGGGGTTTGTGCGCGAAGGCCCGTGCGGGCCCGGTGACGTACTCGGCGTGGGCTCCGGCTCCGTGCGGATGGGGCAGCATCCCGAAGACGGCGTCCCCCGGCCCGAACAGGGTGACCCCGGTCCCGACCTCCTCGACCACTCCGGAGACGTCCCAGCCGAGGACGAACGGCGGCGCGCCGAGGAACGCCCCGCTCGCCCGGTGCTTCCAGTCGGTCGGATTGAGCCCGGCCGCGTGGACCCTGACGAGCAGTTCGTTCGGTCCGGGGGACGGGACGTCCAACCGCACCTCTTTCAGCACCTCGGGTCCGCCGAGAACGTCCTGACTGATGGCGCGCATCGTGGCGACGGTTCTGGTCACTGTGCTCATGGGGCGATCCTCGTTCGCCCCGCACGGCTCCGGCAGTGCCGGCCGAACCTGGGTCCGGCACCACCAGTCTCAGCCGTCGATCCCCCGCCGCTCGCTCAGCAGCGCCGTCAGCCGGGCCTCCGTACCGCTGTCCGGCGCGGGGTTGTACAGCAGCAGCCGATGACCGGGCAGATCCGGCAATGGCAGCGTGGTGTACTCGAAGACCAGCTCCCCGGCCTCGGGATGGTCGACGACCTTGCCGCCCTGGGAGGTGCTGCCGACGGGGTGTGCGGCCCATGCGGCGGCGAATTCAGGACTCACGGAACACAGCTCGGCGGCCATCCGGCCGAACTCCGGATCGTCCGGACAGCGTGCGGCGTCCGCCCGGAACTGGCCGGCCATCGCCCGCGCCGCCTCCTCCCGGTGGGTCCGCGCGGAGCGATGGCGGACATCGAGGAAGAAACTCACCAGGCAGTTGTCGCCGTCCTCGCCGTACCCGAAGACCACACGGGCGGCGTGGTTGACCACGACCAGATTCCAGTGCCGGTCGATGACATAGGCGGGGCGCGGCAGCCAGCCGTCGATCACCCGCCGCAGCTCGGGGGAGATCCGCCGGGCCGCCGCCGGTGTCTGCGGCGGATTGAGCCCGGCGAGCAGATACAGATGCTCGCGCTCGGCCGGGGACAGCCGCAGCACCCGTGCGACGGCGTCCAGCACCCCCGCCGACACATTGATGGCACGCCCCTGTTCCAGCCAGGTGTACCAGGAAACCCCCACCCCGGCGAGCACGGCCACCTCCTCGCGGCGCAGCCCCGGGGTGCGCCGCCCGCCGCCTCCGGGCAGGCCCACGTCCGCGGGGGTCAGCCGGGACCGCCGTGAGCGCAGGAACGCGCGTATCTCCGAGCCGCGTCGCTGCCGGGCCGCGGGCGGAAGCCGGGAGGTGTCCATCGGGGCATGGTAGACAACGGCGGTGGGGCGGCCCCCCCCCGGGGGGGGGGGGGGGGGCGCGCCGCGGCGGGCCGCCCGGCGGGGGGGGGGCCCGCCCGGGGGGGGGGGGGCGGGG
>NZ_BMWG01000008.1:108463-131434 GCF_014651115.1 Streptomyces inusitatus | reverse complement strand
CCGGGCCGGGGCCGCGCGGGGGCGGGGGGCGGAGGCGGGGGGGGGCCCAGGGGGGCAGGGAGCCCACGGGGGCGGGCCCCCCCCCGGGGGGGGAGGGGCCCCCCGTTCGCGCTGTGCGGCCCGGCCGGGCGGAAGCCGCTCCGGCCGGGTGGGGTGCTTCGGTGGGCACCCCGGGGGTTGTCCGCGGCCACGACCCCCGTGCGTGGCCACGATCTGTCCGCGACGGCCGGGGAGAGCTCTCGGCTCCTCCGGGCCGTCGCGGCGTTCTGGTCGCGCTTCTCAGGCGCGTCGGGGCGCCACCAGGCGGGCGGCGCGGGCTTCTTTCTCCGCCTCCTGCCACAGCCGGCGCAGCATCCGCGCCCGCTCGGCCGGACGCATCCGGGAGATGGCGATCTCCGCGCAGGCCACGCCGTCGGTCCACGGCATGGTGAGCGTGGCGCGCTGCCGGGGGATGGCCGACAGCGGGTTGGTCACCCCGGTCGCCGGGTGGTGCCGGGCCTCCGAGGAGCGTGACTCGGTGGCGGCCGCCCGTGCGTCCGCGCGCTGCTTCTGCTGCTGAGGGCTCAGCCGCGAGAGATTGCGGACATGCACGACTTTGCGCCGTCCCGCGAGCAGATCCGCCTGGAGTTCGGGGCCGAGTTCGAGGACCGAGAGCTTGGAGGAGATGGTCGACTGCGCGATGCCGAGCCGCTTGGCGGCCTTGTTCTGGGAACCGTAGAACTCGACCAGCTTCTTCAGGGCGTAGGCCTGCTCCAGCGGATTCATGTCGTCACGGTGCACATTGGCCACGAACGCCGCTTCGAGCAGCGAGCGGTCGGTGGAGACCAGGGCGTCGTCGACGCTGACCCGGACATGGCTGAGACCCGCGATCCGGGCCGCTTCCAGCCGGCGGTGCCCGTCGACCACGATGTAACGGGCCCCGGGCATCAGCTCGGAGGCCCGCGCGGGACGCTCCCGTACATACGCCGGAACAGACGCGACGGTGATCGCGTTGACGAGGCCGATCTCCCGGATGCTGGTGGTCAACGGCTCCAGGTCGCGCAGTGCTTCGCGTGGATTGTCAGGATTCTGTCCTATCCAGCTCAGGGGCAACTCGGACGGCGGCCGGTGAGCGCCTTCGGAGTGGGCCTGCCTCTGGTCGAGCTCGGTGAACATCTCTGAGGACATGCTGATGGAACCCTTCCTCTTGCCCAGCAGCCCGGTTTCCCCGCCTTCAACCCCGGGCCGAGTGACAAACTCCCAGGTACTACCGGCCACAGCCTGGCCATGACCTTGCCATCCGCTTGCCACATGGCAAGCGATTGCAGAGGATGCAGTCCATGACCGATGGACGCGTGGCATGACTGATGGGGGAATGCGGTTTCGCATCCTGGGGGGCCTGGAGTGGCACGCCCAGGGTGTTTCGCTGAGGATCGGCCGTCGCCGGGAGAGACTGCTGCTGGGTTTACTGCTGCTCGACATCGGCAGGGTGGTTCCGTCCCACCGGCTGATCGATCTGCTCTGGGACGAGGGGGAACCGCCGTCGAGCGCCCGGGGGAGTCTTCAGGTACATGTCTCAAGGCTGCGCGGCCGCTTCATGGAAGCGGAAGCCGAGCGCCATGGCTTTGTGCTGACCCGAGCCAGTGACGGATACCTGCTGGAAGGCGATCCGCTCGCCGTCGATCTGCATCGATTCCGCTCTTTGGTACTGAAAGCGGAACGAACGGATGATGCTCAGGAGCGGCTTCGTCTGATGGAGTCGGCCCTGGGCGACTGGGGCGGTCCGGTGCTCGCCGGCACCGCGTCCGACGGACTGGTCCGACGGCTCGGCACCGGCTTCGACGAGCTGTACCTCTCCGCGATCACCCAGCGCGCCGAGGCCCGGCTCGCGCTCGGCCAGCGGGGGCTGGTCCTGGAGGAACTGGCGAGGGCCACGGCGGAGCACCCGCACCACGAACGCCTTGCCATGCTCCGGATGGTCGCCCTGTATCGCGCCGATCACCGGGGCGAGGCGCTGGAGGTCTACAACGAGATCCGGGCCCGGCTCGCCGAGGATCTCGGCCTCGACCCGGGCGCGGATCTGCGCAGCGTCCACGGCCGCATCCTGCGCGCGGACACCGCCCTGCTCGAAGCCTTCGCGGTGCCGGGCCAGGACCGGGGGGCCGCGGCCGAGCGGCGCGCCGCACCGGGCCGTACCGGCAAGGACACCCCTCCGGCCCCCGGACCCGTACCGCTCGGCCGGACGGACTGGCGGCGCGAGCGATCGGACGCCGAGGACGAGGCCGGGGACCGCCCCGGCCGGGACGGCGCCGCCCGGGGCCGTGCGAGCGGCGACCCGGACCTGGCCGACCGGGACTTCGGCCACCGGGACTCCAGCCATCGAGAACCCGCCGACCGCGCCGCGTCCGAGGGCGGGAACCGCACCGCCGCCGGGGTCCGCTTCGCCGCGCCCCCCGGACCGGAACCCACCTTCTGCCGCCCCAAGGCCGAGTCCGTGCAGCGCGTCTCCCGGACCGGCGCCTTCATCGGCCGCGCCCACGAACTGGAACAGCTCACCGAACTCGCCGCCGGAGCGCGCGGCGGATCGGGCGTCGTCATGATCGTCGGCCCGGCGGGCAGCGGCAAGACGGCACTCGCCCTCCGCTGGTGCCGAGGGGCCGACGCGGAGTTCCCCGACGGCCAGCTCTTCCTCGATCTGCGCGGACACAGCGACGAACGGCCCATGAGCAGCAGGGAGGCGCTCTCCGGCATGCTCAGGGCGCTCGGCATGCCCTATCAGGACATCCCCGCCGACATCGCCGTCATGGCCGAGCTGTATCAGCGCACCCTCTCCGGCCGGCGCGTCCTCATCGTCCTCGACAACGCCGAATCGGCCGACCAGGTACGCCAGCTCCTGCCGTACGAGCCGGGCTGCCTCGCGCTCGTCACCAGCCGCAACCGCCTCGGCGCGCTGATCGTCAGCCATGGCGCGGCGATGCTGCCGCTGCGCCCGCTCGCCTCCGACGAGGCGGAGGAGCTGGTCCGCCGGGTCGTCGGCGCGGACCGCGCCGCCGCCGAGCCCGAGGCCCTCGCCGAACTCGTCGCCATCTGCGGACGCACCCCCCTCGCCCTGCGCATCGCGGCCGCGAACCTGGCGCTGCGCCCGGACTTCCGGATCGCCGACCACGTCCGGGACCTCAGATCCGGCAATCCGCTGGAGAGCCTGGCCGTCGCGGGCGACCCCGACTCCGCCGTACGCAGAGCCTTCGAGCTCTCCTACCGCCGGCTGGACCCGGAGGCGGCCGAGGCGTTCCGGATGCTGGGCCTGCTGCCAGGCCCCGCCACCACCGTCGCCGCCGTCGCCGCGCTGCTGGGCCGCTCGGCCGGTTCCGCCTACCACCTCCTGGACCGGCTCTTCGCCGAACACCTGGTGGAGCGCAACGACCAGGAGCGGCTGCGGCTGCACGATCTGATCTGGTGGTACGCGCGACTCCTGGTCGACCCCGAGCGGAAGCGGGCCGTCCATCACGACGCGCGCCGCCGGCTGCTGCACTGGTACACCGCGTCGGCGGACGCGGCGGCCCAGAGCCTGTACCCGCAGATCCTGCGACTGGACATCGACGGCCTCCAGCCGGGCGCGCCCCCGGAGACCTTCGACGAGCCGGAGCAGGCGGCGGCCTGGTTCGACTCCGAACACGTCGACCTGGTCAGACTGATCGAGGCGGAGGCCCGTACCGAGAGCGATCCCTGCCCCGCCGTGTGGATCCTCGCGGACACCCTGCGCGGCTACTTCTGGCTCCGCCGCAACGCCGAGACCTGGATCGCGATAGCCACCGTCGGGCTGCGCGCGGCCCATCGGGCGGGCGATGTCCGGGGCCAGGCCGCCGCGCATCAGAGCCTGGGGCTCGCCACCTTCACCAAGGGCGATCTGGAGCTGGGCCGCAACCACTTCGAGCAGGCCATCGAGCTGGCGCGGCGGGCCGGCTGGGGGGTGTGCGAGTCGGTCGCGCTGTCGAACCTCGCCGGAGTCTCCGCCGATCTGGGCCTGCTGAGCCAGGCCGCCGAGTACTACGACCAGTCCATCACGATCGACCGGCGGCTGCGGCGCACCCCGCACCAGCCGCTCCAGGGGCTCAGCGAGGTCCTCTACGGGATGGGCCGCCTCCGTGAGGCCGAGCGGCTGTGCCGGCGGGCCCTCGCGCTCTCCCGGAAGATCTCCGCCCCCGACAGCATCGCCCGGATCAGCACCACCCTGGCGCTGATCTCCGTCGATCTGGGGGAGCTGGACACCGCCCACGAGCTGGCCACCGCCTCCCGCAAGGGTTTCCAGGCCATCGGCAATCTCGCGGGCGAGGCCGAGGCGGTCTGCGCGCTCGCGATGATCGCGGCCGAGGGCGGCAACGGCCGGGCGGCGCTCCGCTCCGGGCTGATGGCCTGCCGGCTGAGCCGGGCCGCCGGGCGGCCCCGCCTCAAGCTGGAGGCGATGCTGGCGATGGGTCACGCCCGCTATCAGCTCGGCCAGTTCGAGCGCGCCTACGAGCACTTCCGCATCGCCCGCTCGATCGCCGAGGAGATCGGCTATCTCAAGGGCCGCACCATGGCCCTGCTCGGCCTCGGGGTCTGCGCGGCCCGCTTCGGCCGCCCGCTGGAGGCGCTCTGCCACGCGGGGGCGGCGCTCGCCCTCGCCCAGGAGTCGCAGCTCCGGCTGCTGGAGGGACAGGCCCAGACGGTCGTCGCGCTGGCCAGGATGAGCCGGGGGGACATCGCCGCGGCCGGGCAGGCGGCCCGGCAGGCGGAGGCCATCCACATGGCGACCGGATACCGGCCGGTGCACTCGCCGTACCGGGGGCCCGTCGGCGGATTCGACCCCGCCGAGAGCGTGGAGTCGTTCCGCCGCTGGCAGGCGGTGCTGGAGGGGGAGAGCCGGTGCTGACCCCGGACGGGTCCCGCCCCGCGGGGGAGCCGGGCCCGGCCGGGGCGCGATCCGCCCGCGAGGTTTGAGAGGATCGGCTTTTCCACCGCGGGGGAGCGGGTGGAGCGGGCCGGCCTCATGAGATCCGTGCCCGTCCGCTCCGTGTCGCTGTTGGGCTGAACGGGTGAGGAGCGCGAGGATAGGCGTATGAGTAGGTACGAGAGGTACGACGCCACCGACGAACAGTGGGAGGGCCTGGCGCAGGTCGTCCCGTTGCGCGGCCGCAACGAGTGGCCGTCGAGGGTCGACCATCACGGCGTCCCGGCCCGGAGTGACGCCGCCGAGCAGCGTCGTATGGTCGTCCTGCGGGTGCAGATCTTCTCCGACGCGCGCGAGGTCGCCGACTACCTCCTCGCGCAGATCCCGGTGCTGCTGGATCTCACCAGCGCCGACGCCGATGTCGCCAAACGCATCCTGGACTTCAGCAGCGGGGTCGTCTTCGGCCTCGGCAGCGGTATGCACCGCGTCGACCGCAATGTCTTCCTGCTCGCCCCCAGCGGCACGGAGGTCGACGGGATCGCGGAGGCCACCGACACCTTCACGCGCTCCATCCCCCGTTCGTAGGAAGGGCGCGGCGGCGGAACGGTTCGGCGTGGAGCGCGCCGCCTACCGTCCGCCCATGGACGCCGATTCCCTCCTCCAGCCCCGCACCTTTCCGGACGGCCCGCCGCCCGCCAAGGCCCCGGACCCCCGCCCCGCCGTCACCGAACTGCGGCTCTCCGCCTTCGGCCCGCACCGGGGCCTGACCCTGCCGCTCGCCCCGCTCACCCTCCTCACGGGGCCGAGCGGCTGCGGCAAGTCGACCGTCTTACGCGCGTACGAGGCACTGGCCCGGCTGGCCGCGGGCGACCGGCTGGCGAGCGCCTTCCCCGACCCGGGGAGGTACGTCCCCGAGGGGGCGGCCGCCGACGGACAGGGGCGGCGGGGGTTCCGTATCGGCTGTACGGCCGACGGCCCCGCCGGTCCGGTGCGCCTGGACCTCGCCGTCCAGGCCGAGCCCGAACTGCGTGTCGTCGGCGAGCGGCTGACCTGTGCCGGCCGCACCCTGCTGACCACCGCGCTGCGCGAGCCGCGCCGGCCGTCGGTGGAGGCCGCCTGGCACACCGCCGGTTCGGCGGGGGTGACCCGCGCGCCGCTGCCCGACGACCGGCTCGGCACGGCGCTGCTGCCGCTGCGGGTGGCAGGCCGGACGGAGGGTCAGCTGAGGGTGCTCGCGGCGGCCGAGCAGACGGTGGTGGCGCTGCGCTCGGCCTTCGTCTGCGACCCGCAGCCGCGCGGGATGCGCCGCCCGGCGGCCCTGGCGGACGGCCGGCTGCGGCGCGGCTGCGACAACCTCGCCGAGGTGCTCCACCGTACGCGCGAGCAGTGCGGCCGAAGGCATGCCCGGCTGGCCGCCGCGGCCGGGGCCGGATGCGCGGGGGACGTGGTCGACCTGGCCGTCGAGGAGCTGTCCGACGGGACGGTACGGGCACTGCTCGCGCGCGGCGGCCGCAGGCCGCCCACCCCGCTGGGGCGGCTCGGCGACGGCGAACTGCGCTATCTGGGGCTCGCGCTGGTGCTGCTCACCGGCCCCGGGGTGCTCGCCATGGACCAGGCGGCGGAGGTGCCGTCGGCCCTTCAGTCGCTCACCGTCCTCGCGGACGGCTTCGACCGCTGTCTCGATCCCCGGCAGGCGCGCGAACTGGCCTCGCTGGCGGCCGAGATGGCGGGGCGCGGTCATGTACGGCTGACGGGGGCGGTCGCCGACGCGTCGTTCGCGCGCGGGGTGGACGGGGTGACAGTGGTAGATCTGGTGCCGTGACGATCGATGAGGGACGACGGGTGGCGGGCGACGACTCCGGTGCGCCGGACGTGGCGGGACTCCAGCGAAGGCTGGCCGAGTTCGCGCGGGCGCGCGACTGGGGGCAGTACCACACGCCGAAGAATCTGGTGACGGCGATCGGGGTGGAGGCGGCCGAACTGGCGGAGATCTTCCAGTGGCTGACGCCGGAGCAGTCGGCGCGGGTGATGGACGAGGAGGAGTCCGCGCACCGGGTGCGGGACGAGGTCGCCGATGTGCTGGCCTATCTGCTCCAGTTCTGCGAAGTGCTCGGGGTGGACCCGCTGGCGGCGCTCTCCGACAAGATCGACCGCAATGAGATCCGCTTCCCGGTGACGTGAGTTCGCGGTGGGAAGGGGGAGAAACCGGACCCTCCGCCCTGTGGATCAAGGAAATGTCACTCTATGGAGTTATGGATCTCTCCACAATCGACTTGCTGTCCACAAATTCCCGAATTCCTCTGGCGTTTGGGCTCAATTGGCCTCACTCTGGGTAATGGAATGAGTGGGCAGTAAGTCGTACGAACGGGGGTGTCGTCCATGGATGCGGAGCGACTCGTCTTCGCCGGCCGAAACGCGCTGGCGCAGAGCCGCGCGGTGCCGGACATCATCGCGGAGGCCTGGCAGGCACAGGCCCTCGCCCAGGCGATCGGCGGCCGGCTGGCGGTCTACGGTCCGCCCGAGCTGAGGGGCGAGGCGCGCGGGCTCAGCGAGACCGGCGCGCGCGGAGTCGCGGCGCTGGACCACCCCGGCGTGCGCAGCGGCGGCATCAGGGCCGCCCAGCTCTCCGGCATGGCCGACACCCGCGTGGCCCTGCTGGCGCTGGGCGCTCTCCTCAGCGATGTCGGGATGGCCCTCGTCGCGGTCGCCTGCGCCACCGACGAGGAGGGGCTGTACTGGCAGTGCGTCGAGGCGATGGACGCGGCCGACGAATCGGGCGACCGGGTGCGCGGAATGCTGCGCAAGCTCGCCGTCCGCGACGCCGGCCGACCGCCCGACACCGGCCGGGGCCGGGGGGACCCGGGCGTCTCCTGGTCCGCCCGGCCGGTCGCGGTCCGTGCGCAGGCGCCGGGAGCCGCCCGCGGCGCGCCCCGCCCGGCGGATCCCTCCGGCGCGCCGGGCCCCGCGGGGTACCGGGAGCCGGCCGAGCCGATGGCCGTGCTGGAGATACCGGACGTCGCGGGATCGACGGCGGGCCTGTCGTGAGCGGGGTGCGAAGCCGGGTGCGGCCCGGCGGCGGGTGTGGCCGTCGGGATCCGGCGGACGGTGCAGGATGGAGCCATGGACCTTCGAATCTTCACCGAGCCCCAGCAGGGGGCGAGCTACGACACCCTGCTCACCGTGGCCAAGGCCACCGAGGATCTCGGCTTTGACGCCTTCTTCCGCTCCGACCACTATCTGGCCATGGGCTCCGCCGACGGCCTGCCCGGCCCCACCGACGCCTGGATCACCCTGGCGGGCCTCGCCCGGGAGACCAGCCGCATCCGGCTGGGCACCCTGATGACCGCGGGCACCTTCCGGCTGCCGGGCGTGCTCGCCATCCAGGTCGCGCAGGTCGACCAGATGTCGGGCGGCCGGATCGAGCTGGGCCTGGGGGCCGGCTGGTTCGAGGAGGAGCACAAGGCCTATGGGATCCCCTTCCCGAAGGAGAAGTTCGCCCGGCTGGAGGAGCAGCTCGCGATCGTCACCGGCCTCTGGGCCACCGAGACCGGGAAGACCTTCTCCCATGAGGGCGCGCACTACCGGCTCACCGACTCGCCCGCGCTGCCCAAGCCCGTGAACGGCAAGGTGCCGGTGCTGATCGGCGGGCACGGAGCCACCCGCACCCCCCGGCTGGCCGCGCGGTACGCCGACGAGTTCAACATCCCCTTCGCCTCGATCGAGGACAGCGAGCGGCAGTTCGGCCGGGTCCGGGCCGCCGCCGAGGCCGTCGGCCGCCCCGCCGACGACCTGGTGTACTCCAACGCCCTGGTCGTGTGCGTGGGAAAGGACGACGCAGAGGTGGCCCGCCGGGCCGCCGCCATCGGCCGCGAGGTCGACGAGCTGAAGACCAACGGCCTGGCCGGATCGCCCGCCGAGGTGGTCGAGAAGATCGGCCGCTATGCCGCGACCGGATCCTCCCGGATCTACCTCCAGGTGCTGGACCTCGACGATCTGGACCACCTGGAGCTGATCTCCGCCCAGGTCCAGTCCCAGCTGGGCTGAGCCCGGTGCGACCCGCCCGGGCGCTCGCCGAGGCCCTCGCCGAAGGACCCCTCGCCCTGGACGGAGGACTCGCCGACCAGCTCGCGGCCCAGGGCTGCGACCTGTCCGGCGAACTGTGGTCGGCGCGGCTGCTCGTGGACGGCCCCGGACAGCTCCGGGCGGCCCACCGGGCCTTCGCCCGGGCCGGGGCCCGGGTGCTCACCACCGCCTCCTACCAGGCGTTCTTCGAAGGGTTCGCCCGCCGGGGAATCGGCCGCCGCGCGGCCGCCGCCCTCTTCGCCCGCAGCGTCGATCTGGCGCGGGCGGCGGGCGCGGGCCCGGGCGAGACCTGGGTCGCCGCCTCCGTCGGCCCGTACGGCGCGGCCCTCGCCGACGGCAGTGAGTACCGGGGCCGGTACGGGCGCTCGGTGCGGGAGCTGGTCCGGTTCCACCGGCCCCGGATCGAGGCCCTGGCCGCCGCCGCGCCCGATGTGCTGGCGCTGGAGACGGTGCCCGACACCGACGAGGCCGAGGCCCTGCTCACGGCGGCCGAGGGGTGCGGGGTGCCGGTGTGGCTCTCGTACACCGTCGACGGCGAGCGCACCCGGGCCGGACAGCCGCTGGCCGACGCCTTCGCCCTGGCGGCCGGGCGCGACCAGGTGATCGCCGTCGGGGTGAACTGCTGCGCGCCCTCCGACGCGGGCCGCGCGGTCGCCCTCGCGGCGGCCGTGACCGGCAAACCCGTCGTCGTCTACCCCAACAGCGGCGAGCGCTGGGACACCGAGGCCCGCCGCTGGCGGGGCGGGTCCGCCTTCGATCCGGCCCTGGCCCGGGAGTGGGCGGCGGCCGGCGCGCGGCTGATCGGCGGCTGCTGCCGGGTCGGCCCCGGGGAGATCGCCGCCCTGGCCGCCCGCCTCGGCTGACCCGCCCGCCGTACACCTGTACGAACTCGCTGGTCCGAGCGGGGAAAGCCCGGCCATACTCGAACGGTGTCCCCGACGATCAGCACCAGCACCAGCACCCCGGCGAAGCGGCTGCTCCCGGTGGCCGATCTGGCCCTCGTCGTCCTCGTGGGCGCGAGGGGATCCGGCAAGTCCGCCTTCGCCCGGCGGCACTTCGGACCCGACCGGATCCTCTCCTCCGACGCCTGCCGGGTCCTCGTCGCCGCCGACACCGGCGACCCGAGCGCGAGCGCCGACGCCCACGACGCCCTGCACCACCTCGCCGGCGAACGGCTCGCGGCGGGCCGGCTGACCGTCGTCGACGCGACCCATGTGCGGGCCGAGAGCCGACGGCCGCTGATACGGCTGGCCCGCGAGCACGACGTACCGTCGATCGCCATCGTGCTCGACCTCCCCGAGGAGGAGTGCGCCCGCCCCGGCCCGGCCGGCCCGCCGCCCGATGCCGTCCGGCAGCAGCGGGGCGAACTCCGCCGCTCCCTGGGCGGCCTGGAGCGCGAGGGCTTCCACCAGGTCCATGTGCTGCGGAGCAGGGCGGAGGCCGACGCCGCCGAAGTGGTCCTGGAGCGCCGCCGTACCGATCTCACCGGGCTGACCGGCCCCTTCGACCTCATCGGCGACGTCCACGGATGCTCCTCCGAACTGGAGACCCTGCTCGCCCGCCTCGGCTACCGGGACGGCGCGCACCCCGACGGCCGCACGGCGGTCTTCGTCGGCGATCTCGTGGACCGGGGCCCGGACAGCCCCGGTGTGCTGCGCCGGGTGATGTCCATGGCCGCAGCCGGAAACGCCCTCTGCGTCCTGGGCAACCACGAGGACAGGCTCGGCCGTCATCTGGCGGGGCGCCAGGTGCGGCGCACCCATGGACTGGCCGAGACCGTCGAGCAGCTGGAGAGGGAGGACGAAGCCTTCCGGGAGCGGGTACGGGAGTTCATCGGCGGCCTGGTCAGCCACTACGTCCTGGACGGCGGCAGGCTCGTCGTCTGCCACGCCGGACTGCCCGAGAAATACCACGGCCGCACCTCCGGCCGGGTCCGCGCGCACGCGCTGTACGGCGCGACCACCGGCGGGACGGACGAGTCCGGCCTGCCCGTGCGCGGCCCCTGGGCCGAGGGGTACCGGGGCCGGGCCGCCGTGGTCCACGGCCACACCCCCGTGCCCGCCGCCTCCTGGCACAACAACACCATCTGCCTGGACACCGGCGCCGTCTTCGGCGGCGCGCTGACCGCGCTGCGCTGGCCCGAGCGCGAGCTGGTCGGCGTACCCGCCGAGAAGACCTGGTGCGAGCCGCCCGGGAGGCCGCCCGGGCCGCCGCCCGGAAGGGCCTGAGCCGCCTTCGCCGCGCCGGGTCGCCGTTCGCCGAGTGAAGGCGGCGCCGCGCGGTGAGGATGAGGGCATGGGATTCCATGTCGACTCCGAGACCGGGCGGCTGCGCCGGGTCATACTGCACCGGCCGGATCTGGAGCTGAAGCGCCTCACCCCGAGGAACAAGGACACGCTGCTCTTCGACGACGTCCTGTGGGTGCGGCGCGCCCGGCAGGAACACGACGGCTTCGCCGACGTCCTGCGCGACCGGGGCGTCGAGGTCCATCTCTTCGGCGATCTGCTCCGCGAGTCGCTGGAGGTGCCCCGGGCGCGAAAGCTCGTGCTGGACCGGGTCTTCGACGAGAAGGAGTACGGGCCGCTCGCCACCGACCACCTCAGAGCCGTCTTCGATCTGCTGCCGACCGCCGAGCTGGTCGAGGCGCTGGTCGGCGGGATGACCAAGCGCGAGTTCCTCGCCGGGCACCCCGAGCCGACCTCCGTCCGCTTCCATGTGATGGACCTGGACGACTTCCTCCTCGACCCGCTGCCCAACCACCTCTTCACCCGGGACACCTCCGCCTGGATCTACGACGGGGTCTCCATCAACGCGATGCGCTGGCCCGCCCGGCGGCGCGAGACGGTCCACTTTGAAGCGATCTACAAGCACCATCCGCTCTTCACCGGCCCGCTCGCCGGGGACTTCCACCACTGGTCGCAGGGGCAGGACGACTACCCCTCCACCATCGAGGGCGGCGACGTCCTGGTGATCGGCAATGGCGCGGTGCTGATCGGCATGAGCGAGCGCACCACCCCACAGGCGGTGGAGATGCTGGCCCAGGGGCTCTTCGCGGCCGGTTCGGCGCACACGATCGTGGCCCTGGACATGCCCAAGCGGCGGGCGTTCATGCATCTCGACACGGTGATGACCATGGTCGGCGCGGACACCTTCACCCAGTACGCCGGGCTGGGCATGCTCCGCTCGTACACCATCCGGCCCGCCGAGGGCGCGCGCGGACTGCGGGTGAGCGACCATCCGCCGGAGCGGATGCACGACGCGATCGCCGCCGCGCTCGGGATGAAGGAGATCCGGGTGCTGACCCCGACCCAGGACGTGCACTCGGCGGAGCGCGAGCAGTGGGACGACGGCTGCAATGTGCTGGCCGTGGAACCGGGCGTGGTGGTGGCGTATGAGCGTAATGTCACGACCAATACGCATCTGCGGAAACAGGGCATCGAAGTCATCGAGATCCCCGGGAGCGAGCTGGGGCGCGGGAGGGGAGGGCCGCGCTGTATGAGCTGCCCGGTGCGGCGGGACAGCGTCTGACCCGGGCGGCACTCGCCCAATCCCTGTATATCAATGCGTCTATTCGTATACACTTCCATGGGTCACCGCATTCGCGACCCGCAGGAGCAGCCACCATGGCGATACATCTCGAAGGCCGCCACTTCCTCAAGGAGCTGGATTTCACGGCCGAGGAGTTCCGCGGCCTGATCGATCTCGCCGCCCGGCTCAAGGCCGCCAAGCGCGCCGGAGCCGAGGTCCGGCTGCTCCGGGGCAAGAACATCGCGCTGATTTTCGAGAAGTCCTCGACGCGCACCCGGTGCGCCTTCGAGGTCGCGGCGGCCGACCAGGGCGCTTCCACCACATACATCGACCCGTCCGGCTCGCACATCGGCAGCAAGGAGTCCGCCAAGGACACCGCGCGCGTGCTCGGCCGGATGTTCGACGCGATCGAGTTCCGCGGTGACGCGCAGGCCACGGTGGAGGAACTCGCCCAGTACGCGGGCGTCCCCGTCTACAACGGCCTCACCGACGACTGGCACCCCACCCAGATGCTCGCCGACGTGCTCACCATGACCGAGCACACCGACAAGCCCCTCCAGGAGATCGCCTACGCCTACCTCGGCGACGCCCGTCTCAACATGGGCAACTCCTACCTGGTCACCGGTGCGCTGCTCGGAATGGACGTACGGATCGTCGCGCCCCGCGCCTACTGGCCCGCGCCCGCGGTGGTCGACCGCGCCCGGGCGCTCGCCGAGGTCAGCGGCGCGCGGATCACCCTCACCGAGGAGATCGCCGAGGGCGTCCCGGGCGCGGACTTCGTCGCCACCGACGTCTGGGTGTCGATGGGCGAACCCAAGGAGGTCTGGGACGAGCGGATCGCGGACCTCGGCCCGTACTCCGTGACCATGGACGTCCTGCGGGCCACCGGCAACCCCGACGTCAGATTCCTGCACTGCCTGCCCGCCTTCCACGACCTGGGCACCAGCGTGGCGCGCGGGATCCACGACCGGCACGGCCTCACCGAGCTGGAGGTCACCGACGAGGTCTTCGAGTCGCCGCACTCGGTGGTCTTCGACGAGGCCGAGAACCGTATGCACACCATCAAGGCGGTCCTGGTCGCCACACTCGCTCCCGTCGGCTCACCGGCTGACCCGGCTGATCGGCCGCTCCCGGCGGTCGGTCAGCCGGTCAGCCGGTCAGCAGCCGGGTCTCGGCGGCCGGCAGCCCCTTGTCCCACCAGTGGTCGTAGCGCCGGTACACCAGCGGGTCGCGGGGGGCGAGGAAGCCGATGAGCGCACCGGCCTCGGCGGCCAGGGCCTCCCAGACCGGCGCGGGGAGCGGACGGAAGGCGGAGGCCTCGATCCCGCCGCCGACGGCGCGCCAGACGCCTGCGACCTCGCCGTCGACCAGCAGGGTGGGCAGTACGTCGCCGTTCACCCGGGTCACCAGCTTGCGGTACTCGGGCGGGACGACGCGGCCCCGGTCGGCGTAGGCCAGCAGCACGCTGTCCCACATCGCCATCAGCCGGGGCGGGGCGGGGGTCTCCCCGGCCGGCCGGGGAGCGCCGGGGAGGTCGTACAGCACGCCGCCGCCGGGGCCTTCCAGCCGCTCCAGCCCATCCGCCTCGTCCATGAGCGCGTCCACCGCCGCCCGGATCCGGGTCCGCCCGATCAGTGTGAACTGCGCCAGGTCCGCCACCGAGGCCGGGCCGAAGCCCGCCAGGGCGCGGCGGACCAGGTTCTTCAGCCCTTCGGCGGCGGCGTCGGGGTCCGCCGGGCCGGGCCCGGGGTCCGCCGTGATGTACGAGGGCCGGGTGCCGAACGACCAGGGGCCGCCGGTCGGCGCGTGCCACAGCGGCGCGTACTGCCGCAGCATCCGCTGGGCCGCCGAATCCATCGGCCCGGCCGGCCGCTTCGCGAGCAGCAGGCTCCCCATCTCGGCGGCGGTCCTCGGCCGGTCGGCGTACTCCAGCAGGGCCGCGATCAGCCCGGCCGTCTCGTCGGCGGCGAGCCCGGCGGCCGTGAAGCGCGCGTCGCCGAGCCGGGAGGCGCGCAGCGCGGGCTCCATGGCCGCGCGGAAATCCGGGTAGTCCTCGGCGTGGACCGCGTGCAGGGTGAGCCGCGTCAGCGTGGTCTTCACCGCCCGGAACCCGCCGAGGGCGGTGTCGAGGTCCGCCGCTCTGAAGCCGCTCAGCCTGTTCCACAGCGCGATGTACGGCGAGGCGGGCTGCTGCGCCTGGAGGGCGACCACCCGTCGTATCCCGTCCAGGACGTCCAGCGACTCGCGGCCGAGGAGCAGTTGGCGGGCGAGCGTGGCACGGTTGAGCGAGCGCGCGGTGATCTTCATACCGCGATTCTGCCGCTTCGCCGGGCGGACCGGGTCCGGGCATCGGTCCCGGGCATCGGTTCCGGGCGGACCGGTCCCGGGCGGATCAGTTCTGGGCGAACAGGGCCCCGGTGTCCCTCAGCACCTCGTGGAGTGCGGCGAAGACCACCGCCGAACGCCCGCCGGGCCAGCCCTCCGGCAGCAGTTCCATCGGCAGTCCCGGGTCCGCGTACGGCAGTCGCCGCCAGGAGTCCAGCGCGTGGAGATAGTCCCGGTAGGCCTCCTCGGGGCCGGGTTCCCGCCCGGACGTCCACGAGTCGAGCACCGGCTCCTGCGCGTCGAGGAACGCCTCGTGCCGCTTGGCGATCCCGCCCAGGTCCCACCAGGTCGCCACCGCCTCCGCCGTCGCCGCGAAGCCCAGGTGCTCCCCCCGGAAGAGTTCCACATAGGGATCGAGCCGGAGTCTGCGCAGGGTGTGGCGGGTCTCCTCGTAAAGCCGCGCCGGAGCGATCCACACCCCCGGCGCGGTCGAGCCGAAGCCCAGCCGCGTCAGCCGTGAGCGCAGCAGATGGCGCTTGCCGCGCTCCGCCTCCGGCACGGAGAAGACCGCGAGCACCCAGCCGTCCGAGAGCAGCGGGGTCCGCCGGTCATGGATGCGCCGGTCGCCGTCCTCCAGCAGCTGACGGGCGTCGGGGGAGAGGCCGTAACCGGCGGCCCCGTCCTCCGTGCGGGCCGGGACCAGCAGCCCGCGCCGCTTCAGCCGCGACACCGAGGAGCGTACGGAAGGGGCGTCGACGCCCAGCGCGCCGAGCAGCCTGATGAGTTCGGCGACGGCCAGCGGCCCCGGCCGCTCGCGGCCGTACGCGCCGTAGAGGGTGACGATCAGAGAGCGGGGGGAGTGCTGGTCGGCCACGCGATCACCATAGGGCCGCCCGGCGGTGCGGACGGGCGGGGACGGCTCCGACGGCCGGGGCGTCAGCCGTTCGCCGGGGCGTGCGGGAGCGTCAGCGCCGAGTCCGGGTGGAGGGTGATGTGCACGGGGGTGAGGACGGCGGCGTCCACCGGTGTCGCGCCGGTGCCGGGGGAGCGGGCGAAGCGGGGGTGCGCGCCCCCGCTGATCTGCCAGCGTATGCGGTGGCCGACGGCGAAGCGGTGGGCCGCGGAACTCATCAGCACGGTCACCCGCGAGGGCGTCTCCCCGGTCGTCGTCACCCGGCCCAGTCCGTCGCAGACGTTGACGGAGCGGCCCCGCGCGTCGACGTCGCAGAGGCGGGTGAAGACATGGGCGTGGCCGGTGTCGGTGGAGAGGCTCAACAGCGCGGAGACCGGGCCGAGGATGTCCACGGGCTCGGTCAGCGGCGGACCGGTGAAGGTCAGGACGTCGTCCCGGGCCTCCAGGGCGCTGTTGTCGCGGGGGCCGGCGGCCGGGGAGAGCAGGGGGCCGCCGAGTGACGGGGTGGGGTCGGCCGGGTCGTAGCGGAACGAGGCCGTCGGCAGGGAGTCGGTGGGGGGCCGCGGTGTGAGGTGCCCCTGCGGGGTGGGGAACCACGGGGTGGCGGCCGGATCCCGCGGCCAGTCGTCGAGGTCCCGTCGGCTGTTCTCGCCGCCGATGTGCACGCGCACCCTGGTGGGGCGCAGTCCGGAGCGGTCCTCGTGCAGATGCGCGCGCAGCCAGGCGAGGCTCTCGGCGAACACCTCGGGCCAGCCCTGCTGGAGCGCGGACGTATGGGTCCAGGGGCCGACGAGCAGGGCGGTCTCACAGCCGGCCCGGCGCAGCCGGCCGTACTGCTCCAAAGTCTGGCCGGCCAGTACGTCGTGCCATCCGGTGATCAGGGCGGTGGGCACGGTCAGCCGCTCCGCCGCCCCGGCCAGCGACGCGCCGTGCCAGTACGGATCTTCGGGGTCCGGGTGCGCCATCACCTCGTCCAGCCAGGGCGCTTCGTCCCCGAGGACGCGCTCATGGGCTCCGCGCAGCGGCCGGGCGGTGGTGACCTCGCGCAGCCGCCGCCTCAGACGCAGCGTCGCCCCGAGGAACGAGAGCATCCCCCGGTGCTGGTACGTCATGCCCGCGCCGACGGCGAGGGCGTTCTCCAGGTGGAGCACACCGTCCGTGTGGAAGAGGGTGTGGGGATCGTGCAGTCCCACCTGCACCACCATCGCCTTCAGCTCGGGCGGCGGGTCCAGGGCCAGGGCCCACTGCGTATAGCCCAGATAGCTGGGACCGATCGTGCCCAGCCTTCCGTCGAACCAGGGCCGCTCACGGAGCCAGTCCACGGCGGCCCGCGCGTCGGCCGGCTCGTTGCGCCACAGATCGAACGCGCCGCCGGAGCCGCCGGTGCCGCGACAGCTCTGAAGGACCACGTGGAAGCCCTGTTCGGCGAAGAGCACGCCGTACATGGGGGACCACGGCAGGCCCCTGCCGTAGGGCGAGCGCACCAGGAGGGTGGGGAAGTCGCCCTCGGCGCGCGGGAAGTAGTGGTCGGTGATCAGCGGGCTGCCGTCGGCGGCCGGAACCTCCAGTCCCGGTTCCCATCCGGCCTCGTACCGCCCGGCCGGGAGGCCGCGCCAGGCCGCCCTCATCAGCCGGGCGGAGAGCGGCGGTTTCGCGGCGGGAGCGGGAGCGGGAGCGGGACTGGAGGTTCCGGCCGTCTTCGGCAGAGGGCGGCGCGCTCGTGATGCCATCGTTCGTTCCCCTCGTCCTTCATTCCAGTACGTTGTACGAGAATAGAGGATGCTTGGATGGTGCCCGCGAGGGCCGCCATGTTTTGAAGAGGAGGGGGAGGACGAGGACCATGACCCGTGAGACGGAGGGCGGGGCCGCGGACGTCGGCCCCCAACAGCTCTGGCTGGGCTCCGACCGGCCGCGCAGGGGCCGCAGACCCGCCTACAGCCGTGAAGCGATCACAGCGGCGGCCGTCTCCCTGGCGGACGCGGAGGGGCTCGAAGCGGTCACCATGCGAGCGGTCGCGGCGCGGGTCGGAGCCGGTGTCATGTCGCTCTACAGCTACGCCCCCGACAAGGAGACCCTGCTGGAACTGATGGTCGACCACGTCAGCGGCGAACTTCCCGCCACGGGCCAGGCCACCGGCCACTGGCGCGCCGATCTGAAGGACATCGCCCACCAGCAGCGCGCGCTCATGCTGCGCCACCCCTGGCTGCCCGCCGCCCTGGCCACCCGGCGCACCCCCGGTCCCAACGCCCTGGCCTTCCTGGAACGCGTGCTCGCCGTCCTGCGGCCCTCCGGACTGGACGCCGCGACAAGGGTGGAGATATTCGCCCAGCTCACCGCTTTCGTGGCCGGGCACGTCACCCATGAGACCGCTCAGGACCGGGCCTCGTGGTCCGCCGGCCGGGCCGCCGCCGAGGCCCGCTACCTCGCCGCCGTCGCCGCGGACGGCCACCATCCGGAACTCGCCGAGGCCCTCGCCGCCCCCGCCCGCCGCGTCACCCCCGAAGCCACCTTCGGCCGTTTCCTCAACCGTCTGATCGACGGCCTCGACACCGGCTGATCGCGCCGCGCGGCCCGCCCCCGCCGAAGGCGCGCGACCACTTGAGCGGCGTCCGCGCGCTGCGACGCGGTCATCCGCCGGAACATCTGTACCGTGAGGCGGGCGACGGCAGGCGCTCGCCCGGGCCGTACGCGGGGGCGTCGCGCGCCCAGGGCGACGGACGACGCCGATGACACCACACCGCCGGACGGGGAAGGTCGTATGAGCCTGGACCGCCACAACCCCGCCGACCTCCCGCCGCCCTCCGGCTTCTCCCACGCGGTGACCGCCACCGGCTCACGACTGGTGTTCCTCGCCGGTCAGACCGCGCTCGACATGGCGGGCGAGGTGGTCGGCGACACGCTGCCCGAGCAGTTCGAGACGGCTTTGGCGAATCTGCTCACCGCCCTCGCGGCGGCCGGCGGCGCGCCGCACGACCTCGCACGGGTCACGGTGTACGCCACCGATGTGGCCGACTACCGGGCCCACGCGCCCGAACTGGGCCGGATCTGGCGGCGGCTGGTCGGCCGCGACTACCCCGCGATGGCCGTCGTCGGCACCGTACGGCTCTGGGACCCCCGGGCCCTGGTCGAGCTGGACGGCACGGCGGTGCTGCCCTGACCCCGTACCCCCGTACCCCCGTACCCCCGTACCCCCGGCCTTTCGGACGGCGCCGGTGATCGACTGGTGCCCCGGCGGGGCCGGGCTTACGGTCGATGGACAGGGCCCGCGGGCACTCCGTCCGCGCGCCCCGGCGCGTACACGCGACCCGCGATGACGATCCGACGGCCAGGACCAGCGAATCCCCGGGCCACCGCCAGGGAAACCGGCGGCGGCCACCACGGCATGGCGCTCCTGGTCATCGCGTCCTGCCAGTTGATGGTCGTCCTCGACATCACCATCGTGAACATCGCCCTCCCGCACATCCAGACCTCGCTGAACTTCTCCACCACCGGCCTGTCGTGGGTGGTCAACGCCTACACCCTCACCTTCGGCGGACTGCTGCTCCTGGGCGGGCGGGCGGGCGACATCCTCGGCCGCCGGCGGGTCTTCATGTTCGGTGTCGCGCTCTTCGCGCTCGCCTCCCTGCTGGGAGGTCTCTCCCAGTCCTCCGGCCAACTGCTCGCGGCACGCGCCCTCCAGGGCGTGGGCGGCGCGATCGCCTCCCCCACCGCGCTGGCGCTGATCACCACCACCTTCCGGGAGGGGCCGGAGCGCAACCGGGCCTTCGCGGTCTACTCCGCGGTCTCCGCCGGTGGCGGGGCGATCGGACTGCTGGCGGGCGGGGTGCTGGTCGAATGGCTGGACTGGCGCTGGGTGCTCTTCGTCAATGTCCCGATCGCGCTGCTGATCCTGTTGACGACCCGGCGGTACATCCAGGAGTCCGAGCGCCGCCCCGGCCACTTCGATTTCGCCGGTGCGCTGACCTCCACCCTCGGCATGGTCGCGCTGGTGTACGGCTTCATCCGGGCGAGCGGGCACGGCTGGACCGACCGGCTGACCCTCGGCTCCTTCGCCGCCGCCGTGGTCCTGCTCGGCGTCTTCGTCCTGGTCGAGCGGGGCTCGAAGCAGCCGATCACCCCGCTGCGCATGTTCGCCGACCGCAACCGTGCGGGCACCTACGGAATCATGCTCAGCCTCGCCGCCGCGATCTTCGGCATGTTCTTCTTCCTGAGCCTCTTCGTCCAGGACGTCCTGGGCTTCGGCCCGCTCCGCGCCGGACTGGCCTTCCTGCCGGTCAGCGTCATCATCGCGGTGGCCGCGACTGTCACCTCCCGGCTGCTGCCGAGATACGGGCCCAAGCCCTTCATGGTGGGCGGCGCGACCCTGTCCGCCGTCGGGCTCGGCTGGCTCACCCAGGTGGATGTCAACTCCACCTATCTGGGCAGTGTGCTGGGGCCCATGCTGGTCTTCAGTACGGGCATGGGCACGCAGTTCGTCTCACTGACCCTCACCGCGCTCTCCGCCGTGCCCCGCCAGGAGTCGGGCGCGGCCTCCGGACTGCTCGCCTCCATGCAGCAGATCGGCGGCTCGCTGGGCCTCTCCATCCTGGTGACCGTCTTCGGCACGGCCAACCGCAACGCGACCCGGGAACAGCTTCCGTCCTTCCTGGCCCACGCGACCCCCGCCCAGAAACTCGCCTTCCGGCGCACCGGCCTGCTCCCGCCGCCCTGGGGCGAGCAGGTCCTCGCGAACGGGGTCTCGGCCGCGTTCATCATGGCCGCGATCTTCGCGGTCGTCGCGGCGCTCATCGCCCTGCTGGTGATCCAGGTCCGCGCATCGGACCTGGAACGCCTCAGGGGCGGCTCGCCCCCGGGGGACTGAAGCGGCACACCGCTTCTCACCGGGGCCGCGACTTTCAGCCCCGGCGCACCAGGGCGCGGACGCTCACGGCGATCCCGAGCGCGCACCAGACCAGCAGTACGAGGAGATCCCGCCCGCCGGAGCCGGAGCCGGAGCCGTCCGACAGCAGCCCCGCGCGGATCAGATCGCCGGCGGGCTGGAAGGGGAGCAGGCCGTGGACCGTCTGGAACCACTCGGGCAGCCGGCTCGCCGGAAAGGTGATCGGGGAGAACAGCATCACGAAGAACACCAGCACCTGAGAGGCGAGCTGGGCGACCAGCGGAGGCAGCAGCACGGCGATCGCGTAGCCGACGGAGACGGCCGTGGCCGCGCTCAGGAGGGCCGCGGTCACCAGCGGGGGCCAGTCGAGGGCGAAGTCCAGGCCGTACCGCCACTCGGCCACGAACACCGCGACGGGGATCCCCGGCAGGGCGACGACCAGCCACACCGTCAGATCGGCCAGCAGCAGCAGTGGGCGGGGCACGGGCAGCGCGCGCAGATACGTGAACGTGCCGTTGGCGCGCGACTGCGCCACGCCGTGCGGGACCAGGACGAGGCCGACGGCCATCAGCAGGACCGTGGGCGCGCCCGAGGAGAGGAACTCGGCGGCGGGGGCGTCGATGCCGGGGACGAGGAACCCGAAGCCGACGATGACGGCGGCGGCGAGCAGCGCCTGCACGATGAGGACCAGCGGGAGCGCCGTGCCGATCTGGGCCGCCGTCCAGCGCAGCAGGGTCCAGTAGACCGTACGGAGACCGGCGCGCGGCGGGACGCCGACGGGCACCCGGGCCCGGGGGGCGGAGACGGTCGCCTCAGACATGGGTGGTTTCCCTCTCGATGGCGGCCGCGCCCGTGGCGGCGAGGTAGACGTCTTCGAGGCTGGTGGGGACCAGCGCGTAACTCTCGACGCGTCCGTCCGCGCGGAGCGCCGCGGCCCAGGCGACGGCGGCCTCCGCGTCGGCGGCGGCGAGGGTCAGCAGCACCCGTCGGCCGACGCGGACGCGGCGGGCGATCGGGATCGGGATCGGTGCGCGGGCGGGGGGCTCGGAGGGGTCCGAGGGGTCGGGGCCGTCCGGGTACAGCGAGAGTTCGAGCCGCAGATCGTGGTCGGCGGTTCCGCGGAGCCGCTCCGGCGACCCGGCGGCGACGACCTTGCCGTGGTCGAGTACGACCAGTTCGTCCACCACGCGCTCGGCCTCCACGACATTGTGGGTGACGAGCAGTACGCCCGCGCCGTCGTCGCCGAGCCGGCGGACGGTGTCCCACAGGCGCCGCCGCCGGGCCGCGTCGACGTCGTTGGTCGGCTCGTCGAGGACGACCAGCGGCACCGGCGCGACCGCGGCCATGGCGAACGCGGTCAGCCTGCGCACCCCGCCGGAGAGCCCGCCGCCCTCCGGCAGGGCCCTCCGGTCGAGCCACTCACGCAGGTCCAGCTCCTCGGCGAGGGTGCGCGCGGCGGCCCTCGCGTCCGCCCGGGACATACCCCGCAGCCGGCCGGCGATCTCGATCGCCGACCTGGGCGTCAGCCCGTCCAACGGGGCCTGCGCCTGCGCCTGGAGCGCCACACAGCGGCGCGCCGTCGCCGGATTCGCGACCGCGTCCACCCCGGCCACCCGGATGGACCCGCTGTCGGGCCGCAGCAGCCCAACGATCTGTGAGACCAGCGTGGTCTTGCCCGCGCCGTTGTGCCCCAGCAGCCCGACGACCTTTCCCGGCCCGACCCGCAGACTGATCCGCTCATTCGCGAGGACCGAGCCGAACCCTCTGGTGAGGTCCTCGATCTCCAGCACCGCGCTCCCCATGGCGCCGCTCCTCTCGTCACCCCTTCGCCGGGGTACCGGACAGATGGGCGATACCGGCAGTATTGAAATACCATCGGTATCGCAATGCCATTGGTATCTGGATTCCGCTGGTACGTCAACTAGGGTGGGGGCATGGAACGAAGCCACTCGACGCCCGCGCCCCGGGTGCGGCGAAGCCGTGCCGAGCAGAAGCGGGAGACCCGCGACGCGCTCACCGTCGCCGCGCTCATGACCTTCGCCCGCGACGGCTACCACGGAGCGAGCCTGGAGGGGATCGCCAACGAGGCCGGCTTCTCCAAGGGCGCGGTCTACTCGAACTTCGGCGGCAAGGCGGAACTGTTCCTCGCTGTGATGGACCACAACCTCCAGACACTCCGCGGCGAGGACTGGGACCCCCTCGCCCCGCCCTCGGGCCCGCCCGCCCCGGCCGCCGTCGCGGGCGTCGCCGCCGCCCCCGGCCGCGGCGGCCATGACGGTGGCGCCGCCGGGGTGGTGGGCGGGCTCGGGCCCGCCGTGCTGGGGGGCATCCCGA
>NZ_BMWG01000008.1:69653-108453 GCF_014651115.1 Streptomyces inusitatus | reverse complement strand
CCCCCCCCCACCCCCCCCGGGGGGGGGCCGGGCCCCCCCCCCCCCCCCCGGGGGCCCCCCCCCCCCGGCCCGCGGGGGGGGGCCCCCCCCCCCCCCGCCCCGGCGACGACGATGACGATGACGCCGCCGAGATGGTGCGCGGCTTCGGCCTCGCGATGCTGGAGTTCATCGCGACCGCCGCCCGCGACGAAACCCTCACCTCCCTCCTCCGCGCCCGCGTCCACGTCATGCTCGACGCCTACGCCCGCGTCGCCTCCGAGACCCGGCCCCCCGGCGAGAACCTCCCCGTCGCGGACGTCGCCCAGCTCATGGCCGCCCTCGACCAGGGCGTCTCCGTCCTCGCCCTCAGCGGCATCTCCACCGTCGACACCACCCTCCTCCGCACCGGCCTCCGCCGCCTCGTCTCCCCGGCGACCGCCGCGACCGAACCCGCCCCGGGGCGCAGCGGCCACGCCTCCCCCCTCCCGGACGTCGAGCGCGTGGGGCGGCTGATCCGGGGTGCGGCGGACTCCTGAGCCGGGGGCGGACCTCATTCCCGCCGCGCGCCGACTGCGGGCAGGCCGGCCGGCGCGTCGCCGGGGCCGGGACCGGGGCCGGGGGCGCGTCGGCGGATCAGATCGGGAAGGAGGCCGGCGAGGCCGAGCACGGCCAGGGCGGCTCCGAGCCACAGCGGACCGCGCAGTCCGTGGGCTTCGATGGCCAGACCGCCGAGCGAGGAACCGATGATGACGCCGAGGGTGATGAAGGACGAGTGGACGGAGTTCACCAACGGCCCCGCGTTGCCCGCGCGCTGGACGCGGGTGGCCATCGCCGGGTTCATGGTGACGCCCACCAGGCCGATGCCCATCATGAAGATCAGTGCCGCGGCGGGAACGTCGGCGAGCAGCGCGAAACCGGTGAGGAAGACGGCGTTGAGCATCAGGCCGCAGAGCAGGACGCCGAGGGTGTGCCGGTCGGCCAGCCGTCCGACGATGCTGTTGCCGACCACGGTGGCGGCGCCGTAGGCGATGAGCAGCAGGGGGACCGTGTCGGCGCTGAAGCCGGTGACCTCGGTCAGGATCGGGTTGAAGTAGCTGAACACGGAGAACGTCGCACCGATGATCAGGGTGCTGGTGATGAACGCCAGCCAGAGCCCGGGCTTCCTGAACACCGTCATCTCCCGCCGGAAGCCGCCCCCTTCGCCGGTCCGCTCCAGTCGCGGCACTCCGACCGCGGTGCACAGTGCGGCGATCACCGTCAGAACGGCGATGGCCCAGAAGGCGGCCCGCCAGCCCAGACGTTCCCCGATCATGGTGGACAGCGGCAGACCCAGCAGAGTGCCGAGCATCAGCCCGTTCATGGCCGCCGCGATGGCCCGGCCGCGTACTTCCGGGCGGGTCAGCCGCACACAGATCGAGATCGAGACGCCGAAGAACGCCTGCGACGCGATGCCGGTGATCACGCGCGCCACCATCATGACGCCGTAGGAGGAAGCGGTGGCGGCCAGTGCGTTGCCTGCGAGGAAGACGACGAACAACACCATCAACGCGCCCTTTTGGGGGATCCTCAGCACCGCCGCTGTCAGAAACGGCCCGCCCGCTGCCATGGCCATCGCGAAGGCGGTGATCAGGTAGCCGATCCGAGAAATGGTCACGCCGAGCCCGTCGGCCATCTGAGGCATCAAACCGGCCACCACGAACTCGCTGGTCACCATGGCGAAGATGCCAATGGCCAGGACGTATACGGCACGGGGCACGGCCGGACCCGCCGACTCGGCCGTGTGGTGCCGCCCTTCTAAGGACATGAGGGTTCCCTTCCGAGATGTTTTGGATTGATCAGTACAAAATTTGCCCGGCGTGACCGTCCCCTCATCAACGGGGGCGTGTCATGGAGAGGTCAACAGGTGAAGGCGTCCATCGCGGCCTCCGCGACGGCCTCCAGGGCCGCCCGGTCGGCACCGCCCTGGGCCGACACCCGCATTCCGCCGATCACGGCGTTCAGATACCGGGCGAGCGCCTCCGGGCTCCGGTCCGACGAGACACTGCCGTCGCGCAGGCCGATCTCGAAGACACTCCGCAGCGCGGCCGTCCGCCGGTCCGTGTCCCGGCCCAGGAGCCGACCGATGTCCGGTTCGCGGCCCGAGAGCTCAACGGTGGTATTGACCCCGAGGCAGCCGACGCTGCGACCCCCCGGCCGGTTCCCCGCCTCCGCCTCGATGACGGACGCCAGCAGGAGACGAATCCTCTCCGCGGCGGGCAGGCTGGAATTCTCCAGTATGGCCGACTGATTGGAGTTCGTCATGTCGACATACCGGGCAAGCGCCCGCTGGAACAGCTCACGCTTGCTGTTGAACGTGTTGTAGAAGCTGCTGCGACCCAGCCCCGTGGCGACGCACAAGTCCTCCGTCGACGTGGCCTCGTAGCCGTTCGCCCAGAAGGCGCGCATCGCCGCGTCGACGGCCCGCGTCTCGTCGAACGTCCTGGGGCGCGCCACGCGGTGACGGTAACAGTTTTGTATGGGCCAGTTCAATACGGGTCGCGGATCTCGCGACGCGATGTCCGGCGGATGGCCGATGGCTCCGCCCGGGTGCACGCCGCCTGGGCTCATCTGCCATGCGATCACGTGACTGCGACCAGGACTTCCGCCGGACGGCGATACAGCTGCGCTCTGGCGGCGCTCTGCTGCTGGTCGCCGCGTCCCTGCTGTGGGTGTGGTTCGCGGCGCTGCTGTGCTCGGACTCTCCGTACCGGTGTCCGTCGTCGGCGCGGTTCACGCGGCGGCGTTGAAGGCGATCGTCGCAGCCGTGAGCAGCCGTGCCACGGCGATCCTGCCGCATGCGAAAGCCCTATCCCTGGCTCCGCTGTTGCTCAGGTGACTGCTCCAGTTGCAGCTCCCGCTTGCGCTGTTCTTCTTTGATCTTTTCCACGAGACGTGCGAACCGCCGCAACCTTTCCTTCTCCCCCTCCTCGGGCGTGAGGGAGGGGTCGACGTTCTCGTACTCGTCGAGGCGGAACTGGACCGCGGTGTAGTGCTTCTCGAGCTCGTCCGCGGTGGACTGCAAGTTGAATCCCCGCTCACGGAACTTGAAGTAGCCCGACAGGCCGGCGCCCACACCGACCGTGGCGCTGAGGATGGTGGCTGCCAGGTTCAGCGGCGTGATGTTGTTGTCCATGGCGACCAAGGTTGAAGCGACGATCGACCCGGCGATGATGAGGGCCTGGAGTGCATTGTTCACGCGCCGGTTGCGGGTTGCCCTGATCCGGTATGCGTCCATCAGCTCAAGAGTCGACTCCCGGTAGATCCGCAGTGCGGCCTCGGAGTCAAGAGGAAGCGCCGCAGCGGCGTTCTGCTTCGCCGCGAGCTTTTTGCGCAGCTCGGACGTGTGGTCGACCTTGGTCTTCCGGTTGTGCATCAGCATGACGCCCGCGCCGATCCACAAGGCCGCCACGATGATGAGCCCTGCCCACCGAGTGAAGGTCGGCTTCTCTTCCCAGAGCCCGATGACGACCGTGTAGCCGAGGAGGCCGGTCAGAACCATGGAGCCGAAGGCAATCAGGTAGTACATCCGCCGCTGGAAGCGGGTGGCCTTCAGATTTTCCAGAGCATGGTCGTAGGCCCTGCTCTTCTCCCGGTACTCGCTTTCCAGTGTGGTGATTTGGGCTTCGGTCAGTCGGGCCACAGCGCTTCTCCCCCGTGTGCATGCGGACGTAGCCGCTGCTCGCGCCGCAGGTGACCACGGCTTGATCCGTGTCGAGCGCGGCAGTCACCTTAAGTAGGCCAGGCGACATCCGAACACCTTGTTGTAAACACTTGGCCGAAAGTCGCTGAGGTGCGAGTCGATAGAACACTGGATTTCTCATGCCTTAACGCTGGATTTCCTATACCTTGCGGCCGGGACGATGCGGAGCGCCCGGGGCAGCCGATGTCTTGGCGCTTCGTCCGCAGCCGGACGCCCCCGTATCCTCACGGAGGCATGGCGAAGCAGCCCATCCGGACAGCTGCGAGGATCGCACGAGAGGCGGGCGGCCCATGGTGATGACCGATTACAACGTCAGCGACCACTGGTCCGCCGACGATCCGGACTGGCTGAAATCCCTGGTCTCGTCACTCGACCGGCGTCACGGTGCAAGCACCGTGATACCGCTCACCGCGCTCGCGGAGGAAATCCTGCAGTGGGTGGAGCTTGCCAGCGGCGTCGATGCCTGGAAGAACTCCGCCAACCGAAGGTCGCTCCAGCTCGACCTCGACGAGTCCACCCACGCGCTCGGCCCCTCGCTCCACGCGTGCATCGCAACACCACTTGAGCGATTTCAAACCGCCTTCGCACAGCTCATCGGAAGTCCCACGGTGATCTTGAAGCGGCCGCCGGGTACCCGCACCGACGCCTCCTGGACCAACGTCATCGGGACGGCGAGGGATCTCCTCGAAGCACTGGAGGCGGACGAAGCTGTCCGCGCCGGCTGGGACGACCTCGTGGCCACCGCCCAGGACCGCACCCTGGCGGGCCGGGAGTACCGGCCGATCGCCGAACTGCTCTTCGATCAGCTGCGCAGGCGCGGCCTCGATGCAGGGGGGATCGTCCGCGATCTGGTCTCGATAGTCGCATTCGGTCGTGACCTCAATGGCATCCCCATCGGCCAGAAGAATGTGCCGCTGTCGGAGCGGATGACGAACGCCCGAACCCGCATCGGCACTCCGGCCCAGGTCGAGCCGATCGTGGTGTGGCTCGGCTACCAGGGAGGGGCTTTCATGCACCTCTCCGCCGGGCGGGTGTCCTTCATCAACGCCCACTGGGCGGTTCCCAACGCCAGGCCGGAGCGCCAGGACTTCGAGCACAAGGCGGAGCTCTGGGAGCTGGTGCGGCACGGTGGCCTCTTCAAGGTCGCGAAGATGGCCGACGAGGAGTCCGACGTCGACTTCCTGGTCCGCGTCGACCTTGGCGAAACCACGGTAGCCGGTGCGTTGGAGCGTGCCGTTCACATGGTGAACACGATCCTCAACGTCTCGATCCACAACTCCGGCGGGGTCCGTCCGCACCTCGCCCAGTACGGGGTCCTGCGTTCCGGCAAGACCGGCCCTCTCAGCTGGCTTGTCTCCCAACGCCAGGCAGGCTTCCCCGATGACCGTTACGGTGAAAGCATCACCGCGGACGCGATCAAGAAGCATGGGCCGCGCATCGCATCGGCGCTGGCTCGCGAGGAGCTTCCCCGGTTCCTCACGGCCGCACTTGAGGTGCAGACCGCCGCCGACCATCCGTTCAGCCGTGCCATGGCGATGCGCAAGCCGTCCGAAGCGGATATCAGCAGCGTGATTCCCCTCGCGGACCGTGTGGTGCAACACGTCGCGGCACACGCCGCCCTCGCCCCCGGCGATCTGTTCGACCTCCTCGGTGAGCGCTGGCCGCACATTCGGTGGCTTACCGACGTGCGGCGAGCCGTTCATATGTGCCTGCTCGGCGGTGGGAACCAGAGGCCGCTGCGTGACGAACTGACCCGAGAGTGGCTCGCGGACAGACCGTCGCGCCCCTGGATCCTGTTCGTCGCCGACCGCTGCGGTGATCTCCTCTCGCTGTGCCGCATCGAGTCCGAGCGTGCCTGGATCAGGCGAATGTTCGCCAGTGTGAGCGATCATGCCGAGTACAGCGCCCTGATCGCGGACTACACCGCCGAAGGGGCCGTGTTGAAGGCCAGACGGAACCGTGTCCGCAACGCCCTGGTGCACGGCAACCCCGCCGGCTTTCCGATTGTCGCGTCCGTGCGCGAGTACGCCGAGTTCCTGAGCCGCAGTGCGCTCAACTGCGGTCTCGATTCCTACGTTCAGGGCACGGCGCCCGCTGCCGCACTCGGGCAGCAGTCGGACGAGTTCACCGCGATGCGGGAAGGTCAGGACGCCGCCGGCTACTGGCGAACTCGTCACACCACCCGGGCTTCAACAGATACGGCCCTGTCGTAGGCATGGGCATGGGGCACCCGGATTTCCTTGAGTGCTTCCGGTGCTCCGCCCGACCGATTCGCACATGCGGGACGTGCGGCCAAACCGGGAAGAGGGAACTGAGGCCCCGTAACCCTGAGTGAGGCTTCGGGGTCTCGTTCCAGTGCCTCTGTACCTGGTGCTTCGTCAGCGAATCCGACTAGCCTTGCACAGTTTTGCACAAGGCAATGGAAGAGGCGTTTCCGCAGTTCACAGCCGGATTTCGGGCACCCGGGCCGTGTTTTGCCCGACCCGGGCTCGCCCGAATCCCTAGATGTCGCGGAAGATCTCGATCTGCGCGCCCACCGAGTTCAGACGCTCCGCCAGCTCCTCGTAACCCCGGTTGATGACGTACACATTGCGCAGCACGGAGGTGCCCTCCGCCGCCATCATCGCGAGGAGGACCACCACTGCGGGGCGGAGTGCGGGCGGGCACATCATCTCGGCCGCGCGCCAGCGGGTGGGGCCCTCGACGAGGACGCGGTGGGGGTCGAGGAGTTGGAGGCGGCCGCCGAGGCGGTTGAGGTCGGTGAGGTAGATGGCGCGGTTGTCGTAGACCCAGTCGTGGATGAGGGTCTGGCCCTGGGCGACGGCGGCGATCGCGGCGAAGAAGGGGACGTTGTCGATGTTCAGGCCGGGGAACGGCATGGGGTGGATCTTGTCGATCGGGGCTTCGAGCTTGGAGGGGCGTACGGTCAGGTCGACCAGCCGGGTGCGGCCGTTGTCGGCGGTGTACTCGGTGGAGCGGTCGTGGTCGAGGCCCATCTCCTCAAGGACGGCCAGCTCGATCTCCAGGAACTCGATCGGGACGCGGCGGATGGTCAGCTCGGACTCGGTGACCACGGCGGCGGCCAGCAGGCTCATCGCCTCGACCGGGTCCTCGGAGGGGGAGTAGTCGACGTCGACGTCGATGGTGGGTACGCCGTGGACGGTCAGGGTGGTGGTGCCGACGCCCTCCACCCGTACGCCCAGGGCCTCCAGGAAGAAGCAGAGGTCCTGGACCATGTAGTTGGAGGAGGCGTTGCGGATGACCGTGACGCCGTCGTGGCGGGCGGCGGCGAGGAGCGCGTTCTCGGTCACGGTGTCGCCGCGCTCGGTCAGGACGATGGGCCGGTCGGGGGAGGTGTCGCGCTCGACCTCGGCGTGGTAGAGGCCCTCGGTGGCGGTGATGTCCAGGCCGAAGCGGCGCAGTGCGATCATGTGCGGCTCGATGGTGCGGGTGCCCAGGTCGCAGCCGCCGGCGTAGGGCAGCTTGAAGACGTCGAGCCGGTGCAGCAGCGGACCGAGGAACATGATGATCGAGCGGGTGCGGCGGGCGGCCTCGGCGTCGATGGCGTCCATGTCGAGCTGGGCGGGCGGCACGATCTCCAGGTCGACGCCCTCGTTGATCCAGCGGGTGCGGACGCCGATGGAGTTGAGGACCTCCAGCAGACGGAAGACCTCCTCGATGCGGGCGACCCGGCGGAGCACCGTACGGCCCTTGTTGAGGAGGGAGCCGCAGAGCAGCGCCACACACGCGTTCTTGCTCGTCTTGACGTCGATCGCGCCGGACAGCCGACGGCCGCCGACCACGCGCAGATGCATGGGACCGGCGTAACCCAGGGACACGATCTCGCTGTCGAGCGCCTCACCGATGCGCGCGATCATCTCAAGGCTGATGTTCTGGTTGCCGCGTTCGATGCGGTTGACCGCGCTCTGGCTGGTGCCGAGCGCCTCGGCCAGCTGCGTCTGCGTCCAGCCACGATGCTGCCGTGCGTCACGGATGAGCTTGCCGATGCGTACGAGGTAGTCGTCTGCCATGCGATTGAGGTTATCTCAGATATGAGATGTGGTGCGCGCCGGGGGTGGCGTTCGGGTGAAACTCCGGCGCTCCCTCGGACCTCTCTCTGACGATCCGTCGGCCGGGCCGCCCGGTCAAACCGGAGGCCGCCGTACGGGTGTCGGTGCGCCGCCCGGCACTACGTCGGCCCCCGCCCTGACGACGGCCAGGTCGGGGCCCGGCCGGCCCGTCCGCCGCCCGGCGGGGACCACCGGTCCGAACTCGCCCCGGTCGCCCGGAGAATGGCCGGATCCGGCGGCACGGCATGCTGTCCGCGTGGATTCCCCGACTCGCCAGCCCCAGAACCAGAACCAGGCCCACCCCCACGCCCCGCCCGCCACTGCGGGCGAGATGGTCGTCTGCGGCGACGACGCCCTCGCCCTCCGGCTCGCCGCCGAACTGCACGGCCTCTACCGCCAGCGGGTGACCCTCCTCACCCCGGACGCGAGCCTCGCCCCGGAACCCGGCCCCGGCACACCGCGGGTGCTGGAACACGAGACACCCGACCGCGCCACCCTCCGCGCGGCCGGTGTGGAACGGGCCGACGCGCTCGCGCTGATGTACGAGGACGACGAGACGAACATCCGGGGGGCCATGGCGGCCCGCAGGCTCAACCCCCGGCTGCGCCTGGTGATCCGGCTCTACAACCGCAAGCTCGGCCAGTACCTCGCCGAACTCCTCGACCAGGCCGCGCAGGTGGCCGGAGTCGACCGGGCCGCCGCGGAATCCCTCACCACCGTCCTCTCGGACGCCGACACCGCCGCCCCCGCGCTGGCCGCCACCGCGGCCGCGGGCACCAGCAAGATCGTCCAGGCGGACGGTCTGCTGCTGCGGGCCGCCGAGCGGCCGCCGCCCCGCCCCGGCGAGAGCGCCGAACCGGGGCTGTGCACCCTCGCCCTGCTCTCCTCCACCACCACCGACCCCGCCGGCGCCGAGGGCACCGACGCCAGCGGCGCGCAGGGCCCGCGGCTGCTGCCCGACGACGAGGAGGTCGCCGGGGCCGCCGGCCGCGGCAGCCTCGTACTGGAGACGATCTCGCCCAGCGGCCCCACCGGCACACCACGCAGGATCAGCGCCGCCGCGCTGCCCGTCGGGGAACTCTTCTCCCGCCGGGTCCGCTGGTCCCTGGCGGGCTTCGCGCTCGCGGTGACCGCCCTGGCCGTCGCCGCGTGGATCACCCAGGACGCCCACCCCCTGCACGCCGCCTACATCACCCTTCTGGACCTCTTCGCCATCAACGAACCCGCGGTCGACGCGAGCACCGACCGCCAGCTGCTGCAACTCCTCGCCGGGCTCGCCGGACTCCTGCTGCTCCCGGTCATGGTCGCCGCCGTCCTGGAGGCGCTCGGCTCCTTCCGCTCCGCCACCGCCCTGCGCCGCCCGCCCCGGGGCCTCGACGACCATGTCGTCCTGCTCGGCCTCGGCAAGGTCGGCACCCGTGTCCTGGCCCGCCTCCGCGAACTGGGCATACCCGTCGTCTGCGTCGAGGACGACCCCGACGCCCGGGGCATCGCCCTCGCCCGGAGCCTGCGCGTCCCCGTCGTCCTCGGCGACGTCACCCAGGAGGGCGTACTCGAAGCCGCCAGGATCCACCGCGCCCACGCGCTCCTCGCGCTCACCAGCTCCGACACCACCAATCTCGAAGCCGCCCTGTGCGCCCGCGGCCTCTCCCCCCGGCTGCGCGTGGCACTGCGGCTGTACGACGACGAGTTCGCCACCGCCGTCTACCGCACCCTGCGCGCGGCCCACCCCGACGCCCTCACCCGCAGCCGCAGCGTCACCTCCCTCGCCGCGCCCGCCTTCGCCGGGGCGATGATGGGCCGCCAGATCCTCGGCGCGATACCGGTCGAACGCCGCGTCCTGGTCTTCGCCGTCTTCGACGTCGGCGAACTCCCCGGGTTCGAGGGCCGGACCATTCAGGAGGCCACCCGGCCGGGCACCTGGCGGGTGCTCGCCCTGGACACCGCCGCCCCCGACGACCGCCGCCCCGACCTCTCCGCCGGTCACCACCACGACGACGGCACCGCCCACACCTCCGGGCTCCTCTTCGATCTGCACCCCGGCTATGTCCTGCGCCACGACGACCGCATGGTCCTCGCCACCACCCGTCAGGGCCTCGCCGACCTGCTCAGCACCCGCGCCGGGAGATAGCGGAGCGACAGCCGGGCCGGGCCCTCCGGGCCCTCCCGGTTCTCCCGGCCCTTCCCGCCCGGACGGCCCACACGGGCGGAACCACCCCGGGCGCACCGCTCGTTGACGGAGCGGACGGGCCGGGAAGGCCCCCGCCCGGGGTGAGGAGAGACCAGAGGGAGAGGGCCGAGAGCGGCGACGCGGCCGTCGTGGGCGCGGGGACAACCGGCCTGGTGGCCCCCGCCGAGCTGGCGGCGGCCGGCTGGTCGGTCGCCCTGCTGGAGCGGAACGCGGACATCGGCGGATTCATCGCGACCGAGGAACGCACCCTCCCCGGCTATCTCCACGACACCTACTCCTCCTGGCACCCGCTGTTCGTCTCCGGCCCGGCCCACGCGGTCCTGGGCGAGCGGCTGCGACAGCACGGCCTCACCTACCGCAATACGGAGGAGTGGGTCACCGCGAGCGTGGCCGACGACGGCCGCGCCACCCTCGCCCACCGCGACCCCGAGCGCACCGCCGACGGCTTCGCCGACCCGGCCGACCGCACCGCCTACCTCGCCGTCCTGCGCCGGTACGAGAGGAACATGGAGTCGCTCGGCGGGCTGCTCGGCGGCGAACCGCGCTCACCCGAGGCGCTGCGGCACCTCGCCAGGCTCTCCCGCGACGCCGGACGCGCCGGACGCGAACGGTGGCCGCGCTCGCTCGCCTCGGGCGGCCGGGGATACGCCCGCTCGGAGTTCCGGGGCGGCGAGGTCGACCATCTGTACGCCCCCTGGCTGCTGCACACCGGGCTCTCGCCCGACCAGGCCCCGGGCGGCTTCATGCTGCCGCTGCTCGCCGTCACCCTGCACGGCTTCGGCCTGCCCGTGGCGGCCGGCGGCTCGGGCCGGTTCCTGGATGCCTTCCGCTCGCTGCTCGACTCCCTCGGGGTCCGCGTCGAGACCGGCGCCGAGGTCGAGCGCATCGTCGTGAAGCGGGGGCGCGCGGTCGGCGTGGTCGCCGGGGGCCGGTTCGTCGGGGCCCGCCGCGCGGTGCTCGCCTCGGTCACCCCGACCGCGCTCTACGGCGAGCTGCTCCCCGAGGACGCCGCCGTCGGCGGCCTGCGCGAGGAGGCCGCCCGCTTCCGCCCCGGCCGGGGCGCGATGCAGATCCACGTGGCCCTCTCCGCCCCGCCCGAGTGGCGGGACGGCCGGCTGGCCGCGATCCCGCTGATCCATCTCTCCGACGGCTCCGGCAGCACCGGCATCGCCTGCGCGGAGGCCGAGGCGGGACTGCTGCCCCGGCGTCCCACCGTCGCCGTCGGCCAGCAGTACGTCCTCGATCCCTCCCGGGTCCCGCCGGGCGCGGCCGCCCTCTGGCTCCAGCTCCAGGAAGTCCCCTTCACCCCGCTCGGGGACGCGGCGGGCGAGCTGGACACCACCGCCGGCTGGACCCCCGAGCTGGCCCGGGGGTACGCCGACCGCGTCCTCGACCGTGTCGCCGCGCACGCGCCCGGCCTGCGCGAGAAGATCCTCGCCGTGGACGTCATCAGCCCCGTCCACCTCGCCGCCCACAACCCCAACGCGATCTGCGGAGACCCCTACGGCGGCTCCGCCGAACTCGATCAGAGCTTCCTCTGGCGCCCTCTCCCCGGCTCCGGCCGACACGCCACCCCCCTCCCCGGCCTCTGGCACATCGGCGCCTCCACCCACCCCGGCCCCGGCCTCGGCGGAGCCTCCGGCCACATGGTCGCCACCGCGCTGACCACCGCGTAATAGCGGACCTCTGCGTAATGTGCGCCTCTGATCCGGCCAATGATCTTGAGCCCGACGCTCTGACAACGGCCGAATCGACGAAGAGAGGATCTGCATGAAGAGCCGAATGCGCGGCGCACTCGCCGTCTGCGCCGCCCTGCTCGGACTCCTGGCGCCGACCACCGCCGGGGCCGCCGCCTTCCCGAAGCCCTCGGAGCTGTCCAAGACCGCCGGACAGAAGTTCCACATCAAGGTCGCTCAAACCGGCAAGTACGTCACGCTGTCCAACACCGATCAGGGCATCCTCACGGGAGCGCTCCGGGTTCAGGCCGGCACGCCGGCCACAGGGGATGCCGGTCTCCCGCACGTTTTCACGCTGCACACCTCGCGCCAGACCGAGAATGACCTGTACGGCGAAACAGTCACTCTGAGATCCGCGCAGAACGGCCTTTATGCGGCTGCGGAGATGGACTATCTCGAGCGCTGGGGAGTGATCCGGGCGCAGAGCGAGGGGCCGATCGGTGAAGAGGCGCGCTTCACTCTGGAGAAGCCGGACTCGGAGAAGGATGAATATGCGCTGAAGTCCAATACAACCGGTAAGTACCTCTCCGCGCGCGACAACGCGACGGACAAGGGGCTGCTGATAGCGAACCAGGAAAGTGCGCGAGGGTGGGAGAGGTTCGTCCTGGAGCCGGTGCCCGGCCCCGGGGCCCTTGCCCAGGCCCCTGCGGCCGCGCCGAAGAGCCTTGACGTGATGTCGTGGAACGCCTGTCTCAACAACGGCACCAAGGACGTGGGCACCGGGGCTCTGCGATGTCCGCTCTACAAGAGCACGGCGGTGAATTTCGCCACCGAGTTCATGGCGCAGCTGAAGGAGCACGAGGAGAAGGTCCTTGGGACTCCCAAGCCTGGGGACCCCAGGCCTGAGGATCTCAGGCCGGACATCATCCTTCTCCAGGAGTTCTGTGAGAAGTACGCGAGGCCTCTGGAGGATGCGCTGGAGGCCAACCGTTCAGAATGGGATGTGCGGTTCGCTCCCATCGAATACAAGGTGAGGGCCAGTGGCAAGGATGCGCCCCTCAAGGCTCAGAAGCCGTGTGCCCGTGATGTCAATGGTGTCGATCGCGGAGCGTACGGCGTGGCGATCGCCGTCCCTGACGAGAACAAGTTCTATGAGGCGCACAGTCTGACCTCGCCCGCCGACGAGATGGTGACGAACCTCGACGGCTCGGTGAAGGTGAACCCCGACGGCACAACGACAGTGACGAAGAAGAAGGAGCAGCGCACCGCCCTCTGCGCCACCGTCCCGTCCTGGTCGGTCTACGCCTGCACCGCGCACTTCAGCCACGGAGGCGAGGCCGACGCGGCCACCCGTCTGGCACAGTCCGAGGAGCTCCGGGCCGCGTCCGCGAAAGCGACGGCCAAGGGCTATCGGGTGATCGTCGGGGGCGACCTCAACGCGGCGCCGGGCGACCCCGTGGCCAAGTCGTTCTACGACGCAGGTCACCAGGAGTGCGATGCGAAGGACCGGCCGGCCACCCCCACCGAACCGGCCACCAAGAAGGACCGGCCCACCACCACCGGAAACAATGTGAAGTACGACTACGTCTTCGCCCCCGCGAACAGCTCCTGGACGTTCTGCCGGGTGGCCTCCGCCCCGCCCGTCGATAAGCCTCACCGCTCAGACCACTACGTCGTGCGAGGTGATGTCTCCCTCGGCTAGGTAATGCCGGCGCCCCCGTCCGGGACCGTCCGGACGGGGGCGTGACAGTGAACACCGGCCGCCCGGGCATGACCGAGCCGCACCGATGTACTAGAGTTATCTCGACATCGAGATATCTGCCGAAGACGTGCCGCAGCCGCCACTCGGTAAGGGTTACCTAACTAAGCCCTACCTTAGCGGATCGGCGAGGAGCCGTGGCGGCAGCATGGACGTAGTACGCGCACATTGATGAAGGAGACTGTCGTGTCGGCGAACAGCTTCGACGCCCGCAGCACGCTGCGCGTGGGCGACGAGTCTTACGAGATCTTCAAGCTGGACAAGGTCGAGGGCTCCGCACGCCTCCCGTACAGCCTGAAGGTTCTCCTGGAGAACCTGCTCCGCACCGAGGACGGCGCGAACATCACCGCCGACCACATCCGGGCGCTCGGCGGCTGGGATTCCCAGGCGCAGCCCAGCCAGGAGATCCAGTTCACGCCGGCCCGCGTGATCATGCAGGACTTCACCGGTGTTCCCTGCGTCGTGGACCTCGCCACGATGCGTGAGGCCGTGAAGGAGCTGGGCGGCGATCCGGCGAAGATCAACCCGCTGGCCCCGGCCGAGCTGGTCATCGATCACTCCGTCATCGCCGACAAGTTCGGTACGCACGAGGCCTTCGCGCAGAACGTCGAGCTGGAGTACGGCCGCAACCGGGAGCGCTACCAGTTCCTGCGCTGGGGCCAGACCGCGTTCGACGAGTTCAAGGTCGTCCCGCCGGGCACCGGCATCGTCCACCAGGTGAACATCGAGCACCTGGCCCGCACGGTCATGGTCCGCAAGGGCCAGGCGTACCCGGACACCCTCGTCGGCACCGACTCGCACACCACCATGGTCAACGGCCTCGGTGTGCTGGGCTGGGGCGTCGGCGGCATCGAGGCCGAGGCCGCGATGCTGGGCCAGCCGGTCTCCATGCTCATCCCGCGGGTCGTCGGCTTCAAGCTGACCGGTGAGCTGACCCCCGGCACCACCGCCACCGACCTGGTGCTGACCATCACCGAGATGCTGCGCAAGCACGGTGTCGTCGGCAAGTTCGTGGAGTTCTACGGCGAGGGCGTCGCCGCCACCTCGCTCGCCAACCGCGCCACCATCGGCAACATGTCGCCGGAGTTCGGCTCCACCGCCGCGATGTTCCCGATCGACGACGAGACGCTCAAGTACCTGCGTCTGACCGGCCGTGACGAGCAGCAGGTCGCGCTGGTCGAGGCGTACGCCAAGGAGCAGGGCCTCTGGCTGGACCCGGCCGCCGAGCCCGACTTCTCCGAGAAGCTGGAGCTTGACCTCTCCACGGTCGTCCCCTCCATCGCCGGACCGAAGCGCCCGCAGGACCGGATCGTCCTCGCCAACGCCTCGCAGCAGTTCGCCGTCGACGTGCGCAACTATGTCTCGGACGACGAGGAGGCGGGCAAGGAGTCCTTCCCGGCCTCCGACTCCCCGGCGAGCGCCAACGGCGTGCCGTCGCGCCCGACCACGGTCACGGCCCCCGACGGGTCCACGTACGAGATCGACCACGGCGCCGTCACCGTCGCCGCGATCACCTCCTGCACCAACACCTCGAACCCGTATGTCATGGTCGCCGCCGCGCTGGTGGCCAAGAAGGCGGTCGAGAAGGGCCTGACCCGCAAGCCGTGGGTCAAGACCACCCTCGCCCCGGGCTCCAAGGTCGTCACCGACTACTTCGACAAGGCGGGGCTCACCCCCTACCTCGACAAGGTCGGCTTCAACCTCGTCGGCTACGGCTGCACCACCTGCATCGGCAACTCCGGCCCGCTGCCGGAGGAGGTCTCCAAGGCCATCAACGAGCACGACCTGGCCGTGACCTCGGTGCTCTCCGGAAACCGGAACTTCGAGGGCCGGATCAACCCGGACGTCAAGATGAACTACCTGGCCTCCCCGCCGCTGGTGGTCGCCTACGCCATCGCGGGCTCCATGAAGGTGGACATCACCCGCGACGCCCTCGGCATCGACCAGGACGGCAAGCCGGTCTTCCTCCAGGACATCTGGCCCACCGAGGCCGAGGTCAACGACGTCGTCGCCAACTCCATCGGCGAGGACATGTTCAACAAGTCCTACCAGGACGTCTTCGCGGGCGACGCCCAGTGGCAGGCGCTGCCGATCCCGACCGGCAACACCTTCGAGTGGGACACCGAGTCCACCTACGTCCGCAAGCCCCCTTACTTCGAGGGCATGACGATGGAGACCACCCCGGTCTCCGACATCTCCGGCGGCCGCGTGCTCGCCAAGCTCGGCGACTCGGTCACCACCGACCACATCTCCCCGGCCGGTGCGATCAAGGCCGACACCCCGGCGGGCAAGTACCTCACGGAGCACGGCGTCGAGCGCCGCGACTTCAACTCCTACGGCTCGCGCCGTGGCAACCACGAGGTCATGATCCGGGGCACCTTCGCCAACATCCGGCTGCGCAACCAGATCGCGGCCGGCACCGAGGGCGGCTTCACCCGCGACTTCACCCAGCCCGACGCGCCGGTGTCGTTCATCTACGACGCCTCGCGCAACTACATCGAGCAGGGCATCCCGCTGGTCATCCTCGCGGGCAAGGAGTACGGCTCCGGCTCCTCCCGCGACTGGGCCGCCAAGGGCACCGCGCTGCTGGGCGTCAAGGCCGTCATCGCCGAGTCGTACGAGCGCATCCACCGCTCCAACCTCATCGGCATGGGCGTGCTGCCCCTCCAGTACCCGGAGGGCGCGTCCGCCGAGGCCCTCGGCCTCACCGGCGAGGAGACCTTCTCCTTCACCGGCGTCACCGAGCTGAACAACGGCACCACGCCGCGCACGGTCAAGGTCACCACCGACACCGGTGTGGAGTTCGACGCGGTCGTCCGCATCGACACCCCGGGTGAGGCCGACTACTACCGCAACGGCGGCATCATGCAGTACGTCCTGAGGAACCTCATCCGAGGCTGACGGACACCCGTAGAGGGCCGCGTCACCGCTTCACGGCGGGGGCGCGGCCCTTTCGTGTGCGCCCCCGCCGGATCCGCTCAAAGCTCGCCCAATGCTCGCCCAACGCGTCCTCAAAGCGGGCGGGCCCCGGCGAGATCCGCGCGTGCGGCGTCGGGGTTGAGGGGAACCTCTCAAGGTCGTTCACCGCCCAGAACCGCGGGCCGGGACCAGTCGCTGTGTCCCGGCCGAAGCGGATCTGCCGACCGCGAAGGGCTCCACCTCATGGCCGACGTATTCCGCAAGCTCCTCGTCCCCGTCCTGCTCGCTGTGACGTCCTTAGGGCTGCCCTCGGCAGCCGTGGCGGACGCTGCCCCCGCCGAGCTGGGGCCGACCGCCGGCAACATGTGTCTGAGCAGCGACTATCCGAGATCTCGCATCGTCAATGTGGAGCCCTGCAATTTTGGTTCCCGGCAGCAGTGGACGGTGAGTGGGGAGCAGATCTCGCAGTCCGCGCACCCGGGCATGTGTCTGAGCAGCGACTATCCGAGGTCCCGCATCGTCAATGTGGAGCCCTGTAACTCCGGGTCCCGGCAGCGCTGGATGGTGAGTGGGGAGCAGATCTCGCAGTCCGCGCACCCGGGCATGTGCCTGACCAGTGACTATCCGAGGTCCCGCATCGTCAATGTGGAGCCGTGCAACTCCGGGTCCCGGCAGCGCTGGACGGTCAGCGGCGAGCAGATCAGCCTGACCACCGTCTGACCTTCCGGTCCGGCCCCGGGGCCGGACCGGAACACCAGGAGGGCCCCGCCGCGCCGGCGGGGCTCTCGTGCGTACGGCGATGGCGAAGGCGATGCTGAAGGCGATGGCGAAGGCGAAGGCGGACGGGAATCCGATGCCGAACTCTCTCCATGAAGTGGTGAAGAATTCCAGCCACCTGGCTTTCGGCTGAAGATCGACCGGATTACCCTCGGATTCCCTGGGTGTCAGCGATTTCATCCCTGTCGGGCACCTCGATGTCCTTGCCGCTGATATCGCCCGGTATTCCTTCGGTCAACCCTTCGTCGGCTCCGTAGGGCCTTTTCCGGCCGTCTGTTCCGGTATCAACGGCTGTCAACGGTCGCCAACGGCATTGCTTCGGTCGGGCGGCAGTTCGGTCGCGTCGAAGGGGAAAGCGATTTCTGTCTCCGGGCTCAAGGGCCGCCCCGGCCCGCTCCGCCGCCGTCGACGAGACGTACACAACCAGCGCCGTGGTGACAGGAGTTGGTCTGTGAAGGGGTCCGCCGGACTCCATCGATGCCCTGCTCCCGCCCTCGCGCATCCCTTTCAGGGCGCGAAGGCGCATACGGACAACGTTGTCGATTCCGTGTCGCAAGCTCCAGTAGGGAGGCAAGTGACCATAGATGTCAAGGGTTCTGACGCTGTCTTTAGGCTGGAACCTTGTGTTCCGCGAGGATTGACATGGCTGAATGCCCGTGGAGGGTGCTCAGATATCCGGGAGGTCTCAACTCGGGAAAGACTGTTGCCCAACCATGCTTTCGATCTTGCTCCGTTGAGGCGAAGTGGACTATACCTGTCGGCACCCCGCAAGGCTGTCGCACACAGTGCCGCGGGTAGGGGGAACCAGGAGTCGGACAGTCGTGCGTCTATTCACTGCTGCCCGGATTCTGTTCTCACCGCCGACCCTTACAGACCGAGCTTCAATGTCTCCCTCCGGGAGGCAAAGCAACTGACCGCGGTGGCGGGGCCCTTCGCCTGAGGCGATATCTACGGGCGACTTGTTCACCGCCTGAGTCCTGATGAAGGCGAGGACTTGAGCATGGGATCCACCTCCGCCCACAACAATGAGGGTCTCGGCCGTCGTAATCTGATCAAGCGCTCCGCTGCGCTCGGCCTGATCACCGTGCCCACGATGGGCTTCCTCTCCGCCTGTGCCACCGGCGGCGGCACAGAGGAGAAGCCGGCCGCCAAGGAGACCGGCACGGTCTCGGCGAAGAACCCGCTCGGCGTGAAGAACGGCGTCGCGCTGGAGGCGTTCATCTTCAAGGGCGGCCTCGGCGACCAGTACGCCAAGGACGCGGAGGCCGACTACAAGACGACGTACCAGGCCGAGGTCAAGCACACCGGCACCCAGGAGGTCGGCCCGAAGCTCACCCCCCGCTTCGCGGGCGGCACCCCGCCGGACGTCATCGACAACTCCGGCGCCAACCACCTGGACATGAACAAGCTCTCCAGCCAGGGACAGCTCCAGGACCTGGGCGTGCTGCTCGACGCGGCGTCGCTGGACGACCCGAACAAGAAGGTCCGCGACGTCATCCACCCCAGCACGCTGGAGAAGGGCAAGCACGGCGACAAGTTCGACGTGCTGTACTACGCCTTCACCATCTACGGCACCTGGTACTCCCAGAAGCTGCTGGAGGACAAGGGCTGGGCCTACCCCAAGACCCTCGACGAGATGGTCAAGCTCTGCGGCGACATCAAGAAGGAGGGCATCGCGCCCTGGACGTACGCGGGCAAGTACCCGTACTACGTCCACTTCAATCTGTTCGCCCAGATCGCCAAGATCGGCGGCATGCCGGCCTGGGTCGAGATCGACAACCTGGAGCCGAACGCCTGGACCAAGAACGACGCGGTCAAGGAGGTCATCGAGCACTACGAGGAGCTGGCCGCCAAGAAGTACTTCCTGGAGGGCAGCGAGGGCCTGACCCACATCCAGTCCCAGACCTCCTGGACCAAGAACAAGGCCGTCTTCATCCCCAACGGGTCCTGGGTGGAGAACGAGGCCGCGCCCACCACCCCGAAGGACTTCGGGATGTCGGTCGGCGCACTGCTCGACGGCACCGGCGACAAGCTGCCCTCCGGCACCCTGCGCGGCGAGCCCAGCGAGCCGTACATCGTCTCCGCCAAGGGCAAGAACCCGCTCGGCGGCATGGAACTGCTGCGCATCATGCTCTCCAAGAAGCACGCGCAGAACTTCGCCACCAAGGTCAAGTCGCTGACCTGCGTGGTCGACGCCACCGAGGGCATGACCCTCTCCCCGGGCCTCGCCTCGGCGAGCGCGGCGGTCAAGGCGGCCGGTGACAACCTCATCAGCCTCCAGCTCCAGGAGTGGTACCCGGCCCTCACCGACGAGAAGATCGGCGGCCTGACCGGCCAGCTGCTCACCGGTGACCTCAAGGCGTCGGAGTGGATCAAGAAGACCCAGGCTGAGGCCGACAAGGTGGCCCAGGACAGCTCGGTCACCAAGTTCAAGCGCGCCGGCTGACACCGACACCGACAGGCCATCCGTCCTAAAGAAGAGGGGAAGGGCCGGGAAGCAGATGCAACACGGCAAATACCGATTCATCGTGGGCTTCCTGGCCCTACCTTTGATCATCTACGGCGTCTTCGTGCTCTCGCCGTTCGTCCAGGCCTTCCAGATCTCCCTGACCGACTGGTCGGGACTGGTCGGCACCGCCAACTTCATCGGCCTGGACAACTTCGAACGGCTCTGGGAGAGCGACGACTTCTGGAACGCGCTGCGCCACAACGTCTACATGCTGGCGCTCGTCCCGGTGGTCACCCTCGGACTGGGCCTCTTCTTCGCCTTCATGCTCAACGTGGGCGGCCGGCGCAAGAAGAACGAAGTGGTCACCGGTGTGACCGGGTCGAAGTTCTACAAGTTCGTCTTCTTCTTTCCGCAGGTCATCTCGATCACCATCGTCGCGGTCATCTGGTTCAACATCTACAACCCCGACCCCAACGACGGCATGCTCAACTCCCTCCTGGGCACAGTGGGTCTGGACAGCCTCCAGAACTCCTGGCTCGGCGAGAAGAGCATCGCCCTCTGGTGCATCAGCGCGGTCATGGTCTGGGGCCATGTCGGCTTCTACGTGGTGCTGTTCTCCGCCGCGATGGCCTCCATCCCGCGAGACATCTACGAAGCGGCGCTGCTGGACGGCGCCAACCGCTTCCACACCTTCTTCAAGATCACCCTCCCGCTGCTGTGGGACGCGGTGCAGACCGGCTGGGTGTACATGGGCATCATCGCCCTGGACGCCTTCGCCCTGGTCCAGATCATGTCGGTGAACAACGGCGGACCCGACGGCGCGACCGATGTCATGCCGCTGCGGCTGTATGTCACGGCCTTCCGGGACAGCCAGTTCGGCTACGCCTCCGCGATGGGAATCGCGATGCTCATTGTCACGATGACGTTCGCACTGCTCACCATGCGCTTCGCGCGGCGTGAGCGAGTCGAGTTCTAGGGGTACGGCGGATGACGACCGAAGAGATCGATGCGGTGGCGAAGCTGGACACGCCCGCCCCCCGTGCCACCGGGGCCGACGGCCCGGCGGCGAAGAAACGCGTCGCCACCGAGGGCGGGGTGCTGAATGTCTTCTCGCACGGCATTCTCGTCGTCTGGGCGCTGATGGTCGGCGTGCCGCTGCTGTGGGTGCTCTGGAGCGCCTTCAAGGACAGCAACGGCATCCTGACCGACCCCTGGGGGCTGCCGACCGCCCTCCACTGGGAGAACTGGTCCAACGCGTGGAACGACGCGAACATGGGCCAGTACTTCATCAACACCGCCATCGTGGTGGGCGGTTCGGTGGTGGGCACCATGGTGCTGGGCTCCATGGCCGCCTATGTGCTGGCGCGCTTCACCTTCCCGGGGAACAGATTTATCTACTACCTGTTCGTGGCGGGCATGTCCTTCCCGGTGTTCATGCTGGTGATCCCCCTCTTCTTCGTACTGAGGGACTTCCCGGGCAGCACACTGCTGGCGACCTACCACGGACTGATCCTGGTCTACATCGCCTACTCGCTGCCCTTCACCGTCTTCTTCATGACCTCCTTCTTCCGTACGCTGCCGAACTCGGTGGCGGAGGCGGCGATGATCGACGGAGCCTCGCACACCCGGACGTTCTTCCAGGTGATGCTGCCGATGGCCAAGCCCGGTCTGATCAGCATCGGCATCTTCAACTTCCTGGGGCAGTGGAATCAGTATCTGCTGCCGATGGTCCTCAACCAGCAGGAGGAGAAGTACGTACTCACCCAGGGTCTGGCGATGATCGCCCTCCAGCAGGGCTATGAGAACGACTGGGGGGCGCTGATGGCGGGCATGATGATCGCCATGCTCCCGGTGCTCATCGTGTACGCGATCTTCCAGCGCCAGGTCCAGGCCGGTCTCACCGCCGGCGCGATCAAGTAGCGGTACGGGCGGAGAGTACGAGCAGAGGTACGAGCAGCGCGCGGGCGACGCCCGCGGGCCCCCGGCGGACGGTTCCGCCGGGGGCCGATGCGCGCCGTGACCTCACAGGTCTTGACGGCGTCCCCCGCGGCCGGAGAGCTTGGCCCTCACAAGGTGGAGCGAGTCCCGGGGTTCCGCCGGGACGCTCCGGGACGCTCCGGGCGGGAATGAGTGAGCAGGGATGCAGACTCCGGGATCGCAGACATCACTGCACCGGGCCAATCTGGAGCGGGTCGTCCGGGCCGTGCGCATGGCGGGCTCACCGACCCAGGCCGAGATCGCCCGGAGCACCGGTCTCTCGGCCGCCACCGTCTCCAACATCGTCCGTGAGCTGAAGGAGAGCGGGGCGATCGAGGTCACCCCCACCTCGGTGGGCGGCCGGCGGGCCCGCAGCGTCTCGCTGAGCGGGGACGCGGGGGTCGTCGTCGGAGTCGACTTCGGCCACACCCGACTCCGGGTCGCCGTCGCCGACCTCGCCCACCGGGTGCTCGCCGAGGAGTCCGAGCCGCTCGACGCCGACTCCGGCGCCGAGGAGGGCCTCGACCGGGCGGCGGAGCTGATCGGACGGCTCGTGGCACGCGCCGGAGCCGCCCCGGGCAAGGTGATCGGCGTCGGCCTCGGCGTCCCCGGCCCCGTCGACACCGACTCCGGGGTGCTCGGGGCCACCTCGATGCTGCCCCGATGGGTCGGGGCCAGCCCCGGCAGGGAGATGTCCGACCGGCTCGGCGTACCCGTCCTGGTGGACAACGACGCCAACCTCGCGGCCCTGGGAGAGCTGATCTGGGGCGGCGGCCGGGGCATCGCCGACCTCGCCTACATCAAGGTCGCGGAGGGCGTCGGCGCGGGCCTGGTGATCGGCGGCCGGATCTTCCGGGGCCCGGGCGGCACCGCCGGGGAGATCGGCCACATCACCCTGGACGAGTCCGGCCCGGTCTGCCGCTGCGGAAACCGGGGGTGCGTCGAGACCTTCGCCGCCGCCCGCCATGTCCTCCCGCTGCTCGGACCCGCCCACGGGCCCGGGCTGACGATGGAGCGCGTGGTGGCCCTGGCCCACGAGGGCGACCTAGGGTGCCGCCGGGTCGTCGCCGACGTGGGCCGCCATCTCGGCAGCGCGGTGGCGGGCCTGTGCAATCTGCTCAACCCCAGCCGGGTGCTGATCGGCGGATACCTCGCGGAGGCGGGCGAGCTGGCCCTCGGTCCCGTACGCGACTCCGTCGCCCGCTACGCCATCCCCAGCGCCGCCCGCTGGCTCACCGTGGCCGCCGGATCGCTGGGGGCCCGCGCCGAGGTGCTGGGCGCGGTGGCCCTGGTGCTCAGCGAGATGGGGGACTCGCCCCTCATCGCCGGAGCCGGAGCCGGAGCCGGAGCCGGAGCCGGAGCCGTTGAAGCCGGGGCCGTCGGAGTCGTCGGAGTCGTCGGCACCGGTGGCCCGGTCCGCGAGCCCGTCGCCTCGGTCTAGGGACCCGCCCCCGCCCGCGGGCGGATGTGGTTCTCGCCACTGTCGGCCCCGCCCGTGCCCTCCCGGGAACCTCGCGCACCGCCGTACGCGTCCGACAGATGTGCGGCGGACGCGCGGCTCACCGCGACGCACAGGGCCGGGGCATTCTCCCGTATTCCAACCCCGTGCGCGGGGGATCCGCCAATCCCATGAGCCCGATCGCCCTGCCCGAAGACCATGGCCAGGAGCGGAACATTAGACTCAACCACATCGTCACGGTCTCGACCCGGCTCAGTACACCCAGCTCAATACGCAAGGAGGCAGAGTGAAGGATCCGCGCGAAGCGCGTCGCTCAAGGGTGGTGGTGGGCGACGGGTGGGATCTGCTGACCCGCATCGAGGGACCGCGCGATCTGGACCGGCTCAGCCCGGAACAGCTTGATCAGCTGGCCGCGGAGATCCGTTCCTTCCTCGTCGACGCCGTGTCCAAGACTGGCGGCCACCTCGGCCCCAACCTCGGCGTGGTCGAGCTGACCATCGCCCTGCACCGGGTCTTCGACTCTCCCCGGGACAAGGTCCTGTGGGACACCGGCCACCAGAGCTATGTGCACAAGCTGCTCACCGGCCGGCAGGACTTCTCGCGCCTGAAGATGAAGGGCGGCCTCTCCGGCTACCCGGCGCGCGCCGAGTCCGACCACGACTGCATCGAGAACTCCCACGCCTCCACCGTCCTCGGCTGGGCCGACGGCCTCGCCAAGGCCAATGAGGTGCTGCGCAAGGACGACCACGTCGTCGCGGTGATCGGTGACGGCGCCCTCACCGGCGGTATGGCCTGGGAGGCGCTGAACAACATCGCCGCCGCCAAGGACCGCCCGCTGGTGATCGTGGTCAACGACAACGAGCGCTCCTACGCGCCCACCATCGGCGGCCTCGCCAACCATCTCGCCACCCTGCGCACCACCGACGGCTACGAGCGCTTCCTCGCCCGCGGCAAGGACATCCTCGGCCGCACCCCGGTCGTCGGAAAGCCGCTGTACGAGACGCTCCACGGGGCCAAGAAGGGCCTCAAGGACTTCATCGCCCCCCAGGGCATGTTCGAGGACCTCGGCCTCAAGTACGTCGGGCCCATCGACGGCCACGACATCGAGGCCCTGGAGTCCGCGCTGGCCCGCGCCAAGCGCTTCGGCGGGCCCGTGATCGTCCACTGCCTCACCGAGAAGGGCCGCGGCTACCAGCCCGCCCTCCAGGACGAGGCCGACCGCTTCCACGCCGTCGGCAAGATCCACCCCGACACCGGTCTGCCGATCGCCAGCTCCGGCCTCGACTGGACCTCCGTCTTCGGCGAGGAGATGGTCAAGCTCGGCGCCGAGCGCGAGGACATCGTCGCGATCACCGCCGCGATGCTCCAGCCCGTCGGCCTCGACAGATTCGCCAAGGCCTACCCCGACCGGGTCTACGACGTCGGCATCGCCGAGCAGCACGGCGCGGTCTCCGCCGCCGGTCTCGCCACCGGGGGAGTCCACCCCGTCTTCGCGGTGTACGCCACCTTCCTCAACCGCGCCTTCGACCAGGTGCTCATGGATGTGGCCCTGCACAACTGCGGAGTGACATTCGTCCTGGACCGGGCCGGCATCACCGGCACCGACGGCGCCTCCCACAACGGCATGTGGGACATGTCGATCCTCCAGGTCGTCCCCGGCCTGCGGATCGCCGCCCCGCGCGACGCCGACCAGGTCCGCGCCCAGCTCCGCGAGGCCGTCGCCGTCGACGACGCGCCCACCGTGGTCCGCTTCTCCAAGGGCGCGGTCGGCCCCTCCGTCAAGGCCGTGGGCCGGGTCGGCGGCATGGATGTGCTGCGCCGCCCCGACGCCGACCGCCCGGACGTGCTCCTGGTCTCCGTCGGCGCGCTCGCCCCGATGTGCCTGGAGATCGCCGATCTCCTCGACGCGCAGGGCATCTCCACCACCGTGGTCGACCCCCGCTGGGTCAAGCCGGTCGACGAGGCCCTTCCGCCGCTCGCCGAGCGGCACCGGGTCGTCGTCACCGTCGAGGACAACAGCCGCGTCGGCGGTGTCGGCTCCGCCGTCGCCCAGGCGCTGCGCGACGCGGGCGTCGACATGCCGCTCCGCGACTTCGGCATTCCGCCGCGCTTCCTCGACCACGCCTCCCGCAAGGAGGTCATGGCCGAGATCGGGCTGACCGCCCCCGACATCGCCCGCCAGGTCACCGGCCTGGTGGCGAAGCTCGACGGCGGCTCCGCCAGGGCGGCCGACCCGGAGGTCGAGCCGGTCCGCGACTGACGCACGACCGGTCCGCGGCTCACGCGCGACCGACGCGCGGCGGCAGCGCCGAGAGACCGTTCCCGGCCGGGAGGGTCACCCAAGAAGGGTGACCCTCCCGGCCATCCGTGTGAATACCACTCGTACGGCCGCCCCTGGACCGCCCGCCGTCCCGATCATGACGGGGACGACACAGCGTGGAGGTGCACGGTGAGCACACAGACAGACCCCGCGAACGGAGCGGGTGTCTTCCGGACCAAATCCGTCGAGCAGTCCATCCACGACACCGAGGAACCCGAGCACGCGCTCAAACGGTCCCTCTCCGCACTGGACCTCACGGTCTTCGGGGTCGGCGTCATCATCGGCACCGGCATCTTCGTCCTCACCGGCGCGGTCGCCAAGGAGACCGCCGGACCCGCCACCGCGGTGGCCTTCGTCATCGCCGGGGTCGTCTGCGGACTCGCCGCCCTCTGCTACGCGGAGTTCGCCTCGACGGTCCCGGTCGCGGGATCGGCGTACACCTTCGCCTACGCCTCGCTCGGCGAGCTGCCGGCCTGGATCATCGGCTGGGACCTGGTCCTGGAGTTCGCCGTGGGCACGGCGGTGGTCGCCGTCGGCTGGTCCGGCTACTTCCGCTCACTCCTGGACAACGCCGGCTGGCAGCTCCCCGACGCCATCGCCGGCACCAACCCGGTCAGCGGCTTCGGCTTCGACCTGCTCGCCTTTCTGCTGGTCCTGCTGCTCACCGGCATCCTCGTCCTCGGCATGAAGCTCTCCGCCCGGGTCACCACCGTGGTCGTCGCCATCAAGGTGGCCGTGGTCCTGCTGGTCATCGTCGCGGGGGCCTTCTTCATCAAGGTGTCCAACTACAGCCCCTTCATCCCGCCCGCCAGCGAGGTGCCGGGCGAATCGGGGCTCCAGCAGCCGCTCATCCAGATGATCTTCGGCTACGCGCCGACGAGCTTCGGCGTCATGGGCATCTTCACCGCCGCCTCCGTGGTCTTCTTCGCCTTCATCGGCTTCGACGTCGTGGCCACGGCCGCCGAGGAGACCAAACTGCCCCAGCGGGACATGCCCCGGGGCATCCTCGGCTCGCTGTTCATCTGCACCCTGCTCTACGTCGCCGTCTCGATCGTCGTCACGGGCATGCAGCACTACACGGAGCTGACCGTCGACGCCCCGCTCGCCGACGCCTTCAAGGCCACCGGCCACCCCTGGTACGCGGGGGTCATCAGCTTCGGCGCGGTCATCGGTCTCACCTCCGTCTGCATGATCCTGCTGCTCGGCCAGACCCGGGTGTTCTTCGCGATGAGCCGGGACGGGCTGCTGCCGAGATTCTTCTCCCGCACCCACCCGCGCTACCGCACCCCCTACCGGGCCACCCTGCTGCTCGGCATCGTGATCGCGATCGTCGCGGGACTGACCAACATCGAGGAACTCGCCGCCCTGGTCAACATCGGCACCCTCTTCGCCTTCGTCATCGTGGCGCTCGGCGTCGTCATCCTCCGCCGCACCCGCCCCGATCTGCCGCGCGCCTTCCGCACCCCGCTGGTCCCGCTGCTGCCGATCGTCTCGGTGGCCGCCTCGTTCTGGCTGATGCTCAATCTGCCCAGCGAGACCTGGCTGCGGTTCGGTCTGTGGATGCTGCTCGGCGTCATCGTGTACTTCGTGTACGGGCGCTCGCACAGTCGGCTGGAGCCCGGTGCGAAGGTGCCCCACTAAAGGCCCCTGAGGGCCGCTGGGAGCCCCTGAGGGGCCGCGGGGGCGCCTTGGGGCGCTCAGGGGGCGTGCGGGCCGTACACCGTGCGCGGGCCCGCCGTACGGGCCCCCACCGCCGCGACCCGGTCGCGAAGCCCGCGGTCGGCCGTGATCACCAGACACGGCCGGTCCGCCGCCCCGGCCGCGAGCGCCGCGATGTGGTCGTCGCCGCTGCCCGGGGCCTCCTCGACCCGCACCCCCGGCACCGGCGCGACACCGCGCGCCGCGCCCTCCACCACCAGCACGACCTCCAGCGGCCCCGGCTCGCCCCCGACGCCCTCGGCCGCGTACCGCACCAGCCGGTCCCGCAGCCGGGTCGCCGCCCCGCGCCGGTCGCGCCACCAGCCGTCCGGTACGGAGCCGACGACATTCGCGCCGTCGACGATCAGCAGGGTGGTCCGGGGCTGCTCCGGTATCGGCTCCGTCATCGGCCGCGAGCCTACCCGCCGACGACGACAGGGGCGGTACGGGAACATCCCGTACCGCCCCTGTCCGTAACAGCCCGTGCAGCGGTCCGCTACGCGGGCACGCTCGCCACACCCGGCGCGAGGAACCGCTTGCCGTTCACCCGCTCGGAGACGCCCTCACGGTCGAGATACGGGGTGACGCCGCCCAGATGGAAGGGCCAGCCCGCGCCGGTGATCAGGCAGAGGTCGATGTCCTGGGCCTCGGCCACGACGCCCTCGTCCAGCATCAGCCCGATCTCCTCGGCCACCGCGCCCAGCACCCGGGCCCGGGTCTCCTCCTCGGTCAGGACCGTGTCGCCCTGCCGCAGCAGCGCCGCGACCTCGGGGTCCAGCTCCGGCCGGCCGGAGTCGTACACATAGAAGCCGCGCTTGCCGGCCTTCACCACCGCCGCCAGGTTCGCGGAGACGGTGAACCGGTCCGGGAAGGCCCTGTTGAGGGTCTCGGAGACATGCAGACCGATCGCCGGACCCACCAGCTCCAGCAGCACCAGCGGCGACATCGGCAGACCCAGCGGCTCCACCGCGCGCTCGGCGACCTCGACCGGGGTGCCCTCGTCGATGACGTTCTGGACCTCGCCCATGAACCGGGTCAGGATCCGGTTGACCACGAACGCCGGGGCGTCCTTGACCAGCACGGCGGTCTTCTTCAGCTTCTTCGCCACCCCGAACGCGGTGGCCAGCGAGGCATCGTCGGTCAGCTCGCCCCGGACGATCTCCAGCAGCGGAAGCACCGCCACCGGGTTGAAGAAGTGGAAGCCCACGACCCGCTCGGGGTGCTTCAGCTTCGACGCCATCTCGCTCACCGAGAGCGAGGAGGTGTTGGTGGCGAGGATCGCGTGCGCCGGGGCGACCGCCTCGACCTCCGCGAACACCTTCTGCTTGACGCCCATCTCCTCGAAGACTGCCTCGATCACGAAATCGGCGTCCGAGAAGCCATCGGCCTTGTCCAGCACACCGGTGACCAGGGCCTTGAAGCGATTCGCCCGGTCCTGGCTGATCCGGCCCTTGCCCAGCAGCCGGTCGATCTCGGAGTGGACATAGCCCACCCCCTTGTCGATCCGCTCCTGGTCGATGTCGGTCAGCACGACCGGCACCTCAAGACGGCGTACGAAGAGCAGCGCCAGCTGCGAGGCCATCAGACCCGCGCCCACGACACCGACCTTGGTGACCGGCCGGGCCAGATTCCTGTCCGGGGCCCCCGCCGGGCGCTTGCCGCGCTTCTGCACCAGATTGAAGGCGTAGATACCGGCGCGCAGCTCCCCGCCCATGATCAGATCGGCGAGCGCCTCGTCCTCGGCGTCGAAACCGGCCTGGAGATCGCCGTCCTTGGCGGCGGCGATGATCTCCAGGGCGCGGTACGCGGCCGGGGCCGCGCCGTGCACCTTGCCGTCGGCGATGAACCTGCCCCGCGCCACGGCCGCGTCCCAGGCCTCGCCCCGGTCGACCTCGGCCCGCTCGACGACCGTCTGGCCCGTGAGGACGGAGGCGGTCCACACCAGCGACCGCTCCAGGAAGTCCGCGCCGTCGAAGATCGCGTCCGCGATGCCGAGATCGAAGACCTGACCGCCCTTGAGCTGGCGGTTCTGATTCAGCGAGTTCTCGATGATCACCGTGACGGCCCGGTCCGCGCCGATCAGGTTCGGCAGCAGCGCACAGCCGCCCCAGCCCGGGACCAGCCCGAGGAAGACCTCGGGCAGCGAGAAGGCGGGCACGGCCCGGGAGACCGTACGGTACGAGCAGTGCAGCCCGACCTCGACCCCGCCGCCCATCGCCGCACCGTTGTAGTACGCGAAGGTCGGCACCGCGAGCGAGGAGAGGCGCTTGAAGACCTCGTGCCCGCCCCGCCCGATGGCCAGCGCCTGCTCATGGGTGCGCAGCAGCTCGACGCCCTTGAGGTCGGCCCCGACGGCGAAGATGAACGGCTTCCCGGTCAGACCGGCGCCGACGATCGAGCCCTCGGCCGCCTCCCGCTCGACCTGGTCGATCGCCGCGTCGAGGTTGGCGAGCGACTGAGGACCGAAGGTGGTCGGCTTCGTGTGGTCGAGACCGTTGTCCAGCGTGATCAGCGCGAATCGGCCGGCCCCGGCGGGCAGGTCGAGATGGCGTACATGCGCGCTGGTGACGACCTCGTCGGGGAACAGCTGGGCCGCGCCCTTGAGGAGTTCGGCTGTCTTGCTCACTGTGCGCCTCCGGCGAAGTGCGGGTTCTCCCAGATGACCGACGCGCCCATGCCGAAGCCGACGCACATGGTGGTGAGGCCGTAACGGACCTCGGGCTGCGCCTCGAACTGCCGGGCCAGCTGAGTCATCAGCCGTACGCCGGAGGAGGCCAGCGGGTGGCCGAAGGCGATCGCGCCGCCGTACTGGTTGACGCGCGCGTCGTCGTCGGCGATGCCGTAGTGCTCCAGGAAGGCCAGCACCTGGACGGCGAAGGCCTCATTGATCTCGAAGAGGCCGATGTCCCCGATGGTCAGCCCCGCCTTGGCGAGGGCCTTCTCGGTCGCCGGGATGGGGCCGTACCCCATGACCTCCGGCTCGACCCCGGTGTACGCGAAGGAGACCAGCCGCATCCGCACCGGCAGGCCCGCCTCGCGGGCGAACTCCTCGGAGGCGATCAGCGACGCGGTCGCGCCGTCGTTGAGACCGGCGGCGTTGCCCGCGGTGACCCGGCCGTGCGGACGGAACGGCGTCTTGAGGCCCGCCAGGTTCTCCAGCGTGGTGCCGGGGCGCATCGGCTCGTCCTCGGTCGCGAGCCCCCAGCCGGTCTCGCCGGTCTCCGGGGTGGTGCGGCGCACCGAGATCGGGACCAGGTCCTGCTGGATGCTGCCGTCGGCGTACGCCTTCGCGGCCTTCTCCTGGGAGCGGACCGCGTACTCGTCAGCGCGCTGCTTGGTGATCGACGGATAGCGGTCGTGGAGGTTCTCCGCGGTCATGCCCATGAAGAGGGCGGACTCGTCCACGAGCCGCTCGCTGACGAAGCGGGGGTTGGGATCGACGCCCTCGCCCATCGGGTGCCGGCCCATGTGCTCGACGCCGCCCGCGACGACCACGTCGTAGGCGCCGAAGGCGATGGAGCCGGCGGTGGTGGTGACGGCGGTCATCGCGCCCGCGCACATCCGGTCGATCGAGTAGCCCGGGACGGACTGCGGCAGCCCGGCGAGGATTCCGGCCGTCCGTCCGAGGGTCAGGCCCTGGTCGCCGATCTGGGTGGTGGCGGCGATGGCGACCTCGTCGATCCGGGCGGGGTCGAGGCCCGGGTTGCGCCGCAGCAGCTCCCTGATGGCCTTGACGACGAGATCGTCGGCCCGGGTCTCGTGGTAGATGCCCTTCGGGCCCGCCTTGCCGAACGGGGTGCGGACGCCGTCGACGAAGACGACGTCCCTGACGGTACGAGGCACGATGGCTCTCCTCCAGAGTGCAGGGTGGCACTGCGCGGGGCACGACTGAGCGTGCGCTTGCTGCCATCATGCTACTTGCGAGTAACCATCGTGCACAGCCCCTCGCCGAGAAGGTCACATCCTGGGGGTTGGGGGCGTTCTGGTGGTTCAGTTCCGGCACCTGGGGTGCGGGGTTCCGTCCTCAATCGCCGGACAGGCTCAAATGGTGCGCCTGGCCTGTCGCAGGTGCCGCCACAGGGCTTTGCCTGGGACGGCCTCTGGGTGGGTGGAAAAGAGGAAGCGCCCGGTCGGAGGTCCTGGGGGACGGGCGACCGGGCGATGTGGGTTGGGGGTGGGGGTCAGGCGGTGGCGGAGAGGGCGGTGGTGAGGAGGGGGGCGACGAGGGTGATCTGCCAGGGGCGGGCGCCGAGTGCGGCCAGGGCGGCGGAGACGGCGGCGACCGAGTGCTCGGCCGGGGGCTCCCAGCACACCCGCCGGACGGTGTCCGGCGTCATCAGATTCTCCTGCGGCAGATTCAGCTCCTCGGCCAGCGCCGAGACGGCCGCCCGGGCCGCCGACAGCCGGGCCGCGGCCACCGGGTCCTTGTCCGCCCAGGCTCTCGGCGGCGGCGGGCCGTTCAGCGGCTGGCCGGGCTGCGGAAGCTCCGCGTCGGGCAGCGCCCGGGCCCGGTCCACGGCCGCCTGCCACTGTTCCAGCTGCCGTCGCCCGGCGCGGTGGCCGAATCCGGGCAGCGCGGTCAGCGCCTGCACGCTCACCGGAACGGCGAGTGCCGCCTCGATGATCGCGGTGTCGCTCAGCACCTTCCCCGGTGAGACGTCACGCCGCTGCGCGACCTTGTCACGGGCCGTCCACAGCTCCCGGACGACCGCCATCTGACGGCGTCGGCGCACCTTGTGCATCCCGGAGGTGCGCCGCCAGGGGTCCTTGCGCGGGGGAGCGGGCGGCGCGGCGACGATCGCGGCGAACTCCTGGTGGGCCCACTCCAGCTTGCCCTGCCGGTCCAGCTCCTTCTCCAGCGCGTCCCGGAGATCCACCAGCAGCTCCACGTCGAGCGCGGCGTAGCGCAGCCACGGCTCGGGGAGTGGACGGGTGGACCAGTCGACGGCGGAGTGGCCCTTCTCCAGGGCGTACCCGAGGACCGACTCGACCATCGCGCCGAGCCCGACCCGGGGGAAGCCGGCCAGCCGGCCGGCCAGCTCGGTGTCGAAGAGGCTGGTGGGAACCATGCCTATTTCCCGCAGGCACGGCAGATCCTGGGTCGCCGCGTGGAGGATCCACTCGGTTCCGGCGAGGGCCTCGCCGAGCCCGGAGAGATCGGGGCAGCCCACGGGGTCGATCAGGGCGCTGCCCGCGCCCTCGCGGCGCAGCTGGACGAGGTAGGCGCGCTGGCCGTAGCGGTAGCCGGAGGCGCGCTCGGCGTCCACGGCGACCGGGCCGGTGCCGGCGGCGAACGCGGCGATCACTTCGGCGAGCCCCTCGGCGTCGGCGACCACCGGAGGAATGCCCTCCCGCGGCTCCAGCAGCGGGGTGGGAGCCTCTTCGGCTGCGACGCCGTCGTCCGGGGGGGCGCCCCCGGTGGTTCGCAGTGCGGTCTCTGCTGCGGTGTCTTGGGCGTCGGTCACGTGTCAAGGGTATCTGTGAACGGAGCGCGCCTGTCGACGGAAACGTTCCGTCGACAGGCGCGGGGTGGGGGAGAGGGTCAGTGGATGATGCCGGTGCGCAGTGCCACGGCCACCATTCCGGCGCGGTCGCCGGTGCCGAGCTTCCTGGCGATCCGGGCGAGATGGCTCTTCACGGTCAGGGCGGAAAGTCCCATGGACACCCCGATCGCCTTGTTCGACTGGCCTTCGGCGACCAGTCGCAGCACCTCCACCTCACGTCCGGACAGTTCGCGGTAGCCGCCCGGGTGGCTCGGGGCACCCGGGGGGCGGCGGTGGCCCAGACGTGCCGCCGCCGCGCCGATGGGGGCGGCGCCGGGGCGGGTGGGGTGGCCGATATTGGTACGGGTACCGGTGACGACATAGCCCTTGACGCCGCCCGCGAGTGCGTTGCGGACGGCGCCGATGTCATCGGCCGCGGACAGGGCGAGGCCGTTGGGCCAGCCCGCGGCACGGGTTTCGGACAGCAGGGTCAGTCCGGAACCGTCGGGCAGATGGACATCGGCGACACAGATGTCGCGGGGATTGCTGACGCGGGGGCGGGCCTCCGCGATCGAAGACGCCTCGATCACGTCGCGCACTCCGAGGGCCCACAGGTGGCGGGTGACGGTGGAGCGGACGCGTGGGTCGGCCACGACGACCATCGCCGTCGGCTTGTTCGGGCGGTAGGTGACCAGGCTTGCGGGCTGCTCGAGAAGAACGGACACCAGGCCTCCTGGGGAAGGTGCGGGACGGGCCGGCCGGGGATGTGGCCGGGGCGAACCGATCAGTTAGGTCACTGACCTCTTCGGCACCAAACCTGATCGCCTTTAGAGAAAGATCACGATTTAGTGAGTGACAATTGGTTCAATTCGGACGAGTGATCGATCATCGGTGACCGATCTGACGGAGCGTTACGACATGAGGGGCCGCCGGAAGCGGGCGCGGGGCGGCCCTCGGGGCGGTGCGGGGAGCGGTACGGGGAGCGGGCCCGCGCACAGTCTCCCCGGGCCGCACCGCCCCCGCCCGTCACCGGTGCTGCGGCCCCCGCCGCTGCGGCAGCGACACCACACCCGCCGAGGGGTCCGCCGAACCGGCCGGCGCCGGCGGCAGCCCCGCGATCTGGCAGAGCAGATCGCACCAGGCCAACATGTGCGCGGCCGTGTCCGGGACCCCGTCGGGCCCCTCCTGGGGCGTCCAGGACGCCCGGATCTCGATCTGGGTCGCCGGGCGCCGATCGGCGAGTCCACCGAAATAGTGAGACCCCGCGCGGGTGACGGTCCCGCTCGGCTCCCCGTACGCCAGCCCGCGCGCCTCCAGCGCGCCTGTCAGCCAGGACCAGGACACCTCCGGCAGCAGCGGATCCGCGGCCATCTCCGGCTCCAGCTCCGCGCGCACCAGCGTGACCAGCCGGAACGCCCCCTGCCAGGCCTCGTGCCCCGCCGGGTCGTGCAGCAGCACCAGCCGGCCGTCGGCGAGATCCTCCTCGCCCTCGACGACGGCGGCCTCCAGGGCGTACGCGTGCGGCGCGAGCCGCTGCGGCGGGCGCGCGGGCTCCACCTCGATGTCCGGGCGCGGTCGTGCGGACCGCAGTGCCTCGACCGCGAGCCGGAACGCGCGCGGGACCGGATCGCTCTCTGTGCCGTCCTTGTCGTCGGCGCCGTTGGAATGATCGGAAAAATGTCCCTGAGCCGCAGCCATGCGGGGAAGAGTAGGCGGAATGGGGGCCTCGCGCAGGGAAGGACACCCGGGGCGGCGGGCACTTCCTTTGTCCGTGCGAAGATTTGGGGCGTGAGCGTCAACGACCGCCCCTCGGGCAGCCCCGCAAGCCAGCAGCCGAAGCCGTACGAGTCCGCCTTCCTGAAGGCGTGCAGGCGTGAGCCCGTGCCGCACACCCCGGTCTGGTTCATGCGGCAGGCGGGCCGCTCGCTCCCCGAGTACCTCAAGGTGCGTGAGGGCGTCGCGATGCTGGACTCCTGCATGCGGCCGGAGCTGGTGAAGGAGATCACGCTTCAGCCGGTGCGGCGGCACAAGGTCGACGCGGCGATCTACTTCAGCGACATCGTGGTGCCGCTGAAGGCGATCGGGATCGACCTCGACATCAAGCCGGGCATCGGCCCGGTCGTCGCCGAGCCGATCCGCACCCGCGCCGATCTGGCCCGGCTGCGGGACCTCACCCCCGAGGACGTCTGGTACGTCACCGAGGCGATCGGCATGCTCACCGAGGAGCTGGGCACGACCCCGCTGATCGGCTTCGCGGGCGCGCCCTTCACCCTGGCCAGCTATCTCGTGGAGGGCGGCCCCTCGCGCAACCACGAGCACACCAAGGCGCTGATGTACGGCGACCCCCAGCTCTGGGCGGATCTGCTGGACCGGCTCGCCGAGATCACCTCCGCCTTCCTCAAGGTGCAGATCGAGGCCGGCGCGAGCGCCGTGCAGCTCTTCGACTCCTGGGTCGGCGCGCTCGCCCCCGCCGACTACCGCCGCTCGGTGATGCCCGCGTCGGCGAAGGTCTTCTCCTCGGTGGCCTCCTACGGCGTCCCCCGGATCCACTTCGGCGTGGGTACGGGAGAGCTGCTCGGCCTCCTCGGCGAGGCGGGCGCCGACGTCGTCGGCGTCGACTGGCGCGTCCCGCTGGACGAGGCCGCCCGCCGGGTGGGCCCGGGCAAGGCGCTCCAGGGCAATCTCGACCCGGCCGTGCTCTTCGCCGGTCCCGAGGCCATCGAGGCCAAGACCGCCGAGGTGCTGGCCGCCGCCGAGGGCCTGGAGGGCCATGTGTTCAACCTCGGCCACGGTGTGCTGCCCACCACCGACCCCGACACCCTGACCCGGCTGGTCGCCTCCGTCCACGAGCGCACCGCCCGCTAGGGACTCCACAGCGCGCGGGGGGTACGGGAGGCGGTCCTCCCGTACCCCCCGCGCCTGTTTCCCCGCCGGATCAGGCCCGGTTCTCCGGCAGGGGCTCTTCGGCCGGCGCCGGGGACGGGGCGCGGCGGTCGGCGGCGGGCGGGGACAGGGCCGCCGTCAGGGCGGCCAGCGGCAGCAGAACGAGGATCAGCAGTCCGCCGGAGAGCGCCAGCGCGGGGTAGCCGCTCACGGCCACCACCACTCCGGACGCCAGGCCCCCGGTGGCTCCCGCGACCGTGACGCCGACATCGACCAGCCCCTGCGACGAGGCCCGCACCTCCACCGGGAGCGCGTCGGTGATCAGGGCCGTACCGGCGACGAACCCCAGATTCCAGCCGACGCCCAGCAGAATGAGCGCACCGGCCAGGGCCGGGGCGGAGTCCGGCGGCGCGAGGGAGGCGACCACGCCCGCCGCGAAGAGGGTGAGAGCGGCCAGCGCGGCGGTGAACAGCCTGCCGACCCGGTCGGCGAGCACCCCGGAGAGCGGCGAGGACAGATACATCGCCCCCAGATGCACCCCGATGACCACCCCGGCGGCCTGCTCGCCGTGCCCGTGCTCGGCCATGTGCACCGGAGTCATCGTCATGATCCCGATCATCACGAGCTGGGTGAGGACCATCACCGTCGCGCCGGTGAACAGCACACGCCGGTCGACGCGCGCGGTTCCGGCCGCCGCCGGACGACCGGAACCCGACGCCCGCCCGTCGTCCGCCGCCGCTGCCGCACGCGACAGCAGCAGCGGATCGGGCCGCAGAAAGACCACCACGACCAGCGCGGCGGCCGTGAACGCCAGCAGGGCCAGCAGAAACGGCCCGGCCAGCCTCGGCGCGCCCAGTGCCTCGGCGAGATCGCCCATCACCCCGGCCAGCGCGGGCCCGGCGATCGCGCCCGCCGCCGTGGCGAACAGCACGGTGCTCACAGCCCGGGCCCGCCGCTCCGGCGAGGCCAGATCGGCCCCCGCGTACCGGGCCATCAGGATCGACGCGGTCCCGGCCCCGTAGGCGAGCAGCCCCAGGAAGAGCAGGGTGACGCTGTCGAACACGGTGGCCCCGACGACGCCCAGACTGCCGAGCGCCCCCGCCCCGTACCCCAGGGCGAGGCCCGGGCGGCGGCCCCAGCGGCGGCAGGCCCGGCCGATGCCCACCGCGCCGGCCGCCGCGCCCACCGCGAACAGCGCGCTGGACACACCGGCGAGCCCCGTCGTGCCGAGCATCTCCTCGGCGAGCAGCGCGCCGATGGTGATCCCGGCCGCCAGTGCCGCGCCGCTCAGCATCTGGGCCACCACCAGCACGGCGAGGATCCGCCGCTGCGCGGGGTGCTCCGGGTGCTCCGGCGTCGTGTCCGTCTCCCGGATCCGCGACCTCATGTTCCCGCTCTCCATCTCGCGCTCCCGGGCCCGCGCTTCCGGCTGCCCGGGCAGGTCACCGCCGTCGGTCAGACCGGCTCCGCCGACCGCAGCTCGGCGATCTGGTCCAGCGACATGTGCATCCGCTCATGCAGGAAGCGGACGATGGTCCAGTGTGGCAGCGCGCCCTCGTCGAAGGGGCCGAATTCCCGGCAGTACAGCGGAATCCAGCGCAGCGCCTCCTCGATCGCGCGCTCCCGGCCCGGCTCCTGCTGATAGGCCGTGTAACCGATGCTGCGGTGCTGGATGAAGAATCCGCCCGGCAGCCGCTCCTCGCACAGCTCCCGGTACTCCCGGGTCTGGAGGATCAGGTAGTGCCAGATCTCGTCTATGTGCTGTTCCACCGGGAGGAAGAGACCGCCCAGCTCGGTGGGGTGGCGCGAGATGAGATAGAGATAGCGCAGGCACTCGGTGACCTGGCGGTCCACCTCCTCGTGGCTGCCACCGGTCTCCTGGACGAAGTGGTCGACGACTTCGGTGTGGAGATCCTCGCCCAGCAACTCCCTGAGATCGCCCGGCGATATCAGCTGCTGCGGCTGCTGCTCTGTTTTCATGGTGCTCCAGACAGTGGTGTCGTCTCAGCTCTCGGTGCGCTCGGTCACGAGCCAGGTGTGCTTTCCGGAAGCCCCGACCGGGATGTGCTCACGGTGTTCGACCGCGCACGGCAGCCCGGTCAGCTCGCCGACGAGCTTGGCCGCCGCCGCGCTCTCGGAGGGGGCGAGCGGCCGGCCGTCGAAGGTCGTGTACAGCAGCCGCAGATTCCCCTGCTCCTGGGCGCGCAGTTGGCAGAGGAGGACGTGGGACGAGGCGGCCGTGACGGCGCCGTCCAGATCGCCCTGCGAGACCAGGCCGTTCGGCGTCGGAAGGAGTTCCTTCTCCCGGCCGCAGAACCGGACGACTTTCGCCGGGTTCGTGCTTCCGTCCAGGGTGCGCACACAGTCGCCGGAGCGGTAGCGGATCAGCGGCATGTGCGGATTGCGCACACTCGTCACGATGAGGCTGTGTATCTGGCTTCCCGGCGCGACCGGCACCAGCTCCAGGCTCATCCGGTCCAGATACGGGTGGTAACGGCCGTCCCGGTCGCTGTAGTAGAGATAGCCCAGCTCGGTGCTGCCGAAGAGGTCGACCACCGGGCAGCCCAGCCGGCGTTCCAGATACTCGCGGACGCCCGCCGGGGTGTACTCGTAGGCGGTGATGACGCTCGCCGGGCGCGGGAAGTCGTCCCACAGCCCCCAGTCGAGCGCTTTGCGGACCAGCTGCGCCAGGTGGTAGCCCGAGCAGTCGAGGTGGTACCGGCCCAGCGGATGGCTGTCCCGCTCGGCCCGGATCTCCCCGATCATCCGCTCGACGTCCGCGCGGTCCCACAGCGCCGGGTCGAGCCGGAGGTTGAGATAGACGGTCCGCTCGTCCAGCCGCCGGTCCTCGATGCCCGGAGCCGCCGCGGGCTCGGTGCCCCGCTTCCTCGCGTTGACCCGGGCCACATGCTCGGTCGCCAGCACGGTGGTCAGCGAGACCCGGCGGCAGCCCTGGTGCCAGGTCTCCGAGATGTCGGGGTGCTCGCTCCACAGCCGGTAGTAGGACTTCAGCAGAAAGTACGGCGGCCTGATGATCTGCATACGAGCGTGGTTGGTGCCCGTGGACAGGACGAACTCCGCCTCGCCGGCCTCCAGGGCCCGGGAGAGCCTCGGCGTCATCCAGTTGTCCGGAAAACCGCGACCGATTTCCGGCTTCTCCAGAATGGGGAAATACCCCTGCTCGACCGACGCTCGATAGATGGGAATGTCCCGGATCTGATCGATGATGTCGGAATGAGGTTGACCGTCCACGGTTGACCTTCAATCGACGCTGAAAAATCGGCTTCGAAACGGATGAAACACGCGAGTGCGGATGCCCCGCGGAGGCCGGGCGGGGGGCGGCCGGGGCCGCCCGCCCCCCGGGCCTTCCGCCGGCGGGGGCGGTGCGGGGGAGGCAGCGGGCCCCGGGGGCGCCGCGGAG
>NZ_BMWG01000008.1:0-69643 GCF_014651115.1 Streptomyces inusitatus | reverse complement strand
GGACGGCAGCCGTCGGCGCCGTCCGGCCCCCGGGTCTTCCGTCAGCGGCGGCTGGTCAGGAGATGCAGCCGGCCTTGGGCGACGCGCTGATGCAGCCCGTCTTGCCCGTGGCGCTGATACAGCCGTTCTTGGCGGCGGCATCGGCCGAGTTGACGGCGTTCCAGGCGCGCCAGATGTCGTCCTGGGCCATCTTCTTGATGAGCTGTTCCATAACAGACCTCCGATAATCCGGTATGCGGCGGGGGCCGCATTTCCGCTTAACCGGAAGTTAAGAGAGTTATCTGTGGCATGTCAATGGATCACTTAATGAGAGAACTCTAATCCGCCGCGAGATGAGAGAACCCTCATGAAATAACCGCCCGGCGGGGAAGGCCCGCCGGACGGTCGGAAAGAGCATTAACGCCGTATTTCAACCGGCGGCGCGAACCGCCGACACCGCCTTGCGCGCGGCCACCAGAACCGGGTCCCAGACCGGGGAGAACGGCGGTGCGTACCCCAGGTCCAGCGCCGTCATCGCCTCCACCGTCATACCGGCGGTCAGCGCCACCGCCGCCACGTCCACCCGCTTCGCCGCGCCCTCCCGGCCTACGATCTGCACCCCCAGCAGCCGCCCGGTACGGCGCTCCGCGAGCATCTTCACCGTCATCGGGGCCGCGCTCGGGTAGTAGCCCGCCCGGCTGGTCGACTCGATCGTGACGGTCACATACCGCAGCCCCACCTCGGCCGCGTCCCTCTCCCGCAGCCCGGTACGGGCGATCTCCAGGTCGCACACCTTGCTGACCGCCGTGCCCACCACCCCGGGGAAGGTGCCGTAGCCGCCGCCCACGTTCGCCCCGATCACCTGGCCGTGCTTGTTCGCGTGGGTGCCCAGCGGCACATGCCGCTCCCGGCCCGAGACCAGGTCGAGCACCTCCACACAGTCACCGCCTGCCCAGATCTCCTCCCGGCCGCGCACCCGCATCGACAGATCGGTCAGCAGCCCGCCGTACACCCCCAGCGGCAGCCCCGCCGCCCGGGCGAGTCCGGTCTCCGGCTCCACCCCCGTCCCCAGGACCACCACATCCGCCGGATACTCGGCGTCCCGCGTGGCCACCGCCACCGCCCGGCCGTCCGCGCCCGTGCGGACCCCGGTGACCCCGGCCCCGTTCACCGTGACGATCCCCAGGCCGTCCATCGCGGTGTGCACCAGCCGGCCCATGTCCGGGTCGAGCGTGGACATCGGCTGCTCGCCCCGGTTGAGGACCGTCACCGCGAAGCCCCGGTTCAGCAGCGCCTCCGCCATCTCCACACCGATGTACCCGGCGCCCACCACCACCGCGCGCCCGCCCCCGCCGACGGCGGACAGACCGTCCAGCAGCGCCTGCCCGTCGTCCAGCGTCTGGACGCCGTACACCCCCGGCGCGTCGATGCCCGGCACCGGCGGCCGTACCGGCCGCGCGCCGGTGGCCAGCACCAGCTTGTCGTAGCCGGTCCACTCCTCGGCCCCGCTCTCCAGATCGCGCGAGAGCACCCGCCCGCCCGCGAGGTCGATCTCCGTCACCTCGGTGCGCGTCCGCAGATCGATCGCGCGCTCCCGGTGCTCGGCGGGGGTACGGGCGATCAGCTCGGCGCGCTCGCCGACCTGCCCGCCGACCCAGTACGGGATCCCGCACGCCGAGTACGAACCGAAGTGGCCGCGCTCGAACGCGACGATCTCCAGCTCGTCCGGTCCCTTGAACCTCCGGGCCTGCGACGCGGCCGACATGCCCGCCGCGTCGCCCCCGACGACCACCAGTCGCTCAGCTGCCATGGGAGCCACGCTACGGGGTGCGCCCCGCCGTCCCCGGTCCGGCCCGGGGACGGACCGGGGACGGCCCGGCCCCGGCCCCCGGCGTCCCCCGGACCGGTCACGGTCGGGGCCCGATACGGCGTTTGAGAGAGTGGAGCCATGCAGTCCTCCCCGCGTACGGACCCAGCGGGTCCCACCCCGGCCGCCCACGCCGTCGTCATCGGCGGCGGGATCTCCGGCCTCGCCGCCGCCCACCGGCTGGCGGCCGCCGGAGTCCGGGTGACCCTCCTGGAGTCCACCGAGCGCCTCGGCGGCAAGCTGCGGACCGGCGAGATCGCCGCCGCCCCCGTCGACCTCGGGGCGGAGTCCCTCCTCGCCCGCCGCCCCGAGGCGATCGACCTCGCCCGCGCCGTGGGCCTCGGCGACCGGCTGAGCCCGCCCGCCACCGCCACCGCGTCCGTCTGGACCCGCGACGCCCTGCGCCCGATGCCCAAGGGCCATGTGATGGGCGTCCCCGGCACCCCCGAGGCCCTCGCCGGGCTGCTCTCCGCCGAGGGCGTCGCCCGGATCGCCCGCGAGCGCGAGCTGCCCCCCGCCGAGATCGGCGACGACATCGCGATCGGCGCGTACGTCGCCGAGCGCCTCGGCCCCGAGGTCGTCGACCGGCTGGTGGAACCGCTGCTCGGCGGGGTGTACGCGGGGAACGCGCACCGCATCTCGCTGCGCGCGGCCGTGCCCCGGCTCTTCGAGGCCGCCCGGCGACACGGCTACCTGCTCGACGCGGTCCACGAGGTCCAGCGGCTCACCCGCGAGGAGCAGGCCGGCGGGCCCGTCTTCCTCGGCATCGAGGGCGGCGTCGGCACCCTGCCCGGCGCGGTCGCCGACGCCGTACGCGCCCTCGGCGGCGAGATCCGCACCGGCACCCCCGTACTCGGCCTCGGCCGCACCGACCGCGGCTGGCAGGTCCGCACCGACCGCCGGCTGATCCACGCCGACGCCGTGATCGTCGCCACACCCGCCTGGGCCGCCGCCGATCTCCTCGCCGCCGAGTCGCCCGCCGCGGCCGCCGGGCTCGGCCGGGTCGAATACGCCTCCATGGCCCTGGTCACCCTCGCCTTCCGCCGCGCCGACCTGGCCGGACTCCCGGCCGGCAGCGGCTTCCTCGTCCCCCCGGCCGACGGCCGCGCCATCAAGGCCTCCACCTTCTCCAGCCAGAAGTGGGAGTGGGCCGCCAAGGCCGCCCCGGACCTCTTCGTACTGCGCACCTCGCTCGGCCGGTACGGCGAGGAGGAGCAGCTGACCCGCGACGACACCGACCTCGTCGCCGCCTCCCTGCGCGACCTCGGCACCGCCGCCGGGATCGCCGCCAGGCCCGTCGCCACCGACGTCACCCGCTGGATCGACGGCCTGCCGCAGTACCCGGTGGGCCATCTCGACCAGGTCGCGCGCATCCGCCAGGAGATCGCCGAACTCCCCGGACTGCGGGTCTGCGGGGCCGTGTACGACGGGGTGGGCATCCCCGCCTGCATCGCCGACGGACAGCGCGCGGCGGACGAGATTCTCGCCACGCCCACCCTGGCGCTGGGCACTGATCAGGGCGCGGGACAATAGATCCATGAGTGCGCCCGAAAAGATCCCGAACGCAGGCAAGAAGGCCAAGGACCTCAACGAGGTCATCCGGTACACGCTGTGGTCCGTCTTCAAGCTGCGCGATGTGCTGCCCGAGGACCGCTCCGGTTACGCGGAGGAGGTCCAGGAGCTGTTCGACAAGCTCGCCGCCAAGGACGTCACCGTCCGCGGCGTCTACGACCTCTCCGGGCTGCGCGCGGACGCCGACGTCCTGGTCTGGTGGCACGCCGAGACCGCCGACGAGCTCCAGGAGGCCTACAACCTCTTCCGCCGCACCCGTCTGGGCCGCGCGCTGGAGCCGGTCTGGTCGAACATGGCGCTGCACCGCCCCGCCGAGTTCAACAAGTCGCACATCCCCGCGTTCCTCGCCGACGAGAACGCCCGGGAGTACGTCAGCGTCTACCCGTTCGTCCGTTCGTACGACTGGTATCTGCTGCCCGACGAGGACCGCCGCCGGATGCTCGCCGACCACGGCAAGATGGCCCGCGGCTACCCGGACGTGCGCGCCAACACGGTCGCGTCGTTCTCCCTCGGCGACTACGAGTGGATCCTCGCTTTCGAAGCGGACGAGCTGCACCGTATCGTCGACCTGATGCGCCATCTGCGCGCGTCCGAGGCCCGTATGCACGTCCGCGAGGAGGTCCCGTTCTACACGGGCCGCCGCAAGTCGGTCACGGAGCTGGTGGCCGGGCTCGCCTGAGCCCGATCACCGATCCACGCGACACCTCGGGAGTCTCACGGCTCCACCGAACGAAGGCCGGTGCGCACCCAGCGGGCCCGGCCTCTCAGACCCGGAAGATCAGACGTTGTGCGGCGGCTTCGGCCGTGCCGCGCTCCGGTCCAGCGACACCGGGTCCGGCTCCGGGTGCGGCGCGCACGCAGCGCGCCGCACCGGCGTCTGTCCGCGCAGCAGATAGTTCTCCAGATGCGCGTTGACACAGCCGTTGGGCCCTCCGCCGATGCCATGGGTCCCGGCGTCCTCCTCGGTGATGAGCACCGCGCCCTTCAGCCGCCGTGCCAGCTCCCTCGCCCCCGCGTAGGGCGTCGCCGCGTCCCGCTCGGCCGCCAGGATCAGCACCGGCGGCAGCGCGCCCCGCTTCGTCCGCACCTCCAGCGGCCGCTGCCGCGGCGCGGACCAGTAGGCGCACGGCAGATTCGCCCACACGTTGTCCCAGGTCTCGAAGGGGGCCTGGCGGGCGAGTTCGGTGTTGTCGCGGTCCCACACCTCCCAGTCGGTGGGCCAGGGCGCGTCGTTGCACTCCACGGCGGTGTAGACGGCGTTGGAGTTCTCCGCGTCCTTCGCACCGCCCGGCCGGGGTGCGGCCTGGGCGATCAGCGGCTCCTCATCGCCGCGCAGATACTCCGAGAGGGCCCGCGCGCGGGGCTGCCAGTAGTCGTCGTAGTAGGCGGTCCCGAGGAACGCCGACTGGAGCTGTCCCGGGCCCACCACACCGCCCGCCGGTGTCACCGCGAGACGGGCCCGCGCCCTCTCGTAGCTCTCGGCCACCGCCTCCGGGGTGGTCCCGAGCCCGAAGGTCTTGTCGTGCCGGGCGGCCCAGGCGCGGAAGTCGGCCCAGCGGCTCTCGAACGCCAGCGACTGGGCAAGATTGCTGCGGTACCAGATCTTCTCGCGCGCCGGGTCGACCGCCGAGTCGAAGACCATCCGGCGCACATGGGAGGGGAAGAGCGTCGCGTACAGCGCGCCGAAGTAGGTGCCGTACGAGGCTCCCATGAAGGTCAGCCGGGGCTGGCCGAGCGCCGCCCGCAGCACATCGAGGTCCCGGGCGTTGTTGAGCGAGGTGTAGTGCCGCAGCGCGGGGCCCATGGTGCGGGCGCAGCCGTCCGCGTACGCCTTCGCCGCCGCCCGCCGCTCCCGCTTCTCGGCGGGGGAGGGGTGGACCGGGGACTGGGTGGGGGCCTTCAGATACTCCTTCGGGTCCTGGCAGGACAGCGGGGCCGACCGGGCCACCCCGCGCGGGGCGTATCCCACCAGGTCGTAGGCGCGGGCGATCCGCTTCCACTCGGGCAGCGTCCCGGCCAGCGGGAAGTACATGCTGGAAGCGCCGGGTCCGCCGGGGTTGTAGACGAACGCCCCCTGGTACCGCTCCGGTTCGCCGGTCGCCGGGACCCGGCTGACCGTCAGCGCGATCCGCCGGCCGTCGGGTTCGGCGTAGTCGAGCGGTACGTCGACGGTGCCGCAGCGCACGGCGGCCGGCAGCCGCTCCGCCGGGTGGCAGTCGCCGAAGTCGATGCCCTCGGCGGCGGCGCGCCGGGCGGCGATCGCGGTGCCCCGGGACTCGGCGTCCTGGGCGGCGGCCCCGCCGGCGGGCGACACCGCCAGCGTCCCGGCGATCAGCGGTGCGATCGCCGCCGCCACCCCGTACCTCGCGACTGCTCTCATCCCGTTCCCGTTCCCCTCTGAGCCCGCGTCTGGGCCGACGGCGGTCAAGGGATCCTTCGTGGCGGGCGGGGGCATGTAAAGCACCGTCGTACGGTGTCGTCCGCGATGACTCCGATGCGCCGTCCGGGTACTTGAGCGCGCCCCCCCCGCGTACGCCGTGTCCGCCGCCGGGCGGGTCAGCCGCAGCCGCAGCCGCCGCACCCTCCGCAGCCGCCGCCGTCCCCTCCGTCGCCGCCCCCCGAGGCTCCGCTCCCGTCGCCCTCGCCGGATGCTCCGCAGCTCCCGCCCGGGGCCGAGCCGCACCACTGGGCGGCGGCCTCCGCCTCCGACGAGCCGCCGCCCCCGGCGGCCGCGGCGACGAACACCACGGGTGCGAGGGCGGCGGCCACCAGCACGGGCCTCAGCGCCGCGTCGGGCACCGCGCTCGGGCCCTTCGTCGCGACCAGCCGCGCCGGGTCCCCGGCCTCCGCGTACCGCGCGCCGTGGGCCTTGAGCGCTCTGCGGCCGGGCTTGGTGGTCCGTCGGTCCGCGAAGCCGACGGCATGGCTGCCGACCCCCAGGCCGAGGACGATGGCGGGCAGGAGCGGCAGGATGAACGGCACGCCGAAGGGGCTCGCCGCCAGGCCGGAGCCGATGACGGTCACCACGATGGAGACGGGTATCGCGAGGACGCTGAGCGAGCTGAGCAGATGCCCCCAGAAGCTCAGCGCCCTCCGGCGGCGCTTCGGGGGCGTCATCAGCCCCCGCGCGGCGAGCGCGTCCCCGATGTCCTGGACGGCGCGCGAGCGCATCACCGCGCCCCGCACCTGGCTGAGCGAGCCGTTCGGCGCGACGGCCAGCCGCTCCAGCACCGCCCGCTCCACCGGGTCGTGCGCCGCCGGGCCGCCCGCCGGGTCTGCCGTCGGGGCCACGGCCGCGACGATGCCCGGTCCGCCGATCCGGATCCGTCCGTCCAGGTGCATCACGGCGAGCGCGGTGTCCACGACCCGGCCGGGGCCGCCCGCGAGGAAGGCCGCGTCATACGGGTCGTCGACCGTCTGGCCGAGGCCCGCGGCCAGTTCGGCGCGGCGGATCGCCCGTATGCGGAGGATCAGGGCGGCCGACCAGAGGCCGATCGTCCCAGAGGCGTACACGACCACGGTCTCCATGGTCCGCATGGGTTCTACCTCCGTACGAGGGCGGCGCGCGCGGCGCGTACGATCCGCTTGGCACGCCGGGGTGGGCGGGGCGCGATCCGATCCTCCCACCAAATCGTCAGTTCCCGGCGGGACTTGTCGTCGGCGGGCTGCCCGGCGAGCAGCAGCTGTTCGGCGAAGTCGAGGGCGTCGCGCCGGTAGCCGGAGCGCAGCGGCCGGTTCCTGGCGTACGCGAGGAACGCGGGCCGGTAGCCGTCCCCGAGGATCGCGGGCAGTTCGGGCGCGATCCTGGCGACGACCGAGGCCCGCTTGGCGGCGAGCGCCCGCCGCTGCACCCCGAGCCGCCGGTGGTCGAAGCCCTCGGGCGCGGGGGTGCCGGCGACCAGCGAGGACAGCAGCGCGGCCTGGGCGATGCCGAGCCGCTCCCGGGCGGGGCCGTCCTCCTCGCCGGGCCCGCTCGCCGCCCTCTCCCGGACCTCCCGGACCTCCCGGACCTCCCGGACCTCCCGGACCTCCCGCGCCTGTGGCGCTTCTGCGACGTGCGGCGGGCCGAGGCGTATCGCCTCCCGGATCGCGGCCAGCTCGCCGCCCAGCTCGGCGGCGGCCGGGAAGTCGTCGTCGCGCTCCAGCAGCACCCCGGGAGGGCTGACCCGGGAGCGCAGCTCGCGCAGGACGTCCAGCACGGGTTCGGCGACCGGGTGGGCGTGGGTGTCGTGCCAGACGCCGTCGCGCTCGACGCCGCCCGCCACATGGACGTACGCGATCGCCTCGACCGGCAGCTCGTCCAGCGCGGCGGCCGGGTCCTCGCCGTGGTTCACCAGATTGGTGTGGAGATTGGCGACGTCGATCAGCAGCCCCACGCCGGTGCGCTCCACCAGCTCGGCCAGGAACTGCCCCTCCGTCATCTCCTGGCCGGGCCAGGAGATCAGCGCCGCGATGTTCTCCAGCGCCAGCGGCACCGGCAGCGAGTCCTGGGCCACCCGGACGTTCTCGCAGAGCACCTTGAGCGCTTCCCGGGTGCGCGGGACGGGCAGCAGATGCCCCGCCTCCAGCGGGGGCGAGGCGGTGAGCGCGCCCCCGGCGCGCACGAACGCGATGTGCTCCGTCACCAGCGGCGAGCCCAGTGCCTGGGCCCGCTCCGCCAGCTCCGTGAGCTTGCGCCCGGACGGCCGGTCCGCGCCGCCGAGTCCCAGCGACACCCCGTGGGGCACCACGGCGACCCCGCGCGAGCGCAGCCGGGTCAGCGAGTCGGGCAGATGGCACGGGCAGATGTTCTCCGCGACGACCTCGACCCAGTCGACGCCGGGCAGTGACTCGACCGCCTCGGCGATCTCGGGCCGCCAGCCGATTCCGATACCGAGCTCCATGTCCCCCTCCTCTGCCCGCCGGACGGCACGGGCGTGTCAGGGTCATGACCCCGCCGATCGGTGTCGAACCCCGGAGCTGGGACGTTCAGAGGATGATTTGAGGTTCCCCTCCCCGTCCTTCCGGCTCCCCGGCCGGCCCCGGGCCGGCCGACCGGGGGAGCGGTCCGTCAGCCTCTCGCGGGCGGCTGTTCGGCCACGCCGGCCCATTCCTTGAGTTTTGCTTCGATCTCCTTCTGATCCGCCGGAGTCAGATAGGAGAAGTCTCCGTATGTGGGACCGACATAAACCTTTGAATCCCTGCTCTCATTCACCTGGAAGGGTTCTGCGCCTATCGGGCTGTACTCCCCGTAGACGTAGATCATGTTTGAGGAATGCTCGCGCACCCAGGTGTCGATGTCCGCCATCGCGCCGTTGTCGAATTGCATCGGGACGGCGCGGTCGACGAAGGTGCGCGGATTGTTGATGCCGGGGTAACGCAGCAGATCGTCCAGGTGCGGGGTGCTGATGGCGGGCCAGCCGGTCTGGGTCCCGGCCAGATAGATGTTGGCCTCCTCCCAGCGCAGCGTCCAGTCGGCGCGGGTGTGGTTGGCGCTCACCAGGCGGAGCTGGTCCCAGATCGCGGCCGTGGTGGCGGTTTCGGAGGGGATGTAGGGGCACATCCCATCGGCCGCCAGCTGCTGCCAGTACCGCCACTGAAAGTCCGTGACCGAGATTTCGAAGGCCCGGTCCACCGAACCGACCAGCTGGAAGGTGAAGCCCTCCTGCTGGGCGTACTGACGGTAGAGCTCCACCAGTTCGTCCCGGCGTATCAGGGCCTCGCGCTGGAAGGACTCGATCCGTTCCCTGCACTCGGGGGTGTTCCGCTGGGCGAGGTGGGCCTCGTACGCCGAGTCGTCGTCGTTGTGGGCATCGTTCCTGGCTCCTACGACATAGGTGCCCACCACGTCGTTCGGGTAGAAGCGGCGGTGGTACGTGGCTACCTCGCCGGTCAACGCCATGCCGGTGGACAGCCACCTCTGGTCGTAGATTCTCTTCATCGCGACCGTCACCCGGTGCAGATCGTCCGCCAGCTGCCGGATGTTCAGCTTCGACAGGTCCTTGGGGACCAGCTCCGAACCGGGCAGGAAGCGCTGCTCCACCCTGACCTCGTTCTTGAGGAAGGTGATGCCCAGCGGGTCCCCGTAGGCGTGCTGGGTGGGAATCAGCGCCGTGGGCAGTCGCTCGCCCCGGTGGTAGACGACGACCTTCTGCCGGAAGGTGCCCGCCGCCGGGTCGCGGTGATCCTTCGGCTGGGTGAAGAAGACCTCGTACACGCGCCGGTCCCAATCCTCCCAGCTGGTGGTCTCCCGGACGGAGGCCACTTCCGGGAGTGCGGCGAGGCGCGGTTTGATGTCCGTGATGGGGGTTTCGGGGAGGGCGGCGGCCGGGGTGCCGGAGAAACTCACGGCGCCTAAAAGCACCACAAGTGATAGTAAATATCTGATTGCGTTGCGCATCGGCTCTCCTCGTGGGGGAACGAAAAGTTCACCGAATAAGCTAACTTGGCATGCCCATGATCGCCAGTTCGTGATATGTGATAAGCGATTTCCCGACGCCGCGGCGCGGCGCTGCATTAACCCCGAATTTCGTGTTAAGGCGATGCTTGTGCGGTGGGCTCCCTATTTCCCGGTCAGCGCGGGATGCTCGGCGATCACCGTCGCCGAGCCCGGCGCGATCTCCGTGAAACCCGCGTCCCGGACGAGCGGCAGCCCGCTCGCCGCCAGCCCGGCCCACCGGCCGGGCTCCGCCGTACGCACCGAGAGGGCGAAGCCGGACGCGGCCCAGGCGGCGCGCTCCGCCTCCGACAGCTCCCACCAGGCGAGCTGCGCGCCGTGGCCCGCCTGTGCCATGGCCTTGCCGGCGGACATGTCGAGACCGGGGCTCATCCACAGCACCGGCCCGCCGGGGGCGGGCTCGGCGGGGGCCTCCGGATCGTCCAGATCGGTGCCCGAGACCTGGAGCTTGGCCAGCTCCTTGGGCCAGCCGTCCAGCGGCACGGGCGGGAACACGCGTACCTCCGCGTGCTCGCCGGTCACGGTGATGCCCGGCAGCTCCGACGCCTTCCGCCACTCCGCGCCGCGCGCCCGTCGCACCACCTTGCGGATCCGGGCGTCCTGCCAGTCCCGCACGGCCCGCGCCCACTCGCCCTCGTCCTCGCCCTCACCCAGCGAGCGCTCGTCGGCGAGGAGCGTGAGCACCGCGCGGGCCGCCGTCTCCAGCGCGTCGGTACGGGCCGGTGGATCGGTCTTCTCGATCCGCACCACCAGCGGCAGTACGAACTGGGGCGCCTCGTCGCGCTCGTCGCGCTGGTCGGAGTGGGTCTCGGTGCTGTCGAAGTCGCTGCTCACACCCGCGATTCTGCCAGCCCGGCCCGCGCGGCCCCGACGCGCCGATTCGCCGTGATCAAGGATATTTCTTGTCGTAACAAGCCACTCCGGGTGAGTATGCACCCATGAAAAGCGATCTCTTCTCCTCGGAGAACATGGCCCAGCGGGCCACCGTTGCCGGAATGACCCAGCAGAACGCCAAGTCGATCAAGTACGCCGTCAACGGCGAGATGCAGGCACGGCAGGGGTCGATGATCGCCTTCCGCGGCGATCTCCAGTTCGAGCGGAAGAGCCAGGGCATCGGCGGCCTGCTCAAGCGGGCCGTCACCGGGGAAGGGCTGCCGCTGATGTCCGTACGCGGACAGGGCGAGGCGTGGTTCGCGCACGAGGCGGCGAACTGCTTCATCATCGACATCGAGCAGGGCGACTCCCTGACCGTCAACGGCCGCAACGTCCTCTGTTTCGACTCCAGCCTCTCCTACGAGATAAAGACGGTGAAGGGCGCGGGCTCGGCCGGCGGCGGACTCTTCAACAGCGTCTTCACCGGCCACGGCAAGCTCGCCATCATCTGCGAGGGCAACCCCATCGTGATCCCGGTCACCCCCGACCAGCCGGTGTGCGTGGACACCGACGCGGTCGTCGGCTGGAGCGCGGGCCTCGCGACCTCGCTGAACCGCTCCCAGTCCTTCGGCTCGATGGTGCGCGGCGGCTCCGGCGAGGCCGTTCAGCTGATGCTCCAGGGCGAGGGCATCGTCATCGTGCGCCCCAGCGAACTCGTTCCCCAGACCTCGAACTGAGGCCGCGGAAGGCCGGCCGCGCCGTGGGCGCGCCGGAGTAGGCTCGTACGCATGGACGATTCGTACTGCGAGACGCCGGGCGGCGGGCCCGGTCCCGGCTCCGCCCCCGCGCGTCCGCCGGTCCCGGACGAGCCCTTCGCCGAGTGCGTACTGTGCCGTGAGCCGACCGAGTACCCGGAATCGGTGAAGGGCGTCACCCTCTGCCCGGTCTGCGAGTGGCAGGAGGCCCAGCGGACGGCCTGCTCGGGCTGATCCCGTCCCCTCGCCGGGTCAGCGTTTCTTCTTCATCAGCTCGGAGACCTTCACCATGCGGTAGCCCCGGTCGCGCAGTTCGGGCACGATCGTGCGCAGGGCCTGCTCGGTGACGGGGGCCGCGCTGCGGGTGCAGTGGAGGACCACCACGGAGCCGGGCTTCACCTCTTCGAGCACCTGCTCGGCGACGGCGTCCGGGTCCCCCGAGAAGGCGTCCCCGCCGACCACGTCCCACTGGACGGCGGTCACCCCGGCCGGGGCGATGGCGCGCAGCGCGCCGTCGTCGTAGCAGCCGCCGGGGAAGCGGAAGTACGGCACCACATTGCGCGCCCCGCTCTTGCGGATGGCGGCGAAGCCGCGGTTCACATCGGCGAGCATGCGGTTCTTGGCGACCTGCGGCAGGCCGTAGCACTTCGGGGTGAAGGCGTAGTGGCTGTAGGAGTGGTTGGCCACCTCGAAGAGCGGATCGGCTCCGATGTCTCTGGCCTGGTCGGGGTACTCCTCGGCCCAGCGGCCCGTCATGAAGACCGTGGAGGGGACCTTCAGCTCGCGCAGCGCGTCGATGAGGGTGGGGTTGTCGAAGCGCTCGCCGCGCAGCGCCCGCCGTCCCTGATCGGCGGTCATGTCGGCGTCGAAGGTGAGCGCGACGGTCTTCCCCTCGAACTCGCTCTCGTCGCTGTACTCGCTGAACTCGTCCCCGTCGGCGTCCTTGGGGAGGGCGGCGCGCTTGAAGACCGGGGTCACGGTCTGCTGCTTGGTCCCGAGGGGCCCCGCCGCGGCGGCTTTGCTGGGGGCGGCCGGTTTGGGGGCGGGCTTGTCGGCGGCGCTCTTCCCGCCGCAGCCGACGAGTACGGATCCCAGGAGGGCCAGCGCGGTAAGTCTTCGCACAGAAATGATCACGAAGTAAAAATATAGGATCATTTCATAATTTAATGGACATATTGCTTCCCTTCGGAGTGTCGAGGGTGACGGGGCGCCGGTCCGGGGTCTGGGAGGATGCCCGGATCGGACCGGATCGGACCGGATCGGCGCTCGGGAGGAATCGCATGGAAGGGCCCACGACGGCCGGGGTGCTCGCGGGGATGGCGGAGGCGGCCGCCGCGCCGGCGGACCGGGGCGGGGCGCTGTGGCGGCTCGCGGCCCAGGAGCGGCAGCTGGACGCGAATCTCATCCGGGTGCCCCCGGGCGAGGGGGTGCCCGGGCATGTCGAGCCCGACCTCGACGTCCTGCTCTGCGTGGTCACCGGCGACGGTGAACTGGAGACGGACGCGGGCCGGCAACCGCTGGCGGCGGGGGCGGTGGCCTGGCTGCCGCACGGCACGCGCCGGGCGGTGAGCGCGGGCCGCGAGGGCCTCGTCTATGTCACGGCGCACCGGCGGCGGCCGGGCATGAGTATCCGGGGCCCGCAGTCGCCCGCTCCCGTGGCCGCGCCCGCTCCGGCTCCCGCGCCCGTGGTCGAGGGCGGCGAGGCGGCCTGTCTCCTCGGCCGGATCTGCCCCTCCTGCGACCGCCCCGCCGAGCTTTCCGCCGCCCGCTACTGCGCCCACTGCGGCACGGCGTTCCCCGGCTAGAAGATGCCGGGGCCGGTCAGGCCGGGGGCGGCAGCGGCGGGGGGTGGGCGTCGTCGAGCGCGCGGGTCAGTGCGTGCAGCTCCTCGCGCAGGGCCCGCACCCGGTCCAGGGGCAGCCCTGTCGCCGCGGCGATCCCGCGCGGCACCGCGCGCGCCCGCTCCCGCAGCGCCGCCCCCGCCGCGGTGGGGCGCGCCGTCACCGAGCGCTCGTCCTCGGTGCTGCGCCTGCGCTCCACGTACCCCGCCGACTCCAGCCGCTTCAGCAGCGGCGACAGCGTGCCCGAGTCCAGCCGCAGATGCTCGCCGATCCGCTTGACCGGCAGCTCCCCGTGCTCCCAGAGCACCAGCATCACCAGATACTGCGGATAGGTCAGCCCCAGCTCCTTCAGCGCGCCCCGGTACACCCCGTTGAACGCGCGCGACGCCGCGTGCAGCGCGAAGCAGATCTGCTGGTCCAGCCGGAGGAAGTCCTCCTCCGGCACCTCGCTGAGCGTCGTTTCGGCCATCCGTCCAGCATACCGGGGAGCCCTCCGCCCGCCATTAAGTTGTGTGCAACTCAATTGTGTGTTGTAGTTGTGTTCCGACGAACCACCGACGAGACGAAGAGGCCAGTCATGGACGCGCTCTACACCGCCGCAGCCACCGCCAACGGGCGCGAGGGCCGTGCCGTCAGCTCCGACGGCACGCTCGACCTCCCGCTCGCCTTCCCGCCGGCCCTCGGCGGCGACGGAAAGGGCACCAACCCCGAGCAGCTCTTCGCCGCCGGGTACGCCGCCTGCTTCGCCGGTGCGCTGGGGGCCGTCGGCCGTCAGGAGAAGGCCGACGTCAAGGACGTCTCGGTGACCGCCGAGGTCGGCATCGGCAAGGACACCGACGGCGGCTTCGCCCTCTCCGTCGTCATACGGGTCGAGCTTCCCGCCCATCTGGAGGGCGAGCAGGGCCGGGCGCTCGTCGAGAAGGCCCACGCCGCCTGCCCGTACTCCAAGGCCACCCGGGGCAACATCCCCGTCGAACTCGTCGTCGAGTAGGAGTAGTCGGGCAGGTGGTGCCGAGGCGGGGGGCGGCGCGGTTGGATGGGCCCCATGAGTGAGTCAAAGGAGCACACCGCCCGCGAACTGGCGGAGCAGATGCGGATCAACGAGGCCAACTGGGACGCCCGTACCCCCGTCCATCTCGCCAGCCGGTTCTACGGAGTGGACCAGGACCCGGACCCCGCCCGCTGGTTCGCCCCCTTCGAGTGGACCGACATGGGCGAGTTGACCGGCCGGGACGTACTGCATCTCCAATGTCATCTCGGCACCGAGACCCTCGCCTTCGCCCAGCGCGGGGCGCGCACCACCGGCCTCGACCTCTCCGGCGCGGCCGTGACCGCCGCCCGCGACATCGCCGCCCGGGCCGGCCAGGACGTCGACTATGTGCACGCCAATGTCTACGACGCGGCGAAGGCCCTGGGCGAGCGCCGGTTCGACATCGTCTACACCGGCAAGGGCGCGCTCTGCTATCTGCCGGACCTGCCGCGCTGGGCCGAGACCGTCAGCGGACTGCTCCGCCCCGGCGGCCGGCTCTACATCGTGGAGTTCCACCCGCTCCTCCAGGCCCTCGGCCTCACCCCCGGCCCCGACGACACCCCCGAACTGCTGCTGCGCCACGACTACCTCAGCGGCCGGGGGGCCATCCTCCAGGACGCGACGCACACCTACACCGACGGTCCGGCGGTCGAGGGCGCGACGGACTGCTACGAGTGGATGTACGGCCTGGACGATGTGATCAACGCGCTGATCGGGGCCGGTCTCGGCGTCGAGCGGCTGCGCGAGTACGGGGAACTGCCCTGGCCGCGCTGGCCGGAGATGGAGCGCACCGAGAACGGCTGGTGGCGGCTGCCCGAGGGCTCCCCCCGGATCCCCCACCTCTTCGCACTGCTCACCACGGCGAAGGGCTGACGCCTCCCGGGTGGCTGACGGGGTGTCGCCGACATGAGGCAGTTCCCTCTCCCCGTCGGCGGACAGAGATGTGACCCGCACGTGTGCTTCACGCGCCTCGCGGCACGTGAACCGTGCGGGTCACGGCACCTCGTGTGCGGTACGGCGGGACTCCGCCGTACCGAGGATCAGACCAGCTCGGCCGTGAGCGTGATCGTCGTGCCCGTCAGCGCCTGGCTGACCGGGCAGTTCTTCTTGGCGTTCTCGGCGGCCTCGGCGAACGCCCCGGCGTCCAGACCGGGCACCTCGCCGCGCACGGTGAGGTGGATACCGGTGATGCCCTCACCCGGCTGGAAAGTGACGTCGGCCTTGGTCTCCAGACGGGCCGGCGGGTTGCCCGCGCCGGTCAGACCGTGCGAGAGGGCCATCGAGAAGCAGCTGGAGTGAGCCGCCGCGATCAGCTCCTCCGGGCTGGTCTTGCCATTGGCCTGCTCGGCGCGGGACGGCCAGGAGACCGGCTGCGAACCGATGCCGGAGGAGTCGAACGTGACGGTGCCCGAGCCCTTGAGCAGTTCGCCTTCCCAGACCGTGTGTGCCGTGCGCGTGGTGGCCATGGTGTGAATCCCTTCAGACGGAAAGCTTTACTCCCCGAACCTACTGCCCCGGGAGATCCCTCGCGTCACGGGCCAGGGCGGTGAGACGGGAGATCGCCCGGAAGTACTTCTTCCGGTAACCCCCGTTCAGCATCTCCTCGCTGAAGAGCCTGTCGAAGGGGAGACCGGACGCGAGCACCGGAACCTCCCGGTCGTAGAGCCGGTCGGCCAGGACGACCAGCCGCAGTGCGGTGGACTGGTCGGGCACCGGGCCGACATCGGTCAGACAGACCGTGCTCAGCCCCTCGGTGAGGGCTCCGTAACCGCTGGGGTGGATCCGCGCCAGATGCTCCAGCAGCCCGGGGAAGGAGTCCAGGGACGCCCCGTCGGTGGCGTACGCGGTCTTCGTGACCACCTCGTCGGAGTACGGCGCCGGGGCCTCGGGAAGCCCCCGGTGGCGGTAGTCCTCGCCGTCGATCCGCAGCGGCAGGAAGTGCGCGGACAGCCCCTGGATCTCCCGGAGGAAGTCGGCGGCGGCGAACCGGCCCTCGCCGAGCTTCCCGGGCAGGGTGTTGGAGGTGGCCGCCAGCGCCACGCCCGCCTCGGCCAGCTTCTTCAGCAGGCTCGACACGAGGACGGTGTCGCCCGGGTCGTCCAGCTCGAACTCGTCGATGCACAGCAGCCGGTGTCCGCTCAGCGTCCGCACGGTCTCCTGGAAGCCGAGCGCGCCGACGAGATTGGTGAGTTCGACGAAGGTGCCGAAGGCCTTGAGCGAGGGATCGGCCGGAGTGGCGTGCCAGAGGGAGGCCAGCAGATGGGTCTTGCCCACGCCGTAGCCGCCGTCGAGGTAGACGCCCCGGGGGCCGGCCGGTGCGGCGGGCTTCCTCGCGAACCACCGGCGGCGGCCCGAGCCGCTCGGGTGCGCCCCGCCGAGGCCCGCCGCGAACGAGCTGAGGGCGGCGACCGCCGCCGCCTGGCTCGGCTGCCCCGGGTCCGGCACATAGGTGTCAAAGCGCACGGCGTCGAAACGCGGTGGCGGCTGCATCTCCCGGACCAGCCGGTCGGCGGGGACGTGGGGCCTGCGTTCGCAGAGTGACTGCGGAACGCCGCTGGTCATGACAGTTGCAACACGGGTGGACACAGTTCCCCACTGTAAGGGGCGTGCCACACTGCCCCCATGCGACGCCTGCTCCCTGTGACCCACCAGACACCCGCCGACGACCGTGAGTGGTCCCTCGACGAGCTGGCCGAGGCCTACGCGTATCCGGCGACCGCTCCGGGGCAGGGGCGGACCCCGGGGGCGTGGCTGCGGGCCAACATGGTCTCCTCGCTGGACGGCGCGGCCCAGCACGACGGCCGCTCGCAGCCGCTGTCCGGCGATGCCGACATGCGCATCTTCGGCACCCTGCGGGGGCTGGCCGACGCGGTCGTGGTGGGTGCGGAAACGGTACGCCTGGAGGGTTACCGTCCGGCCCGCGCCCGGGAGGCCTTCGCCGCCCGCAGAAAGGCGGCCGGCCAGACCCCCGCGCCCGCGATCGCCGTGGTGAGCGCCTCGCTGCACCTGGACTTCTCGCTGCCGCTGTTCACCGAGCCGCTGACGCCGACCCTGATCCTGACCGGGGCCGCCGCCCCGGCGGACCGGGTCCGCGCCGCCGAGCGCGCGGGCGCGCGGGTGGTGATCGCCGGGGACGGCCGGGGCGTGGATCCGGCGGCGGCGGTGTCGGCGCTCGCGGGGCTGGGGCTGACCAGGCTGCTCACCGAGGGCGGACCGAGGCTGCTGGGTCAGTTCGTGGCCTCGGGGACCCTGGACGAGCTGTGTCTGACCCTCTCGCCCACCATGACCGCCGGGGACTCCCAGCGGATCGCGGGCGGGCCCGGGGCGCTCGTTCCGGAGCGGTTCGCGCTGGCCTCGCTCCTGGAGGAGGCGGGCTTCCTTTTCGCTCGCTACGACCGCATCTGACAATCAGCGGAATTTGCCGTTCCGGTTAGCTTCGACTGGGCACACTTATCTCTGCAGACCCCGTGCGGGCACGGGGAAGGATGGTTTTTGCAGAAGGGTCCTGACGTGTTCACAAGCGTACTGATGATCGAAAAGCCCCTGACGCCCGAGGACGTGGACTTCGTCACCACCCTGCACGGGGAAGAGGCGGTCTCGTTCATCGTGCTGCTGCAACCTCGCGGGGACCAGGCGGACGTCCTGTTGCGCGCGATCGACGACGTGGCGCTCGGCGAACTCAAGGACGCGGTCCACGAGGGCGAGGAACCAGAGGGCGGCGAGGCCAGGGAGCCCGCCGAAAGAGGCCTGGAACTCTCCGTCGCCGCCCTGCGCGCGGCGGGCTGCCGGGCGGAGGGAGAGGTGGTCGAGGCCCACCCGCTGGACCGGCTCACGGCCCTGGTGGCCGAGAAGGGGGCCGACGAGGTGATCGTGCTGACCGCGCCGCACTACGTGGAGGAGTTCTTCCACCGGGACTGGGCCTCCCGGGCGCGGCACAAGGTCGGCGTACCGGTGCTCAAACTCTTCGCGCACAGCGAATAGGCTGGGCCCTCGCCCCGTCGCGGCACCGGTGCCGCGACGGGGCGAGGCCGCACCGACCGTCGTACACCCTTGGAGACACACGCATGGCACCCGCCATCCCCAGCGCCATGGAACGCCCGCACTTCATCGGCATCGGGGGTGCCGGAATGTCCGGCATCGCGAAGATCCTCGCCCGGCGCGGCGCGCTCGTCGCCGGCAGCGACAGCAAGGAATCCCCGACGGCGGACGCCCTGCGGGCCCTCGGCGCCACCGTGCACATCGGACACGAGGCCGGGCACCTCGCCGACGACGCAAGCTGCGTCGTGGTCTCCAGCGCGATCCGCGCCGACAACCCCGAGCTGCTGCGCGCCGCCGAACTCGCCGTCCCGGTCGTCCACCGCTCCGACGCGCTGGCCTCCGTGATGACCGGGCTGCGCCCGATCGCCGTCGCGGGCACCCACGGCAAGACCACCACCACCTCCATGCTGGCCGTCGCGCTCTCCGCGCTCGGCCTGGACCCCTCGTACGCCATCGGCGGCGACCTGGAGGGCCCCGGCACCAACGCCCGCCACGGCGAGGGCGAGATCTTCGTCGCCGAGGCGGACGAGAGCGACCGCAGCTTCCACAAGTACGACCCCGAGGTCGCGATCATCCTCAACGTGGAACTCGACCACCACGCGAACTACGCCTCGATGGACGAGATCTACGAGTCCTTCGAGACCTTCACCGGCAAGATCGTCCCCGGCGGCACCCTGGTCGTCTCCGCCGACCAGCAGGGCGCCGTCGAGCTGACCTCCCGGCTGCGCGCCCGGTCCGGGACGGAGTCCGGGCCGAGGATCGTCACCTACGGCGAGTCCCCCGAAGCGGACGTACGCGTACACAAGATCACCCCGCGCGGACTCTCCAGCGAGGTCACCGTGGTCATCGACGGCCGCTTCCTGACCTTCACCGTCTCCGTCCCCGGCAGCCACTACGCCCACAACGCCGTGGCCGCGCTCGCCGCCGGAGTCGCCCTCGGCGTCCCGGCGCACAATCTGGCCTCCGCGCTCGGCAAGTACACCGGGGTCAAGCGCCGCCTCCAGCTCAAGGGCGAGGCGGCGGGCGTACAGGTCATCGACTCCTACGCCCACCACCCCACCGAGATGATCGCCGACCTGGAGGCCATGCGGGGCGCGGCCGAGGACGCCCGGCTGCTGGTCGTCTTCCAGCCCCACCTCTTCTCCCGCACCCAGGAGCTGGGCAAGGAGATGGGCCAGGCCCTCGCGCTCGCCGACGCCTCCCTGGTCCTGGAGATCTACCCGGCCCGCGAGGACCCGATCCCCGGCGTCACCAGCGCCCTCATCACCGAGGCGGCCCGCGCGGCGGGCGCGGACGTCACCCCCGTCGGCGACCCCTCGCTGATCCCGGCGACGATCGCGGGAATGGCGAAGCCCGGTGATCTCGTTCTCACCATGGGCGCGGGTGACGTCACGGAGCTTGGTCCTGAGATCCTCGCCCGTCTGTCGAGCTGAGGAAGCGGTTTTCATGGCGTACGACATCGACAAGCCGGACGAGCAGTGGCGCGAGGAGCTGACCCCCGCCGAGTACCAGGTGCTGCGACAGGCCGGGACGGAACCCGCCTTCCGGGGCGAGTACACGGACACCACCACGGAGGGTGTCTACTCCTGCCGGGCGTGTGACGCCGAGCTGTTCCGCTCGGACACCAAATTCCCCTCGCACTGCGGCTGGCCGTCCTTCTACGACCCCAAGGACACCGACGCGGTCGAGCTGATCGAGGACCGGTCCCACGGAATGCTCCGCACCGAGGTCCGGTGCGCACGCTGCGGATCGCACCTCGGCCACGTCTTCGCGGGCGAGGGCTATCCGACCCCCACCGACCAGCGCTACTGCATCAACTCCATCTCCCTGCGGCTCACCCCCGACAAGGACTGACCGGGCCCCTCCCTCAGGAGCCCGCGGGCTCCAGCAGGTCCCAGCGGTTGCCGTACAGGTCCTCGAAGACCGCGACACTGCCGTACGGCTCGTGCCGCGGGCGCTCCAGAAAACGGACGCCCGCGGCGAGCATCCGCGCGTGATCGCCCGCGAAGTCCTCCGTGTACAGGAAGAACCCCACCCGGCCGCCCGTCTGCGCGCCCACACACCCCCGCTGCGCCTCGTCCTTCGCCCGCGCCAGCAGCAGCCCGGTCCCCGCACCCGCCCCCGGCGGCCGCACCACCACCCACCGGGAGCCGTCCGGCCGGGGCGTGTCCTCGCTCAGTTCAAAACCGAGCGCGCCGGTGTAGAAGGCGATGGCTTCGTCGTACTCACGGACGACCAGGGAGACCAGGGCGATCATCGACATGGCCCCACCCTAGGTCGTGTCTTCGAAGTCCCGTCTGCCTGTCGTGCCCTGGCACGCACGCTCGCCGCGTTGTCGTCGGTCGCCGACGGCCCCCTGGGCTTCGCCCGGGAGGTACCCCCACCGCGTCGACTCCCTCCTCCGCCTTGCGATCGCACGCACCAGACCCCGCCAGACTCTCCCTACGGGAGGACGACGCTACTTCGAAGACACTCCCTAGGCCTGTCGTTTTACCGGCCCGGCCTGGGACAATGGGTGCGTGACCGCCCTCCCGCCCGGCCTGCTGGCACGGGCCGCCGACCTCGCCGTACCGGGCCGGCGGCGGATCCTGGGCATCGCCGGAGCGCCCGGAGCGGGCAAGTCCACCCTCGCGGAGCGGCTGTGCCGGGCGCTGGACGGACGGGCCGCCCTCGTCCCGATGGACGGCTTCCACCTCGCCGGAGCCACCCTGGAGCGCCTCGGCCGGGCCGACCGCAAGGGCGCGCCCGACACCTTCGACGCCGACGGGTACACCGCGCTGCTCGCCCGGCTCCGCGCCCGCGCGCCAGGCGTCACCGTCTACGCCCCGGCCTTCGACCGCGCACTGGAGGAGCCGGTCGCGGGGAGTGTCGCCGTACCGCCGGAGATCCCCCTGGTCATCACCGAGGGAAACTACCTCCTCCACGACGACGGCCCCTGGTCCGCGGTCCGGCCGCTCCTCGACGAGGTCTGGTACCTGGAACTCGACCCGGAGGTCCGGGTGCGCCGCCTCGTCGACCGCCAGGTGCGCTTCGGCAGGGACCGCGCCCACGCCGAGCGCTGGACGGCCCGCTCCGACGAACCCAACGCCCGGCTGGTCGCCCTCGGCAGGGACCGCGCCGATCTCGTCGTCACCCTGCCCTGACCTCCCCTGACCGGGGTGGACCGGACCCGGGTGGGTACGCTCACAGACGGTGGACCGAGGCGGGGCGGACCTCCCGGGGGCGGCTCCGGGCCGGAAGAACGGCCAGGGGCGAACGAAAGGCGGATTGACGTGGGGCTGTTCCGGCGGAAACCGAAGCGCGACGGGCGGGAAGCGCCCCGGGACCCGGAGTTCGCCTACTTCTCCGTCGACGAGGGCGCGCGCTTCCGCGCACTGGTCCGCGAGGCCTTCGCCGAACAGGGCCTCGAAGTCCTCCTCCACCCGGACATGGTCTCCGACAACTCCGGCCGGCAGTTCGGCCTCGCCAACCTCGCCGCCGTCCTCCACAACGACGACCGGGGCCCGCGCGCCTGGCCCGAGCTGGTCCGCCGGCACGTCGGCATGGTGCTGCGGACCATGGACGCGCCCTCCGCGCTCGACACCCTCTCCACCGAGCAGATCCGCTCCCAGCTCTACCCCCGGGTCCTCGGCTCCGAAGGGTTTGACCCGGAGAACTTCGACTACGCGCGCTCTCCCGCGCCCGGACTGTACGAGATCATCGCGCTCGATCTCCCGGAGAGCGTCATGATGCTCACCGACGACGCCCTCGAACCCCTCGGCAGCCTTCGCTACCTGCGCGAACAGGCCCTCTACAATCTGCGCGGCCTGCCCGTCGAGGGACACGAGAGCGTCAAGGGCGACGCCGGGATGCGCTTCGAGGTGATCCTCGGCGACTCCTTCTACACCGCGAGCCGGGTGCTCACCCTGGAGAGCGTCGTCCGCGAGACCACCGGGGAGGAGCTGACCCCGGACGGCGCGCTGGTGGCGATACCCTTCCGGCACCAGCTCGCCTTCCACGTCATCAAGGACGCGGGCGCGATCCCCGCGCTCAACGCCATGGCCGCCTTCGCCGCCACCGGTTACGTCGACACCCCGGGCGCGATCAGCCCCTTCGTCTACTGGTGGCGCGCCGGCACGCTGACCCAGCTCAGCGCCTACGAGGAGGACGGCGAGGGACTGCGGATCGTGGTCGGCGACGACTTCCAGGAACTGCTGGAGCGGCTGAGGGGCGGCGGCGGAGCCTGATCCGCCGGGGGCTCACTCCACGGCCAGCACCGCGCAGGCCCGCGCGGCGGGCCGCAGCACCCCGTCCGCCCCCGGGGCCGTCACCGACCCGAAGGACGCCAGCACCCGCGCGGGCCCGCCGAGCGGGATCGCCGCCGGGCCGTCCGACAGATTGACCGCGATCCGCAGCCCGCCCCGCCGCACCAGGAGCCAGCGCGCCCGCTCGTCGTGGTCCACCCCTACCGAGGCCAGATCCGGATCATTCAGATCCGGATGGCTCCGGCGCAGTGCGATCAGCTCACGGTGCCAGGCCAGCAGCCGGGCGTGCGGCTCGCGCGAGCGCTCCGAGCGGTCCAGACAGGAGCGGTCGCGGGTCGCCGGGTCCTGCGGGTCGGGCACGTCCAGGACGGCCCAGCCGTGCGCGGCGAACTCCGCGCGCCGACCCTCCCGCACCGCCCGGGCCAGCCCGGGGTCGGTGTGGTCGGTGAAGAACTGCCAGGGGGTACGGGCCCCCCACTCCTCGCCCATGAACAGCATCGGCGTGAAGGGGCCCGTCAGCACCAGCGCCGCCGCGCACGCCAGCGTCCCGGGGTCCAGGGACCGGGAGAGCCGGTCGCCGAGCGCGCGGTTGCCGATCTGGTCGTGGGTCTGCGCGTAGCCGATGAAACGGTGGGCGGGGGTGCGGGCCGGGTCCACCGGGCGGCCGTGGACCCGGCCCCGGAAGGAGGAGTACGTGCCGTCGTGGAAGAAGGCCCGGGTGAGCGTCTTGGCGAGCGCCGCCATCGGGGCCCGCGCGAAATCCGCGTAGTACCCCTGGGACTCGCCCGTCAGGGCGGTGTGCAGGGCGTGATGGAAGTCGTCGTTCCACTGGGCGTGCAGCCCGATGCCGCCCGCCTCCGCCGGCGTCGTCGTCCGGGGGTCGCACAGATCGGATTCGGCGATCAGGAACAGCGGCCGCCCCAGCTCCGCGCCGAGCACGCCGACGGCCGTCGCCAGCTCCTCCAGGAAGGTCAGCGCCCTGCCGTCGGCGAGCGCGTGCACCGCGTCCAGCCGCAGCCCGTCCAACCGGTACTCCCGCAGCCAGGCCAGCGCGCTGCCCAGCAGATAGGCCCGCACCTCGTCCGAGCCGGGCGCGTCGAGATTGACCGCCGCGCCCCACGGGGTGCGGTGGGCGTCGGTGAAGTACGGCCCGAAGGCGGGCAGATGGTTGCCGGAGGGGCCGAGATGGTTGTGCACCACGTCCAGCACCACGCCCAGACCGTGCCCGTGGGCCGTGTCGACGAAGCGCTTCAGCGCCTCCGGCCCGCCGTAGGGCTCGTGGACCGCCCACGGCGACACCCCCTCGTACCCCCAGCCGTGTGTGCCGGGGAAGGGGCAGACCGGCATCAGCTCGATGTGCGTCACCCCCAGACCGGCCACGTCCGAGAGCCGGCCGGCCGCCGCGTCCAATGTGCCCTCCGGAGTGAAGGTGCCGATGTGCAGCTCGTAGAGGACCGCGCCCGCCAGCGGCCCGCAGGGCCACTCGTTGCGCCAGACGTACGAGTCGGGGAGCACCACCGCGCTGGGGCCGTCCGGGCCTTCCGGCTGGCGGCGGGAGCGGGGATCGGGCAGCACCGGGCCGCCGTCCAGGGCGAATCCGTAGCGGGTCCCCTCCGGCGCGGGCGCCTCGGCGCTCCACCAGCCGGACCGGCCCGCCACCGGCGCCATCGGGTGCTCCGCGCCCGCCAGCCACAGCGCGACCCGCTCCTTCGCCCTCGGCGCCCACACCTCGAACAGCACTCGCGGTCCCTTCCTCGTCGGCCGGACACCCCGGCCCGCACCCGGGCCCGGTTCGTCCGATCCGTCCGGTCCGGGTCCGGCGTCCATCCTGGCGACTTCGGACCCCGCGAGCGGGGTCCCTGGGCCATTGGAGTCAACGGGCGCGCCGCGGGGCCGCCGGGAGATCTCCCGACGGCCCCGCTCCACCGTCACCGGCTACCGGCGGCTACCGGCCGTCGGCGGGTCCGGGCACCAGATGGACGCGCTCGTCGACGATCGGATACCCGGCGCGGGCGAACTGCGCCGCCATCGGGAAGTTGCCCTGGTCGGTGGCGGCCAGGATGTGCCGCGCCCCCTGCTCGGCCAGCATGTGCGTGCACTCCGCGAGCAGGTCGTACGCGTAGCCGTGGCCGCGCTGCTCCGGCAGGACGCCGATGAAGCCGACGCACGGCCCCGCGTGGATGCGCGCCGGGACGTGCAGCCCGACCGGCTCGCCGTCGGCGGTGTGGGCCAGCCGCCACCACTCGCGCGGCGAGTCGCACGCGCGGAAGTAGTCCAGCTCCGCCTGGGCCGCCCGGTCGAGTCCGCCCTCCTCGATGTCGAGGAGCGCGTGCGCGTCGAGCGTCGCCGAGTGGATCCGGCGGAGCAGCCGGAAGAAGACGTCGTCGTCGGGCTCGGGCCGGAAGACCAGCCGCCCCGGCCGCGCGGGCAGCCCGCACTCCGGCGTCCACCGGTACTGATAGCGCTCCACCAGCAGTCGCATTCCGGCCGCCTCGGCGGCCCGCAGCCGGGCCTGCCCCGCGGCGTGCGCCTCGGGGTCCTCGCGCCAGTTCCTGGGCAGGATCAGCTGGTACTCGACGCGGTACGGGGCGGTGCGCAGCAGCTCCGCGCCCGCCTCCTCCTCGCCCTCGGCGACATCGAACCAGTTGAGGCTGAAGGGCTCGGAGTCGCCGGGGCGGCCCCACCAGGCGGCCCGGGCGACGACGCGGCCGTCGCGCAGGGCGACGCGCTTCCACTCGGGCCGGTGGACGACATGGGCGAGGGCACGGCCGACACCGAGGGGATCGGGCAGGGCGTCAAACAGCTGGGCGTCGCTCTCGTCGAGCGCGCGAATGACCAGATCGGTCATGGGAGAAGTCCTCCGAAGAAGCGGTGGTGCGCTCCCGGTCAGACTGCGAACGCCGGGCGGACGGGGCGGGAGCGCGGGAACGATGGGATGAACACGGCACTCGCCTCCTCTCCGTCTGTCTGTTGGCGTTGCGAGGACTGTACACGATCGCGGCGCGCTCACCCACTCTTTTCCAACTGGCCGGAACTGGTGCTTCCGTGCAGGTCAGCCAAGGTGTCGAAGAGGCCGGAACCGCCCCGATTCTGGACAGCGCGCGCCCGTGGGGCGGACAATCACCGGGTGACGTCGTCGTTTGAGTTCCCCACGTACTCCGCTCCGGCCGTCAGGCTCTCCGACGCAGAGCGGGACCGGGTGGTCGGTGTGCTCAGGGAGGGCGCGGCCGACGGCAAGCTCTCGCACGACACCTTCATGCGCCGGATGGAACTGGCCCTCGTCGCCAGCCGTCCCGAGGAGTTGCGGGTGCTCACCGCCGATCTCGGCGTCCGCGCCCGGCCGGAGGGCGTCGCCCAGCGGATGGTCGGCGCGGTCGGCGGGGCGTCCGCGTTCTTCGTACGGCTGCGCAGGGCCTGGCAGACGGAGAAGCTGCCGCCGCTGCTGCTGCCCGAGACCGGCCCGTTCGCGCTGCGGATCGGCCGCGACCCGGGCAACGGCCTGCGGCTCAGCCATGACACGGTCTCCCGGGCCCATGCCGAACTCGCCCTGCGCGGCGGCGTATGGGTCCTCCGCGATCTCGGTTCCACCAATGGCACCACCGTCAACGGGCGGCGGGTGGCGGGCTCGGTCGTGGTCCAGGACGGCGACATGGTCGGCTTCGGCCGGATGAGCTTCCGGCTCACCGCCCCCTGACCGCCGGGCCCCGGCGGCTCAGCAGCGCCACCGGACGGTCCGCGAACAGCTCCGCCAGCCGCACCGGCGCCCCGCCCGTCAACTCCCTCCCGTCCAGCAGGAGATCGTCCCACCGGCCCTCGGGCAGCGTCAGCTCCGTCTCCCGCCAGCCGCCCGCGCGCTCCAGACCGAGCGAGAGCCGGGTGACCGCCGCGACCACCTCGCCGGTGCGGCAGAAGGCCACACAGTGCGCGGCGGCCGGGCCGTCCGCGCGCAGCGGTGTATAACTCCCCGAAGCGCCGAACACTCCCGGCCGCTCCCGGCGCAGCCGCAGCGCCGCCCGCGTCAGCGCCGTCTTCTCGTCCGGCGTGCCCTGTTCGAACGGCTCGCGGTTGTCCGGGTCCACCAGGGCGCGCCAGTCCCGCTCGGTGCCCTGGTAGAGGTCCGGCACCCCCGGCATCGCGAGCTGGAGCAGCGCCGCGCCCAGCGCGTTCGCCCTCCCGTACGGCTCCAGTGCGCGCGCGAGGCGCAGCGCCGAGTCCGGCGGCTCCCCGGCGGGCCCGGCCGCGACGAAGGCGGCGAGAGCGCTCTCGTACTCCTGGTCGGGCTCGGTCCAGGTGGTGTGCAGGGCCGCCTCCCGAGCGCCCTTGAGCAGCGCGCGCCCCAGCCGCTCACCGCGACCGGAACCGGGGCCGGAACCGGGGCCGGAACCGGGGCCGGAGTCGGGACTGAGGCCGAAGCCGATCGCCGTCTGCCAGGCCGTCCACGCCAGCCCCCGGTCGGGCGCGCTCCCGCCCGCGCGATCCGCCGTCTCCCCGGTGACGTCGGCGAGGAAGGCGGCCCATCGCTCCGGGCATTCGGACAGCACGGCGATCCTCGCCCGTACATCCGCGCTGTGCTTGGTGTCGTGCGTGGTCAGCGCTGTGCCGGTGGCGGGCCAGTCGCGTGCCAGCCGTTCGGCGTACGCGTGGAACTCCTCCGGCTCGACGAAGGGCCGGCCGGGATCACCGCCGACCTCATTGGCGCAGATCAGCGGCGTATGGCGGTAGAAGGCGGTGTCCTCCACGGACTTGGCGCGCAGCGCGGACGCGGTCTGCGCGAACCGCGCGCGGAAGGCGTCCCTTGAGGGGCTCTCGCCGAGCCGTCCGAGCGCCAGATCCCGTACGACGCCGACCGCCGAGGCCTCGTCGGGGACGGGGAAGGCGGCCTTGGCGGCGGTCGCCGCGCCGGGGGTGAGGATCTCCTCCGCCCCGGTCCGGTACGGCCGGTAGACCGGCACCCGGAGCAGCAGCTCGCGGATCGCGGTCCGCAGCGCCCAGGGGGCGTGGTCGCGCAGCCGGGGGTCACCGGCGCAGACCCGTTCGGCGAGCCGGGTCAGCGCGGTGACCTCGGCGGCCAGCTCATGGGTGATCACACGGTGGGCGGCCCGGCGGACGGTCGCCTCCCAGTGGCCGCCCCGGTCGTCGGCGGCCCCGGAGAACGCGCGGTAGCGGCGGAGCAGTTCGCGGCAGCCCGCGGGGTCGGTGAAGAGGCCGTCGACGCGGCGCAGTGTGTCGTATCCGGTGGTGCCTGCCACCGGCCAGCCGGGGGGCAGCCGCTCCTCGCCGGTGAGGATCTTCTCCACCACGGTCCAGCAGCCGGGTCCGAGCGCGGTGTCCAGCCGCCGCAGATACTCCTCCGGATCGGCGAGCCCGTCGGGGTGGTCGATCCGCACTCCCTCCACGACTTTGTCCCGGACCAGTTCCACGATCTTGGCGTGGGTGGCCTCGAAGACCTCCGGGTCCTCCACGCGCACCCCGATCAGCTCCGACACGGTGAAGAAGCGGCGGTAGGCCAGCTCGGTCCGGGCGAGCCGCCACCAGCCGAGCCGGTACCACTGGGCGTCCAGGAGTTCCGGCAGCGGCAGCGCGGCGGTCGTCCCCCGGAGCGGGAAGCGGTGCTCGCCGTAGTGGAGCACGCCCGACTCGACGCGCATCGCGGCGGTCTCCTCGCCGAGCCGGCCGCCGAGCACCGGCAGCAGCACCCGGCCGCCGCCCGCCTCCCAGTCGATGTCGAACCAGCGGGCGTACGGCGATCCGGGGCCATGCCGGAGGACGTCCCACAGGGCGCGGTTGTGGCGGGGGACGGCGGCCATGTGGTTGGGCACGATGTCCAGGACCAGCCCCAGACCGTGGTCGCGGGCGGTCCGGGCGAGCGCGCGGAGGCCCGCCTCGCCGCCCAGCTCCTCCCGTACCCGGGTGGGATCGGTGACGTCGTAGCCGTGCGCCGAGCCCGGGACCGCCTCCAGCACGGGGGAGAGATGCAGATGCGAGACGCCGAGCCCGGCGAGGTACGGCACGGCCTCGGCGGCCGCCGAGAAGGGGAAGCGGGGCTGGAGCTGGAGCCGGTAGGTGGCGGTGGGCTTCATGCCCGCGTACGTACCCGCCCGGCGGACCGGTCTGTCACCGGGCCGGCGGCGGGTGTGCGCCGATCGGCCCACAGCCGCCCCCGAGGCGGGTCGGGCCGGTCGGGCGGGTCAGGCCGGTCTGCGCAGCACCACCAGACTCCGCCCCACCAGCCACACCCGCTCCCCGGCCGCGACCTTCGCCCCGCCGCCGGGCGGCACCCCCTCGGGGCGGGCGGTGTCCACCACCACCTGCCACTGCCGGCCGTGGTGGACCGGCACGGCGAAGTCGAGATCCTCCGGGCCCGCGTTGAACATCAGCAGGAAGGAATCGTCGCGGATCCGTTCCCCCCGGGGGCCCGGCTCCGAGATCGCGTTCCCGTTGAGGAAGACCGAAAGCGCCCTGGCCTGCGCGGACTGCCAGTTCCGCTGGGTCATCTGACGGCCCTCGGGGGTGAACCAGGCGATGTCGGTCAGCTCGTCCTGGGCCCCCGCCACCGGGCGGCCGTGGAAGAACCGCCGACGGCGGAAGACCGGGTGGTCGCGCCGGAGCCACACCATCGTCCGGGTGAACTCCAGCAGTGTCCCCTCCGCCCCGGAGCCCGGCTCGGGCCACTTCACCCAGGAGAGTTCGCCGTCCTGGCAGTAGGCGTTGTTGTTGCCGCGCTGGGTGCGCCCGAACTCGTCGCCGTGGCTGAGCATCGGCACCCCCTGCGAGAGCATCAGCGTCGCGATGAAGTTCCGCATCTGACGGCCGCGCACCTCCAGCACCTCGGGGTCCTCGCTCTCGCCCTCCGCCCCGCAGTTCCAGGAGCGGTTGTCGCTCTCGCCGTCCCGATTCCCCTCCCCGTTGGCCTCGTTGTGCTTCTCCTCGTAGGAGACCAGGTCGTGGAGGGTGAATCCGTCGTGGCAGGTCACGAAGTTGATCGAGGCCAGCGGTCGCCGCCCGTCGTCCTGGTAGAGGTCGGACGAGCCGGTCAGCCGGGAGGCGAACTCCGCGAGGGTGCGCGGCCGGCCGCGCCACAGATCGCGCACGGTGTCCCGGTACTTGCCGTTCCACTCGGTCCACAGCGGCGGGAACTTCCCCACCTGGTAGCCGCCCTCGCCCACGTCCCAGGGCTCGGCGATCAGCTTCACCCGGCTCACCACCGGATCCTGCTGCACCAGATCGAAGAACGAGGACAGCCGGTCCACCTCGTGGAACTGCCGGGCCAGGGTCGCCGCCAGATCGAAGCGGAAGCCGTCCACATGCATCTCGGTCACCCAGTACCGCAGCGAATCCATGATCATCTGGAGTACGTGCGGGCTCCGCATCAGCAGCGAGTTCCCGGTGCCGGTGGTGTCGGTGTAGTGCCTGCGGTCCTCGGCCAGCCGGTAGTACGAGGCGTTGTCCAGGCCCCGGAAGGAGAGCGTCGGGCCCAGATGGCTGCCCTCGGCCGTGTGGTTGTAGACGACGTCGAGGATGACCTCGATCCCCGCCTGGTGCAGCGCCCGGACCGCGTGCTTGAACTCCAGCACCTGTTCGCCCCGCTCGCCCCAGGAGGCGTAGGCGTTGTGCGGGGCGAAGAACCCGATGGTGTTGTACCCCCAGTAGTTGCTCAGCCCCGCGTCCACCAGCCGGTGGTCGTGGACGAACTGATGGACCGGCATCAGCTCCAGCGTGGTGACGCCCAGCTCGGTCAGATGCGAGATCACCGCCGGATGGGCGAGCCCGGCGTAGGTCCCGCGCAGCTCCTCGGGCAGCTCCGGATGGAGCATCGTCAGACCCTTCACATGGGCCTCGTAGATCACCGTGCGGTGGTAGTCCGTGCGGGGGGACCGGTCGTCGCCCCAGTCGAAGTACGGGTTGACCACCACCGAGGCCATGGTGTGCGGGGCCGAGTCCAGGTCATTGCGGGAGTCGGGCCGGCCGAAGTGATAACCGTAGACCGACTCGTCCCAGTTGATTTCTCCGCTTATCGCGCGGGCGTACGGGTCCAGGAGGAGTTTGGCGGAGTTGCAGCGCTGCCCGCGCTCCGGCGCGTACGGGCCGTGGACCCGGAATCCGTACCGCTGACCCGGCATCACACCCGGCAGATACGCGTGCCGGACAAAAGCGTCGGTCTCGCGCAGTTCCACCGCCGTCTGCGAGCCGTCGTCGTGCAGCAGACACAGTTCGATGCGGTGGGCTGCCTCGGAGAACACCGCGAAGTTGGTTCCGGCGCCGTCGTAGGAGGCGCCGAGGGGGTATGCCCGTCCCGGCCAGACCTGCATGGAAGAACTCTTACCCTTCCGATCCGGGTGTAGAGGGACACAACGTCCGGATCCTGGTGAAAGTATCGCTGGCGGGCCGCCCTGAGGCCGGGGACGACGCGGTCAACATCGGGTTCCTTCCGTCCCCCCTCGGAAGGCGGCCCGGACCGTACCGCTATGAATCGGCTCACTCCGGGGGATCTCGCCCGCAGGAACGTATCGGCGGATAAAGGGAGTTGGGAAAGGAGCGTGTCGATCCGGCTGCACCGCGTCCCGCATGCGGAGTAGTCTTCCTTGATCGTTGGGTGGGGGACGGGAAGGCGGTGCGCGGGTGAGCTCGGGAGGTCTGGAGCTGCCCCCCGGTGACACAGGTCACGAGGGGGACACCGGCGACATCCCGCCCGGTGCGGTCTCGCTCGCCAGACCGATGGAGATCGGGGCGGAGCTGGACTGGGGCGCGGAGGCCTGGAGCGAGGTGCGCACCCGCGCCCAGCGGGCCGGGCGCGCCTACATCTGGCTCAATCTGGTCGAACAGAGGCTGCGCGCGGTGGTCGCCGCGGTGCTCCGGCCGATCTACGAGCCGGTCCACGGCGACGACTGGGTGGTGGCCGCGGCGGGCCCGGCGGGCCAGGAGTGGGTGCAGCGGGCGGTCGCGGTGCGGGAGGTCTCCCGCCGCAAGGGGTATCTGCTCGACCCCGCCGACGACAATGTCCTCTCCTTCCTCACCCTGCCCCAGCTGCGCGAGCTGATGGTGCAGCACTGGCCGTGCTTCGCACCGTACTTCGACGACCGGCGCGATGTGGAACTGGCACTGGACGAGCTGGAGGTCACCCGCAATGTGGTCTCCCGCAACCGGGCGCTGAACGAGGCCGTCCTCGCCCAGGCCGAGCGGGCCTCCGCCCGGCTCCTCGACATACTCGGCAGCGGCGCCGGGGTCCCCTCCGCCGACCGGCTCCCGGTCGACGCGGTGGAGGACCTCGTCGGCGACCGGTACGCCGACGTCGTCTCGGTCCACCCCGACCGGGTCCGGCTCCAGCGCCAGCTACCCGCCGAGGATCTCTTCGGGGGCGCCCGCCGCCTCGACGCGATCGGCATAGGCCTGAATCTCCTGGTGCAGAACTTCTCCGGCCGCCGGCTGGTCCGGCTCGCCGAGTCGGGCTGCCGGATCCGGCTGCTCTTCCTCAACCCGGCGAGCAGCTCGGTCAAACGGCGCGAGCGGGAACTCGGCATCAGGAAGGGCGAGCTGAGCCGCACCGTGGAGATGAACATCCTCCATATGCGCCGGGTGCGGGCGCGGCTGCGGGACCCGGGGGCCTTCGAGATCCAGGTCTTCGACGAGACGCCCCGCTTCACCGCCTATCTCGTCGACGGCGACGGGCCCGACGGCCTGGCGGTCGTACAGACCTATCTGCGCAAGGCCCGGGGCATGGAGGCCCCGGTGCTGGTGCTGCGCGGGGGCGGGCGCTCGGTGGTCCGCGCCGGGCAGGAGGGGGAGCACGGGCTCTTCCAGACCTACCGCGAGGAGTTCGAATCGGAGTGGGCCGACTCCCGGCCGGTCTCCTGACACCGGGCCCGACGGGCCGTCGGACCGGGCTGGCGGGCGTCTTCGGCGGGACGCGGGGCCGGGGCTGTCAGTGGCCCGTGGGAGGGTGATACCCGAGACGGGGGAAGGCCCCGTGGAGGAGGACCGCACGATGGCTTGGCACGGGGAACCGCTGGTCGGCTTCGACCTGGAGACGACCGGCACCGATCCGCAGGAGGCCCGGATCGTCACGGCCGCCGTCGTCCATGTGCGGGCGGGAGAGCCCGCGGACAGCCGCGTCTGGCTGGCCGACCCGGGGATCCGCATCCCCGAGCAGGCCTCCGCGATCCACGGCATCAGCAATGAGCGGGCGGCGGCCGAGGGCCGCCCCGCCCGCGAAGTCGCCGACGAGATAGCGGAGGAGCTGACCGGCCACTGGCGAAACGGCGTCCCGGTCGTCGCGTACAACGCGGCCTTCGATCTGACACTGCTCACGGCGGAGCTGCGCCGCCACGGGCTCCCCTCGCTCTCCGAGCGGCTCGAAGGCCGCCCGATCGGCCCCGTGCTCGACCCCTACACGATCGACCGGGCCGTCGACCGCTACCGCAAGGGCAAGCGCAATCTGGAGGCGGTCTGCGCGGAGTACGGCGTCGCGCTGGAGGCCGCCCACGACGCGACCTCGGACGCGGTGGCGGCGGTGCGCGTGGCGCGCGCGGTGGCCGAGCGCCACCCCTCGGTCGCGGCCCTGGCCCCCGCCGAGCTGCATGACCGTCAGATCCAGTGGTACGCACAGTGGGCGGTCGACTTCCAGGCCTTCCTGCGCCGCAAGGGCGACACCGAAGCGGTCGTGGACGCCTCCTGGCCGATGAAGACCCCCGCGCCGGCCGGGGCCTGAGCCCCGGCCCCCGGGCCGCCCCGAAGGCCCCCGGCCGCCCGGTCGTCCTGGTCGTCCCGGTCAGAACGGGTGCCAGCGGACCTCGGGCCGGTTCTCGCGCAGGGAGCGCACCCGCCGGGAGAACTCCTCGCGGGCCCGGGGGTTCGACACCGCGTGCTGCGCCACCCAGGCACAGCTCGCCGTCTCCCTGGCCCCCCGCAGCACCGCGCACCCCGCCCACTCCCGGACGTCCCAGCCATAGGCCTCGGTGAACTCCTCGTACGCCTCCGCCCCGAGCCCGTACCGGTCGCGGGAGAGCGCCATCACCACCAGATCGTGCTCCCGCAGATCGGCGGAGAAGGTCTCCAGATCCACCAGCACCGGACCCGCCGGACCCACATGGACATTGCGCGGCAGCGCGTCCCCGTGGATCGGCCCGGGCGTCAGCCGGGGCGTGAGCGCCGCCGCCGCGTCGGCGAAACCGTCGCGGCGGGCCCGGAGAAACTCCGCGTCCGCCGGGTCGATCGCGTCCCCCGCCAGCCGCAGCCAGCGCTCCACCCCGCCCAGCAGCTCCCGCCGGGGCAGCTCGAACCCCGGCGCGGGCAGCGCGTGCACCAGCCGCAGCAGCTCCGCCAGATCCCCCGGCCCGGCGGGCCGGACCGCGTCCGGCAGCCGGTGCCAGTAGGTCACCGGATGGCCGTCGGCCAGCCTCGCCGCATCCCGCGCGGGCCGCACCGCCGGGACGCCCGCCTCTTCCAGCCAGAGCCCGATCGCCACCTCGCGCTCGGCCCGCGCCAGCAGCTCGGCGGAGCGGCCGACCTTCACCACCACATCGCCCGCGTCGAACACCGCGTTCTCGCCCAGGGCCAGCAGCGCCGCCCCGGCGGACACTCCGGCCGCCTCCAGCACCTCACGCGCCCGTGCCTCGTCCATCGCCGTGCCTCTCCCGCTCTCACCCGTTCGAATCCGCCAAAGTCTCGCATCCGCCCGTAGGCCTCCTTGACGAGCCCACGGCCCGTCAGCACGATGACGGGGGCCGCCCTCAGGTCAGACTGGGAGAAAGCTGCCCAAAGGAGTCCATTACGTGACATCCGTGAGCACGGCACCCCCATCGAGAGAGCCCGGAGAGCCACGAAAGCCCGGAGACCCCGGGGAGCCCGGAGAGCGCCCCCCGGCGCGCCCGCGCCGCACCGGCGGCCGGCCGCGGGGGAAGATCCTGGACCACGGGGCCTGGTTCCTCGTGCTCCCCGCCCTGATCCCGATCCTGGTGCTCAGCGTCGGCCCGCTGCTCTACGGAATCTCGCTCGCCTTCACCGACTCCCAGGCCGGCCGCACCACCCCCACCCAGTGGATCGGGACCCTCAACTTCCGGGATCTCCTCCACGACACCCTCTTCTGGGACTCCTTCGGCATCGGCCTTCTCTGGGCCGTCGGCGTCACCGTCCCGCAATTCCTCCTCGCCCTCGGCCTCGCCCTCCTCCTCAACCAGGAGCTGCGATTCCGCCGGTTCGCCCGGGCCCTCGCGATCATCCCCTGGGCCATGCCCGAGGTGGTCGTCGGCATCATGTGGCGGCTGGTCTACAACGCCGACGCCGGAATCCTCAACGAGACCATCCGCGACCTCGGCCTCGGCGACGGGCGCGACTGGCTGACCGGGCTCGCCACCGCGCTGCCCGCCGTGATCGTCGTCGGAGTCTGGGCCGGGATGCCCCAGACCACCGTCGCCCTGCTGGCGGGCCTCCAGAACACCCGGCGCGAACTCCACGAGGCCGCCGCCCTCGACGGCGCGGGAGCCTGGCGCAGATTCCGCACGGTCACCTGGCCCGCCCTGCGCCCCGTGGCCCTCGCGATCACCGCGCTCAATTTCATCTGGAACGTCAACGCGTTCGCCCTGGTGTACGTCCTCACCGCGGGCGGACCCGGCGGCCGGACCCGGCTGCCGATGCTCTTCGCGTACGAGGAGGCCTTCCGGTACGGACAGTTCGGCTACGCCGCCGCCATGAGCTGTGTGATGGTCGCGGTCATCTCGGTGCTGCTCGCCCTCTATCTCGTGGGGCGGCTCGGAGGAGGCGACGACCAGTGATCCGCGCCGGACGGGCCGCTCGCGCCGGGCGGGCCGGACAGTATCTGGCCCTGCTGGGCTATCTCGTCTTCCTCGCCTTCCCCTTCGTCTGGCTGCTCTCCACCGCGGTCAAACCGGCCCGCGAGCTGGGCTCGCTCCATCCCTCCTGGATCCCCCGGGATCCGACCTTCGCCAACTTCCGCCAGGCCTTCGCGGAGCAGCCCCTGCTCCAGGCAGCGGCCAACAGCCTGCTCGTCGCCGTCTCCGCCGCGCTGATCTGTGTGGTGATCGCCACCCCGGTCGCCTACGCGCTGGCCCGCCACCGCACCCGGCTCTCCACGGCGGCCACCGGCTGGGTGGTGGTGAGCCAGGCGTTCCCCTTCGTTCTGGTGATCATTCCGCTCTTTCTGATCCTGCGGAATCTGCGGCTGATCAACACCCTGTCGGGGCTGATCATGGTGTACGTCGTCTGGGCGCTGCCCTTCGCGATCTGGATGCTCGTCGGTTTCGTCCGGGCGGTGCCGCGCGAACTGGAGGAGGCCGCGGCCGTCGACGGCGCGGGCCGCGCGCGGGTCCTGTTCTCGGTCGTCGCCCCGCTGATCGCGCCGGGCGCGGCGGCCACGGCGCTCTTCGCCTTCATCACCGCGTGGAACGAGTTCTTCTTCGCCCTCGTCCTCCTCAAGACCCCGGAGAAACAGACCTTGCCGGTCGTCCTCACCCACTTCCTCGGCGCGGAGGGTGTGGCCGATCTGGGTCCGCTCGCCGCCGCCGCGTTCCTGGCGACGATTCCCTCGCTCGTCATCTTCGCCGTCATCCAGAAGCGGATCACCGGCGGCATGGCGGAGGGGGCGGTGAAGGCCTGATGACCCCGGCCCCGGCCCCGACCCCGCTTTCTCGGTTCCCGCGTCCCGCCCGTACGGCGGCGGCGGTCGCCGCCGCGCTGGCCCTGCTGCTGACCGGCTGCACGGCAGCCGCCCCGGACGGCTCCGACGGCCGGATCCGCCTCCGCTTCCAGTCGCTGGCCTGGCAGAAGGAGTCCGTCGACGCCAACAAGGAGCTGGTGCGGGAGTGGAACGCGAGCCATCCCGACATTCGGGTGGAGTATGTCCAGGGCAGCTGGGACAGCGTCCACGACCAGCTGCTGACCTCCTTCGAGGGCGGCGAGGCCCCCGACGTCATCCATGACGCCTCCGACGATCTCGCCGACTTCGCCCACGGCGGTCACCTCGCCGATCTGCGCGGACTGCTCTCCGAGCGGCTCACCTCCGACATCCCCCGGCGGAGCTGGGAGACGGTCACCTTCGGCGAGGGCGTCTACGGAGTCCCCTTCCTCCAGGAGCCCCGGGTGCTGATCGCCGAGAAGGGGATCATCGAGTCCTCGGGCGTCCGGGTGCCGACCCCGGAGCACCCCTGGAGCTGGGAGGAGTTCCGCGAGGTCGCCAAGGTGCTGACGGCCGCCATGGGCAAGGGGAGGTACGCGGTCGCCTGGCCGCTGCGCGAACCGGTCTCCGCCACCCTCAACCTCGGGCTCTCGGCCGGCGGCCGACTGTTCCACCGGGGCGGTGACGGCAAGGTGACGATCCGTTTCACCGAGGGCGACGCGGTGGTGCCCGGGACCATCCACGACCAGGTCAACACCGATCGCACCGCCTCTCCCAGCACCCTGGGCGCGGGCGGCTCGGACGCGCTGCCCGGTCTCTTCGGCGGCAAGTACGCGATGGTCCCGCTCGGTTTCTCCTACCGTCAGCAGGTGGTGAGCCAGGCCCCCGAGGGCTTCGAGTGGATGGTGCTGCCCGCGCCCGCCGGGCCCGGGGGAGCGGTCCAGGGGGTGAGCCCCCAGACCCTGTCGATCGCCCGGGACAGCCCGTACAAGAAGGAGGCCGCCGCCTTCATCGACTTCCTGCTCCGGCCCGCCAATACGGTGCGGCTCGCGAAGGGCGACTGGATGCTCCCGACCGGTGAGAAGGCCCTCGCCGACCCCTCCCTCCGGGTGGCGGAGCACGGCTGGGCCATCGGCACGGCGCTCGCCCGGGGCCTTGAGCCCGCGCCCGCGCAGTCGGTGCGCGGGTACCCCGAGTGGAAGGACAAGGTGGCGACCCCCGCTTACCAGGAGTACTACAGCGGCGCGATCGACCGGGAGGAGCTGGAGAAGAGACTCGTGAAGGACGGGAATCTGGTCCTCGCCCGCTATCAGCGCTGACCGGGCCGGCCACTCACAAAAATAACTTGCACGATACGTATCGTCTCGCCTAGAGTCTCGCTCATGACCACAGCACCGCGCTCCCACATCGCCATGTTCTCCATCGCCGCCCCGGGGCATGTGAACCCCAGCCTGGAGGTCGTGCGCGAGCTGGTCGCGCGCGGACACCGGGTCAGCTACGCGATCCCCGCCTCCTTCGCCGAGCGGATCGCGGCCACCGGCGCGACCCCCGTCATCTACGACTCGACGCTTCCCACCGAGGAGGACCCGGAGGCCTGGGGCACCGAACTGATCGACAACATCGAGCCCTTCCTGCGGGACGGCATCCATGTGCTGCCCCAGCTGGCCGCCGCGTTCGAGGGCGACGAGCCGGATCTCGTCATCCATGACATCACCGCCTACCCGGCACTGCTGCTCGCCCACCGCTGGGGGGTCCCGGCCGTCTCCCTCTCGCCCAACCTGGTCGCCTGGGAGGGGTACGAGGAGGAAGTCGCCGAGCCGATGTACGCGGAGCTGAAGGCCTCGGAGCGGGGCAAGGCCTACTACGCCCGCTTCCGGGCGTGGCTCGCGGAGAACGGACTCGAAGGCGTGGACCCGGACCGGCTGGTGAGCCGGCCCCGGCGGTCGATCGTGCTGATTCCCAAGGCGCTCCAGCCGAACCCCGACCGGGTGGACGAGTCCGTCCACACCTTCGTCGGCGCGTGCCAGGGCGACCGGGGCGATCAGGGGGCGTGGAAGCGCCCGGCGGGCGCCGAGAAGGTGCTGCTGGTCTCCCTGGGCTCGTCGTTCACCAAGCAGCCCGCGTTCTACCGGGAGTGCGTCAAGGCCTTCGGCGAGCTGCCGGGCTGGCACACCGTGCTCCAGATCGGCCGTCATGTGTCCGAGGCGGAACTGGGCCCCGTCCCCGCCTCCGTCGAGGTCAGCCACTGGGTTCCCCAACTGGCGATCCTGCGGGAGGCGGACGCCTTCATCACCCACGCGGGCGCGGGCGGCAGCCAGGAGGGGCTCTCCACCGGGACCCCGATGGTGGCCGTCCCCCAGGCGGTGGACCAGTTCGGCAACGCGGACATGCTCGTCGGGCTCGGGGTGGCGCGCCGGCTGGACTCCGCGACCGCCACGGCCGAGGAGCTGCGTGAGGCGGTGCTCGCCCTGACCTCCGACCCCGAGGTGGCGCGCCGGCTCGCCGAGATCCGCGAACAGATGGCGGGGGAGGGCGGCACCCGGGCCGCGGCCGATCTGATCGAGGCCGAAATCCCCCCGCGTACCGCCTGAGTGAGCCCTTCCGCCCGCCCCGGACCCGCCGTTCACCCGGCGGTCCGGGGCGAAGCGGTGTCGGGGGCAGGGCCGTTGAGGGGCCGGGTGTCCGATCTGTTCGGCCATGGCTGACTTTTCATTACATAACCTTGTTGCAAAAGTCACAGCCGCAGGGAGTCACTTGATCTGAGCGCGTCAATGGGTGAGGGTTCGAGCCAGCCGCCGGAAGGATCTTCCAGGTCGGCGGCTCCATCCCCCCACCCCTGACGAGGAGCCCTCAACCTCATGGCAACTCACCGACGCCCGAGCCGTGTCAAGCTGACCGCGGGCATAGCCGCCGTCGCCGCGCTCGTCGGCGGCACCGCGCTCACCGCCGCCAACGCCGGGGCCGCGACGCCCCCGGAGGGAACCGTCCACGGCGTGAACGCCGAAGGCGCGGTCAGCGGCAGCTACATCGTGCTGCTCGACGAGAAGGCCGACAAGCGCGACCTGGCCCAGGAGTACGGCGGCAAGCTGCGCCGCGCCTACGACTCCTCCGTCAACGGCTTCTCCGCGACCGGCCTCACCGAGACCGAGGCCAAGCGGCTCGCCGCCGACCCCGCCGTCTCCAAGGTCGTCCAGAACAAGACCTTCTCCATCAACGCGACCCAGACCAACCCGCCGTCCTGGGGGCTGGACCGGATCGACCAGACCGCCACCGCGGGCGACCGCGCGTACAAGTACCCCGACACCGCGGGCGCGGGGGTGACCGCCTATGTGCTGGACACCGGGGTCCGCGTCACCCACCGGGACTTCCAGGGCCGCGCGAGCCACGGCTTCGACGCGATCGACAACGACAACATCGCCCAGGACGGCAACGGCCACGGCACCCATGTCGCGGGCACCATCGCCGGAGTGAGCCACGGGGTCGCCAAGAAGGCGAAGATCGTCGCCGTCCGGGTCCTCGACAACCGGGGCTCCGGCACCACCGAGCAGGTCGTCGCGGGCATCGACTGGGTCGCCAAGAACCGCAAGGGCCCCTCGGTCGCCAATATGAGCCTCGGCGGCGGCGCCGACGTCGCCCTCGACGCGGCCGTCCGCCGGGCGATCGCCTCCGGAGTCACCTTCGGCGTCGCGGCGGGCAACGAGTCCTCCGACGCCGGCCGGGTCTCACCCGCCCGCGTCCCCGAGGCGATCACGGTGGCCTCCACCACCAGGACCGACGCGCAGTCGTCGTTCTCCAACTTCGGCCGGTCCGTCGATCTCTACGCCCCCGGCTCGGACATCACCTCCGCCTGGCACACCAGCGACACCGGCACCAGGACGATCTCCGGCACCTCCATGGCCACCCCGCATGTCGTCGGCGCGGCGGCGGTCCATCTCGCGGCCCGCCCGAACGCCACCCCGGCCCAGATCGCCCAGGCCCTGACCGGCGGAGCCACCTCCGGCAAGGTCGTCAACCCCACCGCGGGCACCCCCAACAAGCTGCTCAAGCTGGTCCCGTAGTCCCGTAGTCCCGTAGTCCCGCAGCCCGGTCTCCGTGCCCTCCCCCCACGGGGCACGGAGACCGACCCCCGATCAGCGGCGGTGCGAATGCCTGCGCCAGCTGAAGCCGCCGGGCAGCCGGACCGCGGTGGTGCGGCGGCCGTGCCGGTCGCGGGTGATGTGGGCGTGGCGGCTGCCGAGCGTCCAGGACCAGCCGCGTGAGCTGATGTTCAGATGCAGCACCTTGGGGATCACTGTGATCCGCTTGTGGTAGTGGAACGACATGTCGGCCTCCTCGCCTCGATGGTGCGCCGAACGCGCTCCGTACCCGTCACGGTAGAGCCACGGTCTTGTCACCGGCAGGCCGAGACGGCGTGCGTGTCGCCACCCCCGGGAACCTCAGGCGGGGACGGCCGACCGCAGCGTCCGCGCCGGGGCCGTCAGAACCGATGGCGCACTGTCGTAGCGGTGCAGCAGCAGCCGCGCCAGCTCGGGCGAAGGGCCCAGCACCCCCGCCAGGACATCCGCCTCCCGGGCCCCCTCGGCGATCCGGTCCGGAAGCCGGCCGGGGGCGATGACATACGGCGCCACCGCCACCCGCGCGCAGCCCTCGTCCCGCAGGGCGCGCACCGAGTCCTCGGTGCGCGGAAGTGAGGCGGAGGCGAACGCAGGACGCACGGAGCACCAACCGGTGCGCCTCAGCTCCCGCGCCATGTCTGCGATCGCTGCGATCGCCTCCGGGTCTGTGGAGCCCGCCGCGGCCAGAACCAGCCCCGTCGAGCGGCGGTCGCGGGGCCGCAGCCCCGCCTCCCGCAGTCGCCGCTCGACCGCCGCCAGCAGCAGCGGCGAGGGCCCGAGCACCTCCGCCTGCCGGATCCGCAGCTCCGGCAGCCGGGCCGAGGCCTCCCGCAGCACACCGGGGATGTCGGACTTGGCGTGGAAGGCCCGGGTCAGCAGCAGCGGCAGCGCGATCACGTCCCCGGCCTCGCCGCTCGCCGCCAGCCGTTCCAGCACCTGCGGCACCGACGGCGCGTTGAAGTCCAGGAACGCAGTCTCCACCCGCAGCCCGGGCCGCAGCGCGCCGACCCGGCGCACCAGGGCGTGAACGGTCGCCGCGTGGCGGGGATCGCGGCTGCCGTGGGCGACGACGAGAAGGACGGGGCTGCGCATGGTCGGACTCTGTTCCTGTCGTGAGGCCGTGGACTCAAGGAGTAGTACGTGATCGTGGAGTCGGCCGGTCGGTCCCGGCGGGCCGGGGAGGCGGATCCCGCCGGAACCGGCCGGCCGGGCCTGTGGCCCTGCCGGCCCGAGGGCCGTTCAGCCCTTGACCAGCAGTCCCCGGCCTCGCAGCACCGACCGCTCCAGCGGACTGAAGATGAGCAGATCGATGGCTATGCCGACGATGAGGATCAGCAGAATCGCCATGAACACCCCCGGCATATCGGAATTACTGCGTCCGTTCTCCAGCAACTGGCCGAGCCCAAGGCCGAGATCGGGCGAGGAGGCGATGATCTCGGCGGCCATCAGCGACCGCCAGGAGAACGCCCAGCCCTGCTTGAGCCCCGCCAGATAACCGGGCAGCGCCGCCGGCATGACGATGTGCCAGGTGCCCCTGAGCCCGGTCGCGCCCATGGTGCGCCCCGCCCGCAGAAACAGCGGCGGGACCTGGTCGACGCCGGAGACCAGCCCGTTGGCGATCGACGGCACCGCGCCGAGCAGGATCACCGCGTACATCATCTGGTTGTTCAGCCCGAGCCAGATCACCGCGGGCGGCACCCAGGCCACCGACGGCAGCGACTGGAGACCCGAGAGGATCGGCCCGATCGCCGCCCGGACGAACTTCACCCGGGCGACCAGCAGCCCCAGCGGGGTGCCGATGGCCAGCGCCAGCAGAAAGCCCAGCAGACCGCGCGAGACGCTGGTCCACACGACTTCCAGCAGGGTGCCCTTCAGCCACATCGCGGACACGCTGTCCCACACCGCGGACGGCGCGGGCAGGCTGCCCTCCTCGGCGACCTTCGCCCAGACCAGCGTCTGCCAGACGACGATCACCAGGGCGACCGCGATCAGCGGCGGGAGGACCTTCTTGACCAGCACCTCCCCCAGCGGGGTGCGGTGGGACTGCACCGCGTCCAGGGCGTCGAGGCCCGCCTCCAGACCGGCGAGATCGTCGGACTTGGAGGTCTTGGCGGGCTTGGCGACGCTGGCGGTCTTCTCAGTGCTGACCATGTCGGCGGATCTCCCCACGCAGTTCTTCAGTTATCTCGACGGACAGCTCCGCCACGGCGGTGTCCTCGATCCGGCGCGGGTGCTCGATGCCGACCGTCCACTCCCGGGCGATCCGGCCCGGCCGGGACGACAGCAGCACCACACGCTCCGCGAGCCGTACCGCCTCGCGCACGTTGTGCGTCACGAACAGCACCGACAGCTGTGTCTCGCGCCAGATCCGGGTCAGCTCGCCGTGGAGCACATCCCGGGTGATGGCGTCGAGCGCCGCGAACGGCTCGTCCATCAGCAGCAGTTGACTGTCCTGGGCGATCGCCCGGGCGAGCGCCACCCGCTGGCGCATACCGCCGGACAGCTCGTGCACCCGCTTGCCGTACGAGCCCCCCAGCCGCACCAGTTCGAGCAGCCGCTCGGCCTCGGTGCGGCGCTCGGACTTGGCGACCCCGCGCAGCCGCAGCGCGAGTTCGATGTTCTTGCCCGCCGTGAGCCAGGGGAAGAGCGCGTGCTCCTGGAACATCAGCGCCGGGCGGCCGTGCGTGGTGATGGTTCCGGCGGTGGGCGCGTCGAGGCCCGCCACCAGATTGAGCAGGGTGGACTTTCCGCAGCCGGAGGCCCCCAGGAGGGTGACGAACTCGCCCGGAGCGACATCGAGAGTGATGTCGTCCAGGACGAGCTGTCGCCCGGCGGGCCCCGTGAAGGACTTCGAGACGTGCTCGATACGGGCGGAGTGCCCAACAGTCGTACGGTCCTCGGCCTGATCCTTGGTGAGAGTGGCCATGGTCGTCACCTCCTGGGGAACGTGGCTGCGCGGTTACTTGGCGCCGAGACCGGCGTCGGAGACCTCGGGCTTGGCGTCGGCCTTGAGGACCTTGTTCAGCGCCGTGAGGTCGTAGATGCCGTTCAGGTCGGGCTCCTTCAGCAGCCCCGCCTTCACCGCGTAGCCGGCCTGCGTCTTCAGCGTGGTGGCCAGCGGGTCGGCGGTGAACTGGATCGACTTCCACGCCGGGTCGAGGATCTCGGCCGGCAGCTCTTTGCCGGTGAGCGCCTTCAGCTTGGCGTTGGCGGACGCCTTGGCCTTCTCCGGGTTGGCGTTGATCCAGTCATTGGTCTTCAGCGAGCCGCGCACCACGGCCTCGACCACGTCCGGGTGAGCCTTGAGGAACTTCTGCGACACGATGATGTGCGTGATCACGAACTTCTTGTCCGGCCACAGCGTCGCCTCGTCGAGGAGGACCTTGGCACCCTGGCTGACCAGCCGGGACGCGGTCGGCTCCGGCACCCAGGCGCCGTCGATGGAGCCGGACTTGTAGGCGTCCGGAGTGATCTTGTTGTCGGTGCGGACGACGGAGACGTCGCCCTTGCCGCTCTGGGCGTCGGTCGACCAGCCCTTCTCGGCTATCCAGTTGAGGAAGGCGACGTCCTGGGTGTTCCCGACCTGCGGGGTGGCGATCTTCTTGCCCTTGAGATCGTCCAGGGTCTTGATCTTCTTGGGGTTCACCACCAGCTTCACCCCGCCGGACGCCGCGCCGGAGACGATCCGGAGGTTCGTGCCCTTGGACTTGGTGAAGCCGTTGATGGCCGGGGAGGGGCCGATGAACCCGATGTCGATCGAGCCCGCGTTCAGCGCCTCGATCTCGGAGGGACCGGCGTTGAAGGTGGTGGACTTGATCTGGGTGCCGCCCAGCTCCTTCTGGAGGATGCCCTCCTGCTCACCGACGAGAGCGGTGGCGTGGGTCAGATTCGGGAAGTAGCCGAGCTTGACCGTGTCCGAGGAGAGCTTCTCGCCCTTGGCGACCGGCCCGGTCTTCTCGTTCTTGTCCGACTCGGAGCCGTAGCCGCAGGAGGCGACTGCGCCGATCAGCAGCGGGAGCGCGGCGGCGGCGGCGATGCCGCGGCGCAGGGTGGTACGTGTGGCAGGCACGGGAGATGTTCCCCTCGTTGGCCCCGGCTCTCGCGCGACTGCGGCGCGGCCGGGATATCGACTGGTCTGGGTCTTCGCTTCTGGTACGGGTGGTGCCTCCGGGTCATCGCGCACATCGCGAAACCCCCCCGGATCCAGAGCCGAGCGTCCCGCTGCCCACCCGTCCGCCTTCCTTCGCGAAGGTGGCGAACACATCGGTCGTCGTCATCAGAAGTCCCACTCCCCGTCGTCTTCGGCCGGCAGTGCGGCCTCGGCGGTGCTCGCGAACGAGTCGCCCGCCATGCCGGCCGCCAGCGTGGTGCCGTCGGCCGGGTCGATCAGCAGAAATGAGCCGGTACGCCGTGAGTCGGCGTACGCGTCGAGCGCCAGCGGCTCCGCGGTGCGCACCCGCACCTGGCCGATGTCGTTGGCGACAAGCTGCCCCGGCTCCGGGTGCCGGGAGAGATCGTCGAGGGTGAGCCGCGAGGGGATCTCCCTGACGATCGCCTTGACGGTACGGGTGGTGTGCTTCAGCAGCACCCGCTGCCCGACCGTCAGCGGGCGGTCCGCGACATGGCAGACCGTGGCCTCGACGTCCTGGGTGGTGGCCGGGGCGTCGCCGGACGGCACGATCAGATCACCGCGCGATACGTCGATGTCGTCCGCGAGCAGCACCGTCACCGACTGCGGGGCCCAGGCGATGTCCACCGGCCTGCCGAGCAGATCGATCCCGGCGATCTTCGACGTACGGCCCGAGGGAAGCACCGTCACCGGCTCGCCGACCCGCAGGACGCCCGCGGCGATCTGCCCCGCGTACCCCCGGTAGTCGGGGTGCTCGGCGGTCTGCGGCCGGATCACGTACTGCACCGGCAGCCGGGCGTGGCAGTCGGTCAGATCGTGGCTGGAGGGCACCGTCTCCAGGTGTTCGAGGACGGTGGGGCCGCCGTACCAGTCCATGTTCGCCGACGGGTCCACGACATTGTCCCCGGCCAGCGCCGAGATCGGGATCGCCACGACCTCGGGCACCCCCAGCTCCCTGGCGTAGGTGGTGAACTCCTCGGCGATCTTCGCGAAGACGGGCTCGGCGTAGTCGACGAGGTCCATCTTGTTGACCGCGAGGACCACATGGGGCACCCGCAGCAGGGCGGCGACGGCCGCGTGGCGGCGGGTCTGCTCCACGACCCCGTTGCGGGCGTCGACCAGGACGACCGCCAGCTCCGCCGTGGACGCGCCGGTCACCATGTTGCGGGTGTACTGCACATGCCCGGGGGTGTCGGCGAGGATGAAGCGGCGGCGGGCGGTGGCGAAGTAGCGGTAGGCCACGTCGATGGTGATGCCCTGCTCCCGCTCGGCCCGCAGACCGTCGGTGAGCAGCGCCAGGTCGGGGGTGTCCTGGCCCCGGGAGAGCGAGGCGGTGGCCACGGCCTCCAGCTGGTCGGTGAGGACCGACTTGGAGTCGTGCAGCAGCCGTCCGACCAGGGTCGACTTGCCGTCGTCCACGGATCCGGCGGTCGCGAAGCGCAGCAGGGTGGTGGCCGAGAGTCGCTCGGCGGCGGTGGTCATGGCTTAGAAGTACCCTTCGCGCTTGCGGTCTTCCATCGCGGCCTCGGACATCTTGTCGTCGGCGCGGGTGGCACCCCGCTCGGTGAGACGGGACGCGGCGATCTCGGCGATCACCGCGTCGAGCGTGGTGGCGTCGGAGTCCACCGCTCCGGTGCAGGACATGTCGCCGACCGTGCGGTAGCGGATCAGCCGGGTCTCGACCGGCTCGGACTCCTTGGGGCCGCCCCAGTCGCCCGCCGTCAGCCACATCCCCGCGCGCCGGAACACCTCGCGCTCATGGGCGAAGTAGATCCCCGGCAGTTCGATGCCCTCGCGCTCGATGTACTGCCACACATCCAGCTCGGTCCAGTTGGAGAGCGGGAAGACCCGGACATGCTCGCCGGGCGCGTGGCGGCCGTTGTAGAGCTGCCACAGCTCCGGCCGCTGCCGCCGGGGGTCCCACTGCGAGAACTCGTCCCGCAGCGAGAAGACCCGCTCCTTGGCCCGCGCCTTCTCCTCGTCCCGCCGGCCGCCGCCGAAGACCGCGTCGAAGCGCTCGGTCTGGATCTTCTCGGTCAGCGGCACGGTCTGGAGCGGATTGCGGGTGCCGTCGGGGCGCTCGCGGAGCGTTCCGGCGTCGATGTACTCCTGTACGGAGGCGACATGGAGCCGGAGGCCGTGCTGGGCGACCGTGCGGTCGCGGTACTCCAGGACCTCGGGGAAGTTGTGCCCGGTGTCCACATGGAGCAGCGAGAAGGGGATCGCGGCGGGGGCGAACGCCTTCAGCGCCAGATGGAGCATGACGATGGAGTCCTTGCCGCCGGAGAAGAGGATCACCGGCCGCTCGAACTCACCCGCCACCTCGCGGAAGATGTGCACCGCCTCGGACTCCAGGGCGTCCAGGTGGGAGAGGGCGTACGGACTGTCCGTCTCCGCCGTCCCGGCGACGGCCGTGGTGCCGTGTGCGTCGGTCACAGGACGCCCCTCTCGGTGAGCAGCGCGTGGAGCGCCGCCGCGGACTCCTGGACACTCTGGTGCTGGGACTCGATCCGCAGATCGGGGGAGACGGGAGCCTCGTAGGGGTCGTCGACCCCGGTCAGCCCGCTGATCTCACCGGCCGCCTGCTTGGCGTACAGCCCCTTCACATCCCGCTCGGAGCAGACCTCGACGGGGGTGGCGACATGCACCTCCAGATACGGAGTCGACGCGGCGGCGTGCCGCTTGCGGACGGCCTCGCGGCTGTCGGCGTACGGCGCGATCACCGGTACGAGCACGGTGACGCCGTGCGAGGCCAGCAGCTCGGCGACGAAGCCGATGCGCTGGACATTGGTGTGCCGGTCCTCGCGGGTGAAACCGAGGCCCGCGGAGAGGAACTCGCGGATCTCGTCGCCGTCGAGCACTTCGGTGCGCAGGCCCTCGGTGCTCAGCCGCTCCGCCAGCGCGTAGGCGATGGTGGTCTTGCCCGAGCTCGGCAGCCCGGTGAGCCAGATCGTCGCCCCGGTCACATTGTTCTCCTGCTTCTGAAGGGGGTGGGGGTGGTCGTCGGTCATCCGTGCAGCCCGCATTCCGTCTTGCCCCGGCCGGCCCAGCGGCCGGCGCGGGCGTCCTCGCCCGCCAGCACCCGGCGGGTGCAGGGCTCGCAGCCGACCGAGGCGTAGCCGTCCATCAGCAGGGGGTTGGTGAGCACACCGTGCTCGGCGACATAGGCGTCCACGTCGTCCTGGGTCCAGCGGGCGATCGGCGAGACCTTGACCTTCCGCCGGCGCTCGTCCCAGCCGACGACCGGGGTGCCGGCCCGGGTCGGCGACTCGTCGCGGCGCAGACCGGTGGCCCAGGCGTCGTATCCGGCCAGCCCGTCCTCCAGGGGCTTGACCTTCCGCAGCGCGCAGCACAGATCGGGGTCGCGGTCGTGCAGCCGGGGGCCGTGCTCGGCGTCCTGCTCGGCCACGCTGCGCAGGGGGGTGAGCGTGATCAGCCGGACGTCCATCACGGCCTCGACCGCGTCCCTGGTCCCGATGGTCTCGGGGAAGTGGTAGCCGGTGTCCAGGAAGACGACGTCGACGCCGGGGCGGGCGCGGGCGGCGAGATGGGCGACGACCGCGTCCTCCATGGAGGAGGTGACGCAGAACCGCTCGCCGAAGGTCTCGGCGGCCCAGCTGACGATGGTGAGCGCCGGGGCGTCCTCCAGTTCGCGCCCGGCGCGCTCGGCCAGCTCCTTGAGGCCGGTGGTGCGGGTCGCGGTCATATCGCCTCGCCCCCGGTGTCGTTGGGGCGGAAGCCGCGGGTCAGCAGTCCGAGGTACTTCACCTGGAAGGCGCGGTTGCAGCCGTGGCACTCCCAGGCTCCGTGGCCCTCCTCGCTGGGGCGCAGATCCTCGTCCCCGCAGTAGGGGCAGTAGAAGGGTGCGGCGCGCTCGCTCATGAGAGGGCCTCCTCGGAGGCCCTGGCCGCCCAGGCGGCGAAGCGCTCGCCGTCCTCGCGCTGCTCCTCGAAGCGGCGCAGCACCCGCTCGACGTAGTCGGGGAGTTCGGCGGAGGAGACCTTCAGGCCGCGGACCTTGCGGCCGAAGCCGGGCTCCAGGCCCAGCGCGCCGCCCAGGTGCACCTGGTAGCCCTCGACCTGGTTGCCGTCGTCGTCCAGGACGAGCTGTCCCTTGAGGCCGATGTCCGCGACCTGGATACGGGCGCAGGCGTTGGGGCAGCCGTTGATGTTGATGGTGATCGGCTGGTCGAACTCGGGGATCCGGCGCTCCAGTTCGTCGATGAGCGAGGCGCCGCGCGCCTTGGTCTCGACGATCGCGAGCTTGCAGAACTCGATGCCGGTGCAGGCCATCGTGCCGCGCCGGAAGGGGGAGGGGTTGACCCGCAGGTCCAGTGCCTCCAGGCCGGCGGTCATCGACTCGACCTGGCTCTCCTCGATGTCGAGGACGATCATCTTCTGCTCGGCGGTGGTGCGCACCCGGCCGGAGCCGTGCGCCTCGGCGAGTTCGGCGACCTTGGTGAGGATGGTTCCGTCGACCCGGCCGACGCGCGGCGCGAATCCGATGTAGAAGCGGCCGTCCTGCTGGCGGTGCACGCCCACGTGGTCGCGCCACTGCTGGACGGGCTGCTCGGGGGCGGGGCCGTCGGCGAGCTTGCGCAGCAGGTACTGCTCCTCCAGGACCTGGCGGAACTTCTCCGGTCCCCAGTCGGCGACGAGGAACTTCAGCCGGGCGCGGGTGCGCAGCCGGCGGTAGCCGTAGTCGCGGAAGATGGAGATGACGCCCTCGTAGACGTCGGGGACCTCGTCCAGCGAGACCCAGGCGCCCAGCCGTACGCCGATCTTGGGGTTGGTGGAGAGGCCGCCGCCGACCCAGACGTCGAAGCCGGGGCCGTGCTCGGGGTGGTCGACGCCGACGAAGGCGATGTCGTTGATCTCGTGCGCCACATCGAGCAGCGGCGAGCCGGAGATCGCGGACTTGAACTTGCGGGGGAGGTTGGAGAAGTCCTTGTTGCCGACGATCCGGCGGTAGATCTCGTCGATGGCGGGGGTGCCGTCGATGATCTCGTCCTCGGCGATCCCGGCGACCGGTGAGCCGAGGATCACCCGGGGGGTGTCTCCGCAGGCCTCGGTGGTGGACAGGCCCACGGCCTCCAGCCGCCGCCAGATCTCCGGCATGTCCTCGATGCGGATCCAGTGGTACTGGACGTTCTGCCGGTCGGTGATGTCGGCGGTGCCGCGGGCGAATTCCTGGGAGATCTCGCCGATGACCCGGAGCTGACCCGTGGTCAGCCGGCCGCCGTCGATGCGGACTCGGAGCATGAAGTACTTGTCGTCCAGCTCCTCCGGCTCCAGGATCGCGGTCTTGCCGCCGTCGATCCCGGGCTTGCGCTGGGTGTACAGACCCCACCAGCGCATCCGGCCGCGGAGATCCGCGCCGTCGATGGAGTCGAAGCCGCGCTTGGAGTAGATCGTCTCAATGCGTGTCCGCACATTGAGACCGTCGTCGTCCTTCTTGGCCTGCTCGTTGGCATTGAGGGGCGTCATGTGGCCAACGGCCCACTGGCCCTCGCCGCGGTGGCGTCCGACTCTGCGGCGGGGCGCGGCGGGGGTGGGCTTTTCCGGGGTGGCGGGCATGGCGATATGTCCTTCGAGACAGCAGGAGGGCGGCTCTGAGCTGCACACTCGCAGGGAAACGCGGTGGTGCGCAGGGTGGTGACGGATGAAGGCCGAGGCGGCTCAGACGGGCTCAGACGGAGGAAACGCGAGAGAGGTGCGGAGCTGCGGGGAGGCGCTGTGGGGGGCGGTGAAAAGCTCGGCTGTGCTGGGCTGTCAGCGGGCGGGACAGATGGCGCTGGACATGCGGCCGAGGTCGACGTGACGTCGACTCACCAAGGCAATTCCAGCTCTAGACATGGCGGAAGCGTGGCACGGCGATCGGACGAGAGTCCACCATTATCCGAATGGTGGACAATGCTGTCCCGCATCATGAGACAGTGTGGGGTCGGTCACGTATCCGGAACGCGCCGGTGTCCGCCCCGGTGGCCGGGTGTTCCGCCGATCGCCCCGCCGACCGGCCGACGAGTCGCCGGGGCCGGTCGCGAGGGTCGGCGGACGGGGCTCAGGCGGAGGCGGGGTGGGCGCCCGGCCAGGGTCCGGGCGTGTCGATCTCCGGCTCGTCCTCGACCGCGGTGTCGAAGAGCTTGAAGCCGCGCCGCAGATAGTTGTCCATGGCGTGCGGGCCGTCCTTGGAGCAGGTGTGCACCCACACCCGCTCGGTCGGGGCCAGCCCCGGCCAGCGGTCCGCCAGGTCCCAGGCCCGCTCCACCGCGTACGACAGCAGATGGCCGCCGATCCGCCGCCCCCGGAAGGCCGCGATCAGACCGAAGTAGACGATCTCCACCGAGCCGCCCTCCTGGGCCGCGATCTCCGCGTACCCGGCGGGGGTGCCCTTCTCGTACGCCACCCAGGTCTCGGTGCCCGGCGCGCCGAGGGTCTTCTCCCACTCGGCGTAGGTCAGGGTGAGCCGGTCCGTCCACCGGACGTCTCCGCCGACGGCCGTATACAGGAAGCGGCTGAACTCGGGCGAGGGGATCTCGGCGCGCTCGATCCGGACGTCCTTCGGGGGCTCTCCGGCCGGCCGGGCGTCGGCGGGGGAGGTCTGCTCCAGGGACCAGGTGGTCACGGCGATGTTCATACGGCTCAGGGAAGCACGCCCGGACGCTCGTGCCACAGCCGGGGCACCACCTCCACCTCCACCCCGTCCGCGAACCGGTACGGGCGGCTGGCCAGCACCTGCGCCAGATGCCGCCGCAGCCGGGACATCTCCGCGCGGACCGTCACCGTGCGGGTGCGGTCGCCGAAGAGATCGCCGGCCAGCTCGGCCGCGCTCCGCCCCTCCCGGTGCCGCGCCAGCGTGTGCAGCAGCTCGGCGTGGCGGGGGCTCAGCTCCTGCGTCCAGCTGCCCGCCCCGCTGGAGACCGTCACCGACGAGTGGTGCGGCCGGCTCAGATCCAGCACCAGCCGGGCGGCGGGCCCCGCCGGGCCGGTGCCGCCGCCGTCCACCCGTACCAGCCAGCCGCCCGGCAGCGGCTCCACCGTGCACATGCCCAGCGAGGGCACCCAGAGCGGCCCGTCCGCGGGCGACCTCGGCAGCGGCAGCCGGTCCGGCGGCGGCATCCCGATCACCGCGGCGGGCCAGCCGTCCGCGTCCACCGCGACCGCCCGCCCCGACATCCGGCCCAGCAGCGGGGAGGCCACGCTGCGCAGCCGCTCCAGCGTCCGGTAGTGCCGCTGGCGCAGCTCCGCCTCCGCGAGCCGGGCGACCGAGGTCACCAGCGCCAGCGTCGCCGGATGGATGCCGGAGAGCGGCCCGCTGACATTGACCACCCCGATCAGTCTGCCGTCGCGGGGATCGGTGATCGGCGCGCCCGCGCAGGTCCAGCTGTGATAGGCGGAGACGAAGTGCTCGGCGGCGTGCACCTGGAGCGGCCGGCCGGTCAGCAGCGGGGTGCCCACCGCGTTGGTGCCGATGAACTCCTCCTTCAGATCCGCCCCCGGTACAAACCCGTACGCGTCGGCCTTGCGCAGCACCGAGGCCTTGCCCTCGCGCCACAGCAGCCGCCCCTCGCTGTCCGCGACGATCATCGTGTGCCGCGCCGCCTCGGCGATCGACACCAGCCCCTCGCGCAGCACCGGCAGCACCTCGCGCAGCGCCGAGTCGTTTCTGCGGCGCTCGATCTCCTCCAGCGGGAGCAGCCCGGCCCGGCGCTCCCGGTCCGGGTCCGCGCCCCGGCCCAGCATCCGCCGCCAGGACTCCTCGATCTCCGTCCGGGGCCCGGCCGGCGGTCGCCGCCCGCTCAGCGTCGCCTCCCGCACTCCCCGCAGCAGCCTGGTGGCCTCCGCTGTGTCCATGGCGGCGAGCGTGGCCAGGTCGATCGGTCTGGGCTGCACGCGGGGTCCTCCTGCGCGGCGATACGGTACGGGTCCACTGGTCAACGGGTCTGCGGTACGGCTCCGGCACGCCGCGGGGGGCTGCAACCCTCTGCAACCCTCGCGAATCGGCTCGCGGTGTCCGAAAGTGAACAGCGCGAGGGGTGGTGCCGTGTCGGCGCAGCACCACCCCGAGCATGATCATCTATGACGGGGGAGCCGTCACGCCACGCCACGCCGTGTCGCCGTGGGAACGCTCCCGCACATCTGACCGCCCCCCTCACACCTGGGCACGGAACTCACACGTGCGGACGCGCCCGCTCCACCACTTCCCGGAGCGCCGGCGTGTGCGGCAGCGTCCCGAAGGCCGAGCCCCAGTCCCCGCCGAGCCGCGAGGCGCAGAACGCGTCCGCCACCTCCGGCGGGGCCCAGCGCACCAGCAGCGAGCCCTGGAGCACCAGCGCCATCCGCTCCACCACCCGGCGCGCCCGCGCCTCGATCCCGTCCAGATCGGCCAGCTCGGTCAGCAGCCCCTTGATCGCCCGGTCGAGCCGGTGGTCCGCGCCGCGCGCCCGGCCGACCTCCCGGAGGAAGGCGTTCAGCGCCTCCGGCTCGCGCCGCAGCGCCCGCAGGGCGTCCAGGGCCTGCACATTGCCCGAGCCCTCCCAGATCGAGTTGAGGGGGGCCTCGCGCAGCAGCCGGGGCATCCCCGACTCCTCCACATAGCCATTGCCGCCCAGACACTCCAGCGCCTCGCCCGCCACCGCCGTGCAGCGCTTGGTCACCCAGTACTTGGCCGCCGGCACCGCGAGCCGCAGCAGCGCCCGCTCCTCGTCGGTGTCCGCGTCGTAGGCGGCGGCCAGCCGCAGCCCCAGCACGGTGGCCGCCTCCGACTCCAGCGCCAGATCGGCCAGCACATTGCGCATCAGCGGCTTGTCCACCAGCGGCCCGCCGAACGCGCTGCGGCCACCGGTGTGGTGGATCGCCCGCGCCACCGACTGCCGCATCAGCGCCGCCGAGCCGATCACACAGTCCAGCCGGGTCGCCGCCACCATCTCGATGATGGTGCGCACCCCCCGGCCCTCCTCGCCGACCAGCCGCGCCCAGGTCCCGTCGAACTCGACCTCGGCCGAGGCGTTGGACCGGTTGCCCAGCTTGTCCTTGAGCCGCTGGATCAGAAACACGTTCCGCGTCCCGTCCGCCAGGACCCGGGGCACCAGGAAACAGCTGAGCCCGCCCGGGGCCTGCGCGAGCACCAGGAACCCGTCGGACATCGGCGCGGAGCAGAACCACTTGTGACCGGTCAGGACGTACTCCCCGGCCGCGTCCAGCGCCGTGGCGGCGGTGGTGTTCGTCCGTACGTCGCTGCCGCCCTGCTTCTCCGTCATGCCCATACCGAGGAGATTCCCCGGCTTGTCGGCGGGCGCGCGCAGCTCCCCGTCGTACACCCGCGAGGTCAGCCGGGGCTCCCACTCGGCGGCCAGCGCCGGATCGGTGCGCAGCGCGGGCACGGCGGCGTGGGTCATCGACAGCGGACAGGCCTGCCCGGACTCCGTCTGCGTCCAGACGATGAGGCCCGCCGCGCGCCGGACATGCCCGGACGGGGTGGACCAGGCGTCGGTCAGCCCCGCCGACACCGCGTGTCCGAGCAATTGATGCCAGGCCGGATGGAAGGTCACCTCGTCGACCCGGTTGCCGTAACGGTCGTGGGTGTGCAGTCGCGGTGGGTTCTCATTGGCCGAAAACCCCCAGTCCTGCGTCTCGGCCGAACCGGCGGTACGCCCCAACTGGGCGAGTTCCGTGTGCACCGGCTCGGCGAGAGATGGCGGAATATGGCGCTCCACTGCCTCGGTGAGGGCCCGGTCGGAGGTGTAGACGTCATACCCGACCAGGGGCGGAGCCTGATTGGTCACTGTGTGGGTGCTGGCTGCCATGCCGATACGGTAAGGAGGTGCAGGCAGCAAATGAAACACCCGAGCGGCCGTCGGGCCGACTCCACCGGGCCCGAGTCCTTTACCGCAACGTCTCCAAACGGAAGATGGCGTGGCTGCTGCTCAAGGACACGGTCAACTCGTGCATCGAATACCGGATTCTCGGCCTCGCGGCCGAGGCGGCCTTCTTCACCCTGCTGTCGCTGCCGCCGCTGATGCTCGGACTGCTCGGTCTCCTCGGCTACATGGACGACTGGACGAACACCACCACGGTCGCCTCCATCGAGGTGAACATCCTCAACGCGGTCGGCACGGTCCTCTCCGACCGGGGCGTCAACCAGATCGCCCGGCCGCTGCTCGCGGACGTCACCCACGGCGGCAACCCGGACATCATCTCCATCGGCTTCGCGATCGCCCTGTGGTCCGGCTCGCGCGCGGTCAACGTCTTCATCGACACCATCACCGTGATGTACGGGCTCGACGGCCGGCGCGGCATCGTCGCCACCCGGCTGCTCGCGTTCCTGCTCTATCTGATGGCCCTGCTGATCGGCGCGGTGGTGCTGCCGCTCGCGGTGGTCGGCCCCGACCGGGTGGTGGAGCTGATCCCCTGGGGCACCGAGGTCGTCACCGTGCTCTACTGGCCGCTGGTCAGCCTGCTCTCCATCGCCTTCCTCACCACGCTCTACCACGTCTCCGTGCCCGTGCGCTCGCCGTGGATCGAGGACGTCCCCGGGGCGCTGGTCGCCCTCGGGATGTGGGTGCTCGGCAGCTTCCTGCTCCGGATCTACCTCACCAGCACCGTCGAGGGCCCCACCATCTACGGCTCGCTCGCCGCGCCCATCGCCGTGCTGCTGTGGATCGGCATCTCCGCCTTCGCGGTCCTCGTCGGGGCCGCGGTCAACGCGGCGATCGACCATGTCTGGCCCTCGGTGGCCACGGCGGCGGCCCGCGAGGCCAATGAGCGCGTCCGCGCGGCCCAGGCCGCCGAGGTGCTGGCCCGGGCGCGGGCCTCGCACATCTTCGACGACACGGACGACGACGAGGACGACTGGGACGACGACTACGGCGACGGGGTCGGCGGCACCGGGGAGATGCCCTCGGAGTTCCCCGAGCGCTGGTCCCGCTTTCTGCCGCCCGACGATCTCAAGTCCCGGCTGCACACCGGACGCGACCACCACCGGGCGCCGCACGACCGGCCGCAGGACTGAACACCGCGGGACTGAACACCGTACGGCCGGGCTCTACCCTGGGAAGGGTGTATCGGGAACGGGTCTCGCGGCTCGGGGGCGCGATCGTCTGGGAGCAGACGGGCGCGGGCCCGCACACCGTGCTGCCCGACGGGTGCATGGATCTGCTGTGGACCCCGGGCCGGCTCTTCGTCGCCGGACCCGACACCCGCGCGTACCTCCCCGACACCCCGCGCGGCAGCCGGGTCGCCGGGATCCGCCTCGCCCCCGGGACCGCCCCCGCGCTGCTCGGCGTCGCCGCCCACGAGCTGCGCGACCGCCGGGTCGACCTCGCCGACCTCTGGGGCGCCCGGCCGGCCCGCGAGTCGGCCGAGCGGATCGACGCGGCCGCCGACCCCGCCGCCGCGCTGGAGGCCCTGGCGCTCCGCCTGGCCGCCGCCGCGCCCCGCCCGCCCGACCCGCTCCTCGCCCTGGTCGTACGCGGGCTGGAGAGCGGCGGCACGGTCGCCGAGGCGGCCGAGGCCGCCGGACTCGGCCCGCGTACGCTGCACCGCCGCTCGCTGCCCGCCTTCGGGTACGGGCCCAAGACCCTCGCCCGGGTGCTGCGGCTCCAGCGGGCGCTGGCGCTGATCCGGGCGGGGACGCCCTACGCGGCGGCCGCGCTCGCCGCGGGCTGCGCCGATCAGGCGCATCTGGCCCGGGAGATGCGCGATCTGGCCGGCACCACCCTGAGCGCCTACGGGGCGTCGGCGAACAGCGAGACACCGCTGCCGTCGGGGTCCAGCACCACGGCGTAGCGCTGGCCCCAGACCGCGTCCCAGGGCTCCAGACGGCCCCGGTGACCGGCGGCGACGAGATCCGCGTAGACCGAGTCCACCTCGGCCGGGCTCGCGCAGCGGAAGGCGAGCCCCACCCGGTCGCCCCCGGCGGGCCGCGACCATCCCGGGTCGAAGGAGCGCATGACCTCCTCGGTGTCCCAGAGCAGCCGCACCCCGCCCGGCAGCGCGGCCTCCACATGCGGCGCGGAGTCCGCCTCCGCCGGGAGATCGAGGCCGAGGCGGCGGTAGAAGGCGAGGGAGGCGGCCATGTCGGAGGTGACGACGCCGATCGCGTCGAGTCGTGGAGTCATGGCCCCACCGTAGGCCGGGGCCGCGCCGCCGGTCTTGAAGGAATCGGACACGGCCCCGCCCGGGGGAGGGCGGCGGCCGTGTCCGCGAATCCGGGCCCCGGGGGTCCGGGGGTCCGGGGGAGGGCGGTCAGACCGCCGCCGGTACCCGCCTCGGCGACGCGCCCGCCGTGTGGAGCCGTTCGGCGAGATGGCCGAAGACCAGACCGAACACCGTCCACAGCGTCGTCTGGAGGGCGAGCGTCGCGAGCCGGAACTCCCAGACCACGGCCGCCGGGAAGCCCTTGGGCACCTCGTCGAACGACGGCAGGAAGGCGAACGCGAGCCCGACGGCGAGGACGAACGCCGCGGAGGCGGCCACCGTCGCGTTCCAGTTCCCCAGCCGGGCCGCGAGACGCTTCCCGAGGATCACGGCCGCCACCGCCAGCAGCACGCTGAGCGCGACCATCAGGAAGTACAGCCCCGTCCGCTGCCCGATGGTGTCGGGGTCCCCGACGGCCGGCGGGTTCGGCGGGTACTTCAGATACGGCACCACGTACACCGTCAGCAGCCCGCCGAGCGAGACCAGCGCGGCCGTGGCGCGCGGGCCGAAGCGGCCGACGCGGCCCAGCGCGACACAGTGCGCGAGGGCGGTGAGCCCGCCGACGGCGACACCGAAGAGCAGCACTCCGGTGGCGAGTCCGGCCGTGGACTGGACGGCACGGCTGACCAGTTCCTCGCCGCCGTGCTCATGGCTGTGGCTCTCCTCGAACGCGATGGCCGCGTCCACCGGGCCCTCGCCGATGAAGTACGCCACCAGAAAGGCGGCCGCTCCGGCGATCAGGCCCGCGAGCATGCCGCGCACGAGCAGGGCCCTGACAGATATGGAGTTCATGAAGGTTCCCCTGCGACTGGATCCGGACGGCTCTCGAAGACGCTCCCTAGTGGCAGGGGAAGCCGAGCAGATGACGCCCGTCGTGCACCCACTCGTGCACGGTCTCACCGGCGACCAGGGAGACCGCGCCCTGCTCCGCGCCGACGAAGTAGAGCAGGATCAGGGCCAGCAGAGCGGTGAAGACGGCCCAGGGAGCGATCTCCTTGAGCGACAGGGGAGTGATGGCCGGTGTGGCGGCGGTGGCGGGCACAGTCGAATGAGCCATGGCAGAACCTCCTGGGGAACACGCGTCCCGGTCGTGGTGCCTGATGCTTGGTGCTTGAACGAAGGCGGTGGGTCTGACTTCCCGCGCGAACGCGGGTGCACAGTGGCGCGACCGTGCCGGAATCTCACCGGACTTCCATCACGCTTTCGTCATGTCCACGCGACCGTACCGTCTGTGAGCGCCTGCCGCCATGGTGTGAGGTGGCCGAAAATAATGGATTCGGAGAGGGACGGGGAGAGACGGGGATGACGGTACGACTGACGCTGATGGCGCCCGCCGCACGGGCCGGGCGCGAGGTCCGGTTCGCGGTGGACGAGCCGCCGGACGAGGCGGGGCTGCGCGCGGCCCGTGCGGCGGCCGGGACGCTGCCGCACCCGGACCGGGCGGTCTGCGGGCCGTCGGCGCGCTGCCGGGAGACGGCCCGGGCACTGGGGCTGCGGCCGGCCGGGGAAACCGCCCCGGCCGACTGGGACATGGGCCGCTGGCGGGGCCGGGACCTGGCGGAGGTCGGCGCGGCGGAGCCGGAGGCGGTGGCCCGCTGGCTCGCCGACCCCTCGGCCGCACCGCACGGCGGCGAGTCGCTGAGCGGATTCCGCGCCCGGGTGGGCGGCTGGCTCGACTCCCTCCCGCCCACCGCCGGACGCCTTGTCGCGGTCGTCGAACCCGCCGTGGCCCGCGCCGCGCTGGTGCACGCCCTCGGCCTCCCCGAGCAGACCTTCTGGCGGCTGGACATCGCCCCTCTCACCGCCACCCGGCTCACCTCCCGCGCCCCCGGCCGGTGGAATCTCCGCTGCGGCTCCCCGCTCTCCGCCCCGGACCCCGGAGCGGATCAGTCTGCTGGCCCCGGGTGACCCGGGGCCAGCAGCGGGCCCCCGGGAAAGTCGGCCACCCGCAGCGGCACCTGGCGCGCGCACCCCGCCGACCCGCACTCGCAGTCGAAGTCCACCACCGCGTCCCCCGCGTCCCCGCGCGCCCAGGGCCGCGCGTAGAACCCCTCGTACTGCCGTACCAGCGCCTCATTCGCGTACCGTGCCAGCCGGCCGCGCCCCGCCGCCGTGCTCTCCCGGGGAGCCGCCGCCAGCACAGCGGCGAAGTGCGACTCCACCAGCGCCAGCGTGTGCGGGACACTCCGGTCGCCGGTCGTCTCCAGCCGGTCGCCGCCGTACTGGGCCACCTGGTCCTCGATCTCCCGCACCAGCAGCCGGTACAGCTCCAGCTGTCCACTCCCCAGCCCACGGTCCGCCAGCCGGCGGCGCTGCTCCTCCCGGGTGGGCAGCAGCCACAGCGCGTGGGCCCCCGCCGCCGGCGGGGTGACGGGGGTGCCCTCGACCACGGTGAGCGGCACGGGCGGCAGCGCCCGGACATCGTCGGCGATCATCGGGCCGCGCTCGTGGTGCAGCGACATCGCGAGCAGCTCCCCGGGCGGGCGCGACCAGCGCTCGGCGGGGGAGAGCGCCTCGAAGCGCACCGCCGCCGGATGCCCCGCCTTGAGCGCCCGGTCCCGGTGCTCCCAGGTGTGCGCGTCCGCGCTGTAATGACGCAGCCCGTGACGGCGCGCCAGCAGCCGGGCCACCGTCGTCTTGCCCGCCCCGGGCGGCCCGCCGATCCACAGCGCTACCCCGCGCTCTCCCCCTCCGCCCCCTCCGCCTCCCCCTCCTCGTCCTCCTCGGCGATCGGCTGCTCCGTCCAGATCACCTTGCCGTCCGGGGTGTACCGCGTCCCCCACCGGTCCGCGAACTGCGCCACCAGGAACAGCCCCCGGCCGCCCTCGTCCGTGCTCGCCGCCTGCCGCAGATGCGGCGAGGTGCTGCTGTGGTCCGAGACCTCGCAGATCAGCGTCCGGTCGCGGATCAGCCGCACCCGGATCGGGCCGATCGCGTACCGGATCGCGTTGGTGACCAGCTCGCTCAGAATCAGTTCGGTCGTGAAGGCCTCTTCGCCAAGATCCCATTCGCCGAGCTTATGAGTGACCGCGTTCCGCACCTCGCCCACCGCCGAGGGGTCCGACGGTACGTCCCACTCCGCCACCTCCCCCGAGTCCAGCATCCGGGTACGCCCGACGAGCAGCGCGACATCGTCTTTCGGGTGCTCGGGCAGCAGCGCGCCGAGCACCGCGTCGCAGATCTCGTCCGGACTCCGCCCGGCCTCGCCCGCCACGATCTCCCGCAGCAGGGCCAGACCCTCGTCCATGTCCCGGTCCCGGTCCTCCACCAGCCCCTTCGTGTACAGCACCAGAGCGCTGTGCTCCGGCAGCACCAGCTCCAGCGTCTCGAACGGCAGCCCGCCGAGCCCCAGCGGCGGACCCCCGGGGACATCCGCGTAGAACGCCGTGCCGTCCGGGTGGACCACCAGCGGCCGGTGGTGCCCGGCCCGCGCCACCGTGCAGCGCCCGGAGGCCGGGTCGTAGATCGCGTACAGACAGGTCGCGCCCGTGACCTGGACCTCCTCCTCCCCGCTGGCCGCCGCCTCCTGGTCGAGGCGGACCACCAGCTCGTCCAGATGCCACAGCAGCTCGTCCGGCGGCAGATCCAGCGTGGAGAAGTTGTGCACCGCCGTGCGGAGCCGTCCCATCGTCGCGGCGGCGTGCAGCCCGTGGCCCACCACATCGCCCACCACCAGCGCCACCCGCGCCCCCGGCAGCGGGATGATGTCGAACCAGTCCCCGCCCACCCCGCCTGAGCCGCCGAGGCCCGCCTGCGCGGGACGGTAGCGGTACGCCATGTCGAGCGCCGTCTGCTCCGGCAGCCCGCGCGGCAGCAGACTGCGCTGCAAGGTCACCGCCATGGTGTGCTCACGGTCGTAGCGGCGGGCGTTGTCCACGCTCACCGCCGCCCGCGCCACCAGCTCCTCGGCGAGGGAACGATCCTCCTCGTCGAACGCCTCCGAGGTCTGCGAGCGCCAGAACATCGCCACCCCCAGGATCGCCCCGCGCGCCCGCAGCGGAACCGCGATCATCGAGTGGAACCCGGCCGCCACCAGCTTCTCGGCCCGCGCCGGAGACTGCTGCTGCCACCCCGCGTACCCGCCCAGCTCCTGTTCCAGGATCGCCTCGCCCTTCCCCAGCCCCGCGCCCATCCGGGTGGTCGGCAGATAGCGGATCGTCGTCCCCAGCGAGAAGTGCGCCGTCGTCTCGCCCAGCCCCGCCGCCGCCACCCGCCGCATGTCCGCGCCCGCCCCCGTCGACCTGGGCTCCTCACCGCGCAGCACCGTCTCCACCAGATCCACCGTGGCGAAGTCGCAGAACCGGCCGACCGCGAACTCCGCGACCTCCTCGCAGGTCCGCACCACATCCAGCGTCGTGCCGATCTCGGTGCCCGCGTCGTACAGCAGCTTCAGCCGCGCCTGCGCCACATCCGCCCGGCCGCTCAGCGCCTGGAGCTCGGTGGTGTCCCGGAAGGTCGCCACACTGCCCAGCGCGCTGCCGTCCCGGCTCGTCGGCCGCTGATTCACCGCCAGCAGCCGGTCGCCGACCTGGTGCACCTCGTCGGTGACGGCATGACCCGAGGCCAGCAGCCGGGCGGTCGCCGGATCCAGCCCCAGTTCGGTGACCTGACGGCCCTCCACCTTCGCGGGCAGCTCCAGCAGCCGCCGCGCCTCGTCGTTGGCGAGCAGCAGCCGCCCGTCCCCGCCGACGATCAGCACCCCCTCGCGGACCGCGTGCAGAACCGCGTCATGGTGCTCGTACATCCGGGTCATCTCCTCCGGACCGAGCCCATGGGTCTGCCGCCGCAGCCGCCGGGTCACCAGGGCGGTGCCGCCGGTGGTGAGCAGCAATACCACCGCCGCCGCCCCGAACAGCAGCGGGAACTGGTCCTCCACCGCCCCGCTCACCCGCTCCACGGTGACCCCCGACGACACCACCCCGATCACCGTGCCGTCGTCGGCGAAGACCGGCACCACCGCCTGGATCAGCGGGCCGAGATTGCTCGGCACCCGCTCGGTGACCACATGACCGGCGACCGCCGGGCCGATGTCGCCGACGAAGCGCCCCCCGATCTCGGAGGGCACCGGACTGGTGTAGCGGATGCCATCGGTGTTCATCACCACGATGAAGTCGACGTCCGCGTCCTTGCGGGCGTCCTCGGCGCTCGGCTGGAGGATCGCGGACGGATCCCTGGAGCGCAGCGCCGCGTCCATGCCGGGCGAGTCGGCGAAGGTCTGGGCCACCGCCGTCGAACGGTTGAGCGCCTCCCGCTCGCTGTCCGCGTGCGACTGGAGGACGAGCGCGACGATGCTCGCGCCGACGAGCAGGAGCACGATCGCCACTTGGAGAAGAAAGACCTGCCCGGCCACGGTCCGCATCCTCAGGACCGAGCGTGGGCGACCGTAACGTTCGGCCATGTCCTCTTTCTACACCTCCCGTACCCGGCAGGCTATCCGCGCACCGTCGAACACGGAGGTCACACACGCGACACGCGCCCACGGACCCCGCCGTGCGTGACCTCCCGACGACCCGCCCGACGGGGAATCAGTCCTGATGAGAGCCCGAGGACCCCAGCCGCAACACCTGCGCCAGCGCCTCCGCGACCGCCTTCTCCGCGTCGAGCGCCCCGCCCGCCGAACGCCAGGCGACGAACCCGTCCGGACGCACCAGCAGCGCGCCCTCCGCCGTCGCGCCGTGCGTCCCGGTCCAGTCGCACCCCTCCTCCGGGACCAGATCGGCCAGCGGCCCGTCACCGATCGCGTACACGTCCAGCGGTACGGACAGCCGCGCCGCCGCCTTGTGCGCCGCGTCCCGCCACACGGCCCCCTCGCCGCAGAGCAGAACGAGTGACCGCTCGTACAGATCGAGCGTCGACAGCCGTACGCCCTCCTTGCGCACCCACAGATGCGGCGCGCGGGTGCCGGGCTCGCCCGTCAGCGCCATCCGCTCCGGCACCACCGGGCGCGCCGGGTCGACGCCGACGACCGCGCCGCGCGCGTAGCCGTACCCCATCGCCACCGTCAGCACCCCGCCCCGGGGGCCGCCCGGGGTCACCGGAGCCGCGTACCCGGGATGGCTGTGCTCCGCCGAACGCGCCGACGCGCGCTCGCCCGTCGCCTTCGCCACCGGCTGCCGCTCCTCCCCATAGGTGTCCAGCAGCCCCGCCCCCGCCCAGCCCTTGAGCACCGCCGCCAGCTTCCAGGCCAGATTGTGCGCGTCCTGGACACCCGTGTTGGAACCGAAGGCCCCCGTCGGCGACATCTCGTGGGCCGAGTCCCCCGCGAGGAACACCCGCCCCACCGAATACCGCCGCGCCACCCGCTCGGCCGCGTGCCACGGCGCCTTCCCGGTGATCTCCACATCCAGCCCGGGCGCGCCCACCGCCGCCCGGATGTGGTCCCGGCACCGCTCGTCGGTGAAGTCCTCCAGCGTCTCCCCCCGCTCCGGGTGCCAGGGCACATGGAAGACCCACCGCTCCCGGTTGTCCACCGGCAGCAGCGCCCCGTCCGCCCCCGGCCCGGTCAGATAGCAGACGATGAAACGCCGGTCGCCCACGATCCCGGCCAGCTGCCGCGAGGTGAACGTCAGACTCACGTTGTGGAACAGCTCGCCGCTGCCGCTCTGGCCGATGCGCAGCTGCTCACGGACCGGGCTGCGCGGCCCGTCGGCCGCGACCAGATAGTCCGCCCGCACCGTGGTGTGCGCCCCGGAGCCGCGGTCCTTGACGAGGGCGGTCACCCCCGTCGCGTCCTGCTCGAAGGAGAGCAGCTCGGCCCCGAACCGCAGCTTCGCCCCCTGCTCCCGGGAGCGGGCCGCGAGCACCGGCTCGATGTCGTTCTGGCTGCACAGACACCAGGTCGACGGGCTGATCCGGGCCAGCCCGCCCCCCGGGTCGATCTCCTTGAACAGCCACTCCTGGTCGTCGCCCGTCAGCGAGCCGGCCTGAAGGATTCCATGGTTGCCGGCGAGGACGGCGGCGGCGTCACGGATCTCCCGCTCCACCCCCGCCCCCCGGAACAGCTCCATCGAACGGACGTTGATCCCCCGCCCGCGCGGATGGGCCGAGGTGCCCGAGTGCTTCTCGACCAGCAGATGCCCGATGCCGTGACGGCTCAGGAACATCGAGGTGGACAGCCCCACCAGGGACCCGCCCACGATCAGGATCGGTACGCGGACGTCCGCGCTGTCGCCGCTCCGGGCGCTCCGAGTGCTCTGGCGGGTCCCGGCGGTCTCGGCGCGCCGGGCGTTCTTGGCGTTCTTGATGGTCCCTTGCATGAGATCTGTGTGCCCGTCACGACCGCCCTTCCCCCGCCCATTCACTCGCATGGTGCCCATCTCTCGCGCCACACGTGGTACCGGACCACGATCGGTTCACGGGAGCGCCCCGGCAGGGGCCGCTCCGGCGCACCGCGCGGCGGCCGACCACCGCCCGCGGCCGATTCCAGGTGATGACTGACGACGGGCCACGTCCGTGGCGGCGGCGCGGTCGCGAAGGAGTGTGAACAGGGATGACCACCTTGTCGGAACGCATATCGCAGTCCGCCTTCGACGGCTCCAGACTGCGGGTCGTACTGCTGCTGGACCTCTACGACGGCGCCCAGAAGCAGTTCCTGGAGGCCTATGAGCACATGCGCAACCATGTCGCCTCCGTCCCCGGACACATCAGCGACCAGCTCTGCCAGTCCATCGAGAACCCCTCCCAGTGGCTGATCACCAGCGAGTGGGAGAGCGCTCCGCCGTTCCTCGCCTGGGTGAACAGCGAGGAGCACGTGGAGACCGTCCTGCCGCTGCACAGCTGCGTACGGGACACCCGCTCACTGCGCTTCAGCGTGCTCCGCGAGACCGGGCAGGCCTTCAGCGCCACCCCGGAACAGCAGCACAAGGGCGGCCTCCAGCCGTCCCCCCGGGTCGGCGACGGAGTGGTGCGCCACGCCCTGACCTTCACCGTCAAGCCCGGCAGCGAGAAGGCCGTCGCCAAGATCCTCGCCGGCTACACCTCGCCGTCCGCCCGGGTCGACGACCAGACCCGGCTGCGCCGCACCTCGCTCTTCATGCAGGGCAACCGGGTGGTGCGGGCGATCGAGGTCCAGGGCGACCTGATGGCCGCCCTGCGCCATGTCGCCCGGCAGCCCGAGGTGCGCGCCGTCGAAGAGGCCATCAACCCCTATCTGGAGCAGGACCGGGATCTGGACGACGCCAACTCCGCCCGGCTCTTCTTCACCCGCGCGGCCCTCCCCGCCGTCCACCATGTGGCCGCCGAGGGCCCCTGGCCGGACGAGGCCAACCGGCACGCCCTGCTCTACCGGGCCAAGGAGGAGTGCGGCCTCGCCGTCGCCCGGCTCCTCGCCCGGCAGGACGAGGCCGCCGCCGAGGACCCGGCCAATCCCATCGTCGGCAGCACCGTCTTCCAGCGCGACGACATCGTCGTCCGGCTCATCGACGTCAACGGCCCGATCGACGACCACCCGGCGCTCGCGCTGGGCGTACGGGGCCACCGCAAGGCCGCGGTCCTCGGCCGGCTCCTCGTCGACGGCGCGCCCCTGGTCCGCGGCACCGAGAGGGACGTCTCCCGTTCCGTCACGGAGTCGGACATGCAACTGATCACCGACCGGCTCGCCGCACCCGAGTCCTGACCGAGTTCCGACCCGGGTCCGAGTCCCGGCCCGCGCCCGCCCGCCAGGCCCCCCGAGGCCAACTGGAGGAAGCAGCATGACCACGCACCGCCCACGCATCGTGGACCTCAGCGAGACCAAGCCCAACACCCGGCGCGGTGGGGACCTGCGCGCCCTGCTCACCCCCACCGCGGTGGGCGCCACCAGCGGGTTCATGGGCCTGGCCATCATCGCGCCCGGTGAGCGCATCGGCGAGCACTACCACCCCTACTCCGAGGAGTTCGTCTATGTGGTCAGCGGACTCCTGGAGGTGGACCTCGACGATGTCACCCACCCCATGCGCCCCGACCAGGGCCTGATGATCCCGCTGAACGTACGCCACCGCTTCCGCAATGTCGGCGACACCGAGGCCCGGATGGTCTTCCACCTCGGCCCGCTCGCGCCCCGCCCCGAACTCGGCCATGTCGACACCGAGGCCACCGAGGCCACCGAGGCCACCGCCGTGCCGGGCGGCGGCCCCGAACGGTCGGGGGCCGTGTCGTGAACCGCCGGGTGGCGGTCACCGGGGTCGGCGTCGTCGCCCCCGGCGGCGTCGGCGCCCCGGCGTTCTGGGACCTGCTCGCGGACGGCCGCACGGCCACCAGGGGCATCACCCTCTTCAACCCCGAGGGATTCCGCTCCCGGATCGCCGCCGAGGTCGACTTCGACCCCGGCGAGCACGGTCTCGACTCCCGGGACATCGCCCGCTCGGACCGGTACATCCAGTTCGCGCTGGTGGCCGCCGGGGAGGCGATACGCGACGCCGGGCTCGACCCCGGAGCGGAAGACCCCTGGCGGGTGGGGGTGTCGCTGGGCACCGCCGTCGGCGGCACCACCCGGCTGGAGCACGACTACGTCGCCGTCTCCTCCGCCGGCGCGCGCTGGGACGTCGACCACCGCCCCGCCGGCGCCCACCTCCACCGCGCCTTCTCCCCGAGCACCCTCGCCTCCGCCGTCGCCGAGCGGATCGGCGCGCGCGGCCCCGTGCAGACCGTCTCCACCGGCTGCACCTCCGGCCTGGACGCCGTCGGCTACGCCTTCCACGCCATCGAGGAGGGCCGCGCCGACATCTGCGTCACCGGCGCATCGGACTCGCCCATATCCCCGATCACCGTGGCCTGCTTCGACGCCATCAAGGCCACCTCGCCCAACAACGACGACCCCGAGCACGCCTCCCGCCCCTTCGACGCCAACCGCGACGGATTCGTCATGGGCGAGGGCGGCGCGGTCCTCGTCCTGGAGGAGCTGGAACACGCGCGGGCCCGCGGCGCGACGGTCTACTGCGAGATCGGCGGATACGCCACCTTCGGCAACGCCTACCACATGACCGGACTGACCACCGAGGGCCTGGAGATGGCCCGCGCCATCGACACCGCCCTGCGCCACGCCCGCCTCGACCCCACGGCGATCGACTACGTCAACGCGCACGGCTCCGGCACCAAGCAGAACGACCGCCACGAGACGGCCGCCGTCAAGCGCTCGCTGGGAGCACACGCCTACGACACGCCCATGAGCTCCATCAAATCCATGGTGGGCCACTCCCTGGGCGCCATCGGCGCGATAGAACTCGTCGCCTGTGTGCTCGCCATGGACCGGCAGACCGTACCGCCGACGGCCAACTACGAGACCCCCGACCCCGAGTGCGACCTGGACTACGTACCGCGCACCGCCCGACCCAGGAAGCTGCGCAATGTGCTCTCCGTCGGCAGCGGATTCGGCGGATTCCAGTCCGCGGTCGTCATCACCCGGCCCAGTGGGAGGCCACGATGAGCACCATCCGAGCAGGCCGCAGCCGGGACCCGAGCCCCGGCCGCACCCGGGACGGCGGCCCCCGGCGCACCGTCGTCACCGGCATCGGCGTCATCGCCCCCAACGGCATCGGGGCCGACGTCTTCTGGAAGTCCACCCAGGAGGGCATCAGCGTCCTCGACCGGATCACCCGGGAGGGCTGCGAGGGGCTGCCGCTGCGCGTCGGCGGCGAAGTGCGCGACCTGGAGCCGGACACCATGGTCGAGGGCCGCTTCCTCGTCCAGACCGACCGCTTCACCCACTTCGCCATGGCCGCCGCCGACCTCGCCCTCGCCGACGCCCGCCTCGGGCGCGCCGACTACGAGGACTCGCCCTTCGGCATCGGCGTCGTCACCGCCGCGGGCTCCGGCGGCGGCGAGTTCGGCCAGCGCGAACTCCAGGCGCTCTGGGGCAAGAGCCCCCGCTTCGTCGGCCCCTACCAGTCCATCGCCTGGTTCTACGCCGCCAGCACCGGCCAGGTCTCCATCCGGGGCGGCTTCAAGGGCCCCTGCGGAGTGGTGTGCAGCGACGAGGCCGGCGGCCTCGACGCCTTCGCCCACGCGGCCGGGGCGATCTGGCGCGGCACCGACGCGGTCGTCGTCGGCTCCGCCGAGGCCCCGCTCGCGCCCTACTCGGTCGTCTGCCAGCTCGGTTACGAGGACCTCAGCACCGCCGAGGACCCCACCCGCGCCTACCGGCCCTTCACCGCCGAGGCCCGTGGCTTCGTCCCCGCCGAGGGCGGCGCGATGCTCGTGGTCGAGGAGGAGTCGGCCGCACTGCGCCGAGGGGCCCGGCCCCGTGCCCGGATCGCCGGGCACGCGGCCACCTTCACCGGACCCTCCCGCTGGGAGGAGTCCAGAGAAGGACTGGCCAGGGCCATTCAGGGCGCGCTCCAGGACGCCCGGTGCGCACCGGAGGAGATCGACGTGGTCTTCGCCGACGCGCTCGGCGTCCCCGAGGCCGACCGCGCCGAGGCCCTGGCGATCACCGACGCGCTCGGCGCGCACGGGCGGCGGGTGCCCGTCACCGCGCCCAAGACCGGCATCGGCCGGGCCTACTGCGGCGGGCCCGTGCTGGACGTGGCCGCGGCCGTCATGGCCATGGAGCACGGCGTCGTACCCCCCACGCCGAACGTCTTCGACATCTGCCACGACATCGACCTCGTCACCGGCAAGGCCCGCCGCGCGCCGCTGCGCACGGCGCTGGTGCTCAGCCGGGGCCTCATGGGGTCGAACTCGGCGCTCGTGCTGCGCAGCGCGGCCCCCGCGCCGTCGCCCCGCAACCCCACCCGACAAGGAGAGAACGCATGACAGACGCAGTGACCCCGGAGGAACTGGCCGGCCTGATGCGCCAGAACGCGGGCATCCCGGTCGAGCCGGCCCAGCTGGCCGACCATCCCGACACCTCCTTCGAGGAGTACGGCCTGGACTCCCTGGGCCTGCTCGGCATCGTCGCCGCGCTGGAGAACCGCCACGGCAGCCCGATGCCGCAGGACGCGGAGAAGAGCCGCACCCCGAGGGAGTTCCTCGACCTGGTGAACACGTCCCTGACCAAGAGCGGAGCCTGAAGTGCCCGGACACACCGAGAACGAGATCACCGTCAGAGCCCCCCTGGACCTCGTCTGGGACATCACCAACGACCTGGAGAACTGGCCCCAGCTCTTCAGCGAGTACGCCTCGGTCGAGGTGCTGGAGCGCCGGGGCGACACCACCACCTTCCGGCTGACCATGCACCCCGACGACAACGGGAAGGTGTGGAGCTGGGTCTCCGAGCGCACCCCCGACGAGCACAGCCGCACGGTGCGGGCGCGGCGGGTGGAGACCGGCCCCTTCCAGCACATGGACATCCACTGGGAGTTCTCCGAGGTGCCCGGCGGCACCCGGATGCACTGGCGGCAGGACTTCGCGATGAAGCCGGACGCGCCGGTCGACGACGACTGGATGACCGACAACATCAACCGCAACTCGAAGATCCAGATGGCGCTCATCCGCGACAAGATCGAGCAGCGCGACCGTGAACGCCGCGCCGCCGCGCCCGCCACGGGCTGAGCGGAGGACGAGCGCGATGACCGAGTCCCCCTTTCCGCACCAGGCGCTGATCGTGGCCCGGATGGCCCCCGACTCCGCCGACGGCATCGCCCGGCTGTTCGCCGCGTCCGACGAGGGCGAACTGCCGCACCTCGTCGGCGTACGGCGGCGCAGCCTCTTCCAGTTCGGCGATGTGTATCTGCATCTGATCGAGTCCGACCGCCCGCCCGGGCCCGCGGTCGCCAAGGTGGTCGAGCACCCCGAGTTCCGGGATCTGAGCGACCGGCTGGAGGCCTTCATCAGCCCCTACGACCCGCTCACCTGGCGCGGTCCCAAGGACGCGATGGCCCAGCGGTTCTACACCTGGACGCCGTAGCCCCCCGTACCGCACGAGCGCCCCCGGGCCCCCCCCCCCGCGGGGGGGCGGGGGGCCCGGGGGCCGCCCCGGTGCGGCCGGCGGGGGGGGGGGGGCGCGCGCGGCGCGGCCCCCCGG
>NZ_BMWG01000007.1 GCF_014651115.1 Streptomyces inusitatus | reverse complement strand
GCGGGGGGGGGGGCGGGGGGGGGGGAAGGGGCGGCGGCGGGCGGGGCCGCGTCCTCCTCCGCCGGCGGGGGGGCGGCCCCGGCGCGCCCGGCCGGGCCGCCCCCCCCGCCGTCGGCGGCGGCGACGGGTGCCTGAGCGGGGGCGGGCGCGGCCGGGCGCGCGGCGCGGTCCTGGCTCGCGGCGCCCCGCGTACGCGCCTCGGCCCGCTCGCCGAGGGTGAGTTCGAGGCCGGGGTGGATCAGCGAGGGGTCGTCGCCGACGGCCGCGCGGTTCTTCTCGTACAGCTTCTGCCAGCCGCCGACCCGGTGCTCGTCGGCGATCTTGGACAGATGGTCGCCCGCGACCACCCGGTAGACGGTGGGCGCGGGCGCTTCGGCGGCCTGTGCGGCGGGCGCAGCAGGGGCAGGGGCAGCAGCGGCGACGGCGGGTGCGGCGACCGGGGCCGACCGCTCGGCGGCGTGCGCGCCGGTCGCGACCGTCAGCGGAAGCGCGATGGCCGCGCCGCCGGTGCCGGCGGCGACGAAGCCACGGGTGAGGGTGCTGGTTCTGGGACGGCGGTGCTTACCCTTGGCGGGCATGGGGCGTTCCTCTCCGGCGCCTGCGAGGTGAGCTGTCGGGTTCGGGCTGGAGATGCCCGGCCGCGCTCGTCGTGCGACTTCACCCCGAGCCGTCCGGAGATCCGGGCCGGCGTACTGACTGGGTCCCCCGCTCCTGCCACGCGGCTATGGGGATGGGAAGTCCGGTCGGCGGCAGGATGAGGCGGTCCGTCCGGATGGCCGTGACCGTAGACGAGCCGCCAGGAGCGGAACAAGCTGTTCCGTTTGAGTTGGATGATCCATCGCGCGCGGCCCCGGGGAATCCGGTGACCCTGCGTGGAGCCCGGAACCCCAACTCCGTTCGCCGCGTCGAAATCGGCTTCCGGCACGCCGCCACGGACGGTCACCGCTATGACCCTGCTCACCACCCGCACCCCATCTACCCCATAGACGGGTCAAGTTATAAGCAATAATCCAATTCGGTCAGACACGACTAATGCCTCTATTCGCATGTGCTGGGCGGTCGCGAATCTTCCCAGGACGCCGGGAAGGCAAGATGATCGTCGAGAACACTCCGCCGTCGGCGAGCCGCGCCGACGTCAGTGACCTTCAGGAGCCTTTGTGACGCAGCAGCTGCCGCAGGTCCCCTCGACCGAGCCCGAGCTGGTCGGAGTGCGCAATTTCCGCGATGTGGGCGGGCTGCCGACCTCGGACGGCCGCCGCACCCGGTTCGGGCGGCTCTATCGCAGCGGCCATCTCGCCCACGCGACCGAGAGCGACATCGCCTTCCTGAGCGCGCTGGGGCTGCACACGATCTTCGACTTCCGGACCCCGGCCGACATCCGGATGGACGGGGCCGACGCCGAGCTGCCCGGCGTGCGCCATGTGAATCTGCCGCTCAGCGATCCGGCCGAGGGCGTGGAGTTCTGGAAGATGGTCCGCAGCGGGGATCTCGGCCTGCTGCGGTCGGTCATGGCCGACGGCAAGGGCGAGGAGCGGATGAAGGAGTCGTACCGGCTGATCATCCGGGAGCGGACCGGCGAGCACGGCCGGATTCTGCGCGCCCTCGCCGAGGACAGCGTCCCCGCGCTGATGCACTGCGCGGCCGGCAAGGACCGGGCCGGTCTGTCGATAGCGATCGCCCTGCTCGCGGTGGGCGTGGAGTGGGAGGCGATCGAGGCGGACTATCTCAAGTCCGGCGATCCGCGGCAGCGCTACCGGGTGCGCCACGGCGACAGCTCTCCGGCCGGGACGTCCCCGGAGGTGCTGGAGCTGATGGCTCCTCTCCTCGACGCGCGCCCGGAGTATCTGCGGGCCGCGTTCGACACCGTCGAGGAGATCTGGGGCACCACCGAGCGCTATCTCACCGAAGGGCTGGGGATCGGCCCCGAGACCCGTGAGCGGCTGCGCGACCGGCTCCTCGTCGAAGACTGAGGTCAGGCGGTGCGGCCCATACGGGCTGTCACTTGCCGCCCATCTCGAACAGCAGATAGAGGAACCCGGCCAGGATGTGGCCCGCGATCAGATAGGCGAAGAGCCGGACGACCATCCCCATGGGGAACTTGCTCTCCTGCTTGCCCTTGGACTTGGGCTTCTCGGGCAGGGGCGCGGCGGTGTTCTCGGACATGACGGTCCTCACTTTCGGGACTTTCGGGCGTACGGGACTGCGGGACTGCGGGACTGCGGGCGGCGGAATTCTCAGGCGTGCGGATAGAGGTCGGGGCTCTGAAGCAGGGTGTGGGCGAAGAGCAGCTCGGCCCCCTCGCGGGAGGCGGCCGCGAGCCGGTGCGGGGTGAGCGAGTCGTAGTGCGCGCTGTCACCGGGCCCCAGCTCGTGCACGGACTCCCCGAGGGTGAGCTTCAGCCGCCCGTCGAGAACGTACATCCACTCCTCTCCGGGGTGGACCCGCACCAGATCTCCCTGGGCTCCGTACGGGACGATCAGCCGCAGCGTCTGCATGGCCCGGCCGGGCGATCCCACCTGGTGGTAGGTCCAGCCGTCGGCGAAGGCCGGCTCACGGCTGCCGCCCCGGATCACCGGGTCGTGCTCCGGCGACAGCTCGCCCAGCAGCTCGGCGATCGTCGTACCGTAGATCCTGGCGAGGGAGAGCAGCATCGGCAGCGAGGGCTGCCTGCGGCCGGTCTCCAGCCGGGAGAGATGAGCGGGCGAGAGGCCGGCCCGCTGGGCGGCGGCCTCCAGGGTGAGGCCGCGGCGGCGGCGCAGATCACGCAGCCGGGGCGCGACATCGGCCAGCTCGGCGGAGAAGTCTCCCGCGGGAGACCGGAGGTCCGGGGGATGGCCCCCGGGAGGACTCTGCATGGATCCATTGCGCCAGGAAACTGCCTCTGAGGCAAGTTTCTTGCCCCAGAGGCAAAATCTCTGGTGAAACCCCTGGTCAGCGGTTGGCCAGCGCCTGCCCCACCAGGGTCCGGCCGAAGTCCCACATCAGACCGCCGCCGGAGTGCGCGTCGTCCATGACCGCCGCGAAGGCGTCCAGGAAGCGGTCCACCTCCCGCTCCCCGACGGTCAGCGGCGGAATCAGCTTGATCACCTCCAGCCGGTCGCCGGAGACCTGGGTGAGGATCCGGTGTCTGCGCAGCAGCGGGACGACCACCATCTGCGCGAAGAGTCCCTTGCGGGCCGCCTGGAGCATGGTCCAGCGGCCGCGCAGCTTGAGCGAGACGGGGCGGCCGAACTCGATTCCGGTCATCAGTCCCCGGCCGCGCACCGCGTGCAGGAACTCATAGCGGTCCACGAGCGCCGCGAGCCGGGTGCGCAGCAGTTCGCCGGTGGCGCGCGCGTTGGCGACGAGCTGTTCGTCCTCGATCACCGAGAGCACCGCCAGGCCCGCCGCCATGGCCTGGGCGTTGGCGCCGAAGCTGGCCGAGTGGACCAGCACCCGGTCCATCGAGGAGTAGACCTTCTGGAAGATCCAGTCCTTGCCGAGGGTCGCGCCGACCGGCACATAGCCGCCGGAGAGGGCCTTGGCCACGCAGATCAGATCGGGGTCCGCCCCGGGCTCGTGCTGGTGGGCGTAGAAGTCGCCGGTGCGTCCGAGGCCCGTCTGCACCTCGTCCGCGATCAGCAGCGCCTTGTGGCGGTGGAGCAGCTCCCGGGCGGCGGGCAGATATCCGGGCGGGGCCTCGTGGACGCCCTTGCCCTGGATCGGCTCCACGATCAGGGCGGCCACATCGCCCCGGGCCAGCTCGTGCCGGAGCGCGTCGAGGTCGCCGAGCGGGACGGCGGTGTCGGGGAGCAGCGGGGCGAATCCGTCGCGGAAGCCGGATTCGCCGTTGACCGAGAGGGAGCCGGTGGTCAGCCCGTGGAAGGCGTGGTCGCAGTAGAGCACCCTGGGTCTGCCGGTGGCGCACCGGGCGAATTTCAGGGCGGTCTCCACCGCTTCGGTGCCGCTGCTGGTGAAGAACACCCGGTCGAGGTGGGGGCTGTGGGTGAGGAGTCTCTCGGCCAGCAGCCCGGGCAGCGGCTGGCAGTCGAAGCGGGTGAGGTCGGCGAGGGAGGCGTCGAGGACGTCGTGCAGGGCCTTCCGTACGACGGGGTGGTGGCGGCCCAGGCCCATCACCCCGAAGCCGGAGAGCATGTCGAGGTAGTCGTCGCCGTCGGCGTCCCAGAAGTAGGCGCCCTCGGCCCGGACGTAGACCTTGTCGAAGCCGATGGTGCGGAGCATGCGGGGCAGTTGGTGGTTGAGGTGGCGGGTGTGCAGCTCATAGCGCTCCGAGCCGCGGTCGGCGAGCAGCCGGGCCAGGTCGAAGGGCGGCGACGGGTCGGTCATTCCTCAGCTCTCCTGGACTGGGGCCGGTCCGAGGGACCGCACGCGGGGCGCGGTCCCTCGGACCGTTCTCGTGGCGGGCGTCCGCTCAGCCCCGGCTTCCGGACATCGTCTCGCGGGCCGCCCGAAGCGATTCCTTGAGCGATCCCATGGTGGCCAGGACGGCGGTGGGCTCGTAGCCGCAGTGCGCCATGCAGTTGGCGCAGCGCGGGTCCTTGCCCCGGCCGTACTTCTCCCAGTCGGTCTCCTCGATGAGTTGGCGGTACGTGGGGACATAGCCGTCGCTCATCAGATAGCAGGGGCGCTGCCAGCCGAAGAGGGAGTAGTTGGGGATCGCCCACGCGGTGCAGGGGAAGTCCGCCTCGCCTTCGAGGAAGTCGAGGAAGAGCGGTGAGTGGTTGAGCCGCCAGCGCCGCCGGTTTCCGTCGGCGAAGGATTTCTTGAACAGCTGTCTGGTCTGTTCCACGCCGAGGAAGTGCTCCTGGTCGGGGGCCTTCTCGTAGGCGTAGGCCGGCGAGATCATCATCTCGTCGACCTCCAGCTCGTCATTGAGGTAGTTCAGGACCTCGATGACGGTCTGCGGGGTGTCGGTGTTGAAGAAGGTGGAGTTGGTGGTGACCCGGAATCCGCGCTTCTTGGCCTCTTTGATCGCCTCCACGGCCTCGTCGAACACCCCTTCCTTGGCGACCGATTCGTCGTGGCGTTCGCGGAGTCCGTCGATGTGGACGGCGAAGGCGAAATACCGGGAGGGGGTGAATTTCTCGATCTTCTTGCGCAGCAGCATGGCGTTGGTGCAGAGAAAGACGTACTTCTTCCGCTCCACCAACTGCCGCACGATCTCGTCGATGTGCGGATGCATCAGCGGTTCCCCGCCGGCGATGGAGACCATCGGCGCTCCGGACTCCAGCACGGCCCCGACCGCCTGGGCGACCGGCATGCGCTGTTTCAGGACTCCGGCCGGGTGCTGGATCTTCCCACAGCCCTCGCACTTCAGATTGCAGGCGAAGAGGGGTTCGAGTTCGACGATGAGCGGAAACTTCTCGCGCTTGCGGAGTTTCTGTTCAAAGAGGTAGGTCCCTACCCGGATGGTCTGGCGGAGCGGCATGGCCATCTAGCTCACCTCCTGGGGAGCGGCAAAGAACGGTGCCATTCATGGAACGCGGGAAGGACGGAACGGAGAACGCGGAAAGCAGATATTCCACCGCGTACTGTGCCGATGCGGACCAGTTCGTGCTCCGGAGCGTCCACGATCACCCGGACGGCGGCAACGGGCCGGGGGCCCGCGCGCACCGCCGCCAGCAGGACGGCGGCGCTCTCCATGTCGGCCGCGATCGCCCCGGCGGCGCGCAGCCGGGCCCGCTCGGGTCCTCGTACGACATGGTCCGTGCCGGTGAGCGGGCCGGTGTGGACCCGGTGGCCGGGCGCGGCCCCGGCGACGGCCCGGGCCAGGGGGCCGGGGTCGGTGCAGGGCACGGCGACGGTCCCGTGCCGGGTCTCGTCGGCGACCACGAGGTCGCCCGGGCGCATCCCGGGGGCGAGGCCGCCGCAGAAGCCCGCCGCGAGCACCGCCGCGTGCCGCAGCGGGTCCTGGTTCAGCGCGGCGCGTACGGCGCGTTCCGCGTTGCGCGGGCCCATGCCGGTGCGGAGCACGGTGACGGAGCCGGCCGACACCCCCGCGACGACAGGACCGGTGACGACAGGTCCGGCCTCCGGACCCGTGACCGGCCCGGAGGCCGGACCGGTCGCGGTGACCGGCCTGGAGGCCGCCCGGTGGCGGGCCTCGCCGCGCAGCAGGGCGAATCTCTCGATGCCCAGGGCGCAGACGATCAGCAGCGGCGCTCCGGGGCCGGGCCCCGGCGCGACGGCCGGGTCCCAGGGCATCAGCTCCCCTGACGGTGTGCGGCGAGGACGGGTTCCCCGTGCACATAGCGGCCGAGCGCGGTGAGCGGGAAGACCTGCCGGTACAGGTGGTAGTTGATGGAGAAGTCCCAGGGGAAGCCCGTCCCGGTGAAGTGCGGCTCGTCCCAGGAGCCGTCCGCGAGCTGTGCGGCGGCCAGCCAGCCGACGCCCCGCTCGACGGCGGCGCTCCCCCGCTCCCCCGCCGCGAGCAGCGCGATCAGCGCCCAGGCGGTCTGGGAGGCGGTGGACTCGCCCTGGCCCACCCAGGTCTCCTCGCGGTAGGAGCGCAGATCCTCGCCCCAGCCGCCGTCGTCGTTCTGGACGGATTCGAGCCAGCGGACCGCGCGGCGGATCGCGGGGTGCGAGGCGGGGATCCCGGCGGCGATCAGCGCGGGGACGACCGAGCCCGTGCCGTAGACGTGGTTGACCCCCCAGCGGCCGAACCAGGCCCCGCTGGGCTCCTGGTGGTCGAGCAGCCAGCGGATCCCGCGCCGGGCCCGGGGGTGGTCCGCCCTGCCCTCGTGGGCGAGCATCTCCACGACATGCGCGGTGACGTCGGCGGACGGCGGGTCGATCACCTCGCCGAAGTCGCTGAAGGGCAGCCGGCCCGGGAACCGGCTGGTGTTGTCGGCGTCGAACGCGCCCCACGCGCCGTCGCCGGACTGCATGCCGAGCGTCCAGCGTCCGCCCCGGGCGACGGCCGCGTCGACCCGTGCGGGCTCGGGGTGGCGGACCCGGCGCAGGGCGAGGATGACCTCGGCGGTGTCGTCGATGTCGGGGTAGGTCTCGTTGTGGAACTCGAAGGCCCAGCCGCCGGGGGCGAGTCCCGGCCGGCGCACCGACCAGTCGCCGGGGCGCACGATCTCCTCGCCGAGCATCCAGTCGGCCGCCTTGACCAGCGCCGGATGGTCGGCGGGCACCCCCGCGTCGGCGAGTGCGACGGTGGCGAGACAGGTGTCCCAGACGGGTGACTGGCAGGCCTCCACCATCCGCGCGCCGTCCTCTCGCCAGACGGCGAACCGGTCCAGCGACTCCAGCCCGGCCCGCATCACCGGGTGCCCGATGTCGTAGCCGACCAGGTGCAGGGCGATGAGGGAGTACACGGCGGGCGGCTGGATCCCGCCCCAGCAGCCGTCCTTCTCCTGCCGCTCGACGATCCACTTCGTCGCCGCCCGGACCGCCGCGCCGCGCAGGGCGCGCGGGGCGATCCGGTGGTAGCGGTGGAGGAGCCGGTCGGTCCGCTGGAAGAAGCCGCTCCAGCTGATCGCCGGGGCGAGCGGCTTCGCCGGGTTGGGATCGCGGTGGTCGGTGTGCAGCTCGTCGAGGGCGAACGGCGCGGCTCTGACCGGCCTCTTCGCCGAGACGATGGTCAGCGGCACGATGGTCTGCCGCGCCCAGCAGCCGAAGTCGTAGATGTTCAGCGGGAACCAGGAGGGGAGGAAGATCAGCTCGGGCGGCATCTCGGGGAGGTCCTCCCAGCGCCACCAGCCGAAGAGCGCGAGCCAGATCCGGGAGAAGACCCGGGAGGCGGCGATCCCGCCGCGCTCGCGGATCCAGGCGGACGCCCGGGCCATGTGCGGATCGTCGGGCGCGTCCCCGGCGAGCCGGAGGGCGACGTACGCCTCGATGGTGACGGACAGCTCGCCGGGGCCGCCGAAGAAGGTGGCCCAGGTGCCGTCCTCCCGCTGCTCGCCCCTGATGAAACGGGCCGCGGCCTCGGTGACGCGGGCGTCCGGGATGCCGAGGAACTGACGCATCAGGAGATCTTCGGCGTCCATCGTCACATTGGTCTCAAGCGTCCCCTTCCACCAGCCCTCGGCGTCCTGTCTGCTCAGCAGATGGTCGACCGCCCGGGCGACCGCGCGGGCCGCGATCCCGGGCGGATCGCTCGCGAGCGGCTCCCCGAGCTCCCCGGCCTCCGTCGTCCCGGTACCGGTACCCGTACGGAGCTGTACAGACCCGTCCTCGGGAGCGTTGGCGTCCGCGGAGGGGCGCGTCTCCACGGGCTGATGCAGATAGATCTTCTCTTCGGCGGTGGCCCCACTGGCCCGTGCCGACCCGCCGCTTCCATCGGTCGTCGCTGTCATGGCTTCCCCTTACCGTGCAGTGATGCGTGATGCGCTGCTGTGCCGGGGGTGTCCGTCGGCCGGCTTCCGGTTGCCCGGTCGCCGGCCGGCGACTGCGATTCATATGGAAGACATGATGGATGTCGCGGCGGGGGTGTGTGTCACCTCTTCCACGAGTTTCTTCCCTCTGGTCGAGTGGGGCGGATTCACCGCTTGCGGACCACGACGAAGTCGGCGAGCGCCACGAGCTGCGCCCTGACCTGCTCGGGCAGCTCGACGCCGTCCAGCGCGGCGATGGCGACGGCGTGCTGACGGCGGGCCTCCTGGGAGGTCCACTCGCGGCCGCCGGCCTCTTCGATGAGCGCGGCCCGGGTGGCGAACTCCTCCTCGGAGAAGCTGGCGAAGTCATTGCTCTTGGCGTCGGCGGCGAGCAGTTCGCCGAGCCGGCGGGAGGCCGGCCCGCCCTCGGCGAGGGCGGCGACGACGGGCAGGGACTTCTTGCGCTGGCGCAGATCGCTCCAGGTCTGCTTGCCGGTGCTGACCGGGTCGCCCCAGATGCCGAGGAGATCGTCGACGGCCTGGAAGGCGAGGCCGAGGTGGTAGCCGTACTCCTCCAGGGTGTCGGCGGTGCGGTCGTCCGCGCCGCCGAGGACCGCGCCGATGGAGACGGCGCAGGCGAGCAGGGCGCCGGTCTTGTTGCCCTCCATCTCCAGGCACTCCTCGACGGTGACCCGCTCGCGGTGCTCGTAGGAGATGTCCTGGGCCTGGCCGTCGATGAGCTTGCGCGTGGCGGCGGTCAGCCGGCGGGTGGCCCGGCCGGCCTCCACGGTGCCCAGTTCCAGCAGGACTTCGTTGGCGAGCGCGAAGAGGGCGTCGCCGACGAGGATCGCCTGCGCCGGGCCGTGCACCTTCCACACCGTGTCGCGGTGGCGGCGCTGCTCGTCGCCGTCCATCAGATCGTCGTGGAGCAGCGAGAAATTGTGCACCAGCTCGACGGCGACGGCCCCGGGGACGCCGACCTCGGGGCGGGCTCCGGCGGCCTCGGCGGAGAGCAGCGCGAGCGCGGGGCGCACGGCCTTTCCGCCGTCGCCGTCGGCGGGCAGGCCGTGGGCGTCGATCCAGCCGAAGTGGTAGGCGGCGACGGTGTCCATGGGGGATGCGAGCCGGTCGACGGCGGCGCGCAGCTCCGGCGTCGACATGGCGCGTCCGCGCTCCAGCAGCGCGGCGATGTCGACGCCCGCTGCGGTGTCATCAGCCGGGTTCGCCGAAGGCACAGTCGGCACGGTCTCTCCTCTTGTTCCGGTACTCGGGCTCACGCCGCCTCCTTGAGCGGATGTGCATGGGGGCGGCCGAGAGCACGGAGCGCCGCGTCGGCCGCGGTGAATCCGCTGCGTACGGCGCCTTCCATGGTCGCGGGCCAGCCGGTGGCGGTCCACGCGCCCGCCAGATACAGCCCGGGCGCCCGGGTGACCGCGCCGGGGCGCAGCCTGCCGACGCCGGGGGTGGGCGCGAAGGTGGCGGCGCGCTCGCGGGTGACGAAGAAGTCGTTCACCCTGGCGTGCCGCGCGGGCGGCAGCAGCCGTTCCAGTTCGGGCAGATAGCGGGCCCTCAGCTCGGCGACGGGCGCGTCGATCTCGTCCTGGGCGGCGGACTGCGACAGCGCCAGATACTGGCCGTCCGTCAGCCCGGAGGCCTCGGTGCGGTCGAAGACCCACTGGACGGGGCTGCCGATCGCGGTGAAGAAGGGGCGGCGCAGCACCTTGCGGTCGTAGAGGACATGGATGTTGAGGATGGGCGCGGTGCCGATGTCGAGCAGCCGGTCGGGGTCGGCGAGCGCGCCGTCCGGCAGCAGGGCGTGGGCCTCGCGCTGGGCGACGGCGAGGACGACGGTGTCGGCCGTCAGGGGCTCGCCGTCGGTCTCGACGCTCCAGCCGGGGCCTTCGGCCGCCGGGTCGTGCTCGATGCCGCGCACCTTGACGGCGGTCTCCACCCGGACCCCGGCGGCTTCGAGCGCCTTGCGGGCGAGGGTGTCGTGCAGTTCGCCGAGGGGCACCCGGGCCCAGCCGATGTCGGCCGCGCCGGGCTCGGTGAGCAGTCCGGTCTTGAAGACCTTCGCGGCGAGGCCCATGGAGGTGTCGGGCGCGGTGGCGTTGAGCGTCGCCACGCCGACGAGGTCCCACAGGGCCTCGATGGTCCGCCGGGACTGGCCGTGGCGGCCGAGCCAGGTGGCGAAGTCGATGCCGTCGAGCGCCGGGTCGGCGGGGTCGAGCCGGCCGAGCGCGAGCGCGGCGCGGCCGACGGAGGCCCGTTCGGCGAGGCTGAGGTGGGGATAGGTGGCGAGGCTGGCCGCGAGGTGCAGCGGTACGGGCAGCGCGGTGCGGCGCAGCCGTCCCAGCCTCGGGCGGCCGGGGCGGCCGACGTCGAGCACGGGTACGTCGAGGCGGTCCTGCACCGGGGCGAGCGCGGTGCCGCCGATCCGGTCGAGGAACCAGCGGTACGCGGTGCAGCAGCGCAGATAGACGTGCTGGCCGTTGTCGACGGTCAGCTCGCCCCGGCGGAAGGAGAAGGCGAGCCCGCCGAGGCGGGGACGGCTCTCCAGCAGGGTGACGGCGAGGCCCGCGTCCGCGAGCTGGAGCGCGGCGGTGACGCCGGCGAGCCCGCCGCCGACGACCACGGCGCGCCGGGGGCTCGTCCCGTCGCCGCTGATGTGGTGGCCTCTCACGCGCGCCCCCTCAGGGTCTGCCTGCTGATGTGCCGGGCGTCCAGGCCGGAGAGCCCCCGGACGGCGACGTACGCCTTCTCCCGGCCGGGGAGCGAGACCCGGCCGCGCAGGACGGCCTCGGGGTCGCGCTCGATGCGGTCCAGGAGACGCCGGTAGATGCCGGCCATCGCGGCGACGCACGCGCCGCTGCGCCGGTCGAGCATCGGCAGCAGCCGGTACCCCTCGGCGAAGAGGGCGCGGGCCCGCCGCACTTCGAAGTGGACGAGACCGGCGAAGTCCGCTCCCGGCGGCGGGCTCGACGAACGGAAGCCGTCGGAGCAGCCGAACTTGGCGAGGTCGTCGGCGGGCAGATAGGTGCGCCCGTGGCCGGCGTCCTCGCGGACGTCCCGCAGGATGTTGGTGAGTTGGAGCGCGAGCCCGAGGGTGTCCGCGTACTCCGCGGCGCGCTCGGCGCCGCGCGCGCCCTCCTGGGTGCCGAAGACTCCGAGCGAGAGCCGTCCGATGGCTCCCGCGACGCACCGGCAGTACGTCTTGAGGTCGTCCCAGGTCTCGTAGGTCTCGCCCCGGACGTCCATGAGGACGCCGTCGATGAGTTCGTCGAGCCCGCCGAGCGGCAGCGGGAAGCGCCGCGCGGTGTCCGCGAGGGCGACCGCGACCGGGTCGGTGTCGTCCTCGGCGACCTCGTCGCGGCGGACGCGCTCCAGCAGCTCCCGGGTGGCCTCCAGCCGGGAGCGCTTGTCGTCGGGGGCGAGATCGCCGTCGCCGATGTCGTCCACGCGTCGCGAGAACGCGTACAGCGCGGACATGGCCTGCCGCTTGTCGGGCGGCAGGAGTCGGATGCCGTACGCGAAGTTGCGCGCCTGCTGTCCGGTGACGGCCTCGCAGTAGCTGTACGCGGCCTGTACCGGTGCCGGCATCTGGGTGGTTTGCTCCATGGTCCGGCTCACCTCTCTTTACGCGTTCTTCGCAGGACGGCTCCCGTTTCACGCAGCAGTCGCGTCCTGGCGGTTCTGGGCGGGCCGGGCAGTACGTCGTGTCCGGCGGACCTGATCGCGGCGAGGGCTGCGTACCCTCCCGCGACGAATCCGGCGAGCAGCAGCCGCAGTCTGCCGTCGACGCTGCCCACCAGCGGCGCGCCCTCGTCCAGCAGACGGCGGGCACGGTCCGCCTGGTAGGCAACGAGGGCGCGGACGGATGCGTTCCCGGTCGCGGCCGAGAGATCGGTCTCACTGACGTGGAAGCGCCGCATGTCCTCGGCGGGCAGATAGACCGGGCGGGGGGGGAGGCCCGCGGAGCCGCCCGGGGGGCGCCGCGCGTTGGGGAGCGGGGTGCAGAGGCCGCCCGGGGGGCCCCCCCGCTCGGGGCTCAGGACTCCGCCGACCTGGAGGACGAGGTTTCCGACGGGGTTGGCGGACAGCTCGCAGTAGGCGAGGAGTTCGTCGTACGTCTCGTAGCGGGTGACCAGCTGGTCCTGGCGGTTCGCCTCGATCAGGCCGAGGAACGGCTCGATGGTGAGGGAGCGGGCGCGGACAGTGGGGCGCAGCGCGCGCAGCAGGGGGTGCCGGGGCCCGTCGCCGGAGCCGTCGGAGGAGCCGTCGGGGCCGTCGCCGGGTGCGGCGAAGACCCTTCGCAGATCCGCCTCGAAGGCGTCGAGCATGATCAGCCGGTCGTCCGCGTCGGCGGGGTCGACGCCGAGATGGCGGGCGTCCGCGCCGCCGGGCGCGAGGTCGCCGTCGCCGATGTCGTCGACGAGCCGCGCGTAGCCGTAGAGGGCCATGATGTGCTCGCGCGAGGCGCGCGGCAGGAAGAAGGGGGCCACGGGGAAGTTCTCGGCGGTGGCCTTGTCGAGGGTGCCGCGCGCGCCGGGGTCCGCCGGGCGCGTCGGCCGGGTCGCGGTCATCGGTGGCTGCCTGGGGCGGGGACGGCGAAAGTCTCGCGGGGCTGGAGATATCCGATCATTGCCGTCACATCTCCCGTTCTACACTGCCGATCCAATCCATCCCATTTCGGACACGCCGCCGGTCTTCCCGACCGCGCGAGGTCCGCCCGTCGGCCCGGGCATCGGGGACGTATCGCCCCACTTGCCGTGATTCCGCACCGGTCCAGCTTACGTTGCGCGACGCCCGGGTCATGTGTCCGGGCGTCGCGGTCCCTGCAAGAGCGCCGCACTCGCGGTCAACCTTCCCTCATGGCCCCGGTCTTGATCTTCGCCATGACGCTCCGGGGCCCGTATCGCCGTGGTCACGGCCGATGCGCGGCCGTCATATGACAGGACGCGATAAGGCCCCCGCCCGGATGTCAAAGCGGGGGCCTCGATCAGGACCGGCTCCGTCGCCGGCCCCTTGGTCTCGTTCTGGTAACTACTTGCCGGTTTCCTTTTCGTACGCCTTGAGGACCTCGTCGGTGGGCCCGTCCATCAGCAGCTCGCCCTTCTCCAGCCAGAGCACACGGTCGCAGGTGTCCCGGATCGACTTGTTGCTGTGGCTCACCAGGAAGACCGTGCCGGCCTCCTTGCGCAGCTCACGGATGCGCTGCTCGGAGCGGATCTGGAACTTGCGGTCACCGGTGGCGAGGGCCTCGTCGATCATCAGGACGTCGTGGTCCTTGGCCGCCGCGATGGAGAACCGCAGCCGCGCGCCCATGCCGGAGGAGTAGGTGCGCATCGGCAGCGTGATGAAGTCGCCCTTCTCGTTGATCCCGGAGAAGTCGACGATGGACTGGTAGCGGTCGCGGATCTGCTCGCGCGACATGCCCATGGCCAGTCCGCCGAGGATCACATTGCGCTCGCCGGTCAGATCGCCCATCAGCGCCGCGTTGACGCCCAGCAGCGAGGGCTGGCCGTCGGTGTAGACATGGCCGCGCTCGGTGGGCAGCAGTCCGGCTATGGCGCGCAGCAGCGTCGACTTGCCGGAGCCGTTGGTGCCGATCAGACCGATCGCCTCGCCCCGGTAGGCGGTGAAGGAGACGCCGCGCACGGCGTGCACCTCGCGCACGCCCCGCTGCTGCTCGCCCTTCTTGCGCCGCAGGATCCGGCTGAGCGCGGCGGTGGCACTGCCCCGGCCGCCGGCCGAGCCGTGGACGCGGTAGACGATGTGGACGTCGTCGGCGATGACGGTGGGGATTCGCCCGGTGTTGTTCTCAGCCACGGCCATACCGTTCCTCAGCCTTCCAGAAGTACACGAAACCAAGGATGCCGAACACGAGCGCCCAGCCCAGCGCGAGCGCCCAGACATGGTCCGGCAGGTTCGAGGAGCCGTAGCCGTCGATCAGCGCGAAGCGGATCAGGTCCATGTAGACGGCGGCCGGGTTCCACTGGAGCACATCGGCGATCCAGGACGGCTTGTCCTTGAGCATCAGCGGGATGGAGAACATCACGCCGGAGGCGTACATCCAGGTCCGCATGATGAACGGCATCAGCTGGGCGAGGTCGGGCGTCTTGCTGCCGAGCCTGGCCACGATCAGCGCGAGGCCGGTGTTGAAGACGAACTGGAGCGCCAGCGCGGGGATGATCAGCAGCCAGGACAGCGTGGGGTAGCTGCCGAAGCCGATCACGATCAGGACCAGCACGATCATCGAGAACAGCAGCTGCTGGAGCTGCTGGAGCGCGAAGGAGATGGGGAGCGAGGCGCGCGGGAAGTGCAGGGCCCGCACCAGCCCCAGATTGCCCGAGATGGCCCGTACGCCCGACATCACGGAGCTCTGGGTGAAGGTGAAGACGAAGACACCCGTCACCAGGAACGGCACGAAGACCTCGTCGGACATCCCGCCCCGGGTCCCGAGGATCAGTCCGAAGATCAGGTAGTAGACCAGCGCGTTCAGCAGCGGGGTCACCACCTGCCAGAGCTGGCCCAGCTTGGCCTTGCTGTACTGGGCGGTCAGCTTGGCCTGCGAGAAGGCCAGGATGAAATGTCGCCGGCCCCAGAGCTGACGCACATACTCGGCCAGTCCCGGGCGGGCGCCGCTGACCGAAAGACCGTACTTGGCGGCGAGCTGCGCCGGGGACAGGGCATCGTCGGCCGATGGCCGGGCGGTCATCGTGATCGCACCGTCAGGGGATGTGTCACTCACAAGGGATACTTTCGTCTTCGAGATGCGCGGCAGTGGGGGCGCGGCTCCGGGTCGTCGCCGGAATCCCGGAGTGCGCCCGGAGCTCTCAAGGCCCAAGCTTGTCAGATCACCGGAGGCCGGCCCAGTCGGGTGAGCCTCCACACAGTTCGCCACTTCATGGGCCGGCGGGGACCGCAGGGGGTTCGCCAGCCTTCCGTGAATCCGCCCGCCCAGGCCTTCAGGGCGGCCCCCGAGGGACGGCGGGCGAGGGTGAGCAGCACCCAGACGGCGAGATAGACGGGGACCAGCGGCGCGGGAAGGTTGCGGCGCGCGAGCCAGACCCGGTTGCGGGCCACCATCCGGTGGTAGACCGCGTGCCGGGAGGGGGCCGTCGTGGGGTGGTGCAGCACCATGTCCGAGCGGTAGTCGATCATCCACCCCGCGTCCAGCGCCCGCCAGGCGAGGTCGGTCTCCTCATGGGCGTAGAAGAACTCGCCGGGCAGCGGTCCGACCTCCCCGATCACCTTCGTCCGCACGGCGCTCGCGCCGCCCAGGAAGGTGGTCACCCGCGAGGAGCGCATCGGGTCCGCGGCGCGCAGCCGGGGGACGTGGCGGCGCTGGGTGGCGCCGGTCTCCGGATCGGCGATCCGGAACGAGAGGATGCCCAGCTCCGGGTCGGCGGCGAAGGCCTCGCGCACCAGCTCGGCGGTGTCGGTCCCGGGGAGGAGACCGTCGTCGTCGAGGAAGAGCAGGGCGTCGACCTCGGACCCGGCGGGCCCGAACGCCTCGATGCCCGCGTTGCGGCCGCCGGGGATGCCCAGGTTCTCGGGCAGCTCGACGGTGCGCACGCCCGGGGGGAGGTCGTCCGCCCCGGTGACGGGGGAGCCGTTGCCGACGACGACGACCTCCACCCGGTCGCCGTCCTGCCCGGCGACCGAGTCCAGCAGGGCGCGCAGATCATCGGGGCGGTCCCCCATGGTGATGATCACCGCGCCCAGCCTGAGGTCCGCCGTCACTTCAGCCTGCTCGAAGCCAGGATCGACACCAGGTGCAGCAGGGTCTGGACGACGGCGATGCCGGCGAGGACCGCGATGCCGAGGCGGGTGAAGAAGAGACCGTCGCCCTGGACGGTGTCGAGGACGGCCATCACCAGGATGAAGAGGCTGGCCTCGATCCCGCCGACGAGCCGGTGGAACTTGAGGGCGGCGGCGGCGCGGCGGGCGAGCGCCAGACCGGAGGAGCGGGGTACGGAGGCCTCGTCCTTGACGGCCGGCAGTCCGCTGCGCTGGCGGGCGACGTCGACGAGGTCGGTCTCGGCCTTGATCAGGATCGCGCCGAGGGCGGCGACCGTGCCGAGGAAGGCCCACAGCCACTCGGGGCGGCCGTCGCCGAAGGCGTCGGCCCCGCGGACTCCGAAGCCGACCAGGAGGGCGGCCTCGCAGATGTAGTGGCCGATCCGGTCGAGATAGATACCGGTGATGGAGGTCTGTCCGCGCCAGCGGGCGACCTCGCCGTCGACGCAGTCGAGCAGCAGATAGAGCTGGAAGAGGACGGCGGCGAGGATCGCGCCGGTCAGCCCGGGGATCAGCAGGGCCGCGCCGCCGATGACCCCCACCACGATCATGAGGTGGGTCAGCTGGTTGGGCGTGATCCTGGTGTTCACCAGATACGGGTCGATGTGCAGCGAGATTTCCCGCATGTACAGGCGTCCGGCCCAGTGCTCGCCGCTTCTCCGGTCCTTCACTCCCTCCGGGTGAACGACCGGGCGGAGCTCAGCTACGGATGGTCTTGGCATAGTCGGCGTACGCGTCCCTGATCTGGTCGGTGGTGAGGTCGAGGTGTTCAAGGATGGTGAAGCGGCCCGGCCTGGTCTGCGGGGCGTACTCCACGGCCGCGACGAACTCGTCGACGGAGAAACCGATTTCGGCGGGCAGCACGGGCAGGCTGTGCCGCCGCAGCACCTCCGCGAAGAGCCCGGCCTGCTGGTGGGCCCCGCGCAGATGCATGGCGAAGGCCGCGCCGAGTCCGACCTGTTCGCCGTGGCTGGCGGCGCGCTGCGGATACAGCAGGTCGAAGGCGTGGCTGATCTCGTGGCAGGCGCCGGACGACGGGCGGGTGTCACCGCTGATCGACATGGCGATGCCGGTGAGGACGAGCGCCTCGGCGAGCACGGTGAGGAACTCGTCGTCGGCGACCGAGCCGGGGTGGCGCAGTACGGACTCCCCCGCCGTGCGGGCCATGGCGGCGGCGAGTCCGTCGACGGGCTCGCCGTTGACGCGGTGGGAGAGTTCCCAGTCCGCGATCGCCGACAGATTGGAGACCGTGTCGCCGACGCCGGAGCGGATGAACCGGGCCGGGGCGTCGCGGATCACATCGAGGTCGATGACCATGGCGATGGGCGTGGGTACGCCGTAGGAGCCCCGGCCGTTGTCGTTGTCGAGGGTGGCGACCGGCGAGCAGATGCCGTCGTGCGCCAGATTGGTGGCGACGGAGACCAGCGGCAGGCCGACCCGGGCCGCCGCGTACTTGCTGACGTCGATGATCTTGCCGCCGCCGAGGGCGACCACGGCGTCGTACCGCTGTCCCTTGATGGCGTCGGCGAGCCGGACGGCCGAGTCGATGGTGCCGTCGGCGACCTCGAACCAGTCCGCGCCCGGCAGCGCCGGCTCCAGCTTCTCGCGCAGCGCGCGGCCGGAGCCGCCGCTCAGCGCGACGGCGAGCTTCCCGGACGCGGAGATCCGCTGGTCGGCGAGGAGGCCGGCCAGATCGTCCAGCGCTCCCCGCCGGATGTCGACGACGACCGGCGAAGGGATGAGCCGGGTCAGTACAGGCACGCGATCTCACGGCCCTTCGCGAGGTCGTCGTGGTTGTCGATCTCCACCCACGGCACGTCCCCGATGGGGGCGACGTCCACGGTGACGCCTCGGTCGATCAGTTCCTGGTAGCCGTCCTCGTAGTAGAGGTCGGGGTCGCGCTCGAAGGTCGCCCTGAGGGCGTCCGCCAGCTCCTCGGCGGCCTCGGGCTCGATCAGGGTGACGCCGATGTACTCGCCGGTGGCGGTGGCGGGGTCCATGAGCTTGGTGATCCGGCGGACGCCGAGACCCTCCTCGGTGATCACCTTCATCTCCTCGTCGGCGAGGTTCTTCACCGTGTCGAGGGCGAGGATGATCTTCTTGCCGTCGCCCCGGGCGGCGAGCAGGGTGCGCTCCACGGAGACCGGGTGGACGGTGTCGCCGTTGGCGAGGATGACGCCCCGCTTCAGGACGTCACGGGCGCACCACAGGGAGTAGGCGTTGTTCCACTCCTCGGCCTTGTCGTTCTCGACGAGGGTCAGCTTGAGGCCGTACGCGGCCTCCAGCGCGGCCTTGCGCTCGTAGACGGCCTCCTTGCGGTAGCCGACGACGATCGCGGCCTCGGTGAGACCGATCTCGGCGAAGTTGGCGAGGGTCATGTCGAGGACGGTCTTGGAGACCCCGTCCAGCTCGGGGCCCACGGGCACGAGGGCCTTGGGAAGCGTGTCGGTGTAGGGGCGAAGACGCCGTCCGGCACCGGCGGCCAGGACAAGGCCGATCATGCGGGTTCTCCTTCGTCATGTACGGCGGGCGCGGCGGAGGACACCCAGAAGCGGATGCTCTCCACCAGCACCACGAGTGCGACGACGACGGCCAGGGCCGTCAGCGCGATGGTGAAGTCGGTGGCGGTGACCAGTGCGGCCAGCAGCGCGACGGCCAGGATCCGGCCCTCGTGCCCGCCGATCACCCGCACCAGCCACTGCGGCGGCGCCCCGGTGCCCCCCCGGATGCGGTAGACCGTGTCGTAGTGATGGTAGGCGACCGCCGACACCAGGCCGAAAGCGGCGGGCAGCGCCCCGTCCACGTCGGCGCGGGCGGCCAGGGCCAGGATCGTGCCGTACTCGGCGGCCCGGAAGGCGGGCGGGACCAGCCAGTCGAGCGCGCCGCCCAGCGGGCGGGCGACGGCGAGGCCCGAGGTGAGGACATAGCCGACGGCGGCGAGGAGCGGCCAGAGGGACCCGTACGGGCTGAGCGCGGCGGTGGCGGCCAGCGCGCCGCCGCCCAGCAGGGCGATGACGGGCGGGGCGATCGCGGGCAGCCGGCGCGCGAGCGGGCGGGCGGCCCGGGCGACGGTCTCGGCGAGCGGCCCGGAGTCGGCCAGCTCCGCCAGCGCCCGGGTGGCGCGCTCGGTCCTGGTGGCCTTGCGGGTCAGCGAGCGCAGCAGCCGTCCGGCGGTGGTGTAGCAGGCGGCGAAGCCGCAGCCCACGAGGAGCGCGTAGAAGACGATCCGGGGGGTGGTCACGGCGGTCAGCACGGCGATCATGGCCCAGCGCTCGCCGATCGGGAGCACGATCATCCGGCGCACCCACACCGTCCAGCCGACGCTGTCGAGCTTGTCGGAGAGGGCGGCGGTGGGGCTGGTGTTGGAGACCGCGTCGTGGTTGGCCTCGTTGAAGGAGAAGTCCACGACATGGCGGCAGGTCTGGAGGACCATCGCGCCGAGCGCCAGCGCCCACACGTCGTCGCCCGCCCGCGCCGCGCCGAGCGCCAGGCCCGCGTAGAACGCGTACTCCTTGGCCCGGTCGAAGGTGGCGTCGAGCCAGGCCCCCATCGTGGAGTACTGGAGGGAGTAGCGGGCGAGCTGGCCGTCGGCGCAGTCCAGCACGAAGGAGAGGAGCAGCAGCAGACCGGCCACGGCGAAGCCGGCCCGGGTGCCGGTCGCGGCGAAGCCCGCCGCGATCAGCGCGGTGATCAGCGACGCGGTGGTGACCTGGTTGGGGGTGAGGCCCCGGCGGGCGCACCAGCGGGCGATGTGCCGCGAGTACGGGCTGACGCAGTAGGTGGTGAAGAAGCCGTCACGGGCCTTGACCGAGGAGCGCAGCCGTACGGCCTCGTCGTCGACGGCCAGGACGGCCTGCCGGGCCTCGTTGCGCGCCTGGGGGTCGCCGGGGACCGTCGCGACGAGGGAGCCGAGATCGGGCCGGTGCACGGGGGTGCCGTCGGTCTCCACCCCCTGGGCGAGCACATCGGGCAGCACGGTGTCGGAGGAGATCGCGGCCGGGGCCCCGGCCGCCGCCCGCGCGGTGTCCGGCTCGCCGGCCCGGGCGAGCGCCCTGGTGAGGGCGGCGCGGCCGGCGGGCTGGACGGTCAGCGCGCCGGGGACGGCGGCCGCCGGGAAGCGGGGGTCGGTCAGCGCGAGGCGCAGCGAGTGGACGTGCCCGACGAAGCGGGCGTCCACGACGGCGACCCGGTCGGCCCCCGGGACCTCGGCGAGCAGCTCGGCGGTCCGGTCGGCTCCGGGGGAGACGCGTACGTCGAAGCCCAGCGACCGCAGATCGCCCTCAAGCGACGAACCGGGCACGGGCGGACCGGTGAGGATGGCGGTCGACAGACGAACTCACTCCTTGGAACCGAGGGTGTGGGTGCGCGACGGCCCGGCCCGTCACTCGGGCGGCAGCACGTCGGCAAGGCTTCGGCAGAGGCTATCGGATGCGCTCAGAGGGGAGTTCACTGGCCGTTTACGCCCCGATCGGGCACCGGTCGCCGTGACGGAACCCCGGCGGGGGCCCAGTCGGAGATCATCATCGTCGATCAGTGCCCCGGCCCACAAACCCGCCCCCCGGGAGAACGGCGCGATCCCGGGCGGGCCCGGGGCCGCGCTCATGATCGGCGCGGGCCCGGGGCGATCCGGGGGCCAGGCCATAGGCTGACGGTATGACGTGGCTGATAACAGGTGGAGCGGGATACATCGGCGCGCATGTGGCGCGGGCGATGACGGAGGCCGGCGAGCCGGTCGTCGTGCTGGACGACTTGTCGTCCGGCGTGATCGAGCGACTGCCCGAGGGGGTTCCGCTGGTACGGGGGGCCGTCCTGGACCGGGAGCTGCTGGACCGGACCCTGGCGGAGCACGAGATCACGGGGGTCATCCATCTCGCGGCCAAGAAGCAGGTCGGGCAGTCGGTGGAGGAGCCGCTGCGGTACTACCGGGAGAATGTGCACGGGCTGACCGTGCTGCTGGAGGCGGTCGTCAAGGCCGGGGTGAGCACCTTCCTCTTCTCCTCCTCGGCGGCCGTGTACGGAGTGCCCGAGCTGGATCTGATCCCGGAGTCGGCCCCCTGCGTCCCGATCAACCCCTACGGCGAGACCAAGCTGGCCGGGGAGTGGCTGGTACGGGCGGCCGGGCGGGCGCACTCCCTGTCGACGGCGTGTCTGCGGTACTTCAATGTGGCCGGCTCGGCCGCCCCCGAGCTGTCGGACATCGGGGTCTTCAACATCATCCCGATGTTCTTCGACCGGATCACCCGGGGCGAGGCGCCGCGGATCTTCGGCGACGACTATCCGACGCCGGACGGCACCTGCATCCGCGACTACATCCATGTGGCGGATCTCGCCGACGCTCATCTGGCGGTGGCCCGCAGGCTCGCCGCGCAGCGGACGCCGGGCGATCTGACGGTGAACATCGGACGCGGCGAGGGGGTCTCGGTGCGGGAGCTGGCCTCCCTGGTGGGCGAGGTCACCGGGCGGGCGGTGGAGCCGGTGGTCGAGCCGCGCCGTCCGGGCGACGCGGCGAAGGCGGTGGCCTCGGTCGGGCTGATCGGCGAGGAGCTGGGGTGGACGGCCTCGCGCGGGGTGCGCGAGATGGTCGAGTCGGCGTGGGAGGGCTGGTGCCTGCGGCACCCCGAGGCCCGCGCGCGATGAGCCTCCCGGCCGCCGCGGGAGAGACCGTCCGGGTGTTCCCCGGGCGGACCGTCCCGGCCTTCGCGGGATGACCGGACCGGGTGCGCGGCGGCTGTCCCCCGCGGCGCGCCCGGCAGGTCCGAAATGATCTCGCACCGCGCTGACCTGCGGATCGACCTGCGGATCGTTTCCGCAGGTCAGGCGATATGACAACGGTGTTCAGTGCCGTGTTGCCCATACCCCCCACCCGTAGTTGACTGAGGTCGGAATCAGACCGATCTCCGACGACTGGGAGGCGTTTTCGATGGGGGCTGGGCACGACCACGGACACACACACGGAGGACCGCCGCCGACCGGCACCGCCGCCGCGGCCTACCGGGGGCGGCTGCGGATCGCCCTGGGGATCACCCTGGGCGTGATGGTCCTGGAGATCGTCGGCGGGTTCGTCACCGGTTCGCTCGCCCTGGTCGCCGACGCGGCCCACATGGCCACCGACGCGGTGGGCCTCGCCATGGCGCTGCTGGCCATCCACTTCGCCAACCGGCCGGCGAGCGCCAACCGCACCTTCGGCCTCGCCCGCGCCGAGATCCTCTCGGCGCTCGCCAACTGTCTGCTGCTGCTGGGCGTCGGCACCTATGTGGTGTACGAGGCGATCCAGCGGTTCATCACGCCCACCGAGACCGCGGGCGGGCTGACGATCGTCTTCGGCCTGATCGGCCTGATCGCCAATGTGATCTCCCTCTCGCTGCTGATGCGCGGGCAGAAGGACAGCCTCAATGTGCGGGGCGCTTATCTGGAGGTCCTGAACGACGCGCTGGGCTCGGTCGCGGTCCTGGTCTCGGCGACGGTGATCCTCACCACCGGCTGGCAGGCGGCCGACCCGATCGCCTCGCTGCTGATCGCGCTGATGATCGTGCCGCGCACGGTCAAGCTGCTGCGCGAGACGCTGCGCGTACTGCTGGAGATCGCGCCCAAGGACGTCGACATGGACGAGGTACGGGCGCACATAGTGGCACTGCCCGGGGTGGAGGACGTCCACGATCTGCACGCCTGGACGATCACTTCCGGGATGCCGGTGCTCTCCGCGCATGTGGTGGTGAGCCAGAGCGTGCTCGACTCCATGGGCCACGAGAGGATGCTCCACGACCTTCAGGGCTGCCTAGGATCGCATTTCGACGTGGAGCACTGCACCTTCCAGCTGGAGCCCGCCGGCCACGCGGAGCACGAGGCCAGTCTCTGTCACTGACGCCCGGGGAGGACATGCCCGGCCGTTCGAAGTGAGGACAAGCCGCTTTTGTACGGCAGACTGGGCAGGCCCCTCAGGGCGAGGACCTCAGCGAAGGATGGTTATGCCGACCTCACCGACCTCACCGGCCACCGCCACGGACAGCCCGTCGACGGACAGCGCGTCGAGAGCCACCGGTGCGCCACCGGAGATCCTGCTCGAACTGGTCGACGAGCACGGCACCACCATCGGCACCGCGGAGAAGCTCACCGCCCACCAGGCCCCCGGGCTGCTGCACCGGGCGTTCTCGGTCTTCCTCTTCGACGAGCGGGGACGGCTGCTGCTCCAGCGCCGCGCCCTGGGGAAGTACCACTCCCCCGGCGTCTGGTCGAACACCTGCTGCGGCCATCCCTACCCCGGCGAGGCTCCCTTCGCCGCCGCCGCCCGGCGCACCCATGAGGAGCTGGGGCTGTCGCCCTCGCTGCTCGCGGAGGCCGGCACGGTCCGCTACAACCACCCGGACCCGGCATCGGGCCTGGTGGAGCAGGAGTACAACCATCTCTTCGTCGGACTGACGCGGACCGCGCCCCGGCCGGATCCCGAGGAGGTCGGGGAGACGGCCTTCGTGACCCCGGCGGAGCTGGCCGAGCGCGACGCCTCGGCCCCGTTCTCCGCCTGGTTCCACACCGTGCTGGACGCCGCGCGCCCCGCCATCAGGGAGCTGACGGGCCCGGCCGGCGGCTGGTGAACGCCGTCGGTGCCGCCGCCGGGCCCGCTCCCGGCGGCGGCACCGGGGTCAGCGGCACCGGGGTCAGTGGCAGCTCGGCCCAGACGACCTTGCCGCCCCGCGCGGTCCGCTCGACATGGTGACGGCCGCCCGCCTCGCGGGTGATCTCCCGTACGAGCATCAGCCCGCGTCCGCCGGTCCGCCGGCAGTCCGACTCCAGCGCCCTGGGCCGGCAGGGGTGGTCGTCCTCGACGGAGACCCTGATCCGGCCGGCCCGGACGGCCAGCTCGACGGAGAGTTCGGGCGAGAGCGGGGCCGCGTGCCGGACGGCATTGGTCACCAGCTCCGAGACGATCAGCAACAGCCCGTGGACGACGGGATCGCCCGTCGGCACACCCTGGCGGCGCAGCAGATCCCGGACGGTGTGCCGGGCCCTGGGCACCGACGCCTCGGTCGCCGGGGCCGTGAATCTCCACACCCCCTCGCACGACCGTGGCCGGGCGGGGACACTCCCGCGGCTCTCCATGGATCCGGCACCCACCCTCGGCTCGACTGCCCCGCTTCTTCTTGGGGAGCAAGTGTTGGCAGCGAGCCGCCCCGGACCGGGGCACTGAACAGAAATCAGTGGCAATCGGCGTTTTCTGACCGAGCGCGTATGACAGGGGCAGTTGTACGACTGCTTATGGCCGGTCACCCGGGGCATTACCGGAAGCACTCGTACCGCTTCCAGGGCCGGGCTCAGGACCGGATCCCGGCCCCTGACCGGACCCCGGCCCCGGCCCCGGGTCAGTGACCGCGCCGACGATCCGGCGGCCGCCGACGCCGATGGCGATCAGCCCGAGCCCGTCGAAGAGCAGCGCCAGCGAGAAGAAGAGCCCCAGGACGTACCGGCTGCTCTCCGGCCAGTTGCCGAGCACCAGGATCCCCAGCAGCAGCAGAAAAGCGCCCTGGAAGAGCGTCCAGCCGAACTGCGGCCCGCGCACCACCAGCGAGCCGACCAGCCGGAAGAGCCCGCCGGTCAGGAAGAGCAGCGCGGCGAAGAGGGTCAGTGTCTCCGCCGACCCCTCGGGGTGGCGGATGACGACCACGCCCGCCGCGATGTTCAGGGCGGCGACCACCACGGCCAGCCAGAAGTACTCGCTGCCGCGCGACTGGACCGCCTGGACCAGGCCGACGACCCCGCCGATCAGCAGCAGCCAGCCGAAGAGGAGCATGGAGGTGAGCGTCGCGAAGCCCGTGTACACGAGCCCCACCACGCCCGCGATCACGAGAATCACTCCGAGGGCGGCCAGCAGGCCGAAGCCCCGCTTCAGCTCTTTGGGACCCTGGACGGTATCGGCCATCGTCTCCTCCTCGCCGCACCCCCCTCGTACCCCTTCTTGATCGTAAGTCCGGGCGGGCGGGATAGCATCCGGCGCATGGAGCAGCCGGAATCCCCGCCGCGGCTGACGCACACCGTCGCCGACGGCGTCGCCACGGTCGTGATCAGCAACCCTGCCAGGCGCAACGCGATGACCACCGGGATGTGGAAGGCGCTGCCGGAGCTGCTCGACTCGCTCGCCGGGAACCGGGCCGTACGGGCCCTGGTGCTCACCGGCGACGGGCCGACGTTCTGCGCCGGGGCGGACATATCCTCGCTGCCGGGGCCGCACGGGCCCGGCGAGTCCCCGCAGGAGCTGGCGGTGCGCGCCGAGGAGGCGCTCGCCGCCTTCCCCCGGCCGACGCTCGCCGCGGTGCGCGGCCACTGCGTGGGCGGCGGCTGTCAGCTGGCCGCCGCCTGCGATCTGCGGTTCGCGGAGGAGGGCGCGTCCTTCGGGGTCACCCCGGCGAGGCTGGGAATCGTCTATCCGGCCTCCGCCACCCGCCGGCTGGTCGCGCTGACCGGGCCGTCCACGGCCAAATATCTGCTGTTCTCGGCCGAGTTGATCGACACGGCACGGGCGCTGCGCACCGGGCTGGTGGACGAGGTGCTCCCCGCCGGCGGGCTGGACGAGCGGGTCGCCGCGTTCACCTCGGTCCTCGTCGGGCGCTCGTCGCTGACGCAGACGGCGGCCAAGGAGTTCGCGGCGGGCCGCCCGGGCCGGGACGCCCACTGGGCCGCCCGGGCGGCGGAGCAGGCCGCCCCGGGCGGCGACACCGCGGAGGGCGTCGCCGCCTTCCTGGAGCGGCGCGCGCCTCGCTTCACCTGGTGGGAGTGAGAGCGGTCAGCCCTGGTCGGGGGTGTTCCGAGGCTGTGCCCGCCAGTGGGCGACGATCTCGGGCGGGGCCTTGTCGGGGGATCCGGCGTCGTACGGGGGGTGCGGATCGTACTCGGTGAGCAGCTGGACGGTCCGGGCGAGATCGTCGCCGCCGATCCGGCCGAGCAGATGCAGCGCCATGTCGATGCCGGCGGAGACCCCGGCGGCGGTGACGTACTTCCCGTCGAAGACGACCCGCTCGCGCGTCGGCACCGCGCCCAGCGGGGTCAGCTCGTCCATGGCGAGCCAGTGCGTGGTGGCCCTGCGGCCGGTGAGGAGTCCGGCCCCGGCGAGCACCAGCGAGCCGGTGCACACCGAGGTGGTCCAGGTGCTGGTGGCGTCGGCGGTGCGCAGCCAGTCGAGAATCTCCGGGTCGCGCCCGGCCGCGTCCGAGCCCGGGCCGCCCGGCACCAGCACGATGTCGGGGTCCGGCACCTCGGCGAGGCTCCGGTCGGCGACCAGCGTGAGCGAGCCCTGGTCATTGCGGACCGGTCCGGCCTCCCCGGCGACGAAGACGGTCTCGGCACCGGGTATCCGGCCGAGGAGTTCATAGGGGCCGACGGCGTCGAGGGTGGTGAAGCGGTCGTAGAGCAGTACGGCGATACGCACGGTGTCTCCCCTTCGATGACGGTGACCGCGGTGACCGCGGTATGGAAAAGGCCGGTTGGGGCCGGTAGTACAGGAGAAACCGTAGGGCCCCACGGCGCCGACGGGCCCGGGGCCTGCTCCGGGGGCTTCGAGGACACGGCCTAAAGGCGACATCTTCACCGCGCACCCGGCACAATGCAGTCTCAAGCACAGCCAGCAGGAGAAGGCGAGTCGGGGAAACGTGACGACGTCCATCGAAGGCAGGATCGCCGAGGAACTCGGCGTACGGGAGCGTCAGGTCAGGGCGGCCGTCGACTTGCTCGACGGCGGTTCGACCGTGCCGTTCATCGCGCGTTACCGCAAAGAGGCGACCGAGACGCTCGACGACGCGCAGCTGCGCACGCTGGAGGAGCGGCTGCGCTATCTGCGGGAGCTGGAGGACCGGCGGACCGCGATCCTTCAGTCCGTGCGCGAGCAGGGCAAGCTGGACGGGACGCTGGAGGCGCGGATCCTGGCCGCCGACACCAAGGCGCGCCTGGAGGACATCTATCTGCCCTTCAAGCCCAAGCGCCGGACCAAGGCGCAGATCGCCCGTGAGGCGGGGCTGGAACCGCTGGCCGACCGGCTGCTGACCGACCCGTCGGCGGATCCGCTGACCGCCGCCGCGGCCTTCGCGGACGCGGACCGGGGTGTCGCGGACGGCGCGGCGGCCCTGGAGGGCGCGCGGTCGATCCTCACCGAGCGGTTCTCGGAGGACGCCGACCTGATCGGCGAGCTGCGCGAGCGCATGTGGACGCGCGGCCGGGTCGCCGCGAAGGTCCGCGAGGGCAGGGAGGAGGCGGGGGCGAAGTTCGCCGACTACTTCGATTTCGCCGAGCCGTTCACCGAGCTGCCCTCCCACCGGGTGCTCGCCATGCTCAGGGGCGAGAAGGAGGATGTCCTCGATCTGGCCCTCGAACCGGAGGAGGCCGTGGACGGCCCTTCGGCGTACGAGTCCATGGTGGCCCGCCGCTTCGGTGTGGCCGACCGGGGCCGCCCGGGCGACAAGTGGCTGGCGGACACGGTCCGCTGGGCCTGGCGGACCAGGATCCTGGTGCATCTCGGCATCGATCTGCGGCTGCGGCTGCGCACGGCGGCCGAGGACGAGGCGGTACGGGTCTTCGCGGCCAATCTGCGGGATCTGCTGCTCGCCGCGCCCGCCGGCACCCGTGCCACGCTCGGCCTCGACCCCGGTTTCCGTACCGGGGTGAAGGTCGCCGTCGTCGACGCGACCGGCAAGGTCGTCGCCACGGACACCATCCACCCGCATGTGCCGGCGAACCGGTGGGACGAGTCGCTGGCGAAGCTGGCCCGGCTCGCGAAGGAGCACTCGGTCGATCTGGTCGCCATCGGCAACGGCACGGCCTCGCGCGAGACCGACAGGCTCGCCGGTGAGCTGATCTCCCGCCATCCGGAGCTGAACCTCACCAAGGTGATGGTCTCGGAGGCGGGCGCGTCGGTGTACTCGGCCTCCGCCTTCGCCTCGCAGGAGCTGCCGGAGCTGGATGTGTCGCTGCGCGGGGCGGTCTCCATCGCGCGCAGGCTCCAGGACCCGCTGGCGGAGCTGGTGAAGATCGACCCCAAGTCGATCGGGGTGGGTCAGTACCAGCACGACCTGGCCGAGGTGAAGCTCTCGCGCTCGCTGGACGCGGTGGTCGAGGACTGTGTGAACGGCGTGGGGGTCGACGTCAACACCGCTTCCGCGCCCCTGCTGTCGCGGGTCTCCGGCATCAGCGCCGGGCTCGCCGAGAACATCGTGGCCCACCGGGACGCCAACGGGCCCTTCCACTCCCGCAAGGCGCTCAAGAAGGTGGCCAGGCTCGGCCCCAAGGCGTACGAGCAGTGCGCGGGCTTTCTGCGGATCCGGGACGGCGAGGACCCGCTGGACGCCTCCAGCGTGCACCCGGAGGCGTATCCGGTGGTGCGCCGGATGGCGCGGACGGCGGGCGGCGAGGTCGCCTCGCTGATCGGCAACGCCGGGGTGCTGCGGTCGCTGCGGCCGGGCGAGTTCGTGGACGAGTCCTTCGGTCTGCCGACCGTGACGGACATCCTGCGGGAGCTGGAGAAGCCGGGGCGCGACCCGAGGCCCGCCTTCCGGACGGCGACCTTCAAGGAGGGCGTCGAGAAGATCGGCGATCTCTCCTCCGGGATGGTCCTCGAAGGGGTGGTCACCAATGTGGCGGCCTTCGGGGCCTTCGTCGACATCGGCGTCCACCAGGACGGTCTGGTGCATGTGTCGGCCATGTCCAGGACCTTCATCAAGGATCCGCGCGATGTGGTGAAGCCGGGCGACGTGGTGAAGGTCAAGGTTCTCGACATCGACATCCCGCGCAAGCGGATCTCGCTGACACTGCGTCTGGAGGACGAGGCGGCCCCGAAGTCCGCCGACGGCCCGGAGCAGGCCGGCGGGGCGGGCCGGGGCCGCCGGGAGCGCGGCGGCGGCCGTCCGCAGCAGCAGCAACAGCGGCAGCGCGGCCGGCAGGACGGCGGCGGTGGCGGACGCGGCGGTGAGCGCCAGGGCGGCGGGCGCGGCGAGCGGCAGGGGCCGCCCCCGGCGAACAGCGCGATGGCCGACGCGCTGCGCCGCGGGGGGCGGAGGGCCCCGGGCGGGGGGGGGTGCCCCCCGCGGGGGGGGGCGGGGGGGCGAACAGGGGGGGGGCCGGGGGGGGGGGGGCGCCCCCGCCCCCCCCCCGCCGTCTCAGCTCTCGGTGATCCTTCCGTCCGTCACCTGGATACGGCGGGTGGTGCGCACCGCCTCCAGCATCCGGCGGTCGTGGGTCACCAGCAGCAGGGTGCCGTCGTACGAGTCGAGCGCCGACTCAAGCTGTTCGATCGCGACGAGGTCGAGGTGGTTGGTGGGCTCGTCCAGTACGAGGAGGTTGACGCCCCGGCCCTGGAGCAGCGCGAGCGCGGCCCGGGTGCGCTCCCCCGGGGAGAGCGTGGTCGCCGGGCGCAGCACATGGGCCGCCTTCAGCCCGAACTTGGCCAGCAGGGTGCGCACCTCCGCCGGCTCGGTGTCGGGGACGGCGGCGCAGAAGGCGTCCAGCAGGGTCTGGGGGCCGTGGAAGAGGCCCCGGGCCTGGTCGACCTCGCCGACGACGACACCCGGGCCGAGGTGGGCCGAGCCCGAGTCCAGGGGGAGCCGGCCCAGCAGGGCGGCGAGCAGGGTGGACTTGCCGGAGCCGTTGGCTCCGGTGATGGCGACGCGGTCGGCCCAGTCGATCTGGAGCGAGGCGGGTCCGAAGGCGAAGCCGCCGCGCCGCACGGCGGCCTCGCGGAGTGTGGCGACGACGGAGCCCGAGCGGGGGGCGGCGGCGATCTCCATCCGCAGCTCCCACTCCTTGCGGGGCTCGTCCACGGTGTCGAGGCGCTCGATCATGCGCTGGGTCTGGCGGGCCTTGGCGGCCTGCTTCTCGCTGGCCTCGCTGCGGAATTTACGGCCCAGTTTGTCGTTGTCGCCCGCCTTGCGGCGGGCGTTCTTGACGCCCTTGTCCATCCAGCCGCGCTGCATCTGGGCGCGGCCCTCCAGCGCGGACTTCTTGTCGGCGTACTCCTCGTACTCCTCGCGGGCGTGCCGCTTGGCGGTCTCCCGCTCCTCCAGATAGGCGGTGTATCCGCCGCCGAAGAGGGTGACCTGCTGCTGGGCGAGGTCGAGTTCGAGGACCTTGGTGACCGTGCGGGTGAGGAACTCTCGGTCGTGGCTGACGACGACGGTCCCGGCGCGCAGTCCGCGCACATAGCTCTCCAGCCGGTCCAGGCCGTCGAGGTCGAGGTCGTTGGTGGGCTCGTCCAGGAGGAAGAGGTCGTAGCGGGAGAGCAGCAGGGAGGCGAGGCCCGCGCGGGCGGCCTGGCCGCCGGAGAGCGCGGTCATCGGCAGATCGAGGCCGACGGTGAGTCCGAGCGTGGCGGCGGTGTCCTCGGCGCGCTCGTCCAGGTCAGCGCCGCCGAGCGCGAGCCAGCGCTCCAGGCTGGTGGCGTAGGCGTCGTCCGCGCCGGGCGCGCCCTCGACCAGGGCGGTGGTCGCCTCGTCCATGGCGGTCTGGGCGGCGGCGACGCCGGTGCGGCGGGCGAGGAACTCCCGTACGCTCTCGCCCGCGCGGCGCTCGGGCTCCTGCGGGAGGTGGCCGACGGTCGCGGCGGGCGGCGAGAGCCTCAGCTCTCCGTGCTCGGGGCGGTCGAGCCCGGCGAGCAGCCGGAGCAGGGTGGATTTCCCGGCTCCGTTGACGCCGACGAGACCGATCACATCGCCGGGCGCGACGACGAGATCGAGGCCGGTGAAGAGCGAGCGGTCGCCGTGGCCTGCGGCGAGATCCTTGGCGACGAGGGTGGCAGTCATCAGACTCCCGATCCTAAGGGAGGGTTTTCGAAGCGGTGTCGTCCGCCCGGGTGGGGGCCGGGGCGTTCGGGGTCTCGGCTGGTGCCGGGTGGGCGGGTGTGGCTCGGTGTGCGGCGGGGGCCGCTGGTTTCAGGGAATGGGTTCAGGTCGTTCTTCCGGAGCGGGCGGGGCTGTGGTGGAGGGCTCACTCCGAGCCCCCGGGAGCGCGGACCTCCCGGCATCCGGGAGGTATGAGCCATTCCGTCTCTGTGCGACAGCAATGCACTCTCTGTTCGATTTCCGGTGCGGATGGGGTGTGGTCTGCTGTGCAGCGCTCGGCAGAACCGTTTCTTTACCCGCCGCCCGGGAGGGGGGCTGCTTCCCCCTGCCCGGGGCGGGTCCGCTTTCACCTTCTCTGAGAGGAGTACGGGGCATGGGGTTCATGCGGTACAAGACAACCGGCTACAACTGGGTCCAGGCGTATCCGGCGGGCGGCGAGTGGCGGCTGCTGTTCGGGCGGGGCGGCGAGGGCGCCCTGGTCAGCGAGCAGCGGCTGGTCAGCTGGGAGCACATGAACGCCATCGTGCCGAAGCTGAACGGCGTCACACGGCTGGCGCACAGCGACTGCGCGCTGCTGCTGTCCCGCCCCGGGGAGTCCTTGCAGGGCCTGTTCTTCTGGGGCGACAGCGTCGAGCGGTACGACTGGGAGCAGGGGCGGAGCCTGGGCGAGGCGCCGTGGACCACGCTGGGGAACTGGGGCACCGCGCTCCCGGCCGGCTACCGCTCGCAGATAGACGCCTTGTTACCGGCGCCCGACGGGGCGGGCGGAACACGGCAGACGTATTTCTTCAAGGGCGGGCGGGTCCTCACCCTGAACTGGTCCACCGGGGTGGTGCGCGAGGCGCTGATCAGCGAGGGCCCGGACGCCTCGGGGGCCGCCGGCTGGGCGGCGCTGCCGCAGGACTTCCGCGAGAACCTGGACCATGTCGCGGCGTACAAGACCGCGCCCGACGGGACCCGGCAGAGCCTGCTGATCAAGGGCACCCAGGGCGTTCTGCTGAACTGGAAGACCGGCGTCCTGGCCTCCGGGGCACTGGACCGGCTCGGGGTCCCCGGGCTGGCCGCGCTCCCCGAGCCCTACCGCACGCCCATCCGCCCGGTCACCGGCCGCTGGACCGGCGCCAACGGCAACCAGCGGATCGAACTCCGCGTCGACCTGGAGGGCGAGCGGCCACTGGGCGTGATCAGCGGCGATCTCTTCACCGGCGACACCTGGACCGACTCCTTCCGCACCACCGCCGAGCTGACCGTCATACCCAGCTCCAACCGCTTCCTCCTCCACCAGCCGGGTCTGTCCTGGGCGAACAACTCGCCCCTGACCAACCTCACCCTCACGCTCCCCCGGCTCGCCGTGAACAGCGGCAGCGGCAACTCCGTCATCATCTTCGACGCGCCCGGCGGCGCCCAGACATACTTCAGCTGCAACTACGTGGGCCCGGCGCTGCGGTCGGTCGAGCTGGAGACCGATGCCATCGCGGGAGAGACCGTCTTCCAGAGCTATGACACCTCACGCCACCAGGGGCCGCGCGGCTACCGCAACCGGGTGGTGACCGTCGCCTCCGCCTACGCCGAGGCCGGAATCGAGCTGAAGAACGCGGGCCAGGTCAACACGGTGGCCAACACCTCCGGCGCCGATCTCCAGTGGTCCATCGCCGAGCTGCACGCCGCCATGACCGCCAACTTCAGCCTTCACCGCGATGTGGAGCAGTGGAAGATCTGGGCCTTCGTCACCAGCCGGAGCTCCGACGTCTACGACGCGGCCGGAATCATGTTCGATGCCACGGGCAGCCACCGTCAGGGCATGGCCATCTTCAACCACAACCTGCGGGACAACAACAGCATCGGCGGCGCCGTCGAGATGTTCGCCTATGTGCATGAACTAGGACACGTCTTCAATCTGCTGCACTCCTGGCAGAAGCACCTCGGGACACCCCCGGCCCCGCTGGGCTCGAACAACGGCTACGCCGATCTCTCCTGGATGAACTACCCGTCGTACTACGCCAACGGCGCCCGCGCCGAGGCCGGGCACTTCTGGCAGGACTTCCCCCTCTCCTTCACCGACGACGAACTGCGCCACCTCCGCCACGGCTTCTACCGCCACATCGTGCCCGGCGGCAGTGACTTCGCCGCGAACTCCGCCCTCGTCAACCCCGCCCCCTCCCCTGAGGCTCTCGTCCTGCCCGGTGCCCCCGAGGACCCCGGCCTGACCCTCTCCCTGGGCGGAAAGCAGTACTTCGGCTACGGCGAACCCGTCATGGCCGAACTCCGTCTCTCCCGCACCGGGGTGACCGGGGACGTGACCGTGGCCGCGGCGATCGGCCCGAAGGCCGAGCGCACCACGATCGTGATCACCGACCCCTATGGCCGCATCCGGGCCTTCCGTCCCATCGCGCGCTCCTGCTCCGGACACGGACCCCAGGAGCGGACCGTCACCCTCACCGAGGCGAACCCCGCCGTCTACGAGACCGCCTATCTCGGCTACGGCAGCGACGGCCTCTACTTCGCCGAGCCCGGCACCTACCAGGTCACCGCCGTCCACACCGGCCTCGACGGCGCCCGTACGGTCTCGCCCACCCGGACCATCCGGGTCCGTACCCCCCTCGACCGCGCCGACCAGGAAGTCGGCGAGCTTCTCACCGGCGACGACCAGGGCACCCTTCTCGCCTTCCTCGGCTCCGACGCACCCCACCTCACCAGCGGCAATGACGCCCTCCAGGAAGTGATCGAGCGTCACGGCGACCACCCGCTCACGGCGTACGCCCGCCTCGCGCGGGGCGCCAACGCCGGACGCCACTTCCAGACCATCGGCGACGGCCGCCTCCAGGTCCGGCAGCCGGACATCGCCGAATCGGTCACCCAGCTCACCGAGGCGATCACCACCTCCAGCGCCGACCCCGACACCGGCCTCGACAACCTCACCCTCAACGCCGCCTTCCGCCGCCTCGCCACCGTCCACGCCAAGGCCGGCGACCTCGAACGCGCCGACGCCACCCTCGACAGCCTCGTCACCCACTTCCACGACCAGGGCGTCCCCGCCCATGTGGAGCAGCGCATCCAGGAACAGGCCGACACCGCCCGCGCCCGGATCCACGAAGCCGCCGGAGAGCAGCCCGCCTCCTGACGCACCGGCCCCGGGGGCCGGCGGGTGGGCGAGCCGTCTCAAGCGCGGCTCGCCCACCCCTCCGTGCGCGGAAGACCTCGCCCCTCCGGGGGAATCGGCTGTCTGCCGGTGGCGCTGCCGTCGGTCAGGGGTCTCAGGGCGGCGCGGTAGAGGTCGCCGCGGAAGCGGAAGGGGCCCGTTCCGGGGTAGCCGTCGGGGTCCGGGTCGGGGTGGAGGGAGGTCTGCCAGGCGAAATCGCGCCAGATGACGTCCGGCCCGGCCCGTTCGACGACGGCGGTGACCATGCCGCACTCCAGCGACCGGCACTCGGGGCAGCCGTAGAGAGGGCATCGTCCGCCGCCCGGCGGAGCGGGCCGTTCCAGCAGCAGGGCGGGCACCCGGTCGGTGAGGATCACCGGGCGGACGTCGGCCGCGAGCGGGGAGACCGCGCCGGAGTCGCTGAGCAGCAGGAGCAGGGGCCGCCCGTCGACGATGAAGTCCATGAAATCCCGGTGCGCGGGCTGAGCGCCGTCCGACAGGACTCCCCCGGTCCGCATCACCGGCGCCAGCCCGAAGGTCGCGTACTCGGCAGACATGTGCCGAGTATCCCCGGCCGCCGGCGGTGCCGGGGCGGGGTGCCGCTTCGCTACGGTCGCCGTATGAGCGGCGATGTGATCGTGGTGGGGGGCGGGGTCAGCGGGCTGACGACCGCCGTGGTGCTGGCGGAACGCGGTCTGCGGGTGCGCGTCTGGACCCGGGAGGAGGCGGAGCGGACGACGTCGGCGGTGGCGGGCGGGCTGTGGTGGCCGTACCGGATCGAGCCGAAGGAGCAGGTCGCCGACTGGGCGGCGACGACCCTGCGGGTGTACGAGGAGTTCTCGCGGCGGCCGGACGAGACGGGCGTACGGCTGGTCCCGGGAGTGCTGGCCGGGCAGTCGCCCACCGCGCTGGGGGCGTGGTCGGCGCAGGTGGCGGGCTTGCGCGCGGCTCGCCCCGATGAGCTGCCCGGCGGACACACGGAGGGGGTACGGGCGCGGGTGCCGCTGGTTGACATGCCTGCTCACCTGGGGTGGCTGCGGCGGCGGCTGGAGGCGGCGGGCGGCTCGGTGGAGCTGCGCGCGGTGCGTTCACCGGCCGAGGCCGTCGAAGCGGCCACGGCCGCGGGTGCGGCGGGGACGGTGGTCAACTGCGCCGGGCTCGGCGCGCGGGAGCTGGCCCCGGACGAGGGGGTGCGGCCGGTGCGGGGTCAGCTTGTGGTGGTGGAGAACCCGGGCGTGGAGACATGGTTCGTCGTGGCGGACGGGGAGTCGTCGCGTACGACGTATCTGCTGCCGCAGCCGGGCCGGCTGATCCTGGGCGGTACGGCGGAGGACGGCGACTGGGGCACGGAGCCGGTGCCCGCGACGGCGGAGGCGATCGTGGCGCGCTGCGCCCGGATACGCCCCGAGGTGGCCGGGGCCCGGATCCTGGCCCATCGGGTGGGGCTGCGCCCGGCCCGGGCGGCCGGGGTCCGTATCGAGCGGGAGACCCTGCCGGGCGGCGGGACGCTGGTCCACAACTACGGCCACGGAGGCGCGGGCGTCACGGTGGCGTGGGGCTGCGCCCGGGCGGCGGCCGCCCTGGTGCCGGGCGGCTGACCCGTACCCCGTAGCACCGCCGCGCGCTTCGAGAGGGGGGTACGGAACCGGCGGGCCCGGCCCGCCGGTTCCGTACGGCCGCTTCGGTACGGCTACGGCTACTTCGGGCCCACCGGGTCCCGGCCGTCCGCAGGGCCGTCGCCGGGGCCGATGCGGATCTCGAAGCCGCCGTCGTACTTCTCATGGCCCGCGATCACCGCCGACTCGACCATCTCGGTGCCCATCTCGCCGCGCACGATCAGCGGATCGTGGCGCAGATCGCGCATCAGGGCCACGCACATGCCCACCATCACGACGACGAAGGGGGCGGCCACGAGGATCGTCAGATTCTGGAGGCCCGCCAGGGCGTCGCCGGTGCCGTTGCCGATGAGGAGCATGATCGCCGCGACCGCGCCGGTCACCACGCCCCAGAAGACGACGACCATCCGGGAGGGCTCGAAGGTGCCCTTCTGGGAGAGGGTGCCCATCACCACCGAGGCGGCGTCAGCGCCGGAGACGAAGAAGATGCCGACCAGGACCATCACCAGCAGGCTCATCGTGGTGGGGATCGGGAACTGCTGGAGCACCGCGAAGAGCTGGCCCTCGGGCGTCGCCTTGTCGCCGAGCCGGCCGTCGTTCTGGAGGGTCATCGCGGCCCCGCCGAAGACCGCGAACCAGACCAGGCTGACCGTGCTGGGCACCAGGATGACTCCGCCGACGAACTGACGGATCGTCCGGCCCCGGCTGATCCGCGCGATGAACATGCCGACGAAGGGCGTCCAGGAGATCCACCAGGCCCAGTAGAAGACGGTCCAGCTCCCCAGCCAGTCGGCCACGCCCTCGCCGCCGGTCGCCTCGGTGCGCCCGGCGAGCTGCGGGAGTTCGCCGAAGTAGGAGGCGATCGAGGTGGGGAGCAGATCGAGGACGATGATGGTGGGTCCGGCGACGAAGACGAACAGGGCCAGCACCAGCGCCAGCACCATATTGGTGTTGGAGAGCCACTGGATGCCCTTCTCGACCCCGGAGACGGCGGAGACCACGAAGGCGACGGTGAGCACCGCGATGATGCCCACGAGCAGTCCGGTGCCGGTCTTCTCCATCCAGCCGAGTTCATTGAACCCGCTGCTGATCTGGAGCGCGCCGAGGCCGAGCGAGGCGGCGGAGCCGAAGAGGGTGGCGAAGATCGCCAGGATGTCGATGAAGCGGCCGACTCCGCCGTGCGCGTGGCGTTCGCCGATCAGCGGCTCGAAGACGGCGCTGATCGTCTGCCGCCTGCGGCGGCGGAAGGTGCTGTAGGCGATGGCGAGCCCGACGACGGCGTAGATCGCCCAGGGGTGGAGCGTCCAGTGGAAGAGGGTGGTCGCCATGGCGATCTCCATCTTGTCCCCCGCGTCCTGGGGGTCGGTCCCCGGCGGCGGGGAGATGAAGTGCGCGAGCGGCTCACTCACCCCGTAGAACATCAGTCCGATGCCCATGCCGGCGCTGAACATCATGGCGACCCAGGAGACCGTGCGGAACTCGGGCCCCTCGCCCTCCTGGCCGAGCGGGATCTTGCCGTAGCGGCTGACGGCGAGCCAGAGGGCGAAGACCACGAAGCCGGAGGCGCCGAGCACGAAGGCCCAGCCGCCGTTGTGGATGAGCCCGTTCAGCATGGCGCTGGAGATGTCCTGCAGCGCGTCGGTGGCGATCGATCCCCAGACCACGAAGGCCAGGGTGAGAACGGCGGTGACTCCGAAGACCACGCGGTCCGTCGAAGGGTGCCCGGTCTCCTGGGGATGACCGGGGAGTTCGGCCTTCTCGGGCCTCGCTCCCCGGTCGTCCGGTCCTTTTTCGTGCGACACGAGTGGCGCCTTTCAGGGTTTGCGCGGAACGAACTGCTTTGTGCTCCCGCTACCCCCTACCACAGGTAATGCACATGACCGGGGTCAACAGGCGGTAATGGGATGTCCCTTTGTGAGATGGAATGTCGCCCGGGAGTCCAGCAGCAGCGGAATCAGCTTCCGCCGCGACTGGCGCAGGGGCACGAACACCCCGTCGCCGTCGGGCCTGGACACGACTCCGTGCAGCGCCAGCTCGTCCCGGACCCGCTCGTACTGCGCGGCGTCCAGCCGATAGCCGCAGGGCGGGTCCGCGAGGATCTCGCCGGGGCCCGCCGGATCGTTGTCCGCGCCGCCGAGATGGACCGGGCCCCGGTCCCGCAGCCCCTCCAGCCGGGCCGCCGAGGTCGCCCCGGCGATCTCGGCGCGCCGCTCCCGCGCGAAGGTGAGCAGCCCGTCCACCGCGATGAGCTGACTGCCGACCCTGCGCCGGTTGTTCAGCGCCTCGTCCGCCTTCTCCTCCTCGGTCAGCGGGTCGACCCGGCTCTCCACCAGCAGTCCGATCATGCTCTTGACCCCCGAGGCGTTGCGCAGGATGCGCTCCTGACCGTCGCCCGCGACCTGGCGGATCGGGTCCCCGGTCTCCGGGTCGGTCCAGATGCCGTACGTGCCGGTGGTGTAGCCCTCCTCGCGCGCCGCCGCGCGGACGTACCGCCCGGAGAGGGTCTTCGACTCGTGGTGCACCTCGGGGTGGGTGTTGAGATTGCGCGGCCACAGGTCGAACAGCTGCTTGTCGTAGTACGGCGGGGTCGCGCCGTACTCGTGCAGGTCGTAGACGACGTCCGGCCGCCGGTCCCGGACGGCGAAGGCCAGCGCCCGCCCCTCGGCGGTCCTGAGCGCGAGATGGTCGCGGTTGATGTCGACGCCGTCGGAGTTGCCCCGGCTGTCGGCGGCCCGTCCGTCCGGGTTGGCGGTGGGGACGACCAGCACCCGGGTGTGCTCCAGCAGTCGGCGGGTGTCGCGGTCCCGGTCGAAGGCGAGGTCGCGGACGGTGGTCAGACAGGCGTCCCGGCCGGCGGGCTCGTCGCCGTGCTGGGAGCAGACCAGCAGTACGGAGACGGCGGCCCGCGGGTTTCCGACGCTGACGAGCCGGATCGGCCGACCCTGCCGGGTGGTGCCGATCCGGGAGACCGAGACCCGGTCGCTCGCGTGGTCGACGGAGGCGAGGAAGTCCCGCTCCTCGGCCTCGCTGGTCCAGCGGGCCCCTTCGCTCCGCTCGAAACCGGTGCGCGGCGGACTGTGGGTGGCCTGGGCGGGGGCGGTGATCAGGGGCGCCGCGAGCGCGGCGGCCAGCGCGGTGACCGCGACCGCGCGGTCGCGCCGCTTCATCGGGCCTCGCCTCCCGGGACCGGCCGGAGCGGGCGCGGACCGGCGACGCCTTCGAGCCCGGCCCCGTCCCCGGCGGGGGCGGCGGCCGAGGGTCCGGCGGCGCGGGCGAAGGCGGGCGCGCCGCCGACGACCGGCAGCCTCGCCGAGGTGCGCGCGAGGTCGACGGTGAGCGTCGGGGTGCTCGCCGGAGGTTCGATCAGATCCCGGTCGGTGCCCGCGAGGATCAGCGCCAGCCGGTGGCCTGCCGGGACCACATGGTCGGCGGCGTGCAGGTCGAGGGTGATGGAGTGCGCCTTGCCGGGGGTCAGCGGACGGCCCCTGCCCGCGTCGGCGTAGGTGCCGAGATCGGCCCAGCCCCGGCTGAAGACGGTGAGGTCGACGGCCTTGGTGCGGGCCTTCGTCTCCTTGTAGCAGGAGCTGTCGCCGGGGGCGCTCGCCCCCCAGCAGGTGCGCTCGGGAAGGGTGGTGATGCCCTCGCCGGACGCCGCGTAGTCGCGGATGACAGCCGGTCCTAGGTCGACGAGGACCGCCGAGAGATGGGCGGTCTCGGTGTTCGGGGTGACGGTGACCTTCACCGCGGAGGATCCGGAGAGCCGCAGATCATGTGTGAGGGGGCCGGTGACGAAGCCGGCCTTGGCCGGGGTCGGGCGGTCGACGGCGGAGGCCCAGTCGATCTCGTCCAGGCTCCGGTCGTCGGTGAAGGTCTCGGCCGCGCCGGGGCGGGCGGGCTTCGGCGAGAGGGTGCCGACGCCCGGGACCGTGCCCTCGCCGGGGCTCACGGTGGTGACGGCGGTGGCGCGCGGCGGCCAGTGACGGTCCGTGGACCAGCGGTCGGGTGCGCGCTCGATGTCGGCCATGGGTTCGTCCTCGACGCCGTTGTCGTAGCCGAGGAGATAGTGGTCGAACCAGCGGTGCAGGGTGTCCACCCACTCGGCGCGCCGGAAGTCGAAGGGGTCGACATGGCCGGCCTGGGAGAGCCAGACCTTCCGCTCCACGCCCGCGTCGGCGAGCGCGTCCCACCACTGTCCGAAGTGCTTGGCGCGGACATTGAGGTCCTGCATGCCGTGGACGGCGAAGACGCTGGCCCTCACCCGGTCGGCGTCGGGCACATGGTCGCGCTCCTGCCACAGCCGGGTCAGATCGCCGCTGCGCGGAGCGCCGTCGATCAGCCGCTGCCGCACGGCCCCGCAGCGCTCGCGGGCGCCGGGGCTGCCGACGTAGCGGGAGAGCCAGTCGGGTCCCGAGCCGAAGAGCGGCGCGCCCTGGGCGAAGTAGTAGTCGTACCAGGAGGAGATCGCGCCGATCGGGACGATGGTCCTCAGGCCCTCGACACCGGTGGCGGCGACGCCGTTGGCGATGGTCCCGTCGTAGCTCTTGCCGATCATCCCGGTGTCGCCGTTGCTCCAGGAGGCCCGGGCGCGCTCGTCGCCGGTACGGCTGGTGTAGCCCTTGGCGCGGCCTCCCAGCCAGTCGACCACGGCCTTGGCGGACTGAATGTCGGAGCGGCCCCCGACATCGGCGCAGCCGTCGGAGCGGTTGGTTCCGGCGAGGTCGACGGCGGCGAAGGCATAGCCGCGCGGGACGAAGTAGTTGTCGTAGTGCAGGGGTAAGAGGACCGGGTTCCCGCGGGCGTCGTACGTCTTGCGCTGGCTCTCGTTGCCCCGGCCGCAGCAGGCGTAGTAGGGGCTGGCGTCCATGATGACCGGGATCCGCCGGCCCTGGCTCGCGGGCTCCCGGGGCCGGACGATGTCGACGGCCACCCGGTCTCCCCGTCCGTCGCCGTCGCCGTCGAGCCGGGTGTCCACCCAGACGGACTCGCGGATCGCGTTCTCGTACGAGTGGACGGGCTCGCTCCGCAGCGGTCCCGGGGCGGCCTGCGCGCCGGGCGGCGAGAGGAGCATGGACATCAGGGCGGCCGAGGCCGCCGCCACGAGCGATCTGTACGTCAAGCGGGTGACCCGCGCACCTATCGGCATGGGCGGACCGTACTCCCCGGTGGTGACGCGGCGACAGGGGGCGGGAGGACCGCGGTGCGCGGTGGGGCGGGCGGCGCGGGACGGATCGTGATGTGCGGGCAAGATTCCGGACACCTGGGTATTACCCGACGGTAACTGGTGCTGCTTTGATGGCCGTTCACCCCCTCCTCGACGTCAGGAGTCCTCATGCGGCGACCCTCGCTCCGCCGGTTCACCGCCCCCGCCCTGGCCGTGGCGCTCGCCGCGACCGCCTTCGCCGGGTCGGCGGTCCCGGCCGCCGCCTCCGCCCCCGCCTCCGCCCCCGCTCCGGCGGAGGGCCGTACGCCGGGGCTCTCGGTGCTGTCGTACAACGCCTTCCTGTTCTCCAGGACCGTCTCCCCCCACTGGGGGCAGGACCACCGGGCGTCCGCGATCCCCGCCGCGCCCTTCTTCCAGGGCCATGACGTGGTAGTGCTCCAGGAGGCCTTCGACAACTCCTCGTCGGACGCGCTCAAGCGGCACGCGGCCGACCGCTATCCGCATCAGACGCCGGTGCTGGGCCGGTCCACCTCGGGCTGGGACGACACCGGCGGTGCGTACTCCGCCCTGACGCCGGAGGACGGCGGGGTGACGGTGCTGAGCAAGTGGCCCGTCGTCCGCCGGGAGCAGTACGTCTACCGGGACGGCTGCGGCTCGGACTGGTGGTCGAACAAGGGCTTCGTGTACGCGGTGCTCGATGTGAACGGGGTCCGGGCGCATGTGGTGGGCACCCACGCTCAGTCCACCGACCCGGGCTGCCGCGCGGGCGAGGCGGCCCGGGTGCGGGCCCGGCAATTCCGCGAGCTGGACTCCTTCCTCGACCGCAAGGCGATACCCGCGTCCGAACAGGTGGTGGTGGCGGGCGATCTGAATGTGGACTCGCGGAGCGCGGAGTACGCCTCGATGCTCGCGGACGCGGGGCTGGCCGGGGCGGACGCCCGCACCGGGCACCCGTACTCCTTCGACACCGCGCGGAACTCGATCGCCGCCGAGCGCTATCCGGAGGATCCCCGCGAGGATCTCGACTACGTCCTGCACCGCGCCGGGCACGCGAGGCCGGCGGGCTGGGCCAATGAGGTGATCGAGGAGCGGAGCGCGCCGTGGACGGTCTCCGCCTGGGGGCGGACCCGTACGTACACCCATCTCTCCGACCACTACCCGGTGATCGGACGGTAGGGGTTTCCCCGCGGACGGCGAGCGGAACCGATGATTCCATGCACCCTTGTGTGCATGACAGGGCCATGCCACATTGAATCCGGCGAGCCGGACTCTGCCGGCCCCTGCTTCTCGGCACCCCCCACGGACCATCCCGAAGGAGAAGCCTCCATGAGACGCACGCTTCGCGCGCGCATCTGCCTGTCCGTTCTGCTCACCCTCCCCGCCCTCGGCCTCGGCGCCGGAACCGCCGGAGCCGCCCCGGAACCGACGCCGGAGCCCGGTGTCACCGCCTCCGCCACCCAGTACGCCCTCGACACCCGGCTGGAACGTTCCCTCGGCGAGAACACCGGCGGCTCCTATCTCGACCCCGCCACCGGCGAGCTGGTGGTCACCGTGACCGACGCGGCCGCCGCCGAGGAGGTGCGCGCCCAGGGCGCGCGCGCCGAGATCGTCGAACGCGACACCGCCCAGCTCCAGGACGTCATGGCCGTACTGGAGTCCCGGGCGAAGATCACCGGCACCTCCTGGGGCATCGACCCCTCCGTCAACCAGGTCGTGGTGGAGGCCGACCAGTCGGTCTCGGCCCGCTCCCTGGCCAGACTCAAGGCGGTGGCCGCGGTCCTCGGCGACGCCGTGCGGATCGACCGGGTGCCCGGTGTCCTCACCCGCGAGGTGCTGGGCGGGGACGCGATCTACGGCGGTGGCTACCGCTGTTCGGCCGCCTTCAACGCCACCGACGGCACCGACTACTTCTTCCTGAGCGCCGGTCACTGCACCAACCTGGCGACCAGCTGGTCGGCGACCTCCGGCGGCCCGTCGATCGGGACGGTCGAGGGCAGCACCTTCCCGACCGCCGACCACGGTGTCGTGCGGTACACCGACGGCTCCCAGCCCCCCGGCACCGTCAACCTCTACAACGGCTCCTCGGCGGACATCACCTCCTCCGCCGACGCGATCGTGGGACAGGCCATCCAGAAGAGCGGCTCGACCACCCGGCTGACCAGCGGCCGGGTCACCGCCGTCAACGTCACCGTGAACTACAGCGACGGCCCGGTCTACGGCATGGTCCGCACCACGGCCTGCTCGGCGGGCGGCGACAGCGGCGGCGCCCACTTCTCCGGCTCCACCGCCCTGGGCATCCACTCCGGCAGCTCGGGGTGCAGCGGCACCGCCGGTTCCGCCATTCACCAGCCGGTGAACGAGGCGCTCGGCGCGTACGGCGTCAACGTGTACTGACCCCGCCGGTCCGGGGCGGGGCCGCCCGGCCCCGCCCCGGACCTGCCGCTGCCACGCCTTTCACCGGGGCGGTGCGACAGCAATACTGTTGCACCGGGCGCCGATCGAGGACCGGCCGGGGAAAGCGAGGTGCGGCGATGGCGACCGAGGCCGAGGAACCGACTCTCACCGTCGACGAGCTGGCCGCGCGGGCCGGGGTGACGGTCCGGACCATCCGCTTCTACGGCAGCCGGGGGCTGCTGCCGCCCCCGGCGATCGGTCCGCGCCGGGTCGGCCGCTACGGCCCGGGGCATCTGTCCAGGCTGGCCCTGATCGAGGAGTTGCGGCACCAGGGGATGACGCTCGCCGCGATCGAACGCTATCTGGAGCGGCTCCCGGAGGATCTGAGCCCCCATGAGCTGGCCCTGCACCGGGCCCTGGTCGCCTCCTGGGCACCGGATCCCGCCGAGCGGACCGCCCACGCCGAGCTGGAGCGGCGGGCGGGCCGGCCCCTGGCCGAGGAGGACGTCGACCGGCTCGCGGCGATGGGAGCGCTGCGGCGCGCGGAAGAACCCGGGTGCTATCTGGTCGACCCGGGGCTGCTGCGGCTCGGGGTGCGGCTGCTGGACGTGCCCATCGGGTACGAGACGATCCTCGCGGCCCGCACCGTGCTCGCGGAGCACACCCGCTCGGCGGCCCGCGAACTGACCCGGCTCTTCCGGGACGAGGTGTGGGAGCCGTACCGCGAGCGGGAGCCCGATCCGGAGCAGGTCGCGGCCATGCGCTCGCGCTCCGCGCCCATGCGCCCGCTGGTGGTCCAGGCCCTGGTCACCGCCTTCCAGCGGTCGTTGGGAGAGGAGCTGCGGACCGCGTTCGGCACCGGGGGCGAGGACACGGCGGAACACCCGGCCCCGCCCCCCGCCCGCGACAACTCGGTGGCCGCTCCCGCGTCCGGTCCGTGATGATCGGCGGATGACTCGATACGTACCCGAAGTGCCGTCGCTGGTCCGGCGGAAGGCCGCCGCGCTCGGCCCCGGGGGTGAGCGCTGGCTCGCCGGGCTCGGCGCGCTGGTGGCCTCCCTGGAGGAGCGGTGGTCGATCACCGCGGTCGAAGCACTGGACGGCGGCAGCGAGGCGCATGTGGTGCGGGTGCGGACCGCCGAGGGGCGGGACGCCGTGCTGAAGCTGGCGTTCCCGGGGCCGGAGGGGCTCGGCGAGGCGCGGGTGCTGCGTGCGGCGGAAGGGCGGGGGTACGCGCGGCTGCTCGCCCATGACGCCGGGCGGAGCGCGCTGCTCCTGGAACCGCTGGGGCCGTCCCTGGCGGAGTCGGACCTCGGCCCCGAGCGGACGATCGAGGTGCTCTGCCAGACCCTGCGGGAGGCCTGGCGAACGCCCGTGCCCGCCGGAGTGCCGACGGGCCCCGGGACGGAGAAGGCCGCTCGGCTGGGGCGGCTGGTCGCCCGGCTGTGGGAGGAGCTCGGCCGCCCCTGCTCGCGGCGGGTGGTGGACCGGGCGCTGCTCTTCGCCGAGCGGCGCGCGGCCGCGTTCGACCCGGCGCGTTCGGTGCTGGTGCACGGCGATCCCCACCCCGGGAACGCGCTGCGGGCGCCCGTGCCCCGGGCCGGGGCCGAGTCGGGGTTCGTCTTCGTCGACCCCGAGGGGTTTCTCGCCGATCCGGCCTACGACCTGGGGGTCGTGCTGCGGGACTGGTGCCCGCAACTGCTGGCGGGGGACGCGGGGGCGCTGGCCGGGCGGTACTGCGAACTGCTGGCGGGCGGTACGGGGGTGGACGAGCGGGCCGTCTGGGAGTGGGGCTTCCTGGAGCGCGTCTCCACCGGGCTCTACACCCTCCACCACGGTGCGAAGGACGTTTCCCGGCCGTTTCTGGAGACCGCCGAGCGGCTGGTGTGAGACCCCGGGCCCCGGCCCGCCGACTGCTACCCGTCCTGGCCGCCGAAGCTCTCCCCGCGCCCGGCCTTCGCCAGCAGCAGCGTGGGCGGCTCGAACCGCTCGCCGTACCGCGCGGCCAGTTCGCGCGCCCGGGCGGCGAAACCCGGCAGGCCGCCCTCGTACCCGTCGATGTACTGAAGCACCCCGCCGGTCCACGGCGGGAATCCGATGCCGAGCAGCGAGCCGATGTTGGCGTCGGCGACCGAGGTCAGCACGCCCTCCTCCAGACAGCGCACGCTCTCCAGCGCCTCGGAGAAGAGCAGCCGCTCCTTCAGATCGGCGAACGGGAACTCCGCGTCCGCCCGGGTGAAGTGGGTGCGCAGCCCGGGCCAGAGCCCCGCGCGCTCGCCGTCCTCGCCGTAGTCGTAGAAGCCCGCCCCGCCGGCCCGGCCGGTGCGCCCGAACTCGTCCACCATCCGGTCGACGACCGCGTCCGCCGGGTGCCCGGTCCAGATACCGCCGGACTCCTCGACCGCCCGGCGGTTCTCCTCGCGGATCGCGCGCGGCAGGGTGAGCGTCAGCTCGTCCGTCAGCGAGAGCACCTTGGCCGGGTAGCCGGCCTGGGCGGCGGCCTGTTCGACGGAGGCGGGCTCGACTCCCTCGCCGACCATCGCGACGCCCTCGCTGATGAACCTGCCGATGACCCGCGAGGTGAAGAAGCCGCGCGCGTCGTTGACCACGATCGGCGTCTTGCCGATCCGCCGCACCAGGTCGAAGGCGCGGGCGAGCGCCTCGTCGCCGGTGGCCCGCCCCTTCACGATCTCGACCAGGGGCATCTTGTCGACCGGGGAGAAGAAGTGCAGCCCGATGAAGTCGGCGGGCCGCTCGACGGACTCGGCGAGCAGACTCACGGGCAGGGTCGAGGTGTTGGAGCAGAGCAGCGCGTCCGGCTCGACGATCCCCTGGATCTCCCGGAACACCTGGCGCTTGAGGGCGGTGTCCTCGAAGACGGCCTCGATCACCGCGTCGCACCCGGCGAGATCGGCGGGGTCGGCGGTCGGGGTGAGGCGCGCGAGGACCGCGTCGCGCTCGGCCGGGGTCGTACGGCCCCGGGCGACCGCCGCGTCGAGCAGGCGCGCGGAGTGCGCCCTGCCGCGCTCGGCGGCCTGGAGCGAGACGTCCTTGAGGACGACGTCGAGCCCGGCGCGGGCGCAGGAGTGGGCGATGCCCGCGCCCATGGTGCCCGCGCCCAGGACGGCGACCCGGCGCACCGGGCGCGGCTCGACGCCCGCCGGGCGGGCGGCCCCGGAGTTGACGGCCCGGAGGTCGAAGAAGAACGCCTGGATCATGTTCTTGGCGATCTGTCCGGTGACCAGTTCGGTGAAGTACCGGGCCTCGACGGTCTGCGCGGTCTCGAAGTCGACCTGCGCTCCCTCGACGGCCGCCGCGAGGATGGCCCGGGGCGCGGGGCCGGGCGCGCCCCCGGTCCGCTTGCGCAGATTGGCGGGGAAGGCGGGCAGTTCGGCGGCGAGCCGGGGGGTGGCGGGGGTGCCGCCGGGGATGCGGTACCCCTTGGCGTCCCAGGGCTGGGCGGATTCGGGGTGGGCGTCGATGAAGGCGCGCGCCTTGGCGAGCATCTCGTCGGCGGTCGTGGCGACCTCGTGGACCAGCCCGTTCTCCAGCGCCCGCCGGGGGGTGTGCCGGACGCCCTGGAGCAGCACCTTGAGCAGGGCGTCGGCGATGCCGAGGAGGCGTACGGAGCGGGTGACCCCGCCACCGCCGGGCAGCAGTCCGAGGGTGACCTCGGGCAGGCCGATCCGGGAGCCGGGCGCGTCGAGCGCGATGCGGTGGTGGCAGGCGAGGGCGATCTCGTAACCGCCGCCCAGGGCGCTGCCGTTGATCGCGGCGACGACGGGCCTGCCGAGGGTCTCGATCCGCCGCAGGGCGTGCTTGACGGCCATGGAGGCGTCGAAGGCCTCCTGGGCCTGGCCCGGACCGATTCTGATCAGGTCCTTGAGGTCGGCGCCCGCGAAGAAGGTCTTCTTGGCGGAGGTGACGATGATGCCCCGGATGGAGTCGCGCTCGGCCTCCGCGCGCTCGGCGATCGCGGTGAGGGAGTCGCGGAACGCCTGGTTCATGGTGTTGGCGGAGTTCCGGGGGTCGTCCAGGACGAGGGTGACGACACCGCTCTCGTCCCGCTCCCAGCGGATGGCGGCGGTCCCCGTGTGCTCGGGGTGCTCGGGGCTGGTGATCGGTTCCGTGCTCGCGCTCATGGCGGGGTCTCTCCAGGAGGTCGTCCGGTCGGAAGGGGCTGAGGGCTCGGGCGGCGGCTAGACGACGCGCTCGATCACGGTGGCGATCCCCATCCCCCCGCCGACGCAGAGCGTGGCGAGGCCGTACCGCTTCTCCCTGCGCTCCAGTTCGTCCACGAGGGTGCCGAGGATCATCGCCCCGGTGGCCCCCAGCGGATGCCCCATGGCGATCGCGCCGCCGTTGACGTTGACGATGTCCAGCGAGACGCCGAGATCGCGGGCGAAGCGCAGCACCACCCCGGCGAACGCCTCGTTGATCTCGATGAGGTCGATGTCGTCGATCGTCAGCCCGGCCCTGGCCAGCGCCTTGCGGGTGGCGGGGGCGGGGCCGGTGAGCATGATGGTCGGCTCGGAGCCGGAGACGGCGGCGGAGACGATCCGGGCGCGCGGGGTGAGCCCGTACCGCTCGCCGGTCTCCTTCGAGCCGACGGCGACGAGCGCCGCGCCGTCCACGATGCCGGAGGAGTTGCCCGCGTGGTGGACATGGTCGATCTTCTCGACCCAGTGGTACTTCTGGAGCGCCACGGCGTCGAAGCCGCCCAGGTCGCCGATGGTCGCGAAGGCCGGTTTGAGGGCGGCGAGGCTGTCGGCGGTGGTGCCGGGGCGCAGGTGTTCGTCGTGGTCGAGGACGGTCAGCCCGGCCCGGTCGCGGACGGGGACGACCGAGCGGGCGAAGCGGCCGTCCTTCCACGCCTCGGCGGCGCGCTCCTGGGAGAGGGCGGCGTACTCGTCGACATCGCGGCGGCTGAAGCCCTCAATGGTGGCGATGAGATCGGCCCCGATGCCCTGAGGGACGAATCCGACCGAGAGATTGGTCATCGGATCGGCGAACCAGGCGCCGCCGTCGGACGCCATCGGCACCCGGGACATCGACTCCACCCCGCCGGCGAGCACCAGGTCCTCCCAGCCCGAGCGGATCTTCATCGCCGCCATGTTGACGGCTTCGAGGCCCGAGGCGCAGAAGCGGTTCTCCTGCACCCCGGCCACCGTGTCGGGGAGCCCCGCCGCGATGGCGGCGATCCGGGCGATGTCGGAGCCCTGGTCGCCGACCGGGCCCACGACACCGAGCACGATGTCGTCCACGGCCGCCGGGTCGAGCCCGGGGAAACGGTCCCTCAGCTCGTGGATCAGACCGACGACGAGATCGATCGGCTTGGTGCCGTGCAGCGCGCCGTTGGCCTTGCCGCGCCCGCGCGGGGTGCGGATCGCGTCGTACACATACGCTTCGGTGCTCACGTCGACAGCCTTTCGGGGGTACGGGGGCGGGGGCCGGGTCGGACGGGGTACGGGGGCGGCCGTCACCCGGTGCGCGAGGGCAGGCCCCAGTCGCGGGCGACTTCGGCGCTGTCCGCGCCGGGCAGCGCGGGGCCGGTGCGGACAGCGCCGGGCGTCGCCGAGAAGCGGGGCGCGGGGGCGGGCTGGGTCACCCCGCCGTGGTGCACGAAGGTGCCCCGGGCGGCGAGATGCGGATGCCGGGGGGCCTCGGCGAGCGACAGCACGGGGGCCACACAGGCGTCCGTCCGGTCGAAGACGGCCGCCCACTGCGCGCGGGTACGGGTCTTGAAGGCGGCGGCGACGACCGTGCGCAGCTCGTCCCAGCGGGAGAAGTCCTTGCGGGCCGGGGCGTCGTCGGCGATGCCGAGGAGGCTGACGAACTCGTCGTAGAACCGCTTCTCCAGCGCCCCGACCGCCATGTATCCGCCGTCGGCGGTCTCGTAGCAGCCGTAGAAGGGGCAGCCGCCGTCGAGGAGGTTGGCCCCGCGCCGGTCCTGCCAGCCGCCCGCCGCCATCATCGCGTGGATCATGGTGGTGAGATGGGCCGTCCCGTCCACGATGGCGGCGTCCACGACCTGGCCCGCGCCGCCTTCGGCCCGGGCGTGCTGGAGGGCCGCGAGGACGCCGATGACGAGATAGAGCGAGCCGCCCGCGTAGTCGCCGACGAGATTGGCGGGGACGACCGGCGGCTCGTCGGGCCGGCCGATCATGCCGAGGGCGCCGGTGACCGCGATGTACGCGATGTCGTGGCCCGCCCGGTCGGCGAGCGGCCCGTCCTGGCCCCAGCCGGTCATCCTCCCGTACACCAGCCGGGGGTTGCGGGCGAGACAGGCCTCCGGGCCCACGCCGAGGCGTTCGGCGACGCCGGGCCGGTAGCCCTCGATCAGGATGTCGGCGCGCTCGACGAGGTCGAGCACCTGGGCGGGGCCGTCGTCGGTCTTGAGGTCGATCAGCACGGAGCGCTTGTTGCGGTTGGTGAGATCCCGCGCCGGGTCGATGGCGAGCCCCGCGCCGCCGGGCCGGTCCACACGGACGACATCGGCCCCGAGGTCGGCGAGGAGCATCGCGGCGAACGGACCGGGTCCGATGCCCGCCAGCTCCACGACGCGGACCCCGGCGAGCGGGCCGTTCCCCGTCGGTTCCGTCGTGGTCGCGGTCGTGCTCATCGAGCCCCCAGCTTGGATATGACACAACTGATGTAACACCAGCGATGGTAAGAACACGTTTCAGTACATACAAGGGGCGGGCCCGGGCGGGGCCCCTGATTCACCCCCGACGGGACCGGTTCGCGGCGGGTTACGGCGCGTTCGCGGCGGGTCGCGGCGGGAAAGTCACCAGGGCCCTCGGCCCGATTCGCGTCTTCTTCGCGGGTGCTCCCGCGCGCTAGCCTCAGCCACTGACCACAGCGCGCGAAAAACGGAACGCCGGAGGAGCCAGTGAACAGGCAGGACGGAACCGGTCGCGCGAGGCGTCCCTACGACATCGTGCTCTACGGGGCCACAGGGTTCGTCGGCGTGCTCACCGCGCGGTATCTCGCGGCGCACGCGCCCGCCGGGTGCCGCTGGGCCGTCGCGGGCCGCAGCAGGGCGAAGCTGGAACGGCTGCGCGGCCTTCTCGCCGCCGATTACCCCGGCTGCGCGGAGCTGCCGCTGATCGAGGCGGACGCCGACGACCCGGAGGCGCTGCGGCGGCTCGCCGGCTCCGCCGAGGTGGTGGCGACGACGGTCGGCCCCTATCTCTGGTACGGCGAACCGCTGGTCGCCGCGTGCGCGGAGGCGGGCACCGACTATCTCGATCTGACCGGTGAGCCCGAGTTCGTGGATCTGATGTATGTGCACCACGAGGCGCGCGCCCGCGAGACGGGGGCGCGGCTGGTGCACGCCTGCGGCTTTGACACCGTGCCCGGCGATCTGGGCGTGTACTTCACCGTGTCGCAGCTGCCCGAGGGCGTGCCGCTGCGCGTCGACGGCTTCGTCAGCTCCAACGGGACCTTCTCGGGCGGGACGTTCGCCTCCGCGCTCAATGTGATGAGCCGGGGCAGGCAGTCGTTGCGGGCGGGGCGGCAGCGGCGGCTGCACGAGCCCCGGCTGGTGGGGCGGCGGGCCCGGTCGCCGATCGGCGGGCCCCGCTACAGCCGGGAGGCCGACGCCTGGGCGCTGCCGCTGCCGCTGCTCGACGGGCAGATCATCACCCGCTCGGCGCGGGCGCTCGAACGGTACGGCCCGGACTTCCGCTACCGGCACTACGCGGCGGTCAAGACGCTCCCGATGGCGGTGGGCGGGGTCGCGGCGGTGGGCGCGATGCTGGGCCTGGCTCAGCTTCCCGTCGCCCGGCGCTGGTTCTCGGACCGGCTCAAGCCGGGCGAGGGCCCCGACGAGGAGCGCCGGGCGCGGAGCTGGTTCTCGGTGCGGTTCGTGGGCGAGGGCGGCGGCCGGACGGTGTGCACGGAGGTGTCGGGCGGGGATCCGGGGTACGACGAGACGGCGAAGATCTTCGCCGAGTCCGCGCTGTGCCTGGCCTTCGACGAGCTGCCGAAGACCTCCGGGCAGGTCACCTCCGCCGCCGCGATGGGCGACGCACTGCTGAACCGCCTCCAGGCGGCGGGGATCCGCTTCCGGGTGGCGGCCCGGCGCTGACGCCGCCGCCCCTCAGAGGACGGCCGCCGCCAGGGCCTCGCGGCAGAGCCGGTCCGCCCGGCGGGTGGTCTCCGGGAGCCGGTAGCGGGGGGCGAGGAGGAGGGTGTGCGCGCAGGCGGTGTCGAGGGCGGTCCGATGGCCGGCCGAGACATAGACCGGCTTGACGCCCGGCTGGGTGCGCAGCGCCCGGCCGACCTCCTCCCCGTCGTCGGCGCGGAGGGGCGCGGTGTCGCCCCGGTGCGGGCCGAGTTCGCCGTGACCGAAGACGAAGGGGTTCTTGGCGACGCCGATGGACGGGAGTCCGGTGAGTACGCCGAGATGGCTCGCGAGTCCGAAGCGGCGCGGGTGCGCCCGGCCGTAGCCGTCGCAGACCACCAGCCCGGGGGCACGGGTCAGGGACCGCAGCGCGGCGAGCACCGCCGGCAGTTCGCGGAAGGCGAGCAGCCCGGGGACGTACGGGAAGGCGACCTTGCCGACGGCGGTGGACTCCTCCACGACGGTGAGCGTCCGGGCGTCGACGACCACGGCGGCGGCCGCGACGACACCCCGGACGTCGTCGTACGCCACATCCACCCCGGCCACCGTGCCGGTGCCGGGCTCCGGCCCGGTCTCGTCCAGGACCACCCGGGCGCGGAGTTCGTCCTGCACTGCCAGCGCGCGGGCCTCGTCGGCGGGCCAGCCCTCGGGTATGTCGATGATCGTCATGGTGCCCCCACACTATGCGCGCCGCGCCTCGCGCGCCGCCTCGGTGCCGTCCGTCCGGGCCCCCCGGGGCCTCGCCCGAGGTGGCGTAGCCTGGCGGTCATGTTCGTACTGGAGTTGACGTACACCGCCCCCGTCGAGCGCGCCGACGCGCTGATGGAGGCGCATCTCGCCTGGCTGGACGCGCTCTACGAGGAGGGTGTGTTCATCGCCTCGGGGCGCAAGAACCCCCGTGACGGCGGGGTGATCCTGGCCGTCGGCGACGACCGCGCGCGGATCGAGGAGATCGCGGCGGCCGATCCCTTCACCGTGGGCGGGGTGTGCGCGTACCGGATCACCGAATTCTTCACGACGCGCACCGCCCCGGCGCTCGCCGCCTACCGCCAGTCGCCGCCCGCCTAGGTCACGCTTTCGAAGCCCTGTCCGTCCGCCCAGACGTCTTCCGGGGCGTCGGGTGTCGAGAATTCGGCGGTGAACGCCTCTCTGCCCAGGGCCGCGAGGACACGGGCGGTGACGCGGTCCACATCGGCTCGCTCGGCCGGGGGCAGGGGGGCTCCGGAGGCGGCGCGGGCGCGGGAGGCCATGCCGAGGAGGCGGGCGGCGCGCGTGGGGTGGTTGGCGAGGGAGTGGGCTCCGGCGAGGCCTTCGTGGGCGAGGGCGACGGCCCGGGGGTCGCCGCCGGCGCGGGCGACGGTGAGGCCCCGGCGGTGCAGGGTGAGGGCCTCGGTGGCGTCGCCGCGCTGTTCGGCGAGGAAGCCGAGTTCGGCGAGGAGGAGCGCGGGGCCGGGGCCGAAGTCGACTTCGCGGTGCCAGGCGAGGGTCTTGCGGAGATGCTTCTCGGCGAGGTCGAGATCGCCGGCGCGGCGGGCCCCGAGGGCGAGGCCGATCTCGGCGTGGATCTCCCCGGCCGCGTAACCGTGCTCGGCGGCGCGGGCCATGGCGTCGCGGTGGAGTTCGGCGGCGCGGGCGAAGTCGCCGGTCAGCAGGGCGACGCGGCCGAGTCCGGTGAGCCGGTCGGCGGCGTCCGCCCGGAATCCCAGCTCTTCGGCGAGTCGGAGACCCTGTTCGTGCAGTCGCTCGGCGTGGGGGTAGTCGCCGTTGATGGTGGCGAGTGCCGCCAGCGGATAGGCGGTCTGGAGCTGCCCCCAGGGGTCGCCCAGCTCCTCGAAGAGCGCCTGGGCGTCCGTCGCGTCGCTCCGCACGGCGGCGAGGTCGCCCCGCAGCAGCGACTGGGTGGCCCGGGTGCTCAGCGCGGCGGCGGTTCCCCAGCGGTCGCCGTTCGTGCGGAAGCCGGTCAGGGCCCGGTCCACGAGGGTCTCGCTGCGGGCCAGGTCCTCCCCCGCCCTGAGCGCGGCGTCGCCGAGGAACCAGAGCGCCCGCGCCGTGCCGGCCTTCGGGTCCGGGTCGTCGGCGCGCTCCTCCGCTTCCCCGGCCCCGGGTACCGGAGCCTTCCGGGCATCCCCGGCCAGCAGGGCGAAGCCCTCGTGCCACAGGGCGAGACTCCGCGCCTCCCCGCTCTCCCCCGCGTCCCCCGTCTCCCCGATGACGCGCAGAGTGTCGCCGAGCGAGCGCCGGGCCTCGCTGAGACGGCCGCGCAGAAACCAGTACCAGGTCGAGGCGAGCGCCATGCGGGCCGCCCCGGCCGTGTCCTTCCTCCGTACGGCCCACTCCAGCGCCGTGCGCAGATTGGCGCTCTCCTGGTCGAGACGGGTCAGCAGGCCCAGCTGTTCGGGGCCGTGGAGCCGGGCCCCGGCCCGCTCCATCAGCCGGGCGTAGTGGGCGTGGTGGCGCCGGCCGACGGTCTCGGACTCGCCCGCCTCCGCGAGGCGTTCCAGGGCGTACGCGGCCACGGACTCCGGCAGCCGGTAACGGGGGCCGTCGGCCACCGTGACGAGTGAGCGGTCCACCAGCCGGATCAGCGGGGTCAGAACGTCCTGGTCGCCACCGTCACCACCGTCACCACCGTCACCGTCTTCGCCGTCTTCGCCGCCGCAGACCGCCTCGGCCGCTTCGAGGGCGCAGCCGTCGGCGAAGACGGACAGCCGTCGCAGAACCGTCCGTTCGTCCTCGCCGAGGAGTTCCCAGCTCCAGTCGATCATCGCGCGCAGGGTCCGCTGGCGGGCGGGCACGCCCCGGCGGCCGCCCGCCAGCAGCCGGAACCGGTCGTCCAGCCGGGCGGAGAGCTGGTGGACGCCGAGCGCGCGGACCCGGGTGGCGGCGAGTTCCAGGGCGAGGGGTATCCGGTCGAGGCGGCGGCAGATCTCCGCGACGGCCTCCGCGTTCCGCGCGGTCACCGTGAATCCGGGGGCGGCGGCAGCGGCGCGCTGGGCGAACAGCCGCTCGGCGTCGGCCTGTGGCAGGGGCGGCACCGTCCAGACCGTCTCCCCGGCCAGCCCGATCGGCTCCCTGCTGGTGGCCAGGACGCTCAGCCCGGGAGCGGCGGCCAGGATCCGGCGGATGACGTCGGCGGCCGAGTCGATGACATGTTCGCAGTTGTCCAGCAGCAGCAGGAGCCGCCGGGAGCGCAGCGCGTCCTCGATGCCCGCCGCGCCCTCCTCGCGGATGCCCAGGGCGGCGCTCAGTTGCTCGGCGACGTCCATGGATCCGGCGAGGCCGACGGTCCGGACGCCGTCGGGGCGGTCGGCGGCCACCCGGCGGGCGACCTCCTCGGCCAGCCGGGTCTTGCCGACGCCTCCGGGACCGGTGAGCGTCACCAGCCGGTGCGCGGTGAGCAGTCCGGTCACGGCGGACACCGCTTCCGCCCTGCCGATGAGCCCGGTGAGCGGGGCCGGCAGGGCGCTGTCACCGCGTTCGCGGGCGGCCGGGGCCCGCTCGGGCGTCTCGTCGTCGTGCCGGAGGATCGACCGGTGGAGCGCGGCCAGCTCCGGGCCGGGGTCCACCCCCAGCTCGTCGGCGAGCAGTTTCCGCAGCCCGGTGTAGGCGGCCAGCGCCTCGGACTGCCGGCCGGCCCGGTACAGCGCCCGGATGTGGACGGCGCGCAGCCGCTCCCGCAGCGGGTGACGGTCCGCCAGCTCGCCCAGCTCCCCGGTGAGCGCGTGGTGTTCGCCCAGTTCCAGCCGGGCTTCGGCGAGTGCCTCCAGCGCGGTCAGCCGCTGCTCCTCAAGCACCTCGGCCGCCGTGCGGAGGACTTCGACCTCTCGCAGACCGGCGAAGGCGTCCCCCTTCCACAGCGCCAGGGCGTCCGTCAGCAGATCCGCCCTGGCGCGCGGGGATCCGGTGTCGTACGCCTCGGCGGTCAGGGCGGCGAACCGGCGGGAGTCCACCCGCTCGGGCGCGGTCCGCAGCAGATATCCCGGAGCCCTCGACTCCACCAGCGCTCCGGCCCCCGTCCCGGCCCGTGCCAGCGCGGCGCGCAGCCGGGAGATCTTCGTCTGGAGGGCCCCGGCCGGGTTCCGGGGCGCGTGCTCGCCCCACAGCTGGTCCACCAGTTGGTCGGACGAGACCGTACGTCCCTCGTGAACGAGGAGGGCGGCCAGCAGCGCGCGGACTTTCGCCTCGGGGACGTCGACCCGTTCGCCGGTCGCCGTGGAGACGGTGAGGGGGCCCAGCACGGAGAAGTACATGACCGCACGGTAGCCGTGCGGGGCCGACAGCGGTCCGACAGGGGCCCGACAGCGCGGACGGGGAAGGTGGGACCCGGCCGAAGAGAACGGCTCAGAAGCGAAGGAGTCGAGGAGTGACCGTGAACGAGAACGTGAACGAGAACCACGAGCAGTCGGCGGTGTCGGTGATCGGCCTGGGCCAGTTGGGGACCCGGCTCGCCCAGGCGTTCCTCGGCGCGGGCCACACCACGACCGTGTGGAACCGTACCGCCGCGAAGGCCGACGCCCTGGCGGCGCAGGGAGCCGCCCCGGCGGCCGATCCGGCGGCGGCGGTCGCCGCGAGCCCTCTGGTCGTGGTGTGCCTGCCGGACTACCCGGCCGTCGAGGGCCTGCTCGGCCCGGTCGCGGACCGGCTGCGCGGCCGGACGCTGGTGAATCTGACCTCCGGCACTCCCCAGGACGCCGCCAGGGTGGCCGGGTGGGCGGCGGAGCACGGCGTCGGCTATCTCGACGGGGCCGCCATGAGCGGCACCCGGCTGGTCGGCCGCCCCGAGGCGCTGTTCGTCTTCAGCGGCTCCGAGGACGCCTTCGCCGCGCACCGGGAGGAGTTGGCGAGCCTGGGCAACGCGGTGTACCTCGGCGGCGACCCGGCGCTGGCCCCGGTGTACGACACCGCACTGTTCGGCCTGGTCTGGGGCGCACTCGCCGGTTTCTACCACTCCGTCGCGCTGGTGGGCACGGCGGGCGTCGACCCGACCGTCTTCACGGCGGTGGCGGGGGAGCACATGTCCTTCGTCACCTCGCTGATGACGGAGCACGCCCGTCAGATCGAGGACGGCGTATTCCCGGACGACGACGGCACCGTGGAGGTGCACCGGGCGGCGATGGACCATCTTCAGCACACCAGCGGGAGCCGGGGCATCGGCACCGAGGTGCCGGACCTGTTCAAGAGCCTGCTGGAGCGGGCGGCGGCGGACGGCCACGGCACGAGCGGTGTCGCGAGCGTCGTCGCGACCATCGCGAAGGGCGAGCGGAATGTCTGAGCGTACGAAGCAGCCCGTGACGGTCCTCGGGCTCGGCCGGATGGGCGCGGCGATCGCGGGCGCGTTCCTCGACGCCGGTCACCGGGTGACCGTGTGGAACCGTACCGCCGCGAAGGCGGACCCCCTGGTGGCGCGGGGCGCTCTGCGCGCGGCCACCGCCGCCGGGGCCGTGGCGGCCGCCCCGCTGGTGGTCGTGCCCCTCCTCGGCCCCGAAGCGGTACGGCAGGCGCTGGGCCCGGCCGCCGCCGCGCTGCCCGGCAAAACCGTGGTCAACCTGGCGAACAGCACCCCCGACGAGGCCCGGGAGATCGCCGCCTGGGTCGCGGAGCACGACGCCGACTATCTCGACGGGGCCATGATGGCCCTTCCCCAGACGGTCGCGACCCCTGACGGCTTCTTCCTCTACAGCGGCTCCCAGGAGGCCTTCACCTCCTTCCGTGCCGAGCTGGAGGTGATGTCGCCCGCGCACTACTTCGGCGCCGACCCCGGCGCGGCGGAGATCCACGACCTCGCCGTGCTGGGCACCGGCTACGCCGCCCTCGCCGGATTCCTGCACTCCGCCGCGCTGCTCGACTCGGTGGGCACCCCGCCCGAGGTCCTCGCCCCGCTCGCGGCCCGATGGCTCAACGGCATGGCCGCCTTCCTTCCCGAGCTGGCACGGGAGGCGGGGTCGGGGGCGTACGCGGAGGGCGTCTCCACCGTCGATCTGAACCGGGTCGCGGTCGACAACCTCATCCGGCTCAGCGCCGCGGGCGGCGTCGCCACCGACGTACACGATCCCCTCAAGGCCCTGCTGGACCGGCGGTCGGCCGACGGGCACGGACAGGACAGCTTCTCCAGCGTGTTCGAGCTGCTGCGGGCCCGGAACACCCCGGAGGGCGGGGGTACTCGGGTGCGGGGCCCGGTCGGCTGAGTACGGGCGCGGATACCGGTCGGGCGGAAGGCTGCGTAGCGTCCGCCCCATGGATCACACCGACACCGATACCGGCACCGCTGCCGAAGCCGCCGCTCCCGACCCCTTCGAGGCCCCTCTCCCCAAGAGCCTGCTGGTCCTTCTCGCCTTCGCGGTGGTGGTCTTCGGCGGTCTGGTGTGGCTGGTGGGACCACTGCTCGCGATCGCCTGCGACTCCTGCCAGGACGGCGTCCGGGGCTCCGTCCGCTTCATCGGCACGCTGACGGCGATCGCGCGGTACGGAGTGCCACTGGCCACACTGGTGACGGTTCTGGGGATCTTCACGGCCCGGCGCGGCGGCCGGGCGGGCTGCATCGGTCTGGCGGTACTCACGGTGCTGCTGGTCCTGATGCTGGTGCTCGGCAGGATCACGGGCTGATCCCCGCCGCCGGGCTCGGACCCGACGACGGGGATCAACGCTCAGCGGGAGAAAAGGGGATTTACTTGCCGAAGTAGGCGTTGTAGAGCGTCACGGTCCCCTTGTTGCCCTTCTTGTCGGTGACCACCGAACGGAAGGTGATCGCCTTGCCCTTCGCCGGATTCCCGACCGTCACCCCGCCCCGGGTGACCGGGAGCTTCTTCCAGGTCCTGCCGTGGTCGTAGGAGGCCGAGACCTCCAGCGAGCGAAGGTTCCCGCCCGCCGCCGCGCCCTGCACGGTGACCGGCACCCGCTGGGTACGGCCCGCCGGAGCGGTGCCGTCCGGGCTTACGGCCGCCTTCAGCCGGGCGACGGACACCGGCAGCGCCACCTTCTCCTCCGTGCCGGGCCGCTGCGAACGGAAGGTCCAGCTCGCGTCGATACGGCTGCCGGCCTTCGCCAGCTCCGGCGAGCGGGTGACGGAGGTGGACAGGGTGTAGGGGGCGTCGGCGGGGCCGACCGCGAACGATTCGTCGCCGGTGAGGGGATCGGTGTTCTCACCGATCCTGGTCTTGCCCCGGTGGAGGGTGGTCTTCACCGAGGAGTATTTGGACCCTCCGTAGTTTCCGGCGCCGTCCGAGAACACCCGCAGCGCGCCGGTGATGCTGTCCTCCTCACGGAAGACTCCCTCGCCCTCGGTGATCCGCGGTGCGAAGACCGGGGTGTTCATCGTTCTCGTGTAGGTCTTCCCCGGCCGGAATGTCTCGTCGCGCGGAAGGTGGTACGTGGTCTCGGGCTCGTCCTCGGCCTTGCCCTTGATCTCGCCGAACTGACTGGCGTAAAGCGTCCAGGTGGCTCCGTCGCCGCCGGAGAGATACAGGGTCCGGACACCGGGAGCCCGCTGAGGCGGCATGGTGCGCGCGAAGCCGGGCAGTTGGTGGGGCAGATCGCCGATCACCCAGACACCGGCCCGCTTGCCGGGGGCCGATGCGCCGAGTCGGAGCCGTACCTTGGCAAGGTCCCGGTCCTTGAAGCGCTTGACATGGCCGGTCGCGAGCCGCTGGACGACACCGCCGTGGACAGTGCTGTACTGAACCGAATCCCCCTTGCTCCAGTGGCCGGTCCAGGACTGGGTGAGCGAACCGTCGGTGATGTCCGGCCCCAGGTGCGCGGTCCTGAAGTTCTCGAAGGAGGGGAGAGCCAAGGAGCTGCCGATCGAGTCAAATCCGGGGACCTTTATTCTGTTGTGCATCGACACACTGAACGGCTTCGCCCCGGCGTCCGGGGGTGTGATGTCGACCGGCCGGGCAGTGCGGGCGTCGACGGTGAGCGTCATGTCCCGGTCCACGGAGAGTTCGGGCCGCGAAAGCACGTCCAAACCCTTGGTGGAATCAAGGGGATCCACTTCATTGACGGAATCCAGCGTGTACGCGCCCCGGGGCAGCCGGGTGGTGACAGTGCCGGACCCGTCTCCCGGCCTCAGCCAGTCCTTGTCTATTTTGCCCCCGGTGCCGACCGGGCGAATCCAGGTCCTGAAGTCCCGGCCCGGCTGCCCGTGCCGGTCGATGTGCCGGACGGTCAGATCGTACGACTCGACCTCGCGCTCCACACCGGCGGTGGTACGCACGCTCTGGCCGCCGCCGCTCGCGACGACGGTCGCGGCGTAGACGCCGTTGACGTCCCCGCCGAGCCGGGTGTCCGCCGTCAGCTCCACCGAGGCGGTGCCGCCCGCCGGGACGGTGATCCGGTTCCGGCCGAGGGTGAGGAAGCCCTCCGGAGCGGGCTTGCCGTCCGGTCCGACCGAGGTCACCGTCAGATCCAGGGTGAGGTCCTCGCCGCCGATGTTGCGGTAGGCGATCGAGCGGGTCACGGGGGTGTCGTCGGTGTGCGGATAGCGCTGTGTTCCGAACGTCACGGTCGACGGCTCGGCGAACACCCGCTGTTCCAGGGCCCGATCGGCCGCGACCCGGCCGGTCCCCTGCTCGAACGGCGTGTGCTGGTGCGTGCCGTTCTTCGCCGAGCCCGTCAGCGCGCTCTTCAGCTCGGCGGACTTCCACTTCGGATGCCGCTGCTTGAGCAGGGCCGCGGCACCGGCGACGTGCGGGGCGGCGATCCACGTACCCGAGAGGGGCACATAGCCGGGTGGATTCTGGTTCGGGGTGCCGGCGGTGGCAGCCGCGGTGATGTTCACACCGGGGGCGGTGAGATCGGGCTTGATCCCGCCGCCGAGACCTGGACCGACGGCGGAGAAGCCGGCGAGCCGGTCCTGCCCGTCCACCGCGCCGACGGTGAGCGCGCCCTCCGTCCGGCCCGGTGATTCGATCGAGCGCGGCTTCGGGCCCCGGTCACCCGCCATCACGGTGAACAGCACACCCCGCTCGGCGGTGACCCGGTCGATATGAGTCTCCAGCGGGTCACTCTCGGGCCGGCCGCTCGCGCTGAAGCTCAGATTCACGATGTCCGCGCCCTGGGCCACGGCCCAGTCGATCCCGGCGATGACCGCCGAAACCGTGGTGCTGCCCCCGTCGTCCAGCACCTTGCCGCTGAGCACCTCGGCCCCGGGGGCCACCCCCCGGTGAACACCGTTCGACGCCGCCCCGGTGCCCGCCGCGACCGACGCGACCTGAGTGCCCTGCCCGTAACGGTCCTCGCTGTCCGGGGAGCGGGAGAAGTTCCGCTCGGCGACGACCCGGCCCGCGAGATCCCGATGGGTCCCGTCGACCCCCGAGTCCAGTACCGCGATCTTCACCCCGGTGCCGTCGTACCCCGCCCGCCGGACCCGCGCCCCGGACCCGGCCGCATCGGCCCGAGCCTTACCGGGGTCAAAGCGAGCCGTGTACACCCCGTCCAGCGAGATCCGGTCGACCCCGGCGGCCGCGGTGCGCCCGTGCCCGCCGTCGGCGGTACGGGTGAGGGTCTCCCAGAAGGCGGCCGCGTCGCGGGCGGGCACGGTGACGGCGTCCGCGTTCAGCGAGGCGAGGCTTCGGGCCGTGGTCCCGGCGGCGGCGCGGATCCCGCTCCCGGCCTCCCGGCCGGCCGTGCCCCGGTAGCCGACGATCACCTTGACGCCGTCGCCGTAGACCGCCCGGCTCTCGCGGCTGTTCAGTTCGGTGATGTCGAAGAGGCGCTCGTCGAGCGTGCCGTCGCTGATGAGCCGCTGCGCGTCCGCGGGGATCACCAGGGTGCGCCCCTGCCCCGTCCGCGTGTGCATGGGCACCTTCTCGCGCCCCTGGGCGGGCTCGACGCCGACGACCCGGCCCCGGGCGTCGACCTGTACCCGGTCGCCGGTGATCAGCGTGATCCGATGCCCGGGTAAGCCCTTCTGCCCGGATCCCACAGACCCTTCCCCCACGGCCCGTTTCCCGGCGCTCCCCTCGGCCGAGGACGGTCCGGCCATTCCCGCCGACAGTGCGACGGCCACCGCTACAGCCGTGATGGAGACAAACGCTCTTTTCCTGCTTCTGCTCACATCTCTCCCTGGAGACAATCGAATCGGCGGGGCGGAGAATTCTCCGCCCCATCCATCGATCCGCAGTATTGACCCATTCCACGACGGGCTCCCAGAGTTCACGTGATGTACAAATCAAGCAGTACTCATCAAGGACCCGGCCGGGTAATTTCCTTATCGGTCTCCATAAGGAGGGACAATGAATTACCCGCCCCAGGTTCTACATCTCAGGTACCACTTCGCGGGCGTCGTGCGCGTCCCGGGCGTCGAGCAGCTCGGTCAGATGCGCCTGGGCCCACGCGCAGCCGGCGTTCAAGGGCACGAGGAGCGTGCGGCCGAGGGGGGTCAGCTCGTACTCGACCCTCGGCGGGATCTCGGCGTGGACGGTACGGGTGATCAGCGCGTCCCGCTCCATCGCCCGCAGCGTCTCGGTCAGCACCTTCGGCGTGATGCCGCGCAGCGGGACTCGCAGCTCGGAGAAGCGCCGGGGGCCGGTTTCCAGGCATCTGATGACCTTCGCGGTCCATTTGCCGCCGACGCGGATCGGCGGGGCGGCGTGGGTGCATCCGGCGAACATCTCGGGGTCGAGTGGTTGGCTCACCCTGGCGAGGGTACGTAACTATCTTTGCGGTAACCAAGGGGCCGCCGCCTAGCGTTCACCGCGTCGGCCGGCACTCCGCCGGCCCGGTCGGGCGGAGCCCTCATGAGCAGAATCGTCATCTTCGGAGCCGGTGGACGAGCGGGCCGCCACGCGGTCGCCGAGGCGGTCGCCCGGGGCCACGAGGTCACCGCGGTCGTACGGGATCCGGCCGGGCACCGGGATCTGACCGGCCCCGGTGTCGTCGTGGCCGCCGGGGACGTCACCCTGGCGGCCGGCGTCGCGGCGGTCGCGGCGGACCATGACGCGGCGATCAACGCCGCCGCCCGGCTCGACACCCCGTCGGAGCTGTTCTATGTGAACGCCGCGCGCGCCCTGCTGGAAGGTCTGACCCGTGCCGAGGTCGGCCGGCTGGTCCTGATCGGCATCGGGACCACGCTGGAGACCGCCCCCGGGGTGCCTTTCCACGACACCCCGGGTTTCCCCGCGGAGGCACGGGCCTTCTCCCTCGGGCACTCGGCCGGGCTCGAAGCGCTCCGCTCCGCCGAGACCGGCGTCGACTGGCTGGTGCTCGCCCCGCCGCCCGTCGTCCTGGACAACGGGGCGGCGCGCACCGGCCGTTACCGGACCGGCGACAGCCGGGTGCTGCCCGCCGGGGAGAACACGGCCGTCTTCTCCTACGCGGACCTCGCTGTGGCGCTCGTCGACGAGATCGAGAACCCGAGGCACCACCGTTCGCTGACCGCCGTGGGCTTCTGACGCTCCGCCGGACGGGCGCGGGCCGGTGTCATCCGACGGTGACGACCGTGGCCGTGCCGAGGACGCCCTCGGTGGGGATGCGCCGCTTCTCGGACGGGCGGCCGCCGACGAGGCGTTCGACCCCCGCCGCGCTCGGCTGGAGGCGGCCCCGTTCGTAGCGTATGAAGCTGACGCGGGTGCCGGACGGCGGTCCGTCCAGGGCGCGGTACTGGCGGTAGGTCATCGCGTCGCACCCGGAGTACCAGCCGCTCTCCGGCTCGTACCCGGTGACCAGCAGACAGGGCGCGCCCCCGGCGGCGGCCAGGGCGCGGGCCACCGGGACGGTGGAGCGGTGCTGGGACATGGGTCCGGGCATCGCTCCGTGCGCCACGACCTGGGCGGTGGCGGGGACGGCGAGCAGGGCGAGCGCCGTGACGGCGGCGAGGACGGGGCGTGCCACACCGTCGGCGAGGGTCGCGAGGGCGTCGACGCCGAGGACGGTCAGCAGGATGACGGAGAGGTAGATGAAGCGCGGCTCGCCGTCGGTCGCGAATCCGAGGAGTACGGGGACGAGCACGGCGGTGGCGCCGAGGAAGAGAATCCGGCGGTCCCTCACCGCAGGGCCGGCAGGGCCGACAGGACCGGCAGGGCCCGCGGGCGCGCCGTGTTCGCGGCGGGCGGCGCGCAGGGCCCGGGCCGCGCGGACGGTCGCCGCCAGCCCGGCGAACATGACGACGGCTCCGAGGTCCCCGGCCAGCCGGTAGGGGAATATGGCCAGGTAGTAGAGGAGTCCGTCGCCCATGAAGCTCCGCTCGGCCTGGGAAGTGGCCCAGGTGATGAGCCCGAGGGGCCATCCGGTGACCTGGGTGGCGTACACGAAGTGCGGTGTCAGGCCCAGCAGGATGACCGCGCCCGCCGCCGCGAGACGCCGTCCGTGGGCGAGCCAGGCGCGCGGGCCGTAGGCCAGCAGGGCGGCCAGGGCGATGGCGCACAGATTGCCCACCACTCCGAAGCGGAGATAGAACGCGGCGAGCACCACCGGGGGCAGGGCGAGGAGCGCACGGGAGGGTCCGGGGTTCTCGACGGTCCTGACCAGGATGAAGACGGTGACGAGCAACAGGCCGGTGCTGCCCGTGTCGTTGAGGAACGCCGGCATCCTGCGTAGAAAGCCCAGTCCGCCGAGGACGAGCAGCATGGCCAGGGCGGCGCGCCGGGGGGTGGTCCAGCGGGCGGCGATCGCGTATCCCAGGGTGAGGGTGGCCAGCACCAGCAGCAGACCGACCGCGCGCAGGGCCCCGACATCGGCGTGGACGCGCAGCGCCAGCGAGCCGAGCAGGGGCAGTCCCGGCGGGCGGTAGGGGCCCCAGCCCGCCGCCGGCGTCGAGGGGTCGGCCCAGGAGCGGGCCTTGTTCGCGTAGACCGACTCCTCGTGCCCGATCCAGGGTTCATGGTTCTGGAGCGCGGCCCACACGGCCACGGCCATGGCGAGGACCAGGGCTAAGGCCGCTCGTCCCGGGACGCGGGCGGCGACGGCCCGGAGCCGCTCGTGCCGGGCGGCCGGAGCGCGGCGGCGGCCCCGGCCCCACCACAGCAGCGGTGCGGCGAGCAGCAGCAGCGGCCAGGGCTGCCATCCGGGGAGGAGGCCGCCGCCCCCGGCGATCAGAAGGACTTGCTGACCGGCTGTCAGCGCGGTGCAGGCCAGCCCGCCGTACCAGGCCCATGTTCGTGCCCGGGCGGCCCGGGCAGGCCGGGCGGTGGTGACGGCGGGCGAAAGGGTGTCGGGGGCCATAGGGGGTTCTTCCGTCTCTGGTCGTGGTGCGGACCGTGTGCCACGTGCCACGGTGTCGCGTGTCGCGTGTCGCGTGTCGCGTGTCGCCAGAGAGAAGATACGGATATCGGACCGCCGGGTATTCCGGGTGCGGGCTTCCCGGAATACCCGGCGGGAGTGGTCCTACGGCCGGTCCCGGGGTTCGGCGCCCGCCTCCAGACGGGCGACGCGGCCCTTCTCACCGGAGGCCCAGCAGCCGAAGCCGGGGGCGCAGTCGACGGTGTCGTACGAGCCGGTGTCGACGGTGCGCCAGGTGCGGCCGCCGTTCAGGGTGAGATCGGTGCCGGTGGGGCCGACCGCGAGGGCGGTCGCGGGGGTGTGGGGCAGCCAGGCGACACCGGAGCGGTAGGCGGGCGGCGGCTGGGCCGACCCCTGCCAGGTGCGGCCGCCGTCGCGGGTGACCGAGGCGGCCCGGAGGGACGGCTGTCCGGTGCGGTAGTCGCCGCCGACGGCTATGCCGTGCGCGCGGTCGCGGAAGGCGAGCGCGAAGACTCCGCGCGCCGGGTCCCCGGCCGGGATGCCCGATTCGGCGGCGGTCCAGGTCACTCCCCGGTCTGCGGAGTGCAGCACCCGGCCCGTGGCCCCGCCGCCGGTCGCCAGCCAGACGTCCTTGGCGCCCGAGGTGACCAGGCACTGCCCACTGGCGGCGAACCCGGCCTCGCCCGGCTGGGCCTCGGGCATCCCGGCGGTGGGCAGCACCTGCCAGGAGCGGCCGCCGTCGCGGGTGGACAGGATGCGGTACTTGCCGTCCACGGGGTCGCTCATGGCGAGGCCGTTGCGGCGGTCGAAGAAGGCGACGCAGTCGTAGAACGCTCTGGGATCGGTGTTGCGGAACGTCTCGGTCCAGGTGTTTCCGCCGTCGGTGGTGCGGTAGACGCGGGACGCCTCGCCCTCCCCGATGGCGAGCACCACGGCCCGGTCGCCGTCGAAGGCCTCGATGTCGCGGAACTCCAGCCCGCGCGCCTCGGGCGGTGAGACATCGCGCCAGGTGCGCCCGCCGTCGGCGGTCCGGAGCACGGTTCCCCGGGAGCCCGCGACCCAGGCGGTGCTGCGGCTGACGGCCGCGAGCCCCCGGAAGCGCGCGTCCGTGCCGGTCTCCTTGAGGCTCCACCCCGGACCCGCCCGGCCCTCGTCCGCCGCCGCCGTCGGCGCGGGCGCGGGCGTGGCCCGTGCCGGAGCGGCGAGCACGGCGGCCACCGCCGCCGCGCACACCACTGCCGACACCATTCGTCTCGTCTTCCCCATGGACGTCATGGCGCTGGAAGCTAGCCCACCCGCCGGAGCCCGTCCAGAGGGGCGGGGCGGCCTGGGCACTCCCGTACCGGGCGGTGACACAGCTCACCCGGCCACACGATGACGCGACGGTCCCGCCCGACGTCTCTTCCACTGTCCGTTGAGTGCGTTTTACGTCAGCCGCGTGAGAAGGAGCCGGTTTTGTCCACCGTCATCGAACAGGCCGTGCAGGCCAGACTGGTCGCCTCCGCGCCCCGGATGGAGACCGTTCCGGCCACGCTCCGCTACGACCGGAAGGACCCCTTCGCCGTACGGATCGACTTCCCGGCGCAGGCGACGCTGGAGGGGACCGACATCACCTGGCGGTTCGGGCGGGAGCTGCTGGCGGCCGGCATCGAGGAGTCGGCCGGGGTCGGCGACGTAAGGGTGGCGCCGTACGGCTACGGCCGTACGGTGCTGGAGTTCCACGCCCAGGAGGGGGTGGCACTGGTGCATGTGCGCACCAGCGAGCTGCGCCGGTTTCTGCGGCGCGCCGAGGGGATCGTCCCCGGCGGCCATGAGCACCTCCTTCTCGATCTGGACCAGGATCTGACCGAGCTGCTGCGCGACGCCCGCTGACCGACCTCCGGTGGTGCGTGCGGGGCCGGGATCCGCCGGGGCCGGAAATTAATCCTTTGACACCCGCCCCCGCCCCTCCTTACGGTGGAACCGCTTCTGTTGCCGCCGATTGGAGAAGGACGTTGCTCGTCTGAGGTCTTGGGACACCGTGCGTCACCGCCGTATCCGGCGTGTGCGCGATGTGTGCGACCTCGGCGTTCGAGCCGTTCCTTCCGGCCGGGACACTCTCCGTCCCCTGCCGTGACCCTCGGCGAATCCTCGGCCCCGTCGTACGCGACCCCCGGTGTCTCCACCTGTTGCCCCCATCCACTCCACGCAACCGGGAGACCCGTTTTGGCTACCACCGCACCTCATGTTCTCTGCTCCTCGATCTCCTTCGCCTGGCCCGACGGCACCGAGGTCTTCGACGGCTTCCAGCTGGCCGTCGGCCCCGGGCGTACGGGGCTCATCGGCCTCAATGGGTCGGGCAAGTCAACACTGCTGAAACTGCTCGCCGGGGAGCTGACCCCGGCCGAAGGCACCGTCCGCGTCACCGGCGAGATCGGCTGGCTGCCGCAGAACGTGGTCCTCGACACCGCGCTGCGGGTGGACGAGGTGCTGGGCATCGCCGCCACCCGCGCCGCGCTGCACGCCATCGAGGCGGGTGACGCGAGCGAGCGGCATTTCACGGCCGTCGGCGACGACTGGGACGTGGAGGAGCGCGCCCGCGCCACCCTCGAACAGCTCGGCCTCGGCCGGATCGGTCTCGACCGCACCATCGGCGAGGTCTCGGGCGGCGAGGGCGTGCTGCTGCGGCTGGCCGCGCTGCTGCTGGCCAGGCCGGACGTATTGCTGCTCGACGAGCCCACCAACAATCTCGACCTGTACGCCCGGCGGCGGCTGTACGACGCGGTCGCCTCCTGGCCCGGGGTGATGATCGTGGTCAGTCACGACCGTGAACTCCTGGAGCTGGTCGATCAGATCGCCGATCTGCACGACGGCGAGGTGACCTGGTACGGCGGCAACTACACCGCGTACGAGGAGGCCCTCGCCATGGCGCAGGAGGCCGCCGCGCGCATGGTGCGCGTCGCCGAGGCCGATGTACAGCGGCAGCGGCGCGATCTGGAGGACGCGCAGGTCAAGCTGGCCCGCCGGAAGCGGTTCGGGAAGAAGATGCAGGAGCAGAAGCGGGTGCCGAAAATCGTCGCGAACGGCCTCAAACACACCGCCCAGGTCTCGGCGGGCCGCTACCAGGTCCTTCAGAACGAGAAACTCGCCCAGGCGAGGGAGCGGCTCGACGACGCGGTGGAGGCGGTCCGCGACGACGAGGAGATCCGGATCGAGCTGCCGCACACCGCGGTCCACCCCGGCCAGGGCGTGCTGCGGCTGGACGGTCTCGAACTGCGGCACGGCGGCCGGGTCGAGGGCCTTTTCGAGATCCACGGCCCGGAGCGGATCGCCCTGGTGGGCCGCAACGGCGCGGGCAAGACCACCCTGCTCCGCACCATCGCGGGCGAGCTGGCCCCGGTCGCGGGCGAGGCGACGGCACACGTACCGCTCCGCTTCCTGCCCCAGCGGCTCGATGTCCTCGACGACGAGCTGAGCGTGGCCGAGAATGTCGCCCGTACCGCGCCCACCGCGACCAACAACCGGATCAGGGCGCAGCTGGCGCGCTTCCTCTTCAAGGGGTCCCGTGCCGATCAGCCCGCCGGGACACTCTCCGGCGGCGAGCGCTTCCGGGCCGCCCTGGCGGCCCAGCTGCTGGCGGATCCCGCGCCCCGGCTGCTGCTGCTCGACGAGCCGACGAACAATCTCGACATGGCGAGCGTCCGGAAGCTGACAGCGGCGCTGGAGGGGTACGAGGGCGCACTCGTCGTGGCCGGCCACGATGTGCCGTTCCTGGAGTCGATCGGGATCACCCGCTGGCTGCTGCTGGACGACGGTCTCCACGACATCTCCGCGGAGGACGTCCGCGCGGGCAGGCTGCACCGGCCGGAGGTGTAGTGGGTCCCTTGTGAATCCTGCCGGGAATCCAGACAGAAGATGTCTGGATTCCCGGCTAGCTTCGGCGGCATGAACCGGAACATCGTCATCGTCGGGGCACGGGAGAACAACCTCAAGGACGTCTCCCTGACCCTGCCCAGAAACCAGATCACCGTCTTCACCGGCGTCTCCGGCTCGGGCAAGTCCTCCATCGTCTTCGACACCATCGCCGTCGAGTCGCAGCGGCAGCTCAACGAGACCTACTCCTGGTTCATCAGAAACCGGCTGCCGAAGCACGAGCGGCCCCAGGCCGAGGAGATCGACGAGCTGTCGGTGGCGATCGTGGTGGACCAGCGTCCCGTGGGCGGCAACGCGCGCTCGACCGTCGGCACCATGACCGACATCAACTCGGTGCTCCGGGTGCTGTTCTCGCGCCACGGCTCGCCGAGCGCGGGGACCGCGACCGCGTACTCGTTCAACGATCCGTCCGGTATGTGCGCGGTCTGCGACGGCATCGGCCAGACCTTGCATCTCGATGTCGAGCGGGCGGTCGACTGGACCAAGTCGCTGAACGAGGGCGCGCTGCTGCTGCCCGGGCTCTCGGTGGGCGGCTGGGAGTGGAAGCTGTACGCCGAGTCCGGCCGCTTTGATCCGGACAGGCCCGTCGGCGAGTTCTCCGCGGCGGACCGGGAGCTGCTGCTCCACGGGTCCGGCTTCACAGTCCGGCTGGAGATGAAGTCGGGCTCGGCCGAGGCGCGGTTCGAGGGGATCGTCAGTCGGTTCACCCGGCTCCATCTCAAGCGGGACACCGCCGACCTCTCCGAGAAGCGCCGGGCCGCGGCGGACCGCTTCGTGACCCGGCTGCCGTGCGCGGCCTGCGGCGGGGCCCGGCTGAACGAGGCGGCGCTGGCCACCCGGATCGACGGGCTGGGCATCGCCGACTACACCCGTATGGAGGTGGCCGACCTGGTGAAGGTCCTCGGCCGGATCGACGATCCGGTGGCCGGCCCGGTCGCCGCCGCCGCGCGGAGCCGGCTGGAGCGGCTGGTGGACATCGGGCTCGGCTATCTGTCCCTGGACCGGGAGACCACCACCCTCTCCGGCGGCGAGGGCCAGCGCCTCAAGACGGTGCGCCATCTGGGCTCCTCGCTGACCGGGCTGACCTTCATCTTCGACGAGCCGAGCGTGGGTCTGCACCCGCGCGACGTGGGCCGTCTGGTCGAACTGCTGGTCCGGCTGCGGGACCGGGGCAACACCGTGCTGGTGGTGGAGCACGACCCGGATGTGATCGCGATCGCGGACCATGTGGTCGACATGGGCCCGGGAGCGGGCGCGGACGGCGGGCGGATCGTCTACCAGGGGCCGGGGGCGCTGCTCCGGGACGCCGACACCCGCACCGGCCGCCGGCTGCGCCGCCGTACCGCGCTGAAGGAGTCGTTCCGGTCGCCCTCCGGCTGGCTGCCGGTGACCGGGGCCGATCTGCACAACCTCAAGGGCATCGATGTGCGCTTCCCCACCGGTGTGCTCACGGCGGTCACCGGAGTCGCCGGCTCCGGCAAGTCGACCCTGGTGTCGAAGGTGTTCACGGCGGCGTACCCGGAGGCGGTCGTGATCGACCAGGGCGCGATCACCGCGTCCCCCCGGTCGACGCCCGCCTCGTTCCTGGGCCTGATGGACACCGTACGGAAGGTCTTCGCCCGCGAGAACGGCGTCCGGCCGGGACTCTTCAGTTTCAACTCCGAGGGGGCGTGCCGGGAGTGCGCGGGGCGCGGGGTGATCTACACCGATCTCGCGTTCATGGATCCGGTGACGACCGGCTGTCCGGTGTGCGAGGGGCGGCGCTTCAAGGACGAGGTGCTGGAGCTGCGGGTGGACGGCCGCTCCATCGTCGATGTCCTGGACATGACGGCGGTCCGCGCGGCCGGTTTCTTCTCGGACTCCGCCACCGGGCTCGCGGACCGGGCGGCGCTGCGGAAGCTGCGCACCCTCGACGAGGTGGGGCTCGGCTATCTCACCCTCGGCCAGCCGCTGAACTCGCTCTCCGGCGGGGAGCGCCAGCGGCTGAAACTCGCGACCCAGCTGCACCGCACGGGCAGCGTCTATGTCCTGGACGAGCCGACGACCGGGCTGCACCTGTCCGATGTGGACACCCTCCTCGGGCTGCTGGACCGGCTGGTGGACGCGGGGAACTCGGTGATCTGCGTGGAGCACGACATGGAAGTGGTCAAGCGCGCCGACTGGATCATCGATCTGGGGCCGGACGGCGGGAAGCACGGCGGCGAGCTGGTCTTCGAGGGGACCCCGGCGCGGCTGCTGGGGCACCCGGAGTCCTTCACCGCGGAGTATCTGCGCCGGGCCCTGGGGCCCGCCGGACGGTCCGAGTGACCCGAAAGGGGGTGTGACGCGTGTCGCCCCGACTCCTCCTGGAGCGCGGAGAGTATGCCGCGCGCCGGTCGGCCAAGGCCCTGACCTGGGGTTCATAACCCTTTGTGATCGGCCGGGAGGGAGACGAACAGGTGGCCGACTTGGAAGCGGGCTTACAGCGCCCTTAACCTACGGTTTCGTAACCTACGAACCCGTAGGTACTTCTCCCCGTTTTCAGGAGCCACCCGTGACCATCACCTCTCCCCACCTCGGCAGCTCGGACACGTGGACCGACGCACGGCTGCTGTACGCGCTGGAAGAGGTCGTGGAGAAGGAACTGAACCGGCACCTCAAGGTCGCCAAGGACTGGATGCCGCACGAGTACGTCCCCTTCACCGACGGGCGCAACTTCCCCGGCGTCTTCGAGGACGGCGAGGCCTGGGAGCCGCAGCAGTCCAAGGTCACCGACATAGGCCGCATCGCCCTCGTGGTCAATCTGCTGACCGAGGACAATCTCCCCAGCTACCACCACGAGATCGCCACCCTCTTCGGCCGCGACGGCGCGTGGGGCACCTGGGTGCACCGCTGGACCGCGGAGGAGGGCAGGCACGGCATCGTGATGCGCGACTATCTGCTGACCTCCCGCGCCGTCGACCCGGACAAGCTGGAGCAGTTCCGGATGGCGCACATGGCGGAGGGCTTCGAGTCCGACAACCGGCACTCGATGCTGCACTCGGTGGCGTACGTCGCCTTCCAGGAGCTGGCCACCCGGGTCTCCCACCGCAACACCGGCCACCAGTCCGGAGACCCCGTCTGCGACCGGATGCTGGCCCGGATCGCGACCGACGAGAACCTCCACATGGTCTTCTACCGCAATCTCCTGGGCGCCGCCTTCGAGCTCGCCCCCGATCTGACCATGCAGTCGGTGCGGGACGTCGTCGTCAACTTCCGGATGCCCGGCCACGGCATGCCCGGCTTCGAGCGGGCAGCCGCCCAGATGGCCATCGGCGAGATCTACAACATGCGCATCCACCACGACGACGTCCTCGCCCCGGTGCTGCGCTTCCTCAAGGTCCTGGAGATCGACGGGCTCGGCCCCGAGGGGCTCAAGGCCCAGGAGGAGCTGGGTCTGTACATGAACGGCCTGGACTCCGAGGCCAGCAAGTTCGACGAGAAGCTCGCCGCCCGCAAGGCCCGGATGGCGGCCCGCGCCGCCGGCTGAACCCACCGGCCGGTCTCCCCCGTCACCCGTGCGGGGGACAGCGGTTGGGGAGCCGGCCCGATGATCTGCCAGGGTGTTCCGCCATGGATCTCCAGGTGGACACCGATGAACTGGACCGTCTCTCGCGTGCGCTGAGGCGGTCACTGTCCTCGCTCACCGACGCCGGACGGGCCCTGAGCCGGGCCCGCGCGGACCAGCTGGGCACCGGCGAGCTGGACACGGCCTGCGACGCCTTCCAGGAGCGCTGGGCGTACGGGGCCGAGCGCTTACGGGACCGGATCGCCTCGATCCACGACGGGGTGCGGCTCAGCCACCAGGGCTACACCCAGGTCAACGCGGCCGTCGCGGCCTCCTTCCGCGCGGTGGCCCCCCATGAGTGACCACCCCCACCTCGGCTGGAACCCGACCCCCGGCAGCCCCCCGGCGATCGCCGCCCTCCGCACCGGGCTCGCCTCCTCCGCCGCCTCCCTCGCCACCGCCCACCGGCTGCTCGACCAGCTCCTCGGCGAAAGCTCCTTCTGGCACGGCCAGGCCGCCGACGCCTTCCGCACCGCCCTCGACGGCGAACTCCCCCGCTACCTCCGCGACGCCCACCGCTCCGTCTCCCACGCCGCCCGCGAACTCTCCCGCTGGCACGACGACCTCCTCAGCCTCCAGGCCACCGCCCGCCGCTACGACACCCGCGCCGGCCTCTGCGCCCAGACCCTCACCCACGCCCGCACCCACGAACTCCACCTCCGCGCCGCCCCCTCCACCCCACCCCACACCCTCCGCACCGCCACCACCGCCGTCACCGACGCCCAGGACGCCCTGGACTCCGTCCTCCGCCTCGCCCGCGAACTGGAGGAGGAACACCACGCGCGGGCAAGACGCATCGCGAAGTCCCTGGACGAGGCGGTGGAGAGGTTGGCTCCGGAGGAGCCGGGGGTGTTGGGGAAGGTTCTGAAGTGGGTGGAGGAGGATCTGGGGGACCTGCTGTCGGACGTCTCCGCCATCGCCGGATTCCTCGCCCTGGTGATCGGACCGTTCTTCGCGCCCGCCGGGCTGGCCCTGCTCTTCGTCGCGACGGGTGCCAGCCTCGGGGCGCTCGCGCTCCACTCGACCGACCCCAAGGTGCAGCGGTCACTCAAGAACGGCTTCACCAAAGGTGAGTTCGACGCCGAATTCTGGGACAACGCGGTAACCCTGACGGGCGATGCCCTCGGGTCGGTTCCCGGCCTGGCGTCGATCGCCCAAGGCGCCAAATCAGCGACGGCGGCGGCGCACACCGCCCAGGCGGTCGCCGGTTCCGGAATCACCACGACGACACGCGCGGGCGCTCAGGGCTTCGGGAACGGAACGGTCTCCGCCATGGACGAGATGCGCCAGGTGGAGAACCCACTGACTTCCTGGGCCCTGCGGCGCACACCCGAGCCGGTACAGAGAACGGTGAAGTACGCCCTCCCCGCGTCGGGCGCCGCGACAGCCATGAGTCACTACGGCCCCTGGAGCGACGACGAGACGGTCTCGCACGGTGCGACCGCCGTGGACGGAGCCCGGGCCGCTCTCGACGACGGCCCTGGCTCCGCCGCCAAGGCGGCCCGCGTATGGACGTCACTGAACCGCTGAACCCGACCGACGGGAAAACCCTGTGCCGACTCCCGCTCCACCGCTCTGGTTCCGGCTTCCACCCGGCTACCACTCACTGGACGCGCTCGACCTCCCCCTGATCGAACGATCCGCGTCTCCGGTCCTGACACCCCTTCTCGAAGGAACCGGCCTTCTGGGCCCCGCGCTCCGGGACACACGCACCTTGACGAACCTGCTGGCCGCGATGTGGACCAGCGAGACCGCGCACATGTCGATCGGCGTTCATCCCGACGGGGAGCACGGTGCCTCGGTCTCCCTGTTCTCGCTGTCGATGGCGGGCATCGCGTCACGGACGGCCGGGCTGGCAGTCGCCCAGTGCGCACTCGCCCAGATGAACTCCCCGCTCTGGAGCGAGAGCACCGGACGGCTCCTCACACTCTCCAGCGGACTGCCGGCCGCACTCGTCGCCGGAACTCTGGTGAGTCCACCGGACGAGTCGCTGGAAGAGCTGGGCATCACCGCGGACTTCGAAGGCGTCTTCCAGGCCCGGCTCACGATTCCGTGCCCCACCGGGGAGCACATCGCCGTGGCCGACCTCACGAGCGCCGCCGTCCGCAATTCCGAAGCGTATACATCAATCCTCGAAGGGATCGGCCAGACCATGAGCTTCTCCGAGCCGGTGGAGACCCCGGAGCCCGCGCCACGTCCCACCTCCCGAATCCGGGACCTCTTCTGATGAGCCCGGGACCGCACCGCCCACCGCTCTCCAGCGCCCTCCGGCACCCCGCGACGGCGGAGGGCCACCGGCGCCTGGTCGCCAGGCGGACATCCTGGCTGATCGCCGTGGTCCTCCTGGGAGCGGGGGCCGGCTGGTGCGCCACCGTGCAGACGCCTTCACAGCTGCCCGGATTCCTGGTGATCCTCGCTGTCTGCTATCCGCCATGTCTTTTCGTGACCGGCCTGGCGCTCCGGCGCACCCGGCGGATGGCCAGGATCCTCGCCCTGTATCCATGGCAGGCGTACCCGTGCACGTATCCGCGCCGGAGCGTGGAGAGCCCGAAAGCCATCGTGATCGAGTTCTCCGAGGCGTACACACCCGTTCTGCGCCTCGCGCTCCACTCCGGTGACCTCGCCAAAAAACAGAACCCTTCCCCCGACCTCATCTGGTTCGCCGGCGACCCCCGCTACGGCGGCGTCATCTCCCCCGTCGGCGGCCACTTCCCCGTACGGGTGGTCCCCGAGCCCCCCGGGGGCGGCGCGCCGGGAGGGGGGACGGCGGCGGATGTGCTCGCGGAGCGGGCGGAGTTGGTGAAGGGGGGGAGGGTCAGGAGGACGTGAGGGGGGAGGGCGGAGGTCAGGCTCGGGCGCGCTTGAGGCGGTCGCGCTCGCGCTCGGACATGCCGCCCCAGACCCCGAACTTCTCGTCGTGCCGCAGTGCGTACTCCAGGCACTCCACCCGTCCCTCGCACGCCCCGCACAGCAGCTTCGCCTCCTGGGTGGAGGAGCCGGGGGCCGGGAAGAAGAACTCCGGTCCGGTCTGCGCGCACAGCGCGGTTTCCTGCCAGGAGAGGTCGTCGTCGACGGTGGTGTTGATCGGCGTGATCGGCATGCCGTTCACCCTTCACCAGTCGGATAAACGGCAGCTCAATGAAGCATCAACGTCCCCGGCGGACGGTCTCACTCCGGCTGGGGCTCGCCCTGGATCACGGCGAACTTCGCCCCGGCGGGGTCGGTGAGCCGGGCGAATCGTCCCACGCCGGGCAGGTCGACGGGGGGCAGGTGCACGGTGCCGCCGGTCTCGCGGGCCAGGGCGGCGGTGGCGTCGCAGTCGAGGACGGCGAAGTAGGGCAGCCAGTGGGGGCCGGAGCCGGTGGGGTCGGCGGAGACGGGGACGGCTCCGGCGAACATGGCCTCCCCGCCCGTGCCGGAGGGGTGGGCGAGCGGGTAGGAGCCGGATCCGTCGGGGTAGGGCATCGAGGAGGTCTCCCAGCCGAAGACCTGGGTGTAGAAGGCGAGGCCCGCGTCGGTGTCGGGGGTGTACAGCTCCAGCCAGCAGAGGCTGCCGGGGACGCCGACGACGCCGAGGCCCTTGTAGTCGCGGGGCTGCCAGACGCCGAAGCCGATGCCCGAGGGGTCGGTGAAGGCGGCCATGCGGCCGAAGTCGAAGACGTCCATGGGTTCAAAGAGGACCGTGCCGCCGTGCAGCCGCACCGCCTCGGCCGTGGCGTCGGCGTCCGGGGACTGGAAGTAGACGTGCCAGGAGGCCGGGGCCTGTTCGGGGGGCACGGTCATGCCGCCCGCCGCGGTGGTGTCGTCCAGCCGGAACATTCCGTAGCCGCCGGCCTGGGGGCCTGCCGACTCGAAGATCCAGCCGAACAGCCCCCGGTAGAAGCGGTCCGCCGCCGCGACGTCCGGCGTCCCCAGATCGAGCCAGTTGGGGGAGCCGGTGACATACCGGGTGGTGAGCATGGGCGCGCTCCTCGGGGCGGGGGGTCGCGTTCGGCCCTCTCCTTCGAGTCTGCTGCGGAACGGACGGGACCGCATCCGCATCCGATACGGAGGGGTGGAGATCAGCGGGAACCGGAGGGGCCGTGGTGGGGCTCGTACCCCGGGATCGTGCCGTCCGGCTTCGCGACCAGCAGGAGCCCGGCCATTCCCATGTCCGAGTGGCTCTGCACATGGCAGTGGTACATCCACGCGCCCGCGCCCGCGTTCTCGCCCGCGACGATCTGGAAGCCGAAGGAGTCGGCCGGGCCGGTGATCTTGTTGTCGATCACCCGGCTGACGTCGTCGGGGCCCTGGAGCAGACCGGTTCTGTTGTCGGCCCAGCGATGACCGTGCAGATGGAAGGTGTGGTACAGCTCGCCGTGCGTGATCATGATGATCTCGACGCGCTCACCCACCGTGGTCCGGAAATCGGGGCCCGTGTGCGCCGGCCGGTTGTTGACCGTCATGTCGTTGAAGACGATCGTGAACTGCTTGTCGGGGAGGATGTCGCCCGCGCGCCGGACGACCACCGGCCCGTAGAGCCCCTTGCGGATGCCGCCCGTGCCGTGGTCGGTGCCGACCACATGGTCGTGGTAGTGCCAGTAGCCCGCGCTGCCCGGCCGCCAGGTGCCGTCGGCGCGGCGGCCCGGCGCATGGGTGCGCCAGGTGTAGGTGCGGGTGGCGCCGGGCTCGACATGGCTGCGGCTGAGGCGGGTGCCGTCGTTGGCGATGTCGTAGTCGACGCCGTGGGCGTGGAGGCTGACGGCGACGTCCGTGATGTTCTCGAACTCGATGTGGAGGGTGTCGCCCTCGCTCAGCTCGATCAGCGGGCCGGGGACGGTCGCCGCGCCCTTCGCCGTGCCGTAGCCCATCCGCCCGTCGGCGAGCCGCTCCGCGTAGAGCCGCAGATGGCGCACCCGGCCGCCCGCCGGGGCGGTCCTCGGCGCGCCGGCGGCGAAGGTGGTCCCGGTCAAGGGGGAGCCAGGAAGCGACAACGATGTCACCCCGGCGGCCGCGGCGGTGCCGCCCGCCAGCAGCCTCCGGCCGAAGCTCCGTCGGCCCATGTCCACGTCCATGTCCATGCCCACGTCCATGCCGAACTCTCCGCTCCATCCCGGTCATTGACGGGTCTTCGGGCCCGGGACGGCCATACGGTAGCCGGGGGTCCCTCGTTTTTCCACGCTCAGGACAAAGTTCGTTCTTTTGCGTCCTTACCTCTTGGCGAGGCGGGCGAAGAGGTCTAGCTTCCAGTGCTGTTGTCATCACCACAGAGGGGTGGGTGGCCCATGCAGCGCACACCGCGTCGCGGGTCGAGATCGCCGGGACGCGCCCTGGCGGCGCTTCTCGGAGCCGGGGCCCTGACCGTCTCCCTGCTCGCCGGGGGTACGGAGGCGTCCGCAGGGCAGCCGCCGGAACCGAGACGGACAACGTTGTCCCTTCCCTCGCCGCCGGGTGGCGCGGAGGTCACGGTGCTGGTCTTCCACGCCTCCGCGACCGCCGAGTCGCCGGTGGTCGATGCGGGGATCGCGGCGATCGAGTCCATCGGGCTGAGCGGCCCGGCCGCCGGGCGGTTCGCGACGAGGGCCACGGACGACCCCTCGGTCTTCACCGACGCGGCGCGGCTCGGTTCCTTCCACGCGGTGGTCTTCCTCACCGGCGGCGGCGATGTGCTCGACCCGGAGCAGGAGGCGGGCCTGGAGGCGTACATGGAGGCGGGCGGGGGCTTCCTCGGCATCCATGACGCGGCGAGGACGGAACCGTACTCCGACTGGTTCACCGGGCTGGTCGGCGCCCGCCCGGCGGGGGCGGCGAGCGCCGTGTCGCGGGCGGTGGTGGAGGTCGGCGACCGCCGGCATCCGGCCACCGCGGGGCTGCCGCTCCAGTGGAAGCGGCCCGACAAGTGGTTCGACTGGGCGGTGAACCCCTCGGGCCGGGTGCACACGGTGGCCCGGGTCAGGGAGAGTTCGTACACCCCGGGCCCCGGGGCGAACGGCTGGGACCACCCGATCTCCTGGTGTCGCGACTACGACGGCGGGCGCTCCTTCTACACCGGGATGGGCGGTACGGCCGACAGCTTCGCCGAGACCGACTTCCGGGAGCATCTGCGCGGCGCGCTGGCCTGGACCGCCCGGCTCTCGCGCGCCGACTGCTCGGCGACGATCGACGCCAACTACACGGCCGAGCGGGTCACCCGGCCCAATCAGCCGGGGCTCAACGACCAGATCGGGGAGCCGCACGGCCTGGTCGTCGCGCCCGACGGGAAGGTGTTCTACATCGGGCGGGGCGGCGCGGACGCCGGCCGGCCCGTGGTCACCGACTGGAACAGCCCGGACGTCGGCAGGGGCAAGGGCCAGATCCATGTGTACGACCCGGCGACGAAGCGGGTCACCCTCGCCGGGGAGCTGAGCGTCTTCGGCAACAAGGGCGGCGGCGGTGAGCTGGTCAAGAATGAGGAGGGGCTGCTCGGCATCGAGCTGGACCCCCGCTTCAGCTCCAACGGCCGGGTGTATCTGCACTACACACCGCACGAGCGGATCGACCGCGAGCGGCGGACGGCCGACCGCAGGGTCTCGCGTTTCACCTTCGACCACGCCTCGGGCCTGCTCGACCTCGCCAGTGAGAAGGTGCTGCTCTCCTGGCAGGTGCAGATCCACAGCTGCTGTCACGCGGGCGGCGGGATGGCCTGGGACTCCCGGGGGAATCTCTACATCGCCACCGGGGACAACAACTCCTCCGGCTTCAGCGGCGGCTACTCGGGCAACAATCCGGAGCCCGCGTACCGGGGTCTGTCCTTCGCCGACGCCCGGCGCACCTCCGGCAACACCAACAATCTGAACGGGAAGATCCTGCGGATCCACCCCGAGGACGACGGCGCCTACACCCTCCCCGAGGGCAATCTCTTCACCGGCCGGGAGCCTGACGAGGGCGGCGGGAAGACCCGGGGCGAGATCTATGTGATGGGGGTGCGCAACCCGGCGCGGATCTTCGTCGACCGCCGGACGGACATCCTGTACGCGGGGTGGGTCGGCCCGGACGCCGGTTCGCCGTCCCCGGTGTGGGGTCCGGCGAAGTACGACACCTTCGCGGCGATCACCCGGGCGGGCAACCACGGCTGGCCGTTCTGCATGGGCAACAACCAGCCCTACCGGGACCGCGCCCTGCCCGATCCGGCCGTCCCCCGGGGCTGGTACGACTGCGCCGCCCCCAGGAACGAGTCCCCGAACAACGACGGGCTGGTGCGGCTGCCGCCGGTCACTTCCAACACCGTCTGGTACGCGCCCCAGGGCGGCGGCCCCGATTTCCCGCGCGACGCGAACGGCGTCCCCTCCTATCTGCTGTCCGAGCAGAAGCTGCTGCTGCCCTGGCTCAAGGGCGGCGGGCAGGCGGCGATGAACGGCCCCGTCTACCGCCACGACGCGGCGAGCGCCAGCGCGGTGAAGTGGCCCGCGTACTGGGACGGCAAGTGGTTCGTCGGCGACTTCTACGACGGCGACCAGCCGCGGCACGCGGTGCTCACCGATCCCAGGACGGTGGGCAGGGGCGGTGTCCCGGTGCACGCCGAGTCCCTGAAGAGGATCGTCCCGGTCGGGGCGAACGGCATCCGCAATCTCATGGACTGGAAGTTCGCGCCGGACGGTTCGCTCTATGTCCTGGACTACGGGCGGGGGTTCTTCACCTCGGACTCCCGGTCGGCGCTCTGGCGGATCACCTACCACGGCGGCGGACCCACCCCGGCCGCGGACCGGCTGGCGCGGAAGGCGGCGACCCGATGAGGCATCCGTCGAGGCAGAGACAGAGGCAGAGGCAGAGGCAAGGGCCGGGGCAGGGGCAGGGGCCGGGGCGGCTGTGGACGGCGCTGGTGGCGTCGGTGGCGCTGGTCGCCGGGCTGCTGACCGGGCTGACCGGGTCGGCCGCCGCCCGGCCCGTGCCGGGCGGATCCGGGGCCCGGGCGGCGGAGCAGGTGCTGACCTGGACGGCCGGGGATCCGGTGGACCGCTATCTCTCCGCCCCCGCCACGGCGGTGGCGGGGCGGACGGCGATCGTCTTCGAGAACAGCCGGGCGACGGGCAATACGACGGGGATGCCGCACACCCTGACCTTCGAGGTGTCGGACCCGGAGTTCAACAGCGACGTACCCCTGAACATCCTCGCCTCGCCCGACGACGCGCGGGGCGGCCGGTACACGGCGGAGGTGACCCTCACCCCCGGGCGGTACCGCTTCCACTGCGCCATTCCCGGCCATGGGGCGATGCGGGGGATCCTGACCGTCACGGAGAACACCGGCGGGGACACCGCCGCGCCCGCCGTCTCGGCGAGGGTCGAGGGCGACCGCGACACGGACGGCGCGTACCTCGGCCACGCCACCGTGACGGTGACCGCGACCGACGAGGGCTCGGGCGTCGACCGGGTCGAGTACGCGACGGGGGCGGACGGGCCCTGGCAGGCGTACACCGCACCGGTCGTGGTGAACACCACCGGCACCCACACCATCCGCTACCGGGCCACCGACCGCGACGGCAACACCTCCGCCGAACAGTCCGTCCACTTCACCGTGGCGGCCCCGCCGAGCGGGGACACCACCCCTCCGGAGACCTCGGGGACGGTCGGCGGCGAACGCGACGACCAGGGGCGGTATCTGGACACGGCCACCGTGACCGTGACCGCGTCCGACACCGGTTCGGGGGTCGGTCGAATCGAGTACGCGACGGGGGCGGACGGGCCCTGGCAGGCGTACACCGCACCGGTCGTGGTGAACACCACCGGCACCCACACCATCCGCTACCGGGCCACCGACCGCGACGGCAACACCTCCGCCGAACAGTCCGTCCACTTCACCGTGGTCGCGACGCCCGCGCCGGACCGGGAGCCGCCGGTGACGGCCGCCGAGGTGGCCGGGCGGCTGAATTCGGACGGTGCCCATGTGACGAGTGCGCGGGTGACGGTGAACGCGGCCGACACCGGGGGCTCGGGGGTCGCGAGGGTCGAGTACTCGCTCGACGGCGGCCCCTATCTGGCCTACACGGCTCCGGTGCTCGTCGACCGGGTGGGTTTCCACACGGTGCTGCACCGGGCGACGGACGGGGCGGGCAACACCTCACAGGCGCGGCGGACGACTTTCACGGTAGCCGAGGGCGGCGGGGTGCCGGCTCCCGGGTGCCCCGAGTGGGACGAGCGGCTCACCGTGATCGTCGGTACGGTCGACAGCGGGGTGCCCAACCGGATGACCCGGTCCCGCTGCACGGTCAACGAGCTGATCGAGGACGAGAAGTCCTGGTCCTCGCACGCGCTCTTCCTCAAGCACGTCGGCACGGTCCTGGACGGGCTGCTCTCGGACGGTGTGCTGGACGCGCGGGAGCGGCGGGAGATCCGGGCGGCGGCCGAGCGGTCCGGCATCGGCCGGCCCGGTCAGAACACCGGCTACCGGAGCCTCTTCGACGGCACGCGCTCCTCGTTCGACCGCTGGCAGCACGTGGGCGGCGGCTCCTTCGCCCTCAACCCCGACGGTTCGATGACCAGCGGCACCGACCGGGGCGGCATGGGGATGCTGTGGTTCCCCCAGCGGCGGTACGGGGACTTCTCGCTGAAGCTCCAGTGGCGGGACGACGCCCCCGGCGGGGGGAACGCCAACAGCGGGGTCCTCGTCCGCTTCCCCGGGGTGCACGACCACCCGGAGGAGCCGCGCCCCGAGTGGGTGGCCGTCATGTTCGGCCATGAGGTGCAGATCCTCGACCGGCCCGACGGAGACCTGTACAAGACCGGTTCGGTGTACGGCTTCGACCGGGTCGGGCTGGCCGGGGCCGGGGTGACGCCCAAGGGCGCCTGGAACGACTACGAGATCCGGGTGGTCGGCCAGACGTACTCGGTGCTGCGCGACGGTGTGCTGATCAACAGCTTCGAGAACACCGGCGGCCAGGACTTCGTCCCGCCGCGCGGCGGGGACCCGGGGAGCGACGGCAGGCGCTACGCGTCGGGGTACATCGGGCTCCAGGTCCACGGCACGGCGGATGTGATCTCGTACCGCGACATCCGGATCCAGGAGCTGTAGCGGGGTGCCGGTGCCGGCAGGAGCCGCGTCCGCCGTCACTCCGGGCGGCGGGCGCGGCTCGGCTGGACGCGTTTGGGTTCGCCCGGCATCTTGGGGTACTCCGGCGGATAGGGCAGATCGCCGAGGCCGTGGTCCGCCTCGTCGCGGCGGGCCGCCTCCAGCAGGGTCTCCAGGCTGAAGCGGTGCTCGTCCATGTCGGCGTGGACATCGCCGACGTCCGCGTACCGGGCGGTCATCGAGACGATGTCGAAGTCCCGGGGGACGGCGTCGTCGATCTCCTCCCAGCGCAGCGGCGCGGAGACCGGGGCGTGCGGGCGGGGGCGCACCGAGTAGGCGGAGGCGATGGTGCGGTCGCGGGCCGTCTGGTTGTAGTCGACGAAGATCCGCTCACCGCGCTCCTCCTTCCACCACTTGATGGTGACCCGGTCCGGCATCCGCTGCTCCAGCCGGCGTCCCACCGCGATCGCCGCCCGTCTGACCTGGGTGAAGGTCCAGCGGGGTTCGATGGGGACGAAGACGTGGAGGCCGCGCCCGCCCGAGGTCTTGGGCCAGCCGCGCAGCCCGGCCTCATCGAGGACGGCGCGCAGCTCGTGGGCGGCGCGCACGGCGTCCGCGTAGTCGGTGCCGGGCTGGGGGTCGAGGTCGATGCGCAGTTCGTCGGGGTGGTCGGTGTCCTCGCGCCGTACCGGCCAGGGGTGGAAGGTGACGGTGCCGAGGTTGGCGGCCCAGGCGACGGCGGCGGGTTCGGCGGGGCACAGCTCGTCGGCGGAGCGGCCGCTGGGGAAGGTGATGTGGGCGGTGGGGATCCAGTCGGGGAGGTATTTGGGGGCGCGTTTCTGGAAGAAGGACTCGCCGGTCACTCCGTCGGGGTAGCGCTCCAGGGTGGTGGGGCGGTCGCGCAGGGCGCGGGTGATGCCGTCGCCGACGGCGAGGTAGTAGGTGACGAGGTCGAGCTTGGTGTAGCCGGGCTCGGGGAAGTAGACCTTGTCGGGATTGGACACGCGTACGGTCCGGGTGCCCACTTCCAGTTCCACCGCTCCGGCCATGTGGGTCAGCGTATGCCGTGCCGACATTCATTGCATATCGGACAATTCCTTTATGGATCTGCCGGTGATGCCGCCCGTGAAACCGATGCTCGCGAAGGCCGTGAAGACGATTCCGCCCGGGATGCAGTACGAGGCCAAGTGGGACGGCTTCCGGGCGATCGTGCACCGCGACGGCTCCGAGCTGGTGATCGGCTCCCGTACCGGCAAGCCGCTCACCCGCTACTTCCCCGAACTCGCCGAGGCCCTCACCGCCAATCTGCCCGGCCGCTGCGTGGTCGACGGCGAGATCGTCGTCGCCCACGGCGGCCGGCTCGACTTCGACCGGCTCTCCGAGCGGATCCACCCCGCCGCCTCCCGGGTGCGGACGCTCGCCGAGCGGACCCCGGCCAGTTTCGTCGCCTTCGATCTGCTGGCGCTCGGCGACACCGCCCTGCTGGACACCCCGCTCTTCGAGCGGCGCGCCCTGCTCACCGAGGCGCTCCGCCCCGCCGCTCCCCCGGTCCATCTGGCCCCCGCCACCACCGACCCGGCCGTCGCCGAGCGCTGGTTCGAGCAGTACGAGGGGGCCGGGCTCGACGGGATCGTCGCCAAGCCGCTGGATCTGCCCTACCGGCCGGACGCCCGGCTGATGTTCAAGATCAAGCATGAGCGGACGGCGGACGTCGTGGTGGCCGGATACCGCTTCCACAAGAGCGGTCCGATCCTCGGCTCGCTGCTGCTGGGGCTGTACGACGACACCGGAGCGCTCCAGCACGTCGGCGTCTGCGCCGCCTTCCCCATGAAGCGGCGGGCGGAGCTGATCGAGGAGCTGGAACCGCTGCGGATGGACCCCCCGGACGGACACCCCTGGGCGGCCTGGGCCGAGGAGAGCGCCCACGAGGGGGCCCGGCTGCCCGGCGCGAAGAGCCGCTGGACGGGCAAGAAGGATCTGTCGTGGGTGGCGCTGCGCCCCGAGCGGGTGGTGGAGGTGGCCTACGACCACATGGAGGGCGACCGCTTCCGCCACACCGCGCGCTTCCGGCGCTGGCGTCCCGACCGCACCCCGGCGAGCTGCACCTACGCCCAGCTGGAGGAGCCGGTGCGGTACGACCTCGCCGAAGTGCTGGCGGGGCCTTGAGACGGGGGGCGCGGTGAACCCCTGGGCCGTCGTCGTGGCGGCGGCCCTGCTCGCCGGGTACGCGGTGGTGTCGCGCAGACTGTCGACGACGGTGGTCTCCGGCCCGATGGTCTGCGTCGCCGGCGGACTGGCGATGGGCCCGCTGGGGCTCGATCTCGTCGACCGGGGCCAGGACGCCGAGGTGACCCGCGCGGTGCTGGAGAGCGCGCTGGCGCTGGTGCTCTTCGCCGGGGCCTCCGCCGTCCGGCGGCGGGATCTGCGCCGCGAGCGCTCGCTGCCGGTACGGCTGCTGGCGATCGGGCTGCCGCTCACCATGGCGCTGGGATGGCTGCTGGCATGGGCCGTGCTGCCCGGTCTCGGCCTGTGGGAACTGGCGGTGATCGGCGTCGTCCTGGCCCCCACGGACGCTGCGCTCGGACAGCAGGCGGTCTCGGACGAGCGCGTTCCCGCGCCGGTGCGCCACGGGCTGAGCGTCGAGTCCGGCCTCAACGACGGCATCGCGCTGCCGTTCTTCCTGCTGGCCCTCGCGGCGGCCGGCGAGGGCCACGCGGAACACCAGGGCCCGGCCGCCGTCTTCCTGCTCGCCCTCGTGGCCAGCGGGGCCATCGGGCTGGCGGCCGGATGGCTGGGCGCCGAACTCCTCGGCCGGTCGGCGGCGCGGGACGCGAGCACCCCCGCCTGGCGGCAGATCCTGGTGCTGCTGGTGCCCGCCGCGGCCTACGCGCTCTGTGTCGCCGTCGACGGAAGCGGCTTCATCGGGGCCTGGACCGCCGGACTCGCCTTCGGCACCGTCGGACGCGCCAAGGCGGCCGCGGGCCGCCCCGCGACCGCGACCGCCGCCGCCGGGACCGACGCCGCGGCCGACGCGAGCGTCGGCCACGAGGTCGAGTTGACCGACCGCCTCGGCGAACTGCTGACCGCGCTGAGCTTCCTGCTGTTCGGCGCGGTGGTCCTCGGCCCCGTCCTGCGGCACGCCGACTGGCGGATGCTTCTCTACGCGCTGCTCAGCCTCACCGTCGTCCGGATGCTCCCCGTCGTCCTCGCCCTCGCGGGCGCCGGGCTGCGCCCGCCCACCGTCGCCTACATCGGCTGGTTCGGGCCGCGCGGACTCGCGTCCGTGGTGTTCGGGCTGATCGCCTTCGAAGAGGCGCTCCCGGGGACGGAGACCCTCAGCGGCGTCATCGCCGTGACCGTGGCGCTCAGCGTTCTGCTGCACGGCTGCTCGGCCGCGTATCTGGGCTCCCGCTACGGCCGCTGGTACGGCGGGAGCGGGCGCCTGTAGCGAAGCGGCCAACCGCCCTCCGGGGCGCGCCACTTGATCGATTCGGGTGAGGGCGGGGCATTCGCGTATGGTGTGTCGCCGGTGCTTGCCCGGGGCACAGCCCGGGCGGGCCGCGCGCGGTCCCGCCGCGCGCCGGATCCCCGGCCCGCCCCACGGGCCCGTGATCGGCACTCCCCGTCCGCGGTGCGGCGAACGGGGAACCGGCGGGCAGCCGCATCGCCCACGACCGGGACCCGTCCGCCGGGCCCGCCGCGGGAATTCATCCGGGGCCGCCGACGGCGGTTGCCCCATCGGGACACTCCCGCCGCCGGACGCGGACGCCGCTCCGCTCCAATGGGGGGACAGACCCCGCCGGTGCGCCGGCGCGGGCCGCTGAAGCAGCAGAGAAGGATGACGACGTGACCGCCTCCCCCCTCATTCCCGTGCCCATCCCCGACCGGGTGGCCGTGCTGATCGGATCCTGTATGCCCGCCCATGTGCTGCGCGCGGAGATCGAGGCGGACACCGCCGTACGCGAGGTGGGCCTCTTCCGCGACCCGCTCTGCGCCGACGACCGCGCCGACCGCGAGCAGGCCCTCTCGGTGCTGGCCCGGGCCAACAAGGTGCTGGCCGCGCACCACCCCCGGCTGGTGATCAGGCCGGGCAGCCGCTACTGACCCGTACACCCTCGTACTCGTACCCGTACCCGTACCCGTACTCCGGGCGGACTCCCACCGCATGCGGCGGGCCGACGACGGTGTGACGCTGTCTGGGTGACCACCGGCAGCGGGACGACCTCCGAGCGCGCGGCCGACGCCGCCCTGCCGCCCGTGCTCGACGCGCGGCAGCGGAACATCGTCTTCGGCACCATCATGCTCGGGGTGCTGCTGGCGGCCCTCGACCAGACCATCGTGGGCACCGCGCTGCCGACGATCGTCGCGGAGCTGGGCGGCGGCGCGCACATGTCGTGGGTGGTCACCTCGTATCTGCTGGCGGAGACCGTCGCCACGGTGCTGGTCGGCAAGTTCGGCGATCTCTTCGGCCGGAAACTGATCTTCCAGATCTCGGCGGTCGTCTTCATCACCGGATCGTTCTTCTGCGGCCTGGCCACCAATATGACGCTGCTGATCGTGTGGCGCGGGGTGCAGGGCGTCGGCGCGGGCGGTCTGATGGTCACCTCGATGGCGCTGATCGCCGATGTGATCCCGCTGCGCGACCGGGGCAAGTACCAGGGCGCGATCGGGGCCGTCTTCGGCATCTCCACGGTGATCGGGCCGCTCATCGGCGGGCTCTTCACCGACCATCTGACCTGGCGGTGGGCGTTCTACGTCAATGTGCCGATCGCGATCGCCGTCGTCTTCGCGGCGGCCCGCACCATGCCCTCGGTGCGCACGGCGGGCCGCCCGGTGATCGACTACGCGGGCATCGCGCTGGTCACCGTCGGCGCGGGCGCGCTGATCCTGGCGACGAGCTGGGGCGGCAACGAGTACGCCTGGGGCTCGCCGGTCGTCATCGGGCTCTTCGCGGGCGGGCTGCTCGCGCTGGCGCTGTTCTGTCTGGTGGAGACCCGGGCCGCCGAACCCATGCTGCCGATGCGGCTGTTCGCCAACCCCGTCTTCACCGTCTGCTCCGTGCTCAGCTTCATCGTGGGCTTCGCGATGCTCGGCGCGCTGATCTTCCTGCCGACCTATCTCCAGTACGTGGACGGCGACTCGGCGACCCTCTCCGGTGTGCGCACCCTGCCGATGGTCGCCGGACTGCTGATCGCCTCCGTCCTCAGCGGCAACGCGGTGAGCAGGACCGGCCGCTACCGGATCTTCCCCATCGTCGGCACCCTGGTGATGGGCGTGGGCCTGTATCTGCTCTCCCTGATGGGTCCGGGCACCGGGGCATGGCTGGAATCGCTGTACATGTTCGTCCTCGGCACCGGCATCGGGCTGGCGATGCAGGTGCTGACGATCGCCGTGCAGAACACCGTGGAGTACGCCGATCTCGGCACCGCGACCTCCGGCGTCACCTTCTTCCGCACCCTGGGCAGCGCCTTCGGGGCGGCGGTCTTCGGCACCATCTACGCCAACGCCCTCACCCCCAACCTCACCCGGGGCGTCGCCGAGGCGGCCGGCGCGAGCGGCGCGGACCCGGAGGTGATCGCCCGGCTGGCGCGCTCCCCGGAGGGTCTGCACGGGCTGCCGCCCGAGCTGCGGGAGCCGATCGTGACGGCGTACGCGGACACCCTGCACACGGTCTTCCTGTGGACGGTGCCGGTGGCCGTGCTGGGTCTGGTCGTCTCGCTCCTCCTGAAGGAGGTGCCGCTGCGCGACACGGCCCGGATCGCCTCCACCGACATGGGCGACGCCTTCTCCTCGCCGACGACCGCCGGGGACTCGGCCGAGCTGCTGGAGGGGGCCGTGGCCACGATCGTGGCGCGGACGGGGGCGGACACCGCGCGCCGGGTCGTCACCGGCTCCGACACCCGGCTGGATGTCGCGGGCGCGTGGGCGGTGATGGAGGTGGAGGTGATGACCCGCACGGTCGGCCACGCGAGCGCGGGGCTGATCGCGGCGCGCCGCCGGCTGCCGCCGGAGGTGCTGGTCCCGGTCTTCGCCCGGATGGTGGACGAGGGGTATCTGACGCGGGAGGGGAACTATTTCTCGCACACGGCGGCGGGGCGGCGGGAGGCGGCGGCGATCACCCGGGCCTGGCAGCGGTGGCTGGAGGATCAGCTGGAGCGCGATCTGGGCCGCCCGCCGGGGCCCGAGCTGTGCGCCGCCGCCGACGCGATCGCCAAGCGGCTGCTGGCGGAGGATCTCGCCGAGGGAGCGTCTTCGAAGCAACGCAGGCCGGGTCAGTCCAGGAAGGAGCCGTCGACATAGACCCAGGCGCCGTCCACGCGCTCGAAGGTGCTGCGTTCGCAGAGTTCCCCGCGCTTTCCGTGGTGGCGGTAGCGGGCCCGGAAGGTGACGGTCCCGGTGGTGTGGAAGGCGCTGCCCTCGGTGGTTCCGGTGATCTCCAGGCCGCTCCAGTGCATGGCCGGGTCCAGCTCCAGGGTCTGTGGCCGGGTGGCGGGGTGCCAGGTGCGCAGCAGATAGGCCGGGTCCTGGGCCGCGAAGGCGCTGTAGCGGGAGCGCATCAGCAGTTCGGCGGTGGGCGCGGCGGCCTCCCCCCGGTGGAAGCGCCCGCAGCACTCGCCGTAGGCGGCGGGCAGTCCGCACGGGCAGGGGGACACGGCGGTGAGGGCGTCGGCGGGGGCGCGCCGGGTGCGGGGGGTGCGTCGGGACATGGGTTCATTGTCCCGCGCCCGTGGGCCGGGGTCGCCCCGGGCCGTCCCGGCCGCGGTCCGGCCGGCGGGGCTGTGGTTCCTCGGCCCTCGGCTGGGGGCAGAGGGGGCCCGGGCGGCGGCCGGGGCTGTCGGCGGCGTACCGGCGGGCGCGGTCGAGCAGGGCGGGGTCCACCGCGGCGAGCTGTTCCCGGGAGCCGGTGGCCAGGAGTTCGGCGACGGCCGCCCCGAGCGCCGCGCGCGCGTCGGCGGAGCCCTGCCGTTCGGACCAGAGCGCGAGGAGCCGGTCGGGGCAGGCGGCCGAGGCGTGGGCGAGGGCCGCCTCGGCCCACTCCCGTACCCCGGTGTCCTCGCCGTGGGCCTCCAGGACGCTCAGCGCGACGCGCGCCATCAGGGCGACTCCGACGGTGTCGTGCGCGCCCGATTCGACGGCGGCCAGCACCCGGGCGGCGACGCTCGCCGGGAGCCGGGCCGCGTCGGTGGCGAGCTGTCGGAGGATCAGGCGCATGACGCAGCGCTGGGAGGTGTCGTCGAGTCCGCCGCCGGGGCCGATGAAGGTGGCGCAGTGCTCGTACTGGGCGGCGAGTTCGTCCTCCGGCGCGCCCAGGCCGCTGGCGAGCCAGAGCGAGGTCAGGCCGTGGGCGACGGAGACGGCGGTGCCGTCGGGGGTGCCGACGAAGGTGGTGACGGCGGGGGCGAGCCAGGTGAGGAGGGGGTCGACGGCGTGGAGCACGATGGCGTCGTCGGCGCCTGAGGAGACCGCCGTCTTGTGCCGGATCTGCTCGGCGTAGGGGCGGACCCGGTTGACGGCGCGGCTTCGGTCCTCGTGGGCCGGGGAGAGGCCGTGCAGCCAGTACACGTCGACCGGTTCGGGCGGGTCCGGCAGCTCCTGGGCGGGGCGGATGTCGAGGTCGCGGTCCTCCCCGTCCCAGATCCGCCGGACGCTCAGGGCGAGCGCGAAATCCGTCCACTCCGGTTCGGTGAAGGCGGCCCGCCACAGCTGCACCCGCCGGTGCCACATCGCGGCGCAGGTCTGGACGTCGGGGAAGAGTCTGCTGGCGCGCACTCCCCCGGTGACCAGCAGGGTGAGGATGAGCAGATTGGCGGAGTACACGCCGTGGCGGGCGGCGGTGGCGCGGACGCCGGGGCGGTAGCCGGTGTAGTGGTGCTCGGTGCGGTTGTGGTGGTCGGCCATCACGACCAGCAGCAGTTCGCCGAGCCGGTGGCGGGCGTCGGGCGCGATCCCGTCGATCCGCGCGCCGACGAAGCGGAGCATCTGCCGGGAGGCGAGCGAGGCGTACGAGAGCAGCGCGTAGAGCAGGTCGTCGTCGACGCCGACCCGGCCGAGGGCGAGCGCGGGCCGCTGGTCGAGCAGGCCCGCCAGCAGTTGTACGGCGAGCCTGGCGGCGAGGTACTCGCCGAAGGTGGCGTGCAGGAACTCGTAGGTGGCCAGCCTTCGGCCCTCGCGGACCGCCTGGGCGCGCTGGACGAAGAAGAAGCGGCCGAGCGCGATCTCGCCCTGCCCCAGGGGGGCGCGGAAGCCGTCCTGGGCGGGCTCGGGTCTGCCGAGGAGGGCGGCGAGGTCGGCCTCCGCCTCGGCGGAGGTGATCCACTGGCGGTGCCGGTTGAGCATCCCGAAGGAGATCAGCGAGAGCCGCTGCAACTCCTGTTCGGCGCGCTCCCGCAGCTCTCCCGTCGTGCAGGCGACGGCCGACTTGCTGACCTCGCGCACGGCGAAGGAGGCCAGCAGCTCCTCGTAGAGTTCGGCCTCGCCGAGGGGTTCGTCGCCGCCCGCGCCGCGCCGCAGGGCGTTGTCGGTGCAGTCGTAGAGGGCGAGCATCAGCAGCAGCAGCGGCTGGGAGGCGAGGGCCTGGTGGCGGTGGGCGATGTCGGCGGTCAGCGGGCGCAGTCCGCGTTCGGCGAGGGAGCGTTCGTTGAGCCGGTTCCACAGCTGGAGCCAGCGGGCGATCTGCGGGCGGTTGAAGGGCTCCAGCCGCAGGGCGACGGCCCCGTCGGGGTAGCGGGCCCGGTCGGCGACGGCGGTGCGGCTGGTGACCAGGGCGAACACCGGCCGTCCCTGGTCGGCTTCGCGTTCTTGGAAGCGGGCGACGCGGATGAGGAAGTCGGACTGGCTGACGCCGGTGGCCTGGAGGAGTTCGTCGAATCCGTCGAAGAGGAGTACGGGGACGGCCCCGCCGGCGGCCCGCACCAGTTCGGGCCAGGTGGCGCGTTCGCCGGTCTCGGTGCGGACGGCGTGCTCGATCTGGTCCTGGATGTCGGTGTCGGCGGGGACTTCGCGCAGCACGATCCGTACGGGCAGATAGCCCACGCCGGTGAGCCGGGCGGCGAGGATCTTGGTCAGTACGGACTTTCCCGCGCCGGGCTGGCCGAGGACGATCAGGGGCGCGGTGGCGGCGGCGACGGTGGTGAGGGTGCCGGCCAGATATTCGGTGAGGTCGGAGCGTACGGGCGCGGATTCCCACCAGCCCTCCTCGGCCGGGCCCTGGGCTCCGTCGAGGACGGGGCGCACCCGGAAGTCGGGGTCGACATAGCCCTCGCCGAGGGTGGGCAGCCGGACGCCCGTGGGGGCCTGGCCCTCGGAGAGCATCGGCCGGGGCAGGGCGGCGCGGTAGCCGGTGGCGAGGGAGTCGGCGACCGCCCTGAGCGGACTGGGGGAGCTGAGTCCGGCGAGGGCGCTCTCGATGCCGCCGAGCGCCTGGCGGACGGCGACCCGGGTGGCCTGGTGGTCCAGCCGGCCCGACCAGAGCCCGAATTCGGGGACTTCCAGGGCGAGTCTGCCGTACAGCTCCTGATAGCACTCGACGGCGGTCCAGGCGAAGACGCCGTCACTGAAGAGGTGGTCGACGGCGTCGCGCTGCCGGTCGGTGAGGCCGTCCCAGACGGCCAGTCCATGGATGAAGTCGGTGAGGTCGTCGCCGCGCGCCCAGTACCAGTGGCGGAGTTCGTCGAGCAGGCTCTCGTAGGGCGTGTGGGGCGCGGGCTGGGGCGCGCCCGTGGTGAGGAGTGCGGCCAGGAGGTCGCGGCCCGCCCCGCCCGCGATGGCGATCTGCTCGTCGCGGGTCAGTTCCAGCTCCTCCAGCCGGAAGGGGAGGCTGCCCTCCTCTCCGAGGGCGTCGAAGAAGGCGGTGATCACCAGTACGGTGTGGGCGGCGGCGATCCGTTCGGTGCGGGTGGCGCGGTCGGCCCCGTGGAGGTTGTCCCGCAGTCCGGCGGTGAGATCGCGGCCGAGCCGCAGGATCCGGCCCTGGGCGTCGAGGGCGCTCAGCAGGACGTCGCTGACCCCGCCGGTCGCCACCGTCAGCGCCCCGCCGAGCATCCGGTCGGCGGCGGCCAGCCCCGCGCTGTCTCCCGTCAGGATCGTCACCGCGTCGCTGTAGCTGACCAGTCGCCGTGTCCGCACCGCCGCACCCCTGACCTCAGCCGCCGTTCCGCTTCCGGTCTACCACGCGAATCACCCTTATCGCGGTGAAACAGGTCGGATCCACCGAGAGGGTGCATCCGGGCGGACGATGTCGTTCAGCGGCCGCGCGGCGCGGTGAAGGCGACGGCGTCCGCCGAGAGGACGAACTCGGGGTCGGAGCCGAGGGCGTGCTCGGCGACGCGGGAGACGACGGAGGCGGGGATGGCGTCCAGGCCGTAGGTGGCGTGCCCGTCGCGGGGCAGCACCACTTCGAGTCCGTGTTCCAGGGCGGCGGCCGCGGTGGCGCTGACGCACATCTCGGAGAGGACGCCGGCGATCGCCACCCGGCGCACTCCGCGCTCGTCCAGGAGCGCGCCGAGCGCGGTTCCCTCGAAGCCGTCGTCGCCGTCCTTGGGTACGAGGTGTTCGTCGGGCGACAGCCGTACGGGGAGGTGGAGTTCCCAGCCGGGGGTGCCGGGCTCGTCCGCGGCTCCCGGTTCGCCGTCGTTGCGCAGGTGCGCGACGAGCGCGCCGGCCGCCCTGGCCCGGTCCAGCAGCGCGGAGAGCCGCTCGACGAGCTCTTCCGCGTCCGGCACGGCGTCGCTCCCGGTCAGGAAGGCCCGTTGGGCGTCGACGAGGATGAGTGCCTGCGCCGGTCCGGTCGCGGCGGGCAGCGGGGGTACGGAGTGCCAGATCCCGTCGCGGACGAAGCCGCCCGGCGCATCGGAGGCGGTTTCCCGGTCTTTCATGCTCACCCTCCTGGAAGATCGGCGGCCCTTCCACGGTAGCGCGGCGCCGGGCGGGCTCCCCGCGCGGCGGGGGAACGACGACGGCGTGCGGGGAGGGTGCCCGCACGCCGTTCTCCGAGGTGTCCCGCCGTGGGGACGGCGGCCGATAAGTGATCGCTGGAACGCATGACTTCCCGGTTCCGGTCCGTCCGTCAGGTGAGCAGGAAGTCCGCCTGTCCGGACTTGGCTCCCCGGATGAACGCGGCTATCTCACCGGGGGTGTAGATCAGCGCGGGGCCGTCGGGGTCGGCGGACTGGCGCACGGCCACCCGGCCGTCGGCGAGCTTCATCGTCTCGAAGCAGTTGCCGCCGTTGCCCCCGCTCCACGGCTTGTGCCAGCCCACGTCGCCCAGCTCGGTGGCCGGCATCCCGTTGTAGATGTGTTCCATTCACAGCTCCTTGCGGAGACCCTTGAGGATCTCCTTCGTGCGTTGTGCGGTCGCGGCCTGGGCCGCCATGCGGTCCAGCACCTCCAGATGCGAGGCGACCTCGGGGCGCGCGTCGAGATAGACGGCGCCGGTCAGATACTCGCTGTAGACCATGTCCGGAAGCTCGGGGACGGCGAACCGGAACAGCACGAAGGGCCCGTAGGTGCCGGGGTGGTGCCCGGAGGCGAATTCGGCTACCTGAAGGGTGACATGGGGCAGCTGGGCGCCTTCGAGCAGCCGGTCGATCTGGCCTCTCATCACGGCGGGGCTGCCGACGGGTCTGCGGAAGACCGTCTCGTCCATGATCACCCACAGCCGGGGGGAGCCCGGCTGGGTGAGCAGCGCCTGCCGCTCCATACGGAGCGCCACATGGCGCTCGATCTCCTCGGGATCGGTCTGTCCGACCGCGCCGCTGAGCATGATGGCCCGCGCGTACTCCTCGGTCTGGAGCAGACCGGGCACGAAGTGGGGCTCGTAGGAGCGGATCAGGCTGGCCGCGCCCTCCAGGCTGACGTACATGCTGAACCAGCCGGGCAGCACATCGTGGAACCGCTGCCACCAGCCGGGCTTGTTCGCCTCCTCGGCCAGCTCGATGAAGCCGCGCGACTCCTCGTCGCCGATGCCGTACGCGTTCAGCAGCAGCTGGACGTACGGGATCTTCAACGCGACCTCGGCGGTCTCCATGCGGCGGATGGTGCCCGCGGCGACGCGAAGAACCTTGGCGGCTTCCTCGCGCTTGAGCCCGGCCCGCTCGCGCAGATCCTGCAAGCGCTTGCCGAGGACGACCTGCCCCACGGTGGGGGCGGACCGCGGTTCGCTCACTTCGAGACCTCCCCACTGTGCTGTATGCGAGCAGTCTGCCACGCGCCCGCAACGATGAATATGCCCACTCTGAAAAATTCAGAGTGGCTCTTGCCAAGGTGTCCATTTCAGAGCGACAGTGGTCGGGTGAACCGTGACGCGCTCCACGCCCCACTCATGGACCCGTGCTCGGGGGCCGACCACCACAGGTACGGCTTCGAGCTGCCGGCGCGCGTCGAGTACGTCTCCAGAGCCCGCAAGCTCGCCCGTGACCGGCTGCACTGCTGGGGCATAGGCGGCGATGTGCACGACACGGCGATGCTGGTGGTCTCCGAGCTGGTGACCAACGCGGTCGTGCACAGCGGCAGCCATCTCATCTCCTGCGAGCTGCTCAACGGCGTCGAGCGGCTGCGGATCAGTGTGCGGGACCAGGGGTGCGCCCCCACCGGCCCGCATGTGTGCCACACCAAGGCGGCGGAGGAGCGGGGCCGGGGGCTGCTGCTGGTGGAGTCCCTGTCCAGCGCCTGGGGTGCCCACGCGGGCCACCGGGGCAGCGGCCGGACCGTCTGGGCCGAGCTGGCCCACACCGCCGGTCCGTACGGGGCGGACCTCCCGGCGGCGGCCGAGCCGCCGAGGCTCTCGGCCCGCCCGGGCCGCGCCGGAGCGCCGGAGGCCCGCAGACCGCACGCCCGCGCCGAGTCGGCGCGCGCCGAGGGCTCGGGGGCCTCGCAGACACCGGGGTCCGACCCCCGCCGTTCGGGGTCGCCCTTCGGTACGGAGCGGTCGTGTTGAGGCATCTCGCGCCCCGTTCGATCCGGGGCGGGCGCGAGTTCCGCGGCGGCGGGCTGGTCCGGCTGGAGCTGCCGTCCTCGATCGTGCCCACACTGGGCTGTGACGCGGTGGGCTTCCCCGCCCGCCACGGATTCCGTCTGCTGGGGCGGCTGCCGCGCAACGGCTGCGTCTTCGCGGACTCCGACTGGTGGTGGTGGATCGTCCCGGCCGGCTCCGACCTGGAGCTGACCTGGCCACTGCCCTCGCACTACGCCAAGGGGGCACAGGTGCCGGGGACCGATCCCCGGCTGATCAGCTGGCCCGACGACAACAGTCCCTACACACCGCCCATCCCACTCTATTTGATGGCCTGTCAGCTGACCGGGACGGCTCCCCTGTGGACCGCCGGCGTCGGCGGGCCCGCATGACCGCCGTGAGCACCTCGGCCGCCGTCTCCGACCGCCTGAGCGGAGCCGGTGCGGATACCCTTCCGGGCATGTCGGAAGCGAACCTGGGCCCGGAACGCCAAGGGCTCACCCCACGTCAGGCACGTCATGTCCGCACCGTCCTCTCCGTGGTCGTCATGGCCGCGGTGGGAGCGGCGCTCGTTCTCAGAATCGGCAGCACGCACTCGTTCCTGACCGTGGGCTTCTACGGCATAGCCCTGATCCTCTCGGGCAGTGCGCTGGTGCTGAGCCGGCAGGGGCGCACCCGCGTCGCGACCGTCGCCCTGGGAGCCTGTGTCGCCCTCGCGGTGGCGGCGGAATGGGCCGTCGCGTCGCTGCGCTGACGGTGTGGACCCCGCCGGGCCGAAGCGGCCCGCCGGCCTTGAGCACACGGGGGAATCAGGGGGAGGGACCAGGCCCCCGCGCGGGGGAAGCCGGGGGCCTGGTCCCGGACCCGGTCCGGGTCCGGCCGCGGGGTATGGGGGGTGGCCGGAGCGACGGGCCGAGGAAGGCGGTACGCCGGGGCTGGGGGGCCCTGGCGTACCGCCACTCTCATGTCCGGACCCGGTCCGGGTCCGGCCGCCGGGCACAGCCGACGGGCCCGGGCGCACGGCGAGTACGCCCCCGGCGGCGACCGGGGGCGTACAGGGCTCGCGAAGGCTTACGGGTCGGGCCTCAGCTGCTGGAGACGGCTCTCAGATGGGACTTGCCCCGCCGGGGGTTGGGCGTGGAGCCGGTCCTGCGCTCGCGCAGCACCATCGTCATCCGGGTGTAGCCGCGGTCCTGGAGGGTCGCCGGGGTCTCGTCCACGATCCGGCACTCGGACCGCCCGTACCTCGGGTCCGGGTGGTGGAGGGGGCGCAGGGCCCCGTCGTGGTGGACGGCGGCGGCCCCGGCCACCCGCATCCAGTGCGGCAGCCCGCAGCGGTAGGCGGCGTCCATGATCGGGTCGTCCGCGATCTCCCCGCGAATGGCCTGAAGCACACCGTCGTCCTCGTAACACTCCAGGGCCGACTCCAGCTGCGCCAGCAGCGGCAGGCACCAGCTCGTCTCGCGGTCGCCGAGGACCGCGCCCGCGTCCGGGTGGAAGAGCACGAAGCGCAGGAAGTTCTGGTCCGGCATCGCGGTGGGGTGCTCCCCCATGCCCTGGAAGAGCGCCTGGAAGGCCGGGTTGACGTGCGCCACGTCCCAGCGGCGGTCGAAGAGGACCGACGGCAGCGGGACGGCGTCCATCATCGCCGCGTAATCCCGCAGATAGTCCTGGGCCCCGGGATCCTGCGGAAGCGGGGTCCGCACCGGGCCCGCGGGCTCGGGGGGCCGCACCGGCGGCGCCACCGGGGCGTACGGCCGCATCAGCCCGGACGGGAAGGCCGGGCCGGACGGCCGGGCCGGGCCCATCGGGGAGGCGGTCCGCACCGACCGGCCCGCCAGGGCCGCGGGCGGCTCCCGGTCTATGGCGAGCCGGAACAGCCAGCCGCCCTGCTGATCGGTCATCTCCAGGGCCTTGACCAGCGCGTACAGCCGGTCCTCGGTCCAGTCCTCGGAGGGCGTGCCCTCCCAGGTGTCGTAGACGCCGGTGCTGATGTCGAGCCGGGCGGCGACTTCCGCCACGCTCAGTCCCAGCTCTTCCCTGCGCTCGCGCAGTATGTCGGTCAGTCTTCTCGACCGGAGCGTGCCCCGGCCGGTGCCGACGCACCCCCGGCGCACCTGGACACCAGAACGGTCGTAACCCGCCTCATGTGTCATCGAGAACGCCACCCTTCTCGAAGTACCGCTGCGGCAGCGCCCTTTGGATCTTCACCCCGCCCGGCGATCCTGCTACCGGAAGAGCGGCCATGTCAACTATCGTGGCATTCGGCGGCGCTGAACGCATAGATCGCGCCACAGCTGTGGCAAGTCCTGGCTGTACGTCCGGGAAACAGTTAATCTCCGGGCAGCCAACCGTGTGCGGAGCCATCTCGCGTGATCTAGGAGACCCACTGGTGACAGACGGCTTCTCGGTTCCGGGCCCGGCTGCCGCAGGCCCGCTGGCGGCTTCGGTCGCCCGCGTCACCGAACTCGCAGGCAGACTGGGGCTGGGCCACAGTGATGTCTTCGACGTGCACGAACTCTCCGATGCCTCGGGCGTGCCTCCCGAGGTGGTCGGCGCGCTGCTGGAAGGCCGCGCCGCGGGCGAACCCGACCTCCAGGCAAGGTTCCTCCAGCGCTTCGACCTGCTGCGGCGCACGCGGCTCAAACCCAACGGCCGCCGGTACACCCAGCAGGAGATCGCCGACGGGGCCGGGATGTCCCGGCAGCAGGCGGGCGCGCTCATCAACGGCGACCGCCGCCCGACGATGGAGCACTGCGACGCGATCCAGCGGTTCTTCCGGGTCCACGCGGGCTTTCTCACCGCCGGGGACGCCGACGCGCTCAACAGCGCGCTCCAGCGCACCGAGCAGCGGCTGCTCCAGAACTGCGCCGGGGACGTCGATCCGCTGGAGCGGCTGCTCCAGGACCACGGTGTGCGGGGCATCGCCTGGCGGGCCGCCCAGCTCCCCACCGACAAGCACCGGGACAAGGTCACCGAATGGCTCGATCTGCTGCTGGAGAGCGTCAAGCCGGTGGAACCACGAGATTCGCCAAAGCCGACGGAAAGATGACTTCAGAAACGGGCTGATGTCAGTGCAGGGTTGAGGCCGCACATGTGCAGGCGGCTGGTGCGGGGGAGAGGAGAACGGTGAGCATTGGCAAGGAGATGCGTCGGCTCTGCGGCGAGCTGGTAGCCGGACTCACTCTGCCGGCCCCGGCGGAGCCCGCCGATCTCTACGCCGCCCTGTGCGGCCAGATGAGCGGCCGCCGCGGCCGTCCGGTGCGCTACCGGATGGCCACCTTCCCCCCGGGCACCGCCAGCGGTCTCTGGCTGGACATGAAGGACCAGGACCTGATCGTCATCGAGGAGCGCACCGCCCCCGACCACCAGCTGGTCATCCTCGGCCATGAGCTGTGGCACATGAACGCCGGCCACTGCACCCACGACATCGGGGGCGCGGCGGTCGCGGCACGGCTGCTCTCGGACGAGGCCGACCTTGAGGCCACGGTCCTCAAGGTCGCCGCGCGAACCCGCTTCGACCAGCGCGAGGAGAACGAGGCCGAGAGTTTTGGACTGCTGCTCGGCAGCAAGTGCCGCTCCTGGCTCGCCGGTTCCACCGGCCGCGGCCCCAAGCGGCGGGAGGGGCTCGCCGGGCGTATCGAGGCGTCCCTGGGATACCGCGGGCCCCAGGGCTGATCCGTGGAGAAGACCGCTCGCGCCAGACTGAACGGCGCGGTGAGCCGGGACCCCCTGGAGCCCAAGGCGGGCCGGGACACGGTGCGCCGCCACAATCTCAGCCTGGTGCTGCGAGCGGTCAAGGACTCCGGCGAGACCACCAGGGCCGGGGTCTCCGCCCGGGTGGGACTGACCCGCGCCGCGATCTCCTCCCTGGTGGAACAGCTGCTGGAGTGCGGTTTCCTCTCCGAGTCGGGCAAGACCTTCAGCGGCCAGGCCGGCCGCCCCGGCACCGTGCTGAAGGTGGCCCGCACCGGAGTCGCCGGGCTCGGCGTCGAGATCAACGTCGACTATGTCTGCGTCTGCGTGGTCGACCTCGCGGGCACCGACCGGGTGCGCCTCGTCGAACACCTCGACAACCGGGACGCCACGCCCGCGCAGGTGCTCCACCGCGCGGCGCGGACCGCCGCCCGGGCGCTAACCTCGGCCGGGGAGCAGGAGCTGCGCCCGGTCGGCGCGGCGCTGGCCCTGCCGGGCCTGGTGTCCTGCGGCACGGTCCGCCAGGCCCCCAATCTCGGCTGGTCGGGCGTCCCGGCCGAGGGCCCCTTCGCCACCGCGCTGGCCGCGCTGCGCCCCCGGCTGCCCGCGCTGCCGGTCCGCTCGGAGAACGAGGCCAATCTCGCGGCCCTCGCCGAGCTGTGGTTCGGCGCGCTGGGCCCCGTACGCACCTTTCTCTATCTCTCCGGCGAGATCGGCGTCGGCGGCGCTCTCGTCCTCGAAGGGGAGCTGCTGCGCGGGGCGCACGGCTTCGCCGGGGAGATCGGCCACGCGATGGCGTCCGCCGAGGGCCCCGAGTGCCGCTGCGGCGCACGCGGCTGTCTGGAGCAGTACGCGGGACAGTCGGCGATGCTCAGGGCGGCCGGCGTCGAGGAGACCCATGGCGCGAGCGCCGTCGCCGAGCTGGAGCGGCGGGCCCGCGCGGGCGACGAGCGCACGCTCGCGGCGCTGGAGCGGGCGGGGCTGATGCTGGGCCGGGTGCTCTCCGGCGCGGTCAATCTCTTCGACCCGGCGGCGGTGGTGCTCGGCGGGATCTACCGCCCCCTCGCCCCCTGGCTGATCCCGCGCGCCGCCGCCGAACTCTCCGCCCGGGTCGTCTCCGGCCTCTGGCCCTGCCAGGGCGTCCGGCTCCGCGCCTCCTCCCCGGCGGCGGACGCGGCCAGGGGCGCGGCGGCACTGGTGGTGCGGGACGTGCTGACGGACCCCCTGGCGTACGGGGAACGCGTCCCGGCGGGTTAGTGCTGTGACCGGAAAGGTTCACCGGCCCACGGCAAACCTTTCCGGTCACAGCACTAGGTCGTGTCTGTCAGCCCGCGCCCAGCAGATGGTCCAGGGCCAGCTGGTCCAGTTCCTCGAAGGCGGTGCCGCGCTCCCCCGCCCGGTCCGCGTCGAACTCCTCGAACGCGGCGCGGTCGGCCAGCAGTCCGGGGAGCCCGTCGGGGGCGGTGGGCCGGGCCAGCTCGTCCAGCCCGGCCGCGCGCAGGGCCAGGCGGACCCGGGGATCGGCGCGGAAGGCCGCCGTCCGCTCGCGCAGGATCAGATAGTTGCGCATGCACCCCGCCGCCGAGGCCCACACGCCGTCGGCGTCCTCGGTCCTCGGCGGCTTGAAGTCGAAGTGCCTGGGACCGTCGTAACCCGCCGACTCCAACACGTCCACCAGCCAGAACGCGGAGCGCAGATCGCCCGCGCCGAATCTCAGGTCCTGGTCGTACTTCGCGCCGTTCTGCCCGTTGAGGTCGATGTGGAAGAGCTTGCCCGCCCAGAGCGCCTGGGCGACGGCGTGCGGGAAGTTCAGTCCGGCCATCTGCTCATGGCCGACCTCCGGGTTCACCCCGTACAGCCGGGGCCGCTCCAGCCGCTCGATGAAGGCGAGCGCGTGGCCGACGGTGGGCAGGAGCAGATCGCCGCGCGGCTCATTGGGCTTGGGCTCGATGGCGAACCTGAGGTCGAGGCGCTGCTCGGTGACGTACTCCCCCAGCAGGTCGAACGCCTCCTTCAGCCGGTCCAGGGCCCGGCGCGCATCCTTGGCCGCGCCGGACTCCGCGCCCTCCCGGCCGCCCCAGACGACGAAGACCCGAGCGCCGAGCGCGGCGGCCAGATCGATGGCGCGCAGGGTCTTGCGCAGCGCGTACCGGCGTACGCCGCGGTCGTTGGCGGTGAAGCCGCCGTCCTTGAACACGGGGTGGGTGAAGAGATTGACCGTGGCCATGGGCACCACCAGACCGGTCCGGTCCAGCGCCGCGCGGAAGCGCGCGATCCGGGCCTCGCGCTCGGAGCGGGAGGCGCCGAAGGGGATCAGGTCGTCGTCGTGGAGGCTGACGCCGTACGCCCCGAGGCCGGCCAGCCGGTGCACCGTCTCGACCGGGTCCAGGGGCGGCCGGGTCGCGTCGCCGAAGGGGTCACGGCCCTGCCAGCCGACCGTCCAGAGGCCAAAGCTGAAACGGTCACCGGGTACGGGGGTGAGATCGCGCGTGCCGGGGCCGGGGCGCGCCGCCGGGGTGATGCCGTCCGTCATCGCTGTGACCGCCTTCGCTCGGTCCGTGCTCTCTGCTCTCTTCTCCTTGCCTTTTCCCCGCCCTTCCCGATGAATGAAGCACAGCCGCCTCCCCGTATGAAGGGGCTCGGCGTCATTTGTTTGGACCGCGGCCAAAAAAGACGGAGGGCGACGGAATGCCGGCACCGGAGGTCGTCATCGGCGTGGACAGCTCGACCCAGTCCGCCAAGGCGGTGTTCGTCGAGGCGGCCACCGGCCGGATCCTGGCCGCGGGGCGGGCCGAACACCGGGTGACCGGGGAGGCGGGGGCCCGGGAGAGCGACCCCGAGGGGTGGTGGCGGGCGCTGTGCGAGGCGGTCGCCGAAGGCTTCGCCGGGGCCGGTGTCCCGGCCGCCGCCGTGACCGGCATCGCGGTCGCCGGGCAGCAGCACGGGCTGGTGGTGCTGGACCGGTCCGGGCGTCCGCTGCGGCCCGCGGCGCTGTGGAACGACACCCGCGCGGCCCCGCAGGCCGCCGCCCTCGCCCGGGTGCTCGGCGGTCCGGCCGGCTGGGCCGCCCGTACCGGATCGGTGCCGGTCGCCGCTGTCACGGCCGCCAAGTGGCAGTGGCTGCGCGAGCACGAGCCGCGCGCCGCCGACGCGGCCGCCGCCGTGCGCCTGCCCCACGACTTCCTCACGGAGCGGCTCACCGGCACCGCGGTCACCGACCCCGGCGACGCGTCGGGCACCGGCTGGTACGCGACCGGGACCGGCGCGTACGACCGCCGCACCCTGGAGCACATCGGCCTGGATCCGGTGCTGCTGCCCGAGATCGCCCCCACTGGGGCGACCCGGGTGGGCCCGCTCACCGCGTCGGCCGCCGCCGCGCTGGGACTTCTGCCGGGCATCGCCGTCGCGGCGGGCACCGGCGACAACATGGCCGCGGCGGTCGGTCTGGGCCTCGGCGGCGCGGGGCTCCTCGGCCGTCCGGTGCTCAGCCTGGGCACCTCGGGGACGGTGTACGCGGCCACCCGCGCCCGGCCCGTCTCCCCCGCGCTCTCCGGATTCGCCGCGACCGACGGCACTTTCCTCCCGCTCGGCTGCACCCTCAACTGCACGCTCGCCGTCGACAAGATGGCCGCCCTCCTCGGTCTGGACCGCGAGGCGGCCGAGCCCGGCGGCGAAGTGGTCCTGCTCCCCTACCTCGACGGGGAGCGCACCCCCGATCTGCCCGCCGCCTCCGGGCTCCTCACCGGGCTGCGCCACATCACCAGCCGCGAACAACTGCTGGGAGCCGCCTACGAGGGCGCGGTCGTCACCGTGCTGCGCGCCCTGGACGAGGTGTCGCGCGCCTGCGGCCAGGACCCCGCCGGGCCCGGGGCCGCCGACGTCCCGCTGCGGCTGATCGGCGGCGGGGCCGCCGGCCGCCACTGGGTGGAGACCGTGCGCCGTCTCTCCGGCCGCCCGCTGCTGCTCCCCCACGGCCGGGAACCGGTCGCCACCGGCGCGGCGGCGCTCGCGGCGAGCGCGGCGACGGGCGAGGACCCGGTCGCGCTCGCGATCGGCTGGGGAGCGGGCGAGGGGACCGAACTGCCCGCGACAGAACGGGACATTCCCACCTGGGAGCGGGTCGTCCGGGTGCTGGACCGGGCGGGCGGCACCCTCCTCTCCTGAGACCGCGTCACCCGGGGCCGGGTACGGAAGTGACGGCCGGGGTAGTCGAGTACGGGGCGTCCGAACCGGCCCGCACCGCCGACCCGCCGACGACCTGGCCTGATCCACTTCCGTAGAATGGCCGATACACATCAACCCCATCCACCGCTCACCCGCCCACGGTGAGAGGACGACCCACGCCTCGGGAGGCGAGCATGGGCACCCGTCGCACCTCACTGCCGGGAGTCGGTACGCAGTACGACTTCACCACCGAGGAGGGCCGCCACATCTCGGTGGTCGTCCACCACGACGGCAGACGTTTCCTCGGCTTCTACGCGTCCGACGACCCCGACGCCTGCCAACTGGCCGTACCGCTCTCGTCCGACGAGGCGACCGCGCTGGCGCATCTGATCGACCCGGCCCCCATCGACGCCGTGCGCACCGACGGGATCGACCTCGTCACCGAGCACATCCCGGTCGGCTCCCGCTCCCCGTACGCGGGCCGGCTGCTCGCCGACACACAGGCGCGCAGCCGCACCGGCGCGTCGATCGTCGCCGTGCTGCGCCGGACGAGCGCGCACCCCTCGCCGGGACCGGAGTTCCGGTTCGCCATCGGGGACACCCTGGTGGCGGTCGGCACCCGCGAGGGCGTGGACGCGCTCGCCGAGATCATCGCCGGAGGCTGATCGTGCACGAGACCACCGCCCTGCTCATCGAACTCGGGGCGATCATCCTCTGCCTGGGGCTGATAGGCCGCGTCGCCGGACGCATCGGCCTCTCCCCCATCCCGCTCTATCTCCTCGCCGGGCTCGCGTTCGGAACCGGCGGGCTGCTGCCGATGAGCGCGAGCGAGGACTTCGTCGCCGTCGGCGCGGAGATCGGCGTCATTCTGCTGCTGCTTCTGCTGGGTCTGGAGTACAGCGCCTCCGAGCTGGTCGGCAGCCTCAAGACGCAGTACCCGTCGGGCGCGGTGGACTTCGCGCTCAACGCGCTGCCAGGCGCGGCGGCGGCCCTGCTGCTCGGCTGGGGTCCGGTGGCCGCGGTCGCGCTGGCCGGTGTCACCTGGATCTCCTCCTCCGGCGTCATCGCCAAGGTCCTCACCGATCTGGGGCGGCTCGGCAACCGGGAGACCCCGGTGGTCCTCGGCATCCTCGTGATGGAAGACCTGGCGATGGCGGTGTATCTGCCGCTGCTCACCGCGCTCCTCGCGGGTGTGGGCCTGGCGGGCGGCAGCGTCACCCTGCTGATCGCGCTGGGCGCGGTCGGCATCGTCCTCTATCTGGCGCTGCGGCACGGCCGGCTGATCAGCCGCGCGGTCTCCTCCGACAACCCGGAGATGCTGCTGCTGGTGGTCCTCGGGCTGACCCTGCTGGTCGCGGGTGTCGCCCAGGAGCTCCAGGTCTCCGCCGCGGTCGGCGCGTTCCTGGTCGGCATCGCCCTGTCGGGCGAGGTCGCCGAGGGCGCGCGCAAGCTGCTCACCCCGCTGCGGGACCTCTTCGCCGCCGTGTTCTTCGTGTTCTTCGGTCTGTCGACCGACCCCACCCAGATCCCGCCGGTGATCCTGCCCGCGCTGCTGCTCGCCGTGGTCACGGCCGGCACCAAGATCCTCACCGGCTGGTACGCGGCCCGGCGCGCGGGCATCGGTCCGCGCGGCAGGCTGCGGGCGGGCGGCGCACTGGTGGCGCGCGGCGAGTTCTCGATCGTGATCGCGGGGCTGGCCGTCGCCACGGAGCCGAGGATCGGTCCGATCGCCACGGCGTACGTCCTGATCCTGGTGATCGTGGGCCCGCTGGCGGCGCGCTGGACCGAGCCGCTGCTGACCCGCCTGGGCGAGTCCCGCTCCCGGAGGAAGGAGACCGCCGCTTCGGCGTCCGCGAGCACCGCCGTGGACCCGTCCGTCGACCCGTCGTCCGTCGACCTGTCTGTCGACCTGTCCGCGGACACCGCCGTCGACCCGTCCGTGAGCACCGCCGTCGACGCCCCGCCGGCCCCGCCCGCGGTGACGGTTCCGCCCGCGCCCGCCGAGGGCGAACCGGGGAAGAAGGACTGAACCGTACACACGGGTGAAGCCCCCGTCCGCCCCCTCTCCGGGAGCGGGCGGGGGCTTCGCCGTGGGGCCGCCGGGCCCGGGGAACCGCCCGGCGCAGGTGGGAGTTACCGGCTCGACACAGCAAGCCTTCGACCGCGAGCCCGGAGACACTCCATGACCGCTGAGCCCAAACCCTTCCAACTGCTCCCCGGCTCCGCGAAATCGCCGGTGATCCTGCATGTCCCCCACTCCTCCCGAAGGATTCCCGCGCCGGTGCGCGCCGGGATCGCGCTCGACGACCGGGCGCTCGACGAGGAGCTGGACCACATCACCGACGCGCACACGGCGGAGCTGGCCGCCGCCGCGGCGCACGGCTGCGCGGTCACCCCCTGGCGGTTCGTCAACGGGCTCTCGCGGCTGGTCGTGGACCCCGAGCGGTTCCCCGACGAGCGCGAGGAGATGCTCTCGGCCGGCATGGGCGCGGTCTACACCCGGACCACGCACGGCGAGCCGCTGCGGCCCCCGGGGACGGACCCGAAGCCGCTGATCGACCGGTACTTCACCCCGTACGCCCGGGCCATGACGGCGGCGGTGGCCGGCCGGCTGGCGGCGACCGGGCGCGCGGTCGTCGTCGACGTCCACTCGTACCCGACCGCCCGGCTCCCGTACGAACTGCACGGCGAGGGCCCCCGCCCGCCCGTCTGCCTGGGCACCGACGCCTTCCACACCCCGCCGGGGCTGCTCGCCCGCGCCGAGGAGGCGTTCGCGGGGTTCGGCGGTACGGGGACCGACTCCCCCTTCGCGGGTACGTATGTGCCCCTGGAGTTCTACGGCGCGGACCGCCGGGTGAGCGCGCTGATGATCGAGATCCGCCGTGACACCTATATGCGGGAGCCCGGCGGACCGCCCGGCCCGGGGCTGGAGTCCCTCGCGCGGGCGCTGGCGACGCTGGTCGACGCGCTCGGCGACGAGTAGCGGCCCGGGGTCGGCCGGGGAGCACGAGCGAAGGGGAGCGGAAGTGGAAGTGGCACAGCGAACTCGTGGGCGTGCCCGCGCGGCGGCGCGGGCGGCGATGGCGGTCTGTGCGGCCGCCGCCCTCGCCGGGTGCGTCTGGGAGGAGGGGAATCGCGGGGAGAGCCCACCCGGTCCGGCGGGAACCGAGGTCACCGTGGTCCGGGGCGATGACACCTACCCTCTGACCGTCAGGGTCACGGGCTGGGAGGTGGCACCGCACCCCCAGGTGCCCGAGCGGGGAAACGCGGTGCACTTCACCTACGACATCACCAAAACCGACGACCTGGTGGAAGTCAGGATCGAACTCGCCGCGTGCGCGGTGGACTCGGCGGATGTCGTGCTGTTGTGCGGCCCCATCAATGTGTACAACATCGACAGCCCGGGCGTGGAGAAGGGCGACTCCTCGCTCGGGCCCAACTCCGCCCCGGACCCGGACCTGTCCGGCACGGCCCGTGTCCTCCTCCTTCCCGACCAACTGCTCGACGACGGGCGCGCCCACGACCCCAAGGACCATGACGGATACAAGCCTCCCGGCCTCCCGACACCGGGCGACCGGCTGCGCACCGGCTGAACGGCCGCCGGCCGGAGCCAGTGCCTCAGCCGGTGCGCGGCGGTGGACCGCACGCCGGGGCTACACCCCGGTCAGCTTCTTGAGGGCGATGTTGAGCTGGAGGACATTGACCCGGGGTTCCCCGATGAAGCCGAGGATCCGGTCGTCGGTGTGGTCGGCGACGAGCTTCTCGACCCGTTCGACGCCGAGGTTGTGGCGTTCGGCGACGCGGTGGATCTGGAGCTTCGCGTACTCCGGGGAGATGTGGGGGTCGAGGCCGGATCCGGAGGAGGTGACGGCGTCGGCCGGGACGTCGGCGGGCCGGACCTTGTGGCCGGGGACGGAGTTGTCCCGGACGACGGCCTCCTTCGCGTCCTTGACCCACTGGATCAGATCCTCGTTGTCGCCGGAGCGGTTGGTCGCGCCGGACAGGATCAGCGAGTACTGGGTGTTGACCGAGTTGGTTCCGAGCCCGTTGGAGGGCCGGGGCTGGAACCAGCGGAGGTCGGGTTCGGCCACCTCGTCGGGGTCGTCGGGGTCCTTCTTCGGCAGCAGATAGGACTGCCCGATCAGGGAGGACCCGACCACCTTGCCGTCGTCGGTCTTCACCTCGGAGCCATTGGCCCTGCCCGGGAAGAGGAGCTGCGCCGCCCCGGTCACGGTGAGGGGGTAGAGGATCCCGCAGACCACGGTCAGCACCAGCAGGGCGCGGAGCGCGGCGGTCAGGAGACGTCCGGTATTGCGTACGGAGGTGTTCATGGAGGTCACCCGATGCCAGGGAGGTGGGAGATGATCAGGTCGATGATCTTGATGCCGATGAACGGGGCGATCAGCCCGCCCAGTCCGTAGACGGTCAGATTGCGGCGCAGCATGGCGTCCGCGCCGGACGGCCGGTACCGCACGCCCTTGAGGGCGAGGGGGACGAGCGCGATGATGACGAGCGCGTTGAAGATGACGGCGGAGAGGATCGCCGAGTCGGGTGAGGACAGCTGCATGATGTTCAGCTTGTCCAGGCCCGGGTAGGCGGCGGCGAACATCGCCGGGATGATCGCGAAGTACTTCGCGACGTCGTTGGCGATGGAGAACGTGGTGAGCGCGCCCCGGGTGATGAGGAGCTGCTTGCCGATCTCCACGATCTCGATGAGTTTGGTCGGGTTGGAGTCGAGGTCGACCATGTTCCCGGCTTCCTTGGCGGCCGAGGTGCCGGTGTTCATCGCCACGCCGACGTCGGCCTGGGCGAGCGCCGGGGCGTCGTTGGTGCCGTCGCCGGTCATCGCGACGAGCTTCCCGCCGGCCTGCTCCCGCTTGATGAGGGCCATCTTGTCCTCGGGGGTGGCCTCGGCGAGGAAGTCGTCGACGCCGGCCTCCTCGGCGATCGCCTTCGCGGTGAGCGGGTTGTCGCCGGTGATCATCACGGTGCGGATGCCCATGCGCCGCAGTTCGGTGAATCGTTCCCGCATGCCGTCCTTGACGACGTCCTTGAGGTGGATGACGCCCAGGACCCGGGCCCCGTCCGCGTCGCGGACGGCGACCAGGAGGGGGGTGCCGCCCGCGCCGGCGATCCGGTCGGCGGCCCGGTCGGTCTCGTCCGAGACGGTTCCGCCGTGCTCCCGCACCCAGGACACCACCGAAGCCGTCGCCCCCTTGCGGACGCCGCGCCCGCCGGTGTCGACACCGGACATCCGGGTCTGGGCGGTGAACATGACCCACTCGGCGTCCTTCAGATCCTCCTGACGGCGCTCCGGCACCTCGTACTTCCGGGTGGCGAGGGCGGTGATCGAGCGGCCCTCCGGGGTCTCGTCGGCGAGCGAGGAGAGCTGCGCCGCCTCGGCGAGTTCGCTCTCCCGGACTCCGTCGACGGTGACGAACTCCGAGGCCTGACGGTTGCCCAGGGTGATCGTTCCGGTCTTGTCGAGCAGCAGCGTGGACACGTCTCCCGCCGCTTCCACGGCACGGCCCGACATCGCCAGCACATTGCGCTGGACGAGGCGGTCCATGCCCGCGATCCCGATCGCCGACAGCAGCGCGCCGATCGTGGTGGGGATGAGGCAGACCAGGAGGGCGGTCAGCACGATCAGCGACGTCTCCTCCCCGGCTCCCGCGTAGACGGCGAACGGCCGCAGTGTGACCACCGCCAGCAGGAACACCACCGTCAGCGAGGCCAGGAGGATGTTGAGGGCGATCTCGTTGGGGGTCTTCTGCCGGGAGGCGCCCTCGACCAGGCTGATCATCCGGTCGATGAAGGTCTCGCCCGGCCGGGTGGTGATCTTCACAACGATCCGGTCGGAGAGGACCTTCGTACCGCCGGTGACCGCGCTGCGGTCACCGCCGGACTCGCGGATCACCGGTGCCGACTCGCCCGTGATGGCGGACTCGTCGACCGAGGCCACTCCCTCCACGACGTCCCCGTCGCCGGGAATGATGTCGCCGGCCTCGCAGACCACCAGGTCCCCGATGCCGAGACCGGTCCCCGGAACGGCTTCTTCCACGCCGTCCTTCAGCCGGCGGGCGACCGTGTCGGTCTTCGCCCTGCGCAGGGTGTCGGCCTGGGCCTTGCCCCGGCCCTCGGCGACCGCCTCCGCGAGATTGGCGAAGATCGTGGTCAGCCAGAGCCAGATCGTGATCGCCCATCCGAAGACATTCCCCGGATCGCTGATCGCCAGGCCGGTCGTGACGACCGATCCGATCAGCACCACGAACATGACCGGCGACTTCACCATCACCCGGGGGTCGAGCTTGCGCACCGCCTCCGGGAACGACTTCAGCAGCTGCCCCGGGTCGAACACGCCTCCCGCGACCCGGCCCGAGCCGGACGGGTCCGGCTGGGGGGCCGGGCCGGACGGCTGTCCGGACTCCGGTCTCTGTGCGGGTATCGGGGCCTGGCCGGATTCCGCGGTCCGGGTGGTTCCGGAACCGGTCACCCCGGAGTTCTGTGTGTCGCTGCTCATGACGCGAGCCCTTCGGCGAGCGGTCCCAGCGCCAGGGCCGGGAAGTAGGTGAGACCGGTGATGATGAGGATCGTGCCGACGAGGAGACCGCTGAAGAGCGGCTTCTCCGTGCGGAGCGTTCCGGAGGTCTCGGGTACGGGGTTCTGTTCCGCGAGCGAGCCCGCCAGCGCGAGGACGAACACCATCGGCAGGAACCGGCCGAGAAGCATCGCCAGACCGATCGTCGTGTTGAACCACTGCGTGTCCGCGTTCAGCCCCGCGAACGCCGAACCGTTGTTGTTCGCGCCCGAGGTGTAGGCGTACAGAATCTCCGAGAAGCCGTGCGCGCCGGAGTTGGTCATCGAGTCGCCCGGGGTGGGCAGCGCCATCGCCGCCGCCGTGAAGCAGAGGACCAGGGCCGGTGTGACCAGAATGTAGAGCGCCGCGAACTTGATCTCCCGGGTGCCGATCTTCTTTCCGAGGTATTCCGGTGTGCGGCCCACCATCAGTCCCGCGATGAAGACCGCGATCACGGCCATCACGAGCATTCCGTAGAGCCCCGATCCGACTCCGCCCGGCGCGATCTCGCCCAGCTGCATGCCGAGCATGGTGATACCGCCGCCGAAACCGGTGTACGAGGAGTGGAAGCTGTTCACCGCGCCCGTGGACGTCAGGGTCGTCGCCACCGCGAAGATGGCCGAACCGGCGATTCCGAACCGGGTCTCCTTGCCCTCCATCGCACCGCCGGCCGACTGGAACGCCGGGCCCGGGTGGGCGAACTCCGTCCACATCATCAGCGCGGTGAAACCGACCCAGATCGTCACCATCGCGGTGAGGATCGCATATCCCTGCCGGACGCTTCCCACCATCCGGCCGAAGGTCCGCGTCAGCGAGAAGGGGATGACCAGGATCAGGAACACCTCCAGCAGATTGGAGAGTCCATTCGGGTTCTCGAAGGGGTGGGCGGAGTTCGCGTTGAAGTAACCGCCGCCGTTCGTGCCCAGCTCCTTGATCGCCTCCTGCGAGGCGACCGCGCCGCCGTTCCACTCCTGGACACCGCCGGAGAACTGCCCCACTCCGTGGATCCCGGCGAAGTTCTGGATGGCCCCGCAGGCCACCAGCAGCACCGCCGCGATCACGGAGATCGGGATCAGGATCCGTACCGTGCCGCGGACCAGATCGGCCCAGAAATTCCCCAACTCACCCGTGCGTGACCGGGCGAAACCGCGGACCAGGGCCACCGCGACCGATATGCCCACCGCGGCGGAGACGAAGTTCTGCACGGCCAGTCCGCCGGTCTGCACGACGTGGCCCATGGCCTGTTCGCCGTAGTACGACTGCCAGTTCGTGTTCGCCACGAAAGACGCCGCCGTATTGAACGCCTGGTCGGGGTCGATCGACTGGAAACCCAGGGAACCGGGCAGCGACCCCTGGGCCCGCTGCAACAGATAGAGGAAGAGGACACCGATCGCGGAGAACGCCAGCACCCCCCGCAGATAAGCGGGCCACCGCATCCCCGTGTCGGGGTTCGCACCCACCGCCTTGTAGATCCACTTCTCCACCCGCCAATGCCGGTCGGAGGAGTAGACACGCGCCATGTAGTCGCCCAGAGGGCGGTACACCAGGCCGAGCGCGGCCATCAGAGCCAGCAGCTGAAGCACACCGGCAAGAACAGGACTCATATCCGGGCTAGAACCTCTCCGGGTACACAAGAGCGAGGACGAGATAGCCCAGCAGGGCGACAGCCACGATCAGACCGACCACATTTTCGGCAGTCACAGCTTCGCCACCCCCCTGGCCACAACAGCCACCAACGCGAAAACCGCGATCGTGATCAAAACGAAGGCCACATCGGCCATCGCGAACTCCTGAATGGATGAGGATTCGGCCGGCCGGAAACGTACCTGCGGACGGATCCGCCGGATACCGACCTGCTCGGACAATCTGACTGTTCGAGGAAACCCTTTGCGGACGGCCGCACGGCCCCCGTTGATGCGTCCCTTACGGCACCGGCCGCGCTCTTGACGCAACCTGTACGGGCTGCCGGGGATGAGCGCCCGGGTGAGGATGGCCCAGAACCGCCCGTCGAGGGCCCGGAGAGAGGATCCGTCCGGGCGTCGTCCGGGCGGGGACAGGGAGAGTGCGCGCTCATGACCGGCACGCGGACCGGAACCGGAACCGGGCCCGACCCCGGCCCGGGACCCGGCTCCGAATCGGGGCCCGGCGGCCCGGGGGGTGCGGCCCGCCGCTGCCGTGCCTGGCTGCTGGACGGCCTGAGCGAGACCTCGGCCCGCCTTCCCGGGCCGCACGGCACCCCGCCCGCCGAGCACAAGGGCCACCGCTGGTGGCGGGTCATGTGCCTGACCGGCGTGGACTACTTCTCCACCCTCGGCTACCAGCCCGGCATCGCGGCGCTCGCGGCCGGCCTGCTCTCCCCGCTGGCCACCCTCGTCCTGCTGGCCCTGACCCTGCTGGGCGCGCTGCCGGTCTACCGCCGGGTGGCCAGGGAGTCACCGCACGGCGAGGGCTCGATCGCCATGCTGGAGCGGCTGCTGACCTGGTGGTCGGGGAAGCTGCTGGTGCTGGTCCTGCTGGGCTTCGCCGCGACCGACTTCATCATCACCATCACCCTTTCGGCCGCCGACGCCTCCGCGCATGTGGTGGAGAACCCCTTCGCCCCCGAATGGGTGCACGGCGGCAACCTCTGGATCACCCTGGTCCTGCTGGGACTGCTCGGCGCGGTCTTCCTCAAGGGCTTCCGGGAGGCGATCGGCATCGCCGTGGTCCTGGTGGCCGTCTATCTCTCCCTCAATGTGGTGGTGCTGGCCGCCGCCGCCTGGCAGGTCGTCTCCGAACCGGTGCTGGTCCCGAACTGGTGGGACGCCATGACCGCCGAGCACTCCTCCCCCTGGGTGATGGTCGGGGTGGCGCTGCTCGTCTTCCCGAAGCTGGCGCTCGGCATGTCCGGCTTCGAGACCGGCGTCGCCGTGATGCCGCAGATCCGGGGGGACGCCTCGGACACGTACGAGAACCCCGCCGGCCGGATCCGCGACACCCGCAAGCTGCTCACCACCGCCGCGCTGATCATGAGCTGCTTCCTGCTGCTCTCCAGCCTCGCGACGACCCTGCTGATCCCCCAGGCCGACTTCGAGGCGGGCGGCCCGGCGAACGGCCGGGCGCTCGCCTATCTCGCCCACCTCCATCTCGGCGAGGTCTTCGGCACCGCCTACGACATCTCCACCATCTGCATCCTGTGGTTCGCCGGGGCCTCGGCCCTCGCCGGCCTGCTCAATCTCGTCCCCAGATTCCTGCCCCGGTACGGCATGGCCCCCGAGTGGACGAGGGCGGTACGCCCGCTGGTGCTGGTGTTCGTGACGATCGCGGTCGGCATCACCCTCTACTTCGACGCGAACGTGGACAAGCAGAGCGGCGCGTACGCCACCGGAGTGCTGGTCCTGATGCTCTCGGCGGCCTTCGCCTCCACGGTCGCGGCCCGCCGCCGGGGCCATCGGCGGGCCGCCGCCGGGTTCTGCGCGATCACCGCGGTCTTCCTCTACACCACCGTCGCCAATGTGATCGAACGCCCGGACGGCATCAAGATCGCATCGCTGTTCATCGTCGCCATCCTGCTGACGTCCTTCGCCTCACGGGTGCACCGCGCGTTCGAACTGCGCGCGGCGGACGTCGTCTTCGACGAGACGGCGGCCCACTACATCGACCACATGGTCGCCTCGGGCCCACTGCGGATCATCGCCAACGAGCCGTCGGAGCACAGCACGGCGGAGTACCGCGTCAAGGAGTACAGCCAGCGGCAGGAGACCCATATCCCGGGCGGCCGGCCGGTGCTCTTCCTGGAGGCGTTCGTACGGGACTCGTCCGACTTCACGGCGGATCTGCTGGTGCGCGGCGACGAGAAGTACGGCGTGCGCAGACTGCGGGTGGAGGGCTCGACCGTGCCCAACACGATCGCGGCCGTCCTGCTCGCGATCCGGGAGCGCACGGGCCGGGTCCCGCACGCGTACTTCACCTGGACGGAGGGGTCGCCGGTCGCTCATCTGCTGAGCTTCCTCTTCCTCGGCCAGGGCGAGACCGCGCCGGTCACCCGCGAGGTCCTGCGCCGCGCGGAGCCGGATCCCGCCCGGCGGCCCAGGATCCATGTGGGGTGAGCGCCCGCCGCGACCCGTCGGTGTCGTCGCGGTGACGGCCCCGCCACGGCGGCACTGCCAGATTGGCACGGGGAGCGCCCGCCGGTCATGAACCACCTCACCACCGGCCGGCGGGAAGAGCGCGGGGAGGCGGTTTTTCGATGGCATCGCCGAAGACGCACGCGCCGCGGCCGGGGGCCACGGCCGCGCTCTCCGTCGTACCCGGGAACCGCGCGGCGGTACGGACACCCGCGCCCCGGCCGCGTTTCCCCCTGTCCAACGCGGCCGCGACGGCGGCGGCGCTGGCGGGCGGGACAGCCACGGAGGCGGGACAGGCCGCCGCGCCGCCGACGGGGCGGTCCTCGCTCCCCGCGCAGAACACGGTCGGCAATGGGGCGGTCGCTGCGGCCCGCGGAGCACGGCCCGCCGCAGCGGCGGCACGGGCCGCCACGGACGGAGCTTCGGCACCGGCCCCGGCGCGGGCCGCCTCGGCGAAGACCGCCGGGGTCGCCGGGTTCGCCGGGGCGGGGGGCCGTCGGCGGGGGCCCGAGTCCGATCCGAAGTTCGGCGCGCTGAAGAAGGAGGTCCACCGCAAGAAGCGCTCGGTGGCGACCTCCCACCGGCCGCCGGACACCGAGGCCTCGGCGGCCTCGGCGGCGGCCCTGCCGCCCAAGGACGACGCCGAGGCGCAGGGCAAGACCGCCAACGCGGAGAAGATGAACGAGGCCCGGCCGGGCGAGTTCGACAAGGCCGCGTTCATCAGGGCCGTCGAGAAGGCGATCGCCGACAGAGCGCCGAAGAACCTCGACGAGGCGGACAAGTTCGCCGGCTCCGGCAAGGCCGAAGAGGTACGCACCGAGGTGCGGGGCCAGGTCGGCGCGGGAAAGACAGAGTCCGCCGAGCAGATCGCCACCACGACCGCCGCCGCGCCCGACACCTCGGCGGCGGTGCCGAAGACCGTGGTCCCGCTGACGGCCGACCGCCCGCCCGGAGCCCCGGGAGCGCCCGACGCGAGGAACGCGGTCCCGGACCGGCTGCCCGCCTCGGCCACCGACATGTCGGCGGGGCCCGAGCAGGTCGACCGGCACATGGCGGACGCGAAGGTGACGGAGACCCAGCTGCGCCGCGCCAATGAGCCCGCCTTCGCCAAGGCCCTGAGCGGGAAGAAGGCCGCCGAACAGCACTCCGCCGCCGCTCCCGGGCGGCTGCGCGGGCATGAGGCGGGCGAGTTGCGGGCCGCCACGGACCGGGCGGGACGCCTCGGCGGCGCGGCGATGGGTGCGATGGGGGCCGGCCGGGCGCTGACCGGGCAGCGGGTCGATGTCGGCAAGACCGGCGCCAAGGGGCGGGACGAGGAGAAGCGGGCCCAGGTCACAGCGGTGCTGCAAGGCGTCTTCGACACGATGAAGACGGAGGTGGAAGGAATTCTGGGCGGTCTCGACAAGCTGGTCGACGACCGGTTCGCCCAGGGGGAGAAGGAGGCCAGGGAGGCCTTCACCGCCGAGCACCGGCGGAAGATGGACGAGTACAAGGACCGGCGGTACTCGGGCCTCGACGGCGCGTGGCGCTGGGTACGGGATCTGTTCGCCGGGCTGCCCGCCGAGGCCGACAAGATCTTCGAGCAGGCCAGGGACGGCTATCTCCGCCGGATGCGGCAGGTCATCGCCGATGTCGCCACTGTGATCGCCGGGGAGCTGAACCGGGCCAAGCTGCGGATCGCGCGGGGCCGTGCCGAGATCCAGGACGCGGTGCGGAAGCTGCCCGCCGACCTCCGGTCGATCGGCAGACAGGCGGCCGCCGAGTTCTCCGACAAGTTCGCCGAACTCTCCCAGTCCGTGGACGACAAGGGCACCGAGCTGGTCGACACCCTGGCCGCCAAGTACACCGAGGCGCTCAAGGCCGTCGACGACGAGATCGCCGCGGAGCGGGAGAAGAACAAGGGGCTGGTGGCCAAGGCGATCGACGCGGTGATGGGCGTCATCGACACCATCCTGGAGCTGAAGCGGCTACTGCTGGCGGTCCTCGCCAAGGCCGCCCAGGCGGTCCTGATGATCCTGACGGACCCGATCGGTTTCCTGCGCAATCTGGTCTCCGCCGTCGGGGCCGGGCTCCGGCAGTTCCTGAAGAACATCGGCACTCATCTGCGGCAGGGCATCATGTCCTGGCTGCTGGGCCGGGCGGCCGAGGCGGGCATCCAGATCCCGGCCGCCTTCGACGTCCGGGGCGTGCTGACCATGCTCGCCTCGCTCCTCGGTCTGACCTGGCCCGCCATCCGGGCCCGTATCGTCCGCCGAGTGCCGGAGCGTGCGGTGGCGGTCGCCGAGACCGCCGTCCCCCTGGTCGCAGAGGTCCGCAAGCGGGGCGTCGCCGGTATGTGGGAAGACCTCAAGACCCGTGTGGGCGACCTGCGGAGAACCCTGCTCGACAACATCATCGGGTATGTGACGCCCGCCATCGTGACCGCCGGGATCACCTGGATCCTCTCCCTGCTCAACCCCGCGTCCGCCTTCGTCCGCGCGGTCAAGCTGATCATCGACATCGTCACCTTCGTCGTCACGCAGGCCCGCCAGATCATCGACTTCGTCAACGCCGTCCTCGACGCGGTCATCGCCATCGCCAAGGGCGGCAGCGGAGGCGTCCCCTCACTCGTCGAACGCGCCCTCGCCCGCTCCATCCCCACCCTGCTCGGCTTCCTCGCCGCGCTGCTCGGACTCGGCGGGATCGCGGCCCGGGTCAAGCAGATCATCCAGGCCATGGCCCGGCCGGTGAACAAGGCGGTGGACTGGGTCATCGACAAGATCATCGGCCTGGTGAAGAAGGTGTGGGCCCGCTGGAGCAGAAGCAGGGGGATGGGAAAGGGGAAGGGCAAGGGGAAGGACGGCCGCTCGGGGGACAGCCCGGAGAAGAAGAAGGAGCAGCTCGCCAAAGCGCTCAAGGCGGCGGTCGACGCGGTCAACAAGTACCGCGGCCGGCCTGTCGCCGGGCGCATCCTCCGCCCTCTTCTCACCGTTATTCGTGTGCGGCACGGACTCGCCGAACTCCGGCTCTTCGAGAACGGGGAGAACTGGGCGGTCTACGGCCGGATCAACCCCTCGGACAAGGCCGACACCGAGGCGAAGACCGATGCCAAGATCACCGGCATGCTCGCGGCGTACCGGGGAATCCATTTCAAGCTCACCTGGGATCCGAAGGCGTACCAGGAGATCCTCAAGCAGAACCTCGTGGGCAAGCCCACCTTCAGCGCCGCCGCCATGAGGATGGCGGGAAGCACGAAGCCCGACGGATCCGATGTGCCGGAGAGCACGCTGCTGGAGAAGGCGGAGATCGTCGTCACCATGGTCGAGAAGACGAAGAGCCCGAGATCGGTCATGCAGTGGTGGCCGGGGAAGCTGAAAATGCAGTTCGAGAGCGAATACTTCGCCCTGCTCCAGCGGTACATCAACTCGTACAACAAATTCTCGCAGGAGGTGAAGAATCCCAAGATCGGCGGGAAGCTGATGGACGTACCCTTCATCTCCACGTCGAAGAAGGCCATCCATTCGGCCCGCTACGCCAAGGGCGAGAAGTTCGCCGAGGCCCATGAGAAGCGCTCCGACGGCATCGTCGGGCGGCTCTTCGTCTATCTCTTCAGCGCGGCGGACATCCAGAAGCAGGATCCCGCCAATATCTCGCAACTGGCCGGTAATAAGATCAAGCTGAGGGCCCGTCTCATCCATGAGGGGGAGGCCACGTTCTCCGGTGTCGTCCCCGGCAAGAATCTGGTCGCGCAGCACGACGCCACGGCCGCGGAGACCGTCCAGCAGTTGGCCGAGAAGGGCGAGCAGGACGCGCGCGGCAAGGCCGAGCCCCAAGGAGGGCTGAAGGAATGGTCCTGACGCCGAGGGCCTACGCGGCCCTGGTCATCGATGACGCCGCCGGACTGCTCGCGCCTTCGGGGCCACGCCGCCGAGTCGCCCCGGAGGACCGGTTCGACGCCTCGCTCGCTCCCGTGCTGGAGGGCGTCGACTGGCTCGCCGGGGCCCTGTCGACCGACAGCGTCAACGATCCCCTGTTCTACGCGCACGATCTTTCCCTGGAGATCACTTCCTATCTCTACGCGGCGGGCGCGGCCCATGACTCCTGGCGTGAATGGTCCTCGCTGACCTCCTGGGGTTCCGCCCTGCGCGGAGATGTCTTCGAAGCCGCCGCCTACGCGGTGCTCGGCGGCGACTGGGAACATCTCCGCGCGTTCCCCCCGCCGTCCGGCCCTCAGCCACCGTCGCGGACGGTCGTCTGGCAGCTGGCGCTGGGCTCCGGCGCCCCGCTGGACACCGAAGCGAATCCGGACGAACTGGAGAAGACCTGGCTGAGCCTGCTGGCGAGCATCCCGCTGCGCGAACACGAGCGGACCGAGGCGGCGCTGAAGACCCTGGTCGACTTCTGGACCCTGGAGGACGAGCAGTGGGATCTCTTTGAACCCCATGGCTACCCCTGCTTCGACCCCCATGTCTGCGCCGTCGTCGCACTCGCGTACCGGCACGGCTACCGCCCCCGCGCCCTGACCGACGACGCGCGCCGGTTCCTCGATCCCGGCCTGGCGCTGCGGCTTCCGGAAGCCTGAACGGGGGGCGCGGCTACCGTTCAGGGCCAGGCCGGGCCAGGCCGGGCCAGGCCAGGCCGGGGTACGGGGGTCAGCGCCGGGGCGCGTCCATGACTCCGCCCGTGAGGAGCGGGCCCTCCATCCACTCGTGCCCCTTCAGATAGGACATCCGCATCCGCAGGGACTCCTCCGGCTCGGTCAGTGTGTCGGCGGCCGTGGGCACGGACACATCGGCGCTCGTCTCCCCCTCGGGGAAGGCGACCCAGAGGGAGGGGGTGTCCCTGGACAGGGGCCGCTCCGGGTCCGCGTCCCCGCCGATGCCGGCGAGCCACTCCTTGTCGACATCCTTCGTGGACAGCTCCGTGCCTTCGGGCACCGGCAGGAGGTCGAGCCGCGTTTCCACGGTGGTGTCGGCGGGCTCGGAGAGGGCCGCCTTCCAGCTGAGCTTCCCGCCCTCGGTGACGGAGTCGGCGACCGGGGTCACGGTGACCGTGGGCATGGGGTCGTCGTTCTCGACGAGGACGCCCCCGATCGCGCCGCCGACCGCCGTGCCGCGTACGGCCTTGACCGCGATCTCGTGGCCGAGGTCGATGTCATAGCGGGAGTTGCCCCGGACCGTGATCTCCGTCTCCGCGGAGCCGCCGTCCTTCACCTTCACGGTACGGACCGTGGACCGGTAGGTGTCCGGGTCGAGGACGGCCAGCTTGATGACGCCGGTGCCCTCGCCGGTGACCTGGACGGGTACCCGGTAGGTACGGGTGCCGGAGTCCCCCTCCTCGACCTTCAGCCGGCCGATGTCGACGCGGGGAAGCGCCGCGGGCCGGACCGCCGGGGTGCCGGGCCGCCAGCCCCAGGCGTCCATCAGCCACAGCTCGCCGGACGCGCTGCGCGGGGTGAGTTCCAGCGAGCGGATCCGCTTCAGGTCGACACCGGCAGCGGCGGCGGCCTTCAGCGGGACCCGGACCTCACTCGCCCAGTGCGCGGCCGTCCATCTGGGCCCCGGAAGGCCGTCGACGGTGACCCGGCCGAGGCGCACGCGCTTGCCGGAGGTGTCGGTGACGGCGATGTCGAGCCGGGTTCCCCGGGTGTCCGGCGGCACGATCACCCGCAGGGCGAGCGCTTCGGAGCCCGCCAGGGAGAAAGCGCGCTTCGGCGTCAGTCTCACCGGGGCGCCCGGCTCGGCCCAGTCGGCCCTGACCGCGTTGCGGCCCGGTTCGTTCTCGAAGAACGACCAAGGCGCGAAGTGCGGGGACCGGCCGGGCTCGGAGCCCGTCCGGCAGGCCCGGGTCTCGCTCGTCGTGATCTGTTGGCACACGCGTCCGTTGGTCACCGAGAGCGGGGCGTCGGGCAGGATCGCCGGGGTGCGACGGCCGCCGACGGCATGGGTCAGCACCCGGGCCGCACCCGCCGAGGGCGCACGGCGGCCGGAGCCGTCGAGCAGCGGACGGACCCTGTCGTCACCCGTGAGGAACAGCCGCGCCGCGGCGGCGACATAGGCGGTGCCCGCCGTCTGCTGATGCTTCGCGCTCAGCCGGCTCTTCGCGTTCACCGAACAGACGGGGTCCTCGTGGTCCGAGGCGTCGTCGAAGGCCGGGGCCTCGGCCTGGCCGGGCGTCCACTCGGTGTTGAAGTAGTTGTGGTTGGCCCCGACCATGTACACCGCGCTGTGCAGCGCCGTACCCCGGCCCACACCCCGGGAGGCATCCAGATACATCTGCCCCTGGAGATCGCTCACATCGCCGTCGCAGCCCGGCAGGATCGTCACCGAGGGCACATCGGGCGCGGGATTCTGGCCGAAGAGCGTCGGCCCGATCAGAACCGTGCCACGGATCCGCCAGCCCACCGGCCCCCGGTACCCGTCCTCCGCCCTCGGCGGCGGGGAGACACTGTCGAGAGCCGCCCGGTTGACACCCTCACCGCCCCGCGAATGACCGACCAGAAGCACCTTCGAAAGATCCGCCGGATCCACCGCGCGCACCGCCTCCGGAGCCTTCGCGGGCTTCGCGCCCCACTCCGCCCAGCGCGCCAGATGCAGCCGCACCAGGGACGAACGGGCCTGCGCCCCGGCGTCGGCGGCGAAGTTGTCGACCGCGTTGATGCCGTTCGCGGATATGGAGACCGTCACATACCCCTGGGACGCGAGGAGTTCCTGGTCGTGCAGATGACCGCGGTGGCTCGGGACCTCCTTGTGTCCGGGCTCGCAGGGCCACTCCATGCCGAGGGCGTCCTTGCCGGGCTGGTAGCAGGTGGCGGCTCGGCCGTGGAGGAAGAGCGCGAAGGGCCGCTTGCCCGGCGCGTCGGTCGGACCGACGACCGTGGCACGCATCTCCACGGGCTCCTTGTACCCCGGCAGCCTCACCGGCTTCAGCGCGTACTCACCACTGGTGGTGCGGTACTCGCCCGGAACGCCGGGATCCACGGAGTGGACGGGAAGGGGGGCCGGGGGTGCCGTCTCGGCGGGCGAGCGCCGCTGACCAGGCGCTCGCCCGGTCCCCGCCGCGTCCAGCCTCCTTGTACCGGCGACCACTCGCAGCTCGCCCACCGGCCCGACCCTCGCCCGGTCGACACGGAGCCGGAAGGTCCGATGATCGGCGGAGGGCGCCGGGACGCCAAGGGTCCGCTCCTGTGAACGGAACTCGACCAGTGCGCCGCCCATACCCACGGGCTCGGGCGAACTCCAGACCAGCTCGCCGCCCTCGAACCGCCAGCCCTCCGGCAGCCGTTCGCCGGACGCGCCCGAAGGCGCGCCGGGCAGGGAATCGGCGGCCGGCCGCGCGGACGCCGCCCCCGGCGCACTCGCCGCCAGTGCCACGACCGCCAGGGCGGCCGTCAGCGCGCGTGAGGCCTGTCTCACGATGATGTCTCCTCGTCCTCGATCCCGCTTCGGCGCCCCCGGAGATCCTCCGGGGGTGTCCCCCCGCACCGGGGAGAGGGTGACGCCTCGCCACCGGTTGTCTCGCACCGGGCGAACTGACAGGAATCTGACAAGGTCTGACAGGAATCTCACAGGTCACGGGGGCAGGGGCGGGATGACCTGACATCACTCCCTTGACGTAATAGGCTTAACTCAAGATTGCCTATTACCAACTTGGGAGGGTGCTTTGTCCTTCATCAGTACGACCGAGGCCGTACGGGCATGGGTCCACGGCTGGGCCGCCTCGCGCAACGCCGCCGAACCGGCCCCCCGGCCCTGGGGCTTCACCATCGACGTCGGCCTCCCCGGGCATGTCGCGCGCCACATCGTGCACTCCGACGACGAAGCCGCCGTCCGTGAGATCACCGAGAGCACCACCGGGCCCGGCGTCTGGCTGAAGGCCTGTATGCCACCGGGGACGCTCGCCCCTCTGCTCGCCCCCGGCTGGTCCCTCACCGACGGCCCCGACTTCCTGATGGCCACCCCGCTGCCCGCCACCCCCTCCCGCGCCCCGGCCGAACCGCCCGGCGGCTACCGGCTGCGCACCTGGACCCGTGCGGGTGTCACCCGCGCCCTGGTGCGCGCCTCCGACGGCGGCTACGCCGCACGCGGCCAGATCGCCGTCGGAGGCGACTCCGCCGTGGCCGACCAGGTGGAGACCGACCCGGCCCATCAGCGCCGCGGCCTCGGCCGCCTGGTCGTGCGCGCCCTCACCGAAGCCGCCGCCGAACAGGGGGCCACGACAGGCGTACTGGTCGCGACGCCGGAGGGCCGGGCCCTGTACGAGACCTCGGGATGGCGCGTACTGACCCCGGTGGCCAGTGCCGTACGGGGCCCGGACCCGGCCGGCGCCTGATCAGCCTTCAGCGGGCCTCGGGGTCCCGTCTCCGGCGCGTACCGGCGCTGTTCACGAGCGGTCCGGGCGCGGCTCGGCGGGGCCGCCCGAGGCCGGTTCGGGTTTGGCGTAGAGGATCTCGCGGGCCTGCTCGGCGGCGCGGACGATGCCCTCGCTCACGAAGTCGACGAAGCGGGCGATGTTCTCAAAGCGGACGGCGGACGGCGGACGGGACGCCCGGCCCCAGGACGTCGACGCCCTGCCGTGCGGCCTCGACGGGCCGGGCGTTGGACCGGGCGGTGGCGATCATCGACTGGCACCAGACGTCGTCGTCTTCGCGGCGGCGTTCGTCGCGCCGCCGGGCAACCCGCTGGAGGTGCTCTCGCCCGACGGGAGGTTCGCGGTGTCCCGGCGGGGGCACGACCTGTGGGCCCGCTCGCTCTCCGACGGCCGTGAGTGGGCGCTGACCACCGGCGGCGGGCCCGACCACGCATACGGCTCCGGCCCGGACTCCACGGGCAACAGCACCCTGCTCCGCAAGGTCGGCCTGCCGCATCCGCCGCCCGCGGTGGCCTGGTCGCCCGACTCCACAAAGGTGCTGACGCACCGGACCGACCAGCGAGCCGTCCGGCGTACCCATCTTCTGGAGGCCCGCCCGCCGACGGCGGCGCGCCCCGGTCGCACACCCAGCGGTTCGCCTACGCCGGGGACGAGAACCTGCCGCTGGCCGAACTGGTCGTCCTGGACGTCGCCGAGGGCACGGTCGTCCGCTCGCGGGCCGAACCGCTGCTCATGCCGGACATGTCGCCGGTCATGGCCGGGTGGGCGTGGTGGGCCCCGGACGGCTCGGCGGTGTACTGCCTCGACCGGCCCCGCGACCGGCGCACGCTCACCCTGCACCGGCTGGACCCGGCCACCGGCGAGGTAACCGCCGTACTCACCGAGACCGGCTCCACCCGGGTGGAGCCAACCAGTGGATGTACGAGCCGCCGATCGTGCGGGGGCTGGCCGACGAGGTGCTGTGGTAATCGCAGCGGGACGGCTGGGGGCATCTGTACCGGTACGACCTGCGCACCGGGGCGCTGCTCGGGCAGGTCACGGCGGTGGGCGGTCCGGCGGATCCTGCGCGTCGACGAGGCGGAGCGGGTGGTGCACTTCATCGCCTCCGGGCTCGTCGAGGAGGATCCGTACCGGCGCACGGTGTGCCGGGTCGGTCTGGACGGCTCCGGCTTCGCCAGGGTCACGGACGACCGGTTCGACCACGTCGTCACCGTGCCGGACGGCCAGGTCCACCCCGACCACACCCTGCGGCTGGCCGACCGGCTCATCGCCGCCGACAAGGACTTCGAGCTGCTCATCGTCCCGGGAGCCGAGCACACCTTCATCGACTGCCTGGCCCATGTCCGCAAGCGCTGCTGGGACTTCCTGGTCCGCGAGCTGATGGGCGCCCGGTGAGAAAAGCTCTCACTTGATGTGAGTCGCCTCATACTCGTTGCCCTCCCCACGCACTCCTCCTAGCCTCTGGCCCAGGCCTCGGCCTCGGCCGGACGCGTGAATCGGCCCGGGGGATGCGGTGCACAGCTGTGTCACTTCCAGTTGAGGAGAAGCGATGGGCCGTCCCCCCGCACGAGGTCCGCTGACCCGGGTGGCCGCCGTACTGACAGGAATCGCGGTGTTACTGGGGTTGCTGACGGGTCTGGCGGGCCCGGCCCAGGCCGACGACAGCGCCCATCCGGGCGCCCCCGTCGCCGTGGAGATCACGGACACCACGGTCACCCTGAGCTGGACCCCGCCCACCGCGCCCGGCGAGATCCTTCACTACCAGGTGGTGAAGAACGGCGGCACGAACATCGGGACGACGACCGGCACCACCTTCACCGTCACCGGGCTCATCCCCAACAGGGTGTACTCGTTCGCCGCGGTCGCCGTGCCCCGTACGGGACACCCCGCGTCCAGCGTTCACACCAGGGTCCGTACGACGGGCACGACGCCGCCGATGCCCGCGAAGCCGGTCGTGATGGGCGTCTTCACCGAGAAGGGCAGCCACGAGCGGGGCTTCCATGTCAAAGACCTGGTCACCGGCGGCTCCGCGGCCAAGCTCACCCATCTCACCTACGGATACGGCACCGTCGACGGCGGCCGGTGCGGCATCGGGGACGAGCACGCGGCGCTGGAGAGGTCCTTCACCGCGGGGAACAGCGTCTCCGGGCAGGCCGACACCGCGAGCCAGCCCCTGCGCGGATACCTCAACCAGCTGCGCGCGCTCAAGAACCGCCAGCCGCAGCTGAAACTCCTGTGGTCCTTCGGAGGCCCCGGCCAGAACGTCGACTGGACCGCGGCCCGGCAGAACCCGGCCGCCTTCGCCGCCTCCTGCGCCCGGCTTCTGGACGATCCCCGCTGGGCGGGACTCTTCGACGGCATCGACCTGGCCGTGGAGTTCGAGCGCTGCCAGAGCGCCTGCCCCCCGGGCGGCCCGACCACCATCACACCTCTCGTCCGGGAACTCAGGAGCGCCGTGGGCGGCGGCAGGCTCCTGACGGTGACCATCGGCCGCTGGGGGCCCGCGAAGCAGTCCTACACGGAGTCCGATCTTCCCCGGGCGGCCGCCCATGTCGACTGGTACAACGTGAAGACCTTCGACTACTACCACCCGCTCGACGACATGTGGGTCCCCAAGCTCGCGCCCCACGCGCCGTTGAACTCCTCCTGGGACATCTGGGAGTGGGGCAGGGACGTCCACTCCGACATGTGGAATCTGACGGAGAAGGGCATCCACCCGAACAAGCTGATCGCCGGGATCCCCACCCACGCCTGGGGCTGGAAGAACGTCACCCGCGACCCCTGGTCGGGCTGGCTCCGCTCGACGGAACCGGCCGACGGCGCCTTCGGCCCCGGCCTCGACGACTACCGGACCGTCAAACCCCGGTGCGCGCCCACCGGAGAGCTGGGCAAGACGGCCGTCGCGCACTGCGGCAGCGAATACTGGACCTATGACACACCGGCGACGGTCACCGGAAAGGTCGCCTACCTGAAGGAGAACGGGATGGGCGGGGCCTTCCTGTCGAACCTCCGCGGTGACACCGCCGGAGGCGAACTCCTCACCGCGCTGACCTCGGCCCTGGCTCCCTGACGGCCCTGACGGCCCCGACACGCTTTGCGCGGGCCCGCGTTGTCGTCATGATGGGGGGCGAAACCCCTGGTGACTGAGGAGCGGCATGGACATCGGAGTGTTCCTCCCCATCGGCAACAACGGCTGGCTCATCTCGAAGAGTTCTCCGCAGTACATGCCGACCTTCGAATTGAACAAAGCCATCGTTCAGCGGGCCGAGGAGTACGGCCTGGACTTCGCACTGTCGATGATCAAACTCAAGGGTTTCGGGGGCGAGACGGAGTTCTGGGACCACTGCCTCGAATCGTTCACCCTGACCGCGGCGCTGGCCGCCGTGACCGAGCGGATCAGGCTCTACGCCTCCGCACCCGTCCTCGCGCTGCCCCCGGCGATCGCCGCCCGGATGGCCGCGACCATCGACTCGATCGCCCCGGGCCGGGCCGGCGTCAATATCGTCACCGGCTGGGCCCCCGCCGAATACGCCCAGATGGGGCTGTGGCCCGGGGACGAGCACTTCGCCAACCGCTACGCGCGGGCCGCCGAGTACGTCACCGTGCTGCGACAGCTGTGGGGCGAGGGCACAAGCGACTTCACCGGCGAGTTCTACCGAATGGACGGCTGCGTACTCTCCCCGCGCCCGGCGAACGGGCACATCGACATCCTCGCCGCCGGGCAGAGCGGTACGGGGATGAGGTTCGCCGCCGAGCACGCCGACGGGAACTTCATCCTGGGCAGTGGGGTCAACACTCCGCTCGCCCTCTCCGAGGCCACCGCCGCGCTCGCCGAACACACGCGCGCCACCGGGCGCGATGTCGGCGCGCTCGCCCTGTTCATGGTCATCGCGGACGAGACCGACAGCGCGGCGCGGGCGAAGTGGGAGGACTACCACGAGAACGCCGACCTCGCGGCGCTGGGATATCTGACGGCGCAGACAGCGACGGACAAGGACGCCGACGAATCCTCGACCGCGAAAACCGTGGCGCTGCCCGAGGGCGCCGTGAACCTCAATATGGGAACGCTCGTCGGATCCTATGAGACCGTCGCGCGGATGCTCGACCGGATCAGCGAGGTCGACGGCGTCAGAGGGGTCATTCTGGTCTTCGACGAGTTCCTCGAAGGCATGGAGAACTTCGGCACTCGCATTCAGCCGCTCATGAAGTCCCGTTCCTCCGGGTCCCGTTCCTCCGGGTCACATGCCTCCGTGCCGGGGAAACCCTGAACGGCGGAGGCCCGTGCGATCGACGTCTCGGTCCGCTTCGCGGCGCGGACACCGGTCCGGCCGGTGCGGCTGACAGCTGAGGGCCGCCGTCTTCCCCGGGACGAGGGGCCTGTCCGGCGGGACACACCGGACAGGCCCCTCGTACGGTGACCGCCGGACGCTTGCTCAAACCATCGCCGTCCGGAGCCGGTGCGGCATGTTCCAGCCCTCGGCGAGTCTCGACGGGTGGACGTTGTCCCCGCCGCCGAAGAACTCGCAGAACTTCATGATCAGCGGGTTCCAGCGGAGCGGGTCCACATAGTGGGTCCCGGGGATGACCAGATCCTCTTCGACATGGGCGCGCAGGACTTCGACCTCGAAGGCGGTGGCGTGCGGGGCGGGGCCGCCGAAGGGGTGGGCGGAGACGACGCGGCACTCCAGCTGAACCGGGCATTCCGCGACCCTGGGGGCCCGGACCAGGTCCGATGCCTGTTCGGTCAGCCCTGCGACCGAGAACTTGTCCGGCTCGTGGCGGTAGCCCTGCTTCACCTTGTAGTCCGGCACGGCCGGCTTCCCGGTGGTGAGCGCGATCCGGTCGACGGCGTCGACCATCGCGGAGGAGGGCAGGTTGAGCACGCACTCACCGTCCCTGAGCAGGTTCGCGGTGGTCTGGGCGTTGTCGCCGAGACCGAGCATGCACGACTGGCCCAGCCACCACACCGAGGACATGGGCATCAGATTCGCCGTGCCGTCCTCGTTGAGTGAACTGATCAGCACCACCGGCGTTCCGAAGTAGAGGACCTTGAGACCGGGGACGACGTGCATGCGCTGTGCCTTTCGCGGAGTGCCGGGCGGACGGGCCCGCGATCAGGAACGCGGGCCTCCGCCGACTCTCTCGTGAGCGAGACCGTCGATGCTGGCGGAAATACGACATCACGTTTCGGGTGAACGGATCATTCCGCCGCACCGGGAACTCCGCGGAGCCGCTTCGACGTCGCTGACCGCGTGAGAACGAATGGTGAAGCGGACGCGGATCCCGACAGGGACAGGACGGACCGGGGCGGGCGGCGAGTGCCCTTCGGCCGGGCGGGGCGGGGGCGCGTTCTCGCCGCACTCGCCCTGCTGGTGGCGGGGCTGCTGATGTTCCCGGCCGCCGTGCCGAACAGGGTCGGGCGTCTCGGCAGCCTGCTGGAGATCTTTCTGCCCTGGCTGGGCCTGGCCGTCCCCGTACTGGCGGGTCTGGCGCTGCTGCGCCGCGCGACCGTCGTCCTGCCGGTGCTGCTCCTGCCCGCGGCGGCCTGGCTCGGCCTCTTCGGAACCCTGCTCGTGCCACCGTCCGGGCCGGGGCACGGACTCACCGCGGTCCAGCACAATGTGAGCGACGAGAACCCCGACCCTGCGGGGACGGCGCGGAAACTGCTGGAGGCCGGTGCCGATCTCATCGCGCTGGAGGAGCTGACACCGTCCTCCCTGCCGGACTACACGGCGGTGCTCGCACCGCGCTATCCCCACCACGCGGTCAGGGGCACGGTCGGGCTGTGGTCCACGTACCCCCTCAGCGACGTGGAGCGCGTGGACATCAAGCCCGAGGGGATACCGGAAGGCTGGGACCGGGGAATCAGAGCCACCGCCGCGACGCCGAAGGGCGACATCGCCGTCTACGCGGTCCATCTGCCCTCCGTGCGGCTCAGTCCGAGCGAAGGGTTCCGCTCCGAGTGGCGGGACGAGAGCGCCGCGCTCCTCGGCAGGGCGCTGGCCGCGGAGCGTCTCGACCGGGTGATCCTGCTCGGGGACCTCAACAGCACGGTGGACGACCGCGGCCTCGCACCGGTGCTCTCCCATCTGGACCCGCCCCGCACGGGCTTCGCGTTCAGCTGGCCCGCCGCGCTGCCGCTGGCCCGGATCGACCAGATACTGACCCGGGGCGCGACCGCCACAGACATCCGGTCGCTGCCGGAGACGGGGAGCGACCATCTGCCGGTCGCCGCCCGGATCGGACTCTGATCGCTCTCCGGCTGCCGCCCGGAGGTGCGACGGAAGGCTGAACGGGCTTTCCGTACACGCGACTTAAGTCGGTCGGGGAGAGACCGAGGGCGGATGAAGGCCGTGCTCCGAACGGGCCACTGTGGTGACAGCGGACAGGGACCGAAAGTCAGGGAGACACGGTGACACAGTCGTACGCGATCAATCGCGCGGCCTTTCTCCGGCGGGCGGCCGCGCTGGGCCTGCTCGCTGCGGTCGCGCCGGGGGCGGGGGCCGGGCCGGCGGCCGCGGCCGCGGTCTCCGGGGGGAGCCGGGGCGCGGCCGGGCGGGGGCTGACGTACCGGGGGATCTTCTACGACACCGGTACCGCCTACGGGCCCGGCACGACGACCCGTGAGGTGTGGAGTCCGTCCCTGATGCGCACCGATCTGCGCGCCATCGACAAGGAGCTCCGCTGCAACGCGGTCACGGTGAGCGGAGCCGACCTCGGCAGGCTGGAACTCAGCGCGCGCGAGGCGCTGCGCCGGGGTCTCCAGGTGACGCTCCAGCCACGGCTGTTCGACCATCCTCAGCCGGAGATCCTCGCCCATCTGGCGCGGACGGCCCGGCTGGCGGAGCGGTTGCGGACCTCGTACCGGAGCGAGGTGATTCTCGCCGTCGGCTGTGAGTACGTCCTCTTCGCGCCCGGCATCGTGCCGGGCGCGACGTTTCTCGACCGGATCCGGTATCTCACCGAGGGGCAGTTCGACCACCCGGCCATCCTGCGAAGGCTCGACGGATTCGTCCGTGCGGCGGTGGCCGTGGCGCGTGAGAACTTCCACGGGCGTATCACCTACGGTTCCGCCCCGGGGCTGGAGGAGATCGACTGGAGTCTCTTCGACATCGTGGGGCTGGACTACTACACGTACCACCGTGACCCGCGTGAACACACCAGGGAACTGGCGCCCTTCCGGCGCTGGAACAAACCCGTGATGATCCTGGAGTTCGGCTGCGGCACCTTCCGGGGGGCGGCCGAGCGCGGCGGGGACGGCTGGTCCGTGGTCGACTGGGACAGGCCCGTGCCCGAGGTCGTCGGCGATGTGCTGCGGGACGAGCGGGAGCAGGCGGAGCACATCGCGAACATGCTCGGGGTGTTCGAGCGGGAGGGTTTCCTCGGAGCGTCGCTCTACGGGTTCATCGCCCCGGACAGCCCGCACTCCCCCGTTCCCCGGTACGATTTGGACGTCGCGTCGTTCTCCGTGGTGAAGGTGATCAGGCGGGACCACACCGACCCCGCCTCCCCGTACCACTGGGAGCCGAAGCTCTCCTTCTCCGCGGTGGCTCGCCACAACCGGGCGGCTTCCGGGCGCTGATCGGCGGCCGGGCGGTCTCCGCGAAGCGGACCGGGACGCTCCCCCCGTCAGCCGCACAAGGCGCGCTCCACGAGCCGCTGGACGGCCTGCTCCGCGCGCATCAGCTGGGCGAAGTCGGCGGTCTTGCCGCTGGCGGTGACGACGACCGAGCGGCTGCCGTCGCCGGTGAACCCGGTCCTGACCGTGGCGCCGTCGAGGTCGCCGCCGTGGCCCCATCGGTGTCCGCCGCAGCTCAGGGGCTGGCGCATCAGCCCGAGTCCGTAGCGCAGGCCGGGCATCGCCTCCTCGTACACCCCGCCGACGGGGACCGTGCGGCGCATCTCGGCGAGCTGCGCGGCGGGCAGGAGCCGGCCGCCGAGCAGCGCGGTGTAGAAGCGGTCGAGATCGTGCCGGGTGGATACGAGGGCGCCCGCCGCGCCGGCGGAGGTCGTGTCGCGGACCGTGGTGTCGGTCCAGCGGTCGGAGCCGCGGAACTTGTGGTAGGTGCGTGCGTGGGGTGCGCGCAGATAGGGGTCGTCGCCGGGGGCGTAGGTGTCGCGCAGGCCCAGGGGGCGGATGAGACGGCGTTCGACCTCCTCGGCCCAGGGGCGTCCGGTGGCCTTCTCGACGATCATGCCGGCGAGCAGATAGCCCGGATTGGAGTAGTTCCACCGGGGGGCGGGGTCGTCGGGCGCCGCGGGCGGGAAGTCGGGGCGGTGCCGCATCGCGTGGGCGACGGACTCCTCCGGGGTGAACCGGTCGAATCTGGTGCGTTCGAAGTCCTCGGCGGTGTCGCCGGTCACCTCGCTGTGGTCCCAGTTGTAGATGCCGCTGGTGTGCTGGAGCAGATGGCGCAGCGTGATCCGGCGGCCGTCGTTGCCGTTGCCGTCGACCACTCCGGGCAGCCATCTCTCGACCGTGTCGTCCAGGGACAGCCTTCCCTCGGCGGCCAGTTGCAGGACGACGGTGGCGACGAAGGTCTTGGTGACGCTGGCCGCGCGGAACACGGCGTCGCGCGGGGCGGGCCGGCCGGTGCCCAGGACCGCTTCCCCGGCGGAGGCGGCCAGGCGGCGGTGTCCATGGCGTACCTCGACCGCGATGCCGGTGTAGCCGGCGTCCTTCAGGGTCCGCTCCAGCTCGGCCGCGAGCCGGGCCCTGGTGAGGGGTGCGGCCCTGTGGCTCTCGTCCGCCACGACGGCGGACGCGGTGGCGGGGGCGGGCGCGGCGGACGCGGGTACGGCGGACGCGGTGGCGGGGGCGGGCGCGGCGGACGCGGTGGCGGGTGCCGCCGTGGCGCCCGCGACGAGCAGGGCGGTCACCGCGCCCGCGACGGCGGTCCGGGAACGGGTCTTCAGTGTGGTCATGGCTCTCACAGTGCCAAGCGGGCGGCCGACCCGCCATGGCGCGGGCACCCGTCCCACGGTGTACTCAGGCCCCCTGTCCCCGGGCGGGCCGGCCCCCGCCGCCGCGGGTCACATGGCCACGGATCTCAGGGCGTCGGCCGGCACGAAGGAGAGGCCGCGTTCCAGCAGCCCTTCGATCACCGCGGGCAGGGCCAGCACACTCTCCCGGCGGTCCCCTCCGCCGTCGTGCATCAGGATCATGGACCCGGGCCGTGCGTGGTCCAGGACGGTTTTCGCGATCTTCTCGGGTCCCGGCCTGGCCCAGTCCCAGGAGTCGACGTCCCAGAGCGCCAGAGCGGGCCCGTCCGGCAGCAGCTCGCCCAGCGCCTCGGGGGTGCGCGAGCCGTACGGCGGCCGGAACAGCGTCGGCGTCTCGCCGACCGAGCGCTCGAAGGCGTCGCTGGTCCGCTCGATCTGGAGTCTGAACTGACGTGGCGACAGATCCGGCAGGAAGGGGTGCGACCAGGTGTGGTTGCCCAGGCTGTGGCCCGCCTCCCTGATCCGCCGGACCTCGTCGGGGAGCGCGTTCACATGCAGGCCGACGCAGAAGAAGGTGGCCCGCACCTCGTAGCGTTCGAGGATGTCGAGGACCTGCCGGGTGTAGACGGGATCGGGACCGTCGTCGAAGGTGAGGGCGACCTCCTGGCGGTCCCTCGGGCCGTGCCGGAAGCAGCGGCCCGCCCGGGTGAGGGCCGACTCCATCTCCTCGCTGCGCCGGATCCCGTCGTGGTAGTCGTCGTCCCGGCCGGTCTGCCCGCCGCCCGCCGCCGTCAGCGGGGACAGGGACGCGAGACCGGTCCGGGCCGTCTCCGCCAGCAGCCGGGCGGAGACGGATCCGAAGTCGGGCCGCTCGGGGAGCACCCAGGGGTCGGCGCGGTGGACATCGAGCCCGGCCGCCGTCAGCAGGCCGTCCACCAGCCCGTTGGTGCTCTCCAGTACGACGGCGCACGGCAGCCCGGACTCCCGTCCGAGCGTGACGAGCCACCGGGTCAGCTCGGGCAGCCGCTCCGCCCCCCAGCGCGCCGGAGCGGCAGCCGGGTTTCCTCCGGCGTCGATGACCTCGACGTCGTAACCGTCGGCGGTCCAGGCGATTCCCGCGTACAGCATGGGTACTTCCTACTCGCTCGTCCGGGCGGCACGGTGCGCCCGAGGGCCTGATGGGACGGGGTCCGGACCGGGTGCGCCGCGCGCGGTCACGGAGACGGGCGGGCCTCCGGGCAGCGCCGCGCGGTGGACCCGGCGGGTTTCGCCGGCCGTCGCGGCCGTCGTCGTGAGAGGTCTTTTCCGCCTCTCATGAATCCGGCAACTACGCGCCACCGGGCCCCTGTCGCACCGTTTTACCCCCCTTGTAGAGGGGTGCCGCCGTGCCGCCCGACCGGGGTGGACGGCGGTCGGGCGCCGGTGCGGCCCGACCGATGTCCACCAATCTCCATGAACTCTCCAACAATGCGACACAAGTACGACAGAGGCGCGCTATTCTTCGCGTGCTCCGCCGAATGGTCCAGACCATATCCATGGGGGAGGGTCACGCGCTATGCCCGCGACCGTCTCTTCTGCCCCTGATTTCACGAGTCAACTCATTGGTCCACACGCGTACTTGGAGGGCACCATCAACGCTTCGCCCACTCCGTTGACCGTCCCCGACCTGCTGGACTCCAGGGCCGCGAGCCGACCCGACGACATCGCCGTCCAGGTGCGCGGCGGCGGGGCGCTCAGCTACGGCGCCTGGCGCGAGCGGGCGGTCCGGGCCGCCCGGGGACTCGCGAGGGCGGGGGTGCGGCCCGGCGATCTGGTGGCGCTGCGCTTCACCGACCGGGCGTGGGACGAGTACGCGGTGGCGTTCCTGGCCGTCCACCACGCGGGGGCGGCGGCGCTGCCGCTGCGCGCCGATCTGGCCGAGCCGGAGGCCGCGCGGCTCGCCGGGCTCTGCGGGGCGGTCGCGGTACTTCGCGGCGGCGGACTCCCGGCGGGCCAGGGGCGGCCGGGGCGCCAGGGGCCGCCGGAGCATCAGGCGCTGCCGGGGCTGCCCGGTCTCGCGGACCACCTCCTCGCCGACGTCGAGGCCGGCCCGTACGGCGACGGCGAACCGCCCTGCCGTCCCGCGCCCGGTGACACCGCCCAGGTGATCGGCACCTCGGGAACCACCGGTACGCCCAAGGGCGTTGTCGCCTCACACGCCAATCTGACGGCGGGCCAGCGCCTCAATCCGCGCCCGCGCCCGTACGCCCACTCCCGCCATGCCCTGCACGCCTTCCCCATCGGCACCAACGCGGGCCAGATGATGCTGATCGGGGCCCTGACCGGTGCGCCCAGCACCGTGGTGCTGCCGCGCTTCGACGCCGAGGAATTCGGCGAAGCGGTCGAGGAGCTGCGGGTCGGCACCGTCTTCCTGGTGCCCTCGATGGCCATCGAGCTGCTCAACTCCCAGGTGCCCGCGCGCCGCGACCTGTCCAGTGTGCTGCTGCTCAGCTCCTCCGCCGCCGCGCTGCCCGCACCCGTCGCGCACGCGCTGACCGAGGCGCTGCCGAAGGCGACCGTGGTCAATGTGTACACCTCGGCGGAGGCCGTCCCCGCGCAGATCTCCATGGTGGTCGATCTGACGCGCCCCGGCTCGGTGGGCCGCCCGGCCGATCCGCGCGATCTGCGGATCCTCGGCGCGGACGGCGCGGAACTCCCGGCCGGGGAGGTCGGCGACGTCTGGCTGCGCCAGCCGGGACCGCCGCGCGGCTATGCCGGGGACCCGGCGGCGGGCGCCGGTGTCTTCCGCGACGGCTGGGTACGGATGGGCGACCTGGGACGGCTCGACGCCGACGGCTATCTGCATCTGGTGGACCGGGAGAGCGACGTCATCAAGTCCGGCGCGCTGAAGGTCTCCACCCTGCGGATCGAGGACGCGCTGCACGAGTACCCGGGGGTCGCGGACGCGGCGGCGCTCGGTGTCCCGCACCCGGTGATGGGCTCGGTGCCGGTCGCCGTGGTGGTGCCCTCGGCCGACGGCCTGGACACCGACGCGCTGCGGCTGTTCCTCAGCACCCGGCTGAGCCGCGCCGAGCTGCCGGTGCGCGTCCTGACCGCCGCCGATCTGCCGCGCAACGCCACCGGCAAGGTGCTGAAGCACGAGCTGCGCCCGCTCTTCGAGACCCCCGGGACGCCGTCGGAGGCCCCCGGCGGCGGGCCGCCCGGCACCGCGACCGAGCTGCGGCTCGCGGAGCTGTGGCAGGAGGTGCTGGGCGCTCCGGTACGGAACGTGGCCGACGAGTTCTTCGCGCTCGGCGGCGACTCCTTCCGGGCCGTCCAGCTGGCGGCGGCCGTGTCGGAGCGGTTCGGCGTCGGGGCGGGCTCGGCGCTGGTCTTCGGCCGGCCGTCGCTGCGGGCGCAGGCGGCCTGGCTGGAGGAGCGGGCGGCGGCGCGGACCGCCGAGCCCGGCGACAGCGGCGAGGACAGCGGTGACAGCGACAGCGACAGCGACAGCGACAGCGACAGCGACATGGTGATCCCGCCCTTCCTGCGCGCGCTGCGGGCCCAGCCGCACGAGGTCCCGCTGACCAGCCAGCAGGAGAACTTCCTCGACTGGATGGCCGAGGAGTCCGGCCGGGACGTGGGCGCGGTCACCGCGCTCTTCCGGGTGACCGACCGGCTGGACGGGGAGGCGCTCGGCCGGGCGCTGACCGAGACCGTCCGGCGGCACCCGGCGCTGCGGACCAGATTCACACCGGTCCCCGGCGAGGTCCCCGGTCTGGTGCGCACGGTGCTGGACGAGCGACCCCGGACACGTGTCACCCTGCTGGACGCGCCCGGCGCGAGCGACGCGGAGGTGAACGCCCTGCTGATCGCCGAGCGCGACCGGCTCACCGATCTGGGCGAGGACCCGACGGCCCGTCTGCTGGTGGTCAGCCGGGGCCCCGAGGACCATGTCGTCCTGCTGGCGGTCCATCACATGGTCGCCGACGGCTGGTCGATCGGTGTTCTGCTGCACGAACTCGGGCTGGGCCACGACGCCCTGCGGCGCGGCCGCACCCCCAGGCTGCCCGAGCAGACCATGCCGTACCAGGAGCTGGTCCGGCGCTCCAACGCCCGCTGGGCGGCCGGACGCCGGCACTTCGCCGCCGCGCTCGACGGCGCTCCGTCCGCCCTGGACCCCTTCCCCGGCCGGCGCGCCGTGGACCGGGTGCACACCGTCGCGCACCCCTTCACCGTCCCGGCGGGTCCCGCCGGGAGGCTGCGGGAGCGGGCCGGGCTGCTCGGCGTCACCCCCTTCATGGCCGTCGCCACCCTGTGGAGCGGGGTGCTGGCCGCCCGCAGCGGCCGGACGGACCTGGTGCTGATGACACCGGTGCCCGGCAGGACGAGGCCGGAGGCGCAGCGGGCGGTCGGCTGTCTGGTGCAGTCGCTGCTGCTGCGGATCGACTGCTCCGGCGGACCCGGCTTCGCCGAGCTGGCCGAGCGGGTGCGGGTGGCCGCCACCGGAGCACTCGACCACCAGCTCTATCCGTACGCCGAGTTCAAACCGTCCGTGGTGGCCTTCCCCGCCTGGCTGCGCTACGAGAACTGGGCCGCCGAGGCCCATCTGCCGGGGCTGCTCTGCGAACCCTGGGTCCTGCCGCGCGGCACCACCGTGCCCTGGCCGCTGCCCGGCGGTGATCTCGGGGTGCCCGAGCTGACCGTCGTGGAGCAGCCGGACGCCGGTCTGAACTGCTGGATCCAGTTCAACGCGCTCGCCTTCGACGAGGAGTACATCGCCTCCCTGGCCGAGGAGTTCAGCGCCGCGCTGACCGCCGCCGCGAACTGAGCCGCGCTCCCCCGCGCTCCCCCGTCCTTCCTGCCCTTCCCGCGCTCCCCCGCCTTCCCCGTCCTTCCTGCCCTTCCCGCGCTCCCCCGCCTTCCCCGCCCTTCCCGCCTTCCCCGTCCACCGCGCCGGCCGAACCCGGCCCGGCCGGACCAGCCGCGCCCCGCGTTCCCCGGCCCGACCCGGCCGTACCGCACCTTCCCCGGCCCATCCTCGCCGGTCTCGCCGATCCCGCCGATCCCCCGCACGGCCCCGCCGGGCCGCCATGCCCCATGCCCGGACGCCCTGCCCGCACCGCCCTCACCTCCCCCCATCCGTATCGACGCCGGACAGACTGAGGAACCCCTGTGATCAGCATTCCCGCCGGCCCTGCCCAGCAGGGCATCTGGGTCAACGAGCGGCTCGCCCCGCTCGGCTCCGTCCACCACATGCCGTTCGCCGTGCACTTCGAAGGAGCCCTGGACGAGGCGGCGCTGACCGCCGCCTGCGCCGATCTGGCGGCCCGGCATCCCGCGCTGTCCCTGACCGTCCGGGAGGAGCACGGTGTGCCCGTGCTCTCCCCCGGCCCGATACCGGAGCTGACGGTACGCGGACCGGCGGCCGACCTGACCGAGCTGTGCGCGGAGCCGTTCGATCTCGCCGCCGGGCCGCCGGCCCGGTTCACCCTGCTGCGCACCGACGGGACACACGCCACCCTGCTGGTGGTGGTGCACCACATCGTCTTCGACGGCACCTCCACCGATGTCCTCCTGCGCGATCTCGCACAGTGCTACGCCCACCGCGCCGGCAGGGGCCCGGCCCCCGAGCCCCTCGCCCCGCCGACGGCGTACGACACCGCCGACACCGGCCCGGAGGCGCTGGCCGCGGCGAGCGCCCACTGGGCGGACCGGCCGCTGCCCACGGCCGGGGTGCTGCTGCCCGGACTGTCCGGCTCCCCGGACGGCGTCGGTCCCGGTGCGGCCGTCGGCTTCGACCTGGATCCGGCGCTCCGCGCCGAACTGGCCGTCACCGCCGAGAAGATCGGCGTCACCTTCTTCGAACTGGTGCTGGCGGCCCTGCACACCCTGCTGCTGCGGTACGGCAATGAGCGCCCGGCCGTCGCCGTCGACCTCGGCACCCGCGCCCCGGGCGACACCGCCGGGATCGGCGTCCATGTCAACGAGCTGCCCGTGGTGACCTCCCCGGGGGCGAGGACGCCGTTCGGCGAGTTCGCCCGCGCGGTGCGCGCGGAGCTGCGCGCCGGATATCCGCACCGCCGGGTGCCGCTGGCCCGCGCCGCCCGGGTGCGGCCGGGGGTGACACTGGCCCCGGTCTCCCTGACGTACCGCCGCCGTATCGCCCCGGTGAAGTTCGCCGGGCTGCGCACCGGCATCGACTGGGTGCTCTTCCCCGGCACCGCGCGCGGCGCGCTGCGGGTGCATCTGGTGGACGGCCCGGACCGGCTCGGCGTCCTGCTGATGCACCGGACGGAGCTGCTGACGTCCGAGCGGGCCGAGCGGATCGGCGTTCATCTGCGCCGTCTGCTCGCCTCGGTGGCCGCCGCGCCGGGCACCGCGCTCGGTGATCTTCCGCTGCTGGACGACGCGGAGCGGGCGCCGCTGTGCGGGCCCGCCCCCGCCGCCGACGCCGAGGGCGCGACCCTGCCCTCGCTGCTGGCCGGGGCCTTCGCCGCACACACCGGCCGGGTCGCCGTCTCGGCGGGCGAACAGTCGCTGACCTACGGCGAGCTGGCGGACGCGGCTCGCTCTCTGGCGGGCCGGCTCGTCGGGGCCGGGGTCACCCCCGGCACGGTGGTGGCCGTCTGCGCCGAGCGCTCGCCGGAGATGCTGGCCGCCGTGCTCGCCGTGAGCCTGGCCGGCGGTGTCCATCTGCCGGTCGACCCCGGATATCCGGCGGAGCGGATCGCGTTCGTGCTCGCCGACGCCGGGGCGCCCGTGGCGCTGGCCCAGCGCGGGACCGCCGACCGCGTCGCCGGGCACGGGCGGACACTGCTGCTGGACGGCCTGTTCGGCTCCGTACCGGCCGCCGGGGCCGCGACACCGGCCCCGCTGCCCGCCGTGGCACCGGACGATCTCGCCTATCTGATCTACACCTCGGGCTCCACGGGCCGTCCCAAGGGTGTCGAGGTGCCGCACAGCGCCCTGGCCCATCTGCTGCTCGCCTTCCGCGACCGGCTGGACGCCGGGCCGGAAGACGTGTGGCTGGCCGTCACCTCTCTCTCGTTCGACATCTCGGCCCTGGAACTGCTGCTTCCGCTGATCACCGGCGGCCGGGTGGTGATCGCCGACGAGGCCGAGGCCCGGGACGGGCGCGCGCTGACCGCGCTGGTCGAGCGGCATGCCGTCACCCATCTCCAGGCCACCCCGTCCGGCTGGCGGCTCATGCTGGACGCCGGGCTGACCGCTCCCGCGCTCACCGCGCTCAGCGGTGGCGAGGCCCTGCCGCCGCCGCTCGCCCGGCGGCTGCGCGAGCGGGTCGGGCGGCTGTGGAACGTCTACGGGCCGACCGAGACCACCATCTGGTCCACCGCCGCCGAACTGCCCCCCGTACCGGACGAGGTGACCGTCGGCCGGCCGATCGCGGGCACCGCCGTGCTGGTCCTGGGCCCGGACGGGCTCCCCGTACCGCACGGTGTCACGGGTGAGCTGGCCATCGGCGGCGCGGGGCTGGCCCGGGGCTACCGGGGCCGCCCGGAACTCACCGCCGAGCGTTTTGTCACCGACCCGGGCACCGGATCGCGCTACTACCGGACCGGCGACCTCGCCCGGCTCCGCCCCGACGGCGCACTGGACTGCCTGGGGCGGCTCGACGACCAGGTCAAGCTGCGCGGGCACCGGATCGAGCTGGGCGAGATCGAGGCCCGGCTCCAGGAGCACCCCGCCGTGGCCGCCGCCGCCGTGGCCGTGCGCGGCTCGGCCGACGACCCGGGCGGGCAGACGCTCGCCGCGTATCCGGTCTGGCGGGCCGGAGTGCCCGTGCCGCCCACCGCCGCCGAGCTGCGGGCCCATCTCGCTCCGACACTGCCGGAGGTGATGATTCCGGGGATCTTCCACGCGCTGCCCGCGCTGCCGCTGACTCCGAACGGCAAGACCGACCGGCGGGCCCTGCCGGAACCGGTCCGCGCCCCCGAGACCCCGGGCCTCGGAGAGCCCTCGGACGGGACGGCGGACGAGCCGTGGGACGAGGTGACCACCGAGGTGGCCGCCATCTGGTGCGAGGTGCTCGGCCTGCCCTCCGTCGGCCTGTACGACGACCTGTTCGACCTCGGGGCGCACTCGCTGACGATCACCCAGGTCGCGGCGCGGATCCGGCGGCGCCTCGGTGCGGAGGTGCCCCTCCAGGTGTTCTACGAGGATCCCACCGTGGCCGCCGTGGCGGACGCCGTCACCCTCGAACTGCTGACGGAGGAGAACTGATGGACCGCCCGTCACCCCCCGCACCCGCACCCGCACCCGCCGCTGCCACCGCCCGTCGGACGCGTACCCCGCTCACCGACGAGCAGCGCGCGCTGCTCGCCCGCAAGCTGGCCCGGCGCACGGCGGACGGCGGGCGCGCCACCGGCCGGACGGCCGAGATCCCCCCGCTGCCGCCCGGTGCGCCCGTACCGCTCTCGCTCGCGCAGGAACGGCTCTGGTTCGTCGAACAGCTGACCCCCGGCACCGCCGCGTACGTCCTGCCCATCGCCGGCCGGCTGCTCGGCCCGCTGCGGCCCGAGCCGCTGGCCGAGGCGCTGCGGCTGGTCGCCGTACGGCACGACACCCTGCGCGCCTCCTTCCCCGCCGACGAGGACGGCGCTCCCCTGGTGCGCACCGCCCCGGCCGCCGGTTTCACCGTGCCCTGGGAGCTGCGCGAGCTGACCGGTCTGCCCGCCGAGGAGCGGGAGGCCGCCGCCCGCGCGGCGGTCGAGGCCGAGGTCGGCCGGCCGTTCGATGTGGCGGAGGGGCCGCTGCTGCGTGCCCTGCTGCTGCGGCTGGACGCGGAGGACCACGTTCTGGTGATCTGCCAGCACCATCTGGTCGGCGACGGCTGGTCCGCCGGGGTGCTGCTGGACGAACTGCTCTCCGGCTACCAGGAACTGGCCGCCGGGGGGCGGCCGGTCCCGCCCCCGCTGCCCATCGGCTACGGCGACTTCGCGCACTGGCAGCGCGAGCGCCAGGAGCGTCCGCGCGCCGCCGCCGATCTGCGGTACTGGTGCGACGCCATGGCCGGGGTGCCCCCGCTGGACCTGCCCACCGACCGGTCGCGCCCCGCGCTGCCGGGGCCGGGCGGCGGGACGTACGACTTCCGGCTCGACCCGGAGACGTACCGGGCCGTCCGCGCGCTGTCCCGCGCCCGGAACACCACCCTCTACATGACCCTGCTGGCCGGCTTCCAGGTGGTGCTGGGCCGCTGGTCCGGGCAGCGGGACTTCGCGATCGGCACCCCGTTCGCGGGGCGCGGGGCGGAGGATACCGAGGGTCTGATCGGTCTGTTCAGCACGATGCTGCCGCTGCGGGCCGATCTCGGCGCGCGAGCGGAGGACGCGAGGACGGAGACGGAGGCTGCCGCTCCGGATTTCGCGACCGTACTGGCCCGGGTCCGCACCGCCGCGCTCGGCGCCCAGGAACACCAGGAGACCCCGTTCGAGCGGCTGGTCGAGGCGCTGGACCTGCCGCGCGACATCGCGCGGCCGCCGCTCTTCCAGGTCTCCTTCGCGCTCCAGAACCACCGCGCCCAGGAGTTCCGCCCCCGCGAACCGGAGTGGCGGACTTTCCCCTTCGAGGGCAGCGGGGTCCATCTCGATCTCGGTCTGTACTGCACCGAGACCGACGGCGGCCTCGACGCCTTCATCACCTACCGAACCGATCTGTGGGACGCCGCCACCGTCGCCCGGCTGGCCGGGCACTGGCAGCGGCTGCTCGGCGCGGCCGCCGCCGATCCGTACGCCCCGGTCGACACGCTGGATCTGCTCGGCCCCGGCGAGCGCCGTCGTGTGCTGTACGAGTGGAACGACTCGGGCACCGCGCTGCCGTCGGCGGACACCCTCGCCGAGGCGGTCACCGCGCAGGCCGCCCGCACCCCGGACGCGATCGCCCTGGTGCACGAGGGCGAGTCGCTGTCCTACGCCGGGCTCGACCGGCGCGCCAACCGTCTGGCCCATCTGCTGCGCGCCGCCGGAGCCGGTCCGGACGCCCTGGTCGGCGTCTGTCTGGACCAGGGCCTGGACCAGGCCGTCGCCCTGCTCGCGGTGCTCAAGTCGGGCGCCGCGTACGTTCCGCTCGACCCGGAGCAGCCGCGCGAGCGCCTCGGGCACATGCTCACCGATTCCGCGCCGGTGGTGCTGGTCTCCACCGGTGCCCATCGCGCCCTGCTGACCGGCTCGGACGCCCCCGTACTGCTGCTGGAGGAAGCGGGCGAGCGACTCGCCACCGCGCCCGACACCCCGCCGGAGAGCGGCGCGGGCCCGGACGATCTCGCGTATGTGATCTATACGTCGGGCTCCACCGGCACCCCCAAGGGGGTGGCCGTGCAGCACCGCCAGGTGCTCATCTATCTCGCGGGGGTGCGGCAGCGGTTCGCCGAGGCGGGGCTGCCGGACGGCGCCCGGTACGCGCTGCTCCAGTCGCTGGCCTTCGACTTCGGTCTGACCACCCTCTATCTCTCGCTCACCACCGGCGGCCGGCTGCATCTGCTGGCTCCGCGCACCGGCGGCACCGAGCTGGCGGCGTACCTGTCCGAGCACTCCGTCGACTGCGTCAAGCTCACGCCCTCCCATCTGGCCGCGCTCAGCGCCGAGGTGGAGGATCCGGCGGTGCTGCTGCCGCGCCGGCTGCTGATCCTCGGCGGGGAGGCGTCCGGCTGGGAGTGGAGCCGCCGGCTCGCGGCGGCCGGTGCCCGCACCGGCTGCCGGGTGATCAACCACTACGGCCCGACCGAGGCCACCGTCGGCGTCACCACCCTGCTGATCGACCCGGACGTGCCCGCCGACGGGCCCACCACCCCCATCGGCCGTCCGCTGCCGGGCGCCCGGGTCTATCTGCTCGACGCGCATCGGTCGCCGGTGCCCGCCGGGGTTCCCGGTGAGCTGTGGATCGGCGGTGACCGGCTGGCCCGCGGCTACCTCGGCCTGCCGGAGCTGACGGCGGAACGCTTCCGTACCGACCCCTTCGCGGACACCACCGGCACAGCCGGTGCCACCGATGGCACCGGGACCGCCGGGACCACCGGGACCGCCGCCCGGATGTACCGCACCGGTGATCTCGCCCGTCACCGGGCCGACGGCACCGTGGAGTTCCTCGGCCGGGGCGACGACCAGGTCAAGATCCGCGGCTATCGCGTCGAACTCGGCGAGGTGGAGGCCCATCTCGCCAGGCTGCCCGGGGTCGCCCAGGCCGTCGCCGCCGCGCGCGGCCCGGCCGGGGAACTCACCCTGGTCGGCTATCTGGTGCCCGCCGAGGACACCGCGCCGCCCCCGGCCGCCGCCGAGCTGCGCCGACTGCTCGCGGAGAGCCTGCCGGACTATCTCGTCCCGTCCCGCTTCGTGATCCTCCCCGAACTGCCCCGCCAGGCGCACGGCAAGGTCGACCGGCGCGCCCTGCCCGAGCCCGGTGCCACCGGTTCCCCGGAGGGGACCGAGTACGTCGCGCCGCGCGACGCCGCCGAGGAGATCGTCGCCGGGCTCTGGGCCGAACTGCTCGGCCTGGAACGCGTCGGCGCGCACGACGACTTCTTCGACCTCGGCGGCCACTCCCTGCTCGCCATCCGGATGGTGGCCGCTCTGCGCCGGCTGCTCGGCCCCGAGGCCCGGATCACCCTCATGGACGTCTTCCAGGAACGCACCCCGGCCGCGCTCGCCGCCCTCGCGGGCCGGTCCGAGCAGGAGCGCGGCCCCCGGAAGCTGCTCCATGAGCTGACCCCTCGCCGGCCCGCCGCCACGACCCGGCTCTCCCTGGTCTGTCTGCCGTACGGCGGCGGCAGCGCGGTGGTCTACCAGCCGCTCGCCGATGCCCTGCCGGCCGGGGTGGCGCTGCACGCCGTCGCCGTTCCCGGGCACGACCTCGGGATGTCCGAGGAGTCGCTGCCGCTGGAGGAGGTCGCCCGGCGCTGCGCCGAGGAGGTGCTGGCCGGGGTCGAGGGGCCCGTCGCCGTGTACGGGCACTGCGGGGTGGGCGCGGCGCTCGCCGTCGAGCTGGCCCGGCGGCTGGCCGCGGCGGGGCGTGAGCCGACCGCCGTCTATCTGGGCGGGATCTTCCCCTTCGCCCGGCCGACCGAGGGTCTGCTCGGGCTGCTCTCCCGTTTCTCCGTGCTCGACCGGCGGCGCAGCGGACGGCTCCATCTGAACTGGCTCCGCTCGATGGGGGCGGATCTGGAGGGGCTGGAGCCGGAGCAGTTGACCACCATCGTCCGCAATGTCCGCGAGGACTCGCGGGCCGCCGAGGCGTACTTCACCGAACGGCTGGCGCGGCCCGCCGACGGGCTGGCGACTCCGGTGATCTCGGTGATCGGTTCGGCCGACCCGGGGACCGACTTCCACCGCGAGCGGTTCCGCGAGTGGGGCTTCCTCGGTACCACCACCGCCGTGGCGGTGCTCGACGAGGGCGGCCACTACTTCCTGAAGCACCGGGCCGCCGAGCTGGCGGAGATCGTCACCGCCGTCCATCCGGCGGTCATCGGCGGCGACGCCGCCGAACTGTCCCGGGAGCGGCGGCCGGAGCGCGCGACCTGGTGGCTGGACGGCGTCCACCGCGAGACCGCCGACGCGCGGGAGCCCGCCGCCGCCGCGCCGCGCACCCGCCGCGACACCCGGCGGTTCGTCGCGGTGGCCGCCTCGCAGATGGTGTCGCAGACCGGTTCGGCGCTGACCGAGTTCGCCCTGCCGCTGTGGATCTACCTCACGACCGACTCCGTCGCCTGGTTCGGTCTCTTCGCCGTACTCGGCATCGTGCCGGGGCTGCTCGCGGCACCGGTGCTCGGCGGGCTCGTCGACCGGATCGACCGGCGGCGGGTGATGCTGGTCTCGACCGCCGTCTGCGGCACCTCGGAGGCCGTTCTCGCACTGTTGTACGCGTTCGGGGATCTGCGGCCCTGGCATGTCGGGGTGCTCATGGCGATCCTCTCCGTGTCGCTCACCGGACAGCGGCTCGCCTTCCAGTCCGCCATCCCCCAGCTGGTGCCCAAGCGTTTCCTCGGCCACGCCAACGGCGCCGTCCAGGTCTCGGGCGGTATCGCCCAGGTGGTCGCCCCCCTGGCGGCGGTCGGCATGCTGGCCGCGATCGGTCTGGGCGGGGTGCTGCTCCTTGACGTGATCAGCTATACGATCGCCGCCGCGGTCCTGCTGATCGTGCGCTTCCCCCGCACCCTGCCCTCCCGGCGGCGGGAGACCCTCCGGCAGGAGATCGTGGCCGGCTTCCGCATGGTCGTCGGGCAGCCCGGGTTCCGGGCCATGCTGATCTTCTTCGCCGTGCTCAATCTGTTCCTGCCGGTGCTCTTCCAGCTCGTGCCGCCCCTCGTCCTCGGCTTCTCCAGCCTCGGCTCCGTCGCCACGGTCTCCCTGGCCGGCGGCGTCGGCGCGGTGGTCGGCGGCCTCGCGATGGGCGTCTGGGGCGGGCCGCGCCGCCGCCGAATGCGCGGCATGCTGCTCGTGGTGCCCGTACTGGCCCTGTTCTGTCTGCTGACCGGGTTGCGCCCGGATCTGCTCGTCGTCGGCGCCGGAGTGTTCGGCATGTCCGCCTCCCTCTCCCTCCTCAACGGCATCTACCTGACGATCGTCCAAGTCAAGGTCCCCCAAAGGTTCCACGGCCGCGTCATGGCCCTCAATCAACTGGTCGCCTGGTCCACCCTCCCCATCGGCTACCTGCTCATCGCCCCCCTCGGCAGCCGGTTCCTGGAACCCCTGATGACCGATGACGGCGGCCTCGCCGACACCCTCGGCCTCCTCCTGGAAACAGGCCCCGGCCGCGGCATCGGCCTGCTCTACCTGCTCCTCGGCACCGCCATCCTCCTCCTCGGCGCGATCTCCCTCCGCCTCCGCACCCTCTCCCGCTTCGACCAGGACGTCCCCGACGCCCAGGCCGACGACCTGGTCGGCCTGGCCGCCCTCACCTCCGACCGCGACGGCCCTGCCTGACCGCCACCACGACCACGGTCACGACCACGGGGTGCTCCGCCGCGCGCGGGGCACCCCCGGCCGGTGCCGCTCCGGGACCGGGGATCAGTCGAGGATCCGTCCGCCGTGGTAGCGCAGTTCGTACACCCGGGTGCCGTCGGCGGTGGCGATGTGTTCGACGCCCCGGAAGCGGTTCACCTCGCCCACGGTCTCGTCGGCATAGGTCAGTTCGCCGACCGTGTGGCGGAATCCGCCGAGGAAGCGGCCCTCCGCGTAGAGCGCGGTCAGTGCCGTCTTGATGGTCTCGCCCGCGGTGAAGGCGTCTATGCCCTCGGTGAGGAGGTAGCCGTAGTAGTTCATGCCCCAGACCGGTCGGCCCGTCAGGTGCACCGTCTCCTGACCGAGGAAGTCCGTACCGCCGAAGTAGCTGTCCCGGTAGACCAGATCGTCCTCCTGGTACTCCAGGTCGTGCGACGCGGTGCGGACGGGGGCGATCTTGCCCGCACCGCCCACGTAGGTGGCGGACTTGGCCCGGACGATGAACGACTCCAGGGCGGCCGGGGTGAGTGTCGGTGTCTCCATGACAGATTTTTAGCAGCCGGGTCTGACAACGGGTCCGGACCTGGGGCTGGGCCCGGTCCTGGGGCCTGCCGCCGCCGGTCCGGCTCAGGACGGGCGGGTCGGCGAGAGGTGATCCGCGACGCGATTCGTGACGAGTTCCGCCATGACGGCGGGCGGCAGCCCGGGGTGGGCCGCGGCGGCCTCCGCGACCTCGTGGTCGTCGTCGGCGAGGAGCACGGTCACGGTCCGCGGCGGCAGTGAGGGGTGCCGGGCGGCGGCCAGGAGCGCCCGGCGGGCCCGGGGTTCCCATCGGGCCAGCTCCTCCAGCAGGGCGGGTGGGGTGTCCGGGTTGGCCGCGACCCCGGCGGCGACCCGGGCTCCGTGCCGGTGGAGCAGGGAACGCAGCCGGTCCTCGGAGAGTCCAGGGTGGGACGCGATGGCGGCCGCGACCTTCGCGTCGGGGTCGGCGGCGAGCGCGTCCCGTGTCCCGGCGGGCAGATCGCGTCGCCTGGCCAGCAGCCGGCGCGGCCCGGGACGGGACGACCGGGCCGGTTCCCGGAGTTCGGCGGGCGGGGCGGCGGCGATCCGGGGCGGCGGCTCGGCCCCGGAGCCGGATCCGGCGGCGTCGGCGTCGGCGAGTTCGGCGAGCAGGTCGAGCGGCACCCGGGGATGGCGGGCGAGGGCGCGGCGCACCTCGCGGTCGCCGCTCGCGGCCAGTCGCCGCATCAGCGGCTCGCCGATGGCGGGGTTCGCGGCGAGGTCGGCCCGTACCCCGGGAGAGGGGTCGTCCGCGAGCCGCTCGCCGAGCGCGGGCGGCAGATCGGGGCGGGCCGCGAGCATCCAGCGCAGCAGCGTCGACGGATGGTCCGCGAAGCGGGCGGCGGCCTCGGCGGGCGTGGCCGGGTTGGCGAGCGCCCGTATGTGCGTGGTGTGGACGGTGGACTGGTGGGTGCCGTCGCAGGCCGCGCCGCCCGGCAGGGAGCAGTCCCGCCGGGGGCAGTGCGGATCGTGGACGAAGGGGATCGGCTCACGGTCGCAGACGAGGCAGTGCCGGGCGGGCGGCATCCCCTCACCGGTGAGCAGCGCCGCGAGGGCGGCCGGAGGTGTGTTCTCGTTGGCGGCGGCAGCGCTGCGGACCTCGGCGTGCGGGTGGCGGGCGAGACGGTCCGCCTGCTCGGGGCCCGCCCACAGGGCGAGTTCCGCGACGACAGCGATGTCCGGATCCGCGGCGAGCGCGGTCACCACATCGTCCGGGAGCCCGGGACAGGCCGCCAGCTTCTCGCGGTGCTCGACGACCGGGGACCCGGCGAACGACCGGGCCCACTCCAAAGGGCCCTCGCCCCGGTCGAGGAGCGCGAGCGCGGCGAGCGGCCGGGCTGTCGGGTCGATGTCGGCGGCGGTGAGCCGTCCCTCGTGAGCGAGTCGTACGGCGAGATCCTCGTCGCGGGCGGCCAGGGCGCGTGCCTGGGCGTGGCTCAACTCCTCGCGGCCGGCGAGGCTGTCGGCGAGGTCCGCGTCCGCGACGGCGATCAGTCGGTCCACGAGTTCGGGCGGAAGGGCCGGATTGACCGCGAGTCCCCGGAGAATGTGCTGCACCGGCCCATTGTGCCGTGCCGGCCTCCGGCCCCGTATCCGGGCGGCGGTCCGCTGAACGCCCTGTGCCGCCCGGCAGGGTTCTCTCCCCTGTCGGGCGGCACAGCAGCACATGCGTTGTGCGAGCGCGGGCGCGCGATGGTGCCGGTGCTGTCAGGCCGCGTTCGCCTTGGCGGGCCGCTTGTGGCTGTGCGCGGGGGCGGTGCGGAGGGTGAGCAGTGACGCGAGTGCGCCGACGGCGGCGAGGGCGGCCGCGCCGAGGAAGGCGGCGGAGAAGCCGTTGGTGAGCGCGTCGGGGTCGCCGATCTCAGTGGCGCCGTACGCGGCGGACACGGCCGTCATGGCGGCCAGTCCGAGGGCGGAGCCGACCTGGTAGCTGGTGTTGACGATGCCGGAGGCCAGGCCGCCTTCCTCGGGGCGGGCGCTGGACAGCGCGGTGCCGAGGGAGGGGATGAACGCGAGCGACATGCCGGCCGCGGCGAGCAGGGAGGCGGGCAGGACGTCGACCCAGAAGGTGCCGTCGGCCCGGGCGAAGGACAGCCACAGCATGCCGGCGGCGAGGGCCAGCAGGCCGGTGACGATCAGCGGCTTGGTCCCGAAGCGGGCCATCAGACGGGGCGCCAGGACGATCATCATGATCATGATGGCGACCGTCATGGGCAGCAGGGCCGCGCCGGAGGCGAACGCGCCCAGTCCCAGGACCTGCTGGAGGTAGAGGTTGAGGAAGAACCACATCGGGATCCACGCGGCGGCCATCAGCAGCTGCGCGATGTTCGCTCCGGCCAGGTTGGGGGCCCGCCAGATGCCCAGCCGCATCAGCGGCTCGCGGCGCTTGGACTGGATGGCGACGAACGCGGCGATCAGGGCCACGCCGGCCAGCAGCACGAGCCAGGTCCGCGCCGAGCCCCAGCCGGTTTCGGGGGCGCGGACGATGGCGTAGACGGCGGTGGCCAGCCCCAGGGTGACGGTGGCCGCTCCCGCGAGGTCGACGGAGCCTCGGCGGACCGGGGCCGAGGGCATGACGGACGGGACCAGGGCCAGCACGACCAGGGCGATCGGGATGTTGATGTAGAACACCCAGGGCCAGCTTGCGTATTCGGTGATGACACCACCGAGGAAGACTCCCGCGGTGCCTCCCGCCGGGGCCGCCGCGCCGTACAGGGCCAGCGCCTTGGTCAGCTCCTTGGGGCGGGAGCCGAAGAGCATCATCAGCAGGGTCAGGGCGGCCGGGGCGATCAGCGCGGCGCCGACGCCCTGCAGGGCACGGCCGGTCAGTTCGACCCAGACCTCGGACGCGAGACCGGCGACCAGGGATCCCCCGGCCATCACGACCCAGCCGGCGCTGAAGATCCGCTTGGCTCCGAACAGATCGGACAGCCGCCCGCCGAGCAGCAGCAGCCCGCCGAAGGCGATGACATAGGCATTGAAGACCCAGGACAGCCCCTCCGGGGAAAAGCCCAGGTCAACCTGCATCTTGGGGAGAGCCACCCCAATGATGGACGTGTCCATGATGACCGTGAACTGGGCCAGGGCTATAAGAACAAGCGCCGTCCAGCGGCGTGGGCTGGGAGCGGCGGGTGGGGTTGACATAGCTATCTCCTATACCGGAGGGGGGTATCTCTCCTCGCGGACAGCAATATACCCCCCACGGGTATTCCGCGCCTGCCCCACCCGCCCCGATCTCGCCGGCGGCCCTTCCCGGACCTCGGGGCGCACAGCCCCCGGGAATGCAAAAAACCCCAGGTGAACTGGGGTTTTTTACTGATGGTCCGTCGACACACGCCCGACACCGGGCAGTACGGAGCACGGGCCCGGGCGTCAGCGCCGCCGCGGGTTCATGATCTCGCCCGTGCCGACCGGCCCCTCGGACCAGCCGCTTTCCGCCACCGGCAGACACCGGACCGCATCCGCAGGAACCGCCCGGAGCACTCCCTCACGAGAAATTGCCGCACCCGCGGAATGCGACGGGAGTCCGTACGGCGGGTGGAGTTCCGCTGCGGCTTCGGCCTGACGGTGCGGGGGGGCGGGGCTTGAGGGCGGCGCGGTGGGGCCCGCCGCGAGACAGCGGGCGTCAGGCGGAAAGCGCGGCTTCGAGCATCCGCCGGACCACGGCGGTCAGCTCGGCCGCGTCGGGCGGCGGTCGGGTCGCGGCCGGTGCGCCGACGAGCCGGTCGTACAGCAGCCCGTCGGTCCAGGCGACGAACAGATCCGCCGCGGACGCCGGGCGGGGAGCCCCGAGCGCCGCCAGCACATCGGCGGCCCTGGCCCGGACGGCGAGGTCGGCGGCCTGAAGATCGGCACGCAGCTCCGGCCGGCGGGTCGCTTCCAGGCTGAGTTCGAAGCGGGCGAGCTGGCGGTCGCGCGCCGCCGTCAGCCAGTGGTGCAGCAGCGCGGCCATCCCTTCCGCGGCGGAGTCCGGGTCGAGACGGCCGCGGTCCGCTTCCCAGCGGTCCGCGTCGGCGACCGAGAGTTCGGCCAGGCGGAGATAGCAGGCGCTGATGAGAGCACTGCGGGTGCGGAAGTAGTACGACGTGCTGCCGGCCGGCAGCCCTGCGGCGGCGTCGACCGCGCGATGGGTCAGCCCGCGCAGCCCGGCGGCGGCCACGGTGCCGATGGCGGCGTCGGCGATCAGGTTTCGGCGGTCGGAGATGGACATCCCCGCACTCTACAGATGTAGAGTGCGACTCATCGACCTCTACAGATGTAGAGACAGAGGGGGGTGGTCGACATGGGTGTTCGTCATGCCGTCGTGGCCGGAGGCGGAATCGGGGGCCTGACCGCCGCGGTGGCCCTGAGCCGCCGCGGCTGGCGCGTCACCGTCTGCGAACGGGCCTCCGTACTCACGGGCATCGGCGCGGGCATCGTGCTCGCCCCGAACGCGCTGCGCGCCCTGGACTCGATCGGCCTGGGCCCCGGCCTGCGGGTCGGCGAAGCCCTGCCCGGCCCGATCGGGCTGCGCACACCCGACGGCACCTGGCTGAGCCGGTCCGACAGCGGCGCGCTGTCCGCCCGCCACGGAACGGCCGCGCGCGCCGTGCACCGCGGCTTCCTGATCGACACCCTCGCGGCCGCCCTGCCGTCCGACGCCCTGCGCCTCGGCGTATCGGTGACCGGCGTGGACGACTCGGGGGACGGCGTGTCCGTGCGTACGTCGGCGGGCGACCTGCGCGCCGACGTCGTACTGGCCGCCGACGGCATCCGCAGCGCGCTCCGCGAACAGCTCTTCCCCGGTCACGGCGGGCTGCGTCACGCCGGTGAAGCCGGCTGGCGAGCGGTGCTGCCCGGCGCGGGCCTGCCTGCCCAGCGGGCCGCCGAAACCTGGGGGCGAGGCGAGCGGTTCGGCATCGTCCCACTCGCCGACGGCCGTATCTACGTCTACGCCACCGCCGTCTCCGGCCCCGGCACAAGGCCCGCCGACCACCACGCCGAGCTGATCCGGCGCTTCGGCGCCTGGCACGATCCCATACCCGCGCTGCTGGACCGGCTGAGCAGGAGAGCCCCGGACCCGGTCGACCTGCTCCACCACCATTTTCACGAACTGGCCTCCCCTCCGCCCCGGTTCCACACCCGCGGAGTGGCCCTGCTCGGCGACGCCGCCCACGCGATGACCCCCAACCTGGGCCAAGGCGGCTGCCAGGCCATCGAGGACGCCGTCGTCGCGGCGCACCTCCTCGCCTCCATCCACGACACACCCGCCGCGCTGGCCGCCTACACGAAGGCCAGACACCGGCGAACCACCCGAATCAGCCGACGCTCCCGGCGCGTCGGCCAACTCGCCCGGCTCTCCCATCCACTTGCCGCTTCCATCCGCGACCTGGCCGTACGAGCCACGCCGCGAGCCCTGTCGCTGAGAGCCCTGGACACCGTCCTCGGCTGGCAGCCGCCTCTCGTCCCCGCCGACTTCAAGGAGCAACGGTGAACCCCACGTACACATCCCGCCCCCTCCCCCGGGCGGACTCCGTCCGTCCCTTCACCGTCGGCGCCTACGGCTTCGTCCTCCTGGGCGTCGGCCACCTCGCCCTCTCCGCCGTTTCAGCACTCACCAAAACCCCGCGACAGCGTGAAACCGACACCGCCATGCGAGAGCCCGCCTTCACCCTGCTGGGCCTGGAACGCACAGTCCTCGACCTCTTCAACGGCTTCAGCATCGCCATGGCCCTCTTCATCATCGCCTCCGGCCTCCTGCTCCTCACCGCCATCCACCACTCCCCGGCCCTCGTCCAGCACCGCACCGCCTTCGGCCGAGTCGCCCTCACCGTCTCCCTGGCCGCCCTGGCGATATCCGTCCCCCTGCTGCCCCCTCCCCCGATCGTCATCCTCACCATCACCAGCTGCGCTTTCGCCCTGTCCCTGCGCAGGGCCGCCCCCGCGGCCTGACCGGGCGGTCGCCTCGGCCGCCGGTCCGCTCACCGAGGGACGGCCCGGCCGTGCGGGACGGCGGACGCGTGGCGACACTGAAGGCATGACAGACAGCACCGGCGCACCGGAGCCACCGGCGCCGCGGCCGTCCGCCGCGGCACGGGTCGACTACACGGGCGCCGTGTACGGCTCACTGCTCGCCGCGTCAGTGGTCGTCGGCACGGACCCGACGGAGCCGTTCCCCCGGTTGCAGCTCGTACTGCTGCTGCTCGGCACCGGAGTCGTGTTCTGGGCCGCCCATGTCTTCGCCCGCCTGTTCGGGGAACGGATCGCGGAGGGGGCACTGACCGGCAGAATCGTCCGGCAGGACTTCGCCGCGGAGTGGCCGATCGTCAAGGCGGCGGTTCCCCCGGCCCTCGCCGTGGCCCTCAGCCCACTGCTCGGACTCGGCCCGGAAGGCACTCTGTGGCTGGCCCTCTCCGTCGCGATCACCGGCCAGGTCGGCTGGGCGACCCTCGCCGCACTCCGGGCGGGCGTCACAAGGCGGCTCGCACTGATCGCCGGGGCGGCCAATCTGCTGATCGGCCTGCTGATCGTGCTGCTCAAGGTCGCCCTGCACTGAAGGGCGTACGGGCATTGCGCCACGGGGCAGGACGCGGCCGGATCTGCCGGTGCGGCCGCACTGTCACACCCCCTGTGACCGAGCAGAGCCGCGACACCATGCCTCACCGGGGTTGGCGTTGTCCTGGTGGTGTCGAGTCGGGGCTTTCACGTCTGGTTCTGTCCCAGGGGGTACCAGGTGATGCTTGGCGGCAAGGAATAATTAAAGCCGGAAAGAGCGACGCGGTAAGTCCATTGAGTTCCGGCCGAAATGGGAACACTGATGACGCGTGGGTTTTCTGGGCTACCCAGAGCGAATCCCTTCCCCCCGACTTGGATGTAGACAGATATGCTTGCACCGTCCCTCGTGGGGTCCCCTCCCATGAATTCCATCACGACGATTCCGTCCGTATTCTTTGTCACCGAAACTTCGCCACCACTGTCGGTTCCGCTGTATATCACTTCTGATTGACCGAAGAGCGATACCGGCCCGGTCACTCCTGTCGAACCGTTCACTGTGACATTGGTGAGCTTGGCGGATGCGGCTGTCAGCCCGCTCTCAGCTATGAGGTCATGTGCTTGCAGATCGCCGCTGATGGTGGCGCCGGACGCGGTCAGACTGATGGCGTCCACGGTGCCGGAGGCACTCAGGCTGCCGACCTTCACGGGGCCGGTGGCGGTGAGTGCGGCGGCCGTGGCGGCGGCCAGAGTGGTGCTTCCTTTGACGTCGAGTGTGCTGGTGATGTCGACGCTGGTGGGTGTGAGGTCGGGGTTGGCGATGGTGAGGGTGAGTTTGTCGTAGAGGACGGCCTGGCTGCCGGTTGAGGAGGTGGAGGTCGCGGTGAGGATGAGAGTGGTGTCGCGGCTGACGCCGCCGCTGAGGGTGTATTCGGTCTTGGTGCCCAGATCGATGGTCCGACTGGGGGTGGTGATCTTGAAGTTGGTGCCGTTGCTTTCCCATTGCAGTCGGATGTCCGCGCCTTTGGTGAAGTCGGTGCGGGGGGCCGTGGGGCTGCTCGGATCGGTGGCGATGAAGTTCCTGACGTAGAAACCGGCGGGGGTTTTACGGACCATGACCTTGGTCTCCTTGGTCGTGAAGGTGGCAGGGTCGGGGGTGGTGCCGGAGGTTTCCCGGATCTGGATCTCCGTGTCTCCGAACGTGTTGTTGACCGCGCCTTCCAGACCGAGGGTGAGGCCGGTGCCGATGGGCTGGGTGGTGCCGGTGAGTGCGTCGTAGACGATGGTCGCGGTGTAGTCGGCGGTGGTGTCGGGGGTGCTGTAGGGGTCCGCGCTGCGGCGGGGGGCGCTTGTGGGGGCCCAGGTGTTGGTGCTGACGGAAGCAGTCGGGGGTGCGGTGAAGACGCCGGGGCCGCCGGGGCCGACGGGTATCGCGATGAGGATCTGACCGCAGTACACGGGGCCGGCGGTGTTCGCGGTGACGGCGATGTCGAGGGCGGCCTGCGGATCGCCGGTAAAGAGTCCCTGGGAAACGGTGTAGGCGAGCAGGGTGGTGTCCGGGGGCATCGGGTGCTCCTTCGCGGCGGGCGGTCCGTTGCGCCGGACTGGGCGGGTCCGGTCCGGGGTGGGCGGGTCAGCGAGGTGTGCCGTCCGGCGGCTGGTGGATGCCCGGTGTCTGCGTGGGCGGCTGCGCCCCGGGGTGGGGGGTCGATGTCGGTGTGTCCGGTTCGGGGGCGTGGCCCGTTGTGGGTGTCTGCGATGTGGTGTTCAGGCTGATGGTGATCTGGAGCATGCCTTCGCGCAGGGTGCTCGCCTGCGGGCCGCCGGTGGGGGCGGTGGAGGGTTTGGTGAGGTCGTAGGCGGTCCAGGTGCCGTTGGTGGAGGGCTCCCACCAGGACCAGACGCCGTTCTGCTCGGCGGGGGCGAGGTGCGTGACGGCCTGCGGGTGGGCGGGCGGGGTGGTGCCCTGAGCCGGGCTGGGCCGGAGGGATGTCAGGAGCGGTCCGGTACGGAAGGTGATCTCCATGGCGGCCAGGGCCGCTTCGACGGGCTGCTGGGGGATGTCGTAGCGGGTGACGGGGAGGATGCCGGTGTGGGCGTGGAGGGCGGCGCGGGGGTCGGCCAGGACGGTGATGTCCTGGTGGGTGCCGGGTTTGGGGGTGAGCCGCAGGTAGTTGCCGGGGGTGCTGCCGGCGGGGCCGATGGGTCCGGTCACCCGTACGTAGTGCTGTGCGGGGGCGGTTGGTGGGGCGGCGGTGCTGTTGAAGGTGGTGTAGTCGGTGCCGGTGAAGTAGCCGATGACGCCGTCCTGGTGGGTGGCCTGATCGCCGAGGCGGATGGCGAACTGCTGGGTGAGGACGTCCGGTGAGGTGGGGGTGAAGGTGGTGGCCCAGCCGGTGTCGATGGCCGGGTCGCCGTCGAACTGGAACCGCAGCCGGGTGCGCAGGAGGGCGAGAGGGCGTCCGACGAGGATGGAGAGATGGGTGTCGGCACGGTTGCCGAGCGGGTCGGTGGTCCACAGGGTGGCGTCGATGACGTCCAGGAAGGCGTTGAAGCCCGCCTCGGTGGCCAGATGGGGTGAGGTGATCATGGAGTGGAGGCGGGGTGCGGCGGTCTGGACGTCGTTGAGGGTGAGCCGGCTGTGCGGGGGCGGGGCCCAGGTGCCGGTGCGGGTGCCGTTGCTCTGGGTGGTGATGCGGTAGTCGCCGAGGGCGGTGCCGTCGGGGGCGAAGAGCAGGATGCTGTGGTCGAGGTGGTTGGGGAGGATCCAGCCGGAGATGGGGGTGACATCGGCGTCGTGCCCGTAGACCTTGTGGTCGTCGTGGGCGTCGAGGAGCCGGATGTCGAGGCGGGCGTGCTGGAGGAGGCGGGGCGGGAGCTGTATGACGGAGGCGATGGCGGGGTCGATGGCCCGGTCGGGGGTGAGGTGGGGGTCGAGCTGGAGGGGGAAGTTGGTTTCGTCGAGGACGCCGCTGGAGGGGCCGGATTCCATGATGTCGAGGGTGCGGCCGAAGGCGTCGTAGAGGCGCAGATCGGTGAAGTGGAAGCCGCCGTGCCGGGCGCCGTGGAAGGGGAGCGCGGGTCCTGCGGGGAGCAGGGGTGCGGTGTCGACCTGGCCCTGGGCGGCTGCCGGGAGGGTGTACGCCGACGCGGTGGCGGGGTCGGGGTAGCCGAGGAGGGGGGCGAGGGGGAGGGTGCCGAGTCTGTCGTCGGGTGTGGGGCGGCGGAAGGGGCGGGGGTCGCGCAGGGCGAGGATCTCGTGGAAGCCGGTGAGCTCCTGGGCGAGGAACCTCCACTCGTAGGTCTTGTTGATCAGGTCGTCGATGCGGGCGAGGTCACTGGTGGTGCCGTACTGGTGGACGAAGTCGTCCAGGCGGGTGCGGAAGAGGGTGGAGGTGTGCGGGCTGAGCGGTGAGATGCCCTGGACGGTGCGCTGTTCGGGCGTGTCGGGTGGTGGTGCGGTGAGACGGTAGTCGGTGCCGTCGAAGGTCCAGTTCTCGGTGGTGCCGGTGGTGAGGGGGATGTGGGTGTAGGTGCCGGACCACTCCAGGAACAGCGGTGTCCAGGGCTGCTGCCAGCTGGTGAGGGGCAGTGCGGGGAGGGTGCCCTTGTAGGAGTCCGGGTGGTGATCGGTCATGAGGGTGGTGAGGCTCGCCTGAATGCCTGCGGTGCTATGGGGGGCCAGGGAATGCGCGTTGGCCGGGTCGAGGAGCAGGAACTCCCGCAACAGTGGCTTCACGGCACCGTCCGGCAGGGCGTCCACACTGCCGACGCCGGCCAGGAGATCGTCCCCCGTCATCCAGGCATCCTGGGTGCCGGGCAGGAAGACACCGGTGATCAGAGTGTCGTAGGGGCGGACGGTGAGGGTGCCGGTGGGTGTGGTGGCGGGTGGGGGCTGGACGCCGGAGAGGACGACGACAGGGTTGTTGCCCTGCCAGTAGCGGGGTGCGTTGACGGCTTTGAGGGTCTTGCCGGAGTCCAGGTTCTTGGTCTTGGCGAAGGCGGTGATGCCCTGTCGCAGTGCCTGCTGGGGGTCGGTGGCCTTCGGGTCCGGTCGTGGCACCTTGGCGAGCAGGTTCTGGACGGTGGCGAACTGGGCGATGAGCAGGGCGGCGGTGCTGCCGCTGTGGGCGGGGTCGAGTTCGGTCTCCAGCCGCGCGCGGAAGCCGGTGAGGTCCGTGATGCCAGAGGGCGGGGTGGGCCAGGTGTTCACGGGCGCGGACAGGTGGCCCTTTTTGAACCAGAGGGTGTGGAGCTTTCGTTGAAGGCTGTTGAGAGTGGTGAGGGCTTCGTCGAGTGCGGCCTGGTCCTGGTTGAGCTGGGTGAGCCAGGTCTGCTCGGCCGGGGTGAGGGTGGTGCCGGCGGCGCCGTGGGAGGTGTTCTCCACGATGGTCCAGGAGTGGCCGCCGGGTTTGGGCCCGTACCAGGTCCGGCGGATCGCCTGGTCGAGGAGGGCGTCCCCGTTGGCCTCGTTGAGCTGGGGCAGCAGTTCGTACTGGAACGCTTGCAGGAGGCGGGCCCGGGCCGGGTCGCCAAGGCGTTCGGCGACCAGGGCGGTGAAGGCGTCGGTGGCGGTGTCGCCGACGCCGACGTTGAGTTCTCCGCTGTCGCGGATGGCCTGGAGCGGGTCCGCGGTGGGGGCGGGGCCGGTGCGGTGCCAGTCGACGTGGAACGCGGCGGCGTGGTAGATGCTCCGGCCGGCGGGAGTGGTGGACGCTCCGGCGGGCAGGGCCCAGCCGAGCTTGCCCAGCAGGGCCGTGTACGCGGCGGTGTCGCCGGCGGCGGGGGCGAGGATGTCATGGGCGGGGTCGGAGTACCAGCCGATGACGTAGTAGCTGAGGCTGTCGTTGTCGATGCCGTTGAGGGGGTCGTGGAAGGAGAACACCCCGGCGTGATGGGCGACATAGCCGGTGAACAGGGGGTTGCCCGGTGCCATCGCGGTGAGGAACAGGTCCTGGGCCGGGGCGCGTTCGGTCCACCCGTCGAGCGGGAAGGGCACGCCGAGCCGGGCGACCTGCACAGTGGTGGCGTTCTCGTCCAGAGTGACGGCCTTCCGGACATCGTCACGGGAGGCTTTCCACGCGGTGATCAGGGCGGGGTCGGCCAGGTACTGGCTGGTGCGGCCGGGGTCGGCGCCGGCGGGCGCCTTGGGGGTGAGGGGGCAGTCGCTCTCCAGGACCCACGCCGCCGCGCCGCGGTTAGTGGTGCCGTACATCCGGACGATCAGCCACCGGTTGGGTACCAGCGGGTAGGTGCCCTGAGGCTGGTCGGCGGGTGCGTGGCGCAGTGCGTCGGGGAGGGTCCAGCTCAGGTGGACTCCTTCCCCGGGGCCGCCCTCGGAGCGGTCGAACGCGGTGGGCTGGGGGCTGTGCCAGTGGTTGAGTGCCTGGTAGTTGAACTGCCACCAGCGGAAGTCGTCGCGGCCGAGCAGGCCCTCGTTTGCCACCAGGACGTCCAGGTGGAGGGGTACGGCGAGCGGCGGCGGGGCGGCCATAAGGGGGTGTCCTTGTCCGTCGGGAAGAGCGGAAGGGTCAGCTCGCCTGGCTGGTGAACCGGACGGCCTCGGGGGACTTGACCATCTGGAGGGCGAAGTCACCGGGCCCGAACCCGGTCACCGGGGCGTTCACGGCGGCGAGGGCGTTCTGGACCGCCGTGACGGCCGAGGTGATGTCCAGTACGTGGTGTCCGCCCGCGCGCAGACTGCCGAGGGTCATACCGGTCCCCGGCAGCTGTGTCCCGATGGGCCTGCTGGGCGTGCCGGTGGTGGGCTGGCGCAGGGGGAGTCTCCCGTCGTCGTCCACGCCGAACCGGAAGCCCTCCTGAGGCTCGGAGAATTCGACGGTGTCCGGCACTCCGTCGAACAGGCAGAGCAGGAGATCGGGGGCGAGGTGGTCCATGCGCAGGAGGGGCAGGAGGCTGTCGTCGGTCCGGGTGCCGCGGACGGCGAGGTTGGGCCAGCCGGAGACCAGGGCCGAGCGCAGGAGGAAGCCGCTGACCGGTTCACCGGCGGCGGAGGGCGTCGATGACGTGGTGACGCCGGTCTTCTGGGCGCGGACGGTCTGGGCGGCGGCGCGGGTGGCCTGCTGGACGGTGTCGTCCATGACCTGGTTGAGGTGGGTGTCCCGGGTGGACTGGACGGCGACGCTGAGGGCGCCGTCGGTGAGCGCGGTGAGCCAGTTCTCGTCAAGGAGGAAGAACCGGAGGCTCTCGGGAGGGAGCATGCGCTCGTCGGGGACGAGGAGGTTGAACGGCAGGGCGTAGAGCAGGCGCAGCCGGGCGAGCCAAGCGGCCACGGGCGCCAGATCCTCCTGTGACGTCGCGGTGATCACTCCCCGGACCTGCGGATCGGCCAGGAAATCCTGTGCCGCCCGGACCGGGTTCACCGGGACGGCCTGCGTAAGGGTGGCGGGTGCGATGGGCGGGGTGGTGACCGGGGTGATGGCGGTGCTGGTGTTGAGGTCGGTCAGCAGGGCCGTGGACAGTTGCGGGAGGAAGGTGTCCTGGGCCCGGGCGTCAGTGGTGAGGCCGGCGGTTCGGGAGACGGTGAAGGCGTCGCTGTTCAGCTGCTGCTGAAGCCGGTCGGCGAGCTGGTGGGCACGCCTGCGGAAGTCGTGGAGGGCCTGGGCGAAGGCGCGGTCGGCCAGCGCGAGGGAGCGGCCGGCCTGCCAGGCGGTGGCCAGTGAGGCGTCGAAGACCCCGAACTCCTCGTGGTAGATGAGCGCGGCGTCAGCGCTGGCCCAGGGGGTGCGGCCGGTCGCGGGCGGCGGGGTGGTGCGGACCGGGGCGCACGGGCCCCGGTACCAGGCGAGGGTCTCCTCGCCGGTGCGCAGCCGGTACCCGAGGGGCACGAATCCCTCAGTGACGCGTTGGAAGACTTCGCTGCCGGCCTGGGTGCCGAGATAGCCCCAGAGTTCCGGCAGCCGCAGCCACAGCTTTTCGGGGTCGCAGGTGCCGGTGGCGTATTCCTGACCGACGAGGTTGGCCGCGAGGCCGCGGAAGTCCTGTGGGTTGTCGGGGGTGGTGTGGAAGGTCCAGGAGGCGAGCGACACCAGCGCGACGGAGGAGATGCCCTTGGTGAAAGCCGGCTGGTCCACCAGATACGGTTCGAGGCCCTCCAGGGAGACCAGGTGGACGATGGATTTCTGGGCCTCCGTGCCGGTGGCGGGGGCGGCCGGGAAGCGGTTGGCGATGACGGCGGAGAACAGACCGTCCGTCTCCAGCCCCTGTTCGGCCTTGTCGCCGATGTGGGACTCGCGGCAGTGCGTGAGGAACCTCAGCTCGTCCAGACGAGGGATGAGCCGGGCGAAGAGGTCGGCCGGTAGCTGGATGAAGGTGCACGGGTCGGCGAGAGCGACATCGTCCTCGCGGGTGACCGCCGGTTTGAGCACTGCGGGGTCGGCGGCGAGAAAGCCGCTCACGGTGTCGGTCTGGGTGCGGGTCGGGGAGGTGCTCCCGCCGATGATCTCGTCCTCGCCGAGGACCAGCAGGGCGAGCCACGGTGTGCGATTCGCGTCCGCCGTGTTGGTCATGGTCCGTTCCCACGGAAGCAGGGCGTCGTTGAGGACGATGTGCGGCAGCACCGTGTCGTAGGGTCCGGTGCTGTCCGCGGGTGGGTAGCGGTTGAGGATCAGGGCGGGGTCCATGGCGAACTGGGGGGCGCTGACGACCAGGTTCTGGGTGGCGCCCATGGTGCCGGTGGTGATGTCCTTCAGAGTGTGCGTGAGGTTGATCTGCCAGTTCCCGGCGGCCAGTGCCGGCACCTGGTTGTCGTAGAACCGCAGGTCGCCGATGGGAAGATCAGTGGTCACAGCTGCTCCGTTCCGGGCTCCTCGGGGCCTGTCAGTCCTGTCCGCCCTGTCCGCCCTGTCGCAGGGGTGCGTCGCTGAAGAGATGCCCCGCGCCGGCCGCGAGGGCGGCCAGGTCACCGTCCGTGCCGGTGAACAGGGGACCGTTGTCCGCCGCGGTCACCGTGCCGAGGAGCGTGCAGAGGTCGGTCCGGGCCTGCTTCACCGTGGCGCTGTTCACGTCCTTCAGCAAGGCCACGGTGTGCGGGTCCGCCGTGGGGATGTACTCCTGGGTCGGCGTTGCCGCGAGCGGCCAGGGGGCTCGTCCGTCCGGGGAGAGGTACTCCTCCAACAGCACTTTCTGAGGGAGCGCACCACGGGTCGTGCCGGGGGTGGGGGGCGGCGCGGTGACGGTGAAACCGACCAGCTCCCCGGGCAGGATCTTCGCTGACGCCGCGGTGGGGATGTGGGTGAACGGCGCGGGCGGCGCGGCCCACAGCGAGGCGGGCATGGTCTGTTCCAGAGGCTGGAGCGACCATTCGGTGACATCGACGGGTGTGGTCGACCCCTGCCGGTGGATGGTGATGCTGTGGGTGGAGACGACGCCGGTCTTGTCCATCGGGGTGATGGAGATGCCGCCGGGTGTGGTGGCGGAGGTGTGCCGGGTGGTGGTGCCGTAGGAGAGGACGCTGACGGGGACGGCCGAGCGGGTCTCGAAGGCGAACTGTTTGGCGCGGACGATCCACTCCTTGCCGCTGCTGCTGGCCGTGTCGTCCCGGGTCTTGAACAGTCCGCCGGTCAGAGTGATCCCGCAGATGTCGGTGTGGGCGGGCAGCAGTTCGGTGAAGGCGGTCCAGTCCAGGGGCTCGGTCGCGGCGGCGGGCCGCGAGGCGCCGAAGGAGACGCTGAAGCTGACCACCACGATGTGCACGGTGACGATCCCGCCGGTCGGCGGCCCCCACACCTCCAGCGAGGCACCCAGCGAGAGGCTGATGGTGATCGTGAAGAACAGGACATGGATCCGCAGGGACACGCCGATGGAGACGCCGATGTCCCCGGTGTAGAAGAAGGGGTGCCAGCTCACCAGGAAGTCCGCGTACGCCGAGAACCAGGCCCGCAGGCTCCCGTCGTGGAAGACGGCGTCGAGAGAGCCGCCCGCCATCGCGCACGAGCTGGTGAGCGCGAAGTACGCGCCACCGGTGATGGACACCTCGTCCGAGACGGCCCAGTTGAAGCCGAGACGGGGCACCTGCGGGAAATAGGCCGGGGCCTTGAACGCGGGGTGGTAGCCGCCCAGGGTGGTCACGAACTGCCCGGCGTTCGGATTGTTCCCGTACCAGACGTAGAAGGCGAACCCGCCGGTCAGATGGCAGTCGGGGGTCAGGACGTAGCTGTTGGGGCTGAGGATCGCGCTGGCCGCGAACAGGCCCTGGGACGGTTGCACGATTACCCGGATGCCCAGCTCGACGAAGGCGAACGGCTTCGCCTCACCGCCGGACTCGTCGTCGAGCGGGAGTCGCAGTGTGGATGTGCCCAGCAGGGCGATGCTGAGGTCGTTGCCGAAGTCGACCGCGAGCACCGCCTTGGACTTGACCACCTTGAAGGTGGTGAATTCCAGGCCCGCGGCCAGCCAGTACTCCCCCGCCTGCGGGGTGATCCACTTCTTCGTGACGCCGCTCGGCCCGGCCGCCTGTCCCTCCATGATCTTCAGGACCGCGTCCGGCCCCTGCGCCGAGGCGCCGGAGCCTCCCGGGTTTTGGGTGGACAGCAGCAGAAGCGGAAAGTCCGTCACCTCGTCCTGCCCCGGCATGACCAGCGTGCGGTTGAAGCCGAAGCCGCCCATCAGCCCGGTGACGAAGAACGGCGGTGGGCCGCCGAGCGGGGCCTCCAGCTGGACGAACACGAACAGCGACGGCGTACCGTCGGTGAACTGCGCGTACGAGCCGAGCGCCCCGAGACTGTACTTCTGGTACTGGACGACGAGTTCCCCGTCGAACTGGAACTTCACCCCGGTGGTCAGCTGTGCGTCCGGGACGCGCAGGATCGCGCCGAGAATCGACAGCGGTGGCTCGTCGTAGGACACGCTCAGGCCGGTGAGGGCGAACTCCGGGTCGAACTTCTTCAGCGACGAGCCGACTCCGAGGCCGTCCAGCGACAACGCCAGCGGCCCCAGCGCGATATCGGCGTCCAGCAGGAAGAACAGGACACCGTTCGTGTACTGGATGCCGATCCGGTCCAGATGCAGCGGCCCGAACGACCGGCCGACAGTGATCCAGGTGGTGCCGCTCTGCGCCGGCGGGGTGGCGGCCGTCGGCGCGGGGGTGGCCGTGTCCGCAGGGGCGGCGGGGGTGGATCCGGAGGTGACCGCCTCGGCGGCGCCGTCGGAGGAGTTGGCTGTGCCGGGTGTGGTGAGCGGCAGAACCAGTTCCCGGGTCTCGGTGCCCAGCGTCAGACCGGCGGTGAGGATCAGCCCCTTGTCGAGCTTGTCGTATCCGAGGGAGCTGCCGTGCAGCGCCTGGAGGGTGGTGTTCAGCGCGGTCACCGTCTCCGCGGACCAGGCCTCGGAGGCGTAGGCGATCTCCAGATGCTGGATGCCGACATTCACCGAGGCGGGGATCTGCGGCCCGGCGACCGGGAGGTCCGACAGCTTGATGTCCAGGGGCACGGCCAGGTCGAGCAGGAACGCCCGCCCGGAGTCGGTCTTCGTGCCGGCGAGGACCAGCTGCCCGTAGTTCTTCGAGGTGGCTGTGAGAACGAGGGCGCCGCTGGTGAAGTCGTACCGGAACCCGGCTCCGGTCAGCGCCAGGTCCAGGCCGCCGGGGAGTTCGGGCGGGTCGGTCCAGCCGAACGCGCCGGCGATGTCGGCGAACTCCAGCGGGCTGCCGCCACTGGACCACGTGGCGTCGAGGGAGGCACCGTCGGTGCCGAGGGTGATGTCGAACCCGAAGGTCTCCTCACCGATCACCAGGCTGCCGGTGAGTTCCACGCTGTGGCCGGTGGAGGTCTTGTCGGCGGTCAGGTCCAGACGCGCGGTGAGTGCGGTGCCGTGGACCGGCAGGGCGGCCTCGACACTGCCGTGAAGGGTGTACGAGAACGCCTGGTCCGCCGCCGGGCGGGTGGCGGTGACACGGATGTCGGCGAGGACGATGTCCCGCAGCTCCTGCGGAAGGCTGTCGCCGTCGCCCGTCAGTCCGGCCACAAGATCGCCGAGGTCGGCCGTCCCCGGATACGCTCCGCCGACCGAGCCGACCTCCCACCCTGACGGGGTCTTGTCGATCTCTGCGGTGAACTCGAACGGGTCGGGGAAGATCTGAGGCAACAGCGTGGCTTCCGCGGTGACCGTGACCGCGGTCCAGTTCAGACCGGAGGGATCGAGCGTCTCGACGACCAGGCGCAGCCCGTCCAGTTCCAGCGCGTCCGGGATCAGCTGCCACTTCTTCAGGGTGCTGACCGACACTCCGGCGTAGGCGACCGCCATGGGCTCCGCGGTCACGGCGAGGGAGAAGTCGTCCAGGCCGATCGCGGAGAAGACGTCCGTCAGCTCGGCCGGAAGATAGCTGGTGATATGCGCGCCGCCGGGCAGCGGGAGGTCGTTGAGCAGGGAGGCCACCGAGCCGTCCCCGGGGGTGAGCGGCGCGGTGGAGAGCGTGTAGACGCCGCCTTCCACCGGGACCGACACCGACACCGACAGCTTCTGCTGGAAGACTCCCTCGACCAGCAGATCGACCTCCTGCACCGGGGTGAGGTCGTCGGTGGTGCCGATCCGGACAGCCACCCGCGGTTCGCTGAGCGAGAGTTCGTAGGGGGTGTGGCCGATGCTGAACCCCTGGCCGCCGTCGATCGGGGCCGACAGCGTCCCCACCGGCAGGACTTCACCGGTCACCGGAGCGAAAGGCCCATTGGCCGGCCAGGTGCTCGTACCGAACGCCTCACCCAGCAGGGCACCGGCCAGGGACACCCCGCCGAACCCGAGCCGGCACAGCAGATTCAGCCCCGGCTCCAGCGCGACCCTGGTGCTCTCGCCCGGCCACACGAACGCAGGCTCGGCGTCGGTCGCGTAGACGAACCGCGCGCCGCTCACCGTCAGCGTGTCGAAGGGAAACACGGTCAGGCCGGGGAAGCTGTCGGTGAAGTGCCAGCCGTTCGTCATCGCCGCGGTGACGGTCGCCCTCAGGGCGCCTCCCGCCACGGTGAAGGTGAGGGTGACCGGCGTATCGGCCACCTTCAGTACGGTGGCGGTGCCGCCGTCGACGGTCAGCACACCGCCCACCGGGTCGACGATGTCCCCCGAGGTGACACCCTTGATCGTCAGCCGCTGCCCATCCGGCAGGGCGAACGCGGCGGCCAGCGCGGCAGCGGTGCCCGAGCCCACCACCGAGTCGTCCAGCACCACTGTCCCGCCCTTGCCGGCGGCGGTCCGCAGCCGCCCGGCGAGTGTGTCGAGATCGGCCGACGGCGTGGTCACGGCCCCTCCTGAGCGGGCTGAATGTTCCTGAAGCCCGAATTGCGGAACACAGTCGGCATTAATCTGATCTTGAAGACGGATTCGAGGGCCGTCTGATCTCTGGCCTGAGCGTCGTCGGTGAGCGCCTTGGCCATCATCTGTTCGACGGCCTGGCACGCCGCCTTGTTCTGATCGAACGCGCCGTTCGCACTGGCTCCGTTCAACGCTGCGAGGAAGGAACTCAGCACCTGGTCACGCACGCGGACGGGAGGAGGCGGATTCTGTGGATCCACTCCGAAGGACTCGCTCTCGGCCCGTGCGCATACCCTGGCTATCTCCTCGCGATAGGCCCGGACATCCGCAGCGCCCTTGTTGCCGAGGTTTCCGCTGCGGTCTTCCGCCGGAGCGGCCTTCACCACGGCGATCCCCTTGTACTGCCGGTAGGGGATCCCTGTCCGCTTGAAGTAGTTGATCATGCTGACGTCCTCGGCGGACGCGACGAACGCGGGCCCGATATTGAGGCCCCAGTCGGTACCCTCCTGCTGAGCATCGTGCGGCGGCTGCACCTGTGGATTGAGCCTGCCCATGTTCCACAGGACGGCCTGCTGCACCAGACCCGGCTTCTCCTCCAGAGTCAGCGCGATGGGAGCCCTGTCCACGTTCTTGGTGGCCAAGGCCCCTATCTCTTCCGCGGACTTCGCCGCCGTTCCCGCCTGGAATCCCACACACACGGGAAACGGCTCTGCGGCCCCTGCCGCCGTGACGACGGCGTCCTCGATGCCCGACAGCCCGTCCGGCACCGGATTGGCCTGGTTCTGCCCCCTGACGGGTAAGCCGGTCAGTGCGACGACGTTGTCATCAAAGACCCAGGCGTAGGGCCATGCCGCATGCCCGGCACGCAATTCTTTGCAGAACTGGAGAGCGGCGAACCTGCTGGCCCCGAACCCTGCCAGACGAGTTTTCATGCCATTTCCGGACTGCCATCCCACCACGGTGATTCCCGTGTCTTTGAGCTTTTTCGCGTAATAGGTGTACTCCCTCGCGTTCACCATCAGATAAACGCTGCGGTGATCCCCCACCCGCCCGGGAGAATAGACTGGCGAGAGGGCGGGCAGATTCCCCTCATCAGCAGGGACAAGCCCGAGAGCACGCATATCCCCAATGCCCCGCAACGGCACCCCTGCGCCATTCAGGGCTTCCCCGCGAGCCTTGGCGGCATTGACGCCCGCGCTGATCCAATCCGCTCGACCTGTGGAGACAACGACCAGTGGCGGCCTGCGCTGCGCATTGGCTTCCGTGGTCCGCACATCCGCCCAGTTCTCCACGACGAACTCCAGCCGCCCGATGAGATTCATCCCTCTCAGGATCCCCGTCCGGAGCCGCATCAGCTTGGAGCCATAATCCTCATCGTCGCCGAACCCAATATTCCGCAAGGGGGAGTACTTCGAGGTCACCAACACGCCACCGTAAGCGTCATTCACCTCAGCCGAGACGGGCATCACACCACCTGCCAAGTCACTGTCCGGTCAGGAAACGGGCGGAACATGCACATGGGCGCGCCGCACATGAAAAGGAATGCCGCCCGGTCTCAGGATTGTTACCCGGCTGCGAGGCGAGGGGCACCGTGGTCCTGAGCCAGAAGCCGCGAGAAACTTCCCGGCGCGCGCGGATAACTGACTCCGTTGCGCGCGTGCAAATTCCAGATCTGCCATCGCCGAGCAGCAGGCGGCCGGTTCCCGATCAATCCGGGTGTACCGCAGCGGTGTACGTGCGTAAATCTGAAGACGGAAACAGTCATCGCGCCCACCCGCGTGAATTCACTGCACAGCCGGGGATAAACGTCAGTGCGCCGTACCCAGAAGGGGCCGCGCCGGCTTCACAGGACGAGACCGGTCGCGCGAGTGAATTGCAGCGTACGGGGCAATCAGATGCCGCACAAGGTCAAGTCTCGCGAAGACAAAACCCGGCCACAGCGGATGGCGTAAAAGGACACACCACCCATTTATCGGCCCCGGGGGCTGCGGTTCACCAACAGGAGCCACGCCAGTTGAACAGAGCCCGCGCCCGGACAATCGCCCCCGCGCAGCTCAGCCCGTTCGCGTCCAGCGCCGCCACATGAGGCATCGAGATGACGAGATCGGCGGCGCCCAGATGAGCAAAGTCGCTTCACTGCTACAGCGTCGATCCGTTCGAGTGGCCTCCGTACGCCTCTGAGTGCATGTCTGTCCACTGGAGGGCGTGGCCGAACGCTACTGCCGCCGACCGGGACACCGCGAAGCTGAAGGTCACCGACTTCTTGCAGAAGCGCGGCTATCTGACCAGGGCGCGAGCGCGTCCGTGGAACTTGGCGACTGATTGGCGCGAACCGTCTGTCATCGCCTACCGCGAGATTGACCGTCCCGGGGGTGCGGAGTGAGCCGTCGTCCCCAGGTCGGCCGGCCGCGTCGGTTCCGTCAGCGCTGCCGAGTGCACGGGCGGCCTGTGTCGAACGTCCAGAAGAATTTGTGCCGTATCTGGTGCGGCCCTCCACCTCCCACTCTGCGCGATCGGGTTCTCCTCGCAGTATGGCGTGTCGAGGAGTTCTGGAATCGGCACGTTAGATACCGGGAGCTGTACCGGCAGCTTGACATCGCGCGCGAGCTGTACCGGGCTCGGGAGATGTCGGAAGAGGAGTTGTCGGAGGCCGGGGAACGCATTCTCCAGCGCATCAAAGACTCGCGGGCCGCCAAGCAGGAGCCCGGCGACTGATCGGACTTCCGCCGTCGGTCGGGGACTTCCCGGGCGCTGTCGGTACCCACTACGGCCGACAGCCAGCCGATGGCGGATGCCCGCCTGTTGTGACGGGCAGGCGGGCCTCTCTGGTCCGGTTGGGCCGGAGCCCACAGAAAATTGAGAGGCAGGACATTGCCCGGCAACCACAAGCCCGATTCCGAGCCGACCGGGACGAGTGGCGAGACCGTCCCGGAATCGGACGGCGACCATCAGGATGAGAGCGCCCGCACGGTCGTGCCCGCCGAGTCCCTCGATGTCGCCGACCTGACGGGGTTCCTCACCGCGTGAGGCCAGACCGTCTGAACCGCTCATGGACTACTTGAACTTCGTCGCGCGGGACGGCAGGGGAGTCATCACCTCCTTGCGGTGCCCCTCCCCACAATGCCGGCTGCTGGTGGCAGTGGTGGAGCGTCACTTGCAGGTGCACACGACTCCGCAAGCCCCACGCCCGTGCGCGTTGTCCGATGCGGAAGTTCTCGATCACGCACGACGCCTACCGGCGCGCCCATGAACATTCGATCGAATCAGCCCACGTTCGACCTTGCAGGAGGATTACTTGTCCACTCATCGCTTAGCCGTCCGGAAGCTCCTCGGCGGTCCTGAGCTGACACCCGCCGACCTCACCATGACCTTCCTCGTCCGGGATGACGATGAGAGCCCCGGGGGCCGGCCCATGCCGACCTTCAGCGTGGCGGAACTGCCTGAAGCCGTTCGCGCCCTGGACGACCTCGGGGTCCGATCGGGGAAGCTCTTCGCGGGCAGCCGGATCCGGGACGACCGTGCCTCCCAGGCCGATTCACCGACCGGCCTCATGTCCCGCGCGATCAGGGCCATCAAGAAGGCCCGGCCGGCCTTCACGGTCATCACCGAGAACTGCCTCTGCTCGCACGCCCTGAGCGGCGAGTGCTGGCTCGCCGACCTGCGGGGCGGCATCGACCTGGATGAGTCGAGAGAGGTGATCGCCACCCAGGCGCTCACCCACGCGGAGGCGGGTGCTGACATCGTCGGCCCGGCCTCCATGATCCCCGGCTCGGTCAAGCTCGTCCGCGATGCCCTGGACGCCGCCGGACATCAAGGCGTCCTCCTCATGCCCCATCTCATCTTCGACTCCGGCCTCTACGAGGGATACCGCACCACCATGGAGGCCTCACCCGCCTCCGGCACCCGCTCATTCCAGCTCGACCCCCGCCAGCCGGAAGAGGCGATCAGGACCGCCTTCGCCTTCGTCGACGAGGGCGCCGACGCCATCCTCCTGGAGCCCGCCCTCTTCACCGTCGACACCCTCGTGGCGCTGAAGGGCATCCTGCCCGTGCCCGTGATGCCCTTCTCCGTCTCCGGCGAGTACAGCAGACTCACCGAGCGCCGCACGGACGGCACACTCGACGTCGGACCACTGGCGGAGTCTTACACGGTGCTCAAGCGGTCCGGCGCGAAACGGATCATCACCTACGCGGCCCGCGAGATCACCGAGATCCTCACGCCCTGAACGTGGCGAGGATCTCCGCCGCTCCCTGGTCGAGGAGTTCGGCGGCGAGGGAGCCGGCCAGCTTCTCCGGGTCCTCTGCCGGCCCCGTGCCGGCCGAAACGGCCTGTCTCGCCCCGTCCAGGGACGTCACGGCCGCCGACAGATGCAGCAGGCCGTCCGGCCCGATCCGTCCCCACGCGCCGACCGGGACCGAGCACCCCCCGTGGAGGTCGGCCAGGAGGAACCGCTCCGCGCGTACGCAGGCATCCACCTGCGGGTCACCGGTTCCGGCGAGGAGCCGTGCTGCCGGGGAATCGGCACGGACCTGGATTCCGAGCGCGCCCTGACCGGGAGACGGAGGGAAAACGGCCGGGTCGAGGATCTCGTGCACCTCCGGCATCAGGCCGAGCCTGTTGAGCCCGGCGGCGGCGAGGACGACCGCGTCGAGACGGTCACGGCCCTTGGTGCGCGCGAGCCGTCCGGGCACGTTGCCGCGGATCGGGACGACCTCCAGGTCCGGACGGAGCGCGAGGAGCTGAGCGACACGACGGGGAGCCCCGGTCCCCACGCGGGCGCGAGGAGGGAGGTCAGCGAGTACGGCTCCGCACAGCACATCGCGCACATCCTCGCGCGGGCCGGGAGTCGTCAGCAGGAGGGTGCCCTTATGAACGGTGGTGGGAAGGTCCTTGAGGGAGTGCACGATCACGTCGACCCTCCCCGCCACCAGGGCCTCTTCCTGATTGCTGGAGAACGCGGACCCTCCGGCCGACTTCGCAACCTCGGCGAGCGTGGGGGTAACGCGGTCCTGATCCCCGCCTTCGAGGATCACCTCCCGCTTGAAACGGACGGACGGGAACTCCTCGGCGACGGGCGCAAGCCACTCCGCGACTTGCTTCCTCGCCAGCTTGCTCGCCCGGGAACCGATACGCACCAGGTCGCTCATTCGGCTCAACTCCTCGCAACAGCAGGGTTGTTGAGAACCGATCCTACTTGCACCAGAAGCATGCAGTTTCCGACAGAATGTCACCAAAGGAGAAGCAGCGTGAAACCCCTTCGCATCGGTGCCCGCTCATCGCTGATGTCCCTCGCCCAAACCGCGCCCGTCCTCGCCCGCCTGTCATCGACGCCCACGATCCTGCACCCGTTCTCCGGCGCCGGAGGCGACCGCTTGGTGGAACGCGCCGAGCTGGATGCCGACGGCGCCTTCTCGAAGGAGATCGAAGCAGCTCTCCTCACGGGGGAGATCGATGTCGCCGTCCACTGCCTCAAGGATCTCCCGGCCCACGACACCCCCGGCCTGGAGACGGGCCTGTACCTGCGACGGGACGACCCCCGTGACTGCCTGGTGACCCGCGAGGCCGGGCTCACTCTGGAAACCCTCCCCGCCGGCACCGTGATCGGCACCTCCTCCGTCCGCCGCACCGCAGCCCTGCTCTCCTATCGGCCGGACATCGAGGTCGTCCCCATGCGCGGCCCCGTAGACCAGCGCCTGCGAGCCCTGGGCCCTGACAGCCTCAGCGACGTAGACGCCCTCGTCGTGGCCACCTGCTCCATGGAACGCCTCGGACTCACCCACCGCATAGCCCAGAAAATCCACCCGGAGATCATCTGCCCGCCGCTCGGCGCTGCGGTCATCGCCCTCCAGATCCGCGAGGGCGACACGAAGACACGCAAAAGGATCTTCAAGCTCCACGACACGGACACGGAGATCGAGGTAGAGGCCGAGCGCCTGATCCTCCGGGAGATGGAGGGACACTGCAACGCGGCGCTCGCCGGATACTGCACCACCAGCCAGATGAACGGGGCCACCCTGTACACCGTCCGGGCCCGCGTCTTCACCCCTGACGGCAGCACGGTCATCGAGGTACGCGACACCAGCGATGACGCGTCGGAATCCGCCATGAAGGTGTGTGAGCGACTCACCCGTCACGGTGCCCGCGAACTGAGGGAAGCGGTTTGACACCTGGGCGAGGCCCCCAGCACTCTCGCAGGAGGGGCCGGGGGGCTGTCCAAGGACGGAGATGACAACGCGATCATCTATGTGGACCAAGCCTTGATGAATGTTCTCAAGTGGCAGTGGGAGCGGCAGCAGGCGGAGAAAGAACGACTCGGAGACCTCTGGGTGGATCACGGCCTCGTGTCTGCCCGGGACGGCTTCAAGCTCCAGAGCGGACGGCCCGGCAGCGGTTGAAGCTGGCTGAGATGCTGAGCACTTCGCAGCTTCCGGAATCCCACCCCCACGAGTTCACGCAGGCCGGACCAAGAGGGACGGCCAAGCAGCCGGACTTCCGTTTGCGCGATTTCAGGGGAAGCAAGATCACGAACGATCTTGACAACCACGAGAACCCTGTAGAGGTCAGCGCCAACGCGAGGCACCACTCACCGGGCTACACGATGTCCAAGTACGGTCGGCGTCGTTCCGAGGGGGCGAAGAAGCTGGCCGCCTCCAGCGCCAACCGAATCAACCTGGGTTCGCCGGCCTGATTCAAAACTCGCTGATGCGCGAGTCACTCTGCGGGGCACGCGACTACCCGACAACGCAAAAACCCCAGATCAACTGGGGTTCTCACTGATGTCCGAGGGGACTTGAATTCTTCCCCACCTCAAGCCCGGCCGGACATCTGTTTAAAGGTGCCCCCTGAGGGAGGAGTCGAGTTCCCCAACGGTTTCGGCGACATGCCGCCGCAGCCCGACCAGAGCTGCGGCCGCCTCACCGATATGTCTTCGGCGGGCTCGCCTTCCACGCTCGGTCGAGGGAATCGTCCCAGGTGCCGTCTCGGTCGAAGCTGGCGGCCCGGCAGCCACGGGACATGGGTGCTGCGGCACTGTGGCGCCAGGCGGCGTCCCCGATTCGGGCTATTCCGTGGCCGCAGTGTCGGCAGACTGTGTGCCCCATCAACTCGTCAGACAGCCGCTTGAGCTGCGCGGTGCGGTCCGCGACCTCTTCCTTGATGCCCCGCAGCACTTCCTCGGCACTGGAAACCCCAGCAGAAACGATGATGTCGTGCACGAGTGCCGCCGCTTCGGTGGCGATGTCGGCTCGGCGTGCGGCATCGACAAGGCTCTGCGCGGAACCGCTCTCGGGCGATTTCCGCACCGTCCGCTCGGCCAGTTCAACTGATGGATGGCTCGATGCCAACGGCAGATCCTCATCCGCCCCGGGCTCCGTCGCGCTGTCCCGCAGGCGTCTGCGGGCTACTTCGAAGGCCCATGCCTCGGTGGATGCCTTCTTGGCGACATTGAAGTGGGTGCTGGTCGCGGCGTCCATCACAGTGTGGAACTCCTCCATCAGCACACCCCAGTGGTCGCCACCGGCGAAGTCCTCCGGGCCCCAGCCGTAGTGACGCACGAGTTCGTCGCGGACCCGGCCGAAATGGTGAACGCTCTTTCGGACCGGTCCTGACGTGTCGATGCGGAGACCGACACGTTCCGCCCTGGCCAGCGTCTCAGGATCCACACCTTCCCACTTCATATGGCCGTCGCGCTCACAGGCGTAGTCGACCCAGGACCAGAACGCCTCGGCGTCCGCGACGTCAGGGGCCTCGCGGTGGTGGCGCGGACAGAGGAGGGCAAAGTTACGCACATCGTTGGAACCGCCGAGCGACTCTGGGACCACATGGGCCCTCTCCACCGGTGCCTGCCAGCAGACGAGACAGATCGGCTCATCGAGGCCGAGATAGTCGGCGATGGCCCGGACCGGAGGTCGGGAGCGGCGCGGATCGGGATTGCTCTCCCGATTGCGCACACGCAGCTCGCGGTGGTCGTAGGTGTGTTCACGGTCCGGGTCTTGAATGTTCAGGACGTCAGGTACGTCCTCGCGCTGCGGCTCTGGATTCCTTACCCGATAGAGAGGCGTGCTGATCTCTGTGAGGTAGGGGCTGAGGAAGCCCAGCAGGAACTCCTGGATGATCTCGAAAGCATCGGCATCGAAGCCCCCGGCGGCGTTGCGGTGTCCTTGGACATCGAGGAAGAGTCGGCGTGGGGCTCCAGGGTTGGAAGCGGCAGCGTGCTTGAGGATCGAGAAGAGGCGGGTGGCGCACTTAGTGAAGTCCTCTTCGACCCGCATGTCGTGATAAAGGGCAATGCCCTTTATTCCATCGGCTTCGGATTTCTCGGGCGGGGCTGCCCCTTGGAGGACCTCGGAGCGAGCTGTGCACTGACCCGGATTCGACTTCTGTGGGTTGTCGTTCATGAGCGTACGGTAGGCGCTGCGACTGACAGTCGGTGTTCGTGGTGTCTGCGCGAGGAGGTGAGGCTCCAAGGGCCTGGACTGGAGCGCGGGCGCGCTTTCCCGTGCCGGCCTGCCATCCCTCGTCTGGCCTGGGAAATCTCTGGGCCGTTGGTCGCATGGTGGGTCACGCCACAGCCCAGGAAAGCAAAAAACCCCAGATCGACTGGGGTTCTCGCTGGTGTCCGAGGGGGGACTTGAACCCCCACGCCCGATAAAGGGCACTAGCACCTCAAGCTAGCGCGTCTGCCATTCCGCCACCCGGACCAGGTGACCGCCCGGTTTCCCGTGGCGACAGAGAAAACAATACCAGGAGTTTCACCCTCACCTCCCCTGGCCTGCGCTTACGCGGGCCGGAGCCCTGACAGGACACCCTGGGTGACCAGTGGCCGGGCGAGCCCTGGGGCTCGCGACGGTGGCGGTGGGGGTGTCAGGGCGGGCATCACTGGACACCCATAGACCCCCTGGGGGTATCCAGGGAAAAGGGAGTCGGTCCGGGTGGGGCGGTCAGCAGTCGTTCTCGCGGAGTGAGCGCAGGTGGGCGCTGGATTTGCGGGCGAAGGAGAGGGAGTCGGCCGGGTTGTCGTGCTCTGCTTGCCAGTGGTGATCACGACGGCCGCCGGGGGTTCGGTTCACGGCGGAGATGAAGGCCCGGTAGTCGATGTCCCCGTCTCCGACGTCTGTCATCCGGTAGCCGTCGCGGACGGTCTCGTCCCGGTCGCCGTCCTTGATGTGGAAGAGGGGATAGCGGTCCGGCCGGCGAAGGACGTAGCGGAGTGGGTCGAAGGGGGCGGGAGTGCCGTCCGCGCGTTTGCTGAAGCGGTGCCGCGCCACATGGGCCCAGTAGATGTCCATCTCCAGGAAGACAAGATCGGGATCGGTCTCGGCGAGCAGGACGTCGTAGAGGCGGACCTGTGGCTTGTCCGTGGCGAAGGAGAACTCTTCCGCGTGGTTGTGCTGGTAGAACTTGATGCCGCGACGGCGGGCGGCGGCTCCGTAGCTGTTGAAGTCCTCGGCCGCGCGTTTCCACGCGTCGACCGTGGTGCCGTAGCGGAAGGGCGAGGAAGCCGTCCCGATGTGCGGCAGGCCGAGGGCCTGGGCGTCGTCGAGGACTCTGTCCAGGTTCTGGGCGAAGGTGTAGGCGTTCGGGTTGGTGGAGTGGTAGCCGACATGGCTGCCGATCGGGTTGAGGCCGTGGTCGCGGGCGAGGTCCTTCAGCCGGGTGAGGGTGAGGGGACCGGCGGAGCCCTGCTGGTAGCCGGCGAACTCGATCTCGTCGTAGCCGTTCCGTTCCAGCTCCGCGAAGACGGCCGCGAAACCGAGGGTGGTCACCTTGTCACGCAGCGAGTAGAGCTGTATTCCGAGGCGGCCTCGGGGCAGTACGGGACGGCCCCTCCCCCGCTCTCCGTCTTTCTCGCCAGGGGACGCGGAAACGGGCGGGGCACCGGGACCGAGCAGGGCGGCGGCGGTAGTACCCGCTGCCACGCCGAGCATGCCTCGTCGGCTCAATCTGTGGATGAGTTCGGGGTCGCCGTCCTTGCCGAAGCGACTCATTGTGGATAACTCCTCGTGGTCGGCGGGATGTGGTTCAGTGAGTTCGGTGAAGCCCGGCGAGCCGCAGCAGCAGGGCCTTCACATCGGTGGCCGCGACGCGGCCGTCCACAGCGCGGGAGGTGGAGCACAGAATGAGCGGACCTTCTTCATCGCTCAGGGGCAGGCGGCCGTGGCTGCCCCTGACGGGCGACGGATCGAGAGGCACGACGGCCATGCGGTACCGCATACCGAGCTTTTTGCGGGCGAGCGCCCCGGCCGCCCTGAGCCGTACGTAGGGGTCGTTCGGATCCATGAACAGCTCGGCGGGGTCGTAGCCCGGTTTGCGGTGGATCTCCACCAGCTGGGCGAAGTCCGGGGCCCGGTCGTCGTGGAGCCAGTAGTAGTAGGTGAACCAGGCGTCGGGATCGGCGACGGCGACGAGTTCGCCGGAGCGGGGGTGGTCGAGGCCCTCGGCCTTCTTGCCCTCGTCGTCGAGGAGCCGCTCGACACCGGGGAGCCCGGCGAGGGCTTCCCGGGTGGCCTCCAGATCCGCCGGCCGACGCACATAGACATGGGCGATCTGATGGTCGGCCACGGCGAAAGCTCGTGAAGTCATCGGATCGAGGTACTCCATACCGTCCTGGGTGTGGACCTCCAGGAGTCCGGCGCGGCGCAGAGCACGGTTGATGTCGACGGGCCGGCTCACCGGAGTGATGCCGTACTCGGAGAGTGCGACGACCGTACGGCCCTGCTCGCGCGCGTCGTCCAGCAGCGGTGCCATGACGGCGTCCAGCTCGGCGGCGGCACGGTGGGAGCGCGGATCGTCGGGGCCGTGGCGCTGTAGGTCGTAATCGAGATGAGGGAGGTAGCACAGGGTCAGATCAGGGTCATGGGTACGCATGATGTGCCGGGTCGCTCCGACGATCCACCGGCAGGCCACGATGTCCGCGCCCGGCCCCCAGAAGTGGAAGAGGGGGAAGTCGCCGAACTCCTCGACGAGTTCGTCGTGCAGGGAAGGCGGCCGGGTGTAGCAGTCGGGCTCTTTGCGGCCGTCCGCGTAGTAGACGGGCCGGGGGGTGACGGTGATGTCGGTGTCCGCGCCCATCGCGTACCACCAGCAGATGTTCGCGACCGTGTAGCCGGGGTGGGCACGGCGGGCCGCGTCCCACACCTTGTCCCCCGCGACCAGACCGTTGTGCTGACGCCACAGCAGCACCTCGCCCAGCTCACGGAAGTACCAGCCGTTGCCGACGATGCCGTGCTCTGCGGGCGGTGTTCCGGTGAGGAACGTCGACTGGGCGGCACAGGTCACCGCCGGCAGCACGGTGTCGAGCGGGGCCCGCGACCCGGACGCGGCGAGGGCTTTGAGGCGCGGCATGTGCTCCAGAAGCCGGGGGGTGAGGCCGACGACGTCGACGACGAGCAGGGGGGTGGGTCGGGGGGCGGGGGTGGGTGGGGAGGGGGGAGGGGGGAGGCCCCCGGGGGTGGTCATGGGAGCTCCTTGAGTCCGAGGCCGGTCAGGAGGTCTCGGGCGAGGGCGAGTTCGGCGGCGATGCCGTCCGCGAGCTGGGCGCGGTTGCGGGGGCGCAGTGCGGTGGGGAGGGCCTGCCAGGTGTAGGTCTCGACTTCGAGGTGGCGGGCCAGTGGTGCGGCTTGGCCGACGAGCCGGGTCAGGGTGTCCTGGAGGACAGGGAGGGTGGAGGTGAGGGGTGGGGCGGGCGGGGCGTGGAGGGGGACGTGGAAGTGGGCGCGCCAGGGTGCGCCGTCGGGCAGGGCTTCCTGGTTGAGGGCTTCGTCGAGGTCGTCGGTTCCGCGCAGGCCGGCGGCGGTGCGGGTGCGGGTCTGGTGGAGGAAGCGGGGTTCGGCGAAGGCGGCGAGGGCGGTGCGTACGTCGGGGAGGTGGGGTTCTTCGGCGTGCAGGGCGGCGGACAGCTGTGCCTTGGGGATGGTGATGCCGGCGTTGGTGAGCCGGGTGAGTGCGGTGGCGGGGTCTTCGAAGGAGGTGGCGAGGTGGCAGGTGTCGACGCAGACGCCGATTCGGGGGGATCCGATCGCGGTGAGGGGTTCGATGGCGTCGGCGGTGGTTTCGACGGCGCAGCCGGGTTCGGGTTCGAGTCCGACACGGATGGATTTGCCGGTGAGTTCTTCCAGGGCGTCGAGTCGTTCGGCGAGGGTGGTGAGGGCTGTTCGGGCGGTGGTGGCGGCCTTGGTGTCGAAGCGGGTGCGCCAGGCGAGCGGGAGGGTGGAGATGGTGCCTTCGGTGATGTCGTCGGGCAGGAGTGCGGCGAGTAGTCGGGCGAGGTCGGTGGTGTGGGAGAGGCGTTCGGGTTCGGTCCAGTCGGGTCGGTAGACGCGGTGTTTGACGTGGCCTGTGCCGAATCCTTCGTAGGGGAAGCCGTTGAGGGTGACGACTTCGAGGCCTCGGCGGTCGAGTTCGGCGCGTAGTGCGCGTTGTGCGGAGGGGTCGGCGATCAGGGTGCCGGCGGCTGCCTTGGCGAGCCAGAGGCCGATGCCGAGTCGGTCGCGGCCGAGTCGTCTGCGTACGGGTTCGCAGTGGTCGCGGAGTTGGGCGAGGACTCCGTCGAGGGTTTCGGCGGGGTGGACGTTGGTGCTGTAGGCGAGGTGGACGGTGGTGCCGTCGGGGTGACGGAAGCGCATGGGGGCCTCTCATTCCCCGCCGCGGAGGATGGAGTTTCCCTGGTGGAGGGGTGGGGGTGGGGTGGTGTCGACTTGGAGGCGTCCGCTGAGTCCGTAGAAGGTGATGGGGTTGCGCCAGAGGACTTGGTCGACGTCGTCGTCGGTGAATCCGGCGGTGAGCATGGCGTCGCCGACTCTGCGGGTGGCGAGGGGGTCGCTCTTGCCCCAGTCGGCGGCCGAGTTGACGAGGATTTTCTCGGTTCCGTGGGTTCGGAGGAGGGTGACCATGCGGTCTTCGTCCATCTTGGTGTCGGGGTAGATGGAGAAGCCGAGCCAGCAGCCGCTGTCAGTGGCGTGTTCTACGGTTGTTTCATTGAGGTGGTCGAGGAGGACTCGTTCCGGGGGGAGGTCTGATTCTCGGATGACGTCGAGGGTGCGGTGGAGTCCGGCGAGTTTGTCGCGGTGCGGGGTGTGTACGAGGGCGGGCAGGCCGTGTTCGGCGGCGAGCTGGAGTTGGGCGGCGAGTGCGGTGTCCTCGGCGGGGGTCATGGAGTCGTAGCCGATTTCGCCGACGGCGACGACGGAGTCTTTGACGAGGTAGCGGGGCAGTTCTTCGAGTACGGGTGTGCAGCGGGGGTCGTTGGCCTCTTTGGGGTTGAGGGCGATGGTGCAGTGGTGGGCGATGCCGTATTGGGCGGCGCGGAAGGGTTCCCAGCCGAGGAGTGCGTCGAAGTAGTCGTGGAAGCTGGCGGGTGAGGTGCGGGGCTGGCCCAGCCAGAAGGCGGGTTCGACGAGGGCGCGGATGCCTGCCGTGTGCATGGCCTGGTAGTCGTCCGTGGTGCGGGAGGTCATGTGGATGTGCGGGTCGAAGATGCGCATCAGGTCTCCTTGGGCGGCTCGCCGGTCAGGGTCTGTACGCGGGTCAGGTCGGGGGGTGTGGTGCGGCCGGCGGCGGTGCGTTCGGCGGTGTAGTCGGTGAGCATGCGGGCGAGTTCGCGGTCGCCTCGGGCTCGGTGTTCCAGGTCGGCGACGGTGTCGAGGGGGACGCCGGTGAAGAGGCATTTGAGGATCGCGTGCCGCCAGGAGTGGGCGTCGAGGTGTTGGGCGGCGTAGGGGCCGAGGGCTGCGGCGATGAGCCGGGTGTCGTTGGTGCGCAGGGCGTCTTCGACGAGTGGGAGTGCGGCGGTGGGCGGGGTGAGGCTGTCCAGGTGGGGCAGGGCGAGGAGCAGGGCTCGGCGTTCGGCGGCGCTGCCGTGGTGGTAGAGGCGGGTGAGGGTGGGTGGGTCGGGTCTGGCCGCGGTGAGGAGGAGGGCGCGTACGGGGTCGGCGTTGTGCCTGCCGCAGTGGCGGCCGGCGGTGGCGAATCGGGTCTCCCAGGCGGGTTGGCGGGTGGTGGCTTCGGTGAGGGCGTGGTCGAGCCAGGTGCGGGCGGTGGCGTCGAGGCGGGTGTCGAGTTCGGTGCGGGGGGTCAGCACGCGGTCGCTTCCTGGGTTCGGAGGAATTCGAGTGAGGTGCGGGCGAGTTCGGGTCCCGCGTGGGAGTGGCGGGGCAGTTCTACGACGGTGAGGCCCTGGTAGCCGATGTCGGTGAGGGCGTGGAGTACGGGTGGGAAGTCGATGTCGCCGTCGCCGAGGGGGAGGTGTTCGTGGATGCCTCGGCGCATGTCCTCGATCTGGACGTGGCGGAGCCAGGGGGCGGCGGTGCGGACGCAGTCGGCGGGGGGCTGGTCTTCGAGGCATTGGCAGTGGCCGATGTCGAGGGTGAGTCCGAGGGGTTCGGGGTCGCCGAGGAGTCCGCGCAGGTGGTGGAAGTCGTCGAGGGTGGCGAGGAGGTGGCCGGGTTCGGGTTCGATGGCGAGGGGGATTCCGGCGGTGTGTGCGGCGTGGAGTGCTGGGGTGAGGGATTCCGCCAGGCGTTTCCAGGCGGTGGCGGGGTCGGTGTGGTGGGGGGTGGTGCCGCTGAAGCAGTGGACGGCGTGGGCTCCGAGGTCGGCGGCGATGTGGAGGGCGGTGATGAGGAGGTCGGTGCGGGTGGCGCGGGCGTCGGGGTCGGGGTCGAGGAGGGAGGGGCCGTGTTTGTGGCGGGGGTCCAGGATGTAGCGGGCTCCGGTTTCGATGGTGACGTGGAGGCCGAGTTCGGCGAGCCGGGTGGCGGTGTGCCGGGTGCGGGCGGGGAGGTCGGGGGCGAGGGGGTCGAGGTGCATGTGGTCGAGGGTGAGTCCGACGCCGTCGTAGCCGAGGTCGGCCAGGAGGGCGAGGGCGTCGTCGAGGCGTAGGTCGGTGAGTCCGTTGGTGCCGTAGCCGTAGTGGAGGGGGTGTGGGTGGGTGGGGGCGGGCCTCATGTGGGGGTGATCCTCCGGGCGAGTCCGCGGGCGAGGGGGGCGAGGGTCATGAGGGTGAGGGCGGTGAGGGTGCCGGTGGGGCTGTGGTGGTGGGCGGCGAGGGCGGATTGGAGGGGGATGAGGGCGCGGATGCCGCTGCCGACGGCGTGTTGGGTGAGGGGCGGGGAGGGGTTGAGCGCGGCGTGGAGGTAGGGGGTGGCGGCGGTCTGTGCGTAGCGGGTGGCGAGGGCGGTGCGCAGGAGTCGTGCGGGGGGTGATGAGGGGCCGGTGGCGGTGAGGGCGGCGATCGTGAGGGTGGTGGCGAGGGCGGTGAGGGGGGCGGTGGTGGAGCCGCCGTGTGCTTCGTGTCGTGAGACGGCGGTGACGGAGCAGGTGTGGGCGGCGAGGGTGAGGGCGGCGGGGAGCGCGGTGCGGAGGGCGGCGGTGGGCGGTTTCCGCTGCGGACGTGCGGTGGCGGTGGCTCCGAGGAGGAGGTCGAGTGCTCTTGCCGCGCCCATCGTCGCGGGGCCGGCGGGGGTGTGTTTGAGGTGGAGGTCGTAGGCCCAGACGGTGGCGGCGAGGGTGGTGGCGACGGTCAGTGCGGGGCGGCCGGCTCGGGCGGCGAGGGTGAGGCCGGCGGCGGTGAGGACGGTGGCCGCGGTGAGGGCGGCGGTGGGGGTGATGCGCCCTGAGGGGATGGGCCGGTGGGGGCGGTCTCTGGTGTCTTCCTCGCGGTCGGCCCAGTCGTTGAGGGCCATGCCGGCCTCGTAGAGGCAGAGGGAGGCTCCGAGTGCGAGCGCGGTGCCTCGGTTGGGGCGGATGCCGAGGGTGGCGGCGCCGGTGAGGGTGTCGCCGGGGACGGTGGCGAGTGCGGAGACCCGGAGGAGTTCGGCCCAGGCCCACAGCCGGTCTCTTGGTGTCCGCCGGTCCTGGTTCGGTGCGGTGCTTCGGGAGTGGGCGGGGGCGGGTGTGTACCGGGGGGCGGGGGCGGTGAGGCGGTGGAGTGCGGTGCGGAGGCGGGTGGCCGGGGGGCGGGGGCGGGCGATGCGGCCCAGGAGGGTCATCGGGTCTCCCCCAGGCGCCGGGCGAGGGCGAGGAGTTCGGTGAACTGTTCGTGGAGGGAGGCGGGGCCGCCGTCGGGGTCCTTGAAGTAGAAGCCGAGCTGGGGCAGGGGGCCGGTGAGTCCGGCTTCCTGGGCGCGGGCGGCCAGCCGGGCGAGGTCGAGGACGAGGGGGGCGGCGAGTGCGGAGTCGCAGCCCTGCCAGATGGTCTGGAGGATCGTGCGGGAGCCGAGGAAGCCGTCGAAGGCGATGTGGTCCCAGGCGGTCTTCCATTCGCCGAGGGCGGGGACCTCGTCGATGTGGACGACGCCCTCGGGGGTGTGGCCGAGGGTGTCGGTGAGGACGCGTTCCTTGCCCTTGTTCTTGGCGGCCGCGGCGGCCGGGTCGGCGAGGGCGGCGCCGTCTCCGCCGCCGAGGAGATTGGTGCCGGACCAGGCGCGGACGGTGAGGGCGCGCTGCGTGAGCATGGGGGCGAGTACGGAGCGGAGCAGGGTCTGTCCGGTTTTGCCGTCGCGGCCCGCGTGGGGTGGCGCGCCGGGTGCTGTGGCGGTGTGGGCGAGGGCGGGGGTGCGGAGTCCGGTGGAGGGGGTGAAGTTGATGTAGGGGGAGCCGGTGCGGAGGGCTGCCGCGGCGTAGAGGGAGCTGGGGGTGAGGCGGGTGGTGTGGGGCGGGGGTGGGGGTTCGGTGGAGGCGAGGTTGATGACGACGACGCGGGTGAGGTTGTGGTGTTCGCGGAAGTCGGTGATGTCGGCGGTGAATCGCTGGATGAGCTGTTCGTCGGTGCGGGTGTCGCCGGGTTGGGGGCCGCCGGGGCGGATGGCCCGGTCGGCGGTGGTGAGTTCGGTGTGGATGGCGGGGGTGAGTCCGTGGGGCAGTACGCCTGCGGCGGTGAGGGCTTCGGCGCGTTTGGGCAGGGGGCAGTCGGTGGTGTCGTGGCCGCCGAAGACGAGGGAGTCGAGGGCGGGGAGGTGTGCGTGGGCGAAGGGTGGGGTTTCGGTGAGGAGGCCGGTGGGCGGGTGCAGTCCGGCGGTGAGTGCCGCGCATCCGGCGATGGTGGTGGTGGCGACGGAGCCGCGTGCTCCGATGAGCCAGACTCCGGTGTGCGTTCTCTCGTTCGGCACGTACCGCTCGCCTTTCTGGCTGGTGTTTCGGGGGGTGGGGCGGCGGGCGGGGGTACGGCGTCTCCTCGCCCGTCGCCGTGGGTGGGGTGGGTCAGCCGGGGAGTTCCTTGAGGGTGATGTCGCGGAAGGAGACCTGGTCGTCGGGTCCGTGGTTCTGGAGGCCGATGTGTCCGTCGGCGAGGCTGCGTTCGGGGTCGGTGTTGGTGAAGCTGTTGATCTTGGAGCCGTTCAGGAAGACTTGGACGTTCTCGCCTCGGACCTTGATCTCGTAGGTGTTCCACTGGCCCGGGGGTCGCAGTACCCGGTCGCGGGCTCTGAGGTCGGCGGATTTGAAGCCGTAGACGGAGCCGGTGGTGCGGTCGGGGGTGTCGGTGGCGTCGATCTGGATCTCGTAGCCGTGGTTGACGGCGGACCAGGGGTCGTCGGAGGCGGGGAAGCCGATGAAGACTCCGGAGTTGGAGTCGCCGGTGATCTTCCAGTCCAGTTCGAGGGTGTAGGAGTGGAGTTCTCTGGCCTGGTACCAGAGCATTCCCATGCCGTCCTCGGTGCGCAGTTCGGCGTTGGCGACGGTGAATTTCCCGGGTCCGGCCTGCTTCCAGCCGTTGAGGGTCTTGCCGTTGAAGAGGGCTCGTTCGCCGGTCTTGGGCCGGCAGTCGGCCGTGACCTGTCCGGAGGCGTAGCGCAGTGCGCCGAGGAGGTGTTGGCGGAAGTCGGGTTCGGCGTAGGAGGTCTTGGTGTGTCCGCCGCCGGTGTAGAAGGAGCGGCCGCCCTGGTAGGTCTGGCACCAGGCGATGGGGTGGTCGCCGTTCATGGTGCCGCCCTCGTAGGTGGTCTCGTCGAGGGTGGCGAGGACTCGGGTGCGGTCTCGGGGGTTGGCGGCGTAGTTGTACCACTCGTCGGTGCGCTGCCATTCCTGGCCGAGGTGCTGGGTGGCGGGGTGGCTGTGGTCTTCGACGCGGACGGTGGCGGGCTGGATTCGGGGGTGGGAGCTGAAGTACGCGCCGACGAGTTCGCCGTAGAAGGGCCAGTCGTACTCGGTGTCGGCGGCGGCGTGGACGCCGAGGTAGGCGCCGCCGGTGGTGATGTAGTTCTCGAAGGCTTGTTGCTGGGCCGCGTTGAGGACGTTTCCGGTGGTGGAGAGGAAGACGACGGCGTCGTAGCGGGCGAGGTTGCTGGTGGTGAACTGTCCTGCGGTCTCGGTGGAGTCGACGGTGATGTTGCTGGTTCTGCCGAGTTCTTTGAGTGCGGTGATGCCGGTGGGGATGGAGTCGTGGCGGTAGCCGGCGGTTTTGGAGAAGACGAGGACGCGTTTGGCGGTCCGGTCGCGGGGGCTGTTGGAGAGGATGAAGTCGTCGAGGTCGTAGAGGGCTCCGCTGCCGCCCTTGAAGACGAGGAAGAGTTCGGTGGTTTTCTTGGGGACGGATCTCAGGGCGATGTCGATGTCCTGGAAGGTCTCCCAGCCGCCGGTGACGGGGACGGCGCTGGATCCGAGGATGGTGCCGCCGGCGGATCCGGTGCGGACTTCGAGGAAGCCGCCGGCTCCGTTGGAGGAGATCCGGGCGGTGAGTTTGGTGGATCCGGTCAGGTTGTAGGGCTTGAAGGAGATCCAGTCGTCGTTGTGGATGTCGCCGACGGTTTTGCCGCCGTTGGCGGTGGCTTTGTTGTAGGTGCGGACGCCGGCCGATCCGGTGTAGTGCTCGGCCTGGCGGTGGCGGGGCTGGAGTTGTACTTGGTCGTGGGTGGTGAGGGGGGCCTGGCCGCCGCCTCCGCCGTCGGTGTATTCGGCGTCGAAGACGCCGAAGATGTTGGCGTTGGGGTCGTGTCCGCCGTCGGACGAGGTTTTGATGGTGCCGGTGCATCCGTTGGCGGAGGTGATGGGGTGGCCGTGGCTGTCGTGGCCGAGGATGTAGCTGACTTTGATTTTGGCGCAGTCGACGGTGCCGTCCTCGGCGTCGGTGGCCTTGACCTTGAAGGGGATCTCGTCGCCAAAGCTGAAGAGGGATCCGTCTTGGGGGAGTTGGAGGGTGACTTTGGGGGCGGTGTTGCCGACGACGACGCGGACGCCGGCGGATCCGGTGCGGCCGCTGGGGTCTTTGGCGGTGAGGGTGGCGGTGTAGGTGCCGTTGGTGCGGTAGACGTGGGTGGGGTTGGCTTCGGTGGAGGTGGTGCCGTCGCCGAAGTCCCAGTGGTGGGTGAGGGTGTCGCCGTCGGCGTCGGTGGTGCCTGCGGAGGAGAAGGCTACGCTCAGCGGTGCTTTCCCGGAGGTTCTGTTCGCGGTGGCCTCGGCGACGGGCGAGCGTCCGCCGGTGGCGTTCTCGATGCGGTAGAGGGCGGAGTTGTGGTCGCCGCCGAACCAGGCGGTGCCGTAGTCGAGTACATAGAGCGCGCCGTCGGGGCCGAAGGCCATGTCCATGACCTGGGTGCCGGTCCAGGGGAAGGGGTTGATGGTGCTGACGGCGCCGTCGGGGCCCTGTTCGATGCGTTTGATCCAGCGGCGGCCGAATTCTCCGGCGAAGTAGTCGCCGTCGTAGGCCTCGGGGAATTTGACCAGGGAGGGGTTGGCGGGGTCATAGCGGTAGACGGGTCCGCCCATGGGGGATTCGGAGCCGCTGCCGAAGGCGGGCAGTGAGCCGCCGTCGTAGACGATCCACGCTTTCTGCGCGGCGGGCAGATCGACGAGTCCGGTGTTGTGGGGGGAGTCGTTCTTGGGGGCCGCGCAGTTGAAGGCGGCTCCGGGGGTCTTGGTGGCGAAGTCGTAGTCGACGTAGGGCTCGCCGGCGACGTTGCAGAGGGGCCAGCCGAAGTTTCCGGGGCCGGTGACGCGTACGAAGCCGACTTTTCCGGCCGGGCCGCGGGCGGGGTCGGCGGCGGCCGCGTCGGGGCCGTAGTCGCCGACGTAGAGGTGGCCGGTCTTCCGGTCGACGCTGAAGCGGAAGGGGTTGCGGAAGCCCATCGCGTAGATCTCGGGGCGGGTCCTGGCGGTGCCGGGCGCGAAGAGGTTGCCGGTGGGGACGGTGTAGGAGCCGTCGGCGGCGACCTTGATGCGGAGGATTTTGCCGCGCAGGTCGTCGGTGTTGGCGGAGGTGCGGCGGGCGTCGTAGGCGGGGTTGCGGCCGGGCCGTTCGTCGATGGGGGTGTATCCGTCGGAGGCGAAGGGGTTGGAGTCGTCGCCGGTCGACAGATAGAGGTTGCCCTGTGCGTCGAAGTCGATGTCCCCGCCGACGTGGCAGCAGATGCCCCGGGTCGCGGGGACGTCGAGGATCTTCTTCTCGCTGGCGTTGTCGAGGGTGCCGTCGGGCTTGAGGACGAAGCGGGAGAGCCGGTTGACGCCGTCGAAGCGGGCGAAGTCGGCGGCGGTGCCGGTGGCGGGGGCGTCGCCCGCCGGGGTGGCCAGGGGCGGGGCGTAGTACAGATAGATGAAGCGGTTCTCGCTGAACCCGGGGTCGAGGCCGATGCCCTGGAGGCCTTCCTCGTCGTGGGTGTAGACGGGGACGGTGCCGGCGAGGCGGGTGGTGCCCGCGCTGTCGGTGAGCCGCAGTTCGCCGTTGCGGGAGGTGTGCAGCACACTGCGGTCGGGGAGGACGGCCAGTGATATGGGCTCGCCGGTCTCGGCCGCGCCCTTGGCCAGGGTGACCTGCTGGAACTGTTCGGCTGCCGGGTCCGGGGCGGGGTCGGCGGCGGCCTGGGGCGCGCCGAGGGCGAGGGTGGAGGCGGCGAGCAGGAGGCCGGTGACGAGTGCGAGGGTGCGGCGCGCTCGTGGCCGTGGCTGTGGCTGTGGCCAGGACTGTGGCAGTGGCCCTGGTCGTGGTCGTGTCCTTCGGGCTGGGGGGTTCCTGTGCGGGTTCGCGTGCACGTGATCCTCCGGAATGGACCGGTCGGGCGGGCGGGCTGCCGTGGAACCGGAGTGCGCCGTCACACCGGGCACGACCTAGGTGCTGTACACATCTGGGACGGTAGACGCGTAGGTACGGATCGGATAGCCCTTGCGTGGTGCCTAAGTCGGCCTTTCCCCCGCGACAGGACAAAGCCGGGCCGGGGCATGGCGGAGCGGTACGGCGGCGGGGCCGGCCGGCCGGTCCGGGCCTATGGTGAGGGCCTGTGGTGAGGGCCTGTGGTGAGGGTGCCGGGGGTGTCAGTCGCCGGATCCGAAGGCGGCGTCGAAGGAGGCGGCCGGGGGGTCGAAGTCGAACTGCCGCAGATGGGCGAGTGCCTGGGGCGCGCCGGTGAGCCGGTCCATTCCGGCGTCCTCCCATTCCACGGAGACGGGCCCTTGGTAGTCGATGGAGCGCAGCATCCGGAATACGTCTTCCCAAGGGACGTCGCCGTGTCCGGCGGAGACGAAGTCCCAGCCGCGCCGGGGGTCTCCCCAGGGCAGGTGGGAGCCGAGTCGGCCGTTGCGTCCGTCGAGTCGTCTGCGGGCTTCTTTGCAGTCGACGTGGTAGATGCGGTCGCGGAAGTCGTAGAGGAAGCCGACGGGGTCGATGTCCTGCCAGACGAAGTGGCTGGGGTCGAAGTTGAGGCCGAAGGCGGGGCGGTCGCCGAGGGCGGTGAGGGCGCGCCGGGTGGTCCAGTAGTCGTAGGCGATCTCGCCGGGGTGGACCTCGTGGGCGAAGCGGACTCCTTCGGCGTCGAAGGTGTCGAGGATGGGGTTCCAGCGTTCGGCGAAGTCCTCGTAGCCTCGGTCGATCATGGTGGGGGGTACGGGTGGGAACATGGCGACGAGGTGCCAGATGGCGGAGCCGGTGAATCCGACGACGGTGTCGACGCCGAAGGCGGCGGCGGCGCGGGCGGTGTCCTGGAGTTCGGCGGCGGCTCGTCGGCGTACGCCTTCGGGTTCGCCGTCGCCCCAGATCCTGGCGGGCAGGATGCCGCGGTGGCGTTCGTCGATGGGGTTGTCGCAGACGGCCTGGCCGACCAGGTGGTTGGAGACGGCCCAGCAGCTCAGTCCGTACTTCTCCAGGAGGGCGTGCCGGCCGGGGAGGTAGGCGGGGTCGTTGAGTGCGCGGTCGACTTCGAAGTGGTCTCCCCAGCAGGCGAGTTCCAGGCCGTCGTAGCCGAAGTCGCGGGCGAGTCGGCAGACCTCTTCCAGGGGCAGGTCGGCCCATTGGCCGGTGAAGAGTGTGAAGGGTCGTGGCATGGTGCTCGGCCTCCCTCGTTCCGGTTCAGGGCTGTACGGGTGCGGGTGCGGGTGCGGGCTGTACAGGTACAGGCTGTGCGGATTGTGTGGGTACGGGGGTGTGGACGGCGTTCTTCCGGGCGCTTTCCTCGACGGCGGCGAGGACGCGCTGGACCTGGAGTCCGTCGGCGAAGGAGGGTTCGGGCGGGGTGCCGTGGGCGATGGCTTCGATCAGGTCGCGGGCCTGGTGGGTGAAGGTGTGTTCGTAGCCGAGGGCGTGGCCGGGCGGCCACCAGGCCCGTAGGTAGGGGTGGTCGGGTTCGGTGACGAGGATGCGGCGGAAGCCGGCGGAGGCCGCGGGTTCGGTGTGGTCGTGGAAGGAGAGTTCGTTGAGGCGTTCCAGGTCGAAGGCGAGTGAGCCGTGTTCTCCGTTGATCTCGAAGCGGAGGGCGTTCTTTCGGCCTGTTGCCATGCGGGTGGCCTCGAAGGAGGCGAGTGCGCCGGAGGCGAGCCGTCCGTTGAAGAGGGCGGCGTCGTCGACGGTGACGGTTCCGTACCCTCTGGCGGCGGTGGAGTCGTGGGGCAGGGGGCGTTCGCGGACGAAGGTCTCGGTGAGTGCGCTCACTCCGGTGAGGAGTTCGCCGGAGAGGTGCTGGGCGAGGTCGACGATATGGGCCCCGAGGTCGCCGAGCGCGCCGGAGCCCGCGTGTTCTCGCAGCAGTCGCCAGGTGAGGGGGGCGGCGGGGTCGACCAGCCAGTCCTGGAGGTAGCTGAAGCGGAGGTGGCGCAGGGCGCCGAGGCGGCCTTCGGCGATGAGGCGGCGGGCGTGGGCGACGGCGGGGACCCGGCGGTAGTTGAAGCCGGTCATGGCGACTTGGCCGCGGGTTCGGGCGCGGTCGGCGGCGGCGGACATGGTTTCGGCTTCGGCGACGGTGTTGGCGAGGGGTTTCTCGCACAGGACGTGTTTGCCGGCTTCGAGGGCGGCGACGGCGATCTCGGCGTGGAGGTCGCCCGGTGCGCAGATGTCGACGAGCTGGACATCGTCCCGGGCGACGAGGGCGCGCCAGTCGGTCTCGGCGGCGGCCCAGCCGTGCCGGGCGGCGGCGGCGTGGACGGCGGTGCGGTCGCGGCCCGCGATCGCGGCGAGCACGGGCCGCAGGGGCAGGTCGAAGACGCGGGCGGCGGTGCGCCAGCCCTGTGAGTGGGCGGCTCCCATGAACGCGTGTCCGACCATGCCGACGCCGAGTGTCGGCGGCGGCCCGGTGTCGCTGTCGCTCTGTTCCGTACGGTCCATCTGTAGGGGTTCCTCCTCGTCGGTCTGCGCGGTGGTGGCCGGGTCGCCGGTCAGCTGAAGCCGGTGGGGAGGTACTGGTCGACGTTGTCCTTGGTGACGACGGCGGAGTAGAGGGTGATGGTGGCGGGGATCTCCAGTTCGGCCAGGCCGCCCACTCCTTTGCCCTGGGCGACGGCGCGGGCGATGTCGATTGCGGAGGCGGACATCGTCGGCGGGTAGAGCACGGTGGCCTTGAGGACGCTGTCGTCGGCCTTGATGGCGTCCATGGCGGATTTCGCGCCTGCGCCGCCGACCATCAGGAAGTCGTCGCGGCCGGCTTGGGCGATGGCGCGCAGTGCGCCGACTCCCTGGTCGTCGTCGTGGTTCCAGAAGGCGTCGAAGTCGCTCTGGGCCTGAAGGAGCTGGGCGGTCTTCGCCTGTCCGGACTCGACCGTGAAATCGGCGGCCTGGCGGGCGACTTTGGTGATGTTGGGGTAGTTCTTGAGGGCGTCGTCGAAGCCTTTGGTGCGCTGTCTGGTGAGTTCGAGGCTGTCGACTCCGGCGAGTTCGATGACTTTGGCGCCGGTCTTGTTCTTGAGGTGTTCGCCGATGTAGCGGCCGGCGTTGAGGCCCATGCCGTAGTTGTCGCCGCCGATCCAGCAACGGTAGGCCTGGGGGGAGGCGAACACGCGGTCGAGGTTGATGACGGGGATGCCGGCTCTCATGGCCTGGAGGCCGATCTGGGTGAGGGCTTTGCCGTCGGCGGGGAGGATGACGAGGACGTCGACCTTTTTGTTGATCAGGGTCTGGATCTGGCCGATCTGGGCGGCGGTGTCGTTGGAGCCTTCGGTGATCTCCAGGGTGACGTCGGAGTATTTCTTCGCGCGGGCGCGGGCGTTGTCGTTGATGGCGTTGAGCCAGCCGTGGTCGGCCTGGGGTCCGGCGAAGCCGATGGTGACGGCTTTGCCCGGCCGGTCGTCCGCGGCGGGCGCGGGGTCGTTGGCGGGGCTGTTCGCGGGCTTCTTCCCGGCGGGTTCATTGCTGGTACAGGCGGTGAGGACGGCGCCCGCCGAGACGGCGGCGGTGCCGAGGAGGATGCCTCTGCGGCTGGGTACGGGGCTCTGTGGCATGGCGGGACCGGCCCTTCGGACGGGTTTCCAGGGGATGTGTACGGGGGTGGGCGGGGCACCGGGTCAGGTGCCGCGGCCCTCGCGCAGGGTGCGGTGCTGGACCAGGACGGCGGCGACGATGATCGCGCCCTTGGCGATCTGCTGGACGGCGCTCTCCAGGTTGTTGAGGGCGAAGATGTTGGTGATCGTGGTGAAGATCAGGACGCCGAGGAGGGAGCCGGCGATGGTGCCCCGGCCGCCGCTGAGCAGGGTGCCGCCGATGATGGCGGCGGCGATGGCGTCCAGTTCGTAGAGGTTGCCGTTGGTGTTCTGGCCGGAGCCGGAGAGCACGATCAGCATGAAGGCGGCGATGCCGCAGCAGAGTCCGGAGAGCAGATAGAGATACAGGCGCTGGCGGCGGACGTCGATGCCGGCGAGCCGGGCGGCTTCCGGGTTGCCGCCGACGGCGAGGGTCCGGCGGCCGAAGGTGGTGCGGTTGAGGAGCAGCCAGCCGAGGGCGACGACGACCGCGAAGACGAGGACCAGCGGGGGGACGCCGAGGATGTTGGCGTCCTTGACGCCGAGGTCGAGCACGGAGTCCACGGTGACGATCTGGGTCTTGCCGTCGGTGATCTGAAGGGCGAGCCCCCGGGCGGAGGCGAGCATCGCGATGGTCGCGATGAACGGCACCATGCCCCCGTAGGCGATCAGCACTCCGTTGACCAGTCCGCAGCCGACGCCCACGGCGACGGCGGTGAAGAGGATGCCGGTGAATCCGTACTCCTGGGTGGCGACGGTGGTCGCCCACACCGAGGAGAGCGCCACGATCGCGCCGACCGACAGATCGATGCCGCCGCTGGTGATGACGAAGGTCATGCCGACGGTGACGACGCCGATGACGGACGCCTGGGTGAGGACGAGCTGAAGGTTGCTGGTGGCGAGGAACTCCTCGGGGCGGGTGAGGCCTCCGACGGCTATCAGGGCGGCGAGCACGCCGAGGAGCGAGAGGGTGCGGACGTCGGCGCGCGCTCCCGGCGCGGCGCGGGGGTCGCCGCGCCGGGGCGGCGAGGTCTTCGGGGGGCCGGCGGGGTCGTTCCGCCGGGCCGGTGTGGCTGGCTGGGTCATGCCGCCGGGCTCCCTTCCATCACGAGATCGAGTACGCGGTGCTCGTCCAGGTCGCGGGCGTCGGCGGTGTGCACGACGGTCCCCTCGCGCAGGACGAGGACCCGGTCGGCGAGGCCGAGCACCTCGGGCACCTCACTGGAGACCAGGAGTACGGCGAGGCCCTCGGCGGCGAGGGCGCGGATCACCGCGTACAGCTCGGCGCGCGCTCCGACGTCGACGCCCCGGGTGGGTTCGTCCAGCAGGAGTACCTTGCAGCCGCGCAGCAGCCAGCGGGCGAGTACGGCCTTCTGCTGGTTGCCGCCGGACAGGGTGCGGACCGGGGCGTCGGGGTTGTCGGGGCGCAGGGAGATCTCCCTGGTGGCGCGCTGTGCGGCGGCGCGTTCGGCGGCGCGGTCGACCCAGCCGGCGCGGGAGAGGCGGGGCAGTGCGGCGAGGGACACATTGCGGGTGACGGTCTCGATGAGCAGCAGGCCCTGGGCCTTGCGTTCCTCGGGGGCGAGTCCGATTCCGGCGCGCACGGCGGAGCGTACGCTGCCGGGGCGCAGCGCGGTGCCGTCGACGAGGACGTGTCCGGCGGTGGGGCGGCGGGCTCCGTAGATCGTCTCCAGGATCTCGGAGCGGCCGGAGCCGACGAGTCCGGCGATGCCGACGATCTCGCCGGGGCGGAGTTCGAGGTCGAGGGCGGTGAATTCGCCGGCTCGGGCGAGGCCTTCGACGCGGAGGACGGGCGGCGGGAGATCCGCGGCGGTCGGAGAGGGGCGCGGCGGGAAGGTGTGCTCGGTGTCGCGGCCGGTCATCAGGGCGACGATGTCGCGGGTGGGGGTGGTCTTGGCGGGGAGTCCGCCGGCCACGGCGCGGCCGTCCTTGAGGACGGTGACGCGGTCGCCGATGCGGCGGATCTCTTCGAGGCGGTGGGAGATGTGGATGACGGCGACTCCTTCGGCGGTGAGGTCGCCGACGATGCGGAAGAGGTTGTCGACTTCGTCGGGGTCGAGGGCGGCGGAGGGTTCGTCCATGACGATGAGGCGTACGTCGTGGGAGAGGGCGCGTGCCATGGAGACGATCTGCCGCTGGGCGGCGGGGAGGTCCGCGACGAGGCGCGCCGGGTCGATCTCGGGGTGGCCGAGGCGGGCCAGGAGGCGGGTGGCCGAGGCGCGGGCGTCTTTGCGGCGTACGAGGAATCCGGCGGTGGTGGGTTCGTGGCCGAGGTGGATGTTGTCGGCGACGGAGAGTCCTTCGACGAGGTCGAGTTCCTGGTAGATGGTGGCGATGCCGAGGCGCATGGCGGCGATGGGCGAGGTGAGGGCGGTGCGTTCGCCTCGCCAGGTGATGGTGCCGCTGTCGGGGCGGTGGGCTCCGGCGAGGACTTTGATGAGGGTGGATTTGCCGGCGCCGTTCTGTCCGAGGAGGCAGTGGACCTCGCCCGTGCGGACTTCGAGGTCGACGCCGTCGAGGGCGCGGACGCCGGGGAAGGTTTTGGTGATGGCGGACATGGTGAGGAGGGGGGTGGATGGGGGCATGGGGTGCCTCCGGGGGGTGCGTTGAGGCGGGGTGGGGTGCGGGGGCCTGATGGTGCGGGTCTCCGGGTGTGAGGTCCGTCCTCAAACGCCGGACGGGCTTCAATTGACCGGCCTGCCGATGGTGCGGGCTCTCCGGGCGAGGTTCGTCCGCGAACTCCCCCAGGGCTTCGCCTGGGAGGGACCCCCCGACGGGCTTCAATTGACCGGCCTGCCGATGGTGCGGATCTCCGGGCGTCAGGTCCGTCCTCAAACGCCGGACGGGCTGGAATTGACGGACCCCCAGGGCTTCGCCCGGGAGGGATGGGAGGGACGGGAGGGACCTCCCGGGGCTGGGGCTGGCCGGTCAGGCGGGGGAGAAGAGGTGGTCGGTGATGAGGCGGGCGGCGCCGGTGACGCCGGCGAGGGGGCCGAGTTCGCCGAGGACGATGGGGAGGTTGCCGGTCGCGAGGGGGAGGGACTGGCGGTAGACCTGGGTTCGTATGCTGGCGAGGAGGGTGTGTCCGACGCCGGTGACGCCGCCGCCTATCACCACCAGGCCCGGGTTGAAGAAGCTGACGAGGCCGGCGATGACCTGGCCGACGCGGTTGCCGCCCTCGCGTATGAGCCGGAGCGAGGTGGTGTCGCCTGCGGCGGCCGCTGCGGCGACGTCGACGGCGGTGAGTGTTCCGGTGGCGGCGAGGCGTTCGGCGAGTTCCGGGGAGCGGCCGGAGCGGGCGGCGTCCTCGGCGTCGCGGGCGAGCGCGGCACCGCTGAAGTGGGCTTCCAGGCAGCCCCGGTTGCCGCAGGCGCAGGGGCGTCCGCCGGGTTCGACCTGGATGTGGCCGATGTCGCCCGCGCTGCCCGTCGTACCCCGGTAGACCTCTCCGCCGACGACGATGCCGCAGCCTATGCCGGTGCCTATTTTGACGCAGAGGTAGTCGGCGACGGAGCGGGCGACGCCGGCGTGCTGCTCCCCCATCGCCATGAGGTTCACGTCGTTGTCGACCATGACGGGGCAGCCGAGGTCCTGGCTGAGGGCCTCGCGTACGGGGAAGCCGTCCCAGCCGGGCATGATCGGCGGGGCGACCGGGACGCCCTCGGGGAAGCGGACCGGTCCGGGGACTCCTATGCCCGCGCCGTCGAATCCTTCGGCGAGTCCGGTGGCTTTGAGTTTGGCGGCCATGGAGAGGGCTTGTTCGAAGACCGCGACGGGGCCTTCGCGGACGTCCATGGGGTGGTTGAGGTGGCCGAGTACTTCCAGTTCCGCGTTGGTGACGGCGACGTCTATGGAGGTGGCCCCTATGTCGACGCCGAGGAGGCGCAGTCCGGGGGCGAGCCGGATGTTGTGGGAGCGGCGGCCGCCGCGTGAGGCGGCGAGGCCGTCGGCGACGACGAGACCGGTGTCGAGGAGCCGGTCGACCTCGACGGCGAGTTTCGACCGGGAGAGGTCGATCAGATCGCCGAGCTGGGCGCGGGAGTTGGGTCCCTGGTCGCGCAGCAGCCGGAGCAGCCTGGCCTGGTGCGCGTTCGCGGGTCGAGCGGTCATCCGTCTCAACTGCCCCTCCCATCCCCCGGGCTTCGGCGCGGGGAACCCGATGCGGCTGTCGGTGCTGCGGCTTCGAGGGGAACGTAGCAGCGCTTTCACCGGGTGGGAAGAACTTGCGCGGAGTTCTGGTGCGACTTCTTCCACACCCGGGACAAAGGGCTGGGCGGTCAGTGGGGGGCGGTCTCGGGCAGGGCGGCCAGCCGGTCGAGGAAGATGTGCTGTCCCTTGACCAGCTTGCGGCGGGCCTCGTCGAGGCCGCACCACTGGGCCCGGTCGATCTCGGGGAATTCCCGGGTGCGGCCGGAGTGCGGGGGCCATTCCATGGTGAAGGTGCCGGGTACCACCAGGTCGGTGTCGAGGTCGCCGGCGAGCGCCCAGAGGGTGACGGTCTTGCCGCCGGGCTGGCGTGACTCTCCGAGGGGGAGCCAGGGTCCGTCGGGCGGGGGGAGTCCCAGTTCTTCCTCGAACTCGCGGCGGGCCGCGGCGCGCGGTTCCTCGTCGGGGGTGTACTGCCCCTTCGGCGCGGACCAGGCTCCCTCGTCGCGGTCCTGCCAGAAGGGGCCGCCCATGTGGCCGATGAGCACCTGGAGGTGTGTGCCCCGGCCGCGGAACAGCAGGAGTCCCGCACTCGTCACAGCCGTCATGCCTGCCAGTGTGCCCCTGGGGGCGGGGTGGACGGCGGACGACTCACGGACCGCGGACGGCTCAGGACGGCGGACGGCTCACGGGCAGCGGATGATCTGGCCCGCGTAGGAGAGGTTGCCGCCGAAGCCGAAGAGGAGCACCGGATCGCCGGAGGAGATCTCGCCGCGCTCGGCGAGTTTGGCGAGGGCCAGCGGGATGGAGGCGGCCGAGGTGTTGCCGGACTCGACGACGTCGCGGGCGATGATCGCGTTCACCGCGCCGATCTTCTGTGCCACCGGTTCGATGATCCGGAGATTCGCCTGGTGGAGTACGACGGCGGCCAGTTCGTCGGGGCGTACGCCGCCGCGTTCGCAGACCTTGCGGGCGATGGGCGGCAGCTGGGTGGTGGCCCAGCGGTAGACGGCCTGGCCCTCCTGGGCGAAGACGGGCGGGGTGCCCTCGATCCGTACGGCGTGGCCCATCGAGGGGACCGAGCCCCACAGCACCGGGCCGATGCCGGGCCGCTCGCCGTCCGGCGCGGCCTCGACCACCGCCGCGCCCGCGCCGTCGCCGACCAGGACGCAGGTGGTGCGGTCGGTCCAGTCGGTCACGGCGGTCATCTTGTCCGCGCCGATGACCAGGACCCGCTCGGCGGCCCCTGCGCGGACCGTGTGGTCGGCGGTGGCGAGGGCGTGGGTGAATCCGGCGCAGACGACGTTCACGTCCATCACCGCCGGGGACTCCATGCCCAGCCGGGCGGCGACGCGCGCCGCCGTGTTCGGGGAGCGGTCGATGGCGGTGGAGGTGGCGACCAGGACCATGTCGATGTCCTGGGGGCCGAGTCCGGCGGAGGCGAGCGCCTTGGCCGCGGCGTGCGCGGCCAGCTCGTCGACCGGCTCGTCGTCCGCGGCGGCGTGGCGGGTCTCGATGCCCACCCTGCTGCGGATCCACTCGTCGCTGGTGTCGACCAGGCCGGCGAGGTACTCATTGGTGAGTACGGCGGCGGGCTGGTAGTGCCCGAGGGCGGTGATACGTGAACCGGTCATGTCGGATCCCCTCCGTGCGGGCAGTGGAATGCCCCAGTCTTCGCTGCTACCAACCGGTACGACGGCAGGTGATCCCACAGGATTGGGGCCCATGAATTTGGAGCTTCCCGAAGGGTGACGGTACCCGTGCCGTGCCCGCCCCGGCCCCGGGGGGCCGCCGTCGGTGAGAATGGGGCGGTCGAAAGCCTCTCGGCGAAGAACCCCAGCGAAGAACCTCAGCGAAGAATCGGGACTGATCACCATGGGACGGCTCACCGAGCGCCGCCGCACCATCCGCGTCCGTGACGGGGTGGTCTCGTCCCGCCCCGACACCCTGGTGGCGGAGGAGCCGCTGGAGATCCGGCTGAACGGCAAGGCGCTCGCGATCACCATGCGCACCCCGGGCGACGATTTCGCGCTCGCGGCCGGTTTCCTGGTGAGCGAGGGCGTGATCGCGGCGGCGGACGACATACGGACGATCGCGTACTGCGCGGGGGCGACCGCGGAGGGGGTGAACACCTACAACGTGGTGAATGTGACGCTCGCGCCCGGGGTGGCGGTGCCGGACATCGGTCTGGAGCGCCATGTGTACACCACCTCGTCGTGCGGGCTGTGCGGCAAGGCGAGTCTCGACGCGGTGCGCACCACCGCGCGTTTCGCGATCGCCGACGCTCCCCCGCTGCGGATCGCGCCGTCGCTGCTGTCGGCGCTGCCGGACCGGCTGCGGGCGGCGCAGCGGGTCTTCGAGCGGACCGGGGGGCTGCACGCGGCCGGGCTCTTCTCCGAGGAGGGCGAGTTGCTGGACGTCCAGGAGGACGTGGGTCGGCACAACGCCGTCGACAAGCTGGTCGGGCGGGCGCTGCGCGGCGGTGGGCTGCCGCTGTCGCGGGCGATTCTGCTGGTCTCCGGGCGGGCGTCGTTCGAGCTGGCGCAGAAGGCGGTGATGGCGGGGGTGCCGGTGCTGGCGGCGGTTTCCGCGCCGTCGTCGCTGGCGGTGGATCTGGCGGCGGAGAGCGGTCTGACGCTGATCGGTTTTCTGCGGGGTACGCAGATGAATGTGTACGCGGGTGAGGAGCGGGTGGTCCTGGACGGCGGCGACGGCGGCGACGGCTGGGCCTGAGGGCCCGTTCCGGCCGCCGCCGGTCTCCGCCGGTCTCGGCCTCAGGAGCCTCGGCGGCCTCAGCGGCGTCTGCCCCTGCCCTTGCCCTTGGCACCGGCCTTGGCGCCCGTCTCGGTCTTGGCGGGGGTCGGCGCCGGGATGGTCTGGAGGGTGAGCGCGGCGGGCGGTTCGGCGAGTCCGGGGCCGCCGGCCTCCGCCCAGGCGACGACCTCGCCGAGGGCGTCGTCGTCGAGGGCCCAGCCGATCCAGGTGGCGCGGGCGCCCCGGCGGCGGCCCTCGGTGGAGGGCTGGACGACGATCACATTGGCCTGTCCGCAGGGGCCGAGGCACTCGCTCGTACGGATCTCGATCCGTCCCCCGGAGGCGGCGGCCGCCTCGCGCAGCCGGATGAGCTGGCCCTCGTGGTCGGTGCCCGGGTGCTTGGCGGCGCTGCCGCAGCAGCAGCCCCGGCAGACGACGAGGGTGCAGGGGCGGGCGCGGAGGGGGCTTATCGCATACGAGGTCACCGCATGATCGTCTCAGCCCCGGCGGCCCGAGCACAGAGGCCCTCGTACAAATGTCCGTATCTGGTAGGCCCCCGGTCCGGGGGAGCCGGGGCGGCGGGGAGGTGGCGGTATCAGTGTTTTCCGGAAAGGTCCGGACCAAATCCCCGGGAGAAGGTAAAACGACGGTGAGCGTCAAGTGGCGATTCCGTGGAGATTTTGTCCCGACCTGTCTGATCCGTCGTCAGAACTCCGCTGCCCTCTCCGCCCTGTGACCAAAGCCCCGTGTCTGACCTGTGATGACGCCCCCGGACGCCCGATGCCCGGCGCACGGGCGGCGCCCGGGCCCGCGCACCGGGGTGGGATAGCGTCGCGGCGCTGAGCTGAGCACCACGAGGAGCAGGCCCTTGCGCGAGTTCACCGCCCCTCCCCTGGACGCCGCGCCTCTGGTCGGCGGACTGGCCGACGCGGTCTTCGAGCACGCGGAACGCGACCCGGACCGGGTCGCGCTGGGGCGCAAGGACTCGGCGGGCCACTGGCACGACATGAGCTCCGCGCAGTTCCGGGACGAGGTGCTCGCACTGGCCCGGGGACTGCTCGCGAGCGGGGTCCGGTTCGGGGACCGGATCGCGCTGATGTGCCGGACGCGGTACGAGTGGACGCTGTTCGACTTCGCGATCTGGACGGTCGGCGCGCAGTCGGTCCCGGTCTATCCGACGGCCTCGGCCGAGCAGGTCTTCTGGACGCTGTACGACGCCGGGGTCTCCGCCTGCGTCGTGGAGCACGAGGACCACGCCATGACCGTCGGCTCGGTGATCGGCCGGCTCCCGCTGCTGAAGCGGCTGTGGCAGCTGGACGCGGGCGCGGTCGCCCAGCTGGTCGCGTCGGGCGCGCATCTGGACGACGAGGTCGTCCACCGGCACCGGCGGGCGGTCACCCCGGACTCGACGGCCACCGTGATCTACACCTCGGGGACCACCGGCCGCCCCAGGGGCTGCGTGATCACCCATGCCAATCTGATGTTCGAGACCGACACCGTCGCCGGGCGCTGGGCCTCGGTGTTCCGCGCCCGGCCCGGGGACGAGCCCGCCACCCTGCTCTTTCTGCCCCTGGCGCATGTCTTCGGCCGGATGGTCGAGGTGGCGGCGGTGCGGAGCCGGGTCAAATTCGGCCATCAGCCGGTGCTGCGGGCGAATGTGCTGCTGCCGGACATGGCGGCGTTCCGGCCGACGTTCTTCCTGGGCGTTCCCTATATCTTCGAGCGGATCTTCGACGCGGCCCGCCGCCGGGCCGAGACCGAGGGGCGGGCGGGCCCCTTCGACCGGGCGGTCGAGGTGGCGGTGCGGCACGCGGAGGCCAGGGAGCTCCGGGCCTTCGGGCTGGGCCCCGGGCCCTCGGCCGCGCTCAGGGTGCGGCACCAGTTCTTCGACAAGGCGGTGTACGCGAAGCTGCGCGAGTCGCTGGGCGGCCGGGTGCGGTACGCGATGTCCGGCGGATCGGGCATGGACCGGCGGCTGGGGCTGTTCTTCGAGGGGGCGGGGGTGACCGTCTTCGAGGGGTACGGGCTCACCGAGTCGACGGCGGCGGCGACGGCCAATCCGCCGGAGCGCCCCCGCTTCGGCACGGTGGGCCGGCCCATCCCGGGCACGACGGTGCATGTCGCCGAGGACGGCGAGGTGTGGCTGCGCGGCGGCCATGTCTTCTCCGGGTACCTCGGCGACCCGGGGGCCACCGGGGCGGTGCTGCGCGACGGCTGGCTGGCGACCGGCGACCTGGGCTCGCTGGACGAGGACGGCTATCTGACCATCACCGGGCGGAAGAAGGAGATCCTGGTGACCTCCAGCGGCAAGAGCCTCTCGCCGCTGGCCCTGGAGGCCCGGGTGCGGTCGCATCCGCTGATCTCCCAGTGCCTCGTGGTCGGCGACGACCGGCCGTTCGTGGCGGCGCTGATCACCCTCGACCAGGAGGCCGTGGCGCACTGGCTGTCGGTGCGGCACCGTCCGCCGCTGCTCCCCGCCGAGCTGGTGCGGGACGCGAGCCTGGAGGCGGAGATCCGCCGGGCGGTGGTGGCGGCCAACACCCTGGTCTCGCAGGCCGAGTCGATCCGTACATTCAGGATTCTGGCGTTCCCCTTCAGCGAGGAGGAGGGGCTGCTCACCCCCTCACTGAAACTGAGACGGCGGGCGATCGAGGAGGTGTACGCGGCGGAGGTCGACGCGCTGTACCCCTGAGGGGCGCGTGTCACGGGCCCGGCCGCACCCCGTACGGCGGAACCGCGGAACTCTCGTACGACCGGGCGGGAAAGCCCTAGGGTGGCAGCGGATCAGCGCCGCCGTACGTCCGCTCCTCAAGGGGGAATTGAACACGATGACCGTGGTCAGGGTCGAGGCCGTCAGCAGCGACGGCGGGAGGAGCCCCCAGAGCGGCGGGGCGCGGGCGGCGGGGGTGGAGGAGGCCATCACACAGGCGTCCGAGAGCGCGCGGCGGTCGCTGGCGAGCACCCCGGACACCCCGGACGCCGACGGATGGCGGATCTCCGGCATGGACGTGACCTTCGGACTGACCCCGGCCCCGGGCGCCCCGGGCGCGTCCGGCGATACGTCGTTCGAGGTCAGGCTGACGGTGGAGCGGGATCCCGGCCCGGCGTCCGGCTGCTCTTCGGGACCGGCCGGATCCGATAGCCGGGAATGCCCCTTCGGCGCTGATCGTTGACCATGGGATGACTGACCGACGGACTGACCGACGACGTAAGGACCGCCTCTCGTGAGCAAGGTTCCCTCCATCACCCTCAACAACGGTGCAGCGATGCCGCAGCTGGGCTTCGGCGTGTGGCAGGTGCCCGACGACGAGGCCGCGCGGGTGGTCGGCACGGCCCTGGACGCGGGCTACCGCAGCATCGACACGGCGGCCGTCTACGGGAACGAGACCGGCACCGGCCGGGCGATCGCCGAATCCGGGCTGCCGCGTGAGGACCTCTTCGTCACCACCAAGGTGTGGAACGACTCCCAGGGGTACGACACGACACTGCGGGCCTTCGACGACTCCCTCGGCAGGCTGGGCCTCGACCAGGTCGATCTGTATCTGATCCACTGGCCGCTGCCGTCGAAGGACTCCTACGTCGACACCTACCGGGCGCTGGAGAGGATCCTCGCGGAGGGCCGGGCCAGGGCCATCGGTGTGTCGAACTTCCTGCCGGAGCATCTGGAGCGGCTGCTCGCCGAGACCTCGGTGGTCCCCGCCGTCAATCAGATCGAACTCCACCCCCAGCTCCAGCAGTCCGCGGTGCGCGCCTTCCACGCGGAGCACGGCATCGCGACCGAGGCCTGGTCGCCGCTGGGCCAGGGGAAGGGGCTGCTGGAGGTCCCGACGGTCGTCGCCGTCGCCCAGAAGCACGAGCGGACCCCGGCGCAGGTGGTGCTGCGCTGGCATCTCCAGCTCGGCAATGTGGTGATTCCCAAGTCGGTGACGCCCTCCCGCATCCGCGAGAACCTGGACGTCTTCGGTTTTGAACTGGACGCCGACGATCTGGCCGCGCTGACCGCGCTGGACGAGGGCAAGCGGCTGGGGCCGGACCCGGCGACCTTCGACGTCGTCTGAGCCGGGCGGCGCGCGCACACGCCCGACAGCATCCACGCCCGACAGCATCCACGCCCGGCGGCCTCCGCGCCCGAGGGCCTGCACGCCCGAGGGCCTCCGTGCCCGCTCGCCGCGTGTCGCGACGGGCGGGTACGGCCGGGCGTGGCATTCCTTCCACCCCCATGCGCGCGTCTCATCATATTTACGTACGGTATGCCTAACTTGGCGCTCCAGGTTCCCCACTCGCTGGAGGCAGCCCCATGGAGCGCCGCACCCGGACCACCGTCACCGCCCTCAGCGCCGCCGCCCTGCTGGTCGGGACCGTGGGCATGGCCATCGCCGTCGTCGACCCGGCCGCCCCGGGCCCGGCGAGGCTCTCCGCCGCCCGGCCGGGGCCCGGCGGGGGCGGCGGAGAGGCGCTCACCGCCCGGGCCACCGCGAGCGGCGTCCGCGCCTGGGAGCAGTTCCGGGTGCACGGAAGCGCCGACGACCTCCGGCCCGGCACCCGGGTGGCGCTCCAGCAGCGGCAGGGCAGACGGTGGGTGACCCTGCCCGCCGCCATGAGCGTCACCCAGGAGTCGACCTACCGGATGCGGGTCCGCCTCGGCCTCCAGGGCCGCAACACCCTGCGGATCATCGGCGGCGGCCTGGCCTCCGCCCCCTTCACCGTCCACGTCCGGCGCTGACCGGGCGGGAGCGCGCCCGGCCCCGGCCTCTCGTACGATCATGCGGCGGCGAGTCATGGGACCGAGCGAGGAGTACGGGGATTTTGAGCGGGGCATTCCAACCGGGCCGGCATCTGGTGCGCAATGTGGGCAGCGGGCTGCTTCTGGAGGTGTACGCCGGGGCCCGGGGCAGCGGAGCCGTCGTCCAGCAGGGCCGGGAGAGCGGCGCGGACGCCCAGCGGTGGCGGATCGACCCCGTGCCGAACGGCAGCGGGCTCTACCACTTCGTCAATGTGGCCAGCGGCAAGCGCCTCGATGTCACCGGGGCGTCCACCGAGAACGGCGCGCGGATCCAGCAGTGGCGGCCGAACAACTTCGGCGCGCAGGAGTGGATCATCGAGGGCCATGTCGACGCGCCCGGCACCTTCTCCGTGGTCAGCTTTGTCAGCGGCCTCCTGCTGGAGGTCGCCGACGGCAGCACGGAGGAAGGGGCCCGGGTGCGGCAGTGGGAGGACACCGACTCCCCCGCCCAGCAGTGGCGGCTGGAGCCCTGCGACTGAGAGCCGGCCAGGTGCTGAGCGGCGGGCCGGGTGACCGGTCTCAGCGGCGGGCGGTGTGGACGGTGTGCGCGGTGAGCAGGAAGGTGTCGGCGCGGTTCAGCAGCCCCTCGGGGTCGTGGGGGTCGAGCAGCCGGTCGATCACGGCGAGGTCCTCGTCCGTGAGCAGTCCCCCGGGGGCCTCCCTCAGCCGCTCGAAGAAGGCGACATGGTGTTCCCGGACCGGCGCGGGCGCGGGCGCGGGGATGTCGAGGAGGAAGGTACGGGAGCCGCTCGGGGTGAGACCGGCGGCGGCGAGCAGCGCGGGCCAGTCCTCGACCACGTCCTTCACGCCCGGCAGATCGGCCCGCATCGCGGCGAACCACTCGGAGTGGGCGGCGTCCACCCGTGCCTCCAGGCCGGGCCGTCCGATGCCGAGGTCGCGGGGGAGCCTGCGGGTGGGCAGACCGCCCTCGACCACGGCGAGCACCCCGCCGGGGCGCAGCAGTGCGCCGAGGTCGGCGAGGGCGGTGCGCTGGTCGCCGACGTGGTGGACCATGTTGCCCGCCCAGACGAGATCCGCGCTGCCCAGTCCGGAGAGGTCGCCGGGGAGCTGTGCGCGCAGCGCCTGGAAGCGGTCGGCGACGCCGGCCCGCTCCGCGCGGGCCCGGGCGCGCTCCAGCAGTTGGGGGGTGGGGTCGACGGCGACCGTCTCGGCGGCGGGGAAGGCCTCGGCGAGCAGGGTGGTGAGGACTCCGGGGCCGCTGCCGACGTCGAGGACGCGGCGGACGCCGGCCGGGGGTGTCAGTTCGCCGAGCCATGCGGCGGCCTGGCGGTAGAGGGGGCTCTCGACCTCGGCCTTGCTCTCCAGGAGCGGGCCCATGGCGTCCCAGTCCGGCTGGGTGCTGGTGTGGTTGTGGTGGTGATGGTGACGGCTCATGCGGTCATGGTGGGCGACCGGGGGCGCGGGGGCGAGATCTGTTGCGGTTTCGGCAACGGAGGGTGCTGTCCCGGGTGGTTCAGGGGGCGGGCGGCGGCGGGGACTGTTCGAGGATCCGCTGGATGGTGTCGGCCTGCCGGGCGGGCTTGTCGGGGCGGTGCCGCAGCACCCGGGCGAAGCGCAGGGTGATTCCGGCCGGGTAGCGCGGGGAGCGCTGGAGACCGTCGTAGGCGATCTCCACGACCAGTTCGGGGCGGACCCGTACGGTGAAGCCGTCGTCGTCGACGGCGAGTGCGCCCAGCAGTTCCGTCTGCCGGGTCAGCATGGCGTCGGTCAGTCCTTTGAAGGTCTTGCCGAGCATGACGAAGCCGTCGCCGTCGCGTGCGCCGAGGTGGAGGTTGGAGAGCAGGCCGGTGCGGCGGCCGTGTCCCCATTCGGCGGCGAGGACGACGAGGTCGAGGGTGTGGACGGGTTTGACCTTGAGCCAGGCGCGGCCCCGGCGGCCGGCGGCGTAGGGCGCGTCGAGCGCTTTGACGAGGACTCCCTCGTGGCCCCGGCGCAGGGCGGCGGCCATGAACTCCTCGGCGGCGGCGAGGGTGTGGGGGTCGTCGGGGTCGGTGACGAGGGTGCGGCGTACGCGCAGGGGTTCGGGGACGAGCCGGGCGAGGACGGTGTGCCGCTGTTCGGCGGGCAGGTCGAGGGTGTCGTCGCCGTCGGCGGCGAGGACGTCGAAGAAGACCGGGGTCAGGGGGAGGGCGGCGCGGGCGGCCTCGACGTCGGTGCGGGAGCCGACGCGGGAGGCGATCTCCTGGAAGGGGGCGGGGCGTCCGGCGCGGTCGAGCGCGATGACCTCGCCGTCCAGGACGAAGCGGTCGGAGGCGATGCTCCGGGCGGCCTCGGTGATGTCGGGGAGCCGGCCGGTGATGTCGTCGAGGGAGCGGGTGAAGACGCGGACGAGGTCGCCGTCGCGGTGCACCTGGACGCGGATGCCGTCGAGTTTCTCCTCGACGGCGCAGGGGGCGGCGAGGGTGCGCACGGCTTCGGTGACGGTGGGCGCGGTGTGGGCGAGCATGGGCAGTACGGGGGTGCCGACCGTGAGCCGGAACCGGTCGAGGGCGGCGGGCCCTTCGGTGAGGAGGGCGGTGGCGACGCGGGGCAGGGAGCCCTCCAGCATGACGGCTCTGCGGACCGCGCCGGCGGGGGCGTGGGCGGCCTCGGCCACCGCGTCGAGGGCGATGGCGTCCAGGGCTCCCTGGCGTACCTCGCCGAGCAGCAGCCGGGTGAGGAAGCGCTGTTCGGCGGCAGTGGCGGCGGCCATCAGCCCGTGCAGGACCCGTTCGCGCGCGGCGCGGGAGCCGGGGCCGGTGAGCCGGGTGAGGGCGGTGATCGCGTCGTCGGCGTCGGTGACGGTGAGGGTGGCGGCCCCGGCGGGCGGCGGCAGGTTCTTGAGGAGGCCGGGTCCGACGCCGACACGGCCCTGGGGGAGGCGTCCGGAGAGATAGGAGATGACCAGCCCGACCTGGTCGGGGCGGGTGGCGGCGAAGAGGGCGGCGAGCAGCGCGGTCTTCCGGGAGCGCGCGGAGTCGGCGGCCACCTCCCGGGACACCTCCGCGAGCCCGGCCAGGGCGGGGCTCTCGCCGGGTGGGGTGTCGGGAGTCATGGGCCCATGGTGCGTCGGCCGGACGCCGGCCGCACCCGCGAGCGGTCCGTGGTGATTCGCACGCTTCGCCGGTCGGCGGGGGGATGGCGGCATACGCACCCCCTCAGGTTCTGGCGGCGCCGGAGCCTGAGGGTGGCCGAAGGGTGGCCCGCGGGGGATGACTTGGGAGACCGTCGTGCGCGGGACGTGCGGGTACGAAGTACGGTTGCGCGGGGACTTCCCGAGGGGGAGGGTCTTCGAAGTGGTGCCTCCGCCCGGGTGGGTTCCTCGCGGGCCGCCGGGGCACGGTGGACGGTGGGCGGACGGGGCTTTAAGGGACGGCCCGGGTGCGCGCGCACCGGGGGTGATGGCGGAAGTGCGGGCTCCGGCGGGTTCGCGCCGGGGACGGTCGGACGGGGTGGGGTGCTGTGTGCCGCAGAAGCAGGGAGATGCGTCGGCTGTGCGCGCATTTGGCGAGAAGTCTTCGGCTCCGGGTTCCCGCCGAGCCTTTTCTGGTCTTCACGGCGCTCGCCGGGGTGCTGAGCGCGCTGCGTCGGCGTGAGGTCCGTATCGTCTTCGTCCACTTCCCGCCGGAGACGGTGAGCGGGCTCTGGGCGGACCGGGGCGACCACGATCTGATCGTCGTGGAGGAGCGGGTGCCGCCGCAGCACCAGTTGGTGATCGCGGGGCATGAGATCTGGCACATGCACGCGGGGCACCGCGGCGGGCACGCCGACGGCGCGGCCGCGGCGGCCCGGGCCCTGGTTCCGGCGGAGGCCGTGCCGGACGGCGTGGCGCTGCGTGAGGCCATCGAGGACGCGGCGGCGCGCTCCGGTTTCGCGGGCTCCGAGGAGCGCGCGGCCGAACTGTTCGGGCTGCTGCTCGGCACCGAGCTGCGGCCGCTGCTGGAGGAGGATCCGGCCCTCGCCGGCGCTCCCCCGCACGGGGTGGCGGACCGGATCGGGGCCTCGCTGGGGCGCCGGGGGGCGCTCGCGGGCCGGCTTCCCTGCCGGGCCCGCTGAGGGCGGCCGGTCATGGGAGAGCTGGGCATGATCATTCCGGCGGGGCTGCTCTTCGGGGCGTTTCTGCTGAAGCTGCCCGCGCTGTGCCGCAATCGGCAGGACATTCTGCTGGGGGCGGTGTGCGGGCTGCTGCTGATGGCGTCGTTGGTGTTTCTGCTCGCGGCGGTGCCCACCATCGCGGCGATCAACCGGGTCACGGGCGTGGCCAATGTCGCCGCGCCCGTGGTCTACAGCGTGCTGACGGCCTTCAGCGGGGCCTGTCTCGTACTGATCATCATCTGGCGGGGCGGGACCACCGAGAGCACCCGGCGCACCTCGCGGATCTGTGTGGTCTCCTACGGCGCGGTGATCATCGCGCTGATTCTGCTGTTCCTGGTCGGGGAGGCCCCCGAGGAGCGGTTGCGCGACTTCGACACCCATTACGCGAGGACCCCGTTCATCCGCGAGATGATCGTTCTCTATCTGCTGGCGCACACGGCGGCGGCGGTGGTGACGGCGGCGCTGTGCTGGCACTGGTCCCGGCGGGTGACCGGTGAGCTGCGCGCCGGTCTGGTGCTGATCTTCATCGGCTATCTGCTCAATCTGGGGTTCGACGGCACCAAGCTGGTCGCGGTCGCGGCCCGCTGGGCGGGGCGGGACTGGGACTGGCTGAGCACCCAGGCGGCCCCGCCGCTGGCCGCGCTGGCCGCGCCGCTGATCGGCGGCGGGTTCGTGCTTCCGCTGGTGACCCAGCGGCTCGGCATCGGCTGGCGGACGGCGGTGCGCTATCGCAGGCTGGGCCCGCTGGCCAGCAGGCTGACGGGGGCGGCGGGCGGCGGGGCGCCGGGGGTGACGATCGGTCCCTGGGCCTCTCTGGAGCTGCGGCTGATCCGGCGGGAGGCGGCGATCCACGACGGGATCATCAGTCTGCGCCCGTACTTCGACGGGACGGTGCGCGACGAGGTCCACGCCCGTGCGCTGGCGCTGGGGCACTCGTCCGAGGAGGCCGAGATCCTGGCGGACGCCGCGATGATCGCGGCGGCGGGGCTGGCGCACGAGGCGGACCCCGGGCGGACGGTCCTGGCCGGGGACGGCAGATGCGTCCAGCCGTCCACCCGCGCGGACGATCTCGTACGGATGTCGCTCGCGCTGCGCAGTTCGCCCCTGGTCCACGAGGCGAGCAGACGGGCGGCGCTCTCGGACGTCTGACCCGGCCGGGAAGGGCTCGTCGGAGGGCGGTTCGGGGACGGCCGGGGGACCGCCGGGGGACGGCCGGGCCGGTCCGGGGCCCGGGCGGGGAGCCCGCCGGGGCCGGGGCGCACCGGGGTGCGACGTCCCGACCGGCCGTCCGGTTCCCCCGGGAGTGCGCACCCGTCAGAATCCCGCCAAAGGTGAGGTGAGGCGCCGTACGGGCCGGGTCCGGGCCCGGGTCGCGCCACCGGAGCTGATCGACATGCCCATTACAGTCCCAACCGGCGCACTCTCCGGCCCGCCGGCCCCCTCGCCGAGCACCCGCGCATGGCTGACACGCCCTCAGCCTGTCCGGAAAACTCGCAACCTCGCCAGGGGCCCGAGACCGCGAACCCAACCCTCTGTACGGTGTGGTGCCAGGCTGAGCCGCCGACCGACCGGGGAGAGTGCAGTGGGCACCAGGAGCGCCATGCGCCAGCTCCGTGATGAACTCGCGCGGGCTCTTGACCAGGCCGACCCCGCCGGTCCCGACGAGGTGTTCGCCGCCCTGTGCGCACGGCTGGGCGAGCATCGGGGCCGGCCGGTGCTCCTGCGGTTCGTCGACTTCCCTCCGGGGACCGCGAGCGGGCTCTACCTCGACATGACGGACCGTGACGTGATCTGCGTCCAGGCCAGCACCCACCCCGTCCACCAGTTGATCATCTTCGGGCACGAGGTCTGGCACATGGTCGCCGGGCACACCGGGCACCACGGCGGGGGCGCCGCGGCCGCCGCGCGCTCCGGCCCCGCCGGTCCGGCCGCCGCCGCGCGGCTGGTGACCGGGGAGCCCGGCGGACCCTGCGGACCGGCCGGGGACGAGCTGAAGAGCGCCGTGCGGCAGCTCGCCGCGCGCACCGGCTTCCGGCAGGCCCAGGAGACCGAGGCGGAGACCTTTGGTCTGGAGCTGGGGGCCCAGCTGCGCGGATGGCTGGAGCGAAGGCCCGCCACGACACCGCGCAGCCCGGTCGCCCAGCGCATCCAGGACTCCCTCGGACACCGCCAGGTCTGATCATCCATGCGCAACAGCGACTACTACATTCCGGCCATCGCCCTCGGAATCGCCTTCGCCGCCAAACTGCCCGCCTTCCGGCGCGATCCCCGCGACCCGCTGGTGCGCTCGGTCCTCTTCCTCCTCCTCACCGGAGCGGTCTGCTTCTTCCTCGCCGCGCCGCCCACCGTCGCCGCGGTCAATGAGATCACGGGAATCCCCAATGTCTCGGCCCCGCTGGTCTACTGCGTCATGTGTGCCTTCAGCTGCGCCTGTCTGGTGCTCATCGTCAACTGGCGCGGGGGGCCGGGCGACCGGGTCCGGCGCGACTCCCGGCGCTGGATCACCGTCTACGGAACGGCCGTCGTCGCGCTGCCCGTCCTCTTCGCGCTGGGCGAGGCCCCGGTGGAGCGGCTGCGGGACCTCGACACGTACTACGCGAACACCCCCTTCATCCGGGAGATGATCGTGACCTATCTGGTCGCGCACATCGCCTCCGCCGCCGTGACCACGATGATGTGTCTGCGCTGGGCACGGGCGGTGGCGCACTGGCTGCGGCTCGGTCTGATCGTGCTGGTCGTCGGTCTCGCGCTCAATCTCGTCTTCGGCCTCTGCAAACTGACCGCCGTGGTGCTGCGGTGGACCGGCCGCGACGGCGATGCGCTCAGCACCTCGGTGGCCCCGCCGGTCGCCGCCGCCGCGGGGCTGGTCATCGCCGCCGGTTTTCTGCTGCCGCTGCTGGGCTCCCGGTTCACCGGGCTCCGGCGGAGCTGGCAGACCTACACCCGGCTGGGCGCGCTGTCGCGGTGTCTGCGCGCGACGCCGGGAGCGCACGCGCCACTGCCCCGGATCCCCTGGTGGGCCCCGGCCGGACTGCGGCTGACGGTACGGGAGACAGTGATCCACGACGAGCTGCTCAGGCTCCAGCCGTATCTGGACGACCGGGTGCGGCGGCGGGCCCACGCCGCCGCCCTCACCGGCGGCGCACGGGGACGACGGGCGCACACGGTGGGCGTCGCGGCGATGGTGGTGGCCGCCGCGACCGCCCGTGACCTCGGACGCCCGCCCGCCGACGACGAACACGCGCAGGAGGGCGCGCGGGCGCTCACGGCAGCGCTCGGACCCGGGCGCGACCGGCTGGTACGGCTCTCCCGGGCGCTGGAGTCGCCGGTCGTCGCCGCCGTACGGCCGCACCCGGCCGCCCGCACCGCTCCCGGCGCGGCCCCCGGTCCCCTGTCCGCGCCGAACGCGAAGGCCGGTACGCGATGACGCGCCCCGGTGCCGCCGGCTCCCTCGTCACCGCGCACCGCCGCGCCGTCGTCATCGGCGGCGGCTGGGCCGGGATGCTCACGGCGGCGGCCCTGGACGGCCTCGCGGACGAGATCACCGTCGTCGAACGCGACACACTGCCGCCGGGCCCCGAGCCGCGCGCCGCGCTCCCCCAGGCGCGCCACGCCCATCTGCTCCGGTCGGGCGGCGTCCGGGCCTGTGAGGAGCTGCTGCCGGGCGTCACCGCGCGCTGGCGGGCGGCCGGCGCGCACCGGGTGCCGCTGCCGACGGGGCTGGTGACGCTGTCGGCGCAGGGCTGGCTCAGACGCTGGCCCGAGACCCACTTCGCCCTCGCGTGCAGCCGTGACCTGCTGGACTGGGTGGTCCGCGAAGAGGTGCTGGACCGTCCGGCCGTCACCCTGCTGCGGGGCTGCGCGGCACTGGGACTCACAGGCACGGCGCGCCGGGTGACCGGGGTGCGGGCGACCGGGGCCGACGGCAGGGAGCTGCTCCTCGGGGCGGATCTCGTCGTGGACGCCTCCGGGCGGGACTCACCGGCCCCGCGGTGGCTCGCGGAACTGGGCGGCCGGGGCCGGGTCCAGGAGATCCGGGTCGACGCGGGCCTGGTGTGCGCGACCCGGCTGTACCGGGCCCCGGCGGGCAGCGCGGGCTTCCCCGTCGTCAGCGTCCAGGCCGACCCGGCGGCCCCGGCGCCTGGCCGGACGGCGACGCTGGTGCCGATCGAGGGCGACCGCTGGATGGTGACCCTGTCCGGCGCCCGGGGCGGCGAACCGTCCTCGGACCCGGCGGAGTTCGAGCCGTTCGCCCGCTCGGCGGTGCGCCATCCGCTGGTCGGCGAGCTGATCTCCGGGGCGGTCCCGCTCTCCGACGAGGTGGCGCTGACCCGGATCACCGTCGACCGCCGCCGATTCGAGAAGACGGCCGGGCGGCCCGACGGCTTCATCGCCGTCGGCGACTCGGTGGCCGCCCACCACCCACTCCTCGGACAGGGCCTGAGCGTGGCGGCGCGGAGCCTGGTGGAGCTCCGCCGCACCCTGCGCGGACACCGGCTGGACGAGCCGGGACTCGCCCGGCGGGCGCAGCGGGCGCTGGCCCGCCCGGTGGCGACGGCCTGGCGTCTGGCGGCGGCCCAGGACCTCCAGCACCCGGGGAGCGCGCTGGCCGGCCTCGGTGTCGCCCGGCTGTCGCGGGCGGCGACGGGCCGGGCCCGTCTCGCCCGGGCCCATCTCGGGGTGCTCGCCCTGGCCGAGCCTCCGTCGTCCTGGCTGCACCCGGATCTCGTGGTGGCGGCGCTGCGCGGCCCGGGCCGGGCGGCGCTCACCGGGCCGCCGCTGACCGCGTGGGAGCGGCGGATCGCCGCGCGCGGCAAGGCTCCTGAGGCCGACCGGACACCCGACCCGCTGTGACGCACCTCACAATACTTGATGGCGATTCCTGTGCTGCGCCTCGGCCCTCAAGCACGTCTTGAGTACAAGGAGTTGAACCCGCAGCAGAGGAGCGACTCGTGTTACGCACTGTCGAGCAGTCGATCCCGGCCCATCTCGTCAACGGCACCCCGCCCATCGCCTCCATGACGGTCCGCCTGGTCTACACCGCCGATGACCCGCTCGCGGTCCGGATGACCTTCCCGGCCGCCGCCTCCCTCCACGGCTCCAGCGTCACCTGGGTCTTCGCCCGCGATCTGCTGGACTCGGGGCTGCGCGCCCCCTCCGGCCGGGGCGATGTACGGATCCGGCCGTGCGGACGCACCCGTACGACGGTCGAACTGCGGTCGCCGCAGGGGGTGGCGCTGCTGCGGTTCGCCACCGGCAGGCTGCGGCACTTCCTGCTCCACTCCTACACGGCGGTCCCCGCCGACCTGGAATCGCGGGCGCTGGGCATCGACGCGGCGCTGGCGGCCCTGCTGCCCGGGGCCCGGGACACACAGGAGTGAGCGCGGCGGCCGGGGCCGGGGATCGCCACGCCGTGATAATCGCGGGCCGTAATACGGTCATGGCATGACGACTGTTGCATCCGGTACCGGTATCGGCCCCCTGCTGCGCGGCTGGCGGCAGCGCCGGCAGGTGAGCCAGCTGGATCTGGCCCTGCGCGCCGACTCGTCGGCGCGCCACATCAGCTTTGTCGAGACCGGCCGCTCCCGTCCGAGCGAGGACATGGTCCTGCGGCTGGCCGAACATCTCGACGTACCCGTCAGGGAGCGCAACTCCCTGCTCCTCGCGGCGGGTTACGCGCCCCGGTACGCGGAGACCGCCATCGACGATCCGTCGATGGCGGCGCTGCGGGAGGGGATGGACCGGCTGCTGACGGGGTACGAGCCCTATCCGGCGCTGGTCGTGGACGGGCTGTACAACGTCATCGCGGCCAACCGGGGCATCATGATGCTGATGGAGGGGCTGCCCGCCCATCTGCTGGCCCCGCCGCTGAACGCGATGCGGATCACGCTCCACCCCGAGGGGCTGGCCTCGCGCATCCGCAACCTCCGGGAGTGGCGCGGCCATCTGCTGCACCAGATGGAGCGTCAGATCGCGCTGGCCCGCTCCGAGGCCCTGCGCGAGCTGTACCAGGAGGTCATCGCCTACCCCCTGGCGGAGAGCACCGGCGGGGCGGACCTGGCGGACTTCACCCCGTACCCCTATTTCGCGCTGCCCATGGTGGTGGAGCACGACGGACGGACGCTGTCCTTCGTGTCGTCCATCTCGACGTTCAACACGCCCATGGATGTGACGGTCGCCGAGCTGGCCATCGAGACCTTCCTCCCGGCCGATCCGGCGACCGTCGACTATCTGCGGTCCCTGGAGTTCTAGGCAGTGTTCCTGGCGGCACGGGCCGCCAGGGCCAGGAATTGGAGGACCGCGAAGCCCGCGACGATCAGCGCCTGGAGCGGGATCCAGACGACGCCCGCGGTGGTCGGGTCGAGCCAGAGCGCCAGTGCGGCGACGCTGAGGACGGCGTACACCAGATTGATGTCGACGACCGCCTTCACCACGAGTGCGGCGGGCTGCTCGCGGGCGGCGAGGAGGCCGACGGCCGCCCCGTACACGGTGAGGACCGCGCCGAGCGCGGTGAGGAAGACGGGGCCGACGCCGATGAGCCGTCCGACGGGCCCGGCGGCGGCCAGGTAGATCAGCCCGTTGCCCCCGGTCACGACGGCGTCGAGAGCCAGGAAGCGGCGCAGCGCGGTCTGCGGCTCGGTGGTGCGGGCGAGGCCGGTGAGCAGGGTGGCGGTCATGGCGGATCAGCCTCCAGGGAGGTACAGGTACAGGTACTGGTCGGGGAGCCGGAGCCCGGACGGTGTGCGCCGCCCGGGTTCCGGTGGGACCAGAGTGCTGGAGAGTGCGGGGGCCGGTCGATTACCCGCCGGGTAATGCCGGGCGGGCCGCTCCGGGCCTCAGATCGCCTCGACGCCGTCGTCCTGGGCCTGGGCCTGGTCCTGGGGTGCGGCCGGGCCGGGCGCGGAGTCGCCGACGGGGATCTGGGGGCCCGTGCACTCGTGGAGCCAGTGCCGCAGCACCCGGTGGACGGCCTCCGCGCCGACGAGTTCCGCGCCGGGGGCGACGGGGGCGGAGAGCTCGGCGGGTGAGAGCAGGAAGGGGCGCGACTGCTCTCCGCCGAGGCCGCCGTGGGAGCCGATCTGCTCCTCGAAGGCGTGCACCCGGCCGGTCTCCGGGTCGTACATCGAGTTGACCATGATGTCGGCGACATGGGGGAAGGAGTCGGTACGGCGTACGGCGTCGGCCGCGCCCTCGCCGAAGCCCGCGAGCGGTCCTTGGCCGTCGGCCAGCTCGGCGAGGGGCGTCTCGGTCCCGCCGCCGAGCACCACGGAGCCGTACCGCTCGCTGCGGACCAGCAGGAAGCCGATGCCGGGGTGGTTGGCGAGGGTGCCGAGGAGTGCGGGGTGGCGCGCCTCGATCTCCTCCCTGCTGAGCCGTCCGGGGACGTCGGGGAAGGAGATCAGCCCGAGATTGCCGGAGGCGAGCACGATCGGGTCGAAGGCCGTGCCCCGGCCGGTCTCCGGCGGCGGTTCGCCCTCCTCCAGCCGCCGGTGCAGCGCGCGGCGCAGGGCGTCCCCCGCGGCGTCGCGGGCCTCCGCGCCGCACCGGGAGCGCTCGGCGCGCCGTGACACCGGCAGTCCGCAGCCGGCGCGTACGAGGTCTTTGAGGCTGAGCCCGTACGCGCCCTGGAAGGTCTCCCCCGGGCTCTGCCCGTGGTCGGAGAGGAGCACGATCCGGTAGTCGCGGGGCGCGTGCTCGGAGGCCTTGGCGATCAGTGCCAGCGAGCGGTCCAGGGAGGTGAGGACCCGTGCCGCGTCCCCGCTGTGCGGCCCCGAGTGGTGGGCGACCTCGTCGTAGGCGACGAGGTCGGCGTAGACGGCGGTACGTCCGGCCAGCATGTCGCCGATGACGGCGGCGACCACCACATCGCGCGAGACAACGGTGGCGAAGGCCCGGATGAAGGGGTAGAGCCCGCCCCGGGAGACGCGCGGCCGGTCGCCGCGGAGCCGGGCGCGGACGGACTGGCGCAGCTCGCGGGCGACTTCGGCGGTGAAGGAGAGCGCGGTGCGCACCGCGTTGGCGGGGTCGGAGAAGTAGGCGAAGTATCCGGCCCGTGAGCGGTTGGCGCGGTCGCGCCGGGTGGACACGGACAGGACGAGGGCGACCTGGTCGGCCCCGCCGCTGAAGAGGTTGCCCCGGCTGGCCCCGTCGTGGGTGAGGAGTCCGCCGTCGCCGGTGCGGGCGATGGCGCGGCGCTGGAGTTCCACGGCGGAGGCGGGGCGGTTGCTGACCATGAGCCGGCCGCGGTCCTTCTCGTACCAGCGGAAGGCGGGGATGTCGTGGTTGGAGCCGTGGAGGATGCCGAGCTGGCTGGCGCCGGTCTGGCTGGACCAGTCGGTGCGCCAGGGGGTGAGCCGGTGGGTGCCGGCGAGCCAGTCGGCGACGGTGGGCATCAGGCCGTCCTTGGCGGCGCGCAGGAGTACCTCGTGGCCGACGCCGTCGAGCTGGAGGAAGAGCAGGCCGGGCGGGCAGGGGCCGGGGGCCTCGCCCTGGCCGGAGCGGCGACGGCGGCGGGTGGCGAGCCGGGAGAGCCGGCGGCGGTAGGCGTTGTCGTCGCGCACGGCGAGGGCGGTGGAGGTGGCCGAGGCGACGGCGGACATCACGGCGGCGACGACGACCGCGGTCTCGGGGGCCGCGTCGCCCCGGCCGTCGGGGATCAGCCGCAGGGCGATCAGCAGCAGTGAGCCGTTGAGGAAGAAGACCAGCAGGCCGAGGACGAGGGCGGGCACGAGCAGCAGGGCGCGCACCACCAGCGGCCACACCAGCGCGGTCAGCAGGCCGAAGGCTCCCGCGCCCCAGGCGGCGGTCAGGGCGGTGCGGGTGACGCTGTCCCCGCCCGGGGACTGGAGCCGGAAGTCGGGGAGCGCGGCGGCGAGCGCCAGCATCGTCAGGGTGGAGACCGCCCACACCACGGCCACCCGCAGCAGGGCGCCGCTCGCCCTGCGCCATCGCCCCTCGGTCACGCCGCCACCTCATCCCGGATCAGGCGTCCAGCCTGGCACAGCGGCGGACGCGAGCAGACCGGACGGCAAGGTTCCGCCGGCTGGGCCGGAGCACGGGGGCGGGTGCGGGGGCGCGCGGGGCCCGGGGGGCTCCACAGGCGGCGAGGCTCCACGGGCGGGAGGCTCCACGGACTGGGGGCTCCACGGGCGGGGGGCTCAGCAGCCGTCGTAGCCCGCCGTCGGCATGGAGAGCCTGCGGTGGACGTCCGCCTTCATGGCCGCGTCGTACACCGGCTCCTCCCGTCCGGCGGTCTCCACCGGGACGCCGCGCCGCTCGCACTCCGCGAGGAAGTCCGGGACCGAGACCACCGCCCGGGCCAGCACCCGTTCCGTGGGGACGAGGAAGAGGTCCACCTGCCCGTCGTCGACATCGGCCCACAGTCCGCGGTGGCCGGGGCTCAGCCCGTAGAAGAGCAGCTCCCTGGTGACGGTGTGCCCCCGCTCGGCCGCCCATCGCGCGCACATCGCCTGCTGTCGGCGGGTGTCGACCAGGAAGGGTTCCCGGTCGAGCTCTTCGAGGGGGGTCAGGCTGGCGATGGTCGCCACGCGTAAGCCGTTCATGGTGGGTCACCCTGCTCTCGTCGTTCGCCGCAGACCCTACTCCCGATCGGCTCCCCGGGCAGAGGCCCTAGGGAGTGTCTTCGAAGTAGCGTCGTCCTCCCGTAGGGAGGGTCTGGCGGGGTCTGGTGCGTACGATCGCAAGGCGGAGGAAGGAGCCCACGCGGTGGGGGTACCTCCCGGGCGAAGCCCAGGGGGCCGTCGGCGACTGACGACAACGCGGCGTGGGGGTCCCCCCGGGCGAAGCCCAGGGGGAGTGCGTGCCAGGGCACGACAGGCAGACGGGACTTCGAAGACACGACCTAGGCTCGTACGGGAGCGGTCGTACGGGAGCGGTTCGGGCAGAAGGCGGAAGAAGGAGGGCACGTGCCGGTGGAGGTCACCTGGTGGGGTCATGCCACCTGCACGGTCGAGGACTCCGGGACCCGGGTGCTGACCGATCCGCTGTTCGCGCGGCGGCTGGCGCATCTGCGCAGACGGCGTGGGGAGCTGCCGCCGCCCGAGGCCGCGGTCGCGGACGCGGTGCTGGTCTCGCATCTGCACTCGGACCATCTGCATCTGCCCTCGCTGGCCCGGCTGGCTCCGGGCACCCCGCTGGTGGTGCCGCGCGGCGCGGCGCGGGCGGTGCCGGGGCTGACCCGGCTGGGGCTGCGGGTGAGCGAGGTGTCCCCGGGGGACGAGTTCCGGGTGGGGCCGCTGACGGTACGGGTGGTGCCCGCGCTGCACGACGGACGGCGGCTGCCGGTGGGGCCGCGCCGCTCGCCCGCGCTGGGCTATGTGATCGCCGGGGAGGCGCGTACCTACTTCGCCGGGGACACCGGGCTCTTCGACGCGATGGCGGAGGAGGTCGGCGAGGTGGATGTGGCGCTGCTGCCGGTCGGCGGCTGGGGCCCCTATCTGGGCCACGGTCATCTGGACGCGGGCCGCGCGGCGCAGGCGCTCGCCGCGCTCCGGCCCGACTGGGCCGTTCCGGTGCACTACGGCACCTACTGGCCGATCGGTCTCGACGGGGTGCGCCCGCACGAGTTCCACGCGCCGGGCGACGAGTTCGTCCGGCACGCGGCCCGGCTCGCGCCGCTGGTGGCGGTGCGGCGACTGGGCCACGGGGAGCGGTTCCGGCCGGAGGCGGCGCGGTGAGCTCCCTGCCGTCACAGGGGTGGGAGCGGGTGTCCGAGGTTCTCGGGGCGCTGCCCCCGGAGTCCACCCAGCAGGCCGTGGGCTATCCGTCGCTCTTTCTGCTGGTCGCCCTGGGGGCGCTGGTGCCGGTGGTGCCCACGGGGGCGCTGGTCAGTTCGGCGGCGGTGGTGGCCTTCCACCAGGCCTCGCCCCTGGCGCTGCTCCTCATCTTCCTGACCGCCTCGTCGGCGGCGCTGCTCGGCGATGTGACGCTGTACTGGCTCGGGCGGCGCGGGGTCCGCTCCAGGAACGGCTCCCGCTGGCTGGAGCGGCTGCGCGGTCACGCCGCGCCGGAGCGGCTGGAGCAGGCCCAGCTGAAGCTGGCCGAGCACGGGGTCGCGGTCCTGGTGCTCTCCCGGCTGATCCCGGCGGGGCGGATCCCGGTGATGCTGGCGTGTCTGCTGGCCCGGATGCCCCTGCGGACCTTCGTCCGGGGCGATCTGCCGGCCTGTCTGGCCTGGGCGGTGACGTATCAGCTCATCGGCATCCTGGGCGGCGCCCTCTTCGACCAGGCGTGGAAGGGCGTGGCCGTGGCGGTGGCCCTGACCGTGCTGATCAGTGCGACGCCGCCGGTGTGGCGCAGACTGCGCCGCCCGCGCCCGGACCCGCCGGGCAAGCACGCCTGAGGGTCCCGGTACGGGGGGCGGCGGGCGGCGGGGTCTTCGGCCGCGTCAGCGCAGTTCACCGCAGCTCACCGCAGTTCACCGAGGGCGGTGGCCAGCAGTGTGAGGGCGTCGGCGACCTGGGGCAGTGCGAGGGGGTCCGGGGAGGCGAGGGCCTCGGCGCGCAGTTCGGCGGTCGCGCCGAGGAGGGGGGCGGTGGAGAGCCGTACCCGGAGCGCGCCGAGTTCGTCGCCGAAGCGGTGTCCGCCGGGGACGGGGGTCCCGAGACGGCCGGTCAGATACTCCTCCAGCTCCATGGAGTCGCCGACGCCCCGGGCGGCGAGGCCCCGGCGGAGCGGGCCGAGGTCCGCGTAGAGATGGCGGCCGGCCGCGGGAGGGCGGGCGAGCGCGCCGGAGGCGAGGACGGCGCGGTGGGCGGCGGCCCCGACCCGTGCGTGGAGGGCGACCGCGCGTTCGCGGTGGGCGGTGACGGGCGCGGGTTCGGCGAGCGCGTGGGCGGCGGCGGCCGCGACGGGTTCGGCGACGTTCGCGCCGAGCGCGGTGAGCAGGTCGAGGGTCCCGGCGCGCAGGGCGGCCCCCGCGGCGGTCGGCGGGAAGCGGGCGACGGCGGCGGGCCAGGCCGAGGGCAGCAGCGCCCCGGCGAGGTCGGCGATGACGGTGACGTCGTCGGGGCACATCTCGGCGGGGCTGATCAGTGTGGTCCCGCCGGGCCGGTGGAGGGTGTCGCGCCAGGTCTCGTCGCTGATGATGTGCAGCCCCTCGCCGACGGCGGCCTCGCACGCCTCGCGGAGGATCTCGGGCGGCGGGACGGTGGCGGTGGGGTCGTCGGCGACGGAGAGCAGCAGCAGGGCGGGCGCGCCGCCCTCGGCGCGCACCCGGCGGACGGTCTCCAGGAGGGCGTACGGGTCGGGCACTCCCCCGCACTCGGCGGGGGTCGGGACCCGGTAGGCGGGCCGGCCGAGCAGCCGGGCCTGCGGTGTCCACCAGGCGGGGCTGGGCCGGGGCAGCAGCACATCGCCCCGGCCGTGCGCGCCCGCACCGCCGTACGCGCCGAGCAGGGCGAAGAGCAGCGGCTGCGGTCCGGGCGCGGCGACGACGCCGTCCGGTCCGGCGGCGAGGCCGCGCCGCCGCCAGTAGCCCGCCGCCGCCTCGCGCAGGGCTGGCCCGCCGCCGGGCGGCTCCCCGGCGAAGCGCCGGGACGCGGCGGCGAGCACCTCGGCGAGGCCGTCCGGCACGGGCAGCCCCGGTTCGGGCGCGGGCGGGCCGTAGCGGACGGGGCCGTGCCCTTCGTGAGGTGTCCGCCCGTGAGGTGTCCGCCCGGGGGGCGTGCGCTCGGGGGGCGTGCGCGCCATGCCGTGGCCTCGCCGTCCGTCGGTCGGTCGGTGTCGTGGGCGGGTGCCCACGAGCCCTTTATACAAACGGCGGGGCCGACGGGCGCGTCAGACGACGGTGACGGGGTGACGCACGACGGCGTCGAAGAGATACCCCTGGGTGTTGTGGACGGTCCGCTCCGGCTGGCGGTTCCCGGCCCGGTCGGTGGCGCGGGCGAGGAGTTCGGCGGGCCCGGTGCGGTCCGGCAGCCAGTCGGCGCGCCAGCGGACCCAGCCGCCCCGGCGCGGGCGGTCGAGCACCCGCGCCCGCCGCCAGCTCCGCCCGCCGTCGGTGCTGATCTCCACGGTCTCCAGGGGGGCGGCGGCCGACCAGGCGCGGCCGGTGAGGGTGTGGGTCTCGCCCGCCGCCAGGGTCGCGCCGAAGGGCAGTTCCCAGGCGCTCTTGATCGTCTGCCGGGTGAGGGGCGCGCTGCCGCCGGGCGGGTGGGCGGCTCCGAAGAGACGGTAGAACTGCGTGTTCCACGGTGAGGCGAGCGGGGTGTCGCTGACCTCGATGTCGCCGAGCCATTTGACGGACGCTATGCCGATCCAGGACGGGACGACCACCCGGACCGGGTAGCCGTGGTCGTACGGGAGGGGCTCGCCGTTCATCTCGTACGCGAGGATCACATCGTCGAGAGCCTTGGCGACGGGCAGCGGGCGGCGCACCCGGCCGAGGTTGACGCCTCCGGTGACGAATTCGTCGTCGAGTCCGCTGGGCATGACGTCGACGGCGGACGAGGAGAGCCCGGCCCGGTGCAGCACGTCTCTCAGCCGTACGCCGCGCCAGCGCGCCGCGCCGATCGCGCCGAGCGTCCAGGAGGTGCCGCTGACGCTCTCGCCCTGCTGGGTGGTGAAGAGGCTGCGGCCGTTTCCGGCGCACTCGATCACGGCGGTGCGGGTGACGGCGGGCAGCGAGCGCAGCGTGGCGTAGTCGAACTCGACCGACCTGCGGCGGCCGGTCAGTCCGCTCCCCCACACCGTGAGCTTCCAGTCGCGCTCGCTGAGTCTGGGTGTGGAGGTGTGGTTCCGGACGAAGAAGCGGTCGGCGGGGGTGAGCCGGCCGGTGTCGCGCAGGGCGGAGAAGACGGTCTCGGCGTTGGTGCCGCGCAGGGTGAACAGCTCGGGCGGGACGGGCTTGACGATCCCTGCGGCAGCGGCCGGGGCGGTCGCGGTACGGATCGGGGCTGCGGTGGCGTGCGCGGTCGCGGTCGCGGCCAGGGCCCCGGCGGCCAGCGGTGTCGCGGCGAGCAGCTTGAGCAGTTCACGGCGGTCGGGTGAAGAGGGCAAGGAGGCCTCCTGGGCGAGGGGCGGGGAGGGTGCGGATCACAGTGCCGTACGGGAGGGCGGGTGGCGGCCCGCCGGTGTCACCGGGGACAGGAGCGGGAGGAGAGCGGGCGGCCCCAAGGGGCTGCCGTGGAAGCGCTGTTGCCCGGGACGACGGTCATGGGCGGGAGCTTAGGGCCTGTCCCGGGGATCCGTCGGCGGGTCGCCGGAACGCGCGGCCCGCCCGGTCGGTGGGCGCCGGTCCGCGTGGCGGCGGCGGTTACGGGGTACTCGCGACCCATGTCGTACAAAAATGCACAGCCGCACAAAAAGGCACAGCCCGGCAGGAGCACCGGCGGTTGGCGGCGGCCGAAGACCCCGGGCCCGCTCGGCCGGTGGGACCGGAAGGTCTTCCACGCCGTGGCGGAACGGGAGTGGCCGGCGGCCGAGCCGGTGCTGCCCCGGCTGAGTCATGCCGCCGACCACGGGGTGCTCTGGCTGGGCGCGGCGGCCGGGATCGCGGCGCTGGGCGGCGGGAAGCGGTCGCGGCGGGCGGCGGTGCGCGGAATGGCGTCGCTGGCGCTGGCCTCGGCCGTGATCAACACGGTGGGGAAGCGGTCGGTGCGCAGGGCGCGTCCGCTGATCGACGCGGTTCCGGTGATACGGCAGCTGAAGCGGCAGCCGTTCACCACCTCCTTCCCCTCGGGGCACGCCGCGTCGGCGGCGGCGTTCGCGACCGGGGTGGCCCTGGAGTCGAAGGGCTGGGGCGCGGTCGTCGCCCCGGTCGCGGCGTCGGTCGCGTTCTCCCGGGTGTACACGGGGGCGCACTATCCGAGCGATGTGCTGGTGGGCGCGGCGCTGGGGGTGGGTGCGGCGTTCGCGGTACGGGGGCTGGTGCCGACCAGGTCCCAGCTGCCGCCGCCGGGCCGGGCCCAGGGTGACGCGCCTGCGCTGCCGCGCGGCGAGGGGCTGGTGATCGTGGTCAACCAGGACGCGGGGTCGGCGGACTCGGCGGAGCGGGTGCGCGAGGCGCTGCCGCTGGCCGAGATCGTGGAGTGCGGCCCCGGTGAGCTGGGCCCCGCGCTGGCGAAGGCGGCGGAGCGCGGCCGGGCGCTGGGGATCATCGGCGGGGACGGCACGATCAACGGCGCGGCGGCCGTCGCCGTGGCGCGGGGGCTGCCGCTGGCGGTGTTCCCCGGCGGGACGTTCAACCACTTCGCGTACGACCTGGGGATCGAGACCTTCCAGGACACCTGCCGGGCGCTGGAGAGCGGTGACGCGGTACGGGTGGACCTGGGGCGGTTCACCCCGGGGCCGCCCCGGAACGGTTCCGACGGCGAGAACGGCGGGGACAGCGAGGACGGCGGGGACAGCGGGGACGGCGGGGACAGCGGGGACGGCGGGGACGGCGGGGGTCCGGGGTACTTCCTCAACACCTTCAGCCTGGGCGTCTACCCGGAGCTGGTGAACATCCGCGAGCGGTGGTCCCCGCGCGTCGGCGGCTGGCCCGCCGGGGTGATCGCGGCGGCGAAGGTGCTGCGCCACGGACGGCCGCTGGAGGCTTCCGTCCAGGGCCGCCGCCGCCCGATGTGGCTGCTGTTCGCGGGGAACGGGATCTACCAGCGGGTGGGGCCGACACCGGGTCACCGCCAGGATCTGGCGGACGGGCTGCTGGACGTACGGGTGGTCCACGGCGGCCGGTGGCCGGGGCTGCGGCTGCTGGCGGCGGCGCTCGCGGGCCCGTTGAGCCGTTCGCCGGTGCACGCGGCGGAGCAGCTGCACCGGGTGCGGATCACCGGTCTGGAGCCCGGTACGCCGATGGCGTACGACGGCGAGGTGGTCGACGCGCCGGCCGCGCTGACGGTGGACAAGGCGGTGGGGGCGCTGACGGTCTACCGTCCGCAGACGCTGCTCTGAACCCCTCCCAGACCGTCCGCCATTCAAGACACTTCATCTCACCATGTGAATCTACGGGATCATGGAGGCAGTCGCCACAGCGAAAGGAAGGCCCCGCCGTGCCCTCTGAGTCCGCCGTCTACACCCATGGCCACCATGAGTCCGTACTCCGCTCCCACACCTGGCGGACCGCCGCCAACTCCGCCGCGTACCTCCTCGGCGAGCTGACGCCCGGGGCCCTGGTCCTGGACATCGGCTGCGGCCCCGGCACCATCACCGCCGATCTCGCCGCGCTGGTCCCCGAGGGCCGGGTCACCGGGGTCGACCGGGAGCCCGGCATCGTCGAGCGGGCCAGGGCCGAGGCGGCCGGGCGGGGGCTGGCCAACACCGAGTTCGCCGTCGCGGACGTCAATGGACTGGACTTCCCCGACGACTCCTTCGACGTGGTCCACGCCCATCAGGTGCTCCAGCACCTCGGCGACCCCGTCCACGCGCTGCGCGAGATGCGCCGGGTGTGCCGCCCCGGCGGCCTCGTCGCGGTACGGGACTCCGACTACGGCGGGTTCACCTGGTTCCCCGAGTCCCCCGCGCTGGAGACATGGAACCGGCTCTACCACCGGGTGGCCCGCGCCTCGGGCGGGGAGCCCGACGCCGGGCGCAGACTGCTCTCCTGGGCCCGGTCCGCCGGCTTCACCGACATCACCGCCACCGGCTCCGCCTGGTGCTACGCGACCGAGGACGAGCGCGCCTGGTGGAGCGGGCTGTGGGCGGACCGCACGACCGCCTCGGGGTACGCGGACCTCGCCGTCGACGGCGGCCACGCCACCGCCGAGCAACTGGCGGAGATCGCCGCGGGCTGGCGGGAGTGGGGCGGCGATCCGGACGCCTGGTTCCTGGTCCCGCACGGCGAACTCCTCTGCCGCGCCTGACCGCCCCGCGCGAAAACGCCCCACCTGGGCGGGAACCGAATTAGGGTCGTCCCATGGAGATCCTCGGAACCACGCTGCGCATCTGCGTCGACGATCTGGACGCGGCCGCGGCGGTCTATGAACGACTCACCGGAGCCACCCCGCAGCGCTTCGAGCGCGGCGGGGTGTCGGTCGCGGCGGTCGGCTGCTTTCTGCTGATGAGCGGGCCGGCGGCGGAGCTGGACATCCTGCGCAAGGTGACGGCGACGATCGCGGTGAAGGACGTGGACCAGGCCCACGCCACACTCGCCGAGGTCGGCGCGCGGATCGTCGCGGGCCCGGTGCCGACCCCGGCGGGCCGCAATCTGATCGCGGTCCACCCGGACGGCTCGGTCTTCGAGTACGTCGACCGCAAGGTGACCGCGCCAGCCTCCTGAGCGTCTACGGGGTCTCGGGCCGCATCCGGTAGTCGTACCGCTCGGGCAGCGGATCGTCCGAGACCGCCGCCCAGACCTCGCCCAGGATCTCCGCGCCCTCGTGGAGGTCGGCCACCTCGAAGCCCGCGTCGAAGACGGCGCGGGCCTCTTCCCGGAGGCCCTCGGCGAGCAGCAGCCGGGCGTGGAGCAGCCGGAACCGGCCGCGTCGCTGGACCGGGGGGCGGAGCCGGGCCCAGACGGAGCGGGCGTCGGCGGCGCGGCCGGCGTGCAGCAGGCTCTCGATGGCCTCGCGGCCGAGGGAGGCGGTCGCGGCGGTCCAGGTCTCGCCGTCGTCGCGGCGCTCCTGGAGGAGGTCCTCGAAGGCTTCCAGATAGCGGTCGGCGGCGCGCTGTTCGTGCCCGCTCTCCTCGTCGGCGACGGCGAGGCAGCGCAGCAGCGGCCAGCGCGAGGGGGCGAGCGCGAGGCCGCGTTCCCAGCTGCGGACGGCCTGGGCGAGGTCGCCCGCGTGCCACTGGGCGACCCCGAGGTGGTACTCGGTCAGCGGGTCGGCGGGGGCGGTCTCCAGCATGTCGCGCCAGTGCGGGGAGACGAGCGAGGGGCCGGGCGGGGCGACCCTGCGAGGCTCGGGGACGGCCCCGGTGGTCAGCAGCTCGCGCCAGGGGGCCTGTTCCTCGCCGAGGGTGGATTCGACGAAGGGGGTGCCGGGGAGCTTGGCCCCGGAGCGCAGCACTTCGAGCGCCCCCCAGCCGGAGCCGACGGCGAGGGTGCGCACCGGCTCGCTGTCCGCGTGCGGGAGCCAGTCGCGGTAGGCGGCCTCGACGGCCTCCCTCGGCAGTGCGGCGGCGAGTCTGGACTCGACCTCGGCGACGGCGGCGGCCCAGTTGGCGCCGTGCACGGTGCCCGCCTCGCCGGCCAGCGGCCCGTAGCACTCCAGCCAGCTCAGCTCCGCGCCCTCCTCCAGACGCACCCGCTCCAGCTGGGTGCGGGCGAGGCCCGCCTGTATCTCCGCGTATCCGACGGTGTCCGGTTCGGTCAGCCAGCGCTGCCAGCGGCGGCCCGCGCGCCCGGAGCCCCAGAGGAAGAGCTTGCGCCCGCGCAGTGTGTCGGTCGAGGTCTGGACGAGGCCGTGTCCGTCGCCGCCGAGCGCGGCGATCCATTTGCGGGCCGGGGCGGGCACCTCGTAGAAGTAGTCGGCGGGGTGCTCGGAGCGCAGCGGGTAGGTGCGGTCCTCGCCCCGGTAGTCCGGCACGGGCACGCGGCGCAGGGTGCGTTCGTAGCCGAAGTGCCAGGCCTCGTCGGCGGGGGCGAGGATCCGGGTGGAGGGGTGTTCCTCGACTGCGGTGTTGGACCACCAGTAGAGCGGTACGGCGCGCTCGTGCGGGTTGCGGACGCGTACGCCGACATGGAGGAAGGCCGAGTCGGCGGGGAGCCAGAGGTCTATCTGGAACGGCAGGTCGCGCAGTCGCTCCCACTCCCAGAGGCGGATCATCTCGCCGCCGTCGGGGGCGGGGACGACGGCCGCGTGGAGGGGGGCGACGGAGAGCGCCCCGTGGCCGGTCGCGCCGATGTTCCACTCGATGCCGCCGGAGTACCAGGCGCCGTTGAGGGCGAAGTCGGCGGGCTGGAGGACGGGGTTGCGGTAGAGGAGTTCCCGGCCCGTGGTCTTGTGGTGCAGGGAGTGGACGCGGCCGCCGAAGCCCGGCAGGACGGTGGCGCGCAGTTGGTCGTTCTCGATGACCAGGGCGTCGATGGCGGTGGGGGTGCGGTCGCGTCCGTAGCCGTCGAGGATCCGCACGGGCAGCAGGGTGCGCAGCGGCTCGTAGTCGATCTGCCGGACCATCTCGCGCGGCAGCTCCCGCCTGGTGCGCTCGTCGACGGAGTGCGGGTCGGCGAGCCTGCGGAGCGGGGGCAGCGGGTTCGCGGGCCCCACCGGGGCGGCGGGCAGGGTCAGTACGGTACGCCGCACGGTCGTGGCCAAGGCAACCTCGCTTCACTCTGGAGAAGGGCCGCCGACCGCTGTTGGGCGACCCGGTGACCATGGAACAGGGTCGACGCCGTGCCGAACAGGGTTTCCGGGGGTCAGACTTCGGCAAAGTCCTCGCCGGAGCCGGAGCCGGGCCCGGGGCCGGGGGCCTGTTGCGGCTCGGCGGTGATCGCCCAGCGTTCGTGGTCGCGCCAGGCCCCGTCGATGTGGAGGAAGTCGGGCGAGAAGCCTTCGAGCCGGAAGCCGGCCCGGCGCACCAGGGCGATCGATGCGGTGTTCCCCGGCTGGATGTTGGCCTCCAGCCGGTGCAGTCCCATCGGGCCGAAGGCGTGTTGGAGGATCAGGGCGAGCGCCTCGCTCATCAGTCCTCGTCCTGCGGCGTGGGCGAACGCGCCGTAGCCGAGGGCTCCGCAGCGGAAGGAGCCCGCCACGATGTTGTTGATGTTGATGAATCCGGCGAGGCGGCCGGAGGCGCGCTCATGGATCAGGAAGCCGGCCCGGGCCGGGTCCTCGGTGAGCCGGGCGGCGTAGGGGGCGTACTCGGCGGCCGTGAGCGGGGGGTGGAGCCAGGGGCGGTGGTGCGCGGTGGCGGCGCGGGCCGCCGCCGTGAACTCCTCGCCGTCGTCGGCGGTGAACGGCCGGAGCGTGACGCGGGGGCCTGCGGCGACGGGGGGCGCGCCTGCGGCGGGACGGGGCGGGACGGGCTCGGGCATCCGGCCAGGTTAGCGGGGGGCCGCCCCGGGTGCGGCGGGGTTCGCCGACGGGCGCGGCGGGCGGCGGGGCGTCAGCGGTCGCGGCGGCGGAAGAAGTACGCGCCGCAGAGCGCGCCGATGACGAACATGGCGAGCAGCGCCAGATAGAGCGGCATGGTGACCTCGGGGATCAGCAGCCGGATCTTGACCTCGCGGGTGTTCTCGAAGATGAAGACGACGGCCAGGACCGCGAGCACGGTGACCGCGATCCTCGACGGTGTGAACCACTCCGCCGCCCGGCTCTTCCCGGTCCTCGGTGCTTGTTTGGCGCTCATGGCACCAGAATGGGCCCCGGCCCGGCCGGACGGCGGGGCGAGCGGGCCGTACGGGTGAGCGCCAGAACCCGGGGTAGGGTCCGCACCGACCAAACCTTGTCTGACAAGCTGAGCGCTGGTTTGGGCCGACCGTACGGCGGTCCGGAGCAGCGAGCCGAGGAGGAACCAGTGACAGCCGGCCGGCCGCAGCGCAGACCCGTCGTAGCCCTGTACGGACGGATCGCGGACGCCATCCACGAGGGCGTCTACCCGCCGGGCTCGACCCTGCCCTCGGAGCCCCGGCTCGCGGCCGAGCTGGGCGTGGGCCGGCCCGCGCTGCGCGAGGCGTTGCTGCTGCTCCAGGAGGACGGGCTGCTCTCGGTGCGCCGGGGGGTGGGCCGCACCGTCAACGCCAGCCCGCCCAGGCGCGGCTACGAGCTGCTGCGACCGCTGGAGGAGCTGCTGGCCGGGGGCGCTCCGCTGCGGGTGCGCCCGCTGCTGCGCACCCTGGAGGAGCCGACCGACTTCAGCGCCCAGCATCTGCTCGCACCGGCCGGTTCGGAGCTGCGGTTCTGGGAGTCCGTGCTGACCGGGGACGGTTCGGCGGGGGTGCTCAGCCAGGAGTGGGCGGCCCCCGAGGAGGTGCTGGAGCGGGCGCACCCGGCCTTCGCCGAGGCGCTGCGCGCGCCGACCGCGCCGGGCGGTTCGATGCTCGCGGTGCTGGCTCCAGCCTCCCGGGGGATCGCGCTGAGCGGGCACAGCGCGGTGAGCGCGACCCTGCTGGGGGCGCGGCGCGGCGAGCAGCTGGGCCGGGCGCCGGACACCCCCGCCGTGCTGGTCACCCAGGTGGTGCGGGTCGGGGAGTCCCCCGTGCTGGCCGCCAAGCACATGCTGCCGACCGGCGCGCCCGCCCTGCCGGTGCTCCAGTCGAACTGACGCGTACGGCCTGACGTGTACAGCACCGGCCGCTCCGGTGCCGTACACTCCCGGGGCATGCACTTGTCTGACATCCTCCGCGCGCCCAAGGTCGTACTCCACGACCACCTCGACGGCGGACTGCGCCCCGCAACGATCATCGAACTGGCCCGGGAGTACGGCTACGGCCTGCTGCCCACCGAGGACCCCGCCGCGCTCGCGGTCTGGTTCCGGGACGCCGCGGACTCCGGCTCGCTGGAGCGCTATCTGGAGACCTTCGCCCACACCTGCGCGGTCATGCAGACCCGCGAGGCGCTGGAGCGGATCGCGGCGGAGTGCGCGGAGGACCTGGCGGCCGACGGCGTCGTCTACGCCGAGATCCGGTACGCCCCCGAGCAGCACCTGGAGCGCGGGCTGACCCTGGACGAGGTCGTCGAGGCGGTGAACGCCGGATTCCGTGAGGGCGAGCGCCGCAGCGGCCAGAAGATCACCGTCCGCGCCCTGCTCACCGGGATGCGCCACACCGACCGCTCCCTGGAGATAGCCGGGCTCACCGTCGCCCACCGCGACCGCGGGGTGGCGGGCTTCGACATCGCGGGCGGCGAGATCGGCAACCCGCCCGCCCGTCATCTGCCCGCCTTCCAGCACCTCAAGCGGCACAACTGCCACTTCACCATCCACGCGGGCGAGGCCGTCGGCGCGGAGTCCATCCACGAGGCCGTGCAGATCTGCGGCGCGGAGCGGATCGGGCACGGGGTGCGGATCACCGACGACATCACCGTCCACGACGACGGCACGGCGACCCTCGGCCGGCTGGCGGAGTACGTCCGCGACAACCGGATCGCCCTGGAGGTCTGCCCGACCTCCAACCTCCAGACGGGCGCGGCGAAGGACTACGCCACGCACCCGATCGACCTGCTGCGCCGACTGGGCTTCCGGGTCACCCTCAACACGGACAACCGGCTGGTGTCGGGCACCACCATGAGCCAGGAGTTCGGGCACATGGCGGAGGCCTTCGGCTACGGCCCCGAGGTCTTCGAGGAGCTGACGGTCGCGGCGGTCGAGTCCGCGTTCCTGCCCCTGCCGGAGCGCCGCCGGCTGATCGACGAGGTCGTCCGCCCGGGGTACGCGGCCCTGCGCTAGCAAAAAAAGGGGGGGGCGGCTCCCGTGCGGGAGCCGCCCCCTCGGCTCAGCTCAGCTCAGCGCCGGCCGGTCCAGGGTCAGGGTGCCCGCGTCGGCGTCGAGTACGGCGGAGACGCCCAGCGGCATCGTCAGATTGACGTCGCCGTGACCGAACCCCAGCTCCTCGACCACCGGCACCCCCAGCCCGCCGAGCCGGTCCCGCAGCACCTCGCGCACCCGCTCGTACGGGCCGCAGTCGGCCCAGGAGCCGAGCGCGACGCCGGTGACGCCGTCCAGCAGACCGCCGCGGAGGAGCTGGGTGAGGATGCGGTCGAGCCGGTAGTCCTCCTCCCCCACGTCCTCCAGGAGCAGCAGCCCGCCCCGGGCCGAGACCCTGGCGTGCGGAGTGCCCAGCTCGGCGGCGAGCATGCTGGCGCAGCCGCCGAGGGTGATGCCCCGGGCCCGGCCGGGGACCAGGGCGCGCGCCGTCGGCAGCCCGAGGACCCGGACGGACTCGGGCTCGAAGAGGGTGGCCCGCAGCGACTCGCGGGTGGTCTCGTCCTTGAGGAAGGTGAGCGCGCCGATCATCGGGCCGTGCAGGGTGGCGAGGCCCGTCCGGGCCGCGAACGCCTCGTGGAGGACGGTGACGTCGCTGTATCCGACGAAGACCTTGGGACCGGCGGCCCGGATCGCCGTCCAGTCGAGGAGGTCGGCCATCCGCTGGGCCCCGTAGCCGCCCCGGGCGCAGATCACGGCGGCGACCGAGGGATCGCACCAGGCCTCGGTGAGATCGCGGGCGCGGTCGGCGTCGTCCGAGGAGAGATAGCGGAACCGGGTGTGCCGCCCCCGGACATGGGGCATGACGACGGGTTCCAGGCCCCAGGAGCGGAGGATGTCCAGGCCCTCGTCGAGCCGCTCGTCGGGCACCGGCCCGCTGGTGGCGACGACGGCGACCCGGTCGCCGGACCTGAGCCCGCGGGGCCGGGTCAGCTCGGTGAGAGTCATGCGATCAGCTCCGGATCGGGGACGTCGGTACGGGTGAGGCCGAAGGTCCGGTTGTAGAGGCCGAGTTCCGCCTCCAGTGCGCGGATCATGGTCTCCGCCCTGCGGAAGCCGTGGCTCTCGCCCTCGAAGGCGAGGTACGCGTGCGGGACCCCGCGTCCGGCCAGCCGGGCGAGGAGGCGTTCGCTCTGCGCGGGCGGGCAGATCACATCGTCCAGCCCCTGGAGCAGCAGGAACGGCGCGGTGATCCGGTCGGCGCGCTCCAGCGGCGAGCGGCTGCGATAGCGGTCGGGGAACTCCGCGAGGGGGCCGAGCAGCGATTCCAGATAGTGCGACTCGAAGTCGTGGGTCCCGTCGGTCGCCCAGCCCAGCGGGTCGAGCACCGGATAGAGGATGGTGCCGCAGGCGTAGACGTCAGTGCCGGCCAGCGAGGCGGCGGCGGTCCAGCCCCCGGCGCTGCCGCCCCGGACGGCGATCCGGCCGGGGTCGGCGGCCCCCTCGGCGGCGAGGCCTTGGGCGACGGCGGCGCAGTCCTCGACGTCCACCACGCCCCACTCCTCGCGCAGCCGCTCGCGGTAGGCCCGGCCGTATCCGGTGGATCCGCCGTAGTTGACCTCGGCGACGCCGATGCCGCGCGAGGTGAAGTAGGCGATCTCCAGATCGAGGACGAGCGGGGAGCGGCCGGTGGGTCCGCCGTGCGCCCACACCACGAAGGGCGGGAGTTCGCCCTCGGGCGCGGTCCACCCGGGGTGGTGCGGCGGATACACATGGGCGTGGATCTCCCGGCCGCCGGGCCCGGTGAAGGTACGGATCCGGGGTTCGGGGTAGTGGGCGGGGTCCACCGTGTCGGTGTGCGCCGCGCCGATCACCCGGGTGTGGCCGGTACGGGTGTCCAGCTCCACGATCTCGTAGCCGCCGCGCACTCCCGCCGCGACGCCGGTCACCCGGTCGCCCTGGACGGCGAGGGAGGGCGCCCACTCCGTCCAGGGGCCGACGGCGTCGGCCAGCTCCCCGGTGGTCGGGTCGAGGATGCCGAGCGCGGTGGTGTCGGTGCCGTGGATGACGGCGATCAGACCGTTCTCCAGGGGGTGGAACCACTGGAGGCCGATCTTCCACAGCGGGCCGCCGAACTCCTCCTCACGGCCGGGGAGGACCGGTGCGCCGAAGGCCGGGCGCGCGGGCCCGGCCGTCGCACCGGCCGCGGAGAGCGCGCCGGGTTCGGCCCGGTGCGGCTGCCACCAGCCGTCGGCGTCGGTGAGGAAGAGGAGGCCGCCGTCGGGGGCCCAGTCGACCTGGCAGATCGACGCCGTCCCCGTGGGCACGTCCCGGACCCCGGTGAACTCCCCGTCCCCGGTGACATCGGCGAGGACCACGGTGGTGGCGTCCCAGGGCATCGCGGGGTGGTCCCAGGCGATCCAGGCGGCGCGCCTGCCGTCCGGGGAGAGCCGGGGGCCGGTGACGAAGCGGTGCCGGTCCTCGCAGAGTTCCCGTATCGCCGCCCGGTCGTCGGCGGCCGAGCCGTCCAGCGGGACGGCGGCGATCACCCGGCGTACATCGGTGGGCGCGGGGCCGGTGAACTCCTCCAGCACGCCCCACACCTCGCCCCGGTCCTCCTCGATCCGCAGATCGGCCCAGCGCAGTCCGTCGCCGACGGCCGAGAGGGGGGTGAGCGGGCGGGGTTCGGAGCCGGGCGCGTCCGGTTCGTACGCGTACAGCCGCTGGTCGGGGAAGTGGACGAAGACGACGAGCGGGCCGCCGTCGCGTGCCACGGCCGCCCAGGGGTGTCCCCCGTACTCGATGACGCGGCTGCGCGCGTTCCACGGCTCGGGGAGGACGGACTCCTCCGTGCCGTCGGCGCGGCGGCGGATCAGCGCCCTTCTGCCGCCCTCGGCGGGGCGGGGCGCGGTCCACCAGACCTCCGCGCCGACCGTGCCGAGATATTCGGGCCGGCCGTCGTGCGAGGCGGCGAGCGCCGCGTCGATCGGCGAGGGCCAGCTGCCGTAGGGGCCTGTGGAGGCCATGTCCTTACTCCCTTGGATCGCCCGGGGCGCCCGGGTCGCCCTCGTCGCCGTCATGCCGAGCGGAGGTAGTGGTCGAGCACCTCGACGCCGAAGTGCAGCGCCTCCACCGGAACCCGCTCGTCCACGCCGTGGAACATCGCGGCGTAGTCGTAGCCGACGGGCAGCTTCAGCGGGGTGAAGCCGTAGCCGGTGATGCCGAGGCGGGAGAACTGCTTGGCGTCGGTGCCGCCCGACATGCAGTACGGCACGACATGCCCGGCCGGGTCGAAGTGCTCGATCGCGGCGCGCAGCTTGGCGTAGGTGGGCGAGTCGACGGGGGCCTGGAGCGGCACCTCGCGGTGCTGGAACTCCCACTCCACATCGGGCCCGGTGAGCAGGTCCATGGTGGTGTGGAACTCGTCCTCGCCGCCGGGCACCATCCGTCCGTCGACATGGGCCGTGGCATGGCCTGGGATCACATTGATCTTGTATCCGGCGTCCAGCATCGTCGGGTTGGCGCTGTTGCGCAGGGTGGACTCCACCAGGGCGGCGGCCGGGCCGAGCTTGGCGACGAGCGCGTCGGCGTCGAAGTCCTCGGAGTGGACGTCGACGTCGATGCCGTGCAGGGCGGCCAGTTCGGCGAGGGCGGCGCGGGTGGTGGCGGTGAGCCGGATCGGCCACTGGTGGTCGCCGATCCGGGCGACGGCGGCGGCGAGTCTGCTCACCGCGTTGGCCCGGTTGACCTTGGAGCCGTGGCCCGCCCTGCCGTGGGCGGTGAGCTTGAGCCAGCCGGTGCCGCGCTCCCCGGCGGCGACGGGGTAGAGCGTCATGCCCCCGCCGGCGTGGAAGGAGAAGGCCCCGGACTCGCTGATGCCCTCGGTGCACCCCTCGAAGAGGTCCGGGTGCTGATCGGCGAGGAAGCCGGAGCCGTCCTCGGCGCTGGCCTCCTCGTCGGCGGTGAAGGCGATGACGATGTCCCGGCGCGGCCGTACCCCGGCGCGCGCCCAGGCCCGCACCACGGCGAGGATCATCGCGTCCATGTTCTTCATGTCGACCGCGCCCCGGCCCCAGACGACTCCGTCGCGGACCTCCCCGGAGAAGGGGTGGACGCTCCAGTCGGCGGGTTCGGCGGGCACCACGTCCAGATGGCCGTGGACCAGCAGGGCGTCGGCCGAGGGGTCGGTGCCCGCGATCCGGGCGACCACATTGGTCCGCCCGGGGGTGCGCTCCAGCATCACGGGTTCGAGCCCGGCCCCGGCCAGGCGCTCGGCCGCGTACTCGGCGGCGGGCCGCTCCCGGCAGTCGCCGCCGCCCCGGTTGGTGGTGTCGATGCGGATCAGCTCGGAGGTGAAGTCGACCACCTCGTCCAGCGCGCGCCCGTCGACCGGGCTCGTGCCGTCGGCGGGGGTTCTCACATCAGCCATACTGCTCCTCCACTGCTGCCGAGACGATCGTGGTGACCGCCTTGAAGGTACGAATGGCTTCGTACATGGTCTCGCTGGTGTAGCCGACCCGGCGCTCGCCGCCGCCGCGGGTCACCCCGGGTACGACGGTGGCCGCGGCCGCGAGATGCTCCGCGTCGAACTCCAGCTCCATCGCGAACGGTCCGCCGCGCACCGGCTCGTGCCGGACCGCGAGCGCGGCGGCCTCCTTGGCGGCGGCGCGGATGTCGGCGGCGGTACGGGTGGGGGTGCGGCAGACGGCCGCGTACCGGGAGACATGGTCCTTGACGGCGACCTTGCGGGAGTCCGGGGCGTACCCCTGGGCGTCCACGCAGGTCAGGTCATCGCCGGTGACGAGGACGACGGGGACGCCGTACTCGGCGACCACATGGGCGTTGAGCAGCCCCTCGGAGGCGCGGACCCCGTTGAGCCAGACGCCGGTGAGCTGGTTGGCGAGATAGGTGTGGGCGAGGACGCCCTCGGCTCCCGCGCCGGTGTGGTAGCCGATGAAGGCGATGCCGTCGACGTCGCCGTGCTGGACGCCTTCCACCATGGAGAGCGACTTGTGACGGCCGGTGAGCATCTGGACCCGCTCGTCGAGCCGCTCCAGCAGCAGATTGCGCATGCTCCAGTGGGCCTCGTTGACGAGGACCTCGTCCGCGCCGCCGTCGAAGAAGCCGAGCGCCGCGGCGTTCACGTCCGAGGTGAACATGGCCCGGCAGCGTTCCCACTGCGGATGGCCGGGCAGCACATCGGCCGGCCAGGTGACTCCGGTCGCGCCTTCCATGTCGGCGCTGATCAGGATCTTCATGATTCACCCTAACCCTCCCGGTTCAGCCGTCGGCGGGGGGTCCGTCCTGTGCGGACGGACCGCTCCGGCCGGGACGGCCGACCGGTCGGCCGGTCAGTCGTCCCGGCCGACGACCAGCCACTTCGACGGCAGCTCGACCCGGGAGCCGTCGGGCTCGTACTCCGTCGTCGTCAGGGGCAGTTCCCCGGCGGCCAGCACGGTGAGTCCGGCGGCGGTGAAGTATCCGGGGATGTCGGCGTCGGGGACCGCGGCCGGGGCGATCCCGTGCCGGAGTACGGGCAGGAGCTTGGGCGGCGGCCCCGAGGGCCGGGACGCCAGTTCCGCGAGCCGGCGGCCCGCGGCCTCGGCCGGTTCGACGACGAAGGCCCGGCCCCGGACGCCGACCAGCGCGGCCACCGAGTCGGCGAGGGCGCGGCGGTCCTGCGGATCGGTCTGGTGGAGCACTCCGCGCACATAGACATTGCAGTCGCCGCCGAGATCCTCCCGGAGCGCGGCCACCATCGGGGCGTCGACCGCGTCCAGCCGGCGGAATCCGGGGCGGCCCGACGAGGCGTCCCCGTACCGCCGGGGCCTCTCCTGGCTGCGGGCCAGCTCGATCGCGGCGGCCGACAGATCGACTCCCACCACCCGGGGGAAGCGGTCGGCGAGAAACCAGGTCTGGGTGCCGTTGCCGCACCCCAGGTCCACCAGGGGCAGTCCGGGGTGGTCCACATGGGGTTCGTACAGCGCCAGATGGAGCCCGGCGGTCAGTTCGGGCTCGGCGTCCCAGATGACCTCGCCGGGCTCGCCGGAGATCTCGCCCCAGAAACCGTCCCAGGCGTCCGCGTATCTTTTTGTCACGCTCATGACCAGCTCCCATATGATATGACACAACGTCATGAGCGGTTTACCCCGTGACCGTCGGCTCGGCAACCGGATCCGGGGCCTGTCTTTGGATCAGACGACACGGCCTGCCGGACGGGTCGGATTACTAGGGCAGCGGCACCTCGAACCAGACGGTCTTGCCGTCGGCCGTACGGTTCGCGCCCCACTCCCGGGCCAGGGCGGCGACCACCCGGAGCCCCCGGCCCTCCTCGGCCGAGGAGACGGCGGCGCGCAGGGCCGGGAGCGTGGGGTCCTCGTCCCGGACCTCGCACTGGAGCGAGCCGGCCAGCACCATCCGCAGCTCGGCGCGGCGGCCCCGGGCATGGCGCACGGCATTGGCGACGACCTCGCCCACCAGCTGTTCCACCGTCTCGGCCAGCGCGCCGAGCCCCCAGGCGCGAAGCTGCTCACGGGCGAGCCTGCGCGCCCTGGCCGCCTCGTCCGGCGTGAGCGACAGCTCCCAGGCGGCGACCGAACCGCCGGGGACGCCGTTGAGGCGGGCCATCAGCAGCGCGACATCGTCCTTGCGTCCGCCCCGGGTGTTGAGCGCGCGGATGATGGTGTCGCAGGCGTCGTCCATGGAGGCGGCGGGGTGCGCGGCGGACTCGCAGAGCTTCGCCAGGCCCACCCCGATGTCCTCGCCGCGCACCTCCACCAGCCCGTCGGTGAACATCACCAGCCGGTCCCCCGGGGCCACCGGCACGGTCACGGCCTCGAAGGGGACGCCGCCGACGCCGATCGGGGCCCCGGTCGGCAGCCGGAGCAGCTCGCTGCGGCCGTCGGCGGCGCGGACCAGGACCGGCGGCACATGACCGGCGTTGGCGAGCGCCAGCTCGTGGCGGATGGGGTCGTAGACGGCGTACAGACAGGTGGCGAGGTAGTTCTCGCCGAGCCGCTGGGCGAGATCGTCCAGACCGCGCAGCAGCTCGACCGGCGGGAGGTCGAGGGCGGCCATGGTCTGCACGGCGGTCCGGAGCTGGCCCATCATCGCGGCCGCGTTGAGGCCGTGGCCCATCACATCGCCGACCACCAGCGCCACCCGGGAGCCGGGGAGTTTGACGGAGTCGAACCAGTCGCCGCCGACCCTGCCCAGCAGGGTGCCGGGGAGATAGCGGGTGGCGGTGTCGCAGGCGGCGGTCTTCGGGGTGATCTGCGGAAGCATCGAGTCCTGGAGGGTCTCGGCGACATTCTCCTGGTACGTGTACATCCGGGCGTTGTCGATCACCAGCCCGGCGCGGGCGGCGAGTTCCGCGCCGGTGACCCGGTCCATGTCGTTGAAGACGGCGCGCTCGGCGTGGCGCAGCAGGATCATGAAGCCCAGGACGACATTGCGCGCCTTCAGCGGGACCACCAGCATTGAGCGTCCGCTGATCAGCGGGCGGATGTCGCGCTTCTCGAACTGCGAGGCGATGGCGGTGCCCATCCGCTCGCTGATCCGGGGCACCAGCACCGGATCGCCGGTGGTCATGCACTGGAAGAAGGGTGTGTGCTCGGGGAAGGGCATGGACTCGCCGACCGGCACCACATCGTCCCAGCGCCCCGGCTCGTCCACATGCTCGACGGCGACACGGTGCCACAGCGTGGTGGCGTCCGGCGGCCCGTCGGGGAAGCCCTCGCCCGCGACGACCTGCTCCCGCAGATAGGTGCCCGCGACATCGGTGAAGCGCGGCACGACGGCGGCGCTGACCTCCTGGATCGTCCGGGCGAGGTCGAGCGAGGAGCCGATGCGCCCGCTCACCTCGTTCAGGAACTCCAGGCGCTCGCGCACCGCCGTGTACTCCAGGTCCCGCTCCAGATCGGCGGAGTCGACGGGCTCCCCGGACGCCGCCGCGGCGCGGGCCGCGCGTCGGCGCTCGGCGCGCTCGGTGCGCCGGGCGACTCCCCAGTCGGGGGTGACCGGGACCCGTTCGTGGCGGCTCAGCTCCACCACCGGATAGCCGAGTTCGAGGATCTGGGAGACGGTACGGGTGGCCTCCTGGACGCTCATGCTGGGGAGGATCTCCGGCAGTCCGCCCGCGAGATCGTCCGAGCCGGGGAAGTCGGTGTGCAGCGCGAACCCGGGCGCGATCCGCCGTACCCCGCCGCCGTTCTCGGTGCTCTCAGTGCTCTCGTCGCCGTCGCCGCTCGGGCCGGTGCCCGTGAACCGTGCGGCGTCCGCCGCCAGCACGATCAGCCGTTCGGGCCCGGGGCCGACCATGGGGTACGCCCACCAGAGGACGTCGACCCGCTCCCGCCCCGGCCCGGAGAGCCGGGCCCTGCCCGCCGTCGCGTAGGGGGTACGGCCGGTCAGCGGCGCGTCGAGGCCCGGGCCGCCGTCGTACGCCGCGTACTCGCCGTCCGCCGCCAGCGCTCCGCAGACCGGGAGCAGATCGAGCGCGGGCCTGCCCACCGCTTCCTCACGGGCGGGCCCGAACAGCCTGCGCGCACCCGTCGACCAGTGCGAGACCAGGCCGTCGCCGTCCACCACGACCACGGCGAGGGGGATCCGGCCCGGCACGGGGTACCGCTGTGGTCTTCTCGGCGGAACACCACGGTGCATGGGTGGGAGGCTCCTTCCCCGCCGCCTGGGGTCCCCCCGCGCCGGAGGCCGCGGGGGAGCGGCCTGGCGACCACGGTACGGCGCTGCGGAGGCCGCGCGCCGGGCAACGGCGAAATGGGTTGTGCGCCCGCGCACAACCCATGGCCCTCCGCTCGAAGACACTCCCTAGGAGCCGGACTTGCCCGCCGACTTCTCGATCTCGGCGGCGAGGTTGGCGAGCACGGCGTCGTAGATCCGGGCGAGTCCCTTCGGGGCGAAGGTCCGCTCGAAGAAGCCGCCGATACCGCCCGCGCCCTTCCAGACGGAGGTGACGACCGCCTTCGACCTGCCCTCGCCGGCCGGGGTGACGGTCCAGGTGGTGACCATGGAGGAGTTGCGGTCCTTCTCCACAAGCTGGCCGTCGACGGGCTCGGTGACATCCAGCAGGCAGTCGCGGACCCGCTTGCTGGTGGCCTGGAGCTTCCAGTGGACGAGGGTGCCCTCGCCGTCGCCGCCCTCGCGCACCTCATACTCGCTGAACTGACCGGGAAGGATCGACGCGCGCGTGTTCGCGTAGTCGGCCAGTGTGTCGATCACGGTCTCCGCGTCCGCCGCGATGATCCGTTCAGTCGTGGCCTCGACCTGCGCCATAGCTGTTCCTCCAGCACTCGGTGTGTTCAGGGGTGCCGCGTGGGCCCGGCTTAGCCAACCACCTCGGGTGCGGGGGCCCAAATCCGGGGCCTTCCGCGATGTGAGCGATCATGAGCCCATGAGCACTCATCTCACTCGTGTCCAGGCCCCCGAGGGCCTCGCCCCCGGTACCGGTTACAGCCATGTCGTCTGGGGCTCCGGCCGGTTCGTCGCCGTCTCGGGGCAGTGCGCCTTCGACGAGGAGCGGCGTGTGGTGGGGGTGGGCGACCCCGGGGCGCAGGCGCGGCGTGTCTTCGAGAACATACGGCGGTGCCTGGAGAGCGCGGGGGCGACCTTCGAGGACGTGGTGAAGCTGACGTACTTCGTCACGGACATAGCCCACCTGGGCCCGGTGCGGACCGCGCGGGACGAGGTCTTCGACCCCGCGCGGCTGCCCGCCAGCTCGGCGGTTCAGGTCTCCGCGCTGATCCTGCCGGAGCTGCTGGTCGAGATCGAGGCGTACGCGATCGTCCCGGAGGACCGCGGCTGAGACCGGGGCAGGGCAGGGGCTCAGGGGCTCAGGGGCTCTCCGGGGTGACCTCGACCCAGCGGCGGGCGGCGATGTCGTAGTCGTGGGCCGTCCCGGCCGCGCCGCTGGTGCGGAAGGGGCGGCCGCCGTCGTCGATCCGGGTGGTGCCCGAGCGGTCGCCGCTGCTCCACTCCAGCTCCAGGTACCAGTCGCAGTCGCAGCGGGCCGCGCGGGCGGAGACCGTCAGGATCTCCGGGTCCTTGGCGGAGACCCGGTAGGGGAAGGAGACGGCGGGGATCTCCGTGCCGGAGTCGTCGCCCGCGACCGGGCGGGCGATCGGGCGGGGCCGGTCGAGGTCGGCCTCGAACATCCGGGGGGTGAGGGATCCGCCGCAGCCCATGCTCATCCGGTAGGCGTTGTGCTGGACCGGGGCCCGCCGGGCGACCACCCGGACCCGCAGCGCCTGGAGCACGACCGCCTTCTCGGCCGTGCCCTGCACGGTGAGGCGTACGAGGGTGTCGCCGCCGTGCACCGCGCCGAGGGCGCCCGCCCACGGCCGGGCCTCGGACTCGGCGGGCGGGGGCGGCACGGCGGCGGGGGCCCGGCCGACGAGATAGGTGTGGTCGCAGCCGTACCGCCACAGGTGCGAATCGGTCTTCACGGTGAACGGGGTCGCCGCGCCGGCCGACGGGACGGCATCCCCGGCGGGCCGCCCGGCGGCGGTCCGCCGCCCCTCCGGGTCCGGGTCGGACGGCAGCGGCTCGTACGCGAGCAGTGTGAACAGGGCGGCCAGCGCGGTGACCAGGGCGACGGCGACGGCCCCGTACCACCGCCGCCGCCGTCGGCGTGCCGTCCGCGGGACGGCAGGTTCACGCGAGGGCGCCGGTGCGGGTGCCGGTTCCGGTGCGGGTTCCGGTTCCGGTGCGGCCGGAGCGCGGCGGCCGCGTTCGGCGTCGGCGAGCACCCACAGGCGGTGCAGGGCGATGAGGTCCTCGCCCCGGCAGCCGCAGAGCCGGGCGAGGCGTTCGACGGGGGCGAACTCCATGGGCACCGAGTGGCCCGAGCAGTAGCGGTGCAGCGTCGACGCGCCGATCCCGGCGCGGCGGGCCAGCGCGCCGTAGCTGCGGCCGGAGGCCTCCCGTATCCCGCTCAGCCTCCGCGCGAACGCCTCGGTGTCGGACTCCCTCGTGCTCAACCGTCCCCAGCTCCCCGCCCGTTCCGGGGCGGCGTTCCACCCCTCCCGAAGAACCCCACGTCAGCGGGGGTGGAATGGTTCCACCGTGCCACCTGTGGCCGTTTCCCTTGTCCTGGGACGGGCGGACTCCCGAAGCTGTTGGGCGTTGGCAGGACCACGACCGAGCAGAACGAACCAGCAGGGGGAAGCACCACCATGAACCGATTCCACACCGCCGCCGCCGTGACGGCCGCGACCGCGGCGCTGATCCTGACCCCGCTCTCCGCCGCGACCGCCGCTCCGGCCGAGGCCGCCGCGGAGCCGAGGCCGAAGGCGAAGTTCCTCGCGGCGAAGGAGCTGCCCACCGCGCGCACCCCGTGGACGGCGGAGAAGGTGAAGCCGGGCCGGGCCGAGGACTTCTGTGTCGGCACGATCCTGCCGAAGTCGTCCAGCGGGCACCGCGCCTTCCACACCGAGATGGACACCTCGGCCAGGCAGACGATCACCGTCGCCGCTTCGGACGCCAAGGCCGGGGCGCTGGTCGCCAAGGTCCGTAAGGCGCTGGACGGCTGTCTGGCGGAGCTCAAGAAGGAGTACCCGGGGCTCAAGGGGAAGAGCGAGTACGAGGGGAAAATCGCCGTCGAGGAGGGCGCCCACGTCTACAGCATCGACACCGCCGACCCGAGGACCGGCGCGGACGATGTCGCGCTGTACTCGGTCGGCCGGGACGGCAGGACGGTGACCGTCGTGAGCTGGGGGCAGCTGGGCGACCTCAAGAAGTCGCATCTGAAGGGCTTCCAGAAGACGGCCCGCACCTCGGTGGCCAAGCTGTACTGAGCCGGCCGACGGCGGCCCGCTCAGCCGAGCCGGGCGCGGGCCGCCTCCGCCGCCGCCGTGAGCCGGGGGTGGTCGCGGGCCGCCGAGAGCACGCCCTCGGCCCGGCCGTCGCCGAGCGCCCCCAGCCCCTCCACGCACGCCAGCGCCACCCGCCAGTGCGGGTCCCCCGGGACGAGCCGGCGGCGCAGCACGGTGATCAGCGCGGGGGCGGACTCGGGGGCGCGCAGCCGGGTGAGCAGCCGGACGGGCACCAGGGCGTAGGCGACGCGCAGTTCATTGGTGGCGAGGGCGGCGGCGGCCCGGGCGGTGCGGGGGTCGGCCAGTTCGAACAGGGCGTGGGCGGCGGAGCCGCAGCGCTGCGGGTCGCGGTGGTTGAGCAGCAGGACCAGGGCTTCGAAGGCCCGTCGGTCGCCCGCGCGGCCGAGCCGGAAGGCGGCCAGCTCCCGCGCCCAGAGCGGGCACAGGGGGGCGATGAGGACGTCGGCGAGCTCCTCCCGGTCCGCCGTCGCCAGCAGTCGTTCGTACGTTGGGGAGCCCCCGGACTCGTGCCGCAGCCGCCGGGCCAGTGACCGTAACTCGGCGTCCATGTCCTTCATATCCTTCATGTCCTTCAGCGTAACGAGGCGGACGGGGGCCGGGCGGGCGGCGATTCAGATCACACCCGCACGGGTCTGGCGCGCTCGTTACCCGCCGGTTAACCTCACATGAGCGGGTTACCCCCGTATTTCTCGTACCACCTCACGGCGGCCTGGTGACGCAGCCGCCGTGAGCGCGGTCGGTTCGGCGAACAGTTCGGCGCGTGAGTCGGTCGCGTGCCGCGTACCGCTCAGGGCGGCCCGGGACAGGGCTTCGCCTCGTGTGCGGGCCTTCCCCTCTCAGTCGTCACTCACCTTGGAGTCCCCCGATGGAAACTCCTCTGCACACCATCGCCGTCGTCGGCCTCGGCACCATGGGCACGGGCGTCGCCGAAGTCCTCGCCCTCGCCGGGCGCGAGGTCGTCGGCGTCGACATCAGCGAGTCGGCGGCCCGGCGGGCCGTCCGTTCGCTGGAGGTCTCCACCGCGCGCGCCGTCGAGCGCGGGCGGATCAGCGAGGAGGAGCGGCGCGCCGCCCTCGCCCGGTTCCGTGCCTCCGGCGATCTGGGAACCGCCCGGGCCGCCGATCTGGTGGTGGAGACGGTCCCCGAGTCGTACGAGGTCAAACAGCGGGTCCTGGCCGGGCTGGACGCCGTCGTGCGGCCCGACGCGATCCTCGCCACCGGGACCAACGCGCTGTCCGTGACCCGGCTGGCCGCCGGTTCGGCCCATCCGGAGCGGGTGCTCGGGATGCACTTCTTCAACCCGGCCCCGGTGATGCGGCTGGTGGAGGTGGCGTCCTCGGTGCTGACCGATCCGGCCGCCGTGGCCGCCGTCACCGCGCTCGCCCGCGAGCTGGGGAAGGAACCGGTGGCGGTGGGCGACCGGCCGGGGTTCGTCGCCGACGGGCTGCTGTTCGGCTATCTCAACCGGGCCGCCGCGATGTACGAGTCCAAGTACGCCTCCCGCGAGGACATCGACGCGGCGATGCGGCTGGGCTGCGGGCTGCCGATGGGGCCGCTCGCCCTGCTGGATCTGATCGGGATCGACACCGCGCGGACCGTGCTGGAGGCGATGCACACCGAGTCCGGGGACCGGCTGCACGCACCGGCCCCGATCCTGGGCCAGCTGAGCGAAGCGGGTCTGACCGGCCGCAAGGCGGGGCGCGGCTTCTACTCCTACGCGGCGGCCGGCGCCCCGGCCGTGGTCGGCGACTCCCTCACCCCGCGCCCCACCCGGCGCGGGGGTTCGGGCCGTGAGGTGCGGTCCGTGGGAGTGGCCGGTTCCGGGACGATGGCGAGCGGCATCGCCGAGGTCTTCGCCGCCTCCGGGTACGAGGTGGTGATCGCGGCCCGTTCGGCGGAGAAGGCCGGGGCCGCCAGGGACCGGATCGCGGCCTCGCTCGCCCGCTCGGTGGGCAAGGGGCGCACGACGGCGGAGGCGAGACGGCTGACGCTGGACCGGATCACTCCGGCGGGTTCGCTCGACGCCTTCTTCGAGGTGGATCTCGCGCTGGAGGCGGTCGCGGAGGATCTGGCGGTCAAGCGGGAGCTGTTCGCCGCGCTGGACAAGGTCTGCAAGAGGGGCGCGGTGCTCGCGACCACCACCTCCTCGCTGCCGGTGGTGGCGTGCGCCCGCGCCACCGGGCGGCCGCAGGACGTCGTCGGGATGCACTTCTTCAATCCCGCCCCGGCGATGCGGCTGGTGGAGGTCGTCCGTACGGTGCTGACCGGGGACGAGGTCCACGACACCGTGCGCTCGGTGGTCTCGTCGCTGAAGAAGCATCCGGTGGAGTGCGGGGACCGGGCCGGCTTCATCGTCAACGCGCTGCTCTTCCCCTATCTGAACAGCGCGGTCAGGATGGTCGGCGAGCACTACGCCTCGCTCGACGACGTGGACACGGCGATGCGGCTGGGCGGCGGCTATCCGATGGGGCCGTTCGAGCTCCTCGACGCCGTCGGGCTCGATGTCTCGCTGGCGATCGAGCGGGCGCTGCACCGGGAGTTCCGCGATCCGGGGCTCGCACCCGCGCCGCTGCTGGAGCGGCTGGTGGCGGCGGGCTGTCTCGGCCGGAAGACCGGGCGGGGCTTCCGCGCGCACCGCGGGCGCTGACGGCCCGCCCCGGCAGGGTGCGCCCGGCGCACCGGAGAGCACCGGGAGCACCCCTGCGGAGGGGGCGCTTCCGGTCCGGCGCGGACCACCCGCGAGCGCGCTCTCCTGCGCGAATGCAGTACGTTCAGGTCATGCCCCAGCCCGCCAAGGCCATCCGCCCGAAGATCACCGCCGGCGCCCCCGGGAGCGCCGCGGGCGTCCGCGCCGCCGCGCAGCGGCTCAAGATGCGCCGCGAACTCGCGGCGGCGGCCATGGAGCTGTTCGCGACCAAGGGGTACGAAGCGACGACCGTGGACGAGATCGCGGCCACCGCCGGGGTCGCGCGGCGCACCTTCTTCCGTCACTTCCGCTCCAAGGAAGAGGCGATCTTCCCGGACCACGACGACACGCTGGTGCGCGCCGAGGCGGTGCTCAACGCGGCCCCGGCGCACGAACCGCCGCTGGACACCGTGTGCCGGGGCATCAAGGAGGTCATGCGGATGTACGCGGCCTCCCCCTCGGTCTCGGTGGAGCGCTACCGGCTGACCCGTGAGGTGCCGACGCTGCGGGAGCGGGAGATCGCCTCGGTGGCGCGTTACGAGCGGCTGTTCACCCGCTATCTGCTGGGCCATTTCGACGAGCGCGACCACCACGACGGCAATGACGATCCGCTGCTGGCGGAGGTGGCCGCGTCCGCCGTGGTCACCGCGCACAACCATGTGCTGCGCCGCTGGCTGCGGGCGGGCGGCGAGGGCGATGTGGAGGCCCAGTTGGACCACGCCTTCGCGATCGTCCGGGACACCTTCGGCACCGGCATCGGCGCGAGCGGCCCCCGGCCGCCGGAGCAGACGGCCGAGAGCCGTGAGCCGGCTCTGCCCCCGGCCCCGGTCTCGGCCTCCGTGGACGGCGCGGACGAGGTACTGGTGGCGGTGGCCCGTACGGACGCGCCGCTGGACGAGGTGATGCGCACGATCGAGCGGGCGCTCAAGGACCGCCGGAACTAGACCCCTGCCCTGTCACGGCCGTCCCCGGTGAGTCCCGGGGGCGGCCGTTCTCGCTCATGCGTGCCGCGTCGATGGCATCTGAGACAAGTAATGGCACGCAGTGCCTTGTCAGCCGACACGCAGTGCCATACGTTGAAACCGTCCGGGCGGCCGGTACGGAGAACTCTCGTACACCGGCTGTCCCCGGGGGCCATCGCGCCCCCGCGCCCGGACGCCTGCGTCACAGGCTCCCCACCGCGCCCACCCGGCGCCGCTCACCCGCGTCACCTGTGTCACCTGTGTCACCACTCGCCGAACCGACGGCACACCTCCACAGCAGCAAGCCCGACCCTCACTCAGCACGGGGCGTCCCTCTGCGCCCCGACGCGCTTCGCCGGAGGCAACACCGTGAAGGAAATCCTGGACGCGATCCAATCGGCGGACAGCACCGCCGCCGACTTCGCCGCGCTGCCGGTCCCCGAGTCCTATCGCGCCGTCACCGTCCACAAGGACGAGGCCGCGATGTTCGAAGGGCTGGAGAGCAGAGAGAAGGACCCGCGCGAGTCCCTGCACATCGAGGACGTCGCCGTGCCCGAACTCGGCCCCGGCGAGGCGCTGGTGGCCGTCATGGCCAGCTCCGTCAACTACAACTCGGTCTGGACCTCGATCTTCGAGCCGCTGCCCACCTTCGGCTTCCTGGAGCGCTACGGCAGGCTCTCCGAGCTGGCCCGGCGGCACGATCTCCCGTACCACGTCATCGGCTCCGACCTGGCGGGCGTGGTGCTGCGCACCGGCCCCGGGGTCAACGCCTGGCGGCCCGGCGACGAGGTCGTCGCCCACTGTCTCTCGGTCGAGCTGGAGTCCTCCGACGGGCACAACGACACCATGCTCGACCCCGAGCAGCGGATCTGGGGCTTCGAGACCAACTTCGGCGGGCTCGCCGAACTCGCCCTGGTCAAATCCAATCAGCTGATGCCCAAACCCGACCATCTGAGCTGGGAGGAGGCGGCGGCCCCGGGCCTGGTGAACTCCACCGCCTACCGCCAGCTCGTCTCGCGCAACGGCGCGGGGATGAAGCAGGGCGACAATGTGCTCATCTGGGGCGCGAGCGGCGGACTCGGCTCGTACGCCACCCAGTTCGCGCTGGCCGGCGGGGCCAATCCGATCTGTGTCGTCTCCAGCGAGCGCAAGGCGTCGGTCTGCCGGGCGATGGGGGCCGAGGCGGTCATCGACCGGGGCGCGGAGGGATACCGGTTCTGGAAGGACGAGCGGACCCAGGACCCGCGCGAGTGGAAGCGGTTCGGCGAGCACATCCGCGAGCTGACCGGCGGGGAGGACGTCGACATCGTCTTCGAGCACCCCGGCCGGGAGACCTTCGGCGCGTCCGTCTATGTCACCCGCAAGGGCGGCACCGTCGTCACCTGCGCCTCCACCTCGGGCTACACCCATGAGTACGACAACCGCTACCTCTGGATGTCACTGAAGCGGATCATCGGCTCCCACTTCGCCAACTACCGCGAGGCGTGGGAGGCCAACCGGCTGGTCGCCAAGGGAAAGATCCACCCCACCCTCTCCCGGGTCTATCCGCTGGAGCGGACCGGCCAGGCCGCGTACGACGTCCACCGCAATGTCCACCAGGGCAAGGTCGGCGTGCTCGCGCTGGCCCCCCGCGAGGGCCTCGGGGTCCGCGATCCCGAGACCCGCGCGCGGCATCTCGACTCCATCAATCTCTTCCGCGCCGACCATGACGCCTGAGGGGCCGCACCGACCATGACAGAGCGCCAGAAGGACCGGCCGTGGCTGATGCGGACCTATGCCGGCCACTCGACCGCCGACGCCTCCAACGAGCTGTACCGCCGCAATCTCGCCAAGGGGCAGACCGGGCTCTCGGTCGCCTTCGACCTGCCCACCCAGACGGGGTACGACCCCGATCACCTCCTCGCCCGGGGCGAGGTCGGCCGGGTCGGCGTCCCCGTCGCCCATCTCGGCGACATGCGGCGGCTCTTCCGGGACATCCCGCTGGAGCGGATGAACACCTCGATGACGATCAACGCCACCGCGATGTGGCTGCTGGCGCTCTACCAGGTCGTCGCCGAGGAGCAGGGCGCGGACCCCGCCGCGCTCCAGGGCACCACCCAGAACGACATCGTCAAGGAGTATCTGTCGCGCGGGACGCATGTCTTCCCGCCCGGCCCCTCCCTGCGGCTGACCACCGACATGATCGCCTACACGGTCGAGCGGATCCCCCGCTGGAACCCGATCAACATCTGTAGCTACCACCTCCAGGAGGCCGGGGCCACCCCGGTCCAGGAGATCTCGTACGCGATGTCCACCGCGATCGCCGTGCTCGACGCGGTGTTCGCCTCGGGCCAGGTGCCTCGGGAGCGCCGGGGCGAGGTGGTCGGCCGGATCTCGTTCTTCGTGAACGCCGGCGTCCGCTTCATCGAGGAGATGTGCAAGATGCGGGCGTTCTCCCGGATCTGGGACCGTGTCACCCGTGAGCGGTACGGGGTCGAGGACGCCCGGCAGCGCCGCTTCCGCTACGGCGTCCAGGTCAACTCCCTCGGGCTGACCGAGGCGCAGCCGGAGAACAACGTCCAGCGGATCGTGCTGGAGATGCTGGCGGTCACCCTCTCCAAGGACGCCCGGGCCCGCGCCGTGCAGCTGCCCGCCTGGAACGAGGCGCTGGGGCTGCCGCGCCCCTGGGACCAGCAGTGGTCGCTGCGGATCCAGCAGGTGCTGGCCCATGAGTCGGATCTGCTGGAGTACGAGGACATCTTCGCGGGCTCCCATGTCGTCGAGGCCAAGGTGGCCTCGCTGGTGACCGAGTGCCTCGCGGAGATCGAACGGATCGACGCGATGGGCGGGGCGATGGCGGCCGTCGAGTCCGGCTATCTCAAGTCGCGGCTGGTCTCCTCGCACGCCGAGCGGCGGGCCAGGATCGAGAGCGGCGAGGAGAAGATCGTCGGCGTCAATGTCTTCGAGGCGACCGAGCGGAGCCCGCTCACGGCGGACCTCGGCTCGGCGGTCATGACGGTCGACCCGGCGAACGAGGCCACGGTGGTGGCCGCGCTCCACGAGTGGCGGGAGCGGCGCGACGGACTCCGGGCGGCCGAGGCGCTCACCGCGCTGCGGAAGGCGGCCGAGGGCAGCGGGAATCTGATGGCCGCCACCGTGGAGTGCGCGCGGGCCGGGGTGACCACCGGGGAGTGGTCCTGGGCGCTGCGCGAGGTGTTCGGCGAGTTCCGGGCCCCCACCGGGGTCTCGGGCGCGCCGCTCACCGTCGCCGCCGAGCCCGGCACCCCGCTGGCCCGGGTCCGGTCGATGGCGGCCAGGACCGCCGCCGAGCTGGGCTGCGGGCGGCTGCGGCTGCTGGTGGGCAAGCCGGGGCTCGACGGGCACTCCAACGGCGCGGAGCAGATAGCGGTGCGCGCCAGGGACGCCGGTTTTGAAGTGGTCTACCAGGGCATCCGGCTCACCCCCGAGCAGATCGTGTCCGCCGCGCTCGCGGAGGACGTGCACTGTGTGGGGCTCTCGATCCTCTCCGGCTCGCACACCGCGCTGGTGCCCGAGGTGCTGGAGCGGCTGCGCGCGGCGGGCGCGAGCCACTCCGCGCCCGGCGGAGGCACAGGCGACGGCACCGGCACCGGCACCGGCACCGGCAGTACCAGCGACACCGGCGGTACCAGCGACACCGGGGACACCCCCATTCCGGTGATCGTCGGCGGGATCATCCCCCCGGCGGACGGGGCCGCGCTGCGGGCGGCCGGGGTGGCCGCCGTCTTCACCCCGAAGGACTTCGGCATCACGGAGATCATCGGCCGTATCGTCGACGAGATCCGGAAAGCCAACAACCTCGACCCTCTGGAGGTCTCCGTATGACCCGGCCCGTGAACCGTCCGCGCCCGCGCCGCTCCTGCCTGGCGGTCCCCGGCTCCAACCCCCGCTTCCTGGAGAAGGCCCAGGGGCTCGCCGCCGACCAGGTCTTCCTGGATCTGGAGGACGCCTGCGCCCCGCTCGCCAAGCCGGACGCCCGGCACACCGTCGTGAAGTTCCTCAACGAGGGCGACTGGACCGGCAAGACCCGGGTCGTCCGGGTGAACGACTGGACCACCGAGTGGACCTACCGCGATGTGGTGACCGTGGTGGAGGGGGCCGGCCAGAATCTGGACTGTGTGATGCTGCCGAAGGTCCAGGACGCCCAGCAGATCGTGGCGCTGGATCTGCTGCTGACCCAGATCGAGAAGGCGATGGGCTTCGAGGTGGGCCGCATCGGCATCGAGGCGCAGATCGAGAACGCGCGGGGGCTGGTGAACGTCGACGCCATCGCCGGGGCCTCCCCCCGGCTGGAGACGATCGTCTTCGGCCCCGCCGACTTCATGGCGTCCATCAATATGAAGTCGCTGGTGGTGGGCGAGCAGCCGCCCGGCTATCCGGCGGACGCCTACCACTACATCCTGATGCGGATTCTGATGGCCGCCCGGATGCACGACCTCCAGGCGATCGACGGCCCCTATCTCCAGATCAGGAATGTCGACGGCTTCCGGGAGGTCGCCGGGCGGGCGGCCGCGCTGGGCTACGACGGCAAGTGGGTGCTGCACCCGGGTCAGGTGGAGGCGGCCAATGAGGTGTTCTCGCCCTCGCAGGAGGACTTCGACCACGCCGAGCTGATTCTCGACGCGTACGACCACCACACCTCGGAGGCGGGCGGCCGGAAGGGCTCGGCGATGCTCGGCGACGAGATGATCGACGAGGCGAGCCGGAAGATGGCGCTGGTCGTCTCGGGCAAGGGCCGCGCGGCCGGGATGGTCCGCACCTCCTCCTTCACGGCCCCGGAGGTGTGAGCGCCATGCGGTTCGGCCGTACCTACGAGGAGTTCGCCGTCGGGGACGTCTACAAGCACTGGCCGGGGAAGACGGTCACCGAGTACGACGACCATCTCTTCTGTCTGCTGACGATGAACCACCATCCGCTCCATCTCGACGCCCACTACGCCGGGACCAGCACCGATTTCGGGCGGAACGTCGTGGTCGGAAACTATGTGTACTCGCTGCTGCTGGGGATGTCGGTGCCCGACGTCTCCGGGAAGGCGATCGCCAATCTGGAGGTCGAGTCGCTGCGGCACCTCGCGCCGACCTTCCACGGCGACACCGTCTACGGCGAGAGCACCGTACTGGACAAGACCCCCTCACGGTCCAGGTCCGACCGGGGGATCGTGACGGTCGAGACCCGGGGTCACAAGCAGGACGGGACGCTGGTCTGCGTCTTCCGGCGCAAGGTGATGGTGCCGACCGAGGCGTACATCGAGGAGCGCGGCGGGGAGCAGCCCGGCCGCCCGGAGCCGGGGACCCCCTCGGCCGGGGAAGCGAAGAGGGAGGGGTGACGGTGGCGCGACTCGCCCAGACCGAGGGGCTGACCGACGTCCAGCGGGAGATCCTGGCCACGGTCCGGGAATTCGTCGACAAGGAGATCATCCCGGTCGCGACCGAGCTGGAGCACCGGGACGAGTATCCGACCCGGATAGTGGAGGGGCTGAGGGAACTCGGCGTATTCGGGCTGATGATTCCGGAGGAGTACGGGGGGCTCGGCGAGTCGCTGCTGACCTACGCCCTGTGCGTCGAGGAGATCGCCCGGGGATGGATGTCGGTCTCGGGCATCGTCAACACCCATTTCATCGTCGCGTACATGATCAAGCAGCACGGCACCCCGGAGCAGCGGGAGACCTTTCTGCCGAGGATGGCGCTGGGCGAGGTGCGGGGCGCGTTCTCGATGTCGGAGCCGGGGCTCGGCTCGGACGTGTCCGCGATCACGTCCAGGGCGGTGCGCGACGGCGACGGCCATCTGCTGCACGGCCAGAAGATGTGGCTCACCAACGGCGGGACCTCGAATCTGGTGGCCGTTCTGGTGCGAAGTGACGAAGGACACCCCGAGGGAACGGCTCCCCACAAGTCGATGACGACCTTCCTGATCGAGAAGGAGCCGGGATTCGGCGAGGTCCGTCCGGGGCTGACCATCCCGGGGAAGATCGACAAGATGGGTTACAAGGGTGTCGACACCACCGAAATGATCATGGATGGGGTGCGCATTCCGGAGAATCGGGTGCTCGGCGGGGTCACCGGCCGAGGTTTTTACCAAATGATGGACGGCGTCGAGGTGGGCCGGGTCAATGTGGCCGCGCGTGGCTGCGGCGTCGCGCAGCGTGCTTTCGAGCTGGGGATCTCCTATGCCCAGCAGCGGCACACTTTCGGCCGCGCCATCGCCCACCACCAGGCCATTCAGTTCAAGCTGGCCGAAATGGCCACCAAGGTCGAGGCCGCCCATGCGATGATGGTGAAGGCTGCACGCAAAAAGGACTCCGGGGAACGAAACGACCTGGAGGCAGGGATGGCGAAGTACCTCGCCTCCGAGTACTGCAAGGAAGTCGTCGAGGACGCCTTCCGCATCCACGGCGGCTACGGCTTCTCCAAGGAGTACGAGATCGAGCGCCTCTACCGGGAGGCCCCGATGCTGTTGATCGGTGAAGGTACCGCCGAGATCCAGAAAATGATCATCGGCCGGCGTTTGCTGGAGGAGTACCGAATCGAGGGTTGATTGTCTTGTTTGGGGTGCTTTCTCCGCGAAGAAGATCACATCTCGTCATTCGCTTCCGGCCGCCGACTCGGTTCCTGGCTTTCCCAGTTGCGGCTCCCACCCGATAGCATCGACGGAAAGCCGCAGTACCCGTCAACCAGTGCGGCATCGTCCGCCACGAAGGTCATCCATGCCCCACAGCCAAACCTCTGCACCTCGCGGCCGTGTCCGCCTCGCGCGCGGAGCATCGCCGTGGCTCCTGCCGACCGTCGCCACCGCCGCCCTCAGCCTGGCCCGGGCGCGCAGCTCCCGGGCGGCCGCGGTCATCGCCGTGCCCACCACCGCGCTCGCGGCGGGCATGCTGTGGTTCTTCCGCGACCCCGAGCGCGAGATCACCCAGGGAAGGGTCATCTCGCCCGCCGACGGAGTGGTGCAGAGCATCATGCCGTGGAAGGACGGGCGCACCCGCGTCGCGATCTTCATGAGCCCGCTGAACGTCCATGTCAACCGCGCCCCGCTGGCGGGCACCGTGACATCGGTCGAGCACGTCCCCGGCGGCTTCGTGCCGGCGTTCAACAAGGAGAGCGAGAACAACGAGCGCGTTGTCTGGCACTTCGACACCGAGCTCGGTGACATCGAGATGGTGCAGATCGCGGGCGCCGTCGCCCGGCGCATCGTCCCGTACGTGCCCCAGGGCACGAAGGTCGAGCAGGGGGATCGGATCGGTCTGATCCGCTTCGGTTCGCGCGTCGACATCTATCTGCCGGAAGGTGTCGAGGTCGCGGTCGAGGTCGGTCAGACCACGACCGCGGGGGTGACTCGCATTGACCGTGATTGATCCTGAGACACAGGCGGGCTGGGTCGCCGAGGCCACCGCGGAGGCCGAGGAAGAAGCGGAGGAGATGCCTCTCTCTCTGCGGCTGTCGATAGCGGACACGCTCACCCTCGGCAACGCGACCTGCGGATTCATGGCGGTGTACTTCACCACCACCGGAATCCTCATTCCGCATCTGGAGGGCAGCCAGGAGTCCGGCATGGCGCGGCACAGCGCCGCGACCGCCGTCATCCTGATGCTGCTCGCGGCGATCTTCGACCTCTTCGACGGGCTGGTGGCGCGCAAGCTCCGCAGCTCGCCGATGGGCGCGGAGCTGGACAATCTCTCCGATCTGATCAGCTTCGGACTCGCGCCGGCGTACTTCGTGCTCGTGTACGGCATGGTCACGGCGGACGCGGTGGAACAGGTGTCGGCCCTGGCCGCCATCGTGGTGCTGCTGGCGGTGGTACTGCGGCTCGCGAGATTCTCCTGTGTGACGATGAAGGACGGCATGTTCCAGGGCATGCCGAGCCCCTTCGGAGCGCTCACGATCGTCTCGATCGTGCTGCTGGAGCTGCCCTTCGTACCGACCCTCCTGGCGATCATCGGCACGGCATGGCTGATGGTGAGCCGGGTCGAGTACCCGAAGCCGCGGGGCATCCTCGCGGTCGCGATGCTCGGCTGGATCGTCTCCGCGATGGGGCTGCTGGCGGCCTGGGCCTTCGACGCCCCCAACGGGCAGCTCCTGCTCCAGACCGGCTGTGCGCTCCAGGTGGTGCTGGGCGCGGTGATCCCGCTCTTCGCCACCGCACGCGCCGCCACCCCCTTCGTTGCCACCCCCGGTGGGGCGGGGGCGCCACAGTTCCCCTGGTTTCCCCCCCTTCGGGGGCCGGGCCGCATCTGGCGCCCGGGCCCTCGTCGTGTTCCCGGAGGAGGGGCGCTCCCTCCGGGGTACACCAGAGACATGGGTCTACATCACTCGGAGCTGACCGACCGGATCCTCGGCGGCTGGCAGGGCAGGGTCGCGGGCAATATGCTCGGCAAACCCGTGGAGCGCGGCGGGTACTGGACACGGGAGCGCATCGACCGCTATCTGCGCCGTACGGGAGCGCTCCCGCTCACCGACTATCTGCCCGCTCCCCCGCCCGACGCCCAGCCCGGCGAATTCGAGCTGCGCCCGGAGTGGCCCCAGTGCGTACGCGGCAGGATCAACGGCAGCTGCCGCGACGACGACGTCGACTACGCGATCCTGGGGCTGCATCTGCTGGAGGCCCACGGCTTCTCGTTCACCACCGAGCAGGTGGGCGAGATGTGGCTGCGGCGGCTGCCGTACCTCCAGACGTTCACCGCCGAGCGGGCGGCCTACCGCAATCTCGCGAACGGGCTGAAGCCGCCGCGCACCGCGACGTACGACAACCCCTACCAGGAGTGGATCGGCGCGCTGATCCGCGCCGATGTCTTCGGCTGGACCTCGCCCGGCGATCCGCACCGCGCCGCGCGGCTGGCCCGCCGGGACGCCGTCCTCTCCCACCAGGGCAGCGGCGTCCACGGCGCGATGTGGGCGGCCGCGCTGATCGCCGCCGCGTTCACCGCCGACGGCCCCCGGCAGGCGATCGACGCCGCCCTGGAACACATCCCCGCGGGCGGCCGGCTCGCCCGTACCGTCCGCCACACGACGGCGCTGCACGAGTCGGGGACGGACTGGTCGGGGACGCTGGACGAGCTGGAGTCCCGCACCGGCTCGCTCCACTGGATCCACACCGTGCCCAACGCCGCCGTGATCACCGCGGGGCTGCTCTACGGCGCGGGCGACTTCACCCGCACCATCGCCCTGACCGTCCGCGGCGGCCTGGACACCGACTCCAACGGCGCGACCGCCGGCTCGGTCGCCGGGGTGCTGTACGGCGCGCGCGCCATCCCCGCCGTCTGGACCGATCCGCTCCACGACCGGGTCCGCAGCGCGGTCTTCGGCTTCGACGGCGCGCGCATCAGCGAACTCGCCGCCCGCACGGTCCGCCTGGCCTCGATGTCCTCCTGATCCGAACGACAGGCCCTAGTCTGCCGGTGTGACCATGGACTACACGGCGTACATCGCCTCCCTGCCCAAGATCCTCGCGAGTGCCTCGACCGTCCTGCGGGACCGGGACGGCCGGATTCTGCTGGTCGAGCCGAACTACCGGGACGGATGGACGCTGCCCGGCGGGACCGTCGAGTCGGACGCCGGGGAGACGCCCCGGGAGGCGGCCCGGCGGGAGACGCTGGAGGAGATCGGGCTGGATGTGGAGCCGGGGGCGCTGCTGGCGGTGGACTGGACGCGCAGCGACCTCAGGCCGCCGATCACGCTCCATCTGTACGACGGCGGGGTGCTGAGCGACGAGCAGCTGGGGGCGATCCGGCTCCAGGAGGAGGAGCTGCTGTCCTGGCGGCTGGTCGCCCGTGACGAGCTGTACGAGCTGCTCCCGGGGCGCTTCGGCGACCGGCTCAACGCGGCGCTGGAGGCGCTGGCCGCCGGGGCGGGGCCGGTGGAGCTGGTGGACGGGCGGCCGGTGGGCTCGGGGGCGGCGAAGGCTCCGGGCCTCCGGGGCTGACGCCCCCGCGTGGTTCAGAAGAGGGCGGCCTCCGGTTCGGCGGAGGCGCCGGATTCGAAGGTGAGCAGGCGCTGCTTGCGGGTGAGGCCTCCCCCGTACCCGATGAGGCTTCCCGTGGAACCGATCACCCGGTGGCAGGGGACGATGATCGAGACGGGGTTCTTGCCGTTGGCCAGGCCCACCGCGCGGGAGGCGTTGGGGTTGCCGAGTTCCTCGGCCAGCTCTCCGTAGGTGCGGGTCTCCCCGTACGGGATGGCGAGGAGCCGCTCCCAGACGCCGCGCTGGAAGGGAGTGCCCGCCAGTGACATGGGGAGGTCGAACTCGGTCAGCTCGCGGGCGAAGTACGCGTCGAGCTGGCGGATCGTCTCGCCGAAGGGGGCGGTGTCCCGCTCGCCGAAGGTCTCCTCGTCCGGGCGGTGGCGCTGGTCGGTCATGTACAGCCCGCTGAGGACCCCGTCGGTGGCCACGAGGGTGAGCGGGCCGTAGGGGCTGTCGAGGACCGTGTGCTGCCTGATCATGGTTGTTTCCTCAGTCCGGGAGATGGTTGATCGGGTGGGTGTCGGTGGCCCAGAGGTACTGGACCGCGTAGGCCCGCCAGGGCCGCCAGGCCGCCGCGTGCGCGGTGAGGGCGGCCGGGGTGGGCGGCAGTCCGAGGCCGGCCGCCGCGCGGCGGATGCCGAGGTCGGTGGGGAGGAAGGCGTCGGGGTCGCCGAGGGCGCGCATCGCGATCACCTCGACGGTCCAGGGTCCGAAGCCGGGCAGCGCGGCGAGCCGGGCGCGGGACTCCTCCCAGTCGCTGTCGGTGCCGAGCTTCAGCGCGCCGTCGGCGAGCGCCGTCACCAGGGTGGTGAGGGTGGTGCGCCGGGTGCGGGGCAGGGCGAGGGAGTCGGGGTCCAGCCCGGCGAGCGCCTCGGCCGAGGGGAAGAGATGGGTGAGACCGCCCTCGGGGTCCTCGACCGGTTCGCCGTGGGCCCGGACCAGCCGGGCCGCGTGGGTGCGGGCGGCGGCGGTGGAGACCTGCTGGCCGAGCACCGCGCGTACGGCGAACTCGGCCGCGTCCACGGTGCGCGGCACTCTGCGGCCGGGCGCGGCGTCCACCAGCGGGCGCAGGAGCGGGTCGCCGCGGAGCCGGTCGTCGATGGCGACGGGGTCGGCGTCCAGGTCGAGGAGGCGGCGGCACCGGCTGATCGCGATGGTGAGATCGCGCGGGTCGGTGAGGGCGAGCCGGCAGGCGATGTGCCCGGTGGCCGGGGCGAGGGAGACGACGCCGTGTCCGTACGGCAGCCGCAGGGTGCGCCGGTAGGAGCCGTCGCGCCACTCCTCGACGCCGGGGACTCCGGTGGCGGCGAGATGGCCGAAGAGATTGCTCGGGTTGAGCGGCTCGCGGTACGGGAGTCTCAGCGCGATCACCCCCGGGGTCGGCGAGGGCCGGACGCCGCCGCGCGCGGCGCGGGCGCGCAGCTCCACCGGGGAGAGCGCGAAGACCTCGCGGACGGTGTCGTTGAAGGTGCGCACGGAGGAGAAACCGGCGGCGAAGGCGATCTCCGCCATGGGGAGGGCGGTGGTCTCGATGAGCAGCCGCGCGGTCTGCGCGCGCTGGGCGCGGGCCAGGGCGAGCGGGCCCGCGCCCAGTTCGGCGCGGAGCTGGCGCTCGATCTGCCGGGTGGAGTAGCCGAGGCGGGCGGCGAGTCCCGGCACGCCCTCGCGGTCCACGACTCCGTCGCCGATCAGCCGCATGGCGCGGGCCACGGCGTCCGCCCGGGCGTTCCACTCGGGCGATCCGGGGCTGGTGTCGGGGCGGCAGCGCTTGCAGGCCCGGAAGCCGGCCTGCTGGCAGGCGGCGGCGCTCGGGTAGAAGGTCATGTTCTGGGGTTTGGGGGGAACGACCGGGCAGCTGGGGCGGCAGTAGATGCCCGTGGTCAGTACGGCGGTGAAGAACCAGCCGTCGAATCGGGCGTCCTTGGACTGGACGGCGCGTACACAGCGCTCGGTGTCGGCGTGCATAGGTCAAGCATCGGGCATCGCATCGGGTGATGCTGGCGAGAAAACGACATCAGCCTTTCGCCGCCGGGGCTGCTCGGGGCCGCTCGCGCGGACCGGCCGAAGGAGTGGGGAAGGGGCCGTCGATCGCTCTGAGCTGCTGGAACGACGGGTGGCGGGCGGCGGCTGAAGTTCATCGGCGAGGCTGTCGGCGGTCCGGGCCCCCGGGGCGGCGGATACGGCCGGGTCGCCCTTTCCGTGTGCGGCGGGGCGGCGCGCGGGAGCGGCCCCCGGCGGGAATCGGGCGGTCGGGGGCGGAGGTGGGAGCGGCTCGGGTGGGGCTGGTGCTGCGCCCGGGGCGGTCGGTCGGGTGGGGATGCTGACCGGTTCTCTCCTATGGCGAAGACATGGAGAACGTGAAGAATCCACCAGCGGTGAAGCACATTCTGTGTTCACGCGAGTGAGGAGACCCCCTTGCGCAGGATCACATCAGGTTTCGCTGTCGTCGCCGCCGTCGCGGCGGCCCTGGCGACGGCCGTGTCCCCCGTGTCCGCCGCCGCCCCGCCCGCCCCGGCCGCCGCGTCCGCGATGACATGGACCCTGCTCGGGGACGGACCGAGCGGCACGGTCCGGGTCGGCGGCGGCCCCCTGAGCAACCCGTACACGGGGGACACCGCCACCACCGCCTCGCTCCCGCTGCTGTGTCTGAGAATCGACGGCAGCCCGGTCCCCGCGGGCATCACCCCCGACTTCTACGCGGGCTGGGCGCGCGGCACGGTCGCCGCGACCAGCCCCATTCGCGGGACGCGGCTGACCAGCCGGGCCATCGCGGACCAGGTGTGCGCGAACAGCCTGGGCGCGGGCTGGCGGATGGCCGAGTTCCACGACGGCCGGTACGGGCCCAATCTGGCGTACTCGGGCGGCTGGAGCTACTACGCCCACGGTGATGTTCCGCTGGGCACCCGCTTCTGGACGGCGATCAACGACCAGCCGTCGAACCCCTGGAGCTGAGCGGATCCCGCTTCGGGCCCGACGGCGGCCGTCTCACGATCGCCGCCGTCGGGCCGGGGCCGACGACCTCGACGGCCCCGGCGACCTCGACGGCCTCGGCGGTCTCGGTGTCGGCCGCGGCGTTGGCGTCGGCCCGGAAGGCGGTGGGGCTGACGCCCCTGGTGCGTTTGAACGCGGCGCTGAAGCCAAAGGCGTCCGCGTAGCCGACCCGGCGGGCGACGGAGGCGACCGTCGCCCGCGACTCGGCCAGCAGATCGGCGGCGAGCGCCATCCGCCACCCCGTCAGATAGCTCATCGGCGACTCCCCCACCGCCTCGGGGAAACGCTTGGCCAGCGTGGTGCGCGAGACCCCGGCCTCGGCCGCGAGGGCGGCCAGGGTCCAGGCCTGGCCGGGCCGCTCGTGCATCGCCCGCAGCGCGGGGCCCACCACCGGGTCGCCCAGCGCGCGGTACCAGGCCGGCGGGTCCGCGTCCGGCCGGTCGAACCACTGCCGCAGGGTGCAGACCAGCAGCCAGTCGAGCAGCCGGTCCAGCACCACCTGGTGCGCGGGACCGGTGACAGCCACCGCGGCCTCCAGATGGTCACGGGTCACGGTCCAGTCGTACTCCTCGCGCAGCAGCAGAAAGCCCGGCAGCATCCGCAGCAGCCGGCCCGGCACCGCCGAGCGCACCCGGTAGACCCCGGCCAGCAGCGCGGTGTCCTCGGCGGACCCCGCGGCGGCGGAGGCGGCGAACGGCTCCGGGCCGTGGAGCACCGCCACATCGCCCGGCCGCAGCGTCCGCCGTTCCCGTCCCTGCCGGACGGTCACCTCCCCGCGCAGCGGCACACAGAGCGTCAGCGACGCTCCCCCGCCCAGCCGGAGAGTCTTCGGCGGGGTGAGCACGGAGCGGTCGAACAGCGCGCCGTCCGCCCGCACACCCCGTAACAGGTCGTCCAAGGGATCCATCCGCCCACCGTACGCACACACATGGGGCGCGGACCGTCGGCCATGGTCAGGGGCGGTCGCCGACGGCAGGCTGACCGTATGACCGATCATGTGACAAAGGAAATCCTGGTGCTCGGGGCGACCGGCAAGACCGGACGCCGGCTGGTGCCGCTGCTGCGAGCCGCCGGGCACCGGGTGCGTGCCGCCTCCCGCTCCGGCGAAGTGACGTTCGACTGGGACCGCCCGGACACCTGGGCCCCCGCGCTGGACGGCGCGAACACCGTCCAACTGGTGGCCCCGGAGGACCCGGAGCCCGTCGGCGCCCTGGTGCGTCAGGCCGTCGCCGGCGGGGTGACGCGCTTCGTGGTGCTGTCCGGCCGGGGCATCGAGCACTCCGGCGACTCCAGCGACTTCGGCGCGGGGATGGCCGAGGCGGAGCGGGCGGTGCGCGAGTCGGGGGTGGAGTGGACGGTGATCCGCCCCAACAACTTCAACCAGAACTTCGACGAGGACCTGTGGGGGCCGCCCGTGCGGTCCGGCCGGCTGGCGCTGCCCGCCGGGTCGGTGCCCGAGCCGTTCGTGGATGTCTCGGACGTCGCCGAGGTCTCGGCCGTACTCCTCACGGCGACCGGCGACGAGCACCACGGCCGGATCTACGAACTGTCGGGACCGCGCGCCCTCACCTTCGGCGAGGCGGTCGAGACCATGGCGCGGGCCGCCGGGCGGCCCGTCGTCTTCGAGGAGCTGACCCCGGACGCGTACGTCGCCGAACTGCGGGCCGCCGGTGTGCCGGAGTCCTTCGTGACCGCGCTGGACTCGATGTTCACCCTGTTCCGGGCGGGGCACACCTCCGCGCCCGCGGACGGCGTGCCGAAGCTGCTCGGCAGGCCGGCCCGGTCCTTCGAGGAGTACGCGGCCGGGGCGGCGGCGGCCGGGGCCTGGTCCTGACACTCCCCGGACCTCCGCTCGCGCGGCCCCCGCGCGCTCATCGCGCGTCGGCCGCGCGCAGCGCCCGCCAGACCGCCTTGGCCGCGTTGTGCCCGGACATGCCGTGCACTCCGGGGCCGGGCCAGGAGGCCGCCGAGCAGAGGAAGACGGAGGGGTGCCGGGTGCGGTGGGGGAAGAGCGAGACGGTGGGGCGGAGCAGCAGTTGCAGTCCGCTGGCGGCCCCGCAGGCGATGTCTCCGCCGACGTAGTTGGCGTTGCGCGCCTCCAGCTCCGGGGGGCCCGCGGTGGCCCGGGCGAGGACCCGGTCCCGGAAGCCGGGGGCGAAGCGCTCGATCTGCCGCTCGATCGCGTCGGTGAGATCGCCGTCCCATCCGTTGGGCACATGGCCGTACGCCCAGAAGACATGCTTGCCCTCGGGGGCCCGGGAGGGGTCGACCAGACTGGGCTGGGCGGTGATCAGGAACGGGGTGGCGGGGGCCGATCCCCCGGTCGCCGCGCCGAGGGCGGTGGCGATCTCCCGGCTGGAGGGGCCGATCTGGACGGTGCCCGCCCGGCGGGGCTCCTCGGCCGTCCAGGGGACCGGCCCGTCCAGCGCGTAGTCGATTTTGAACGCGGCGGCGCCGTAGCGGTAGTTCTCGTAGCTCCGGCCCAGACCGGCGATCCGGGCGAGCGCGGTGGGCGAGGTGTCGAAGAGATAGGCGCGCGCCGGGGGCAGATCGTCCAGCCGCTTGACCTCGAAACCGGTGTGGACCGTGCCGCCGAGGTCGGCCAGATGGCGGGCGAGGGCGTCCGCGATGGACTGGGAGCCGCCGCGCGGCAGCGGCCAGCCCTTCTCGTGCGCGGCGAGCGCGAAGAGCAGTCCGACGCCGCTGGTCGCGATGCCGGTGAGCGGGGCGATCACATGGGCCACGAGCCCCGCCATCATGGCGCGGGCCCGGTCGTCCCGGAAGCGGCGCATCAGCCAGCTGTACGGGGGGAGTCCGGCGGCGGCGAACCGGGCCAGCCCCACCGGGTCCCGGGGCAGCGCGGTCAGCGGCAGCGACATGAAGTCGCGGACCAGTACGTCCCATGTGCCGAGATAGGGGGAGAGCAGCCGTCGGTAGGCGCCCGCGTCGCGCGGCCCGAGGGAGGCGGCGGTCTCGGCGACCGAGCGGGAGAGGACGGCGGCCGTGCCGTCGTCGAAGGGGTGCGCCATCGGCAGCTCGGGGTGCAGCCACTCAAGCCCGTACCGGTCGAGCGGCATCCCGGCGAAGGCCGGGGAGCCGATGCCGAGCGGATGCACGGCGGAGCACGGGTCGTGGCGGAAGCCGGGGAGGGTCAGCTCCTCGGTGCGCGCACCGCCCCCGACCGTCTCCTTGGCCTCGAAGACCTCGACGGTACGGCCTCTGCGCGCCAGTTCGACCGCGGCCGTCAGTCCGTTGGGACCCGCCCCCACGACGACGGCGTCGAGCATCGCCCTCACTCCAACGACTCCTTCGGTAGGCCGGTGGCCCGGAGGACCCAGGATATTCCGGCGCGGGGGCGGCACGTCGGCGGGTGCGCCCCGACGCGGGGCGCGGGAGGAGCACTCCGGCCGCTCACGGGGTGCCGGGGGGCGGGCGAGGGGCGCACTGAAATACGCCGCGCGCCACCCCCGTACCCCTGCGCGGGGGCGGCGCGGTCAGCCGGAGGAGGCGGAGGCGAGCAGCGCGCGGATCCGCTCGGCCGTCTCGGGTGTGCGGGCGGCGGTGAACGGCATGGCGTTGTCCCCGGCTATGCGGAACTCCTCGCCGGAGAGCGTCAGATGCGCGCCCCCCGCCTCGGTCACCAGCAGCAGTCCGGCCGCGTGGTCCCAGGCGTTCTCCCAGGAGAAGGCGATTGCCTCCTGATCGCCCCGGGCCACCCCGAGGTATTCGAGACCGGCCGAACCGCAGGGGCGCGCCCGCACCCCCGGTGTGTCGAGGACGAGCAGGGCGCGCTTCTGGTCCTCGGTGGTGTAGTCGGGGTGGGACATCGCCACTCTCAGATCCGCGCCGGGCTCGGGCGGGCCCGGGAGCAGCCGCTCGCCGTTGAGCCAGGCGCCCCGGCCCTTGACGGCCGTGGCCATCCAGTCGAGCACCGGCGCGTAGGTCCAGGACGCCAGCACCTCGCCGCGGACCGCGAGGGCCACCAGGGTGCAGAAACCGGCCTCGCCGCGGACGAACTGCCGGGTCCCGTCGACCGGGTCGACGATCCACACGGGCGCGTCCCCGCCGAGCGCGCCGTAGACCGACGGATCGGCGTGGACCGCCTCCTCGCCGACCACGACCGAGCCGGGCAGCAGGGCGGTCAGGGAGGCGGTGAGGTGTTCCTCGGCGAGACGGTCGGCCGTGGTCACCAAATCGTGCGGGCCGCTCTTCTGCACGATCTCGTGCGCGGCGAGCTGCCGGTGCCGCGGCATGATCTCGGCGGCGGCCGCCTTCCGGATCGCCTCTTCGACGGCGGACAGGTCACCGGCCAGATAGTCATCGATCATATGACCAGCTAAGCACGGCCCTGTGACATCGCGGTGTCGGGTCGGGGCCCGCCGCAGGAACACTCCGGGGCCCGGTCGCGTTGGAGTCGGCAGGAACGACTTCAAGAACGGCTTGAGGCCGTTGAGCGCCCACGGCCGCGGAGGAACCATGCACGGCGAGTACAAAGTCCCCGGCGGCAAGCTGGTGGTCGTCGACCTGGAGGTCGACGACGGCCTCCTGAAGAACGTCCGGGTGGCCGGAGACTTCTTCCTGGAGCCCGACGACGCCATCCTGCTGATCGACGCGGCGCTGGAGGGCGCGCCCGCCGACACCGGCACCGAGGGCCTGACCTCGCGCATCGTCGCCGCGCTGCCCGAGTCGGCGGTCCTCTTCGGTTTCACCGCCGAGAGCGTGGCCGTCGCGGTGCGCCGCGCGCTCGCGCAGGCCACCGACTGGCGCGACTACGACTGGCAGCTCATCCATGACGCTCCCCAGTCCCCCGCCCTGCACATGGCGCTCGACGAGGTCATCACCGGCGAGGTGGCGGCCGGCCGGCGGCCCCCGACGCTCCGGGTCTGGCAGTGGGACTCGCCGGCCGTCATCATCGGCAGCTTCCAGTCGCTCCGCAATGAGGTCGACCCCGAGGGCGCGGCCCGCCACGGGGCCACGGTGGTCCGCCGGATCTCCGGCGGCGGCGCGATGTTCGCGGAGCCGCGGAGCACCATCACGTACTCCCTCGCCGTCCCCGAGTCCCTCGTCTCGGGTCTCTCCTTCGCGGACTCGTACGCGTATCTCGACGACTGGGTCCTCGGCGCGCTCGGCGACATGGGCATCAAGGCCTGGTACCAGCCGCTCAACGACATCGCCACCGATATGGGCAAGGTCGCCGGAGCCGCCCAGAAGCGCGTGGTAGGCCCGGACGGCGGCCCCGGCGCGGTGCTGCACCATGTGACCATGGCGTACGACATCGACGCCGACAAGATGCTCGACATCCTGCGCATCGGCCGGGAGAAGCTCTCCGACAAGGGCACCAAGAGCGCCAAGAAGCGCGTCGATCCGCTGCGCCGGCAGACCGGGCTGCCCCGTGAGGCCGTCATCGAGCGCATGATCGAATCCTTCCGGGGGCGTTACGGCCTCACGGACGGCGAGGTCACCGACGAGGAGATGGCGCGCGCCCGGGATCTGGTCAGGACCAAGTTCCAGAACGACGAGTGGACCGCGCGCGTGCCCTGACCCCCCCCCCCCCGGTGAGGGGCTCGGCCGCGCGGTCAAGGGGATGGTCCCGAAGCCGCGGGCATCGGGACCATCCCCTTTTCGGCATCGGCGGAAGCAGAAGGTTTACCACCCATTACTCGCCGGTTGACTTTTGATTGACGGAACAGGGAGACAGCTCTGTACAGTCCCCCTCGGTAAATGCCTGCACGGGCCCAGTCGGATTTACCGCCGCACCGTTCCGGTCAAGCGAATACCGAAAAGGCGAGGAAAGCGCATGTCAGAGAAGAGCCCCTCTCCGCGCCCAACGGCACTGCCGTCCCTCACCGGTATGAGATTCATCGCCGCACTGCTGGTCTTCCTCGCCCACATGTCTTTGGCCCGGATGTTCACCGATCAGCAGCTGAACAAGGAAATCGATAAATACTTCGGCATGCTGGCCAGCATCGGAGTCTCGTTCTTCTTCATCCTCAGCGGCTTCGTGCTCACCTGGTCGGCGCGCGCCGACGACCGGCCGCTGCTGTTCTGGCGCCGCCGGCTGGCGAAGATCTACCCGACCCACTTCGTCACCTGGATCGGCGGGCTGCTGCTGATCCTGTTGACCGGCCGGGCGGTGTCCATGACCGAGTTCGCCCCCGGCCTGTTCCTCGTCCATGCCTGGGTGCCGAAGTACGAGGTCCTCTACGGAATGAACGGGGTGGCGTGGTCCCTCTCCGTGGAATTAATATTCTATCTGCTTTTCCCGGCCCTGCTTCTGCTCGTGAACAAGATCCGCCCGGGCAGCCTATGGAAATGGGCCGGCATCATGATGCTGTGCGTGCTCGCCGTCCCGATACTGGCGGAAACACTGCTGCCCAATGAACCCGCAGCCGGCGCAAAATTCGGATGGTTGCAGTTCTGGGCCGTCTACTTCCTGCCGGCCAGCCGGCTCTTCGAATTCGTCATCGGAATTCTCCTGGCCCGTATCGTGATGACCGGCCGGTGGATTCCGATCAGCCGCACCATGGCGATGCTTTCGGTGGTGCCCGGCTATCTTCTGACGGTCTGGCTGCCGGGCTCGTACGGACTGGTGGCTCCCGCGGTCATTCCGCTCGCCCTCGTGGTGGCCAGCGGAGCCCATGCCGACGCGGCCGGTCGGCCCTCCTTGCTGAGCGGCAGAAAGGCGGTACGCCTCGGGGAGCTGTCCTTCGCCTTCTACATGGTGCATCTGGCCGTGGCGTACCACGGGCCGGTGGCCCTCGGGACCGGGCGGCAGTGGGGGGTGTTCGAGGCGATCGTGCGCACGGGCGGCTGGTTCGCGCTCACCCTCCTGATCAGCTGGGTGCTCTACCACGCCGTGGAAATGCCCGTCATGCGCCGCTGGAGCCGTCCGAAGGCGCCCCCGAGCGCTCCCCTGAGCCCTGCGGACGGGGCGAGCTCCAACCGTTGAACCGGCGCTTTCGCACCGCCCGCCGCCGGACCCGTCCGTCCGGCGGCCCGGTGTCAGCCGCCGTGCGCCGGTGTCAGCCGCCGACCGCCGGAATGATCCGTTCCCCGTAGGCGTCGATGACGGTCTCCCTGGCGTCGTGCATGGCGTAGACGGCGAACTGGTCGACACCGAGGGCGCGCAGGGCGCGGAGTTTCTCGATGTGGGCCTCGGCCGGGCCCAGCAGACAGAAGCGGTCGACGATCTCGTCCGGCACGAAGTCCGCCGAGGGGTTCCCGGCGCGGCCGTGGTGGCTGTAGTCGTATCCGTGCCGGGACTTGATGTACGAGGTGAGCGCCTCGGGCACCAGCGCGGAGTGCTCTCCGTAGCGGGCGACCAGGTCGGCGACATGGTTGCCGACCATGCCGCCGAACCAGCGGCACTGGTCCCGGGCGTGGGCGAGATCGTCCCCGACATAGGCGGGCGCGGCGACGCAGACGGTGACGGCGGCGGGGTCGCGGCCCGCGTCGGACGCGGCCGTGCGCACGGCGGTGATCATCGACTCGGCGAGAAAGGGGTCGGCGAGCTGGAGGATGAATCCGTCGGCCCGCTGCCCGGCGAGGGCCAGCGCCCGGGGCCCGTACGCGGCCATCCACACCGGCAGCCTGCCGTCCCGCACCCAGGGCAGCCGCAGCGGGCGGCCGTTCACCGCCGTCTCGCGGCCCTCGGCGAGATCGCGGATGACGCCGATCGCCTCGCCGAGCGTGGCGAGGGTGTTGGGCGGGCGTCCCACGACGCGCATCGCCGAGTCGCCGCGCCCGATGCCGCAGACCGTGCGATTCCCGTACATCTCATTGAGGGTGGCGAAGGTGGAGGCGGTGACCTCCCAGGTCCTGGTGGACGGGTTGGTGACCATGGGGCCGACGATCAGGCTCTCGGTGTGCTCCAGGATCCGGCTGTGCACGACGAAGGGCTCCTGCCAGAGCACCGCCGAGTCGAAGGTCCAGCCGTAGCGGAAGCCCTGGTTCTCCGCGCGCCGCATCAGCTCGACGACGGTGGAGGACGGCGGGTCCGTCTGGAGAACGAGTCCGAAGTCCATGGCCGGCCTTTCGTTCGGGTGCCGACGGATGCCGCGCGGGGCGCACTGCCCCCGTGCGGCCTCCTCGAAAAGATCCTTCCACATCGGGCCGTGCCGGGCCCGGTACGACGACGCCACGGGCGCGCGTCGCGGAGGGACAATCCTGGTCCGCCTCCCGCGCTTTGGGAAGAGGGTCTCCCGCCCCGCGCCGACGGCGCCCGGGGGCAGCTCAGGGAGCCGCTCGCGTTGCGGGCGGCGCGACGGGGGCGACAATGGGGTTCCGCGCGATGTTCCCCCGGGCGGACGGTTTCGCGGGCCCGGCCGCGCGGGCCGAACCGCGGCCCGCGGGGCGCTCCTGTGCTGAGGCCCTCTCCTCTGGAGGTCCCGATGAGCTTCTTCCTTCCCGGTCATGAGGCGGTTCTGCTGGGGTGCCGGGGACTGGCGCTGTCTCATCCGGGCATCGGGGTCTGTCCGGACCCGCTGTATCTGCTGGCGACCCGTCCCTCCCCGGGGCGGAGGGTGGCGCTGGTGGCCGGGGGCGGCGCGGGGCACGAGCCGCTCGACGCGGGGCTGCTGGGGCGCGGGGGGCTGGACGCCGTGGTGCCGGGCCCGGTGTTCACCTCTCCGACCGGCGCCCAGGTGGAGGCGGGGGCCCGGGCCGCCGCCGCGCTCGGCGCGCGGGACGGTGTGCTGCTGATCGTGAAGAACTACACCGGGGACCGGATCAACTTCGCCCTGGCGGCGGAGCGGGTCCGGGCCGCCGGGATCGAGGTGGCCGAGGTGGTGGTGGACGACGATCTCGCCACCGCGGGCACGGCTGCGGGGCGGCGCGGGACGGCGGGTGTCCTGGTCGTGGAGAAGATGCTGGGGGCGATGGCCGACCGGGGCGCCGGCCTCGCGGCCCTGGCCGAGCTGGGTTCGCGCGTGGCTGCCGCCACCCGGAGCCTCGCGGTCTGCGCCCGCGCCCACACCTCCCCCTCGCTCGGTCTGCCCGCGTTCCCCCTGCCGCCGGGAGCGCTGGACTACGGCGTCGGGATCCACGGCGAGCGCGCGGCCCGTACGGTCGCCGCCTCCGGGCCCGTCGAGCACACCGTCGGCCGCATGCTCGACGAGCTGCTGGCCGCCCTCCCCGACGGCCTCCCCACCACTCTCCCCACCGGCCTCCCCGACGGTCCCTCCCGGCCCCGGGCCGACGACGGGGTGATCGCGGTGATCTCGGGGCTGGGAGGGACCGGGGAGCTGGAACTGAGAGCGATCAGCGCGCTGGTCCACCGGGAGCTGACCGCGCGCGGGACACCGGTGCGCTCCCTGGCCGCGGGGGTCTACGCCACCGCTCTGGACATGGCGGGGTTCAGCATCACGCTCACCCGTACGGCCCCCGGCTGGCTGGAGCTGTGGACATCGCCGACGGACACGCCCCTGCGCCTCCCCGGACCGGCCGGCGGCGGTACGGCGCTCACTCCCCCGCGGCTGTCGGACGGCGTCCCCCGCCGCGCTTCCCTCAGGAACGCGCCCCGGGCCGAGGGCGCGTTCCTGAGGGAACTGCACCGGCTGGTCCTGGCGGCGCACGCGGATCTCACCGCGCTCGACCAGGCGGCCGGGGACGGGGATTTCGGCGACAACTTCCGCGGCGGGGTCGCCGAGGCGGCGCGGCATGCCCGCGAGAGCGGCCTCGCGGGCACGGCCGCCCTCGCCGACACCTTCCGTGACCGGGTCGGGGGCTCCAGCGGCCCGCTGTTCGGCCTGCTGTTCACCGCGATGGCGCCGGTGGCCGACCGCGTCCCGGCCGATGTCCGCCGGCTCGCCGCCGCCCTTCAGCAGGCGCTCACCCGTATCAGCGCCGTCGGCGGCGCCGTGCCGGGTGACCGCACCCTGCTCGACGCCCTCGCCCCCGCGGCCCGGTCCCTCACGGCCGCGCCGCCGGAGGACCGTCACCGTGCGGTGACCGCCGCCGCGCGGGCCGCCATCGACGGGGCGCTCGCCACCGCCGCGCTCCCGGCCCGCCTCGGCAGGGCCAGTTACACGGGCGCCCACGGCACCGGCCGGCCCGATCCCGGCGCGGTCGCGGTCGCCCTCGTCCTCATCGCACTGGCACGCGTCCACGAACCGGGCCCGGCCGCCCGGCTGCCCGACCCCGCCCGGATCACCCACGCCGGGGTGCTCGGCTGAACCCGCGTACCCCCGCCCCCGGGGACGGCGTGTCGCACCGCGGTCCGGGGACGGGCGTACGGAGGTGTGCTCAGCCTCCGGGCGGGTGGTCCTGATCGCCCCAGCGCGCGATCCAGGCGGCCAGCTCCTCGTCCTCCAGGGACTCGACCCAGGCGTCGGCGAGGGCGGTGCTCTCGGCGGAGGGGTCCGCGCCGACGCCGATGACGGGCATCCCGGCGTCCACGGCGGAGCGGATCCCGCACAGCGAGTCCTCGACGGCCAGGCACCGGGCGGGATCCACCCCCAGCAGGTCCGCCGCGTGGGCGTACACATCGGGGTGGGGTTTGGGCCTCATCCGGCCGACCGGTACCACGACCTCGCGGAAGTGGCCGAGGAGCCCCGCCGACCCCAGGCACGCCTCCACCACGTCACCGGGGCAGTTGCTGGCCACCGCGAGCGGGAGTCTCCCGGCCGCGGCCTCCACCACGGTGGACGCTCCGGGGCAGACGACCGGATCCCCGGAGGCCAGCGTCCGGAACGCGTCCAGGAGCTGATCCGTCATCCGTCCGGCCAGTTCCTTCCGTCCGGCCACCTTCGCCATGAGGTCCCCGCACTCGGTGTAGTGGACTCCCTTCGACAGTTCCCAGAACTCCCCGTCCGGGACTGCCCCGTATTCACCGAGTACCTGTCTGCGGGCATCCACCCAGTGCCTCTCGCTGTCCATCAGGGTCCCGTCACAGTCGAACACGACCGCCCTGGGGGACCAATCTCTTCCTCTGGATTCCAGCACTTCCATCTCCTTTCACGGATCCGCGCAGCACGACAATCCGCACACAGGGCGGCACAGGGGCCCCCGGCTGCGGATGGTCTCCCGTCAGGAGAATTCTTGTCGCTGCCACGTCAAATCTTCCAGGGCACGATATTCACGGAGAGGGCGGAAGAAAAGAGGTGGACCATAAGTAAAATGAGAATAAAATAAAAGAATCCATTTTGCGGAATTTATTTACATCGCGAAAATGGATTCGAAAAGAAAGGATATGCGGCCGGCCCGGGCGGCCCACGGGCCCGATTTAGCAGAAGTGTGCCATGGCGAGGCGTCCATCCGTCGAATGTTCCCCACCCCGTCGCGATCCCATTCCCGGTTTTCCGTGAAAGAAATGAGCCCGCCCGCGGTGGCGGGTCCCGGTCCGGCGCGGCACCATCGGGAGAGACGGCCTCGGACGGACCGGGCCGAAGGAGGGCCGATGGCGCCGAAGGCCGACCCCGGGGTCGTGCGCGAGCTGGTGAACCGCTACGACACGCTGAGAAGCCACGGCGTGCGCCACACGAGTTCCTCGATCCACCCCCGGATGGAGGGCATCGTCTACACCCTCTGCGTACTGACCGGGACCCACGAGGAGTCGAAGGCCCTGGCCGCCGCGCGCGGCCTGCTCGCACGCTCCGACCCGGCCCGACCGCCCGGGTGAGGCCGCCGGGGATCTCAGCTCGCGTACTGGCAGAGTCCGCGCGGCAGATAGCCGCCGTGGCCCGGGTGTCCCACGTACTCCCGGTCCCGGATCACCGGGACGCCGCGCGAGAGCACCGTATCCACCCGCCCGGTCACCCGCCTGCCCTCGTAGGCGGAGTAGTCGACATTCATATGATGCGTACCGGCGGACATGATCTGCTCCGCGTGGGGGTCGTAGACGACGATGTCGGCGTCGGACCCCGGGGCGATCGTCCCCTTCTGCGGGTACAGGCCGAACATCCGGGCCGGTGACGCGCAGGCGATCTCGATCCAGCGGCGGCGGCCGATGTGCCCGTCCACCACGGCCTGGTGGAGCAGATCCATACGGTTCTCCACCCCCGGCATGCCGTTCGGGATCCGGGAGAAGTCGCCGAGACCCATCTCCTTCTGGCCCGTGAAGCAGAAGGGGCAGTGGTCCGTGGAGACCACCTGGAGGTCGTCCGTCCTCAGCCCTCGCCACAAGGCCGCCTGGTGCTCCTTCGGGCGCACCGGAGTGCTGCACACATACTTGGCGCCCTCGAAGCCGGGTTCCGCCAGATTCTCGGTCGACAGAAACAGATACTGCGGACAGGTCTCGCCGAAAACGGGGAGACCCTCGTCCCGGGCCCGCGTCAATTCGGCGAGGGCTTCCCGCGCCGACACATGCACCACATAGAGAGGGGCGCCCGCGACCCGGCTCAAGGTGATGACCCGATGCGTCGCCTCCGCCTCCAGGAGCGCCCTGCGGACTTCCCCGTGGTAGCGGGGATCCGTCTCACCTCGGGCCAGCGCCTGCTCCACCAGCACATCGATGGCGAGGCCGTTCTCCGCGTGCGTCATCACCAGACCGCCGTTCGATCCGGCGCGCTGCATGGCCCGGAGGATCTGGCCGTCGTCGGAGAGGAATACCCCCGGATACGCGGTGAAGAGCTTGAAAGAGCTGACTCCGCCCGAGACCAGTCGGTCCATTTCCCTGAGCGAGGACGCGTTCACATCGGACATGATCATGTGGAACGCGTAGTCGACCGAGCACTTCCCGTCCGCCTTCCCGTGCCACGCTTCGAGCCCTTCGCCGAGAGTGCCCCCCTTGGGCTGAATGGCGAAATCGATGATGGTCGTGGTGCCGCCCCAGGCCGCCGCCCTGGTCCCGGTCTCGAAGGTGTCGGAGGAGAAGGTGCCGCCGAAGGGCATCTCCATATGGGTGTGGGCGTCGACCCCGCCGGGGATCACATACTTCCGCGAGGCGTCGATGACATGTTCGGCGGTCCAGGCGTTCGCGACCTCCGAGCCGTGTGCGGCGAGCGCGGCGACCCTGCCGTTCTCGATCAGCACATCGGCGTGGATCTCGTCCGTCGCCGTGATCACCAGACCACCGCGGACCAGGGTGCGGATGCTGCTCATGGGCGGTGCGCTCCCTCGGGTACGGGGGTACGGAGGTACAGGGGTACGGAGGCGGGTACGGGTACGGGTACGGGATTGTCTGAGTGCGGCTCAGGCCCGGCGCAGCGCCCCGGCCAGGATCTCGGCGCCCTCCTCGGCCTCGGCGACGGTGAGGCTGAGCGGGGGCGCGATGCGCAGGACGCTGGTGTCGTGGCCGCCGCCCTTGCCGATGAGGAGGCCGCCCTCGCGGGCGGCTTCCAGGACGGCCGCCGCGGCCTCGGGGTGGGCCTCGTCGGTGCCGGGGCGGACCAGCTCGACGCCGATCATCAGTCCTCGGCCGCGGACCTCCCGTACGGCGGGCACGGTCGCGGCGATCGCCCTCAGCCGCTCGATGAGCAGTCCGCCGACCCGGCGGGCATTGCCCTGGAGGTCGTTCTCCAGCAGATGGGAGAGGTTGGCGAGGCCGGCGGCCATGGTGATGGGCGAGCCGCCGAAGGTGGAGATGGAGTTGGCGTCGAGGCCGTTCATGATCTCGGCGCGGGCGACCACACCGCCGACGGACATGCCGTTGCCGATGCCTTTGGCGAAGGTGAGGATGTCCGGCGGGCCGTTTCCGGCATGGGCCTGCCAGCCCCAGAAGTGGTCGCCGGTGCGCCCCCAGCCGGTCTGCACCTCGTCGGAGATCCACAGGACGCCGTGCCGGTCCAGGACTTCGCGGAAGGCGGCGTAGAGGCCGTCGGGCGGTGAGGTGAACCCGCCCACGCCCTGGACCGGTTCGGCGATCAGGGCCGCGACCTCGCGGGTGTGGCCGAGGAGATCCTCCAGGTCGGCGACGCACGCCGCGATGAATTCGGCGTCGGAGAGCCCGGCGAAGGGACCCCGGGTGCGGACGCCGCCGTGCACATACAGCGTCTGGAGCGGGGAGAGGCCGGTGGGCGACCAGGCGCGGTTGCCGGTGATGCCGACGGCGGAGAAGGAACGGCCGTGGTAGCTGTTGCGCATCGCCAGCACCTGGGGGGAGCGGCGGTGGGCGGTGGCGAGGAGGAGGGCGGTGTCATTGGCCTCGGTGCCGGAGGCAGTGAAGAAGACCCGGGCGTCGGGGATGCCGGAGAGGGCGGCGATCCGTTCGGCGAGTTCCACCATCGGGCGGTTGAGGTAGAGCGTGGAGGAGTGCAGGATCCGGCCCGCCTGCTCGGTGACCGCCCTGGTGACCTCGGGGAGGGCGTGGGCGGTCATGGTGGTGAGGATCCCGCCGAAGAAGTCGAGGTAGCGGTTGCCGTCCGCGTCCCACACCCGGCGGCCCTCGCCGTGGGTGATCTCGATGGGGCTGCGGTAGTAGAGCGCCACCCAGTCGGGGATGACGGCCCGGTGCCGCTCGAAGAGGCTCATGGCCGCACCAGCCCCTGATAGGCGTCGGGCCGTCGGTCCCGGTAGAACGCCCACTGCTGCCGCACGGTGTCGATGAGGCCGAAGTCCAGATCGCGTACGAGCAGCTCCTCGTCCTTGTCGCTCGCGACGTCGCCGACGAACCGGCCCCGGGGGTCGACGAAGTAGCTGGTGCCGTAGAAGTCGTTGTCGCCGTACTCCTCCCGGCCGACGCGGTTGATGGCGGCGACGAAGTACTCGTTGGCGACGGCGGCGGCCGGCTGTTCGAGCTGCCAGAGATGGGCGGAGAGGCCGCGTGAGGTGGCGGACGGGTTGTAGACCAGCTGGGCGCCCTCCAGACCCAGCTGACGCCAGCCCTCCGGGAAGTGGCGGTCGTAGCAGATGTAGACGCCGACCTTGCCGGCGGCGGTGTCGAAGACGGGCCAGCCGGCGTTTCCCGGCCTGAAGTAGAACTTCTCCCAGAAGCCCTTGACCTGGGGAATGTGGTGCTTGCGGTACTTGCCGAGATACGAGCCGTCGGCGTCGATCACGGCGGCGGTGTTGTAGTAGTGGCCCGGGGCCTCGATCTCGAAGACCGGGACCACGACCACCATCCCCGTCTCCCTGGCGAGTTCACTCATCCGGCGGACGGTGGGGCCGTCCGGGACGGCCTCGGCCCAGCGGTAGTGCTCGGGGTCCTGGACCTGGCAGAAGTAGGGCGCGTTGAAGACCTCCTGGAATCCGATGATCCCGGCGCCCCGGCGGGCGGCCTCACGAGCGTGTGCCTCATGCTTGGCGATCATGGATTCGGTGTCGCCGGTCCAGGTCGCCTGGACGAGGGCGGCGCGTACGACTTGGGCCATGAGCTGCTCCTTCGGCCGGGCGTCAGCGAGCCTCTACGCGGGTGGACGCGGTGCGTAGAGGGAGAACGTAAGCCCCGTCACACACAGGGGCAAGGCCATCGCCGTGAACCGGCGCGGTCGATCTCGATTCACCCGGCCGGCGGGCACGGTGCGGTGCCGTGCGGTTCAGGTGGCGAGATGGCCCGCGACGCGCAGGGCGTGGACGAGCCGGTGTTCGTGGGAGCGGGACTGGGCGCGGGCCGCCTTGAGCAGCAGGGGTACGAGGCGCTGGGGGGCGTCGGCGGCGATTCGGGCCGCTTCGGCGGCGGGGTGCAGCTGTACGCAGGCGGTGAGGAGGGCGTGGGCCTCGGGGAGGCGTCCCTGGTCGGCGAGTTCGAGGGCGGCCCGGGCGATCTCCTCGACGGGACGGGCGACGCCCTGTCGGAGCAGCCGTTCGCCGTCGCTCTCGCGTCCTTCGGCGGCGAGCGCTCCGGCGATGGCCGCGACCCGGGGCAGGGGCTGGGAGGCGGCCTCCCACAGCAGGGTGGTCCAGTCGGCGTCGAGCCCGGCGCGGTGGAGTTCCCCGGCGAGGACCGGCAGCCAGGCGGCGGGGAGCACCGCGGCCTCGCAGAGCACGGCGTGCGCCTCCCCGCCGCGCTCGGCGGTGCGCAGCCGGGAGAGGGTGCGCACGACCTCGCGCGCGGTGTCGGCGGCGTGGCCGGGGCCGGCGGGGGCCTCGGCGGCCGGTACGGCGGTTTCGGCGGCGGCGGTGCCGTGGCGCGCGCCGCGCGGGGGCGGGGCGGGGGCCTGCGGCTGCGGGAGGGGTCCGCCGCCGGTCGCGGTGTCGGGGGTGTCTCCGGAGTGGGCCGCGCCCGCGAACCGCGCGCCTCTCAGCAGGCCGCGGCGGTGGGCCCGGCCGGACGCGGCCTCGGCGGGCGCGGCCTCGGCGGGCGCGGTGGGCCCGGGCTCGGGGGGCGGGCCGAAGGGGCGCGGGTGGGGCAGGTCGGGGCGGGGGGCGCGAGGGTCGGCCGGGTGGGGGTCGGCGGGGCGGGGGGCGCGGGGGGCGGGCTCGCCGCTCTCCCGTTCGCGGCCGGGGCCGAACCAGCCCTCGCCGGGGGCGCTGTCGCTCTCCCCGGGGCGCGGTGGCGGCACGGTGGTCAGGGAGGTGAGCCGGGAGCGGAGTTCGGCCAGTCTGGCGGTGGCCCTGGCCTGGTCGTCCCGGGTCCACTCCAGCTCGTGGTCGAGCCGGGCGGCGGCCGGGCCCGCCGGTTCGGCGGTCCGTCTGCGGACCAGTTCCTCGGCGCGGAGCGTGGAGCGGATCAGCTCCTGGCGCATCAGCTCCACGCGTTCGGCCAGGGCCTCCCGGCCGCCGGGGCGGCGGTCGTACGCGGCGGCGGCGGATGTGTGCAGCCGGCGCGCCCGGGGCTCCTCGCGTGCCGCGATCCCCGCGCCGCGGGCCGCCGCGAGGTCGTGCAGCAGGGCCTCGACCACGTCCCACGGGGGGACTTCGACGCCTTCCAGGCACTCCCGCACCCCTTCGGGGTCGCGCTGCCGGAAGACGGCGTACCAGCCGGTGTCCTGGTCGAGGAGCGCGGTCAGTCCTCGCAGGTACTGTGCGAGGGCATCGCGTTCCGAGGGGAGTTGGTTGACCGCCATCGCCGCCGCTCCTGTCCGGAGATGTCCGGGGAATCCGCTGGCATCGAACCCCGGCCGTGTGACGGCCGTGGGTGCGCGCTGTTACAAGCCGTTCTCATTGTTCGGGGAGAGAGTCACCGCGATGCCGGTCTGGGGCCGTTTTCCCCGGCGGACGAGCGCGGCCGGCCGGTCCATCAGCCAGAACTGCCAGCTGTATTTGCGGGCCAGCAGCTTGCGCGTGTCGCCGAGGTCGTCGAACAGCTCGGCGGTGCCGCCCGCGCTCAGCGCGCCGTCGGCGATCCTGCCGCGTGCGTCGCACACGGTCACGGTGACGCGGGCGTCGTTGCGCAGCCGCTTCACCTTCCAGGACTCGCGGTTGGTCAGGACGTGGAGCTTGCCGCCGTCCTGGACGAACCAGACGGGGGTGGCGACTCCCGTCCCGTTCTTGCGGAAGGTGGTCAGGCTGATGTACCTGGCGGCGGCGAATCCCTCGGCGGTCACGGTGCGAGGGTACGCCGTCGGGCCGGTGCGGGGAGAGTGAACGCCCACTCCGGTCGGGTCAGATAGCGGGTGTGGGCGCGCAGCGGGTCATGAGGTCGTCCATGGACAGTTCGAGGGCGGTGGCGAGGGCGGCGACGGTGAAGAAGGCGGGCGTCGGGGCGCGGCCGGTCTCGATCTTGCGCAGGGTCTCGGCGGAGAGTCCGGCCGCCGCCGCGACCTCCACCATGCTGCGTTCGCCGCGCGCGGTACGCAGGAGGCGGCCGAGCCGCTCGCCGCGTTCGCGCTCTTCCGGGGTGAGGGGGGTACGGACCATGCCGTTATTCTAATGCCGGTCGAGCCGGTATGAGAATAACGCCTCGACCGGTATAGTAATTGGCATGGTGGAGATCAAGACAGACGCCTCGATCGAGGCGATGCGTGCGTCCGGCCGCGTGGTGGCCCAGGCGCTGACGGCCGCGCGCGAGGCGGCGGCGGTCGGCGTCAGCCCGCTGGAGCTGGACCGGGTGGCTCGCGAGGTGCTGCGGGAGGCCGGGGCCCGCTCGCCCTTCCTCGGCTATCACCCCGAGTGGGCCCCGGTGCCCTTCCCCGCGGTCCTGTGCGTCTCGGTCAATGACGCGATCGTGCACGGCATCCCGGACGCCCGGCCGCTGCGCGACGGCGATCTGGTCAGCGTCGACTGCGGCGCGATCCTGGACGGCTGGGCGGGCGACGCCGCCGTCAGCTTCACGGTCGGCCGGGCCCGCCCCGAGGACAGCCGGCTGATCGAGGTGGGCGAGGAGGCCCTGGCGGCGGGCATCGCGGCCGCCAGGGTCGGCAATCGCATCGGCGACATCGCCCATGCGATCGGCCGGGTGTGCCGCACCGCGGGCGTCGGCATACCGGACGGCTTCGGGGGCCATGGCGTGGGCCGGCAGATGCACGAGGACCCGGGCGTGCCCAATGAGGGCCGGGCCGGCCGGGGCATGCCCCTGCGGCGCGGCATGGTGCTGGCCATCGAGCCGATGGTGATCGCCGGCGGCTCGGACGACCACTACACGGCCCGGGACGGCTGGACCATGCGCACGATCGACGGCAGCCGCGCCTCCCACTCCGAGCACACCGTGGCGATCACCGACGAGGGGCCGCGTGTGCTGACCGCGCTCTGACCGGGACGCACAGGACCGCGCTCGGGTCCCCCCGCCGGGACCGGCCCGGCCCCGGGCGGGGCGCCTCAGTTCTCCTTGAGGAATTTCCTGGCCAGCGACTCCCCGAGGGTCACCGCCGCGCCGTGGTCCTCGATCGGGTCCACCCGGGAGTCCTTGAAGAGAATGTAGGTGACCCCTGAGTCGACGCCGCCCGTCCGGGGGTCCGGGTCGACACCGAGCGACCGCGCCATGGCGTAGGACGCCTCGCCGATGATCCGCGTGGGCCCGGTGTCCCCGACGACTCCGTACCGGACCCGGCCCCCGTGGATGACGGCGACCACTCCCCCGCCCCCGATGCCCGACGCGGAGGGCTTCCAGAGATCACCGGCCCCCGGCACCACCACGAAGGGCAGCTTCTCCGCGTTGAGCGGTCGCCCGTCGGACTGCCGGAAGGCGGTCTGCGCGAGGAAGTGGGGATCGGTCGTGGCGTTGCACCGCTCGGTGCGCTGCCCGTCGCAGTCGATGTCCATGTCGGCCTTCCAGAAGACCGCGCCCTTCTTCTCGCAGACCGGCACGTCCGCCGGGGCGTTCGCGTCCTCGTGGTACGCGCCCCGGGAGATCTGGGCGCACTCCTTCACCCTGTCCAGCAGCTCGGCCGCCCCGGCCGTGTCCCCCCGTACGCCGTAGGACCCGAGTACGCCGTACGACCCCGACACGCCGTGCGCCCTCGGCACCAGGACCTGCTGGACGCCTTCGGCCCCGGCGGGCGGGGCCGCTCCGGGGACGACGGCCACGCCGAGGGCCGCGGAGAGCGCGAGAGTACGAGAGTGCATGGAGAGGCTCGCCTTTCGGTGGGGAGAAGCGTCCATACCCGCTCCCGGCCGGAACCGATCCCCCCACGTCCGGGGCCGGGCCCGCGCCCGGCGGCAAAACGGGCGGCCCGCCCGGCGGTTGACGCCGGACGGGCCGCGAGACCTCTGGGGCCGGACGGGCTAACCCCGGCCAGGGCTAACCCCGACCGGCGGGGTGGACGACCATCGCCGAGCCGCCGCCCCGGCGGACCTTCTCGGCGGCCGCGAGCCAGCGGCCGTCGGGCAGTCGCTCGACGCCGGTCGCCGCGCCGATCTCCGGGTTCTGCCGGAAGGCGTGGCCGATGGCCTCCAGCTCGGCCCTGAGCGGGCTGTTCCAGAGTCCGGGCTCCAGCTCGGTGGTGGTCTGGTTGCGCTGGCTGGCGCGGGGCGCGGCGATCGCCTCCACCAGCGGAAGGCCTCGGTCCAGACGGCCGGTCAGGGACTGGAGCACGGTGGTGATGATCGTGGCACCGCCCGGGGAGCCCACCGCGAGCACCGGACGGCCGTCCCGGAGGACGATCGTCGGGGCCATGGAGGAGCGCGGGCGCTTGCCGGGGCCGGGGAGGTTGGGGTCGTGGACCGCCGGGTTCGCCGGGGCGAAGGAGAAGTCGGTCAGCTCGTTGTTGAGCAGGAAGCCCCGGCCGGGCACGGTGATGCCGCTGCCGCCGGTGGACTCGATCGTCAGGGTGTAGGCGACGACATTGCCCCATTTGTCGGCGACCGTCAGATGGGTGGTGCTCTCTCCCTCGTACACGGTGGGAACCGCCGGTCCCGCGCTGCCGCAGGCCACCGGCGAGCGGGGGTCGCCCGGGGCGAGCGGGCTGGTGAGCACCGCGTCGTCCTTGATGAGGCAGCCGCGCGCGTCGGCGAAGCGCTGGGAGAGGAGCTGCTTGGTCGGCACGGATTCGAAGGCCGGGTCGCCGACCCAGCGGCCCCGGTCCGCGAAGGCGATCCGGCTCGCCTCGATGAGACGGTGCAGATACCCGGCGTCGGTGGCCTTCGACAGATCGGTGCGCTCCAGCATGTTGAGCGCCTGGCCCACGCTGGTGCCGCCGGAGGAGGAGGGGGCCATGCCGTAGACGTCCAGGCCCCGGTAGGAGAGTTTGCTGGGGGCCTGGCGGACGGTGTCGTACGACCGCAGGTCACGGGTGGTCAGATCGCCGGGCCGGACCTCGCGGGTGACGCCTTCGCCGACCGGCGGGGTGCGTACGGTGCGGACGATGTCCCGGGCGATGTCGCCCCGGTACAGGGCGCGGCCGCCCTCGCGGCCCAGTTCGCGGTAGGTGCGCGCCAGGTCCGGGTTCTTGAAGACGGAGCCGACCTTCGGCAGTTCGCCGCCGGGCAGGAAGAGTTCGGCGGTGGCGGGGAAGTCGGCGAACCGGGCCTGGTTGGCGGCGGTCTGGGAGCGGAAGGTGGAGTCGACGGTGAATCCGTTCTTCGCCAGCCGCTCGGCCGGTTTCAGCAGTTGCCCCAGCGATCGGGTGCCCCAGGCCTCCAGGGCCGCGTCCCAGGTCGCGGGGGTGCCGGGGGTGCCGACGCCCAGTCCGCTGGTCTGCCCCTCGTCGAACGGGATGGGGCGGCCGTTCTCCAGGAACAGGGCGGAGTCGGCGGAGCGCGGCGCGGTCTCCCGGCCGTCGATGGTCTGGACGGAACGGGTGCGGGCGTCGTAGTGGACGAAGTACCCGCCGCCGCCGATCCCCGCCGAGTACGGCTCGGTGACGCCGAGCGCGGCGGCGGTCGCCACGGCCGCGTCGACGGCGTTCCCGCCGCGCCGCAGCACTTCGATCCCGACCGCCGAGGCATCGGCGTCGACGCTCGCGACCGCCCCGCCGTGGCCGACCGCGACAGGTGTCTTCACCGGTGGGGCGGGGGCGGCGGTTAACGGGGCGGCGGCGCCGACCGACGAGACCAGGGCCACGGCGACGGCCAGAACGGACAGATTCCGTGCGGCTGAGCGACTCATCCAAACCTCCGGATCAGCGGATGTCCGCGCACTGTAACGTCACCGGCCGCCCGGCGTCAGGACTCCCCGGAACAGGGCCGCGCCCCCACCGGGCGGACACAGGTCGCGCCAACGCACCGGCGGCGCACCGGCAATCGTTATCCGTGCGTGACCGACCGGGGAGTTACTGACAGTAAGTCCTTGAGGTTACCGTCGGGTCACTTCTGAGTGGCGCACAACTGAGGCACACAAGTGAGGAGTTGCCCATGGGATCCGCGGGACTGTCGCACAGGGCTCTGCGCACCGCCTTGACCGGTGTCGCGCTGGCCGCGCTGCTGGCCGGACCGGCGGTGGCCGGCGCGCCGGCCGCGACCGCGCGGCCGCTGCCGGTCGGCACCGCCATGACGCCCCAGGTCCGGTTCACGGACATCGCGGGCGACGGCGGCACCGTACTGAAGGCCAATGTCGTCACCCCGGCGACCGGCTCCGGACGGCTCCACCCCGTCGTCGTCCTGCCCACCAGCTGGGCGATGCCGCAGATCGAGTACCTCGCCCAGGCGAAGAAGCTCGCCGCCTCGGGCTATGTGGTGGTCAGCTACAACGCGCGCGGCTTCTGGCAGTCGGGCGGGGAGATCGAGGTCGCGGGACCCCGGGATGTCGCCGACGCCTCCCGGGTGATCGACTGGGCGCTCGCCAACACTCCGGCCGACCCGGAGCGGGTGGGCATGGCCGGAGTGTCGTACGGCGCGGGCATCAGCCTGCTGACGGCCTCTCACGACCCGCGCGTCAGGGCGGTGGTGGCGCTGAGCGGCTGGGCCGATCTGATCGACTCCGTCTACAGCGGCCGGACCCAGCACTCCCAGGCCGCGCTGGCGCTCGGCGTCGCGGGCCTGGCGACCGGCCGGCCCGGGCCCGAACTGCGCGAGATCCTCAAGGACTTCCTCGGCTCGAACCTGGCCGAGGAGGAGAAGATGCTCAAGTGGGGCGCGCTGCGCTCCCCCGCCGCCCGGGTGGACCGGATCAACGCCAACGGCACCGCCGTGATGCTCGGCAACGCCTGGGGCGACTCGCTCTTCCCGCCCAACCAGTACACCGACTTCTTCGAGCGGCTGACCGTACCCAAACGGCTGGAGCTGCGGCCCGGCGACCATGTCACGGCCGAGGCGACCGGGTTGCTCGGGCTCCCCAACGACACCTGGACCAGCGCGCACCGCTGGCTCGACCACCATCTGAGGGGTGTCGACAACGGGGTCGACCGCGAGCGCCCGGTCCGGCTGAAGCCCCGCACCTCAGAGGCGTACGAGAGCTATCCGGACTGGCCGTCGGCCGGTCCGGACCGGGAGCGGATCCCGCTGCCGGAGAGCCGGCGGATCCACACGAACATCGACTCGGGGGCCAACGGCGGGCTCGTCTTCCTCTCCGGCGCGCTGGACCAGTTCGCGAAGCTGCCCCCGGCGGTCTCGGTCCCACTGCTCCCGCGCGCCTTCGCGGCCGTGTGGGAGTCGGAGCGGTACGCGTCCCCCCGGCGGATCCGCGGCGCCGCCGAACTGCACACCACGGTCACCAGCACCAAGGAGAGCGGCACCCTCGTCGCCCATCTCTACGACGTGGGCCCGCTCGGCCTCGGCAAGCTGGTCGGCAATGCCCCGTACACCTTCCACGGCAAGACGCCCGGCAAGCCGTTCGCCGTCGACCTGGAGCTGTTCTCCACCGCCTACGACGTTCCGGCCGGCCACCGTCTCGCCGTGGTCGTCGACACTGTCGACCCGCTCTACATCGAGCACAATCCGGCCGGCGCGCAGCTGACCTTCTCCTCGCCCGCGTCCGACCCGTCGTATCTGTCGGTCCCGCTGCGCGAGAAGTGATCACCGGCTGCCGCCGTGGCCCCCTTCCCGGGGAGGCCGGTTCATGCCCCATGAGCTGCTGTCCGGGCCCCTACGTCCTTCCGGGCGCCTTGGGGCCTTGGGTCAGCAGCGTCCCTGGTTCGGCCGGGGCGATGTCCGCGGCCTTCGTCTTCGGATTGCGCCGCTGTCTTCTGGCCACCCAGTTGGCGAACCAGGAGAGCAGCATGCACAGCCCGATGTAGATCGGCGCGATCACCATCACCACGGGGATGAACGGCAGATCGTAGTCGAGGTTGGAGGCGATGAGCTTGCCCGCGTGGAGGAATTCCTCGTAGGTGATCAGATAGCCGAGCGAGGTGTCCTTCAGCGCGACCACCAGTTGGCTGATGATGGCGGGCAGCATGGCGCGCAGTGCCTGCGGGCCCAGGACATGGGTCATGACCTGGGTCTTGCGCAGGCCCAGCGCGTAAGCGGCCTCCCGCTGGCCCCGGTCGACGGAGTTGACGCCCGCCCGGAAGACCTCGGCGAGCACCGAGCCGTTGTAGAGCGTCAGCCCGGCGACCAGCGCGGGCAGTGGCTGGACCTTCAGCGCCACGAAGATGAAGAAGATCATCACCAGTACGGGCATGGCGCGGAAGAACTCCACCAGCAGGGTCGCGACCCAGCGCACCGGCCGGTGGTCGGAGAGCCGGCCGCAGGCCAGGATCCCGCCGAGCACCAGGGAGAGGACGGCGGCGTAGGCGAAGGCCTTGAGGGTGTTGCCGAGCCCGCGCAGCAGCAGTTCCTGGATGCCCTTGTACTCGAACGGCGTCCACTTCTCGGCGGTGAACTGCTCGGTGTCGAAGAGCAGATACACGATCCAGCCCAGCAGCGCCGCGATGGCGGCGGTCGAGATGATCCCGTAGAGCCGGTGGCGGCGGCGGGTTCTGGGCCCCGGGATGTCGTAGAGGGCGGTGGAATCGGTCATCGGGCGACTCCATAGCGCTTCTCCAGCACGTTGAACAGCGCACTGATGGTGAGGGTGATGATCAGATAGCCGACGGCGATCCAGACGAAGGTCCAGATGATGTTGTAGCCCAGCTCGCTGAGGGTCTTGTAGGTGCCGAGGAGTTCGGTGACGCTGAACGCCCCGGCGATCGCGGAGTTCTTGGCGAGGGCGATGAGCGTGGAGCCGACCGGGGGGATGACGGTGCGGAACGCCTGGGGCAGCACCACGCTGGTGAGTGTCTGGCCGAAGCTCATGCCCAGGCTGCGGGCGGCCTCGCCCTGGCCGGTGGGCACGGTGTTGATGCCGGAGCGCAGCGCCTCGCAGATGAAGGCGGAGGTGTAGCAGCCCAGGGCGATGACCGCGAAGACCGTGAACGGCAGGACCAGGCCGAAGCGCGGCAGCCCCAGCAGCACGGCGAAGAAGAGCAGGGTCAGCGGGGTGTTGCGGAGCACGGTCACCCAGACGGTGCCGATGGCCCTCAGGGAGCCGACGGGGGCGACCCGGAAGGAGGCCATCAGAAAGCCGAGGACGAGGGCGAGCAGCGAGGAGTAGACCGTCAGCCGGACGGTGCCGAGGAAGCCCTCGGCGTACAGGGAGAAGTTGTCGGTCAGTACGTCCATGTCCGTCCTCTTCCTTGCCTCAGCTCGCCGGGTAGCGGTCGATCGGGGGCGGCTGTGGCGCCGGGACCCCGGAGAGGCCGAGGGTGGCGTCGTACGCCTCCTTCCAGTAGCCATTCTTCTCGTCGGCCTCCAGCGCGTCGTCGATGGCGAAGCGCAGGGCGTTGTCGTCGCGCGGGACGCCGATGCCGTAGGGCTCCTCGGAGAAGGGCTTGCCGACGACCTTGAGTTCGTCGGGGGCCTTGGCCGCGTAGCCGATGAGGATGGCGTCGTCGGTGGTGACGGCGTCGACCTGATAGGTCAGCAGGTTGTCGACGCAGACGGAGTAGGTGTCGTACGCGACGAGGTCGGCCCGGGGGTAGTCCTGCTGGATGCGCTGGTACGGGGTGGATCCGGCGGCGGAGCAGACCCGTTTGCCCGCGAGGTCCTGGGGGCCCTTGATGTCCTTCTCGTCGGCCCGTACCAGCAGGGACTGGCCGGCGAGGTAGTAGGGGCCCGCGAAGCCGACGAGTTTCTTGCGGTTGTCGTTGATGGTGTAGGTGCCGACGTAGTAGTCGATCTGGCCGTTCTGGAGGGCGGTCTCGCGGTTGGCGGAGGCGATGGTCCGGAAGACGATCCGCGCGGGGTCGAGCCCGAGCGAGGCGGAGACCATTTTGGCGATCTCGATGTCGAAGCCGGAGTACAGGCCGGTGGCGGGGTCCTTCTCGCCGAGATAGGGCTGGTCCTCCTTGGCCCCGACGACGAAGTGGCCGCGTTTGCTCGCCTTTCGCCAGGTGGGCGAGGCGTCCAGCTGGAAGCCGGTGTTCACCCGGTAGTGCGGGAGCTGGTCGGGCTGCGGGCCCTTGACCGGCGGGCTGCCCTCCTTGCCGCAGGCCGCGGTGACCGCCAGGAGGGCGAGCGCCAGCGCCGCGAGGGCGCGTCGTGTACGTGGCATCTGCCGTGCCCCCGTCAGTGCTTGAGGATCTTGGAGAGGAAGTCCTTGGCGCGATCGCTCTCCGGATGGTTGAAGAAGTCCTCCGGGGCGCGGTCCTCGATGCAGCGGCCGTCGGCCATGAACACCACACGGTTGGCGGCGGAGCGGGCGAAGCCCATCTCGTGGGTGACCACGACCATGGTCATGCCGTCCCGGGCGAGCTGCTGCATCACTTCGAGCACCTCGTTGATCATCTCGGGGTCGAGGGCCGAGGTGGGCTCATCGAAGAGCATGACCTTGGGGTCCATGGCGAGCGCCCGGGCGATGGCCACCCGCTGCTGCTGGCCGCCGGAGAGCTGGGCGGGGTACTTGTCGGCCTGGGAGGCGAGGCCCACCCGTTCCAGCAGCTCCCGGGAGCGCCGGTCGGCCTCGTCCTTCTTTCTGCGCCGGACCTTGATCTGGGCGAGCGAGACATTGGCGAGCACGGTCTTGTGGGCGAAGAGATTGAAGGACTGGAAGACCATGCCGACGTCCGCGCGGAGCGCGGCGAGCCCTTTGCCCTCCTCCGGCAGGGGCTGTCCGTCGATGGTGATCGTGCCCGACTCGATCGACTCCAGCCGGTTCACGGTCCGGCAGAGGGTCGATTTCCCGGAGCCGGACGGCCCGATGACCACCACCACCTCCCCGCGCCCGATGGTGAGATTGATGTCCTGGAGTACGTGCAACTGTCCGTAGAACTTATTGACGTCCCGCAGCTCGATCAACGGATCGACGACGGCCATACGCTGCCCTACCCACTCATCGCTGTGTCGAGGTCAGCGCAAACTATCCATCCCGATAAGGGACTTCGCGCACGACACGCATAAATAGGGCATAAGCCGTATTTATCGGCTTGGCCGGCCGGGGCCCACGGGGCCCGGTCCCGGCCGGCTCAGACTTCGGCGGCCTCCGCGTAAACCTGGGACAACTGGGGCGCTCCATTGACCGCCCAGTCGAGACCGGCCTCCACCACGGCGATCTCTCGCCCGGAGGCGAGTCTCACCACTGGGTGACCACTCGGCCAGATGTGCCAGTGCGCCCCGGGCACCGTGCGGACGATCACGGTGCCGAGGTAGAGGCCCGCGTCATTGCCCACCCAGGGCAGCTCCTCGGGGTCCTCGCGCCAGCGCGGCGGAAGCTGGTCGAGGGCGGCGAGGGAGGCCGGGGTGTCGTCGAGTGCGAGCCCGAGGCCCTCGGCGCGGACTCTCAGCAGCTCGCACTCCGAGAGCAGTTCGGCGATGGCCGCCGCGCGCTCGGGGTCCTCCTCGGCGACGGGGTCCCCGGGCGGCGGGGCGGCCGGGTGCCTCCTGCGCCAGTTGCCCAGGAAAGGGATGTTCATACCGCCCACCCTCGCACCCCGGCACCCGCGCACACCACAGGCGCGCGCCGCCGTCCCGCCGGGAGTTCCGGGACGGCGGGGCCCCGGACCGGGACGGCGGGTCCGTCAAGGCCCTCAGACGTCCCTCAGACGTCGAGGTCGACCACGACCGGCGCGTGGTCGGACGCGCCCTTGCCCTTGCGCTCCTCGCGGTCGACATAGCCGTCCTTGACGGCGGCGGCGAAGGGCTCATTGCCGTAGACGAGGTCGATGCGCATGCCCCGGTTCTTCGGGAAGGCGAGCTGGCGGTAGTCCCAGTAGGTGAAGGGGTGGGCGTACTTCAGCGGGCGGGGCACCACATCGGTGAGGCCGGTGCCGCGCAGCGCGGTCAGCGCCGCCCGCTCGGGCTCGGTCACATGCGTCGCGCCCTCGAAGGCGGCGCGGTCCCACACATCCTCGTCGGCGGGCGCGATGTTGAAGTCGCCGAGGACCGCGAAGGGGCGCGTCCCCGCCGCGTCGGCCGCGACCGCGTCCTTGAGCGCGCCGAGCCACTCCAGCTTGTAGCCGTAGTGGGCGTGGGTGATCTCCCGGCCGTTGGGCACATAGACCGACCAGAGGCGGACCGGGCCGCAGGTCGCGGAGATCGCCCTCGGCTCCTGCACCCCGTCGTACTCCGGGCCGCCGGGGAGGCCCTTGACCACGTCGGCCAGGCCGACCCGGGAGATGAGCGCGACGCCGTTCCACCGGCCGTCGGCGAGGACGGCGGACTCGTAGCCGATCTCCCGCAGCGCCTCGGCGGGGAACTGGGCCTCGGTGCACTTGGTCTCCTGGACGCACAGGACGTCCGTACCACTGCTCTGGAGCCAGGCCAGCAGCCGGGGCAGACGGGCGGTGATCGAGTTGACGTTCCAGGTGGCGATGCGCATGGGAGGAAGCCTAGCGCCGGGGTACGACAGTCACAGATCGGCGCTCTCCCCCGGGGCCAGCCGGCCGTGCTCCGCGCGGCCGAGATTGCCGAGGTGGGTGTCGTAGATCGGCCGGGCGAGATCGGTGATCAGCGCGTCGTGGACGTCGATGGCGCGCCCCGGCGCGACCTCGCGGAGATAGTCGACGACCTCGGAGATCTTGCTCCATGGGGCTTGTACGGGGAGCAGCAGCGTGTCGACGGGGTGGTCCGGCACGGTGAGCGCGTCGCCGGGGTGGAAGAGCGAACCGTCGACCAGGAAGCCGATATTGGTGATCCTGGGGAGGTCGGGGTGGATCACGGCGTGGAGTTCGCCGTGGACCTGGACGCCGAAGCCGGCCGCGGTGAAGGCGTCGCCGTGCCCGACGGTCCGCACCCGCCCCGGGTACGCCGCCGAGAGCCGCTCGGCGACGCTCCGGAGCGTCCACACCTCGGCCCCGGCGGCGAGGGCCGCGCGGACGCGACCCTCGTCGAAGTGGTCGGGATGCTCATGGGTGATCAGCACGGCGTCGGCGCCGGCCGCGGCGTCCTCCTCGCTGAAGCCGCCGGGGTCGATGACGAGGGTCGCCCCGTCCTTCTCCAGCCGGACGCAGGAGTGCCTCTTCTTGGTGAGCCTCATGGGCCCATCCTGCTACGGACCGGGGGCGGTCTCCTCCTGGACGACCGTACGGGCCACCGCGAAGGCCGCGGCGGCGGCCGGAACCCCGCAGTACACGGCCGTGTGGAGGAGGATCTCCCGGATCTCGTCGGGGGTGAGGCCGTTGCGCAGGGCGGCCCGGGTGTGGACGGCCAGCTCCTCCCGGTGGCCGCCCGCGACCAGGGCGGTGAGCGTGACCACGCTGCGGGTGCGCCGGTCCAGGCCGTCCCGGGCCCAGATCTCGCCCCAGGCGTAGCGGGTGGCCAGCTCCTGGAAGTCGGCGTTGAAGCCGTCGGTCTCGGCGCCCACCCGGTCGACATGGGCGTCGCCGAGGACCTCCCGGCGGATCCTCATGCCCGGCTCGTACGGGTCGGGGCGGCCCGACGCGGTCATCTGGGGCATCGCGGGGGCGATCTCGGCGATGGGGGCGACGGGCGCGGAGAGCATGGCGGAGGGCGGCGCGGGGATCGCGGAGTGGGTGTCCTGGGCGACCCCGGCGAAGTGACCGGCCAGGAGGTCGGTGACGGCGGCCGGCTGCTCCACGGGCGCGAGGTGCGAGGCCCCCGGCACCAGCGCCAGCCGGGCGTCGGCTATCCCGGCGACCAGCGTGCGGGCCTCGGCGGGCCCGGTGACCCGGTCCTCCGAGCCGACCACCACGAGGGTGGGCACCCCGACCCGGCCGAGCTCCTCGCGGACGTCGAAGGCCGCGAGCGCCTCGCAGGCGGCTATGTAGCAGCCGGGGTCGGTGGTGCGGACCATCTGCACGGCCCATTCCACGATCGCGGGCTGGGCCGCGGCGAAGCCCTGGGTGAACCAGCTCTCCGGGGCGCTCCGGGCGATCGGGTCGAGCCCATTGGTGCGCACCACCACCCCGCGCCTGCGGAACTCGTCGGCCGTCCCGAACCGGGGGGAGGCGGCGACCAGCGCGAGGGAGGCGACGCGCTGAGGGTGGCGCAGCGCCAGATCGATGCCGACCGCTCCCCCGACGGAGCAGCCCGCGTAGCCGAAGCGCTGGATGCCCAGTCCGTCGAGAGTGGCGAGGAGTCTGTCGGTGAGGTCGCCGACGGCGGCGGCGGGGTGGGCGGGTGCGCCGCCGTGGCCCGGCAGGTCGTAGCGGAAGACCCGCCACTCGCGGGACAGGTCCGCTATCTGCCGGTCCCACATGTGCCATGTAGTGCCGAGGGAGGGGCCCAGGATGAGGACGGGTGCGTCGTCCGGCCCGTCAACGCGGTATTGCAGGGTCTTGGTCGTCGTCTCACTCACCCGCTCACGCTCCCATATCTCACAATCTCTCACGGAAGGGGGGCGGGCGAGGCCCCCCTCCCCAAGGGTGAGCGCCGCGGCCTTGCGGGCGGCAACCCGATCGGGGTGACGCGTATGGGCAGGACATACTGGCAGTACACGTCGGTCAAGGGGCACCTGGAGGACAGGGCGAAGCCGTGTCCTCGTCGAACAGCCAGCAGGGGGAAACGATGAAGGCGATGACAGTGAACCGACCGGGCCGCGCTCTCGGCACGGTGGCCAGGATCGGCCTGGCGTTCGTCCCCGCCCTCCTGGCGGCTCTTCCGCTCACATTCAATGGCGCACAGCACACGCTGGGCGCCCTGGGGAGGGCGGAGCTGGCCGAAGGCGCCTCACCCTCGCTCGGGTGGGGTCTCACCCTGCTGGGGGCGGCGGCCCTCCCCTTCGTCGCGGGAGCGGTGGTCCTGGCGGTGGGGCGGGCCAAGGGGCTGTCCCGGTCCAGGATCGGGACCGTCTGCGCCACAGCCGTGCTCGGCTGCGGTCTGTTCGCCTGTCTGGTGGCGATGGTGTCCTCCGTGTGACCGGGTGACCCTCCGTGTGGCCGGGTGACACAGCCGCTTTCCGAGCGGACGGCCCCTTGTCGCCGTGTGGCGGCCGGGGCCGCTCAGGGGTTGGCGGCGGAGACGACGAACACCCTGGGGCGGTCGGGGTCGGTCTGGTCGACGGTGATGTCCTGGCTGGGGCGCGGGTGGGGGTTGGTCTGGCTGACGCTCGCCCAGGAGAGGTCGCCCCCGAAGTCCCAGCCGACGGTCTCGGCGTGGCGCTGGCTGATGGCGATCTCGCCCTCGGTCAGCGCCTCGCGGCCGGTGCCGATCTCTTCGAGGAAGCGGTCGAGTCCGGCGGCGGTGGTGGTGAACTGGACGTAGAGTCGGCTGGTCTGCCAGTTGCTGGTTTCGAAGTAGGCGACGTCGGTGGATTTCATCGGGATCGGGATCTCGAAGACCCGGCGCTTCATCTGGGACGGCCAGTTGTCCCGCAGTCCGCTCGCGGAGGACTCGGCCGCCTTGTGCCGGCCGCTCTCGCGGCTCTGCTCGGCGGAGATCACCAGATAGCCGGCCGGGATGCCGACGAGGAGAACGATGATGATCGCCGTGAGCCAGCGGCGGACGATCATCCTTCGGCGGCCCTCGGGGGGCCGGAAGGTCTCGTCCGGGGAGGCGGACTGGCGGGGCACGGTCATGACTGCGGGGTTTCCTGGGCGGTTCCGGGGAGGGCGGACTGAACCGAAGTGTACGGTTTCGCCGGAGTCCGCGGGGTGGACCCGCCCGGACCTGGGGGTACGCCGGGGCGCGCCGCCCCGGGGCGCGCGCCGGGGTGCGGCGGTCGGACGGAATCCCGACATGGCCTCAGGACTCCGGGGTGGTGCCTCGGGGGGAGGCGGAGTTGCGGAGGGCCTGGGCGTAGCGCTCGTACCGTTCGTGGCGTTCGAGGCGGCGGCGGTTGGCGCGGCGGAAGCGGCGGGCGACGAGGCGGGCGAGGTCGGCGGCGCCGACCATGCCGGCCTCGGGGCCGAGCTGGGCCTTGACGATGCGGGCCTCGGGCCGGTAGCCGCGGCCGGTGAGATGGCGGCGGAAGCCGTCTCTCGCGGGGCCGATGAGGAGGTCGTCGGCGGCGCTGACGCCGCCGCCGATGACGAAGCAGGAGGGGTCGAGGGCGGCGGCGAGGTTGGCGATGCCGACGCCGAGCCACTGGCCGATGTCCTGGAAGAGTTCGACGCACATCGCGTCGCCCTCGCGGGCCAGCTCGGTGATGAGCGGGCCGGTGATGTCCGCGACGTTTCCGCCGACGCGGTCGATGAGGGAGTGGGCGACCGGCGACTCGGCGGCGGCCAGCTCACGGGCTTCGCGGACGAGGGCGTTGCCGGAGCTGTACTGCTCCCAGCAGCCCCGGTTGCCGCAGGGGCAGCGGTGTCCGCCGGGCACCACCTGCATATGGCCGAACTCTCCGGCGACCCCGAACTTGCCGCGCTTGACCCGGCCGTCCTCCAGGATCGCGCCGCCGATGCCGGTGCCGAGGGTGATCATGACCAGATGGTCCTCGCCGCGTCCGGCGCCGAAGCGCCACTCCGCCCAGGCGGCGGTGTTGGCGTCGTTGTCGACGAGGACGGGGACGGCGAGGCGCGCGGAGAGCGCGTCGCGCAGGGGTTCGTTGCGCCAGGCGAGGTGGGGGGCGAAGAGGACCGTGGAGCGGTCGGCGTCGACCCAGCCGGCCGCGCCGATGCCGACCGCGTGGACGTCGTGGCGGTCGGAGAGGTCGAGGACGAGTTCGCAGATGGTGTCCTCGACCACTTTGGGGCTCTTGGACTTGTGCGGGGTCTCGGTGCGGACCTTCTCCAGGATGACGCCGTCGGCGTCGACGACGCCGGCCATCACCTTGGTGCCGCCGATGTCGATCCCGACGGTGGGGACGCGGGGCGCGGTGAGGTGCGAGCGCCGCTCGCGGGTGCCGACGGTGCGCAGGACGGTGGCCCGGGCGGAGCCCCGGTGGGCGAAGTCGCGATAGGTGCTCACAGGGCGTGGTCCAAAGCGGCGGAGCTGTTGGGGGCGGATGCTCGCACGGGTCGCGTCGTCCCTGGTGTCGTGGGGCCGGCCATCACGTGATGAGGTCGCCCACCAGGGGCCGGCGGCGGACGGCGTCCGCCATGGGCGATTCTGCCACCCCTACTGCTGGGGGGCGTGGGGGCGGTGGGCCGCCGGTGCAGGGGCCCGGCGAAGCGTCAATGTGAACTGGATCACAATCATGAACGCAGCGTTGCGGCCCGGTTCGGACGAGTGATCCACTTCAGCCGCTTCATCCCCGATGAAAGGGATCGTATGAACGCCCTGCGGCGAGTCGGCGACGCGTTACTGCGGAAGCTGGTCCCCGAGGCCGAGGCCAGAGCGGTGACCTGCGGTACGGCGTGCCCGTCCCGCAAGGAGTACAAGTGCATCGTCAATCGGCTCCATGAGCGGTGCTGCTACATGGCCCGCCCCCCTGCCTGCATGAACGCCTACTGCGGTGAATGGGAGTTCACCCGGTCGTTCTGCTGAGCGGACCTGTCACCGGATCCAGCCCTTCGCCCGGGCGGGGGTCCGGTTCCCCCGAGGAACGGCGCGACACCGGAACCGGACCTGCGAAAGGGATCACATGAGAGCTCTCAGAAAGATCGGCGACACCCTGCTGAGCAAGCTCGTGCCGGAGACCGAGGCCCGCGCGCTCACCTGCACCAGCGGGGCCTGCCCGGTCCGCAAGGAGACCAGGTGCAACGGCGGGCTCAAGCAGGAGCGCTGCTGTTACCAGGCCTATGGATCGGCCTGCCCGCGCCCCTACTGCGAGCCCTGGCACACCGTCGGAGCCTGCTGACGGATCCCGGCCGCCGGGTCCGTCCGCTCCGGGCGGACGTGGCGGACCCGGCGGACGCGGCGGACGCGGCGGACGCGGCGGACGCGGCGAACCACCACGAGAGCCCGCACGAAGGCGGGAGGAGAGGAAGAGGACCGGGTGTTTCTCTTCGTCCGGCGACAGCTGGCGGGGCGGCCCGCGAGATCGCTCGCCCTGCTGCTGGGGGTGCTGACGGCCGTCTCCTCCTTCGTGGTGCTCTCCTCCACGACCGAGTCCTCCCGGCTCGATGTGCACGGCGAGCTGTCCCGCACCCGGGGCGCGTACGACATCCTCGTCCGCCCCCGGAGCGCCGCCGGAGAGCTGGAGACCCGGCTGAACCTGGTGCGGCCCAACGCCGTGTCGGACGTCCACGGCGGCATCACCACCGCCCAGCTGGCCCGGATCCGGCGGACCCCCGGCGTCCGGGTCGCCGCCCCGATCGCCGTGCTGGGCTTCGCGCCGACGGCCGGACGCGCCACCCTCGACCTCGCCCGGATCCTGCCGAGGGGGACCCGGGGCTCCTTCGAGATCACCCGCGACTGGACGTACGACCAGGGGCTCTCGACGATCCGGCAGAGCAGCCGGCGCGTCTACCTCACCCCGAACCCGATCACCGTCGAGGAGGGTCCGACGGTGACACTGGCCGGCGGGAGCCGGCGGGTGACCAACCGCTATCGGGAACGGCTGCCGTCCGGCGAGGAGGCGGAGGTCTGCCGGGGCCGCCACGAAGCCCCCTCGGCGAAGAACCTCCACACCTCGGAGGAACCCGTCCTCTGTCTCTCCTGGGCGGGCGTCACCAGCCGCCACCAGGGGCCCGGCGCCGGGCACGATCTCGCGCCGACCGTCGCCGTCCTCACCTTCCCCTCCTCCTACGTCCTCGCCGGAATCGACCCGGCGGCCGAGGCCGAGCTGTTCGGCCTGGACCGGGCGCTGACCTCGGGCCGCTATCTCACCCCCGGCCGGCCGGTGACGGTCGAGGGCGAGGAGGGGTACGCGGACTCCACCGAACTCCCCCTGCTGCGCGCCCGGGGGGCCACGACGGGCCTGACCCTGCGGACCGAGGTCCGCCGGAGCGGCGGCGGCGCGCCCCTGCACCGGGCCGAGCTGTCCACCACCGACACCGTGCGCGACAGCGCGCCGGGCACCGTCAGCCCGCTCGGCGAACTCGTGGTCGCGGGACCGGTGCGCCACACGGCGGCCCCGGACGGCACGCTGCGGCCCCGGGCCGTGCCGCGCTCCGCCGAACTGGCCCTCGACGGGCGCGACCGCTGGTTCCGCCCGCTGTCGCGCCCGGCCGCCCCCGCCGCGCCGCCCGCCGTGCACGGCCGGAACACCGGCGTCTTCGACCCGGGGCGGCTGCCCGCGTACGACGCCGCCGCCCGGGTGCCGATGGGCGCGTACACCGCCCCCGGGCTGCACGGCGCGGACCGGGCCTCACGCGAGCGCCTCGGCGGGAAGCCGCTGCTGCCCGCCGGTTCCCCCACCGGCTATCCCCAGCAGCCGCCGCTCATGCTCACCACCCTCGACGCCGTCGGCTGGCTCGGCCGGGCCGGGCTGCTCACCGACCGGCAGGCGCGGGCCCCGATCTCCGCCGTGCGCGTCTCGGTCGCCGGCGTCACCGGGGCCGACGCCGTCTCCCGGGAACGGGTGCGGGTCGCCGCCGAGGCCCTCGCGAGCCGCACCGGCCTGGCGGTGGACATCGTGCTCGGCTCCTCGCCCGCCGCCCGCGCGGTGGAGCTGCCCGCAGGCGACTTCGGCCGCCCCGAGCTGCGGCTTCAAGAGTGGTGGAGCAAGAAGAACGTGGTGGCCGCGGTCTTTGAGGCGGTGGACCGCAAGAGCGTGGTGCTGCTCGTCCTGATGCTCACCGTGTGCTGTCTGTTCATCGGCAACGCCACCGCCGCGTCCGTGCGCGCCCGGCGCGCGGAGCTGGGGCTGCTCAGTGCCGTCGGCTGGAGCCGGGGGCGGCTGTTCACCGCCGTGCTCGGGGAGCTGCTCGTGCTCGGGGCCCTCGCCGGGGTGCTGGGGGCAGGCCTCGCGCTGGCCGCGTCGGCGATGCTGGACACGGCCGTGAGCACCGCGTACGCCCTGCTCTCCGTGCCCGGCGCGATCGGCGTCGCGGTGCTCGGCGGGGTGCCCTCGGCCTGGCGGGCGTCCCGGGCGAGGCCGCTGGAGGCGCTGCGTCCGCCCGTCGCGGTCGGCCGCCGGGCCCGCCCGGTGGGCGGGGTCGGGCGGCTGGCGCTGGTGAACACGGCCCGCTCCCGGGCCCGCGCCCTGCTCGGCATCGCCGCGTCGGCGATCGCGGCGGGCTCGGTCACGCTGCTGATGGCGGCCCTCGTGACCTTCGACGGAGTGCTCGCCGGATCGCTGCTCGGCGACGCGGTCTCGGTACGGGTGCGGGGCACGGACATCGCGGCCGTGACGCTGATGGCGCTGCTGGCCGCGGTCGCCGTCGGCGATGTCATGTATCTGAACATCCGCGACCGGGCCGGTGAGTTCGCCACCCTGCGGGCCACCGGCTGGACGGACCGGACGATCGCCCGGCTGGTGCTGACTGAGGGCGCGGCGCTGGGGCTGGCCGGTTCGCTGACCGGAGCCGTCCCGGCCGCCGCGGTCGCGATCTGGCTCGCGCCCGGCGGGGCGGCGTCGGCCGCCGTCACCGCGGCGTCCGCCCCCCCCCCCCGCCGGGCCCCGCCCCCCCGGGGCGGGGGGGCCCGCCCCGGGGGGCGGCCGCTCCGGCCGGGGGGGCGGGCCCCGGCCGGCGC
>NZ_BMWG01000006.1:242914-297148 GCF_014651115.1 Streptomyces inusitatus | reverse complement strand
CGGCAGCACCCAGTCCGGCTCCTCGTACAACCTCACCGACGCCGGACGCGGCAACCACCGCACCAACAATCTGAACCGCGGCACCTCCGGCACCGGCACCCTCTTCTCCGGCACGGACGACGTCTGGGGCAACGGCCTGCCGGCCAACACCGAGACCGCGGGCGCGGACGCCGCCTACGGAGCCGGGGCCACCTGGGACTACTTCAAGAACGTCCTGGGACGCAACGGCATCCGGAACGACGGGATCGGCGCGTACTCCCGGGTCCACTACGGCAACAACTACTCCAACGCCTTCTGGACCGACAGCTGCTTCTGCATGACCTACGGCGACGGCGCGGGCAACGCCAAGCCGCTCACCTCGATCGACGTGGCCGCGCACGAGATGACGCACGGCATCACCTCGGCGACGGCGGGCCTGGTCTACAGCGGCGAGTCCGGCGGCCTCAACGAGGCGACCTCCGACATCTTCGCGGCGGCCGTGGAGTTCCACGCCAACAACACGCAGGACCTGGGCGACTACCTCGTCGGCGAGAAGATCGACATCCGGGGCAACGGCACCCCGCTGCGCTACATGGACAAGCCCAGCCGCGACGGCTCCTCCAAGGACGCCTGGTACTCAGGCATCGGCAGCATCGACGTGCACTACTCCTCGGGCCCGGCGAACCACTGGTTCTACCTCGCCTCCGAGGGCAGCGGCGCGAAGACCCTCAACGGCGTGAGCTACGACTCGCCCACCTCCGACGGGCTCCCGGTCACCGCCATCGGCCGTGAGAAGGCCGCGCTGATCTGGTACAAAGCGCTGACCACGAAGTTCACCTCGACCACCAACTACGCCGCCGCGCGCACCGGCACCATCGCGGTGGCGACGGAGCTGTACGGGGCGAACAGCGCCGAGGTCGCGGGCGTCACCAACGCCTGGGCCGGCGTCAATGTGGGCGCCCGTCCCGGCGGCGGCAACCCCGACCCGGGCACCAGCTTCGAGAACACCACGGACGTCTCCATCCCGGACAACGGCGCGGCCGTCACCTCCTCGGTGACCGTCACCGGCGTCGCGGGCAACGCCCCGTCGAACCTGCGCGCGGCCGTGGACATCGTCCACACCTGGCGCGGTGACCTGGTGGTGGATCTGGTCGCACCGGACGGCAGCGTCTACTCGCTGAAGCCGTTCAACTCCTCGGACTCGGCCGACAACGTCCAGGAGACGTATGTCGTCAACGCCTCCTCGGAGGTCGCGAACGGCGTCTGGCAACTGCGGGTCCAGGACCGGGCCTCGCAGGACACCGGCTATGTGAACAACTTCAAGCTCACCTTCTGACCCTCCTCTCTTCTCCTCCGGTTTCCCCGGCTCCGCCCGGGAGGAGCTTCGGCTCCTCCCGGGCGGAATTGCCATGCGGGCGGCGGGCCTTGTCGGGCAGACTCCCGGGGGTGAGCCACGATCCCGATCCCGTATCCCCGGCGAACCCGGCCGCCGAGCACTACGCGTACCGCGTCAGGAGGACCCCGGCGGAGCTGACCCTGATCTGGCGGGGCGGGGAGGGGGACGGCCCCGACGAGTTCGCCGTCGACGGCTCGGGACGGCTGCTCACCTTCCGTGAGACGGCCGCCGCGCGGAAGTACTGCGAGCGCGCCGGACTCGCCCTGGCCCACGAGGACGAGTCCGAGGACACCGCCGCCCTCGATCTGGACCCGGCCGCCGAGTGGGCCGCCCATGGCGGCCCCGTGGCGGAAGGTCTGCTGCTCGACGCCTGGAACCTCTTCACGGATCTCGCCCAGGCCCTGCCGGACGGCCCCCCGCTCCCTCCTCGGGACCCGGTCCAGGACAGCGCCTACGAGAAGTTCTTCGGCCTCGCGGCGCTCGACCCGGACGGCGGGGACGGCGCCTGGGACCAGCGGGAGACGGAGTCCGTACGCGAGGTCCTGAACGCGGGGCTGCGCCTCTGGGAGACGGCCCTGGCCGACGCGGTGATCCAGTAGCACCGGCCCCCGGCGTCAGGCGGGCAGATAGCCCCGCTCCCGGACCACGTCCTCGACGAGCCGGGTGAAGGCGCGCGCGGCGGCGCTGCGGTAACCGCTCTCCCGGCGCAGCAGCGCGACCGTGCGGGCCGGCAGCGCCGGTTCGAGGGGGATCGGGCTCAGCCGGGGGTGGTCGTGGGTGACGGCGTCCGGCAGCACCGTGGCGAGCGGGGTGCGGCGGACGATCTCGATGAGCGCCTGGATCGAGTTCGCCTCGACCATGATGCGCGGGGTGACCCGGTGCCGGGCGAAGTAGGCGTCCGTATGCCCCCGGGTGGCGAAGTCGCCGCTGAGCAGCGCCAGTTCCCGGTCGGCCACCTCCGCCACGGGCAGCGCCCGCTCCGCCGCCGCTTCGGGGCGGTGCGCGCCGACGACCAGGCTGAGGGTCTCGGTGAACAGGGCGGTGGCGGTGATGCCGGGCAGATGGGAGCCCGCGAAGGCGATCCCGATGTCCAGCTCGTCGGCGAGCAGCCCCGCTTCGACGCGGTCCTGGGTCATCTCCTCCACGTCCAGGGTGATGCCGGGGTGGCGGGTGTGCAGCTCGGCGATGAGCGGCCCGATGAGATAGGCGGTGAAGGTCGGGGTCACCGCGAGCCGCAGACTGCCCCGGGAGAGATCGGCGACATCGAGCACCGCCCGCTCGGCGGCGGCCAGATCCCGCAGGGCGCGCCGGGCGTACTGCACATACGTCTCCCCCGCGTCGGTCAGCCGTACGCTGCGGCCCGTGCGGTCCAGCAGTTGCACGCCCACCGCCCGCTCCAGCTGCTTGATCTGCTGGGACAGGGTGGGCTGGGAGATCCGCAGGTCCTCGGCCGCGCGGGTGAAGTTGCCGTGTTCGGCGACGGCGAGCAGATAGCGCAGATGACGCAGTTCCAGGGCCATGGAACCAACCATAGATCAGATCAATAGAAGTCATGGGTATTGCGTCTTGGACTCTATAGATACAGCTCATGCATGGTGGATTTCGTCAGCCCAGCGGGGCCGGCCCCATCGAGAGGAGTGACCCATGCATGACCTCGCCCACGGTCTCGCGCGTTTCCGGCGGGAGGTCTTTCCGGCCAAGGCCGAGCTCTTCGCCCGGCTGGCCGCCGTCCACCGGCCGACCACCCTCTTCATCGGCTGCTCCGACGCCCGGGTGGTGCCGGAGCTGATCACCCAGAGCGAGCCGGGCGAGCTGTTCGTCATCCGTACGCCCGGCAATCTGGTCCCCGCCCACTCCCCCGGCGTGGACGGCATCGCCGCCGGTGTGGAGTACGCGGTCGCCGTGCTCGGCGTCTCCGACATCATCGTCTGCGGGCACTCCGCCTGCGGCGCGATGACCGCCCTGGCCGAGAACCACGACCTCAGCGGCGCCCCCGCGACCGCCGACTGGCTGCGCCACGCGGACACCTCCCGCGCCCTCGCCGCCACCGCCACCGCCACCGCCGAAGACCCGGTGGCCGCCCTCGTACGGCAGAACGTGCTCGCCCAGCTGACCAACCTCACCACCCACCCCTCCGTGGCCCGCGCCCTGGCCAACGCCTCGCTCACCCTCCACGGCTGGGTCTTCGACATCCCCTCCGGCACCGTCGACCCCCTCGACCGCACCGGCCGCCCCGCCTGACCCTCCCCCACCGAGAACAAGGACCCCTCATGATCCACTCCCAGTTCGACCCCACCGCCCGCCAGACCCTCGCCATCACCGTCGTCGACGCCAAAACCCGCAAAGACCTGACCTGGCAGCAGATCGCCGACGCCACCGGCCTCTCCGTCGCCTTCGTCACCGCCGCCCTCCTCGGCCAACACCCCCTCCCCAAGCCCGCCGCCCTCGCCGTCACCGACCTCCTCGACCTCTCCCCCGACGCCGCCCTCCTCCTCCAGACCATCCCCACCCGCGGCCCCGCCACCGGCAACGCCCTCCCCACCGACCCCACCATCTACCGCTTCCACGAGATGCTCCTCGTCTACGGCACCACCCTCAAAGCCCTCATCCACGAGCAGTTCGGCGACGGCATCATCAGCGCCATCAACTTCAAGCTGGACGTGAAGAAGGTCTCCGACCCCGACGGCGGCGAGCGCGCCGTCATCACCCTCGACGGCAAGTACCTGCCGACCAGACCTTTCTGACCGAGCCCGCCGGGGGTGAGGGCCGGGGGCGCGCTCGCCGGCCCTCAATGTCTTCTCCACTCATGAGTTGGCGACATCAAGGTGACCCATCCGGCAGGTCCGGACGTGCCGACCGTGATCGTCGCCACGTTCGAGACGCGCGGCCTGCACACCGAGGTCGTGTCGATGCCGACTGGCAACCGTGCGACGCTCCGGGTGGGCGACGGGCTCGTACGGATGAGCCGCAACCGGTGGGCGCCGACACACTGGGGCCGTTCCCTTCATATGACCTATCTGGGCGACGCGTACAGACTCACCGCGATCAACCGCCGGGCCTACCGGCTGTCCCGGCAGCCCGATGCCGAAGACCCCGGTTCCGTCATCACGATGCGGCGGTCCGGCCTCGGAAGCGGCAAGAGGGTGACAGTGCAGGCGGCGGGCAGCCGGGTACTGCCCTCCGATGTCTCCCTCGCCGTCCTCTTCTGCGGAGTCGACCGAGCCGTGCTCACGCGACGGGGTGCCGTGCGGGCGGGCTTCTCAAGGATCTTCAACTTCTGGGCCGAGGCCCGGGCGGGTAGAGGAATACCAGTGACCTGATGGGTTAACCGGGTTCGGCAGTGTTACCCACGCGCCAGTGCCCTACGAGATCACGGTAGAGCGGCGAGGAGACCAGCAATTCCTCATGGCCTCCGAGCTCCGCGCGAGTGCCGTCGAGAACGAGGATTCGGCGGGCGCGCAGTGCGGAGCTGACCCGATGCGCAATAACCACCAGTGAACCTGGTCGGTGGGCGAACGCTTCCTCGGCGAGAGCCTCGGCGACCGGGTCCATATGACAAGTTGCTTCATCAAGGATCACGAGCCGGGCAGCCGACAGATGGGCGCGGGCCAGGGCGATCTGCTGCCGCTCACCGGCAGAGAGTTCGGATGGCCGCACAAGGGCCCTGTACCCACCAAGCCGCTCCATCAACGGGTGTAGTCCCAGCGCTTCGACAGTGGCTTCCATCTCGGCCCTGGAGGCCTCAGGACGGAGATAGCCGAGATTCTCCTCAACTGTTCCGGAGAAGATGTACGCCTCCTGGGGGATCAATACTCGGCGCTGGGCCACCAGGTGCGGGTCCAGTCTCTTCAGGAGAACCCCGCCGAGCCATATGTCTCCCCTCATGGGTTCGATGAGACCGGACACCAGGCCCGCCAGTGTGGACTTGCCGATGCCACTGGGACCGACGATGGCCAGATGGTCGTCCTGCGGGATCTCCAGATCAAGTCCGCGAATCACCGGCACGGCGTGTTCCCCATACCCGAAGGTGATGTTTCGCAAGACGACGCCGTATCCGTCTGGCAGCCGGGCCGACTTCGGTCCGGACAGGAGCGCGGGGCACGATGTATGGGATCCGGACGTCTCGTTGATCCGTTGCAGGGCGACCGAAAGTCTGATCCCGCTGCCGCCCAGACCCTGGATGAGCGTCTGCAGAGCAGGCAGCAAAGCCTGGGTGATGTAGACCAGCGCGCCCATAACAGTTCCAGGAGTGGCCCCGTTGCGGAGCAGCCAAGGTGCGGCAGCGATCACCATCAGGAGCGGCGTCCAGCCGCCGATCGCAACGGCGCAGAAACGAGCGGTGCCGATACTCGCCAACCTGGCTCCTGCCAAGGCCTGTTCATCCACCCGACGGCCCAATGCGTCGGCGGCCCTGCCCTCCGCGCCGAAGGCGACGATGTCTCGTAGCCCGCCCGCAGCGGTACTCGCGCCCTCGGCAAGTCGCTCATCAGCCATGATCAGCTCTCGCTGCCGGTCCTTCATCCTGCCGACGAACAGGAAGAAGAAAACCAGACCGACAGCGAGCGGGGGCAGCACGAGAACAAGGAGAAGCGAGTCAAGCCAGAGCATCCCCAGGAGAGCCCCACCGACGGTGAACACGAAGCCGCGTACAACCATGAGGAGGCCCGCGTAGGCTTCCCGCGCGATCTCGACCTGTTGGGTAAGCCGTGCGACCCCGGAGGCGTCGTCGCCGAGATGCTCTCCGGAGGCGGACCGGGCAAGGGCCCCCCGCACCACCCGTCGCAGCAGATCGTCCCGAAAGGGCTCGACGATCGCAGCCAGCCGTGGGTAGACCTCCCGGGTCCCCCACGCACCCACGAAGACAGTGATACCCAGCAGTAGCAGCCAGGCCAGGCCGGCCAGGGGACGGTCGACCGCGAATCCGGCGTCCACAGCGTGCGTGACCAGCAGCCCACCGAGGAAGGCCGGCAACGCCTCGACCAGGGACCAGAGTCCCAGGAGAACGAGGACACCGCGCTTCCCTCGCAGCGACTCCCGTACTTCGCGCAGCGCACTGCGGGAGGCTGGTTGGGCGTCGTTCATGACGTTTCCTCAGCAGCGATCCGGTCAACCGGACTGGCAGAACCCGCTGGGGGGACTCCTGGGGTGAAGTTGGCCCGGTAAGCAGGATTCCGCCACAGATCGCGATGGGGACCGATCGCTCTGATCCTTCCCTCATCCAGCCAGACTACGAGGTTGGCCAGAGCGGCCGTCGACGCGCGGTGGGCAACGATGATCCGGGTACGGTCGCTCAGCTGACCGGTAAGAATGGAGCTGATCTGCAGCTCGGTCGCGGTGTCGAGACTGGAAGTGGCGTCGTCGAGAATGAGTACCCGGCCGTTGTGCGCGAACGCACGGGCCAGGCCGAGCCGCTGAGCCTCACCGCCTGACAGCGGAGCCTTCTGGAGCCTGGTGCGATAGCCCTGCGGCAGACGCTCGATAAAAGCGTCCGCCTGCGCCGCGCGGGCCGCTTGTTCGATCAGGTCGGCGGACGGCTGGTGCAGGCCGAGGCCAATCACGTCCGCCAGAGTCTCTCCGACCAAGGCCGGACGCTCGAAGGCATAGCCGATCGCGTCTCGGATCTCCTTGCGGTTCAATGTGCTCAGTGGTACGCCGTCGAGTACTACGTCCCCGACGTCCGGGTCGAGGAGTCTGCCGGCGATCGCCGCGAGCAGCGACTTCCCTGTGCCGGACCTTCCCACCACGGCGAGCGACGAACCTGCGGGCACCACCAGATTCAGCCCGTCGAACACCTGCTCCTGAGCGACCACGAGGGATATATTCCGGAACTCCAGCTCGCCGGGCCCCGCCGGCAGTGAGGCGGTTCCATAGCGCATAGCCGGCTCGGTAAGCACCTCGTGGACTCGTCGACCGCCGCCCCGTGCCCGAGCGAGGCGGGCCAGCAGCATCGCGGGCATACCGAATCCGGTGCCAAGCGCGACGTACCGCCAAGCCGCGATCATCTCACCGTGAGAGATATGGCCGGCGGAGAGCGCGAATCCCGCCACGGAAAGTACAGCGACTTCGAGCAGGGGGACGATAAGGGCTCCCTGCGCGGAGATCCTGGTCTGGGCCCGCCATGTTCCGTGTCCCAGCTCGCTCAGCGCGGGCAGTTCCCGCAGAACCCGACCCTGTTCACGATCGAGAGTCGCTGCGGCCCTGATCGTACGAATACCACCCAGCGCATCCATCAGAGCGGCGGCGATACGGCCCTGGCTCCTCTGATAGCGGGTGATCAGGTCGGTTGTGTCTCGGGCGAAGGAACGGAGCAGTACAACGAGAATGGGCAGTCCGGTGACAAAGGCAACGGCGAGCCACGGATAAATGAGCCAGAGGGCGACGAGGCTGCCGATCGAGGGAACGAAGGAGAGCGTTGCCCAGACCACGACAGCGGCCGCGTTACCGGCTTCCGCAGCACTGCTCACCAGGCGGCTGACGAGATCTCCGCGGGAGAACCGCTGGGTCGCTCGGTCGCCCAGCGCCAGCATGTGCTGAATCATGGTATGCCGAAGCCATGCGGTACCAGCGGCCGAGCCGCGCCCCGCCGCCAGCCCTCCGAGGGTGTCGCAGAGCACCAGCAGGACGACGACGGCGACGCACCCGATCACCCAAACCAGGGACGACTGGGCGAAGACCAGCGAGTCCACGGTGCGGCCGAGCAGCGCGGGCAGGGCAATCTCCGCGACAGTTCCAAGAACCGCGGTGACGGCCAGGAGCAGGGTCCATACCCTCCCGTGTCGGGAAGCTTGTAATAGCAGGTGATCCGCACCCCGGACATCGGATACAGCGGTGGCCTGGTCAGCGGTCGATTGCGTGACCATGCTCACTTCCCTCCGGGTAAACGAGTACGGGACTGGCATCACAAGTGGATTCGTGCTGCTCTTGGACGGTGGCTCGGCTGGACGAACTGAGACTTCGTCCAGCCGAGCCACGTCTATGCGATGAAGCTCATTTCACCAGCGGCTGTCTGTGGTGTCAGTTACAGAAGATCCAGCTGGAGTTCGAGCAGTCGGTGCTGCGACCACTCGCGAACGGAACGGCCTCCTGGGCCTCTGCGGGGAGCTCCATCGACTGAAGGTCAAGCAGGAACATAGAAATTCACCTTTTCTTTGTGTGTGGGTTGATATGCAGTGCCCTTGCGGGCCCCCTTCATCTCTGAAGGGGAGTCTGGGGATGCGACTGGCTGGTGTCGCCAGGTCTGCCGGACCGTTGGGGCAGGATCACCAGGGACACAACCGCTGGTGGAATACACCGCGCCAAGGCCGTGGCGACCAACCGGGTAACCGTCAGGCAGCGCCGTCCGCCCCGGCAAGCCGGGCCGCGTATGGCCAGGCCGGCCCCAGGAAGGGCAACGATGCCGGGGAGTCGTGCAACGCGGCTCCCAGGGCCAGCAGAACGCCTGCGGAACCGGTGGCCAGGTCCATGGAGAGCCGAACCAACTGGTCTCCGGGGAAGGCGAGATGTCCTTGGTAGGAGAGGGCGTGCCAGGACAGAGCCTGGAGGTGGGCCCTCACCTCGGGGTCCTCGCCCGGGGAGCGGAACTGTGAGATGGAAGCCGCGTGGGCGATGATCCCAGCACGCCCGTTGAAGAGTCCGGACTGCACGTAATAGGACGAGGCGGAGGAACGTCGGACCCCCTCGGCCGCCGTGGTGAAGCGTTCATCGGTGCGATGGCGCAGATACGCCTGAAGAGCAAGTGCCACTCCCGCGCTACCGGTGGCGAGATACGGCATGGAACGCCAGCCTTCGTTGACGTGAAGGGCTCCACTCTCACGGGTGAGGCAGCGGCGCAGATCCTGTCGTAGGGCTGTCTCCGCGAGATCGAGAAAAGCCGTGTCAGTGGTGTCTTCGTAGAGTCGCACGAAAAAGAGCGCGGGCCCCGAAGACCCCTGCAAGAGCCCTGAGTGCGGATGATCGCCGCCGCTGATCGTGCCGACATCGCTCTCGCCGCCCAACCGGCCCGCAACCAGCTCGGCCGCTCGCAGAGCGGTGTCACGCAGAGTGGTGCTACCTGTCTGGCGGGCGAAGTGGAGCAGATTCAGGCCGATACCGGAGAGCCCGGAAAGGAGATCCGTTCCCAGCGACTGCCACTTCTCCTTCAGCAGCAGGTCCAGTAGCTCCAAGGCACTTGAGTGGTGACCCAGTTGGTCAAGGGTGTAGGCCACGCCGTGCAAGCCGTCGTAGAAACCGAGTCGAGCACGCTGATCCCTGCGCATGGCGTGATTCGCAAGCCACTCCTCATGTTCGGGAAAGCGGCCCGCACCAGTGACATCGAGCGCGTACAACACACCGGCCGCCCCATGAGCGAGGTTCAGCCCACCGCTTCTGAACTGAGCGATGTCGCCGGGAAAGAGCCGATCGTCGCGGTCCGGTGTGGCACTGGCCAGAATGGCGTCGGCCATCGAGCGTCGTACCAACTCCCAGGCCGCCGGGTCCACACCGAGAAGAGGCAGCCGGGCGAGGTGCTCTTCGTTCGCCGGGGCAGTGTGGCGCGGGCGCTGATCCGCCCTCGACTTCGCAGGTGAGGCATTCCCTGCTTCACCAGCAGATTCATTCCCCTCTATGTCCCGAACCGCCACATCCAGAAATTTCTGCGGCAGTTGCGGAAAGAGCCTGGAAATCTCACGAGCGAGATGACGAGCCTTGCCCGTACCGTGTCGCAGAAGAACAGTCATCGGCAGGAACATGAACAGGCGCAGACAACCGAGTGCATATCTGTCGATATCGAATCCGGTGCGATCACGGGGGGCCGCGAACGCGGGATTACCCAATGGCGGCCTGAGCCCTTCCTGCACCAGGGTGGCGACCTCGAAGTCAATCAGCGTAACATTATCATCGGCGCGGACCAGCACGTTGTACGGATGAAGGTCCCCAAAGATTACATCCCGCTCATGCAGGGCAGCCACTGCATTTTCCACTTGCCGGCATATCTTCAGCGCCCATTCGACGTAATCAGATATCTCCTGCGGATCCGGATCGGGCTCATTAAATGGATAACGCTCACCGAAGTACTTATTGAGCGGGCGCCCCTCGATGAACTCCTCAACAAGAAAGTGGTGTTCGCCGAGCTTGAAGGAGCCTCGAACCTCGGGAACGCTGGCAACGCCGGCGAGTTGCTCCAGTATTTTTCGTTCCCGAGCGAGCCTGGCCACCGCATCGGCACCGTCCGTCGACAAACCTGCATGCGGACGCGCTTCCTTCAATATCACCTGCTCGCCAGATCGAGTATCCGTCCCGGCATATATGCCACCGCCGTTCGAAAAATGCAGCACCCGCTCGACCCGATAGGGCAGATCAGCGAGGGGCGCGGTATTGCGGGCCTCCCAGTGAGGCTTCAAGAACTCCGGCAGCGTCACCCACGGCGGCAGGTAGAAGGCGGGATCCCTGCGATCGGGGACAAGGTTTCCAGCCGGATCCTCAATCGCCTGCTCTTGCGTCCCCTTCACCGACACCACGTGGCGCTCCACGAATCCGCCGTACCGCACATAGAGGGGGCCAGCGTTCCAACGCAGGTCACTGAGAATGTACGGACCCGGCTCACCGCCGATGCGCTGCTCCAGCGCTTGAAGGATCTCGTGGAACTGAGTCTCGTCAACCGGGTATATAGTGACGAGCTTTCCGCTGCTCCCGCGATCCGCGTACTTCATGTTCTGCGTGTGGTGAATCTGCTGACCCCGCAGGTACTTGAACGGAATCCGTAGCGGCGTACAGTAGTCCCATACTGCGCTGATTACCTTATCAGCGTTATCACGGCTGGCCGATACATGGATCTTCCAGCCCTGCAGGGGAAGCGTAACGCCGTCCGGGCGATAGACAAGCCAGATGTCCTGAGTGTGCCGCGTCCACCCATCAGGCATCGGGTAGCCGGAAGCCGTAAAATCCAGATCTTCCTCGTCCAGCTCGGTAGGAGAATCGTAAAAATCTGGATCCGCCATACAGTACGCATCGTAGCGCTGGTCCACCGCGCACTCCCCCTCAGGATTCTACTTTCTGTCGGCGACTCGACAGGACCGCCGTTGCGAATTTCCGCTGGACCTATCGTTCACATGCCACCCGCCAGTCCGGCAAGGCGATTCGCATCGCATGGCCGAAATCATCCCGCCTTCCACAGCGGCCACTCCTTGGGTGAAGCTCCCATCACCTCGACTTGTTCGAATTATCAACCGTGCAGGTGGACGGCGATATCACTCGCGTGAAACGAAGGCATGGCGACACGGGTCCACTAAGTCAGAAATCGGGCATAGTGTTGCAAAATTTCACCCTGAAATCCCTGGCACTGGCGCGATGAAACAGCCACTGCCACCAAAGCTTCGCGACCCTAACCACTCCCGCATCACTCGCACCATCCTTACCGGATAAGTTCCCGCGCTCACGCGACACGGGAAATGCTGACCCTCACGATCACAACCGGATGTTGATAGCTGACGTCACACGAACCACGAGTCAACAACGACTGCCCGGCGGACGGTGCGCTCCGATGCCGGGGGCCTGGATATGGACTGGCCAACTACGCGGGATTTCGAGCCATTACCGGGTTGGACAGACGGAGCTCGCGGGCTCCGCTCCGACCGTATGAACACTGCGCGACCAGTGGCCTTTGCTCCGCAGACGGCCGATGGACGCATGCTGATCACCGCACACAACGGTGATCGCGGGAGTCGCGTTGTGAGAATCTCAGCGTGACCATCAGGCTGCCGACAGCTCCGCAACGGGCCCTGGCAGCCGAAGCTTTGAGCCTGGTCCACAGTGCCGCGTCACATCCCTGGAGGAGGACGGCCGCCTGCGGCCGACAGGCGTAGAGCGACGTGCGGACAGGGAGAACCAAGTGCCGATGGAAGACCCGGGATCATCGCCCGGTCACAGCGCGGTGGGCGGGGCGGGGCAGGAGGGGCCGGCTGTCAGGTTGGAGGGGGTGAGCAGGGTCTATGGGAAGGGGCCGGGGGCCGTGCATGCGCTGCGGGAGGTGTCTGTCGCTTTCGGGAGGGGGGGTTTCACGGCGGTGATGGGCCCTTCGGGGTCGGGGAAGAGTACGTTTCTGCACTGTGCGGCGGGGCTGGACCGGCCGACGTCGGGGCGGGTGCTGCTGGCGGGGGCGGACATCGGCCGGCTGGGTGAGAACGCGCTGACGGTGTTACGGCGGGAGCGGATCGGTTTTGTCTTCCAGGCGTTCAATCTGCTTCCGTCGCTCACGGTCGAGCAGAACATCACGCTTCCCCTGCGGCTCTCGCGCCGCAGGACCGACCGTGAGTGGCTGGCCCGGGTGCTGGAGCGGACCGGGCTCGGGGAGCGGACCCGGCATCGGCCGTCCGAGCTGTCGGGGGGACAGCAGCAGCGGGTCGCCATAGCCCGGGCGCTGATCACGAGGCCGGAGGTGGTCTTCGCGGACGAGCCGACCGGGGCGCTGGACAGCACCACGGGTGCGGAGATCCTGGGGCTGCTGGGTGAGTCGGTACGGGCCCTGGGGCAGACGGTCGTGATGGTCACGCACGATCCGGTGGCCGCCGCGCACGCGGATCTGGTGCTGTTCCTGGCGGACGGCAGGCTGGTGGACACTCTCCCGGCCCCGACGGCGGACACCGTCGCGGAGCGCATGGCGCGCCTCGGGAAGAGGTGACCGGGATGCTCCGACTGGCATGGCTGACGGTCCGTGCCCGCACCGCGGGATTCGCCGGTTCCCTCACCGCCCTGGCCTTCGCGCTGACGCTTCTCACGGCCTGCGGGGTGCTGATGGAGTCGGCGCTGCGGGTGGAGAATCCCACCGAGCGTTACGCGGCGGCCGATGTGGTGATCGCGGGGCAGCAGCGCGTCTCCCCGGCGCAGCCGCTGCTGGAGCGGCTGCGCGCCCTCCCCGGGGCCGCCGCGGTGACCCCCGAGGTCTCCTTCCCCGCGTCGGTGGTCACCGCCGGGGGCGAGGTGCTCGGCGGCCCGGAGGGGGGTGCGTCGCTGGGTCACTCCTGGGAGAGCGCGGTGCTGGCCCCCTACATCCTTCGGACCGGCCGGCCGCCGGCCGCCGACGACGAGGTACTGCTCGACACCGGGCTCGCCCGCCGGGCGGGTGTGGGGCCCGGGGACCGGGTCGTACTGGCGACCGCGGAGACTCCCCGGCCCTACACGGTGACCGGTCTGGCGGAGTCCCCGCTCTCCCCGGCGCGCCAGTCGGCGCTGTTCTTCTCGGCGACGCGGGCCGCGCGGCTGGCGGGCGGCGGCGGGCGGCCCGTCGACGCCATCGGCCTGCGGGCCGGGCCCGGAGTCTCCCCCGGTGAGCTGGCGGGCCGGGTGGAGGAGGTCATCGAGGCGCTTCACCCGGAAACCGACACCGACACCCAGGTGCTGTACGCGTCCGACGTCCTGACCGGTGACCGGATCGCGGAGTCCGAGTTCGCCCACGTCCGGGGCCCCGGCGACTCGCTGAGCTCCTTCGCCGGGACCTTCGGCGCGTTCGCCCTGTTCGTCGCGGTCTTCGTGGTCGCGGGGACGCTGGCGCTCTCCGTGCAGCAGCGAATGAGGGAGATCGGGCTGCTGCGGGCCGTCGCCGCCACTCCCCGGCAGATACGGCGCATGATCGCGTCCGAGACGCTGATCGTGACGCTGGCGGCCGCGCTCATCGGCGGCCCGCTCGGGATCGGGCTGGCCGCACTGCTGCGGGCGGAGCTGGCCCGCCGGGGCGTGATCCCCGACGCCTTCCCGCTGCGGGTCGGGCCGACGGCCCTGCTGTCGGTGCTGGCTCTGGGCATCGTGGCCGCCCAGCTCGCGGTCCTGGTCTCCGCCCGGCGGGCCTCCCGGATCCACCCCACCCAGGTGCTGCGCGAGGCCGCGGCCCCGTCCCCGCGCCCCGGGTACGCGCGCGTGCTCGCGGGGGTCGCCGTCGTGGCCGCCGCCGGGGTTCCCCTGTTCTCGATCGCGCGCGACCGGGACCAGGACGGAGCGGGCGACGTGGAGAGCATGCTGATGCTTCTGATGATCGGTGTCGCTCTGCTGGGTCCCGTCCTGGGCCGCGTCGGCAGCGTCGTCCTCGGCGCACCGATCGCCCGGCTCTTCCCCGTCGGCGGTTTTCTCGCGGGCACGGGCACCCGCGCGCAGTACCGCCGGCTGGCCGCCGCGGTGACACCCTTCGTCCTGGCCATCTCCTTCACGGTCACCCTCACGGCCGTCCCCACGCTCAAGGCGGAGGCCGCCGAGACCAGGAACAGCCAGCGGCTCCGGGCCGACCATGTGGTCGAGAGCTCCGGCATCGGACTGCCCGGGCGGTACGCCGCCGAGGCCCGCCGCCTCCCCGGGATCACGGCGGCCACGGGGCTGATGCCCCTGCACGCGGCCCTCTCGGCGAACAGCGAGGACGGCGGCGACGGCGACGGCGGGACACGGACTCACGACGGCCCCGGGTACGCGGTGGCCGAGCGGGATCTGCCGGCCCTGCTGGACCTGGATGTGCGCGCCGGGTCGCTGGACCGTCTGCGCGGCCCGTCGATCGCCCTGGGCGAGGAATCCGCCGGTGAGCTCGGCGCGGCCGTGGGGGACCGGATCACCGTCTCCTGGGAGGACGGCACCCGGTCGCGCCTGCGGGTCGCGGCCGTCTACGCCCGCGACCGGGGATTCGCCGATGTCCTGCTGCCGCGCGGTCTCGCCGCGCCGCACACCCCGGCGCCCCTGGACGACACCGTACTGCTGCGTACCGCGCCGACCGAGGACCCCGGGGCCGTACGGGAGCGGCTCGACGCCCTCACCGACCGGTATCCCATGGCCCGGGTGACCGACCGGGCCTCCTACGACCGGGCCGTCGAGGACCGGCGGAAGTCCTCGGGCTCGATCACACTGCTGCTGCTCGCGATGATCGGTTCCTTCACGGCGATCGCGGTCGTCAACACGCTCGCGATGTCCACCATGGAGCGGAGCCAGGAGTTCGCCGCCCTCCGGCTGATCGGGGCGACCCGCCGCCAGGTGCTGCGGGCGATGCTCTGGGAGGCGGGCATCACGGTCGCGCTCGCGGTCGCCCTCGGGGCCCTGGTCTGCGCGGCCGTCCTGGTGCCGGCCTCCCTGGCGCTGACCGGATCGGCCGTCCCGCCGCTCTCCGTCGGTCTGGTGGCCGGGGTCCTGGGCGGCTCGGTCGGACTGGGCCTGCTCACCGTCCTGTTCACCGCCCGAGTCGCCCTGTCCCGCCCCACGGCCAAGGCGTAGGCGAGGGGCGGCCGTCGGCCGACGGCCGCCCCCGCTCACCGGGCCGGTGGCGGGCCCGCCCCCTCGCCCGTCGTCTCGCCGGGGAGGGCGACCAGGCCGAGGTCGGCGCTGGTGGCGAGGAGGGGGTGGGTGGGGAGGACGCGGACGGTGTAGCCGAAGGGGCCGGTGCGGTCGAGGGAGAGGGTGCCCTCGAAGAGGCGGTGGCCGTCGAGGTCGGGGCCGCCGGACTCCTTGAGGGGGGAGGTGTGGGCTTCGGCGATGATGTCGTGGCCGTCGACCCGGCCGGCCACGGCCTGGACCTCGACGTCGTCGGGGTGGAGTTCGCCGAGGGCGACCCGGGCGCGCAGGGCGAGGGTCGCGCCGAGTTCGGCGGTGCCGTCGGCGGGGGGCTGTTCCAGGGTCTCGACGTGGTCGACGGCGACCTGGGGCCAGGCCGCGCGGACGCGGGACTTCCAGGAGGCGACCTCGCGGGCGGTCTCCGGGTCGAGTGAGCGGTGGGCGCGGGCGGCGGGGGCGTAGAGGCGCTCGACGTACTCCCGGACCATCCGGCCCGCCAGCACCTTGGGGGCGAGGGTGGCCAGGGTGTGGCGGACCATCTCGATCCAGCGGTGGGGCAGCCCCTGGGGGCCCCGCTCGTAGAAGCGGGGCGCGACGCGGTTCTCGATCAGCTCGTAGAGGGCGGCCGCCTCCAGTTCGTCGCGGCGGGTCTCGGCGGTGGCGGAGCCGTCGGCGGTGGGGATCGCCCAGCCGTAGTCGGGCTCGTACCACTCGTCCCACCAGCCGTCGAGTACGGAGAGATTGAGGCCGCCGTTGAGGGCGGACTTCATTCCGCTGGTGCCGCAGGCCTCCAGCGGGCGGAGCGGGTTGTTGAGCCAGACGTCGCAGCCGGGGTAGAGCTTCTGCGCCATGCCCATGCCGTAGTCGGGCAGAAAGACGATCCGGTGCCGCACCCGGGGGTCGTCGGCGAAGCGGACCAGCTCCTGTACGAGGCGTTTGCCGCCGTCGTCGGCGGGGTGCGCCTTGCCCGCCACGACGATCTGCACCGGGCGGGTGGGGTGGAGCAGCAGTTCCCGCAGCCGGTCGGGGTCGCGGAGCATGAGGGTGAGCCGTTTGTACGAGGGGACCCGGCGGGCGAAGCCGATGGTGAGGATGCCGGGGTCGAGGACGCCGTCCACCCAGCCCAGCTCGGCCGCGCCCGCGCCGCGCTGCCGCCAGGAGGCGCGGAGCCGGGAGCGCACCTCGCCGACGAGCTGTTCGCGCAGTTCGCGGCGGAGTTCCCAGATCTCGGTGTCGGGGATCTTCCCCACGGCGTTCCAGAGGTCGGAGCCGCCGACGGTGAGGGCGTCCTCGGCGCGCCCCGCGCCGATCTGGCGCGCGCCGAGGCGGAAGACCTCGGGGGCGATCCAGGTGGGGGCGTGGACGCCGTTGGTGATGGAGGTGATGGGCACTTCTTCGGGGTCGAAGCCGGGCCAGAGGCCAGCGAACATGCCCCGGCTGACGGCTCCGTGGAGGGTGGAGACGCCGTTGGCGCGCTGGGCGAGGCGCAGTCCCATGGCGGCCATGTTGAAGAGGTGGGGTTCGCCGCCGGGGTAGTCCTCCCTGCCGAGGCGGAGGATCTTCTCGACGGGGACGGTGGGGAGTTCGGCGCGTTCGCCGAAGTGGCGGGCGACCAGTTCGCGGTCGAAGCGGTCGATTCCGGCGGGCACGGGGGTGTGGGTGGTGAAGACGGTTCCGGCGCGGACCGCTTCGAGGGCGGCGTCGAACTCCAGTGCGTCATCGCCTTGGCCGAGTTCGCGGATGCGCTCCAGGCCGAGGAAGCCCGCGTGGCCCTCGTTGGTGTGGAAGACCTCGGGGGCTCGGTGGCCGGTGAGCCGGCAGTACGCCCGGACGGCCCGTACGCCGCCGATGCCCAGCAGCATCTCCTGGAGCAGCCGGTGTTCGCTGCCGCCGCCGTAGAGCCGGTCGGTGACCTCGCGTTCGCCGCTCTCGTTCTCCTCGACGTCGGAGTCGAGCATCAGCAGGGGGACCCGGCCGACCCGGGCGATCCAGATGTGGGCGCGGAGCGATCGCCCGGCGGGCAGGGCCAGTGAGACCTGGGCGGGGGTGCCGTCCGCCTCCCGCATGAGGGTGACGGGGAGTTCGTTGGGGTCGAGCACCGGATAGTGCTCCAGCTGCCAGCCCTCGGGGGAGAGCGACTGGCGGAAGTAGCCGTGGCGGTAGAGCAGGCCCACGCCGATGAGCGGCACGCCGAGGTCGCTGGCGGCCTTGAGGTGGTCCCCGGCGAGGATGCCGAGGCCGCCGGAGTACTGCGGGAGGGCGGCGGTGACGCCGAACTCGGGGGAGAAGTAGGCGACGGCGGAGGGGAAGGGCGGGGCGTCGGCGGCGGTGGCCGCCGGGTCGTGGGTCTGGTACCACCTGCGGCCGTGCAGATAGTCGTCCAGGTCGGCGGCGGCGGCGGTCAGCCGGCGCAGAAAGCGCCGGTCCTCGGCGAGTTCGGCCAGCCGGGCGGCGGAGACGGAGCCGAGCAGCCGTACCGGGTCGGCTCCGGCCGCCCGCCATCCGTCGGGATCGACGGCCTGGAAGAGTTCACGGGTCTCGGGATGCCAGGACCAGCGGAGATTGCGGGCGAGATCGCTGAGTGGGCGGAGGGGCTCGGGGAGGACGGGACGGACGGTGAATCGACGAATGGCCTTCACGGGTCCCACCTTCGCAGGGGAGGCGCGCATCCGAGGGGACGCACGGCGGTGTGCGCGTCTCCGCGTCACCCGGTGACCGGAGGAGGACAGGGAGGGGCAGAGGGGGCAGAGGGGACGGGAGGGACGGCGGGTGGCCGGAAGTCGAAGGTCTTCGCGGGATCCGTTGGACAATCCTTCAATCTCCCGCCCGGCTCGCCGACCGATCCGCCAAAGCCGCGAGCCCGCGAGCCGCGAGCCGCCGCCGGACGGGAGGGACGGCCGCGAACGGAGGGACAGGGATGCGCCGCCGCGACGACGAGCCCAGCTGGGGCGCGTAGCGCGTACACCGGGCGCGGGACCGACCGCCCGCCCCCGGTGGCACCGGCACCACCGGCGACACCGGCGACACCGGTGTCATTCGGCCCAGTCCGCCCGCCGTTTCCGCCCACCCGGGTGACGCGTACGGGAGCGGCCGTGCCTGGCGGGCCGTCAACCGCCGACCAAGCGGTTACAAATATCGGGTAAACCGTTCAAACAACGACATTCTCCTCACCCCGCCCCACCCGTACAGCCCTCAGGTGAGCCCATGATCGGTCGCATTCCCGTCCTGGATGTCAGCCCCCAAATCGACTGCGGGAGGAGACCCGCGAAAGCGGTCGTCGGCGAGACCTTCCGGGTCGGCGCCACCGTCTTCCGGGAGGGGCACGAGGCCGTCGCCGCCAATGTGGTGCTGCGCGACCCGGGGGGCCGCCCGGGGCCCTGGACCCCGATGCGGGAGGAGGCCCCCGGCACCGACCGCTGGAGCGCGGAGATCACACCGGACGCCGAGGGCCGCTGGACCTTCGCCGTCGAGGCCTGGAGCGATCCGGTGACAAGCTGGCTCCGGACCGCCCGGATCAAGATCCCGGCGGGCGTCGACACCGCGCTGACGCTCGCGGAGGGGGCGCTGCTGTACGAGCGGGCGGCCGAGGGCGTGCCCAAGCGCGACGGCCGCGAGGCGGTGCTCGCCGCCGCAGACGCCCTGCGGGACCCCGGCCGCCCGCCCGCCGCCCGGCTCGCCGCCGCCCTCGCCCCCGACGCGGCGGGCGCGCTCGCCCGCCATCCGCTGCGCGAACTGGTGACCGTCTCGCGCCCGTTGCCGCTGCGCGTGGAGCGCCGCCGCGCGTTGTACGGATCCTGGTACGAACTCTTCCCCCGCTCCGAGGGGGCGGTCCTCACCCCGGGCGGACCGCCGGTGTCCGGCACCTTCCGCACCGCCGCCGAGCGGCTGCCCGCCGTCGCCGCCATGGGCTTCGACGTGGTCTATCTGCCGCCCGTCCACCCCATCGGCACCACCTTCCGCAAGGGCCCCGACAACTCCCTCTCGGCGGGCCCGCACGATGTGGGCGTGCCCTGGGCGATCGGCTCCCCGGCGGGCGGCCATGACGCGCTCCACCCCGATCTGGGCTCCTTCGCGGACTTCGACCACTTCGTGGCGACCGCCCGCGCCCTGCGGATGGAGGTCGCCCTCGATTTCGCGCTCCAGTGCTCCCCCGACCACCCCTGGGTGCGCGAGCACCCCGAGTGGTTCCGCAGACGCGCCGACGGCAGCATCGCCCATGCCGAGAACCCGCCCAAGAAGTACCAGGACATCTATCCCGTCGCCTTCGACGAGGACATGCGCGGACTGGTCGGCGAGGCGGTGCGGCTGCTGCGCTTCTGGATGGCGCGGGACGTCCGGATCTTCCGGGTCGACAATCCGCACACCAAACCGGTCGTCTTCTGGGAGCGGGTGATCGCCGAGATCAACCGCACCGATCCGGACGTGATCTTCCTGGCGGAGGCGTTCACCCGGCCGGCGATGATGCGGGCGCTGGCCGCCGTCGGCTTCCAGCAGTCGTACACCTACTTCACCTGGCGCACCGGGAAGCAGGAGCTGACGGAGTACCTCACCGAGCTGGCGGGCGAGTCGGCCTCGTACATGCGTCCCAACTTCTTCGTGAACACCCCCGACATCCTGCCCGCCCATCTTCAGCACGGCGGCCGTCCCGCCTTCGAGGCGCGCGCGGTGCTGGCCGCCACCCTCTCGCCGAGCTGGGGGATGTACGCCGGGTACGAGCTGTGCGAGAACACCCCGGCCGGGGCGGGCGGCGAGGAGTACGCGCACTCGGAGAAGTACGAGCTGCGCCCGCGCGACTGGGAGGCCGCCGAGCGCACGGGGCGCACCATCACCCCTCTGATCACCGCTCTCAACCGGATCAGACGGCGCAATCCGGCGCTCCAGCAACTGCGCGACCTCTGCTTCCACCGGACCGACGACGAGGCCGTCATCGCGTATTCAAAGCGCTGCGGCTCGAACACCGTCGTCGTGGTCGTGAACCTGGACCCCCACCACACCCACGAGGCCATGGTCTCGTTGGACATGCCGCGACTCGGCCTCGCCTGGCACGAGACCGCGCCGGTGCGCGACGAGCTCACCGGCGAGACCTATCACTGGGGCAGATCCGCGTATGTGCGTCTGAAGCCGGGGCGCTCGCCCGCGCACATCGTGGTTCTGCGACCGTCCCCGCCGATCGGAGGGTCACCCACATCATGATCGTCAATGAACCCGTCCACGACCTGTTCGAGGACACCCCCGCCAAGGACCGCGATCCCGACTGGTTCAAGCGGGCGGTCTTCTACGAAGTCCTCGTGCGGTCCTTCCAGGACAGCAACGGCGACGGCGTCGGAGATCTCAAGGGCATCACCGCCAGGCTCGACTACCTCCAATGGCTGGGCGTCGACTGTCTGTGGCTGCCGCCGTTCTTCAAGTCACCGCTCCGGGACGGCGGTTACGACGTCTCGGACTACACCTCGGTACTGCCGGAGTTCGGCGATCTCGCCGACTTCGTGGACTTCGTGGACGCCGCCCATCAGCGCGGCATGCGCGTGATCATCGACTTCGTCATGAACCACACCAGCGATCAGCACGAGTGGTTCCTCCAGTCCCGCAGCAACCCCGACGGGCCGTACGGGGACTACTACGTCTGGGCCGACGACGACAAACGGTATCCGGAGGCCCGGATCATCTTCGTCGACACCGAGACGTCCAACTGGACCTTCGACCCGGTGCGCAAGCAGTACTACTGGCACCGCTTCTTCTCGCACCAGCCGGATCTCAACTACGAGAACCCGGCGGTCCAGGAGGAGATCGTCTCGGCGCTGCGCTTCTGGCTGGATCTGGGCATCGACGGCTTCCGGCTGGACGCCGTGCCCTATCTCTACCAGGAGGACGGCACCAACTGCGAGAACCTCCCGGCCACCCACTCCTTCCTCCGCCGGGTCCGCAAGGAGATCGACGCCCACTACCCCGACACGGTGCTCCTCGCCGAGGCCAATCAGTGGCCGGAGGACGTGGTCGACTACTTCGGCGACTTCCGGGCCGACGGCGACGAGTGCCACATGGCGTTCCACTTCCCGGTGATGCCCCGCATCTTCATGGCGGTGCGCCGGGAGTCGCGCCATCCGGTCTCGGAGATCCTCGCCAAGACCCCGACGATCCCCGCCGGCTGTCAGTGGGGGGTCTTTCTGCGCAACCACGACGAGCTGACCCTGGAGATGGTCACCGACGAGGAGCGCGACTACATGTACGCGGAGTACGCCAAGGATCCGCGTATGCGGGCCAATATCGGCATCCGCCGCCGGCTCGCCCCGCTGCTGGACAACGACCGCAATCAGATCGAGCTGTTCACCGCGCTGCTGCTCTCCCTGCCCGGCTCGCCGATCCTCTACTACGGCGACGAGATCGGGATGGGCGACAACATCTGGCTGGGCGACCGGGACGCGGTCCGCACCCCGATGCAGTGGACACCCGACCGGAACGCGGGATTCTCCTCCTGCGACCCCGGACGGCTGTATCTGCCGACCATCATGGACCCCGTCTACGGCTACCAGGTCACCAATGTCGAGGCGTCGATGACCAGCCCCTCGTCGCTGCTGCACTGGACCCGGCGGATGATCGAGATCCGTAAGCAGAACCCGGCCTTCGGACTCGGCTCGTACAGCGAACTGCCCTCCTCCAACCCCGCTGTGCTGGCCTTCACCCGGGAGCACAAGGACGACCTGGTGATGTGCGTCCACAACTTCTCCCGGTTCGCCCAGCCCACCGAGCTGGATCTGCGGCAGTTCACCGGCCGTCACCCCGTCGAGCTGATCGGCCAGGTGCGCTTCCCGCCGGTCGGCCAGTGGCCCTATCTGCTCACCCTGGCCGGTCACGGCTTCTACTGGTTCCGCCTCAGAAAGAGCGCCGCGACGGCCTGAGGACCGGGCGGGGGGCTTCCGTCCCCCTGCCGGCACGCCCCGGGCCCGGCGCCGCGACGGACCCGGGACACACCCCGCACGGGACGGCCCCCACCGTCCCGCACCGGGGGACTCGCCCGGCATCCCCGCGCGCCGCCGGACAGGAAACGTCACAATCCGGGACACTCTGCGCATTAATCGCAAGAGGCGCACACCCGGGGAAAGGACGCGATCCCATGCCGGAGGCTGCATCCATCCGGACGTCCGCCGGTCTTCTCCCGTCCCTCGCCCCACTGCTGCACGGCTGGCTGCCGCGCCAGCGCTGGTTCGCCGGGAAGGGACAGCTCGTCACCGGCTTCTCCCTGGTCTCGGCCACCGAGCTGCTGCCGCTCACCGGCCCGGGGCCCGGACTCCTCCATCTGCTGCTCGGCGTCCGCCGCCCCGCCGCCGGGACCTCCGCGCGGGACTGCTACCAGCTCCTGCTGGGCGTACGCCACACCCTGCCGCCGCCGCTGGCCCCCGCGCTCATCGGCCGCCCGGCGGACGGACCGCTCGCCGGACGGACCGTGTACGAGGGGCTGCGCGACCCCCGGCTCGCGGAACTGATCCTGGAGCGGCTGCGGACCCCCGGCAGCTCCGGGGCGCTGCGCTTCGACCGCTTCGACGGCGCCCCCGCCGTCCCCGGCGGGCTGCGGGCCAGACCGCTGGAGGCCGAGCAGTCCAACTCCTCCCTGGTCTACGGGGACGCGTACATCCTCAAATTCTTCCGGCGCGTCCAGCCCGGCCCCAACCCCGATCTGGAACTTCCGCTGGCACTGGCCAGGGCCGGCTGCGCCCGGGTGCCGACCCCCGTGGCCTGGTACGAGTCGGCCGACCCGCTGCCGTACACCCTGGGTGTGCTCCAGCCGTTTCTGCGCGGCTCCCGGGACGGCTGGGTCCTCGCGCTGGACGCGCTGGCGGCGGGCTCGCCCTTCACCGATGAGGCCCGGGCGCTGGGCCGGGTCACCGCCGAGGTGCACACCGCGCTCGCGGACGGACTGCCCACCGTGGAGCTGCGCCGCCCGCACACCGAGCGGCTGGCCCGGGCGATGAACCGCAGGCTGGACGAGGCCGCGCGGGCGGTGCCCGCGCTGGGGCCGTACGCGCCCCGGCTGCGGGCCGCCTTCGACGCGATCGCCGGTCTCGGGCACGCGGGGCGCGGCTGGCGGGCCCAGCGGGTGCACGGCGATCTCCATCTGGGCCAGGCGCTCCACCAGGCCCCCCCGCCGGGGGCCGGGGCCCCGGGCGGCGGGGACCGTTGGTCGCTGATCGACTTCGAGGGCGAGCCCGCCCGCCCGCTGAACGAGCGCCGCCGGCCGCAGCCCCCGGTCCGGGACATCGCCGGAATACTCCGCTCCTTCGACTACGCGGCCCGCACCCACCGGCCGTGGAACCCGGACTGGGCCGAGCGCTGCCGGGCCGCCTACTGCGAGGGGTACGCCGAGGCCGCGGGATCCGACCCCCGCGAGGAACCCGAGCTGCTGCGCGCGTACGAGACGGACAAAGCCGTGTACGAGGCCGTCTACGAGGCCCGGCACCGCCCCGACTGGCTGCCGGTGCCGATGGCGGCCATCGACCGGCTCGCCGCCGCACCGCTCCGACCGCCCGCGCGCTGAAGCTCGAAGCTCGAAGCAAAAGCCGAAGCCCGAAGCCCGAAGCCCGAAGCCGAACAAGCGCGCCGGACACCGCGTACCACCGCACCGCCGAGGAGACCCGTGACCGCCCGCCCCCCGTCCCCCGCCCCCTCCACCGCCGCCCGGCGGCCCAGGCCCCGGCCCCGCTCCGGCGGCGGCCGGGAGCCGCGCCCGGAGCCGCGCCCGGCCCGGCCGCTCGACCCGGGCGAGCGGCACCGGCTGCTGAGCGGGGGCCACCACGACCCCCACTCCCTCCTCGGCGCGCACCCCGAGCCCGGCGGCCTGGCGGTACGGGTGCTGCGCCCCAGCGCCCGGGCCGTGACCGTGGTCGCGGACGGGGTCCCGGACGGGGCCCGGGTGAAGCTGTGCGACGAGGGCGACGGGCTCTTCTCCGGGGTGCTGCCGCCGGGGACCGACCCCGGGTACCGGCTGCTCGTGGCCTACGGCGAGGAGGGCGAGGAGGGCGAGGACGCGCCGGGGGCCGAGGCGCACGACCCGTACCGCTTCCTGCCCGCCCTCGGCGAACTCGATCTGCATCTGATCGGCGAGGGCCGCCACGAGGAGCTGTGGCGGGCGCTGGGCGCGCACCCGATGACCCATCAGGGCGTGGCGGGCACCCGGTTCACCGTGTGGGCCCCCAACGCGCTCGGGGTGCGCGTCACCGGCGACTTCACCTACTGGGACGGCACCGGCTTCCCCATGCGGTCGCTGGGCTCCTCGGGGGTGTGGGAGCTGTTCGTGCCGGGGATCGGGGACGGCACGCTCTACAAGTTCCAGATCATGCGCCCGGACGGCTCGCACACCCTGCGCGCGGACCCGATGGCGCGCCGCACGGAGGTGCCGCCCGCGACCGCCTCCGTGGTGACCGAGTCGCACCATGTGTGGCGGGATCAGGAGTGGATGGCGCACCGGGGCGATCTCCCCGTCCACGAGTCGCCCTTCTCGGTGTACGAGGTGCATCTGGCCTCCTGGCGGCCGGGGCTGGGCTATCGGGAGCTGGCCCGGCAGCTCCCCTCGTACGTGAAGGATCTGGGCTTCACCCATGTGGAGCTGATGCCGGTCACCGAGCATCCGTTCGGCGGCTCCTGGGGGTACCAGGTGACCGGCTTCTACGCGCCCACCTCGCGGATGGGCACCCCGGACGACTTCCGCCATCTGGTCGACGCGCTGCACCGGGCGGGCATCGGCGTGATCATGGACTGGGTGCCGGCCCACTTCCCGCGCGACGACTGGGCGCTCGCCCGCTTCGACGGCCGTCCGCTGTACGAGCCGGAGGACCCCTCCCGGGCCGACCATCCCGACTGGGGCACGCTGGAGTTCGACTACGGCCGCGCGGAGGTGCGCAATTTCCTGGTGGCCAACGCCGTCTACTGGTGCGAGCAGTTCCACATCGACGGGCTGCGGGTGGACGCCGTCGCCTCGATGCTCTATCTGGACTACTCGCGCGAGGAGGGCGGCTGGACGCCCAATGAGCACGGCGGCCGGGAGAATCTGGACGCGGTGGCCTTCCTCCAGGAGATGAACGCCACGGTCTACCGGCGCTGTCCGGGCGTGGTGACGATCGCCGAGGAGTCCACCGCCTGGGACGGGGTCACCCGGGCCACCCACCATGTGGGGCCCGGCGGCTTCGGCGGTCTGGGGTTCGGGCTGAAGTGGAACATGGGGTGGATGCACGATTCGCTGGGGTACGCGGCGCACGAGCCGGTGCACCGCAGATTCCACCACCACGAGATGACCTTCTCGATGGTGTACGCGTACAGCGAGAACTATCTGCTGCCGATCTCGCACGACGAGGTGGTGCACGGAAAGCGGTCGCTGGTGAGCAAGATGCCCGGCGACTGGTGGCAGCGGCGCGCCAATCACCGGGCGTATCTGGGCTTCATGTGGGCTCATCCGGGCAAACAACTGCTCTTCATGGGGCAGGAGTTCGCCCAGGGGGCGGAGTGGTCGGAGGGGCACGGCCCGGACTGGTGGCTGCTGGATCCGTCCTACGCGGCGGAGCCGGACCACCGGGGCGTCCGGCTGCTGGTCCGCGATCTCAACGCGGTGTACGGGGCGACTCCGGCGCTCTGGCAGCGCGACTGCGTCCCCGAGGGTTTCTCCTGGGTGGCGGGCGACGCCGCCGACGACAATGTCTTCGCCTTTCTGCGCTTCGACGCCTTTGGCGCGCCGGTGCTGTCGGTGAGCAATTTCTCGCCGGTGGTCCGCGAGGATTACCGGCTGGGTGTGCCGGGCTCCCCGGCCTGCTGGGAGGAGATCCTGAACACCGACGCGGCGCGGTACGGCGGCGGCGGGGTGGGCGGCGGCGCGGATCCGCTGAAGTCGGAGCCGGTGGCGAGCCACGGCCAGGGCACCTCGGTACGGCTGACGCTGCCGCCGCTGGCGACGGTGTGGCTGCGGCCGGTGTGAGCGCCGCTCAGGGCCTGAGCGCTTCGGGTAGTTCGCCGGTGTGGACGACGGTCAGCCGCTGGGTGGCGCGGGTCAGCGCCACATAGAGGTCGCTGGCTCCGAAGAGCGCGGGTTCGACCACGATGACGGAGTCGAACTCCAGGCCCTTGGCCTGCCGGGGTTCGAGCAGGACGACATCGCGGGTGAGGTCGACGGGGCCCTGGAGGGCGGCCAGTCCGCCGTGCAGCCCGGCCGGGGCGATGACCGCGAGGCGGGCGTCGTCGGAGCGCTCGCGGGCGACGGCCGCGAGCACCGTCTCGGCGAGCCGGGCGGCCGGCTCGGCGCGCTCGGCGCGGGGCGGGACGCCGGTGGAGCGGACCGAGCGCGGCGGCTCGAAGCCGGGCCGGTTCGCCCGGAGCACGGCGGCGGCCAGCTCCATGATCTCGGCGGGGGTGCGGTAGTTGACGCCGAGTCTGGCGAGCCGCCAGCGGTCGCCGACGTACGGCTGGAGGATCTTCTCCCAGGAGCCGAGCCCGGCGGCGTCCCCGGTCTGGGCCGGGTCGCCGACCAGGGTCATCGACCGGGTCGGGCAGCGGCGCATCAGCAGCCGCCACGCCATCGCGGACAGCTCCTGCGCCTCGTCCACGATGATGTGCCCGAAGGCCCAGGTGCGGTCGGCGGCGGCCCGTTCGGCGGCGGTGCGGTGGTCGGCCTCGTCGTGGCGTTCGGCCATCCGCTCGGCGTCGATGACGTCGTGCGCGGCGAGCAGCTCGGACTCCTCGTCCTCGAACTCATAGGTCTGGGAGCCCTCGGAGAGATCGAGGACGCCCTGCGCGTAGGCGATCCGCTCCTGGCGTTCGGCCTCGGCGGCGGCGCGCTCGGCGCTGTCGTCCGTGCCGAGGAGTTCGGCGGCCTCGTCCAGAAGGGGGACGTCGGCGGTGGTCCACTCGCCGGAGGCACGGCGGATCAGCGCCGCGTCCCGCTCCGGAAGCTGCCGCTCCGGCTCGGCGAGCAGCCCCGCGACGAGCTGTTCGGGGGTGAGGACGGGCCACAGCTCCTCGATGGCGGCATGGACGTCGGCGCTGGTGGCGATCTCCTTGCCGAGCTGGGCGAGATCGTCGGGGCCCAGCAGGTTGGGACCGCCGTAGGGGTCCGCGCCGATGCGGTCGGCGAGCTGCCGGGTGAGGGCGTCGATGATCCGGAAGGCGAAGTGGGGGCGGGCGAGATTGTGCGGCAGCCCGGTGGACCGGGCGCGGTCGCGGGCCTCGTACGCCATCTCGCGGTGCAGCAGAAGGGTGCCGTACTGCTCGTGGTCGATCTCCAGGGCGGCTTCGGGCACCGTCCCGGTGTCCTCGAAGTCGAGGTCGGGCACGGTCTCCGGGAGGGTCTGCCGGTCGGCGAGGGCGCGGGCGAGCACCTCGGCCATGGCGGCGCGGCCCTTCACCTCGGCGGCGGCCGGGGTGTCCGTGCCGGTGGCCCGTACGCCGGGGAACAGCTCGGCCATGGTGGCGAGCAGCACACCGGTCTCGCCGAGCGAGGGCAGCACCTCGCCGATGTAGCCGAGGAAGGCGGGGTTGGGGCCGACGATGAGGACGGCGCGCCGGGCGAGCTGCTCCCGGTGCGCGTAGAGGAGGTACGCGGCGCGGTGCAGCGCGACGGCGGTCTTGCCGGTGCCCGGGCCGCCCTCGACGACGAGGACGCCGTGGCGCGGGGCGCGGATGACGCGGTCCTGCTCGGCCTGGATGGTCTGGACGATGTCGGCCATCCGCCCGGTGCGGGCCGCCCCGAGCGCGGCGAGGAGGACGGCGTCGCCGCCGGGGTCCTCGTGCCCGGTGCGGGTGGCGTCGCCGAGATCGAGGATCTCGTCGTGGAGCGCGGTGACGGTGCGCCCCTCGGTGGTGATGTGACGGCGTCGGCGCAGCCCCATCGGCTCGTATCCGGTGGCGAGGTAGAAGGGGCGGGCGACGGGCGCCCGCCAGTCGACGAGCAGAGGGGTCCGCTCCGCGTCGTCCTCCCGGATTCCGATGCGGCCGATGTGGTGGCGGGCCCCGTCGCGCATGTCGAGCCGGCCGAAGCAGAGTCCGGAGTCGACCGCGTTGAGCGCGGTGAGGTGTCCGGCGTACTCGGCCATGCTCACATCCCGCTCCACCCGGGCCTGGCGGCCGGTGCCGGTCCGCGCGGCCGTGGTGCGCACGGCGTTCTCGGCCCGCTCGCGGAGCGCGTCGAGGCGCTGATAGAGAAGGGAGACGAATCGCTGTTCGCCCTGCAATTCCACGGTTGACAATTCAGCTCCAGAAGCGTTATGGTGTAACCAGTGAGTGTTTCCATGTTCTTTATTCAGGCAGACATGGAAACGTCAAATATACTCAGAGCGCAGGCCCTTCCGTCAATTCGGTGGGGCTATTTTCATGCCCTCATACGGGCACTTCGACGGCCAGGCCCGGCGGGCCCGCACCCGCACCGGCGAGGCCGTCACGCGGTGATAACCGCTCGCGGCGGCGGGCCCCGGGAGCCGCCGGTCACTCCCCCGCGCACCGGCCCAGCGACACTCTTGGCCCGCCAACTCGCTTGAGGGAAGCCCGTGTTGACAGCGGCGACCCGAAGGGCTTCACCCACGCCCCGGCGACCCGCCGCACAGGCCCCGGCCCCACGGAGCGCGAAACCGCTCTACAACCATTCCGGGCCGCCGGGCATCAAAGGTGCGACGCGGTGCCACAGAAGGCCCCGCTATGAACACTTCCATCCCGAAGAGGTCGTATGCGCCACAAAGAGCAGCCAGCACCGGGAGCCGGGGCGGTGCCGAAGACCGTTCGCACCGCGGAGCGGCTCGCCCGGAGCAATCCCGAATCGTCCTGGCCGGTCACGGCATATCGCCGGGCCCTGCCGGTGCGGGTGCGCCGGGGAGTGGCGCGCGTGGTCTCCCGGGAGGTCCGCTCGCAGACCAAGCAGCTCCTCTCCGTCTGGCCGAGCGTCGGCCCCGGGCTGAGCACCGCCCGCGCCGAGCGGGAGATACGGCGGCACCCGCGTCCGCTGCTCGGCGCGGGCCGGCGCGTCGGCAGGGTGCGCGGAGTGCCGAAGGTGCTGCTCACCGGTGCGGGCCTCACCCCTCTCCAGGCACGCAACGACAACGCGGCGGCGGTCTGCGAGGCGCTGGACGGCGCGGGGGTGGACTACTTCTGGGTACGGGGGCGGCGCAATGACTCGGCGGTGATCGCCGTACCCGCGAAGGAGCGCGCGCGGACCTGCACGGCGCTGGCCGGGCTCTGCGAGCGGCTGCCCGGCTATGTCTCCGCCATGGACGGCCGCACGGCGACCCCGCGCGAGTCCGCACCGGGGTTCGCCCCCGCCACCTGGCGGCGGCTGGCGACGGCCGGGGTGATCCGGATGACCTGGTACCGCAGCGATCCGACGGGACGGCTGACACTCGGCCCCAAGTACGGCTGCGACATCGAGTTCTGGACCGAGGAGGAGGGCCGCCTCCGCGCACCCCGGCCCCAGCCGGTGGCCGACGAGGTGCCGGTCGCGGACGCCCCGGTCTGGGAGTCCGGGGCGCTCTTCACCCGGCTCGCCGCGCCCGGCGCGGCACTCCCGCTCGTGCGCACCCGCCGGGAGTTCGCCTCGCCCCGGCCCGACGACATCCGCTTCCCCATCGATGTCGTCTACACCTGGGTCGACGGGCAGGACCCCGAGTGGCTGCGCCGGAGAGAGCTGGCCCAGGGCCGCCCGTACCACGAGGAGGCGGCGAACACCGCCCGGTTCGCCAGCCGTGACGAGCTGCGCTACTCGCTGCGCTCACTGCGGCAGAACGCGCCCTGGGTGCGCCGGATCTTCCTGGTCACCGACGATCAGACGCCGTCCTGGCTGGACACCTCGATGGAGGGTCTCACGGTGGTGAGCCACAAGGAGATCTTCACCGACCCCGGTGTGCTGCCGACCTTCAACTCGCACGCGATCGAGAGCCAGCTCCACCACATCGAGGGCCTGTCGGAACACTTCCTCTACTTCAACGACGACATGTTCCTGGGCCGCCCGGTCACCCCGCAGGACTTCTTCCACGCGAACGGGCTGACCAAGTTCTTCCCCTCCCCCGCGCTGATCCCCATGGGCGACCCGGGCGATCAGGACGTGCCGGTCTCCGCCGCCGGGAAGAACAACCGGACGGTGCTCGACTCCCGCTTCCAGACCGTGATCACGCACAAGATGAAGCACATCCCCTACGCCCTGCGGCGCAGTGTGCTGGCGGAGATAGAGACCGTCTTCGCCGACCGCCACCGGGCCACGGCGGCGGCCCGCTTCCGCAGCCTGGACGATCTGTCGATCGCCTCGTCCTTCCACCACTACTACGCCTACCAGACCTCCCGGGCGGTCCCGGGCCAGGTCAGTTACGCCTATGTCGACCTGGCCCACCCGGACACCGCCCGGCGGCTGGGTCAGCTCCTGGCGCGCCGCAACCGGCAGGCGTTCTGCGTCAACGACACCATCTCCACCGACGACGAGGTGGAGGGGCAGCGGCAGCTGCTCGAACCCTTCCTGGAGGCGTACTTCCCGGTGCCCAGCCTCTTCGAGCGCGCCCCGGAGACCACGGGGAGCGGGACCGGGACCGGGACCGGGACCGGGACCGCGGGGCTCAGCGGCTGAGCGCCGAGTCCAGCTCCTGGAGCAGTCTGCGCCGGGGCCGGGCACCGACCATCGAGGCCACCGGCTCCCCCGCGCGGAACACCATCAGGGTGGGCGTCGACAGCACCCCGTACCGCACCGTCGTCTCCGGGTTGGCGTCCACGTCGAGCTGGACCACCTTGAGCCGGCCGGCCTCCTCGCGGGCGACCGCGCCGAGGACCGGGGCCAACTGGCGGCAGGGTCCGCACCAGTCGGCGGTGAACTGGACCAGCACCGGGAGCGGCGCGCCCAGCACCTCCGTACCGAAGTCCGTGTCCGTCACTCCGGCGATCCCGTCCGTCTTGATCATCATTCCGTCCCTCCGAATTGGCACCGTGGCACCGGACCGGCGGCGAACTCCGCCTCGGCCCGGGCGAGTTCCGTTCCCACCTGGGCGCGGACGGACCGGAGCCGCTCGATGAGCGCGTCCAGTTCGGCGACCTTGGCCCGGTAGACGGCGAGCGAGGCGGGGCAGGAGTCGCCCGCGGGATGGCCCGCGCGCAGACACTCCACGAACGGACGGGTCTCCTCCAGCTCGAACCCGAAGTCGCGCAGGGTCCGGATCTGCTGGACCAGCAGGAGATCGCCGTCGTCGTAGTCGCGGTAGCCGTTCACCGCGCGCCGCGCGGGCAGCAGCCCGCGTGCCTCGTAGTAGCGCAGGGTCCGGGTGGTGGTCCCGGCCCGTCGCGCCAGCTCGCCGATTCGCATGCCGCCGACCGTAATCCTTGACGTCGGCGTCAAGGCAAGGAGCAAGGAGGGAGGAAAGGAAGGGCGCGGGGTCAGGGGTTGACGAGCGCCTCGTGCGTGCTGGACCAGTCATCGGCCGCGTGGCCCAGCGCGATCGCCCGGTCGGTCATCTTCTTGATGCCCGCGAGCTGGGCCACGTCCAGCCCCCGGGCCTTCGCCGTGTGGAGGATGTGGTCGACGGAGACGGCCATCACCCCGAGGTTGGCCTGCGCGCCCGGGTAGGCGCCCGCGTCGATGTTGGCGGCCGAGCCGTCCACCACCCACGGCAGGATCTGGGTGATGGTGCCCATGTACGGGGCGACGTCGGAGGCCTTCACTCCCTCGGACGCGGCCAGCGAGAGCCCGTGCACCAGGCCGGAGATCGCGCCGTAGAAGTAGTCCAGCAGGGACAGGTCGTAGACGGCGGCCAGGCCCGCGTCCTCGCCGACGTAGGCGGACTTTCCGCCGAGCACCTTCAGGGCGGACTCGTGCCGCTCGAAGGACTCGCGGGAGCCCGCGTAGAAGAGCAGCGAGTCGGGGGCCCCGATGGCGTGGGTCGGGACCATCACCGCGCCGTCGAGATAGGCGATCGAGTGCTCCGCGGCCCAGGCGGCGGCGGTACGGGCGCGCTCCGGCAGGTCGGAGGTGACATTGACCAGGACCCGGCCCTGGAGGGCGTCGGTGAGCGGGGCGAGGACCGACTCCGAGGCGTCGTAGTCGAAGACGCAGACGACGACCAGTTCGCCGGCGCGCACGGCCTCCTCGGCGGTGGCGGCGACGGTCGCGCCCCGGGCGGCCAGGTCGTCGCCCTTCCCCGGGGTGCGGTTCCAGACGGTGGTGGGGTGGCCCGCCGTGAGGAAGGCGCCCGCCAGGGCGCTGCCCATCGCGCCGAGGCCGATAACGGTGACAGAGGTCTTCTCAGAGGTCGTTGCCATGTCCAACATCGTTTCCCGGCGCACCCGTTGCCACAAGTACCTACTAAAAAGTCAGGTACTTACCAAAAGGTAAGTGTCAAGCTCCTGGCTCCTCAGGGGAGATCGCTCCGGCCGCCCAGATTGTCGATCATCCGGCGCAGCACATTGAGCGCGGCGGTGTACTCCTCGGTGCTGATGCCCTCGTGGATCTGCCGGGTGGCCTCGGCCGTCCGGACGGCGGCCCGGGCGCGGCCGGCGGCTCCCGCCTCCGTCAGGGTCAGCCTGCCTTCCGCGGGCTCGGAGAGCCAGCCCCTGTCCACGAGATCGTCGAAGACTCCGCCGAAGTCGGTGTCCTGGTCGTCGAAGGTGACCAGCCAGTCGGCGAGCGGTCCGCGCTCCCAGTGGCCGGGGCGGGCGGCGGCCTGGTTGAGGATCCACCAGTGCGGCTGGGTGAGCCGCTCCTCGGCCAGCCCGGCGCGGATGCGGGCGACGATCGTGCGGTAGGCCTCGCCGCTCCAGTAGCCGATGGGCTGGGTGGCCAACTGCTCTTCCGTGTAGGTCTTCATGGGACGACCGTAGAAACTCAAGCGGACTTGAGGTCAAGGGGGTCAAGGGGTGCGGCACGAAGACCAAGGGGTGCGGCGCGAAGGCCCCGGAAACGCGGAATCCCGCGCCCGCCCTCCCCAGTGGGGGAAGGGGAGGGAGGCGCGGGTGTCCCGGCGTCGCGGGTGCCCAGGTGTCAGACCCTGGCCTTCGCGTCCGTGTCCGTGTCCGTCTCCGTGCGCTGCGAGGGCACGGCCGCGGACTCGGCGGCGGCGTCCGGGGCCTCGGGGGCGGGCCCGCCGTGCCCGTCGTCCAGCAGGGTCTTCTCATCGAACGGCAGCCGCCCGGCGAGGACCTCCTCCACCCGCGCCTTGTCGATCTCCTTGGTCCAGGTGCCGACCAGCACGGTCGCCACCGCGTTGCCCGCGAAGTTGGTCAGCGCCCGCGCCTCGCTCATGAAGCGGTCGATGCCGACGATCAGACCGACGCCGTCGACCAGTTCGGGGCGGTGCGACTGAAGACCGCCCGCGAGCGTCGCCAGACCGGCGCCCGTGACGCCCGCCGCGCCCTTGGAGGCGATGATCATGAAGATCAGCAGCGAGATCTGCTCGGACGCGCTCAGCGGGTCGCCCATCGCGTTGGCGATGAAGAGCGAGGCCATCGTCAGATAGATCGCGGTGCCGTCGAGGTTGAACGAGTACCCCGTCGGAACGGTGATGCCCACCACCGGCTTGCTGACACCCATGTGCTCCATCTTCGCGATGAGCCTCGGCAGCGCCGACTCCGACGAGGAGGTGGAGAGGATCAGCAGGAACTCACGGCCCAGATACTTCAGCAGCGCGATCAGATTGACCCCGGCGACCAGCTTCAGCAGCGCGCCCAGCACCACGAACACGAAGAGCGCGCAGGTGACATAGAAGCCGATCATGATGACCGCGAGCGACTTCAGGGCGTCGATGCCGGTCTCGCCCACCACGGCCGCGATCGCGCCGAACGCGCCGATCGGAGCCACCCACATGATCATCGCCAGCACACGGAAGACCAGCCGCTGGATGTGCCCGATGCCGCGCAGGATCGGCTCCCCCGCCGCGCCCATCGCCTGAAGGGCGAATCCGGCCATCAGCGCGACCAGCAGGGTCTGGAGCACCTCACCGCCGGTGAAGGCGGAGACCATGGTGGTGGGGATGATCCCCAGCAGGAAGTCCACGGTGGACTCGCCGCCCGCGCCCTCGGCGGCCTTGCCGCCCGCCTCCCGGGTGGCCTCGGTGATCTGGAGACCGGAACCCGGCTCCACGAAGTTGCCGACCAGCAGACCGATCGCGAGCGCGACCGTCGACATCACCAGGAAGTAGCCCAGCGCCAGTCCGCCGACCGCGCCGACCTTCGCGGCCTTGCGCACCGATCCGATGCCCAGCACGATCGTGCAGAAGATGACCGGCGAGATCATCATCTTGATCAGATTGACGAACCCCGTGCCGATGGGCTTCAGCTCGACGGCGACTCCCGGTGCCACGAAGCCCACGGTGATGCCGAGCACCACCGCCGCGATGACGGCGATGTACAGATAGTGCGTACGGTCCCTTCTGCCTGCCTCAGCAGCCACGGGGTCCCTCCTTCAAACCAAAAAGTGAAAACCGGTCCATGTCCCGTATGGAGTTCCGCGACTATCCATCACGTTTGTGACCCCGGTCACCCTTACGTGCGTTTCGTTCATACGAAACGCGACAGGCAGACTGTCAGCCATGCGCATACCCCGCCCCCGCAGCCTCGCGGGACAGCTCTTCGCGATGCAGGTCGTCCTGGTCGCCGCGGTGGTGGCGGGCTGCGCCCTCTTCGCCTATCTCACCGACCGCTCCCAGGCCGAGGAGACCGCCCGGCTCCAGACCATCGCGACCGCGACCGCCGTCGCCCGCTCCCCCTCGGTGATCGCCGCGGCCGGCTCCGCCGACCCCTCCCGGGCGCTCCAGCCGTACGCGGAGGGGCTGCGCCGCGCCGCGGGCGTCAACTTCGTCGTGGTGATGGCCCCGGACGGCACCCGCTGGACCCACCCCGAGACCGAGGAGATCGGCCGCGCGTATCTGGGCCACACCGAGCAGGCGCTGCGCGGCGAGACCTACAGCGAGAAGCACCTCGGGGTGCTCGGCCCCTCCATCCGCACGGTGGTCCCGGTCTACTCCGACGGCGAGGTGGTCGGCCTGGTCAGCGCGGGCATCACCATCCAGCGGATCAGCGAGCAGATGCGCAAGCAGGTCGCCGCGCTGCTCGCGGTGGCGGGCGGGGCGCTGGCGCTCGGCGGCGCGGGCACCTATGTGATCAACGCCCGGCTGCGGCGGCACACCCACGGGATGAACGCGACCGAGCTGAGCCGGATGCACGACTACCACGAGGCCGCGCTGCACGCGGTGCGTGAGGGGCTGCTGATGCTCGACGGGCGGCGCAGGATCGCGCTGGTCAACGACGGCGCGCGGGAGCTGCTGGGCCTGGACGGCGCGGCCGTCGGCCGCCCGGTGGCCGATCTCGGGCTGCCCGCGCCGCTGACCGGGGCGCTGCTGGCCTCCGAGCCCCGGGTGGACGAGGTGCATCTGACCGCCGACCGGGTCGTCGTCGTCAACACCAGCCCGGTGGTCGGCGGCGAGCACCGGGGCACGGTGGTGACCCTGCGCGACCACACCGAACTCCAGTCGCTCTCCGGGGAGCTGGACTCGGAGCGCAAGTTCAGCGAGGCGCTGCGCTCCCAGGCCCACGAGGCGGCGAACCGGCTGCACACCGTGGTCTCGCTGATCGAGCTGGGCCGTACCGACGAGGCCGTCGACTTCGCCACGGCGGAGCTGGAGCTGGCCCAGGTGCTGACCGACCGGGTCGTCGGCGCGGTCGGCGAACCGGTGCTGGCGGCGCTGCTGCTGGGGAAGGCGGCGCAGGCCAATGAGCGGGGGGTGGAGCTGGTGCTCGCGGAGGACAGCAGGATCGACGACGGGGTGCTTCCCCCCTCGCTGCCGGCCCGGGACCTGGTGACGATCCTCGGCAATCTCATCGACAACGCGGTGGACGCGACGGCGCGCGACACCGCCGTCCCGGGCCCCCGGGGCGGCGTCCCCGCGCGGGGGCGGGTCACCGTCACCGCCCGCGCCGACCGGGACGAGCTGCTGATCCGGGTCCACGACACGGGCGCGGGCGTCGATCCGGAGCGGGCCGAGACGGTGTTCAGCCGGGGCTGGTCCACCCGGGGCGCGGGCCGGGGCCTCGGCCTCGCCCTGGTCCGGCAGGCGGTGCACCGGAGCCGGGGCACGGTGGTGCTGGGCCGGGGCCCGGACGGCGGCGCGGAGTTCACCATACGGCTGCCCCTGCACACGGCGATTCCCGGCACCGGCCCCCAGACCACTCGTACCCCGACCCCGACCAGCGCGAAGGCCCCCGAATGAGCACCGACGCCGACTCCCTCAGAGTGCTGGTGGTCGAGGACGACCCCGTCGCCGCCGACGCGCATGCCCTCTATGTCAGCCGTATCGGCGGTTTCCGCGTCGCCGGGGTCGCCAACTCCCGCGCCGAGGCGGTCCGGGTGCTGGAGCGGACCCGGGTCGATCTGCTGCTGCTCGATCTCTATCTCCCCGACGGCCACGGGCTGCATCTGCTGCGGTCGCTGCGCGCGGCCGGGCATCCGGCGGATGTCATCGCCGTCACCTCGGCCCGCGATCTGGCGATCGTGCGCGAGGGCGTCTCGCTGGGGGTGGTGCAGTACGTCCTGAAGCCGTTCACCTTCGCCACGCTCCGGGACCGGCTCGCCCGGTACGCGGAGTTCCGCGCGGCGGCGGGCGAGGCCAGCGGCCAGGACGAGGTGGACCGGGCGCTCGGGGCGCTGCGCGCGCCGCAGGGCGGGGCGCTGCCCAAGGGGCTGAGCGGTCCGACGCTGGAGGCGGTGACCCGCTCGCTGCGGGACACGGCGGCCGGGCTCACGGCGGCGGAGGCGGGGGCGGCGGTCGGCATCTCCCGGATCACCGCCCGCCGTTATCTGGAGCACCTGGTCACCGAGGGCCGGGCGGCGCGGAGTCCGCAGTACGGGCAGATCGGTCGGCCGGAGCTTCAGTACCGCTGGATTCCCGCCAACCGCTGACCTCCGCCGTCGAGTTGGGGCGCGTACGCCTGGCCGATGGACGTACGACCGTGCCCCGCGCGGGGGATTGACCCTCCCGGCGGCCGGTCCTACGGTCGCACGGCAGCCCGCCCAGTGAGCCGGTGTCCGGCTCGGAGGAGGTCGTGCCCGTGCGTCCCACCGCCCCACTGATGCTCACCCTCTCGTTCACCCTCGCGGCGACCGCCGCGCTGACCGGCTGCGGCAGCGGCTCCAGCGGCGGTCCCGAGACCGTCAAGGTGGTCTACAAGCGCTCCACGGACAACGCGAACCGCTTCATGGACCGCCATCTGGAGGCGATGAAGCGGCAGTTCGAGAAGGCGCACCCGGGCCGGAAGGTGAAGCTGGTCCCGGTCCAGGCCCCGGACGACGACTACGCCGCCAAGACCCAGCAGATGATGCGCTCCCCCAGGACCGCGCCCGATCTGGTGTACGAGGACACCTTCCGGCTCGGCGCGGACATCGAGGCCGGTCATCTCAAGCCGCTGGACGACCGGGTGGAGCGGTGGAAGGAGTGGGGGCGGTTCGCCGAGCGCGCCAAGGATTCGGTCCGGGGCGCGGACGGCCGCGTCTACGGGGTGCCGGACGGCACCGACACCCGCGGCCTCTGGTTCGACAAGGCGGTCTTCGCGCGGGCGGGGCTGCCCGCCGACTGGCGGCCGGGGAGCTGGGCCGAGCTGCTGGACGCGGCCCGTACCGTCAAGCGGAAGGTCCCCGGCGTCATCCCGCTCAATGTCTACACCGGCAAGGCCCCCGGCGAGGCGGCGGTGATGCAGGGCTTCGAGATGCTGCTGTACGGCACCGGGGCCGATCCGCTGCTCGATCCCCGTACCCGGAAGTGGGTGACCGGCGGCCGGGGCTTCACCGACGCCCTCGAATTCGTCCGCACGGTGTACGCGGAGAAGCTCGGCCCCGACCCCTCGGACGCCCTCGATCCGCATATCGCCACCCGGGTCGCCACCGAGTGGCTCCCGAAGGGGAAGCTCGCGATCGCCCTCGACGGCTCCTGGATGGGCCAGCACTGGTCCCGCGAGGGCGCGGCCCGCTGGCCCGGGTGGAGCGGCGCGCTGGGCCGGGCCGCGATGCCCACCCAGTACGGACAGCCCCCCGGCAAGGTGTCGATGTCCGGCGGCTGGGCCTGGTCGGTCCCCGCGAAGGCCGCCAACCCCGATCTGGCGTTCGCGTTCGTCGAGACCCTCCAGACCAGGGCCAACGCGACCCGCTGGTGCGTGGTCGGCGCGCAGATCGCGGTACGCGAGGATGTGGCGGCCGATCCGGGGTATCTGGCCTCGATGCCGGGCGTCGGCTTCTTCACCGGGCTCGTCCGCCACACGCACTACCGGCCCGCGCTCCCCGTCTATCCGCAGGTGTCCTCGGCGATCGGGGAGGCGATGGAGCGGGTGACGACGGGCGACGCCTCGGCGGCCGGGGCGGCGCGAGCGTACGACGAACGGCTGCGCACCATCGCCGACGGCGCGGTCACCGGCGGGTGAGCGCCCGGACCCGGCGGTCGCGGCGCTGGGCGCCGATCGCCCCCGCCACCGCTCTGCTGCTGCTCTTCCTCGCCGGGCCGATCGGCTACTGCGTCTGGATCGCCTTCACCGACGCCCGGCTGACGGGCGCTTCCGGCGCCGGTTTCGTCGGCCTGGACAACTTCCGCCGGGCCTTCGCCGACGACGGTTTCCGCAACGCCGTCGCGCTCACCCTGGTCTTCACCTTCGTCTCCGCCGTGATCGGGCAGAACACCCTGGGGCTGGCGCTCGCCGGGCTGATGCGGGCGGCCTCCCGGCCCGTGCGCGCCGTCACCGGGGCGCTGGTGATCGCGGCCTGGGTGGTGCCGGAGATCGTCGCCGCGTTTCTGCTCTACACCTTCTTCCGCCGGGAAGGCACGCTCAACGCGGTGCTGGACCAGCTGGGGCTGCCCGCCCAGAACTGGCTGTACACCCTGCCGATCCTGGCGGTCTCCTTCGCCAATGTCTGGCGCGGCACCGCCTTCTCGATGCTGATCTACTCGGCGGCGCTGGCCGGGGTCGACCGCGATGTGGCCGAGGCCGCGAAGGTCGACGGCGCGGGCCCGGTGCGCCGGCTCTGGCACATCACCCTGCCGATGATCCGCCGCTCGATCGGCACCAATCTGATGCTGAACACCCTCTCGACCCTGTCGGTCTTCGGCCTGATCTGGGCGATGACCCGGGGCGGCCCGGGCGGCCGCAGCGAGACCCTCCCCGTCTTCATGTACGACCAGGCCTTCCTGAAGAGCCTCATCGGCTACGGCACGGCGGTGGCCCTGCTCCTCCTGCTCGTGGGAGCGCTCTTCTCCGTGGTCTATCTGCGGCTGCTCAGGGCCGAGGTCTGATGCGCCGCCCCTCGACCGGCCGGCTCGCCGCCGACGCCGCCCTCCTCCTGACCGCCGCCGCCTTCGCCCTCCCCCTGCTCTGGCTCCTCCTCGCCTCGGTCGACCCCTCCGCCGACTCCCGCGTCCGCGCCCCCTCCTCGCTCACCGCCGACCACTTCACCGCCGTCCTCACCGACGAGATCACCTTCACCCCCCTGCTCAACAGCCTCCTCCTCTGCGGCGGCGCCACCCTCGTCTCCACCCTCTGCGCGACCCTCGCCGCCTACCCCCTCTCCCGCCACCGCTCTCCCTGGGGCCGCGCCTACCTCCTCACCATCCTCTTCACCACCTCCCTCCCCATCACCGCGATCATGGTCCCGGTCTACGGCCTCTTCGTTCAGGTCAACCTGATCGACACCATGTACGGCACCGCCCTCTTCCTCGCCGCCACCCAACTCCCCTTCTCCATCTGGCTCATGAAGAACTTCATGGACTCCGTCCCCATAGCGCTTGAGGAAGCCGCCCGCACGGACGGCGCGTCCGGCCCCCAGACCCTGCTCCGGGTGGTGCTGCCCCTCATGGGCCCCGGGCTGACGGTCGTCACCGTCTACACCTTCATCCAGCTCTGGGGAAACTTCTTCGTCCCCTTCATGCTGCTCCTGACCCCCGAGCAACTCCCGGCCTCCGTCACCGTCTTCACCTTCTTCGGCAACCACGGCACCGTCGTCTACGGGCAGCTGGCCGCCTTCTCGATGCTCTACTCGACGCCCGCGCTTCTTCTCTACCTGCTGATCGCCCGCCGCCTCGGCAACGGGTTCGCCCTGGGCGGCGCGGTCAAGGGCTGAGCGGGCTCACATCACGACTGGCGCGAAAACACCGCGTCCCGCCCGGGGGATCCCCCTGGACGGGACACGGTGCACTCAGCGCGGCGGCAGGTGGCTCAGAAGACCGACTCGGCCTCGTACATGCGCTCTGTGGGGACGGTCTTCAGGCGGGTGACGGCGTCCGCCAGCGGGACCATCACGACGTCGGTGCCGCGGAGGGAGGTCATCTTGCCGAAGTCGCCGCGGTGGGCGGCCTCGACGGCGTGCCAGCCGAAGCGGGTGGCGAGGACGCGGTCGTAGGCGGTGGGGACGCCGCCGCGCTGGACGTGGCCGAGGATGACGGGTTTGGCTTCTTTGCCGAGGCGGTGTTCGAGTTCGGAGGCGAGGCGGTTGCCGATGCCCTGGAAGCGCTCGTGGCCGTACTGGTCGATCTCGCCCTTGCCGTAGTCCATGGAGCCCTCGGCGGGGTGGGCGCCTTCGGCGACGCAGATGACGGCGAACTTCTTGCCGCGGGAGAAGCGCTCCTCGACCATTTTGACGAGGTCTTCGACCTGGAAGGGGCGCTCGGGGAGGCAGATGCCGTGGGCGCCGCCGGCCATGCCGGACTCCAGGGCGATCCAGCCGGCGTGGCGGCCCATGACCTCGACGACCATGACGCGCTGGTGGGACTCGGCGGTGGTCTTGAGGCGGTCTATGGCCTCGGTGGCGACGGTGACGGCGGTGTCGAAGCCGAAGGTGCGGTCGGTGGCGGAGATGTCGTTGTCGATGGTCTTGGGGACGCCGACGACGGGCATCCCGGCGTCCGCGAGCATCCGGGAGGCGGTGAGGGTGCCCTCGCCGCCGATGGGGATGAGGACGTCGATGCCGTAGCGGCGCTGGAGCTCGCCGCAGTTCTCGGCGGCCTCGCGGAGGCGGTTGCGCTCCAGGCGGGCCGAGCCGAGGATGGTGCCGCCGCGGGCGAGGATGCCGCTGACCGCGTTGAGGTCGAGGGGGCGGTAGTGGCCGTCGAGCAGCCCCTTGAAACCGTCCTCGAATCCGATGACCTCGTCGCCGTGCCCCGTCAGGGCCCGGTGCACGACCGACCGGATCACTGCGTTCAGTCCGGGGCAGTCGCCCCCTGCGGTGAGAACTCCGATACGCATCGTGCTGTGTCTCCTGCTCTTCGGGTGGTACACGTGACCCTGGCGTCAATTGTTCCATGGGCCGTGTGGGGCTGCGCTCCCGCCCGCCGGGGTGCGGTCCCGGGGTGGCGCGGGGGCCGGTCGCCCCAAGGGCACAGGGCCCACCGGCCCCATCCGGCCCGGCAGGCGCATTAGCCACCGCCAGAGGTATTGTCAAGAGGTAAAGCCGCCGTCCAGCGGTTTTTTTGTACGGCCTTTTGTACGAGCTGTCACCGGGCAGATGTCGGACAACAGGGCCCGTTAAGCGAACACGGACAGGAGAGCACGCGTGACGCGCAGCGTGTACGTGACCGGCATCGACCGCGGGGACGGCCGGCAGGTCGTCGAGCTGGGAGTCATGGAACTCCTCACCCGCCAGGTGGACAGGGTGGGCGTCTTCCGCCCGCTGGTGCACGACGGTCCCGACCGGCTCTTCGAGCTGCTGAGGGCGCGCTATCGGCTGACCCAGGACCCGGCGTCCGTGTACGGCATGGACTATCACGAGGCCTCCGCGCTCCAGGCCGAGAAGGGCACCGACGAGCTGGTCTCCCGGCTGGTCGACCGCTTCCACCAGGTGGCACGGGAGTACGAGGTGGTGCTGGTGCTCGGCACCGACTTCGCGCACACCCAGCTCCCCGACGAGCTGGCGCTGAACGCCCGGCTCGCCAATGAGTTCGGCGCGTCCGTGATCCCGGTGGTCGGCGGCAAGGGCCAGACCGCCGAGTCGGTGCGGGCCGAGGCCCGCAACGCGCACCGCGCCTACGAGGCGCTCGGGGCCAATGTGCTCGCCATGGTGGTCAACCGGGTCGCCCCCGGGGACCGCGCGGTCATATCCGAGCGGCTCGCGGCCCGCCTCCCCGTCCCCTGTTACGTACTGCCCGACGAGCCCGCGCTCGCCGCGCCCACGGTCGCCCAGATCACCCACGCGCTGGGCGGCACCGTGCTGCTCGGCGACGACTCGGGCCTGGCCCGGGACGCCCTCGACTTCGTCTTCGGCGGCGCGATGCTGCCGAACGTCCTCAAGGCGCTGACCCCCGGCTGCATGCTGATCACCCCGGGCGACCGCGCCGATCTGGTGGTCGGCGCGCTGGCCGCCCACTCGGCGGGCACCCCGCCGATCGCCGGGCTGCTGCTCACCCTCGACGAGCGGCCGAGCGAGGAGATCCTCACCCTGGCCACCCGGCTCGCCCCCGGCACCCCCGTGATCTCGGTGCCCACCACCAGCTGGCCGACGGCCGCCGAGCTGTTCGGCCTGGAGGGCAAACTCAACGCCTCCACCCCGCGCAAGGCGGAGACCGCCCTCGGGCTCTTCGAGCGCCATGTCGACACCGGTGAGCTGCTCGCCCGGCTGGCGGTGGTCCGCAGCGGCCATGTCACCCCGATGATGTTCGAGCACGAGCTGCTGGAGCAGGCCCGCGCCGACCGCCGCCGGGTGGTGCTGCCGGAGGGCACGGAGGAGCGGGTGCTCTGGGCGGCCGATGTGCTCATCCGCCGCGACGTCTGCGACCTGACCCTCCTCGGCGACGTCGAGACGATCCGCAAGAAGGCCGCCGACCTCGGCATCGACCTCAGTGCCGCACAGCTCATCGACCCGAACACCTCCGAGCTGCGCCAGGGCTTCGCCGAGCGGTACGCCCAGCTCCGCGCCCACAAGGGCGTCACCACGGAGCTGGCGTACGACGTGGTCGCGGACGTGAACTACTTCGGCACCCTGATGGTCGAGGAGGGCTTCGCGGACGGCATGGTCTCCGGCTCGGTGCACTCCACGGCGGCCACCATCCGGCCGGCCTTCGAGATCATCAAGACCCGGGCGGACGCGGCGATCGTCTCCTCCGTCTTCTTCATGTGCCTCGCCGACAAGGTGCTGGTGTACGGGGACTGCGCGGTCAACCCGGACCCCAATGCCGCGCAGCTCGCGGACATCGCCGTGCAGTCGGCGGCGACCGCCGCCCGCTTCGGTGTGGAGCCCCGGATCGCGATGCTCTCGTACTCCACCGGCACCTCCGGCTCCGGCGCGGACGTCGACAAGGTGCGGGAGGCGACCGAGCTGGTGCGCGGCTCGCACCCGGAGCTGCGGATCGAGGGTCCGATCCAGTACGACGCGGCGGTGGAGCCCTCCGTGGCCGCGACCAAGCTGCCGGAGTCGGAGGTGGCGGGACGGGCGACCGTGCTGATCTTCCCCGACCTGAACACCGGCAACAACACCTACAAGGCCGTGCAGCGCTCGGCCGGCGCGGTGGCGGTGGGGCCGGTGCTCCAGGGCCTGCGCAAGCCGGTGAACGACCTGTCCCGGGGCGCGCTGGTGAGCGACATCGTGAACACCGTCGCGATCACCGCGATCCAGGCCCAGCCGCAGGCCGCGCCCGTCCCCTCCGCCTGACCCGCCCCCACACACGAAAGACACAGAAGGCCCCATGACAGCGACCCGAGTCCTCGTCCTCAACTCCGGCTCCTCGTCGGTGAAGTACCAGCTCCTCGACATGCGCGGCGGCGCCCGGCTGGCGGTGGGCCTGGTCGAGCGGATCGGTGAGGAGACCTCCCGGCTGGTGCACACCCCGCTGCTCGGGGACGCCGGCGGCAAGCGGGAGCGTACGGCTCCGATCGCCGACCACGCGGCCGCGCTGAAGGCGGTCGCCGAGGAGCTGGCCGCCGACGGGCTGGGACTGGACTCGCCGCGGCTGGCGGCGATCGGCCACCGGGTGGTCCACGGCGGGCTGAGGTTCACCGAGCCGACGGTGATCGACGAGGAGGTGCTCGCGGAGGTGGAGCGGCTGGTGCCGCTCGCCCCGCTGCACAACCCGGCGAACATCACCGGCATCCGCACCGCCCAGGCGCTGCGGCCCGATCTGCCGCAGGTCGCGGTCTTCGACACCGCCTTCCACACGACGATGCCGGAGTCGGCGGCGCGCTACGCCATCGACACGGAGACCGCCGACCGGCATCTGATCCGGCGCTACGGCTTCCACGGCACCTCGCACGCCTATGTCGCGCGGGAGACGGCCCGGCTGCTGGGCAAGGACCCCGAGGACGTCAATGTGATCGTCCTCCACCTCGGCAACGGCGCGTCCGCCTCGGCGGTGGCCGGCGGCCGGTGCGTGGACACCTCGATGGGCCTCACCCCGCTGGAGGGGCTGGTCATGGGCACCCGCTCCGGCGACATCGACCCGGCGGTGACATTCCATCTGATGCGGGTGGCGGGGATGTCCACTGATGACATCGACGTACTGCTCAACAAGAAGAGCGGTCTGGTCGGCCTCTGCGGCGACAATGACATGCGGGAGATCCGCCGCCGGATCGACGCCGGCGACGAGCGGGCACAGCTCGCTTTCGACATTTATATACACCGTTTGAAGAAATACATCGGCGCGTACTACGCGGTCCTCGGCCGGGTGGACGCGATCGCGTTCACCGCCGGGGTCGGCGAGAACGCGGCGCCGGTGCGCGAGGCCGCGGTGTCCGGGCTCGAAGAGCTGGGCCTGGCTCTGGACAGCGGACTCAACGCGGAGCGGTCGGACGGGGCACGGCTCGTCTCGACGCCGTACGCGAGGGTCGCGGTGGCGGTGGTTCCCACGGACGAGGAGCTGGAGATCGCGCGCCAGACGTTTGCGCTGGTGTCCGAAAATGCACTCGGCTGAGCGGGGTCCCGCCCACTTGTACATTCCGCCGGCCGGAATATTCCGACTCGAAACAAACCGATAGGATCCGCCTTATGCGCCGTTCCAAAATCGTCTGCACACTGGGCCCCGCCGTCGACTCGTATGAGCAGCTGAAGACGCTCATCGAGGCCGGAATGAATGTGGCCCGCTTCAACATGAGCCATGGCTCCCACGGGGAGCACGAGGCGCGGTACCACCGCGTCCGCAAGGCCTCCGCGGACACCGGCCGCGCGGTGGGCGTCCTCGCCGACCTCCAGGGTCCGAAGATCCGCCTGGAGACCTTCGCCGAGGGTCCCGTGGAGCTGATCCGCGGCGATGAGTTCACCATCACCACCGAGGACGTGGCGGGTGACAAGTCGATCTGCGGCACCACGTACAAGGGGCTGCCCGGCGATGTCTCCAAGGGCGACCAGATCCTGATCAACGACGGCAACGTCGAGCTGCGCGTGGTCGAGGTCGTCGGCCCCCGGGTGAAGACGATCGTGGTCGAGGGCGGTGTGATCTCCGACCACAAGGGCATCAATCTGCCCGGCGCGGCGGTCAATGTCCCGGCGCTCTCCGAGAAGGACATCGAGGACCTGCGCTTCGCCCTGCGGATGGGCTGCGACATGGTCGCGCTCTCCTTCGTGCGCGACGCCCACGACATCAAGGACGTCCACAAGGTGATGGACGAGGTGGGCATCCGTGTCCCCGTCATCGCCAAGGTGGAGAAGCCGCAGGCCGTCGCCCACATGGAAGACGTCGTGATGGCGTTCGACGGTGTGATGGTGGCCCGTGGCGACCTCGCGGTGGAGTACCCGCTGGAGAAGGTCCCGATGGTGCAGAAGCGCCTTGTCGAGCTGTGCCGCCGGAACGCCAAGCCGGTGATCGTGGCGACCCAGATGATGGAGTCGATGATCACCAACTCGCGTCCGACGCGCGCCGAGGCCTCGGACGTGGCGAACGCGATCCTGGACGGCGCGGACGCGGTGATGCTCTCCGCCGAGTCCTCGGTGGGCGCCTACCCGATCGAGACCGTCAAGACGATGTCGAAGATCGTGACGGCCGCCGAGAACGAGCTGATGTCCAAGGGCCTCCAGCCCCTGGTCGCGGGCAAGAAGCCGCGTACCCAGGGCGGTTCCGTCGCCCGTGCGGCCTGCGAGATCGCGGACTTCCTGGACGGCAAGGCCCTGGTCGCCTTCACCAAGTCCGGTGACACGGCCCGCCGTCTCTCCCGCTACCGCGCGTGTCAGCCCATCCTCGCCTTCACCACCGAGGAGTCGACCCGCAACCAGCTCTCCCTGAGCTGGGGCGTCGAGGCCTTCGTCGTTCCGCACGTGGCCAACACCGACGCCATGGTGGACCTGGTCGACGCCGAGCTGCACAAGCTCCAGCGCTACAACGACGGCGACACCATGATCATGACCGCCGGCTCGCCCCCCGGCGTCCCGGGCACGACCAACATGGTCCGGGTGCACCACCTGGGCAACGAGGCGTAGTCCTCCGTACCACCGCACCGCTGTCGGCCGCGGGCCGTGCTTCCCTTCGTACGAGGGAGCACGGCCCGCGGCCGTTCTCACTCCTGGGCGGTGTCCTCGGTCAGATGGTTGCGCAGCCCCGGCACCGAGAGCGTGCCGCCGAACTGGCCCGCCTGCGTCACCCTGGCGTCGGTGAAGAAGGCGAAGGGGAGGTTCACCGGGGGCGGGGTGCGGGGGGTGAAGGTGACGGGGATCAGGCCGAAGAGATTGCCCTTCATCTCCTCGGTGTACATCGTCACGGTCGCCTCGCGGATGGTCGAGGTGGAGCCCCGGCGGGCCCGGGCGTGGATGGTGGTGCCCTCGGGGCCCTTCACCAGCTGGTGGAGATCTCTGATGTCGACGCCGGTCGCGGTGAACTTCAGCGCCTTCTTGATCTTGCCGCCGCCGGTCCGCACCTCCACGATGCCGTGGTAGTTCAGACCGGTCAGGGTGAGCAGTGAACTCTCCAGCACCCAGGGGTCGTCCGGGAGCAGCGGGCGGCCGGGTTCGAGCTTCGCGGCGGCGAGCGCCTCGGGGTCGGGGGTGGCACAGGGGAAGCGGGGTTTGGCCCCTTCGGGGATGGAGTCGTCCTTCTTGGGGTCGAGGCCCTTGGCGTCCTCGTCGAGTTCCTCGACGGCCGCGCCCGCCTTCACCGCCGCGCTCTCGATGGCCTTCCGGGGCGTTCCGGCCGGAGCGCTCGATGCGGGCTTCGTCGGCGGTGTGGTCGTGGGAGCGGTCGTGGGGTCGGTCTCCTCCGGCCGCCCGGCGGCGGTGGGCTTCTCGGGCTCGGCGCTCCCGGGGTGCGAGGGGGGCGGCGTTGTCTTCTCGCCGACGCCGTCGAGAAGGTCCTCGATCGCGTCGCCCAGCCCCAGCGGGTCCAGTGGATTCCCGGTCTTCTCCTCGTCCGCGTCGGAACCCGGCTCCTGCCCGGGCTCCTGCCCGGGCTCGGAATCCGGCTCGGCGGGCTTCTCGGGGGCCGTGGACCGTGCCTGCGCGCTCCGCGCCGACCGGCTCGGGGTCGGGGTCGGAGAGGGAGGGGAGGGTGTGGAGGTGGGGGTCGAGGCGGCCGACGGCGAGGGGCTCGTGGAGGGTTTGGGCGACGTGGATCCGGACGGCTCGTCGGAGCGGGTCACACAGGGGCCGGGGGCGTAGGGGATCTCCTTGTCCTCCGCGATCGCCGGCCGGGGGGTGAGGCTGATGCCCATCAGCACGGCGGTCGGCATCGCGGCCAGGGCCATCGCCTTGCCCGCGGGCCCATGCAGCCTGGACAGCAGGGACTTCCTGGGGGCCGCGTGCCGGGGGCCCCTTCCGGGCGGCCGGGGCCTCTCGCCCCCGGTGTCCGTCAGCGGTGCGGCATCACCCTGCACGGTTCCTCCCGCCGTCGGCTTCGGTGGTGGTCTCGGGCGTGGCCCCGCCGGGAAGGTCCGCGGGAAGGTCCCATCCCGTGCCGGCGTCTCTCGCCTCCCCGGACGCCGGTTGGCCGGAGGGCGCGGGCAGCGGTTTCCCGGGCGCCCACGAGATGGAGAGCGCGCCGCCGACGAGCGACAGCAGGAAACCGACGACGAATCCGCCCAGATTGGCGATGGGGATCGAGATCAGGGCCAGCAGGATCGACGCCACTCCCGCGAACACCCGCACGATGTGGTGGAACCACATCGTCAGCCCGAGTGTGACGAGCAGAACGCCGATGATCAGCGATCCGGCGCCTGCGGTGGTGGACATGGAGAGGGTCAGATTGCCGAGCTTCATGCTCGCGTACGGGAAGTAGGCGATCGGCACACCGCCGAGCAGCGTGAACACCCCTGCCCAGAAGGGGCGTTGTCCCCGCCAGTCGCGGAACCGCCGCCTGAGGACGCGAAGGACGTGCTCGTTCTGCCCCGTGGCCATGGACTCGGCGTTCATGGAAAACAGCTCCCTGGAACTGGTGTTGCCGCGTGAGGAGTTGATCGGGTGGGCGGGGAACGGGGAGCGCTCCCGCCCACCCGGGACGGGGTCGCCGTCAGAAGCACTCGACCCCGTCGCCGCTGCCGCGCAGGAGCCGCATGTTCAGATCCTTCAGTTCAAAGGTTCCGGCCGTGGTCGCCCATGCCTTCTGCTCGACGTCCCACAGCTCGGCGCGCTCGGCCTGCTGGGCGAAGCCGTTCTCCAGGATCCGGTCGTCGCTCTTGACCGCGGGGCCCTTGCCGGTGGTGGGTCCCGGATCGCTCTCGGCGTTGTCCGTGTCCTTGGCCGCGACGCCGATGTCGATGTTGTGGAACTTGGCGTTCGCGTCCAGCTGGGAGATGTCCAGATAGAGATTGCCCGCGACGACGGGGCGGTCCTGCTTGGTGCCGGCCTTCAGCTTGAGGGTGATCTTGCCGAGGAACGGCACATCGGTCACCACCGACTGACACATGCCCTCGATCCTGGCCCTCTTGAACGCGGAGATGGCCACCGGGTGCTGGACGAGCCGCTCGCCCTCCATCTCCTCGTAGCCGACGTCGACCCCGCCGTACTGGGCGAAGCCCCGCCCGTCGAGGTAATCGGCCGTCACCTTGAACTCCTGGCCCGACACAGCGAAGGACGCCGCCAGCGCCCCCTGTGACAGACCGATGCCTATCGCGGCCGTCGCGGCCACGCTCGGCACCATGACCAGGGCGAACCGCTTCCATCTCGTTCCGCCACGAGCCACAGACTCCATGACTTTCCTCCTTCTCGGACGTACATCTCCGGTCCGGACACTGACCGGTCCGTCCGGGGATGGGAGAAGTGCTACGTCCTCGGGAAGGAGAGCGCCCGCGCTTTCGGCCATGTTCGGCATTCTGAACACCGGCGATCACCCCCGAGCGACAACCACTGGCCGCGCCTGACGCATCACGCGCGACACACATCGGACAGGTCCCGCCGCTGGGGCGGGAACCCCCCTGTCCACGGTCGGCATCGCTGCGCCGGCCGACCCGGTGGGGACCCAAGATCGCGGCGCGGCTGGGTGCCGGGCCGGCGCGTTGTTGGACCGAGCGTCGCCGATCGTGGTCCATTCGAGGCCGAGGCACAAGAGGGGTCGTTACTCACTGGTAACGGGCCGGTAACCACGCCGTCGGCGACAAGCGTCGAGCAGCCACACAGGGTGCAGCCGAGTGTGTCAGCAGAAGGGGTAAATGCCGTCGATAAACGGACAGAAGAAAGGACTTGATTTACTGCGAGTAACAGGCGTCGGAATTACCAAGTTTCGGCAAAGAGCGATCGCACACAGGCATCATCGCCAAAACGGCGGTGGCACACCCTCGGTGCCACCGCCGCAAATCACTGCATTCCCGGCGGAACGGAACGCCCGCTCCGGAACTCCGGAATATGGCTCAGAACAGCACCCTCGCGAGCGCCGAACGGGCCGATGACACTCGCGGATCGTCGGGGCCGATCACCTCGAACAGCTCCAGCAGCCGTACCCGCGCCGCGTCCCGGTCGTCGCCCGCCGTGCGGCGGACCGTCTCCACGAGCCGGCCGAAGGCGTCCTCGACATGGCCGCCGACCAGATCCAGATCGGCGGCGGCGAGCTGCGCGGTCACATCGGCGGGCTTCTCGGCGGCCTCCTGGCGCACCCGCTGCGGGTCGAGTCCCCCCACCCGGCCCAGCAGTTGGGCCTGGGCGAGGCCGAGCTTGGCCTCGGTGTTGGCGGGGTCGTCGGAGAGCACATTGCGGTACGCCTGGACAGCTCCGGCGAAGTCGCCCGCGTCCAGGGCCTGTACGGCGGCCTCCAGCAGGGCGTCGTACGGACCGGCCGGGGGCTCCTGGGCGGCAGCGCCCTCCGGGGCCGCGCCGGCCTCGGGGTCGACGGCGACACCGGTGAGACCGAAGCGCTCCTCGGCGACCTGGATCAGCTGGTCGAGCGTCTGGCGGATCTGCTGCTCGGGGGCCGCGCCCTGGAAGAGCGGCAGCGCCTGTCCGGCGACCACCGCGAAGACCGCGGGGATTCCCTGGATGCCGAACTGCTGCATCAGCATCTGGTTGGCGTCGACATCGACCTTGGCCAGCACGAAGCGGCCGTTGTACTCCTGGGCCAGGCGCTCAAGCAGCGGGCTGAGCTGCTTGCAGGGCTGACACCACTCGGCCCAGAAGTCGAGGACGACCGGGACCTCGGCGGAGCGCTGGAGCACCTCGCTCTCGAAGCCCGCCTCATCGACGTCGATCACCAGGCTGGCGGGGGAGACGGCGACGGCGCCGCCCTGGCGGGCGGCCTCGGCGCGGGCCTGCTCGGCCTTGACCTTGGCCTCTCCGGCCGCTTTCACTGCGGCGAGGTCGACGACGCCGCTCATGGACATGTTCCTAGGCTGCATGAGTACATCCTCCCCCTTCCGCGCGCGCATGGGAAAAGTGCGGCCGGTAAGACCGTGCCAACGGCGCTTCCGGTGCTCGGTGCCCGAGTGTTCCATCGTGCGGATGCTTCATCGGCGCGGGGTCCCCACCCCGCGCCCGTGGTCGTCGCTCAGCCCCTGAGGGCTTTCGCTACGGCCCGTAGCGTAACTCCGCGAACCCTCGCGGTGTGAGATTCCTCCGGTGAACTGGCTCACAGCGAAAGGCCTACCCGCCGGTATGGTCGCCGTCATGCCCAAGCAGCCCCCTCGTCCGGACGTCACCGACGGCGCTGTGCGCACCGGCCCCCGGGGGCGGCCCCGCAGCGCCGAGGCCGACTGCGCGATCCTCGAAGCCACCCGGGCGGCCCTGGTGGAGCTGGGGTGGTCCAAGCTCACGATGGGCGATGTGGCGACCCGGGCGAAGGTCGCCAAGACGACGCTCTACCGCCGCTGGGCGGGGAAGAGCGAACTCGTGGTCGACGCCGTCGCCCATCTCTTCGACGAACTCGAACTGCCGGATCTGGGCAGCCTCACGGCCGATGTCGAGTGTGTGGTGCTCAGATTCGCGGCGCTGCTGGAGCGGCCGGAGACGCGCACCGCGCTGATGGCGGTGGTCGCCGAGGGCACCCGTGACGAGGCGCTGCGCGGCCGGATCCGCTCGGCGATCGTGGACCGGCAGAAGGGGCTGGTGCTCCAGGGGCGGGCCCGGGCGCAGGCCAGGGGCGAGCTGCCGTACGAGGACGATCCGGCGACGGCGGCGCGCAACGCCGATCTGATCTTCGACGTGATCGCCGGGGCGGTCGTCCACCGGACGCTGGTCAGCGCGGAGCCGGTGGACGCGGCCTGGGCCCGCCGCTTCACCAGGCTGCTGCTGTCGGGGCTGGCGTCGCTGCGGAACTGAGCGACTGAGCCGGGGCCCGAGGGCCGGGCCCGGGGGCCGAGGGCCGGGGCCAGGGCCAGGGCCCGGGAGCCTGGGTCGGCCCCCGGGCGTACGGTCAGAAGCCCGGCGGCTCCGTGTAGGTGCCCCACTCCTCCCGCAGCGCGCCGCAGATCTCCCCGAGGGTCGCCTCCGCGCGCACCGCCGCCAGCATCGGGGCGATCATGTTGGAGCCGTCCCTGGCCGCGACGAGCATCGCGTCGAGCGAGACGCGTACGGCCTCGTCGTCGCGGCGGGCCCTGCGGTCCGCCAGCTCGCGCACCTGCTCGCGCTCGACCTCGTGGCTGACCCGGAGGATCTCCAGATCGCCGGTGACCGAGCCGTGGTGGACATTGACGCCGACGACCCGCTTCTCGTCCTTCTCCAGCGCCCGCTGATAGCGGAACGCGGACTCGGCGATCTCGCCGGTGAACCAGCCGTCCTCGATGCCGCGCAGGATCCCCGAGGTCATGGGCCCCACCGGGTGCCGCCCGTCGGGGTGGGCGCGCAGACCGCGCTCCCTGATCTGATCGAAGATCCGCTCGGCGTCGGCCTCGATCCGGTCGGTGAGCTGCTCGACGTACCAGGAGCCGCCCAGCGGGTCGGCGACATTGGCGACGCCGGTCTCCTCCATCAGCACCTGCTGGGTGCGCAGGGCGATCTCCGCCGCCTGCTCGCTGGGGAGGGCGAGGGTCTCGTCCAGGGCGTTGGTGTGCAGCGAGTTGGTGCCGCCGAGCACCGCGGAGAGCGCCTCGACCGCCGTGCGGACGACATTGTTGTAGGGCTGCTGCGCGGTCAGCGAGACGCCCGCGGTCTGGGTGTGGAAGCGGAGCCACTGGGCCTTGTCGCTCTTCGCGCCGTACACCTCGCGCATCCAGCGGGCCCAGATCCGGCGGGCGGCCCGGAATTTGGCGATCTCCTCGAAGAAGTCGAGGTGGGCGTCGAAGAAGAAGGAGAGCCCGGACGCGAAGTCGTCCACGTCCATGCCCCGGCTGAGCCCCAGCTCGACATAGCCGAAGCCGTCGGCGAGCGTGTACGCCAGCTCCTGCGCGGCCGTCGCCCCTGCCTCGCGGATGTGGTAGCCGGAGACGGAGAGCGGCTTGTAGGCGGGGATGGCGCGCGCGCAGTGCTCCATCAGGTCGCCGATGAGACGCAGATGGGGCTCCGGCTGGAAGAGCCACTCCTTCTGCGCGATGTACTCCTTGAAGATGTCGGTCTGGAGCGTGCCGTTGAGCACGGCGGGGTCCACGCCCTGGCGCTCGGCGGCGACCAGATACATGCAGAAGACGGGGACCGCCGGGCCGCTGATCGTCATGGAGGTGGTGACATCGCCGAGCGGGATGTCCTTGAAGAGGACCTCCATGTCGGCGGCGGAGTCGATGGCGACCCCGCAGTGGCCGACCTCGCCGAGGGAGCGGTCCTCGTCGGAGTCCCGGCCCATGAGGGTCGGCATGTCGAAGGCGACGGAGAGCCCGCCGCCGCCGGCGGCCAGGATCATCTTGTAGCGCTCATTGGTCTGCTCGGCGTTGCCGAAGCCGGCGAACTGCCGGATGGTCCAGGTGCGGCCCCGGTAGCCGGTCGGGTGCAGCCCCCGGGTGTACGGGTACTCGCCGGGCCAGCCGATGCGCTCGAAGCCCTCGTACACATCGCCCGGCCTGGGGCCGTAGACGGGGTCGACCGCGTCCCCCGAGAGCGTCGAGAAGTCCGCCTCCCGCTTGCGTGCCTTGTCGTAGCGGGCCTGCCAGCGTCGGCGGCCTGCCTCCATCGCTTCAGCGTCCATACATTGAATTTACTAGGACGTCCTAGTAAATGTCGATGGACCACGCCCCCGAGAAGGGGCCGGGACACACGAAACCGCCGCGAGCCGTGCGCTCGCGGCGGCTGGGGGGGGGCGGACGGCCCTGGGCCCCCCCCTGTCGGGGGTGTGACCCTCCGGGGTTAGGGGGCGGGCCCCCCGGGGGGGCTTTCG
>NZ_BMWG01000006.1:220090-242904 GCF_014651115.1 Streptomyces inusitatus | reverse complement strand
ACTTCCCGGGGACGGCGGAGAAAGGGCGGGGGCCCCCCCCCCGGGGGGGGGGGCGGGGCCCCACGCCCCGCCGGGGCCCGGGCCCCCCGCGCCGGCTGGGGGGGGGCGTACGACCTAGGCCTCCGCCTTGACGGCGTTGTCACCGTCGGTGATCAGGGCGCGGGCCTCGCGGGTGATCTTCGGCTCGACGAAGAAGGACGCGACGGGGATGCAGCCGGCAGCCAGGACCCACAGCAGCTTGCCGAACGGCCACTTCGCCTTGGAGCCCAGATCGAAGGCGAAGACCACGTAGACGATGAAGAGCACACCGTGGATCTGCGAGATCATCATGGTGTCGCCGGTCTCGAAGCCGTACTTCATGACGATGGCGACGGTGAAGACGAGCAGCCAGACGGCGGTGATGTACGCCATCACCCGGTAGCGGGTCAGCACGGTTTGTTTCATGTTCCGAGCGTAACGGGGCGTATGGGCCGCTCCGCGCGCGGGGCGGGCCGGGGAGCCCTCGCCGGACGCCCCCGGAACCGTGCCGCGGCTACCGCTCCTCGAAGTCCTGGGCCGAGACCCGCAGCGGGCGCAGCAGGGCGAAGATCTCCGCGCACTCCTCGGCGTCGTACGCGCCGAGGCCGAAGTCCATCTCCATGAGGTCCTTGGTGGCCGCCTCGACCACTTCGCGCCCCTTGGGGGTGATGGAGGCGAGGGTGCCCCGGCCGTCGTTGGGGTTGGGGCGTTTGTCGACGAGCCCGGACCTGACCAGCCGGTCCACGGTGTTGGTGACCGAGGTGGGGTGGACCATCAGCCGTTCGCCGATCTTGGACATCGGCAGTTCACCGGCCTTCGAGAAGGTGAGCAGCACCAGTGCCTCGTAGCGCGCGAACGTCAGCTCGTACCGCTTGACGACGGCGTCGACCTGGGAGAGCAGGATCTGGTGCGCGCGCATGATCGAGGTGATGGCGGCCATGGAGGGGACGGGCCCCCAGCGCCGCCGCCACAGCTCGTCGGCGCGGGCGATGGGGTCGAATGGGAGGCTGAGCGGCTTGGACACGCCCATGACCCTACCTACGAGTGGTCACTTGTCGATCAGTTCTGTCTCACTTGGTGGTCTTCCCCGGCCGGCCGGGGAATCGCGCGGGGATACGCGAACGGGCGCGCGGCGGGCGATTGCCCGTGCCGCGCGCCCGTTCGTACGGGGGCCTGAGGTTACGCGCCGACCTTGCCGACGCTGCGGGCGCGCGAGGCGATCACCGCGTCGTCGGCGGCCCGCTTCAGCTTGCGCTCGGCGACGAAGCCGCCGAAGGGGAGCACGGAGAGGATGAAGTAGAGGGCCGCGGTCTTCAGCTCCCACTTGGTGCGGTTCCAGGCGTCCAGCCAGAACAGCACGTAGATGACGAAGAGGATGCCGTGGATCATGCCCAGCGCTGGGACCGCGTTGAACTCGGTCGTGCGCTTCAGCACCGAGGCGACCATCAGCAGGATGAAGGAGACGGCCTCCGGGGCGGAGACCAGGCGGAGTCGGTGGAGGGAGGAGGCGGTCTTGATGTCCACGAAAGGCACCTTCGGTGGGGCGGTGGGAGAGGATCTTGTGAACACGCTCACAAGCGCCCGCCCATTGTGGCAGCCTCCTTTGCCAAGCCTTTGTCCGGGGTGCGGTCCGGGGTGCGCGTCCGGGACCGTCGGCCCTGTCCCGGTGTCGGTGGAGCCGGTTACCGTCGCTGGATGGCAATGTTCCGGCTCCAGGGGAGCAAGGTGCTCGCGGTCGGCATGACCGGCGACGCCGTCAAAGCGAAGAACGGGTCGATGGTCGCCTATGACGGCCGGATGGACTTCAAGAAGCTCTCCGGCGGCGGTGAGGGTCTCCGGGGGATGGTCACCCGCCGGATCACCGGCGAGCAGATGACCCTGATGGAGGTGAAGGGCGAGGGCACCTGCTACTTCGCGGACCGGGCCTCGGAGATCAACCTCGTGGCGCTGCACGGCGACAAGCTGTACGTCGAGTCCAGCAATCTGCTCTGCGCCGAGGCCTCGCTGCGCACCGGCACCAGCTTCACGGGGCTGCGCGGCGGTGCGAGCGGCACCGGGCTCTTCACCACCACCGTCGAGGGCAGCGGCCAGGTGGCGATCATGTCCGACGGCCCGGCCGTGGTGCTGCGGGTGACCCCTCAGTACCCGCTCTCCGTGGACCCCGGCGCTTATGTCGCCCATCAGGGTGGTCTGCGGCAGACCTTTCAGTCCGGTGTGAGCTTCCGCACGCTGCTGGGCGAGGGCGGCGGCGAGGCGTTCCAGATCCGGTTCGAGGGCGACGGGCTCGTCTATGTGCAGCCGAGTGAGCGCAACACCGTCGGCGGGGAGGTCTGAGATGCCGTTCCGTGAGATCAACTCCCGGATGGTCGAGGCGACGCTCGTCCCGGGGCAGCGGATGTTCAGCCAGCGCGGCGCGATGCTCGCGTACCGGGGCGAGGTGTCCTTCACCCCGAACGTCCAGGGCGGTCAGGGCGGTCTGGCCTCGATGATCGGCCGCCGGGTGGCGGGCGAGGCGACCCCGCTGATGACAGTGGAGGGGCAGGGAACGGTCCTCTTCGGGCACGGCGGGCATCACATCCAGCTCATCGGTCTGACCGGGGACACGCTGTATGTAGAGGCGGACCGGCTGCTCGCCTTCGACGGGACGCTGGAGCAGGGGACGATGTTCCTGGGCTCGCAGGGCGGGGTGATGGGCATGGTGCGCGGCCAGGTGAGCGGCCAGGGGCTCTTCACCACCACGCTGCGCGGCCATGGCTCGGTCGCGGTGATGGCGCACGGCGGGGTGGTCGAGCTGCCGATCCTCCCCGGGCGTCCGGTCCATGTGGACCCCCAGGCGTATGTGGCCCATCACGGCGATGTACGGAACAAGCTCTCCACCGCGCTGGGCTGGCGGGACATGGTGGGGCGGGGTTCGGGCGAGGCGTTCCAGCTGGAGCTGAGCGGCAGTGGCGCGGTGTACGTCCAGGCATCGGAGGAGAAGCTGTGAGCACGCCCGTGGTGTTTGACCCGATGACCCTGCCGAGTGACGACAACGTCAACCCGTACACCTTCTGTGTGGAGTTGAAGGGCGGCCAGTGGTTCCTCCAGAAGGGGAAGATGATCGCCTATTACGGGCGGATCGACTTCAACGGCATCGGCCACGGCCGGCTGGACCGGCTGCTGCGGACCTCGTTCCACTCGCCGCTGCACGCGAGCGACTGGGTGGTGGCCGAGGGCAGCGGGAAGATGCTGCTCGCGGACCGGGCGTTCGATGTGAACTCGTACGACCTGGAGGACGGGAATCTGACGATCCGGTCCGGGAATCTCCTCGCCTATCAGCCGACCCTGGCGCTGAAGCAGTCGATCGTGCCGGGCTTTCTCACTCTGATCGGCACGGGGAAGTTCGTGGCCGCCTCGAACGGTCCGGTGGTCTTCATGGAGCCGCCGCTGCGGGTGGATCCGCAGGCGCTGGTGGGGTGGGCGGACTGCCCGTCCCCCTGCCATCACTACGACCACGGCTATATGACCGGGGTGATGGGCGGGCTCCGGGCGATGACGGGGCTGGGCGGGGCCTCCGGCGAGGAGCACCAGTTCGAGTTCGTGGGCGCGGGGACGGTACTGCTCCAGTCGACGGAGGCGCTGCTTCCGGAGACGGCCGCGGGAGCGCCGCCGGAGCAGCCCGGGGTACCGGGCGGCCATGGCGGCTCGGGCGGCGGCGCACCCGCGGGCGGCTCGGGTCAACACGGCTCCAACCCGCGTCTCCCAGGTCAGCTGGGGGATCTCCAGCGCCGCTTCGGCCTGTGAGCGGTAGTCTGCGGAGTGTGACGTCGAACGTCTGCGCCCCTGGGGTCTGATCCAGAGGACAGGCCCCGGGCCGTCGGGCGGCTCCGGAGTGCGAGTGCCCCGCGTCACATTTCCCGAGATCCGAAACTTCGTCCGTATTTCAACTTCTTAGGTAGAATCCATATATGGAGACCGAGACGGCCACGCGCTGGCTGAGCGATGACGAACAGTGCACCTGGCGTACCCATCTGGACGTCAGCAGGCTGTTGATGCACCAGCTGGAGAAGGATCTCCAGCCGTTCGGCCTGACCAACAACGACTACGAGATCCTGGTGAATCTGTCGGAGTCGGAGGACCAGCGCATGCGGATGAGCGATCTCGCCGCCGCCACGCTCCAGTCCAAGAGCCGGCTCTCGCACCAGATCACCCGTATGGAGAACACCGGACTGGTCCGGCGCGAGAACTGCGAGTCGGACCGGCGCGGGCTCTACGCGGTACTCACCGACGAGGGCATGGCGACCATGCGCAAGGTCGCCCCGCACCACGTCGGCTCCGTGCGCAAGCACTTCATCGACCTGATGACCCCCGAGGCGCTCGCCGATCTGCGCGCCTCCCTCGCGCCGGTCGCCGACCACCTCCGGGGCAAGCGCGGCAAGATCTGAGCCGCCCGGACTAGTCCGCCGCGGCGGCGGGCAGGCGCAGCTCGAAGAGCGCGCCGCCCGTCGCCGCGCGGCCGACGGTGAGGCTGCCGCCGTGCCGCTCGGCCACATCGCGGGCGATGGCCAGGCCGAGCCCGGCCCCGCCCTCGTCACGGCTGCGCGCGTCGTCGAGCCGGACGAACCGCTCGAAGATCCGCTCCCGCTCGGCCTCCGGCACGCCCTCGCCGTCGTCGGCGACCGCGAGCACCACGTACCGCCCGTCCCTGCGGACCGAGGCGGTGACCTCGGCCTCGGCGTGGCGCTGGGCGTTGTCCAGCAGATTGCCGAGGACGCGCGCAAGCTGGGAGCGGGAGCCGTCCACATCGAGTCCGGCGTCGGCGGTCTCCACCGTCACCGCCGCCCGGTCGCCCGCCGCCCCCGAGGCCGTCCGCTGGGACGTCTCCTCGCGCACCAGCGCCCCCAGGTCGACCCGGGCCAGCCCGGGCCGCTCCCCCGCGTCCAGCCGGGCCAGCAGCAGCAGATCGGCGGCGAGCTGCTGGAGCCGTACGGTGTCCTCGACCGCGCCCGGCACATCGAGCAGCTCCGGGTGGGCAGCGCCCACCTCCAGCTGGGTGCGGAGCGAGGCGATCGGGCTGCGCAGCTCGTGGGAGGCGTCCGCGACGAAGCGCCGCTGGCGCTCTTCGGAGGCTTCGAGCGCGGCGAGGGTCTCATTGGTGGTCCGGGCCAGCCGGGCCACCTCGTCCCGGGAGCCGGGCTCGGGCACCCGCCGGGAGAGGTCCGCCGAGGCGGTGATGGCCGCCATCTCACGGCGGATCCCCTCCACGGGCGCCAGCGCGCGCCGGGTCACCAGCCAGGTCACCGAGCCGACGATCAGCAGCAGCGGCGGAAGGCCGATCAGCATGGCGTCGCGGACGGTGGCCACCGCGCCCTCCTCGGTGGCCAGCGGCGCGCCCGCGTAGACGGTGGCGGTGACGCCCTCGTCGTCGGTCGCCTCGACGGCGGCGAAGCGGTACGAGGCGGTGTCGCCCTGCACGGTGGCGCTGCCGCCGGTGAAGACGGGCCGCTCGGCGGAGACCTGGCCGGGCTCCGGCTCGTCGTCCGCCCCGTTCACCCCGTCCTCGTCGGACCGGTCGTCCTCGCCGTTCGCACCGTCCTCGTCGGGCCGGTCCTCGTCGGGGTCCTCGCCGCGGCCGTCGTCCCGCGCGCAGGGCTCCTTGGTCACCTTGGGGCTGCCGGTGCCGGAGATCTTCTCCAGCCCCTCGCTGGCGGCGATCAGACAGCCGTTCTCGGCCACGATCTGCACGGGCCGGTCGTCGCCGTCGGAGAGGTCGGGGGCGCGGCCGAGGGCGAAGCGGGAGGCGGTCTCCCGGGCGGTGACCTCGGCCTGGAGGTCGGCCGCGCCGGTGAGATGGTTCCGCAGCAGCAGCAGGACGGAGAGCCCGGCCGCGACGAGCGCGACGGCGACGACGAGGGTCGCGCCGAGGGAGGCCTTGGCCCGTACGGATCTCACGCTCCGGCCACCAGCCGGTAGCCGGCTCCGCGCACGGTCTGGATGCGGGGCGCGCCCAGTTTGCGGCGCAGGGCGCTGATGTAGACCTCGATGATGTTGGGGTCGCCGTCGAAGGCGAAGTCCCAGACGTGTTCGAGGATCTGTGCCTTGCTGACGACGTCCCCGGCGCGCACGGCGAGCTGTTCGAGGACGGCGAACTCCTTCGCGGTGAGGGCGACCTCGTCCTCGCCCCGGAAGACGCGGCGGGCGGCGGTCTCGATCCTCAGATCGCCGACGGTGAGCACCGGGGAGGCCCCTGCCCGGCCCCGGCGGCGCAGCAGCGCCTTGATCCTGGCGACCAGGACGACATAGGAGAAGGGCTTGGTCAGATAGTCGTCGGCACCGGTGTCGAGCCCCTCGGCCTCGTCGTACTCGCCGTCCTTGGCGGTGAGCATGAGGATGGGGACGTCGTCGCCCGCGGCGCGCAGGGCGGCGCAGACCCGGTAGCCGTTCATGCCCGGGAGCATGATGTCGAGGACCACGAGGTCGTAGTCCCCCTCGGAGGCCCGGTGGAGCCCTTCGAGCCCGTCGTGGACCACGTCCACGGCGTACCCCTCGGCCGTCAGTCCCCCGGCGAGGGAGAGTGCGAGCCGCTTCTCGTCCTCCACGATCAACAAGCGCATGCGCTCAGGGTCGCAAACCGAAGCTGAAGATCCCTTCAGGCGGCTTCAGGTTGTGTTCAGCATCCCCCGGCCAGATTGGTGTCCATCAGCGCCGCTCCAGCCGAAAAGGAACCCCTCATGAAGCGCAAGATCCTCGTAGCCGTCGCCGCACTCGCCCTGGTGGGCGGTGGCGCCTTCACCGCCGTGGCCGCGTCGGGAGACGACGACAAGGCCGTCCCCGCGTCGAAGATCTCGGTGACGGACGCGGTGAACTCGGCGCTGAAGAAGCAGCCCGGTGTGGTCGAGTCGGCCGGCCGTGACGACGACGGCGACGGCGCGTGGGAGGTGGAGATCGTGGACGCCAAGGGTCTCGGGCACGAGATCCGGGTGGACGCGAAGACCGCCGACGCCTCGGTGGAGAAGGACGACGACGATGACCGGGACGACGACCGCGACGACCGCGACGACGACCGGCGCGAGGGCGACGCCGCCGTCGGCGATGCCACGGTCAGCGCCGAGCAGGCCGTCTCGGCGGCGCTGTCCTTCCGGCCGGGCGCGGTGACGGAGGTCGAGTTCGACGACGGCCACTGGGCGATAGAGGTCCGCGCCGAGGACGGCAAGGAGCATGACGTCCGGGTGGACGCGAAGACGGCCGAGGCCACGGTGGAGAAGGACGACGACCGGAACGACAAGGGCGCCGGCCGGGACGACGAGCGGAACGACGGCCGCGACGATCTGGCCGCCGACCGCGCGGACGACGACTCCGACGACCGGGACAGCACGGACGCCGACGACGACGCGGACGACCGGAACGACGACGGCGACCGCGACGACGACCGCGCGGACGGCTGATCTCTCCCGTCCCCACGGGCGCGCCACGGCCCGGCCGGATCCTTCGAGGATCCGGCCGGGCCGTCGCCGTACCCCCGGCGGTCAGGACTCGGTCAGCCCCGCCACCAGTTCGTCGGCCGCGCGGTACGGGTCCAGCTCGCCCGCGACGATGCGCCGCGCCAGCTCGTCCAGCCGGCGGTCGCCGTGCAGATCGCCGATGCGTTCGCGGAGCGCGGTGACCGCGATGGTCTCCACCTCGCCCGCGGCCCGGCGGACCCGGCGCCTCTGGAGCGCGCCGCTCTCCTCCATCCAGGCCCGGTGCTTCTCCAGGGCCTCGACCACCTCGTCGGTGCCCTCGCCGCGCGATGCCACCGTCCGCACGATCGGCGGCCGCCAGTCCCCGGGGGCGCGGGCCTCGCCCAGCCCCAGCATGTGGTTCAGCTCGCGGGCCGTCGCGTCCGCGCCGTCGCGGTCGGCCTTGTTGACGACATAGACGTCGCCGATCTCCAGGATTCCCGCCTTCGCGGCCTGGATGCCGTCGCCCATGCCGGGCGCGAGCAGCACCACGGAGGTGTCCGCCTGGGCGGCGATCTCCACCTCGGACTGGCCCACCCCGACCGTCTCCACGAGGATCACCTCGCACCCCGCCGCGTCCAGCACCCGGATCGCCTGCGGGGCGGCCCACGCCAGACCGCCCAGATGCCCCCGGGTGGCCATGGAGCGGATGTAGACGCCCGGGTCGGAGGCGTGCTCCGACATCCGGACCCGGTCGCCCAGCAGCGCCCCGCCGGAGAACGGCGAGGACGGGTCGACGGCGAGCACCCCGACCCGGCGGCCCGCTCTGCGGTACGCGGTGACCAGGGCCGAGGTGGAGGTCGACTTGCCGACGCCGGGCGAGCCGGTGAGGCCGACCACGTACGCCCCTCCGGTCAGCGGGGCGAGCGCCGCCATCACCTCGCGCAGCTGCGGGGACGCCCCCTCCACCAGGGAGATCAGCCGGGCGACCGCCCTGGGCCTGCCCTCCCTGGCCTGGGCGACAAGCTGGGGGACGTCTGCCATCTCACCGCTCCTTGTGTGGTCGTGGTCCTCAGCCGGCCGAGGGAACGCGGAGGATGAGCGCGTCGCCCTGACCGCCGCCGCCGCACAGCGCCGCCGCGCCCACTCCGCCGCCCCGGCGCTTCAGCTCCAGCGCCAAGTGGAGCACGAGCCGGGCCCCGGACATGCCGATCGGATGGCCGAGAGCGATGGCTCCGCCGTTGACGTTCACTCTTTCGCTGGACACCCCGAGATCCTTCATTGACTGCACGGAGACCGCGGCGAAGGCCTCGTTGATCTCGATGAGATCGAGGTCGCCGACGCCGATGCCCTCCTTGCCGAGGGCGTGCAGGATCGCGTTGGACGGCTGCGACTGGAGGGAGTTGTCGGGGCCGGCGACATTGCCGTGCGCACCGATCTCGGCGATCCACTCCAGGCCCAGTTCCTCGGCCTTGGCCCGGCTCATCACCACGACGGCGGCCGCGCCGTCGGAGATCTGCGAGGCGGTGCCCGCGGTGATCGTGCCCTCGGCGGAGAAGGCCGGACGCAGCCCGGCCAGCGACTCCACCGTGGTCTCGGGCCTGATGCCCTCGTCCTCGGTGACGAGGACCGGCTCGCCCCGGCGCTGCGGAATCTCCACGGGGGTGATCTCCTCCGCGAAGACGCCGTTCTTCCGCGCGGCGGCGGCCCGCTGGTGGGAGAGCGCGCCGACGGCGTCCTGCTCGGCGCGGGCGATGCCGAGCCGGGTGTTGTGCCGCTCCGTCGACTCGCCCATGGCGATGTTCTCGAAGGCGTCGGTGAGCCCGTCATGGGCCATCGAGTCGAGCATCTCGATCGCGCCGTACTTGTGGCCCTGGCGCGACTTCGGCAACAGATGCGGCGCGTTGGTCATCGACTCCTGGCCGCCGGCGACGACCACGTCGAACTCGCCGGCCCGGATCAGCTGGTCCGCCAGGGCGATGGCGTCCAGTCCGGAGAGACAGACCTTGTTGACGGTGAGCGCGGGGACGGACATCGGGATGCCCGCCTTGACGGCCGCCTGGCGGGCCGGGAGCTGCCCGGCCCCGGCCTGGAGCACCTGGCCCATGATCACGTACTGCACCTGGCCGGGGGCGACGCCGGCCCGCTCCATCGCCGCGGCGATGGCGAATCCGCCCAGGTCGGAGCCGGAGAAGGAAGCGAGCGAACCGAGGAGCCGTCCCATCGGCGTCCTGGCTCCCGCGACGATCACTGAGGTGGTGCCGTTCGTTCCTGACATCAGACACGATCCCCTTCCGGCCCGGGGGCCGAGGAGTGAACGAGGGTTTACCTCAAATGTACTGAGCGGTCCGGCCGGGGGTCATCGGGCGGTCGGTGTGATCGCGCGCACGTTGCGTAACGGGCCCATCGGCGCTGGACTGTGGGGATGCTGACGCGAATCGACCACATCGGGATCGCCTGTCACGACCTTGACACAACTGTCGAGTTCTACCGGACCACCTATGGATTCGAGGTCTTCCACGCCGAGGTCAACGAGGAGCAGGGCGTACGGGAGGCCATGCTGAAGATCAACGAGACCTCCGACGGAGGCGCGTCCTACATCCAGCTTCTCCAGCCGCTCACCGAGGACTCACCCGTCGGGAAGTGGCTGGCCAAGAACGGGGAAGGGGTTCATCACATCGCCTTCGGCACCGCCGACGTGGACGCCGAGGCGGACGCCGTCCGGGAGAAGGGTGTACGGGTCCTCTACGACAGCCCGAGAGCCGGTTCCATGGGATCGCGCATCACCTTCCTGCACCCCAAGGACTGCCACGGCGTCCTCACCGAACTCGTCACCTCCGCAACGGACCACTGACCTGAGGATTCCCGGCCCGGTAGAGTGGGCGATTCCGGGCCGGGGCCGGTCGGGGTCGCACCGCGGCCTCTCATGTTGATCTGTCACCATTCCCCGGGGGGCCGTTCGCGGGCGGACGGCGCTTGTGTGGAGTCAGTTGCGACCAGGGGACGGATGGGACCGCGCAGTGCGGGGCTACGAACACCAGGAGAGCCACCGAGCTGACGACGACCACCTCTCGCGGTTCGAAGCCGAGATGGACCGGCTGAAGACCGACCGGGAGAAGGCCGTCCAGCATGCCGAGGATCTCGGCTACCAGGTCGAGGTATTGCGCGCCAAGCTCCATGAGGCGCGCCGCAACCTCGCCTCCCGTCCCGCGTACGACAGCGCCGACCTCGGCTATCAGGCCGATCAGCTGCTCCGTAACGCCCAGGTGCAGGCCGACCAGCTGCGCCAGGACGCGGAGCGCGAGCTGCGCGAGGCCCGGGCCCAGACCCAGCGCATCCTCCAGGAGCACGCCGAGCACCAGGCCAGGCTCCAGGCGGAGCTGCACGCCGAGGCCAATCAGCGCCGGCAGCGCCTCGACCAGGAGCTGGCCGAGCGCCGCCACACGGTCGAGGCCCATGTCAACGAGAACGTCGCCTGGGCCGAGCAGTTGCGCGCCCGCACCGAGTCGCAGGCCCGCAGACTCCTCGACGAGTCCCGCGCCGAGGCCGAGCAGTCCCTCGCCCAGGCCCGCGCCGAGGCCAAGCGCTCCGCCGACGAGGCCCGCCGCCGGGTCGGCGCGGAGACCGAGGCCGCCCGCGCCGAGGCCGAGTCGGTCCTGCTGCGCGCCCGCAAGGACGCCGAGCGGCTGCTCAACGCCGCCTCCGGCCAGGCGCAGGAGGCCGCCGCCCACGCCGAGCAGCTGCGCACCTCCACCACCGCCGAGGCCGAGACGGCCCGCCAGCAGGCGACCGAGCTGAACCGGGCCGCCGAACAGCGGATCCAGGAGGCCGAGGAGCGGTTGCGGGAGGCCCGCGCGGAGGCGGAGAAGGTCCTGGCCCAGGCCAAGGAGTCCGCCTCCCGCCAGCTCGCCTCCGCCGAGTCCGCCAACGAGCAGCGCACCCGCACCGCCAAGGCGGAGATCGCCCGGCTGGTCGCCGAGGCCACCACCGACTCCGAGTCGCTCAAGGCCGAGGCCGAGCAGCTCCTTGAGGACGCGAAGGCGGAGGCCGAGAAGCAGCTCACCACCGCCGCCGAGAAGGCCCGCACGGTCGCGGCCGAGGACTCCGCCGCCCAGCTCGCCAAGGCCGCCCGGGCCGCCGAGGAGATCCTCACCAAGGCGTCCGACGACGCCCGGGAGACCACCCGCAAGGCCGGCGAGGAGGCCGAGCGGATCCGCCGCGAGGCCGACGCGGAGGCCGACCGGCTGCGCGGCGAGGCCGCCGAACAGGCCGACCAGCTCAAGGGCGCGGCCAAGGACGACACCGCCGAGTACCGCGCCAGGACCGCCGAACTCCAGGAGGAGGCGCGGCGGCTGCGCGGCGAGGCCGAGCAGCTCCGGTCCGAGGCGGTCGCCGAGGGCGAGCGGCTCGGCACCGAGGCCCGCCGGGAGGCCGTCCAGCAGATCGAGGAGGCCGCCAGCACCGCTGAGGAGCTGCTGACCAAGGCCCGTACCGACGCCGACGAGCTGCGCTCCTCCGCGACCGCCGACAGCGAGCGGGTGCGCGCCGAGGCGATCGAGCGCTCCACCGCGCTGCGCCGGCAGGCCGAGGAGACCCTTGAGCGCACCCGCGCCGAGGCCGACCGGCTGCGCGAGGAGGCCCGGGAGCAGGCGGAGGAGGTGGCCGACGCCGCCGAGCGCGCCGCCGCCGAGCTGCGCGAGGAGACCGGGCGGACACTGGCGTCCCGTCAGGAGGAGTCCGCCCAGGAGCTGTCACGGCTCGCGGCCGAGGCCGAGGCCCGGCTGACGGCCGCCGAGGAGAGCCTCGCCGACGCGCGCGCCGCGAGCGAGCGGATCCGCCGCGAGGCCGACGCGGAGGCCGAGCGGCTGCGCACCGAGACCGGCGAGCGGATCCGGAACCTCCAGGCGCAGGCCGACGAGGAGGCGGAGCGGCTGCGCACCGAGGCCGCGGGCGATGCCGCCGCGGCCCGCGCGGAGGCGGAGAACGTCGCCGTACGGCTGCGCAGCGAAGCCTCCAATGAGGCGGAGCGGCTCAAGAGCGAGGCCCAGGAGACCGCCGACCGGCTGCGCGCCGAGGCCGCCGCCGCCGCCGACCGGGTGGGGGCGGAGGCCGCCGAGGCGCTGGCCGCCGCCCAGGAGGAGGCCGTGCGCCGCCGCCGGGAGGCCGAGGGGATCCTCGAATCGGCGCGCGCCGAGGCCGACCAGGAGCGGGAGCGGGTCGGCGAGGAGAGCGAGGAGCTGCTCGCCTCCGCCCGCCGCCGGGTCGAGGAGGCCCAGGCCGAGGCGCACCGGCTGGTGACGGAGGCCGACGGCCGCGCCACCGAGACGGTGTCCGCCGCCGAGCTGAACGCCAAGCAGGTGCGGGAGTCGGTCGCCGGGCTGCACGAGCAGGCCGAGCAGGAGATCGCCGGGCTGCGCTCCGCCGCGGAGCACGCGGCCGAGCGGACCCGGAGCGAGGCGCAGGAGGAGGCGGACCGCGTCCGCGCCGACGCGCACGCCGAGCGGGAGCGGGCCGCCGAGGACGCGGCGAGCCTGCGGGCCAGGGCCCAGGAGGAGACCGAGGCGGCGAACGCGCTCGCCGAGCGGACGGTCGCCGAGGCCGTCGCGGAGACCGACCGGCTGCGCTCGGACACCTCCGACTACGCCCAGCGGATGCGTACGGAGGCGTCCGACGCGGTCGCCTCCGCCGAGCAGGACGCCGCCCGCACCCGGGCGGACGCCCGGGACGACGCCAACCGGATCCGTTCGGAGGCGGCGGCCCAGGCGGACCGGCTCGTCGGCGAGGCCACGAGCGAGGGCGAGCGGATCCGGACCGAGGCCCAGCAGGTGCTGGACGAGGCGCGGCAGGCCGCCGACAAGCGGCGCTCCGACGCCGCCGCCCAGGCGGACCAGCTGATCAGCGAGGCGAGCGCCGAGGCCGAGCGGCTGGCGTCCGACGCGCGGAGCGAGACGGAACGTCTGGTGACGGAGGCGATCGAGGAGGCCGAGCGGAGCCGGACGGAGAGCGAGCGGATCCTCGACGAGGCGCGGCAGGCCGCCGACAAGCGGCGCTCCGACGCCGCCGCCCAGGCCGACGAGCTGATCGGCGAGGCGAGCGCCGAGGCCGAGCGGCTGGGCTCCGACGCGCGTGCCGAGGCCGAGCGGCTGGTGGCGGACGCCACCGCGGACGCCGCGCGGAGCCGGGCGGAGGCGACCGAGGACGCGGAGCGGATGCGCGCGGAGGCCACCGAGGCGGTGGCCTCGGCCCAGCAGGCGTCCGAGCGGATCAGGTCCGAGGCGCGGCAGGTCAAGACGGACGCCGAGGCGGCGGCCGAGCGGCTGGCCGCCGATGCCCGCGCGGCCTCCGAGCGCACCGTGGACGAGGCGCGGGAGGCGGCGGCCAAGAGCCGCCGGGACGCGGCCGAGCAGGCGGACCAGCTGGTGAACAAGGCTCAGGAGGAGGCGCTGCGCTCCGCCCTGGAGGCGGAGGAGCAGGCGGACGCCATGGTGGGCGCGGCCCGCCAGGAGGCCGAGCGGCTGGTCGCGGAGGCGACGATCGAGGGCAACTCCCTGGTGGAGAAGGCCCGTACCGACGCCGATGAGCTGCTGGTCGGCGCGCGCCGGGACGCCACCGCCATAAGGGAGCGCGGCGACGAGATGCGCGCCCGGGTGGAGTCCGAGGTCGAGGAGTTGCACGAGCGGGCGCGCCGGGAGACCTCGGAGCAGATGCGGACGACCGGCGAGCGGGTCGACCATCTGGTGAAGGCGGCGACCCAGCAGCGCGACGAGGCCGAGGAGAAGGCCAAGCAGCTGGTGGCCGACGCGAACTCGGAGGCGAGCCGGGTGCGTATCTCCGCGGTCAAGCGGGCGGAGGGGCTGCTGAAGGAGGCCGAGCAGAAGAAGGCCGGGCTGACCCGCGAGGGCGAGCAGATCAAGGCGGAGGCCGTGGCCGAGGCCGAGCGCGCGGTGGCGGACGGAAAGCAGGAGTTGGAGGTGCTGGTGCGGCGGCGCGAGGACATTCAGGCCGAGATTTCCCGGGTCCAGGACGTGCTGGAGGCGCTCGGCTTTGAAGCTCCGCCGGTCGGCGGCAAACCGTCCGGCGGCCCGTCGGGCGGCGTCAAAGCCGGTGCGGCTGCTGGGGTTACACGTTCCAGCGGCAAGTCCTCCGACGGCTAGCCACTCAAAAGGCTGGACATTCTCCAGATCAAACCCGCATCCACTCGATGACACGCCGCTTAGGCCCCTAGGATTCCAACTATCACCTCACCGGTCTCATTCGACAGGAACCCCATGAGCGACACTTCCTCCCCCTTCGGCTTCGAGCTCGTGCGGCGTGGTTACGACCGCGGCCAGGTGGACGACCGCATTACCAAGCTCGTCGCCGACCGTGATAGCGCTCTCTCCCGAATCACCTCTCTCGAAAAGCGCATCGAAGAACTCCACCTGGAGACGCAGAACGCCCAGGCGCAGGTCTCCGACGCCGAGCCCTCGTACGCCGGTCTCGGTGCGCGTGTCGAGAAGATCCTCCGGCTCGCCGAGGAGGAGGCGAAGGACCTGCGCGAGGAGGCCCGCCGCGCCGCCGAGCAGCACCGCGAGCTGGCCGAGTCCGCCGCCCAGCAGGTGCGCAACGACGCCGAGTCGTTCGCCGCCGAGCGCAAGGCGAAGGCGGAGGACGACGGCGTCAACATCGTCGACAAGGCGAAGGGCGAGGCCCAGCAGCTGCGCAGCGAGGCGCAGAAGGACGCGCAGTCCAAGCGCGAGGAGGCCGACGCGCTCTTCGAGGAGACCCGCGCCAAGGCCGCCCAGGCCGCTGCGGACTTCGAGACCAACCTCGCCAAGCGCCGGGAGCAGTCCGAGCGGGATCTGGCCTCGCGTCAGGCGAAGGCCGAGAAGCGTCTCGCGGAGATCGAGCACCGCGCCGAGCAGCTGCGTCTGGAGGCCGAGAAGCTGCGTACGGACGCGGAGCGCCGGGCCCGTCAGACGGTGGAGACGGCCCAGCGTCAGTCCGAGGACATCGTGGCGGACGCCAATGCCAAGGCCGACCGGATCCGCAGCGAATCGGAGCGCGAGCTGGCGGCGCTCACCAACCGCCGCGACTCGATCAACGCGCAGCTGACCAATGTTCGCGAGATGCTGGCCACGCTGACGGGCGCCGCGGTCGCCGCCGCCGGTTCGCCCGCCGACGACGAGCCGATCTCCCGGGGGGTTCCGGCCCAGCAGTCCCGCTGACTCCCCGTCCGGGTGTGCGACTCCTCCCCCTCCGGGGAGCGTGCGGGTCAAAGAATGCGTCAAGCCCCCTGCCGTTCAAGTGGCGGGGGGCTTCGCGCGCCCTTAGCGTGGCCGCATGATCGAGCTTGAGGGGCTCTCCAAGCGATTCGGCGCGAAGGTGGCCGTCGACCGTCTGTCGTTTCAGGTCAGGCCGGGGGTGGTGACCGGGTTCCTCGGTCCGAACGGCGCGGGCAAGTCCACCACCATGCGGATGATGCTCGATCTGGACAATCCGACCAGTGGCAGCGTACGGATCGACGGCAGGCACTACCGGGAGCTGGCGGAGCCGCTGAAGTACATCGGCGCGCTGCTCGACGCGAAGGCGATGCACGGCGGGCGGAGCGCGTACAACAATCTGCTCTGTCTCGCCCAGGCGAATCGCATCCCCGCCTCCCGGGTCTCGGAAGTGCTGGACATCGTCGGACTCACGGCGGTGGCGCGGAAAAAATCGAAGGGATTTTCGCTCGGCATGGGCCAGCGGCTGGGAATCGCCTCCGCGCTGCTCGGCGATCCGGAGATCCTCATGTTCGACGAGCCGGTGAACGGGCTGGACCCGGAGGGAATTCACTGGATCCGCAATCTGATGAAGCAGCTCGCCGCCGAGGGACGGACGATCTTCGTTTCCTCGCATCTGATGAGTGAAATGGCACTCACGGCGGATCACTTGATCGTGATCGGGCAGGGCCGGCTGCTGGCGGACACCACGATGGCGGCATTCATCCAGGAGAACTCGCGCAGCTACGCGCGCGTGCGCTCGCCGCAGCCGGAGCGGCTGCGGGATCTGCTGCACACGGCGGGGTTCACCCCCGTGGAGGTCGCGGGCGGCGCGCTGGAGGTCGACGGCGCGAGCACCGAGCGGCTCGGCGAGCTGGCGGCGGAGCACGGTGTCGTCCTGCATGAGCTGAGCGCCCAGCGGGCCTCGCTGGAGGAGGCGTTCATGCAGATGACGGCGGGTTCGGTGGAGTACCACGCGCACGGTACGAGCGACCCGGGGCGGTCCGCGCCGCCGGGGCCCCGCTGGGGCGAGGGACCGCCGGCGGACACGGGCCCCCGCTGGGGCGCCGGCGGCGGCAGCGGTACGGAGGGGATCTGAGCCATGGCCTCACTGCCCGCGGTCCTCCAGTCGGAGTGGACCAAGATCCGTACGGTGTCCTCCACGATCTGGACACTGGCCGCCGCCTTCCTGGTGACGGTCGCCGTGAGCGCGGCCCTCTGCGCGCTCTTCCGTTCCACCTTCGACGATCTCTCCCCGGCGCAGCGACTCACCTTCGACCCGACGCTCGCGAGCTTCTCCGGGATGACGCTCGGCCAGCTGGCGATGGTGGTCTTCGGGGTGCTGGTGGTGGGCACCGAGTACAGCTCCGGGATGATCCGCACCTCGCTCGCCGCCGTGCCGCAGCGCGGCACCTTCCTCTTCGGCAAGCTGGCGGTGGCGACGGTCCTGGCGCTGGCCGTGGGCATGGCGACGAGCTTCGCCGCCTTCTTCCTCGGCCAGGCGCTGCTGGGCGAGCACCGCACGACGATCGGCGCGGAGAATGTGCTGCGCGCGGTGGTCGGCGGGGGCCTCTACATGGGGCTGATCGCGCTCTTCTCGATGGCGGTGGCGACGATGCTGCGCAGCTCGATGCTGTCGCTCGGCATTCTGATGCCGTTCTTCTTCCTGGTCTCTCAGATCCTGGCTGCGGTGCCGAAGGCGAAGACGGTCGCCCGGTACTTCCCCGACCAGGCCGGCGCGCGGATCATGCAGGTGGTGCCGGACGCGCTGGGCGGCACCAAAGTCCCGTACGGGCCCTGGGAGGGGCTGGGGATCATGCTGATCTGGGTGCTCGTGGCGCTCGCCGGGGGGTACGCGGTGCTGAAGCGCCGCGACGCGTAGGGGCCCGGCCCCATACCGCCGGGAACTTGATCGAAAAGTTACCAGGTGGCTGGAACTATACGAACCTCGATATCCTCCTCTCTCTTACGGGGGTGTGCGGCCAACCGGCCGGAGCCCCGATGACAAGAAGTCGATGGGGCTGGAGAATGATCGAGGCAGTCGGCCTGACGAAGCGCTATGGCGCCAAGACGGCCGTGTACAACCTTTCCTTCCAGGTGAGGCCCGGCACGGTGACCGGATTCCTCGGCCCCAACGGTGCCGGCAAGTCCACCACCATGCGGATGATCCTGGGGCTCGACACCCCGACCGAGGGCAAGGTCACGATCGGGGGCCTGCCCTTCCGGCAGACCCCGAACGCGCCCCGCCAGGTCGGCGCGCTGCTCGACGCCAAGGCCGTCCACGGCGGGCGCAGCGCCCGCAACCATCTGCTGTCGCTGGCGCAGCTCTCCGGGATCCCGGCCCGCCGGGTGGACGAGGTGCTCGGCGTCGTCGGTCTCCAGGACGTGGCGCGCAAGCGCTCGAAGGGCTTCTCGCTCGGCATGGGCCAGCGGCTCGGCATAGCGGCGGCCCTCCTCGGCGACCCTCAGGTGCTGCTCTTCGACGAGCCGGTCAACGGTCTCGACCCCGAGGGCATCCTCTGGGTCCGCAATCTGATGAAGCGGCTCGCCTCCGAGGGCCGTACGGTCTTCGTCTCCTCGCACCTGATGAGCGAGATGGCCCTCACCGCCGACCATCTGATCGTGATCGGCCGCGGGCAGCTGCTCGCGGACATGAGCGTCACGGACTTCATCTCCACCAACTCGGCCGATTTCGCCCGGGTGCGCACCCCGGACGGCGAGCCGCAGTCGCGCGAGAAGCTGTCCGCCGCGCTCTCCGGGGCGGGCGCCCAGGTGCTGACCGAGCCGGACGGCGCGCTGCGGGTGACCGGGCTGCCGCTGCCGCGGATCAGCGATCTGGCGCACGGTTCGGACGTCCGCCTCTGGGAGCTGTCCCCGCACCGGGCCTCGCTGGAGGAGGCGTACATGCGGATGACGCAGGGCGCGGTCGACTACCGCTCGACCGTCGACCAGAAGGCGGGGCTGACGCAGCAGCCGCAGCCCGGGTTCGGGGCGCCGCGGCAGCAGATCCCCGAGGTGCCGCAGCAGGGCTTCTACGCCCCGCCGCCGCCCGGGTCCTACGCGGGCGCTCCGGCGGCCGCACAGGCCGCGCCGACCGCCGCCGCCCCCGCCGACCCGACCAAGCCCGAGGACCCCCGATGACCACCCCCCACCAGCAGCAGGGCGCTCCCGTCGCCTCGTACTCCTCGCCGATCCCGGTCCGCAAGGCCCATCTCGGGGACGCGCTCGCCTCCGAGTGGACCAAGATCCGTTCGGTGCGGTCGACGATCTGGACGCTGAGCGTCATGGCCGTGCTGATCGTCGGCATCGGCCTGCTGATCGCGGTGGCGCTGAACAGCTCCGAAGCCGACATCGCCAATGAGCAGGTGCTCTTCTTCGGCTTCTTCGGGGTGCTCCTCGCCAGCGTCTGCGTGATGACGCTCGGCGTGCTCACCGTCGCGTCGGAGTACGGCACCGGGATGATCCGGACCACGCTGACGGCCTGCCCCTCGCGGAGCCGGGTGCTGACCGCCAAGGCGCTCGTCTTCTTCCTGGTCGTCTTCGTCTCCACCCTGGTGCTCACCCTGGTGGTCGGCGCGCTCCAGGTGTCGATCCTCGACACCGCGAAGGCCCCCACCAATGAGGAGTGGTTCCGCTCCACCTTCGGTGTGAGCTTCTTCCTCGCCTCCCTCGGTCTGCTCTCGCTCGCCGTGGGTGTGCTGATCCGGCACTCGGCGGGAGCCATCACCGCCATGATCGGTGTGGTGCTGCTGCCGATGGTGGTGGCGATGTTCCTCGCCGTGGAGTCGCTGGCGAAGGTCCAGGAAGCGCTCTTCGACTACTCGATCCCCAACCAGCTCGGCGTGCTCTACACCGACGCCGGCGTCGACTCCGGCCCGCAGGGCTGGGAGCCGGTGTGGATCATGACCGCGGTGGCCGCCGCCGCGCTGGCCGGGGCGTACGCGGTGCTGAACTCGCGCGACGTCTGAGAGACCGCTCCGCCCGGGGTCAGTGCCTGGGCGCGTTACGGGACCGCTGCACCCTCGTGGTGCGGCGGTCCTTCGCGTTCCAGCAGGCCTTGTGCCAGTGCCTGCGGTCGTCCACTCCCCCGTGCTCCGGCCAGGCCACCACATGCGGGACGCTCGCCGGGATCTCCTGGTCGCAGCCCGGGCAGCGATAGCGCTTGCCCTGGGCGCTCGCGCCGGCGACATGGCGCAGCGACCACTCCTCGCCCTGCCAGGACTCGGTGAGGCCGAACCCGCCATAGCGGTCGCCCGGTTCACCGGACTGCGGGGAGAGCTTGTCGCCGCCCTTGGGGCGGTTGCGGCGCGGGGACACGAGTACACCTCACGGGGCAAGTGGGACGTTTCCTTCTCGACCAGCCTAGAGCCTGAGGTGGCGGGTACACGTCCTGTGTGCCACGGGAGGGCCGCTCCTGACGGGGCGGTTACCGGAAAATCGCAAGAACTTTACGAGAGGCCGTGCCTCTGGCACGTGTCGGGCGTTGATGCCGGTGGGGGGAGTGACGCGTCGGCCGCAAGGAGGCAGAAGGCGATGCGCGTGGGAACGTTCGTACTGGCGGCGCAATTTCCGGGCCAGGGACAGGGAGAGGCGCTGCACCGGGCGGTGCGCTCCGCCGAGGTGGCGGAGGAGTCGGGGCTCGATGCCGTGTGGCTCGCCGAGCATCATTTCGTGCCGTACGGCGTGTGCCCGTCGGCGGTGACGCTCGCCGCGCTGCTGCTCGGCCGCACCCGGCGGATCAGGGTGGGCACGGCGGTGAGCGTGCTGCCCACCGCGCACCCGGTGGCGCTCGGCGAGCAGGCGGCGCTGCTGCATCTGACCAGCGGGGGGAGATTCTCGCTGGGGGTGGGCCGGGGCGGGCCCTGGGTCGATCTGGAGGTCTTCGGAGCCGGTCTCGCTGCCTATGAGACGGGGTTCGCGGACTCGCTGGATCTGCTGCTGGACTGGCTGCGGCGGCCCTCCGTCGCCGGCCGCTCGCAGCGGTACTCCTTCCGCGAAGTGCCCGTGGTGCCCCGGCCGGACGAGCTGATCGGCGGGCCCGAGCGCCCCGAGGTGATCGTGGCGTGCACCTCGCCCGGGAGCGTGCGCCTCGCCGGTGAGCGCGGGCTGCCGATGCTGCTCGGCATGCACTGCGGCGACGAGGAGAAGGCCGAGATGGTCGCCCTGTGGCGGCGGAGCGCCCTGGCCGCGGGCCACCCGCCCCAGGAGGTCGCGACGGCCGGTCATGTGTCGGCGGGAGTGGCCCAGATCGGCCGCAGTACGGCGGAGGCGGGCGAGACACTGCTGAAGTCGATGCCCGGCTGGTTCCGGCAGGGCCTGGACGCGCATATGACGGTCGACGGCCGGGCGCGGGTGATGCGCGATCCCGTCGCCTATACGGAGCTGCTCTGCCGGCTCCACCCGGTGGGCCCGCCGCGCCTCGCCGCCGACCGGCTGGCGGCGACCGCCGAGCGCACCGGCATCCGGCGGTTCGCGCTGCTCACCGAGGGCTCGGGCGATCTCACCGCGACGGAGGAGAATGTCCGGAGGCTGGGCGAGGATGTGCTCCCGCTGCTGGGCTGAGCCGCCCCGGGAGCCGACCCGGACCGCCGGGCCGGCTCCCGGGCGCACCGCCGTCAGTCGCGCCTCCCGCGACCCGGAGCGGCGACCCAAGTCCTCAGCAGTCGCGCAGTTCGGGCGACTGGTTGAGCAGCTGCCCGCGTACCGAGGTGAAGCGGGCCAGTCGCTCGTCCACCGAGGAGTCCAGCGGGAACACCGCGACGCGGTGGCAGTTCTGGAAAGCGAGCCGTACTCCGAAGTGCCGTTGCAGCGCGCCGCGAATCGCGTCACTCGCGAGCGCGCGCAGCAGCTGGCCACGTGCTTGCTCGTCCGGCGGAGGCGTCTGGTTGTCGGCGAAGTCGCCGCCGTCGACCTTCAGCTGTGCCACCAGCGAACTGATCATCTCCCATGCGTAGGGCAGGGAAGTCCGGACGCAGTCGACGAAATCTGCTTCGTCGACCTCGCCTCGCTCGGCCTGCTCCAACAGCGCCGGTGAGACGTCGAGCGACATGGGTACTCCTCTCGCGACCCCGGGACCGGGGCCTTACGGGCGGGGAAGAAGGCACGCCGAAAACACCCAAAACGCCATCATGTGCATGACGTACAACGACGCAGAGTGCGCAGCCGACGACCTCCCGCATCCACGGTAAGTGCGCGATCCATGGCGCACCAGGAGATTGAGCGGACAACCGGCCAGAAACGAACAGGTCCACGCAGGACGACCCAGAGGCTCTCCGTCAGGCGCGGTGGTCGCCCCCAGCGGGAGTGCGTAGGGAGAATCGCGCGCGGGGGTCTGCGTCGAGTAGCGTTGCCGACCATGCGCCTTGTCATCGCCCGCTGCTCCGTGGACTACGCGGGACGGCTCACCGCCCATCTGCCCTCAGCCCTCCGCCTGATCCTCATCAAGGCGGACGGCAGCGTCTCCATCCACGCGGATGACCGGGCGTACAAACCACTGAACTGGATGTCCCCGCCCTGCACGCTCAAGGAGGGCGACGGCAGCGTCTGGACGGTCGTCAACAAGGCCGGCGAGAAGCTGATCATCACCATGGAGGAAGTCGTCCATGACTCCTCGCACGAGCTGGGGGTGGACCCCGGTCTCATCAAGGACGGCGTGGAGGCGCACCTTCAAGAGCTGCTCGCCGACCGGATCGAGACCCTGGGCGAGGGGTACAGCCTGATCCGCCGGGAGTATCCGACGGCGATCGGCCCGGTGGACATCCTGTGCCGGGACTCGGACGGCGGCACAGTCGCGGTGGAGATCAAGCGGCGTGGCGAGATCGACGGTGTGGAGCAGCTGACCCGCTATCTGGAGCTGCTGAACCGCGATCCCCATCTCGCCCCCGTGAAGGGCCTGTTCGCGGCCCAGGAGATCAAGCCGCAGGCGCGGGTGCTGGCGACGGACCGGGGCATCGGCTGTGTGGTGCTCGACTACAACGCGCTGCGGGGCATCGAGGACGACAAGCTCAGACTGTTCTGAGCCCGCCCGGACGGACGGAAGCGGGCGAGGGGGCCGCGGGGGGCGCCCCCCCGGCGGCCGGGGGGCCCCCCGGGGGAGCGGGGCGGGGGGGGGGGGGGGGCCCCCGGGGGGGGGGGGGGG
>NZ_BMWG01000006.1:170761-220080 GCF_014651115.1 Streptomyces inusitatus | reverse complement strand
GGGGCAGCGGAGCCACCCGCCCGCAGGGCGGAGCGCCCCCCCCCCCCCCCCCCCCGGGGGGAGGCGGCCGCCGCCCCGGGAGGCACCGCCCGGGGCCCGCCGGCGTACCCGAGAGTTCAGGCGACCGGGACGGAGGCGGTCCCGCCGGGGGTGCTGGGCGCGATCGGCGCGCTCCCGGTGGTCTGGGTGCCGTCGTCGCCGATGGGCTTGGGCTTGGACGTGGGCGTGGGGGTCGTCGGCCTGGTGGTCTTGGTCGGCCTGTTGGTCGGGGTGGGCTTGGGGATGGCGGTGGCGGTGGGGGTGACCGTGGCGGTGGGCACGGTGGTCGGCCCGCCCGTGCCGGTCGGGCTGCCGGTGCCGGTGGTCGACGCCGGGGCGCTGGGGGTGGTCGGCGCGTCCGAGGTGCTCTGGTCCGGCCGCGGGGTGGTGCCGGCCGTGGGTGTGGTGGTGGCCGTCGCGGACGGTGTCCCCGTCACGGGTACGGCGCTGCGGGTGGTCGTCGCGCCGGTGGTGGCGGCCGGGACCGCGCCGGGGACGCTGGGCCCGGGCTCGCCGGGGGCGGTGGCGGGTTCGTCCGCCTCCAGACCGTCGGGGGCCTCCTCCTCCTTGACCGACTGGCCGTTGCCGACCTTGCCGCCGCTCGGCGGCTCCTTCTCGTCCGAGACCGCGCCGAGGGTGACCGCGGTGCCCAGGACGGCCACGAGCAGCGCGCCCGCGGCGGCGGCGAGCAGATTGCGGCGGGTGCCGAGCAGCACGCGCCCGCGGCGGGCCCAGGCGCTCTCCTTGCGCGGCGGCTGGTACGGGACGAAGGTCCGGGGCACCTCCACGGTCCCGGAGACCACCGGGAAGGGGCGGGTGCCCGGGGCGGGGGCGGCCTCGTCGCGGTCCGCCGCCCCCGCTCCCGCTCCCGTGCCGGGCGGCAGCGCGGCCATCGCCGGGGGCGAGGAGAGCGCCGGACGGGTGGCGGGCACCCGGGCGGTGGGGGCCTCGGCGGAGCCGGGGAGGGGGGCCGAGGGCACTCGTCCGTTCTCCCGGTCGTCGACGAGGGTCAGCGCCCGGCGTCCGGCGACCGTGCCGCTCTTGTCGGCGAGCACGCCGCGCATGCCGATCGAGGTCTCCAGCTCGGCGCGCGCCCGGTCCAGCCGGTCGGTGCTGAGCGCCAGGATGCCCAGCTCATGGTGGAAGTAGGCCTCTTCGGCCACTTCGCCCGCCTTGCGGGCGGCTTCGCAGCCGGTCCGCAGGACGCGTTCCCACGCGCCCCAGTGGAGTCCGGCGGCGAGGGCGGGCGCGGCGCTGCGGGCGAGCAGCACGGCGGCGCTCGGGTGCCCGCTCCCGTCGCTCGTGACCAGGGCGGTGAGCGCGGCCACGACGGCGTCCGCCTCGGCGCAGGCCCGCTCGGGGGTGACGGAGGGGTGTCCGACCCACCAGGTGTAGTGCTGGGCGGCGGTGTGGGCGTGGGCGGCGGACTCCTCCGCGTACCCCTTCTCGACCAGTTGGGCGCGGACGCCGGCCGCGAGCCGGTAGCGGACGCCGACCGGGGAGAGGAGGCCGCAGTTCATCAGCTCGCCGATCGCGGCGTCGGCGTGGGTGTCGCCGACGAGGGCGGGCAGATGCGCCTGGTGGGGCACCTCGCCGCCGAGCGCGACGGCGAGGCGCAGGGTCTGCCGGGCGGCCTCGCCGAGCCGGGAGGCGAGCAGTGGCGCGGGCGCCGCGCCCTGTCCCAGGGTGGGCAGGGCGACCTCCGTGCCGTCGACGCCCTCCGGGGGTGCGAACGCCTCGAAGGCGTCGGGGTCCTCGCGCAGCCGCTCGCGGAGTTCGTCGCGCTGGCGCAGCAGCGCGCCGGCCTGGACGAAGCGCAGCGGCAGGCCCTCGGACTCGAACCAGAGGTCTCCGGCCCAGTTGGCCTCGTCCTCGGCGAGCGGGCGGTCCACGGAGCGGCGCAGCAGCTCCATGGAGGCGCCGCGGCCGAGTCCGGTGAGGACGATCTCTTCGAGGTGGGCGTCGGCGGCGGGTTCGGGGGCGTCGGGGAGGGCGGCGAGCAGGAAGGCGCACTCGGGGGCCGAGTCGAGCAGCTCGCCGAGGGCCGCGCCGCCGAACTCCAGGTCGTCCAGGACGACGATCGCGCCGATGTCGGCGATCCGCTCGGGGAGTCGGGCGCGGCCGGGGCGGTGGCGCGGGGAGCGGTGGACGGCCGCGAAGAGTTCGTACAGCAGGTCGGTGGCGGTGCGGTGGCGGCCGTTGAGCCGGACGACTCCGTCGGGCGCGAGGTCGGCGCACTCCTCGGCGACGAGGTCGAGCAGGGCGGTGCGGCCGGAGCCGGCGGGCCCGGTGACGCGCAGGGAGCGGCCCCGGGCGAGGAGGCGGGTGATCCGCTCGCGCTCGTCGTCGCGCTCCAGCAGCGCCGGCCGGGGCGCGGCGGGTCCCGCGGGTGCGGGCGGCTGGGCGGCGCGCTGGTGTTCGGCGCGCTCGGCCCCGGTGCGGCGGACGGGCGGCGCGGGATGGTCGGCGGCGTCGGGCACGCCGGGCGGGCAGGGTTCTATCTCGCTGCCGTCGACGGGGTTCACGGTGAGCAGGAAGTCACCGGCGACGATCCGCACGGTACGGGCGAGCGGCGGCGCGGACTGTCCGAAGTCGGGCGCGCCGGGCTCGCGCGAGGGCCGCTTCGGCCCCGCGCCCTCGCCGAAACTGTCGTGGTCCATCGTCCAAGCCCCCAGATGCGCTTCGCAGAGGTTCGTCCCCGCCGGGGCTCGGTGGGAGCCCGTGGCGGAGCCTCGCGCGAAGGCCCCTCCCGAGTCTCTCCGCGCGCCCGGACGCCGCTTCGGTCCGGTGCTCCTGCCGCGTGGGTCGCCCGGAGCGGTGTGTCGTCGAGTGGCTCGTCGGAGCGTCCCGTACATCGGCAGACGAACGAAACCCTAGACGCTGGCAGGGTATCCCTGATGCGGCGGGGTGCCGGCCCGTCCGCGACGTCACGGCTTCATGAGAATTGTGAGGTCGCGAACGGGCGGGTACGAGGTGGGCGGAGGCGGCCCGGGGCGGGCCGGGCGGGTCAGACCCGGGGCAGCGACTCGGCGGCGAGGCCGCCCTCGATGGCGAGGATGCGGTGCAGCCGGGTGGCCACCAGCAGCCGCTGCATCTGCGGCGGCACACCGCGCAGTACGAGCCTTCTGCCGCAGCGGCCGGCCCGGCGGTGGGCGCCCATGATGACGCCGAGCCCGGTGGCGTCCCAGGAGTCGAGGCCGGTCAGATCGAGCACCAGGTCGCCGTCTCCGTCGTCGACCGCCGAGTGCAGGACCGTACGGGCGTCCGCCGCGCTGCGGACGTCGAGGCGGCCCCCGACGACCAGCTCGACTTGGTCGCCCCTGATGTGCATATGCGCTCCCCGAGAGTGCTTCAGTGCCCAGTGGATGTGTGATGGGCCGCGTCGGTGCGACGGCCCGCGCAGGCTGTCGCACTTCTTCTTGCCTCAACTGACGGCCTGAAGGGCGCCTCAGTTGCTGTTTGTAAGCGAACCGATACCGAAATCACTCCGTAGGGTGATACCGACGGACGCCGGAGGGCCTTCGCGGGCCGCTCAGTAGGTGTAGAAGCCCTGCCCGCTCTTGCGGCCGATGTCCCCGGCGTCCACCATCCGGCGCATCAGCTCCGGCGCGGCGAACTTGGTGTCCTGGGACTCGGTGTAGATGTTGCCGGTGGCGTGGAGCAGGATGTCGACGCCGGTGAGATCGGCGGTGGCGAGCGGGCCCATGGCGTGCCCGAAGCCCAGCCGGCAGGCGGTGTCGATGTCCTCGGCGGAGGCCACGCCCGACTCGTAGAGCTTGGCGGCCTCGACCACCAGCGCCGAGATGAGCCGGGTGGTGACGAAGCCGGCGACATCGCGGTTGACGACGACGACGGTCTTTCCCACGGACTCGGCGAACTCCTTCGCGGTGGCGAGGGTTTCGTCGCTGGTGCGGTGGCCCCGGACCAGCTCGCACAGCTGCATCATCGGCACCGGCGAGAAGAAGTGCGCGCCGACGACCCGCTCCGGACGGTCCGTCACCGCGGCGATCTTGGTGATCGGGATGGCGGAGGTGTTGGAGGCGAGCACCGCGTCCTCGCGGACGACGCGGTCGAGCGCGCGGAAGATCTCGTGCTTGACCTCAAGCTTCTCGAACACCGCCTCGACGACGACGTCGGCGTCCGCGACGGCGTCCAGATCGGTGGTGGTGGTGATCCGGGCCAACGCGGCGTCGGCGTCGGCCGCTTCCATTCTGCCCTTGGCGACGAAGCGGTCCCAGGAGCTCTTGATGGTGTCGGTGCCGCGGGTCAGGGCCTCGTCGGTGATGTCGCGCAGAACCACGTCCCAGCCCGCCTGGGCCGAGACCTGAGCGATTCCGGAACCCATGAGTCCGGCTCCGATGACGGCGAGCTTCCTGGCCACAGCGACACCCCTTAACGACTGTTTACATTTCGCCTCTCGGCCGGAGATTAGCGGCCGGAAGGGGTCAAGTGGCGGCTAAGAGATGCGCGTCACGTCTCACATGACGGACATCACATCCGGAGGGGCTCCAGCGGGCGCGCCGGGCGGTCGGGGGCGGGGGGTTGTGCCGCGCCGGGGGCGGGTCTCACTACGCTGGGCCCATGGTCAATCTGACGCGTATCTACACCCGTACCGGCGACCGGGGCACCACGGCGCTCGGTGACATGAGCCGGACCGCCAAGACCGATCTGCGGATCTCCGCGTACGCCGACGCCAATGAGGCGAATGCCGTGCTCGGCACGGCGGTCGCGCTCGGCGGGCTGGCGGACGAGGTGGTCGAGGTCCTCGTACGGATCCAGAACGATCTCTTCGACGTGGGCGCGGACCTCTCCACGCCGGTGGTGGCGGAGCCGGAGTACCCGCCGCTGCGGGTCGAGCAGTTCTACATCGACCGGCTGGAGGCCGACTGCGACCGCTTCCTGGAGGAGTTGGAGAAGCTCCGCAGCTTCATCCTCCCCGGCGGCACCCCGGGAGCGGCCCTGCTCCACCAGGCCTGCACGGTGGTGCGGCGGGCGGAGCGCTCGACCTGGGCGGCGCTGGAGGTGCACGGGGAGACGATGAACCCGCTGACCGCCACCTATCTCAACCGCCTCTCCGACCTGCTCTTCATCCTCGCGCGGACGGCGAACAAGGAGACGGGCGACGTGCTCTGGGTGCCCGGCGGCGAGCGCTGAGCCCGCTGACGGCAGCGGGCTCATGAACTAGCGGCGCTCCACCCGGACCGGCTCGCGATCCTCGGTGCCCTTGCCGGGGTCGCGCCGGGGCCAGACCAGATAGGACAGCGCGATCAGTCCGTGAATGATCGTCACCTTCCATGCCTGGCCGATCCAGCCCTCCAGCGAGCCCGAGCGGCTCGCGTCGCCCACGTACCAGATCGCCAGCAGGAGCAGTCCGGTCGCCACCGCCGCGCCGATCAGGGTGCCGAGCCAGACCTTGCCCTCGTGGGCCGCGCGCGCCATCCCGTACCGGGGCGGCGGGGACGGGGGCGGCGCGCCGCCGAGGCGGTGGGCGGCGTGGCCGTCGAGCCAGCGGACCGTGCGATGGCCGTGGCCCACGGTGTAGCCGATGTAGAGCGCCGCGAGGCCGTGCGTCCAGCTCGGCTGGGCGCCGTTCTTCAGATCGACCGCCGTGGCGATCAGCAGCACGACCTCCAGCAGCGGCTCGCACAGCAGCAGGGCCGCGCCCAGCCGGGGCATCTTCAGCAGGTACCGCGCGCCCAGTCCGGCGGCCAGCAGCACCCAGAAGCCCACCTCGCAGACGATGATCAGCGTGACGATCACGGGACTTCTCCTCTCTCCTCCCCCAGGCTTTCGCACCCCCGGCCGCCCGGCGTCGTCGGCAGTGAGGAGAGCGCACTGCATACTTCGATGTACTCGCAGCTCAGCCCGGTCGGGGAGGCCCTGGGACCGAGGGCCGTGTTGGATGGACGAGTGACCGTTCCCCGCCCCCACCGCGACGATGTCCTCATGATCGCCGCCGCCTTCCTCGGCGGTGTGCTGCTGTGGTCCCTCGGCGTCTACAACGAACCGGGCAGCGACCTCCTCCCGGCCTGGGCCGCCCTGGTGCCGCTGGCGGTGATCAGCGTCCAGGAGCTGTTCCGCAGGTCGATGCCGCTCACCACGCTGCTGGTCGGCACGGCGGTCCTGATCGCCGACCAGTTCACGGTCGGGAACCTCTTCACGGTGCTGCTCTTCACCGACACCGTGTACGTGGCGGTGGTGTACGGCTCCCCCGCCGTCGCCCGCCGGGTCCCGGTGATCGCCGGGCTGCTCTCGGTCGCCGCCGCCATCAGTCTGCTGGTGTTCTTCCGGAACCCCACCGCGCTCTTCCTCGGTGTGATCGTCGGGATGGTCGTGCTCAGCCCCGCCGTCACCGGGGCGATCATCCGCAACCACCGGGAGGCCGCCGACGCGGCGCGGCTGCGGGCCGAGCAGACCGCGCTGCTCGCCGAGATGGACCGGGTCCAGGCGGTGACGGCCGAGCGCGGGCGGATGGCGCGCGAGCTGCACGATGTGGTCGCCAACCATCTCTCCGCGATCGCGATCCACTCCACGGCAGCGCTCTCCCTGAACGACCCCGGGACCTCCCGGGACGCGCTCGGGGTCATCCGGGAGAACAGCGTCGCCGGGCTCTCGGAGATGCGGCGGCTCATCGGGCTGCTGAGGGACCGGGCCCAGGACGACCGGCCGACCGCGGCGCCCACGCTCGCCGGGGTGGAGTCGCTGATCGACCAGTTCCGCGCCCATGGCACGGCCAGCGGGCTGGCCTTCGCCCTGGACGACCGGCGCGAGAAGGGGGTGACCCTGCCCGCGCCGGTGGAGCTGGCGGCCTACCGGATCGTCCAGGAGTCCCTGACCAACGCGCTCAAGCACGCCGAGCCCGGTGAGGTGCGCATCGCCATCGGCCACGACGAGGACCGGGCCCTGACCGTCACCGTCACCAGCCCCTTCGGCCGCCGCCCGGGCCCGCGCGCGCCCGGCTCGGGGGCCGGTCTGGTCGGCATGCGGGAGCGGGTGGACCTGCTGTCGGGCTCGATCGAGGCGGGCCCGGTGGCCGGTCCCGCCGGCGGCCCCGAGAAGATCTGGTGCGTACGGGCCGTGCTGCCCGTACGGGACGAGAGCGAGGAGTACTCCGCATGACATCGGAGGTACGCCATTCAGAGGACGCGTCACAGACGGGGCGCGTACGGGTACTGGTCGCGGAAGACCAGAGTGCCGTACGTGCGGGGCTGGTCCTCATTCTGCGCAGCTCGGCGGAGATCGAGGTCGTCGGCGAGGCGGCGGACGGCGAGGAGGCCGTGCGGATGGCCCGGGAGATCCGCCCGGACCTGGTGCTGATGGACCTTCAGATGCCCCGGCTCGACGGGGTGTCGGCGACCCGGCAGATCGTCTCCGAGAGGCTCGCGGACGTCCTGGTGCTGACCACATTCGATCTGGACGAGTACATCTTCGGCGCGCTACGGGCCGGGGCCTCGGGCTTTCTGCTGAAGAACACCGAGGCCGCCGACCTCCTGGCGGCGGTGCGCACGGTGGCGCGCGGCGAGGGGCTGATCTCCCCCGCGGTCACCCGCCGGCTGATCGCGGAATTCGCCGCGCCGCACCGGGTGCGCTCCCCCGACGCGCCTGACCCCGCGATTCTCGACGCGCTCACCCGGCGCGAGCGCGAGGTGCTGCACTGTCTGGGCGAGGGGCTGTCGAACGCCGAGATCGCCGTACGGCTGAGAATGGCCGAGGCCACGGTGAAGACCCATGTCAGCCGCCTGCTGGGGAAGCTGGAGCTGCGCAGCAGGGTTCAAGCGGCGGTGCTGGCGCAGGAATTGGGAATCTGACGGGGATCCGGAGGGCTGTTCTACGCCAGCATGCCGCCTTTGGTCTGGACCTATTGACGATTGGTCCAGACCTTCCTACTCTCACCGCTACGCACGCCGCGGTGAGCCACGCGGAGTGCGGAGCGCACGGCACGGCACGGTCCCACCCCACTGTCAGGACCTCCTCAAGGAGTACCCGTGAGCACTCAGCCCCCACCCTCGCACGGCCTCAGACGACCCGCCCCACCGGGAGCGAGGCTCTCCGTCCGATCGAAGATCATCGCGTCGCTGACCGCGCTGATCCTCCCGCTGGCCGCTCTGGTCGGCCTCGCCACCCCCGCCCAGGCCGCCACGTCCGCCACCGCGACGTACGCCAAGGCCTCCGACTGGGGCAATGGCTTCGAGGGCAAGTGGAGCATCAAGAACACCGGCACCACGGCCATCAGCGCCTGGACCGTCGAGTGGGACTTCCCCGCCGGCACCCGGGTGACGTCCGCCTGGGACGCCGATGTGACCAATGTCGGCAACCGCTGGACCGCCAAGAGCAAGTCCTGGGCCGGCGCGCTGGCCCCCGGTGCCACGGTCACCTTCGGCTTCAACGGCACCGGCACCGGAGCCCCGTCCAACTGTAAGCTCAACGGCGGCTCCTGCGACGGGGGCACCGTCCCCGGCGACGACCCGCCGAGCGCCCCCGGCACCCCCACCTCCAGCAATGTCACCGAGACCGGTGTGACGCTGGCCTGGACCGCCGCGACCGACGACAAGGGCGTCAAGAACTACGACGTCTACCGTGACGGCACCAAGGTCCACACGACCACCGGCCTCACCTTCGCGGACACCGGCCTGACCAAGGCCACCGACTACTCGTACACCGTGCAGGCCCGCGACACCGCGGACCAGCTCGGCCCGCTCAGCGCCGCGCACCAGGTGCGCACCAGCGGCACCGTGAACCCCGGCTCCAAGATCAAGATGGGGTACTTCACCCAGTGGGGCGTCTACGGACGCAACTTCCACATCAAGAACCTGGACACCTCCGGGACCGCCGCGAAGATCACCCACATCAACTACGCCTTCGGCAATGTCCAGGGCGGCAAGTGCACCATCGGCGACTCCTACGCCGACTACGAGAAGGCGTACACCGCGGACCAGTCCGTGGACGGCGTCGCCGACACCTGGGACCAGCCGCTGCGCGGCAACTTCAACCAGCTCCGCGAGCTGAAGAAGAAGTACCCGCACATCAAGGTGCTGTTCTCGTTCGGCGGCTGGACCTGGTCCGGCGGCTTCACCCAGGCCATGGCCAACCCCACCGCCTTCGCCGAGTCCTGCTACCAGCTCGTCGAGGACCCGCGGTGGGCCGATGTGTTCGACGGCATCGACCTTGACTGGGAGTACCCGAACGCCTGTGGTCTGACCTGCGACAGCAGCGGGCCGGCCGCCATCAAGAACATGATGCAGGCCTTCCGCGCCAAGTTCGGCCCGAACAACCTGCTCACCGCCGCCATCACCGCCGACGCCTCCAACGGCGGCAAAATCGACAAGGCGGACTACGCGGGCGCGGCACAGTACATCGACTGGTACAACGTGATGACGTACGACTTCTTCGGCGCCTGGGCCGCCAAGGGCCCGACGGCCCCGCACTCGCCGCTCACGGCCTACCCCGGCATCCCGCAGGACGGCTTCAACTCGGCGGCGGCGATCAACAAGCTCAAGGCCGGCGGTATCCCGGCCAGCAAGCTGCTGCTCGGCGTCGGCTTCTACGGCCGGGGCTGGACGGGCGTCACCCAGGACACCCCGGGCGGCACCGCGACCGGTCCGGCCACGGGCACCTACGAGCCCGGCTTCGAGGACTACAAGGTCCTGAAGAACACCTGCCCGGCCACGGGGACCATCGGCGGCACCGCCTACGCCAAGTGCGGCAGCAACTGGTGGAGCTACGACACCCCGTCCACGCTCACCAGCAAGATGAGCTGGGTCAAGAGCCAGAACCTGGGCGGCACCTTCGCCTGGGACTTCAGCGGCGACACCACCAACGGTGAGCTGATCACCGCCATCAACAACGGTCTTCAGCCCTGACCGCGGAACGCGCGCGACGGCGGGCACCCGCCCGTGAGTGATTCACACCGGGCTTGACCCGAGCCGGTGGCACAGAGAAGGGGCCGGGGAGATCCCCCGGCCCCTTCGTGCGTCGTACGGCCGTCACGGCGACGGCCTCAGGCCACATTCACCCGCTGGCCGGGGGGCGCGGCCTCCAGCCAGGCGAGGAAACCGGTCAGGGCGTCCTCGCTCATCGCCAGCTCCAGCCGGACGCCCCGGTGCAGACAGCCGAGCACCACGGCGTCGGAGAGCAGAGCGAGCTCCTCCTCGCCCTCGGGCGTACGGCGGGCCACCACCTCGATCGCGGAGCGCTCCAGGATCCGGCGCGGCCGGGGGGCGTACGAGAAGACCCGGAACCACATGACCTGGTCACCGCTGTAGCGGGCCACTCCGTAGACCCAGCCCTTGCCGTTGGAGGGCTCGGCGGCGGACTCGGGGCCGTCGTCGGGGTCCTCGGGAAGATTCCACCGCAGGGAACAGTCGAACGTACCGCCGGAGCGCTGGATCAGACGTCTGCGCAACCCGAAGACGAACAGCGCGATCCCCACCAGGGCGACCAGCGCCAGGACGCTCACCAACACCGCGAGGAACATGTCCATCGACCTCCTCGCATCGTCTTCGTCCCCAAACGCCGTTCGACAAACACCTGCATTGCCTCAGCCGCGGTCCGGTCTGGATACTCCAGTCCGGGCCGCGGCTGAGGGTGACGACTGTCGGCGAGTGCTAGCGCACCGCCACCGCGCGCAGTCGGACATCGGCGCGACGCTCGGCGGCGGCGTCCGAATCCGACTTGGCGCGCTCCAGCGCACGCTCGGCGCGCTGGGCATCGATCTCGTCAGCCAGCTCGGCGATCTCCGCCACCAGCGACAGCTTGTTGTCGGCGAAGGAGATGAAACCGCCGTGCACAGCGACGACGACCGTGCCGGCTCCCTCGGGGGAGCTGGTACGGATGGTCACCGGGCCCGACTCCAGCACACCGAGCAGCGGCTGGTGACCGGGCATGACGCCGATGTCGCCGGATGCGGTGCGTGCGACGACCAGGGTGGCCTCACCGGACCAGACCTTACGGTCCGCGGCGACCAGCTCGACATGCAGCTCAGCAGCCAAGAGGGGCTCCTCGGGTCACCACCCGGCGATGATGCCGGGTGTTGGGTCAAAGTCTAATGGGGCGCCGGACGCCGAAGCGCCGGGGCCCGTCCTCCGGCATTTCGCTGCCGGAGCTCCCGGGCCCGTCCGGCCGCGTCGAAGGCGGCCGGACGGACTCCGGGATTCACAGGAGGGGCGTACGCGGGGGGCGGGGCGGAATCCGTCCCGCCCCCCCGCGCCCGAGTCCGGAGACTCAGGAAACGCCCAGCTCCTTGGCGTTGGCCTTGAGGTCCTCAATGCCACCGCACATGAAGAACGCCTGCTCGGGGAAGTGGTCGTACTCTCCGTCGCAGATCGCGTTGAACGCGGCGATCGACTCGTCGAGCGGCACGTCCGAGCCGTCCACACCGGTGAACTGCTTGGCGACGTGGGTGTTCTGCGACAGGAATCGCTCCACCCGGCGGGCACGGTGGACAGCGATCTTGTCCTCCTCGCCCAGCTCGTCGATGCCGAGAATCGCGATGATGTCCTGGAGGTCCTTGTACTTCTGCAGGATCCCCTTGACGCGCGTGGCGGCGTCGTAGTGCTCCTGCGCGATGTAGCGCGGGTCCAGGATCCGGGACGTGGAGTCCAGCGGGTCCACGGCCGGGTAGATGCCCTTCTCGGAGATCGGACGGGAGAGAACCGTCGTCGCGTCGAGGTGGGCGAAGGTGGTGGCCGGGGCCGGGTCGGTCAGGTCGTCCGCGGGGACGTAGATCGCCTGCATCGAGGTGATCGAGTGACCGCGCGTCGAGGTGATGCGCTCCTGGAGGATACCCATCTCGTCCGCCAGGTTCGGCTGGTAACCCACCGCGGACGGCATACGGCCGAGCAGGGTGGACACCTCGGAACCGGCCTGGGTGTACCGGAAGATGTTGTCGATGAAGAAGAGAACGTCCTGCTTCTTCACGTCGCGGAAGTACTCCGCCATCGTCAGGCCGGCCAGGGCGACGCGCAGACGGGTGCCCGGGGGCTCGTCCATCTGGCCGAAGACGAGCGCCGTCTTGTCGATGACGCCCGACTCGCTCATCTCGTCGATGAGGTCGTTGCCCTCACGGGTGCGCTCACCGACACCGGCGAACACCGACACACCGTCGTGGTTGTTGGCCACGCGGTAGATCATTTCCTGGATCAGCACGGTCTTGCCGACACCGGCACCACCGAACAGACCGATCTTTCCACCCTTGACATACGGGGTGAGAAGGTCGATGACCTTGATGCCGGTCTCGAACATCTCGGTCTTCGACTCAAGCTGGTCGAAGCTCGGGGCCTTGCGGTGGATCGGCCAGCGCTCGGTGACGTCCTTGTTCGTCTCGGGGTGGTTCAGAACCTCGCCGAGAGTGTTGAACACCTTGCCCTTGGTGAAGTCACCGACGGGCACCGTGATGCCCGCGCCGGTGTTGGTCACCGTGGCCTGGCGGACCAGACCGTCGGTGGGCTGCATCGAGATCGCGCGGATCACGCCCTCACCGAGGTGCTGGGCGACCTCAAGGGTCAGAACCTTGAGCTTGCCGTCCTCGGCCGGGTCGGCCACCTCGACGGTCAGCGCGTTGTAGATCTCCGGCATCGCGTCGACGGGGAATTCCACGTCGACGACCGGGCCGATGACCCGGGCGACGCGGCCCGTGGCAACGGCCGTCTCAACTGTCGTCGTCATTACTTGTCACTCCCCGCGGTCGCGTCGGCCAGGGCACTGGCTCCACCGACGATCTCGCTGATTTCCTGGGTGATTTCGGCCTGGCGGGCCGCGTTGGCAAGCCGGGAGAGGCTCTTGATCAGCTCCCCGGCGTTGTCGGTCGCCGACTTCATCGCGCGGCGGGTGGCGGCGTGCTTGGAAGCAGCCGCCTGAAGCAGCGCGTTGTAGATCCGGCTCTCGACGTAGCGCGGCAGCAGGGCGTCGAGGACGTCCTCCGCCGACGGCTCGAAGTCGAACAGCGGAAGGATCTCGCCCTTGGTACCACTGTCCTCGGCGGCCGCCTCAAGGCTGAGCGGCAGCAGCCGGTTCTGCACCGGCGTCTGCGTCAGCATCGAGATGAACTCGGTGAAGACGATGTGGAGCTCGTCCACGCCGCCCTCGGCCGTGTCCTGCTGGACCGCCGCGATCAGCGGAGCCGCGACCTTCTTGGCGTCCGCGTAGGTCGGGTTGTCGGTGAACCCGGACCACGACTCCACGACCTTGCGCTCGCGGAAGTTGTAGTACGAGACACCCTTGCGGCCGACGATGTAGCTGTCGACCTCCTTGCCCTCGCTCCGGAGCCGCTCGTTGAGCTGCTCCGCCGCCTTGATGGCGTTGGCCGAGTAGCCGCCGGCCAGACCGCGGTCGCTCGTGACGAGCAGAACCGCGGCACGGACCGGAGTCTCGGCCTCAGTGGTGAGCGGGTGCTTGGTGTTCGACCCGGTCGCGACCGCGGTCACCGCGCGGGTGAGCTCGGTCGCGTACGGAGTGGATGCCACCACCTGGCGCTGCGCCTTGACGATGCGCGAGGCGGCGATCATCTCCATCGCCTTGGTGATCTTCTTGGTCGCGGTGACGGATTTGATGCGACGCTTGTAGACCCGGAGCTGGGCTCCCATGAGTCAGGTCCCTTCCGTCGTCACTTGGCCGTGCTGACCGGCGCGTCTTCGCCCAGAAGCTTGCCGTCCGAGGTCTCGAACCCACGCTTGAAGGCGGCGATCACATCGGCGATGGCCGTCAGAGTGTCGTCCGACATCTTTCCGCCCTCGACGATGCTGGTCAGCAGCTCCTTGCGCTCGCGGCGCATGTGCTCCAGCAGCTCGGACTCGAAGCGGCGGATGTCCTCGACCGGGACGTCGTCCATCTTGCCGGTGGTGCCGGCCCAGACGGAGACGACCTGCTCCTCGACGGGCATGGGCTGGTACTGAGCCTGCTTGAGCAGCTCGACCATGCGCTTGCCGCGCTCCATCTGCGCCTTGGAGGCCGCGTCCAGGTCGGAACCGAAGGCGGCGAACGCCTCCAGCTCGCGGTACTGGGCGAGGTCCACGCGCAGACGGCCGGAGACCTGCTTCATGGCCTTGTGCTGGGCGGAGCCACCGACACGGGAGACCGAGATACCGACGTTCAGCGCCGGGCGCTGGCCCGCGTTGAACAGGTCGGACTCCAGGAAGCACTGGCCGTCGGTGATGGAGATGACGTTGGTCGGGATGAACGCCGAGACGTCGTTGGCCTTGGTCTCGACGATCGGCAGACCGGTCATCGAACCCGCGCCCATGTCGTCGGAGAGCTTCGCGCAGCGCTCCAGCAGACGGGAGTGCAGGTAGAACACGTCACCCGGGTAGGCCTCACGGCCCGGCGGGCGGCGCAGCAGCAGCGACACGGCGCGGTAGGCGTCGGCCTGCTTCGACAGGTCGTCGAAGATGATCAGGACGTGCTTGCCGGCGTACATCCAGTGCTGGCCGATGGCCGAGCCGGTGTACGGCGCCAGGTACTTGAAGCCGGCCGGGTCGGACGCCGGGGCGGCGACGATGGTCGTGTACTCCAGGGCGCCGGCCTCCTCCAGCGCACCGCGCACGGACGCGATGGTGGAGCCCTTCTGGCCGATGGCGACGTAGATGCAGCGCACCTGCTTGTTCACGTCGCCCGAGCGCCAGTTGTCGCGCTGGTTGATGATCGTGTCGACGGCCAGCGCGGTCTTGCCGGTCTGGCGGTCGCCGATGATCAGCTGACGCTGACCGCGGCCGATCGGCACCATCGCGTCGACGGCCTTGTAGCCGGTCTGCATCGGCTCGTGGACCGACTTACGGACCATGACGCCGGGGGCCTGCAGTTCGAGGGCGCGGCGTCCCTCGGTCTCGATCTCGCCGAGGCCGTCGATCGGGTTGCCGAGCGGGTCGACGACGCGACCCAGGTAGCCCTCGCCGACGGCGACGGACAGGACCTCGCCGGTACGGGTGACCGGCTGTCCCTCCTCGATGCCGCTGAACTCGCCGAGGACGATCGCACCGATCTCCCGCTCCTCAAGGTTGAGGGCGAGACCAAGGGTGCCGTCTTCGAACTTCAGCAGCTCGTTCGCCATGGCCGAGGGCAGTCCCTCGACCTTGGCGATACCGTCGCCGGCCACGCTGACCGTACCGACCTCCTCGCGCGAGGCCGCGTCCGGCTTGTACGACTGGACAAAGTTCTCCAGCGCGTCCCGGATCTCCTCCGGCCGGATCGTGAGCTCCGCCATCTGGGTTCCCTGCTCTCCTTGTTGGGCCCGAAGTTTCTTAAGGGGGTCTGGGGGCCGACCCCCAGGAATCTTCTGCAATCTCTGCACGGCCCAACCGGGCCGCTGGTACTGCTCTGCCGTGTTTGTTCAGTTGATGGCGGCGTCAGCCGGCCATGCGGCGGGTCGCCTCTTCGAGACGCTCCGCGATCGTGCCGTCGATGAGCTCGTCACCGACCCGCACCGAGATCCCGCCGAGGACCTCGGGGTCCACGTCCAGGTTCAGATGCATCTGCCGGCCGTACACCGTGGCGAGGACGGCGCCGAGGCGCTGCTTCTGCCGGTCGGTGAGGGGCACGGCGGACGTGACGACCGCGACCATCCGGTCCCGGCGCGCCGCGGCGAGCTTGGACAGGGAGTCGAGTCCCGCTTCCAGGCTACGTCCACGGGGCGCGGTGACGAGACGGACGACCAGACGCTCGGTGACCGGGTTGGCCCGGCCGCCCAGCAGGCTGCGCAGCAGCTCCGCCTTGGCGGCCTTGGTGGCCGAACGGTCGGTGAGCGCGGAACGCAGACCCTGGCTGGAGTCGACGATCCGGCCGAACCGGAACAGCTCGTCCTCGACGTCGTCGAGCGATCCCGACTTCTGGGCGGCGGTGAGGTCGGCGGTGGACGCCAGCTCCTCAAGTCCGTCGACCAGGTCGCGGGAGCGCGACCAGCGCGCGCGGACCGTGCCGGAGACCAGATCGGCGGTCTCGCCGCCCACCTGGCCGCTCAGCAGCCGGGCCGCCAGCTCGGCCTTGGCCTCGCCGGGCTGCGCCGGGTCGGTCAGGACCCGACGCAGCGAGACCTCGCGGTCGAGCAGGGCGGTGACGGCCGCCAGCTCCTCGGCGAGCTTCGCCGCGTCGACGGAGGTGTTGTCCGTCAGCGCGTCGAGGGCCTCGCGTGCGGCAGCCAGTGCCTCACGGCTCGCGCCGTTCATCGGGTCGCCTCGGCCTTCGCCTCAAGCTCGTCGAGGAAGCGGTCGATGGTGCGGCTCTGGCGGGCGTGGTCCTCAAGGGACTCGCCGACGAGCTTGCCGGCCAGGTCGGTGGCGAGCTTGCCCACGTCCTGGCGGAGCGCGGCGGACGCCGCCTTGCGGTCGGCCTCGATCTGGGCGTGACCGGCCGCGATGATCTCCTCACGCTGCCGCTGGCCTTCGGCCTTCATCTCCGCGATGATCGCGGTGCCCTGCTCGGTCGCCTCCTGGCGCAGCCGGGCGGCCTCGTGACGAGCCTCGGCGAGCTGGGCCTTGTACTGCTCCAGTACGCTCTCGGCCTCGGTCTTCGCCTCGTCGGCCTTCTCGATGCCGCCCTCGATGGCTTCCCGACGCTCTTCCAGAACCTTGTTGATGTTCGGGAGGAGCTTCTTCGAGAGGAAGAAGAAGACGATGGCGAATGCGATCAGGCCGATGATGAGCTCGTCGAGATGCGGAATGAGAGGAGGCTGCTCCTCCGCTGCCGCAATGGTGAACTGAGCGATCACATCAGTGCCTTCCGTGAAAAGAGTTTGGGCTTGTCTGTCGGCTTACTTGAAGACGAAGCCCATGACGATGCCGATGAGGGCAAGCGCCTCACAGAAGGCGAAACCCATGATCTGGTTGGTACGGATCAGACCGGCCGCCTCGGGCTGACGGGCGAGGGCCTGGGTGCCGTTACCGAAGATGATGCCGACGCCGATGCCGGGGCCGATCGCGGCGAGGCCGTAGCCGACAGCGTTGACGTTGCCGGAGACGGTGTCGGCAGCGGCGAGGGTCTGGAGAGCGGACATGCCGGTTCTTCCTTCTCTTTCAATGTCCCGGTGGGGGTTGGCCACCGGACGACTGCGGGTCTTGAAGGGGTGAGGCTGGCTCAGTGGTGCTCGGAGAGCGCGCCCTGGATGTAGCTGGAGGCCAGGAGCACGAAGACGTACGCCTGAACGGCCTGGATGAAGAGCTCGAAGACGAGCATCGCCAGGACCATGACGAAGGAGGCGCCGGCGTAGACGAAGCCGATGCTGTTCATCAGGTAGTAGGTCGCCAGGGTGAACATCACGATCAGCATGTGTCCGGCGAACATGTTCGCGAAGAGTCGGACAGCGTGCGTGAACGGGCGGATGATCAGGTTGGAGAAGAACTCCAGGACCATCACCAGGGGAAGAATGGCTCCCAGGTTCTTGTCATAGCCGAGAATGTTCTTCCAGCCGCCCGCGAAGCCGTGCTTCTTGAAGGTCAGGCTGATCCACAGGACATAGACGATCAGGGCGAGACCGGCCGGGAAGGCGATCAGCGACGTGACCGGGAACTGGGCGAACGGAATGATCGACCAGAGATTCAGGATCCATACGAAGAAGAACAGCGACACCATCAGCGGGACGTATTTCTCGCCGTCCTTCTTGCCGATGATCTCGTAGACGACGCCGCGGCGGACGAAGTCGTACCCGGCCTCGCCAACCATCTGCAGCTTGCCCGGCACGAGCTTCGGCTTGCTGAAAGCGGCCCAGAAGAAGCCGACGATCAGGAAAGAGCCGAGAAATGCCAGCAGCATCGGCTTGGTGAACTCGAAGCCCGACACCGTGACGATGGGCTCGTACATGAACGTGTGCAGGCCCGGCGCTGGGAACCCGCACCCGGTGAAGATCTGACAGTTCGGGTCGAAGGCGAGCATCTGGGGGTCAGCACTCACCGCGGGCTCCTTCAGCGTGGCGCATGGGTACGGCAACCTCGTTGTGTCGGCGCGGCGCGCAGCCGCGGTTCGGCACTGGACTGGTGTAACGGATGTGAGGGCGGCTGGCGGGCATGGAGCCTCGCGAATGAGCAGGCGTCAGCTCAGATGCCCGCGCCCGCTGTGCCGCAGTAGTTGGCACCGGACGATAGCAGGATCGCGAACGGCTCTTTATACCGGCCCTACCCTTCACGACGGAGAGCCCGTCTTCTGAGCCTTTTCGGCCTTCGAAGACTCGGGGTCGACGTACATGATCTTGGCCTTCATGTAGTACCTGGCCTGGGCCGCGACCCAGACGATGGTCACCGCGAGCAAGGAGAAGGCGAAGGCCTCGAAGTCGAACAGGGTGGTGCCCTTGAGCAGGGCCATCAGCATGAAGAGCAGCAGCAGCTGCGCCATGTAGAGCATCAGCCCCATGGCCTGGAACAAGTGCGGGAGTGACTTGGCCGTCCGCTGGAGGACCACCATGCCGATTCCCATGAAGCCGATGACCACCAGCGTGCCGATGATCGCGCCGAGCGCTCCCTTGCCACCGGCGAGCACAGCGCTGACCACGGTGGCGATGACGCCTGTGGCGGCTGGGGGCACGGCGATGTGAAGGAATGTGCGGGCGTCGTTTGACGGCATGGCGGCAGCTCCGCTTCCTGGAGGAATGGCAGTGGTGTGTCGTCATGGACGAGCGTAATCCGGATCCGAGTCGAGTCCTCGGGGCCAACAGACCGTCGCACCACGGTCTTTCGGCTCTGTCGCCGGTTCTCGTGAACGGTATCACAAACTATTTGATGAGGTCTTTACCCAGGCGTGTGCCACCTATCACACATGAGAGCTAATGCGCCCGTGTGTGCACGGAATCAGCACAGACTTGTGTGGTATTGCACAGGGAAAGCAGGAAACGTCAGCCGCGAGTTCCGGCCTTCCTCCGGTCGGACGTCCGCGAGCGGGAGCCGAGCGCGGTCGCCCCGTTGACGCCCGTCTGAGCTCGTGCGTGCTCCGGAGTACCGGAGGGTGCCGCCGGAGCCTCAGAGGCGCTCTCAGGCGCGCTCTCGGGGGCGTCCGGGGCCGGCGGGGCGGCGACGTTTTTGCGCCGCCGGTACCGGGGCGGGACGAATGACTCGGCCCAGCGCGGGGCGCGCGGGGTGAACCTCGGCAGCAACAGCAGCACCAGCCCCACCGCGCTCATGCCCACGATCACGATCACGATCCACAGCGAGGCCGAGTGGACGGAGTAGCCGACCACCCCGAAGGCGATCAGCGCCGACCAGAAGTACATGATCAGCACAGCCCGGCTGTGGGAGTGACCGATCTGGAGCAGCCGGTGGTGCAGATGCCCCCGGTCGGCCGCGAACGGCGACTTCCCGTTCCAGGTGCGGCGCACGATCGCCAGGATCAGGTCGGCGAGCGGGATGGCGATGATCGTCAGCGGCAGCAGCAGCGGGATGAAGACCGGCAGGGCCGCGTGGGTGCCCTCGCGGTCGCCGCCCTCGAAGAGCTTCAGCACGTCCATGTCGACCTGGCCGGTGATCGAGATCGCGGCGGCGGCGAGCACCAGACCGATCAGCATCGATCCGGAGTCGCCCATAAAGATCCGTGCCGGATGCATGTTGTGTGGCAGGAAGCCCAGGCACATGCCCATCAGAATCGCCGTGAAGAGCGTCGCCGGGGCGGCCGCCTCGATGCCGTGGCTCACCGAGAGCCGATAGGCGTAGAGGAAGAACGCGGCGGCGGCGATGCAGACCATGCCGGCGGCCAGACCGTCCAGACCGTCGACGAAGTTCACCGCGTTGATGGTGATCACGACCAGGGCGACGGTGAGCAGGGTGCCCTGCCCGTCGCTCAGGGAGACCATGCCGACGCCCGGGACCGGGATCCACAGAATCGTCAGACCCTGCATGACCATCACACCGGCGGCGATCATCTGGCCGCCGAGTTTGATCAGGGCGTCGATCTCGAATTTGTCGTCGAGTACACCGATGATCCAGATCAGGGCGGCGCCGGAGAGCAGCGCGCGCGGCTCGCTCGACACCTCGAAGACGCTGTTCAGATTCTGCAGATGGTCGGCGACCAGCAGTCCCGCGCAGAGACCGAAGAACATGGCGATGCCACCGAGCCGCGGAGTCGGTTCTCGGTGTACGTCGCGAGCGCGGATCTCCGGCATCGCGCCGGTCGCGATCGCGAACTTTCGCACCGGTCCGGTCAGCAGATAGGTCACCGCAGCCGTGACACAGAGCGTCAGCAGATAATCACGCACGGGCTGCCCCACAGGAATCGCCGGCCATCTAAGCCCCACACCCTAACTGCGGTGGCCCACATGGTTGAGGACAAACGGGTGCCGAGGAACGGTTCCGCAGATTTCGGCTACCCCTGATAGGGCGGAAATCTACCGGCAAGCTCGTGGACTTCTGTACGTACCCTCCGCGACGGCCCGTCCGGCTCGCGGACGGCCAGGGTGAACAGGGCGGCGATTTCGGCCATCTCCCGCTCCCCCATGCCCTGGGTGGTCAGCGCGGCCGTGCCGAGCCGGATGCCCCGGCCCCCGCCCCGCGGCAGCGCGCAGGTGTCCAGGACCAGACCGGCGGCGGCGAGCCGGGTCCTGGCCGTGTGCCCGTCCAGGCCGAGCGGGGCGGGATCCGCGCCGATCAGATGGGTGTCGGTGCCCCCGGTGAGCACCGCGAAGCCCTCGGCCTCCAGCGCGCCCGCCAGCACCCGGGCGTTGGCGACGACCTGATGGGCGTAGGCCGCGAAGGCCGGGGTGGCGGCCTCGCCGAAGGCGACCGCCTTCGCGGCGACGGCGTTCATCTGCGCCCCGCCCTGGGTGAAGGGGAAGACCGCCCGGTCGATCCGCTCGGCCAGCCGCGCCCCGCAGAGGATCATTCCGCCGCGCGGGCCGCGCAGCACCTTGTGGGTGGTGGCGCAGACCACGTCGGCGTACGGGACCGGGCTGGGGGCCGCGCCGCCCGCGATCAGCCCCGCCGGATGGGCGGCGTCCACGATCAGATACGCGTCGGTCTCGTCGGCGATGTCCCGGAAGAGGGCGTAGTCCGGGTGGCGGGGGTAGGAGATCGAGCCACAGACGATCGCCCTGGGGCGGTGCTCTCGGGCGAGGGCCCGGACCTGGTCGTAGTCGATCAGACCGGTCCGGGGGTCCAGGCCGTAGCCGACGAAGTCGAACCAGTGCCCGGAGAAGTTCGCGGGCGAGCCGTGGGTGAGATGGCCGCCGTGGGCCAGGCCCATCGCGAGGACCGTGTCACCGGGCCTGAGAAGGGCCGCGTACGCCGCCAGGACGGCGGAGGAGCCGGAGTGCGGCTGGACGTTCGCATGGCCCGCTCCGAAGAGCGCGGCGGCCCTCTCACGGGCGATGCGCTCGGCGGCGTCGACCAGCTCGCAGCCGCCGTGGTGGCGGGCGCCCGGATAACCCTCCGCGTACTTGTTGGCCAGCGGGGAGCCGAGGGCGGCGAGGACCGCGGGGGAGGTGAAGTTCTCGGCCGCGATCAGCTGGAGGGTGTCGCCCTGGCGGGCGGCCTCACCGAGGACGACGTCGGCGATCTCGGGGTCCTGGCGGCGGAGGGCGGGGAGGTCGGCGTAGGTGGGGAGGGGGGTGGCGGGGGCGGTGGGGGGTGCGGTGGTGACGGGCATGGGGGGCTCCGTGCCTCGCGGGGGCGCTGCTCTCCAATGTAGGCCGCAGCGTGTGGGGGCGCCCGTGCACTGTGCGGGTCTCCTGCCGGGGCTCCGCCCCGGACCCCGCTCCTCAAACGCCGGAGGGGCTGAAATTGGCGCACTTCGCCGAGGACCCCGGCGAGGCTCGAATTGAGGTCACCCAGCGGGGCTGAAATTGGCCTTCCCGATGCCGGATGAGGATCGGGCCCAGGATCCCGGGAATGGTCCCGGGTCAGCGGGGGGTGTTGGCGGGGAGGCCGGTGAGGGCGGTGACGACGGGGTCGAGGGCTTGGTTGATCTCGTCGCCGATGGAGCGGAAGAAGGTGATGGGGGCGCCGTAGGGGTCGTAGACCTCGTCCGCGTCGGGGCTGGGGGCGAGGAGCCAGCCGCGGAGGGCGGCGGCGGCGCGGACCAGGGCGCGGGCGCGCTCGACGACGCCCTCGTCGCCGGCGTCGGGGAGGGTGGCCGGGTCGATCGCGCGGACCAGCCGGGTGAACTCCTTCAGGGTGAAGGTGCGCAGCCCCGCCGAGTGGCCCATGGAGATGACCTGGGCGCGGTGGTCGCGGGTGGCGGTGAGGACGAGGTCGGCGCGGATCACATGCTCGTCCAGCAGCTCACGTCCCACGAAGCCGCTCGCGTCCGCGCCGAAGTCGGCGAGGACGAGTTCGGCGTTGGCCTCCATGGGGGCGCCCTCGTGGCCCCAGGTCCCGGCGCTCTCCACGATCAGCCCGCTGGTCACCAGGTCGCCGATGCGGTGCTGGAGGGCATGGCGGGTCAGCCGCTCGGTGATCGGCGAGCGGCAGACGTTGCCGGTGCTGACGTGGAGGATCCGGAAGCAGTCGTCCGTGCCTATGCCACGCCCCTCGGGGACGATCAAGGGGCCACCTCAAGGTCGGGCACGACTTTGCGCAGCTCGTCCGCGTCGAGCGCGCCCGCTCGCAGCAGGACCGGGACGTCGCCGGTGACATCGACGATCGAGGAGGGCACGATGCCCGGGGTGGGACCGCCGTCGAGGTAGACGGAGATGGAGTCGCCGAGCATCTCCTGGGCGGCGTCGCAGTCCTCGGGCGAGCGGTGCCCGGTGAGGTTGGCGGAGGAGACGGCCATCGGGCCGGTCTCGGTGAGCAGCTCGATCGCGACGGGGTGCAGGGGCATCCGGATGGCGACGGTCCCCCGGGTGTCGCCCAGGTCCCACTGGAGGGAGGGCTGGTGGCGGGCGACCAGGGTGAGGGGGCCGGGCCAGAAGGCGTCGACCAGCTCCCAGGCCTGCTCGGAGAAGTCGGTGACCAGCCCGTGGAGGGTGTTCGGGGAGCCGATGAGGACGGGGGTGGGCATATTGCGGCCCCGGCCCTTGGCGGCGAGCAGATCGGCCACGGCCTCGGAGGTGAAGGCGTCCGCGCCGACCCCGTAGACGGTGTCGGTGGGCAGCACGACCAGCTCACCGCGGCGTACCGCCGACACCGCCTCGCGCAGGCCGGTCGCGCGGTCGCTCGCGTCGTTGCAGTCGTATCGCCGAGCCATCAGTGAGCCTCCTCGTACACGTACACGGTCGTCGTCACGGCATCGCCTTGCGGGCGGTGGCGAAGCGCGGGCGCTTGTTCAGATCGGGGTGGTCGGCGGCGTCCGCCCAGCCGGACTCCTCGCTGAAGATCCACGGGACCTGACCGCCCTGGGTGTCGGCGTGTTCGATGACGACGAGGCCGCCGGGGCGGAGCAGCCGGTGGGCGGTGCGCTCGATGCCGCGGATGGTGTCGAGGCCGTCCTCGCCGGAGAAGAGGGCCATCTCGGGGTCGTGGTCGCGGGCCTCGGGGGCGACGTACTCCCACTCGGTGAGCGGGATGTACGGCGGGTTGGAGATCACCAGGTCGACCTGGCCGTCCAGCTCGGGCAGGGCGGTGAGGGCGTTGCCCTGGTGGACGGTGACCCGGGAGCCCTGGGCGTTCTTGCGGGCCCAGCCGAGGGCGTCGTCGGACAGCTCCACGGCGTGCACCCGGGAGCGCGGGACCTCCTGGGCCATGGCGAGGGCGATGGCCCCCGAGCCCGTGCAGAGGTCGACGATGAGCGGTTCGACGACGTCCATGGCGCGTACGGCGTCTATGGCCCAGCCGACGACCGACTCGGTCTCGGGGCGGGGCACGAAGACGCCGGGGCCGACCTGGAGCTCCAGATAGCGGAAGAAGGCGCGTCCGGTGATGTGCTGGAGCGGCTCGCGCGCCTCGCGGCGGGCGATGGCCTCCCAGTAGCGGGCGTCGAAGTCGGCGTCCTTGACGGTGTGCAGCGCGCCCCGCTTCACCCCGTGGATGAAGGCGGCCAGCTCCTCCGCGTCGAAACGCGGTGACGGCACGCCGGCGTCGGCCAGCCGCTGGGTGGCCTGGGCCACCTCGGCAAGCAGCAGATTCACTGGTCCTCCACCCGGTTCTTACGGGGCTCGCTGGGGCTACTGCGCGGGGCTTTCGGTTACTGCGCTGCGGCGAGCTTGGCGGCGGAGTCCGCGTCCACGCAGGCCTGGATCACGGCGTCGAGGTCGCCGTCGAGCACCTGGTCCAAGTTGTACGCCTTGAAGCCGACCCGGTGGTCCGAAATGCGGTTCTCCGGGAAGTTGTACGTACGGATCTTCTCGGAGCGGTCGACGGTGCGCACCTGGCTGCGGCGGGCGTCGGCGGCCTTGCTCTCGGCCTCTTCCTGTGCCGCGGCGAGCAGCCGGGAGCGCAGGATGCGCATGGCCTGCTCCTTGTTCTGGAGCTGGCTCTTCTCGTTCTGGCAGGAGGCGACGACACCGGTGGGGAGGTGGGTGATGCGGACGGCGGAGTCGGTCGTGTTGACGGACTGGCCGCCGGGCCCGGAGGAGCGGTAGACGTCGATACGGAGATCGTTGGCGTTGATCTCCACCTCGATCTCCTCGGCCTCGGGGGTGACGAGGACACCGGCGGCGGAGGTGTGGATACGGCCCTGGGACTCGGTGGCGGGCACGCGCTGTACGCGGTGCACCCCGCCCTCGTACTTCAGCCGGGCCCAGACGCCCTGGCCGGGCTCGGTGGCGCCCTGGCCGCCCTTGGTCTTCACGGCGACCTGGACGTCCTTGTAGCCGCCCAGCTCGGACTCGGTGGCGTCGATGATCTCGGTCTTCCAGCCGACGCGCTCGGCGTAGCGCAGATACATCCGCAGCAGGTCGCCGGCGAACAGGGCGGACTCGTCGCCGCCCGCTCCGGCCTTGACCTCAAGGATGACGTCCTTGTCGTCGCTGGGGTCGCGCGGCACGAGGAGGAGACGCAGCTTCTCGGTCAGTTCCTCGCGCTGCTTCTCCAGCTCCTTCACCTCGGCGGCGAAGTCCGGATCGGCGGCGGCGAACTCGCGAGCGGTCTCGATGTCCTCGCCGGTCTGCTTCCAGGAGCGGTACGTGCCGACGATCGGGGTCAGCTCGGCGTAGCGCTTGTTGAGCTTCCGCGCGTTCGCCTGGTCGGCGTGTACGGAAGGGTCGGCGAGCTTCTTCTCAAGGTCGGCGTGCTCGCCGATCAGTTCCTCGACCGCCTCGAACATCGGTGCTCCTGGTGTCGTGCGGGGTTTCTGCGGGACGGCGGGGTGCTTACCCGGGTGGCTGGTTTCCGGGGGTGACCCTGAGGCCCCCGGCGACAAAAACACCGGTCCCGGCCGCCCGTGGAGTGGGCGGCCGAGGACCGGTGCTGTCAGCTCGCTACTTCTTGGCGGCCGAGGCCTTGCCGAAGCGCGCCTCGAAGCGGGCCACGCGGCCACCGGTGTCGAGGATCTTCTGCTTACCCGTGTAGAACGGGTGGCACTCGGAGCAGACCTCGGCACGGATGGTGCCGCTGTCGATGGTGCTGCGAGTGGTGAACGACGCGCCACAGGTGCAGCTGACCTGGGTCTCGACGTACTCGGGGTGGATGTCGCGCTTCAAGGTGTCTCCTAGTTTCGGGAGGGCTCCGGGTCGCTACGGGCGGATTGCGCGTGCGTGAACCGGGGCCGACGTACCAGTCTGCCAGGACTGGCCGTATCTCCCAAAACCGGGGGGACGGCGTGGGTATTCCCCGGGTCGTCCGCCGGAGCTCTAACCGGCGGCTTCGCCGCTCCCGGGCGCGCTCTCCGCCTTCTGGGTGGCCTTCGGGGCGGTGTCCGGAGTGGTGCCCTTGACGAGGGCGCCCGCCACGCCCTTGTCGCCCGCAGAGTCCTTCAGCGCGTCGGCGGGGATGGGCCGGTCCTGGCCGAGCGCGGTCCAGACCTGCTGGGCCGCGCCCCGGAGGGGGATCACCCGGTTGGGATCGATCGGGTCGTACTCCACCGGAAGGGTCACCATCCGGACGTCGGAGGGGCCGAGCCCGGTGAGGCCCTGGGCGAAGGTCATCAGCTCGGGGACCGAGTCCAGCTCGGAATCGGGGGTGATCGCCTTGGTGGCGGTGTCGGCGATGTCGAGCAGCTTGGTGGGGTTGGTGAGTACGCCGACCTCCTTCACCTGGGCGAGGAAGGCCTTCATGAACGCCTGCTGGAGCTGGATCCGGCCGAGGTCGCTGCCGTCGCCGACGCTCTTGCGGGTCCTCACCAGGCCGAGGGACTGTTCGCCGTCGAGGGTGTGGTGACCGGGGGCGAGGTTGAGCCCGCTCTTGACGTCCTTGATCGGCTCGGTGGTGGTGATGTCGACTCCGCCGAGGGCGTCGATGAGCCGTTTGAAGCCGGTGAAATCGACCTCGATGTAGTGGTCCATGCGGATGCCGGACATCCGTTCGACGGTCTTCACGGCGCAGGCGGGGCCGCCGACCTCGTACGCGGTGTTGAACATGGCCCGGTTCTCGGCCGGGACGGTCCTGCCGTCGTCGTCGACGCACGGGGGGCGGGTGATGAGGGTGTCGCGCGGGATGGAGACCACGCTGGCCTTCTTACGGCCGTCGTGCAGATGGACGATCATCGCCGTGTCGGCGCGCGCGCCGCCCTCGTCGCCGCCGTACCGGGCGTTGGCCCCGGAGCGGGAGTCCGAGCCGAGGAGAAGGATGTCCAGGGAGCCGTTGTCGATGTCCTGGGGCCGGTCGGTGCCGAGCCGGGCGTTGATGTCGACGCCGTCGATGTTGCCGTTGAGCTTGAAGTACACATATCCGAGTCCGGAGCCTCCGGCGAGGAGCAGCCCGGCGAGGGTCCATACGGTGATGGCCCCGGCTCTGCGGCCGGTGGACGGCTTCTTGCGCCGTCTGCCCCGGCCGCCGTCCCGGCCGCCGTTTATTCGGCCGGTGCCGGCGCTGCTCTGGTCGCCCATGGTCTCCTCGGTTCCTGCGCTCTCCGCTTCCCTCCGGCGGGAGCCGGGACGGCACGGTGGTCCGTCCTGTCAATTCTTGCTCCGCCACTGGGGAGACCGCTCGGGGAGCGAAAGGGTTGCACGCCCGGCTGAGAAGCGGCTGAGAAAACGGCGGTGCCCACCGTGCGCGGGGCACGGTGGGCACGGGCCGGGCCCCGGGGGGGCTCGGGAGGGCTCGGCAGCTCGGCGTCTCGGCTTCAGCCTCTGCTTCAGTCTCAGCCTCAGCCGAGGAGGGTGTGGCCCTGGAGGCCGCTCGCGTACTGGGCGCGCTTGCCCAGGACCGCCGGGGACCGGCCGGTGCCCGGGTAGAGCCAGAGCTTGCCCTTCATGTCCCTGGCGAGCAGGTCGGCGCGGCCGTCGCCGTCGACGTCACCGGTGGTGGCGAGGGCGTTGAGGCCACTGTGGGTGCCGATCTGGACACGGGCCGAGAAGGGCTTCTTCGGGTCGCCGGTGCCCTTGTGGAGGTACATCTTGCCGCCGAAGACATGGCCCAGGACATCGGGCCTGCCGTCGCCGGTGAAGTCTCCGTGGCCCCTGACCATGGTGTACTCGCCCCAGCCGGAGCCGATCCGCACCGAGGGGGCGAGACTGCCGTCGCCCTTGCCCGGATAGAGATAGGCCGTGCCCTTGGCCGTGACGACCACGATGTCCGGGAGGTCGTCGCCGGTGAGGTCGCCGGGGACCAGGATCTGCCGGTGGGTGCGCCAGCCGGTGGAGAGCAGCCGGGGCTGCCCGCCGCCCTGCGACCAGTACGTCTCGCCGGTGTTCGCGCGGTGGACGAGGTCCTGGCGGCCGTCGCGGTTCAGATCGGACTGGACCAGCAGATTCACGCCCCGGAAGTCGCCGAGGTCCTTGCCCCGGACGAGGGTCTTGCCCTTCCTGGTCCAGGCGTGGAGCCGGTTCCCGGAGCGGGCCAGCAGATCGGCGTACTGGTCGCCGCTCCAGCTGGTGTCGTACATCCGGTCCCGGATCGCCGCCTGGAAGGTGCTCACCTTGGCGTAGACGCCGTACTTGCCCTTGGCGGAGCAGTCCGCGTCGCCCCAGGAGACGATGCCGGCCATCCGGCCGCCGGCCACCAGCGGGCCGCCGGAGTCTCCGTTGCAGGTGGTCTCGGTGGTGCTGTCCTTGCCGGTCGGGGCGCGGCCGGCGCAGTACATGTCGCCCTTGAAGAACTCCCAGCCGTACGCCCGTTCGCAGTTGGCGTCGGACTGGGCGTCGGCGTCGGCGACCTTCAGCCGGTCGGAGCCCTTGGCCCTGTCGTGGGAGGCGGTGAGCCCCCAGCCGTACACCTTGCCGTCGGTGCCGTGCTTGTAGCGGGCGCTCTCGCCGGGCTTCACCAGTTGGAGGGGCTTGGCCCTGACCGGGGAGCTCAGGGTCAGTACGGCGACATCGGCCTCCAGCGTGTAGTCGTCGTACGCCGGGTGGTGCCACTGGCGGACCGCGCCGCGGGCCTCGCCGCCGTGGAGATTGAGGATCGGCTTGCCCTGGGAGTCCTTGCGGCCGGTGGGGGTGGCCGCCCGGTCGGCGCCGGTGACGATGACGCCGGTGCCCTTCCAGTCCATGTCCTTGACGCAGTGGGCGGCCGTGACGACCTTGGTGGGCGCGACGACCGCGCCGCCGCAGGAGTAGCCGAGGCCCCGGGGGCCCTTGAAGAAGAGCTGGGCCATCCATGGCGCGGAGGAGATCGGGGCGGGCTTGCCGCCGATGATCCGGGCGCTGGGGCCCGGCGAGGGCTTGGCGGCGGTGCCGGGGGCCGGGGTCTTGCCCTTGGGGCGCGGGCCGCCGGGCGTCGCCCTGATGGTCTCCAGCACTTCGGCGATCCGGTCGTGCAGCTCCCGCTCGCCCGGTCCGCTCGCGGGGAGCGGGGCGGCGGGCGCGACGGGCGCGGCGGGCTGCGCCGGGACGGCCGTCGTACGGGGCGTCGAGCCGGGCTCGGCGGCCTGCGCGCCGGAGGCCATCAGCCCGGTGCCGGCCAGGGCCAGCACGGTCACGGCCGCGGGTATCTCACGTCTCGTCCGGCGTACGCGCCGGCTGCCTCGGGTGCGCTGGGGCACTCGGTAACCACCTCGGGATGTGTGTCGGGCCGGCGGGCGCGGGCCTGTTGGCCATCGGCCCCCACGGCTCCCCCACCTGAGGAGGTAGATCGTATTGCGCCACCGCGGCCGGTTGACGGGCGGGGTGCGGCTCCCCCAACCCCGGCCCCCGGGCCCGGACATGCGACCGCCCCGTCACCGATGGGGTGACGGGGCGGCGCCGCCGAGCGGCTCGGTGCGCGACCGGCGGGAAACCGGTGTTGACGGAGCGTCAGTCGTTGGATCCGGAAGGCGTGGTCTTCTGGATCTGGAGCAGGAACTCCGCGTTCGACTTCGTCTGCTTCATCTTGTCGAGCAGCAGCTCGATCGCCTGCTGCTGGTCGAGCGCGTGCAGCACCCGGCGCAGCTTCCAGACGATGGCCAGCTCGTCGGCGCCGAGCAGGATCTCCTCCTTGCGGGTGCTGGACGCGTCGACGTCCACCGCGGGGAAGATGCGCTTGTCGGAGAGCTTCCGGTCGAGCTTGAGCTCCATGTTGCCGGTGCCCTTGAACTCCTCGAAGATCACCTCGTCCATGCGCGAGCCGGTGTCGACCAGCGCGGTGGCCAGGATGGTCAGCGAGCCGCCGTCCTCGATGTTGCGCGCGGCGCCGAAGAAGCGCTTCGGCGGGTAGAGCGCGGTCGAGTCGACACCACCGGACAGGATGCGTCCGGAGGCGGGGGCCGCGAGGTTGTACGCACGGCCCAGACGGGTGATGGAGTCCAGCAGGACGACGACGTCGTGGCCCAGCTCCACCAGGCGCTTGGCGCGCTCGATCGCCAGCTCGGCGACGGTGGTGTGGTCCTCGGCCGGGCGGTCGAAGGTCGAGGAGATGACCTCGCCCTTCACCGACCGCTGCATGTCGGTGACCTCTTCCGGACGCTCGTCGACGAGGACGACCATCAGGTGGCACTCGGGGCTGTTGACCGTGATCGCGTTGGCGATCGCCTGGAGGATCATGGTCTTGCCGGTCTTCGGCGGGGCCACGATCAGTCCGCGCTGGCCCTTGCCGATCGGCGACACGAGGTCGATGATCCGGGTGGTCAGCACGCCGGGGTCGGTCTCCAGACGGAGCCGGTCCTGCGGGTAGAGCGGGGTCAGCTTGTTGAACTCGGGGCGGCCGCGGCCGGATTCGGCCGCCATGCCGTTCGCCGAGTCCAGGCGGACGAGCGCGTTGAACTTCTCGCGGCGCTCGCCGTCCTTGGGCTGCCGGACCGCGCCGGTGACGTGGTCGCCCTTGCGCAGGCCGTTCTTGCGGACCTGGGCGAGGGAGACGTACACGTCGTTGGGGCCCGGGAGGTAGCCCGAGGTCCGGATGAACGCGTAGTTGTCGAGGATGTCGAGGATGCCCGCGACGGGGATCAGCACATCGTCGTCGGCGACCTGCGGCTCGTTGCTGACGAACTCCTCGCGGCCACCACGACGGCCGCGGCGGTCGCGGTAGCGGCCACGACGGCCGCGACGGCCGCCCTCGAAGTCGTCGTCGTCGAGCTGCTGCTGGCTGACGCCGCTGCTCTGCTGCTGACGCTGGCCGCCCTGCTGCTGGCGCTGACCGCTCTGCTGCTGGTCGTCGCCCTTGCCCCGGCGGTCGCCGCGGTCGCGCTCGCCACGGTCACCGCGGTCGCGCTCACGGTCGCCACGCTCGCCGCGGTCGCGCTGGCGCTCACGGCGGTCGCCGCGCTGGCCCCGGTCACGGCGGCCCTCGCCGTCCTGCCCGGAGGCGGATCCGGCGGTCTCGGCCTTGGCGTCCGGCTGGGCCTCGGCCTTCTCCTTGACGTCGACGGCCGCCTCGGTCCTGGCCTCGGCCTGGACCTCGGGGCTGCCGGCCTGCGCGGTGGCGCGGCGACGGCGGCGCTCACCGGCCGGCTGGTCGTCGCTGGCCGGCTGGCCGGGGATGTCGATCTGCTGCTGGGCGGCGGCCTTCTCGGCGGCCGGGGCGGGCTCGGCGGCGGGCGCCTCGCTCGTCCGCGCCTTGGCGGCGGTGCGGCGCTTGGGCTTGGTCTCGGCCTCGGCGGTCTTGGCGGCGGCTGGCGCCGTCGCGGCCTTGGCGGTGGAGGCGCCGCCGCCGGCCTGCGCCTCCTTGATGACCTCGATCAGCTGGCTCTTGCGCATCCGCGCGGTGCCCCTGATGCCGAGGCCGGACGCGACCTGCTGCAGCTCGGCCAGGACCATGCCCTCAAGGCCGGTGCCGGAACGGCGGCGCCGTGCGGTGGTGCCGGAGGCAGCACCTGCGGCGGGCGCGGAGGTGTCGACGCTGCTGTCGGCGCTCGCGCCCATCAGATCGGTGGTGTCGCTCACGAAGGGTCCTTCCCTGGAGCGGACGTCGGCCTTCTGGCTCGGCGACCGGTTGTGCTGTCCGACGGCGGTCTCTGTGCGGACCGTGTCGGGGCGGTGGTCCCCGCCGGATGTGGTGCGGCGGAGAGTCAGATACATGCGTGCCCGGCCCGAGGTCCCCCTGCTCGGCCCGCTGTGTGGCGGAGCGGGAGGTGTCGTGCCGGTTCCGGAGCGTGCTCAAAACTGCTCAGGCAGGCTGCTCAGGCAGTTGGGGAGGCTCCCGGAAGAATTGGTGGTCCCGAATCGGGACACGAAGCTCGAAGCCATAAAGGCTTCGGCTGCAACTTGAGGTTAACACTACCGGCTCCAACAAACATTCCCCCTCTCCATAACCGGCAATCTCGTGTCACGGGGAATCACCGCTGACGGTGAATCCCCGCGCTTCACCGCGCATCACCGCGCGGTGATGCGCATCTGCTGCGTATCGGCCCGTATCACCGGCTTTCGCCGGGCCCGGCGGGAGCGCGCCGGGCCGATACGGCCCGCCCCCGCCGTAAATATCGGACTATCGTGCGGGCGCGTCGCCGCCGTGAACGGCGGCTCCACTCGGCGCGAGCGGCATGACGCTCGCGCCCGCGGTGTCGAAGGCGAGCCGGTTGGCCGCCCATCCGTCGCCGGCCAGTCGCGCGACCTTGTCGGCCACGCCCTCGTCGGCGAGCGCGAGCACGGTCGGGCCCGCGCCGGAGATGACCGCCGGTACGCCGTCGGCGCGGAGCCGGTTGACGAGGTCGACGCTCTGCGGCATCGCCGGGGCGCGGTATTCCTGGTGGAGCCGGTCCTCCGTGGCGGGCAGCAGCAGCTCGGGACGCCTGGTCAGAGCCTCGACGAGCAAGGCTGCGCGACCGGCGTTGGCGGCGGCGTCCACATGGGGGACGGTACGCGGCAGAAGTCCGCGGGCCGTCTCCGTGAGCACCGGCTTCTCGGGTACGAAGACCACCGGGACGACGGAGTCGGCGGGCTCCATCCTGATCGCGCGGGCGGCTCCCGACTCGGTCCAGGCGAGGGTGAAGCCGCCCAGCAGACAGGCGGCGACATTGTCCGGATGTCCCTCGATCTCGGTGGCGAGTTCCAGCAGGGCGGTGTCGTCCAGCCGGGCGTCACCTCCTATCGTCACCGCGCGGGCGGCGACGATTCCGGCGCAGATGGCCGCCGACGAGGATCCGAGGCCCCGGCCGTGCGGAATGCGGTTGGCACAGACGACTTCCAGCCCGCGCGGCTGACCGCCGAGCAGGTCGAAAGCCGTCCTCAGGGACCGTACGAGCAGGTGATTCTCATCGCGGGGCAGCGTGGAAGCGCCCTCACCGGCGATGTCGATGTGCAGACCGGAGTCCGCGACCCGGACGACGACATCGTCGTAGAGCCCCAGGGACAGCCCGAGGGCGTCGAAGCCCGGGCCGAGATTGGCACTGGTGGCGGGCACGCGCACTCGGACGGCGGCGGCGCGGAACGCTGGACCGGCCATCGCTCGAAGACACTCCTTGATTCTGACTGCGAGACGTTCTGATGTTCTGCGTTCTGGCGTTTGACTGAGGGGCGTTGGCGGCTTGAGGGGGGTGTGACGACTCGGTGGGGTACGAGGTGTGCCGGATTCGCTCTGCGGGATGCGGGATGTGGGATTCGAGGGGAATGCACACCCGAGGGCCATCACGGCGGCCGCACCGCGCACAAGCGGCGGGGCGGGTTCGGATACAGCTTATCGAAGGAAGGTTCTGTGGCGACATAGGGCGCACGGGCGGCGCACGATGCGTGTCGCAAGCCTCCTGTGCCTCTACATGCGCCGTTGCCCTGCTTGGCGCGGTTTTCGGCGGGGTATGGGGCCCGCCGCGCGGGCCGAGGCAGGGGGTACGCCGCGAGATCCGGCGTACCCCCTGCCTTCCCAACCTGCCGCCCGATTCCCTCGGGACGGTTACGCCAGGCCCAGCCGCTCGGCCGCCGCCGCGGCGTCGACGGGGACGGTGACCGGCTGCGGCGCGCCCGCGACGGCCCAGTCCGGGTCCTTCAGACCGTTTCCGGTGACCGTGCAGACGATCCGCTGGCCCGGGTCGACCTTGCCCGCCTCGGCGGCCTTGAGCAGACCGGCGACGGACGCGGCGGACGCGGGCTCGACGAAGACGCCCTCCTGGGAGGCCAACAGACGGTAGGCGCGCAGGATCTCACGGTCCGTCACCTCGTCGATGAGGCCGCCCGACTCGTCCCGCGCGGCGAGCGCCTGCTGCCAGGAGGCCGGGTTGCCGATCCGGATGGCGGTGGCGATGGTCGAGGGGTCCTTGACCACCTCGCCCCGGACGATCGGCGCGGAGCCGGAGGCCTGGAACCCCCACATGCGCGGCGTACGGGTGGAGAGGCCGTCGGCCGCGTACTCCCGGTAGCCCTTCCAGTACGCGGTGATGTTGCCGGCGTTGCCGACAGGCAGCACATGGATGTCGGGGGCGTCGCCGAGCGCGTCCACGATCTCGAAGGAGGCCGTCTTCTGCCCCTCGATCCGGTACGGGTTCACCGAGTTGACCAGTGCCACCGGATAGTTCTCGGACAGACTTCTGGCCAGATTCAGGCAGTCGTCGAAGTTGCCGTCGACCTGGAGGATCTTCGAGCCGTAGACGAGCGCCTGGCCCATCTTGCCCAGGGCGATCTTGCCCTGGGGCACCAGGACCGCGCAGACCATCCCGGCGCGCACCGCGTAGGCGGCGGCCGAGGCGGAGGTGTTGCCGGTGGAGGCGCAGATGACGGCCTGCGCGCCCTCCTCCTTGGCCCGGGTGATCGCCATGGTCATGCCGCGGTCCTTGAAGGACCCGGTGGGGTTGGCGCCCTCGACCTTGAGATGCACCTCGCAGCCCGTGCGCTCGGAGAGGACCTGAGCGGGTACGAGAGGCGTGCCGCCCTCGCCGAGTGTGACGACGGGCGTCGTCTCCGTGACCGGCAGACGGTCCCGGTACTCCTCGATGATGCCGCGCCACTGATGGGTGCCCTGGCTGGTCATGGGTCCTTTACTCCCCTTCAACACGCATGATGCTGGCGACACCGCGCACGGTGTCGAGCTCGCGCAGCGCCTCGACGGTCCCGGAGAGGGCCGCGTCGGGCGCGCGGTGGGTGACGACCACGAGCGATGCCTCGCCGCCGCCATCTGGACGACTCTGCTGGCGCACCGTGTCGATCGATACGCCGTGCTCGGCGAAGACCGTCGCGACCTGGGCGAGTACGCCAGGCTTGTCGGCCACGTCGAGACTGATGTGGTACCGCGTGACCACGTCGCCCATGGGGCTCACGGGCAGTCGGCTGTACGCGGACTCGCCCGGTCCGGTGGATCCGGCGAGCTTGTTGCGGCAGACGGCGACCAGGTCGCCGAGTACCGCGGACGCGGTCGGCGAGCCGCCCGCGCCGGGTCCGTAGAACATCAGCTGCCCGGCGGCCTCCGCTTCCACGAAGACGGCGTTGTACGCCTCGCGGACGGAGGCGAGCGGGTGGCTGAGCGGGATCATCGCGGGGTGCACCCTGGCCGTGACCGACTTGCCGTCGGCGGCGCGCTCGCAGATCGCGAGCAGCTTCACGGTGCAGCCCATCCGCCGGGCGGAGGCCATGTCGGCGGCGGTGACCTCGGTGAGGCCCTCGCGGTAGACGTCGTCCAGCCGGACCCGGGTGTGGAAGGCGATCCCGGCGAGGATGGCGGCCTTGGCGGCGGCGTCGAAGCCCTCGACGTCGGCGGTGGGGTCGGCCTCCGCGTAACCGAGGGCGGTCGCCTCGTCCAGCGCCTCGGAGTATCCGGCGCCGGAGTTGTCCATCCGGTCGAGGATGAAGTTGGTGGTGCCGTTGACGATGCCGAGGACCCGGTTGACCTTGTCGCCGGCGAGGGACTCGCGCAGCGGCCTGATCAGCGGGATCGCACCGGCGACGGCGGCCTCGAAGTAGAGGTCGCGGCCGTGCTGCTCGGCGGCGGCGTAGAGGGTCGTGCCGTCCTCGGCGAGCAGCGCCTTGTTGGCGGAGACCACGGAGGCGCCGTGCTCGAAGGCGGTGGTGATGAGGGTGCGGGCGGGCTCGATGCCGCCGATGACCTCGATGACGACGTCGATGTCGCCGCGTTTGACGAGCGCGGTGGCATCGGTGGTGATGAGCGCCGGGTCGATCCCCTCGCGGACCTTCGAGGGCCGCCGCACGGCCACTCCGGCCAGCTCCACCGGCGCGCCGATGCGCGCGGCGAGGTCGTCGGCGTGCGTCGTCATGATGCGCGCCACCTCTGAGCCGACCACTCCACAGCCCAGCAGCGCCACCTTCAGCGGACGCGTACGCATCATCCGACCTCGCTTCTCACGACTTCAAGGGTGGGACCAGTCTCACCTACCGGACGAGAGTTTCTATCCCCCGTCCGGCATGCGAGACATCTATCTCAATTAACCGACGTCCAGACGCAGGAGATCTTCCTCCGTCTCACGCCGGACGATCACTCGCGCCGAGCCGTCCGCGACGGCCACGACGGGCGGCCTCAGCGCGTGGTTGTAGTTGCTGGCCATGGAGCGGCAGTACGCGCCGGTCGCGGGCACGGCGATCAGATCGCCGGGTGCGAGGTCGGCGGGGAGGAACGCGTCCTTGACCACGATGTCACCGCTCTCGCAGTGCTTGCCGACGACACGGGAGAGCATCGGGGGCGCGTCGGAGGCCCGGGAGACCAGGGCGACGCTGTATTCGGCGTCGTACAGCGCGGTGCGGATGTTGTCGGACATCCCGCCGTCGACGCTGACGTATGTCCGCAGCCCCTCCAGGGGCTTGATCGTGCCCACCTCGTACAGCGTGAAGGCGGTGGGTCCGACGATGGCCCGGCCGGGCTCGACGGAGAGGCGCGGGGCGCGCAGTCCGGCGGCCTCGCACTCGCGGACGACGATCTCGCTGAGCGCCTTGGCGATGTGACGCGGTTCACGCGGGTCGTCGTCGGGGGTGTACGCGATGCCGAGGCCGCCGCCGAGGTCGATCTCGGGCAGTTCGACGCCGTGCTCGTCGCGGATCTCCTTGAGCAGCCCGATGACGCGGTGGGCCGCCACCTCGAAGCCGGAGGTGTCGAAGATCTGCGAGCCGATGTGGGAGTGGATGCCGATGAGCTCCAGCGCTTCGAGGCCCAGCGCCCGGCGGACGGCCTCGGCGGCCTGCCCGCCGGCGAGCGGGATGCCGAACTTCTGGTCCTCGTGGGCGGTGGCGATGAACTCGTGGGTGTGCGCCTCGACCCCGACGGTGACTCTGATCAGCACCCGCTGCCGCCTGCCGAGGCTCCGTGCGATGTGGGCGACGCGGACGATCTCCTGGAAGGAGTCGAGCACGATCCGTCCGACGCCGGCGCGGACGGCGCGCTCGATCTCCTCGGGGGACTTGTTGTTGCCGTGGAAGGCGATGTTCTCGGGGGGCATCCCGGCGTCCAGCGCGCAGGTCAGCTCGCCGCCGGAGCAGACGTCGAGGTTGAGTCCCTCCTCGTGGAGCCAGCGGACCACGGCCCGGCTGAGGAAGGCCTTGCCCGCGTAGAAGACGTCGGCGTCCTCGCCGAAGGCCTCGGCCCAGGCGCGGCAGCGGGCCCGGAAGTCCGCCTCGTCCAGGAAGTAGGCCGGGGTGCCGAACTCCTCCGCCAGCCGCGTCACTTCGAGGCCGCCGACGCTCACGACCCCGTCCTCGCCCCGGGTCACAGTCTTGGCCCAGACCTTGCCGTCGAGGCGGTTCAGATCGGCGGGCGGGGCGGAGTAGTGCCCCTCGGGGAGCACATCGGCGTAGCGGGGCCCGGCGGGGTGGGCGGAACGGCTCATGGTGTCTCTCTCACAGATGTTCGGGTGCGCTGATGCCGAGCAGGGACAGGCCGCCGGCCAGCACCGTCCCGGCGGCTTCGGCGAGCGCGAGCCGGGAGCGGTGGGCGGCCGCGGGTTTCTCGTCACCGCGGGGCAGCACGGTGTGCTGGAAGCCCAGCACGGCGTCGGCGGTGGCTTCCAGATGCCGGGCCAGCCGGTCGGGCGCGCCGAGGCGCGCGGCGGACGCGAGCACACCGGGGTGGTCCGCGATCAGACCTGCCAGCGGGGTGTCGACGTACTCCCCGGGCTCGGCTCCAAAGCCGAGCCGCTCGGCGTTCCGGGTGAGTGCGCGGGTGCGGGAGTACGCGTAGCGGACCGTGAAGAGAGGGTTGCTCTCGTGCTGGCGCAGCAGCCGCCTCCCGACGCGCGGCCGGTCGTGCGCCGCGACGGAGAGCAGCGCCCAGCGCACCGCGTCGGTCCCGAGCGCCGGGTCGTACGGGGGCGCGGGGGCGGGGTCGGGGCCTGTGACCGTTGTGTCCAGGCCCTGGGTGCGGAGCAGCCGGGCTGTGGTGCGGTGCCAGAGGAGGGCGCGGGTTTCGCGCTCTTCCTCTTCTTCTTCCGCGCCTTCCGCGTCTTCCCCGGCCTCCGCGAGGTGTCCGTATCGTGTGCCCCGCTCCAGGACCTCGCGGACGAGCGCCTGCTGCGAGCCCTCCCCCAGGGTGATGTTGAGGAAGCCCGGCCCGGTGATCTCAATCGCCGCGATGGCCGGATCCCGCTCCATCCGCTCCCGCAGCAGCTCCGCCACGGCCCTCGGCGGCCGCCCTGCGGCCCCGGCGAGCCGAAGCGCGATATTCGTGGCGTAGTCCCCGCATCCTCCGGGCCCCGGCCTGGCCACGGAAACACTCTCCGGCGCGGGAGCCGGCAGCACACCGTCCTCCACCGCACGGCACACGGCGTGCAGCACGGTTCGGGAGAGCTCTGCTGGTGTCACGGCACAAGCGTAGGCGAGAAAGGGCCCCCTTCAGCGAACCCATTTCCTCATCCGGCCCCCGGCCGGCCCTCGGTCCACCTTCGACCGGTCAGCCCCGGCTGCTCCCCGCCCGCCCCGCCCCATGCCTCCCGTCCAGCGACGGCGGCCCCTCCCGGCGCATCAGCTGCCCCACAAGACGCACCAGCACAGCCGGTTCAAAAGGCTTGGCCAAAAACGCGTCCACCCCCGCCGCCATGCCGCTCTCCACCTCGTACGCCGTACACGCACTGATGATCGCGACCGGCAGATGACTCGTCACCGGATCCGCCCGCAGCCTCGCCGCCGTCCGCAGCCCGTCGAGCCTCGGCATCACCACATCCAGCGTGATCACATCGGGCCTCACCTGCTGAACCACTTCCAGGCACTCGGCACCATCAGCCGCGGTCACGACCTCGAAGCCCTCCAGCTCAAGGTTGACCCTGATCAATTGCCGAATGACCCTGTTGTCATCGACAACGAGCACACGGCCGGACGCGCCTGACACATTTCGAGAGTAGGTCCCCCGCCACTGCTGCGTCCGGGTTTTGCCCACTTCCACCCCGTGCGAGCGACACCCCCCACCTCCTCCCCGCCCTCCCCCACCCCTGAAATCCCTGTTCAGGGCAGCCGCCACGAGCTGGTAGTGTTCTACCCGTCACCGCACAGGGCACCAGCCCGGCGGAGACAGTGCGCCCCCGTAGCTCAGGGGATAGAGCAACGGCCTCCGGAGCCGTGTGCGCAGGTTCGAATCCTGCCGGGGGCACTTCGAAGGAAGTGCCGGAAGACCCTGTGATCAGCTTTTCGCTGAGAGCAGGGTCTTTTCGCGTATACGACGACTCGGCAGAGGCGCTGTTCAGCCGGGTGGGGCCGGAGGCTGCGGCGCGATTGAAGAGGTACGCGCCACAGCGGGACGAGCGCTCGGTGATCCGGGGCGCGGCGTGGTGGCCTTTTCGTTCCCCAGTCGTGGGGAGCCTTCGAGTGGAATGCGGGAGCCGCTCGGCACCCCTCGGGATCCCCGTGATCGGGGACCCCCGGGCCGCCACCGGTCGCGGCGTTCAGCGCACGCGCAGTACGTACTTCCCCGTGCCCGTCCTGGACTCCAGGATGTCGTGCGCCTTGGCGGCCTCTGTGAGGGGGAGTTCGGTGACGTCGACGCGGAGGTCGCCGGTGGCGGTGGTGGTGAGGGCGTGGTGGAGGCGGTCGCGGATGAGGGTGGGGCGGGCGTGGGCGAGGGCGCCGAGGTTGTAGCCGGTGATGGATTTGGAGGAGGCCCAGAGGGAGTTGCCGGGGAATGGGGTGTCGTGGTCGGAGGCGTCGCCGAAGATGACGCAGCGGCCGAGGGGGGCGAGGAGGTCGAGGGCGGATGCGCGGAGGGGGCCGCCGATGGAGTCGAGGAGGATGTCGACGCCGAGGCCGTCGGTGGCGTCGGGGATGCCTTCGGCGAGCTGGTCGGGGGTGAAGATCCGGTCGTAGCCGAGGCCGAGGGCGTAGTCGGTCTTGTCGGGGCTGCCGGTCACACCATAGACCGCGCTCGCGCCCATGCGGCGGGCGAGCTGGGCGACGATCGCGCCGACTCCGCCGGCGGGGGCGGTGACGAGGACGGTCTCGCCGACGCGGAGGCGGGCGGCGTCCTCCAGGAGGCCCATGGCGACGGGGACGTTGCAGGGGAGGGCGGCGGCGAGCAGCGGGGAGAGGTCGGTGGCGGGGCCGTCGAGGGGGGCGGTCCAGTCGGCGCGGGTGACGACGGTCTCGGCGTATCCGCCGCCGGCGAGGGTGAGGGCGGCGACTCGGCCGCCGATGGTCAGGCCGGTGACGCCGGGGCCGACGGCGGCCACGGTGCCGGAGACTTCGAGGCCCGGTATGTGGGGGACGCCGATCTTGAATTGGCCGCGCCGGAACATGACTTCCGCGAAGTTGACGCCCGCGTACTCGACGTCGATGGCGACCTCGCCGGGGCCGGGCCGGGGGGTGTCCAGTTCGACATGGGTCAGCACGTCGGACGGGCCGTACTCGTTGACCTGTACTGCCTTCATGGTCTGTGTCCTTTGCAGAGGGCGGGTCAGTCGGCGGGGAGGGGCCGGAACGCGGGCTTGCGGCGCTCGCGGAGGGCGGTCATCGCCTCGGGGAAGTCGGGTCGCCGAAAGGATTCGGACATGAGCGTGACGGACTCGGCCGCGGCGGTCGCGCAGTCGGTGTCCAGACCGCCCCAGACCTGGTGCCTGATGACGGCGAGGGAGGCCGGGGAGCAGCCTTCGGCGAGCTGTTCGGCGTACTCGACGGCCTGGGCCAGCACTTCCTGACGTGGGGCGGTCCGCTGTACGAGGCCGATGCGGAGGGCTTCGGCGGTGTCGACGGGGCGGGCGGAGAGCAGGAGGTCCAGGGCGTGGGGGACGCCGATCAGCCGGGGCAGCAGCCAGGCGGCGCCGTACTCGGCGATCAGGCCGAAGCGGCTGAAGACGGTGGAGAGCTGGGCGCCTTCGGCCATGAAGCGGATGTCGGCGTACAGGGCGTGGACCAGGCCGAGACCGGCGGCGCTGCCGTTGATGGCGGCGATGAGGGGTTTACGCAGGGTCAGGGGAAGGTGCGGCGGGTGTCCGAGGGCGGCGAGGAGTTCCTCCTGGGCGGTGGCGCCGGTGAGTTCGGCGAGCAGCCCGGGGGTGGCTCCGGAGCAGAAGCTGCCGCCTTCGCCGGTGATCACCACGGCGCGTACGGCGGGATCGGCGTCGGCTTCGGCGAGGGCGTCGTAGTACGCCCGGAACATCGCCAGGTCCATGCCGTTGCGGCGCTCGGGCCGGGCGAAGGCGATGACGCGGACCGCGCCCCGGGCGGTGACCGAGATTCCCCGGGCGTCGGGGCGGGCGGAGGTCGTGGAGAGGTGTTCCGACACAGCATTCCCCCTTATGTAAGTACACTGCCTCGTATCAGCATACTGTCACATGCACGAGGGGATCGAGGGAGAGCCTTATGCGACTACGGGCACCAATGGGCCTGTCGGGACTGAGTACATGGATCCCTCCGGAGCGCCAGAGCGCGCGCGAGGCGGTGGAGCTCGGGCTGATCGAGGAGGAGACGGCGGAGGAGCTCGGCTATGACCGGCTCCCCGTCGCGGATGTCTCCGCGCCGGAGATGGCGGTGCTCGCGGGGCGGGCGGCGCTGGAGGCGGCGGGCGAGGGCCCTACCGGGCTGGTCCTGCACTCCTGGATGCACTACCAGGGCCACGATCTGTGGTCCGCGCCGCACTACATCGCCGATCAGCTCGGCCTGGGCGACGCCGTGCCCCTCGGCATCCAGCAGGTCTGCAACGGCGGTGCGGCGGCCGTGGAGACCGCGATCGCCCGGCTGCTGGCGGAGCCCGCTCTCGGCCGGGCCCTGGTGACGACCGCCGACCGGTTCGCCGAGCCGGGTTTCGACCGCTGGCGCGGCGACTACGGCATCGCGTACGGGGACGGCGCGACCGCGCTCGTGGTCCACCCGCTGGACCGCGACACCGGTACGGGAAGCGGTACGGGAAGCGGTACGGGAGAGGGCGCGGGCGGCTCCGCCGATCTGGCGCTGTACGCGATCGCGACCGTGGCGGCACCGGCGCTGGAGCGTATGCACCGTGGCGGGGATCCTTTCAGCGCCGCCGCCCGCTCCATCAGTTCGCGGGTGGACTTGCGCCGCACGAAGAAGGCGTTCCTGGCGGCGGAGGGCATGGAGGCGTTCACCCGGGCGAGCGGCGAGCGGCTGCGCCGGGTGGTGCGGACCTGTCTGGCCGACGCGGGGCTCGACGCCGCCGACCCGCGGTTGCGGTACGCGGTGATGCCGAGGCTGGGCCGCAAGACGATCGATCTGGCCTATCGCCCGGCGATCTCGGAGCTGACCCCGGCGGAGATTCTGGCCACCGGCCGGGAAACCGGGCATCTGGGGGCCGGGGACGCCGCGGCGGGGCTCGCCGAACTGCACCACGACAAGATGCTGGAGCCCGGCGAACGGGCCCTGGTGATCAGCGCGGGAGCCGGGTTCACCTGGTCGTGCCTGCTGGTCGGCAAGGCCGAACCGGCCGGCTGACCGGACAGCGTCCGGCCGGCTGACCGGCCGACCGGACGCTGTCGGGCATCCGCCTCCGCGGATGCCCGACAGCGCGGCCTCGTTCAGCTGGCGACCGCCTGACCGCGGCGGTCGCCGCTGCCTCGCAGTTCCAGCGAGGGATCGCCACTGAGCATCGACTGTTCCAGCGCGGCGAGGAACGGCGAGGGCTCCAGGCCCAGTTCCATCACCAGCTGGGCCCGCAGGCCGCGCAGCACCGACAGCGCCTCCGCCCTGCGCCCGCACCGGTAGAGCGCGAGCATGAGATGCGCGTGGAGCTTCTCGTTCAGCGGATGAGCCGCGGTCAGCGCGAACAGCTCGGCCACCAGGTCGTGATGACCTCCGAGCTGGAGTTCCGCGTAGATCCGGTGCTCCTGCGTGGTGAGCCTGCACTCCTCCATACGAGCGATCTGCGCGCACAGCAGCCTGCTGCTGTCCACATTGACCAGGGCCGGGCCCCGCCACAGATCCAGTGCCGCCCGGAGCAGGGCCGACGCCTCGGCGTTGTCCCCGGCACGAATGGCCATCCGCCCGGCACGATCGAGCCGTTCATACTCCGTGATATCCAGAGTGATTCGCTTGGTGAAAAGCATGTAACCGCCGCCCACGGTTACAAGAATTTCATTTGCCACATCCGTTAAAGGAAGGTTCGTGGCCTCAGCAATCACTCTGCGGATTTGCCCTACATAAGTCTGTAGAGTAGTCATTACTGTGCGCGGTGGATCACCGTCCCACAGCTCTTCGAAGAAACACCCGTTCGCTACTGCGTGATCTGCGTGTGTCACCAGCAGACCGAGCACTTGACGGCACTTCGGAGATATAGAAATTGGTTTCTGATCGCTGTTCAGTGCGACCAGTGGGCCAAGAGCACGTAACTGCATTTGATCCCCCCGCCTGGTTAAGGCAGACCCCCGTGATGAGCCGGGTGCCTGCCTACAAGTCAGCGCCGCGAGCATAGCAGAGTAGTGGTACAGACCACGATAAATTGTCAATCGGGAAGACCCTGGAATCCCCATGGGCGCGCCCGGCTGCGGCACCGCTCAAAGCGGAAGCAAAGCCTCGGTCAAGCAGAGGGTCGGAAATGGCTCGTAGAGCCCATAACTACCCCGGTCCGCGACGGGATCCGGAGGGGAGGTCAAGGGATCCCGAGCGGCTCGGGCAGAACACGGAAGAGCAAGGGTGACACGATTCACCTTCGCAATGACGAAACGTTTCATCCGTCGGCCGCCCAAGTCGAGGGGGAAGCTTCGCGAAAGATTGATGGATGACTGCGTGATACGCCATTCCAGGCGGTGCCGTCTTTGATCCGCGCTGAATTCTTGCCGACCGGGAAAAGCGTTAGGAGTATGTCTCCAGAGTGGAGATGGAACGCTCAAGGAAATCTTCGAACTGTCGGCGCTCGGCCGGAGTGAAGGCCGCTCCGAGCGCCCCTTCCACACGGCGGGCGACTTTGTCCGCCTCGGCGAGGACAGCACGGCCTTCGGGCGTGGCCGCATTGACCACGACTTTCTGATGAAGAGGAGAGGGATGGCGCTCGATCAGACCGTCCCGCTCCAGATTGGCGAGCACGGTGGCCATGGTCTGTGGTGTCACCATGCACTCTCGGGCCAACTGTGCGGCGGACATTCCGTCGGACGCCGTCAGCAGCAGCAGGACCGCGTACTGCGGCACGGTGAGACCGAACTCGCGCAGCACATGGGTCTTCCGGGTGATCAGGGCCTGCTCGGCCCGCTTGATCACATGCCCGAGCCGGCCCGCGGCGACGCCCGCCGTGATCGGGTTCGTACCGCCTCCGTGTCCCGCTGCACTGTCCGCCATGTCAGTAGTCTCCCATATGACAGACCTCGCAGCGGGCGAAAGGCTCAGGCACCCGGTGCGCGCCGCCTGGCCGGGGGCACCGCGCAGGTCAGCCGGGCCGTGCAGGTGCGGCGGCCCTGCTCGTCGCTGATGACGATCTCGTAGGTGGCCGTACCGCCACCCACATGCAGTGGCCGGCAGACGCCGGTGACCACTCCCCGGCGCACCGCCCGGTGATGGGTGCAGGAGAGTTCCAGCCCCACGATGATCCGGTCGGGGCCCGCGTGCACCCAGGCGGCGAGCGAGCCGAGAGTCTCGGCGAAGGCGGCGTTGGCCCCGCCGTGCATGATGCCGATCGGCTGGCGGTTGCCCGCCACCGGCATGGTGCCCATGACCAGGTCGGGTTCGCAGGCGGTGATCTCGATGCCCAGCCGGTTCACCAACTGCTCGTCCACATAAGCGGGCAGGACCGGCACCGGTCCCAGTGTCGCGGAAGTCTCCGCCATGACCTTCTCTCCTGTCGGGTCGTCAAATCGTCAGATCTTCGGGGCCTTCGGGGTCCACGAGGTCCGCGGGTCGCCGGGCCGCCCCACTTCAAGGAAGTCCAAGTAGACTGCCTTGTGGCAGAGTACTGCTACACGACGCCATCAGAAAGTGAGAACCGCGCATGCGCACCACCACGTTGGTCGGCTCAGGGGCCGAGTTCGGCGTCGTAGGGCTGGGTTGTATGGGCATGTCCTGGGGGTACGACCAGCTCGGCCGGGACGACGACATCTCCGTGTCCGTCATCCACCGTGCGATCGACCTGGGTTGTGTGCTGATCGACACTGCCGACCAGTACGGGCCCTTCACCAATGAGGAGTTGGTGGGCCGGGCGCTGCGGGGCCGCCGGGACGAGGTCGTACTGGCGACCAAGGGCGGGCTCGTCGTGGACGACCCGGAGACCTTCGCCAGCCACCGCGACGGCCGCCCCGAGCACATGCGGAAGGCGCTGGAGGAGAGCCTGCGCCGCCTGGGCACCGACCATGTGGATCTGTATCAGCTGCACCGGATCGACCCGGAGGTGCCAGTGGAGGAGACCTGGGGCGCGATGGCGGAGTTCGTCGAGGAGGGCAAGGCCGGTGCGATCGGCCTCTCCGAGGCCTCCGTCGCGGAGATCGCCCGCGCCCAGGCCGTACACCCGGTCGCCAGCGTCCAGACCGAGCTGTCGCTGTGGAGCCGCGAGCCGCTCCAGGACGGGGTGTTCGCGCACTGCGCCGAGCAGGGCATCGCCTTCATCGCCTACTCGCCGCTGGGCCGGGGCTTCCTCTCCGGGAAGGTCTCATCGCCCGGCGATCTCCCGGAGGTCGACGGCCGGCACCGCACCCCCCGCTTCCAGCCCGAGGCGATCGCCGCCAACCAGGCCGTCGTCGGCCCGGCCCACCGGATAGCCGAGCGGCTCGGGGTCACCGTCCCCCAGGTGTCGCTGGCCTGGGTACTGGCCCAGGGCGAGAACGTCGCGGTCATCCCCGGCACCAAGACCCTCCGCTACCTGGAGGAGAACGCCGGGGCCGCCGGTCTCGTACTGCCGAAGGACGCGCTGGACGAGCTCGACGCACTGCCCGCCCCGGTCGGAACCCGCTACTAGGAGCCGTCATGCTCGTCCTGGGCTTTCCGGCCGGTTCGTTCGAGACCAACGCGTATGTCATCGCCCCCGGTCCCGGCAGCGGCTGTCTGATCATCGATCCCGGCCAGCGGTCCGCCGACGGGCTGCATGAGCTGATCACCCGTCACCGGCTGGAGCCGGAGGCGGTGCTGATCACACACGGCCACATGGACCACACCTGGGACGCGGTGCCGGTGAGCCGGCGCTACGGGGTGCCGGTCCACATCCATCCGGACGACCGGTTCATGCTCGCCGCCCCGGCGCGCGGGCTGCCCGCCAACTTCCCCGGGGAGCTGCTCGAAGGCCACCCGTGCGCCGAGCCCTCCGACGTACGCCTGTTCGGCGAGAGCGAAGAGGGCGAAGAGGGCAGGGAGCGCGGCGAAGGCAGGGAGCCCGGGGAGCCCGTCGTGGCGGCCGGTCTGACCGTGTCCGCCCACCATGTCGGCGGTCACACCCCCGGCTCGGTGGTCTTCCACTGCGCGTACGAGGGCGAATCCGTGCTCTTCACCGGGGACGCCCTCTTCGCCGGAGCGCTCGGCCGGACCGACGGGCCCGGCGGCGACGCCCTTGGGCTGCGGAACTCCCTGGCCCGGGTCTGCGGCCCGATGGACGACACCACCGCGCTGTGCACGGGCCACGGCGGGACGTCCACACTCGGCCGCGAACGGCGGGTGCACGCCTTCCTCTGACAGACGGCGCGCGGCGCACGGCGACACAACAAGACACACAGAAGCGAGGGGACCGCCCAGGCGGTCCCCTCGGTGTCTCAGCCCGCCTCCACCAGCGAGATCCGCTCCTGCCTGGCGTCCCGGGCGAGCAGCTCCGCGAGCTTCTGCTCGGTGCCCGTGCCGGGCTGCGCGGTGTGCAGGATCAGCCGCACATCGGGCCGGTCGGGGAGGTGGAGCGTGGAGTGCTCGAAGGTCAGCAGGCCGGCCCGGGGATGGCTGATGGCCTTGACCCCTCGGATGGGCACGGCCACGTCGTGCAGCGCCCACAGCTCGGCGAACTCGGGGCTGGTTTCGAGCAGTTCCCCGGCGAGCTTGTCGAAGCCCGGGTCGTCCGGGAAGCGCGCCGCGTCCCGGCGGAACTCCGCGACCAGGCTCCGCGCCAGATCCGCCCAGTCCTGGATGCGTCCCCGGTAGTGCTCGCTGCAGAAGAACGCCACCAGGCAGTTGCGGTCGTCGGGGGTGAAGCCGAAGACGGACTGCGCCGCGCGGTTCATCACCGAGACGTTCCAGTACCGGTCGACCACATGCGCCGGGCTGGGCATCCAGCTCTCCACCAGCCGGATCAGCCGGTCCGCCGCCGGGACCTCGCGCAGCGCCGTCTCCGGCGGGTTCATCCCCGCCAGCCGGTACAAGTGGTCGCGCTCCTGGGGCAGCAGGCGCAGCGCGCCGCAGACCGCGTCCAGCACCTGGCTCGACACGGAGATGTTGCGGCCCTGCTCAAGCTGGATGTACCAGGAGGTGCCGATGCCCGCGAGCACCGCGACCTCCTCGCGCCGCAGGCCGGGGGTGCGCCGACGGCCGCCGGGGGCGAGGCCGACCTCCTCGGGCGAGAGCCTCGCCCGCCGGGTGCGCAGAAACTCCCGCAACTCCTCGCGCCGACGGGCGCCCGGTGCCGGTATGCCCTGGGTGGTCTTCACAGTGACAGGATAAATGGAGGCTCCCCACAAACGATATAGAGCCGCGAGTCTGTCAGCATGTCGACGAAATCCGCCGAGGCCGAGGGTTCGGCCCGCTTCTCAACCCGGCAGTGGCTGGTCATCACCCTGCTCTGCGGTACCCAGTTCATGCTGGCCCTGGACTTCTCCATCCTCAGTGTCTCGCTGCCGGAGATCGGCGAGGATCTCGGGTTCGGGATCAAGGATCTGCAATGGATCGTGACCGCCTTCGCGCTGCCGTCCGGCGGCTTCCTGCTGCTCTTCGGGCGCACCGCCGATCTCTTCGGCCGACGGAAGCTGTTCATCGCCGGTATGGCGCTGTTCACCGTCGCGTCGCTGATCGGCGGGCTGGCCACCTCCCCCGGCATGCTGCTCGCGGCCCGCGCCGGACAGGGCTTCGCGTCCGCGATGCTGACGCCTGCCGCCATGTCGCTGCTGACCACGTCCTTCCCCGAGGGGAAGCTGCGTGATCGCGCGCTCGGCATCAACGGTGCGCTGCTGTCGCTGGGCTTCCTCACCGGCGTCGTGCTCGGCGGTGTCATCACCGACCTGACGAACTGGCGTTTCACCCTCTTCATCAACCTGCCCATCGGCGTCCTGGCCCTGATCGCCGCTCCGGCGCTCATCAAGGAGAGCCGGGGCGCGGACGCCCCCAGGCTCGACATCCCCGGTGCGATCACCGTCACCGGCGGTCTGCTGTCGGTGATCTTCGGCATCACCTCCGCCGAGCGGAACGGCTGGGGCAGCCCGGTCACCCTCGGCTCGCTGATCGCGGGCGTGGCCCTGCTGCTGCTCTTCCTGCTGATCGAGTCCCGCACCGCGCAGCCGCTGATCGATCTGAAGGTGCTGCGCCGCCGTTCGGTGGTCTGGGGCAATGTGACCGGTCTGGTCACCTTCTCGATGGTCACCGGCGCGGTCTTCCTGCTGACGCTGTACATGCAGCAGGTACGGGGGATGTCGCCGCTGGACACCGGCTTCTCCTTCGCCGCGCTGGGCGTCGCCGCCGTGATCGGCGGGGTGTTCGCCGCCCGGATCGTCGGCAAGCTCGGTGTGCAGATGACCCTGGTCGCCGGTCTGGCCCTCCAGGCGGTCAGCACCGGGGTGCTCTATCTGCTGAAGGCCGACGACGGCATGCCCATGCTGCTGGTCGCCACGGCGGCCGTCGGCTTCGGCCATCTCCTCGCGGTCGTCGGCTACATGATCACCGGCACCTCCGGGCTCGCGGACGGCGAGCAGGGCATGGCGACCGGTCTCACCTACACCGCCCAGCAGGTCGGACTGACCGTGGGCACCCCGGTGATGTCGACGATCGCCGCCACTCAGATGGACGGCGACGGCGTCGCGAGCGCCGCCCAGACCCTCGACGGCGTACAGCTCGGTCTGGTGGTCAACGCCGGTGTGGTGGCCGTGGCCGCCGTGATCGCCCTGGTCCTGCTCCGGCCGAGGCCGGCCGCCCCCGTCGGCGCCACCGCTCCCGTCACCGAGAACGCGCAGATCAACAACGTGCCTCAGGAGGCCACCCGATGAACCGAACCACCTCCCCGAAGACCGCTCGCCGGGGCGCGTTCGTGGCCGCGCTCGGCCTCGCCGCCACGATGACCCTCACCGGGGCCACCACGACGTCCGCCGCCCCGGAGGAGAGCCGGGCCAAGCCCGCGCCCGCGCCGGTGGTGAGCAAGACCCTCTCCGAGGGCGACACCTCGCTGCCGTTCGCCATCAAGGCCGACGACAACCGGCGCTTCGTGTACCGGAAGCTGACCGTCCAGCCGGGTGCGACGGGCGGCTGGCACACCCACGCGGGCGAGCAGGTGGCCGTCATCAAGTCGGGCGTGCTCACCCGTTACGACAAGGACTGCAAGCCGCATGTGTACCGGGCCGGCGACGCGCTCGTGGAGCCCGCCGAGCCGACCGACGTCCACATAGGCATCAACGAGGGCAAGAAGCCCCTCGTCCTCTATGTGGTCGACCTGCTGCCGCAGGGTGCGCCGGTGGCCACGCCCGCCGCCAACCCCGGCTGCGCGGACCTGCCGAACTGACCCCCGAGGTTCGGTTTCCCAGCGGCACGGGGGGCGGGGGGTGGG
>NZ_BMWG01000006.1:0-170751 GCF_014651115.1 Streptomyces inusitatus | reverse complement strand
GGCCGGTGGGCGGAGTTCTGGTCTCCGCCCACCGGCCGCCTTCGTACATCTGGAGCAGAGTTGAACACCCCCCCACTGGTCACCGCTCTCCTGTCGGCCGCCCTCCTGTCCACCGCGTTCACGGCCACCACCACCCCGCACACGACGGTCTCCCCCGCGCCGTCCGTCTCCCCCGCGCCCGCCGCCGCGGCCGGATCGCTCCCGCCCGCCGTGGTGAGGGGAGCCCAGGCCCTCGTGCCGGAGGGAGCCGACTGGGATCCCCACCGCCGGGCCTTCGTGATCGGATCGGCCCTGCACGGCACCGTCTCCCTGGTGGACGCCCGGGGCCGGGTCCGTACGCTGGCGAGCCCGCCGGGTCTCGTCTCGACCTTCGGGGTACGGGTCGACGCGGCGCGCCAGCGGCTGCTGACGGCTTACTCCGACCCCGGCATGGGCACGGCCGGCACACCGGGAACCCGCGGCCGGCTCTCCGGGCTGGCGATCCTGGATCTGCGCTCCGGCCGGCTGCTGCGCAAGGTCCCGCTGGACCTCGGGCCCGGCCCGCACGGCGCGAACGATGTGGCGCTGGACCCGGCCGGCCGCGCCTATGTCACCGACTCCCTCACCGGCACGGTGTACCGGGTCGACCTCCGGGGCCGGGTCTCGGTCGTGGTGCGGGACGGGCGGCTCGCGGGCGTGGGCGGCGCGCCCGGGCTCAACGGCGTGGTCTGGCATCCGGACGGGCATCTGATCGTCGGCCAGTACGGGAGCGGCCGGTTCTACCGGGTGTTCCCGCACAGCCACCACCGGCGCGTCGGCGAAGTGGCGCTCGACCGGCCGGTGGTGGGCGCCGACGGCATGACGGTGCGCCCCGACGGCTCACTCCTCGTCGTGGCGAACGCGCTGGCCGCGCCGGGCGGCCGGGCGACGGTGTGGGTGCTGGAGTCGAAGGACGGGTGGCGGACCGCCCATGTCGAGTGCGAGGCGGGCCCCTGGGCCGACGCCGCGCCGACGGCGGCCGTGCCCACCCCGTACGGCGTCTATGTCCTCGACGGCGGCCTGGACACACTGGGCGGCCCGGAACCGGCGGGGTTCGTACTGCGCCGGTTCGGGCCGCCCGAGTAACTCCCGTACGGTCGAAGGTCCGTTCAGACGGGCTGGGGAACGCTTCCGGGGACCACGGTCGCCGGGAGCGTGGGCCAGCGGCGTTCGGTGGCCAGCCGGTTCATCGCCGGGTGGCCGCCGACGACGGTGGGGTGGCCGACGAGTTCGAGCATCGGCAGATCGCCCGGGTCGTCGGCGTAGGCGAAGCAGTCCTCGGCGGCGGCGTCGTAGGCGTCGAGGACCCGGTGCACCGCGAGGGCCTTGGCCGGGCCGAACATGGCTTCGGCCACCTCGCCGGTGAGGAGGCCCGCGCCGTCGACGGCGGGTTCGGTGCAGAGCACCACATCGACGCCGAGATGGTCGGTGATCGGCTGGAGGCTCGCCCGCCACGCTCCGGAGATCACGGCGATGACATGGCCAGCGGCCTGGTGGGAGCGGAGCGCGTCCAGGGTCGCGGAGACGAACGGCACTCCCCTGCTGTCGAGCTGGGCGTACCACTGCCGTCCCTCGGCCATCAGCTCGGCGACCGGGATCCCGGCGAGCGCCCGGTAGTACATCGCGCTGACCTCGGCCGGGGCCCCGCCCTGCCGCGCGTGCCGGCGCAGGGGTTCGACCAGGCGTTCGTACTCGGTGCCGTCGTCACCGAGGCGGGCGAGGCGGTGCCGGAGGAGGGCGAAGGGGCTCTTCATCGCGACGAGGGTCTCGTCGGCGTCGAAGAACGCCACCACCCTGCGGGAGTGCGCCATGGTCTCTGGGTCCCTTTCGGGTCGTTCGGATCGGCGGGGGGGTACGACGCGTCCGAGGCAGGCCCGGGTGGGCCTGCCTCGGACTGCGCCGGGGGGGGTTCGTGCGGCTTTCAGGCGGTACGGGTCCGGTGCGCGAGGTGGTGGGCGGAGCGCAGGGCGGCCTGGATCTCGTCGTCGCGGGCGTCCTTGAGCCGGGCCGCGAGATGGCCGTCGGGGCGGACCACGGCCGCCGTCGGTCCGGGGCCCAGCGCCCGGGCGAGCGCGGGCGGGACGGGCCGGTCGAGTTCGAGTACGGCGGTGTTCCCGGGCAGCGCGGCGAGCAGCCCCGCGCCGGCCCGGTGGCCGCCGTGCAGCAGCAGGGTGTGCCGGTCGCGGGCGACCGCGGGCCAGCGGCCGTGCCAGCCGGGTTCGTCGGTGGCGGAGACCAGCAGCGGCAGCCGGGCCCCGGTGGGCGCCGGGCGGCCGGGGCGGGCGCGGGTGCCGTAGCTGATGTCGGTCTGGGCGAGCTGGGGCGCGACATGGCGCTGGAGCACGCCGGTGAGTCCCGCCGCCCGGAACGCCGTGTCGCGCACCGCCGTGCGGAGCGGGGTGGTCGCGAGACCGACCTTGGTGAGCAGCGCCGTGTTGCGGGAGACCTGGTGGGAGATCTGGCGGCGCTCGGAGTCGTAGGTGTCCAGCACGGTTTCGCCGAGCCGGCCGTGGATGACCCCGGCGAGCTTCCAGGCGAGGTTGAACGCGTCCTGCATGCCGGTGTTCATGCCCTGTCCGCCGGCCGGGCTGACGATGTGGGCGGCGTCGCCCGCGAGGAAGCAGCGGCCGGATCTGAAGGTCTCGGCGACCCGGCAGCGCACCCGGAAGGTGGCGCTCCACAGGAGTTCCTCAATGGTGCTGCCGTGTGCGCCGCGCTCGTCCACGACGCGCTGGAAGAGTTCGCGCGAGGGCGGCGGGTCGCCGTCCTCGGCGTGGGGGACGTTGACCGCGAGCCGGAAGACGCCGTCGCCCATGGGCCCGACGGCCATCGCGCCGCGCGGCGACCAGAGGTAGTGGGAGAGGTCGTCGGCGAGGTGGGTGGTCATGGCGGCGTCGGCGATGGCGAAGGTGACGTCGACCGGGGTGCCCGCGTAGCCGATGCCGAGCCGCTCCCGGACGGTGCTGTGCGCGCCGTCCGCGCCGACGATCCAGTCGGCCTCCGCGCTCTCGTACCGTCCGCCGGGGTGTTCGAGTACGGCGACGGGGCGCGGGCCGCCGGGTTCCGCCGGGGAACCGGAACCGGTGCCGGTGCCGGTGCCGGTGCCGGTGCCGGTGCCCTCGGTGTACAGCGAGGTGAGGCGTACGCCGTCCTCGACCGTGCCGCCGAGTTCGGCCAGCCGTTCGCGGAGGATCCGCTCGGTGTCGTTCTGGGAGATCATCACGGCGAACGGGTACGGCGCGCCGGGCATTCTGCTGACGTACGCGGTGCCGATCCGGCGGCCGGCGGAGTGGAACGCCGTGCCGCCGATGCGGTGGCCGCTCGCGATCAGCTTCTCGCTGACGCCGATTCTGCCCAGGAGTTCGAGGTTGCGCGGCCAGACGACATTGGCGCGGGAGTGGGCGGTGGCGCGGCGCTCGGCGTCGACGATCCGTACCCGGATGCCCTGCTGGAGCAGTTCGCAGCCGAGTACCAGGCCGACCGGTCCGGCACCGACGACGATCACTGTGTCGGTCATCTCAGGCCGCCCACATCAGGCCGCCGTTGACCTCCAGGACATGGCCGTTGACATAGGAGCTGTCGTCGCCCGCGAGGAAGACGGCGGCGGAGCCCACCTCGTCCGGGCGGCCCAGCCGGCCTGCGAGCAGTCTGCGGCGGTAGGTCTCCCAGACGCGGCTGTCGGCGGCGACCTTCTTGCCCATGCCCTCGTCGATGTAGCCGGGCGAGAGGCAGTTGACGGTGATGCCCTTGGGGGCGAGTTCCACGGCGGAGGTGCGGGTGAACATCTCCACGGCCGCCTTGCTGGCGCTGTAGGCGGCGGCTCCGGCGGCGGTGCGGGTGGCGACGCAGGAGGAGACGTTGATGATGCGGCCGCCGCCGCGCTCGGCCATGATCCGGATCACGGCGCGGGTGCAGAGGAAGACACCGGTGAGATTGGTGCCCACGGTGGCGTTCCAGTCGGCGGCCGAGAGCCGGCTGATGCTGCCGTCGCGGCTGAGCCCCGCGTTGCTGACCAGGATGTCGAGCGCCCCGAACGTCTCCAGGGCGACCTCCACCAGCTCGGCCACGGAGTCCTCGTCGGTGACGTCGGTCTCCTGGTAGTGGACCCGGCCGGGGTAGACGTCGGCGAGTTCCTCGATGTCGTAGGGGTTCCGCGCGGCGCAGACCACGGACGCCCCCTCGGCGAGATAGCTCTCCGCGATGGCCCGGCCGAGGCCCCGGGTGCCGCCGGTGACCACGGCGGTTCTGTCCTGAAGTCGCATGAAGGTTCTCCTAGTACCAGGTGAGCAGGGCTGCTCCGGCGGTCATTCCGCCGCCGATGGAGGCGAAGAGGATGTGTTCGCCGCGCTCCAGCGGCCGGGTGCGGTGGGCTTCGTGGAGGGTGAGGGGGATGGAGGCCGCGGCCGTGTTGCCGAGGTGGGGGGCGGTGAGGACGACCTTGGCCGGGTCGATGCCCGCCTCGGCGGCGAAGGCCTCCAGCAGTCGGCGGTTGGCCTGGTGGAAGACGAAGCGGTCGATGTCGCCGAGGGCGGCGCCGCAGTCGGCGAGGGTTTCGCCGATGATTTTGTGGAGGGTGGTCATGGCGTACTCGCGCACGGAGCGGCCGTCCATCCGGAACAGCTGCTCGCCCGATTCCCTGGCGCGCTGGTCCAGCGTGGTCCGGGTGCCGCCCGCCTCGACGCCGACGTAGTGGTGGAGGTGGCCGTCCGTGCGCAGGCTGCCGCCCCGGATGCCGTACCCCTCGGGCACTTCGCCGAGGACGACCGCGCCCGCGCCGTCGCCGAAGAGGCTGACCGTTCTGCGGTCGCCGCGGTCCATGATGCGGGAGAACATGTCGGCCCCGACGAGCAGCGCGTACGAGCCGGCCGCGCGGCCGGTCAGCAGTCCCTCGGCGACGGTGAGGCCGTAGAGGAAGCCGCTGCACACGGCGTTGAGGTCGAAGGCCGGGAGCGCGGGCAGGCCCAGCTTGTGCTGGAGGATGGCGGCGGTCGAGGGCTGTGGGTGGTCGGGGGTGCAGGTCGCGACGATGAGTGCGGCGAGCTTCTCCCGTGCCTGGGGGCCCAGTGCGTCGAGGGCTTCGCGGGCGGCGGGCAGGGCGAGGTCGGATGTGGCGTCGGTGTCCGCCGCGTAGCGCCGCTCCAGCACTCCGGTGCGGCTCTCCAGCCACTCCTCGGTGGTGTCGGCCCAGGCGGCGATCTCCCGGTTGGACACGATGCGTTCGGGGACGTGGGAGCCGATGGATATCACGCCTATGGGCACGTCTGAGCCTCTCTGTGATCGTGGGGGTCGCGGGATCGCGGGGTGGGGGCGGATTTCCGGGGCGGGGGACGGGGATGGGCGGATGCCGACGGCCGGGGGAGGCGGGCTCGGTGGAGGGTGGTCAGAGGCCCATGCCGAGGCCGCCGCTGACCGGCAGGACCGCGCCGGTGATGTACGCGGCCCCGTCGCCGGTGAGGAAGCGGACGGCGGACGCGACCTCCTCGGGGGTGCCGGGGCGGCCGAGCGGCGTCCGGCGCAGATACTCCGCGCGGCGCTCGGGCCGCAGCCCGCTCGTCATGTCGGTCTCGATGAGTCCGGGCGAGACGACGTTGACGGTGATGCCGCGCGGTCCCAGCTCCCAGGCGAGCGAGCGGGCCAGGCCGACGAGTCCGGCCTTGGCGGCGGCGTAGTTGACCTGCCCCGGCGAGCCGGTGAAGGCCGCGGAGGAGGAGATCAGCACCAGCCGGCCCCAGCGTTCGGCCAGCATGCCGCGCGCGGCGTGCTTCGCGAGCCGGATCGCGGCGCGCAGATTGGTGTCGATGACCTCGTCGACGAGGTCGTCGCCCATCCGCAGCAGCAGGGCGTCCCGGGTGATCCCCGCGTTCGCGACGAGGATCTCCACCTCGCCCTGTTCCTTCCGTACGGCGTCGAAGGCGTTCTCGACCGCCGCCGGGTCGGTGATGTCGCAGGCGACCCCGTACAGACCGGGGGGCGGCTCTCCCGTGCGGAAGGTGACGGCCACCCGGTCGCCCCGGGCGGCGAGATCGCGGGCGACGGCGAGGCCGATGCCCCGGTTGCCGCCGGTGACGAGGACGGAGCGGCCGGGGGCGGGCTGTCCGTCCCGGGCGGGCTGGTCGCTCACGCGGCGGTCACCACCACGACGGCGTTCTGCCCGCCGAAGCCGAACGAGTTGGAGACCGCGGCCCCGATGGCCATCGGGCGCGCCTCCTTGGCGACCACGTCCGCCTCGATCTCCGGGTCGACACCGCCGAGGTTGGCGGTGGGCGGTACGGAGCCCCGGGCCACGGCGAGCACGGTGTAGGCGGCCTCGACCGCGCCGGCCGCGCCGATCAGATGGCCGATGACGCCCTTGGCCGAGGTCACGGCGGGCGGCCGTTCGCCGAAGACGCGGCCGATCATCCGGGACTCGGTCACATCGTTGAGCGGGGTGGAGGTGCCGTGCGCGTTGATGTGCGCCACTTCCCGGGCGGGGAGGCAGGCGTCGGCGAGCGCGGCGCGCACGGCCCGTTCGGCCCCCTCGCCGCCGGGGTGCGGGGCGGAGGGGTGGTGGCCGTCGGCGGAGGCTCCGAAGCCGCTGATCCGGGCGTGGACCCGGGCGCGCCGGGCGCGGGCGTCCGCGAGCCGTTCCAGGACGAGCACCCCGGCGCCTTCCCCGGCGACGAATCCGTCGCGGTCGGCGTCGAAGGGCCGGGACGCCTCGGCGGGGGCGTGCCCGCGCCGGGAGAGCGCGCCCATGCGGTAGAGGCTGGCCATGCCGGTCGGGGTGAGCGCGGCTTCCGCGCCGCCGGCCAGCACGATGTCGCAGGCTCCGCTCTCCAGCAGCATCCGGCCGTAGCCGATGGCGGTGGTGCCGGAGGCGCAGGCGGAGGAGACCACCTGGTTGGGGCCGAGCGCCTGGCAGTCCATGGCGATGTATCCGGCGGTCATATTGACCGGGGCCTTCACCATGAGCTGGGGCGAGACGACGGAAGCGCCGCCCTGGACGAAGGAGTCGTACTCCCGCTCGAAGCTGGCCGAGCCGCCGAACGAGGTGCCGATCACCACGCCGACGCGCGCGCCGTCCCAGGCCGCCGGGTCGAGCCCGGCGTCGGCGACGGCCTGCCGGGCCGCCGCCACACCGAGCTGGCTGACCCGGTCCATCCGGAGCGCGGCGCGGCGGCCGAGCAGGGCGACGGGGTCGAAGTCCGGCACCCGGCAGGAGAAGTCGACCGGCAGACCGGCGAGGGCCTCGTCGCGGGTGGCGGTGGACTCGCCGGACCAGACGCGCGCCTCGTTGGCCGCGACGCCGATGCCGGCCGGGGTGAGCAGTCCGAGTCCGGTGACGGCGACGTCGTACCGCTCGGCACGGGTGGTACGGGTGGTCGCTCCGGTCATGCCTGCACCGCCAGCTTTTCGTCCAGGGTGGCGAGGACGTCGCCGAGGGTGCGCTCGACGCTCAGCTCGGTCTCGTCGACGACGACGCCGAACTCCTTCTCGACGGCGACGCTCAGCTCGATGAGGAGGAGGGAGTCGAGGTCCAGCGATTCGAGGGTGGCGTCGGGGACGAGAGCGGCCGTCTCGATGCCGATCTTGTTGGCGAGGAGACCGAAGAAACGATTCTGAACGCTGCTCATGGTGTTCTCTCCTGTCGGTGACATGTGAGGTGTGGGGAGGTGTGGGGAGTGTGGGCTCCGTGGGGGAGGAGCCGCAGGATCTCCGTGGGGGGAGTTCAGGGGCGGGCGGCGTCGCGGGACGCCTGCTCCGGGCGGCTCGGGCGGCTGACGACGGCGGCGGTGAAGGTGAACCCGCCGCCCCCGTTGAGTACGACGGCGTACTGACCGGGCTCCAGCCAGGGGCCGGTGGCGAGGTCGGCGAGGGAGGCGTTGAGGTCTCCCGCGCCCACGTGTCCGGTGGCCCGGCCCAGGTCCAGCAGCGCCGCCGGAGTGGACTGCACCAGCGGCGGGGTGTACGCCTCGGCCATGGCCTTGGCTCCGAGCCGGGGCAGCACCGCGTACCGCAGCCGTGGGTCGTCCGGGGCCAGTCCGGCGTCGGCGAGCGCCTCGGTCACGGCGGCCCGGATCCCCTCGTGCGCGGCCTTGGTGAAGCGCTCGACGCCGAATGCGCGGATGAAGTGCCGCTTGGTGCGGCGGACGTCGATCATCGGACTGTGCCCGAGCGGTGTCGCGTTGAGCCCGTCGTCGCCCCGGTGCATGACTTCCAGTCCGGCGGCGACGGTGGTGGCGAGCGCGTGCAGGACGAGATCCGACGGGAGTACGTCGCCCCGGTGCACGAGCACCGCCGTGCCCGCGTCGCCCGCGGCCATGCCGTAGTCGGTGCGCCAGCGGTGCCAGCTCGGCATCAGGAAACGGTCGCCGGTGGTGACCAGCGCCGGGCCCGCCTGCGGATCGCCCTGGAGCCGGGTGACGGCCAGCTCCACGCCGATCGCGCCGCCGTTGCACTGCTGGAGCAGCCCGATCGGCACCGCGCCGTCCGCGCCCAGCTCATGGGCGATGTAGTGGGGCGCGGACCAGGCGTCGTGCCCCTGGTGGTGCACGCTGGCGTGCAGCACGGTCGAGAGCGCCTCGGCCGGGCAGTCCGCGCCCGCCAGCGCCTCGCGGCCCGCCGCCACCGCCATGTCCGGCGGCGCGGTCTCCTCGCTCACCGGAAGCTCCGTGTAGCCGAGGTCGGCCGCCGTGCGCGCGTCGACGTCGCCCGCCGCCAGGGCCTCGGCCACGGTCTGCCGCGCGGTGGGGTACCAGGCCCTGGCCACCAGGCCGTACGGGGTGCGCAGCCTCATCGCGGGCCCTTCCCGCCGGGGCCGGACAGGGTCACTTCGGCCGTGCAGACCACCCCGTCCGACTGCCGGAACTCCACGGCCACGACATGGTGGTCGTCGCCGGCCGGGCGGGCGGTGACGGTGGTCGGGGCGTCGTGCTCCACGAACCGCTGGAAGCGGGCCTTGACCGCGGTGACCTGCCCGGGCCCCCCGGCCGCTCCTCCGTCAGATCCGTCAGATCCGTCAGATCCGTCCGAGCCGTCAGATCCGTCCGCGAAGATCGCGGCCTGGCGGGCGGCCTCCAGCAGGGCCATCGCGGGCACATGGTCGAGCGGGTGGTCGTAGAAGACCGGGTGGGCGACGGGCACATCGAGGACCGCCCTGCTCCGCCCGGCGTTCCGCTCGCCGTCCGCGAGGACGACATTCTCCGCGAGCCTTCGGCCGACGGCCCCGGGCGCGAGGGGCGAGCCGGGCCCGCGCGCGGGCATCGCGTCCGAGAGCGGTGCCGGTGAGCTGCGCCGCAGCGTACGGAAGCCCTCGTACGCCGCCTTGTTGGGGTACCCCGCGCCGACGGTGCCGCGGGCCACCAGTTCGCCCGCGAGATACATCTCGGCCACCAGGGTCGCCCCCAGCAGTCTGCCCGCGCGCCGGTTGAGGTTCCTCGCCTCGATCATCAGCAGGAGCCGGGCGGGGCCGTCGCCGTCGCCGTGGCCGTCGCCGCTGTCACCGTCGCCCGGGGGAAGCGGCGCGGCGCCGGTGAGCCGGATGCCCCACTCGGTGATGAGGAACGCGGTGTCCATCGGCACCCCGAGATGGCGGTGGGCCACCGCGGTTCCGGCCTGGCGGAAGCACTCCAGCAGCAGCAGGGGATCGACGGGGCCGACGGCACCGGTGTGGTCGCCGAAGCAGGCGTGCGCCCGGGGGAGCAGCGCGGCCACCGCGTACCGGCCGGGACCGGCCGCGGCGGAGTCGGTGACAAAGACCTCCGCGTCCGCGTGGCGGTGGACGACGGAACGCTCGACAGGGCGGTCGTACGCGAGCACCGGGTCCCCCGGTGCCACGGTGTCCGCCGGATGCTCCTGGCCCGTGATCGTCATGCCTGCCCCCACCTGATTCCCCTGCTCGGTCGTCTCACAGGCCAATCTGGCAGGCGGTACGCGCGAATCGGCTCAGGGAATGGGCAGGCCCGGACAAGCTCTCGCCCCGAACGCCTCTACGTTCGCTCAAGAACCGCCAGTGACTGACCGGTGACCGCCCGATGACCGATCGACCGGTCCGTGCGTGGCGGCTCCGGGTCGGAGACCGCTGGTGCACCCAGTCGGCTGCGGCTGCGGCTCCGGCTGCCCGAAGAGGCAACACGGGTGCCCTCGGCGGGCGGGGCCCGGGCTGGACGGGGTCGGACGGGCGGGTCGAAGGTGGTGGGGCGGGGTCGTGGGCAGGGGGATGAGGATGGACGGGTACGAGCATCAGCGGGAACAGGAGCGCGAGCGGGAGCACGACCGGGGTCGTCCGCTCGACGGCGAACGGCGGGAGAGCGCCCCGGCCCCGGACGCGGGCACCGCGCGTCTCTACCGGGCGGCGGCCGCCGGACGGGCCGATGTCGCCGGGGCGGCGGGGCTGAGCGCGCTCCAGCGGGCGGTGGGAAACGGCGCGGTGGGCACGCTGGTCCAGCGGCAGAAGCGGGCCGGGGCCCCTGAGCGGGCGGAGCCGGTCGGCGAGGAGCAGCGCTCCCCGGTCCACGATGTCATCGCCTCCGGCGGCGGAGCGCCGCTCGACGCCGGGGTGCGCGCCGATCTGGAGGGCCGGATGGGCGCGGACTTCTCCGACGTCCGCGTACACACCGGCACGGCGGCGCACGAGTCGGCGAAGGGCGTCGGCGCGCACGCGTACACCGTCGGGAACAACGTGGTCTTCCAGCGCGACGCCTACGATCCGTCCTCGCCCCAGGGCCGTACGACCCTCGCCCATGAGCTGACCCATGTGATCCAGCAGCGCAACGGTCCGGTCGACGGCTCGGAGGCGCCCGGCGGGATCCGGGTGAGCGACCCGTCCGACCGCTTCGAACGGGAGGCCGTCGCCAACGCGGACCGGGTGCTGTCGGCCCCGGCGACCGCTCCCCCGGCCGCCGCCGGTCCCTCGGTGCAGCGCGCGGCGACGGAGGACGAGGAGGAGCGGCCGGCGGATGTGCAGGGGTCCTTCGTCCAGCGGACGGCTTCGGAGGGGGCCGAGGAGGAAGAGTCCCCGCCCGAGTGACTCGGTCGCGTCGTGTAGTTCCCTAGTTCTCCCGGTCGTCGCCGGACTGCATCGTTCCGCCGAGGAAGAGCGATTCGGCGCACCGCGAGGGCGTCGGCGCGTTCACCGGTTTGCCCACCTTGCGGCAGTTCACGGTCATGGTGACCTGGCCGCCCTCGGGTACGAGGATGGGCGTGACGAAGTGGTAGTCGGAGTCCCGGAAGTTCTCCAGGGCGAGGCTCAGCACGGTGCCGCTCTCACCGGCGGAGACGGTGACGGTTCCGGCGTCGCCCTGGGGGTTCTGGATCACGATGTCGGTCAGCCGGAAGGTCTTGCCGTCCGGCACCTCCAGCGCGGCCGCGGTGTTCGAGCCGCCTCCCACGGAATCTCTGACCTGCAACTGAGCGCTGGTGGGGGCCGGTTCGCCGGATCCTTCGGCGGATGAGCCGTCCGACGGGGAGGGGCTGGGCGAAGGGCTCGGCCCGCCGGTCGCGCCGGAGTTCGCGCCGCTGCTCGCACCACTGCTCGTGCCGCTGCTGGTGCCCGTACCGCTGCCCGGGCTCGCGCCCGGCTCCCCGCTCGCGCCGGAGTTCGCGCCGGAGTCCGCCTCCCCGCCCGGCGTCGGCATCCCCTGGGCGGTCGCCGACGCGATCGCCTCGGGGGTGATCGCCTCCCGGGCCGCCGACTTCACGGCCGGCCGGAGCAGCGCGTACCAGAGCCCGATCAGCGCGACGACCAGGAGCGCCGTGATCACGGCCGCCCTCGGCAGCCAGCGCGGCAGGAGTGCTTCCTGCTGGTACGAGCCGTCCAGGACCACCGGGTCGGGCGCCTCCACCCCCTCCGGCGCGGCCGGGGTGACGAGGGCCTGGAAGGGGTGGGTGACCGGGGTGCCCCACCACAGCCGTTTGACCGGCGTGATCCGCAGTCCGCCGAACTCGGCCCGGCCGGGCTCGATCCGGAGTTCGGGTTCGTTGAAGGAGACACGGGCGCGTTCGGTGCCGGAGCGCGATCCGAGCCGTACGGCGATCGGTGTGTTGCCCCGGTTGTCGACGGCGAGCTGATGTCTGCCCCGCAGGGCCCCGTGGGAGCTGTTCGGCACCAGCTCGGCGGTGACCTCGGTGAAGGGCAGGACGATCACCCGTCCTTCGGGCACCACCGGTTCGCCCTGCCCGCTGGTCGGCACGACCCGGACGCCGAACGGCGTCTCGCCCGCCGGGACGGACGGATCGCGCGGCGGGCGCAGGGTGAGTGTCGCGCTCTCGGAGCTGCCGGGGTAGAGGGAGAGCGCGGCCGGTTCCACCGTCGCCCAGGCCGCACAGGCTCCGACCACCTCGAACCGGTACTCCTCCACGGTGTCACCGGAGTTGAGGACCCGCAGGGGAAGGCTCGTCTCCTCGCCCGGTACGGCGGTGACGAACGGCTCCTGGAGACTTGCGGTGAGACTCATACCGCGCACCGTAGGGTCGTCGCGGATCCTCGGACATGGACCGCGCAGGAACACTTTCGGGCAGATCGCCTGCCCGCGGAAGCGTTCGAGTTTCCCTCTCCGGATACCCGGGAATCTTCTGTCAGCCTCGTACCATCTGAGGCCAACGAACGCAGCCGTGATGGTTGTGCCTTCCGTGACGCGACCCGGCTGTTGCTCAGGGGGTGCTTTGCCATGGAGCGTACAAGCGTCGCATTACGTGCCCAGGACCCGATCTCACAGGCCGGAGTGGCCAGTCAGTTACGGTCCCGTCCCGAGGTCAGCATGACCGAGTGGGGCGAGGGTGAACCGCCGCCACCGGTCGATGTGGCCGTGGTGGTCGTGGACACGGTGGACGAGACGGTGTTGCGGATGCTCCGCAACATCCAGCGGACCAGCCCTTCGCGCACGGTGCTGGTCACGACCGACATCGATGAACAGAAGCTGGTCAGCGCGGCGGAGTGCGGTGTCGCCGGGGTGGTCCGGCGGTCCGAGGCGACGCCGGAGCACCTGGTCCAGGTGATCGGGACGGTGGCGCGCGGCGAGGGCCATCTTCCGTCCGATCTGCTGGGGCGGCTGCTCGAAGAGGTGGGCCGGCTCCAGGGCCAGGTGCTGGGGCCGCGCGGGCTCCATTTCACCGGGCTGGCCTCCCGGGAGGTCGATGTGCTGCGGCTGGTCGCCGAGGGATACGACACCGCCGACATCGCCACCAAACTGGCGTACTCCGAACGCACGATCAAAAACGTGCTGCACTCGGTCATGACCCGTCTGCAACTGCGCAATCGTTCGCATGCGGTGGCATACGCGATGCGCCAGGGCCTGATCTGAGCCGGGCCCGACCGGCCCACCGCCCCGCCGACCCTCGTGGGCCCGCCGCCCCGCCGACCCTCGCGGGCCCGATGGCCGGGCCGGCTGCCCGAAAGGGCATCGGCGGCTTCCCACGCGTGTGGCCGCGCTCCCCTGTGGGACCCGGGGCGGTACGGCACGGTGAACTGCGGCAGGCCGGCGTCCGGTCGGAGGGGGAGGGATTCCATGCGGGTTTTTCAGCCATTCCGGCGATCACCACAATCCCGGACGGAGCGGCCCCCGGGGCCCCGGGGAGTACCCGGCACCGCCCTCCGTCGCCCGGCCGTCGCCCTGCTGCTCCTGGTCTCGGCCGTCGTCGCACCCGGCTCGGGATCGGCGGCGGCAGGCACCGGGGCCGGGGCGAGTGCGGCCGGTGTCCCCTCGGACCCGGTCACTCCGGCCGTGGTGGAGGAGGCGGTCGACCCCGGCGGCTCGATCGGGGTGGACAAGGAGGTGCGTACACCTGCGATTCCACCCAAGCCGGATGTGGTCCTGCTGGTGGACGGCACCAACAGCATGGAAGACAGCATCGACGACATAAAGGGCCAATTGTCCGCGATCACCGGCAAGGTCCGCGAGACCCAGCAGGACTCCCGCTTCGCCGTCGCCACCTTCGGCGACCAGGAGCTGGACCCGGCCAACGGGCAGTTCGAGGTGCTCCAGGGGCTGACACACGATCTCACCGCCGTACGCGAAGGCGTCAACCAGCTCGACCACCTCCGAGGCATCGGCAGCCGGGGCCCCTCCGAGGACTGGATCAACGGGCTGTGGCAGATCGCCAACGGGGCCGGCGGCGAGACCGTCTTCCGCGAGGGGGCCAGCCCGGTCGTCGTCCTGGTCGGCGACGCCTCCAGCCACAACCCCAGCGCGGGCCACACCATCGGCGACACCATCTCCGACCTCCAGGCCAAGAACGTCCGGGTGATCGGTGTCGATGTGGAGACCAGGATCGGCGACGGACTCAACGGCAATGGCGACGCGGGCAATGACGACGGTCAGATCGAGGACCCTCCCACCACCCCCGGACAGGCCACCCGGATCATCACCGCCACCGGCGGCAGACTGCTGACGAACATCAAGGAGGACGAGGTCGCCGAGGCCATCGTCGAAGGCTTCGACAACCTCCCCACCAGCGTCGGCCACCAACTCGCCGACTGCGACCCCGATCTGACCGTCTCCCTCGAACCGCCGACCCGCAAGGTCACCAGCGGTGCGGTCGCCGCCTTCGAGGAGACCGTGGACGTCGCGACCGACGCGCCCCAGGGCGCGACGCTGACCTGCACGGTCCAGTTCCTGCTGGGCGCCCAGGCCCCCGGCGACGAGGAGATCGGCCCGGCCGCCGTGGCCGACCCCGGCTACCAGCAGAAGATCAGCGTCAAGGTGAACGACGTCAGCGGCCCCGAGGTCGTCGTGGACGACCGCACCGTCCGGGCCGAGGACGAGGAGGGCGCGCGGGTGAGATACCGGGCGACCGCGCGGGACGACATCGACGGCACACTGGTCCCCCGCTGCGTCCCCCCGTCGGGATCGCTGTTCCCGATCGGCACGACGACCGTCGTCTGCACGGCCGTCGACTCCCGGGGGAACGTCGGACGGGACACCGCCGTGGTGGAGGTGCTCGAAATGCCGGAGGTGCCGAAGGATCCCCCGGGCGAGAAACCCCCGGGGCCCCAGAAGCCCCCGAAGCCTCCGAAACCGTCCGAGCCGCTGGCCGATGTGGCCGTGAGCGTCGACGTCAGCCCCGACCGTACGTACACCACCCGCCCCGCCCGTACCCGCTTCACCCTCACCAACGCGGGCCCCGACACGGCGACCAATGTCGTCCTCCGCTCGGTCTGGCCCGAACCGGCCCGCGCGAAGGACCGCACACTGCGCGCCCTGAACCGCTGCACGGCCGCCGCCCCCTGCTCCATCCCGGCGGGTGAGCGCCTCCAGATCACCCAGACCGGGACGTACCGTACGGCTGTGAACAGCGAGGTACGGGCCACCGTGCGCGGCGCCCGGACCGACCGCCGTCCCGTCAACAACAAGGACAGCGACCGGCTGCGTGTCCTCAAGCCCTCGCTGACCGTGACCCCCGAGGTCGCCAAGCCCGGCCAGCCGGTACTGGCCCGGGGCAAGGACTATCCGCCGGGCACGGCCGTACACCTCACCTGGAACGTGGGCATCACCGCGAGCACGGCCGCCGTGACCGCCGCACGGGACGGGACCTTCGAGGCGCAGGTCCTGGTCTTGCGCAAGGACCGTCTCGGCCCGCGCGAACTCCGGGCCTCCGCGCGGAATCTGGCCCGGCTGAAGAGACCGGTGCTGGTGGTGCAGCGGAATCTCCAGCCGCCGGACTTCGCGGGCCGCTCATGAGCGGGCGGGCGCACGGGCCGGGGATGATCGAGTGATCCATGAGGTGGACGACGTACTGCGCACCCTGATCAGGTCCGAGGTGCTCGAAGGCGGCCAGATCTCGGTGGTCTTCGACGCCCCGACCAGGGAGTGGGCGGCGAAGGTCAACGCGCCGATGGTCAATCTCTATCTGTACGACATCCGCGAGGACATGCGGCGGCGCGAACGCGGTCTGCACAATGAGTACGACGAGCGCGGCACGGTCGTCGCGCGCCGCCGGCCGCCGCGCTTCTTCAAACTGTCGTACCTGATCACGGCATGGACGAAACGGCCGGAGGACGAACACCGGCTGCTCTCCTCGCTGCTGGCCTGCCTGCTGCGGTACGAGGCGCTCCCGCCGGAGCGGCTGACCGGCTCGCTGGCCGAGATCGGACTCTCCGTACCGATGTCGATCGCGCTGCCGCCGCCGGAGGACCGCTCCTTCGCCGATGTGTGGAGCGCGCTCGGCGGCGAGCTGAAGCCCTCGCTCGACCTGGTGATCAGCGTCCCGGTGACCGCCTCGCCCGTCTACACGGCGGGTCCGCCGGTCGAGGACGAGGGGATGCGGGCACGGTTCGGGGACGCTCCGGCGAGCCCGAGGGGGCGGAAGGGGCCGCCGGTGTACGGGGGCAAGGGCGATGAGCGAGTGCGTTCCAGCGCATCGCGCGCTTCGGGCGCGGGGCTCTCACGGCGGATCGTGGAGACGCGCGGTACGGAGACCGCCGAGTGACGGACCCGACCCGGAGCCTGCGCCATCTGCTCGACCGGGCGGTGGCAGTGGAGCGGCGGGTGCGGCGGGCGGTCGAGGCACGGGCGGCGACGGATCCGGATCCGGAGGACGCCTTCCGAGGTCTGTATCTGACGGAGGAGAACATCACCCGGCTCCTGGACGACCAGGACGCCCGCGCTTTCCCGGGCCCGGGCCCCCGGCCCGCCGATCCTCCGCCGGAACCGGAACCGGAATCTTCACGGCTCACCGATCTGGTCCGGGAGTTCGAGCTCACGCCGCTGGACACGGAGATCCTGCTGATCACCCTCGTACCCGATCTGGACGACCGTTTCGAGGCGTTCTACGGGTATCTCAACGACGATGTGACCCGTCGCCGTCCCTCCATCGGCCTGGCCCTCGGGCTGTGCGGGCTCTCCCCCGCCGACCGGGAGGCCCGCGCCCGGCTGAGCGCTCAGGCACCGCTGCGGGCGGGTCGGCTGCTGCTGGTGGAGGATCCGGAGCGGCCGTTTCTGAGCCGTGCGCTCCGGGTGCCGGACCGGGTCGCCGCGCATCTGCTCGGCGACGACACCCCCGATCCCCGGCCGGCCGATCTGCTCGCGCCCTGGCGCCCGACACCGGGCGCGGGCGACCCCGCGCCCCTGGCCGGGGCCCTCGCCGAGGGCGTCGCGCTCGCCTACCTCCGCGAGGACCAGGGCGGCGCGGGCACCGCGCTCGCCGCCTCGGCGCTCGGCCTCGCGGGCCGCCGAGTGCTGGGGCTGGACCTGGCCCGGCTCGCGGAGGACCCCGCTCCGGCGGAGGCGGTGCGCGCCCTGGTGCGCGAGGCCCGGCTGACCGGGGCCGGCCTGGTCTGCGCCCCGATCGACGCGGTGGCCCGCGAACACCCCCGGCTGCTGCGGCTGCTGACGGCCACACCGGTACCGGTGATCCTGGTCGGGCGAGTGCCCTGGGACGCGTCCTGGTCGGCCACCCCGCCGCTCGCCCTGCACGCCCCGAGGGTGGAACCGGCGGCGCGCGCCGCCCTGTGGACCCAGGCGTACCAGCGGCTGGCGACCGCACCGGTCCCCGACTCCATCGACGCCGGACGGCTCCTCTCTCCCTTCCTCCTCACCCCCGAACAGATCACCGGCGCGGCCCACTCCGCCGCCCAGACGGCCCGGCTGCACGGCGGCGTCCTCACCCCCGACCAGGTCCGCCACGGCGCCCGCGCCCAGAACGCGGCCGGGCTCGACCGGCTGGCCCGCCGTATCGAACCCACCGTGACCTGGGACGACCTCGTCCTCCCCGCCGACACCCACGCCCAGCTCCGCGAACTCACCGCCCGCGCCCGCCACCGCGACCAAGTCCTCGGAGCCTGGGGCATGCGCCCCGGCGGCGGCCGCGGCCGAGGTGTCTCCGCGCTCTTCGCCGGGGACTCCGGTACGGGAAAGACCATGTCCGCCGAGGTGATCGCGGCCGATCTGGGGCTGGACCTCTACACGGTCGACCTCGCCACCGTGATCGACAAATACGTCGGCGAGACCGAGAAGAACCTCGAACGGATCTTCTCCGAGGCGGCCGGCGTCAACGGCGTCCTCCTCTTCGACGAGGCCGACGCCATCTTCGGCAAACGCTCCGACGTCAAAGACGCCCACGACCGCTACGCCAACGTCGAGAGCGCGTACCTCCTCCAGCGCATGGAGTCCTTCGACGGCCTCGCCATCCTCGCCACCAACCTCCGCGCCAACCTCGACGACGCCTTCACCCGCCGCCTCGACCTCGTCATCGACTTCCCCGTCCCCGCCCCACCCCAACGCCTGCTCCTCTGGCACCGCTCCCTCGGCCCCCACCTCCCCCGCACCCCCGACCTCGACCTCCCCTTCTGCGCCGACAACTTCGAACTCGCCGGCGGCAACATCCGCTCCATCGCGGTCACAGCCGCGTACCTGGCGGCGGAGACGGGCGAGCCGGTCTCGATGAGGACACTGATCCACGCGATCCAGCGGGAGTACCAGAAGCTGGGGAGGCTGACGCTGGCGTCGGAGTTCGGGCCGTATCTGGGGTTGCTGACGTGACCGGCGGGCCGGTCAGACCTTGATGAGACGGCGTCGATCGCGTATTCCGTTCATGCGCCGCCTGCGCAGCCCTTGAGCCTGAGAGGGCTCAGCGGTCGCCGCCGGCGTTCCGGAACGCTTCCCAGTCCTGCTTGTGCGCTATACGTCCGGTTGGCACTTCAAGTGGGCGTATAGCGACCGGGTTTCCGGAGAGGGTGATCTCCACGCCCTGCGAGTGGCACCAGCGAAGCGGTGGCGGGACTTTGTCGATATCTTCTTTGTACGATGCAATGATCTTGAGTTCGCCGTTAATGCCCGCCGCATAAAGAAGCCCGCCATACGACTGAACCGTTCTACCCCTACCGCCAATATAGCCAGCATAAAGGGCACCCCACTCCACGTCATCGTACTCAGCGACCAGAAACAGTCGACGACGCACCGGGTTCATCTTCGCCGCCAGTCTCGCCAATTCTTCCGACGGCATTCCGACCGGCCTGCCGAAGCCAGGCGACAAGGGAGCATTCAAGGTGGAATGCCAGAACCCTCGACTCGCAATTTGCCGCTCCTTCAGTACTTCATCAGATTCCGAGCGCACAGCCAAGTTCCCGGCGTAGTCGGCATCCAGGTAGGAGTTAAAAAAGCTTACAGCCTCATCCATTCCACTCACTGATCCGCACTCCCTTTGACAAAAAGGTGATCATCAGCTTCGATTGGGATCGGGTCGTTATTCTTCGCTTCAGCATCGGAAATCGTGGATGCCAGATCGAACTCATACACGACACCCATGACACGCCTCACCGGAGGGTTCATCAACTTATCAGTCAGCTTCTTCAGCCGGGCATCCGATTCAGGATCGCCAGCCGTATACCACTCCTGGTCCTGGATGTTCCTCATGAAAACATCCTTCAGCAACTCTCCAAACGTCACGGTCACCGTCAGATCCATGGAAACTTGACTTTGCGTCAAACCATGTTCCTCAGCGAACGCCAGTATCGAGGTCCCTATTTCGGACTCTGCGCCACCCATGACCGTCTTGTTGTAGTGGTCGCTGGCGGTTACCAGGTTGAGCGCCTCCCGATAACCCGAACCTCCGAACCAGTCGGCAATCACATGCGAGCGATTGAGGCCCTGATTAACAAGGAAGCCGGGAGAATCCTGTGTCACGCCTCGTGGCTCACCAGGCTCTTTAAGCCGTAAGTCCACGCCTTTGACCTGCAACTTCAATCCGTGCTTCAGGTCTTGAGTGACAGTAAAAACCTTCCCCGCCCTCGTTACGACCGTGGTAACCGATTCATCGCCCGTACTTATTCGCCGGTCCAGATCGACGGAGACCGGAAAGAAATTGGTATGCTCGCGCTCATCCGGAGACTCCGGGAAAGGGTCATACTGGCCATAGACGCTTCTCGCCGGAAGGAACTTCATCGACTTGATGATCTCGTGAGTCTCCGGGACGTTGCGAGCGGCTCGCCTTCCTTCTTTCTTGAGCTCCTTCAGGGCCGCCCGACCAAGCAGCTTGACGACATTTCTCCGTATGACGCTCCTCACTCCGAACACATACGCCTTGAAGGCGGCAGCATTAACATCCCGACTATTTCCCTCATAGAACTTTTTCTTCACATCACGTGCAGTATCATCCCGTTTCAGATAATCCTCCGCTTCGGCTTCAGTCCGATTAAGAACGTCCCTCCCCCACAGCTGTTCCGATTCAACTTTCGGCCTCTTGATTTGATATTCCCACCAGTGAGAGTGCACTTTTTCGATAAATTCAGGCCCGAGTTCACTCAGTCGTATCTTTATGCTTTCAATATCACTGTACGACCCCAGCGGGTGATTACTGGCTTTCATTGAGAGCGCAAAGCCAGCCCCCTTTCTCGTTGCATCGAACCCCTTTATCCAGGAGAACTGTCGACGCAACGTAAGCAGCTCTGCGACAACCACATCCACTGGCGAGTCGCTACCCTCATGCTTGGATATGATCCGCCTTGCCCGACTCATCGCCCGAGGAAGTTCGCGCTGCTTCCTCTTCTGCTCCGCCCTGTCATCAACCGGATTCTTCATGTCCTTCTCGTCAACCTTGCGTCCGGCCCAAATCTTCTTACCTTTTTTGGCCAGAAAACCGACGATTTTATCGATGGCGCGGTTGACGGGACGGGCCGCTGCCTGGAAGACGCTTCTGACCTTGTTGGCGAGGCCGCCGATGCCGAGGAGGGCGGCGAGGAAGCCGATGAGGAGCGGGATGCTGCCGGCGAGGGCGGCCTCGATGAGTTTGGGGACGCCGGCTTGGCCGCCGTTGGCGATGGCGATGATCGCGTCGAGGACGGCATGGACGAAGTCGGCGAGTTGGGCGCCCTGGGTGATGACGAAGGCGGTGATGTCGATGATGGCTTTGACGGCACGGATGAAGGCGGAGGCGGGGTTGAGGAGGGAGAGGATCCAGGTGATACCGGCGATGAGGACGGTGGGGATGAGATAGGTGGTCAGTTTGGTGAGGATGGTGGATTTGAGGTCGCCGGTTTCGGCCTGGATTTCCTTCGCCGCGCCGGACGGGCCCTCGCGGGCGAGGGACTGGGCCAGCGGGACGGAGGACTCGACCTTGGTCATCGCTTGGTCGGGGACGCCTTTGCGGGTGACGCGGGTGCGGATGGTGTCCCAGGTCAGGCCGAGGAGGGAGGCGATGATCTGGATGATGCCCCTGAGGTCGAACCGCGGGGGGAGGTCGAGGCCGGCGCGGACGGCGGTGCCCAGGAGCCAGGAGACGAGGCCGGTCTTGAGGTGGTCGCCGATGTTGGCGATGAAGAGCTGGAGGCCGGCTCCGACGGCGCGGACGAGGTTGCCGAGGAAGCCGATGGGGTCCTTGAGGATCTTCATAACGGCGGTGGCGGCCTTGGCGAGGATGCCGAGGAGGAGGTTCTTCAGCTCGTTGATGGTTTTGATCGCGCCGACGATGGCGTCCTTGGCCTTGTCGATCAGCCCCTTGTTGGCCTCCTGGAGCTTGGTGATCTCCTCGTCGATCTTGCTCAGGGCGGCCGTGTACCGCTGGGCGAGGTCCTGGACGAGCTGCTCGGACTTCTCGTTCACGGTGGTTTCGAGGTCGTCGAACTTCCCCGCGAAGTCCTTGGCCGCCTCCTCGCCGAAGGTCTTCAGATCGGCGGGGAGTTTGTCGACCTCCGCCTTCAGCTCGGTGCGGCCCTGCGCGATACGGGCCTTGGCCCGGCCCAGCTCCGTGCCGATGATGTCGGCGACCGAGGAGATGACGGTCCGCATCCGGGAGACGTAGAGCTTGCGGGCCTCCTGGTAGAGGCCGCTGGCCTCGTCGGGCAGACCGGCGAGCTTGTCCTTCACCCAGCGGGCCTTGCCCATCAGACCCGAATAGCGTTTGTCCTTGTACTTCTTCATCCGGCGCTTGTGGTCCGCCGTGAAAGCGTCCCGCGCCGCCTTCTCCCCCGAGGTGAAGGCCGCGTCGACCTTCTTGTCCAGCCCGGAGAGGGCGGACTCGACATCCGTCTTCGTCCCGTCGAAGACCTTCTGGAGCTTCGCGGTGACCTCGGCCCGCTTCTTCTCGTCCCTGGACCGGGTCTCGCCCTTGCCCCCGTCGACCTCCCGCCCCGCCGCGGCGCGGGTGGCCGTCAGACCGGCCATCGCCTGAGCGCCCGCGCCCGCCGCGCCCGCCTTCGCCGCCGACAGCTGCCGGTCCTCGGCCGCCAGCCCCAGAGCGGGGGCCTTCGCCGAGTCCGCCTCCGAGGTCTTCTTCGCGGACAGCGCCTCGTCGAACTGAGGCTCGTTGCCCTTCGCCAACTGCTCCTCGGTGACCTCGGCGTCCGCCATCGCCCGGTCGTTCTCCGCAGGCCCCTCGGAGAAGTCGGTGACCGCCGCCGGCTGTCTGGCCGGGACCGCGTCCCCCGCCGGAGGCGGACCGGGGTCGCCGGGCGGACGGTCAGGGGTGAGCGGGGTGACCGGTTTCTCCACCGCCGCCGAAGTGTCCGGAGGAGCTTTGGTGGTGGAGTCGATGTCCTTGGCGGACGCCTCACGGCCGTCGGTGACCTTTCCGTCCACCTCGGCCCGGACCCGGTCCGCCTTACCGGACCCGGAGAACTTGTCGGCCTCGTCGAGGTTCTTCGGGGCCTGCGCGTCGATCGCCCGGTCCACCGCCTCGATGAACGCCGCCTTGTCGAACTCCCCCGCCTTCGCCGCGTGCATCTTCTCGGCGTTCGCCGCCTTGCCCTGCGCCTCCCGGTCGTCCGGCGGCGCGACCGCCGCGTCCTGCGCCGCCCTCGCCTCACCCGCCGCCGGAGGATGCGCCGCGACACGCGACTTCTTCGCCGCGACATCGGCCCTCACCCTGCGGAAACCGGCAGCCTGAGACGGAGGCGGCTTCACCGGAGCCGTATAGCGCTGCGCCACCAGCCGGGACACCGCCGCGTTCCCCGCCGAACGCTGGAGGCGCTGAAGCTGCTGGAGTCGCTGGAGTTGCTGAAGGCCGTGGCGCTCAAGAGCCGGGGACCCATCGCGCCGGGTCGGCGCGGGGGCGGGCGTTGCCCGGTGCGGCCGGTCGCTGTCGGGGGCCTTCTCCGGGACAGCCTTCACCGCGTCACCCCCTCGCCCCGCTCACCCCGCTCACCCAGCCGTGCGCCTCCTCAGCGTCGGGGGCGACGAAGAGCCCGGACAGGAACGCTCAGGCAGCGACGAGGGCAGAAGCGGTTGCCTGTTGGGGAAAATCCCGCGGTGCGGCACCGCGAAGAGGGACCCGGGGCATGCCGTCGGCATTTCTGCGATATATTGATCATGTGCTCGCGGCCGGGACTCCCGGCGGTGGGACCGGCGTTGGTGGTCCAAGGAAAGACACCCCACTTCCCGTGGGGGGATGCAGGTGCAAGGCCTGCCCAGCGCTCGAACAAGGCCCCGGCCTCCTCACGGAGACCGGGGCCTTTCCTGTGGGGCGGCTTCTAGCGCCCCGCCTTTTCCCAGGGCCTGACCCCCAGCTTTCCGGTGGTTCCGAGGTCGAGCTTCGGGGTCACGGTCACAGGGGCGGCGCCCGCCTTCGCCCGGACCCGCACATGGGGCACGTTCACGGGGGTGCCGGACTCGGTCGTGTTGCGCCACACCAGGCCGGCGGTCGCCGATTCGCCGGGGGCGAGCGCGATGTGCCGGGGCGGCTCGTCGGGCCCGGCGCCGGTGGTGATCTCGCCGCTGCCGTCGAGGATCTCGATGCCGTCGACGGGCTCGCGGTCCTCGTCCAGGAGTTCCAGCAGCGGGTAGCCCTTGACGGTGTAGGGGCGGGTGCCGCAGTTGTCGAGGCGCAGGCCCACGACGCGCAGCCCCATCGCCGCGTCGCCCTGGTCGGCGCTGACGCGGATCCCGGAGGCGGGGCAGGCACCTGCCTCGGCCGGAGCCTCACCCGCCGGGACCTTGGTCACTTCGAGCACCTTGGCCTGCGTCACCTGCGGCGTGGTGGGCGGCAGCGCTCCGGCCCGGACCGTGCCTCGCGCGGTCTTCCCGGGGCCGACGTCGCGCACGGTCGCGGTCTGGTTGGCCATGGCTCCCCCGTCACCGCTCATGAAGGTGAAGACGATCGTGTAGGTCAGAGCCTCGGCGCCGTGGTTGGTGACCTCGTAGGCGGCCGAGATCCCCGAGTCCGAGCCGAGACGGTCGGCCGAGGGGAAGGGGCTGCCGGCGGGTGAGGGGGAAGCGGGCGGGAGGGTCAGCGAGGTGATGCGTACGCCGTCCTTGCCCGGGTCGTCGACCCGAGTGGTGGAAGCCGACGGCGCGGGCGTACTCGCGCCGGAGTGCCCCGCGTCCGGGCGTTCGGTCCCGCAGGCGGTGAGCAGCAGAGCGATCGCGGCCAGGGACACGGGCAGGGCCACAGGCAGGGGTGCGGTCGCGGCAAGGGCCGGGCGGCGGCGAAAGGCCAGTCTGCTCATTCGGCCATCTCATCAGGGCGTTGATCCAGCGCGCGTGATGGCGGTCACAGTCCCGAGTCACAGGGGTGTCACAAGCAGGGCCGGACCGCCGCGAGTCCAGGTTCGGGCACGGTTCGAACAGAACATCGGGGCTGCCCCATCGGGCAGCTCCCGGTGCCCGGCGGGGCGACCGAGTATCCGTTCCCGGTGATCGGTTCGATGACGAGAATTGCCCGCGTTCCCCGGTGAAAGCGAGCTGATATGCCGTCGTACCTGTCCCCGGGCGTCTACGTCGAAGAGGTCGAGTCCGGGTCGCGGCCGATCGAAGGGGTGGGCACCTCGATCGCCGCCTTTGTGGGCTTCGCGCAGAAGGGACCATTCGACGAGCCGACGCTGATCACGAACTGGAGTCAGTTCGTGAGCCGGTTTGGTGACTTCATGGAGGGCGCCTATCTCGCCGCCTCCGTCTATGGGTTCTTCGCCAATGGCGGCGGCACCTGTTATGTGGTGCGCATCGGCGATGGAACAGCGGTCGACACGGCAGTCGATGCGGCGGCCAATGAGGGGGGAAATGAAGAGGCGGGGGCGGAGACGCTTCTCGGGCCGTACGCCGTGACCGCCCGCCCCGGAGTCAGTGGTGAGATCACGGTCGAGGTCGCGGACGCCGAGGGCGACGACCCTCCGTCGGACGTCTTCCGGCTGATCGTGAAGCGGGATGGCCGAATCGCGGAGACCTATCCGTCCGTCACCACGAAACGCAGCAAGGAGAATGTGGCCACCCGGGTCAACGCCCAGTCGGCGCTGATCGAGGTGAGGGAGACGGGCCAGGGAGCGGCCCCCGCCCGGCCGGCGACGCAGTCGGTGACGCTCGCGCCCGCGCCGCCGGCGGCCGGCGGCGCGCCGGGGCTGGTGCCCGAGGTGTATGTGGGCGATCCCGACCGGAGGACCGGCTTCGGCGGGCTGGAGGCGGTCGAGGACGTCACGATGGTCGCGGTGCCGGATCTGATGAGCGCGTACCAGCGCGGGCTGCTCGATCTGGACGCGGTGGTCGCGGTGCAGCACGGGCTGATCAGCCACTGTGAGCTGATGGGCGACCGGGTCGCCATTCTGGACCCGCCGCCGGGGCTCAGCCCGCAGCAGGTCAGGGGCTGGCGTACGGATCGGGCGAACTTCGACTCCAAGTACGCGACGCTCTACTACCCGTGGATCAGTGTGGCGGTGCCTTCGTCGGCGCGGGCGTCCCTCGTACCGCCGAGCGGGCACATCGCCGGCGTCTGGGCGCGCAGCGACGCTTCGCGCGGGGTGCACAAGGCCCCGGCGAACGAGGTGGTGCGCGGGGCGGTGGCGCTTCAGACGCAGCTGACGAAGGGGGAGCACGATGTGCTCAATCCGATCGGTCTGAACTGCATCCGTTCCTTCCCCGGCCGGGGCATCCGGGTCTGGGGGGCGCGGACGCTCGCCTCCGGGCAGGAGTGGCGTTATCTGAATGTGCGGCGGCTCTTCAATTATCTGGAGGAGTCGATCCTGGCCGGTACGCAGTGGGTGGTGTTCGAGCCGAACGACGACGCGCTGTGGGCCCGTATCCGGCGTACGGTCTCGGCTTTCCTGGTCAATGAGTGGCGCAAGGGGGCGCTGTTCGGGCTGACCCCGGACGAGGCGTTCTACGTCAAGTGCGACCGCGAGACCAATCCGCCGGAGAGCGTCGACGCGGGGCAGGTCATCTGTGAGATCGGGGTCGCGCCGGTGAAACCGGCGGAGTTCGTGGTTTTCCGGCTCTCGCAGCTGACCGGCGGCACGGGCGGGATCGACGAATGACCGGTCAACTCTTCAGCGTGCGTTAGGAGTCTGTTGTGCCACTGCCCGATCTCGACAGTTCCGTGGGGCATTCCTTCGGCCTTGAGTTCGACAGCGTCGTCATCAAGCAGATCACCGAGGTGAGTGGTCTGAAGATGGAACAGGACGTCATCGAGTTGAAGCAGAACACCGCGGACGGAAAATACGCCATCAAGAAGCTCCCCGGCCGGCCGAAGGCCGGAGAGGTCACGGTGACGCGCGGTCTCACCGAGGACAACAGTTTTGAACTCTGGATCAGGGACTCGCGGTTCGGCCGGATGACGGACGCCCGCCGCAATGGCGCGGTGATCGTGTACGACTACGAGGGAGTGCCGATCAAGCGGTACAAGCTCATCAACGCGTGGCCGAAGTCTCTGGAGATCGGCACGCTCAAGGCCGGGGACACCTCGGTGCTGACGGAGAAGCTCTCGATCACCTACGAGAGCATGGAACTCGACTGATGCGCCGTACGGTCCAGACCCCGGAACGGCCGCCGAATGGCCAGGGGGAGTCCCGGGACACCCTGCGGACCGAGTTCGCCTTCGAACTGCCCCGGGGCTATGTGGATGATTCGGGCACCGTGCACCGCTCGGGCGTGATGCGGCTGGCGACCGCCCGGGACGAGCTGGTGCCGCTGCGGGACGACCGGGTACGGGAGAACTCCGCCTATCTGTCGGTGGTGCTGATCGCCCGGGTGGTGACCCGGATCGGCGCGGTCGATGATGTCCACCCGGGGATCATCGAGGATCTGTTCGCCTCCGACCTGGCCTTTCTCCAGGATTTCTATCGGCGGATCAATGCCGAGGGGCACACTCGTGCCGCTGTCACCTGTCCCTCCTGCCAGGAGGAGTTCGCGGTGGATCTCGCCGGTGGACGCCTGGGGGAATCGTGACGTACGCGGCCGACCTGCTCTACGAGGAGGTCGCGTACCTCGCCCATCACTTCCACTGGTCGCTGGATGAGCTGCTGGACCTGGAACACCCGGAGCGTCTGCGGTTCGTCGCCGAGGCCGCTCGCCTCAATGGGCAGTAAGAACGGGCCGTAAGGACGGGGGAAACCATGGGTCTGATGTCCTGGCTGCGCGGCGCGGGGCGTACGGAGCGGGAGACTCCGGGGGTACGGGGAGAGGCGGCCGAGCCGATGGCGGTACGGCGGCCACGGCTGGACCTCGGCGCGCTGCCGCCGCTTCAGCGGAGCCTGGGCGACCAGCAGCTGATCAGCGATCCCGCCGGCTTCCACGGTTCGCTCACCACCCGGCGCGACACCGCGCTCACCACCCCGCTGGGGCATCTGATCAGCGCTGACGCCCCGACCGGGACCGTGCACGGGATCACCACACCCGTACGGGAGGCACGACCGGCGCAGTCGGTTCAGCTCGCGCATGCTCCGGTGCAGCGGTCCCTGGGGCCCGCTGTGTCCGTGCGTCCGGGGTACGGGGGCGACTCGCCGTCCCTGGTGTCGGCGTCCCCGGTGTCGCCTCCCCCGGTGTCGGTGGACGGGAGTACGGCTGTGGCCGCGTCGGAGTCGCCGGTGCGGCGGCTCGTGGGCGAGCGGCCCGTACTGCCTCCGGAGGTCCCGCAGACTCAGCGCCAGCCCGAGCCCGAGGCCCAGGCCCAGCCCCCAGTGCGGGCCGAGGTGCAGAGGGCGGCTGAGCCCTCGCGTACCCCGCCCGCCGGGCGGGCGCCCGGGCTCGGGCTCGGGGCTCCGCTGCCCGCGCTGCCGCCCACCGCGCAGCGGCAGGCGGCGGCCACCTCGGCCCCGGGGGAACGGCCTCCGGCCCGGATAGAAGCGGAACCAGAACCGGAAGCGGTGGAAGTGGCTGCGGAGGCCGAGCCGGAGACGGCAGCCGTCGCCGCGCCCCTGCTGGGGGACGACCCGCTGATCCCCGCACCGGCACCGGCACCGGCACCGGCGTCCGCACCCGCACCCGCACCGCAGATGCCCGTGCCGGAGCCTGGACCTCCGGTCCGGCTCCAGACCTCGCGGTCACCGGTTCCGACACAAGCAAGGGTGGTGCCGCTGCTCGGGAACCGCCCCCTGCCGCTGCAACTGACCGAAACCGAAAGACCAAGAGCTGCGCCGCCCGCACCGGCGGCCCCCGTGCCCGTCCGATGGACCCCGGCCGGACCGGGCGCGGCGGGGACCTTCGTACAGCGGACAGCCGTCCCCCTGGGTGACACGCCCCCCGGCCCGTCTCCGGCCCCGTCTCCGGCGCCGGCCCCGTCGTCGCCATCCCCACCCCCCGTACAGCGGCGGCGGTCGCCGGTCGCCGCCGGGCCGCCGGTGCCGCGTTCGGTGCGGCGTTCGCCACCGCTCTCCGCCGGGGAGGTCGCGGTGGCGGCCGGGGTGGCGCAGCGGATGGCGGACGGGAGTGTGGTGTTCGGGGCTCCGGCGCGGCCCGCCGTACGGCCCGTGCCCATGCCCGTGATCGTCCAGCGTGAGACGGAGACCGCCGAGCCTCCGCCGCCCAACCCGGAACCAGAACCGGAATCAGGTCCAGGACCAGGACCAGGACCTGAAACGGAGCCGGGACCGGAACCAGGACCGGAACAGAGCGCGGGAGCGGGACCCGGGGCTTCGAAGGCGGCTTCGCCGCAGGTCACGGATGAGCTGGTGCGTGCCCTGTACGCGCCGCTCAGCCGGCTGTTCAAGGCGGATCTGCGGCTGGAGCGCGAGCGCGCCGGGTTTCTCATCAACACCAGGCACTGATCGATCCCCCGAGACCGAAAGGCAGGTGTCATGGCCGGCGTCCAGGACGACGACCCCGCCGTCAGCGTCTGTTTCGTCGTCACCATCGACGACATCGAGCTGGGTTCCTTCAACACCTGTGAGGGGCTCGGCTGCGAGGTCGTGCTCGAAACGCGGGAGGAGGGCGGGAACAACGGGCATCTGTGGCAGCTTCCGACCCGGCTGAAGTACTCGAATGTGAAGCTCTCCCGGCCGCTGACGCGCGAGACGGAGAAGGTGGCCCGCTGGTTCGCCACCATGACCACCGGCTTCAGCCGTAAGACGGCCCATATCGAGGCGCGCACCGGGGACGGCCGGAAGGTCGCCCAGTGGGGGCTGCTGGAGGTCGTGCCGGTCCGCTGGACCGGTCCCTCCTTCAACCCGGAGTCGCCGAAGGTGGCGATGGAGACGATCGAGATCGCCCATCACGGCTATGTGATGGAGGGCTGAGCGCGATGAGCGGCGCGGGACCCATCGCCTTCAGCGCGGCCGGTACGCCGGGGGTCGCGGCGGGCAAGGGCGGCTCGGGCGGGGCGGGCGGGGCGGGGCGGCCCAAGCTGGAGCACGCCTATCTGGAGCTGCGGACTCCGCCGACCGGCGGCGGGCTCACCCCCGGCGGCCCCTGTGGACGGATCGACTTCCAGTTCAATCCGAAGGAGCTGAGTCTGACCAAGGCGGCTTCCTGGAAGCGGACTCCGGCCAAGGGCGCGAAGAGTTCGGGGCCGCCGGAGTACCAGGGCTCGCAGCCCAGCAAGCTCACGGTCGAGATGTTCTTCGACGCGAGCGACACCCAGGACACCCGGGTGGTGACCTCGGTGGAGCAGCTCTTCGCGTGCTGTGTGCCGACCAGCGAGACCCGGCAGCGGCAGCGCGCCTCGCCGCCGTGGGTGGTGTTCCACTGGGGCGGGCTGACCGGCTTCCCCGGCTATGTGAGCCAGGTGCAGGCGAAGTACACGCTGTTCACCACCTCGGGGGTGCCGATCCGGGCGATCTGCCAGGTCACCATGGAGGAGATCAGCGGGGAGACGCCGGGGCAGAATCCGACCTCGGGGGCGCTGGCGGCCCGGCGGGTGCACCGGGTGGACGCGGGCGACTCGCTCCAGTCGCTCGCGCAGCGGGAGTACGGGGACCCGGCGGCCTGGCGGGTGATCGCCGAGGCGAACGGGATCGACGATCCGATGCGGCTGGCCCCCGGCCGTCAACTGCTGCTGCCCGCGCTGGACGAGCTGAGCAGACTGGGTGAACCGGGCGGCCCGGGCGGCCCCGCGGGCCCCGTCGGCCGGGGGGTGTGAGGGGTGGCCGGGCAGGGCGTCGCGTCGGCGCTGGTGGTGGAGTTCGGCGGCACACCGCTCCCCGCCGAGCTGGCGAACACCCTGGTCGAGGGGTATGTGGACGACAGCCGTACGCTCCCCGACCTCTTCGTGCTGCGTTTTCGCGACCCCGAGCGGGTGCTGCTGGAGCGGACCGGTCTCGCGATCGGCGGCGAGGCGCGGCTGCTGGCCCGCGCGGGCGGCGACAGCGCGCCGAAGCCGCTGCTGACGGGGGTGGTGACCGCGCTGGAGGTGGAGCTGGACGAGACGGGCACCTTCACCGTCGTCCGGGGCCTGGACGAGTCGCACCGGCTCTTCCGGGGCCGCCGGGTGGCCAGCTACCAGAACATGACGCTCGCCGACGTCTGCGCGCGGGTCGCCCAGCGCGCCGGGCTGAAGCCGGGGCCGGTGGATGTGGCCGGGCCGGTGCTCGAACACCTCGTACAGCCGAATGTCACCGACTGGGAGTTCGTGCGCGGACTCGCGGAGGAGGCCGGGGCCCAGGCGTATGTGCGCGACGGGAGTCTGCACCTCACCCGGCCCACCGGGGCGAGCGGAGCGCCCGGCGGATCGGCGCGGGCGGAGCGCGATCCGCTGGTGCTGGAGATGGGGGCCAATCTGCTGCGCTGCCGGGCGGGGGTGTCCTCCGCCGAGCAGGTCTCCGAGGTCGAGGTGCGCGGCTGGGACGTGCGGACGAAGGAGCCGCTGGTGGGGCGGGCCCCGGCGGGCAAGTCCGCCACCCTGGAGCTGGGGGTGACGGCGGCCGAGGTGTCCGCGCCCTTCGGCGAGGCGCGGTTCGTGGTGACGGACGCGGCGTACGGGACACAGGAGCAGGTGGATCTGGCGGCCAGGGCGCTCGCCGAGCGGATCGCCGGGTCGTTCGCCGAGCTGGAGGCGGTGATCCGGGGGAACCCGGAGGTCAGGGCGGGCAGCGCGGTGGCGCTCAACGCGGTGGGCGCGCCCTTCGAGGGGCGGTACACGGTCACTTCGACGCGCCATGTCTTTGACTCGGTACGCGGTTACGAGACCTGGATCACCGTCTCGGGTCAGCAGGAGCGCTCGCTGTTCGGCCTGACCGGCGGCGGCGCGAACAGCGGGGGCGGGGGCGGGAACGGGGGCGGCGCGCGCCCGCGGGGGCTGGTGAACGGGACGGTCACGGACACCCAGGACCCGGAGGGGTCGGGGCGGGTGAAGGTCCGGTTCCCCTGGCTGTCCGACGAGTACGCGAGCGACTGGGCGCGCACCGCGCAGTCCGGCGGGACCAGCGGCGGGGAAGCGTTCATTCCGGAGGTCGGCGACGAGGTGCTGGTCGGCTTCGAGCACGGGCGGCTGGACCGGCCGTACGTCCTCGCGGGGCTCTACAACGGGAAGGACCGGCCGGGCGGCGGGTCCCCCGCCGCGGGGAAACCGGGCGGCGGTCTGGTCGATCCGACCACCGGCGCGGTCAACCGCCGCGCCTTCGCCTCCAAGAGCGGGAACCAGCTGGAGATCCTGGACAACGCCGACGGCCCGCAGGGCGTCCGGCTGCTCACCGGCGACGGCAGGCTGACCATCGATCTCGACCGCCGGGGCACCGTGATCGTCATCAACAGCGACGGCGGCGTGACCATCGAGGCCAAGGAGAAGGTCTCCATCAAGGCGGCCCGGGGCGTCGCCCTGGACGCGGGCGAGGGGCCGCTCGAACTCGCCGGGCAGAGCCTCGCGCTGACCTCCCGTACCGGAGTGGTGGTCGACGGCGGCAACGGCCGGGTCCGGCTCGCGACCGGCGGCGCGGTCGAGGTGCAGGGCGCGCAGGTGGCGGTGAACGGCACCCAGCGCACCGACATCAAGGCCGGCGGCTCGCTCTCCGTCAACGCCCCCATGGTGCGCATCAACTGAGATCGACCGAGGAGGAGGAACGTCATGTCGGCAGCAGCCGCCCGCGTCGGCGACCCCACCGGACACCCCGGCACGATCGGGCCGCCCGGTGTCCCGTCCGTACTGATCGGAGGGCGGCCCGCCGCCACCGTCGGCGGCGCGCACCAGTGCGCCGCCCCGGGCCATCCGCCGTCCGCGCTCGCCCCGCCCGGCAGCTCCACCGTCCTCATCGGCGGGCGGCCCGCCGCCCGGGTCGGTGATCTCGCGGGCTGCGGCTCCCCGGTGGTCTCCGGCTGCCCGACCGTGCTGATCGGGGGCTGAGCGGCGATGGGACAGCAGTTCATCGGCGCGGGCTGGGCCTTTCCGCCGCGTGTGGACGCCACCGGCTCGATCGCGCTGGTACACGGGGAACACGAGCTGGAGGAGTCGATCCGGCTGATCCTGGCGACCTCGCCGGGCGAGCGCCCGATGCGGCCGGAGTTCGGCTGCGCGATCAACGACTATGTGTTCGCGCCCGCCGACGCGGGGACGGCCGGGCAGCTCGCGTACGAGGTGCGCCTCGCGCTGGAGCGCTGGGAGCCGAGGGTCGAGGTGACCGAGGTGGCCGTCCGCTTCGACGCGGCGGACCAGGGGGTGCTGTACATCGACATCGGCTATACGGTCCGAGGGGCCAACGACCCCCGGAATCTGGTCTTCCCGTTCTATGTGATCCCGCAGCACGAGCAGCGGTCGTACGGCGGGCACGGCGGGCACGGCGGGCACGGCGAGGGGGCGGGCGCGTGAATCTGCCCAGCCCGCATCTGGACGACCGGCGGTTCCAGGATCTGGTGGACGAGGCCAAGCGCCTGGTGCAGCAGCGCTGCCCGGAGTGGACCGACCACAATGTGTCGGACCCCGGGGTGACCCTGATCGAGGCCTTCGCGACCATGGTGGACCAGCTCGTCTACCGGGTGAACCGGGTCCCGGAGAAGAGCTATCTGACCTTCCTCGATCTGATCGGGGTCCGGCTCCACCCGCCCACCGCCGCGCGGACACGGGTGACCTTCCGGCTCTCCGCGCCCCAGCCGGAGCCGGTGCGGGTGCGGGCGGGCACGGAGGTCGCCACCGTCCGTACCGCGACCGAGGAGGCGGTGGTCTTCACCACCGTCGGCGAACTCTCCGTGGTGCCCTGCTCCTACGCCCATCTCGCCACCCGGCCGGTGTCGGGGGAGGCCGTGGACCGTACGGAGGAGCTGGCGCTCGGCCGCGACGTACCGTGCTTCGGCACCGGCCCCGGGACCGGCCCGACCCCCGGGGACGCGCTCTACGTCGGTCTGTCGGCGGCCGTGCCGTCCGGGGTCGTCGCCCTGCGGCTGGACTGCACGGTGGAGGGCGTGGGCGTCGACCCGCTGCGGCCGCCGCTGGTGTGGGAGGCGTGGGACGGCGAGGCCTGGCGGGCCTGCGAGGTGGAGAAGGACGACACGGGCGGCTTCAACAAGTCCGGTGAGCTGATCCTGCATCTGCCCCGGGCCCACGCCCCGACGGCCGTCGCCCGGCGCACCGGCGGCTGGCTGCGCTGCCGGCTGACCGAGGCCGAGCCGGGGCAGCCGACGTATGTGGCATCGCCGGTGGTGCGCGGGGTGACCGCGTTCACGATCGGCGCGACCGTCGGCGCGGAACACGCGGAGACCGTCATGGACGAGGTCCTCGGGGCGGCGGAGGGGGTGCCGGGCCAGGTGTTCGCCGTCGCCCGCCCGCCGGTGGTCCCCGGGGAGTTCGTGGTCGAGATCTCCGAACCGGCGGCCGGAGCGGAGACCGGGTCCGACAGCGGTGCGGACGGTACGCGGGAGTGGACCCGGGTCGACGACTTCGCCCACTCCGGCCCCGAGGACCGGCACATCACCCTGGACCCGGGCTCGGGCCGGGTCGAGTTCGGCCCCGCCGTGCGCGAACGGGACGGCGGGATCCGCCACTACGGCGCGGTGCCGCCGAAGGGCGCCACCGTGCGCGTGCGGTCCTACCGCACCGGCGGCGGGCTGCGCGGCAATGTCGCCCGCTCCACCCTGCGGGTGCTGCGCGGCGCGATCCCCTATGTGGCCCGGGTGGAGAACCGCGTACCGGCGCTCGGCGGGGTCGACGGCGAGAGCGTGGAGAGCGCGCGGGTGCGCGGGCCGATGACGCTGCGCACCCTGCACCGGGCCGTCGTGCCGCACGACTACGAACTCCTCGCCCGGGAGGTCGCGCCGGACGCGGCCCGGGTGCGGTGCGTGCCCGCCGGGGAGGAGCCGGGGGCCGAGGCCGGGGTGGTGCGGCTGCTGGTGGTGCCGTCGGGCAGCGGGGACGGGCGGGGCCGGATCGCGTTCGACGAACTGATCCCGCCGGAGTCCACCCTCGCGCGGATCGCCCGCCATCTCGACGAGCGCCGCCCGATCGGGGCCCGGCTGGTGGTCGAACCACCCTTCTACCAGGGCGTCACCGTCGTCGCCACGGTGCTGGCCCGCCGGGGCGCGGTCCCGGAGCGGGTACGGGAGACGGCGCTGGCGGCGCTGTACGGCTACTTCAACGCGCTGACCGGCGGCCCGGCCGGGCAGGGCTGGCCGTTCGGCAGACCGGTCCAGTCGGGCGAGGCGTTCGCCGTGCTCCAGCAGGTGCCGGGGGTCGATCTGGTGGAGGACGTACGCCTCTTCCCGGCCGACCCGGTGACCGGCCGGCGCACCGAGGCCGCCACCAGGATCACGCTCGACCGGCACGCGCTGGTCTTCAGCCATGACCACCAGCTCCGGGTACGGGAGGGCTGAGGCCGTGCGAAAGGCCGTGCCCGGACTGGCGAGCCCGCATCCGCTGATCGACCGGCTCCCCGCCGTCTATCTGGAACAGGACTTCCTCCGGCGCTTTCTGGGGGCGCTCGACGAGGTGCTCGCGCCGGTGCTGCTCTCCATCGACAATCTCCCCGCCCATCTCGACCCGCGCAGCGCGCCCGACGACTTCCTCGACTGGCTGGCCCGCTGGGTGGCGGTCGAACCGCGTGCCGAAGGACCGCCGGAGCAGCGCCGGGCGGCGGTGCGCGGCGCGGTCTCCCGGCACAGCGCGCGCGGGACGGCGCGCGGGCTCGCGGAGGCGGTGCGGCTGGAGACCGGCGTCGAGCCGGAGATCGTCGAGAGCGGGGGTACGGCGTGGTCGACGCAGTCCGGGACCTCCGCGCCGGGGACGGCCCGCCCCTGGGTGACGGTCCGGCTCCGGCTGGGGGCGACCCCGGTCGACCGGGTGCGGCTGGAGGAGTTGCTGCGTACGGAGGTGCCCGCGCATGTCGGCTTCGATCTGGAGCTGCTGCCGGACGGGGACGACAGGGGCGACAGGCGCGGGGACGGGATCGGGGGCGCGGAGTGATCTGTGAGGCGTGCGGGCAGCGGAACGCGCCGGGGACGGCGTTCTGCACTTCGTGCGAGGCCTTCCTCGACTGGGAGCCGTCACAGGCTCCCGGTACGGGTACGGGTACGCGTACCCGTACAGAACCGGAACCGGAACCGAGTGCCGGGGCCGATGACTCGGTGGTGCCGAGGCGGCCCGGGGACGAGGAGGGCCCCCTGCCGCCGGAGGCCGACGCGGCGGACGCACCGGCTCCCGCCCCCGCGCCGCCGGGGAGAAGCGTCCGCTGCCCGGGCTGCCGGGCCGAGAACCCCCCGGGCCGTACGCTCTGCGTCCGCTGCGCGCTGCTGCTCGACCCCGGCCCGGGGCCCGGCCCGGTCGTACGCCTGGCCTGGTGGCGGCGCGTGCTGCGCCAAGGGCCTCGGGCGGCTCCGCCCGCCGGGGCCAGACCGCGCCGGAGGCTGTGGCGGCGGCCGGGGCTCGCGCTGCCGTTGGCGCTGGTCGTGGTGGTGGCGGCGGTGTGGTTCGGGCTGCCGCACCTCCCGTGGGCGATCGGGTTCGCGAAGGAGGAGACCGGGGCTCAGGAGCCGCTGCCGCCCGCCGTGTTCCGGGCCTCCAGCAGCGCGCCGGGGCATCCGGCGAGCGCGGCCTTCGACGGTTTCAACAACCGCTACTGGGCTCCGGGGAGGGCGGGCCGGGAGGTCGGCGAGTTCGTGGAGTGCGACTTCGAGCAGCCGGTGAAGGTCCGGAGAATCATCGTCTTCTCCGGTGTCTCGGCGCGGCGGGACGAGTTCCTCACCCAGGCCCGCCCGGCCGGGATCACCGTGACGTTCGTCGCCGAGTCCGGTGAGCGGACGACGAAGCGGATCCGGCTCAAGGACCAGCCGGGCCAGCAGACGTTCGAGGTGCGGGGGGACCGGGTGGTCGGGGTCCGGCTGACGACGGACGCGGCCTACGGGACCGGGACCGGGGCCGACCGGCGGCCGGCGATCGCCGAGGTCGAGTTCTTCGGCAGCCGCCACCACTGAACCGCCGGCGACGCCGACGGCCGTCTGTTCAGCGGAAGAACTGGCCGCGTACCGCCCCGTCGCGGAAGTCCTCGGTGCGCAGACTGGCGTAGAACGCCTCGGGTCTTGAGGTGAGTTGCCGGATCAGCTCGGCGCGCGGCACCGGGACCGTGCCCGCCACGGCGAAGATGTTCGGGGGCATCGGTGTGCCGAGGAGCGGGAGCGCGATCGGGCCGTTCCGGCCGAGCGCGCCCTTGTGGAGGTGGACCGAGAGCGGAGGCGTGATGTTGACCCAGGTCAGGGAGTAGCCGAGGGATCCGCTGCCGGGCCGGAGGAAGACGACGGCGTGACCGTCGGGGTCGGCCGCGGCGCGGACGCCCGCGGCCGGGACCTTCTGTCCGCCGTCGGCCTGGGCGCGCGGCTCGCCGCCCTGGATGACGCTGAGCGGGTTGAACTCCCGGTCGTACGATTCGAGCTGGGCGCGGACCGCGCCGCCGGGGAACTCGTCGGTGTGGAGGCTGACGTAGTGGCCGCCGGGGTCGGTGCGCAGCAGTTCGGCGAGGTCGGCGTCGGTGACGGTGGTCTGTCCCGCGGCGGAGTGGACGCCGTCGGGCAGCGCCTTGGTGAACAGCCCGGCGACGAGGTCGCCGTTGGCGCCCGCCTCGCCCCGGTGGATCCGGGCGAGGGTCGGGGTGGAGAGCCCGTTCCAGGTGAGGGAGAAGGTGATCCGGTCGCCCCTGATCTGGATCCGGGCGACCGCGCGGCCGTCCCGGTCGCCGCCGCCGTCCTGGCCGCCGCCGCCGTCGTCCTGGCCGCCCTTGGCCGGTATGTGCCCGGAGCCGTCGAGCCGGGCGATCAGGGATACGGGGGTCCCGCCCGGGTGGTTCTGAAGGGCGCCCGCCCCGGCTTCCGGCGCGGCGGGCGGGACGGGGGTCTCGGTCCGGTCCGAGCCGGCCGGGCTGGGGGTGCCGTGGACCGGCCGCGCGCCGCCCCCGCTGCCCGCCACCGGGGCGGGATCGGTGCAGGCCGCCGCCCCGACGGCGAGTGAGACGGCGGCAGTGGCGGCCGAGAGGAGTCTGCGCATCGTGGGCGTCCTTTCGCGGACGGGTGCGGGGCGGGGTGCCGGCCGGGCCGTCGGGGTGCGACCGGGCCGTCGGGCAGGGGGTCGGGGGCGCGGAGTGGGAGCGGGGGCGGGAGTGAAAGCCGGCGCAACCGGTCCACGTACGAAAGGGCCGGACGGTTCACCGTCCGGCCCCTTCAAAAAGGAAGACCTCACCCTTCAGGTCCTGAGGGGTGTGGCCACATAGGTTTTGCCCGCCTCGTTCTCCACCGCGATCGAGGCGACGTCCTCCCGGGCGACGGCGGCGGAGCCGTCGAGATTGGCCCCCTTCTCCGCGCTGCCGACCAGCCAGCTCCCGGCCACTTCACGGGTGCCGTCCCTGCTCACCACCACGATTCTGCACCGCTCCCCCGCCGGAATCCCGCTGACGGAGACATTGAGCCGCACCCACTCGGCGGACGGGGTCATCCGTACCGCCATCCTGGCCCCGGTGCCCCGGTCCCGGGCGGAGGCGACCACAACCCCGGTGGGGGCCGGAGCGACGGGCGGGGACGAGACGGCGGACGGGCGGGCCGCGGGGCGCGTACGGTCCTCGCCGGTGGAGCGGCCGATGGCGAATCCGCCGCCGAGGACGGCCGCCGCCGCGACCACCGCCGCGGCGGCCAGGAGGGAGCGCCGCAGACGCTCGGCCGTGCCGCGCTCCTCGCGGGCCTGCCGCAGGGTCCGCCGGAGCAGCGGTTCGCCGTCCTCCGGGGGACCGTCGAGAAAGGCCTCGGGCGGGACCTCGCCGAGGGCCGTCTCCCATTCCCTGAGCACGGAGACCTCTTCACGGCAGGTCTCGCAGGATTTGACGTGCTCTTCGACGGCCTGTGCCTCCCGTTCGTCCAGAGCGCCGAGCACATAAGCGCCCAGCATTTCATTGTCGTGCTGCCGGGTGCTCATGCCGCCGCCTCCTTCACCATGACGAGCTTCGCCGATCCGGGCTTCTCCGTGTACAGCTCTCTCAGGGACTTCAGCGCGTAGTGGGAACGGGACTTGACGGTCCCGGCCGGTATTCCGAGCGTTTTGGCGGCTTCGGCGACGGTGTGTCCGCGGAAGTAGATTTCCAGCAGCACTTCCCGGTGGTCGGGCGAGAGCCGGTCGAGGGCCTCCATCACCATCATCGAGTCGACCACGGCCTCGGCGTGGTCCGCCTCCACCGGCCCGTTGGCGGGCGACTGGGCGACCTCGGGCGGGCGGGCGGCCCGGGCGCGGAAGCGGTCGGTGATGATGTTGCGGGCCACCGTGAGGAGCCAGCCCCGCACCGATCCCTTGCCGTTGACCAGCGCGTCGGGGTGTTTCCAGGCCCGGATCAGGGTCTCCTGCACCACGTCCTCGGCGGCGCTGCGGTCTCCGGTGAGCCGCTGCGCGTAGGCGAGGAGGGCTCTGCCGTGTTCCTCGTAGAGGGCCCGTATCAGCACTTCGTCACTCGCCTTCTGACGAGTGCGGGACCATAGCGCCGCCATGCACTCACTCCGTCCTCTGCTTGGCCATGCGCTCAACACGGCCCGGGCGCGGGGTCGGTTCAACGGCCGGGCGAAGGCTTCAGGAGTCGGCGCCGCAGCGGCGGCCCTCGTTCAGGCACGCGGTCAGCCGGCTCTGCTGCCGTTCGGTCATCACGTTGATGAACATCGCGTGGTCGGTCTTGGGGTGGCGCTTCTGCGCGGGGAAGGAGTCGAGCGCGAAGGGCACGGAGTACGGCAGCTCGTAGCTGAGGGTGATCCTCAGCCGGGGCACGGGGAAGGTCCCGGCGGGGCAGCTCCCGCCCGCCCCGGGGAAGGCCACATGCCCGCGGTGTCCTTCGCTGTCGGTGTGCAGCCCGTTCCAGCAGCTGGGGAAGTCGAGCGTACGGGTGGGCCCGTGGCCGGCCGGGCAGACCGGGTATTTGACGGTGAAGCGGCCGGGGTGGCCCGAGCATCCCCACTGGGCGCGTACGCGTGCGTCGCCCGCGGTCGCCGCCACCGGGTCGCCGGTGACCATCCGCAGGAAGCGCGGCATGGGGATCACCCGGCTCACCGGGCTGCCGCGGTACTCCAGCCGTACCGAGGAGGGCGTGAGGATCTCGCCCGTGTTGCCGTGCACCCCGCCGCCGCCGTGGGTGTCGCCGTCGGTCCCGGCGCGGTCCAGCCTTCGCAGCACCGGCCAGAAGTAGGTGGAGAGGTCGCCGTTCGCGCAGGTGGTGTCGGCCGCGGCCAGACTCCGGTCGGTGGAGAGGGCGTTGGTCGAGGTGTTGCCGACATAGTCGTGGGTGTGGTGGGCGCCGCCGGCGATTCCCGGCGAGGTCACCACATTGTCCGTGTTGTACTGCCCTCTCTCATTGCGCCCGCATTCCTCGGTGAAGACACCGGTGGAAGCGTCGGGGCCCGGCGGAGGATCCGAGGCGACCGGAAAGTCGGCCAATTCGGCATATTCCCCGGCCACTGGTGAAGAACCCGGTGAAGAACCGCTCTCCGTCGCGGTCAGCACGACGACAACCCCGATGACCAGAGTAAGACACAAGGTCAATAAGAGCGGCGGGGTCTGCATCGGTGCGGCTCCCTGACGGCGCGGATTCTTCACCACGGGGTCAGAATCCCAGCACGGACCCGCATCTTCAATATCAACGCGTTGAACCGTTCCCGCCCTCCTTCCGTGTGCGAGGGGCGGGCAGAGCAATGGATCTTATAGCGGCCGGGGCGACCGCCGGCCGCTATAGGAAATTCGCGCGGTTCACTCACTACTGTGCGGCTGATCAGCCCCGCCGCAGGTTCGCGAGGGTGGTGTCCAGATCGGCGCGGCCGGGGCGGTTGTGGGGCAGCTTCCCGAGGAGGGCGGCCATCGCGCAGGTGTTGGAGAGGGCGGAGAAGACGAGCCCCGCCGCGATCCCCGCCGAGAGCAGCTGGAAGGCGGGGTGCACGAGCAGGGCGAGGAGCAGACCGAGGAGTACGAGGGAGCCCGCCGTGAAACGGACCTGACGGTCCATGGCCCAGACGGTCCGGCCCGTGGTCTCGGGCCGGTGGATCTCGCCTCCGGCGGCGGCCCAGGCCGTGGTCCCGCCGTCCAGGGTCGCGGCGGTCACCCCGTCGCGGGCCAGCAGGGCGCAGGCGTTCGCCGAGCGTGCCCCGGAGGCGCAGACCATGAGGAGTTCGCCCCGGTCGGCGGCTTCGCGCAGGGCGGGCAGGGCGCGGCCGAGGGCGTCGAGGGGGATGTTGTGGGCGGTGGGCAGATGTCCGGAGGCGTACTCGCCGGGGGTGCGCACATCGATGACGGTCAGGGTGTGCAGACGCGTCCGGGCGGTGTCGGTGGTGAGGGTGGTGGTGCTCATGGCCGGTTCCTTTCGGGGTGGTGACTGGGAGGTTCAGAGGAGGACGTCGAGGAGCATGAAGGCGGCCACGGCGAGCAGGACGTACGCGAACACGCGCCGCAGCCGGTCGCCGGAGAGCCGGGCGGCGAGACGCTTCCCGTCCCACGCGCCGAGGATCGCCGCCCCGGTGAAGGGGGCGACGACGGCCCAGTCGAGGCCGTCGGCGGTGCCCGCGCGGGTGGTGAGCGCGGCGGTGGAGGTGACGGCGATGACCAGCAGGCTGGTGCCGACGGCGGCCTTCATCCGCAGCCCGACCACGCTCACCAGCGCCGGTACGGCGAGAAAGCCGCCGCCCACGCCGAGTACGCCGGTGACCGCGCCGAGACCGGCCCCCGCGCCCAGGACCCGGGCGGGCCGTACGGGAGGGTCCTCACCCGGATGGCTGTCGAGCACGGGCGGCCGGAGCATGCGCCAGGCCGCGAGTGCGGCGATCACGGCGAACGCGGCGGTCAGGACGGAGCCGGGGACCCGGCCCGCCGCGTACCCGCCGAGCGCGGCGGGGCCGATGCCCGCGCCCGCGAAGAGCAGCCCGGCCCGCCAGCGGACCTCGCCGTCCCCGGCCCGGGCGGCCAGCGAGACGAGCGAGGTCACGGCGACGATGATCAGACCGGCGGTGGTGGCGGCGGCCGGGCTGAAGCCGAGCAGATAGATCAGCGCGGGGACGGCCAGCACACCGCCGCCCCCGCCGAGCCCGCCCAGGGCGAGACCGACCACGGCCCCGGCCGCCAGGGCGAGGACGGTCATATGGCGTCCGCGGCGGTCCGGACGACGGTCAGACCCGCGTCGACGGCGCGGTCGAAGCCGTCGTCCACGGCGACCACGTCACGGCCGGCCGCGTCCAGCAGCGAGGCCGCGATCCCGGCCCGCATGCCGCCCGCGCAGTGCACCCAGACGGTCCCGGCGGGCACCTCGTCGATCCGCCGGTGCAGCGCGTGCACCGGGATGTGGACCGATCCCCCGACATGTCCGCCCGCCCGCTCGGAGTCCCGGCGCACATCCAGGACCACCGGCCGCTCCCCCGCCCCCGCCCCGCGCAGCTCCTCGGCCAGCTCGGCGAAGCCCGCACGGCGGAACGACACCGGGGCCTCGCCGGGGCGCACCCAGTCGGCCGGGCCGCCGGTCGCGGCGGCGGCGGGCCGGTCGATGCCGACCCGTACCAGCTCGCGCTGCGCCTCGGCGAGCTGTCGCGGCGAATCGGCGAGCAGGGTGACGGGCTTCCCCCACGGGATCATCCACGCGAGATATGTGGCGATCTTGCCGTCGGCCTCGAAGTTGAACGACCCCGCGACATGCCCCTCGGCGAAGGCGACCCGGTTGCGCAGATCCACGACCCACTCCCCGGCCGCGAGCCGCGCCGCGATGTCCTCCGCGTCGGCGCGTGCCGGTGCGGTCAGATCGACCGGGGCGGGGCCCGCCGCGTTGGCCGGGCCCATGTGCGCGTAATAGGCGGGTACGTCCTCCAGCCCGGCCAGCAGTCCGGCGACGAAGGTGTCGACGTCCTGGGCCAGCGCCGCGTTGAACGTCTTCTCCCGTCCGATGGTGCTCGTGTCGCCCCCCGCCTGACCCGAGGAGCAGAAGCTGCCGAAGCCGTGGGTGGGCAGCACCGAGGCGCTGTCGGGCAGCTCCTCGGCCAGCCGCCGCGCCGAGGCGTGCTGCGCGCGGGCCAGCCGCTCGGTCAGCCGGGGCTCGACCAGGTCGGGGCGGCCCACGCCGCCGATGAGCAGAGAGCCGCCGGTGAACGCGGCGACCGGGGAGCCGTCCTCCTGGAGGACGTACGCGGTGTGGTGCGGGGTGTGGCCCGGGGTGGCCAGGGCCCGCACCGTGATGCCCTCGTCGACGTCGATCACATCTCCGTCGTGGACCGGGACCCGGGCGAAGGAGACCTGCGCGGCGGCGGGCACCAGATAAGCGGCCCCGGTCAGCCTCGCCAGCTCCAGACCGCCGGTCACATAGTCGTTGTGGATGTGCGTCTCCACGACATGAGTGATCCGCACTCCCCGGCGGGCCGCCGCCGCGATCACCTGGTCGATGTCGCGCGGCGGGTCCACCGCGACCGCCGTCCTGAGGCCTCCGGCCAGGTAGTGCCGGTTGCCCAGCCCTTCGATCTCGATGGTGTCGACGAAGAACACGTGCCGCTCACTTCCTCACAGATTACCCCCCGGGGTATTAATTCGACCGTAACAGATTACCCCCGGGGGTATGCTGGAGAGCCCGCACCGAGGAGTTCGCCCCATGGACACCGCCGCCATGACCCCCGACGAGGAAGCCGCCGCCCGCGCCGTCCTCAACCGCCTGCGCCGCGCCCAGGGCCAGCTGACCGCCGTCATCGCCATGGTCGAAGAGGGCCGTGACTGCCGCGAGGTCGTCACCCAGCTCGCCGCCGTCAGCCGCGCCCTGGACCGCGCCGGCTTCAAGATCATCGCCACCCGTATGCGCGAATGCATGACCACCCGCGAAGAGGGCGGCGAGCCCAAGATCAATGAGGAAGAGCTGGAGAAGATCTTCCTCACCCTGGCCTGATTGCCGGGGCCGCCGCGACCGGGGCCGGGATCCCCTGTCTGGAGCAGCCCGGGAAGCGCGCCCTCCGTCTCCGGTCGACCCTGCTCCCATGAGCCACCCCAGAGTGATCACGGAAGCCCCGGACGGCGACGGCCCGTGCGCGATCCGCTTCAGGCGGGCCGTCACCGCGCTCATGATCGCGGGCCTGCTGGGCTCCATGGTCCTGCTCATCGTCATCGGCAGCGCGGACGCCTTCGCCGCCCTGACCTTCGCCGGGCGGGTCACCGGATTCCTCTTCGTCGCCTCGGGCCTGATCCAGGGAGCGGCGGCGGCCGCCGCCTTCGACTACTGGGGGAAGCGCCGCTGGAAGCACTCCGGCGCGGTGACGCTGACCGGTGCGCTCATCGCGTTGTTCACGAGCGGGCTCCTGGTCTTCCTGTGGTTCGAGGAGAGGGAGTACACGCCTTACGCGCTGACGTACTTCCCGCTGTTCTGCTGGTCGCTGTGGGCGCTCTGGCTCCTGGGCAGGGAGAAGGCGTGGCGGGGGATCCCGCACCCCAAGGGGTTCGCGGCGGGGGTGACGGCCACGGCACTGCTGGCCAGTACGAACCTGGCGTACTCCGCCGTGTACCAGCCCTACTCCCTGCCCGTCCAGTTCGCCATTGACATTACATTCGGCAATCCGGTCATGGGCCCCGGAAGGGAGATCATCAACCTCCCGGTGACAATCCGCACAGAGAATACAGGGAAAGTCGCTTCCTATATTCTCAACAGTTCCTACCAGGTCATGGGACGATCGGCCGCATTCGAGGGAAACTCTTCGGGCCTGACGGGCTGGAAAACCGATGTGAAACGCAAGTTCGACGCCGAGCGTTACGTCGGACCCGCCAGGGAAGAGATCATCAACACCGGCCCCGTAATCCGCGCCGGCACCTGGCTGGAGACCGGAGACGTGCAGGTCGAGCAGAGAGTCGCGCAAATCCCGGCGGATGCCGGATACGACCTGGTGCGCGCCACCACCGTGATCGCCCTGCTGCGGAAGGATCGCGGGAAGATCGGCCCTGAGTTCGAGGTCCCCCGGCACTCCTGGGATCCGGATCAGGCGCGGTTCTTTGAATGTCCACCCGAGTGCGAAGACCAAGTCCTGCACAGCGGAAGAGTGGTGCACAACAACAATATCGTCAACGTGACGAGGGAGCCCCGCCATGTGTATTCCCGGTGGACGACGGGGAAGGGTTCCACTCGCGTCCGGCTGACCATCTCCCCCGCCGATTCAAAGGGAAAAGCGTCGGCCGACGACGAATCTTACGACCAGTACGGAGTCTTCTGGGTGGGGTCGGGAGTAGCCACCGTCCCCTTCGCCGCGCTGACGAACCCCGCCCCCGAATAACCCCCTCTCACCCCACCCCCTCCAGCAACAGCCTCGCCGCCACCGTCGTCCCGTCCGTACGGACCGTGCCCGCGACAGCGGTCGCCCGCGCGAGGGTCCCGGGCAGCAGGGCCGTGTCGAGGGCGGCGGACAGGGACGCGAAGGTCGGGGTCGGCCCGGCGTGGGCCGCGCCGATGCCGAGGTCGGTGACGCGGGCGGCCCAGTAGGGCTGGTCGACGGCCTGGGGGACGACGACCTGGGGCACGCCGGCGCGGGCGGCTGTGGTGGTGGTGCCCGCGCCGCCGTGGTGGACGACGGCGGCGACGCGGGGGAAGAGGGCCTGGTGGTTGGCCTCGCCGACGGCGAAGCAGTCGGCCTGGCCGTCGATCGGGGAGAGATCGGCCCAGCCGTGGGAGAGCAGTACACGGCGGCCCTGGGCGCGGACGGCATCGATCGCCACGCGCGCGGCGTCCGCCGAGGTGTGCATGGGCATGCTGCCGAAGCCGACGTAGACCGGCGGTTCCCCGGCGTCCAGGAAGGACAGCAGCCCGGCGTCGAGCGGGCGTTCGTCCGGCTGGATCCACGCACCGGTCTGGACGGGGTCGAGGTCGGCGGGGGTCAGCCACGGGTCCAGGACCGGGTCCGTCGCCAGCCAGGGGCGGTCGCCGACGACATAGTCGCGTACGTCCGCCACCGGCGGCAGCCCGATCGACGCCCGGCCGGTGTTGAGCGCCTCGCCGAAGAGCGCGTTGACGCTCTCGGCGTCCAGCTCCCACAGCTTCCGGCTGTCGGTCACCCCCGGCGGGAAGGGACGGCCCGGATACGCCAGCGGCGCATGGTACGGCGAAGGCAGTGTGAGCTGCTGAAAGGTCACCGACACGGCGGGGACGCCCAGCTTCTCCGCCACCGACAGAGCCCCCGCCATCGCAGGCATCGCGCCGGTCGCCACCAGTACGTCGCACCCCTCGCCCGCCTCTCGCAGCGGGTCGAGCTGACCGGCGATCAACTCGGCCGCCCGCCGGGGCAGATCCCCCGGCGCGTGCACGGCCTTCGTCAGCGCCCGCGCCGACTGATAAACCGGCGTCATCGGCACCCCGACCCCGGCCAGCCTCCGCGCGAAGTCCTCGTCCGGCGGCGCGCACACCCGCACCTCCGCACCGAACTCCCGCAGCCGGACGGCGAGTCCCACCAGCGGCTCGACATCGCCGCGCGATCCGTAAGTGGACAGCAAAACGCGCATTCGTCACTCCTGAATCCTGGTCTCCACGGATTCCGAACCGATCGGATTCCGGCTCAGGCCGACGATTCTGCGGGACCACCGGGGCCTTGCCGCAAGCCCCCCACCGCGCTATAACTTGAGAGTGGCAAGGAGAGGATTCCCTCCTTGCCTTTTGTTTTTGCCCCCGGGCCTCTCGGTCCCTCGGTCCCTCGGTCCCTCGGTCAGCGATTCCCCTCCGCCGCCTCCGGCGCCTTGCCAGGCCGGACAGTGGCCACGATGGGCCAAATAAGACTGTAGACAAGCACCTTGGTCAGCGGGTTGAGCCAGACCAGCAGCGGAGCGCCTTCGTCGAGGGTGCCGACCAGCACCACCAGCCCGAAGATCATGCCGACACTGATCGCATAGGCCAGCAGAAACCTGAGCCAGGACTTCCAGGCGTCCGCGACGGCCGCCCGGCCGTACAGCTCGGGACGCGGCTCGGCGACGGCCCCGCCGAAGCGGCGCGCGAACTTCGCGTCCGCCCAGCGGACGACGCCGTGCCCGTAGACCACGGTCATGCCGAGGTAGGCCGCCGACAGGCCGTGCCAGACGGTCGGCTCGGCACCGTTCCGGATGCTGAGGACGGTGGCCCCCAGCAGCACCACATCGATCAGCGGGACGCACAGCAGCAGCGCACCGCCGAGGACCCGCCAACCGGCGGCGTAGCGCGCGGCCAGGCCGCCGGCAAGGAAGATCCAGAAGAGTACGTCGCAGACGAGAATCAAGTAGAGGATGACACGGCCCCCCAGTGCGCGGCGATTCGATCGCCATTGTCCCGGGTGGCCTATTGTCCCGCGTACAGCCCGCTTCAGCACGTCGACCGACGGCCGTCGGGACACTCGCTCTCATGGGGCGCAGACGATGTCCCGGGCCGGCAATTCACCGTGCAGCAGATAGGCGTTGACAGCCCGCCGGGCGCATTCGCCGGGATGATTGAGGTAGATCGCGTGCGCCCTGGCGGAGACGGTCACCAGCCTTGAGGCGCGCATGGCCCGGTGCATCCCGAGCCCTGAGGCATAGGCGGTGCGGGTGTCCCCGGTCGCCTGGATCTGGAGTGCCGGGGTCGTGTTGTCGATGAGGGTCGGGGATTCGCGCGGCATGTCCTTCCAGAACGCGCAGGGCAGCGGCGCGTGGGTCAGCGGGCCGAAGACCGGCTGGGAGTGGCGGCTGCGTTCCACCGCCCGCCAGTAGTGTTCGGGGTCGCGGGGCATGGCGGCGTCGGCGCAGAAGATTCCCAGCTGGGCCGCGTAGTCCGCCGCCCGGGCCGTACCGGCTCCGGTGAAGAGCAGGTCCAGGACCCCGGTCAGCCGGCCCGGCACGGTGACCGGTTTCCCGTCGGCGGCGTCCCGCAGGAGACCGAGCAGGGCGGCGAACTCAGGGTTCAGGGTGTCGTCGCCGACCGTGACCAGAAGCAGCAGGGGCAGCTCATGGTCGGTGAGCCGGTGTCCACCGACGCTGATCGGCTCCCTCGCCGCCCGCTCGATCGTCGCGTGGACCCCGGCGCGGACGGCCGTGGGCGTGGTGCCGAGTCCGTACTCCCGGTGTCTCGGCGCGGCCCAGGCCGCGAAGTCGTCGAGGGCGCGCTCGTTGGCGGGGCCCGAGCGGCGTACCGTCTCCAGCGGGTATTCGGCGGGGTCGGGGGCGCTGTCGAGGACCAGCCGGTCGACCCGGTGCGGGAACAGCTCGGCGTAGACGGAGCCCAGCACCGTTCCGTACGACTGTCCGAACCACGAGGTTCTCCGCTCGCCCAGCGCGGCGCGGACGATGTCCACGTCCCGGGCGATGTTCCGCGTCGACAGATGCGGCAGCAGGTCGGGGCGCTTCTCCCAGCATGCGCGCGCGTCCTCGCGGGAGCGCCGCACGCTCTCGTCGAACCCGGGCCGGTCCGCCCCCGGCGCGTACAGCAGCCAACTGCTGCGCTTCAAACCGCAGTCGAGGGGGGTGCTCTCGCCGATGCCCCGCGCGTCCATGCCGATGATGTCGTACGCGGACGCCACCTCCGCGGGCATCGTTCGCCGCAGCTTCCCCGGCATCCCCAGCCCCCGTTCCCCGGGCCCGCCCGGATTGGTCTGGAGGATCCCGCGCCGTTTCGAGGGGTCCTTCGACGCGATGCGCGAGACGGCGATCTCGATGGTGCGCCCCGTCGGCTCGCCGTAGTCGAGCGGGACGGTGATCCGGGCGCATTCCGTCCCGCTGGCGGCGAGAGGGGCGTCCGCGCACACGGCCCATTCGACGGACTGATTCCGGAATCGGTCCAATCCGTCCCGGTCCCCACTCGGCGCGGGGCCAAGGGCGGCGAGCGAGAGAGCGAACGCGCCGAGAGCCGCGATTCTCTTCATGATTGGGGACGTTAGCGGGGAATCGGCGAAGGGTGTTCGCTGCGCGGCGGCGTGGCGTGGCGCGGCGTGGCATGTCGTTGCGGGAGTAGATCCAGTATCTCAGCGCGCGAACCCGCCCGTCACCATTCTCCGGAATGATCTTTGTGTCCCGTATGCACATTTAGGGTTGCGGTCAAGGAATTCAACGCATCCCCTTCCCAAGGAAGTTGATCAGTGACGTACGACCTTTCCGCGCTGACGGCAGAACTCACGGCCATGGCCGCAGCGGATCAGCGCTCCTCCGCCCTCGCGAACAGCGACGACCCCGCCGAACAGCTGGCCTGGCGTCGGCTGACCGCCCGCCACGGCGACCGGCTCGGCGAGATCATGGACGAGTACGGCTGGCCCACCGCCGAGGCGGTCGGCGAGCCGGCCGCGCAGGCCGCGTGGCTCGTGGCCCAGCACTCCGACCGGCAGCTCGGCATTCAGCGGCGCGCCCTCGGGCTGATGGAGCAGGCGGTGGCGGCGGGCTCGGCCGGCCCGCGCGAGCTGGCCTTCCTGCGCGATCGGACGCTGGTGAACGAGGGCCGCAGGCAGATCTACGGGACTCAGATCGCCGGGGTGAAGGACGGTTCGCCCGTTCCGTGGCCCTGCGAGGAGCCCGGCCGTATGGACGAGCTGCGGGCGGAAGCCGGGATCGAGCCCTTCGACGAATACGTCGCCAGGTTCTCGACGGCCTGACGAAGCACACCGGCGGGCCGACGGCCTCAGCTCAGCGTCTGCACCGCGTAGAGAGCGCCGATCCCGGCGGCGAGGATCCCGAGGAGAAGGCGCAGCGCGGTTTCGGGGAGACGGGGTTGGAGGCGGGCCCCCAGATAGCCGCCGAGGAGGCCGCCGAGGCCGCAGGAGAGGCCGAGGTACCAGTCGGGGGCGATGTCGGTGCCGCCGGTGAGGGAGAGGAGGGCGAAGGTGGCCGCGCCGAGGACGGAAGTGGCGAAGGTGGCGGCGAGGGCGGCGGGGGCGACGCGGGAGACCGGCATGCCCCGGCCGACGAGGACGGGGCCGAGGAGGGAGCCGCCGCCGATGCCGTAGATGCCGCCGACGACGCCCACGGCGACGGCGAGACCGGTGACGGTACGGGCGGAGGGCTCGGCGGACCCCGGGGACCCGGGGGAGCCGGGGGCGGGCCGGTCGCGTACCGGCCGCAGGGTGCGGGCGCACAGCCACAGGCCGAGCGGGAGCAGAAGGCCCGCGATGAGGAGCCGGAAGACGGTGGGGCCGGGGAGCGCGAAGACCCGGATCACCGCGCCGATGACCACGCCCGGGAGGGTGCCCAGGACGAGCCGCCGGGTGAGGGGGCCGCGCAGGGCCCCGGTGCGCCGGTGCCGCCACAGCGCGCCGGGCCCGGCGACGACGTTGAAGAGAAGGTTGGTGGGGGTGACCGCCGGGTTGGGCACGGCGAACACGCTGAGCTGCACGGGCAGCAGGAACACCGCCCCCGAGACCCCGACCGGCGCGGTCACCACCGCTATCGACAGGCCCGCGAACAGCCCGCCCACCCCCAGCCACCACCAGTCCACCACTGCCCCCGCCCCGGAATCGTCGGGTCAGTATCGGCTCGGACACCGGGGGAACGGCCGCTCGGCAACACGGTGTTCACGAAAGGCCGTCGCCGGGGCCCGTAAACTCGCGGCGTGGCATTTCTGAGCACCCCGCACTACTGCTTCCTCTGACCGGAAGGGACTGAGGGCGACGCCGACCGGCATCGCCCTCCTCGTCATGCCTGCGCAGCGCAGGCATCACACACACCCCTTCCCTTCACCGTCGCCGGAGTGCCTTGTGCCCGTGTCGCTTCCCCCTGCCCTCGAACAGTTCCTCGACTTCCTGCGCTGCCCGCTGTGCCGCTCGCGCCTCCATCCGGACAGCGGCGCGTCGCTGCGCTGCCCGGCGGGCCACACCTTCGACCTGGCCCGCCACGGGTACGCCGCTCTCCTGACCGGTGCCCGCGCCACCAGCGGCGACGACGCGGCCATGGTCCGGGCCCGGGACCGGTTCCTGGCCACCGGCAGATACCTCCCCATCCGCCGCGCCGTGGCCCGGCTGGCGGTCACCGGCACCGACACCGGCACCAGCACCAGCACCAGCACCGACGTACGGCGGACGGTCGTGGACGTCGGGTGCGGTACGGGCTACTACCTGGCCGGTGTGCTCGACCGCCTCCCCGACGCCCGGGGTCTGGGCCTGGACACCTCGGTACGCGCACTGCGCGCCGCCGCCCGGTCCCATGAACGGGCCGCCGCCGCGAGCTGGGACGTCTTCCGTCCCTTCCCCCTGGCCGGCGGGACGGCCGATGTCGTGCTGAACGTGTTCGCCCCGCGCAACCCGTCCGAGTTCCACCGGATACTGCGCCCGGCCGGCGCACTGATCGTCGTACGCCCGACCGGACGGCACCTGGCCGAGCTGCGCGGCCGGGTACGGGCGATGGTCGCCGTCGACCCGGCCAAGGAGGAGCGACTGCACCGGGCGCTCGACCCGTACTTCGAGGCCACCGCGACCGAGCGGGTCGAGTACCGCATGTCCTCGCTGACCGGACAGGAGGCCCCGGACCTGGTGGGGATGACGCCGAGCGCGCGCCATATGACGGGCATCGAGGGTGGTGACGGGGACCGCCTGCCCGAAGGGGGCACCGTCACCGTCTCCGTGCTGGCCACCGCCTATCGGCCCCGCTGACCAGGGCCGGACGGCAGCTTGGCGTCCACGACGAAGCTGATCTCGACGACCTGGCCGGGGAAGGCGAGGTCGGTGACGCCGAAGACCGTGGCGGCCGGGCGGTGGGCACCGAAGTACGCGAGGTTGCCCTCCGCCACGGCCGCCGCGTTCTCCCGGAGGTTCACCAGGTACAGGGTCTGCGAGACGACCTGGTTCCGGGTGACGCCGTAGTGGTCGAGGATCTTGTCCATGTTGGCGTGGGTCTGCTTGAGCTGGGCGGCGAAGTCGTCCGGGTGGAGGAGTTCGCCCGCCTCGTCGAGCGAGAGCTGTCCGGAGATGTGGATCAGATCGCCGGACCTGATCGCCTGCGAGTAGCCGAAGTCGCTCTCGGCCGGCACGTTGTGGTTGAAGACGTCGATGGCGGTGGTGGTCATGGTGTGGGTGCTCGCCCTTCCGAAGGTTTCGCTCTCTTGTGGTTACTCGGAAACCGTAGGAGAGTGGCGGCCGACCTGGAAGAACGCACTTTTCGGTGACTGAGGAACCTCATGGTGACCAAGCGACTGCTCAAGGACCTGCCCGAGGACGCCGACCTGCGGCGCGCGGACTCGCTGGCGCGGGAGATCTTCTCGGACGTCGCCAACAAATGGGCGCTGCTGATCATCGAGGCGCTCGGTGAGGGGACGCTGCGCTTCAGCGGGCTGCGGAACGAGGTCGAGGGCATCAGCCACAAGATGCTCACCCAGAATCTGCGCATGCTGGAGCGGAACGGCCTGGTCGACCGGAAGGTGTACCCCACCGTGCCGCCGAGGGTCGAGTACACCCTGACCGAGTCCGGTCAGGGGCTCCGGGCGACGGTCGACGCGCTGTGCGGCTGGACCCATCGGCATCTGGGCCATATCGAGGACGCGCGCCGCCGCTTCGACGCCTGACAGGTCCGTCCACGGCACCGCGCCGCCGGAAACCCGGTTGCGGGGACCCCTTCTCCTGCTTGATCGTTTCTCCCGGGCCGTTCCCTCCGGCGCGGCCCGCCCGCATCGATCACCCGAGGAGCAAGACCTATATGACATCCCCCGCCCCCGGCCTCGTACGCCCCGCGACCCCGGCGGACGTCCCCGCCGCCGTCCGTACCCTGGCGGGTGCGTTCGCGGACTACCCGTACACCCGGCATGTGGTGGCCGCCGACGGCCACGAGGAGCGGGTGCGGCGGCTCCAGGAGCTGTTCCTGACCCGGATCGCGATGCCGTACGGCCGGGTGTGGGTCGGCGGGGAGGGCCGGGCGGTCGCCGTGTGGACGACGCCCGAGAAGGACCCGACCCCCGGGTTCGCCGAGGTCGGTCCGCTGATCGCCGAGCTGGCGGGCGACCGGGCGGCGGCCTACGAGGCGGCGGAGGCGGCGGTGGAGCCGCACCGTCCGCAGGAGCCGGTGTGGATGCTGGGCGCGGTCGCGGTGGCCCCCGAGGCGCAGGGCCGGGGGCTCGGCGCGGCCGTGATCCGCCCCGGTCTCGCGGCGGCCGATCTGGCCGGGCAGGCGTGTTATCTGGAGACCGCGACCGGGCGCAATGTCCGGCTGTACGAGCGGCTGGGCTTCCGCACCACCGTGGAACTGCCGGGCGTCGACGGCGGCCCCCGCGTGTGGTGCATGCGCCGTGAGCCGGGTGCCGAAGGCTGACGCCCTCGTTCCGACCGAGAACCCACCAGTGCCCCGCTCCGGAACCTCCGGCGCGGGGCACAGTCATGGTCACCAGAGGGGATTTTCCGCCAACTCGTCGCGATCGGGCTGAAGGCAACCGTCTGTACCGATATACGCTTGACAGTTTTTCTGGTCTACACCAAGATTCCGTCAGTGCTCTTCGAGTCAACTCCAGCTCCACAGGCGGGCCTTCGGCGATTTCAGGCGCCGGGGTGGGGGCGGCGGAGGCGCTGAGCAGCTTCATCAGGGGGATCGGGGGGATCGGTTCGGATGACTGCTTGAAAGAAACAGACTGGGGAATCTGCTGTGCTCTTTCATGTTCTCGGCCCGCTACATGTCACCGTCAAAGGGACTCCCGTCCCCGTCGGCGGACGCCGCTCACAGATAATCCTGGCCATTCTGACGCTGGAGGCCAATTGGGCTGTCCCACTCGACCGGTTGGTGGACGCGGTGTGGGGAGCCTCTCCCCCCGCGAGCGCCCGGACCCAGATACGCATCTGCGTCTCCGCCCTCAGACGCGCCTTCACCGAAGCAGGCGCCCCCGACCTCATCGAAACCCACCACTCCGGGTACCGCCTCCGGCTGCCCCCCGGCGAACTCGACTCCACCGTCTTTGAAGCCGAGGTCGCCCACGCCCGCACCCTCGCCTGCGAAGGCCTCACCGCCGAAGCCGTCGTCGCACTCCGCCACGCCCTCACCCGCTGGTCCGGCCCCGCCCTCGCCGGGCTCGACTGCCCGGCCGTCGAATCGGCCGCCCGCCGGCTCGAAGAGGGCAGACTCCGCGCCGTCGAAGAGCGCGTCCGCCTCGAACTCGACCTCGGCCGCCACGAAGACCTCGTCGGCGAACTCGCCGAACTCGTCCGCGAACACCCCTTCCGCGAACACCTCCACGCCCAACTGATGCTCGCCCTCTACCGCTCCGGCCGAACCGCCGAAGCCCTCGCCGTCTACCGCAAGATCCGCTCCGACCTCGCCGAAGAACTCGGCGTCGACCCCGGCGCCGAGTTACGCGGCCTCGAACAGACCATCCTCCTCGGCGTCGAGGCCCAGTCCGACCGCCGCCCACCCCGGTGGCCCACCCCGCTCCCCCGAACCTCCCGCACCCCGTACCGAACAACCCACTGAGCACCGAAGCACCGAGGGCCCGCCCGGCCACCGCGGTCCGGGCGGGTTCACGCGGCAGGCACGTGCCGGGCCGCCGCGGCCCCGTACGGCCGGTCCGCCGGTTCGTTCGGGCTCCGCGCATCGCGCCGGGAGATGTCGTGCAGGTCGACGCGGACGGTCATCATCTCGGTGGTCCCCATGACGCGTACGACGACCGCGTTGAGGGCGCGCAGGGGGTGGAAGCGGCCGAGCTGCCGTTGCCGTGCGTACGGGTCGTCGCCGGGGAGCAGATGGGCCGTGCCGTTCCTCCAGACGAAGCGCCAGCCCTGGCGGAGCCTGACGCGGACCCGCGGGTCCTGCTGGATGTTGCGTACGTATCCGGCTCGCCGGCCGTGCTCGGCGATGATCCAGAAGGTGTCCCCCCGCCGCCCGTTTCCGACGGGGGTCGTGCGGCGCCGACCGCTGACCCGTCCGCGGGTTTCCAGCAGGGCGTAGCCCAGCGGCATCAGCCCGACGCGCAGCAGCAGCCGGATGGGCGGGTTGATCAGGTATCTCTGCACGGGGGCGACCAGGGCGCGCTTGAACCGCGCGCTGGCCAGCGTCAGAGCGACATTGGCCGCGAGGGCGGCGGTGAGAACGGCGGGCAGTGCGGCGCCCCGCGGTGCGGTGGGGTCGACGAGCCACCAGATCCATACCAGGCCGGCCGCGATCGCGATGCCGGTGAGCAGTCCGAATGCTCTCTGCGGATGGAATCGATTACGTCCCATACAGTCGTATTGTAGTCGGTATGAGCGAATTGCGTCAGATGGAGCTCACCGATGCCCTGCTCCGCATCGCCGCCGATCGCGGCCTCGACCGGGTCAGTGTGCGGGAGGTCGCCTCCGCCGCGGGGGTGTCCATCGGAGCGGTGCAGTACTACTTCTCGACCAAGGACGAGATGCTCGCCTTCGCTTTCCGACAGGTCGTGGACCGCACACGCGCCCGCGTCTCCGCCCTGAAGCCCGCCGCAGGGCCCCGGCAGACCCTGGCCGCCACCCTGCGGCAGCTTCTCCCGCTGGATGCGCGACGCCTCGCGGAATGCCGCGTCTACCTCGCCTTCGCGGCCCGCGCCACCACCTCTCCCACCCTGGCCGCCATCCAGAACGCGACCCTGACAACCATCCACGAAGAGCTGCGGCAAACCCTCGCCTCCCTCCCTTCCCTCCCCTCCCCACCCTCCGGCTCCGGCCACCCCGTCCTCCACCCGGCCCGGGACGCCCGGCTACTCCTCGCCCTGGTCGACGGCCTCATGTTCGACGCGGTCACCGCCCCCACCGCACTCCCCCCGGCGACCGCGGCCAAAACCCTGGACCTCTACCTGGAGCGTCTCCTGCCGGGCAGTGACTGACCGCGTCCGCCCATCGCTCACTCAGCCGCGGAACCTGTCACCGCCGCCGGAGAGGTCGCGGCCGCCCCACCACGCGGGGGACAGATTGGTGTCGAGCCCCTCGGGGAGAGCGGAGATGACGGTGTCGGCTCCGGCCGCACGGGCGGCGGAGAGGATCGTGGCGTCGTCGAGATCCCCCTGCCCGAGGGTGATCTCCACCATGGACTTCACCACCGTCGACGGCCGGCGGATGACTCGCGTCCCGTCCGTCGTGTCCATCCGGAGACTGTCGAACAACCCTCTTGGACAGGCGGAGCTGAGCTACGCCCCCGAGCGGCCGAGCCGCGCGAGCCGTCCCCTCACCGCCGGTTTCATCGTCCGGACCCTGGTGCTCGCCGTACCCGGTGTGTCGCTGTCCTCCGCGTACGCGGTCCTGTTCATCGTGTTCCTGGGGTCCTGAGCCCGCTCGCCGCCGCTCGCCGGGCCGCGCGTTCTTGACGTGTCATCAACTGTGCTGCGGTCGGAGTCGACCGGCGCCCGGGATGGGTGCACGTACCATCAGTGCGGTCTCAGGCGTGGCGCGAAGTCCGTTGTCACCAAGGCCTGCTACTGACCTGCGGTGTCACCCTCTCCTGGGTGCCGACGCGCAATCCTCATCCAGCCAGGAAGCTCTGTTGTCACACATGTCCAGATACAGACCCGCCCGTAGCGCGCGGCGGCGAATACTCGGCGGAATCACTGCCGCGGCGGCCGTCGCGGCAGTCCTGACCGCCCCGGGTCCGCTGTCCTCGGTGAGCGCAGCCGCCGCCGCTCCTGTGCAGGCTTCCACGGCGCAGAAGACGGAGGAGGACGCCGACGTCCCGGGCGACTTCACGTCATGGGCGCAGTTGTTCCGTGCGCAGGGGAAGATGAACGAGACCGCCCATGCCCTGGAGGGCTCGGCGGGGCAGAAGGACGGGCAGGGGTTCGCCGGTGTGATCGCCGCGCCGGAGAAGAAGCGTCTCACTCTGTACTGGCACGGTGCGCTGACGCCGGCCGCCAGGGCCGCCATCGCGAGCAGTGCCATACCGGTGGTGGTCGAGCGGGCTCCCCGTACGGCGAAGGAGTTGTCGCAGGCGTCGCCCCGGGTGGCGCGGCTGGCCGATGCCGCGGGGGTGCGGATCGCCGAGATCATCAGGCCGCAGGACGGTAGCGGTCTGGAGGTGTCGGTGGCGGGGGACGAGGCCGAGGCGGACCGGCTGCGGAAGGCTGTGGCCGCGAAGGGCCTGGGCGTGCCGGTGTCCGTCACCTCGGGTGGAGAGGTGCACACCAGCCTGAGCAGGACGGACGATCCGGAGCTGGGGGGCGCGCAGATGGTCACCCCGGTGTGCAGCACGGCGTTCGCCGTGACGCACGGGGGAGCGAACGCGATGCTGACCGCCGATCACTGTTTCCCCGGTGGCTATGGGAACGACAGGCACTCCGTGGGCACTGAAGGCCAGCCGAACGGTCCGGCCTTCGGAAGCCGGGTCTCGCCCAGGCAGTGGAGTGAGAAGAGGCACGGGTACATCGACGTCGCCGTGCTGGACCAGCGCAACGGGACCACGTACTACCCCATGGTCTGGACCGGCGGAAGGGCCGGCTATCCGGCCTCCGCACAGTCCGTGTCCAGCGTCACCGACGCGCGGAAGCCCGCGATGGGGAACTACGTCTGCCAGTCCGGCGCCCGTTCGGGCGAGGTGTGCAACATCAAGATCACGGCTGCCGTCGACGGCTACTCGTCCGACATCACCGACAGCACGGGCAGAACGACGACCATGTTCTACGCGGGGGGCTGGCAGGCGAAGAAGCAGATCACCGCGAGCGACCCCAGCACCATCGCGGCGCGGCGCGGCGACAGCGGCGGCCCCGTCTACTTCTCCGCCGGAGAGGACGCCGTGACCGGCTCGACGGTGACGGCCGCGGGCATCGTCTCGGCGGGCATGGGCAAGGGCTTCACCTGTCCCACCGTCAACGGCGGAACCACCCGCTGCGTCAAGACGATGATCTTCGTCGGGATCGACGAGGCGCTCAACGCTCTCGACGGCGCCGCGCCGACCGAGGTGACGGTCACCGACGACCGGGACTCCAGCGTCAGGAAACCCGTGCACTTCAGGGGGCAGGAGCCGAATCAGGGTCCGCCGCTCCAGCCCGAGGCCGACCTCGACGTCCAATTGGTGAGCGAGGACGGTATCGCGCTCGCCTGGGACAAGACGAAAGGCAACTTCGACGGCATCATCGCGGGCTACCGGCAGGGTGACTGGGTGATGCGGGAGAGGCCGGGCGGCCGCTGGGCGTTCCAGAGCGTCGACGACCCGAGCATGATGATGGAGCCGCGAGACCGTTCCGGAGTCGAACTCACCCCGGCGGGAGGCCAGTACTTCCAGTTCCGGAACGGGCAGGAGTGCGCCGAACTCCAGGTGCTGATGGCACCGTCCAAGATCGGACACGCCACGATGGGGCTGTGCGACAGCGGCAAGAGCTCCCAGAGGTTCAAGCTTCTCCCGAAGGGCGAGGCGACGTCCGACTCCCTGGAACCGCCGTCCGCCGCCGAGCGCGTCACGATGCTCCCGCCCACGAAAGCCGCGCCCGGCCCCGGGCTCGCGGTGATGCCGCTGGGTGACTCGATCACCCTGGGCGTGGGCAGCAGCACGCGCACCGGCTACCGGCCCCTGCTGGCGCGCCGTCTCGCCGACACCACCGACGCCCTGCGGTTCGTGGGCTCCATGCGGGACGCCGACGGAACCCGTCACGAGGGGCACTCGGGCTGGCGCATCGACCAGCTCCAGGCCAATATCGGGCCCTGGCTGACCGAGGCGAAACCCAATGTCGTGCTGCTGCACATCGGCACCAACGACATGGACCGCGATCACCAGGTCGGTACCGCGCCCCAGCGGCTGGGCGCGCTGATCGACCAGATCCACACGGCCTCGCCCGCCACCGCGGTCGTCGTCGCCTCCCTCGTACCCGCGACCGAACCCGCCGTCCAGGCCCGGGTCAACGCCTACAACCGGGCGATCCCCGGCATCGTCGCCGACCGGGTCGCCAGGGGCTACCGGATCACCCAGGTCAGCATGGACAGCCTCACCACCGCCGACCTCGACGACACACTCCATCCGAACAACGCGGGCTACCAGAAGATGGCCGAATCCTTCCTCGGCGGGATCGCGACTCTCTCCCGCAACGGCTGGATCACGGAGAAGATCGACGTCAAGCCCCTGCCGCCCCAGCAGCCGGCCACGGCCGGCGACTACGACGTCGACATCAACGGCGACGGCCGCGCCGATTACCTCGTCGTCGACGACAACGGCGCCGTCCGCGCCTACACCAACACCGCGAACGCCAACGGCACGGTGAAGTGGACCGACCAGGGGTACATCGCCTCCGGCTCCACCGGCTGGACCGGCAGCCAGGTCCGCTTCGCGGATGTCGGCGGCGACAGCCGCGCCGACTACCTCGTCGTGGAGCCCAACGGGGCCACCCGCGCCTTCCTCAACCAGGGCGGCGACGGACGCGGCGGCTGGCACTATCAGGGCTATATCGCCTCCGGCTCCACGGCCTGGACCGGCGACCGGGTCCGCTTCGCGGATGTCGGCGGCGACGCCCGCGCCGACTATCTGATCGTGGAGCCCAACGGTGCCACCCGTGCCTTCCTCACCACCGCCCATGCCACCACCGGCGCTGTGAAACTGGTCGACCAGGGCGTCATCGCCTCCGGCTCCACCGCCTGGACCGGCGACCGGGTCCGCTTCGCCGACATCGGCGGCGACGCCCGCGCCGACTACCTGATCGTCGACGACAACGGCGCGACCCGTGCCTTCGTCAACCAGGGCGGCGACGGACGCGGCGGCTGGGAGGACCGCGGCACCGTCGCCTCCGGCTCCACCGCCTGGACCGGCGGCCAGGTCCGCTTCGCCGACATCGGCGGCGACGCCCGCGCCGACTACCTGATCGTCGACGACAACGGCGCCATCCGCGCCTTCGCCAACACCAGCGCCCCCACCGGCCCCGTGAAGTGGACCGACCAGGGCGTCATCGCCACTGGTACGGGGGCGCCCGGCAGCCGGGTCCGTATCTAGTCCGCCCCCCGGGCCTCCCGCGCCTCCCGCGCCTCCCGGGAGACACTCCCGCCCATGAGGGATAATGACCCACATGCCCGTAATGACCTTCCCTTCGCGCGTGTTCGAGCCAGACCGGCCCCAAGGCGGGGCGTCTGGGGAAGGACTCGAACGATGGCGCATTCACCGCATCGGCGATGGAAGGGCTGCTGCCTGCTCTGCGCGGGGCACAAGGTGCGGGGCACCGGCCGGTCGGAGAAGGATCCGGCGGCCGTGCGGCGGCGGCTGGGGAAGTCCCGGCGGCTGAGCCGGCGGGATCTGGGTGATCAGGGCTGATGTTTTCGCCGCTCTCGGGCCGCGGTCATGGCGACCGCGGCCCGAGGGTGTTTTCAGGCCGCGTGACGCCACCAGAAGGAGCCGGGGTCGTAGTGGTGGGTGACGCCGAGGCGGTTCCAGAGGGGGGCCAGGAGGCGGCGGAGGGCGGGGTCGGAGTGGATGAAGGCGTTGGGGAGCTGGATGTCGAAGCGGTGGGGGGCGGCCGTCATGAGGGCGGCGAGGAGGTACTGCTCGGAGTAGTGGCGCCAGCGCCAGGACTCGGGGTAGTCGGCGGGGAGCATGATGTCGTGGACGTGGATGAGGACGCCGGGCTTGAGGCGGGGCAGTAGCTCGAAGAAGAAGACCATGACGTCGGAGCCCATGTGGAGGCGGTGGGAGCCGTCGAGGAAGAGGATGTCGCCGGCTTCGAGCTCGTCGAAGACGCGGAGGTCGGCGTTCTGGAGGGGGACCCGCTCCAGCCGGTCGCAGAGGTGGTCGATGCCGGCGCGGGGCTGGGGGTCGATGGAGATGATCTCGGTGGTCAGGCCGAGGTCCTCAATGGCGCGGCGGGCGAACTTGGTGGAGTTGCCGGAGCCTATCTCCAGATAGCGGGCGGGGCGCTCGGCGGCGAGGAAGCCGTAGAGGGAGAGGGCGTCCAGCGGGGGGAGCCAGGTGTTGCCCCAGTAGGCGGTGGAGGCCTTCTCGACGCCGCGGAGGGGGATGCGGGCGAGCAGGTCGCCGTGTTCGAGGAAGCCGCGCAGCCGGTCGGCGTAGCGCTCACGGTTCTGCTCCAGCAGCTCGCGGACCTCGGCGAGTTCGGCGCGGGGCTCGGGGGTCACCACATGGTCGAGGAAGACGGGCTTCGCGAGGCCGAAGGCCCACATGAGCAGGCCGAAGGGCAGGGGTTTCCGCTCCAGCCGGTTCAGGGCGCGCCGCAGTACGGGGGCCTTCTCCAGCAGGGTGCGGGAGGGCTCCGGGGCGGTGGCGGGAGCGGGGGCGGGGGAAGGGCGCGTACGCATGGCGGTGGTCCTTTCGGCGCGGGTCAACCGGCCGGTGAGCCGGTCAGAGGGAGATCCACAGGTCCTGCATGCGGTGCTCGGAGATGCCGTCGGTGGGGCGGAAGTCATAGCGGTGTACGTGTACCGGGCCGGCGGTGAAGCTCCAGTCCAGCCGCCACAGGGGGTATGCCCGGTGGATCGCGGCGTTTCCCGCGAAATCGGCGCGGGCGGGGAACTTCCAGCTCAGCGGGGTGAAGTCGGTGTTGGCGCGGAGTGCGTCCGAGGCCCGGTCGCGGAGGGGGCGCAGCTCGCGCATCGAGTCGGAGGAGTTGAAGTCTCCGGTGATGAGCTGGGGGTGGGGGTTGGCGGCCATGTCGCGTTCCAGGCCGCGGAATTCGGCCTGTCGCCAGGCGTGTTTGCGGCGGAGGTAGGCGTTGAGGTCGAGGCCGGAGAAGGGGTTGAGGTCGAGTGCGAGCTGCACGGTGATGTGGACGTTGTAGACGCTGAGGGTCTTGTCGCCGATACGGAGGTCGGTACGGAGGATCTTGTCGCGGAGGAAGACCCGCTCGAAGGGGGCGTCGGGGCCCAGTTCGGCCCCGGGGCCGACCGGGGGGCTGGCGGTGATGGGGTGGCGGGAGAGGGTGAGGAGTTCGCCGCGCCGGGCGATGTGGTGGCCGGGGAACTCGGCGCGGAGGCGTTGGTCGTCGTCGAGGCGGGCGTAGCCCTTCTCGCCCCGGCCGGGGGTCCAGCGGACGTGTTCCTGGAGGAGGTAGACGTCGGCGTTCTGGCGGTGGAGGAGGGCGTAGAGCTTGTCGGTGCCCGCGCTCCGGCCCCAGTACTGCGTGTTCAGGGAGACGATGTGCAGCGCGCCCGGCGGGACGGGGTGTTCGGAGCGCCACAGGGCGGGCCAGTTGAGTCCGGAGCCGGTGGTGAGGGCGAGCAGCAGGGCGGTGGCGGACAGGAGCGCCGCCCGGGTGCGGCGGGGGCCGCAGGCTGCCGCGGCGCAGAGGAGGAGGAGCGCGGGGACGGCGGTGAGGAGGAGGGGCGGGGTGGCGTCGAGGGGGATGGCCCAGTGCCAGCGGCCGCTGAGGAGCCAGCGGACGGTGGCGTAGAGCAGCCAGAGGGCGGCGAGGGCGAGCAGGGTTCTCCCGTACCAGAGGCGGGCGGTGCGGGCGGCGCGGCGGCGGGAGGAGAGCGGCCCCGTCATGCGGTGGCGGCGGGGGCGGGGGCCTCGGCGTAGAGGCGGCGGAAGCGGGGGCTGACGGCGTACTGCGCGAGCCCGGCGGCGAGTCCGGCCGTCACGGCGGCGTTGACGAGGAGATGGGCCAGGGTGAAGCGGAGGAGGAAGGCGGTGCCGCGTTCGCGGTGGACGAAGCGGTACTGGCCGAGATCGGCGAGTACGGAACCGGCCAGCGCCAGGGCGGTGACGAGGGCGGCCGAGGGGTGCCGGGGGATCAGCGGCAGGGTGGCGAGGGCGACGGCGGCGAGCAGGGAGGCCACCGCCCGGCCGCCGGTCTCCATGCCGCGCATCGCCCGGCCCCGGTCGAGGTAGAAGGGGACGCGGAGCCTGCTGCGGACGAAGGCCTTGCGGAGCAGCGGGCGCAGTCGGCTCTCGTCGGAGAGCCGGCCCCGGATGCGGGAGGTGAGGAGCAGGGGGCTGCGGGCGGCGAGGCGTTCGGCGTGGTCGATCTCCTCGGTCTGGCGCAGTGCCGGGTTGAAGGGCCCGGCCTGTTCGAAGGCGGTTCTGCGGACCGCGCCGAGGGCGTAGAAGCCGCCGCTGACCAGGCCTTCGGCGCTCTTGCGCCAGTAGTGGTACTGGAGGATGCGGTACTGGCCGATGAAGCCCTCGGGGAAGAGGGGTTCCTTGTCGGGGATGCCGAACACGGCTCCGTACGAGGGGTTCTCGGCGAAGAGGGCGACCGCTTCGGCGACGGCGTCCTTGTGCATGGTCAGGTCGGCGTCGAGGAAGAAGACGATGTCGCCGGTGGTGTGGTGGACGCCGAGGTTGCGGGCGGCCCCGGGGCCGCCGTTGTGTTCGGCGCGGACGAGGGTGACGGGGTGGGCGGCGGCGAGTTCGGCGGAGCCGTCGGTGCTGGCGTCGTCCACGACGACGACTTCCAGCCTGGGGTGGCTCTGGGCCCGGATGGATCTCAGACAGAGGTCGACGGTCCGGCGGTCGTTGTAGAGGGGGACGACCACCGAGACGAGAGGAACGAGAGGGACGAGAGGGACGGGCATACGGGTCCTCGGGGGGGTCGGTCTGCCGAGCGGGAAGGAAGGTCAGAGAAAGAGGTGCGCGGTGGCGAGCAGACCCGCCCAGAGGGCGAAGGCGGCGACCATGGCCCGGTCGAGCAGAAGGGTGCGTACGGGATCGCCCCCGCCGCTGCGCACGGTCACGATCTGGAGGTACCGGAAGAGCGCGAAGAGGGCGCAGGGCGCGGTGAGCGGGGCGGCGACCGCCGTCAGGCCCGATTCGAGGCGCAGATGGAGCAGATAGCCGACCGTGGTGAGGGCGGCGCAGAGCACGAGGACGAGATCGAGGAAGTGGGCCGAGTACCCGGCGAGGGCCGGGCGGTGGCCGGTGCCGGAGACGCCCAGCTCATGGCGGCGTTTGCCGAGGATCAGCAGCAGGCAGAGGGTGAGGACGGTCAGCACCAGCCAGCCCGCGACCGGGCGGCCGGAGGCCGCGTAGCCGCCGAGGAGCCGCAGGACGAATCCGCCGGCGACGGTGAAGACGTCCAGCAGGGGCAGATGTTTGAGCCGCCAGCTGTAGGCGGCGTTCAGCGCGAGATAGCCGAGCACCGGCCAGGATCCGGCCGGGCCGAGCGCGATCAGCGCCCAGGTCAGCAGGGCGGCCAGGAGTGCGCCCAGGGCGAGGGCGGTACGGGTCCGCAGCCGGCCGGAGGCGAGGGGGCGGTGGCGTTTGACGGGGTGGCGGCGGTCGCGCTCCACATCGGCGATGTCGTTGACGATGTACACCAGCGAGGAGGCGAGGACGAAGGCCGCCGTCGCGAGGGCGACGGTGACGGTCGTGTCCCACCGGGCGGTCGCGCCCAGCAGCGGCAGCGGGACGACGAGCAGGTTTTTCGGCCACTGGCCGGGGCGGACGAGGGCGAGCGGGGCGGGAAGCCTTCGGCGGGTTCCCGGCCCGGGGGACGCGGGCGGCGGTGTCGTGGGGCGGGCGCGGCTCACCAGGGTCATCGCGCGCCCCTCAGAAGAAGATCTTCGCGGCGGACAGCAGGCCCTGGCTCCATGGGTCCCGGCTGGTGCGGCCGGTGGAGCCGCCGCCGGGGCGCTCGTGGCGGGCGGTGCGCCACCACTCGTACGTCCGCAGGATCGCGTCCTGGTTGGAGAGCTTGGGGGTGAAGCCGAGGCGGTCGGCGGCCTTGTCGATGCTGACGTACGAGTCGTCCATCAGCTTGTGGAGGAGCCGTCCGTACACCGGCGACAGCCTGGCCCGCTGGAGCCCGGCGAGCACGGTGAGCGCGGGGCGGGCGGGGAGTCCTATGACGCGTTTGCCGTGGCCCGCCGCGTCCAGGACGGCCTGGAAGTCCTCGCGGAGGGTGCGGAATTCGGCGGCGGCGAGGTTGTAGGTGTCGTTGGCGACCGGGTCGGGGGCGGTGAGGACGGTGGTGACGGCGTCGGTGAGATCGTCGATGCCGAACATCTGGATGCGGACGTCGCCCTTGCCGAGGACGGGGAAGTTGCGGCCCTCCTCGGCCCATTCGAAGAGCATGGAGAAGAGGCCCATGCGGCCCGGTCCCACGAAGGTCTTGGGCCGGAGGATCGGTACGCACATGCCCTCGGCGCGGTGGCGTTCGGCGATCTCCTCGGCGGCGGCCTTGGCGCGGCTGTAGGTGTCGACCGGTTCGCGGGGGTGCGACTCCGGGGTGGGGACCCGCTTGGGGAGTCCGTAGACGGCGGTGGAGGAGATGTGGACGACGCGCGGGGTGCGGGCGGCGCGGGCGGCGGCGAAGACGTTCTCGGTGCCGCCGACGATGATGGAACGTATCTGCTCGTCCGGGTAGCTGGGCAGCGCCGCCGCCGCGTGGACCAGCGCGGCGGAGCCGTCCAGGGCCCGGTCCATCAGGGCGCGGTCGCGGATGTCGCCGACGAGCTCCACCCCGGGGGCCGCGCGCAGATCGACGCCCCGGACCCGGTGGCCGTCGGCGGCCAGCCGTTCGGCGAGCCTTGAGCCGAGCATTCCGGCGGCGCCGGTGATCGTGATCACCACTGGGATCTCACCTTCTGCTTGATGAAGCGGGTCACCAGCCGGGTCAGCCCCAGGTCCAGCACCTCGCCGAGTGCTTCGACGGCGCGCTTGGCCTCGGTGGGCGGGGTGACCAGGGAGGGGCCGAGGACCAGCGGATTGAGGCCGTTGAGGGTGTAGTACGCGTAGATGTCGTGGTCCTCGTAGAGGGCGTTGATCACCGCGCAGGTCACCAGCTTGGTCTTGAAGCGCGGGTCGCGGGCGAGTCCGCCGGGGGCGAGCCTGGCGACCAGGTCGAGCAGCCGGGGGCCGCCGTCGACGAAGACGCCCCAGAGCGCGCCCGCGCCGGTCACCCGGCCGATGGCGTCGGGGTACTCCCTGGCCAGGGCGTTCAGGCCCGGTCCGAGGACCGCGCCGAGCGCGCGGGCACGGGCCGGATAGTCGTCCTCGACGGCGATGTTGACCGCCTCCAGCGCGGTCGCGCACTCCTCGCCGAAGCCGTAGTAGGTGGTGGAGGTGGACTGGAGGAGCGCGTCGCCGAGATTGTCGTAGGCGCGGCGGAGCACGGGTTCGCGGGCGATGTAGGCGGAGACGGAGGACTTGCCGCCGCCGAAGGACTTGGAGGTGGTGAGGATGTCCGGGACGAGCCCCTCGTACCGCATGAAGTGGAAGAGCGAGCCGGTCTTGCCCCAGCCGCTGTAGATCTCGTCGAAGATCAGCACGATGTCGTGGCGGGTGCACAGCTCGCGCAGGCCGCGCAGGAACTCCTCGGAGCACTGCTGGACGGTGGAGGCGCTGAACGGCTCGATGAGGAGGGCGTAGACATCGCCGGGGTGGGCGGCGACCGCCGCGCGGACCGAGTCGAGATCGCCGTAGCGGAAGGTCCCGATGCCGGGGATGGTGGGGAAGGGGAACTGGCTCTGGCCGGTCAGTCCGCCGGAGCCGAGCAGTTTGCCGTGGAAGGCGCAGTCGGCGCGGAGGACGGTGCCCCGGCGGCCGTTGTGGTATTTGTACGCCAGTTTCACCGCGCCCTCGACGGCCTCGGCCCCCGAGTTCGGCAGGAAGGACATGGTCAGATCGCCGGGGAGGACTTCGGCGAGATTGGCGGACAGGGCGGCGAGGTAGGGCGAGAAGTAGGTCTTGTGGACCTCCATCCGCTTCTCGCGGGCGAAGCGCTCGCGGACGGCGAGGATGCGCGGGTGGTTGTGGCCGTGGTTGAGGACGCCGACCCCGCCGGTGAGATCGAGGACGCGGCGGCCGTCGGTGAGGGTGAGATAGGGGCCTTCGGCGTGGTCGACCAGCTCGCGGCCGAAGCCGAAGGAGGTCATCAGGGACACCTGGCTCTTGTTCACATGGCGTCGGTAGAGGTCGTGGACCTCGCCGATGTCCAGGCGCTGGGCGTCGTCAAGGGTGTACACGGGGGTCTCCCACGGGGGTCGGGTTTCTGAGGTCTCTGTGCCGTGCCCAGGTGAGGACCACGGCCGAGCCGCCGAGTTCGGCGGCCACGCACACGGCCCGGCTGGCGATCGCGGCCGTGGCCGCCGCCCCCGCCGGGAGCACCGCCGACAGGGCGGCGGTGATCGTCAGCTCCCGTACGCCCCAGCCGTCGGGCACGATCACGGCCAGGCTGCTGACGACCGCCGCCAGGGCGAACGCGCCGACGGCCGTGGTCAGTCCGGACCAGGGCGGGGCGTCCAGGGCGAGCACCAGGAACCACAGGTGGAGGCCGGAGATCAGCCAGGACGCGAGGGCCAGCAGGATCGACCGGCGTACGGCGCTGTCCGGCGGCGGCTGGACCGACTGCCCGAAGAGCCGCAGCAGCGCGGTGACCGGGCGGGTCGCCAGCGCGGGGCGGACCGTGCAGGCGAGCAGGGCGAGCGCGGGGAGGCAGAGCCACGGCCAGTGGCCGCCGCCGGGCAGCGCGGCGGGCGCGGCGAGCAGGGCGACGCCCGCGCCGGTCACGATGGTCAGGGCGAGGGCCAGCAGATAGGCGGAGGTCATCCGCGCGCCGGTGACGCCGGCCGCCCGCCCGTGGGTGACATGGGCGAGGAGTCCCCAGATCCGGCCGGGGATGTACTTGCCGAGCTGGCCCAGGAAGAAGATCCGGGCGGCCGTCAGGCCCCTGACCCGGTGCTCGCCGGGGACGAGCGCCCGCCAGGAGCGCACCGCGAGGAACAGCCCCGCGAGATACGCCGTGAGGGAGGCGGCCAGCAGCGGCAGCGCCTCGGCGCGGGCGAAGGCGCGGGCGGCGGCCGGGCCCTCGTCGCGCAGCAGCAGTACGAGGCCGATGAGCGCGGCGAGGACGACCACGGGGGTGAGGAAGCGGCGTACGGCGCGGTCGACGGCCGGGGAGAACAGCCGGGCGGCGAGACCTGCGCCGGGACCGGGACTCGCGTTGGGGCCGGGTCTCGTGCCGGGACCGGTGCTCATGCCGGGCTCCGGTCGCCGGTCGGCGCCGGGGCGGGCCTCGGGGCGAGTGCCATGCGGACGGCGCCGGTGGCCGCGCCGGTCAGCAGGGCGCCGTGGACGAGGAGATGGAGCCCGGCGACGTACGGCGCGAAGGCAGGGCCCCGGTGCCGGGCCGCGAAGCGCAGCAGGCCGAGATTGGCCCCGCAGAAGGCGAGGGCGGCGAGCGCGGGCACGGCGGGGCGCACCGGGAGCAGGGGCAGGGTGGCGAGGGTGAGGGCGGCGGCGGCCACCGAGGCGGGGGTGTTGGCGGTGAGGTTGCGCCGGCCGCTGCGGCGGGCCGAGGCGAGCGCGGGCACCAGCAGCAGCGCCCGGCGGTAGGTCTCGGCGAGCAGCGGGAGCAGCCGGTGCTCCTCGTCGTGGTGGGCGACGATGCGGTCGGTGAGCACGATCCGGTAGTGGGGGGCGAGCCGGTCGCTGAACTCCAGGTCCTCCGAGTCGCGGAGGCTCTCGTCGAAGCCGCCCACCCGCTCGAAGACCTCGCGCGGCAGGGCGGCCTGGGCCAGGAACGCGGTCTGCGTCTCGCCCACTCCGCGCGCCCGCCACCAGTGGGCGTGGAGCACCTTGTACCGCTCGACGGGGCCGTCGTCGTACAGCGGATCGGGGGCGATGACGCCGTGGACGCAGCCGCAGCGGGGGTCGGCGCGCAGGATGTCGACGGCGGCGGCGACCGAGCCGGGGGTGAGGGCCTCGTCCGAGTCGAGGAAGAAGACGATGTCGCCGGTGGCGGCGGCGACACCGGTGTTGCGGGCCGCCGACACGCCCCTGTTCCGTTCGTGACGCAGCAGGGTGCAGGGGCGGGTGCGGGCGATCTCGGCCGTACGGTCGGTGCTGGCGTCGTCCACCACGATCACCTGGTGGATCCGGGAGGTCTGGGCGTAGACCGAGTCCAGGCAGGCGGCCAGGGTCCGGGCGGAGTTGTGGGCCGGTATGACAACCGATACGGAGAGCGTCATACGGACAGTTCAGTCGCGCGCCGTATCGGTTGCGTATTCCGTGGCTATCGTGCGGTTATCACGTGACTATTGATCAGCTATCGGCCGATTATCAGTCGATTATCGGTCGGCTATCGACACGATATCGATCACCGGAGATCCTTCAGCGGCCCGCGCTGTCGAGACGGCGGCGCTGGTCGTCGTCCAGCCGGAGGGCGAGCGAGCCCATGGCCTCCTCCAGCTGGGCCACGGAGCTGACGCCGACGATGGGCAGGGCGGCCGGGTCGCCGTCGAGCAGCCAGGCGAGCACGGTCTGGTTCACGCTCGCGCCCAGTTCGTCCGCGACCTCGCGCAGGGCGGCGAGGCGGGGGCCGGTGCCGGGGTGGTCGTAGGCGGCCGGGAGGGCGACGTCCTTCCGGGCGTAGCCGCCGGAGAGCAGCGCGCTGTAGACCCAGAGCCGCAGATCGCCCTCGGCGCCGACGTAGTCGAGGAGTTCGGGGGTGACGTGCCGGTGGCCGGAGGAGGGCAGCGGTATGTCGAAGCGGGGCTGGAGATAGGAGTGGCGGTACTGGAGGTGGGTGTAGCGCGGCCGGTCCCCGGCGAGCGCGCGGGCCCGCTCCACGCTCCACACGGCGTGGTTGCTGACGCCCAGCTCGGCCGCCTTGCCCTCGTCGACCAGGGCGGCGAGCGCGCCGACGGTCTCGGCCAGGGGGACGCCCCGGTCCTCGACGTGGGACCAGTAGACGTCGATCCGGTCGGTTCTCAGCCGGCGCAGGCTGTCCTCGGCGGCGGAGCGGATCGCCTTCGCGGAGAGGCCCTCGGTGCCGCCGGGGCCGGGTCCGGTGCCCGAGGCGGCGGGCCGGCCGCCGGCCTTGGTGCTGATGACGAAGTCCTCGCGGACGCCACGCCGGGCCAGCCAGTTCCCTACTGTGATCTCGCTCTCGTCACCGGTTCCTCCCTCGACCCAGTAGGCGTAGTTGTTCGCGGTGTCGAGCACCGTGCCGCCCAGTTCGGCGAAACGGTCGAGAATCGCGAAGGACAAAGGCTCGTCCACGGTTGTGCCGAAGGCCAGAGTGCCGAGTGCGATGGTGCGATCAGGTGTCGTCATGCGATCACTCTGACAGTTAGAGCTGACTCACAGTCAATTGATAGCGCCGCTGAGCCCGTTGAGTTCGCGTGTTCTCTCGCGGCATACTGCGAGGCCCCGGGGGGACGGGCTGCGTACAGCCTGTCGACCAACCCCCCGGACGGGTGAACGAGCCACGTTCACCCTCTTCGCTCATCTCCAGGGGGAGACTTGCGTAGTCAAGTAAGCAAGGTGGCCGTGACCACGATCGCCGCGGCGGCAGCCGTGGCACTGACGGCGGGCATGACCGGCCCGGCGGCAGCGATCGAGGAGCGTGCCGAGACCCAGAGCGCCGCCTTCGCCCAGTCGGGCAAGGCCGGCGCCGGGCGTACCGAACACCGGATCACCCTGATCACCGGCGACCGTGTGCTGGTGGACGCCAAGGGCCGGGTCACCGGTCTGGAGCGCGCCAAGGGCCGCGAGGACATACCCGTGCAGACCCGCACGGTCAACGGCGACACCTATGTCATTCCGCTCGACGCAGCCGAGCTGATCAGCTCGGGCAAGCTCGACCGCCGCCTCTTCAACGTCACTCAGCTGAGCAAGGCCGAGAGCCGCAAGGCGCACCGCGACGGCCTCAAGGTCATCGTCGGCTACCGGGGGGCCTCGGCCCAGGCGGCCAAGGCCGATGTGCGGGCGGCGGGCGACACCGAGGTGCGCCGCAGCCTGAAGACGCTGAACGCGGACGCGGTCACCACGCCCGAGCAGGACGCGACCTCCCTGTGGGAGGCCCTCACCAAGCCCGGCGACAGCGGGCGCGCCACGGCGGCGGGCATCAGCGGGGTGTGGCTGGACGGCGTCCGCCGCGCCCACCTCGACAAGAGCCGCGCGCAGATCGGCACGCCGAAGGCGTGGAGCGCCGGTTACAAGGGCAAGGGCGTCAAGATCGCGGTGCTGGACACCGGCGTCGACGCCACCCACCCGGACCTCAAGGACCAGGTCGTCGGGGCGAAGAACTTCACCGCCTCCCCCGACACCAAGGACCGCTTCGGCCACGGCACCCATGTCGCGTCCATCGCGGCGGGCACCGGCGCGAAGTCGGGCGGCAAGTACGCCGGTGTCGCCCCCGAGGCCAAGGTCCTCAGCGGCAAGGTGCTCGACGACAACGGCTCCGGCGACGACTCCGGGATCATCGCGGGCATCGACTGGGCCGTGGAGCAGGGCGCCAACGTCATCAACCTCAGCCTCGGCGGGTACGACGGCCCGGAGCTGGACCCGCTGGAGATCCACGTCAACAAGGTGACGGCGGAGAAGGACGTCCTCTTCGCCATCTCCTCCGGCAACGAGGGCCCCGGCGCGGGCACGGTCGGCTCGCCCGGCAGCGCGGAGGCCGCGCTGACCGTCGGCGCGGTCGACGACAACGACAAGCTGGCGAACTTCTCCAGCATCGGCCCCCGGGCCGGCGACGGCGGCCTCAAGCCGGACGTCACCGCCCCCGGTGTGGACACCACCGCCGCCTCCGCCCCCGGCAGCCTGATCGCCAAGGAGGTCGGCGAGAAGCCCGCCGGATACTTCTCGATCTCGGGTACGTCGATGGCGGCCCCGCACGCGGCCGGCGCGGCGGCGCTGCTCAAGCAGCAGCACCCGACGTGGAAGCCCGCGCAGATCAAGGGCGCGCTGGCCGGTTCCGCCAAGGGCGGCAAGTACAGCGCCTTCCAGCAGGGTTCGGGCCGTATCGCGGTCGACCAGGCCATCAAGCAGACCGTGATCGCCGAGCCGGTGTCGCTGAGCTTCGGGGTGCAGCAGTGGCCGCACACCGATGACAAGCCCGTCACCAAGCAGGTCACCTACCGCAACCTGGGCACCGCGGACGTCACCCTGGACGTCTCGGCCACGGCGACCGACCCGAAGGGCAAGCCCGCCCCGGCCGGCTTCTTCACCCTCGGCTCGAACAAGGTCACCGTCCCGGCCGGCGGCACCGCGACCGTCGATCTGACGGCCAACACCCGCCTCGGCGGCACGGTCGACGGCCACTACTCGGCGACCGTCGTCGCGACGGGCGGCGGCCAGAGCGTCCGCACGGCCGCCGCGGTCGAGCGCGAGGTCGAGTCGTACGACGTGACCGTCAAGCACACCGGCCGCGACGGCAAGCCCGCGCCCAACGGCCGCACCAGCCTCTTCAACTTCGCCAACGAGGGCCGCTGGTACGACGTCAGCGACCCGTCGGGCGAGCAGACCATCCGGGTGCCCAAGGGCGAGTACGTCGTCGACGGCATCGTCGTGGTCGACCCGGAGAGCTGGACCAAGGGCGTCGACGTCCTCGTCCAGCCCAAGCTGAACGTCAACAAGAAGACGACGCTCAACATCGACGCCCGTGTCGCCAAGCCGGTCGACATCAAGGTGCCGGACGCCAAGGCCAAGGCTTCGTTCGGCGTCTTCGAGTACAGCCTGGACTTCAAGGACGGCGGCTACGGCAGCGGCTACTTCGCCGACAGCTTCGACCAGTTCCGGACCGCCCACCTCGGCCCCGAGGTGACGGACGGCTCGCTCTCCCAGACCTTCTCCACCCAGTGGCTGGTCGGCGGGAGCACGGAGTACAACACTGTCTCCGGCGGCAAGACGAAGAAGGTCTCGGCCGGATACACCAAGCACTACAAGGCCGCCGACCTGGCCACCTTCAAGGCCGGACTCGGCTCCTCGGCCAAGAACAAGCAGGCCGAGCTGCGGTTCTGGGGTTACCTGCCGGGCTCCGGCGGCAGCGTCTCCTCCGCCGGTCCGGTCAAGGCGCCCGGCACCCGGACGGTTCACCTCTCCACCGACTCCAAGGTGGAGTGGAATGTGAACTACAACCAGATCGGCGGTGTCGACCCCGACGGCTGGCCGATCTACGACGGTGGGTACCAGATCCCCTCCACCGCGTACAAGGCGGGCAAGACCTACTCCGAGAACTTCAACACCGGCGTCCACGGCCCGGTCGTCGGCAAGGAGTTCGGCGTCTTCCGCGAGGGCAACGAGCTGGCCGGATCGGTCCCGGTCTTCGGTGACGGCGCGGGCCACGCGGGCTGGTCGGGCCTCTCCTCGGCCAAGACCACCCTGCACCGCGGCAAGACCAAGGTCGGCGAGAACAACGACCCGCTGTACGGCGAGAAGACCTTCAAGGTGGGCGCGGCCGACGCCGAGTACACCCTCGCCACCTCCCAGAAGCGCGACGCCAAGGCCGGCGCGGTCGCCAGCCGCATCGACGCCAGCTGGACCTTCCGCTCCAAGAAGCCCGCGGCCAACAAGTCGTCCCAGGTGCTTCTCTCCACCGCGCACTTCGGTGCCAAGGTGGGCCTGGACAGCACCGTCCCGGCCGGCAAGACCCAGTCGGTGCCCGTCACCGTCCACGGCCCGGCCGCGGGCAAGAACCTCAAGTCCCTCACCGTCAAGGTCTCCTACGACCAGGGCAAGACCTGGAAGAAGCTGACCGTCACCAAGGGCAAGGTCAGCGTCAAGAACCCGGCGAAGGGCAAGGGCATCGCGTACCGCGCCGAGGTCGCCGACAAGAAGGGCGGCAAGTCCTCCTTCACGGTCTACAACGCCTACCTCGGCAAGTAACCACACGCATTACTTGTACAACTGACTGAGCGCCGGGAGACCGGCGAACGAGGGCGGCCCATCGGAGACTTATCCGATGGGCCGCCGCTCTGTGCGGCAACGGACCTACCCTCTTCTGTGAGAACACCTTCGCCATGCTGACCGCTGTGTTTCGGGACCACGGAGAATTCGTGGCCCTCGCCCTCGTACTCACCCTCCTCGCCGGAGCCCTCGCCCACCGGGCCGCCCGCGCCCGGGGCGATCGTCCGGTGGTCACGGCCCTGTGGGTGGCCTGCACCACCGCGGTCCTCTCGCTGACGCTCTGGACCACGGGCGGCGCGACCGATCTGCGGTGCGTCATCGACAGGGACGTGCTGGAACCCTTCCGGCACCTGGAGGGCAGACTCAACGCGGCGATGTTCGTCCCCTTCGGATTCCTGGGCGTCCTGGCCACCCGCCGGGTCGCCCTCATGGCCTGCCTCGCCCTGGTGCTGCCCGTCTCGATCGAGACCGTCCAGGTACTGACGTCGCCCCTCACCGGCGGCTGCGACCCCAGCGATCTCGTCGCGAACACCTTCGGCGCGATCTGCGGGGTGGGCCTGGGGGTCGTGGTCAACAGGATGCGCAGAAGACCCTGTGCCCCGACGCCGCGCTACGCGCTGGCCGCCTGCGGGGTGGCCTTCGTCCTCCTGGGGGCCTCGTGGGCGGCATGGGTGAATGTCACCGTCTGGGACCGGACGATGACCCTCGCCTCGGCGAGCCCCGCGCAGAAGGCCGCCGTCGGCGAGGCCCTGAGACGGTCCTTCGGAGACCGCTACCCGATCACGGGCGTCGACTTCACGAACGGGGAGGCGGGCACCGGAACGGTCACCGCTCATTTCGCCGCCGGGTCCGCCGAGTTGTCATGGCCCGACCTTGAGCATTTCACGGTGAACCTGATCCCCCGGCGGGTCGAGGAAGGGCACGCCTTCCCCGTACCGGGCGCCAGCGGACCCGTCAGAACGCACAAGGAGGCGGAGCGTGTCGCCCTCGCCTACGCCGAGCGATTCGCCCCGTGGGGGCTGAGGCGATCGGTCATGGACGTCGAGCGCCTCGGCGAGGAATCGTCCCCCGGCTGGCTGGTCAGCTGGCGGCACCGGGACGGAGACCTGCCGACGCCCACCCGCCTGGATGTCCTCGTCGACTCCGAAGGGCACATCAGCGACCTGATCACACGCCGTGCCGGCGAGTAGAGTCTCCGCGTATGAGCCCCCCGCAGCCACCCGGTAAGCACCCCCTGGATCCGGCCGGGGCGATCATCCGCTCCGTCGCCTCGCGCATGGCGCGCCGCCTCGCGGGCCGGCCGTTGCCGGTGGGGGCGCTGTCGTCGGTCATGGAGCTGACGGAGAACGACGAGACCGAGATGGCCATGGACGAGATCGGACGGGTGATCGAGTACTACCGGCTCCCGGTTCTCCGGGCGGAGTACGGAGAGCTGCTCCTCGCCGCCGAGCAGCTCGACTCGCTGGACTCGCTCACCGACACCGGGGTCGAGCGGTTCGTCGTCGACGGTTAGCCGTCGGGGGTCGGCCCGTCGGCAGTCGGCCCGTCGGCAGTCGGCCCGTCGGCAGTCGGCAGTCGGCAGTCGGCAGTCGGCAGTCGGCAGTCAGCCGAGCTGTTCGGCGAGGGCGAGGACGATGCCCGCGGGGCCCCGGAGATAGCAGAGGCGGTAGGCGTTCTCGTAGCGGGCCACCTCGCCGAGGAGTTCGGCGCCGTGAGTACGGAGACGGGCGAGGGTGTCGTCGATGTCGTCGACGGCGAACATGACGCGGTGCAGGCCCAGTGTGTTGGGGGGCGGGGCCGCGGGCTCGGGGCGGCCGGCCGCGGGGGTGTGGTACTTCGCCAGTTCGAGCCTGCCGCTGCCGTCCGGGGTCCGCAGCATCGCGATGTCGCTCAGGATGCCGTCGAGACCGACGGTGCGGTCCGCCCAGAGTCCTTCGATCCGTGCCGTGCCTTCCAACTCCATGCCCAGCTCGGCGAAGAACGCGACGGCCGCGTCCAGGTCGTCCACGACGATGCCGACGTTGTCCATACGCTGAACAGCCATGCCTCCGACCATAAGGGCCGGGGCGAACCGCCGCCTCCGGTACCGGACCAGGACCTTGGCTAGGAGGCGTGGCGGCCGGAGGTCTTCCTGACCGCCTTCTTGGCGGTCTTGACGCTCTTGGCGGGCTTCTTCGCCGCCGCCGACGTGGTCTTCGTGGCCGCGGGTTTCCTCTCCGCGCTCTCCGCGCTCTCCGCGGTCTCCGCCCTCTTCGTGCTCTTCGTGCTCTTCGTCGCGGTCGACTTCTTCGGTGCGGCCTTCTTGGCCGCGGTCTTCCTCGCGGTGATCGTCTTCTTCGCCCCCGCTCCCCCGCCGGAGCCGCTCCCCCGGCCCTTGATCGGCGTCACCTCCGCGACCCGCGCCCCGTCGCCGTCCCCGTCGCCCCCGCGCGACTGCCTGGCGGCCCGCACGCTGTTCTCCAGCGCCGCCATGAGGTCGATGACCTGCCCGTCGCCGGGCTCCTCGCCGGCCGCGGCGGGAAGGGCCGCGCCGCCGTCGGCCTTGGCGGCGATCATGGATTCGACGGCCTCGCGGTAGTCGTCGTGGAGGGAGGACATGTCGACTTCGCCGAGGGTGTCCATCAGGGCGTCCGCGAGATCGAGTTCGGCGTCGCGGACGGTCACCTCGGACTCGGGGGCGATGCCCTCGGGGCGGCGGATCTCGTCGGGCCAGAGAAGGCCGTGCATGGCGATCACGTCGTCCACGACACGGAGCATGCCCAGGCGCTCCCGGCCCCGGAGGGCGAACTTGGCGAGGGCGACCTTCTGGCTCCGTTTGAGGGCCTCGCGGAGCAGGGTGTAGGGCTTGGCGGCGGGGACGCCGTTGGCGGAGAGATAGTAGGCGGCGTCCATCTGGAGCGGGTCGATGGAGGCGGCGGGGACGAAGGCGACGATCTCGATCGTCTTGGCCGTCGGCAGGGGCAGCGCCGCCAGATCCTCGTCGGTGATCGGGATGATCGACCCGTCCACGTCCTCGTACCCCTTGCCGATCTCGGCCGACGGGATCTCCTTCTCCTCCAGCTCGCAGACCTTGCGGTAGCGGATCCGGCCGCCGTCGGCCGTGTGGATCTGGCGGAAGGCGACGGAGTGGTTCTCGGTGGCGTTGACCAGCTTGATCGGGATGCTGACCAGGCCGAAGGAGATAGCGCCGTTCCAAATGGATCGCACCATTAATCCCTCTCCTCCGAAAAATCCTTATTCGTGGGATTCTCATCGTATGACGCCGATCACCGAGGTGGCCGGGCGGCGGCTGGCGCTCAGCAATCTCGACAAGGTCATCCACCCCGCGACCGGCACCGCCAAGGGCGAGATGCTGCACTACTACGCCCTCACCGCCGATGCGCTGCTCCCCCACCTCCGTGACCGGCCGGTCTCCTTCCTGCGGTATCCGGACGGGCCCGGGGGCCAGCTGTTCTTCACCAAGAATCCGCCGCCCGGTACGCCATCGTGGGTACGGACCACCCCCGTGCCCCGCTCGGAGGACCCGGGCGCGCGCCAGATCGTGGTGGACGATCTCCCGTCGCTGATGTGGGCGGCGAACCTGGTGGTGGAGTTCCACACCCCGCAGTGGCGGGCCGGACGGCCCGGCGTCGCCGACCGGCTCGTCCTCGATCTCGACCCCGGCCCGCCCGCCACCGCCGCCGACTGCTGCGCCGCCGCCCTGTGGCTGCGGGAGCGGCTGGCGGCGGACGGGCTCGAAGCCTGGGTGAAGACCTCGGGCTCCAAGGGGCTGCATCTGATGGTGCCGATCACCCCGACCGGCTCCCGGGAGGTGTCCGCGTACGCGAAGGCCCTCGCCGTGGAGGGGGAGGCCGCGCTGCCCCGGCTGATGCTGCACCGGATGGCGCGCGCCCTGCGGCCCGGGAAGGTCTTCGTCGACCACAGCCAGAACGCCGCCGCGAAGACCACAGCCGCGCCCTACACCCTGCGGGCCCGTGCCGAGCCGACCGTCTCCACGCCGCTGACCTGGGAAGAGGTGGCGGACCGCCGGAATCTGAGCTGTTCGCTCGCCGATCTCGCCCCCCGGCTGGAGCGGTACGGCGATCTCTTCGCCCCGCTGGCCGACCCCGGCCGGGCCCGGCCGCTGCCATGAATCCGGCCACCCGCCCCGACTCGCCGCTCCGGCCGCCGCTGCGGGTGGCCCGCGCGGAGGCGGTCAGCGTGCTGCCGCGCGGCGCGAACCTCGCGTACGAGCCGAAATTCGACGGCCACCGGATGCTGATCTTCCGGGTGGGCGGGGAGACGGTCCTCCAGGCGCGCTCCGGGCGGATCGTCACCGGCGCGTTCCCGGATCTGGCGGAGGCGGGGCGGGCGCTGCCGGAGGGCTCGGTGCTCGACGGCGAGGTGGTCGTCTGGACCGGCGGGCGTACGGATTTCGCCGCCGTCCAGCGGCGCGCCACCGCGACCCCGGGGCGCGCGCCCGCGCTGGCGCGCCGGCTGCCCGCCTCGTACGCCGCCTTCGATCTGCTCGCGGAGGGCGGCGAGGATGTCCGGGGCCTGTCGTACGAGGCGAGACGGCGGCGGCTGGTGGCGCTGCTGGCCCCGCTCGGGCCGCCGCTCCAGGCCGTGCCGATGACCCTGGACCCGGAGGAGGCGGTGAGCTGGTACGCCTCGCTGCCCGCGATCGGCGTCGAGGGGCTGGTGATCAAGCGGCTGGACCAGACGTACCAGACCCATCCGGGCGGGGCCCGGGCCTGGCGGAAGCTGCGGCACACCGCCGTGCGCGACGCGGCGGTCATCGGCTTCACCGGCCCGGCGGAGCGCCCGGCGGCCCTGGTGGTGACCGTGCCGGACGACGACGCCCCGGTGGTGACGAGTCCGCTGGCCCCGGCGCTGCGGCCGCAGGCGGCGGCCGCCCTGCCCCCGCTCGCGGCGGTGCCGGGCGAGCCGCCCCGGGCGATGGCCCTCGGGATCGGCGCCATCGCCTATCTGCCGGTGGAGCCGGGGCTGATGGCCGAGGTCGAACAGCGCACCACCCGGCACGGCACGACCTCGGTGGTACGGCTGCGGCTGCCGCAGGACCTCGACGCGGACGCCACGGGCGACACGAGTGGTACGGACGACACGGGCGGCGCGGACGACACGAGCGGCGCGGAGACGGACGACGGCCTCTGATTCGGGGCCGAAAATGACGGCGACGGCCACCTGGTTGAAGCGTAAAGTGCGGGCCGTGGATCCAGCTGACTTCTACACCGGTATCGTCGCCGAACTGTACGGACCGCTGAAAGCGGTGTCCCAGGACCCGGCCCCCTACGCGGCGTTCGTCCAGGAGGCGGGCGCTCCGGCGCTCGAACTCGGGTGCGGGGACGGCGATCCCCTGCTCGGTCTGCGCCGGCTCGGACTGGATGTCGAGGGCGTCGACTCCTCGGCGGACATGCTGGACCGATGTCGCCGCCGGGCGCGGGCGGAGGGCCTGGACGTCACCGTCCACCACCAGCGGATGGAGGCGCTCGACCTGCCGCGCCGCTACCGCGCGGTCTTTCTCGCCGGGCCGACCTTCAATCTCCTCCCCGACGACGCCACCGCGCTGGCCGCCCTCCGGGGCGTCCGCGCTCATCTCGCCGAGGGGGGCACCGCCCTCGTGCCCCTGTTCGTCCCCTCGCCCACCCCCGCCGAACAGTTCGGCCGGGTACGCACCGCCACCGCCGACGACGGCGCCGAACTGCGGGTGTCGGTGGTGTCCGAGGAGCGGGACGAGTCCGCGCGCACCCAGACGACGCTGCTGCGCTACGAGCGGCACCACGGCGGCGGAAGCACCGTCGTCGACCGCCCCTGGACGATCCACTGGCACAGCCGCGAGGGCTTCGAGTCCCTCGCCGCGACCGCCGGTCTCACCGCGGTCTCCGTCCGGGACACCACGGAAGCCACCCTTCAGGAATACCGACTGCGAAGCACCGATTGAGGGACCGGCCGCGCCGGGACCCGGCATTTGTTGGTACGGACTTATTCGCGGCATAGCGTGCTGCCCATACGCACGATGCCCCGATCCGACGACAGACGCTATCGACCATGAAATCAGGCCGGGGGCCTTCTGGGCAATATCCCCTCGATGTCCTGGGAGTGGTGCACACTCTCCCCAAGCACTCGGTCACGACAGCTCGTTCCGAGCGCGGAAGAGTTTCGCACGGCTCTTGGGAGGGGGCGGCGTGTTCGGGGGAATCGACGAGGTCGACTGGGCCGCGCTGGAGCATGCCTATGGACCGGCGGATGATGTGCCGGGCCTGCTGAGGGGCCTGGCGTCCGCCGATCCGGCGGAGCGCGAGGCCGCGCTCGACGGTATGTACGGCGCGGTTCATCATCAAGGCGATGTGTACGACGCGACATTGGCCTGTATACCGTTCCTGCTCGAATTGGCGGCGGATCCCGCGATCCAGGATCGCGGGGGCATTGTCGAGCTGCTGACCAGCATCGGCGGGATCGATCTGGACGGAGACGAAGAACTCGACCCGGATGACGAGGAGTTCGAGTACGCGGCGAATTACGCCATGGCCTCTTCGGCGGTGACGGCGGGGGCCGATGTCTTCCTCGCGCTCCTCGACTCGGACGACCGGGGGGTGCGGCTCACCGCCCCGCTGGCGCTCGCCACCCTGCACGGCGAACCGGATCTGGTACTCGGCCTGTTGCGCGAGCGGCTGAAGATCGAACAGGACTCCGAGGTGCGGTTCGCCTGTGTGGAGGCGGCCGGGCGGATAGCGCTGCGGCACGGCAGGCTCGCCTCCGAGGTGGTCGAGTGGCTGATCGAGCTGGCCCATCTGCCCTACGAGCCGGCACCGGGCCCGACTCCCGGCCCCGCTTCCGGCCCGGCCCCATGTAAAACCGTGCCCCCGGGCACCCCGGGAGCCTGGGACGCCCGGGGTTCGTACGACGCCGGGCTCCGGCTCTCCGCGCTCGCCCAGCTCGCCCGGTGCGCGCCGCAGGCGCTGCCCGCCGATGTGGTGCCGGGGGTGATGGGCCTGCTGCGGGAGGCCGGGGCGGAGACCGGGCCCGCTCACGGGGAAGCCGGCGAGGGCACGGACAGGGGCGGGGAGGGCGGGCCGCGCGCGCCGTGGACCGGCGATCTCCTCCGTACCCTGCACTCCGGCCTCGGCGACCGGGTCGCCGAGCGCACCGCCCTCCTCGCCGGACAGCTGCGCAGCCCCGACCCCGCCCAGCGGATCGACGCCATCCGGATGAGCAGCGGGCTGTTGCGCTCCTGGCGCGGCGAGTACGGCGAGCTGATCGGCCTGATCGGGGAGCAGCTCGACGCGGCGGAGCCCCGGCTGGCGAACGCCGCCGCCACCGCGCTCGGGGAGCTGTTCAAGCTGGCCGCGCCCGCCACGGACGCGCTCGCGGAGTTCGTGAGCGCCGAGCCCTCGCACTGGGTGCAGGAGTGGGCGAGCGGGCCCCGGATGCTCGGCAGCGCGGTGGCGGCGCTCGCCCGCGCCGGTGACGCGCGGGTGGTGCCGGTGCTGGGGCGGATGCTGGAGCTGCCGGAGGCCCCGCAGGATCTCGGCTATGTGCTGGACCATCTGGGCCCGGCGGCGGCCCCGCTCGCCCCCGCGCTGCGCGGCCGGCTGGCCGAGACCCGGCTGGACCACCGGCTCTACGACGTCGCGGGGCCGCTGCTGTACGGGCTCACGGCGCTGCGGGCGGTGGACGCGCTGCCGGAGGTGCTGCGCATACTGCGCGGCGCTCCCGAGTACCGCAGGGAGTGGGTGGAGGAGCTGGTGCTGCGGGCGCTCGCCGCCTTCGGCCCGGCCGCCGGGGAGGCGGTGCCCGATCTGCGGGCGCTGCTCGGCCGCGCTCCCCTGCTGCCCGGGGGGTTCGGGGTGAAGGTCGCGACGGCGTTATGGGCGGTGGAGGGCGACGCGGACGCCGTGCTGCCGACGCTGCGCGCGGCGCTGGCCTCGGCGGACTCCGGGACGCGCCGCTCGGCGGCCTGCACGCTGGGGTCGATGGGTCTCACCGCCAATCCGGCCTTCCCCGAGCTGCGGCTGCTGCTGCGGGCCTCCGATCCCTGGACCCGGGTGGACGGGGCGCTGGCGCTGTGGCGGGTGACCGACTATCCGGAGCCCGCCTGGCGGCTGCTGCGGAGCTCGTGGGGCGCGATGCCGTTCACCAGGGTGCCGATAGCCGAGCGGCTGGCGGAGCGGGCGTGGACCGCGGGCCCGCCGGTCGCGGAGTGCGCCGAGGGCGCGGAGCGGGTGCTGAGCGCCGAGCTGTCCCGGCCGAGGCGTCACAACGCCGTGGACGGGGGATACGGCAGCCATGACATCGTGAGGGACGAGAGGCTGCTGGCCCTGTGCCGGCGGGCGCTGACGAGGGAGAGACCGGGCGCATGATCATTTTCGGTACCAAGGGGTACATCCACCAGCTGGCGATACTCACCTTCGTGTGCGGCTTCTGCGGCAACCCGGCCGCGCACACGCTGCGCAAGCGGATCACCAAGTTCACGCTGTTCTTCGTGCCGCTGTTCCCCGTCTCCACGAAGTTCGCGACGCAGTGCACGTTCTGCGGCGCCGAGCGGAAGGCGAGCCAGGAGGAGGCGGACCAGCTGCTGGCGCAGAGCGCGGCCGGGCCCGGGCTCTCCGGTTCCGGCCCCTCGGCTCCGGGGGCACAGGGCTTCGCGGCAGGCGGCCAGGGGCAGGGCCAGGGTTACGGCCAGGGGCCGCAGGGGCCGCGGGGTCCGCAGGGGGGCAATCCGTACCAGCGTTGACGCGCCGGGGCCCGGCCCGGCGGGGTGCCGGGCGGTGCGCGACGTTTCCGAAATCTCCCTGCGCATATGGTGGACGGACCGACCGGCCGTCCATCCGACGAGGAGAGCCTTGCGCCCGCGCCCGCCCCGACCTCCGTACGCCGCGCTGCTCGGGGTGACGGCCGCCGTCGCCGTGCTGGCGGGCTGCGGCGACGCGGGCCGGGTGAAGAGCGCCGGGCCGACGTCGACGGCCACCGGCCCCGTACGGCTGTGGCCCGGGCTGCCGCCGGTCACCGCGCCGCCGTACGACTACGGCGAGGCGGACACCGCGCTGGTCCGGGGCGTGAAGGTGCCCTCGGGCGGGGTGCGCGGACTGGATCCGGTCGCCGTGCTGCGGGCCGAGGAGACCGTCGGCCCCGACGGCAGGCGCGGCATCGACGGGATCTACCAGCAGACCTCGGCCAAGCTCCGCGACTGCGGGAAGAAGCCGAGGTCGTGCCCGGTGCTCGTGCCGTACCACCGCGATCTGACCGGCGACGGCCGCGAGGAACTGATCATCGGGATCACCATGCCGGAGCAGCAGACGGCGGTCCGCTGCTACATGCCCGACGCGAAGGGCCGGCTGACGCGGATCATGGCCACCTCCGACCAGCTGGTGAGCGTGCAGCTGGCGGGCCGGGACATCATTCTGCGCTCGGTCTCGGCCGGGATCCCCGGGTACGAGTACCGCACGGCCTGGTCCTGGGACGGCCGGCATCAGGCGATGCTCCAGACGAGTGACGAGATCGTCCGGGTGAAGCCGCGCTCCGCCGAGCGCCCCCCGGCCCCCAAGGCATCCTCCGGCCCCCCGGCGGAGGGGCGGTGAGACGGACCGCCCGCCGCGCCCGCCTGCCCCGGCTCTCGCTGCCCCGCTGGACGGCGACGCTCACCTGGAAGGCCGCGCTCTTCATCACGGTGATGTGCTGCGCCCTCGCCGCGCTGCTGGGGGCCCTGGTGCACGCGGCGGTGACGACCCAGACGGTGGACCGGGCCCGGGAGAAGGCCCTCGGCAAGCTGGCGGAGGTCACCGAGGCGTACGAGGCGGGCGAGCCGCTGCCCCCGTACGCGGGGGTGAATCCGCCGGGGCTGCCCGACGCGCTGCGCGAGCTGGCGCTGCGCGGGGAGCACGGCACGATGGTGAGCACCCATCGGGACCGTCCGACCATGTGGGCGGCGGGCCCGGCCGACGGGCGGGCGCTTTCAGTGCGGATCGACTACACGCTGAGCGCCCGGACGATCACCGGTCTCGACCACGCGATCGTGGGCTCCTCGGTGCTGGCGATCGGGGCGACGCTGCTGGTGGGCGCGTTCGCGGTGACCCGGGTGACCCGTCGGCTGCATCTGACCGCGCAGGTGGCGCGGCGGATCAGCGCGGGCGATCTGGACGCCCGGGTGAACGACCCCAGGACCGCGGATCCCAGCAGGCCGCAGGACGAGGTGGCGACGGTCTCCGGGGCGCTGGACACGATGGCGTCCTCGCTCCAGAGCAAGCTGCTGAGCGAGCAGCGTTTCACCGCGGACGTGGCGCACGAGCTGCGCACCCCGCTGACCGGTCTGTCGGCCGCCGCCGAGCTGCTGCCGGAGGGGCGGCCCGCGGAGCTGGTGCGGGACCGGGTGCGGACGATGCGCTCCCTGACCGAGGATCTGCTGGAGATCTCCCGGCTGGACGCGGGCCGGGAGAAGGTCGATCTGGACGTGTACGAGCTGGGGCGGCTGGCCGAGCGGGTGGTGCGGGCCTCGGGCACGGAGACCGAGGTGCGGGTGGTGCGGGACACCGCCGTGGAGACCGACCGGCGGCGGCTGGAGCGGGTGCTGGGGAATCTGGTCGTCAACGCGCACCGGCACGGGCGGGGGCCGGTGGTGCTGACCGTGGACGGTCCGGTGGTGACGGTCGAGGACCGGGGGCCGGGCTATCCGGCGTATCTGCTGGAGCACGGTCCGGCGCGGTTCCGCACCGAGGGCGGCAGCGGCAAGGGGCACGGTCTGGGGCTGACGATCGCGGCGGGGCAGGCGGCGGTGATCGGCGCGGAGCTGCGGTTCCTGAACGCGGCGGAGGGCGGGGCGGTGGCCCGGGTGAAGCTGGCCCACTCGTGTCCGGCACAGCCGACGCACGGCATGACGCAAGGCATGACGCAAGGCGCATAGGGAACATCAGGGACATAAGCATGCGGGCTTGCTACGTTGCGCAGCATGACCGCAACGACGAGGGCCGCGGACGCTCCCCCGCCCGCCCCCCGCCTGCCCAAGCGGCGCGGCGTCGAACTCTCCCTCCTGATCGGCGCCGTCCTCATCACCGTCCTCGGCTACACGATCGTCGGCGTCACCCGCGATCACGCCGTGCCCCCGGACATGCCGCGCCACGGCGCGGGGCTGGCCGCGCTCGCGCTCCTGGCGCATCTCGCCGTACGGCTGTGCGCCCCCTTCGCCGATCCGCTGCTGCTGCCCATCGCGCTGCTGCTCAACGGCCTCGGGCTGGTGCTGATCTTCCGGCTCGATCTGGAGACCCCGGAGTCGGTCGCCGCCCCCGCCCAGCTGATCTGGTCCACGCTCGGCATCGCGCTGTTCATCGCCGTCGTCGCGGTGCTCCGCGACCACCGGGTGCTCCAGCGGTACGCCTATCTCTCGGTCGCCGCGGCGCTGGTGCTGATGACCGTGCCGATCTTCTTCCCCGCCGTGAACGGCGCGCGGATCTGGATCCGGGTCGGCGGACTCTCCTTCCAGCCCGGCGAGTTCGCCAAAATCCTGCTGGCCGTCTTCTTCGCCGCGTATCTCGCCGCCAACCATCACACCCTGGCCCTCGCGGGCCGCCGCTTCTGGCGGCTCCAGCTGCCGACCGGCCGGGTGCTGGGGCCCATCGCCGCCATCTGGCTGATCAGCGTGGGCGTCCTGGTGCTGGAACGGGACCTGGGCACCTCGCTGCTCTTCTTCGGGCTCTTCGTGGTGATGCTCTACGTCGCCACCGGCCGGACCGGCTGGATCGCGGTGGGGCTCACCCTCGCCGCGGCCGGGGCCTTCGCCGTCGGCACACTGGAGCCCCATGTGCACGGGCGGGTCGAGGACTGGCTGAACCCCTTCGCCTCCATCGAGGCGGGCGAGGGCCCCAGCCAGGTCGCCCAGTCGCTGTTCGCGTTCGGCGCGGGCGGGATGCTCGGCACCGGGCTCGGGCTCGGGCACTCCACCCTGATCGGCTTCGCCGCCAAGTCGGACTTCGTCCTCGCCACCGCCGGGGAGGAGCTGGGGCTGGCGGGGCTGAGCGGGATCCTGCTGCTGTACGCGCTGCTGGTGGCCCGCGGCTACAAGTGCGGGCTCTGTCTGCGCGACCCCTTCGGGCGGCTGCTCGCCGTCGGGCTCGCCTCCATCGTCGCGCTCCAGGTCTTCGTGATCACCGGCGGAGTGACCGGGCTGATCCCGCTCACCGGCATGGCGATGCCCTTCCTGGCGCAGGGCGGCTCCTCCGTCGTCACCAACTGGGTCATCGTGGCGCTGCTGATCCGGGTCAGCGACTCGGCCCGCAGACCGCTGCCCGAGGCGAGCGGGCCCCTGGTCCTCGCGGCGGGAGAGCGCCGGTGATCCGCCATGCCCGGCGCGCCGCCGCGCTCTGTCTGGTCCTGCTGGCCGCACTGCTGCTCAACGCGGCCCGGGTGCAGCTCATCGAGGCCGGCTCGCTGGACCGCAACCCGGCCAACCGGCGCTCGGTCATCGCCCGTTACGCCGAGCCGCGCGGCGACATCCTGGTCGGCGGCCGGCCGGTCACCGGCTCCCGGGACAGCGGCCAGCAGCTGCGCTACGAACGCACCTACACCGACGGCCCGCTGTACGCGCCGGTGACCGGGTTCTCCTCGCAGACGTACGGCACCACCCTGGTGGAGAGCGCCGAGGACCCGATGCTCTCGGGCACGGACCCGCTGCTCTCCCCGTTCCCGCTCTGGAACGACCTCAGCCGGGGCCGGCCCGCGGGCGGGCGGGTCGTCACCACCCTCGAACCGGCGATGCAGAAGGCCGCGTACGCGGGACTCGGCGGCAAACGCGGCGCGGTGGCCGCCCTCGAACCCTCCACCGGCCGGATTCTCGCGCTGGTGAGCAGCCCCTCGTACGACCCCGGCGTCCTCTCCGGCACCGGGCGGGCGGTACGCGAGGAGTGGGCGCGGCTCAATGCCCTGCCCACCCAGCCCATGCTGAACCGGGCGATCCGGCAGACCTATCCGCCCGGCTCCGCCTTCAAGATCGTGACGGCCGCCGCCGCGCTCGACGCGGGCGTGGTCACGGACCCCGAGGCCCCCACCGGCACCCCCGACCCGTATCTCCTGCCCGGCACCCGCACCACCCTCCCCGACGCGGCGGACGGCTGCGGCGACGCCTCGCTCGCGTACGCCATCCAGTGGTCCTGCAACACCGTGATGGCCGAGCTGGGCGTACGCGTCGGAGGGCCCGGAATGCTCGCGGCGGTCCGCCGGTTCGGCTTCAACGACCACACTCTGAGGATCCCCTCGGCCGTCGTCCCCTCGAACTTCGACACCCATATGTCGGTGGACCAGCTCGCGCTCTCCTCCATCGGCCAGTTCAACACCACCGCCACCCCCCTCCAGATGGCGATGGTCTCGGCCGCCGTCGCCAACGGCGGCGCCCTCAAACACCCCTACCTCGTGGACCGTGTCACCTCCGGCGGCGGCACCCGCACCGTCACCCAGGCCCACCAGCGCTCCTACCAGCAGGCGATGACCCCCTCCACCGCCCACCAGCTCCAACGCCTCATGATCTCCGCCGTCGAGCAGGGCACCGGCTCCTCCGCCGCCATCCCCGGTGCCACCGTCGGCGGCAAAACCGGCACCGCCCAACACGGCCTCAGCAACTCCGGCACCCCCTACGCCTGGTTCATCTCCTGGGCCCAGCGACCCGACTCCGTCCAACCCTCCGTCGCCGTCGCCGTCGTCGTCGAGGACGCCGAAGCCGTCCGCGGCCACATCAGCGGCGGCGGCAGCGCGGCCCCGATCGCCCGGGCGGTGATGGAGGCGGGGCTGCGGAGGTGAGGGTTACGGGGTGGGGCGGGGGCGGGGACGGGGGTTCAGCGTGGACAGATCGACGTCCAGGGGGAATGGACGTTCAAGCTTGAGCTGCTTGTGGTGAATTCCCATGAAGCTGTACGACTTGGCGGCCGGGTCGAGTTCGTAGACGTGCACGACGGGAAGGCCGTCGCTCTCCTCCACACGCCAGAAGTGCGGGATGCCCGCGCGGGCGTACTTGTGGGGCTTGACCTCGCGGTCGCGCTCGATGGAGTCGGCGGAGACCACCTCGACGGCGAGAAGGACGTCTTCAGGGTTGAACGAGGTCTGCCGTGCGCCCGTGTCCGCGTCCACCGAAACGACGAGCACGTCCGGCTCGGGACGATTCCTCTCGTCCAGCCTGACTGTCATCTCCGCGATCGCCTCCCACTCCTCCGGCACCTGCGACATCAGCGCGTGCACCAGGTAGTGGATGGTGCGCGTGTGGAATCGAGTCTGCGGACTCATGAGGATGAGGCTCCCGTCGATCAGCTCCGTGTGCGGAGGAAGATTCGGAAGCTTGTCGAGGTCGTCCGCTGTCCAGCCGCCGCCCGGCGGCCGCAGCCACTCGACGTGCTCGTGGTGCACGTACTCGCGTGCGGCGCTCATGATTGCTCCCATGCGACGGAGTCTGCCTGGCAGTGCCAGCGTACCCAGGAGAGATGCCATAAAGCCGCCCATACGGGTGAGCGAGACTCGCACACATTGACGCCCTCACCACTCGGGGAGTGCCTCGCGGCGGGCGAGCCAGGCCGGGGGGACGGAGTCGACGCCGGTGGCGGAGGAGACGATGCCGCCGGTGATGGCGCAGGTGGTGTCGGTGTCACCGAGGGCCTCGGCGGTGGACCAGAGGGCGGCTTCGAGGTCGTGGGGGTGGCGGGCGGCGGTCCAGACGGCGAAGGGGACGGTGTCGTCGGCGCGGGTGTGGCGGCCGTTGCCGAGGAGGGCGGCGGCCTTGTGGGGCGGGGTGGTGAGGGGGAGGGCGGCGGCGCGGCGGAGGCCGTCGTGGACGGTCCCGAGGGGGGTGCGGTCGGCGACGGCGTCGACGGAGAGGGCGTGGCGGGCGGAGAGCGCTGCGGCCACGGCGACCGCGACCGCGCCCGCGACGCCCTCGGGGTGGGCGTGGGTGACCCGGGCCGAGAGTTCGGCCTGCGCGGCGGCGCGGTCCGGGTCGGCGGAGAACCAGGCGCCGAGCGGGGCGACCCGCATCGCCGCGCCGTTGCCGAAGCTGCCGCCGTCGAAGAGCCGGGGCGCGAGCGTCCGCCAGCTCCCGGGCTCCGCCAGCAGCCGGGGCAGCAGGAGACGCATCCCCTGCCCGTAGCCGCGCGCCGGATCGTCCTCGTAGGCGCGGGCGAAGGCGGCGGCCAGCCGGTCCTGGTCGATCTCGCCGCAGCGCGAGAGCGTCTGATGGACCGCCAGCGCGAGGGCGGTGTCGTCGGTCCAGCGCCAGTCGGGCTCCTCGGGGGTACGGCGGGCCCTGATCTCGTCGAGCGCGCGGGCGGGGTCCCGGAGGGGCGGGAACCAGCGCTCCCCGAAGGCGTCGCCGAGGGCGAGCCCCTGGAGGCTGCGGAGGGCGGCTTCACGGTTGGCCTGGGTAACGGTCGAGGTCATGACGCCATGCTGCCGGAGCGGACACGCTCCGTACATCCGTCGCCCCGGCCGGGAACCGGGCCGTTTCCGTCCCGCGCGCGGACGGTCTCCGGGCGGTCTCCGGGCGTTTTCCCGCCGGGCTTCCGCCGGGTTCTCGCCGGGTTCTCGCCGGGTTCTCGCCGGGTGTTGACGAGCTTGCTGACGGGGAGTCTCATAAGGGATGACCGGGGGCGCGCCCGCGCCCCGGCCGACGCCCACGAGGGGCCGCCCGTATGACGACGACCACCGGCACCCGCGACCCACGCCTCCGGTACGACGCGCTCGGCCCGCTCCGCGACCGCGAAACGGTCGCCCGCCGACTGCTGGAGGCCTCCGCCAAGCACTCCTTCGACCCGGACCGGGAGCTCGACTGGGACGCGCCCTTCGAGGACGGCAAATGGTTCCTCCCGCCGGAGCTGGTCTCCCTCCACGGCACCCCGCTGTGGCGGCTGATGCCCGAGGAACAGCGCCGGGACCTGTCCCGGCACGAGGCCGCCTCGCTGGCCTCGCTCGGCATCTGGTTCGAGGTCATCCTCATTCAGCTGCTGGTCCGGCACATCTATGACAAGCCTCTGACCAGCCAACACGTCCGCTACGCACTCACCGAGATCGCGGACGAGTGTCGGCACTCCATGATGTTCGCCCGCATGATCGAGCGCGTCGGCGCCCCCGCGTACCCCGTCCCCCGGCGCTACCACGACATCGCCCGCGTCCTGAAGACCGTCTCCACCACCCCCGGCTCCTTCGCCGCCACCCTGCTCGGCGAGGAGATCCTCGACTGGATGCAGCGGCTGACCTTCCCCGACGAGCGGGTCCAGCCGCTGATCCGGGGGATCACCCGGATCCATGTGGTTGAGGAGGCACGCCATGTGCGGTACGCGCGGGAGGAGTTGCGCCGCCAGATGGCGACCGCGCCGCGCTGGGAACGGGAGTTGACCCGGGTGAGCTGCGGCGAGGCGGCGCGGGTCTTCTCGGTCTGCTTCATCAACCCCCGGGTGTACACGGAGGTGGGCCTAGACCGGCGCGAGGCCGTCGCCCAGGTGCGCGCGAGCGGACACCGCCGCGAGGTGATGCGTTCGGGGGCGCGCCGGCTGACCGATTTCCTCGATGACATAGGGGTGTTGGGCGGGACCGGCCGCCGGCTGTGGAGAAGCTCGGGGCTGCTGGCGTGAGCAGGGGCGACGGCGTTCGATGTCATAGCCAAGCCCTAGGCTTTCAGGCATGACGACACCCGTGACCACCCGTGCGTACCGACGGCTGAGCGTCGAGGAACGCCGGGGGCAGCTGCTCACCGCCGCGCTCAGGCTCTTCGCGCACCAGCCGCCGGAGGAGGTCTCCCTCGACGACGTGGCGGAGGCGGCGGGGGTGTCACGGCCGCTGGTCTACCGCTACTTCCCGGGCGGGAAACAGCAGTTGTACGAGACGGCCCTGCGCTCGGCGGCGGACGAGCTGCGGCGATGTCTGACCGAGCCGCCGTCCGGGCCGCCGACGGAGCGTCTTGCGCGGCTCCTCGACCGGTATCTCGCCTTCGTGGACGCGCGCGACACCGGCTTCAGCGCACTGCTGCGCGGCGGCAGCATGGCCGAGACCTCCCGTACGACCGCGATCGTGGACGAGGTCCGGCGCACCGCCGCCGACCAGATCCTGGTCCACCTCGCCGCCGCCCGCCCGGGACCCCGGCTGCGGATGCTCGTCCGCACCTGGATCGCGGCGGTCGAGGCGGCCTCGCTGATCTGGCTGGACGAGAACAAGCAGCCACCCGCCGAGGAGCTGCGCGACTGGCTCATCGACCATCTGATCGCCCTCCTCGCCGCCTCCGCGACGACCGACGCCCAGACCGCCGCCGCGGTGCGCGGCCTGCTGGCCCTGGAGCCCGGCGACGGCCGCGCGGCCCGGCTGGCCCGCCGGGTGGGGGCGACGCTGCGCGGGGCGGCGAATCTGTCCTAGGGAGCGCCCGGTGCGCGCCGGGTACGCCCCCGTGCGCCGAGCTCTCCACTGGTTCGCCCGTCGCTCCGGGCGTACGCTGCGCGCACCCTTGAACTCCACTGAGCAGTACGGAAGTTGAGCCCATGGACGAGCGCCCCGCAGACCCCGGCGACCGGCCCGACCCCGCCGGTCCGCCCGTACCGGCATTCCCTCCCCGGCCGCCGCTGCCGCCCCGACCGCCCGTACAGGAAGAGCCTTCGAAGGCGACGGTTCTGCGGCGGCGGGCAGTCGGCCTGGCGACCGGCATCCCGCACGCGGTGGGGCTGACGCTCCTGCTGCTCTTCGAGCGTTACGAGAATCTCTCGCCGAGCCACCTGGCCGAGGAGCGTCCCGTCTTCTTCATCCCGATCAGTGAACTGACGGAGTACGGCTGGTTCCTCTTCGCCAACGATCTCGCCGTCAGCCTGACTTTCGGCAAGGAGGAGGCCTTCCTCTGGGCATCCGTACTGATCGCCCTCCTGGTCCGCCTCAACCGGGCGGGACCCGCCAAACCCCAGTTCGTGCTGTCCGTGGCGGCGGCGGTCTACTGCTCGCTCATCTCCCTCGCCTTCGTGTACTACCTGCTGCAACCGAGCTGGTGGATCCTTCTCGTCCTGGGCGCGGCGGCCGGCGCCGTCGTCCGGCTGGCCACCCGGCGCTGATCCGCCGAGCCGCCGACCCGCCGGGCCCCGGCGGGTCAGAAGCCGGCGGTCCCGTCGATGCGTTCCCTCAGCAGATCCGCGTGCCCGTTGTGCCGGGCGTACTCCTGGTTCACATGGGTGAGGATCCAGCGGAGGGAGACCGTCGTGGAGCCGAGGAAATCCACCGCCCGCCCGTCGGCCTCGCCGGTCTCGTCCAGTGACTCGGCGGCGGCGCTCAGCTCGCGGCTGCGAGCCGTCTCCGTGCGCCAGACGGCGAGGACCTCCTCGTACCCCCGCTCAGGATCGAGGGCGAATCCGCCGCCGGACGCGCGCCCCCCGTACAGCTCGGGGACGTCGAGTCCGGCGAAAACGCGCTGGAACCAGAGCCGTTCGACGGTGGCCAGATGCTGGAGCAGTCCGAGCAGGGTCAGTGTGGAGGGCTCGGCGGCCGGGGTCCGGAGCTGGGCTTCGGTGAGGCCCGCGCATTTGAGTGCCAGGGTCTCGCGCTGGAAGTCCAGCCAGGCTTCGAGCGTGGTGCGTTCGTCGGCGTGCGGGGGCGGGGTGACGCGTCCGTCGGGCAGTGTGGGCATGGGTTCCAGCCTGCCACAACGGCTTTGACGGCGGCGAGGAGTTGATCAGGGGCGGCGCGCCGGGAAGCCGTGGCGGCGGGCGACGGCCACCACGATGAGGGACGGGATGCGGAAGCTTCCCGTCCGCCACAGCGGAGTCGGGAACGGCGGAGCCGGGAGCGGCGGTTCGAGCCGTGCCTGCGGTCATGCCGCGTATGCTCGAACGCTAACACTGATGTGAAGGTCAAGCGACGACGAGACGCGAGGGCGGTCACATGCGCATCGGAGAGCTGTCCGAACGCACCGGAACCCCACGCCGGCTGCTGCGCTACTACGAGGAACAGGGGCTGATCCTCGCCACCCGGGCGGCGAACGGCTACCGCCACTACGACGAGCCCTCCGTCGACCGGGTGCTCCAGATCAGGGGGCTGCTGGACGCGGGGCTGCCCACCCGGATCATCAAACAGATCCTGCCCTGTCTGGACAAGCCCCGGATCATCCACTTCCCCGACGCGACACCGGAGATGATCGGGACCCTGGAGCGGGAGCGCGACCGGATGACCCGCCGTATCGAGTGTCTGACCCGCAACCGGGACGCGCTCTCGGAGTATCTCGACGTGGTCTGCCCCGAAGGCGGTCCCGTCGGCGGCACCGTCAGTGCCCCTGTCAGCGGCCCCGTCGGCTGATCCGCGCGCCCGGTGGCGGGCCGGGGCCGGGGCTGGGCGAGACTGGCCGGTGTGAGAAGCGAGAACACCCCCTTTGTCGGCGGTCCGCTGGACGGGCGCGTACTGCCCGTGCTCGTCGGACCCACCGGCCACCCGCCGAAGTGGTACGAGATCCCCGTGCCGAACGACGACGGCCGCCCGCCGACCGCGCACGCCTACCGGCGCGAGCCCCTCGGGTACACCAAGCGGCTCGGCCTTCAGCGGGGGTGGAAGTACGTCTACGCGCCCGACGGCCGGGAGCGGCGCGAGCTGAAGTGGCCGTGGTCCAAGCCGGGCGGTGGCGGCGAAAGCGGCGGGGGCGGCAGCGGCACACGAGCCGACACGCCGTAGCCGGGGCGGACTCCGACCCGACGGGTGACCGGGTTGCGCCGATCCGGCCACCGGCGGGGCGGCCCGGGTGGCGGCCCCGCACGATCGGTGCGTGGGGCGGACCGGCCGCCCGGCGACCGGAGGTGATGTGGTGTCAGGCGGACTGCTGCGTACGGTGTGCACGGCCGCGCTGGTGACGGCCGTGGCGGTCACGGCCGCCCCCGCTCCGCCCTGGGCGGCCGCCGCCGAGCGGCGGCCCGGGGACGCCGCCGTACCCGTGCCGGGCGAACAGGGCGCCGCCGGGCCCGGGGCCGAGGCCGTGCCGGAGGCGCTGACCCGGCTCCAGACGCTGTACCGCGACGCCGAGGAGGCGGGCGCTTCCCACAGCGCCGCCGAGCGGCGGCTGAAGGCCCAGCGGGCCAGGACCGCCCGGCTCGGGCGGGAGCTGACGCGCGCGCGGGAAGAGCTGGGCCGGAGCCGGGTGGCGGCGGGCCGGCTGGCGCGGGAGCAGTACCAGGGGCACTCCGAGCTGTCCTCGCTGCTGAGGGCCCTCCTCGCCCGCCACCCCGACCAGGCCTTCGCCCAGGCCCATCTGCTGGAGCGGGCCGCCGCCCACCGGCTCACCACCACCGCCCGGCTGGAGAAGGGGGCCGAGCGGGCGGCCGCTCTCGAACGGGAAGCGCGCGCCGCGCTCGCGCGGGAACGGGAGCTGGCCTCGGCTCGGAAGCGGGCGCGGGACACCGCGACACGGCGGCTGAGGGCGGTGGAGGAGTCCCTCGCCTCCCTCACGGCCGCCCAGATCGCCCGGCTGACCTCGCCGGGGGTACGGGATCAGGTCATGGCGGCGGGCGGCCCGAGCACCTTCGGACGGCGGCCGACGGAGCGGGGCGCGAAGGCGGTGCGGTACGCCGTCGAGCAGATCGGGAAGCCGTATGTGTGGGGCGCGGAGGGGCCCTGGTCGTACGACTGCTCCGGGCTGACCTCCCAGGCGTGGGCGGCGGCCGGGCTGCGGATCCCGCGTACCAGCCAGGAGCAGTGGGCGCGGCTGACCCGGGTGCCGCTGAGCGAGCTGCGCCCCGGCGATCTGGTGGTCTACTTCCCCGGGGCGACCCATGTGGCGATCTATCTGGGCGACGGGACGGTGGTCCAGGCCCCCCGCCCGGGCGCGGTCGTGAAGGTCTCCCCCGTCGCCGCCAATCCGGTGCTGGGGGCGGTGCGGCCGGATCCGGACGGCGCGGTGCTCGGCGAGGGCGCGTACGTCCCGCCGCCGCTGCCCGAGGGCGCGGCGGCGGGGGACGACACGGGCTACTCGGCGGCGGAGGCGCCCGCCGAGGCGGTGACCTCGGCGAGGTACTCCCCGGCGAGTGCGGGGTCGTAGAAGAAGTTCTCGAAGTCGGCCGGGTCGTTGAAGCCGTTCGCGACCCGGTCCGCCACCGGCTGGAGCTGTCCGGCCGCGCCGAAGAGGTTCAGCACATGCTCGGGCGGGGGCGCGAGCATGGTGTTGGTCCACTTGGTGACGTGCTGGGCGGTCTCCCAGTAGCGGTCGAACGCGGACTGCATCCACGCGCCGTCGAAGGGCTTGTCCCCGTGCTCCACGATCGCCCGGAGGTAGGAGGCGGCGCACTTGGAAGCGGAGTTCGAGCCCTGGCCGGTGATGGGGTCGTTGGCGACGACCACGTCGGCGACGCCGAGGACCAGTCCGCCGCCGGGCAGCCGGCCGATCGGCTTGCGCACGGTGGGGGCGTAGCGGCCGGCCAGGGTGGCGCCCGAGTCGGTCAGCTCGACCTTGGAGGCACGCGCGTACTCCCAGGGGAGGAAACGTTCCAGCAGTTCGAGTGTGAGCTTCAGGTGCTCGGCCGGGTCCTTGACGCCCTGGAAGACATCGAGCGGTCCGCCGGGGATGCCCTCCCAGAAGAGGATGTCGGCGCGGCCGGAGGTGGTGAAGGTCGGCATGACGAACAGCTCGCCGACGCCGGGGACCAGATTGCAGCGGACCGCGTCGAACTCGGGGTGCTCGGGGCGCGGTCCCATGCCGTGCACATAGGCGACGGCGAGGGCGCGCTGCGGGGCGTCGTACGGGGAGCGGGCGGCGTCCCTGGCGAACATCGAGACCAGCTCGCCCTTGCCGGCCGAGACCATGACCAGGTCGTAGGCGCGGGAGAAGTAGTCCAGGTCGCCGACGGCCGCGCCGTGGATCACGAGCTGTCCGCCGCGCTGGGCGAAGGTCTCCATCCAGCCGGCCATCTTCACGCGCTGGTCGACGGATTGTGCGTGGCCGTCCAGCTTGCCGACCCAGTCGACGAGCCGCTGGGACTCCGGTCCGGCGACGGAGACGCCGAGGCCCTCGATCCTCGGGGCCTGGGACTCCCAGAAGTTGATGCCGAGGTCGCGCTCGTGCTGGAGGGCGGTGTGGAACATGCACTGGGTGGACATCACACGGCCGGTGCGGATCTCCTCGGCCGTGCGGTTGGACATCAGTGTGACGTCGTAGCCCTTCGACTGGAGGCCGAGGGCGAGCTGGAGGCCGGACTGACCGGCTCCGACAATCAGTATCTTCCGCATCCGGGGGGAGTCACCTTCGTCTGTCTCGGCTATTCGGGAGTGGTTTCGAGCGCGTGGGCCACCAGTCCGAGCAGGGACTCGATCACGGTGGTCCGGTTGCGTGCGTCCATGATCACAATCGGTACATGTACCGGTATGGTCAAGGCCTCCCGCACATCCTCGGTCGCGAAAAGCTCCGATCCGTCGAAATGGTTGACGGCGACGAGGTAGGGCAGCCCGCTGCTCTCGAAGTAGTCGAGCGCGGGGAAGCAGTCCGACAGCCGGCGGGTGTCGGCGAGTACGACGGCGCCGATCGCGCCGCGCGCGAGGTCGTCCCACATGAACCAGAAGCGCTGCTGTCCGGGTGTGCCGAACACGTACAGCACCAGGTCCTCGTCCAGGGTTATCCGGCCGAAGTCCATGGCGACGGTGGTGGTGAGCTTCTCGGGCGTGGCGGAGAGATCGTCGGTCTCCTCGCTCGCCTGGGTCATCAGCGCCTCGGTCTGGAGCGGGGTGATCTCCGAGACCGCGCCGACGAAGGTCGTCTTGCCGACGCCGAAGCCGCCCGCCACCACGACCTTGGCGGCGGTGGGGGCCCGGGTGTGGTCGAGCTGCCAGGCCTGGAGGCCGTCCTCGGCGGGATCGGGCCGCGGGTCGGGCAGGGGCTCGGGGCCCCGTATGCCGGAGCCGAGCGTGTCAGAGGCGGCGGAGTCCACTCAGCACCCTTTCGAGCAGTGCGCGTTCGGGCCGTCCCGGGCCGTGCCCGGTGCCGTACACACGGATCTTTCCCTGGTCGGCGAGGTCGCTGAGAAGCACCCTGACGACGCCCAGCGGCATCTTGAGGATCGCCGAGATCTCGGCGACCGTACGCATTCTTCGGCACAGCTCCACGATGGCCCGCAGCTCGGGCATGACCCGGCTGGAGAGATCGCCCTTGGGCAGCTCCCGGCGCTCCTCCGGAGCCTCCAGGGCGGCGACGAAGGTCTCCACCAGCAGCACATGGCCGAAGCGGGTGCGGCCGCCGGTGAGTGAGTAGGGGCGTACGCGGGCGGGGCGGCGGCCCTCGCCGCGCACGGGTAGCCCGGCGGGGGTCGAGGAGGGCGGGGGCGGTGAGGCCGTCACAGGGAGCCCTCCAGGGACTGGCGGAGTTCACTGCGGAGTTCGGGGGTGAGGACGTGTCCGGCGCGCCCCACGAAGAGTCCCATGTGGTACGCGACGACCGACATGTCGCAGTCGGCCTCCGCCTGTACCCCGAGCAGTGAGCCGTCGCTGATCGACATGATGAACACGCAGGCGCCCTCCATGGCGACCATCGTCTGTTTGACGCCGCCGCCGTCCATGAGCCGGGCGGCGCCGATGGTGAGGCTGCCGATGCCCGAGACGATGGTGGCGAGATCGGCGCTGGAGCCTCTGGGGCTCTGGCTCTCCTGCCGGGCGGCGCTCGCGGTGTTCTGCTCCGGGTCGGAGGAGAGCAGCAGCAGTCCGTCGGACGAGACGACGGCGACCGAGCGCAGTCCTGGCACCTCCTCCACCAGATTGCTCAGCAACCAGTGCAGATTGCGGGCCTCACTGCTCAGGCCGAACGTGCCGGTCGCGGTCAACTGCGTGCCTCCTCGACTGTGTCCCCCGCTTCTTGGACGGTCGTGCCGGTCGTGCCCGCGATCTCCGCCTCCGCCTCCTTGCGGCCCTTGTCGGCCGCCTGCTGGAAGCCCCCCAGCTTGCGGCGGAGTGCGTCGGCGTCGACGCTGCCGGTGCGTTCGCCCGGCGCGGCGACAGGCTTGACGATCTTGGGTGTGCGCTTGGGCAGGCCCTTGTCGGTGACCCGGTCCCAGGCGGGCGCGGGTCCGGCGGCGGGCGGCTCGGCGACGGCGGCCGGGACCTCGGGGACCTCGGGAGCCTCGACGGGCTCCGGGTCGGCGCTCTCCGGAGCGGGCTGCTCCGGCAGGCGCATGGTGAAGGTCGGCTCGTCGGCCCCGGAAGCCTCCGGGTCGCCGTCGGCGGTCCGCTCGTGCGTGTCCGGCTCGGGCTCCCGCTCCCGCTCCCGCTCCCGCTCCTGCCGTGTCTCGTCCCGTGTCTCGTCCCGCTCCCGCTCCTCCTCCGAGGCGCGGATCGCCGCCTCGGCCGCCGCGACGAGCGGATCGGCGGAGTCCTCGGCCGCCGCCCCCCGGGCGGCCAGCGGCCGGCGCTGACCGGCGGGCAGGGCGTTGGAGTTGACCTCGGCGACCGATCCCGGCAGCTGGACCTGGGTGGAGCCGGTGTCCGACATGGACGCCGGGCTCTCGGCCGGCGGCTCGTCGGGGAGCAGCCCCTGCGGCAGCACCACGACGGCGGTGACCCCGCCGGGCGACTGCTCGCGCAGTTGTACGCGCACCCCGTGCCGGGCCGCCAGCAGCCCGGCGACCCGGAGCCCCAGCCCCTCGGCGTCGCTGCCGGAGGGAGCCAGCTCGTACGCCTGCGGGTCCTCCAGCCGGGCGTTCAGCTCGGCGAGCCGCCCGGCGGTCATCCCGATGCCGCCGTCCTGTACGGAGAGCATCACCTCGCCGCTCTCCAGCAGCCAGCCCGACAGCTCGACCTGGGCGTCCGGCGGAGAGAAGGAGGTGGCGTTCTCCAGCAGCTCGGCGAGGAGGTGGCTGAGGTCGTCGGCGGCGAAGCCCGCGACCTGGGAGTGCGGCGGCAGGGACTGGATGACGACCCGCTCGTACCGCTCGATCTCGCTCACGGCCGCGCGCAGCACATCGACCAGCGGCACCGGGCCCACATGTCCGTGGCCGTGCTCGGCACCGGCGAGGACCAGCAGGTTCTCGCTGTGGCGGCGCATGACGGTGGCCATGTGGTCGAGCTTGAAGAGGGTGGCGAGGCGCTCGGGGTCCTGCTCGCGCTCCTCCAGCTTCTCGATCACCGAGAGCTGGCGCTCGACCAGGCCGAGGGTGCGCAGCGAGAGATTGACGAAGGTGTGGTCGACGGTGTGGCGCAGCCGCCGGAGTTCGGCGGTCAGCTCGCCGGTGGTCTCGCGCAGCTCGGCGCGGGCCTCGGAGAGCTTGGCGGCGAGCGCGTCGCGGGAGCCGACGGCTTGGGCGCGCTCGTTCTCGGTGTCCGCCGAGCGTTCGGCGAGTCCTCGGACGGCGCCGTGGAGGGTGTTGAGGGAGCGGACGACCTGGGCGAACTCGTCGTTGCGGCCGGTGAAGCCGATGGGCTCGGCGCTCTCGGGGGCGGCGGCGAGGCGGGCCGCGCCGATCCGGAGGACGGCGAGCGGGCGGGTGAGGGTGCGGGCGACGGCGGCGGAGACGCCGATGGAGAGCAGCACCAGGCCGCCGAGGACGGCGACCTGGATCTCCAGGGCGGTGACATCGTCGTCACGGAGCCGTTCGAGGCCGGTGATGCGCTGGGAGGCGAGGGTGGACTCGACGCCGCGCATCTGCTCGATACGAGCGGTGAGGGCGGTCTCCAGCTTCTTGTGGTCGGTGTCGCGCTCGCCGCCGGACAGCTCGGGCTGGTCGGTGAGGCGGGAGAGATAGCCCTCGGCGGACTTGACCTCGGCGCCGGTGACGGTGGCGGCCAGGGAGTCGCGGGCGTCCTTGGCGGCGGCCTGGTCGAAGTCGGCGAGGGCGGCCAGCTCGCGCACCCGGGCCTGCTGGGCGGCGGCGCTCAGCTCGGCCCGGGCCCGCCGGGCCTCCTCGCTCTCCTCGCCCTCGGTCTGGGTGGGCAGTCCGGTGATGGAGTCGACGGCGGTGACCGGCGCGGGGCCGGGCACGGCGAGGGCGGCCAGCAGCAGCCCCCGGGTGGCGGAGGCCTGTTCGACGGCGAGGCCCAGTTCGGCGGAGGCGCGGGCGGCTTTGGTGGCCCCGGCGGCGCGCGGCGGGGACATGTCGGCGAGTTCGTCGGCGAGGGCCTGGAGAGTGCCGATGACGGCGGTGTACGCCCGGTGGGCGTCGGTCGCGGAGCCCTTGCCGGTCAGCGCGGTGCGGCGGACCGAGGGGACGGTGGCCAGCTCGCGGCGGAGTTCGGCGCGGTCCTCGGGGGCGGCGGTGCGGATCTCGTCTATCTGCCGGTCGACCCGGGCGGCGCGCGCGTCGGTGACCTGGCGGCGGTCCTTCTCTGGGCCCCGCTGCTCGTCGCGTCCGGCGGCGATGTACGCGGTGACCTCGTCGCGCTCGTCGGAGAGCGAGTGGGCGAGGGTGACCGCCTGCCGGTTCAGCTCGGCGAGGGTGACCAGCCGCTGGGACTCGCTCAGCTCGGCGGAGCCGGCCAGTATTCCGGGGGCGCCCGCGCCGATGACGACGAGGCTGACGACCGCCACGCCTATGACCAGCCGGTTCCGCACCCGCTTGGCCCGGCCTCCGGCGACGGGGACCGGCGCGGGGCCCTGTGCCGGATACGTCTCAGGGACCAGGGGGGCCTGAGGCCGCTTCTTCTGCACCGGTGCTCGCAATCCTGCTTGACTCGTCCACCTTTTGAACCGTGAAGCAGAGATGACGACCGGTCACACACGTGATCCCACCCCTGGCACGACATAAGACCATTCCAGTGCATTTGGGAAGGGAGGCGCGCATCGGCCGCTCCGCCACCTGAACGAGTGAACATCACTGGGGAGTTGGCAAACAACTCCTCTCGGTTGCCGTCGGAGGCATTCCGCGGACGCTGACTGGATCTTCCGGCCGGGCTTTGGCAGGATGCGCGCCCGCAGCTTCACCCGATGGTCCGTCAGGCTTTTCGAACACCCGCTGACCTGCCCGTACGAATTGTTTGTGCGTTTGTGCAGGACGCGTGAACGAGTCATGCAGACTGGGGTCCATGCGCATGGATCTGGCCACTTCCCCCGGCTCACCCGAACGCCCCAACGAGGACTGGGCATCCGTGGCCCTGCCCGCGTCGGGCCAGGGAGGATCACTGGTGGTGCTGGACGGGGTGACTCCTCCGAGCGGGGAGTACGGCTGTGAGCACGGCGTCCCCTGGTTCACCGCCCGGCTCGGGGGCGCGCTGCTCGAACTGTCCGCTTCTCGGCCGGATACGCCCTTGGCCGGGATTCTCTCCGAGGCAATCAGGCGCACCGCCGACGCCCACCGTAAGAGCTGTGACCTTTCTCACGTTCGAACTCCACAGGCAACGGTCGTCCTCGCCCGCTGGGGAGGCCCTTCCGGCGATCTGGAGCATCTGGTGCTCTCGGACTCGGTGCTGCTGATCGAGTCGCCGGAGGGCGAGGTGCGCGCGGTGCTGGACGACCGGCTCGACCGGCTGCCCCGCGAGGCGCTGCGCACCCACGCCTCGGCGGACGCGCTGCGCAACGCGGAGGGCGGCTTCTTCACCGCGGCGGCGGACCCGGGGGTGGCCGCCCGCGCGGTGACGGGCCGCACCCCGATGGCGGCGGTCCGCTCGGTGGCGGCGCTGACCGACGGGGCCTCGCGGTGGGTGGAGATGTTCGGGCGGGGCGACTGGGCCCAGTGTCTGGGGGTGCTGCGCAAGGAGGGGAGCCAGGGGCTGATCGACCGGGTGCGGGAGCTGGAGTCGTCGGCGGTGCGCGAGGGCACGGCCCGGGGGAAGGCGCACGACGACGCGACGGCGGTACTGGCGGAGTTCTGAGAGGGGGATCCGGCGGCCCCGGCGTTCAGTCCTCCGCGCGGGTGTTCAGCTGATGCAGCAGCCGGGCCAGTTCCGAGATCTCCGCGCGGTCCCAGCCGGCGAGCTTGGCGACATAGCGTTCGCGGCGGACGTCCCTCACTCGGCGGAACCGGGTCAGACCTTCTTCGGTGAGCCGTACGAGTGACGCCCGGCCGTCCGCCGGGTCGGGCTCCCGGACCACCAGGCCCAGCTCCTCAAGGGCGCGGAGCTGGCGGCTCATCGTCGCCTTGCCGACGCCGAAATACCCCGCGAGATCGGTGGCGCGCAGCGAGCCCGACTCCTCAAGCCGGACGAGAAGACCGTAGGCGGCGGCCTCCAGATCGGGGTGGAGTTGACGGGCCATCTCACCGGCCGAGGCCCTGGCGCGGCGGTGGAAGACGGCCAACTCCCTTTCCAGTGCGAGGAATACCGGATCCGCCCCGCTTTCCTCCCGGGCTTCGACCTCGCTTCCCGTACCGCTTCCGTGCACGTCAGCACCCCTCGTACGCTTTCCGAATCCTGAAAGTTTCCGCCAACGGCACCGATAGCCGCAGCTCGTTAAGTATTTCGCAGGCATAGACCAACGGCGGCACTTCGCTCCCCTTCCCGGGCGGGTTTCTCCGCGCGTAGCGTCCTATATGACATGCCCACACCATATTGCTCCATCGCGGTATGTCGGTTCATCGTCATATCCCCCCACCGAAGGTCTTCAGAGGCACGCTATGTCCGTGCACAGATCCGGAACGACCGTTCCCCTCAGCTCGTCGGGGAGACCCCGCCGCTCGCTCCTGGCGACGGCCGGCGCTCTCCTCGCGGTCCTCTCCCTCCTCCTCACCCTCCCCGGCCCGGCCGGCGCCTCCGAGGCCCCGCCCCGGGGCTCGGCCCATCTGGGCATCGGGGTCATCGAGCACGACGGCCAGGGCGGCCTGCCGCCGGAAAGCCGCGTGGCCCAGACGGAAGGCGTCGACGTCGCCAGCCACCAGGGCAACGTCGACTGGCCGACCCTGTGGAACAGCGGGGTGAAGTGGGCCTATGTGAAGGCCACCGAGGGCACCTACTACAAGAACCCCTACTTCTCGCAGCAGTACGACGGCTCCTACGGCGTCGGAATGGTGCGGGGCGCGTATCACTTCGCCACCCCCGACACCACGAGCGGCGCGGCCCAGGCCGACTACTTCGCCGACAACGGCGGAGGGTGGGCCCGGGACGGCAGAACCCTGCCGGGGGCGCTCGACATCGAGTGGAATCCGTACGGCGACGCCTGCTACGGCAAGTCCCAGTCGGGGATGGTGACCTGGATCCGGGACTTTCTGAACCGGTACAAGGCCCGCACCGGACGGGATCCGGTGATCTACACCGCGACGAGCTGGTGGACGCAGTGCACCGGGGACTACGCGGGCTTCGGCGCGAGCAATCCGCTGTGGATCGCCCGCTACAACACCACCCCCGGGACGCTCCCGGCCGGCTGGAGCGCGCAGACGATGTGGCAGTACACCTCGTCCGGGCCCCACGTCGGGGACCACAACAAATTCAACGGGGCCCACGACCGGGTCGTGGCCCTCGCCAACGGCTGACCGCCCCACCCCGTCCTGGCGGCCGGCCGTCCCGGAACGGCCGCCCCGCGCTTCCCCCCTGGCCCGGGACCCGTATGCGGTTCAGGACCCGTATGCGGTTCAGGACCAGTGCGCGGGGCGGTCCAGTGCCGGCGGCAGCGAGGTGGCGGCGTCGCCGCGCGCCGCGTTCACCTGCGGCTGGGTGAGGAAGATGCTGCCGGTGAGATCGGCCCCCGACAGATCGGCGGCCCGCAGGTCCGCCCCGATCAGATCGGCCAGCCTCAGATCCGCGCCCCGGAGGTCGGCGGCGATCAGATACGCGCCCCGCAGGCTCGCGCCCCGCAGATCCGCGCCCTTGAGCCTGGCCCCCATGAGGTCGGCCCCCCTGCGGTCCTTCTTCTTCCGGCCGCCGCCCGCCCCCGCCCGGACCAGCTCACTCGTACGGAGCAGCAGGGTGTTGACCCGCTGCCGGTGGGCGGCGACATCGAGAGCGGCGAGGTCCTCGGGGCCGAGCAGCGTCAGGGCCTCGGTCCGGGCGAGCAGCGGCCGCAGCTCGGCGTGGAGGGAGCGCGCGGGGGCGAGGGTGAGCGCCTCGGTCAGATACCAGAGCAGTTCCTGGAGCTGCCGTACGACGGGGAAGACCTCGAACATCGAGGCCGCCGTCGCCGGGGAGCGCCGCCAGTCGGCGCCGCCGAAGGTGACCAGCGAGACCTTCTGGCCCGCGCCGAAGCAGTCGTAGACGGTGCAGCCGGTGAATCCGCTCGGCCGCAGCCGGGTGTGGATGCCGCAGCGGAAGTCCTCGCCGAGATTGCGGCACGGCTCTCCGGCCCTCTTGTCCACGGCGAAGTCCGCCGACGCGGAGAAGGGGAGGGCGACACAGCACAGGCCCGCGCAGTTCGCGCAGTCGGCCTTCAGCCCGTGCCCGGCCCGGGAGGCCCGGCCAGTGACCGATCCCATCGGCCCATTGTGCGGGCCCGCGCCCGCCGCCGGCCGCCGCCCCTCGCGGGGACGGCGGCCGGGACTCAGTGTCAGGCGGCCTCGGCGAGGACCGGCGCGGCGGCCGGGGTCAGGGCGATCTCCAGCACCTGGCGGACGTCCGTCACCGGGTGGATGTCCAGCTTCGCCAGGACCTCCGCCGGGACGTCGTCCAGGTCGGGCTCGTTCCGCTTGGGGATCACCACGGTGGTGATGCCCGCCCGGCTTGCGGCCAGCAGCTTCTGCTTCAGACCGCCGATGGGCAGCACCCGGCCGGTCAGCGACAGCTCACCCGTCATCGCCACGTCCGTACGCACCGGACGCCCGGAGAGCAGCGAGGCCAGCGCGGTCGTCATGGTGATGCCGGCGCTCGGGCCGTCCTTGGGGACCGAGCCCGCCGGGAAGTGGATGTGCACACCCCGGTCCTTGAGGTCGGCGACCGGAAGCTCGGTCTCCGCGCCGTGCGAGCGCAGGAAGCTGAGCGCGATCTGGGCGGACTCCTTCATCACGTCGCCCAGCTGACCGGTGAGGGTCAGCCCGGACGCGCCGGTCTCCGGATCGGCGAGCGACGCCTCCACGAAGAGGACGTCGCCGCCCGCGCCGGTCACCGCGAGTCCGGTGGCGACACCGGGCACGGCGGTACGGCGCTCGGCCGGGTCCTGGGCGGACTCGGGCACATGGTGCGGCCGTCCGATCAGGGCGCGCAGCTGCTCCGCGCCGATGGTGAACGGCAGCTCCCGCTCGCCCAGCTCGTGCTGTGCGGCCACCTTGCGCAGCAGCCTGGCGACGGCCCGCTCCAGGTTTCGCACGCCCGCCTCACGGGTGTACTCGCCCGCGAGCGCGCGCAGCGCCGACTCCTCCAGGGTGATCTCGGCGCTCTCCAGACCGGCCCGCTCCAGCTGGCGCGGGAGCAGATGGTCCCGGGCGATGACGACCTTCTCGTCCTCGGTGTAGCCGTCGAGACGGACCACTTCCATCCGGTCGAGCAGCGCCTCCGGAATGGCCTCCAGCACATTGGCGGTGGCCAGGAAGACGACATCGCTCAGATCGAGTTCGACCTCCAGGTAGTGGTCGCGGAAGGTGTGGTTCTGCGCGGGGTCCAGGACTTCGAGGAGGGCGGCGGCCGGGTCGCCCCGGAAGTCCGATCCGACCTTGTCGATCTCGTCCAGCAGGACCACCGGGTTCATGGAACCGGCCTCCTTGATCGCCCGCACGATGCGGCCGGGCATCGCTCCGACGTAGGTGCGCCGGTGGCCGCGGATCTCCGCCTCGTCGCGGACGCCGCCGAGCGCGACCCGGACGAACTCGCGTCCCATCGCGTGCGCGACGCTCTGGCCGAGGCTGGTCTTGCCGACTCCCGGCGGGCCCACGAGGGCCAGCACCGCGCCGCCGCGCCGTCCGCCGACCACGCCGAGCCCCCGGTCGGTGCGGCGCTTGCGCACCGCCAGGTACTCGGTGATGCGTTCCTTCACGTCCTTCAGGCCCGCGTGCTCGGCATCCAGCACGGTCTGCGCGCCCCGGATGTCGTACGCGTCCTCGGTGCGCCTGTTCCAGGGCAGTTCGAGCACGGTGTCGAGCCAGGTGCGGATCCAGGAGCCCTCGGGGCTCTGGTCGCTGGCGCGCTCCAGCTTCTCGACCTCCTTGAGCGCGGCCGTACGGACGTTTTCCGGCAGGTCGGCGGCTTCCACCCGGGCGCGGTAGTCGTCGGACTCCTCGCCCTCGCTCTCGCCGTTCAGCTCGCGCAGCTCCTTGCGGACGGCGTCGAGCTGACGGCGGAGGAGGAATTCGCGCTGCTGCTTGTCGACGCCCTCCTGGACGTCCTTGGCGATGGACTCGGCCACGTCCTGCTCGGCGAGGTGCTCGCGGAGCTGGTCGGTGGCGAGCTTGAGCCGGGCGACCGGGTCGGCGGTCTCCAGCAGCTCGATCTTCTGGGCGGTGGTCAGGAAGGGGGAGTAGCCGGCGTTGTCGGCGAGCTGGGAGACGTCCTCGATCTGCTGGACGCGGTCCACGACCTGCCAGGCCCCGCGCCGCTTCAGCCAGTCGGTGGCGAGCGCCTTGTACTCCGTGACCAGCTCGGCGAGCTGGCCGGGCAGCGGCTCCGGAAGCGTCTCGTCGATCCGGGTGCCCTCGACCCAGAGCGCCGCCCCGGGTCCGGTGGTGCCCGCGCCGATGCGCACCCGGCCGCGGCCCCTGATGAGCGCGCCGGGGTCGCCGTCGGAGAGCCGTCCGACCTGCTCGACGGTCCCGAGGACGCCGATCGCCGCGTACTTTCCGTCGACCCTCGGAACAAGGAGCAGCTCCGGCTTGCTGCCACCGGTGTGACCGGCCTGGGCGGCTTCCACCGCGGCCCTGACCTCGGTGTCGATCAGGTCGAGCGGCACCACCATTCCGGGCAGCACGACCTCGTCGTCGAGCGGCAGCACGGGCAGGGTGAGCGGTGTGAACGTCTGGGACTCAGCAGCCATGATCTCCCCTTAGGCAGTGAAGTTGAGCTATGTGGACTCAATGCACGGGAGCCTCCGGATGTTCCCGGACCTCCGTTCGCTGTGAGCGATCAGGTGGGCGGGTGGCCCGCGAGCGGCGTGAGGAGGCGCCGTGAACCGGGCGCGGGCCCGGCGGCGATAGAGCGGTCGTGAGATGGATCCGCCCCGCGCGGGCTGACACAGGAGACACGGACCCGGGACCGGTGGAGCCGGACCGCGACGACGCCGCGCTGTTACGGGCCGTGGCCCAGGGCGACGCGGACGCGCTGGCCACGCTCTACGACCGGCATGCGGGCTGGCTGCACACCCGGCTCAGCCGCCGCTGCGGCGATCCCGAGACCGTACGGGAGGTGCTCCAGGACACCTTCGTCGCCGTCTGGCGCTCCGCCGCTTCCCATCGGGGCGGCGAGGCGGGCGGCTGGCTCTGGGTGATCGCCGCCCGCCGGCTGGTCGACGCCCGGCGGGCGCACGCCCGCGCGGAGCGCCGGCCGCCCGTGCGGACGGCCGCCCCGACCGCGCCGTCCGCCGAGGACCGGGTGCTCGCCGGGCTGGAGTACGGCGATGTGGGAGCGGCCCTGGACCGGATCTCCCCCGAGCTGCGGGAGGTACTGCGCGCCACCGTCATCGACGGCCTCACCACCCGTGAGGCGGCCGGGCTGCTCGGGATACCCGAGGGCACCGTCAAGACCCGGGCCATGCGGGCCCGCCGCGAGCTGCGGGCCGCGCTGGCTCTGCTCGCACCCGACACATCCCCGCTGGGAGGCACGGCATGAGCGGCTGGCACGTGAGCGGGCCGCTGGCCGAGCGGTACGCGAGCGGCACGGCCGCCGAGGCGGAGACCTGGTCGCTGGAGAAGCACGTGGAGACGTGCGGACGCTGCGCCGCCTCGGTGTCCGCCGCCGTACGGGCGGGCGCGGCGGGCCCCGCGCTCGACGGGATCCGCGCGGCGGTGCTCGCCGAGGCCCGGCGCTTCCCGGCCCCGGTCCCGGGGCGGGCGGGGGAGGCGTCGCCCGCCGCCCGGAGGGTGTGGCCGGGAGGCCGCCGGGCCCGGGGGGAGGCGGCCGGCGCGCCTTCCGGGCCGCCGGGTCCGGGGGGAGGGCACCCGCCCGTGCCCGAAGGGCGGCGGAGGAGAGAGCGTGTGCCCGCTGCCGCGCGCCGGGCGGGGCTTTCGCGACGTGCCCCGTCCCGGGCCTCCCGGCCGGGCCCCGGCCCGCTCGCCCGGCTGCTGTGGGCGGCCGGTCCGGCGCTCCGCCCGTCCTGGCTGACCGCGCTGGCCCTGGTGCTCGGCGGCTCGCTGTTCCTGGCGTACGGGGTGGGCTACGACTCCACCCGGCCGCTGCTGCTCGCGCTCTCCCCCGCGCTGCCGCTGACGGGGGTGGCCATGTCGTACGGGCGGTACGCCGACCCGCTGCACGAGATCGCCGCCTCGACCCCCTCGGGCGGGCTGCGGCTGCTGCTCACCCGTACGGCGGCGGTGACGCTGGTGAGCGTCCCGGTGCTGGCGGCGGCGGGCGCGCTGCTGCCCCCGCCGGCCACCGAGGTGCTGAAGGTGCCGGGGCCCGCCGCCTGGCTGCTGCCGAGTCTGGCGCTGACGCTGGCGGCGCTCGCGCTGGGCTCCTTCGTGGGCTGCCGGTACGCCGCCCTGGCGGTCGCCGGGGTGTGGGCGGCGCTGACCCTGGCGCCCCGGCCGGGGAAGCCGGGGCTCCCGTTCTTCGTCACGGAGCTGCCGGAGTGGGTCTCCGGACCCTCCCCGCAGACCTGCTGGGCCGCCGCCGCCGTGGTGTGCGCGGGGCTGCTCGCCGTACGCCGCTCATCCTTCAATCGACTGGAGACGCTGTGACAGGGACGGGTGCGAGGGTCATGGGACTGACCGTCACCCACCGGAGGGCGATCGCGCTGGACAGCGTGGACCTGGACTTCGGTACGGGGGTGCACGGGCTGCTCGGCCCGAACGGGGCGGGCAAGACCTCGCTGATCCGGGTGCTGGCGACGGTCGCGGCACCCGCCGGCGGCCGGGTGGAGCTGCTCGGCCAGGACATGACGGCGCACCGGGAGCGGTCGCGGGTGCGGCGGCGGCTGGGCTATCTGCCGCAGGAGTTCGGTTTCTACCCGGGGTTCACGGTCCGGGAGTTCGTGGCCTACGTGGCCTGGCTCAAGGAGATGCCGGCCTGCTCGGTCGCGGACGCGGTGGAGCGGGCGGTGGAGAGGGTGGGACTGATGGACCGCATCGACGCCAAGGTGAAGACGCTCTCGGGCGGGATGGTCCGCCGGGTCGGCATCGCGCAGGCGATCGTGAACGAACCGGATCTGCTGCTGCTGGACGAGCCGACCACCGGTCTCGATCCGGAGCAGCGCGTCGATTTCAGAGCACTGCTCCGCGAAGTGGGCACCGCCTGCGCCGTCATCGTCTCCACCCATCTCGCGGAGGACGTCGCCGCCGCCTGCGAACAGGTCACGCTGATGGAGTCCGGCCGCGTCGCCTTCCGCGGCACGACCGCCGAGCTGAGAGAACTGGGCGAGGCCACCCCCCACGACGCGCCCGACGGCACGGTCAGCCCGATCGAGCGCGGCTACACGGCGGCCCTCCGGCTCCACCGCGCCTCCAGCTGGGACCCGGGCACGGCCCCCGATACGGGTTCCGGCTCCGGCTCGAAAGCGGGCCGATGACCTCCGTACCCACCTGGCGCGCCCACCCGGTCCGCGCCGAACTGCTGCGCGGATCCGCGCCCTGGGCGGGGGCCGCCGTCCTGGTGGTGCTCGCCGTGCCGCTCATCCTCACCGCGCACGAGTGGCAGGGCGGCTGGGCCCAGACCCAGGCCCTGCTGCGCAGCGTGCTCACCCAGCTCGCGGCCCCGCTGGCCGTCGCCGCCGGGTGCTGGCAGGGCCAGCGGGAGCACCGCCGGGGCACCCGGGAATTACTGCGGAGCGCGCCCCGCACCCGGCTGGCCCGGACGCTGACGGCGGCGCTGCCCACCGCGATCTGGACCTCCGGGGCCGCGCTGGCCGCCTCCGCCGGCGCGCTGCTCGCCTGCTGGCCGTACACGTCGGCGGGCGGCCCGGTGTTCTCCGCCGTCTTCGCCGACGCGGGCACCGTCGGCGCGCTGTCCCTCTTCGGCCATGTCGCCGGGGCGGTGCTGCGCTGGCGGCTGACGGCTCCGGTGCTCGCCCTCTGCACGCCCTTCGCCGAGCTGCTGCCCGTGATGTCTCTGTGGCCGATCCCCGACCGCCCGCTGAGCCCGGCCCCGGCGACGCCGATGCTTCAGACCTCGATCCCGGTGTGGTGGCAGCCCCTGGCGACGATCGTCTGGGTGGGCGGCCTCGGCGCAGCCGCGATCCTGCTGTACGCGGCACGCCGCCGCGTGTACGGCCTGCTGCCTCTGGCCGCGGCGCTCGTGGCGGCGACGGTCCTCGTCCAGGGCAGCGAGCACGCGTGGCGTCCCGACCCGCTGGCGTTACGTCTGGCCTGCGACGACACCGTCCGGCCCGAGATCTGTGTCTCGGGGGCGCACCCCGGGATGCTGCCGGAGGTGAGAAAGGCCCTCTCCGGTCTCACCGCCCGGCTGGAGGGGGTCGAGAACACCCATGTCCGCCTGGTGGACATCCACCAGAGAATGATGCAGGCCCACGTCACGACCCAGGGCGGCACCCATATACCGGAGCGCGACCCGGACGTTCTCACGATGCGCTCGGTCGCCCTGGTCGGCCAGGACGTGATCCGCGGCCGGCTGACCGACCCCGAGCAGTTCGCCTGGGACACCGCCCAGTCCCTCACCGGGGAGGCGATCTGGTGCGAGGCGCGCCGGAAGGACATGGAGGTCCACCGGATCGACCGGGCCGTCACCGAGTTCCTCGCCCCGAACCCCGCCGGGGCCGCCGGCCAGGACTGGAGCGGTCTCGGGTCGCCGTCGGCGCGGGACGGCGGAGAGCCGGGGGACCGGGAGGCGCTCGCCGCGGTCCTGGACCGGCTCAGGGCCATGGGCGACGAGGAGCGTCGGCGGTGGCTCTCCGAGTACTTCGCCTCCGCGCGCGGCTGCGAGTCGACCAGGGTGCCCGCGCTCTGAGACCGGCCGGGTATGCCGTCCGGGGGGGGGCGGCATACCTGGCCAAAACCGTTTGCCCTGCCCGCTTCCGGACACCAGCATGACCCCCACCGCCCCACCCCGGCCCGGAGGTCACCTTGTCCCTGAGCGTTCCCGTCGGCTCCGCCGACCCCGTCGATCCCGCCCATCCCGTCACCCTCGACCGGCGCGAGGGACCGTACGGGGAGGTCGTCCTGCGCCGCCGGGGCGAGCATCACGAGATCATCGCCAATGGCTGCTTCCTGATGGACACCTCCGACGGGCGCTCGGAGCGGCTGCTCATCGACGCCGCGCACGAGGCGCTGCGGGCGGCGGGCCGGGAGCGGCCCTCGCTGCTCATCGGCGGGCTGGGCGTCGGCTTCTCGCTGGCGCACGCGAGCGTCAATCCTCAGTGGCGACACATCGCCGTCGTGGAGCGAGAACAAGCCATCATCGACTGGCATCTGAGCGGCCCACTCGGCCGATTCTCGGCTTCCGCGCTCGCCGATCCGCGGAGCGTGATCCTCCGCACGGATCTGCTGACGCACCTCCGTGAGACAGAAGTCCGCTATGACGCGCTCTGTCTGGATATCGACAATGGGCCCGACTGGACGGTCACCGAGGACAACGAAACGCTCTACTCCCCGGCCGGACTCGCCTTGTGCCAGCGGGGGTTGACCCCCGGAGGGGTGCTCGCGGTGTGGTCCGCGCAGCCCTCCCCCGCTTTCGAAGAGACATTGCGGAATGCCGGATTCACCGGGGTAAGAACCGAAGAGATCCAGGTTGCCCGAGGCGTACCGGACGTGGTCCACCTCGCCGTCCGGTCCGCGTAGCCCGAAGTCTCCAACTGCCTTTACGCTGCTGAGCTACACAACTCTCACACCACAGATCTACCTAGCGCTGCGAGCACAGACAGCGCTTACAGGGGCGGGCGATGGAACAGACACACACCACCCACAACGGCGTGGCGGCCACGCCCGGCGCCCAGCGCAGAGTGCTGGTCGTGGAGGACGACTCGACCATCGTCGACGCCATCGCCGCCCGGCTGCGGGCGGAGGGCTTCCTCGTCCAGACGGCCGTCGACGGGCCCGCCGCCGTCGACGCCGCCGAGGCCTGGCAGCCCGATCTGATGGTGCTCGATGTGATGCTCCCCGGCTTCGACGGTCTGGAGGTCTGCCGCCGGGTGCAGTCCCAGCGCCCCGTCCCGGTGCTGATGCTCACCGCGCGGGACGACGAGACCGACATGCTCGTGGGACTCGGCGTCGGCGCGGACGACTACATGACCAAGCCGTTCTCCATGCGGGAGCTGGCCGCCCGGGTGCATGTGCTGCTCCGCCGGGTCGAGCGGGCCGCGCTCGCCGCCGTCACCCCGCGCAGCGGGATCCTGCGCCTGGGCGAGCTGGAGATCGACCACGCGCAGCGCCGGGTGCGGGTCCGGGGCGAGGACGTGCATCTGACGCCCACCGAGTTCGATCTGCTGGTCTGCCTCGCCAACACCCCCCGCGCCGTCCTCTCCCGGGAACAGCTGCTCGCCGAGGTCTGGGACTGGGCGGACGCCTCCGGCACCCGGACCGTCGACAGCCACATCAAGGCGCTCCGCCGCAAGATCGGGGCCGAGCGGATCCGTACCGTGCACGGCGTCGGCTACGCGCTGGAGACGCCGGCCCCATGAGGTGCCGCCCGGAGCAGCGGCGGCGCAGGGGCGTGTCCATCTCGATCAAGACCAAGCTCGGCACCCTGGTCGTCGTCTCGGTCTTCATCACCACCGGGCTGCTGCTCGTCGCCCTGGAGACCTCCACCGAGCTGCGTTTCATCACGGTCTTCTCGGTGATAGCCACCCTGCTGATCACCCAGTTCGTGGCGCACGGCCTGACCGCGCCGCTGGAGGAGATGAGCACGGTGGCGAAGGGGATCTCGCACGGTGACTTCACCCGCCGGGTGCGCGGCGCGGACCGGCGGGACGAGCTGGGCGACCTGGCCTCCACGATCAATCTGATGGCGGACGACCTGGAGGCGGTGGACCGGCACCGCAAGGAGCTGGTCGCCAATGTCTCGCACGAGCTGCGCACCCCGATCGCCGCGCTCCGGGCCGTCCTGGAGAACGTGGTGGACGGGGTCTCGGCGGCCGACCCCGAGACGATGCGCACCGCGCTCAAGCAGACCGAGCGGCTGGGCCGGCTGGTGGAGACCCTGCTGGACCTGTCGCGGCTGGACAACGGCGTCGTACCGCTGCGGGCCCGCCGCTTCGAGGTGTGGCCCTATCTCTCCGGGGTGCTGAAGGAGGCCAATCTCGCCGCGGGCCGGCGCGGGCTGGCGTCCGGCTCCGGGCGGCACACCCGTACGGACGTGCATCTGCATCTGGACGTGGCCCCGCCGGAGCTGACCGCGTACGCGGACGCCGAACGGCTGCACCAGGTGGTCGCCAATCTGATCGACAACGCGGTGAAGCACTCACCGGCACACGGCCGGGTGACGGTACGGGCCCGGCGCGGGGCGCAGCCGGAGTCGCTGGATCTGGAGGTCCAGGACGAGGGACCGGGCATTCCGGAGCAGGAGCGCCATCAGGTCTTCGAGCGGTTCAACCGGGGAAACGTCAGTTCCCCGCACGGAAAGGGGAGCGACGGCGGCACGGGGCTGGGGCTGGCGATCGCCCGCTGGGCCGTCGATCTCCACGGCGGGCGCATAGGGGTGGCCGAATCGGCTCGGGGGTGCCGCATCCTGGTCACTCTTCCGGGGATCCACCAAGCGCGGGGTTGACGTAAGGTTCGAGGCGGAAGCGAGCCTTCAGCCGAAAGATGATCAGGCCGGGGCCCCTGTGCGGGGGGACGGACCGGTGGATTCGCCGCCGCGTGGTGCCTCATACCAGCGGTGTGGGCCAACCGTGCTTATTTCCCGCCATACCAAGCCCCGAAACCCGTCTTTCGGTGTGACTTGCGCGACTGTCGCCCGCCCGGCCTGCACCTCTCGGCCATGGAGGCGTAGCCTTGATTCCCGCTGTCCATCACCTTGTGAAGCGGAAGAGGGCGGTTGCCGCCGTGTCGTCTCAGTCCCCCAGTAACTCCAACGCTCCGACCGACCAAAGCGCTCAGGGAATCGACCCTGCCGCCGCGTTCGGCCCCAACGAGTGGCTCGTCGACGAGATCTACCAGCAGTACCTCCAGGATCCCAATTCGGTCGACCGAGCCTGGTGGGACTTCTTCGCCGACTACAAGCCCGGCGCGAAGAACACCGCCGCCTCCGGAGCGGAGTCCGAGGGCACGCCCCCGGCCGCCCCGGCGACCCCGGTGACCCCTCAGGCCGCGACGCCCGCGCCCCGCGCGGCGACCAACGGAGCCGGCCCCGCGACTCCGCCGGCCGCCCCCGCGGCGCCCGCCGCCGCCCCGGTGGCCCCGCCCGTGGCCCCCGCGCCGGTCAAGGCGGCCCCGGCCGCCCCCGTCGCCCCGGCCGCGAACCCCGCGCCCGCCGCCGCCGCACCGAAGCCCGTGAGCGCCGCTCCCAAGGCCGCCCCGGCCAAGGCGGCCCCCGCGAGCGCGAGCGCCGACGGCCCGGAGCTGGTCACCCTGCGCGGCCCCGCCGCCGCCGTGGCGAAGAACATGAACGCCTCGCTGGAGGTGCCCACGGCCACGTCCGTGCGCGCCGTCCCGGTGAAGCTGCTGTTCGACAACCGCATCGTCATCAACAACCACCTCAAGCGCGCCCGGGGCGGGAAGGTCTCCTTCACCCACCTCATCGGCTACGCGATGGTGCAGGCCCTCAAGGCCATGCCCGCGATGAACCACTCCTTCGCGGTCAAGGACGGCAAGCCGACCCTGGTCAAGCCGGAGCACGTCAACTTCGGTCTCGCGATCGACCTGGTCAAGCCCAACGGCGACCGCCAGCTCGTCGTCGCGGCGATCAAGAAGGCCGAGACGCTCGACTTCTTCGAGTTCTGGCAGGCGTACGAGGACATCGTCCGCCGCGCCCGGGGCAACAAGCTGACGATGGACGACTTCACCGGAGTCACCGTCTCGCTGACCAACCCCGGCGGGCTCGGCACCGTCCACTCCGTGCCGCGGCTGATGCCCGGCCAGTCGGTGATCATGGGCGTCGGCTCCATGGACTACCCGGCCGAGTTCCAGGGCACCTCCCAGGACACCCTGAACAAGCTGGGCATCGCCAAGGTCATGACGCTGACCTCGACCTATGACCACCGGGTGATCCAGGGCGCGGCCTCCGGCGAGTTCCTGCGGGTCGTGGCGAACTTCCTCCTCGGCGAGGAGGGCTTCTACGACGGCATCTTCGAGGCGCTGCGGATCCCCTACGAGCCGGTCCGCTGGCTCAAGGACATCGACGCCTCGCACGACGACGACGTCACCAAGGCCGCGCGGGTCTTCGAGCTGATCCACTCCTACCGGGTCCGCGGCCATGTCATGGCCGACACCGACCCGCTGGAGTACCGCCAGCGCAAGCACCCCGACCTGGACATCACCGAGCACGGGCTGACCCTCTGGGACCTGGAGCGCGAGTTCGCCGTCGGCGGTTTCGCCGGCAAGTCGCTGATGAAGCTCCGCGATGTGCTCGGTGTGCTCCGCGACTCGTACTGCCGCACCACCGGCATCGAGTTCATGCACATCCAGGACCCGAAGCAGCGCAAGTGGATCCAGGACCGGGTGGAGCGCCCGCACTCCAAGCCGGAGCGCGAGGAGCAGCTTCGGATCCTGCGCCGGCTGAACGCCGCCGAGGCGTTCGAAACGTTCCTTCAGACGAAGTACGTCGGCCAGAAGCGGTTCTCGCTGGAGGGCGGCGAGTCCGTCATCCCGCTGCTCGACGCGGTCATCGACTCGGCCGCCGAGTCGCGCCTGGACGAGGTCGTCATCGGCATGGCCCACCGGGGCCGTCTCAATGTGCTGGCCAACATCGTCGGCAAGTCGTACGCGCAGATCTTCCGCGAGTTCGAGGGCAACCTCGACCCGAAGTCGATGCACGGCTCCGGCGACGTCAAGTACCACCTGGGCGCCGAGGGCACCTTCACCGGCCTGGACGGCGAGCAGATCAAGGTCTCGCTGGTCGCCAACCCCTCCCACCTGGAGGCGGTCGACCCGGTCCTGGAGGGTGTCGCCCGCGCCAAGCAGGACGTCATCAACAAGGGCGGCACGGACTTCACCGTCCTGCCGGTCGCCCTCCACGGCGACGCGGCCTTCGCGGGCCAGGGCGTCGTCGCCGAGACGCTGAACATGTCGCAGCTGCGGGGCTACCGCACCGGCGGCACGGTCCACGTCGTGATCAACAACCAGGTCGGCTTCACCGCCGCCCCGGAGTCCTCGCGCTCCTCGATGTACGCCACCGATGTGGCCCGCATGATCGAGGCGCCGATCTTCCATGTGAACGGCGACGACCCGGAGGCCTGTGTCCGCGTCGCGCGGCTCGCCTTCGAGTTCCGCCAGACGTTCAACAAGGACGTCGTGATCGACCTCATCTGCTACCGCCGCCGCGGTCACAACGAGGGCGACAACCCGCAGTTCACCAACCCGCAGATGGTCGCGCTGATCGACAAGAAGCGCTCGGTGCGCAAGCTCTACACCGAGTCCCTGATCGGTCGCGGCGACATCACGCTGGAAGAGGCGGAGCAGGCGCTCCAGGACTTCCAGGGCCAGCTGGAGAAGGTCTTCGCGGAGGTCCGCGAGGCCACCAGCCACCCGTCCCCGACGCTCGTCCCGGACGCGCAGGCCGAATTCCCGGTGGCCGTCACCACCGCGATCTCCCAGGAGGTCGTGAAGCGGATCGCCGAGTCCCAGGTCAACATCCCCGACAATGTCACGGTGCACCCGCGGCTGATGCCGCAGATGCAGCGGCGCGCCTCCTCCGTGGAGGACGGCACGATCGACTGGGGCATGGGCGAGACCCTCGCCATCGGCTCGCTGCTGATGGAGGGCACCCCGGTCCGGCTCTCCGGCCAGGACACCCGCCGCGGCACCTTCGGCCAGCGCCACGCGGTCCTGGTCGACCAGGAGACCAACGAGGACTACACCCCGCTGCTCTACCTGACCGAGGACCAGGCCCGCTACAACGTCTACGACTCGCTGCTCAGCGAGTACGCGGCGATGGGCTTCGAGTACGGCTACTCGCTGGCCCGCCCGGACGCGCTGGTCATGTGGGAGGCGCAGTTCGGCGACTTCGTCAACGGCGCGCAGACCGTGGTGGACGAGTTCATCTCCTCCGCCGAGCAGAAGTGGGGACAGACGTCCGGCGTCACCCTGCTGCTGCCGCACGGCTACGAGGGCCAGGGACCGGACCACAGCTCCGCCCGCCCCGAGCGCTTCCTCCAGATGTGCGCGCAGAACAACATGACGGTCGCCATGCCGACGCTGCCGTCGAACTACTTCCACCTGCTGCGCTGGCAGGTCCACAACCCGCACCACAAGCCGCTGATCGTCTTCACCCCGAAGTCGATGCTGCGTCTGAAGGCGGCGGCGTCGAAGGCGGAGGAGTTCCTCACCGGCGGTTTCCGCCCGGTGATCGGGGACTCCTCGGTGGACCCGTCGGCCGTGCGCAAGGTCGTCTTCACCTCGGGCAAGGTCTACTACGACCTGGACGCCGAGCGGGTCAAGCGCGGCATCACGGACACCGCGATCATCCGTCTGGAGCGTCTGTACCCGCTGCCGGGTGCGGAGCTCCAGGCCGAGATCGCCAAGTTCCCGAACGCCGAGAAGTACCTGTGGGCGCAGGAGGAGCCGGCGAACCAGGGCGCCTGGCCGTTCATCGCGCTCAACCTGATCGACCACCTGGACCTGGCGGTCGGCGCGGACGTCCCGCACGGCGAGCGGCTGCGGCGGATCTCCCGTCCGCACGGCTCGTCCCCGGCGGTGGGTTCGGCCAAGCGTCACCAGGCGGAGCAGCAGCAGCTGGTCAGTGAGGTGTTCGACGCCTGACATCCGGGCGAGGAATGCCTCCGAGGGGCCGGTGCCGAAAGGCGCCGGCCCCTCGGCCGTGCCCGGCGGGGGGCTCAGGGCTCCAGCCGGGCGACCTCCTGCCGGATGAGGTCCCCGGCCGCCGAGCCGGCCCCGGTGAGGAGGGCGAGCACCGCCCGGTGCTCCTCCAGCGCGCGTTCCGGGCCCGCCGTGCGCTCCAGCCGGCCCGCCCTGGCCCACTGGGCGGTGATCGCGCCCGCGAGCAGCCCGTCGGGCCCGTCCTCCTCGGCCTTCCGGTAGTGGGCGACGGCCGTCCGCAGCGGCTCCGGCGCCGCCGTGCGCGCGGCGAGCAGCGCGGACGCGAGCGCCCGGTACCACCAGGCGTACCCGGCCAGCTCCGGATCGGCGGCGGCGCGGGCGGCGGCCCCCAGCGCCCAGTCCGCCTCGTGGAGGTCGGCGACGCGGCCCTGGGCGCGGAAGCGTTCGATGTACGCCTGGCCCAGCAGCGCCCGGCGGCGCGGCAGCTCCGGGTCGGCGGCGGCGGTCGCGGCGATCGCGGTGCGCAGCACCCGTACCGCCGTGTGGACGTCGGCGGGCGCGTCCTTGTCCGCGCCGCGTTCGGTCAACTGCCGGCCGAGCGCGGTGAGCACCGCCGTACGCCCCGGGTCGGCGCGGGGCAGCAGGGGCAGGGCCTCGGTCCAGGCGGCGATCGCGGAGTCGCGGTGGGACCAGCTCCCGGTGGCGGTGTAGCGCTGTTCGAGGAGGCGGGCCATGCGCAGCAGGATGTGGGCCTGGGCCGCCTCGTCGTGGCCGACATTGCGGCGGGCCTGGTCCAGGGCCTGGAGTATGCGGAGTCTGGTGTCGTCGTCGGGGCGTTCGTCGGCGAACTCGATGGCGTCGGCGTAGTCGAGCCAGGCGCGGCACAGCTCCCGCTGGTCGACGGCGTCCCAGTCGATGCCGTCGATGCCGGTGTACAGATCGTCCCCGGCGCGCTCCGCGTGGGCGCGCGCCGCCGCCGGGTCCTGCCGGGCCGGTGGGACGGGGCCTTCGCCCCGGTGGTGGCGGGCGAGTTCGAGGTGGAGCGCGCCCCGGACGAGCAGGGCGGACTCATGGCGCTCGTCGGTGCGGAGGTCGGCCAGGGGGTCGGGGAGGCCCGCCTCGACGAGGAGGCGTACGACGCCGAGGGCGGTGGTCATCAGCTGGGTGAACCAGTCGCCGGGGGCGGCGGGGCCGCGCAGGGCGTGGGGCGCGCCGAGGACGGCGAGGCGGCGCAGTACCCGGATGCGGGCGGTGGCGGCCGATTCGCGCAGGCCGCCGGGGGAGCCGGGCGGGGCGTCGGTCAGCTCGGCGAGGGCCGCGTCGGCGGCCGAGAGAAGGACGGCGGCGACGGGTTCCGGTTCTTCGCCCGCCTGCATCCAGGCCCACTCGGGGACCAGTTTGGGGCTGAGCCGGCCGCCGGCGACGTCCTCGGCGAGTGCTTCCAGGACCCTGGCGAGGGTGAGATGGGCCCTGGGCGGGCCGCCGGAGATCGCGTTCTGCGCGGCGTCGAGCGCCTCGGGCAGATCCTCCGGCAGCGGGCGCACCAGCCAGCGGCGGAGCAGCGCGTCGGCGAGTTCGTCGTAGAGCCCGGCGCGCTCGGTGGTGCGCCGCTCGGCCTGGGTCGCCGAGCCGAGGAGGCGGATCGCGGCGTCCAGGTCCCGTACGGTGCCGTGCTCGCCGAAGTGCGCGAGGCAGGCGCGGGCCCTGGCGACCAGCCCGGCGGGGCCCTCGCTCGGCAGCCGGGCGGGCGGTGCGGCGGGCCGGTTTCCGCCGCCGAGGCTGCGCAGCACCTGGGCGGAGACCTGGGCGAAGGGCCACAGCCGGTGGGAGTCGGGGCCGGTGGGGCCGGTGGGACGCGGGTCGACGGAGCCGGTGAGGAAGGCGGCGGCCATGGCGGGGAAGTTGCGCACGGTGCGGCCGTAGCGGGACTCGACGTACTCCGAGCTGTGTTTGAGGACCAGTGCCGCGCTGCCCGCGCCGAGCCGCTCCAGGAGTTCTTCCCGTACGCCGTCGAGGAAGGCGTAGGAGGGGGCGGTGTCGTCGTCGAAGGCGGTGGCGGGGTCGGGGTCCTCGCGCCGCAGGAGTCCGCTGAGGAGGACTTCGGCGAGGACGTCGGGGCCGCTGCGGGCGAGCATGGCGCGCTGGACGAGCCGCATCACCGGCAGGGTCAGCGGGACGGCGGAGAGATAGACGGCGAGCTGGGCGGCGGCCGGGGAGGCGCTGCGGCGGAAGGCCCTGACCCGCTCGGCGGGGGCGACGCGCCGGGTGTGGCGGGGGCGGGCGGTCGCGGGCTGGTGGCGGCGGAGCACGATCCCGGCGGCGGCGCCGAGGGTCTGGCCGGTCGCGCCCGCGATCAGCCTGGTCCATGCCTCGAAGGAGGTGCGGCGCAGGGCGAGCACGGGGACGGGCAGGCCCCGGGGTACGGGGGTGCCGCGCCCGGGGGTGAACTCCAGCCGTCCGGCGGGCCCCTCCCGGCGTCTGAGGAGTCCGGGGACGGCGGGCAGATGGGTGCGGCCCCACATGCGCTGCGGCAGCGGCTGGACGACGGCGACGGGCGCAGTCGAGGCCCAGGTGTGGAGCAGCCGCTGCATCCGGCCGCTGCGCCACATCGGTCCGGCGCAGTCGCTGAGTACGAGGGTGAGCTGCCGTCCGGTGGGGTCGCCGAGCTGGGTGGGGGGCGGGTCGTCCGGGCGGATGCGGTGGACGGCGATCTCGCGGAAGGCTCCGGCGCGCTCGCAGACCTGGCGCAGCTCTTCGAGGGCGTCGCCCCAGACCGCGTTGGAGCTTGACTCGTCCATGACGAGGGCGATCCGGGCCTCGCGGCGGCGGACGGTGGACAGGACGGGGACGACGAGGCCGGTGTCGGCGGCGTGGTCGGCGGTGGCGCTCTCGTCGAGTTCGCGGCGGACCGGGCGCATCGGGGAGCGGTAGCGCTGGAGGGGGCGCAGGGAGCGCTCCAGCGCGGGGCCGTCGGGCAGGGCGGCGGGCGCGGGCACGGGGACGCGGCGCATCGCCCGGTCGGGGAGGACGCCGTGGGCGGCGGCCGACCGGGCGGAGGCGTAGAGCCCGACCCGTGAGCGGGGCGCGGGCGGCGCGGGGAAGGCGGGGGCGCCGCCCGGTTCGGGTCCGCCGGGCGGGGGCTGTTCGCCGCCGCCGTCCGCCGTCCGTCCCGTCGGGTGGGGCGGGGGTCCGACGGCGGGCGGCGCGGGGGGTACGTACCGTGCCAGCCAGAGCGCGTCGGCCATCTCCTCGGCGGTGGGGGCCAGCTCGGCCTCGCGCAGCCGGGCGACGAGCGCGACGAGGGGTGCTTCGGGCACGGACGGCACGGACGGCACGGACGGGCGGGCGGCGTCTCCCGGCGGGGGCATCGCGGTCACCGCTGGCGGGTGTCGAGGGGGCGCATCAGCAGGCCGGCGATCTCCTCGCGGCGCGCCGGATCCGTCCGGACGGTGTGCTGGGTGAGGTAGATCGCGTTCAGCAGCTGGTCGGTCGGCCGGAGTTCTCCGTCGCCGTCCTCGCTGGTGAAGCGGCTGATCAGATCGAGGTTCCCCTCGTCGGCCCCGGCTCCGAAGTGCGCCTGCACCATCGCGGCGAGCCGTTCGTCGCGCGGCGGGTCCAGATGGAGATGGATGCAGCGGCGCAGCAGGGGGGCGGGGAAGTCGCGCTCGCCGTTGCTGGTCATGACGACGAAGGGGAAGGCGTGGCAGCGGACCCGGCCGTCGCGGACCGGCACCCGGCGGCCGTCGTGGCTGAGGACGTGGACCTCGCGCTGGCCGGGCCGGTCGGCGGCGCGCTCCAGCTCGGGGAGGGCGAATTCGCCCTCCTCGACCACATTGAGCAGATCGTTGGGGAGGTCGATGTCGCTCTTGTCGAGTTCGTCGATGAGCAGGACGCGGGGCCGCCGGGTGGGCAGCAGCGCGGTGCCCAGCGGTCCGAGCCGGATGTAGCGCCCGATGTCGTCGGGTTCGCGCTGCTCGCGCTCGGCGAGCTGGGCGTCCTGGAGCCTGCCTATGGCGTCGTAGGTGTAGAGGCCGTCCTTCAGCTCGGTGCGGCTGACGACGGGCCACTGGAGGACGCGGCCGAGACCCAGTTCATAGGCGACCGAGTGCGCGAGTGTGGACTTCCCCGAGCCGGGTTCCCCGGTGACGAGCAGGGGGCGGCGCAAATAGAGCGCGGCGTTGATGAGGTCGAGCGCCCGGGCGTCCTGCGCGGGCGGGGCGCTGACCCGGGAGCCGAGCCGGCGGGTGGAGGAGGCGTCGATCGGGGGTACGGGGTCGGGCAGCGGCTCCCCGGAGAAGGCGCGCCAGGGCGGGGGCGGCGGGAGGGTGTGGATGCGGTCGGGGTCCGGAGCGCCGACGCCCCGGTAGATCAGCCAGTCGTCCATCGCTCGCTCCTCGTTGACGGCCGGTGGGTCGGTGAACCGGTGGCGGACAACGCCGGATATGTACCCAGGCCGTCGGCGTCCCATGGCCGTCGGCGGCGATCTCTCGTACGTCTCTCCATTAGGAATGCCTCCCTCCTCATGGGGAGTCGACGGGTCCGTCCTCGTCGGCGGGGAGCGGCCGGCCGGGGTCGTCGTAGAGCATGGCGACGCCCTCCGCCCAGTGTCCGCCGTTCCGCGATCCGCTGATGTCGTCCCGGACGCGGCGCAGCCGTTCGGGGAGTTCGAGGATGTCGGCGGCCTGGGCGAGGAAGCGCGCCGCGCCGTCGTGGAGCCGTTCGCAGAAGTCGGCGCAGCCTTGCTCGGGGTGGCCGTCGGTGTGCCAGAGCGCCACCGCGTGCCCGGTCTCCAGGGCCATGCCCATCGCCCGCCGGCCCACTCCGCTGCCGGCGGGCCGGCACAGCACCGGTACGGCGGAGGGCGCCGTGCCCTCGAAGTGGCGGAGTCTGGGGACCTGTCGGTGCGGGGGCGTGCGCAGCGCGGTCGGGGCTCCGGCGCGCTCCATCGCGCGCCAGCGGCGCACCCAGACACTGTCCGGTTCACCTCGTCTGGCGATATCGCGCAGCACCACCATCCGCCGTACGCCGACATACGCCGGTTGATGGAGCCGCGCCATCTCGGTGAGCTGCCAGCGGTGCACGGCGGTGTCGAAGTGGTCGGCGGGGAGCGCGACTTCCAGCGGGGCGGGCGCACCGGGCGCGTCCACCAGCGCGAAGACCTCGGCGAGCGGTTCGCGCAGTCTCCGTACGAGCTGTTCGGGCGGGATGCCCTCGCCGGTCTGCTCCTCGTGGAGCGGCTCGTTCAGATCGTGGCCGTCGTCGACGCGGATCCGCCAGTAGAAGCGGACGGCGGCGGCCGCGATGACGCGCTCCAGCTCCACGATGACCACGGCCGAGCCGTCGCCCGGCCGGGGGTAGCGGACCACGATCCGGTGCCGGCCGCCGCCGGGGGCGAGCGGGCGGCCGATGCCGGCGGGCAGGGTGGCCTGGGTGACCACGGTGTGCACGATCCGGGGCACGTCCTGGAGCCGCCGGGCGACCCACTCGGCGAGCGGGGCGGGCTCGCCGCCGCGCCCGCGTTCGTACTCGACGACCAGCTGGAGGTAGTGGAGCGCGGCGATCGCGGCGACCGGCTGCCCGGCCTCGTACAGGAGTCCGTGGCCGTCGCGCCAGGCGTACGGGAGGAGCTGGCCGGGGGGTGCGGCGACGCCGCCCCGGGCCTTCTTGGCGAGTTCCACGACGGGCCGGATGCCGTCCGGCGGGGCGACCCGGGCCAGCAGGGAGAGGGCCTCGCGGCGGTCGCGGGGGCTCCACTGGTCGCCGCCGGTGTGCACGCCCGCGCCGGGGAGCTGCTGCTGGCGCTCGGTCCAGTTGTGCCCGGTGATCTTCGGGGAGAGGCCGTGCCAGCGGTCGTGCGCGGCCATCAGCGGCTGGTAGAGGGGTCCGAAGCGGCGCAGCGCGGTCGCGGCGATGGCCATGCCGCCGTCGCGCCCGGTGCGCCGGGACTTGAGGACGCCGACGACCGCGCCGGTGTGGACGTCGAGCACGGGGGAGCCGGAGCCGCCCTTGGGGAACTCGGCCTCGGGGCGGAAGCGCAGGCCGTAGTCGTCGTCGAAGCCGTTGATCTTCGCGGTGGCCTTCCAGCGGACGGGCCGCCCGCCGTCCTCGGGGCGGTAGCCCTGGACGACGCCGCGCCCGCCGGGGTGGTCGGTCCGGTCGGTGAGCCAGACGCACTCGTGCTCGACGCCGTCCTCCATGATCCGGACGAGCGCGAGGTCCTGTTCGACGGGGACGCGCTGCTCGGGGCGGGGGTCGCCGTCGAGCAGCCAGCGTTCGAGCCGGGCGGCGAGCGGCCTGCCGCCGTTCACCTCGCTGCCGGTGACGCCGAAGACCAGCGCCCGGTCGCCGCGCAGCTGCGGGGCGAGGACATGGGCGCAGGTCAGGATCCATCCGGGGGCGACGAAGAAGCCGCTGCCCCACAGGGCGTGCGGCCCGTCGGCGACGCCCGGGGCGTGGAGGTGGACGGTCGCGGCCCGGGTGAGGGCGTCGATGACCGGGTCGGCGTCTGTCATGGCGCGGTCTGGGGGTTCGGCGGGTTCTGGGGGTTCTGCGGGTTCTGCGGGTTCTGCGGGTTCTGCGGGGGCGCGGACGGCCGGGGCGGAGCCTGGGGGGTGGGCGGCGGTGACGGCGGCGCGGCAGGCGGCGGTGGCGCGGCGGCCGGCGGGCGCGGGGGTCTGCCGTACGGCGCGTACCCCGGCTGCTCGCCCAGATACCAGACCAGGGTGACCTGGACGGAGGCCTTCGCCTCTCCCGCCGCCAGCACCGCGAGGGCCGCGCCGGACTGTACGGTCAGCTCCACCCCGAAGGAGACGCTCGCCTCGTCGGGCCGCGCGGCCACGGCGGACGCCAGCACGGTCTCGCCGACGCCCCGGATCAGCTCGTCGAGCTGGCGGACCCGCGCCGCCGCCTGGTCGGCGAACCCCACGTCCTCGTCGTCCTCGCCGTACCCCCCGCCGGAGCCGGAGAGCCGGGCGTGCACCACCGCGCCCCCGGGAAGCTCGATCCGCCGCACGCGTCCGTCCACGGTGTCCCCCGTCCTCGACGGCCAACTGGGGCCTGCCCTCCCCCAGTACGTACCGCACCTGGGGGCGCTCTGAACGGCGAACGCCGTCCGGGCTCCGTCCCGGTCCGCCTCCGGCCTCCCGGCGGGGCCCGAAGTCGCCGTAGGCTGAGGAGGTAGTCCCCCACCCGTCCCAGGAGCATGTCTTGTACTTCACCGATCGTGGCATCGAGGAGCTGGAGAAGCGGCGCGGCGAGGAAGAGGTCACCTTCGAGTGGCTCGCCGAGCAGCTCCGCACCTTCGTCGATCTGAACCCCGACTTCGAGGTCCCGGTCGAGCGGCTGGCCACCTGGCTCGCCCGGCTGGACGACGAGGACGAGGACGAGGACTGAGCCCCTGAGGGCGTAGCTCCCGGTAGCGCCCGGCTGCCCCGGCTCAGGCGATCGGCTTGGCCCAGGGCAGCCGGCGCAGCGCCACCGCCCCGTTCAGCATCAGCACCGCCCCCGCCGCGACCCAGCCCGCGCTGCCCCGCCGCAGCCCGTAGAGCGCCAGCGGCACTCCCGCCGCGAGCTGCACCGCGCCCAGCGTCCTGGCGCGGTCCTGGTCGTCCCGTTCCTTCAGCCAGTGGTCGAGTCCCTCCTCCACGGCGTGGAACTCCGCCCGTACCGCGTCGCGCCACCCCGCCCACTCCACCGTCTCCGCGCCCAGCGCCCTGGCCGTCGCCCTCAGCCGCCCGCCCGGTTCGCCGGGCAGCAGCCCCGGGGGCAGCCGCAGCCCGGCCCTGGTCAGCACCGCCACCAGCCCCAGCAGCCGGGCCCGCGCGTCGGAGGCGGTGTCCGGCCTGGTGAGCGGGTCGAGCGACTGCACATCGAGTACGGGGTCGAGCCCCAGGCGCGCGGCGAAGGTGTGCATGGCCTCGCTCTCGCCCGCCGGGGTGCCGTCCGCGAGCCATACGTAGCCGACCGGCCGCCGAAACCCCGAGGCGAGGGTGAATCCGGCGCGCTCCGCGTCCCACCACAGGGCCAGCGTGGGCCGATTGGTGGCCACCGCGACCGCCGAAGCCCATCCGGCCAGCACCCTGTCGACCTGCTCCCCCGCCTCCCGCCAGGGCTTTCCCTCGGGTACGAGCACACTCCAGTCGTCGCCCGCCGGGGCGAGCAGCTGCCGCTCGCGCAGCAGATGGGCCGCCGGCCGCACGGTGGAGGGCTCGGCCCGGCAGAGCAGCAGTGCGCCCACGGGTGTCGCGTTCATGAGGTTCACGCTAGGGCAGTTTGCCCGCCTATGACGCCTTATGGGGGTCAACCGTGGCCGGATGATTCCTTGACATCCCCTCTTCGCGATATATCGTATCTAGCAGAAGACGCGATATGTTGCGTCGAGGTCCATACGGTCCGGTTCAACGGGGAGGTCAACGTCATGGCGGAGTCGACGACGACGTGGGAGGTCGCCGAAGCCCGAAGGCTCACCTTCGACGAGCCGGTGACAGCGCTCCAGGTGCATGTCGTCAATGGGACGGTCAATGTCGTCGGCACGGAGGAAGGCTCCGCCCGGCTGGAGGTCTCCCGGATCTCGGGCCCGCCGCTGACCGTGACCCAGGACGGCTCGACGCTGACCGTCTCCTACCCCGATCTGTCCGCGAAGGGCTGGCTCAAGTGGCTCGACCCGAAGGGCCGCGACCGTGAGGTGACGGTCTCCCTCACCGTCCCCTCGGAGGCCTCCGTCGAGGTCGGCGTGGTCGGCGCGGCGGCGGTCGTCTCCGGCGTCCGGGGGAGGACCACCGTCCACAGCGTCACCGGCGACGCCACACTGGTCCGGCTCTCGGGCGAGGTCGTCGCCGAGACCGTCTCCGGGAATCTGGAGGCCCAGTCCGTCACGGGCCCGCTGAACTACCAGTCGGTCTCCGGCGATCTGACCGTCATCGAGGGCGGCGCGGGCTCCCGGGTGCGGGCGGACTCCGTCAGCGGGGACATGCTCATCGACCTGGCGGCGACCGGCGACACCACACCGACCCCCGCCGACATCAAGCTGAACACGGTCACCGGCGAGGTCGCCATCCGGCTCCCGCACCCCACCGACGCGAAGGTGGAGGCGAACACCACGAGCGGCGCTCTCTCCAACGCCTTCGACGATCTGCGGGTCAGCGGCCAGTGGGGCTCCAAGAAGCTCACCGGCACCCTCGGCGCGGGCACCGGCACCCTGCGCGCCAGCACGATGTCCGGCTCGATCGCGCTGCTGCGCAGACCGCCCGCCGACGACACCGATGACACCGACAGCACCGACGAGACCCCCGGAAAGGTGCTCTGAACATGCCTCCCGTATTCGCCCACGGCCGGCTGCGGCTGTATCTGCTCAAGCTCCTGGACGAGGCCCCTCGCCACGGGTACGAGGTGATCCGCCTCCTGGAGGAGCGTTTCCACGGCCTGTACGCGCCCTCCGCGGGCACGGTCTACCCCCGGCTCGCCAAGCTGGAGGCCGAGGGCCTGGTCACCCACGCCACCGAGGGCGGCCGCAAGGTGTACTCGATCACCGAGGCGGGCCGCGAGGAGCTGGCCGGGCGCGGCGGCGAACTCGCCGATCTGGAGCTGGAGATCCGGGAGTCCGTCTCCGAGCTGGCGGCCGAGATCCGCGACGACGTACGCGGCGCGGCCGGGAAGCTGCGCGACGAGATGCGCGCCGCCGCGGCGGAGACCCGCACCTCCCCCCGCGCCGAGAAGGAGAAGGACAAGGAGAAGGAGGAGTGGCGCAAGGTCACCCATGAGTGGCAGGAGCAGGCCCGCCGCGCCCGCGAGGACGCCCAGCAGGCCCGCCGCCAGGCCAAGGACGCCCAGGACAAGGCCCGCCGCGAGATGCAGCGCATCGCCAAACAGGTCCAGGACCAGGTCCAGGACCACTTCGCCCGCGGCGACTGGCCCACCGGCGTCCGCGAGGGCCTCTCCGAACTCACCGCCCACCTGACCGGCCTCACCACCAAGCCCGCCAAGCCCGCCCCGGCCCCCGAGCCCACCGCCCCGGCCCCCGACTGGCCCGGGACCCCCACCGACTCCACCGGCGACCCCGCCCGCGACCTCGACCGCCTCCTCGACCGCTTCCGCGACGACATCCGCGACGCCGCCCGCGACCACGGCATCACCGAGTCCCAACTCGCCGACGCCCGCGCCCACCTCGCCACGGCGGCCACCCACATCGTCGCCGACCTCCTGAAGAGGAACGGCAAGCGCTGACCCGGCCCCCGGGCGCTCACACCTGAAACCCCGCAGTGGGGAGCGGGCCGCGTCGTTACCCTTGATCCGCATGACGCATACCGAGATCGAGATCACCGCCGAACTGATCCGGGAGCTGCTGCGCGACCAACACCCCGACCTGGCCGATCACCCCGTGAAACTCGGCGCGCGCGGCTGGGACAACCAGTTGTGGCGGCTCGGCGACGAACTCGCCGTCAGGCTGCCCTGGGCGACGGAGTCGGCGGACGCGCTGCTGCGCAAGGAGCACGCCTGGGTGCCCGCCCTCGCCCCGCGCCTCCCGCTGCCGGTCCCCGTACCGCAGCGCTTCGGGGAGCCGTCCAAGAGGTTTCCCCGGCCCTGGATCGTCACGACCTGGGTGCCGGGTGAGCCCGCCGACCGGGAGCCCGTGACGCGGGGTGCGGAGGGGGCAGAGGCCTTGGCCGCGTTTCTGACGGCGCTTCACCGGCCCGCGCCCGTGGGGGCGCCCGTCGGGCGGGACCGTGGGGGGCCGCTGGCCGGATGTGCCGAGTGGTTCGCCCGCTCGTTCGCCTCGGTCACGGAGTCGGGGCTGATCCCGGCCCCGGAGGGGGTACGAACGGTGTGGGAGGACGCGGTGGCGGCGCCCGACTGGGAGGGCCCGGCGGTGTGGCTCCACGGGGATCTGCATCCGGCCAATGTGCTGACCGAGGACGGCACCCTCCGTGGTGTGATCGACTTCGGTGATCTCTGCGCGGGCGATCCGGCCTGCGATCTCGCCGCCGCCTGGTCACTGCTGCCGGACGGCGCGGCAGACCGCTTCTTCGAGGTCTACGAACCGGCCGTGGACGACGCGACCGCGCGCCGCGCCCGGGGCTGGGCGGTGCTGCGCGCGCTCGGCGGCGTCCTCATCGGGGACGCCGGTGACCACGGCCGCCCCGGGGGCAAGTCCACGTGGGGCCCGCCCGCCCGTGCCACGCTGCGACGTTTGATCACGGCGTAGGGACGGCCCGGGAACCCGGCCGGGGTCACGGCCGACTCCTGAAGCACAAGTCGCGGTGTTATCAGGAGGGTTGAGGGATGAGTGACGAGCGGGAGCGGAGTCGGCGCGGGGTGTTGCGGACGGCTGCGGGTGTGACGCTGGGGGCGGGGATCGCGGCCGGGGTCCCGGCGGGCACGGCAGCGGCGGCGACAGCGGGAAAGGGAGAGGGAGAGGGAGAGGCGCGGAAGCCCGGACCGGTGGAAGTGGCGGTGCTGCTGTACGAGGGGTTCACCGCGCTGGACGCGGTGGGGCCGTACGAGTCGCTCTGCCGGGTGCCCGGCGTACAGGTGACGATGGTGGCGGTGAAGGCCGGGCCGGTCCTGACGGACACCCGCGACATGGAGATCGTCGCGACGAAGTCGCTGCGCCAGGTCCCCCGCCCGGATGTGATGGTGATACCGGGCGGCGGCGGCGCGGGCATGTACGCCGTACTGGAGAACACCCGGATCCTCGACTGGGTCCGCCGGGCCCACCGGCACACCCTGTGGACCACCTCGGTCTGTGCCGGGGCCGCGATCCTGGGCAAGGCCGGGCTGATGCGCGGGGTGCCCGCCACCACGCACTGGGCCCTCCGCGACTATCTGAAGGAGGTCGGGGCGATCGACACACCGGGTCGTTTCGTCGAGTCCGGAAAGATCATCACGGCGGCCGGGATCTCCGCCGGAATCGACATGGGCCTGTATCTCGCCTCGCGGCTCTCGGACGAACGGGTGGGCCGGGCCCTGGAGCTGGCGCTGGAGTACGACCCGGAGCCGCCGTTCGGCACCGGCAGCCCGGGGAAGACGGACGCCGGGACGCGGACGCTGGCGCTGAAGCTGCTCGCCGACGCGGCGCCCTGACCGCCCGGCGGCGTTCTCATCTCCGGTGGGAGGCCCGGTAGGCCCTCGGGGTGGTGCCCGTCAGCCGGTGGAAGTGGCGGCGGAAGCTCGCGGGGGAGCCGAAGCCCGTACGGGAGGCGATCTCGTCGATCGTCGCGTCCTCGGTCTCCAGGAGGTGGCGGGCCCTCTCCAGCCGGGCCCGCAGCAGATACTGACGCGGGGTGAGCCCGGTCTGCCGGAGGAATCGGCGGGCGAGGCTGCGGGGGCTGGTCCTGGCGTGGGCGGCGATCTCGGCGTGGGTCGGCGAGTGGCGGAGATCGCTCTCCAGCCAGCGCATGGTGGGCTCCAGACCGGCGGTCTCGGCCAGTTCGCGGTCGATCTCCTCGCGGGTGGCCCCGGCGTCCTCGTACACGGGGGCGATCAGCCGCCGGGCGGTCCGCCCGGCGACCGACGGTCCGTGGTCGAGGCCGACGAGATGGAGGAAGAGGTCGATCCCGCCGAAGACGCCCGCCGAGGTGGGGAAAGGACCGTCCGTCACCACCGCCCCGGCGGGGTCGACCTCGATACGCGGGTGGCGGGCGGCCAGTTCGGCCGTGTGGTGCCACTCGGTGGTCGCGCGGTGGCCGTCGAGCAGTCCGGTGGCCGCGAGGGTGAACGCCCCCGTGCCGACGGCGGCGACCCGGCAGCCCCGGGCCGCCGCCGCGCGCACCGCGTCGAGCACGGCCGCCGGGGGCTCGGCGAGGAAGCCGTCATGGCCCGCGAGGACGACCGTGTCGGCGTCGGCCAGCCCCTCCAGCCCCCAGGGGGCGGCGATGTCCAGGGGCAGGGGCCCGGCCGTGGCGCGGAAGCCGGGTCCGGCGCAGATCCTCAGCTCGGCGCGGGCGGGGCGGTGGACACAGGCGGCGGCGTCCAGGACCAGGCCCGGGGTGGTGAGCTGGTGTCCGGGGACTCCGTCGAGTACGAGCAGGGCGACCACGGGCATGGGACGAAGGTATCCCGCCGTCGGACCGGGCCCGCCCGGTCCGGCCGGTCCGGCCGGTCCGCCCGGATCAGCGGTGCTTCCGGATCGTCTCCTTGATCCAGCCCTTGTGCGCGGGCACCGAGGTCCAGACGCCGGGGCCGTCGCCGCACTTCGTCTCGGCGCCCCGGGGGTTGCCGTCGCCCGAGGTCGCCCCGACCAGCTGCCAGCGTCCGCCGATCCGCTGGATCTGCGGACCGCCCGAGTCGCCCGCGCATCCCATGGCGTCGGGGACCGTCGAGCCGGTGCACAGTTCGGCCCCGGACTTGAAGGGGGAGCAGGCCGAGTCGGCGATCCGGCGGGTGTCGAGCTGCTGGAGCCGCTCGGCGAAGGACCAGCCGGGGCCGTCGACCGTATTGCCGAAGCCGAGGATCCGCGTCCGCTCGCCCACCTTCGGGGCCCGGTCGGCGATGCGCGCGGGCTGCTGGAGGACCGGCCGGTCCAGCTTGAGCAGGGCGAGGTCGTGATGGCCGCGCGGGGCGTCGCTCACGGCGTAGTCGGGGTGGATCACCTTCTTGACGACGGTGCGCACGGTCCCGCCCCTGCTCTGGTGCTCGCTGCCGACGCGGACCGTTCCCGTCGGCTCGGTGGGGAGTTCCGGATGACCGGCGCAGTGGGCGGCGGTCAGCACCCACTGGGAGTCGATCAGGGTTCCGCCGCACACCCCCTGGAACGTGCCGTCGGGCGTCTGCATCGTCTGCGGGACGGAGACCATGAACGAGTACCGCTGGGTGGAGTCCTCCCCGTTGACGACGGCCCCGGCCCCGCCGGCCAGACCGGTGACGGCGAGGGCGGCGACAGCGCCGACCGCCGCCGTACGCGCCAGGGTCCGGCGGGCGGGGCGGGTCGTCCGGTGCTGCTTCTGGGAGGTCGGCCTGGCCATGGTGAACATCCTTCTCACGGAGGTGGGGTGGGGTGCGCGCGGTCCGGTCCTCTTCTCGTTTCCGGTGCGTGCGCTTTCATCCTCCGGGCCGCCGACCGCTCGGAAACAGCCACGGCGATGCCACCCTCGGTTAAATTCTGGCCATGACAGTCGTCGCCCTGCTCGTCCTCGACGGAGCCCCCGGACCCCAGCTCACGACCCCCGGGCTGCTGTTCGGGGCCGTCTCGCGACGCACCGGCCGGGGGACGGACCCGTACGAACTGAGGGTCTGCGCCGGACCCGGCTTCCGCACCACGGCCGGGCCGGGCCCGTTCGGGCTCGCCGCGCGGTGGGGGCTGGACGGCCTCGACGGGGCGGAGACCGTGATCATGGCCGGATACGACGGCTTCCGCGAGGAGCCCCCGGCGGCCGTGCTCGACGCGCTGCGCGCCGCCGCCGGGCGGGGTCGCCGGATCGGCGCGGTGGGCACGGGTACGTTCGCGCTCGCGGCCGCCGGACTGCTCGACGGCCGCCGGGCCACCACCGACTGGCGGCACACCGGGGAGCTGGCCGTACGCCGCCCCCGGGTCGAGGTCACCGCCGGGGAGGCCGTCGTGGCCGACGGCCCGTTCCTCACGTCGGCGGGGGTCCTCGGCGGCAAGGACCTGTGGATACGGCTCATCGAGGAGGACCACGGCGAGCCCGTGGCCCGGGAGGCGGACCGACGGCTCTTCCTCCGGCTGCCCGACGCGGGCGAACTCCCCGGGCGGGAGGGCGGTCTCGCGCCGACGGTACGGTGGCTGGAGGCGGGTCTGCACCGCCCGCTGACCCTCGCGGAGATCGCCGCGCACACCGGAACCAGCGTCCGCACCCTCAACCGCCGCTTCCGCGCCGAGACCGGCCTCAGCCCCCTCCAGTACCTCCTCCGCCTCCGCGTCGAACGGGCGCAACAGCTCCTGGAACGCGGCGACCTCCCCATCGAGCACATCGCCGCCCGCACCGGCCTCGGCACCCCCGCCAACCTCCGCCACCACTTCCAGCGCCTCAACGGCACCACCCCTGGCGTCTACCGGGCCGCCTTCCGCTCGATGGTCGCCATGTTCACCCAGGACTCCCCCGAGTCCCCCGGCCACCCCGACTACCCCGGCTGCCCGCCGGGCAGCAGCCTCGCCACCGACTGATACGTCGCGCCGTGATCGGCGAGGACCTCCGAGACCACGCCCGGCGCGGTCGTCAGCGCCAGCAGAAGATGCTCCCCGCCGATGCGGCGGTCGCCGCGTTCGGCGGCGATGCGGAGGGAGCGTACGAGGGTCTCCTTGGCCGCCGGGGCGAAGGAGCCGCGCCGACGGCGCTTGGCGGGGCGGCGGGGGTGCGGATGAAGCGCGCCGGGGCCGTGATTCTCCTCGGCGCGGGCGACGACCGAGTCGATGTCGATGCCCAGACCGGCGAGAGCGTCGGACTCCGAGCGGGAGAGGCCCGCCCGGCGGTGGGCACGGGCGAGGGCGGCCTCCAGGGAGGCGCGACGGTCGTGGACGCCGAGGGCCGCGAGGGTGAACGCGGTCCGGGTGCCCTCCTGTTCGAGCATGGTGAGCAGAAGGTGCTCGTCGGTGACGCGGTCGGCCCCCGTCCGCCGCGACACTTCGACGGATCCCTCCACCACTTCGCGGGCGTCCCGAGTGAATCGCTCGAACATCACTGCCTCCCGTGCTTCTTGTGGACGGCCTGCCGGCTGACCCCCAGCTCGGCCGCGATCTCCTGCCACGACCACCCCTGGTCGCGGGCGCTGCGCACCTGAATGGCCTCAAGCCGCTCCAGCAGCCGCCGCAGGGCGGCCACCGCGCGCAGCCCGACGCGCGGGTCGCGGTCGCCCGCGCTCTCGGCGAGATCCGTCGCTTCCGTCATACCTGTCAACCTACGTTGACGAGTGAGTGACGTCAACCAAAGTTGACAGAGTCATGGGCTGCGGCGAACCGGGAGGGCGTCCGCAGCCCCGGCGAGGCCCCCGGGACCGGCTCGCCCTGGCGGCCACCGTGGGCCGTGCCCTGAAGCGACGGCGCGGCCGGGAGGCCGGTCACGTCCGGTCGGCGCGCAAGCGACGGAATCGGCCCGTCCGTCAGGAGGGAGTCAGCACCACCTTCCCGAACAGCCCCCCGCCCGCCATCCGTTCGAACCCCTCACGGGCCCGGTCCAGCGGAAGCACCTCGTCGATCACCGGCCGCACACCGGTCGCGGCGCAGAAGGAGAGCAGATCCTCCAGCTCGTCCTTGGACCCCATGGTCGAGCCCACGATCCTCAGCTCCAGGAAGAAGACCCGGGTCAGCTCGGCGTGCGAGGGACGGTCCCCGCTGGTCGCGCCGGAGATCACCAGAGTGCCGCCCGGGCGCAGCGACTTCACGGAGTGGGACCAGGTGGCCGCGCCGACCGTCTCGATCACGGCGTCGACACGGCGGGGCAGCCGCGCGCCCGGCTCGAAGGCGTCCTCCGCGCCCAGCTCGACGGCCCGCGCACGCTTGGCCCCGTCGCGGCTCGTGGCGTACATCCGCAGCCCGGCCGCCCGGCCGAGCACAATCGCGGCGGTCGCCACTCCCCCGCCGGCGCCCTGCACCAGCACCGAATCCCCGGGCCGTACGCCCGCGTTGGTGAAGAGCATGCGGTACGCGGTGAGCCAGGCCGTGGGCAGACAGGCGGCCTCCGCGAAGCTCAGCTCCTTCGGCTTGGGCAGGATGTTCCAGGTCGGCACGGAGACCTGTTCGGCGAAGGTGCCCTGATAGCGCTCGGTGAGGATGGAGCGGGGCTCGGCCGGGCCGACGCCGTGGCCGCTCTGGCCGATGACGGAGTGAAGCACCACCTCATTGCCCTCGGCGTCGACCCCCGCCGCATCACACCCGAGGATCATCGGCAGCCTGTCCTCGGCGAGACCGACGCCCCGCAGGGACCAGAGGTCATGGTGGTTGAGAGAGGCGGCCCGGACCGTGACCGTGGTCCAGCCGGGATGCCCCTCGGGAGCCGGGCGCTCACCCAGCTCCAGGCCGTTGAGGGGATTCTCGCGGTCGATGCGTGCTGCGTAGGCGGCGAACATGGCCCGACCCTAGATCCGCACCCGCCGTGACGGAACGGTCCCGGGGTGTGAGACACGCCGCCGGTCCGCCGACCCCGCCGGACCGCGGGCCGCACTGCCCATAATTGGCCGAAACCAATCCTGTGGCATCGGCCAAAAATAGCCTTATACCGTGCTGACCTGTGCAGATGCTGCAATCAGCGGACATGTTTAACCATCAACGGGAAAACGGACGGGCGGGGCTCGGACCGGCTCGCACAGCCGGTCCGGGCCCCGCCCGCACCTCGGTGGAAGGACTACCGCCGTGCGACGCCCTCGGCGCGCGCCGCCGCCGCCACCGCCGCCGTCACGGCGGGGGCGACCCGCTCGTCGAACGGCGAGGGGATGACGTAGTCGGCCGCGAGGTCGTCGCCGACCACATCGGCGAGCGCGTTGGCCGCGGCGATCTTCATGCCCTCGGTGATCCGGGAGGCCCGCACCTGGAGCGCGCCCGCGAAGATCCCGGGGAACGCCAGGACGTTGTTGATCTGGTTCGGGAAGTCGCTGCGGCCGGTGGCCACCACGGCCGCGTACTTGTGCGCGATGTCCGGGTGGATCTCCGGGGTCGGGTTGGCCATGGCGAAGACCAGCGCCCCGGGGGCCATCGACGCGACGGCCTCCTCGGCGACCGTGCCGCCGGAGACGCCGATGAAGACGTCCGCGCCCGCCAGCGCGGACTCCAGCGAGCCGGAGAGCCCGGCCTTGTTGGTCAGCTCCGCCAGCTCCCGCTTGACCGGAGTCAGATCCTCGCGGTCGCGGCTGACGACGCCCTTGCGGTCGCTGAGCGCCACATCGCCGAGACCGGCCTCCAGCAGGAACTTCGCGATGGCCACCCCGGCCGCGCCCGCGCCCGAGATCACCGCGCGCAGATCGCCCAGCCCGCGGCCGGTCAGCTTCGCCGCGTTGCGCAGGGCGGCGAGGGTGACCACCGCCGTACCGTGCTGGTCGTCGTGGAAGACGGGGATGTCCAGCCGCTCCTGGAGCTTGCGCTCGATCTCGAAGCAGCGCGGCGCGGAGATGTCCTCCAGGTTCACGCCGCCGAAGGAGGGAGCCAGCCGCACGACCGTCTCCACGATCTCGTCCGCGTCGGTGGTGGCGAGCGCGATCGGCACCGCGTCCACACCGCCGAACTGCTTGAAGAGGATCGCCTTCCCCTCCATCACCGGAAGCGAGGCCTCCGGACCGATGTCGCCGAGACCGAGCACCGCGGTCCCGTCCGTGACCACGGCCACGACCTGGGACTTCCAGGTGTAGTCGTGGACCAGCTCCGGATTCTCCGCGATCGCGCTGCACACCTTGGCCACACCGGGCGTGTACGCGAGGGAGAGGTCTTCCTTGTTCCGAACGGGCACGGTCGCCTGGACGGCCATCTTGCCGCCTCGGTGGAGCGCGAAGGCGGGATCGAAGGGCTCGCCGGGAGCACTCTCCGTACCGCTGTCGCCCTCGCTGCTCTCGCTGCTCACGCTGCGAGAATTGACGATCTCCGCTGCCATTGATTTACCCCTTAAGTCTTCATCAGTTGAGGGTTTCCACTCCCGGATGAGGAGGGTGGGCGGGCACCGTGTCCGTGCCCCGCGCCGGCGGCCTGCCGCCCTGCGGGGTGTGGTGCGGACACGCGGGCACGCCGCACACGCGCCCTGAGCCCCGGATGAGGGGTGTAAGGATCCTTCTTACCCGACCAGGGCCGTCGAGGACGAGTCGATATTCCGATACGGACGTGACTCGTCACCGATTTCAGGACACGTCGGCTAAGCGCGCTTTTTCCGGCCTGGAGGCCGCCGCACACAGCAGAACTTCCGGCCGGAGGGAGGTATTCCCGCGAAAGGTACGGCGGTGATGCGCCGTCGGCGGGGGGTCGGGGGTGTCCCGTTACCCGATTTTGACATGCGTGGCCCCCTGAATGGGCTAGTCCGAATGGCAAGATGCCGAAAACACTCAAGGTCGCGCATCTCGACGACGAGGACGCGATCGGGATACGACCACGAAATGGCAGCTCTCTGACCCGCCGGAGGACCCCGAACATGACCGCAAGCACCACGCGCCGCACGACCGCCCAGAAGGCCCGGAAGACCCTCAACTCCCGGATCGCCGCGGTCGGCGCCATCGCGGTCGCCGGCACCATGCTGCTGACCGGCTGTGGCGACCAGACGAACTCGAAGGAGGGGAGCCCCAAGGAGACCGCGGGCGGCTCCTCCTCCACCGCCGCCGCGAGCGAGAACAAGCTCCACGCGATGCTGCCCCAGGCGATCAAGGACAAGGGCGTCGTCAAGGTTGGATCCGACATCGCCTACCCGCCGGTCGAGTTCAAGGACGACTCGGGCAAGACGGTGGGAATCGACCCGGACATCGGCGCCGCCCTCGGCAAGGAGCTGGGGGTGGAGTTCGAGTTCGAGAACGGCACCTTCGACACCCTCATCACGGGGCTGCGCTCCAAGCGCTACGACATCGCCATGTCGGCCATGACGGACACCAAGGACCGCCAGAACGGCGTCGACTCGGACACCGGCAAGAAGGTCGGCGAGGGCGTCGACTTCGTCGACTACTTCACCGCCGGTGTCTCGATCTACACCAAGAAGGGCGACGACAAGGGCATCAAGGCCTGGTCCGACCTCTGCGGCAAGAAGATCGTCGTGCAGCGCGGCACGGTCTCCGAGGACCTCGCCAAGGCCGAGAACAAGAAGTGCGGCGACAAGGGCAAGATCACCATCGAGCCGTACGACAACGACCTGGAGGCCCAGACCCGGCTGCGGGCGGGCGGCGGCGACGCCGGCTCCGCCGACTTCCCGGTCGCCGCGTACGCGGCGGAGACCTCGGGCGGCGGCAAGGACTTCCAGATCGTCGGCGAGCAGGTCGAGGCGGCCCCGTACGGCATCGCGGTGGCCAAGGACAACGCCCAGCTGCGTGACGCGATCAAGGCGGCGCTCGACACGATCATCAAGAACGGCGAGTACAAGAAGATCCTCGACAAGTGGGGCGTCGCCGCGGGCGCGGTGACCGAGGCCAAGGTCAACGGCGGTTCCTGACCCGGTCGGGGCGGCGGCGGGCTCCATGAGCACGCCGGCCGCCGCCCTCCGGTCAGCACCTGATTTTCGCCACGGAAAGGCTCCCTGTGACTGCCGACATCAAGAAAAAAGGACCGGAGGACGCGCCACCGCCGCCGCCGGCGGCCGGAGCGGAGGCCATCAGGGCCGTCCCCGTCCGGCACTACGGCCGGTACGTCACCGCCGTCGTCGCCATCGCGCTCTTCGGGCTGATCGTCTACGCCTTCGCCCAGGGCCGGATCAACTGGGGTGCCATCCCCGACTACTTCTTCGACGACCGGATCATCGAGGGCGTCTGGAAGACCCTCCTCCTGACCGCGCTGTCGATGACCATCGGCATCGTCGGCGGCGTCCTGCTCGCCGTGATGCGGCTGTCGAAGAACCCGGTGACCTCGTCCATCGCCTGGTTCTACATCTGGTTCTTCCGGGGCACCCCGGTCCTGGTCCAGCTCTTCGTCTGGTTCAACCTGGGCCTGGTCTTCGAATTCATCAACCTGGGCTTCTACCGGGACGAGTGGTCGGACTTCATGACGCCGTTCCTGACGGCGCTGCTGGGTCTGGGGCTCAACGAGGCCGCCTACATGGCGGAGATCTGCCGGGCCGGTCTGCTCTCGGTGGACGAGGGCCAGACCGAGGCCTCGCACGCGCTGGGCATGAGCCACAGCAAGACCCTGCGCCGGGTCGTGATCCCGCAGGCGATGCGGGTGATCGTGCCGCCGACGGGCAACGAAGTCATCAATATGCTCAAAACGACCTCGCTGGTGGCCGCCGTCCAGTACAGCGAACTGTTCCGGCAGGCACAGAACATCGGCCAGAACTCCGGCGCACCGGTCGAGATGTACTTCCTCGCCGCCGCCTGGTACCTGGTGATGACCTCGATCCTCAGCGTCGGCCAGTACTACCTGGAGCGGCACTACGCGCGCGGCTCCAGCCGCACCCTGCCGCCGACCCCGCTCCAGAAGATCAGGCAGAGCGTGTTCTCGGTGCGCCGCCCGAAGGGAGTCTCCACGTGAACGCCATGGTCAAGGCGGAGGGCGTGCACAAGTCCTTCGGCCAGATCGAGGTCCTCAAGGGCATCGATCTGGAGGTCGCCCCCCGTGAGGTCTTCTGTCTGATCGGCCCCTCCGGGTCCGGCAAGTCGACCTTTCTGCGCTGTATCAACCATCTGGAGAAGATCAGCGCCGGCCGGCTCTACGTCGACGGCGAGCTGGTCGGCTACCGGCAGAAGGGCGACCGGCTGTACGAGCTGAAGGACAGCGAGGTCGCGCTGAAGCGGCGGGACATCGGCATGGTCTTCCAGCGCTTCAACCTCTTCCCGCACATGACCGCGGTGGAGAACGTCATGGAGGCCCCGGTCCAGGTCAAGGGCGAGACCAGGGCCACCGCCCGGGCCCGCGCGCTCCAGTTGCTGGACCAGGTGGGGCTGGGCGACAAGGCCGGAAACTATCCCTCCCAGCTCTCCGGCGGCCAGCAGCAGCGGGTGGCGATCGCCCGTGCCCTGGCGATGGACCCCAAGCTGATGCTCTTCGACGAGCCGACCTCGGCGCTCGACCCCGAGCTGGTCGGCGATGTGCTGGACGTGATGCGCCAGCTCGCCGAGGACGGTATGACGATGGTCGTGGTGACCCATGAGATGGGCTTCGCGCGTGAGGTGGGCGACGCCCTCGTCTTCATGGACGACGGCGTGGTGGTGGAATCCGGCCATCCGCGCGATGTGCTGACCAACCCCCAGCACGACCGCACCAAGTCGTTCCTCTCCAAGGTGCTCTGAGACGTACGGACGAAGAGGGCGGTACGGACACCTCCGGGCGACCGGAGGGCGCCCTGCCGCCCTCTCGCCGTACCCGGCCTACTTCAGCGCGAGCAGCAGGCCGTCGCTGGGCGAGGACCACACCGCCCGGGCCTCGCCGAAGCCCGCCGACCGCAGGGTCTCGGCGTGCCACTGGAGGGAGGGGGTCTCCCCGTCGGCGTGCCCGCCGTAGATCTCGAACCGCCGGGCGGTGGGCCCGGCGAGCGCCGGGTCCGCCGCGGCGAGCGCCCACCACTCCGCCCAGTCGACCGCTCCGCCCTCCTTGGCGCGGTCCATCACCGCGTGCCGGTGGGCGCGCTCGGCGGCGTTGATCCTCGGGGTGGTGCGGTCGATCATGCGGTCGGCGTTCATCAGCACCCCGCCGTCGCGGACCAGCCGGGCGAGCTGCCCGTAGAGGGTGGCGAGCGGCCCGCTCCGCAGCCAGTGCAGGGCGGTCGCGGTGAGGACGGCGTCGTACTCGGTGTGCGGGAGCGCCCCGGTCCAGTCGGGGGCGGTCAGATCGGCGGTGACGAAGGTGACGCGGTCGTCGCCGGCGAAGGAGCCGCGCGCGATGGTCAACAGGGCGGGGTCGAGATCGACCCCCGTGCTGCGCGCATCCGGGAACCGCCGGAGCAGCCGGTCCGTAATACTTCCTGTACCGCACGCGAGGTCCAGCACGCGTGGGGTGGGGCCCACCGTGGCCTCGACCATGTCCAGCATCACCCGGAAGCGCTCCTCGCGGTCGGGCATGTACCACTCCTGCTGGCGGTCCCAGCTCTGCTGCCAGGCCTGCCAGTCGGTCCCCGCCGTCCCCGTCCCCATCCCCGCCGCTGTCGCCGTACGCGTACCCGCCACCGTCTCCGACACTGGAAACCCTCCGTACGTAATACCCTGAATACAGAAGTACCCATTACTTCTGCCGCAACGACCATAGACCGCCCCGGTAAGGACTACAAGTGGAACTGGCCTATTACTCGGACTATGCCGTGCGCCTGGTCAACACCGAGGAGCCGGCTCGCAACAAGGACTCCCTCACCTCGGTCGAGGCCGTCCGGGAGCTGTTCGGCGAGTCCCGGCAGGCGGCCCGCCGCGCCACCGACGCCGATGTGACCCGCTTCCGCTCGGTGCGCGGCCGGCTGCGGGCGGTCTTCGCGGCGGCCGACGAGGGCGACGAGACCCGGGCGGTCGATCTGCTGAACTCCCTGCTGCTGGAGTTCCCCGTCAGCCCCCAGATCTCGGGGCACGACTTCCGCGACGACGACACCGGCCGCCCCAAGTGGCACATGCATCTGGCCGACCACCCGTCCAACGCGACGGCGGGCTACGCGGCGATCGCCGCCATGGGCCTCGCCATCCACCTCACGGAGTACGGCGTCGACCGGCTGGGCCTCTGCCAGGCCCCGCCCTGCCGCAACGCCTACCTCGACACCTCGACCAACCGCTCCCGGCGCTACTGCTCCGACCGCTGCGCCACCCGGGCCAACGTCGCCGCCTACCGCGCGCGCAAGCGCCTGGAGACCGAGCGGTCGCAGAGCACCGGCCGCACCGCGGTCAGCACCCACGAAGCCACCGCCGCCGCCGACCGCTGATCCGGCCTCCGCGGCCGGAACCTGCCGCACACCCGCCCGAGCAACAGCTCCGGGGGGACGGCCCCGAACACCCGGCTGTCCCCCTCGGCCCCCGGATTGTCACCCAGCACCCACCAGCCGCCCCCGCGCCGCTCCACGAGCCGCTTGACGATCAGCAGATCCTGCTGAAGGGGATGACGGAGCACCGCGACATCCCCCGGCCTCACCCGCGCGCCGTAGTGCACCAGCAGCTGATCGCCCTGCCGCAGCGTCGGATACATGGACGGCCCACTCACCTCCGCGACCCCGAACGGAGCCGTCGGCTCCCGCCCGCGCTCACTCATCCGCACACCTCCGGGTCACAGCGTACGGTCGGCCGCGAGTCCCATGGCGACCCCGGACTTTCGACCTAAGCCCCCGGGGGCACCCGCGAAAACGGCTCCCTCACGGAGTAATGTCCCCCCTTGAGAAGACGATCACGAGGAAGGACTGTTCAATGCTCTCCCGCCTGTTCGCCCCCAAGGTGAAGGTCAGCGCCCACTGCGACCTCCCCTGCGGTGTCTACGACCCCGCCCAGGCCCGTATCGAGGCCGAGTCGGTCAAGGCCGTCCAGGAGAAGTACCAGGCCAACGAGGACGCGCACTTCCGCGCCCGCGCCACGGTCATCAAGGAGCAGCGCGCCGAGCTGGCGAAGCACCACATCTCGGTGCTCTGGAGCGACTACTTCAAGCCCCCGCACTTCGAGAAGTTCCCCGAGCTGCACCAGCTCGTCAACGACACCCTGAAGGCCCTGTCGACGGCGAAGGCCTCCACCGACCCGGCGACGGGCCAGAAGGCGCTGGACCACATCGCCCAGATCGACAAGATCTTCTGGGAGACCAAGAAGGCCTGAACCACGGCCTCCTTCCGGGCGACACACATCCGCACCCGGGCTGTCACGGCCGCCGATCACGGCGGCCCCGACGGCCCGGGTGCGATGTTTTTCCCGAGTTCCCCAGTTCCCGAGTTCCCGAGGCCCACGCGTCCCGGTGCAGGTCCCGGACCTCCGGGCGGGGGTGGAAGCCGGCCGAGGCATAGGCGGTGACGGCGGCGGTGTTGGCGCTCGGGGTGGAGACGAGGGCGCTTGAGGAGCCGAGGGCGCGGAGGGCGGAGGCGGCGGCGAGGGTGATGGCTCGGCCGTGGCCGTGGCGGCGGTGGTCGCGGTGGACGCCCATGGGTTCGAGGAGTCCGGGGCGGCCGGGGCCGGCGGACCAGACGGTGACGGCCGCGACCGCGTCGCCGCGGGTGTTGTGGGCGAGGAGGGAGCGGGCGTCGGTGTAGGGGGCTCCGGCGGCCATCGCGTGCCAGCGCTGCTCGGTGAACTTCGAGCCGTCGAAGGCCGCCCGGTGCACGGCGGTGAACAGCCGTGCCCGCTCGGGTCCGACGGTCTCGATCCGGAGGCCCGGGTCGTCGACCGGCTCCGTGAGGTCGCGGCGCAGGGACGTCCAGGGCTCGCCGGGTTTCCAGCCGGCTTCGGAGAGCAGGTCCTGGAGCAGGGCGCCCGTGGGCGACTCGATGTCGGCCGCGCCCCCGGGGAGCACACCGCGCTCCGGGGCGGTGATGTCCCCGGCCATGCGCCGAGCGGTCTCCTCGTCCCGCAGGGCGTCCGGCGCGATCGCCAGCCGCAGCAGGCCGGGGCCGTCCAGCAGTCCGACGGCGAGGATCCGGCCGTCCCGGCTCCAGGTCCTGACCGCCTCGGCGGTCGCCTCCGGGCCCGTTCGCCAGAACCAGCCCAGGTCACCCGGGTGGAGTTGCGTCGGGGCCCCGTCGTGCTGCCACTGCCGCAGTGCGCGTACGGCCTCGTCCAGCCCGTCGGTTCCCGGCTTTCCCAGTACGGTCGTCATGCCCCCGATCACACACCACCGCGGCGGCGGTCCGCATCCGGTTTCCGGGTCGCTCCGGCGGCCTCGGGGGTACCTGACCTGCCTCAAGTCCGGGCCCGTTTCATAGGATCGGGCCGTGACGACGGGGACAGCGGGCGGCGGGGCGCCGCCGACGGAGATCGAGCGGGAGCTGGGCGCGGCGGCGGGCGGGAGCGGGTATCCGGCGGCGGGCGGGCGGCGGCTTCCGGTGCTGCGGGCGCTGTCGCGGGTGCGGTTGTATCTGCTGACCGCGCGGGTGCACGCGGACTCCCCCGGGCTCGCGGCCCCGCTGCCGACCCGGCGCGACAGCGCGACCGGGCAGCTGTCCGTGCCGGTGCTGACGGCCGGGATGCTGCCGCCCTGGCACCCGGAGTGGGTGTTCCGGGAGACGGGTCTCGCCGAGCTGGCCCGGATCTGGCCGGACGGCGCACGGCTGCTCGCGGTGAATCCGGGGACGCCGTACGCGGCGACCCTGGCCGCCCGGCCGTCGGACCGGCGGGAGTGGCCGCGCATCGCCGCCTCGATCGGCGGGCCGCCGCGAAACCGGCTGCTCACCCATGCCGACGGCCCGCTGTACGGGCCCCTCGCGCACGGTCTCGCGCTCGGCGGGCAGCTTGCCGTGCGGAACGGCATCGTCTGGAACCAGCTCGGCGCGGCCTACGTGGAGTACGGCACGGACCGGGCGTGGCTGCGCGACCCGTGGGGCGTGGGCAATCGCGCCGGGTACGAACGGGTGGTCGAGTCGCTGATCGCGACCCGGCTCGTCGGCCGGACGCACGAGTCCGTGCTGCGGACCCGCCGCGCGCTGGCGGACCGGCTGGGGCGCACCCCGGCGGAGGACGAGTGGTCCGCCGAGGTCGTGGAGACGCTGTCGCGGCGCGGTGCGCCGGGGGCCGATTTCTCGGCTGCGGCGGAGTCGATGCGGCGTGTCACGGAGTACGAGGGAAGGCTGCGGGCCGACGGTCTGCTGACGCCCGGCGGCCGGGTGGACACGCTCGCCTCGTTCGACCACGGCCGGGCGGTCAATGTCGTACGGCTGGCGCTCGGCGCGCGCTACTGCGACCCGGCGGGGGCCGAGCGGGCGGTGCTGCGGATCGGGGAGGCGGCACGGCGGGCGTACGACTCCTGGACTGCGTTCTCGCTCGGCTACACGCTGACCCGGCTGATCCACTTCGACGGCGACCCGGACGGCGGCGCGTACCACGATCTGACCGCTCCGCACCGGATCCTCGCCCAGGACCCCATGAGCCCCTACCGGAACATACCGTGGTCATGAACGCGATCCCCGGAGCCCCCTGGGCCGCGCCGTCGGTGACGGAGCATCTGCTGTACGAGGCGGGGGCGCGCGGTGACACGGAGGCGCAGCTGCGGGTGTTGGCCGATGCCGAGTTGTACATAGCCGCTCCGAAGGCGGAGGCCGACGCGCGGCCGGAGACGGTGGTGTGGCGGGTGCACCGGGATGCGGCGGGGTGGGGGCATCGGACGGTGCTGACGCGGGGGATGCTGCCGCCGTGGCATCCCGAGTGGGTGTTCCACGGGGTCTCGCTGAAGTGGGTCGCCGAGTTCGGCTGGCCGGATTCGGGGCAGTCGCTGTCGGTCAATCCGGGCACTCCGGCGGCGGTGCTGCTGGACGCGGCCCCGGGCCACCGGGCGCTGTGGCTGCGGCACTACGCGGAGAACGAGCGCCCGGACGGGGACCGGCTGATCGCGCTGCGGCACGGCGCGCTGCACGGGCCGCTCGCGTACGGGCTGGCCTGCGGGGCGCATCTGGCGGTGGGCAACGGGGTGCCGTGGAACGAGGTCGGCACGGTCTATCAGGAGTACTCGCGGCAGCTGGAGTCCTTGCGCGAGGGCTGGGGCATCACCGGGCGGGAGGAGTGGCAGCGGCGGTTGAACGCGCTGCTGGACGCGCGCGACAGCCCGCCCGAGCAGGATTTCGTCCTGCGGGTGCGCGAGCGGCTGCGGGAGGGCATCGGGCAGACGCCGACGGCCGAGCTGTGGCGGGAGACGGCGGCCGGGCACGCCCAGGACATCGGGGCGGACCCGGCGGCGGTGCGGGGGATCGAGGAGCTGGTACGCCGGGTGCTGCGGTACGAGGCGCGGTTCCGGGCCGACGGGCTGCTGGCTCCGGACGGCAGGGTGGGCAGCACCGTCGCGTACGACTACGGGCGGGCGGTGAATCTGGCCCGGTGGGGGCTGGCGGCCCGGTTCTGTGATCCGCGGGAGGCGGAGCAGGCGATCGTGTACGCGGGGGCGCTCGGGAAGTCGGCGTACCCCTCGTGGGAGGGGTTCTCCGCCGGGTACGCGCTGGGCCGGGTGCTCCGCTTCGACGGGGAGGAGTACGGGCGGTTCTACGAGCAGAACGTGATCGCGCACCGGCTGCTGACGGAGAACGAGGGCAGCCCGTGGCGGAACATCCCCTGGCGGTGAACGGCGCGTGCCCCCGGCCCGCGCGGGCGGGGCGGGGGCACGGACAGGGGTCGGTCAGATGCCGATGCCGAAGCGGCGGCGGAGACCGGCGACCGGGTCGACCAGGGCCAGCCGGACGGAGAAGACCTGGTGCTTCTCCATCGGCTTGGCGTAGGCGGGCAGGCCCCGGCGGCGGAAGCGGGCGGTGGCGAGACCGGGGGTGTTGGGCACCCAGACGGTGGCGGGGAGGTCCGGGGAGCTGAGGCAGACGGCCAGCTCCCAGACGCCGGCCGGGAGCGCCTTGTCGGCGAAGGCCTTGGCCAGGTTGACGTGGAACTCGAAGGGGCCGGGGGCGGCGAGCGATCCGGTCTGGAAGGCGGCGAGGTCGACCGTACGGCCGGTCGAGCTGGCCCGCACGACGAGGTCGCCGGGCGCGACGGCGGCGTTGACATGGCCGGAGATGACGACGGTGCCGGGCGCGTTCTCGGCCCAGGCGGCCTTCTCGACCTTCAGATGGGACTGGAGGCGGTGCTTGCGCTGGCCGACGTCGAGGGTGAAGTTGCCGTACGGCTTGGTGAAGTACGGGGTGATGACGTGGGACGCGCCGTCGGGGGTGTGCACCAGACGGGGCCGCGCCTCGGAGTCGATGGAGTCGGAGCGCTTGTTGCCGGTGCGCCCCTCCTTGACGATGCCCTGGCTGCGTACCCGCATGTGCAGGTCCCACAGGCCGGAGGGGAGCATCTGGCCGTCGGCGGCGGTGAGGGTGTCGACGGTGACGCGGAAGCCGGACTCGCCGTACTCGTACATGCCCTCGCCGACCGCCTCGGTGACCCCGGGGGCGCTGACGCTCTCGGCGGGGAAGCTGTACTCGACGCCGCTGTCGCGCTCGCGCAGTACGGCCTCGATGGCGGTGTCGACGGTGTCGACGGTGTGGATGTACGCGTGGCCGGCGAGGTGCAGCTCGGAGCCGGTCAGCTCGGCGGTGTCCAGGTGGTGGCGGACGCCCAGCTGGCGGGTGATGTCGAAGCAGTGGTCCGGGATGCCCCGGGCGGGGTCGCGGAAGTAGGGGTACGCCCCGTAGGCGCGGCCCTTCTCGACGACGACCTTGTCGCGCTTCTTCGCCTGGTCGAAGCGGGTGACCTCGCGGAGCTCCTCCAGCATGCCGTGGCCGGCGAGGTGGAGCCGGAGCCGGTGCATCGCGGGGTAGCGCTGGGCCAGCTCCTCGCTGAGGTTGGCGGTGATCATCTGCTGTATCTCGGCGAGCGCCGAGTCCCGTATCTCGGGCTCGGTCTCGCGCAGCAGGTGGCGCAGCGCCGACTTGATGTCGACGTCGAAGTGGCGGCGGAGGAGGATGTCCCGCTTGGCGCTGCTCTTGACCTCGCGGGCCAGCAGTTCGAACATCACCTTGAGGTACTTGATGCGCGGGTGGGTGCCGCGGGTGGTGCGGGTGACGTTGTTGCCGTCCTCGCGCTCGACCCAGTAGTAGCAGTCGTAGTCGGCGACGACGGAAATGCCCGAGGCGTGCAGATACGCCATGGAGACGAAGGGCTGGTCCTCGCCGGTGCGCATGTCGGTGCGGAATCGCAGTCCGAGGCGCTCGATGAGTTCGCGGCGGAAGAGCTTGAGCGGGTTGAGCGTCCAGTAGACCGCGGAGCCGAACACATCGGTCTTGGGCTGGTTGCGCTTGAACATCGACTTGGGCGCGCCCCGGCCGCCGACGCCGACCATCTTGCCGAGCACCACGTCGGTGCTGTTGGCGTCGGCCATGGCGACCATGCGCTCAAGGGCCTCTTCGCCGAGGTAGTCGTCGGCGTCGAGGAAGAAGATGAAGCGTCCCCGGGCCAGCTCGATGCCCGCGTTGCGCGGGGCGGAGGGGCCGCCGGAGTTCTCCTGGTGCACCACTCGCACCATGGAGGGGAACTCCTCGGCCAGCCGGTCCAGCTCCTCGCCGGTGCCGTCCGTCGAGCCGTCGTTGACGGCGATCAGCTCGATGCGGTCGCGGCCGAGCGTCTGGTCCACCACGGACCGTACGCACCGGGTCAGGTAGGGCATCGCGTTGTACGCGCCGACGACGACGGAGACGTCGGGGACAGCCGCATCCGGCACACGGTTCACAAAAATCTACCTTCTGGTAACGGAAGAGAACACTGCCTCGGGCACCGCCGCGTGCGCGACGCCGGCCGCGCGCCGGCGGGCGTACCGCGGCGGACGCGGTGGTGCGCGCGGGCCATGCCGGACAGCGGTGGAACCGCTCAGGCGGCCGGGATGAAAGTCATCTTAGCAGTGTATTTTCCAGCCAATTTGCTAATTAGCTATCGCTAATACAAATGGCCTTTTGAGTGCGCTCCGATTGCGCTCACCTGGGAAAGCGACAGGCGGAGGGATTCCGGTGCGGCGTTCGCGATAAGCGAAGACGGAGCGCCCGAGACCCACGGAGACACCGGCTGTCACCTGCCCTCCGGCGACGTGGTAAAGCGATTTTTCCGCTATGGGAGCCCGGCGCCCTCAGGCCGCCGGGGCGGTCAGCAGCGGGCTCTTGTGACGGAGCAGCCACTGACGGTACGCCGCCGCCCCCGAGGCCACCTCCCGGTAGGCCGCCTCAAGATCCGCGTACACCCCCGCGTACCGCTCCCCCGTGCCCGGCGGGGAGCAGAGCAGCAGCCGCACCGCGAGCGGGTCGCCGCGCAGCGGGCGGACCACCATGTCCTCGCGGGGGGCGGAGGTCGGCTGACAGGGGGCGACCGCCTCGCCGACCGCGACCAGGGAGGCCGCGGTGTGGTAGTCGCCGTGCAGGACGGAGGGGTTGATGCCGGCGGCGGCGAGCACCCGGCGCAGCCCGTCCCACTCGCCGTCCACGGTGGGGTCGACGATCCAGCGGTCGCCGGCCAGATCGGCGAGTTCCACGACGGCGTCCGAGGCCGCCGGGTGGTCGCGGGAGAGGGAGACGAACTGCGGCTCGCGCTCGACGAGCACGCGCACCGTCAGCTCCCCCGGCAGCCGCAGCGGAGAGCCCTCCACCTCGTGGACGAAGGCGACGTCGAGCTGTCCGGCCGCGACCATGCGCAGCAGCGCGTTGGCGGAGACGTCCATGTGGAGGGAGATGTCGGTGCCGGGCAGTCTGCGGCGGAGCCGGCCGAGCCAGCCGGGGAGGGCGCGGCTCGCGGTGGATCCGACGCTCAGCCCGGGGCCGCCGCCCCGGGCCGCCGCCGCCTTGGCCTCGACCACGAGGGCGGCCATCTGGGCCACCAGCGGGCGGGCCCGGGTCAGCACCGCGCGGCCCACCGGGGTGGGCCGGCAGCCGGAGCGCTCGCGCCAGAAGAGCTGCGCGCCGAGGGAGTTCTCGATACGCCTCAGCTGGGTCGTCAGCGACGGCTGGGTGACGCCCAGTTGCCGGGCCGCCTTGTGCAGGCTGCCCGCGTCCGCGATGGCGCACAGGGCGCGGAGGTGTCTCAGATCGAGCTCCATGACCCGAGAGTAGGACCGGCTCCGGCGGTCACACCAGACACACAGTTCGGGCACCAATGGACGGACATGGACATGACGATTCGTTGGTGTTATCGGGAGTTGGCATCATCCGCGAACGGGCTTCCTGCCCGAAACTCGCCGTACCGAATCCGTTCACCGGACGAGTAGGAGCCCCCACATGCGTCACCCCCGAGCCGCCTTCTCCGCCGCCCTCGGCGTCGCTCTCGCCGCCGCACTCGGAGCGGTGCCGGCCACGGCGACCGCCGCCCCCGCTCCCGCGCCCGTCGCGACTCCCTCGTACGTCGCCTACGAGGGCTCGGCCGAGGACAAGAAGGCGACCAAGGCCTTCTTCGACGCGGTGCTGAGGTCGGTCGCCGAGAAGCGCGCCGCCAACCCGGGCGCCCGGGTCGTCACGGTCACGTACAACGCCTCCACCGCGCCCACCTTCCGTGCCCAGATAGCCCGTTCCACCCAGGTGTGGAACAGCTCGGTGAGCAATGTCCGCCTCCAGGAGGGGAGCAACCCCAGCTTCCGCTACTACGAGGGCAATGACTCCCGGGGCTCGTACGCGAGCACCGACGGCCACGGCCGCGGCTACATATTCCTCGACTACCGGCAGAACCAGCAGTACAACTCCTACCGGGTGACCTCCCACGAGACCGGCCACGTCCTCGGACTGCCGGACAACTACCGGGGCCCGTGCAGCGAGCTGATGTCGGGCGGCGGCCCCGGCACCTCCTGCCAGAACGACACCCCGAACGCGCAGGAGCGCTCCCGGGTCAACGCCCTGTGGGCCAACGGCCTCGCGTCGGCGATGAAGCAGCTCTCCTCCCGCTGATCCGGGACACCCCGTGATCCGAGGCACCCGCTGATCCGGGATCCGCGATGACCCGGGGGACGTCCGGCCGGTCGGCGGCGGGACGTCCCCCGGTGCGTGCCCCGGTGACCCGGTGCGTGACCCGGTGCGCGGCCCGGACCCTCAGGCGTCGGCGGAGGTGAGGGTCGCCAGCTCGGCCCCGTCCGGGAGCTGTTTCTGGATACGGTCGAGCGCGTCGTCGAAGTCGCCCCCGGCGACTCCGGATTCATAGGCCGCCCCGCCGTAGTGCAGGGTCAGATTGAGATCCGCCCGGTCGAGCGACCCCTCGGGCCTCAGTTCGCCGAGCGTCAACAGACAGCTGAGCGTGGCCCGTTCCACCGAGCCGCCCGCGTGGACGGGGAGCGGTATGTCCCATTCCAGTACACAGGAGGAGAGAACGCCCTCCGCCCCCACCGTCTCCAAGGCGGCGAAAGTCGCCCCTTCGTACTCAACACCCCTGATGCGCGTGCGCAGTTGCCGTCCGTGCGCCGCGATCGTGACCGCTTCCGCGCCACGTCGGTCGCGGTACCAGCCCGCCCAGACTTCAGTCGACTCCGATGACATGGCGCGGACTGTAGCGGTACGGGAGCCTCCACCGAACAGCAGGGATGGCTCAGACCGTGCGTATCGTCGCACCGGGAGCGCCGGGGGACCGCTCACTCGGGGCTCCGGCGTACTCGGCACAGGCTGAATTCCGACAGGGCCCGGGGCCCCAGAAGGGGACGAAGGCCCCCAGAGTCTTGCGTCGCTCGATGACGGTACCGACAGGCTCCCCGCACGCCGGGCACCTCGGCCCGGCCTGTGGGTCGCGGACGGTCCGACGTCCATCGCTGCCCATGCCTCCAGGGTACGGCGGCGGGGAGGAAGGGGCAGCGCGGGCGGCGGGGCGGATTCATTCATCGGGTGCGGCGGGTCACGAACTCCGCCAGGGCCAGCAGATCGCCCGCCGCCGCCAGGTCGGGGACCGCGCGGGACAGCTCCTGGACGGCCACGCCCATCCGCTCGGCCGCCTGGTGCTGGGCCCAGTCGCGGCCGCCCGCGCGCTCCACCGCCTCGGCGGCGCGGAGGATGTCGGCCGGGGACATCGGGGCCCCGTAGAGCGCGGCCAGCTCCTCGCCGGCCGGGGTGCCCGAGCCGAGGGCGGCCACCACCGGGAGGGACTTCTTGCGGGCGGCGAGATCGGCCCCGGCCGGCTTGCCGGTGCGGCCGGGATCGCCCCAGATGCCGATCAGATCGTCGATCAGCTGGAAGGCCAGCCCGGCCTCCCGGCCGAAGGCGTCCAGGGCGCTCGTGCGCTCCGGCGTCGCCCCCGCGTACAGCGCGCCGAGCGCGCAGGAGCAGCCCAGCAGCGCCCCGGTCTTGGCGATCGCCATCGTCAGGCACTCGTCCAGCGACACGTCGTGCGGGGCGCGCTCCTCGAAGGCGCAGTCCGCCTGCTGGCCCGCGCACAGCTCCACCACACAGGCGGTGAGCCGCTCGATCGCCGGCCCCGAGGCGGGGTGGCGGTCCTCCGCGAGGACGCGCAGCGCGAGGGCGAACAGCGCGTCACCGGCGATGATCGCGTCGGGGACGCCGAAGACCGTCCAGGCGGTGGGGCGGTGCCGCCGGGTGGTGTCGTCGTCGATGACGTCGTCGTGCAGCAGGGTGAAGTTGTGCACCAGCTCCACCGCGACGGCCGCCCGGACGGCCCGGCCGGGATCGCCGCCGAAAGCCCGCGCGGCGGCCAGGACCAGGGCGGGCCTGACGGCCTTGCCGGTGGCCCCGTCGGCCGGGGAGCCGTCCGCGTGCTCCCAGCCGAAGTGGTACATCGCGACCCTGCGCAGCGGACCGGGGAGGGTCTCCACGCTCGCTCTCAGCTCGGGACCGACGACATCACGGGCATGCTCCAGAAGGGCGAGGGCCTCACGGCCCTCCACAGCCTCCGACATGGTCAACTCGCGGTCCTTTCGACTGGGTTCATCCGGTGCGCCGGGGAGCAGGGGTGGCGGGGGTGCGGTCGGCGCGGCCGCCCGGGGGAGCGGGCCGCGCCGCCGCGGTCGGCTCACCCCCGGCGGCCCACCTCGACGTTCTCCAGCACTCCGAGTGCGTCGGGGACCAGCACGGCCGCCGAGTAGTAGGCCGTGACCAGGTAGGAGATGATCGCCTGCTCGTTGATGCCCATGAAGCGCACCGACAGGCTCGGCTCGATCTCGTCCGGGATGCCCGCCTGCTGGAGGCCGATGACGCCCTGGTCGGCCTCGCCGGTGCGCATGCAGATGATGGACGTGGTCCGGGCCGCGGTGATGGGGATCTTGGAGCAGGGGAAGATCGGCACGCCGCGCCAGGCCGGCACCTGGCTGCCGCCGACCTCCACGGTGCCGGGGACCAGCCCGCGCCGGTTGCACTCGCGGCCGAACGCGGCGATCGCCTTCGGATGGGCCAGGAACAGCTTGGAACCGCGCCGCCGCGAGAGGAGCTCGTCCAGGTCGTCGGGGGTGGGCGCGCCGTCGTGCGGCTGGAGGCGCTGCGAGTAGTCGCAGTTGGCCAGGAGTCCAAACTCCCGGTTGTTGACCAGCTCGTCCTCCTGGCGCTCGCGGAGCGCCTCGACGGTGAGCCGGAGCTGCTGCTCGGTCTGGTTCATCGGCTGGTTGTAGAGGTCGGCGACCCGGCTGTGGATCTTCAGCACGGTCTGGGCGACGCTCAGTTCGTACTCGCGCGGGGAGAGGTCGTAGTCGACGAAGGTGTGCGGGACGACCGCCTCGCCGACATGGCCCGCCGACAGGTCGATCGCGGCCTCGCCGTATGTGTTGGTCCGCTGCGCGGGCAGCGCGGCGAACCCGGCGAGATGGCTGCGGAGCGACTCCGCGCGGTCCGCGAGATTCAGTACGTCGTCCCTGGTCAGCACGAGGACCGTACAGGCGGTGGCGGCGCGGGCGGTGTACTGCCAGACGGCGTCGGCGTCGGTGAGGGACGCCTCGCCCAGATAGGCCCCGTCGGCGAGGACGTCGACCACGGTCTCGTCGCCGTAGGGCCCCTCGCCGATCTGTTCCACCCTGCCGTGGGCCAGCAGGATGACCCGGTCGGCCGGGGTGCCCGCCTCGGCGAGCGGCCGGCCCGCCTCGTACGTCCGCTGCTCACAGCGGTTCGCCAGCTCGGCGAGGGCCGCCTCGTCCTCGAATCCGCGCAGGGCGGGCAGCTCCCCCAGCTCGGCGGGGACGACCGCGACCCGGTCGCCGGTCTGGACGAAGGTCACCCGGCCGTCGCCCACCGTGTAGGTCAGCCTGCGGTTCACCCGGTAGGCGCCGCCTTCGACCTGCACCCATGGGAGCATCCGCAGCAGCCACCGCGAGGTGATCTCCTGCATCTGCGGGACGGACTTGGTGGTGGTGGCCAAATTGCGCGCGGCGGCTGTGCCGAGGCTCTGTTGCGCCGGCCGCTGCTCATGCAGCTCGCCGCCGACTGCGCCAACCGAACCAATCGACATGGGACTTCCTCTCGATCATGCGTTTGAAGAACAGGCCTTTTGTTCGTTGCCGGCCTGCAAGAAGAAGCCTTTCAGCACGGAGAGTCCTAGCACCATTACACAAATGAGTGGGATTACTTTCAGCACGGCGGGGCAGCCCCGGCAGAATTCTGAACGAACGGGCGAGATGACTGAATCGGATCGCACAGCGGCCGAACGCGTAGCCCTGGCCCAGGAGTTGGAGTAAAAGCTGTAAATGCACAGTACGGAACATTCCGTGCACACTCCTCGCACCTCAGGGAGCCGGCCATGTCCTCACCCATGTCCGCGAAGAGCTTTCTCGACGCACTGCGCGGCGAAGGCCTGACAGTCGTCGAGGTAGGCGACTGGCGCGATCACAACCGCAACAGCAAGGGCCCCTGGGGGCCGGTGCACGGTGTGATGATCCACCACACCGTGACCCAGGGAACGGCGAACAGCGTCGCGCTCTGCCGCGACGGCCGCATCGATCTCCCGGGGCCGCTCTGCCACGGAGTCATCGCCAAGGACGGCACCGTCCATCTGATCGGCTACGGCCGCGCCAACCACGCGGGCCTGGGCGACGGAGACGTCCTGAGCGCCGTCATCGCCGAACGGACGCTGCCGACCGACAACCAGGCGAACACCGACGGCAACCGGCACTTCTACGGTTTCGAGTGCGTCAACCTCGGCAACGGCCACGACCCCTGGCCGGCCGTCCAGCTGGAGGCGATCGAGCGCGCCTCGGCCGCGGTCTGCCGGCACCACGGATGGACGTCCCGCTCCGTCATCGGCCACAAGGAGTGGCAGCCGGGCAAGATCGACCCGCTCGGCTTCACCATGGACTCTCTGCGCGAGCGTGTCCACGAGCGCCTCAAGTAACCCCGCCGCCGCCCATCGCCCGCCGCCCCGCCTCCGGCTGTCGCCGCAGGTGGGCGCGGGTGACAATGAGGGCGTGCCCCCCGAAGCGCCCGACCTCGAAGCCGCCCTGCGGCCCCGGCTGCCGTCCCCGGTCCAGCCGGTCGAGGACGAGCCCTTCACCAGCCGGGGCATACGGCTGCTGCTCAAGCGCGACGATCTGATCCACCCGGATCTGCCCGGCAACAAATGGCGGAAACTCGCGCCCAATCTCCGGGCGGCCGCGGGCCGCCCCCTGCTCACCTTCGGCGGCGCGTACTCCAACCATCTGCGGGCGACGGCCGCCGCCGGACGGCTGCTGGGCTGCCGGACCACCGGTGTCGTACGCGGCGACGAACTGGCCGGACGCCCGCTGAACCCCTCCCTGGCCCGCTGCGCGGCGGACGGCATGCGGCTGGTGTTCGTGGACCGGGCGACCTACCGGCGCAAGGACGACCCGGAGGTGCTGGCGCGCATCCTCGCCGAGAGCGCCCAGGACGGCGACGTCCAGGTGATACCCGAGGGCGGCAGCAACGCCCTCGCCGCGCGGGGCTGCGCCGACCTCGGCCGGGAACTCGACGGGACCGCCGATGTGGCCGCCGTCGCCTGCGGCACCGCCGGGACCCTCGCCGGACTGGCGGCGGGCCTCCCGCCGGGCGCGCGCGCCCTGGGTTTCCCCGTCCTCAGGGGCGGCTTCCTCGCCGCCGAGACGGAGCGCCTCCAGCTGGCGGCGTTCGGCGGGCGCACCGGCGACTGGTCACTGGACGAACGCTTCCATTTCGGCGGATACGCCCGTACAACCCCAGAACTCACCCGTTTCGCTGAGGGGTTCGAGGCCCGCCACGGGCTGGCCCTGGAACGTATATATGTCGCCAAAATGCTCTTCGGCCTGACCGCTCTGGCGGCCGAGGGCGCGTTCGCCCCCGGCACCACCGTGGCCGCCGTCATCACCGGCCGGCCGGAGCCGGCCGATCGGCCGGGGACCAGCGATCGGCCGGAGCCCGCCGGTCAGCCCGACGCCCCGTCCTCCTCGTCGCGGTAGGCGGCGGCCTCCTCCAGGTCCAGCCGGCGCAGCAGGGTGCGCAGCATCTCGTCGTCGATCCGGCGGCGGTCGCGGAGGTCGACGAAGACGGATCTCTCCGTCTCGATCATCTCCCCGGCGAGCCGCCGATAGGTGGCGTCCGCCGATTCCCCGGTGATCTCGTTGACCGCCCCGAGCCGCTCCCAGACGGCGTTGCGCCGCCGCTCCATGACGGTGCGCAGCCGGTCCTGGAGCGGCTGCGGGAGGGCGTTGCGCTCGTCGGTGAGCAGTTCGTCCAGCCGGCGGTCGGCGGCGGCGGACGCCTCGCTCTGGGCCTGGGCCTCGGCGAGGGTCTGCGCACGGGCGTCGGGCGGGGGCAGTTTCAGCGCTCTGATCAGCGCGGGGAGGGTGAGTCCCTGTACCACCAGGGTCCCGATCACGGTGGTGAAGGTCAGGAAGAGGATCAGATTCCGGGCCGGGAAAGGGGCCCCGCCGGCGGTGGTCAGCGGGATGGAGAAGGCGATGGCCAGCGAGACCACCCCGCGCATCCCGGCCCAGCCCACGATCACCGGGGCCCGCCAGTCGACGGCGGGCTCCCGCTCCCTGATGCGCGCGGAGAGCCGGCGCGGCAGAAAGGTGGCCGGGAAGACCCAGACGTAACGCACCGCGACCACCAGGAAGAAGACCGCGAGTCCGTACGCGAGGGCCTCGCCCACCCCGTACGCCCCGAGCCCTTCGAGGACGTACGGGAGCTGGAGGCCGATCAGCGCGAAGACGGTGGATTCCAGGATGAAGGCGACCATGCGCCAGACGGCCTCCTCCTGGAGCCGGGTGGCGAAGTCGACCTGCCAGCGGCGGTGGCCGAGATAGAGCCCGACGACGACCACGGCGAGCACTCCGGAGGCGTGGAACTGCTCGGCGGCGGCGTAGGCGACGAAGGGGATGAGCAGCGAGAGGGTGTTCTGGAGCAGCGGCTCGCCGAGATGGGTGCGGAGCCAGTGGATGGGGACCATCAGCAGCAGTCCGACGCCCACGCCGCCGAGCGCGGCGAGGGCGAATTCGGCGATGCCCTGACCCCAGCTCGCGGCCTCGCCGACGGCGGCGGCGACCGCCACCCGGTAGGCGGTGATCGCGGTGGCGTCGTTCACCAGGGACTCGCCCTGGAGGATGGTGGTGATTCTGGACGGCAGCCCCAGTCTGCGGGCGATCGCGGTGGCGGCGACGGCGTCCGGCGGCGCGACGACCGCGCCGAGCACCAGGGCGGCGGTGAGCGGCAGCGCGGGGATCAGGAGGTGGGCGAGCCAGCCGACGGCGACGGTCGCGAAGAGGGTGTAGCCCACCGAGAGCAGGGCGACGGGGCGCGCGTTGGCCCGCAGATCGAGGTACGAGCTGTCGAGCGCGGCCATGTGCAGCAGCGGCGGCAGCACCAGCGGCAGCACGATGTGCGGATCGAGGGTGTAGTCGGGCACGCCGGGGATGTACGCGGCGATCAGCCCGGCGGTCACCAGGAGCAGCGGCGCGGGCACGGGGGTTCTGCGGGCCGCTCCGGCGACCGCGGCGCTGCCCGCGATCAGCGCGACCAGTGACAGTGCTTCCATGCGCCGTCCTCAGGGGCTCTTACCCGTCGCCGGGTGGCGTACGCCGACGGGAAGGCGCGCCGTTCGCGCCGTACCCTGGCCATCATGAGCGAGTGTCCGCATGTGGCCGAGCTGCCCCGCCCGGAGCCGGCCCCGTTGAGCGAGACCTGCCCCGAGTGCCTGGCCGCCGGGGTGCAGCCGGTGCATCTGCGGCTCTGCCTGGTCTGCGGCCATGTGGGGTGCTGCGACTCCTCGCCGCTGCGGCACGCGAGCGCGCACTTCACCGAGACCGGGCATCCGGTGATGCGGAGCTTCGAGCCGGGCGAGAGCTGGCGCTGGTGCTTCGCGGACGGGGCCCTCGTCTGACGACCCCCGTACGGCGGGGTCCCGTACGGCGGGACCCTCGTACGACGGAGCCCTCGTACGGGGTGGCCGCGGCCCGCCCGGCGGACGGACGTACGACCCCGGGAGCCGTCCGGGACACCCCGGCGCGGCGAAGAGCTTCGGCAGGTCGGGAACCCGGGCGGCGGTTCGTCCGTCTGAAGCGTGGGTACGTCAACCATCCACCCCTTCCGCGCAATTGGATCCCGCGCACCTCTAGCCACTGCATGTGTTCATATGCTTACCATGAGTGACAGGGGCTGAGGGGTGGGGGCCCGGCGACAGCGCACCATGGATCGCGATAGCGTCGCCGAGCCAGTACCGGCTACGTACGGACTGCGTAGCGACGGCTTCGGGATCTTTCTCCCGTGGCCCGGAAAGAGCTTGTGTCACCTTGGAGGTGAGGGTGTCCCAGATCGCAGGCGAGCCCGGGACCCAGGACTTCGTGGAAGTCCGGCTGCCCGCTGCGGGTGCCTATCTGTCGGTGTTGCGTACGGCCACGGCCGGACTCGCGGCACGATTGGACTTCACCCTTGACGAGATCGAGGATCTGCGGATCGCGGTCGACGAGGCGTGCGCGATCCTGCTCCAGCAGGCGGTCCCCGGCTCCGTACTCAGCTGTGTCTTCCGGCTGATCGACGACTCGCTGGAGGTCACGGTCTCCGCGCCGACGACCGACGGGCGGGCCCCGGAGCGCGACACCTTCGCATGGACGGTGCTCTCCGCGCTGGCGGGCATGGTCGACTCATCGGTCGCCGAGGACCGCACGGTCTCCATCAGCCTGTACAAGAAGCGCGGCGCGGGACCCGGTCCGGCGTGAGAAGCGAGGACGGTCCGGTGCGCGACGAGCCTCCCTCGCTGCACGGCTTCCCGGAGCAGCACGCCCGACCGCATCCGGAGGACGGGCCCGCGGGCCCGGGGGCCGCGGCGGCCGCGGCCGACCAGGCGCGGGCCGGGGGCACGTCCCCCGGCTCCAGCGGGGATGCCCCCGCCCAGGCGGAGCCCTTGGGGAAGGCGGGCCATATGACCGAGCATGTCCATGAACAGCAGCAGCACCATCCGCAGGACCGCAGCGGGGCACGGGCGCTCTTCATCGAGCTGCGCGAGCTGCCCGACGGCTCCGTGGAGCGGGCCGAGCTGCGGAACCGGCTGGTGCGGATGCATCTGCCGCTGGTCGAGCATCTGGCGCGGCGGTTCCGCAACCGCGGCGAGCCGCTGGACGATCTGACGCAGGTCGCGACGATCGGTCTGATCAAGTCGGTGGACCGGTTCGACCCGGAGCGGGGCGTCGAGTTCTCGACCTATGCCACCCCGACGGTGGTCGGCGAGATCAAGCGGCACTTCCGGGACAAGGGCTGGGCGGTCCGGGTGCCCCGCCGGCTCCAGGAGCTGCGGCTGTCGCTGACCACGGCGACGGCGGAGCTCTCCCAGCAGCACGGCCGCTCGCCCACGGTGCACGAGCTGGCCGAGCGGCTGGGCATCTCCGAGGAGGAGGTGCTGGAGGGTCTGGAATCGGCCAATGCCTACTCCACACTCTCCCTGGACGTCCCCGACACGGACGACGAGTCGCCCGCCGTCGCGGACACCCTGGGCTCCGAGGACGAGGCGCTGGAGGGCGTCGAGTACCGGGAGTCGCTGAAACCGCTGCTGGAGGATCTGCCGCCGCGCGAGAAGCGCATTCTGCTGCTGCGGTTCTTCGGCAATATGACCCAGTCGCAGATCGCGCAGGAGGTCGGCATCTCCCAGATGCACGTCTCCCGGCTGCTGGCCCGCACTCTGGCGCAGCTTCGGGAGAAGCTGCTGGTGGAGGAGTAGGCCGCCCTCCGGTCCTCCGGCGGGGAAATACGGGAGGGGGTGGCGGGACACCGTCCCCCACCCCCTGAAGCCCTCGGCTACGCGTCGCGGGCGCCCGGGCCCCGGATGTCGAGGGCCTGGGTCGTGGTCGGGTTGACCAGCAGCACCAGGCCGGAGACGGCGACGGCCGCGACCAGCATGCCCAGCGGGATCATCCCGCCGGACGCGCGCAGCAGCGTCCACGCCGGGATCAGCGCCATGAGATGGGTGATCAGCGCCGGTCCCCGGCTCCAGCTCCGCCGCAGCAGCAGTCCGCGCGCGGCGGCCAGCGGGAGGACGCCGAGTGCGATCAGCGTCACTCCGCCCATCTCCGCCTGGGTGGGATTCTCGGGTCGGCCCAGCACTCCCATGACCAGCATGTAGACGCCGTAGACGACCAGTGCCAGGCCTTCCAGGCCGGACACCGCCGCCGCGGCGGTCAGGCGGGCAGGGCGCGGGGTCTGGTCTTCGCTCACCCGAGAAGGGTAGCCGCCGCCCGGATCCGGGGGCCGGAGCAGGGTCCGGCCCGGCACCCGGGGCTGGGCCGGGTACCCCCGGGTAGGTACGCTGCAACGCATGCGCGCACTCCTCGTGGTCAACCCGGCAGCAACCACCACCAGTGCACGCACCCGTGATGTGCTGATCCACGCGCTCGCCAGCGAGATGAAGCTGGAGGCCGTCACCACCGAGTACCGGGGCCACGGCCGGGACCTGGCGCGCCGGGCGGCCGAGTCCGGGGAGATCGACCTCGTGGTCGCCCTCGGCGGCGACGGCACCGTCAATGAAGTCGTCAATGGTCTACTCCACAGCGGTCCCGACCCCGAGCGGCTGCCCCGGCTCGCCGTGGTGCCCGGCGGTTCGACCAATGTCTTCGCCCGCGCCCTGGGGCTGCCGAACGACGCCGTGGAGGCCACCGGCGCGATTCTGGACGCGCTGAGCGAGCAGAGCGAGCGGACGGTGGGGCTCGGCCTCGCCTCCGGCACTCCGGGCACCGAGGACGAAGGGGTCCCGTCCCGCTGGTTCACCTTCACCGCCGGGGTCGGCTTCGACGCGAGCGTGATCGGCCGGGTCGAGCAGCAGCGGGAGCGCGGCAAGCGCTCGACGCACGCGCTCTATGTGCGTCAGGTGCTGCGGCAGTTCCTGGAGGACCCGCACCGCAGACACGGGATGATCACACTGGAGCGCCCCGGGCAGGCCCCGGTCACCGATCTGGTGGTCTCCATAGTCGCGAACACCTCGCCGTGGACCTTCCTGGGCAATCGCCCGCTGTACGCCTCGCCCAAGGCCTCCTTCGACACGGGCCTCGACGTGCTCGGGCTCTCCCGGCTCTCGACGCCGGCGGTGGCGCGCTTCGGCACTCAGCTGTTGACGTCCAGCCCCGAACGGGGACCGCACGGCAAGCACGCGATTACTCTCCATGACCTCACCGACTTCACCTTGAATTCAAAGGTTCCACTGCCTTTTCAGATGGACGGTGACCACCTGGGACTCCGTACGAGCGTGACGTTCACAGGCGTACGCCGTGCACTGCGTGTGATTGTGTGAGTAGAAGGCTCAAACGGCCTTTATCTCGAACGTACGGACTGGGCTCCACCCCATAGAATGACGGCTGTGACCTAGTCGACACCGAGGAATCAAAAAAAACTTCCCGGAAGGGGTTGTATCCGTCGCCGAGGTTTGCGAGTCTCTTCATGGCGATCGGGACGGCCCGCAGAATCGGCCCGCAGATCACCGGAACCCCTCCCCAAACCCTGGACCACCTCGGCATGATCGATGGTCGGCCCTTCCGTTGCGGGGGGATTCGTGAAAGCGTTCACATTCACAAGCAACTTGCAAGTCATACCAAGGAGAGGTAGCAGCCATGGACTGGCGTCACAACGCCGTTTGCCGCGAGGAAGACCCCGAGCTCTTCTTCCCCATCGGCAACACCGGTCCTGCGCTGCTGCAGATCGAGGAAGCCAAGGCCGTCTGCCGTCGCTGCCCCGTCATGGAGCAGTGCCTGCAGTGGGCGCTTGAGTCCGGCCAGGACTCCGGCGTCTGGGGTGGCCTCAGCGAGGACGAGCGCCGCGCGATGAAGCGCCGTGCCGCTCGCAACCGGGCGCGTAACGCCAGCGCCTGAGAGAGCCACCGCAGCGAGCCTTGAGCATCCGGCGGCGCGTACAGCGAGTACGCACTCACCGCCCACGAGCCGCAGCGCGCAGCAGTAACCAAACAGCATTCGAGCCCCGGACCGCATTCCAGGTCCGGGGCTCGCTGCTGTACACGGACGCACGGATACACGGACACGGACTCATCGGCGTATCGCCGTGAATACGCTCCGAAACAGTGCTCAATCCGCTCCGGAATTACTTCTGGGCAGGTACCGGGATATCGAGTACGACCCGGGTGCCGCGATCCGGCTCGGAAACCGGGAGCATGTCGAACGTTCCGCCCAACTCCCCTTCCACCAGGGTCCGTACGATCTGCAGACCGAGATTTCCGGCGCGCTGGGCGTCAAAGCCCTCGGGCAGTCCCCGGCCGTCGTCCTGGACCGTGATGAGCAGCCGGCTGACGCGTTCGTCGCCGCGCCACTCGCTCCGTACCGCCGACACCTCGACCGAGCCGCGCTCCCCCGACGGGAAGGCGTGCTCCAGGGCGTTCTGGAGGACCTCGGTGAGCACCATGGAGAGCGGGGTGGCGACCTCGGCGTCGAGGATGCCGAAGCGGCCGGTGCGACGGCACTCGACCTTGCCGGGGGAGATCTCGGCGACCATCGCGATGACCCGGTCGGCGATCTCGTCGAACTCGACCCGCTCGTCCAGATTCTGCGAGAGGGTCTCGTGCACGATGGCGATCGAGCCGACCCGGCGCACGGCCTCGTTGAGGGCCTCCCGGCCGCTCGCCGAGTCCATCCGGCGGGACTGGAGCCGCAGCAGCGCGGCGACCGTCTGGAGGTTGTTCTTCACCCGGTGGTGGATCTCCCGGATGGTGGCGTCCTTGGTGATCAATTCTCGCTCGCGGCGGCGCAGTTCGGTGACGTCGCGCAGCAGCACCAGGGAGCCGATCCGGACGCCCTTGGGCTTGAGCGGAATGGCGCGCAGCTGGATCACCCCGCCGTTGCCCTCGACCTCGGCCTCGCGCGGCGCGTAGCCGCTGGCGAGTTTGACCATGGCCTCGTCCACCGGGCCGCGGGCGGGCGCGAGTTCTGCGGTCACCTGTCCGAGGTGGTGGCCGACGAGGTCGGAGGCGAGGCCGAGCCGGTGGTAGGCGGAGAGCGCGTTGGGACTGGCGTACTGGACGATGCCGTCGGCGTCGAGCCTGATCAGCCCGTCGCCGACGCGCGGGGCCGCGTCCATGTCGACCTGCTGGCCGGGGAAGGGGAAGGAGCCCGCGGCGATCATCTGCGCCAGGTCGGAGGCCGACTGGAGATAGGTCAGCTCCAGCCGCGACGGGGTCCGCACGGTCAGCAGATTGGTGTTGCGGGCGATGACCCCGAGGACCCGGCCCTCCCGGCGCACCGGGATCGACTCGACCCGTACGGGGACCTCCTCGCGCCACTCCGGATCGCCCTCGCGCACGATACGGCCCTCGTCGAGGGCGGCGTCGAGCAGCGGGCGGCGGCCGCGCGGGACGAGATGGCCGACCATGTCGTCCTGGTAGGAGGTGGGGCCGGTGTTGGGCCGCATCTGCGCCACGGAGACATAGCGGGTCCCGTCGTGGGTGGGGACCCACAGGACGAGATCGGCGAAGGACAGGTCGGAGAGCAGCTGCCACTCCGAGACCAGCAGATGGAGCCACTCCAGGTCGGAATCACTGAGAGCGGTGTGCTGGCGTACGAGGTCGTTCATGGAGGGCACGTGTGCGAGCGTACCCGTGGCCCGCGCGGAAGGCGTCGGGCGGCCGGGCGGACTGGGGCGAAGGCGGAGCGGGGACGGGGTGAACAGGGGGCGCGCCGGGGGCCGGAGGGCCGCGGTCCCAAGCAATCCCCGCCGATCCATGGACATCCGCGAATGGTCTAGTCCACAATGAATGGGCAAGCGAAACTTCCGCTCTCCCCGCACAGGAGAGTGGAACGAGGCCCCTGCGCTCTCTGCCCTGACTGCGCTTGGACCTCTCCACGGCCGCGCGGGCCCGCACACTCGCCGGCCGGAGCACTCCGGGCTGCGGTGCCGGACGGGTTGAGGGTCCCGTCAGGCGCCGCGGCCCGCGGGTCTGTCCGGCCACGCCCGCATCGCCACCTCCACCACCTTGGCCAGCTCATCGGCCGACGCCCCGTCCCTGGCCTGCTGGGACATCCCCTGAAGCACCGCCCCGGCGTACCGGGCCAGCGTCCGCGCGTCCGTGCCCGGCGGCAGCGCCCCTGACGCGACATCCGCGCCGATCCTGCTCTCGAACGCGGCCAGACCGGCCTCGCGGCGCTCCCGCAGGGCGGCCCGCACATCGGCGGCCGTGCAGTTGGCCGCCGCGCTGATCATCAGACAGCCCCTGGGGTGCTCCGGATCCGTGTACTCCACGGCCGCCTCGCCGAGCAGCCGCCCGATGGCGGCACGCGCCGTGCCCTCCTCGGCCAGCGCCCGGCGCCCGAAGTCGCCGTAGCGGCCCGCATAGCTCTCCACCACCTCGCCGAACAGCGCCTTCTTGTCGCCGAAGGCCGCGTACAGGCTGGGTGCGCCGATGCCCATCACCCGGGTGAGGTCGGCGATGGACGTCGCCTCGTAGCCGTGCTCCCAGAACGCCATCGTGGCCTCGTGGAGGGCCTTCTCACGGTCGAAGGAGCGGGGGCGGCCGCGCTGTCTCGTCGCCATGGCCGTCATTCTATAGCGCCCACTAGATAATCTGATACGGTCCTTTCTGTAGCGACCGCTAGGTAAAGGGGGGCGCGGCCATGGGCGCGCTTGGAGCGACAGAACAGAGGTCCGGGAAGCTCGCGGGGCGTACGGCGCTGGTCACCGGCGGCGGCCGGGGCATCGGGCGGGGGGTGTCGGAGCGGCTGGCGCGGGACGGCGCCCGGGTCGCCGTGCACTACGGCGGCGACGAGGAGGCGGCGCGGAAGACGGTGGCGGCGATCGAGTCGGCCGGCGGCTCGGCCTTCCCTCTCCGCCAGGAGCTGGGCGGGCCGGGCGACGCGGCGGCGCTGTGGGCGGAGTTCGACCGGCTCACGGACGGCGCGGGGCTCGACATCCTGGTCAACAACGCGGGGATAGGCACGGCCGCGCCGTTCGCCGAGATCTCGGAGCAGGAGTACGAACGGCTCTTCGCGGTCAATACGAAAGCGCCGTTCTTCCTGGCCCAAGAGGGTCTGTCCAGACTGCGGGACGGCGGCAGGATCATCAATGTGTCCTCCGGGCTCTCCCGTGCGGCGGTGATGCCGGAGCTGATCGCGTACGCCATGACCAAGGGAGCGCTGGATGTCTTCACCCGGGATCTGTCCAAGACCCTGGGCCCGCGCGGCATCACCGTCAACTCGGTGGCCCCGGGCATCATCGACACGGACGGGACCTCGGCCATGCTGCGCGCGAGCGACGAGGCGTGGGCGGCCGCGGCGGCCCACGCCGCACTCGGCCGGGTGGGCGAACCGCGGGAGGTCGCGGACGTGGTGTCCTTCCTCGCGTCCGACGACTCCCGGTGGATCACCGGGGCCTGGATCGATGTGACCGGCGGTTCGCTGCCGTAGGGGCGGCGGGGTCTCAGCGGGTCTCGGTCACCTTCGCCAGGGCTCGGGGGGCGTCGGGGTCCTGGCCGCGGGCGATGGTGACCTCGTAGGCGAGGAGTTGCAGGGGGAGGATCTCCAGGACGGGCTGAAGCTCCTCGGGGACACCCTGGGTGGGCAGGGTGAAGCCCGCGGAGGCGGCCTCGACCTGGCGGGAGGGGCCGATGACCACCAGGTCGGCGCCTCGGCCGCGGAGTCGGTCGAGGACGGGCTGGAGGGCTTCGCCACCCTTGCCGTCGGTGACGACGGCGATGACCGGGGAGATGTTGTCGACCATCGCCAGCGGGCCGTGGAGCAGATCGGCGCCGGAGTAGGACAGGGCCGGGATGTAGCTCGTCTCCATGAGCTTCAGGGCGGCCTCCTTCGCCGTGGGGTAGCCGTAGCCCCGGGAGGTGATGACCATGCGCTCGGCGAAGCGGTAGCGCGAGGCGAGGCGGCGCACCTCGTCCTGGCGGTCCAGGATCCGTTCCGCCAGCTCCGGCAGGGCCCGGGCCGCCGCGCCGTCCGCGCCGCGCAGTCCCTCGATGAGGAGGTAGAGCGCCAGCAGGGAGGCGGTGTACGTCTTGGTCGCCGGGAGGGCCTTCTCGGGGCCGGCGAGGATGTCGATGTGGAACTCGGAGACCGCCGCCAGCGGGGAGTCCGGGTTGTTGGTGACCGCGAGCGTGATCGCCCCCGCCGCGCGGGCGGCCCGGGTGGAGTCGACCAGGTCGGGCGAGCCGCCGGACTGGCTGACGGTGATGACGAGGACGTCCCGCAGATCGGGCCGGGCCCCGTAGGCCGTGGTGGTGGACATGGAGGTCAGCCCGCAGGGCAGCCCCAGCCGGATCTCCAGCAGGTATTTCGCGTACAGGGCCGCGTTGTCGGAGGTGCCGCGCGCCGTCAGCAGCACGAACCGGGGCCGGCGCGCCGCGATCAGCGCGGCCGTCTCATGGATCCGCGGCGCACCCCTGTCCAGGATGCGCCGCAGTACCTCGGGCTGTTCCGCCATCTCGCCGGACATGATCCGGCCGGGGTGTTCGCTCTGGTCGGCCGGGTGAGTGGCGTCCATGCTGGCCTCCGGGCTTTCCGTGCGCCGGGGGCGGGGCGGCGAGCCGCGACCCGCCCCGGCGCGTACGGTCCGCTTCGGTCAGGCCCCGGCGCCCTGGCCGGTGATGACCTCCGCGGCGGCCCGCCCGCAGACGCGAGCGGCGCCGTGGGTCGCGATGTGGAGCGCGCCCTTGGGCGTCGCGCGGTTCACGCCCATCTCGACCACGACCGTGTCGGGCCGGGCGTCGATCAGCGCTTCCAGCGCCGCCGCCATCCAGGCGTGGCGGTGGACATCGCGTACCACTGCCACGATCCTACGGTCTGCCGCCTTGGCCAGCACCTCGCTCACCAGGGCCGACGCATCGGCCTCCGGCTCGCCGTAGGTGTCGGCCACGGTGCCCGGGAGCAGCTTCGCCAGCTCCGGGGCGACACCCCAGGGGGTCTCGGCGCCGACGGCGATATTGGCCACCGGGGCGAACGAGGCGACATAGGGCGTGCCGGTGACGGGCTCGTAGGGCAGTTCGCCCGCCGTGACCCGGATCGCTCGGCGCGCGGCGATCAGTCCGATGTCGGAGCGGACGGTGCCGGGCGCGCTCCCCTCCTGCTGTGCCGCGCCCGGCTCCGCCGCGGCCGTCCTGGCCCGCCGGGTCCACTCGGCGAGGGAGCGCACGCGCGCCGCCGCCTCGGCCAGTCGCTCCTCGGGCAGATCTCCGTTGCGTACCGCGTTGACCAGGGCGTCCCGCAGGGACAGCACGGTGCCCTCGTCGGCGAGCCCGCCGCCGACGCAGATCGCGTCGATGCCGGCCGCGATGGCGAGGACGGAGCCCCGCTCGATGCCGTACGTCGAGGCGATGGCCTGCATCTCGATGCCGTCGGTGATGATCAGACCGTCGAAGCCCAGCTCCTCGCGGAGCAGCCCGTTGAGAATCTGCGGGCTCAGCGTGGCGGGACGGTCGGCGTCGAGAGCGGGCAGCAGGATGTGCGCGCTCATCACGGCCTTGGGGCCGGCCGCGATCGCCTCGCGGAATGGCAGCAGATCACGGGCGTGCAGGGTGTCGAGGCCCACATCGATCCGGGGCAGCGCGTGGTGCGAGTCCACATTGGTGTCGCCGTGCCCGGGGAAGTGCTTGATGCACGCCGCGACGCCGGCGGCCTGCATGCCCTCGACGTACGCGATGGTGTGCCGGCCGACCAGCCGGGCGTCGGCGCCGAAGGACCGTACGCCGATGACCGGGTTGTCCGGATTGGCGTTGACATCGGCGGACGGCGCCCAGTTGAGGTCGACGCCGCAGGCGGCGAGCCTGCGGCCGAGCTCCTGGGCGACCTCACGGGTGAGGTCGGTGTCGTCCACCGTGCCCAGCGCGTAGTTGCCGGGGAAGGAGGAGCCGTCGCGCACCTCCAGGCGGGTGACGTCACCTCCCTCCTCGTCGATGGCGACCAGGACGTCGTCCCGCTCCGCGCGCAGCTGCGCGTTGAGGGCGGTGAGCTGCTCGGGGGTGACGATGTTGCGGCCGAACAGTCCGACCGCGGCGAGGCCCTCGCCGATCTGGCGGAGCAGCCAGTCCGGCGCGGTGGTGCCGACGAAGCCCGGCTGGAGGACGGTCAGCGCGTCGCGGGTGAGGGTGTCCGAGGACCCTCGTACAACGGTGGTCATGGAGGGTCCTTATCCCTTCACTGCGCCGGAGGTGAGGCCCGTGGCCATCTTCTTCTGGATGAACATGAAGAAGATGACGACCGGGATCGCGATCATCGTCGACGCCGCCATCAGCGCGCCGTAGTCGACGCCGCGGGCGGTGGTGAAGTTCGTCAGCCAGACGTTCAGCGTGAACTTGTCGTTGTCCTGGAGGACGATGTACGCGAGCAGGTACTCGTTCCACGCGTTGATCAGCGAGTAGATCGAGGCGGCGGCGAGGCCGGGGGCGAGCAGCGGGAAGATGATCCGCCAGAAGGCGCCCATCTGCGTGCACCCGTCCACCATCGCGGACTCTTCCAGCTCCTTCGGGATGTTGATCACGAAGCCGCGGATCATCCAGGTCGCGAAGGGGAGCGTCGAGACCAGGTAGATGACGATGACGCCCCAGTACTCGTTCAGCGCGCCGAAGTCGTTGAGCTGGAGGTAGATGGGGATCAGCATCGCGGTGGGCGGCAGCAGCTGCACCAGGATCAGCACGATCATGAAGGCCCGGCGACCGTAGAAACGGAAGCGGCCGATCGCGTACGCGGCGACGGTGGCCATGATCATCGCGCCGACGACGGCGGTGAAGCTGACAATCAGGCTGGACTTGATCGCGGTGCCGAAGTTCTCGTAGTCGATGGCACGGGCGAAGTTGTCGAACGTGAACGACGACGGCCAGAGCGTCTGGTCGTAGCTGCGGATCTCCTTGTTGGGCCGCAGGGCACTGACGACGAGCCAGTACACCGGGAAGATCATGACCACGAAGGCCACGACGCCGATTCCGTTGTAAACGAAACGGCTCTTCTTCTTACGGTCCGACGAGGGCTTCTTCTTACCGGTGGGCACGGACTTCACAGTGGTCACGGGCGTATCGGTCTTCGGCGCGGAGGCGGTGGCGCTCAATCGACCTCTCCGATCTTGAGCAGCTGGCGCAGGTAGTACACGGCGACACCGGACAGCAGAAGCACGGTGATCAGGGAGATGGCCGCGCCCTGGCTGAAGGAATTGGACTCGAATGCCTTGTTGAAGGCGTAGAGGCCGATGACTTCGTATTCGGGCTCGGGCTTGCTTCCGCGCATCAGCCAGACCTGGCCGAGCACATTGAAGTCCCAGATCACCGAAAGCGTGGCGACCATCTGGAAGACCGGCTTGATGACCGGGAAGGTCACATAGCGGAAGTTGCCGAACGCGTTGACGCCGTCGATCGCGGCGGCCTCTTCCAGTTCCTTGGGAACCTGGGTGAGAGCCGCGTACAGCGTGATCGCGACAAAGGGAATGGCTCCCCAGACGACGACCGCGCCGATGATGAGGAAGCCCTGCTTGTAATCGAGCCACCAGTTGTGGCCCTGGAAGTCGAAGCCGAGGTGCTTCGTCAGGACCATGTTCAGGACGCCGTAGTCGGAGTCCGAGAGCCAGCGGAAGATCGAGGCCTGGACCATCAGCGGAATGGACCAGGCGGCGATCAGCGCGCCGGTGATCATAAGCCGCGCCCAGTCCGACATGCGCTGCATCATGAGCGCGATTCCGAGACCGATGGCCAGGGTGGCGACCACGCAGATGGCCATGAAGACAATGGTCAGAACGACCGAGTCCCAGAAGGCCGAATCCCCGAGGATTTCCGTGAATTGCTCGAAGCCGACCCAGGGGGCCGGCGCACCGGTCCACAGCTCAGTGCGGCCCACGTCCTGGAAGGACATGATTGTCGTCTTGATCAGCGGCCAGACGAACACCGCGAGAATCGCCACGACAGTCGGGGCGATCAGGAAGTAGGGCAGCAGCGCCCCCTTGTTTCTCCGACGTCCGCCTCCCCCTGATGTCTTGGGTTCGTGGACTTCCGCTGGCCGCTTGTCGGCCACCGCGGTGTCGGAGGCTTGGGGGTCCGGTCCCCCGGGGGTCTTGAGCATGTCGGCGGCACTCATCGTGCGTGGCCTTCCGTTCGGACTGTTCACCTGAAGGCGGGGGTGATGGGGCCGCGCGGTGGCGCGGCCCCATCACCCCCGGGGAGATCAGAGGGTCTAGACCGCTAGGGTCAGGACTTCTCGTTGATCAGGGCGTTGATCTCCTCGTCGGCCTTCTTCGTGGCGTCGGCGACAGAGGTTCCACGGATGATCTGAAGCAGCATCTGCTCCAGGATCTCCTTCTTCTCGATCGCGGCCCAGCCGGGGGCGATCGGGGTGAACCAGGCGCCCTCGACGGCGTTGGCGGCCGGCGCGGTCTCGGGCTTGGTCTTCAGGACCTCAAGCTGCTTGGTGTTGTTCGGCAGCGTGTTCTTGGCGGTGAGCGCTTCCTGGTTCTTCTCGTTCGTGTAGATCGAGATCCAGTCCTCGCCCAGGTCCTGCTGCTTGGACTTGGAGATGACACCCAGGTCCGAGCCACCGATGAAGGTCGGGAGCGGCTTGCCCTCGGGGCCGGGCATGACCACGGGGTGGATCTTGCCCTTCAGCTCGCCGTTGCCGTTGCCCTCGGAGTCGGTGACGCTGCCGGCCTCCCACGCGTTGCCGTAGAGGACAGCCGTCTTCTCGTTGGCCATCACATTGGCGTGGTCCTGCTCGTCCTTGGTCTTGTCGGCCTTGTTGTACTTCTTGACCAGGTCGACGAAGTGCTGGATGCCCTTCTGGGCCTCCGGCGTGGAGAGCTGGCTCGACCACTCCTTGCTGCCCTCGTCGTACTTGGCGATCTGGCCGCCGTACGCGGAGACGTAGGACATGGCCGCGTACCAGTAACGACCCGGCAGGTACAGCGCGGAGAACGCCTTGTCGTCCTTGCCGTACTTGGCCTGCACCTTGTCCAGGGCCTTGATGAGGTCGGCCTCGGTCGCCGGCATCTTGTCGACGCCCGCGCCCTTCTGGAACATCTCCGCGTTGTAGATACCGACGCGGGCGCCACCGTAGTAAGGCACGCAGTAAAGGGTGCCCTCGTAGGTGCAGGTGTCCTTCAGACCCTTGATCCAGGTGTCCGAGTTGGCGTACTTCTTCTCGTCCTTGATGGGGGCGAGGGCCTCGTTGAGGATGTACGTCATGGTCTCGGTGTTGCCGAGCTCGACCACGTCGGGGAACTTGTCACCGGAGAGGGCGGCGTCGAGCTTCTTCGTCTTGTCAGCCCAGAGCTGGTACTGAATCTTGACGTCGACCTTCGGGTACTTCTTCTTGAACTCGTCGTTCGCGGCCTTGACGACCTCAGGCCAAGTGGACTGAGCGTCATTCATCAGCCACACGGTGAGAGTTCCCGTACGGTCCTTCGGGTCCTGACCGGCTTTGGTGCCGGAGTCCGAGCTACAGGCCGCAACCGAAGCCATCATGACCGCTACACCGACCGCAGCTATGAGCTTGCGCTTCACGCCACCCTCCTCAAGGGATGCAGATTTCCCCCCACCACCCGGGAGTCGCACAACACGCAGAGAGCAGCGCTTTTCGGTCTGCCCGTGGGGCTGGGACCTGGTCTTTAATGGTTTAGACCAGTACCCGGAGCTTGGCCTAGACCTTTAGGGGTGTCAAGGGTGTATAAGAAGGGCAGTCGCGTCCGTTATAGGACCGACACCTGAGGGAGGGCGACGACCCGTGACCGGACCGTGCCACCATGTGAGCCGCTACAGACGGAGGAGCCGGTGACGGCAGCAATGCAGGAGTCGGGAAGGCGGGCAATGACCACGGACGGGGTGGGTACGGAGACCGAGGGCGGGCCCCAGACTCGTACCGCGCGTGTCCCCAAGTACTACCGGCTCAAGCGCCACCTTCTGGACATGACAGAGACTATGCCGCCCGGGACTCCCGTGCCCCCGGAACGCACGCTCGCGGCCGAATTCGACACCTCGCGCACGACCGTCCGCCAGGCGCTCCAGGAGCTGGTAGTCGAGGGCCGACTGGAGCGTATCCAGGGCAAAGGCACGTTCGTGGCCAAGCCGAAGGTCTCCCAGGCGCTCCAACTGACCTCGTACACGGAGGACATGAGAGCCCAGGGACTGGAACCCACTTCTCAGCTGCTGGACATCGGCTATGTCACGGCCGACGACAGTCTGGCCGGACTGCTGGACATCTCGGCGGGCGGCCGGGTGTTGCGCATCGAGCGGCTCCGGCTGGCGAGCGGCGAGCCGATGGCGATCGAGACGACCCATCTCTCGGCGAAGCGTTTTCCGGCGCTGCGCCGGAGCCTGGTGAAGTACACCTCTCTCTACACGGCGCTCGCGGAGGTGTACGGAGTCCATCTCGCCGAGGCCGAGGAGACCATCGAGACCTCACTCGCGACACCGCGTGAAGCGGGGCTGCTGGGGACCGATGTGGGGCTGCCGATGCTGATGCTTTCACGCCATTCTCTGGACGGCGGGGGCGAGCCCGTGGAGTGGGTCCGCTCGGTCTATCGGGGCGACCGCTACAAGTTTGTCGCCCGTCTGAAGCGCCCCGCGCACTGACCGGCCGAAGGGGGCGGGCGGGCCCCCCCCCCCGGGGGGCGGGCCCCCCCCTCGCCCCGGCCCGCCCCCCGCCCGGCCGCCGGGGCCCCGCCCCGGG
>NZ_BMWG01000005.1:70023-311070 GCF_014651115.1 Streptomyces inusitatus | reverse complement strand
CTCGCCGACTACGGCGTCGTCGGAGACCTCTTCACCGTCCTGCCCCAACTCACCGAAGACATCGACCACCGCAAGAACTGACACAGCACGCGAGCCGCGCCGGGGGCCGTACGGAGACCGACTCCGTACGGCCCCCGGCCGTTCCCGGGCCGTTGACGAGGGCCGCGGCCGCCGTTAGCTTCGCCTGAGCGGAACCGGGAGGGTGTTCGCATGACGGACCGGCGGATCGCCACCAGCCTCGGCCCGGCGGTCGGGGCGGAGATCGACGCGGCCCTCGCGCCGGTCGACGCGGAGCTGACCCGGCGCTACCCCGGAGACCCCGGCACCCGCCAGCCCGTCCACACCGTCTACGTTCCCGCCGACGCCCTCACTGCCGGGACCGTCCGCTCCTGGGGCGACCGGGCGCTCGCCGCGCTCGACGAACACGCCCCGGACGCCGGGGCCTTCGCCGCCGCCGTCGGACTCCCGGACCGTCTCGCGGAGCCGGTCCACCACCGCGTACGGGCCAAGCTCGAAAGCGAGCCCGTGGAAGATCTGCGGATCGACTTCGAGGACGGCTACCGGGGCCGCACCGACGCCGAAGAGGACGCGGACGCGGCGCGCGCCGCCCTGCTCGTCGCCCGCGCGTACGAGGACGGCACGGCCGCCCCGTACACGGGCATCCGGACCAAGTGCCTGGAGCCCGCCGTCCGCGCCCGGGCCGTCCGCACCCTCGATGTCTTCCTCACCGGGCTGATGGCGGCGGGCGGACTGCCCGGGGGGCTCGTCCTCACCCTCCCCAAAGTCAGCTTCGCCGAGCAGGCCGCGGCCTTCGCCCGGCTCCTCGGAGCCTTCGAGGAGACCCATGGACTCCCGGCGGGCCGGATCGGCTTCGAGATCCAGATCGAGACCAGCCAGTCGATCCTCGCAGCCGACGGCACGGCCACCGTCGCGCGGATGATCGACGCGGCCGACGGCCGCGCCACCGGACTGCACTACGGCACCTTCGACTACAGCGCCGCCCTCGGCATCGGCCCGGCCCACCAGAGAAGCGACCACCCGGCCGCCGACCACGCCAAGGCCGTGATGCAGGTCGCCGCCGCGGGCACCGGCGTACGGGTCAGCGACGGCTCCGCCAACCTCCTGCCCACGGGACCCACCGCCCGGGTCCACGAGGCCTGGCGGCTGCACTACGGGCTGGTCCGCCGGGCCCTCGCCCGCGCCTACCACCAGGGCTGGGACATCCACCCCGGCCAGCTGCCGACCCGCTACGCCGCCGTGTTCGCCCACTACCGGGAGGACTTGGAGCGGACGGCGGCCAGGCTCGCCGCGTACGCGGACCCGGAGCGACGCGCGGACGGCGGGGGCGTCCTCGACGAGCCCGCCACGGCCAGGGCCCTCGGCGCCCATCTGCTGCGCGGTCTCGACTGCGGGGCGCTGGACGCCGGGGAGGTCGCCCGGCTCACCGGACTGAGCCGCGCGGAGCTGACGGGCTTCGCCCGGCCGCCCCGAGGAGTGGTGGACCCGGAGCGGTGAGGGCGGTCGGCCGCCGTGCTCAGGAGGGCGGGATCTCGCCCGAGCCCCGGGGGATGAGCATGGTCCGCAGCGCGACCCGCACCGGCTTCTCCTCCACCCCGTCGAGCCTGCGGAAGAGCTGCTCCGCCGCCGTGCGCCCCAGCGCGGCCGAGTCCTGGGCGATCACCGTGATACCCAGCAGATCCGCGAGTTCGATGTCGTCGAAGCCCACCAGGGCGACGCGGCGCGGCTGTTCCGCGAGGACCCGCACCACCGTCACCGTCACCCGGTTGTTCCCCGCGAACACCGCCGTCACCGGCTCGGGCCCGGTCAGCATCTCCAGCATCGCCGCGCGCACCCGCTCCGGCGCGGTGGTGCCCAGGGAGACCCAGGAGTCCGAGACCGCCAGGCCCTCGTCCGCCATGGCCGTGCGGTAGCCGCGCAGCCGCTCCACCGCCGTGTGGATGCGCGGGCGGTCGCCGATGAAGCCGATCCGGCGGTGGCCGTGCGCGATCAGATGGGCCACGCCCGCCCGCGCGCCGCCGAAGCTGTCCGAGAGCACCGTGTCCGCGTCTATCCGCCCGGCCGGGCGGTCGACGAACACCGTCGCTATCCCCGCCCTGATCTCCGGCTCCAGATAGCGGTGGTCGTCACCGGCCGGGATCACGATCAGCCCGTCCACCCGGCGCGCGCAGAGCGCGAGCGCCAACTCCTGCTCACGGTCGGGGTCCTCGGCGCTCGACCCGTTGATGAGCAGCGTGCCGTGGGCCCGGGCGACCTCCTCCACCGCCCGGCTCAGCGCGCCGTAGAACGGGTCGGCGAGATCCTCCAGCACCAGGCCTATGGACGCGGTACGGCCCTTGCGCAGCACCCGCGCGCTGTCGTTGCGGCGGAACCCCAGGGACTCGATCGCCTCCTGCACCCGGCGCTCCGTGTCGGGTGTCACGCCGGGCTCACTGTTGACTACGCGTGAGACGGTCTTGAGCCCGACTCCGGCACGCGCGGCGACGTCCTTCATGGTCGGCCGATTGCCGTAGCGGAGCTCAGGACCCCGGGGACGCCCGGGCGTGAACGGAGAGCGATCGGTATCGGCCACAGCGCGCAATCCTGTCGTCGTACGGCGTGTATGCGAATGTGTAGCGGTGAGCATAGAGCCTGGACAACGTTGTCAGGTGAATGAAGACTGTTCTCGACGCCGCAGGTTCGACCAGTTCACCGGGGGATGCCGCACCGATGCATAAAGACCTCGTCGCCGCCCTGGACATAGGAGGCACCAAGATCGCCGGCGCGCTGGTCGACGGCGGCGGTCGCATCCGGCTGCGGTCCCGGCTGCCCACCCCCGCGCACGAGGACGCGGAGACGGTGATGGCCGCCGTCGCCACCGTCCTCGGCGAGCTGTCGCGCTCGCCGCTGTGGGCCCGCGCCCGTGCCATCGGCATCGGCAGCGCGGGACCCGTGGACGCGTCGGCGGGCACGGTCAGTCCGGTCAACGTGCCCGCGTGGCGCGACTTCCCCCTGGTCTCCCGGGTCGCCCTGGCGGCCGGCGGACTCCCCGTCGTGCTGGTCGGCGACGGGGTCGCGATGACGGCCGCCGAACACTGGCGGGGCGCGGCGCGCGGCTGCCGGAACGCCCTGTGCATGGTCGTCTCCACGGGGGTCGGCGGCGGTCTGGTGATCGACGGCCGCCCGCACCCCGGACCGACCGGGAACGCCGGGCACATCGGCCACATCAGCGTCGATCTGGACGGGGACCTCTGCCCCTGCGGCGGGCGCGGCTGTGTGGAGCGGATCGCCAGCGGCCCCAACATCGCCCGGCGGGCCCTGGAACACGGCTGGCTGCCCGGCCCGGACGGCGATGTCTCGGCCGCCGCCGTGGCCGCAGCCGCCCGGGCGGGCGACCCGATCGCCGTGGCCTCCTTCGAGCGGGCCGCCCAGGCGCTCGCGGCGGGGATCGCGGCGACGGCCACCCTGGTGGAGATCGAGACGGCCGTGATCGGCGGGGGAGTCGCGGGCGCGGGAGAGGTCCTCTTCGCGCCGCTGCGCCGCTCCCTGCGCGACTACGCGACCCTCTCCTTCGTCCGCGGGCTGACCGTCGCGCCCGCCCTCACGGGCGCGGACGCGGGCCTGCTGGGCGCGGCGGCCACCGCCTCCCGGATCGCCCGGAACACCGGATCCGCCCGTACCGTCGGCCGCTGCTGAAGCACCGCTGCTGAGCGCCGCCGAGGAGCCCGACCGCCGGACCCGCGTCGGGTCCCCCGTACCCCTTCCACCGGGTGCCGGACCGGTTCCGCTCCCCGGGGATCATCACCGTGTGATCTTGAGATCGGCCCGGTACGCCCGGCCGGACCGGGCCTCGGCGCGCCGTCGGCGACCAACGTGCCTACGACGTTCGCACCATGGGCGCGGCCCGACGGCGGCGGGGCGGCTCCGGTCCGCTCCCGGCGGACCGCTCGACACCGGGCAGTCCCATCACGCCGTGTTCCCGGCGCGGGGTCCCGCGCCGCCGCGCCGGACCGGGGGCGGCGCGGGCCCCCGGGGCCCGGAGCCCTGGCCGAGCCCCCCGGGGGGTTTCCGTGGCAGTGTGTTCCGGGCAATCCACAGTGGGCGACGGAAGAGGGGGGAACCGTGATCATCTGGATCAACGGTGCGTTCGGAGCGGGCAAGACCGCCACCGCGCGAGAACTGATCGACCTGATCCCCAACAGCACCCTGTACGACCCCGGACTCATCGGCGCGGGGCTGCGCGTGATGCTGCCGCCGAAGCGGCTCGCCGAGGTGAGCGACTATCAGGATCTGCCGAGCTGGCGGCGGCTCGTGGTGGACACGGCGGCCGCGCTGCTGGCCGAGGTGGGCGGGGTGCTGGTGGTCCCGATGACCCTGCTGCGCCAGGAGTACCGGGACGAGATCTTCGGCGGTCTGGCCTCCCGGCGGATCCCGGTCCGCCAAGTACTGCTGAGGCCGGACGAATCGATCCTGCGCGGCCGGGCCGCCATCGGCGTGGAGCCCGGCCCCCCGGGCGGGGCCGCCGGGGAGCAGTGGGCGTACGGCCGGATCGAGCCCTATCTCGCCGCGCTGGAGTGGATCACCGAGGACGCCCATGTCATCGACACCGCGGGGCTCGACCACCGGCAGACCGCCCACCGGATCGCCGAAGCGGTGCGCACCGGGGAGGCGGGCGTCTGCGAGATCGTGCAGACGCCCGAGCCGACCACGGAGACCCTCGCCGCCGGGGTCCTCCTCTTCGACGAGGAGGACAGGGTGCTGCTCGTCGACCCCACCTACAAACCCGGCTGGGAGTTCCCCGGCGGCGTCGTCGAACAGGGCGAGGCCCCCGCCCGCGCCGGGATGCGCGAGGTCGCGGAGGAACTCGGCATCCGGCTGGACCGGGTGCCCCGGCTGCTCGTCGCCGACTGGGAGCCGCCCCGGCCCCCCGGCTACGGAGGTCTGCGGCTGCTCTACGACGGCGGCCGGCTGGGCGGCGACGAGGCGGCGCGGGTGCTGCTGCCCGGCGCGGAACTGCGCGACTGGCGTTTCGTCACCGAGCAGGAGGCCCAGCGGCTGCTTCCGCCGCTGCGGTACGAACGGCTGCGCTGGGCCCTGCGCGCCCGTGAGCGCGGCACCGCCCTCTATCTGGAAGCGGGAGTTCCGTATTAGGTCGTCTCACGCCGGCCCGACGCGGTCCCGCTCCGTCGCCGCCCTGAGCACCGCCGAGGCGTTCGCGCGCACCGGATCGCCGTGGCCGAAGCACGCCACCTCCGAGTCGAGCGCCGCCAGCTTCCGGAAGGAGCCGAGCGTGCGCTCCCGGTCCAGGTTGAACACCCCCATCATCACCTGGCCGTCCACCGGCGACGCGGCGACCGCGTCCCCGGTGAACAGCACGCCGCGGCCCGGCAGATGGAGCCCGATGCTGCCCTCCGTATGACCCGGCACGGACACCACGCGCGCCCCGCCCCCGAAGTCCAGCACCTCGCCGTCCGCCACCTCCACCACCTCGGCGGGCCGGACGGGCAGGACCGACGGCGGCGGGAGCAGCTTGGCCGCCTCCGCGTGGATGGGCAGCTCCCACTCCTCGAACAGCGGCGGCGGGCCCGGCGCGTCCCCCCGGACGAACGGCGCGTCCAAACGGTGCGCCAGCACGGGCGCGCCGCTCAGCGCGGCGAACTCGCCCGCCCCGCCCGCATGGTCCTCGTGGAAGTGCGTCAGCACGATCCGGCGTACATCACGGGGGTGCAGCCCCAGCCCGGTCACGGCGTCCGCGATCAGCGCCCCGGCGCCGATCGGCCCCGCGTCGATCAGCGTCAACCCGTCCCCGTCCCGCCAGAGATAGGCCTGACCGACCGGGAAACGCAGCAGGGACAGCTCCGGGAGTACCTCGATGATCTCCATACGGCCGAGCGTAGGCAGCGCCCCGGCCCCCGGCGAGGGCGCTCTGCCGAGGGCAGAGGCGCACACTCCGGCGCCCGGGGCGCTGCCTACGCTCGGCGGGCGGGGCTCAGCCCGCCGCGTAGTTCCGCAGGAAGAGCGCCTCGGTGACGGACAGCCGCTCCAGTTCGGTGGGCGAGACCGACTCGTTGACCGCGTGGATCTGCGCCTTCGGCTCGCTCAGCCCGATCAGCAGAATCTCCGCCTCCGGGTACAGCTCGGCGAGCGTGTTGCAGAGCGGGATCGAGCCGCCCATACCGGACGTCTGCATTTCTTCGCCGGGGTAGGCGACCCGCATCGCGTCCGCCATCGCGGCGTACGCCGGGCTGTCCACGTCCGCCTGGAACGGCTGCCCCTGGCCGACCTGCTCCACCGTCACCCGCGCGCCCCACGGGGTGTGCGCCCGCAGATGCGCGGTGAGCAGCCCGGTCACCTCGGCCGCGTTCCGGCCCGGCGGGACCCGCAGGCTGATCAGCGCACCGGCGCTCGACTGCACCGAAGGCGTGGCGCCGATCACGGCGGGGCTGTCGATGCCGATGACGGTCACGGCCGGCCGCGCCCAGATGCGGTCGGCGACCGTGCCGGAGCCGATCAGCTCCACACCGTCGAGCACCTTGGCGTCCGTGCGGAAGTCCGCCTCCGGGTACTGGAGCCCGGTCCAGCTCTGCTCGGCGTCCAGACCGTCGACGGTGGTCGAGCCGTCCTCGGCGCGCAGCGAGTCCAGTACGCGGATCAGCGCCGCCAGCGCGTCCGGGGCCGCGCCGCCGAACTGCCCCGAGTGCAGATTCCCTGCCAGGGTGTCCACCTGGAGGCGGACCATCGTCATACCGCGCAGCGTCGCCGTGACCGTCGGCAGCCCCTCGCGGAAGTTCCCGGAGTCGCCGATGACGACGGCGTCGGCGGCGAGCAGCTCGGGGTGCGCCTCCGCGTACCGCTCCAGTCCGCCGGTGCCCTGCTCCTCCGAGCCCTCCACGATGACCTTGACCGACACCGGCACCCCGCCGTTCGCCTTCAGGGCGCGCAGTGCCAGCAGATGCAGGATGAAGCCGCCCTTGCAGTCGGCGGCCCCCCGGCCGTACCAGCGGCCGTCGCGCTCGGTCAGCTCGAAGGGCGGCGACACCCAGGCGTCCAGGTCCAGCGGCGGCTGAACGTCGTAGTGCGCGTACAGCAGGACCGTCGGCGCGCCGGCGGGGCCGGGCAGCGAGCCGTAGACGGCCTGGCTGCCGTCCGGCGTGTCCAGCACCGCGACATCCTCGAAGCCCTCGGCGCGCAGCGCGTCGGCGCACCAGGCGGCGGCGGCCTCGCACTCGCTCTTCGGGAACTGCGCCGGATCCGCCACCGATCTGAAGGCCACCAGCTCGGCCAGCTCCGCCTTGGCGCGGGGCAGCAGGGCGGCGACGGTCTCGGCGATCGGATCGGCGGTCATGGGCACGCTCCTGGGGGGTGCGACGTTAGGCGATGTGTGTACGGCAAATGTGTGGTCGATCCTCCCACAGCGATGCGAGAGGACCGCCGTAGGATGCCGTCGAGAGCATGGGGAACGCGTCGGATCGGGAGCAGAAGCACATCGTGAGCAGCGAGAACGGCGGCACCGGGGCAGAAGAGGCAGTGGAGCACGACGAGACGGTGTGGGACGTCGTAGTCGTCGGCGCCGGGCCCGCCGGGGCCTCGGCGGCATATGCGGCGGCGGTGGCGGGCCGTCAGGTGCTGCTGCTGGAGAAGGCCGAACTGCCGCGCTACAAGACCTGTGGCGGAGGGATCATCGGCCCCTCCCGTGACAGTCTTCCGCCCGGATTCGAGCTTCCCCTGCGCGAGCGGGTGCATGCCGTCACCTTCACCCTGAACGGCAGACTGACCCGTACGCGCCGCTCCAAGAAGACCCTCTTCGGGCTGATCAACCGTCCGGAGTTCGACGCGCTGCTGGTCGAGCACGCGCAGAAGGCGGGCGCGACCCTGCGCACCGGCGTCACCGTCTCCCGGGTGGAGCAGCACGGTCCGGCCGTGCCGGACCGGCGCACGGTGGCCGTGGTGACCTCCGACGGGGAGACCGTCCTCGCGCGGGCGGTCGTCGGCGCGGACGGCAGCGCCAGCCGGATAGGGGCACATGTCGGGGTCAAGCTCGACCAGGTGGATCTGGGTCTGGAGGCCGAGATCCCGGTGCCGGACCCGGTGGCCGAGGACTGGGCGGGCCGGGTGCTCATCGACTGGGGCCCGATGCCGGGGAGTTACGGCTGGGTGTTCCCCAAGGGGAAGACGCTGACGGTCGGCGTGATCTCGGCGCGCGGCGAGGGCGCGGCGACCAAGCGCTATCTGGAGGACTTCATCGCCCGGCTGGGCCTGGCGGGCTTCGAGCCCGAGATCTCCTCGGGGCATCTGACCCGCTGCCGCAGTGACGATTCGCCGCTCTCCCGGGGCCGGGTCCTCGTCTGCGGGGACGCGGCGGGGCTGCTGGAGCCGTGGACGCGCGAGGGAATCTCCTTCGCGCTGCGCTCCGGGCGACTCGCGGGGGAGTGGGCGGTCCGGATCTCGGAGGCCCATGACGCGGTGGACGCCCGCCGGCAGGCGCTGAACTACGCCTTCGCCATCAAGGCCGGGCTCGGGGTGGAGATGGGGGTGGGGCGCAGGCTGCTCTCCGCCTTCGAGCGCCGCCCCGGCATCTTCCACGCCGCGATCACCGGGCTGCGGCCGGCCTGGCGGGCCTTCGCCGACATCACCCGGGGCGCGACCACGCTGGCCGGTCTCGTCCGCACCAGCGCGGTGGCCCGCCGCGCGATGGAGACCCTGGACCGGCGCGCCGCCTCGCGCGGCTGAGCGGTCGTCCGGAGGCGGTCCCGCGGCTCGCGGCGGGGCCGCCTCCGGCATGTCCGGGGTCGGTCCCGTCGGTGGTGTCGGGCGGTACGTCGGTCCCGTCGGGCGGTACGCCGGGTGGTGGCGGGTCGGTGGACCACCGGGCCGTCGGGCCGGTCACCCGGTGACCGTGACCCGGAAGACCGGGTGCCGGTGGGCGGCGGCGAGCAGCTCCTCGTCGGTCGAGTCGGCGTTCACCTCGCCGAAGAAGCGGCCGACCTCCCAGCCCCAGCGCTCCAGATAGTCGCGGAGCAGGGCGGGCTTCTCCGCGTCGGGCAGCTCCACCGCGGTGAACGGGCGGGTCCGGCGGCCGAGCCGGAGCCGCCCGCCGCCCGCGGCGCGCAGATTGCGCACCCACTGGGAGTGGCCGCGGGCGGAGACGAGATAGGTCTCGCCCCCGTGGGAGAGCGGGTTGACCGGGATGCTCCGCCACTCGCCGCTGCTCCGGCCGAGCACGGAGAGCTGCTGACTGCCCATGAGGCTCACCCCGTGGCGGGCGAGCCAGCCGATGGCGTTGTTCAGGGCGCTGTCGAAGCGGTTGGGCCGGATGTAGTGGGTCTGTGTCGACACGGCGGGGCTCCAGGGAGGGTGAGGGCCTTCATTTCGAGAGCAGTGCTCTCTCTTGAGATCAGTGTGCACCGGTCACCCACTCCAAAGCAAGAGCAGTGCTCTCGAAAATGTCCCCTGCTCTCATACTGGAGCGCCCCCCCTCGCTCCAGATCACCGCTCTCTTTAATGGGCACTGCTCTGAAACATGAAAGACTGCTCCCCATGACCACGATCCGAGGGGCCCGGGCCCGCGCCCGCATCGAAGTCACCGCCGCCATCAAGGACGAGGCCCGCAGACAGCTGGCCGCCGAGGGCGCGGCCAAGCTCTCCCTCCGGGCGGTCGCCCGGGAGCTGGGCATGGTCTCCTCCGCCCTCTACCGCTACTTCCCCAGCCGCGACGAACTGCTGACCGCCCTCATCGTCGACGCCTACGACTCCATCGGCGCCGCCGCCGAATCCGCGCTCGCCACCGGCCCCACCCCCACCGGCCCGGCCGCCCACGCCGCCCGCTGGGTCGACCTCTGCCGCGCCGTGCGCGCCTGGGCCCTCGCCCACCCCCATGAGTACGCCCTGATCTACGGCTCCCCGGTGCCCGGCTACACCGCCCCCCGGGACACCGTCGTCCCCGCCGCCCGCGTCGGCAACGCGCTGATCTCCGTCGTCCGCGACGCGCACCGCTCCGGCGGCCTCGCCCTCCCGCCCCTCGGCGAGGAGCTGCGCCCCGAGGCCCACCGGCTCACCGCCACGCTCGCCCCCGATCTGCCGCCCGCCGTCGTCGTCGCACTGGTGGCCGCCTGGCCGCAGCTCTTCGGGCTGATCTCCTTCGAACTCTTCGGCCAGTTCAACCATGTCGTCGAGGACCGGGACGCCTTCTTCGCCCATGCCGCCGCCCGCCTCGCCCACGAGATCGGACTCGGCGCGCACACCCCCGGATCCCCGCCCGCCCCCGCCGTACTCCCGGGGGAGTAGACCCGATCACCACGCAGGGCTGACGCCCCACCGCCCGCCCCCGTCTAGCGTGGCCGCATGGAAGAGCAGCGGCGCGGCGGCCCGCCCCACCCGCCCGGCGGCGCCGCCGCGCCCGACGGCCGCCCGGCGCGGCGACGCCGCTGGGCGCACGGAAACGGACACGGGCGCGGACCGCGCCGTACGCCGTGGCTCTCCAGCCTGGTGGTGGCCGCCTCCGTCCCGGTGGGCACGGCCTTCGCGTCCCACGGCGAGGGCCACGAGCGGCTCACCCCCCTGGCGTGGGCGCTGTTGCTGCTGGTCCCGGCGTTTCTGCCGCTGCGCCGGCGCAGGCCCGTTCTCGCGCTCGCCGGAACCGCCGTCGTGACGCTGGCCTTCCTCGCCGTCGGACACCGGTACGGCCCGGTGTTCGTCCCCCTGGTGATCACGGTGTTCACCGCCGTGGTCTCCGGCCGCAGACAGGCCGCCTGGTGGACCGTCGGCGCGTTCTGGACCTGCCACGCGCTCTTCGCCCACTGGCTCCACCGCCATCTGCCCCCGGCCGGCGACCGGGCCGCGCCCTGGGGACACGAACTGATCGCCGCCGCCTGGGTGTGCGCGGTCCTCGCCGCCTCGGAGCTGGCCCGCATCAAGAAGGAGGAGTGGATCCGCCAGCGGACCGAACGCGCGGCGGCCGCCCGCCGCCGCGCCGACGAGGAGCGGCTGAGGATCGCCCGGGAACTCCACGATGTGCTGGCCCACTCCATCTCGGTCATCAACGTCCAGGCGGGCGTCGGACTCGCCCTGCTCGACAGCGACCCGGAGCAGGCCCGTACCGCGCTCACCACGATCAAGGCGGCGAGCAAGGAGGCACTGGGGGAGGTGCGCCAGGTCCTGGACGGCCTGCGGACCCCCGGAGACGCGCCCCGCGCCCCCGCCCCCGGCCTGGACCGCCTCCCCGAACTCGTCGAACAGGCCGCGACCGCCGGTCTCGACGTCACCGTCGCCACCGGCGGCGCGTCCTTCCCGCTGCCGCCCGGCACCGACCTCGCGGCCTTCCGTATCGTGCAGGAGGCGCTCACCAATGTGGTGCGGCACTCGGGTTCGCGCCGGGCCAGAGTACGGATCGTGTACGGGAGGGACCGCCTCGCGCTCCATGTCGACGACGACGGCCCGGCCACCGGTTCCGACGCGGGCGGCAGCGGCAACGGACTCGCCGGGATGCGGGAGCGGGCGGCGGCGCTCGGCGGCGTCATCGAGGCCGGTGTCCGGCCCGACGGCGGCTTCCGGGTGCGGGCCGATCTCCCCGTACGGCGGGCCGCCCTCCCCGTACAACAGAATGGAGACACCATGACCGACGGGGGAACGGGATGATCCGGGTACTGCTCGCGGACGATCAGCTGCTGGTCCGGGCGGGGTTCCGGGCGCTGCTGGACGCCCAGCGGGACATCGGGGTGGCGGGCGAGGCCGCCGACGGCGAGGAGGCGGTGCGGCTGGTGCGCGAACTGCGCCCGGACGTCGTGCTGATGGACATCCGGATGCCGGTGCTCGACGGACTCGCCGCCACCCGGGAGATCACCGGGGATCCGCTGCTCACCGAGGTGAGGGTCGTCATGCTGACCACCTTCGAGCTGGACGAGTACGTCTTTGAGGCGATCCGCTCCGGCGCCTCGGGCTTTCTGGTCAAGGACACCGAGCCGGACGAGCTGTTGCGCGCGATCAGGGCCGTGACGGGCGGGGACGCGCTGCTGTCGCCGGGGGTGACCCGGCGGCTGATAGCGGAGTTCGCGGCCCGCTCCAGGGCGCCCGCGGACGCGGCGGCGCTGGCCGATCTCACCGACCGGGAGCGGGAGGTGATGGCCCTGGTCGGCATCGGGCTGTCGAACGACGAGATCGCGCGGCGGCTGGTCGTCAGCCCGCTGACGGCCAAGACCCATGTCAGCCGCACCATGGTGAAGCTGGGCGCGCGCGACCGGGCCCAGCTCGTGGTGCTCGCCTACGAGTCGGGGCTCGTCCGGCCCGGCTGGCTGGGCTGATCCCGCCCAGGGCCGCCCGCGCCCGCGCCCGCGGTCTCGGCCCGGGGGCGGGCGAAGCGCCAGAGGACCGTCACGACCCGGATCGTGAAGACGATCGCCGCGGCCGCGCCGCCCGCGAGCAGCAGCCCGTGCTCGACGGCGGGCGGCAGGGCGAACGCCAGCCCGGGACCGGCGATCGCGCCGAAGACCACCGCGGCCACGAACACCCCGCTCAGCAGCGCGTACCCGATCTCGACGGTGATCGCGTCGCGGTCGGCCTGGGTGCGTTGTGTCATCTCCGCAGTCTCACAGCCCCGGCGGCCACCGGGCAAGACGAGGAGCCCCCGACCTCCCCGCCGTCCCCCGGCCCCCCGCCGTACGTCCGCGCGCGGGGTCGCGGCGGCCGGAGCGCCTCCGGACCGTGGGAGACTCGCCCTCATGAACGGCAAGGCGACGAGTACCAGGACAAAGCTGGAAAGGGGCCGCGGCGCACTCGGCCCCGCTCTGGAACTGGTGCACACCGGCCGCGCGGCCACCCGCGCCCTCCTCACCGCCGAACTCGGCGTCACCCGGGCCACCGCGGGCGCGGTCGCGGCCGAACTGGAGGCGCTCGGCCTGATCCGGGTCGACTCCCGGCCCGCCGCCCCGGCCGGTTCCCAGGGCCGGCCCTCCCACCGTCTCTCCCTCGACGAGACGGGCCCGGTCGTGCTCGCCGCCCAGATCCACGCCGACGGATTCCGCGCGGCCCTCGTCGGACTCGGCGGCCGGATCGTCGCCACCGCGCCGGGCTGTGTCACCGTCGCCGCCGACCCGGCCCAGGTGATCGGCGCGGTCGTCGACGCGGGGGCGGGGCTGCTGCGCGACAGCCGCCGGAGGTGCGTGGGCGCGGGCCTCGCGGTGCCGTCCGCCATCGCCGAACCCGAGGGGACCGCGCTCAACCCGCTGCACATCGCGTGGCCGGCCGGAGCCCCCGTACGGGCCATCTTCGCCGCCCGGGTGCGCGCGGCGGGCATCGACGGACCCGTCTTCACCGGCAACGACGTCAATCTCGCCGCGCTCGCTGAGCACCGCCACGGCGCGGGCCGGGACGCGCGGCAGCTGCTCTGCGTCGCCACCGGCCACCGGGGCGTCGGCGGCGCGCTCGTCCTCGACGGGCGGCTCCACACGGGCAGCTCCGGGCTGGCCCTGGAAGTCGGCCATCTCACCGTCGACCCCGACGGCCGCCCCTGCCACTGCGGCGGCCGGGGCTGCCTCGACGTCGAGACCGATCCGCTGGCCTTCCTCACCGAGGCGGGCCGCGAGCCCGGCCCCGAGGTCTCCCTCCTCCAGCGGTCCCGGGAGCTGCTCCGCGCGGAGCCCGCCGACCCGGCGGTTTTGGCCGCCCGCGAGCGGCTGATCGACCGGCTCGGCCTGGGGCTCGCCGGGCTGGTGAACATCCTCAACCCCGACCGCATCATCCTCGGCGGACTCCACCGCGAACTCCTGGCCGCCGACCCCGAGCGGCTGCGCGCGGTGGTCGCCGACCGGGGTCTGTGGGGGCGCGGCGGCGGCGTCCCGATCCTGGCCTGCACCCTCGACCACAACAGCCTGGTGGGCGCGGCGGAACTCGCCTGGCAGCCGGTCCTCGACGACCCCCTGGGCGCGCTGGCCTGAGACGCGCGCCCGCGCCCGGCTCGCACCCGGGGTACCGGAACCACCCGTCCGGGGGCACGGGTGACGCCCGGAGCGCCGGGAACGGGTAGGCGATGAAGGCATGAGCCCTCAGCCCGCCGGCGCGAGACCCCCCTCGTACCGCGTCCAGCGACTGCGCGTACGGCTGCTCTCCTCGCAGGCCGCCCTCGCCTGGAACCGGGCCAGGGAGATCGAGCTGCTGCACCGCGCCATGGGCTTCGCCGCGCTCGGCTTCCTCACCCTCGTACCGCTGCTGGTCGTCGTCGCGGCGGCCGACCCCGCGAGCGGACAGGGCTTCGCCCGCTGGCTGGGGCAGGCGCTCGGGGTCACCCAGGCCTCGCAGGACGAGGTGGAGAGGCTCTTCGGGGTGCCGGGCACCGCGCTCCAGCGCACCACGGCCTTCGGTCTCGCCGCCCTCGCCGCCTTCGGGCTGACCTTCGGATCCGCCGTCCAGACGGGGTACGAGAAGGTCTGGGACCTGCCCACCGCGCGCTGGCACACCATGTGGCGCCATGTCGTCTTCCTCGCCCTGCTCGTCTTCTCCCTGCTGGTCTTCGTCAACACCCCGGCCCCCTCCGACTCCGCCGTCGGCACGGCGGGCGCCGCGCTGGCCGATGTGACCGGCACCTTCCTCTTCTTCTGGATCGCGCAGCGCCTGCTGCTCGGCGGCCGGGTCCGCTGGCGGGCCCTGCTGCCCGGCGCGCTGGTGACCGCCCTGGCCATGCTGGGGCTGCGGATCTTCTCCCAGTTCGTCTTCTCCCCGCTGATCGCCTCGAACGCGGTCACCTACGGGCCGTTCGGAACCGTGCTGGTGCTTCAGTCCTGGCTGGTCGGCGTGGGGGTGGTCGTCTACGGCGGCGCGCTGGTCGGCCGGCTCGTCCACGAGGGGAGGGTGCGCCGGCGGCTGGAACGCGAACTGGGCCCGCCCCCGGGCGGGGGCGGGCCCTGACGGCCGTGGTGTGCGCTCTCAGCCCGCCGCGGCCGGCGCGGCCAGCGGCTCGTGCACCTCATGCACCTCGTGCACCTTGTGTACCTCATGTGCCTCGTGCACGTCGTGCGCCTCCCGCACCGGGGCGGCCGCCTCCGGCGGGGGCGGGGCGTCCTCCTCGGCCGGAGGGGCGGCGAGCGTGAACCAGACCGTCTTGCCCGTCTCGCCCCTGGGCCGTACGCCCCACTGGTCGCTCACCGCCGCTATCAGGGAGAGCCCGCGCCCGGAGGTGGCGAAGAGATCGCCGTCCGGCACGGCGGGCGCGGCCGGGATCCGGGGGTCGTGGTCATGGACCGAGACCGTGAGCCGGTCGGACAGCAGCTCGATGTCCACGACGCACATCTTGTCGGGCTCGGCGTGCCGATGAACATTGGTCAGCAATTCCGTGACGCCGAGCGCCGCCTGGTCGATCAGAGGATCGAGATGCCAGTAGCGCAGTTGCGCCGATACGATTCTGCGGACCTGACCGATCCGCGACGGCAGCGCCTGGAGCTCCACCGTGCAGTGCCTGCTTGACTTGCTGATCACGGCTGCGACTCCCCGAAGTGGTCCGGAAGAAGACGAAGGTCGGATCCAGCAGTGTGGCTGCCTGCTGAGTCGTGCCCGGTGATGCGTACGATCCACCGCGAGCATCGCAGTGTCACCGCATAGGCACCCTGAGTGATATGACACCAGAGTGAGGCAGTGATCACCGTCCCGCAACTCGGCGTGCTCCACGAGGGCCTTCGGCCGGACGGCCCCGGACGGGGCGCGCTCGGTCAGTCCTCGGCGGCGCCCGCCCCCCGGACGGCCTTGAGGAAACGCCCGGCCAGCGTCTCCGGGTCGGCCCGGTGGTCGCGCTGACCCATGGTCAGCCGATATCGCTTGCCGTTCACCGTCAGCGCGGTGCTCGACTCGTCGGTGAACCAGGCCTTCCCCGCCCGCACCGCGCGGACCGGGGCGCTGTCGATCACCCGTCCGTAGCTGGTGAGCAGCTCCAGCTTGCCGTCCTTGATCAGGACCTGACCCGCCTTGGTGAGCGAGCGCGGCCAGCGTTCGATCCGTACGCCTGTGGCACGGAACTCCGGCTCGGCCATCGCCATGCCCCCACCCCCTTCATCGCTTTCCTGGCTTTCCTGGTGGCAGTCTGCCCAACTCCCGCCGGGGATACCAGGGGATAGGCGCATGCCACGGCCAACTGAACCACAAGTACTTCCTATGGATCCCCCAAGTGATCGTTTCTGCTGGTGGGGGGCTTACTGTGGCGAGTACGGAGGTCAGGGCGGCGGCGCGGGCGAGGATGGCGGGCATGGAGAACGAGGACAGGCGTGTGACGGAAGAGGCGGTCGCGACCGTCGATGTCGACCGCAGCGACCCCGAGTACCGGGCCTGGCTGAAGGAAGCGGTGCGCAAGGTCCAGGCCGACGCCAATCGCTCGGCCGACACCCATCTCCTGAGGTTTCCGCTGCCCGAGCGGTGGGGGATCGACCTCTATCTCAAGGACGAGTCCACCCACCCCACCGGCAGTCTGAAGCACCGGCTGGCCCGCTCCCTCTTCCTCTACGGGCTCTGCAATGGCTGGATCCGCCCGGACCGGCCCGTCATCGAGGCGTCCAGCGGCTCGACCGCCGTCTCCGAGGCGTACTTCGCGAGCCTCATCGGCGTCCCCTTCGTCGCCGTGATGCCGCGCACCACCAGCGCCGAGAAGATCCGCCTGATCGAATTCCACGGCGGGAGGTGCCACTTCGTGGACGACCCCCGGCGGATGTACGAGGAGTCCGCCGCGCTCGCCGAACGGACCGGCGGCCACTACATGGACCAGTTCACCTACGCCGAACGGGCCACCGACTGGCGCGGCAACAACAACATCGCCGAGTCCATGTACCAGCAGCTCAGGCTGGAGCGCTATCCCGAGCCCACCTGGATCGTCGCCACCGCCGGCACCGGGGGCACCTCGGCGACCATCGCCCGCTATGTGCACTACATGCAGTACGACACCCGGATCTGCGTCCCCGACCCGGAGAACTCCTGTTTCTTCGACGGCTGGACCCGGGGCGACCCCAACGCGTCCACCGAGGCGGGCTCCCGCATCGAGGGCATCGGCCGCCCCCGTATGGAGCCGAGCTTCGTCCCCGGGGCCGTCGACCGGATGATGAAGGTCCCCGACGCGGCCAGCGTCGCCGCCGTACGGGCGCTCGACGCGGCGATCGGGCGGAAGGCGGGCGGCTCCACCGGCACCGGGCTGTGGAGCGCGCTGAAGATCGTCGCGGAAATGGTCCGCGACGGACGGCGGGGCAGCGTGGTCACCCTCCTCTGCGACCCGGGCGACCGCTATCTCGACAAGTACTACTCCGACGACTGGCTCGCCGAACAGGGGCTGGACATCGCGCCCTACGCCCGTGAACTCGACGCCTTCCTCGCCACCGGCCGCTGGCCCGAGACGGCTGCCTGAAGCGTCAGCGCCCTCGCAGCAGCCCGTCCAGCGCGCGGCCGAACACCCGCCGGCCGACCCGGGCCACCAGCGGGTCCAGCGGACGCGGCAGCGCACGGACGCGCAGCTCCTCGGACCAGACCACCACCGAGCCGGGGCCGCGCGGGAGCACCTCGATCTCGGCCCAGCCGGTGATGAGGGCGCCCCGCTTCTCCAGCCGGCAGCGCCCCGCGCGGTCCTGACCGGGCGGCTCCCAGCGGACGATCTCCATCGGGTCGTCGAAGCCGATCCGTCCCACCGCCGACCGCATCACCAGCACCGTGCCCTCGCGGACCGGTCCGGCGGTCACCGAGGCGAGCGAGGTGGCGGGCACCCGCGCCGCGTGGGCCCGCCAGTCGGTGACGCGGCACCAGGTCTCGTCGGCGGGCAGCGTCACCGCGCGCGTCAGCCGGAACACGGTCATCGCCCGTACCCGCGCCCGTCTTCCCCGTACCCGTACCCGTACCGGTCTTCCCCGTACCGGCGTCCGCTCGACCGGAGCCCTGGCGTCCGCACCTCAGACCTCCCGTCCGTCGTCCGTTCCGTCCCCGCCCTCGGGGGCACCCGCCACCACCAGCCCCGGCAGATGCTCGGCGATCTCCTCCCGGGCCCGCGCCGACAGCCCCGCGTCCGTGACCAGCACACCGACCTCCGAAAGCTGGGCGAAGGAGCTGAGCCCCACCGTGCCCCACTTGGTGTGGTCGGCGACCACCACCACCCGGCGCGCCGCCTGCACAAAACGCCGATTGGTCTCGGCCTCCGCCAGATTCGGCGTGGACAGCCCCGCCTCCACCGAGATCCCGTGCACCCCGAGGAAGAGCACATCGAAGTGGAGCGAGCGGATCGCCTGATCGGCGACCGGCCCCACCAGCGAGTCCGAGGGAGTGCGCACCCCTCCGGTGAGCACCACCGTCGCCGCGCCCGGCCGGGGCGCGCCCGCAGCGCCCAGCCGCTGGGCGGAGTGGAACACATCCGCCACCCGCACCGAGTTGGTCACCACCGTCAGATCCGGCACCTCCAGCAGATGGTGCGCCAGCGCGAACGTCGTCGTACCCCCGGAGAGCGCGATCGCGCTGCCGGGCACCGCCATCCGCGCCGCCGCCCTGGCGATGTCCTCCTTGGCGCTCAGCTCCAGCGCCGACTTGGCCTCGAACCCCGGCTCATGAGTGCTCGCCTCCACCACCGGGACCGCCCCGCCGTGGACCTTCTCGATGACGCCCTGACGGGCCAACGCGTCAAGATCCCGGCGTACGGTCATGTCGGAGACACTGAGCCTGCGGGTGAGTTCATTGACCCGGACCCCGCCGCGCCGGCGCACCTCGTCGAGGATGAGTGCGCGCCGCTGCTCCGCGAGCAGGTTCTGATTGTCGGTCACTACCGGGGCCGGTCCTTCCACGTCGTCGTCATCCGTCGTACGCTCCGCCAGCGGCTAGGGAGTGTCTTCGAAGTAGCGTCGTCCTCCCGTAGGGAGGGTCTGGCGGGGTCTGGTGCGGGCGATCGCAAGGCGGAGGAGGGAGTCGACGCGGAGCGTCGGCGACCGACGACAACGCCGCGAGCGGGCGTGCCAGGGCACGACAGGCAGACGGGACTTCGAAGACAGGACCTAGGGCGCACATCCTCTCACGGCCCCTTCGGTGCGCACTCGCGGAGATTCGGTGAGAGGCATGTCATGAAGTGCCCGGATCCGGGACGCTGAGAAACGAGGAACGCGCGGTCGCGCACCGGTCGGTCTTCCCCCTCAAGAGAGCGAGTCACAGACATGTCTTCCGCAACTCCGGACTCGCAGAGAGAGGGACCCGCGCTCGAACTGCTGGTCCACGGCGTCGGCGGAGCCTTCCCCCAGGACATGCTCGGCGACCCCCGCACGGTCAGGATCTCCGGCGACGCGCAGGCCGCCGTCTTCCGGCGCACCGAGGACGAACACGCGGAGAACGACCCGGCCTTCCCTCGCGAGCAGCCCATCCCCGAGGCGTACTGCTGGTCCAACCTCACCTCCGGCAACAGCGCCCGCGCCCTGTGGCTGCTGCTGCTCCCCTTCATGGTGGCCAACCTGGCGCACTGGATGCGCCCGCGCGCCAAGGGGATGCCCCGCACCACCCGGCTGTACGGGGTGCTGGTGCGGCTGATCGCGCTGAGCCTCACCGTGCTGATGACGGCCGCCGCCGCCGAGGTCACCCTCGATCTGCCGGCCTGGCAGTGCGCGGGCACCCCCGACTGCTCGCGCGGGCGTGGCTGGCTCGGCTTCCTCTCCAGCGCGAACGGCGGCTGGTGGTCCCAGCCCGGCCGTCGGCTCGCCCTGGCCGCGGTGCTGCCCGCGGGTCTGGTGGTCCTGCTCTGGTATCTCTCCAATCGCACCTGGAGCGCTTACGAGTCCCAGCGCCCGCCCACCGGAGCGGGCGTCTCGGAGGGCGACACGGGAGCGGACGACGAAGAGGAGGAGGAGAGCGAGGAGACGGCTCCCGACTCCCCCGACCCCTCCCCCGACCCCTCCGTCCCCTCCTCCGGGACCGGCCGCGGCACGGAGCCGGGGGCCACCCTGCGGCCCGCTCTGGGACGGCCCGGATTCTGGTACGGGAGACGCCTCGTCGCCCGGCTGCGCGCCGCCCACACCGCCGCCGGATTCCTCGTCGTGGCCGCCGCCGTCGCCGGACCCGCCGCCCGGCACGACCGCGACGGCGACAGCACCCTGCTCGACATCGCGGGCCGGACGCTGGAGACGGCGATCGGCCTCCTCTTCGTCTTCGTGGTGTGCGTGATCGCCCGAAGGGGCCGCAGCGAACGGCGGTTCGACGCCCGGCTGGACCGCGCCGCCGTCAGCGCCCTGCCCGGCGCCGCGCTCGCCCTCCTCGCGCTCTGCCTGCTCTACGCCTTCTGGGACCGGCCCGGCTGGGCCTCCACCGGCACCCTCCCCGGCGAGTGGGCCTTCCGGCTGATCGTGCTGGCACAGGGCGCGCTGACCGTCGCGCTCGCCGCCGTCGCCTTCGCGCTCCAGCGCCGCGCCCGCCACCCGAGGTCCGCGCTGTGGGGCCTCGGCGGCCCGGCCGTCGCCATGCTCGCCTGCGCCCTCGGCGGCGTGATGACCGGCGGCATCGCCCAGCGGGTCGCCGACTGGCTGGACGGCCCGAGCACCGCGGGGCTCGACGGCGACGGAACCATCCCCGGACCTCCCGTACTCCTCAGCTGGCAGGCCTCCGTCATCCCCGTCCTGCTGCTCGCGCTGCTCGCCCCCCTCGCCTGGCTCGCTCTGCGGACCTGGCTGACGGCCCGGCGGTTCGCCCGGGACGTCGAGGAGGAGTACGGGGCGGCGGAGGCGGGCCCGGGCTCCGGCGGCTGGCGGCCCGACCCGATCCGTACCCGCAGGATCGCCGGGGCCCGGGCCCGCGCCGATCTCACCGACACCGCGCCCAGCCTGGTCGGGCTCATCTCCGGCGCGACCCTGATCCTCGGCGCGGGTTCCGTCGCCGGGGCCTGGGCCAGCGGAGAGGTGCCCGGTCGGGCCTTCGGCGACAGCGGGCTCGACGAATCCGTCGCCGGGGCGGCCCAGTACCTCGGCTCCTGGCTGATCGGCTTCGGCTTCATACTGTTCGTCACCTGGGGCCGCCGCGCCTACCGCGACGCCTCCGCCCGCCGGACCATCGGCATCCTCTGGGACGTCGGCACCTTCTGGCCGCGCGCCGCGCACCCCTTCGCCCCGCCGTGCTACGCCGAACGGGCCGTCCCCGACCTCGCCTGGCGGATGTCCACCTGGACCGAGCGGACCGGCGGACGGCTCGTCATCTCCGGCCACTCCCAGGGCAGTGTGCTCGCCGCCTCCGCCGTCTGGCAGCTGCCCGCCGCCACCCGGGGCCGGGTCGCGCTGCTCACCTACGGCTCCCCGCTGGAGCGGCTCTACGGCCGCTGGTTCCCGGCCTACTTCGGGCCCACCGCCCTGCTCCAGCTCCGCGACGAGGTCGAGGGCTGGCGCAATCTGTGGCGGCACACCGACCCGATCGGCGGCCCGGTGCGGGTCCTCGACGAGACCGGCCGCCGGGCGGTCGACCACGAGGTCCTCCGGGACCCGGTGGTCTACGGCAGGACCAGCGTCCACCCGCTGCCCGAACCGATCCTCGGCCACTCCGACTATCAGGCCGACCCGGCCTTCGCCGAGGAGCGCCGGGGCCTGCTGGACCGGATCCATCCGATGATCCCCCGGCAGTCCCCGCAACACGGGGAGCGCCGGGGCACCGAGAACGGTCAGGGCAGTTCGGGCGATTCAGGGAGTTCAGGCAGTTCGGGCAGATCCTCCGGGTAGAGCAGCGTCAGATCGTCGGTGTCGGCGTCGCTCAGCTCGGCGACCCGGCCCGCGTGCCGCTCCACCATCGACTCGAAGGTCTGCCGCGCCGTGCGGCCGTTGCCGAAGGCGGGGCCCTTGGGCAGCGCGCCGAAGTACTTCCGCAGCGCCTCGCCGGTGCCCTCCGCGAGCCGGTACTCGTGCTCGTCGGCCTGCTGGCCGACGATCCTCAGCAGCTCGTCGGCCCCGTAGTCCTGGAAAGTGATGGTCCGCGAGAACCGGGAGGCGACCCCGGGGTTCACCGAGAGGAAGCGCTCCATCTCCGCGGTGTACCCGGCGACGATGACCACCACCGCCTCCCGGTGGTCCTCCATCAGCTTCACCAGGGTGTCGATGGCCTCCTTGCCGAAGTCCCGCCCGGAGTCCTCGGGGGAGAGGGCGTAGGCCTCGTCGATGAAGAGCACCCCGCCGCGCGCCCGGTCGAACGCCTCCTGGGTGCGGATCGCGGTGGAGCCGATGTGCTCACCGACCAGATCCACCCGGGACACCTCCACCAGATGCCCGCGCTCCAGCACCCCGAGCGAGGCCAGTATCTCGCCGTAGAGCCGGGCCACGGTCGTCTTGCCGGTGCCGGGGGAGCCGGTGAAGACCAGATGCCTGCGCACGGACGCGGCCTTCAGCCCCGCCTCCTGGCGGCGTCTGCCCACCTCGATCATATTGATCAGCGAGCGGACCTCCCGCTTGACGCTCTCCAGGCCGACCAGCGCGTCCAGTTCGCCGAGGACGGCGTCCGAGGTACGCCGGGGCTCGTCCGCCACCGGCGGCGCGGCCGGGAGCGCCGCGGGGGCGGCGGGGGAGGGGAGCACCGCGGGGATCGGCGGGAGCACCGGCAGTACGGGGAGCACCGGGGTGAGTCCCCCGGCCGAAGGCATCGCCGCCGGCGCGCCGGCGAACTCCACCGCGCCGCGCATGCCGCTCTCGTCGCTCGTGGAGTCCTCCACGAACAGCAGACCCGGGTCCGCGAACTCGTAACCGCCGCGCGCGCACCGCTCGGTGCGGCACCGGCTCAGGGTCGCCCGGCAGCCGGCCATCACATGGAAGCCGTACCCCCCGCTGCCGGTGACCCGGCAGTTCCGGAAGGTGCCGCGCCCCTCGGCCGACACATAGAACCCGGCCTCGGCGGGTGCGGTGACCGTGCAGCGCTCGATCACCGGGTCGGCCCCCTTGGTGACGATGACTCCGGTCTGGACCGTGTCGATGGTGCAGCCTGCCAGCGTGCCCCCGCTGCCGTGGTCGCGGAACCAGGCTCCGGTGGACGCCTCCCGGATCCGGCAGTCGTCCAGCTGCGCGGTCGCCCCGTCGCTCACCGACACCGCCGTGTTGCGGATCTGGGAGAGATCGCTGTCGACCACGTCGACCCGCGAGCCCCGGTCGAGGACGAACAGCGCGTCCGGAACATCGTGGACGCGGCAGGAGTCCAGGACCGCTGTCGCGCCGTCGCTGATCCACACGGCCGGGTAGTCGCCCGTGCTGTCGTATATCTCGCACTGATTGGCGTCCACCCGGGTGCCCGGGTCCCACACCGAGAGACCGTTGCGGCCGAAGCGGCGCACCGTGGAGCGGGTGAGGGTGAGCACCGAGCGGGAGCGCAGATCGATCGCGTTCTCCGGGACGTCGTGGATGTCGCAGTCGGAGAGGGTGAGCAGGGCGTCGGTGTCCAGGGTGACGCCGTCGGCGGAGGTGCGGTGCACGGTGCAGTCGGTCAGATGCGCCGAGGCGCGCGAGGCGATCTGTACGCCCGCGCCCTTGATCTCGTACACCTCGCAGCCGATGGCCTCCAGGGTGCTGCCCTCGCCGGTGACGGCGAGGCCCGCGCCCGAGGCGTGGTGCACCCGGCAGCGGTCGAGCCGGGGATGGCCGCCGCCGCGCACCGAGACGCCCGACTGGCCCGCCGAGACCACCTCGCACTCCTCGAACACCCCGCCCGCGCCGTCCAGCACGGCTATGCCGACGCCCGCGGGATTGTCGACGGTGCAGCGGCGCACGGTGGGGCGGGCCGAGCCGCGCACTTCGAGACCGGCCGCCGAACGCGTGGAGATCCGCAGATCGGACAGTTCCGGTGTGCCCTCCTCGATCAGCAGCGCGGGCGCGGTGGTGTCCTGCCCCTCCACATGGAGATCCTGGACGGTGGCCGACGCCCGCACCGTCAGCGGGACCCCGTCGGCGGGGGCTATCCGCACCGAACCGAGTGAGCCCTCCGGCCCCCGGAGCGTCACCGCCCGCTGGATCACCAGATTCTCGCGGTACGTCCCCGGGGCGACGGTCAGCACGTCACCGTCGGCCGCCGCCTCCAGGGCCGCCGCCAGAGACGCGTACTCGCCCGTGCGGCGCCGCCACCGCGATGTGCCGGTGTGGGTCACCTGGACCGTGCCCTGTGCCATCGTGCTGCTCTGCCCCCACCTCGTGATCTGCTTCCGCCGCGCCTCGGAGAAGGGGGACGCCCCCTTGGGTCCTGCCTTCCGCTCCGTGCCCGGCCTGCCCGGAATCCGCCGGGTGTGCCCGGAAGATCTGCCACATCCGGACGGCGGGCCCCGGGGCCTGTCGGCCCCGCCCCGTGAGCGGGGTCGCACCACCGTAGCGCGCGTGAGGGCGGGGAGTTGACGGGTCGCGAGGCCCGCCGGGCGCGCCGGAGCCTCCCCGCGCCGGACGCCGCGAGGGCACGGGCGCCAGGCCGGCGGGAGGAGGGAGAAGAGAGAGGAACGTCACCCTCTCCCCCCGCCATGTCCTCGACCGCCCAACGAACGACACACGCCACGGAGTTCCCACAGACCTCGTCGGGTGGGAACCCCGTGGCGCGGGGGTCGGACGGGAGGAACCGGCGGTGACCGGCGGCCCGATGTCTCGAAGGCTCGGCTCAGTAACCCTGGCCCGGGTGGGGGCGGTGGTAGGGATCCTGATAGCCGGAGGGGCCCGGAGCGGGCGCGGGGCGCGTGGCGGCCGGGCGCATCGCCTCGTAGCCGGTCGGCACGGGGCGCTGCTGCTGGGGCTGACCCGGGTGCCCCGGCTGGTAGCCGCGCGGCGCGGGCTGCTGCTGCGGGATGTACGGAGCCGCGGCCTGCTGGAGCGGCATCGGCGCGGGAGCCTGCTGCTGATACCCGTAACCGGGCGCGGGCTGATGCGCCGACGGGCCCGCCGGGAGGGCGGGCAGCGCCGATGGGAGCGCCGGCAGATGGCTGTTGCCGTTGTCGTACGCGGAAGGCACTCGGATCGGGGCGATCTGAGGCGTGCCCCGCTCCGCGACGAGGGAGTCGTAGATCGGGGTGTCGGCGAAGGACGGAGCGGAGTAGTAGCCGCCGCCGTAGGTGGAGCGGGGGGAGGTCATGGGACCTAAGGTAAGCCCACGAGTGCCGGTTGGGGAGGCCGGTATGTGGGTTGTTTCGGTGGATGCGCGTACCCATGGATCCCCAAAGCGAGCGAACTCGGGAAAATCGGTCGCTCGACAGGGCAAGGATCCTGTAAAGAGCGAGCTGAGAGCGGGTTACCCGGGGGTCAGCAGCCGTGCCCGGGGCAGGTGAGGACGAGAATGACGTCCGGCGGCCCGGCCGGTCGCCGCCACTCGTGACAGGAGCCAACATGTCCATGTCCAAGGGAGCCAACACCCAGGTGACGGCCCGGAAGGTCCGGCTGGAGCTGGGCCGGGTCGCCGCCCCCGGCGCGCCCGGGGTCGACGCCGTCGCCCTCCTTCTCGCGGCCGACACGGGCAGAGTCCGCTCGGACGCCGACGCGGTCTCCCGCGACCGGCCCGCGCACGCCTCCGGCTCGGTCCGCCACGAGGCCGCGGGGACCGAGACGGACGGACCGGTCGAGGCCGTCACGGTGGACCTCGCCGCCGTCGAGCCCGGCGTCGAGAAGGTCGTGCTCACCGCCGTGCCCCGCGAGGGCGAGCCCAGCGCGCTCTCCTGGCTCCGGCTCCGCCTGGTCGACGCCGAGTCGGGCACGGAGATCGCCGCCTACGACAGCGAGGACGCCACCGTCGAGACGGCCCTCGTCCTCGGCGAGCTGTACCGGCGTCAGGGGGCGTGGAAATTCCGGGCCGTGGGACAGGGCTACAGCTCGGGACCGCAGGGGCTGGCCCAGGACTTCGGCGTCACCGCCGACGCGCTGCGCCTCACCGCCGCCACTGCCACTGCCGCCGTGCCCGCGCCCGCCGCCGTGCCCGCGTCTCCGCCCGCACCCGCTGTGACACCGCCCGCCGCCGCCCCCGCACCGGCGCAGGCCGCCCCGGCCACCCCCGTACGCCTCACCAAAGTCACCCTCACCAAGGAGTCCCCCTCCGTCTCGCTCACCAAGGCGGGCGGCACCTCCGGGGCCATGCGCGTCAACCTCAGCTGGCAGACGCGCTCCCAGCCGAAGAAGGAGGGCTGGGGCGCGAAGCTCACCCGCGCCCTCGGCGCGCCCGCCGCGCTCGACCTCGACCTGTGCGCGCTCTTCGAACTCACCGACGGCCGCAAGGGAGTCGTCCAGGCCCTCGGCAACGCCTTCGGCTCGCTCCAGCAGCCCCCGTACATCCATCTCGACGGCGACGACCGCACCGGCGGCACGTCCGGCGAGAACCTCACCATCAACCTCGACCACCGGGACAGCCTCCGCCGCGTCGTCATCTTCGTCACCGTCTACGAGGGCGCCCGCAGCTTCGCCGACCTCGACGCGACGGTCACCCTCCGGCCCGAGCACGGCACGCCCATCGAGTTCTCGCTGGGCGAGTGCACCGAGCCCTCCACCGTCTGCGCGCTGGCGCTGATCACCAACACCGGCTCGGACCTCGTGGTCCAGCGGGAGGCGCGCTTCCTCGTGCCCGAGCGCGGAGTGAGCCCCCAGCGGACCATGGACCGCGCCTACGGCTGGGGCATGGACTGGACACCGGGCCGCAAGTGACGGTGGCTCCGCCGCCGGTCAGGGCTCCGGCGCGGCCCGGGGGCGCGGATAGACGCGGCCCTTCCAGGCCGCGCCCCGCCCCCGGTGGTGCAGTCGGGCGGAGTCGAGAGTCATCAGCAGATAGAGCAGCGCGATGAACGGCAGCAGCGGAGCCAGCGCCGCGGGCTGCCGGTAGTACCGCAGCATCGGCAGATAGCTCCCCGCCATCACCGCCCAGGCCAGCGCCCCCGCCCCGGCGGCGACCGCGTCACCGCCGAACGCCCCGGCGGCCAGCGCGGCCGGCGGCGTCAGATAGACCAGCGCCAGCCCGGCGACGGTCCCCGCCAGCAGGATCGGACTGTGCCGAAGCTGCGCGTACGCGCTGCGCGACACCATCCGCCACAGATCCGCCAGCCGCGGACAGGGCCGTACGCTCTCCACGCCGTCGGCGAGCCCCAGCCAGATCCGGCCGCCGGAGCGCCGCACCGCGCGGGCCAGCGCCACATCGTCGATCACCGCACACCGGATCGACGCGGGCACGTCGGCGCGCTCGGCCGCCGCGGTGCGCAGCAGGACACAGCCGCCCGCCGCGGCCGCCGTCCGGCCGCCGGGGCGGTTGACCCGGCGGAACGGATAGAGCTGGCCGAAGAAGTACACGAACGCGGGCACCACCAGCCGCTCCCAGCCGCTCACGATCCGCAGCCGCGCCATCTGCGACACCAGGTCCAGACCGCCCGCCAGGGCCGAGGCCACCAGGGCGCGCAGACTGTCCGGGGCATGGGCGATGTCGGCGTCGGTCAGCAGCAGATACTCAGGCCCCCGGGCCCTCGCCAGCGCGATGCCGTGCCGCAGCGCCCACAGCTTCCCGGTCCAGCCAGGCTCCGGCTCGCCGGTCCGGACCACGGTCAGCGGCAGCCCGCCGTGCCGCTCGGCCAGCTCACGGGCGAGTGCCGCCGTGCCGTCGGTGCTGCCGTCGTCCACCAGGAAGATCTCCGCCCGCCCCGGATAGTCCTGCGCGAGCAGCGAGGGCAGCGCGGCGGGCAGTACGGCGGCCTCGTCCCGGGCGGGCACGACGATGGCGACATCCGGCCAGGAGTCCGGTTCCCCATGAGGCGGCAGCCGCTGATCCGTACGCCAGAAGAAGCCGGTCCCCAGCAGCAGCCATCCCCAGGCGGCCAGCGAGACGAGGGCGGTCCACGCGAGGGCGCTCATGCGCCGCAGTCTGCCCCACCGAACGGCTCCGACAAGCCCTGTCGACTATGGTGACCGGGTGAAGATCGCGCTCCTTGACTCCGGAATCGGCCTCCTCGCGGCAGCCGCGGCGGTACGCGGGCTGCGCCCCGACGCCGACCTCCTGCTGTCGTGCGACCCCGACGGGATGCCCTGGGGTCCGCGCACCCCGGCCGATCTGACCGAGCGGGCGCTCGCGGCGGCCCGCGCCGCCGCCGCGCACGAGCCCGACGCGCTGATCGTCGCCTGCAACACCGCCTCCGTGCACGCCCTGCCCGCGCTCCGCGCCGAGCTGGAGCCCTCCGTACCGGTCATCGGCACCGTCCCGGCGATCAAGCCGGCGGCGGCGGGCGGCGGTCCGGTCGCCATCTGGGCGACCCCGGCGACCACCGGCAGCCCGTACCAGCGCGGTCTGATCCGCGAGTTCGCCGACTCGGTCCCGGTGACGGAGGTGCCCTGCCCGGGGCTCGCCGACGCCGTGGAGCAGGCGGACGAGGCCGCGATCGAGCGGGCGGTGGCCGCCGCTGCGGCGCGCACCCCCGCCGATGTAAGGGCCGTCGTCCTGGGCTGCACCCATTACGAACTGGTCGCCGAACGCATCCGCGCCGCCGTCGGGGCGTCCGTGGCGCTCCTCGGCTCCGCCGAACCGGTGGCGGCGCAGGCGCTGCGCCGGATCGGGTCACGGCCCGCGCCGGACGCCGCCGCGACCGGCTCGCTCACCGTGCTCCTCAACGGCCGGGAGTCCGGCCTGCCCGGCCGGGCGACCGCCTACGCCGAGGGCCGCCTCCTCCAGGCCGTGCCCTCCGTCCACTGACCGGCGCGGGCGACTCGTCCGGCACTCGGCGATCGTTCACAGCCCGCCGCCCATTGTGACCCTTTTCACCCGTTTCGCCATCCGTCCGGCAGGCTCGATGCCGACCCGCCGGAAGCTGGGTACGCTGCTCGCATGAGGGACCACCCCCACGACCCGCCGACCGCCGCGGAGCCCGTGCCCGCGGTGTGGACCGGCCGCGCGACCAATCGCCTTCAGTGGCTGCTCGCCATCGCGGGCGTCGCCTGCGTCACGCTCGGCATCGAGCTGGCCGTGAACGGCTCATGGACCTCGGGCATCGTCCCGCTGCTGATGTCCGTGATCGGCTGTGTCGCGGCGGGCCTGCTGATGCTCTACGGCACTCTCGCCTTCGTCCATGTCTCGGTCCGCGTCGACAGCGACGGCGTCGAGGTGCGCTGCGGACACATCGGGCTGCCACGCCGGAGGATTCCGCTCTCCCACGTGGTGGGCGCGGAGTTCGCCCCGCGCGTCACCCCGCGCCAGTGGGGCGGCTGGGGCTACCGCTGGCTCCCCGAGAAGGGCACGGCGGTCGTCGTGCGCCGGGGCGAGGGCCTGATCGTCACCCTGGGCGACGGCAGGACCTTCACCGTCACCGTGGACGACGCCGAGGCGGCCGTACGCGCCATCCGCGACCTCCTCCGCCCCGCCGGCGGGGGCACCGGCGCCCCGGCACAGATCTGAGACCCTCTTCCCGGCCGTCACCCGAACGCGGCAGCGGCGCGGACAACCGGCCACCCGTCCGGCCCGCTCGGGAGGGCCCCCGGCCGCCCACCGTAGACTCCGCAGGGTGAGCGCCACCATCACCGCCGTCGACACCCAGCCCGCCCCCGCCGCGAGCGGCTCGCCACTGCGGCGGCTCATCCGGCCAGGGGCCGCCGCCCTCTCCGGGGTGCTGCTCTTCCTGAGCTTCCCGCCCCGGCCCCTGTGGTGGCTGGCGGTGCCCGCGTTCGCCCTCCTCGCCTGGAGCCTGCACGGCCGCCGGCCGCGCTCCGCCTTCGGCCTCGGATACCTGGCCGGCCTCGGTTTTCTGCTGCCGCTGCTCAGCTGGACCGGCGAGGACGTCGGCCCGGTGCCCTGGATCGCGCTGGCCGCCGTGGAGGCGCTGTTCATCGCGCTCACCGCGCTGGGCATCGCCGTCGTCACCCGGCTCCCCCTCTGGCCGGTCCTCGCCGCCGCCGTCTGGATCCTCGGCGAGGCGGCCCGCGCCCGGTTCCCCTTCGAGGGCTTCCCCTGGGGCAAGGTCGCCTTCGGGCAGGCCGACGGCCTCTTTCTGCCGCTCGCCGCCCTGGGCGGCACCCCCGTGCTCGGGTTCGCCGTGGTCCTGTGCGGTTTCGGGCTGTACGAGACGGTCCGGCGCGGCCTCGAATTCCGGCGCACCCGCGCCCTGCCGCGCGGCCCGCTGGCCGCCGCGCTGCTCAGCCTCCTCGTCCCCGTCACGGCCGCCCTCGCCGCGCTCCCGCTGGTGGACGACTCCGCCGAGGACGGCACCGCGACCGTCGCCGCGATCCAGGGCAATGTGCCGAGGCTGGGGCTCGATTTCAACTCCCAGCGGCGCGCGGTCCTCGACAACCACGCCCGCCGCACCGAGCAGCTCGCCGAGGACGTGGCGGCCGGCCGCGTGGCCAAGCCGGACTTCGTGCTGTGGCCGGAGAACTCCTCCGACCTGGATCCCTACCGCAACCCCGATGCCCGCCAGGTCATCGACGACGCCGTGCGGGCCATCGGCGTCCCCACCGCCGTCGGCGCGGTGCTCACCCCCGAGACCGGCAAGCTCAGCAACACCCTCATCAAGTGGGACCCCGAGCGCGGCCCGGTCGACACCTACCACAAGCGCCATGTGCAGCCCTTCGGCGAGTACATCCCGATGCGCTCGTTCGTACGGCTCTTCAGCTCGGACGTCGACCGGGTGCGCCGCGACTTCGGGCCCGGTGACAAGGTCGGCGTCTTCGATCTGGCCGGCACCAAGGTCGGCCTCGTCACCTGCTACGAGGCGGCCTTCGACGACATGGCCCGGGACACCGTCGAGGCCGGCGCCCAGATGATCTCCGTACCCAGCAACAACGCCACCTTCGGCCGCAGCGAGATGACCTACCAGCAGCTGGCGATGTCCCAGGTGCGGGCGGTCGAGCACGGCCGCTCCGTCGTCGTCCCGGTCACCAGCGGAGTGAGCGCGGTGATCATGCCGGACGGGGAGATCGTCCAGCGGACCCGGATGTTCACCCCGGACGCGCTGGTCGCGGAGGTGCCGCTGCGCTCCTCGCTCACCCCGGCGACCCGGCTCGGCGTGGCTCCCGAGATCGTGCTGATGGCCGTGGCCGCGGGCGGGCTGGGCTGGGTCGCGGTGGGTTCCGCGCGGGCGTGGCGGCGTAAGCGGTCCGCCGCCGGGTAGCTCCCGACTTCCCCGTATTCAGGTCAAATCCGGGCCAGAATTAATCGGTTAGGGTCGCAGCCATGGCAACTCCTGACTTCATCCGGGCCATTCGGGTCACCGCCGGCCATCAACTGCTGTTCCTCCCCGGGGTCAGCGCGGTCGTCTTCAACGAGCGGGGCCAGGTGCTGCTGGACCGGCGCGCCGACAACGGGGCCTGGTCGGTCATCGGCGGCATCGCCGAACCGGGCGAGGAGCCGGCCGTGACCGCCGTGCGCGAGGTGTACGAGGAGACGGCGGTCCACTGTGTCGCCGAGCGGGTGGCGCTGGTCCAGGGCCTGCCCAAGCCCATCACGTACCCCAACGGCGACCAGTGCCAGTACATGGACATCACCTTCCGCTGCCGCGCGATCGGCGGCGAGGCCCGGGTGAACGACGACGAGTCGCTGGAGGTCGGCTGGTTCGACCTGGACGCCCTGCCGGAGCTCAATGAGTTCGCCCGCTTCCGTATCGCGCAGGCCCAGCTGGAGGGCCCCGCCTGGTTCCGGCCCGCCTGACGGCCCTCGAACGCGATTCCCCTATGTCAACCAAGGGTTGACGCACCCTGGTGTGTCAACCTAAGGTTGACGCATGGAGAATTCCGCACGGACAACGAATCCGGTTCGCCTCGACGATCTGATCGAGGCCATCAAGGCGGCCCACTCGGGCGCCCTCGACCAGCTCTCCGGCGCGATCGTCGCGGCCGACCACCTCGGGGAGGTCGCCGACCATGTGATCGGGCACTTCGTGGACCAGGCCAGGCGCTCGGGCGCGTCCTGGAGCGAGATCGGCAAGAGCATGGGGGTCACCCGACAGGCCGCGCAGAAGCGCTTTGTCTCGAAGGACGGCGGGGAGGCCCAGGACCTCGACCCCAGCCAGGGCTTCAGCCGGTTCACCCCGCGCGCCAAGAGCGTGATCATGGCCGCGCAGAACGAGGCCCGGGCGGCCGGCAATGAGCGGATCACCCCGGCGCACCTCGTGCTCGGACTGGTGACCGAGCGCGAGGCCGTGGCCGCCCGGGCGATCCTCGCCCAGGACATCCCACTGGACGCCGTCCGCCGGGCGGCGGCCGAGACGCTCCCCGTCGCCGTCGAGGAGGTGCCGGAGCTGATCCCGTACGACGCGGGCGCACGCAAGGCGCTGGAGCTGACGTACCGCCAGGCCCTGCGGCTGGGGCACAACTACATCGGCACCGAGCACATCCTGCTCGCACTGCTGGAACAGGAGGAAGGTACGGAGGGTACGGGGGTGCTCACCGGCGCCGGTGTCGACAAGGCGGCCGCCGAGGCGTACATCGCGGAGTTCGTGGCGGCCGTTCTCGCCGCTCACAAGAAGGAGAAGGGGCAGGAAGGCGGGGAGTCCTAGCCCGCGAGTGTTCTGGCGGCCCCGGTCCAGGGGTTGACCGAGGCCGCCGGTGCGGGCAGTCCGCAGGGTCGGAGCTGCCCGCGGGGCGGAGCGCCGCGGAGGGTGACGCGAGGAGGAGAAGCGTCGTTCCCCGGACTCCGGTCTAGCCGGCCCACGAGGGCTCGGGGGCCCATGAGGGCTCGCCATGACGGATGTGGCTGGGGGTGTGGCGGGGGAATGAGTGCATGGTGGCGCGCTGCCGACTTTCCTGGTGAGCGTGAGCCGACCGGTGTCCCGTGGGATCCGGCGGTACCAGAGCAGTAAATATATATACCGTCGAGTAAGCAAGGGTATGAAAAATTTCATGCACATCGGTGGACGGAAAACCCCCCGTCCGGCGGTCCCCCGCTCACTCCTCCAGGAAGAAGTTGTGCTGTTCGGCGGCGTGTTCATAGCCTTCGAGCCGGGCCTGGGTGCGCTGCGGATCGGCGTCGGCCATCGCCTGGAGCAGGGCCGCCGACAGCACCCCGGGGGCCGCGTAGGAGTCGAAGACCAGCCGTGACCCGGTGGCGGCGGTCAGCGTCGCGTCGGCCTCGTCCAGCAGCGGACCGAGGGCCGGATCGGTGACCAGGGCGATCTTCAGCCCGGAGGCCCGGGCGGTGCGCATCGCCGCGAGGGTCTCATGGGCGTGCCGGGGCATGGCGAACGCCAGCACCCAGCTCCCGCCGGCCTCCCTGGACTGGAGGAGGGCGTCGTAGGCGACGCTGCCGCCCCGGGTCACGGCCCGTACATCGGGGTGGATCCGGCGGGCCGCGTAGGCGAAGTACTCGGCGAGCGAGGCGGAGATCCGCAGGCCCAGAACGGTCAGCGGCACCGAGCGGGCCAGCTCGCGGCCGATGTCGAGCACCTGGCCGGCGTCGGCGAGCCCCCGGCGCAGCTGCTCCAGATTCTCGATCTCGGCGTCGATCGCTGCCTGGAGCTCGTTGCGGCGGTCCTGGCCGTCCGGGGCGGGGGAGGGCGCGACGGCGGAGAGCGCGATCGGCTGGAGGGCCTCCCGCAGCGCCGGATATCCGCTGAAGCCGACGGAGGCGGCGAAGCGCGTCACCGAGGGCTGGCTGACCCCGACCCGCTCGGCGAGGTCGGTGATCGAGAGGAAGGCCGCCTCGGTGAGATGGTCGGTGATGTACCGGGCGATCCGCCGCTGCCCCGGCGAGAGCCGGTGGCCGCCGAAGAGGGCGAGAACCCTGTCGGTGGGGGCGGGCTCCGCGTCGGGGGACAGCCGTCCCGGGGTGATCGCAGACGCCTGTGCGCGTGCCTGCTGATCTGATGGCACCGGAGTCACTCCTTCTCGTCCCGCTGCCGCTCAACATAGCCCAGGAGCCCGTGAACCGAGCCGCCGGTCGAGCCCGTCGGTCCGCCGTCTCGGATGGCGGACGGGACGGGCGCCGGTGTTCCGTCCCGGGGGGGCAGCCGTGCGGGATCCGCGCCCGACGGAGATGCGCGTGGCGGCGGCCAAGGGGCATGCTGGCTGTGTGACCTGGTACGACGCGGCCGGGCGCACCCCGCCGGGCAAGCCGGGGAAACACGGGGCGGCGCCCGGGACGCGCAGGAGCGGCGGGCGGCCGCCGGGCGAGCTGGAGCTGGTGCTCTCGCAGTCGGTCGTGAGCGCGGTCGAGGCGGTCGGCGGCTTCGCGGGCGGGATCTATCTGCGCTCCCGCACCGAGGGGCTGCTCAGACTGGCCGCGCTCACCGGGCTGCCGCCGGGGCTGTTCCACCCCTGGTGGCGGATGCATGTGAACCGTCCCTTCCCGATCGCAGAGGCCTACCGGCTGGGGCGCGCCGTCCATCTCGCCGACGCAGAGGAGGCCATGCGCCGGTTTCCGCAGCTGATGGCGGGACTGCCGTTCCCGTTCGGTTCGATGTACGCGCCGGTGGCCGCCGGGCGCGAGCGGGCCGGGGTCCTCGCGGTGCTGCGCCGGGCCACGCCCGGACAGCCGATCGAGAACGGCGACCGCCACCGGATGCACAACGCGGCCCGCAGGCTCGGGGCGGCGCTGGGCACGCTCGCGGACCGGGGTGTCGGCGTGGAGTGGGACGCGGATCCGGTCTCCGTCCAGTCGCCCGCCACCAGCACGCCCCCGGTCCGGCTGGGGCGCTTCACCTGGGACCTGGCCACCGGCGAGGTCGCGGCGGACGCGGGGACGCACACGATCCTCGACTCCCCGGCGGGGGAGTTCCCCGGCACCGTCGAGGCCTTCACCGAGGGGCTGGCGGGGGAGGACGTGCTCGGGCTCTGGGCGCTCGCCCGCCAGATCGCGGCCTCGGTCCTGCCGACGACCCGCCGGATCCGGGTCTGCGGCCCCGACGGCCGCCCCTATCTGATCGAGCTGTCCGGCCGCGGGACCGGCCCGTCCGGCGGAAGCGCCGGGCCGCTGAGCGGTTTTGTACTGGATCTGGGATCGGGGCCGGTCACCACCGAGGCCACCGACCGGCTCACCCGCGGCCTGCTCTCCCTCGACCGGCTCGGCAGGATCGTCCATCTCAACCGGAGCGCCGAGACCTCGCTGGGCCTCGGGCGGCCCGAACTGGTCGGCCGGGTGCTGTGGGAGGCGCTCCCCTGGCTCGGACAGCCGCTCTTCGAGGACCACTTCAGGGCCGCCATGATCTCCCACGATCCGGTGGGCTTCACCGCCCGCCGGCCGCCGGACGAATGGCTCTCCTTCTCCCTCCAGCCCGGCCACGACGGTGTCACCGTCGTCCTCGCGCCGGCGGACGGGCCGCCACAGGAGCAGGCCGCCGGGGAGCCGGCGGGCGCCGCCGCCGGGCTGGTCGCCCCGGCGGACCGGGCCTCCGTCCTGTACCGCCCGGTCGCCCTCGCCATCGCGCTGACCGAGGCGGTGACCGCCCGCCAGGTGTCCGCCGTGGTGACCGAGGAGCTGCTGCCGGCCTTCGGCGGCGGCGGTCTGGCGATCTATCTGCTGCACGAGAGACATCTCTTCCTCGCCTGGGAGACCGGCTTCCCGCAGGGCTTCCTGGACCGCTTCGACGGTGTGGCGCTCGACGCGCGGCTGCCCGGCGTCGAGACGCTCACCTCCGGCCGCCCGCTGTTCTACGAGTCGATGCGCCATCTGGCCGCCGCGTACCCCGGGATCCCGCTGGACGCCCATGTGGGCGCGCGGGCCTTTCTGCCGCTGATCGCCTCCGGGCGTCCGGTGGGCTCCTGCATCCTCGGCTTCGACCGGCCGCGCGTCTTCAGCCACGAGGAGCGCACGGTCCTCACCGCGCTCGCCGGGCTGATCGCCCAGGCCCTGGAGCGGGCCCAGCGCTACGACTCCGAGTCCGCCCTGGCCCGGGGGCTCCAGGACGCCCTGCTGCCGCACCGGCTGCCGGTGCTGAGGAACGCGACCACCGTCGGCCGCTATCTCCCCGGCACCCAGGGCATGGACGTCGGCGGCGACTGGTACGACGTCGTGGTGACGGGCGGGGAACTCGCCCTGGTCATCGGGGACGTCCAGGGCCACGGGGTCGCCGCCGCCGCGACGATGGGGCAACTGCGCAGCGCGGTGCGGGCGTTCGCGCTGAGCGGGCACGATCCCCAGGAGGTGATGAGCGGCACCAACCGGCTGCTGATCGACCTGGATCCGGGCCAGTTCGCCAGCTGCTGCTATGTGCTCGTCGACCCGGTGACGGGCCGTACCCAGGCGGTACGGGCGGGGCATCCGCAGCCCCTGCTGCACCATCCGCACGGCCCGACCGAGGTGCTGGACCTGGCGGGCGGCGTCGTCCTGGGCGTCGACCCGGAGGCCCGCTACCCCGTCACCGAACTGCGCCTGGAGCCCGGCGCGGTGCTCGCCCTCTACACCGACGGACTGGTGGAGCGGCCGGGGACCGATATCGACCTCGGGGTCGAACGGCTGCGCGCCGCCCTCGCCGAGTGCGGCTCCATCCCGCTGGCCGAGACCGCCGACCGTCTGATCCGCGAGGCCGTGCACTCCTCCGACCGCCCCGACGACATCGCCCTGCTGCTGGCCTCCCGCTGGGCGTGAGCCGGGGCTTGAGCCGGTGCGTGAGCCCGGGCTTGAGCGTGACCGGCCCCCGCCCGGCGGGAGGGGCGGGTCAGCCTCTGCGCAGGGTCACCTCCCGGTCGTCGGTGTTGAGGATGACGGGGAGCGGGACGAACGAGCGGGAGGCGTCCAGATGGATGAGGGCGGCGGTGCCCCGCGCCTTCCCGGGGGCGAAGCCGACGGCCGGGTCGGTGGTCTCGCGCCAGGTGTGCACCCGGTCGTCGCAGGTGGCCAGCGCGCCGTCGATCTCGGCCCGGGCCTCGCCCTGGGTCGCGTTGGAGCCGATGAGGACCGGCCCCGACCGCAGTGACGAGCACCGGTAGGTGCCGCTGAGGACGAGGGTCCCGTCCTTCGCGATCTGGCCCCTGGGCGCGATGGTGATGGTGTCCGGGGCGAATTGCGCGCCGGCCGACCCGGGAACCAGAGCGGTGGTCAGGGCGGCGGCGATGCAGGCCGCGGAAATGAGCATGGTGCGTCGTGCGTTGATCATGCTCGCCCAACGAGCGAGTGTGCCGAAGGTTTCGTATGTCCATGCGAACGGGTGATGCGCCTTCTATTCTGATTGTCGGCCGGTCGGCGGAAGGAGGTGGTGAAGGGTTCAACCAGGTAATTCGTTCGTTACGGGAGGGTCCGGAAACGCTGGGGCGGGTGTGATGGCGGCATATGCCAACCCCTGTCGAGTTCCCCCCGGTGCTCGCAATTAACCACTGTGGCGGATACTCGGACGAGTGTTTTCTCTCTCACTTGATCGTGAGTAGGGTGTGGTCCCGCTGTTCGGTGATCCACAGTGATCCGGCCTGAATCGGGCTGGCGTGAATGCCTGCGGATGGTGTCGTGTCATCCGGGGGAACGGGGGAGGGGATCGTGCCTGCTGGTTCGTTCGACGGGCAGTACGTGTGGCATCCGGCGGCGGACGACCACGGACTGGCCCGCGCCTGCATCGACGTCCAGGCCGGCCGGTACTTCAGCGCGCAGGAAGTGCTCCGGGAGTGCCGCGACGACTTCGAGGTCCGCGCCCACCGCTCCCTGGTCCTCGCCTCCGAGGCCGCCGACTCCGATCTCGCCGAACGCTGGCTCGGCGAGGACCCCTGTCCCGAGGCGGCCCTGCTCTGGGCGAGGGTGGCGATGCTCAGGGCGCTGCGCGCCGCCGACGGGCACGACCCGCACACCGACACCCTCGTCGACATAGCCAGAGCCGCCTGTGAACGGGCCGCCCGGATGCTCCCCCGCGACCCCACGCCCTGGGTCGCCCAGCTCGCCCTCTCCCGTATCCGCCGCCCCCTCGACCCCGCCCCGCGCGGGCTGCTCACCGCGCCGCCCGGCCCCTGGCGGGTCTTCTCCCGCATCGTCGGACTCGACCCCTGGAACCGGGAGGCGCACCACCGCTTCCTCGCGTTCTTCTTCACCCGGTACGGCGGCACGGCCAGCGCGCGCTGGGACGTCGCCACCTTTCTCAGCCATCGCGCCCCCGCCACCTCGGCGCTGCGGCTGCTCCCGCTCGTCGCCCTCGCCGAGGAGTACGACCCCGCCTCGCTGCTCGCCTACCGCACCTGGCGGCAGCCCCAGTGGGTGGGCACCGCGACCGGCAGCTACACCCATTGGTTTCCCCGGCTCTCGGAGTACCGATTCACCCCCGTCCTCGATCTCTCCTATCTCGCCCATGCCCTTTACATGGGTTCTCGCGAATTGGAGGCGCGTGAAGTCCTCCTGGCCATGGGCCCTTATGCCGCTCGTATGCCATGGAGTGCTTTCGGGGCTCCCGACGAACAACTGACCAAGGCGAGACGCGCATGCGGGTTACCCATTCCCAGCTCTCACTGAGACCCGTCGCATGCCTCGCCGAAGACAAAGGGAAAGGATGCGCCCATGTCCGAGCGAACAGCTGTTCCGTCGCAACGGAAACACCGTCAGGGTGATGATTCCGTCGCTCTCGACGACGATGCGACACTGCATGCGATGGGCTATCCGAGGAAGCTCACCAGGAGATTTCGCGGATTCGACAACTTCGCCATCTCCTTCACCATCATCAACATAATCTCCGGAATCTTCTCCGCCTTTGGATTCGGCATGGGAGCGGGCGGCCCGCTCATTCTGGTCTTCGGCTGGATCAGCGTTTCCATCATGGTTCTGTTCGTCGGCGCGGCCATGGGGGAAATCGCCTCCGCCTACCCCACGAGCGGAGCGCTCTACTTCTCCGCGGGCAAGCTCGCCAAGCACCACCGGGGCGCGTGGTCCTGGTACACGGGCTGGCTCAACTTCGTGGGCCAGATCGGCGGCACGGCGGCCACCGGCTACGCCGCCGCCACCTTCATCCAGGCGTTCATCGTCATGCAGTGGCCCTCCTACACCGTGACCGGCCAGAGCACGGTGATCATCATCACGGTGATCCTGCTGCTTCAGGCGCTCGCCAACACCTACACCGTCCAGCTCGTCGCGACCCTCAACCGGATCTCCGTGTGGTGGCTGCTCATCGGAATGACGGTGATCGTCCTCGCTCTCGTCCTGGTCCCCACGCACCATCAATCCGCCTCGTTCGCCACGCATTTCGTGAACAGCACCGGCTTCAGCAGCGGTGTGTACGCGGCGATGCTCGGACTCCTGGTGACCAGCTGGACGTTCACCGGGTTCGACGGAAGTTTCCACATGTCGGAAGAGACGGTGAAGGCGACCGTCAACACTCCCAAGGGCATCATGCGCGCCATCGGAGGCTCCGCGGTCGCCGGACTGATCCTTATGCTCGCCCTGGTGTATGCGATCCGCGATTACACGGCTACAGCGAGTGCTTCGGCGCCCCCCGTGCAGATTCTCATTGACGCCCTCGGCCCCGGTGCCGCCAAGCTGCTTCTGCTGATCGTGATCGGCGCGATGCTGTTCTGCGGACTCGCCAACATGACCAGCAATACCCGTCAGATCTTCGCCTTCGCACGCGACGGCGCGATGCCCGGTTCACGCCTGTGGCATTCGGTGTCGCCCCGTACACGCACACCCGTCAAGGCGGTATGGCTGGCCGCCGTGTGTTCCTTCGTGCTGATCACTCCCGCGTGGTGGTCGCACACCGCGTTCACCGCCATTGTCAGCGTCAATGTGGTGGGCCTCTATCTCGCCTACGGCGTCCCCATCTTCCTGCGGCTGCGCCTGGGCGACGAGTTCCAGCCCGGCCCCTGGCACCTGGGCCGCTGGGGCAAGCCCGTCGCGCTGACGGCCGTGGTCTGGATCGTGTTCAGCAGCGTCCTGTTCATGCTGCCGCACGCCTCCCCGATCACCCCGACGACCTTCAACTACGCCCCCATCGCCCTCGGGGTCGTCCTGATCATCGCCACCGCCTGGTGGTTCACCACCGCCCGCCGCCGCTTCCAGGGGCCCGTCAGCTACGGCAGCCCCGACGAAGTCGCCGCCATGGACCTCATCTGAGAAGCCCGCAGAGCCCGCAGAGCCCGCAGAGCCCGCAGAGAGAAAGCCCGGACAGAAGCCGGGCGGAAAGGGAGCACCCCGTATGAACGACCCCCTCGCCCAGGAGACCGGCCCGTTGACCGTCGCCGCCGCCTCGCCCGAGGACTGGCACCGGATCGCCGAGTGGGCGGCGGCCGAAGGCTGGAACCCGGGGCACGGCGATGTCGCCTGTTTCCACCCCACCGACCCCCGGGGCTTCTTCATCGGCCGTCTCGACGGGGAGCCCGTCTCCGCCGTCTCCGTCGTCACCTACTCCGACGACTTCGCCTTCCTCGGCTACTACCTGGTCCGCCCCGACCTCCGCGGCAAGGGCCTCGGCCTCGCCACCTGGCGGGCCGCCTTCCCGCACGCCGGGAACCGCGTCGTCGGCCTCGACGCGGTCCCCGCCCAGCAGGCCAACTACCAGCGCTCCGGCTTCCACCCCTCGTACGGCACCGTCCGCCACGCCGGCCGGCCCCGGCGCACCGGAGCGGTGGCCCCGGGCACCGTGCCCGTCGGCCCGGAGCATCTGGACGCGATCGCCGCGTACGACCGCCACTGCTTCCCCGCCGAGCGGAGCGCCTTCGTCTCCCGCTGGCTCACCGCTCCGGGGCACAGCGCGTACGTCCGGCTGCGGGACGGGGAGGTCACCGGCTACGGGGCCATCCGGCCGGGCCATGACGCCCATCGGATCGGCCCGCTCTTCGCCGACACCGCCGCCGACGCGGAGGCGCTGTTCGACAGCCTCACTTCGGGTCTCGGCCCGGACGAGACGGTGGCCGTCGACATGCCCGACACCCAGAAGGAGGCCGGGGCGCTGGCCGCCGCCCGGGGGCTGACGGCCCAGTTCCCCACCGTACGCATGTACACCGGACCGGCTCCCGAGGTGCGGACCGAGCGGATCTTCGGGGTCACCTCGCTCGAACTCGGCTAGAAACCCTCGACTACGAGGGGGCGGCGGGAGGTTCGGGCGGTGCCGGGGTCCCCTCGGTGCCGTAGCCCGGTGAGGCCGGGGCCTCCGGCGGCGGTGAGTTCACCGCCGGCGGGGGCTCCGGCGACGGAGGGGGCTCCGCCGGGGACGGCGGCGGCTCCGGCGAACCCGGCGGCTCGGGAGAGGGCGGCGAGTCGGCCGTGGGGGAGCCGGGAGCCGAGGGGCCGGCGGAGGCCGTGTCGCCGGAGGACGGAGACGTACCGGGCGACGCGGACTTGGACCCGGACGGCTCGCCGGGCCGTGAGGGCGGCGGGCAGGTCACCCCGGCCCCGGACGGCGAGTCGCACGGCGCCAGCGGATCCCGGGTCGGCGGGGTCGTGGGACGGTCCCCGCCGCCGTCGCCGTGTCCCGAAGGCCGGGTGATCCAGTCCTTGTTCCGCCAGTCGTAGAGGACGAACCGGTCCACCGCCCGCTCCGCGGGCAGCACGACGACCGCGGCCGCCGCGTCGTAGCCGGGCCAGGAGTCGCCCACCGGCTTCGGGGTCCCCTTCAGCTCCGTGGGCGGCAGCAGCGGATTGCCGCAGGCGCAGCGGACCTCGGGCACGCCCCGGTCGTTCACCAGCACCGCCGTGCCGGCCTGGAGGACCGCCTGGTACGCGGTGGCCGAGCCGTCCTTGTAGCCGTGGTTGGTCACCCGGGTGTCCAGCCGGAGGGTGACCGGCGTCAGGGAGCGCAGCCGGTCCGGCACGGTGTCGGGGCCGATGCCGAGGACGGAGGCGAACGCGTTGTTCTTCGCCGGATCCGAGGTCAGATAGCCGATCTGCTTCTCCACATCGCATCCCGCGACATTCCGGGTCCCGCCGTACAGCCCCGGCGTCGACCCCGACACCTCATGGGTGACCCGGGGCTGTGTCGCCGCCCCGGGCGAGCCCGTCGGCCGGTCGGAGGGGGCGGTCCCGGTGGCGGTCGCCGTGGACGGGGTGTACGGGTCGGGCCCGGTCGAGCCCGCCGCCTGGAGGAACACCTCGCTCTGGGCCTTCGAACCGCCGTCCGGACGGGTGAGGACCACCGCCAGCACCACGGCGACCACCACGGCCGCCGCGATCGCCGCCACCTTGGGGACCGAGCGCCACCAGGGCCCGCCGCCCGCCGCTCCGCCCGCCCCGCCCGGACCTCCGCCACCGGGCTCACCGGGTTCACCCGGGCCTCCGCTGCCGCCCGAGTCACCCGTACCGCCTGTACCGCCTGTACCGCCCGTACCGCCCGGCCGTTCCGGCTCGGACGGCCGGTCCGGCGGCGGCGGTACGGACCCCCGCTCGGGCCGGCCGGACAGCGGGCCGGACGGCGGACCGGACGGAGGGCCGGACGGGGGCCCGGTGGGGCGGTCGGACGAGGGGGGTTCGGCGCTCACGGGCTCTTCCTGCCACGGTAGGAACAGAAGCCAGACAGCTCACACATCTGGATATACCCGGCAATTGTGTGCCCCGGCCTCCCGGAGTCCGCAAGCCGACGGCGCATCCGGACCTCCCCGGCGGGCGGAGCCGATCGGAGCTGCATAGCGTGGCAGCGTGAGCCAGCAGGGAACCCCGGACCGCGGGCCGACAGCGCACCACCCCAACGGCTGGGCCCAGGCCCTGGCGACGGTGGCCGCCACCCTGGCGGCCCTGATCGTCACCGCCGCGCTCGGAGTGTGGGCGGCGGGCGCGGCCGCCCTGCCCGGGAGCGCCTTCCCGCGCGTGGTCGCCGCGGTCGTCGTGATGGCCGTCGGCGGCAGCGTCGACGTCTCGGGGGACGCCGGGGGCATCGCCGCGGCCCGGGCCGAACTCACCGCGCTCCCGCTCTCGGTGACCCTCGCCGGAGCGCTCGTCCTCGCCGCCGGCTTTCTGCGGCCGCTGCGCCACCGGGCCGTCGTCGGCACCCGCGAACTGGTCGCGAGGGCCGCCAGAATCGCCCTGCTGTGGACGCTCGCGCTGCTCGCCCTGGCCCTCTTCGCCCGGCAGAGCTTCGCCGTCCGGCCCGGCGGCACGGTCTCCGACATCGGGGAACTGCTCGGTGTGGACGCCCCCCGGGCCGGCTTCCGCGCCGATGTGCCGCTCACCGTGGTCCTCGGACTGCTGTGGCTGGCGGCTCTGCTGCTGATCACCCTGGCGGTGTCGCGCGCCGCCCCGCTCCCCGGCGCCCTGCTGCGGTACCAGGAGCCGGTGCGTCCGGCCGCGCACGCCATGGTCGTTCTGCTGCTGGTCTGTGTGGGCGTGGGCGCGGCCGTCGGGATCGTCGTCGCGGCCACCCGGGGCAAGCCGGCCGAGACACTCGCCGTGATGCTCCTCGGGCTGCCCAATCTGACCTGGCTCGCGCTCACCCTCGGCATGGGCGCGACCTGGGACGGCAAGGTCGAGGGCCCGTTCGGGCTGCCCGTGCCCCGGCTGCTGGAACAGGTGCTCCGGGCCCCCGACGGAGGCGTCGTCAATCTGGGCACCCTCGCCGAGTACGACGGCCGTGTCCGGTGGCTGCCGGTCGCCGCGGCGGTCCTGCTGCTCGGCGCGGCCTACCTCATGGCCGTCCGCTCACCCGCCCGCACCCGGCTCTGGCAGCACGCCGTCCGGATGGCGGCGGCGCTCGTCCTCACCGTGCTGATGATCTGTCTCGCCGTCCGCTTCGAGGCGCGGTACGGGCTCTCCCTCTTCGGCATCGGCGACCTCGGCGGCGGGCTCTCGGCCGAGGCCGCCCTGAGCCCGAGGCTCTGGTCCGCGCTGGGTCTCGCCGCGCTCTGGGGCCTGGCCACCGGCTGCCTCGGCGGGCTGCTCGCCCGGTCGGCCCGGCGGCGCGGCGGGACACCGCCGCTCAGGGACCGGGGGCCCGGGGAGTGATCCCTACGGCCGGACGCGCCCAGCCGGGCAACTCCGGCGGCGGGCCCGGATCGGGAGCCGCCACGGGTACGTCGACCCGGGTCGCCGGATGCGCCGCCGCCTCGCGCGGCCGGGCCGTCACCGCGGACCGCAGTGCGGCGACGAACTCCCCGCAGGAGCCGTACCGGTCGTCCGGCCGCTTGGCGAGCGCCTTCGCCACCACCGTGTCGACGGCCCCCGGCAGATCGGGGCGGAGCAGGGTCAGCGGCGGGGGCGCGTCGAACTGATGGGCCCACAGCAGGGCCATGTCGTCGTCGCGTTTGAAGGGCGGGGCCCCGGCCAGCGTCTCGTACACCACACAGGCGAAGCCGTACACATCGCACCGGGCGTCCACGGGCCGCCCGGAGATCTGTTCGGGGGCCACATAGTCGAGGGTGCCGACGAACTGTCCGACCGTGGTGAATCCGGTCAGCGACAGCGATTTCTTCGTCAGCCCGAAGTCGGTGAGATAGACATGCTCGGGGTGGTCGCTGTCGGTGCCCTCGGCGATCAGGATGTTGCCCGGTTTGACGTCCCGGTGCACCAGGTCGTGGCTGTGCGCGGCGTCCAGCGCGGAGGCGACCTGCGCGGCGATCCGGCCGGCCGTGGTGACGGGCAGCGGTCCCTCGCGGTTGAGGAGGGCCCGCAGATCCTGCCCGGCGACATAGCGCATGGCGATGTAGAGCAGCCCCTCGGTCTCCCCGGCCTCGAACACCGGGACGATATGGGGGTGGTCGATGGCGGCGGCCACCCGGGACTCATGGGTGAACCGCTTGCGGAAGGTGTCGTTGCGGGCGAGTTCGGGGGCGAGCAGCTTGAGCGCGACGGTGCGGTCCAGCCGCAGATCCCGGGCGCGGTAGACCACCGCCATGCCGCCCCGCCCGATCTCGGCCTCGACCTGGTACCCCGCGATCCGGCTGCCGATCAGGTCGGAGGCGCGCCCGGCGGGCAGCCCGCCGTTCTGTCCTGCCCCCGCCATCAGGGTTCACCGGGCCCGGCAGGACCGCCGTCCGCGGTCTTCCGCTCCGTCTCCCGCTCCGTCTCCCGTCCCGTCTCCCGGGCCGGGTCCACCACCCGTGTCGGCTCCGGCCGCACCTGGCTCGCGTCCCGGGTCGCGTCCCCGGGTGCTTCCTCCGGGGCGGGGGCCGGTCCGGAGGGGCCGGAGGAGACCGCGAAGGCGGTCGCGCCCGCGCCGTCCGCGTACACCCAGCGCTCGTGCTCCGCGTCGTACAGCCACACGGAATCGCCCTCCACCACCGCACCGGCCCGCAGCCCCCGGGTGCGCTCCCGGAAGGACTCCGCGTCGATGCGGCCCGCCGCCAGCTCGTCCGCCGCCCGCCGGTAGCGGGCGACGGTCTCCTCGACGCGCGTCAGCAGGGGGCGCGGATCGGCGGTGCGGGCGGGTGAGAGGCCGGGGGCGGGCGGCTCGCGGCCCACGGTGATCAGGAGCCGGCCGTCGACCCAGGCCGACCAGCCGTTCGCGCACAGGATCCGGGACCAGTCGCCGTACCGGTCGATCAGCCGCACCGGCAGGAGAGGGTCCAGCGGCTCGGTCGGCCGGGAGACGTCCGGGGCCTCCCACGCGGGGAGGCCGCTGCCCGGGACGACATGCGTCGGTTCGAAGCCCTCGGCGGCCACGGCGGTCTCCCGGGCTACTTCCGCATCACGGCGGGCTCATGGCGGCGCAGCAGCCACAGCACCAGCAGGCCGAAGACCACCGCGAGCCCGGCCAGCGCGCCCATATTGGTCAGCCACACCCCCGCCGAGTGCTCGAACAGCGGGTCGGCGGCCTGTTTCCCGGGCACGATCCCGGCCAGTCCGACGGTGCCCGCCATCGCGCCCAGCGCCCAGCGCGAGGGCACCAGCCAAGCCAGCTGCTCGGCCACCGGCAGCCCGCTCAGGGAGAGCAGCGCACCGCAGAACACCACCTGGACGATGGCGAGGAGGACCAGCAGCGGCATGGTGACCTCCTCCTTGCGCACCAGCGCGGAGACCAGCAGCCCGAGCGTCATCGCGGTGAACGACAGCAGCGCCACCGCGAGGGTGATCTCCAGCAGCGGAGGCATCAGCACCCCCGCGCCGTCCGGCGCGCCGAGATCGACGCCGCCGAGGCCGACGAGGGTGAGGACCACGGCCTGGAGCACCGTGATCGTGCCCAGGACCACCACCTTGGACATCAGATAGGCCGACCGGGAGAGCCCCACGGCCCGTTCCCGCTGGTAGATCACGCGTTCCTTGACCAGTTCCCGTACCGCGTTGGCCGCGCCGGTGAGCACCCCGCCGATGCAGAGGATGAGCAGCGCGTTCATCGCGGTCTCGGCGGTGAGCGCGCCGCCCGCCAGGGCACGGGCCATCGCGCCCATCACGAACGGCAGAGCGATCATGATGATGAGGAAGGTGCGGTCCGCCGCGAGCGCGGCCGTGTACCGCCGGATCAGGGTCCACAGCTGGGAGCCCCAGCTCTGCGCCTTCGGCGGTGGCGCGGGGGTGTCCGCGGGGGTGCCTTCGCCCCTTCCGCCGCCGGTCCCTCCGGGGTGCGGCCGGGCCGAGGGGGCGTACCGCTCGCGGAGCGGGGACGCGGCCCACTGCCCTGCCCAGTCCCGCTGTCGGTCGTTCTCGAACGCCTCGAAGGCCTCCGGCCACTGCTCGAAGCCGAAGAACGCCAGCGCGTTGGCGGGCGGCCCGTAGTAGGCGATCCGGCCGCCCGGGGCCAGCACCAGCAGCCGGTCGCAGACGTCCAGGCTCAGCACGCTGTGGGTGACGACGATGACCGTGCGGCCGTCGTCCGCGAGCCCGCGCAGCATGTGCATCACCGAGCGGTCCATCCCCGGGTCGAGACCGGAGGTCGGCTCGTCCAGGAAGAGCAGCGACGGCTTGGTCAGCAGCTCCAGCGCGACGCTCACCCGCTTGCGCTGGCCGCCGGAGAGCTTGTGGATGGGCTGGTCCGCGCGCTCGGTCAGACCCAGCTCGCGCATCACCTCCGCCACGCGCCCCCGGCGCTCCTCGCGCGCGGTGTCCTGCGGGAAGCGCAGCTCGGCGGCGTACCCCAGCGCGGCGCGCACGGTCAGCTGGGTGTGCAGGATGTCGTCCTGCGGCACCAGGCCGATGCGCTGCCGCAGCTCGGCGTAGTCGCGGTAGAGGTCGCGGCCGTCGTAGAGGACGGTGCCCCGGTCGGCGGGGCGCAGCCCGGTGAGCGCGCCGAGGAGGGTGGACTTTCCGGCTCCGCTCGGGCCGACCACGGCGAGCAGGCACTTCTCCCCGACGGGGAACGACACTCCGTCGAGCAGGGTCTTGCGGCCCCGGTCCACGGTGACCGCCAGGTCCTGGACGTCGAGCGAGACCTCGCCGGTGTCCACGTACTGCTGGAGTTCGCCGCCGACGAGAAGGAAGGCGGAGTGGCCGATGCCGACGACGTCGCCGGGGGAGACGAGCGCGCGGGCGACGGGGCCGCCGTTGAGGAAGGTGCCGTTGTGGGAGCCGAGGTCGGCGATCTCGTGCCGTCCGTCGGGGCGTACGCGCAGCTCCGCGTGGTGCCGGGAGACGGTCAGATCGTCGACGACGAGATCGTTGTCAGCGCCGCGGCCGATGCGTACGGTCCGGGCGGGCAGCGGGCGGACCGTGGTGGGCCGCCGGAAGGTCCCGGTCGCCGACGGCGCGGAGACGGAGGTCGGGGCCGGGGCCGAAGGCGAGGCGGGGGCGGGGGCAGGGGCCGGAGCGGGGGAGACGACGACCGCGCGGGGGCCGTCGGCGGCGCTGCCGAAGCGGATGACGCTGCCGGCCGCGACATCCCACTCATGGACGCGTCTGCCGTCCATGAAGGTGCCGTTGGTGCTGTCCTCGTCCTCGATCGTCCAGTGGTCCCGCTCGGGCCTCAGCACCGCGTGGTGCCAGGACACCCGGGCGTCGTCCAGCACGATGTCGCTCTGGGGGTCGCGTCCGACGCGGTAGTCCCGGCTCGGGCTCATCACCGTGGAACCGTCCTCGGTCTCCAGGACGAGTTCGGGTGCGGTCGGAGCGGCGGACCGCTCTGCCATAGTTGAATTCTAGCTATTTGGCACGATATTCGCCTGGGGGGAGTCGGGGAGTCGGGGAGCCGGGGAGCCGGGGAGCCGGGGAGCCGGGGAGCCGGGGAGCCGGGGAGCCGAGGGGAGAGCCGGGGGAGCGGCCCCCGGCCCGCTCACGCCCGGGAGAAGCGCAGCGTCAGGATCTGGAACGGCCGCAGCGCCACCCGCAGCGCCGTCCCGTCCTCCGACAGGGCCCGCTCGCCGCCCGCCACCGGGCGCTCCAGCAGATCGGTGACCCGCGCCCCCAAAGCCCGGAACCCGGTCCGCAGGGTCGACTCCGCCCGCCCGCCGAGCGACTCGTACAGCCGCACCACCACATCGCCCGAGCGGTCGTCCGCGAGCTTCACCGACTCCACCGTGACCGCCGGGGCGTCACTGCTCACCACCGGCTCGAAGCCCTCGGCGAAGGCCGTCCGCAGCGGCAGATTGAGCGCGTACCCCTCCGCGATCGCGTTCTCGACCGTCGCTCCCGGCAGCAGTGCGTAGACGAGACGGTGCCTGCCCTGGTCGGCCCCGGGGTCCGGGACGCGCGGCGCGCGCACCAGGCTGAGCCGGAAGACGGTCGTGGTGCCGCCGTCCTCGCGGGTGGTGCGGACCACGTCGTGGCCGTAGGTGCCGTCGTTGACGACGGCGATCCCGTACCCCGGCTCGCCCAGCTGGGCCCACCGGTGGTGGTACACCTCAAAACGGGCCGCGTCCCAGCTGGTGTTGGTGTGGGTGGGCCGGTGCACATGCCCGAACTGGATCTCCGACGTGGCCCGTTCGGCGTGGACGTCGAGGGGGAGGGCGACCTTGAGGATCTTCTCCCGCTCATGCCAGTCGATCTCCGTCTCCACATCGATCCGCCGGCTGCCCGCCCGCACGGTGACCGTCTGGACGATCCGCGAGCCCGCGCCGAAGACCCGCTCGACCCGGACCGCGCCGAGCAGCGGCCCCGATGCGGCGACCGTCACCGACTCGGCGTCCAGGAGATCGGTGAAACGCCCCCGGTAGTGCCGGTCGATGTCCCAGGCGTCCCAGCGGTTGGGCAGATCGGTGTGCAGCCGCAGCAGATTGCCCGGCCCCGCCAGCACCTCCCGGCAGGCGGTCAGATCGCGTACGGAGGAGAGCGTGCCGTCCGGCGCGAACTCGACCCGCACCAGCCCGTTGTCGAGCACCGGGCCGCTCACCTCCACCCGCACCGGCGCGGGGGCCGCCGCCGCCTCCGCGGCCCGCGGGGCGCTGCCGCCGCCGGGCGTGCGGGTGAACACCGGCCCGTCCCCGGTGACGAGCACCTCGGCGCGCTCGCGCGGCCCGGCGTTGAAGACCCGGGGGTCGCCGGGCCCGGCGGCGGCGAGCGCCGCCGCGATCAGCTCCTCCAGCTCCCCGGCGACCCGGGCGTACTCGGCCTCCGCCTCCTGGTGCACCCAGGCGATCGAGGACCCCGGCAGGATGTCGTGGAACTGGTGCAGCAGCACCGTCTTCCACAGCCGGTCCAGCGCCTCGTACGGATACGCGTACCCCGGGACGTTCAGCGCGGCGGTGGCCGCCCACAGCTCCGCCTCCCGCAGCAGATGCTCACTGCGCCGGTTCCCCCGCTTGGTGCGCGCCTGCGAGGTGTACGTGGCGCGATGGCCCTCCATGTAGAACTCGCCCGACCACACCGGAGCGTCCGGGTACTCCGCCCGGGCGGCGGCGAAGAACGCGTCCGGATGCCCGACCTCGACCCGGGCCGAGCCCTCCAGGTCGGCGAGGCGCCGGGCCCGCTCCATCATCTCGCGCGTCGGCCCGCCGCCGCCGTCCCCGTGGCCGAAGGGGACCAGCGAGCGCGTCCCCGCGCCCTTCTCCCGGTAGTTGCGGACGGCGTGCGCCATCTCCCGGCCGGTGAACTCGGCGTTGTAGGTGTCCACCGGCGGGAAGTGGGTGAAGATCCGGCTCCCGTCGATGCCCTCCCACCAGAAGGTGTGGTGGGGGAGCTGGTTCGTCTGGTTCCACGACATCTTCTGGGAGAGGAACCACTCGAACCCCGCCAACCTCGCCAGCTGCGGGAACGCGGCGTTGTAGCCGAAGGAGTCGGGCAGCCACACCCCCTTGGTCTCGACGCCGAAGTGCTCCAGGAAGAACCGCTTCCCATGGGTGAACTGCCGGGCGAGCGCCTCCCCGCCGGGCAGATTGCCGTCCGACTCCACCCACATGCCGCCGACCGGGGCCCACTGGCCGCGCTCCACCGCCCGCACGATCCGCTCCCACACCAGGGGCTGTCCCTCGCGGACCCAGTCGTACTGCTGCGCCTGCGAGCAGGCGAAGACGAACTCCTCGTACTCCTCGGCCAGCGCCGTCGCGTTGGCGAAGGTACGGGCGGCCTTCCGCCGGGTCTCCCGGACCGGCCACAGCCAGGCGCTGTCGATATGGGCGTGGCCGACCGCCGACAGCCGGTGCGCGCTCGCGTGGGCGGGCCGCGCCAGCGACGGCCTCAGCACCGCCCGTACCTCCGCCGCCGAACCGGAGACGTCGTCCGGGTCCAGGGCGTCCAGCGCCCGGTCGAGCGTGTGCAGGATCTCGTGGCGGCGCGGCTCGTGCTCGCCCAGCTCCGCCGCCAGCTCGCGCAGTACGTCGAGGTCGTGGGCCAGCTCCCACACCTCCTCGTCCAGCACCCGCAGATCCGCGCCGGCGAAGACGTGCAGCGGCTCGCCGCCCGCCGTGGCCGGGTCGCCCAGCGGGGTCGGCAGAAAGCCCCGGCCCAGGATGTCGGGGTTGGCGGCGGCCTCCAGCAGGAGATCGACCCGCTCCCCGCCGACGGCGGGCCGGGCGACGGGGACATGACGGTTTCGCGGATTGACCGCCTTCAGCGGGACGCCCCCGGCCGTGTGCACCAGCGCCTCGGCCTGGAAACCGGGCCCCGCGCCGGTGAATCCGAGGTCGAAGACGGCCTCCACCCGGCTCCCCGCCCAGTCGGCGGGCACCTCGCCCCGCGCCCGGAACCAGGTGGTCCCCCACGGCGGGCCCCAGGCCTCGCCCACCGCGAACGGCTCGAAGCGCCGCGCGACGGCCTCGGCGAAGGGCACCGGCTCGCCCGGGGCCTGCCAGGCCGTCAGCGTCAGCGGAAGCGAACGGGAGTGGACGGCCGGCCGGACGCGCTGGACAAGCGCACGCTCGACACGGTCCTCGATGCGCCGTCGTTCATCGTGCATACCCAGCTGTCTACCCGCTGGGGAGCACTCCTACCGGAGGTACGAGAGCCCGGGATGGGCGGCGGTGTACGCCTCCACCAGCCGGCGCGCGACCGCCACCGAGTCTACCAGCGGATGCAGCGCGAACGCCGCCACCGCTCGGGCGCGCGAGCCGGAGGCCGCCGCCGCCAGCACCTCTCGCTCCACCGCCTTGACCGCGCACACCAGCCCCGTGGCGTGGTCGGGCAGCGGGCTCACCGCGACCGGGTGCGCGCCGCTGGCGTCCACCAGACAGGGCACCTCGACCACCGCCTCCGCGTCCAGCGCCGCCAGCGCGCCCCGGTTGCGGACATTGAGGATCAGCGTGGTGCGCCGGTCGTGCGCGATGGCCCGCATCAGGGCGAGGGCGACCTGCTCGTAGCCGCCGGACTCCAGGTCCGACGCGTCCCGCTCGCCCGCCCCGGCCGCCTCCCGGTTGTGCGCCATATAGGTGGCCTCGCGCTCCGCCCGGGTACGGTCCCAGGTCGCCAGCGCAGGCGTCTGGGGCCGCTCCATCTCGGCGTAGAAGCGGGCCTGCTGATCGTGGAGGAACGCGCCCCGGGTCCGCTCGGCCGCCCGGTAGGCGCGCACCGTCTCCCGGTTGAAGTAGTAGTAGTGCAGATACTCGTTGGGGATCGCGCCCAGCGAGCGCAGCCACTCCGCACCGAAGAGCCGGCCCTCCTCGAAGGACTCCAGCAGTCCCGGATCGGCCAGCAGCCGGGGGAGTTCGTCGCGGCCCGCCACCCGGACCCCGCGCAGCCAGCCCAGATGGTTGAGGCCCGCGTAGTCGAACCAGGCCCGCTCGGGGTCGACGCCGAGCACCCGGGCCACCCGCCGCCCGAGCCCCACCGGGGAGTCGCAGATCCCGATCACCCGCTCGCCCAGATGGCGGGCCATCGCCTCGGTGACCAGGCCGGCCGGATTGGTGAAGTTGATGACCCACGCGTCGGGCGCGATCCGGGCCGTCCGGCGCGCGATGTCCTCGGCCACCGGGACGGTCCGCAGCCCGTACGCGATACCGCCCGCGCCGACCGTCTCCTGGCCGAGCACCCCTTCCGCCAGCGCGACGCTCTCGTCCGCCGCCCGGCCCGCGAGCCCGCCCACCCGGATCGCCGAGAAGACGAAGTCCGCGCCGCGCAGCGCCAGGTCCAGATCGGTGGTCACGGTCACCTCGGGCGCGTCGGCCACCCCCGCCGCCTGGTCGGCGAGGACCCGGGCGACGGCGGCCAGCCGGCCGGCGTCGACATCGTGCAGGACGACCCGGGTGATCCGGCCATCGGAGCGGTCGCCGAGCAGCGCCGCGTACACCAGCGGTAGCCGGAAACCGCCGCCGCCGAGAATCGTGAGCCTCATCGCACCCCTCAGCTTCCTCTTCCGGGCTGGCCGCCGTGCCGTCGGCCACTGTGTGGCACCGGCCGCCGTGCCGTGCGGTCGAGCCGTGTGGCCGAGCCGTGCCGTCGCGGCGCTCCCGAGCCGGTCCGGCCGGAACCCCGAACGCCCGCCAACGGCCCGATGCGGCGGCCCGGGGCCGGGAGACCTACCGGCACCTCGGCGTACCGGCGTACCGGCGTACCGGCGCGGTCCGGGCCGGTACGCCGACCACTTGATCATGCCTCCGGCAGATTACCCACACCCCGGTCACGGCCGAAACACCCACCACCCGACATCGACTTAGGTTTGCCTAACCTACACTGGCGCTCCATCGGCGCACCGCCGACGGCCCCACACCCCAGAGAAGGCAGCCATGGCAGATCGGGACGGACGACCGCCGGGACTCGGCGGCACCCTCGAAGCGCGGCGCTCCCCGCTCCGCACCGGCGCGGTGAGCCTCCGCGAGCGCGACGGAACGCGCCGCGCCCCGCGAGCCGCGGAGGCGGCCGACGCCCTGGACGAGGACGGCGCCGTCCGCTTCGGCGGGGCGCGCGGCCCGATCGGCCCCACCACCCGGACCCTGCTCTTCGACACCTGGATCGAGGACTTCCTCGGCCGCCACCCCGCCGGGACCGTCGTCGAGTTCGGCACGGGCCCCAGCACCCGCTTCGAGCGGCTCGACAACGGCACGGTCCACTGGTTCGACCTCGGACTGCCCGAGGTGACGACGCTGGGGCACGCCTTCGGCGAGGACACCGGCCGCCGCCGGGCCATCGCCGCGTCCGTGACCGACCCCGGCTGGGTCGACGCCGTGCGCGCCAGCCCGGGGCCGTATTTCCTGGTCGGCGAGTCCACCCTGATCCAGCTCGCGAAGGAGCAGGTCCGCGACGTCTTCCGGATGGCCGCCGAACGGCTGCCGGGGGCGCATCTCGCCCTGGAGACCGCCTCCGGGCGCACCGACGAGCGAGACGGGCACGAGAGTCACGACGGCCACGACGGCCACGACGGCCACGAGGTCCTCGGCGGCCCCGCCGCCCGGCCGCGCTGGCGCTGCGAGGACCCGGCCGAACCGGAGGGCTGGCACGACTCCATCGCCCTCGCCCAGTCCTGCACCTTCGCCCGGCTGCCCGCCGCCGTCAGCGCCCGGCTGCCGATGGCCCAGCGCGGAATGCTGCGCGCCATGGCGACCGTGATGCGCCGTCAGATCCAGGCCTGCCGCTTCAACCTCTACCGCCTCGGGTAGGGCGCGCGCTCCCGGCCCGTACTCCCGGCCCGCGTTCCCGGCCGCGCCGGGCTCACACCCCGCCCGGCCCCTGGAACGCCTCCAGGATGCGCTCCGCCGCCAGCGTGGCCGTCAGCTCGCCGTCGCGCACCAGCCGCTCCAGGGCGGGGGCCAGCTCCCGCACCCCGGGGTGGCCGTGCAGCCGGTCGAGCAGCTCGTCGTGGACCATCGACCAGGTCCAGTCGATCTGCTGGTCCCGCCGCTTGGCCGCCAGCCGGCCGGTCGACTCCAGCAGCGTCCGGTGCTGCTCCAGCCGCTCCCAGACGGTGTCCAGACCGCTGGACTCACGGGCGCTGCACGACAGCACCGGAGGGGTCCACGCCGCGTCCGCCGGATGCATCAGCCGCAGCGCGCCCGCCAGCTCGCGGGCCGCCGAGCGGGCGTCGCGCTCGTGCGGGCCGTCCGCCTTGTTCACCGTGATCACATCGGCCAGCTCCAGGACGCCCTTCTTGATGCCCTGGAGCTGATCCCCGGTGCGCGCGAGCGTGAGCAGCAGGAAGGAGTCGACCATCTGGGCGACGGTCGTCTCCGACTGCCCCACCCCGACGGTCTCCACCAGCACCACGTCGTAGCCCGCCGCCTCCACCACCACGATGGTCTCGCGGGTCGCCTTCGCCACCCCGCCGAGCGTCCCCGAGGTCGGAGAGGGCCGGACGAACGCCGAAGGGTCGACCGCCAGCCGCTCCATCCGGGTCTTGTCGCCGAGGATCGAACCCCCTGTCCGGCTGGAGGAGGGATCCACCGCCAGGACCGCCACCCGGTGGCCGAGCGAGGTGAGCATGGTGCCCAGCGCGTCGATGAAGGTGGACTTGCCCACCCCGGGCACCCCGCTGATGCCCACCCGCCGGGCCGCGCCCGCGTACGGCAGCAGCTCGGTCAGCAGCCGCTGCGCCAGCGCGCGGTGATCGGCCCTGGTGGACTCCAACAGGGTGATCGCCCGCGCGATGTAGGCCCGGGAACCGGCCCGGACACCCTGGACATAGCTGTCTACATCGATCGTCTGTGGCATCGGTGGCCCTGTCTCACAGCTCGTGGCCGAGCGAGTCGGCCAGGGTGCGCACCAGCTCGTACGCGGCGTCCGGGATCACCGTGCCCGGCGGGAACACGGCGGCGGCGCCCTCGTCCCGGAGGGTCTGCACGTCCTGCGGCGGGATCACCCCGCCCACCACGATCATGATGTCCTCGCGGCCCTCCGCCGCCAGCTCCTCCCGCAGCGCGGGCACCAGCGTCAGATGCCCGGCGGCCAGCGAGGAGACCCCGACGACATGGACGTCCGCCTCCACCGCCTGACGGGCCACCTCGCCCGGGGTCTGGAACAGCGGGCCGACGTCGACGTCGAAGCCGAGGTCCGCGAAGGCCGTGGCGATCACCTTCTGGCCGCGGTCGTGCCCGTCCTGGCCCATCTTGGCCACCAGGATGCGCGGACGGCGGCCCTCGGCCTTCTCGAACCGCTGGACCAGCGTCCGGGTGCGCTCCACGGAAGGGGACTCTCCTGCCTCGGTCCGGTACACACCGGAGATGGTACGGATCTGGCCGGCGTGCCGCCCGTACACCTTCTCCAGGGCGTCTGATATCTCTCCCACGGTCGCCATCGCCCGCGCCGCGTCCACCGCGAGCGCCAGCAGATTGCCCTCAAGACCCGGGCCGGAGCCGCGCGCGGCCGCCTCGGTCAGCGCCCGCAGCGAGTCCTGGCAGACGTCCTCGTTCCGCTCCTCCCGCAGCCGGCGCAGCTTGGCGATCTGCTGGGTGCGCACCGAGGAGTTGTCGACCTTCAGCACATCGATCTGCTCGTCGGTCTCGACGCGGTACTTGTTGACCCCGATCACCGGCTGCCGTCCGGAGTCGATCCGCGCCTGGGTGCGCGCCGCCGCCTCCTCCACCCGCAGTTTGGGGATGCCCGCGTCGATGGCCTTGGCCATGCCCCCGGCCGCCTCGACCTCCTCGATGTGCTGCCAGGTCCGCCGGGCCAGATCGTGGGTGAGGCGCTCCACATAGGCGCTGCCGCCCCAGGGGTCGGTCACCCGGCAGGTCCCCGACTCCTGCTGGAGCAGCAGCTGGGTGTTGCGGGCGATGCGCGCCGAGAAGTCCGTCGGCAGCGCCAGCGCCTCGTCGAGCGCGTTGGTGTGCAGCGACTGGGTGTGCCCCTGGGTCGCCGCCATCGCCTCCACACAGGTGCGGGTCACATTGTTGAAGACGTCCTGCGCCGTCAGCGACCAGCCCGAGGTCTGCGAGTGGGTGCGCAGCGACAGCGACTTGGGGTTCTTGGGATCGAAGGTGCGCACCAGCTTCGCCCACAGCAGCCGGGCCGCCCGCAGCTTGGCGATCTCCATGAAGAAGTTCATGCCGATCGCCCAGAAGAACGACAGCCGGGGCGCGAACGCGTCCACGTCCAGCCCGGCTCCCAGCCCCGCGCGCAGATACTCCATGCCGTCGGCGAGGGTGTACGCCAGTTCCAGATCGGCTGTCGCTCCGGCCTCCTGGATGTGATAGCCGGAGATCGAGATGGAGTTGTAGCGCGGCATCCGCTGCGAGGTGTACGCGAAGATGTCCGAGATGATCCGCATCGACGGGGTCGGCGGATAGATATAGGTGTTGCGGACCATGAACTCTTTGAGGATGTCGTTCTGGATGGTCCCCGCCAGCTTCTCCGGCGGCACCCCCTGCTCCTCGGCGGCCACGATGTACAGCGCCAGAACGGGCAGCACCGCGCCGTTCATCGTCATCGACACGCTCATGCGGTCCAGCGGGATCCCGTCGAACAGCTGCCGCATGTCGTAGATCGAGTCGATGGCGACGCCCGCCATGCCGACGTCGCCGGTCACCCGGGGGTGGTCGCTGTCGTACCCCCGGTGGGTCGGCAGGTCGAAGGCGACCGACAGGCCCTTCTGCCCGGCGGCCAGATTGCGCCGGTAGAAGGCGTTGGACTCCTCGGCGGTGGAGAACCCGGCGTACTGCCGGATCGTCCACGGCTGGTTCACATACATCGTCGGGTACGGGCCGCGCAGATACGGCGCGATGCCCGGGTAGCCGCCGAGGAAGTCGAGGCCCGCGGTGTCCTGGCCGCTGTAGAGCGGCTTCACCGGGATGCCCTCGGGGGTGTCCCAGATCAGATCGGCGTCCCGGCGGCCGGTGGACTCCTTGACCGCGGCACGCCACTGGTCCACCGAGCCGGTGCCCGCCGCGGGGCCCAGCGCGATGCCCGTGAAGTCCGGAATACCCATCACGCCACTCCGATCCGGTCGAGGGCGCGGGAGAGGACGGCGACCGCGTCGCCGCCGACGGCGACGAACTCGTCGACTCCGGCCCGTACATAGGTTTCCCGCAGCTCGCCGGGGCGACCCGCGAGATACACCCGCACCGCCCCTGCCTCCTTCAGCGCCTTCGCCACCGGAGCCGCCTGCTCGGCGTAGAGCGCGTCGCTGGAGCAGACGCACGCCACACTCGCCCCGCTGGCCCGGAACGCCTCACCGGCGGAGGCCGCGTCGACCGAGACGGGGTCGTGGACGGGTTCGATCCCGCCCGCCTGGAAGAGGTTGGCCGTGAAGGTGGTGCGCGCGGTGTGCGCGGAGGCCGGGCCGATCGCGGCGATGAAGATCCTCGGCCGGGAGCCGGTGGTGTCCAGATGCGCGTCCGAGCGGGTGCGCAGCGCCTCGAAGGCCTCGTCGCGGCGGACCCTGGGCAGTCCGCCGGAGGGCGGGGCGGGTGCGGGATCGCGCTCCACCGGGGGCTGGGAGAGCAGTGGGAACTCGCTGACCCCGGTGATCGGTTCACGGCGTTTGGCGATCTTCGCCAGGCGCTCGGTCCAGGCCGTCCCGATCCGCTCGGAGACCAGGCCGGAGCGGAGCGCGGCGAGCTGGCCGCCCGCGCCCTCGATCTCCTGGAACCACTCCCAGGCGCTGTGCGCCAGTTCGTCGGTGAGCCGCTCCACGTACCAGGAGCCGCCGGCCGGGTCGATGACGCGGCCCACGTGCGACTCCTCCAGCAGGATTGTGGAGGTGTTGCGGGCGATCCTGCGGGCGAAGTCGTCCGGCAGTCCGATGGCGTGGTCGAAGGGGAGCACGGTCACGGAGTCCGCCCCGCCCACTCCGGCGGCGAGCGAGGCCACCGTGGTGCGGAGCATGTTCACCCAGGGATCGCGCCGGGTCATCATCACCGGCGAGGTCACCGCGTGCTGGCGCTGGGCCCCCGCGTCCCGCGCCCCGCAGGCCTCGGCGACCCTGGCCCAGACCCGGCGGGCGGCCCGCAGCTTGGCGATCGTCAGAAACTGGTCGGCGGTGGCCGCGTAGCGGAACTCCAGCTGGCCGAGGGCGGCCTCGGCGGAGAGACCCGCGTCGGTGAGGGCGCGCAGCAGGGCGACGCCGGTCGCCAGCGAGCAGCCCACCTCCTGCGCGGCCGAGGCCCCGGCCTCGTGGTACGGGAGCGCGTCGGCGGTCAGCGCCCGCAGCCCGGGGCGGGTGTCGTGGCAGCGCAGGGCGAGCCGGGCGGCCGCCGCCGTCAGCTCCGCGACCTCCTCGTAGGACCCGGTCCTGGCCGCGTGGCCCAGCGGGTCCGCGCCGAGGTTCCCGCCGGGGCTCTCGACGCCCCGCTCGTCCAGCAGCCGCAGGAACTCCTCGGCGGCGGCCTCGAATCCGTCCCCGGCGTCGAGCACCACGGGGGCGAGGTCCAGATAGACGCCCTCCAGCGCGGCGGCGAGACCGGAGAGGGGGATTCCGGACGGGCCGACGGAGAGCCAGAGCGAGGTCACGCCGTGCTCCAGGTCCGCGAGCACGGCCTCATTGGTGCGGCGGGGGTCCGGCCGCTCGTGCCGCTGGCGGACGTCCCAGCCGGAGACCGCGCCGCCCTCCGGCGTACCGCCCCGGAGGAAGGGGGCGAAGCCCGGGAACCCCTCGGGGGCCGTGCTGTCGTCCGCCGTGTAGAGGGGGCGGGTGCGGAGGCCGTCCTCCACCACTGTGGAGAGCATCTCCTCCGGCGCCGTGTCGGAGACGTCCTTGCCGGTCTTGCGCAGCACGCCGGCCACCAGCCGCCGCCACTGCTCCTGTGAGGCGTCCGGGAACTCGGCGGCCAGGGGGAACCCGTCGTCTGGGATGACCGTCATGGTTCGGATGCTAGGACAATCACGCGGTGAGGCAGCGGCCAATGCTCTGTGATCTTGTATACGCCGAGTCGGCCTTGATTCGGCATCCCTGATGCACTACATCCCGGGAGAAACCGGACTCCCTCCCTCCGTTGTCCTGTTCGCGGCCATGAAAGCGCGCAGGAAGCCACATTGAGCGACACCGGGCGACATGAAGCGATGAAAGGGAACACCCGTGCGCGGAAGCGGCGGCACGGGGAAGATGGGGCACTCCGCCTTCGACGCGCGCCCTCGACGACCGTCTCACCCCAAGGACCGCCATGCGTATCGCACTGAGCCAGATCACGACCGGCCCCGACCCCGCGCACAACCTTGCCACCGTACGGGAACAGGCCCGCCGCGCGGCGGACTCCGGCGCGGACGCCGTTGTCTTCCCCGAGGCGACCATGGCCTGCTTCGGCACCCCGCTCGCCCCCCTCGCCGAACCGCTGGACGGCCCCTGGGCCACCGAGGTGCGCCGGATCGCCCAGGACGCCGGACTCGTCGTGGTCGCCGGGATGTTCACCCCCGCCGGGGAGGGCAGGGTGACCAACACCCTGCTGGCCACCGGCCCCGGCGTCGAGGCCTCCTACGACAAGATCCATCTGTACGACGCCTTCGGCTTCACCGAGTCCGCCACCGTCGCGGCCGGCTCCGAAGTGGTCACCATCGAGGTGGCCGGAGTCCGTACCGGCCTCGCCACCTGCTACGACGTCCGCTTCCCCGAGCTGTTCCGGGCGCACGCCGACGCCGGAGCCGTCCTCACCCTGCTCCCCGCCTCCTGGGGCGACGGCCCCGGCAAGCGCGACCAGTGGGAGCTGCTCGTCCGCGCCCGGGCGCTCGACGCCACCCTCTGGGTCGCCGCCGTCGACCAGGCCGACCCGGTCGCGTCCGGCCGCCCCGCGCCGCCGAAGACCCCCGCCGGAATCGGCCACAGCGCCCTCGTGGGGCCGGACGGCACCGTACGCGCCCGGCTGGAGGCCGCTCCCGGGCTGCTCATCGCCGATGTGGACGTGGCGGAGGTCGCCGCCGTACGCGCCTTGGTACCGGTGCTGGCCAACCGCAGGCTCTGACGCCCGCCCGCCCACCGGACCGCCCGCCGGACCGTCCGCCCCGGGCCCGCCGTCCGCCGCCCGTCGGCCCCGCCATCGAAACGGTCGACGAGTGGCGGGCGGCGCGACGACGGGTGAGCCTGGAGCCCGGGAGACGACGCCCGCCCCGTGCGCGGACGGCTCGCGGGACAACGGTCCAGGAGAGCGAGGAACAACGGTGAACAGCAGCGAACAGCCCGTCTCGCCGGTCGTGGTGACGATCGCGGGCTGCACCAGGGAGGACGCCGACACGGTGTTCCACCTCCTGGGTGAGTCCTACGCGTCCGATCGCGCGGCCGACGACGTCCCGCAGTACGTCTCCGAGGGACGTACGACCGTGTGGACCGCCACCTTCGACGTCACCGCCGCCCGGCCCGCGCCCGGCCCCAAGCGGCTCGGCTCCCCCGTGGAGGCCGAGGTCCAGGGCGGCTACTGGGCCGTCGACCGGATGCGCGAGACCCTCGCCGCCGCCTTCGTCGTCCATGACGAGGGCATGGCGGCGGGCGACCAGGAGAAGGACGTCCAGCTGAGACTGGAGAGCAGGCTCTAGACACGTCTTCCGGGCGAGCGCGGAGGAGAGGAGAGCGCGATGCCCATCGCCACCGTCGACCCCACCACCGGGGAGACCCGCAGAACCTTCGAGCCGCTGACCGCCGAGGAGACCGACCGGCGCGTCGCCCTCGCCCGGCGCGCCTTCGACGAGCACCGCGCCACCGGCTTCGCCCACCGCGCCCGGCTGCTCGAACACGCCGCCGATCTGCTCGACGAGGACCGCCACTCCATCGCCCGCACCATGACCACCGAGATGGGCAAGCCGATCACCGCCGCCCGGGCCGAGGCCGCCAAATGCGCCAGGGCGATGCGCTGGTACGCCGCCCACGCCCCCGCCCTGCTCGCCGACGAGCACCCGTCCGCCGCCGACACCGAGGACTCCGGGGCCGCCCGGATCGTCGTCCGCTACCGCCCGGTCGGCGTGGTGCTCGCCGTCATGCCCTGGAACTTCCCGCTCTGGCAGGTCGTCCGCTTCGCCGCCCCCGCCCTGATGGCGGGGAACACCGCCCTGCTCAAACACGCGTCCAATGTGCCGCAGACCGCCCTCTACCTGGAGGAACTCTTCCGGCGCGCGGGCTGGCCCGAAGGCTGCTTCCAGAGCCTGCTGGTGGGCTCGGGCGCGGTGGAGGCGATCCTCCGGGACCGCCGGGTGGCCGCCGCGACCCTCACCGGCAGCGAAGGCGCCGGCCGCGCGGTCGCCGCCGTCGCGGGCGACGAGGTGAAGAAGACCGTGCTGGAGCTGGGCGGCAGCGACCCCTATCTCGTGATGCCGTCGGCCGACGTCCGAAGGGCCGCCGACACCGCCGTCACCGCGCGGGCGCAGAACAACGGCCAGTCCTGCATCGCCGCCAAGCGCTTCATCGTCCACACCGACGTCCACGACGCGTTCTGCGAGCGCTTCACCGAGGGCATGCGCGCGCTGACCGTCGGCGATCCGCTGAACGAGGCCACCCAGATCGGCCCGCTCGCCACCGAGCAGGGCCGCGAGGACCTCGAAGCACTCGTGGACGACGCCGTACGCCGGGGCGCGACCGCGCTCACCGGGGGCCGCCGACCGCCGGGCCGGGGCCGGGGCTGGTTCTACGAGCCCACCGTGCTCACCGGGATCCGCGACACCATGCGCATCCACCGCGAGGAGACCTTCGGCCCGGTCGCCGCCGTCTACCGGGTCGCCGACGCCGACGAGGCGGTCGCCCTCGCCAACGACACCCCGTTCGGGCTCAGCTCCAGCGCCTGGACCCGGGACGAGGGCGAGCAGGAGCGCTTCGCCCGCGACATCGAGGCGGGCGGCGTCTTCTTCAACGGGATGACGGCCTCCCACCCGGCCCTCCCGTTCGGCGGCGTCAAGCGCTCCGGCTACGGCAGGGAGCTCTCGGCGCACGGCATCCGCGAGTTCTGCGAGGTGACCACGCTCTGGTACGGACCGGCCGGCGGGCGGGAGCCGTGAACGGCCCCCGGGTCAGCCGCCGGGCGCCGCCACCGGGGCCTGGAGCGTCGCGGGCAGCGGTGCCCGGAGCGGCTCGGTACGCGCCTGGGGATCGATCCAGTTCACCGGCACGGGGTCGAGGAACGCCTCCGCGTGCGAGACATGGCCGCGCTGGCGCTGTGAGTACGGCTGCGGATCGCGGATCAGAGAGGAGTGCGGCAATCCGCTCTCGTACAGCAGATCGGCCGTCTCCTGGACGAACTTCACCGGCCCGCAGAGATAGACGCTCTCGCCCGCCCAGTCGCGGCGCGCCCGCAGATGGGTGTGCAGCCGCTCCGCCGCCCTCATCCGGCCCTCGCCGTACTCCTGGTACCACCAGTAGGCGCTGAGATAGGGATGGTCGCGCAGCAGCCCGTCGAGCGAGGCGCCGTCGTAGAAGTGCGACTCCCCCCTGGCCACGGCGTCGATCCTGACCCGGGGAGCGGGTCTGCGGGCGAGTAACTCGTCCAGCACCGGCTTGACCGGGGCCCAGCCCGTGCCGGCGGCGATCAGGGTGACGGCGGGGGTGCCGGGCGGCGGGGCGAGCGCCGCGCCCGAGGCCGCGCCCAGCCGGAGCAGCTGGCCGGGCTCGGTGTGGTCGCAGAAGACCGTGCTCAGCAGCCCGTTCTGCACCCGGCCGATATGGAACTCAAGAATCCGCTCCCGGTCGCCCGCCCCCGAGGAGCCGCCCGCCAGGGAGTAGGGACGCCACACCCCGGGCAGCCCGGTGTGCTCGACGGTGGCGTACTGCCCGGGACGCCATGGATACGGGGTGCGCACGGCGGCGCGGACCACGGCCGTGTGATCGCCGTGCAGCCGGTGCGAGACGACGGTGGCCTCCCAGAACGCGGGCTCCCCCGAGGCCTCGGAGCGGTGCGCCCCCTCCTTCATGGCCTCTGCCACGCCCGTGTACACCCGGCGCCAGGCCGTTTCCGTCGGCTCGTCCCAGGTGAAGGCCGAGTGCCGGCGGATCGCGGCGAGCAGGCTGTCGCCGACGGCCGCGTAGTCCTCGTCCACCACCCCGAATCTGCGGTGGTCCCGGCCGAGCCGCTCCAGATGGGCGGGCAGCCCGGGATGGCCGAGATGGTCCACCGCGTGGACCAGGGCGGCGAAGAGCCTCTCGTACTGGTCGGCCATCACGGCGGGGAACAGCGCCCGCAGATGAGGATGGTGACTAAACAAATGGGCGTAGAAGTAGCGGACCGCGTGACCGGCCCGCCGTCTGACACGTTCCAGGCTCTCCCTGACCACAAGAAGGTCGCGGGCGCTGTCGTCGTCCATGAAGATCCCCCGGGGCTGCACGGTTGCGCGTCAGTTCGACGTGCGACAAGTGCCGAGCGAGCGCACCGTATCAACTCAACGGCGAAAACGAGCCGTTGGGCGCGGAATTGTTCCGGCGGACGCGAAATTGATACACGGGCCGGTGCGCGAGTGGCGGCCGACCGGCCCGCCGCCGTGGTGCGAAGGTTCCGCGAGGTCCCCGCCGTGCGGCGGGGACCCGATCGGACGAGAGAGCCCGGACGTCCTCAAGAGGACACGGCCTGAATGGCCTAGATGCCCTGCCAGTCCGGCTTGGCGGCGAAGGTGGCGCGGAAGTAGTCGGCCAGCTTCAGCCGGGACGCGGCGGCCTCGTCGACGACGACCGTGGCGTGCGGGTGGAGCTGGAGCGCCGACGCGGGCACCAGGGCCGAGAGGGGGCCCTCGACGGCGAGCGCCACGGCGTCGGCCTTGGCCTCCCCGGTGGCCAGCAGCACCAGGTGGCGGGCCTCCAGGATGGTGCCGATGCCCTGGGTGATCACGTGGTGCGGGACCTCGTCGAGGCTGTCGAAGAACCGCGCGTTGTCGGTGCGGGTCCGCTCGGTGAGCGTCTTGATCCGGGTGCGCGAGGCGAGCGAGGAGCACGGCTCGTTGAAGCCGATGTGCCCGTCGGTCCCGATGCCGAGCAACTGGAGATCGACGCCGCCGGCCTCGCCGAGGGCGCGGTCGTAGGCGGTACAGGCGGCGGCGACGTCCTCGGCGGAGCCGTCGGGGCCCATGAAGGACTCCTCGGTCAGCCCGAGCGGGTCGACGACCTCGCGCAGCACCACCGAGCGGTAGGACTCGGGGTGTCCCGCCGGGAGCCCCACATACTCGTCGAGCTGGCATATCCGGGCCCGGGACGGGTCCACCTCGGCGGCGCGCACCTTGGCCGCGAGGGCTTCGTAGATCGGGAGCGGCGTCGACCCGGTCGCCACCCCCAGCAGGGCGTCGGGCTTGCGGCGCAGCAGGTCGGCCATGGCCTCGGCGATGAGCTCGCCGCCTGCGGCGGCGTCCGGAACGATGACAACTTCCACGAAGATCCCTGTCTCTGTGTGCGTCTCGGTATGCGCAATGGTGTAGACCAATCTACCGGGTGGGTGGGGCATCTGTCGCGTACCCGCCAGGGGATGGACCGCCGGACCGGGGACCGGCCGGGGACCCGCCGGGGGACCGGCCGTCCCGCCGCACCCCGCGCACGCGCCCCGAACACCTCAGAACAGGGGCAGCTGACCGGGGAAGACGGGCACCACGGAGCCGTCGAGCGAGGGCTGGAGGGCGGAGTCGTACGGAGCCTGCCGCCGCGAGCCGGGACAGGAGACCAACTCCGCCGCCACCCGGGAACCCGCAGGATCATGGCGGGCGAACCGGCCCGCGACAACGGCGATTTCACGACGGCAGACCGGGCACAGACGGCGAGGAGCGGACATACCCCCAGTCTGCCAGCCGCCCGGGCCCGGGGAGTCCGGGGCCGAGGGGGCCGGGGCTCAGCGCACCTCCGTCAGCCGGGCGAAGACCACCACATTGCCGTCGTAGCCGGTCCTCTCGGTGTACCGGCCGCCGCAGGTGATCAGCCGCAGCTCGGGCCGGGGGCCGTCCCGGTAGACCCGCTCGGCGGGGAAGGACGCCAGCGGGTGCGCCTCATTGCCGTAGACCGTGAAGACGGCGGTTCTGCCGTCCTCGCGCAGGACCTCGATCCGGCCGCCCCGCTCCAGCGAGCCCAGCGGATAGAACACGGCGGGCCCGGCCGCGTTGTCCACATGGCCCACCACGACGGCCGTGCCCCGCTCCCCGGGCGCCGCCGCCCCCGCGTACCAGCCCGCCGACCCGCCGTCCGCCGCCGGCGGGGCCGCGATCCGGCGGTCCGCGCCGAGACCGACCCCGACCAGCGGGGCGTCCACCCGCAGCGAGGGGATGGCGATCCGCAGCGGCCGGGAGCGGGGGAGCGGGTCCGGCACGGCCGGGCGCCCGGCGGCCGTGGCGGTCGCTGCGGCGGTCGCGGCGGCCCGGTGCGGGACCGCCGCCTCGGCGCGGGGCGCGGGCGGCGGCCCGGCCGCGCTCCCCGCCGTACCGGCGCGCAGCAGGAAGACCCCGAACAGCAGCACGGACAGCAGGGCGAACCAGGGGCTGTGCCGGGCCGCCGGATGGTGGGCGGGCCTGGCGGGGTACGGGACCGGGTGCCGCACCCGGGTCCGTACCGGGTCAGCCACGGGCTCCGGAGCGGCGGCGGTACGCCAGCAGAGCGCCCCCGCCGACCGCGCCCGCGACCAGCGCGGACCCGGCGGCGAGCGTCCCCGCGTCCGGCCCGGCCGGACTCCCTCCGGTACCCGCCCGCACCCCGCCGCCCGGCTTCTCCGGGCCGATCCGCTCCGCCGGGTCCGCCGGGGTGTGCGGCCCGGTACCCGACTGCTGCCCGCCGTCTTCGTGACCGCCGCCGCCCGGGCCGCCGCCGTCAGGCCCGCCGCCGTCCGGTGCGCCGAAGGGCGTGTCCAACCGCGACACCTCCTCCTCGTCGCCGCCCAGGGGCGCGGCACCGCCCGGCACCTCCTCCCCGGCCACGGAGGGGGCGGCACCGCCCGGCACCTCCTCGTCGGCGAGCGCGGCCGGTGCGCCGAGGGCGAGCGCGGCGACGCCGGCCAGGGTGAGGGACACGACACGTCCGGCACGCACGGCACACATGGGCAGGCCTCCGATGCTGGGTGGACATCACAGGAGACCGACGCTAGGAGCGCCGCCGCGCCCCTGCCACTCTTGGAGGGCCGAACGGTCGCCCCGCCGCCCCCGCGTGTTCATGCCGAAGCGGTCGTACGCTCACTCGCGGACGGTCTCGTACCGCTCCCCGTCCACCGCCGCGCGCCGACAGCTCGGAGGGGTCCTCTCACCGACCGCCGCCCTGTGTCCTGTCCGTCAGATCTTGCGGTAGCCGTACGCCTCCTCCGCCGCCGCGACCACCGCGTCGAGATCCCCGCCCGCCGAGGCCGTCACCACGGCGGCGACCGCGCCCTCGACGAAGGGAGCGTCCACCAGTCTGGTTCCGCCGGGCAGTTCGTCGCCCTCCGCGAGCAGCGACTTCACCGTGAGGACCGCGCTGCCGAGATCGACGAGCACGGCGACCCCCGCACCGCCGTCGACCGCGTGGGCCGCCCGGGCGATCAGCTCGGAGCTGGTGCCGAGCCCGCCGTCCGGGGTGCCGCCCGCCGGGGTGACGGGCGCGGTCGCGCCCCCGCCCGCCAGCCCCCTGGCCAGCTCCGCGACGGAGGCGGCCACCTTGGCACTGTGCGAGACCAGCACGATGCCGACCTGCCCGCCGACCGCCGTCCGGCCGTCCCCGCTCATCCGGCCGCCACCTCCGCGAGCGCGCCCACGATCAGCGCCGACGAGGCCGCGCCGGGATCCTGATGCCCGATGCTGCGCTCGCCCAGATAGCTGGCCCTGCCCTTGCGGGCCCGCATCGGCACGGTCGCCAGCGCGCCCCGCTCGGCGGCCTCCCGGGCGGCGGCGAACGGCGCGTCGGCGGAGCCGAGGGCCTCCACCGCCGGTTCCAGCGCGTCCAGCATGGTCTTGTCGCCGGGCCGCGCCCCGCCCAGCTCCGCGACGGCGGTCACCCCCGCCCGCAGGGCCTCGGCCAGCCGCGCGGGCGTGACCTCGGCCGCGTCGCCGAGGGTCTTTCCCGTACGCCTCAGCAGTGTCCCGTACAGCGGACCGGACGCACCGCCCACGGTCGAGATCAGCAGCCGGCCCGCGAGCGTCAGCACGGCCCCGGGCGTCGGGGGCGGCTCCTTCTCCAGGGCCGCCGCCACCGCCGTGAAACCGCGCTGGAGATTGCTGCCGTGGTCGGCGTCGCCGATCGCCGAGTCCAGCTCGGTCAGCCGCGCGGCGTCACGGTCGACCAGGGCGGCACAGGCGATCAGCCAGCGGCGGAAGAAATCGGCGTCGAGCACATGAACTCCCTGCGGTCGTCGTTTCCCGGTAGATCCCGGTAGACCCCGGTCGGTCCGGTCGATACCCGTTCGGCTCAGCGGCCCTCAGCGGCCCCAGCGGAGCGCGGCGGTCTGCACCGGAGCGTCCCACAGCCGCAGCGACTCCTCGTCCACCTGGCAGAGCGTCACCGAGCAGCCGGCCATGTCGAGCGAGGTCACATAGTTCCCGACGAGGGTACGGGCGGCCTCGATCCCCCGCTCGGCGAGCCCCCGGCCCACCTCCGCCGCGAACCCGTACAGCTCCAGCAGCGGGGTCGCCCCCATGCCGTTCACCAGCACCAGCACCGGACCCGTCGGCGGCCGGTCCTCCACCACCGCTGTCAGAGCGACATCGGCGATCTCGCGCGAGGTCATCATCGGACGCCGCTCCCGCCCGGGCTCCCCATGGATCCCGATGCCCAACTCCAGCTCACCGTCCGGGAGATCGAAATTCGGGGTGCCCTTCGCCGGAGTCGTCACCGAGCTGAGGGCCACACCGAAGCTGCGCGAGCTCTCGTTCACCCGCCGCGCCACGGCCGCCACCTCCTCCAGGGGCGCGCCCGCCTCGGCCGCCGCCCCGGCGATCTTCTCCACGAAGAGTGTCGCCCCGGTACCTCGCCGCCCCGCCGTGAAGAGGCTGTCGGTGACCGCGACATCGTCGTCCACCAGGACTTTCGCCAGCCGTACGCCCTCCTCCTCGGCGAGTTCGGCGGCCATGTCGAAATTGAGCACATCTCCGGTGTAGTTCTTCACGATGAACAGCACCCCCTCCCCGCTGTCGGCCGCGAGTGCCGCCCGCACCATCTGATCCGGCACCGGACTCGTGAAAACGGCCCCCGGACAGGCCGCCGTCAGCATCCCCGGCCCGACGAAACCCCCGTGCAGCGGCTCATGCCCGGACCCGCCCCCGGACACGATCCCCACCTTCCCCGCCACCGGCGCGTCCCGCCGCACCACCACCCGGTTCTCCACATCCACGCGCAGCTCGGGGTGGGCGACGGCCATCCCGCGCAGGGCGTCGGCGACCACGGTCTCCGGGGTGTTGATCAGCATCCTCATCGGTATCTCCTCTGATGGCCGGTCAGGGCCCGTGGAGCGGGCGGCATCCGCCCAGTATGGGCGGGACGCGGGGCGGGGCGGGGCATCGCCACCCGGCCCGTGCGAGCGCCAAGGGCCGAATGGGGCAACAGCGCCAGGGACGCCAGGGGTACGGTCACGGGCATGGCCGAACACGATGCCCTCAGTCTCGTCCGCGACGCGTACGACGCCGTCGCCCCCGTCTACGCGGACCGGTTCACCGACTCGTTGCGCGACGAGCCCCTCGACCGCGCGCTCTTGGGCGCTTTCGCCGAGCTCTCGCGCGCGAGTGGGAGCGGTCGGGTCGCGGACCTGGGGTGCGGGCCCGGTTATGTCACCGCGTACTTGGACGGGCTGGGGCTGGAGGTCTCCGGCGTCGACGCCTCTCCCGAGATGATCGGGCTGGCTCGGCGGGCGTATCCGGGCCTGCGGTTCGACGTCGGTTCGATGGCCGCGCTGGACTTCGCCGACGGTGAGCTGGGCGGCGTACTGTCGCGCTGGTCCATCATCCACACCCCGCCGCGGGAACTCCCGGCCGTCCTTTCGGAGTTCCACCGGGTGCTGGCGCCCGGCGGCTGCCTCCTGCTCGGTTTCTGGGCAGGCGGCGACCCCTCCCGCCCGACGCGGGTCTTCGACCACGCGGTCGCGCCCGCGTATCGGTGGTGGCCCGACCGTCTCGCCGCGATGCTGCTCGAATCGGGGCTGGCCGAGGTGGCCCGGATGGTGTGTGAGCCCCGGCCCGCGGACCTGCGGCAGTTTCAGGCGATTCACCTGCTCGTCCGAAAGGACCTTCCGGTTTCGGTCTGAGGGTCAAGCCGTCTTCGCGAAGACGAGCACCTCCGTGGAGGCGACGCCCATGGGCGCGAGGAAGCCGGCCTCCAGGACGCAGCCGAGGGTCGCGAAGAGGTCCACGCAGGTGCGGCGGGGCATCGCGGCGGGATAGGAGTCGTGGCCCGCGCCGCCCTGGGTGGCCCAGGCGCGCACGGTGGCCGGGTCGAGACAGGTCTCGGTCATGACGTCGAAGACGATTCGGCCGCCGGGGCGGGTGACCCGGGCCATTTCGAAGAAGTAGCGGGAGGCGCAGAGGAAGGTCACGGTGTTGAAGACCTTGTGGGCCTGGACGAGGTCGACGCTGGCGTCGGGTGTCGGGGCGAGGCTGCTCCCCGAGGCCGGCCGGGCGACGACGCCGAAGGTCTCCACCAGATGGCTGGCCCAGGGCGCGGCCGTCTCGTAGATCTCGTAGCGGCTCGGCGAGCACTCCTTCAGCGTCTTCTCCAGATACCGGCCGGAGCCGGGACCGATCTCCAGCACGGTGTCCGGGGCGGCGGCGAAGACGCCGAGGGCGCGCAGTTCGTCGATGGTGGACTGGGTGGCGCCGGGTGTGCCGTTCATGACTTGGTCGATGTGGTCGCCGACCGAGAGGCCCGCCGCCCGCGCGGCTCGCATCGTCGCCTCGAACGGGATGAAGTCGTCGACGCCTCCCAGGTTGTTGGTGCTGCGCACGATGTCGAATCCGGCGCGTCCCAGGAGCCGCTTGACCCCTGACTTCACCCCGGACCTCACCGCTGACGTTCCCCTGCCCGCCGCCTTCATGAGGCATGCCCTTCAGGTCGTCTCCGCCCCCCGGTGGTCAGCATAGGATCGCGGGCCGCGCACGCACAGTGGGACGGTGGATTCCCTGCGGGCCCTACGGGGCCGCCAGGCGCCGGAATCCGTCCCGGGCGACCAGTACGGCTGCCGCGAGCACCACCATGTTGGCGAGGGCGGCCGGGTGCTCGGATCTGGCGAGGTGCACGACCGTTCCGCCGGTGATGAGGACACCGAGCGCGGCGGCGGCGATCGGGGTCAGCACGGGGGCGATCGAGGTGGCGGCGGGGAGGATCAGCCCGGCCGCGCCGAGTACTTCGGCCACTCCGATGGCCCGTACCGCGAGCGGGGCGAAGTCGACGACCCAGGGCATCAGTGGAATCAGCGAGTCCGGCGGCAGGGCGATCTTCATGCCGCCCGCTCCGGCGAACAGCACGGCAAGGAGGGCCCGGGCGACCCACAGAACGACGTTCACGGTGCGTTCTCCAAAAGTGAAGGGATGCCTGCGTTTTGATGGCGGGCGTCAACCTAGCAGAACCGCAGTCGATCCTTCACTTGTAGGATGGGCGCATGACATCGGACGAGCGCCGGGGGCTTCGCAAGGACGCGGAGTTCAACCGGACGCGCATCACATCGGCGGCGCGCACCGTATTCGCGGAGCGCGGGCTCGGGGCGCCACTGGAGGAGATCGCCCGGCAGGCGGAGGTGAACATCGCCACGCTCTACCGGCGCTTCCCCGAACGGGAGGCGCTCATCGAGGCCGTCCTCACCGACCGGATGAACGAACTGGCCCGTCTCGCCGAGGAGGCCTCGCTCGCCGCCGACCCGTGGGACGGATTCCGGGGTTTCGTCGAACACGTCTGCGCCATGCAGGCCGCCGACCGCGGAGTGACCGAGGGCTTCACCGCCTGCTTCCCCGACTCACCGGGCATGGAGGAGCCGAGGTCCCGCGCCCTGGCCGCCGTGGACGCGCTGATCCGCCGCGCTCAGGAACAGGGCAGCCTGCGCCCCGAGTTGACGAGCGGCGACGTCATGCTGTTCCTGATGGCCAACGCCGGAGTGCTGTCCTCGACCCGCCACGCCGCACCGGGCGCGTGGCAGCGCCTCGTCGCGCTGCTCCTCGATTCCTGCCGCGCCGACCGGCCGACGTCGACACTGCCCCCGGCGCCCGGCCCCGGGGAACTCCACGACGCGATGGTCGCCGCCCGCCCGCACCGCTGAACCAGGGACCGGCGACCGGCCGTCACACGACCGAACGCGCGATACGGAAACCCACGTCGTCGACCTGGAAGGTCGGGTGGCTGCGGCGTCGCGCCGAGGCCCGGCAGCTCCAGTGCTCATCGAACCAGCCACCGCCGCGGAGCACCCGGTACTCGCCGTAGACCTCGGCGTCGTAGACGTCCCAGCACCAGTCCCAGACATTGCCGAGCATGTCGTGCATCCCCCACGCGTTGGGGCTCTTCCCGCCCACATCATGGATCCGTTCGCGCGAGTTGCCCCGGTACCAGGCGATCTCGTCCAGCTCCCCGTAACGCGGCCCTGTCGTACCCGCACGGCACGCGTGCTCCCACTCGGCCTCGGTCGGCAGCCGGTACCCGTCGGCGGACGCGTCCCACTCGACGCCTTCGCCTTCGCCTTCGCCGTCGGTGCGGAAGCGGTACGCGGGCGTGAACCCCTCACGCCGGGACAGCTCGTTGCAGAACCGCACCGCGTCCCACCAGGAAACCCCTTCGACGGGGAGCCGGTCGCCCTGGGCGGCACTCGGCCGCCGACCTGTGACCCGCGCGTACAACGCCTGGGTGACCGGAAACGCCCCGAGCCGGTAGGGCGCGAGCTCGACCTGCCAACTGCGCCGCGTCCGCCGGTCCGACAGCGTCACTCGCCCCGGAGGGATGGCGATCATCTCGTTGCCGCCCATAACCATGTCCATGATCGGAAGATCTTAGGGGCGGCGGCGGAACCACGCGCGGTCAGTGACCGGAGCTGTAGTACCCACCGAGCTGGTCGCGGTAGGCCGGGTCGCCGAGGTGCCTGTCCTTGTCGAATTCCGGGGATGCCTTGATCTCGTCCTTCGTCCGGGCGACATGGACGGTCCGGCTCTCGTGGTCGACGCTGGTGACGGTGCCGGCGGGCAGCATCACTTCCTTGCCGAAGATCCATACGCCGGTGTCGACGACGATGTACTGCGAGCCGACCTCGGTGGAATACTTGTCGACCTTTCCGATATGGCCGTCCGCCGCCTCGACACCGTATCCGGTGAGGTCGTCGTCCGCCGTGTGACCGGCCGTCGGAACGTAGGACCACAGGTGCGCGTACATGGAATGCTCCCTTTTCTGTCGACGATCCCGGATGCGTTCAACGGTTTTCCATCACCCGTCTCCCGCGATTCCGGTGAATTGTTTTTGAGCGTTGCTGAACACCGCCTGCCCTGATCTCGGGCCGGTACTCATCACCGGCGCACCGGGACCGATCCGTGCCAGGATCGGTCCCATGAGCCGTGTCTATGACGATGAGCGACTGGCCGGCGCCTACGAGCGTGGCAACGAGATGCCCGAGGGGTCACTCCGGGCCTGGGTCGGGCTGATCGCTTCCCATGTGCGGCGCCCCGCGCCCCGGATCATCGAGATCGGATCCGGTACGGGGGTCTTCTCCGCCGCGATGGCTCGCTGGATCGAGAGCAGCGAGGTGGTGGCGGTCGACGCGTCCGAGGCGATGCTCGCCGAGGCCCGACGCCACCATGCGCATCCCGCCGTGCGGTATTTGCGGGGGGAGGCGGAGTCCGTCCCCGCCGCTGCGGGCGTCTTCGACCTGGCCCTGATGTCCCGAGTGATCCATCACCTCCCCGACCGCGCGCGGGCGGCCCGCGAGCTGGCCCGTGTGACGCGTGCCGGCGGGAGAGCGGTCATCCGCACCACGTTTCGCGAACGGCTGGACGCGGTGGTCTACGACTACTGGCCGCAGCTTCGAGCCGGCGATGAGCTGCGCTTCCCGGGCGAGGAAGAGGTCGTCGCCGACTTCGTCTCCGCCGGGTTCGTCCCGGAGGAGACCGTCTCCTTCGCCCAGCCGGTCACGGCGAGCCTGGCGGCGTACCACGCCAGGCTGATCGGCCGACCGCAGTCGAAGTTCACCCGGCTCACCGACGAGGAGTTCCACCGAGGACTCGCCCGCCTGGAGGCCGCGGCCCGCGCCGAGGCGACGGACAGGCCCCGGCCGGTCCTCGAACGCTACGACGTGGCCGTGTTCTCCCGCCCGTGACAGTGATCGTCACCGCCGGGCCGTGACCAGGCTGCTCAACGCGGGAACCACCTCTCGCAGGTCGTCGCCGTCGACCGCGACGGTCGCCGCCGCCCGCGCTCCCGACGAGGCGTTGAACGCGACGCTCAGTGCGACGGAAGAGAACAGGGGCAGGTCGGAGCGGCTGTCCCCGACGGCTCCGCAGACGCCGGGAGTCAAACCCAGCGCCCGGGCCTGCGCGAGGGCGAAATCCCGTTTGCCGTACTCGTCGAAGTGGCGGGCGACACGGCCCGTGAACCGGTTGCCGACGGTCTCCGGACGAGGTCCGCTGAACGCGTGGAAGCCGAAGCGGTCGGCCAGATAGCCGCCGACCGGCGACCAGGCGAGAGTCGCCAGCACGGGCACCAACCCGTTCCGCCTGCACCAGCTCACGGTCTCCGCGATGCCCGGGACCAGGGGAAGCCCGTCGAGGAGTCGAAGGACTCGCTCTTCGGAGACGCCCGCCCAGCCCTTGGCATCCAGCTCGGAGACCTGCCGATTGTCGAGGTCGCCGGAGGCGTAGGCGTCCTCGGCCCTGGCCAACTCGTCCCGATGGCCGAGGAATCCGGCCAGGAAGACCGAGGAACTCGTGCCCGGGACGAGGGTGCCGTCGACATCGAAGAACACGCAGCCCACGGGGTCGGATGAGAACATCGGCCAAGGATGTCACCACCACACGAGGCGGTCGCCTCGCGGGTGCCGGACTTCCTCCACGAGCCCCGCTTCAGGAAAGTGCCCTCGCCGTCGCCGAGGTGACACGGGCGGCTGTGTCGGCGTTCGAGGTCGCCACGCGGGCCACGAGTGCGGTGTCGCCCTTACCGGTCCGGGCGTAGGCGAGGGACGCGGGAGAGCACCGGCGCCGGCTGACCCGAGGGCTTCCGGTCGGTACCGCCTTCACCCAGGCCGAGCCGCGCCACCGCCACGAGCAGCGGGCGGGGGCTCACCCTCGAAGGCGATCTACCCGGCGCTTACCACCCAGGCAGCCTCGGCCCGCCGCTTCAGCAGAAGGTCCACCAAATCCTGCGGATCGAGACCACTGGGATCAACCCGGAGTCCCACCGGCGGCAGCCGGTCGAGGCCCCGCTCCACGACCTCCTCGAACTCGTTGAGGGCGCGGCCCTCGGCGGCGGCGCGGACTCGTTCGGCCAGCGTCGCGGCCTCGGGATGATCCGAGTCGCCATAGCGGGCCGCCAGGAACGCGACCTCCTCGGGCAACCGGTCGATTCCACGCTGCCGTAGCAACGCGACGGGTGGGCGGAGCGTGACAAAGTGGACCTGTCGCCCCTCCAGGACCTCGATCAGCGACTCGAAACCTTCGTTGATGATCGTGTCGCTGACGACCGCGGTAATGCCGGCATCCGCGAACGCGGCGGCCACGAGGCATGCGTTGCGGATGCGCAGCCCGTACTGAACACCCGCGTCGCCGGTCAGATGTCCGGTGTCGGGGTCGTTGTCACCGGGCACCGCCCACCGGCAACCCGAGACGATCAGTCGCTGCATCTCGTCGCCTTCAACGTGCGCGGCGAGCGGAAGTGTTCGCGCGAGTAGGCGGGCTGTCGTTGTCTTGCCGGCACACTGATTGCCGGAGACGATCCAGATGTCGGCGCTCGTGGCCCGACGACCGGACCATGTTGACGCTGTCGACCAGGTCTGGCGAGGCCGAGCGGAGTCGTTCAACTGCTGTCCCCATTCGATCGATCAGCAGGGATCACCAAACGCATCCACCGTACGGGACGCCGGTGCCGCCTGTCGTCGTGGATACGAGCAGGCAAGCCCGGCGCAGCGCTTCGATGACCTTTGCCTTCACGCCGCCGCCGGTCCGCGAGGTGGTCCGGTGGATCGTCTGCCGGGCCGAGCGGCAGAGCGGGGCCACCCGCCGGCACCACGGCCACAGGCTTCCTGAACGGCTCACCCGGGCGGACGCCTCCGACGCCAAGGAACTCCGCACGTACCGACCACCTTCACGGAAACCACCGAAGACCCAAAGATTTCCCCGATTCCCCTACAACCCTCCTGCCTCGCAGGTGGTCTTCCGTTCGCCGACCGCACGGATGACCCGCGAACAATCCCGGGTGAACAGGGCGGAACGCGACCCATTGACTGAGGAGGCCGGGACCCGGCCTCCCCGCATGCCGCAGGAGACGTCCGCATGCAGAAGAAGTTCCGTACGGCCCTGGCCGCCGCCGTCGCAGTCGCGCTGACCGGTGGCACGGTGGCGATCTCCGCGAGCCCCGCTTCGGCGGCCGGCTCCGGTCTGCACGCCGACTTCAACGGTGACGGCTACATCGATATCGCCGTCTCCGCGGCGTTCGCCGCCGTCGCCGGGAAGAAGGGCGCGGGCCAGATCGTCGTCCACTACGGCTCGGCCAAGGGCATCACCGCCACCAACCGCGCTCTGATCAGCCAGAACTCCCCCGGAGTCCCCGGAAGTGCCGAGACCGACGACTACTTCGGCGCCGCCAGCGGCTTCGGCGACTTCAACAAGGACGGCTTCGCCGACCTCGCCGTGGGCGCTTACGGCGAAGACGTCGGCAAGGACAAGGACGGCGGCACCGCCGTCATCCTCTGGGGCTCGGCCAAGGGCCTCAACGGGGGCACGACCATCAAGGACCCCGCGCCGGGCAAGCACGACAACTTCGCCAAGTCGATCGAGACGGCCGACTTCGACGGCGACGGCAGGATCGACATAGCCCTGGGTTCCACCGGTGCCACCGTCGACCGCTACCGGGGCGGTTTCACCAAGTCGGGCGGCACCGGCGGTTACGACGGCATCAGCCTGCCGGTGCACACCGGCACCTACAACGGCGTCCGCTACCTCACCTCCGGTGATGTGAACGGCGACGGTGTCGCCGACCTGGTCGTCAACGCGTACAGCACCGCCACCGACTTCAACGCCAACTACTGGGTGCGCGGCACCCGCAGCGGCAATCTGAGCGGTGGCGGCGCGCGGGTGCTGCCCGCGGGCACCATCACCGTCGTCGGCAAGCTCAACAGCGACAAGTACGCCGACATCGTCATCGGTCTGGAGTGGGACCGCAGCAAGGACACGGACGCCGCCGGGCAGCCCGCCGCCAAGGGCGGCAAGGTCCTCGTGGTCAACGGCAGCGCGAGCGGCCCGGTCCGGGGCATCTCCGACTCGTTCACCCAGGACACCCCCGGTGTGCCCGGGTCCTCCGAGAAGGCGGACCACTTCGGCAACGAGCTGGGCCTCGGTGACGTCAACGGCGACGGCCATCTCGATCTGGCGATCGGCGCGTACGGCGAGACGGTCGGCTCGACCCAGTTCGCCGGTGCCGTCACCGTGCTGTACGGCACGTCGAAGGGCCTCTCCACCGCCGGGGCGCAGTCCTTCTCCCAGGACAGCGCCGGTGTGCCCGGCGCGCCTGAGAAGTCGGACAACTTCGGCAGCGATGTCAGCCTCTCCGACCTGGACGGTGACGGAAGGGGCGATCTGACCGTCGGCGTCCACGGCGAGGACGACTACAACGGTTCGGTCGTCCTGCTCCGCTCCAACGGGAAGAAGATCACCACCACCGGGGCGCGCACGCTCTCCCCGGGCGCGATCGGCATCTCCACCGCCGGCTACCCCAGCTACGGCATGAACTTCACCGACTGAGCCGTCGGCCCGGGCCCGCGCACCGAAGAACCGCGCGCGGGCCCGGGCCCGGGCCCGCCGCAGGAGGCCTCGCGGCCCACTGTCGCACCGCCTCGCTTCGGCCGCCGCCGAACCGTCCGCTGCCTACGGTCGCCGTATGAGAACCGCACAGCCCAGCACCGCACAGCCCGGCACCGAGCGGCCCGGCACCGCACAGCCCGCCGAGCACCTGACCATCACCCCGAGCATCCTCTACTTCGGCACCCCCGTCGTCCTGCTGACCACCGAGAACCCCGACGGCTCGTTCAACCTCGCGCCGATGTCATCGGCCTGGGCGCTCGGCGACGTCGTGGTCCTGGGGCTCGGCAAGGACGGCCGGACCGGCCAGAACCTCGCCGCCCGGCCGGAGCTGGTCATCAACCTCCCCGAGCCCGGCCAGTGGCCCGCGGTCGAACGACTCGGCCGCCTCACCGGTCGCCCCTCGCCCGCCCCCTCCGGCGGCCGCCCGATCCGCTACGAGCCCGCCAAGTTCGAAGCGGCGGGCCTGACTCCGCGGCCGTCGCGGTCGGTGCGCCCGCCCCGTGTCGCCGAGTGCCCGATCCAGCTGGAGGCCCGGGCCGTGCGCGTCGGGACCGACCTGGCGGGAGACTTCCTGATCGTCGAGGCCCGTGTGCTGCGGGTCCACGCGGACCCGCGCCTCGTCGTGCCCGGGACGCAGCACATCGAACCGGCCGCGTGGAGCCCGCTGATCTACAACTTCCGCCACTACTTCGGCCTCGGCCCCGAACTCGGCCACAGCGGCATCTCCGAGACGCCGCGCCGGACGGCCGCGGCCGACGAGTAGACGGATAGACAGGCAGACGGACAGACGGACGCGAGAAACTGTCACAGCGCTGTTATATTAGCGCTGTGACAATTTCCGACGACCCCACGGCGCTGCCCGACCCCTGGCAGGCGCTGCACGAGCTGTTGGCCGCCATGGACGCCGAGATCGAGCAGGTCTACGTCGAGCGCGGTATCGAAGGGGTGCGGCCCCGGTTCGCCTATCCGCTGATCCGGCTCGCCCACACCGGACCGCTGACCATCCGGGAACTCGCCCGGTCGCTGAACCGCTCGCACTCCGCGATCAGTCAGACCGTCGCCGCCCTGCGCAAGGAGGGGCTGGTCACCTCCGAGCCGGGGCCCGACGCCCGCACCCGGCGAATCGATCTGACCGAGCGCGGCCGGTCACTGGTGCCGTTCCTGGAGGCGGAGTGGCGCGCCACCCACGCGACGGTCGCCGAGTTGGACGGCGAGATCCCGTACGCGCTGACCGCAGCCGTCGAGGAGGTCCGGCGGGCGCTGGAACAGCGGTCGATGCGGCAGCGGATCCTCCGCCACCTCGTCGAGCCGCCGCGATGAGCGGCGTCCGGTTACTCGACCTCCGCCCGCTGCGCGACAGCCGCCCGTTCCGCGAGCTGTGGATCGGCTCGGCGGCCTCCCAGCTCGGCGGCCAGATAGCCACCGTGGCGGTGCTGGCCCAGGTCTGGGAGCTGACCGGAAGCCCGGCGGCCACCGGTGCCATCGGGCTCGCCACCGGACTGCCGATGGTGTTCTTCGGGCTGCTCGGCGGCACCTTGGCCGACACCGTCGACCGGCGTTCGGTGGTACGGGCCGCCACCGTCGGCCAACTGCTGTCCGCCGCCGGGCTGTCGGCCCAGGCCCTGGCCGGAAATCGCGAGGTACCGCTGCTGCTCGCCCTGGTCGCCGCCGGGGCCGCGTGCGGGGCCCTCGGAGCCCCCGCCCGGCGCACCCTTCCCGTACGGCTGCTGCCGGCCGGTCAGGTCGCCGCCGGGCTCGCGCTGACCAATGTCTCCTTCCAGGCGGCGATGCTGGCCGGGCCCGCGACGGCCGGGCTGATCATCGCCCGATGGGATCTCCCGGCCGCCTACGCCGCCCAGGCCGCGGCCATGGCGATCTCGGCGCTCGCGATGACCCGCCTCCCGCCCATGAGGCCCGAGGGAAGCGGCCCGGCGGGCCCCGGACGCCGCGCGGAACGCGGCGGCTGGCGATTCGTCCTGCGCCGCCCGACGCTGTGGGGCTCGCTGGCCGCCGATCTGTCCGCGACGCTGCTCGCCATGCCGATCGCGCTCTTCCCCCTGGTCAACGAGGCCCGCTTCGACGGCGACCCACAGCCTCTCGGCCTCTTCCTCTCGGCCGTCGCGGTCGGGGGCATCACAGCCGGTCTCTTCTCCGGCACGGTGACACGCCAACGCCGCTCAGGTCTCGTGCAGTTGACCGCCGCGGGCGTCTGGGGCCTGGCGCTCGCCGGCTTCGGAGTGGCCGGGCCGCTGTGGACGGCGCTCTGCTGTCTGGCCGTGGCAGGCGCGGCCGACACCGTCTCGGTGATCACCCGCAGCGCCCTGGTCCAGCTGGAGACCCCCGATGCCTACCGGGGCCGGGTCTCCTCCGTGGAACACGTCATCGGCGTCGCGGGCCCCGAACTCGGCAACTTCCGGGGCGGCCTGCTGGCCTCCGCCACCTCCGCACCCTTCGCCCTGGTCGCCGGGGGCCTCTCCGCCACCCTGGCGGTCGCCGCCGTGGCGGCGGCCAACGCCCCGCTGCGCGCCTACCGGACACCGCCCCCGGACCGCGAGCAGGCGAACCCCTCCTGACCCGACGATCCGACCGGCCCGATCCGACCGGCCCGACCCGACCGGTCCGACCCGGCCGCTGCGAACAGGTGCCCACTACAGTGGTGCGCGGGCCGTGACTGGCGCTGAGGTGGAGCACCACCGGGGAGCGGCCCGACGAATCGGTCGATGCCGTGCGCCTGGGCGAGTGTTCAGCGACGCCTGGAGGCGACCCATGTCCCGGATACAGACAGCCCGACTCATGGACGGCACCGGCCTCGCCCGGCGCGTCGTCGAGGAGACCGCGCACAGGGCGGCGGAGATCACACGGCGCACCGGCGTGCGCCCCTGCCTCGCGACCGTCCTGGTGGGCGAGGACCCCGCCTCGGTGACCTATGTACGCATGAAGCGGGCCCGTTGCGCGAAGGCGGGCATCGAGTCCCGGCAGATCAGCCTGCCCGCCACCACCACGACCGCCGAGCTGACGGAGACACTGCGCTCCCTCTCCCTGGACGCCGGTGTGCACGGCATCCTGCTCCAGCACCCCGCGGGCCCCCACATCGACGAACGCGCGGCCTTCGAGGCCATCGCACCGGAGAAGGACGTCGACGGGGTCACGATCAGCTCCTTCGGGGCGATGAGCTTCGGACTGCCCGGCTTCACCTCGTGCACACCGGGCGGGATCATGCGGCTGCTGGACGAGTACGACGTCGAACTCGCCGGACGCCACGCCGTGGTGGTGGGCCGCAGCGCGATCCTCGGCAAGCCCGCGGGCATGCTCCTGCTCGCCCGGGACGCCACGGTCACCTACTGCCACTCCCGTACGAGGGACCTCTCCGCGATCGTCCGCGAGGCGGACGTGGTCGTGGCGGCCGTGGGACGCCCCCGTCTCATCAACGGCGAGGACATCAAGCCCGGAGCCGTCGTGATCGACGCCGGATACAACCCAGGCAACGTCGGAGACGTCGACTTCGACACCGCCCGCACCCGAGCCCGTCTGATCACCCCGGTCCCCGGCGGGGTGGGGCCCATGACCATCGCGGTCCTGCTGGCCCAGACCGTCGACGCGGCGTCGCGACAGCTCGGGACGGCCGGCGAGAACACGGGGTGAAAGGCGGGCAGGGGCGGGCCCGGCACACCGGGCCCGGCACCCCGGGCCCGGCACCCCGGGCCCGGTCGAGCCGCGCCCGGTGGTGTGCCCGTACACCTGCTCTTAGCCTGGCAGGAGCCACCCCCTTGGAGGGCCGCCATGCCGCTGGTGATCGACCTCGGCGACGTCGATGCCACGATGTCCGCGCTCGTCGGCGGGAAGGCCGCGAACCTGGGGGAGCTGATCCGCGCCGGGCTGCCCGTGCCCCCGGGGTTCTGCGTGACCACGGACGCCTACCGGTCGGTGCCTGCCACCCGCGAACTGACGGGCCTCGCCCCGGACCCGGCCCGGCGGCGGCTGCTCGACGCGCCGGTGCCACGAGAGGTGTACGAAGCGGTCGTGGCCGCCTGCCGCCGACTCGGCGACGGGGTGCCGGTCGCGGTGCGGTCCAGTGCCACGGCGGAGGATCTGCCGTTCGCGAGCTTCGCCGGTCAGCAGGACACATATCTCAACGTCATCGGTGCGGACCGGGTGGTCGATGCGGTACGGCGCTGCTGGGCATCGCTGTGGACCGACCGGGCGGTCGCCTACCGCGAGACCAACGGCATCGCCCACGACTCCGTGTACCTCGCCGTCGTCGTGCAGACGATGGTCCGGTCCGCGGTCTCCGGCGTGCTGTTCACCGCGAACCCGGTGACCGGCGACCGGCGGCAGACCGTCGTCGACGCGAGCCCCGGACTCGGCGAGGCCGTCGTCTCCGGCGCGGTCGACCCCGACCGCTTCGTCGTCGAGGGAGACACGATCGTGGAACGGCGACCGGGCGACAAGAGGCTGATCGTCCGTCCCCTCCCGGGCGGCGGCACCGAACGCGTCGAGGCCGAGGCGGACGAGACACCCTGTCTGACGGACGACCAGATCCGGCGGCTCGCCGCCCTCGGCGATGCGGTACAGGACCACTACGGCACCCCCCAGGACATCGAGTGGGCGATCGACGAGGAAGGCGCGCTCCGGCTGACCCAGGCCCGGCCGATCACCACCCTCTTCCCCGTACCGGAGCGGGACGGCTTCCACGTCTACTTCTGCTTCAGCCTCGCCCAGGGCCTCCAGCGCCCGATCACCCCGGCAGGGCGCGCCGCCTTCCGCGAGATCGCCCGGTCCGTCAACGAGATCGTCATCGGCGACCCGGCGTCGACCGGTTACACCGAGGCGGGCGAGCGGATCTTCCTCGACCTCACCGGCGCGCTGCGCGACAGGGTCGGCCGGGCGTTCGTCCTGAGACTGCTCGGCCTCATGGAGGCCCGCTCGGCCGAGGTGCTCGCCGACCTCTGCGCACGGGACCCGCGCCTGGCCCTCACCAGCACCTCACTCCGGCCCGCCCTTTGGCGCGCGCTGCGCCTCGCCCGCCGGTTCCATGTCCCGGCCACGGCGGTACGCGCGTTGGTCCGCCCCGAGGCGGTGGTGCGCGAGGCGTGTCGGCTGGAGCCGGGCATCGTCGCGGCGGCCCGGTCCACGACCGCCCGGGGCGCGCTGCGCGACCACGTCGTCCCCGTCCTGCCCGCGCTCGCCCCGGCCGCGCTCGTCGGATTCGCGATGCTGGCGCTCACCGGCCGGCTCGTCCGCACGGAACCGGGCGAGCTCCAGACGGTGCTGCGCGGACTGCCTCACAACGTCACCACCGAGATGGATCTGGCCCTGGGAGACCTCGCGGACACCGTCCGCGCCGACCCCCTCGCGGCCCGCGCGTTCCAGGACCCGGGGCGCGGAGCCGACGAGCTGACCCGCGCATATCTGGACGGCGAGCTTCCGGATACTGCCCAGCGCGGTCTCACAGCGTTCCTGGACCGCTGGGGCCACCGGGCTGTCGCCGAGATCGACATCGGTCTGCCCCGCTGGTCCGAGGACCCCTCGCACATCATCGGCGTCATCGCCAACCTTCTGCGCGCCGACGACCCGGCGGCCCGGCCGGACGCGGTGTTCGCGCGCTCCCGGGCCGAGGCCGAGGCCATGGTCGAGCGCCTCGCCCGCCGCGCCGGGGCGCGGGGCCCGCTGGTGCGCTTCGCGCTGCGCAGGACCCGGCTGCTCGCGGGCCTCCGCGAGTACCCGAAGTACCTCGCGGTCACACTGTTCGCCGTGGTGCGTGAGCGCGTCGCCGAGCGCGGTGCGCTCCTCCACGCGCGGGGCCGGATCGACGAACCCCGGGACGTGTTCTTCCTCGACTTCACCGAGATGGAATCGGAGCGGGGGGACCTCCGCCGCATCGTCGCCGAACGCGGGGAGAGTTACGCCCGGGAGCTGCGCCGCCGCCCGGTCCCCCGGGTCCTGCTCTCGGACGGCACGGCCCCGGAGGCTCCCCGTCCGCCGGTCGCCCCCGGCTCCCTGACGGGCACTCCGGCGTCGGCGGGGACGGTCACCGCGCCGGCCCGGGTGGTCATGGACCCGGTCGGAGCCCGGCTGGAACCGGGCGAGATCCTGGTGGTTCCGTCCACCGACCCCGGCTGGACGCCCCTCTTCCTCACCGCGGGCGGTCTGGTGATGGAGATGGGCGGGGCCAACTCGCACGGGGCGGTGGTGGCGAGGGAGTACGGGATCCCCGCGGTGGTGGGAGTGCGCGGGGCGACGGAGGACATCGGGACGGGGGAGGTCGTCACCGTGGACGGGAGCGCGGGCACGGTGTCGCTCCGTACCGCTGGTTGAGGGCTGGTTGAGGGTGCCAGGGCCGCCGCCGTACGTGTGTGCGAGTCAATCGGGAACTGCGGAGGGCCCGGAAGCGTTCCCACGGTGTACGCGCGACACGCACGCGGACGAGTAACGGGTAGCCGAGGTGGCACGGATGGCGATGTGGGACCGGATCAAGGACCAGGCGAAGGGGCTGCAGCAGCAGTCGCAGGGGGCCCGTGGCTCCGGCGGCCACGGACAGCCGGGGTCGGGATCGGGATCGGGAGCCGGCGGGGGATCGAAGGCTCAGCTCGTGGGGCTGCTCAAGACCCAGCTCACCTCCCTCAAGACCGAGCTGAAGAGCGGCTCCTACCGGGACGCCAGCATGGCCATGTGCGCCCTGGTCGCCGCCGCCGACGGGTCGGTCGACCCGGCTGAGCGGCAGCATGTGGAGTCGCTGATCCTCCAGAACGACGTCTTGCAGAACTTCCCGGCCGACCAGCTGCGGCAGCGGTTCAACAAGCACGTCGACCAGTTGGCGTTCAACTTCCAGCAGGGCCGGGCCGAAGTCATGCAGGAGATCGCCAAGGCGGCGAAGAAGCCGACGGAGGCCAGGGCGGTCGTGCAGACCGGCTTCGTCGTCGCCGGGGCGGACGGATACATCGCCCCCGCCGAGGAGCAGGTTCTGCGGGAGGCGTGCGCGGCGCTCGGAGTGCCCCCGCACGAGTTCGGCCTCTGATCAGGTTCTGAGGCCGCCGCCCGGCCGGACGACCGGCCGCCGCCGGGCCTGAAGTCGAAAGCCCTGTCCACCCCCTGCGCGGGGGTGGACAGGGCTTTGCTCTGGGGTTCGAGGAGCTTGCCCGCCCGCGACCGGTGAAACTCCCGCATGTCCTTCGATAGGATGATCGGATTCAATCCGAATCATCATGATCATCCTTCCTTCTTTTAATCAAAAGCAAGCAAATCGGCCAAAAAATTGACATTTATTTCGCGAATAAGAAACAGCACCATGTTCGCCGGATGGAGCCGGTCGAGGGCGATACTGTGGGCCACGGCGGTTGTCGTGGCCCTCGGATTCTTCATCGCCCTGGAGATCGCCGCGCGTCACTACGGCCTGCCGGGGCCGATCACCAACCAGGCGAAAGAGGCGATATTCGTCCCCGCCTCGGGCCCCCTGCTGTACGCCAGCATGGCCCTGATGATGGTGGTGCTCACCTGGCGGCAGCGATTCATCGCCCTCGGCGCCGCGATCGGCATCGACCTCGCCATCCTGCTGGTGCGCTGGGCGATCGGCGCGGAGCTGACCTACGGCAACGGCGCGTTGTGGGTGATCCTCGGCTGCGCGGTCATCGCTCTCACCCGCCGCACCGGCCGGGAACGCGTCCTGCTGCTGAAGGGCGTCGGACTGGGCCTGCTGCTGGTGGCCGGCCGTAAGACGGGCGACACCTGGCTGCTGATCACCTCGAAGACCCGCCCGGACGTCCTCGACCAGTATCTGGTCACCGCCGATCAGGCGCTGGGCAACCCGTCATGGGTGGTGGGCCGCATGGTCGAGGCCACCGGATCGGTCGGCGCCCACGTTCTCGACTGGGTCTATGTCAAACTCGCGGTGGCCGCGGTCGTCTTCGCCGTGTACCAGCTCCGCCACGTGGCCACCGAGCGCCGCTTCCCCCGCCACCACCTGGTGCGCACCTTCCTGGTCATCGGTCTGCTCGGGCCGGGCATCTACATGATCTTCCCCGTGGTCGGGCCGATCTTCGCGTACGGCCCCGACGGCGGGAACTGGGCGGTGGCCGACATATGGCCGGAGACGGCGCCCACGATCGGCGCCCCGCAGTGGATGCCCTTCGACGAGATCACCCCGCGCAACTGCATGCCCAGCCTGCACACGGCGTGGGCCACCGCGATCTTCATCCATTCCCGGAAAGCCCCGCGCCTGCTGCGGCTCGGAGGCACCTTCTGGCTGATCGCCACCCTCGGCGCGACGCTGGGATTCGGCTACCACTACGGCGTCGACATCATCGCCGGTGTGGTGTTCACCCTCACCATCGAGGCGGCGCTGCGCTCGTACGACCGGGGCTGGGACCGGCCGGGAGTCCTGCTGGTCGCCCACGGCGCGACGGTCTTCACCGCGTTCCTGGTGTCGTACCGCTATCTGCCGATGCGGATGGCCGAGTACCCGTGGCTGTTCGGCCCCCTGCTCATTCTGGCGATGGTCTCGGTGATCTACGCCTATGTGCGGACCGCCAAGCTGTGGGACGCGGAGCCCGTACCGGCCCCGCGGCTGAAGCCGCAGCCCGAACTGGTCTGAGGCCCGCCGGCACCGTCCGCGTCGAATCCGCCCCAGGGAGCCCCCGGGGCGGGATTCGACGGGGACGGTACCGTGCAGCAGACTCGCTCCCATGACACCCGCCGAACTCCTCCGGGCCTTCGCCCGCACCCGCGCCTCGCTCGACGGCTCCGAGGTGACCTTCCACTGGACCGGTGACGTCCACACCTGGGGCCCGGGCGAGCCCTATCGGCGCGTCTTCGGCTTCGAGGGGGTCAATGTCGCACGGCTGGTGAAGGGCGGCGACGGATATCTGATGCTCTCGCGGGAGGCCGCGTTCTACCTCGACCCCCGGACCCGGGAGATCCTGGAGACCTGGGAGGACAAGCCGGTGATCCATGTCTGGAACGATCCGGCGAACCAGAAGTGGCGGCCCTTCCCGATTCCCCTGACGGACCTCGGCGACCAGGTCTGTTTCAGCATGGAGATACCGCTGGCGTACCCGTCGCCACTGCCGGTGGCCGAGTTCCCCGAGAACTCGGCGGACGACACCTACCGGGCCCTGGAGATGTTCCAGTTCTTCGCCCCGGCCGACGTCCTGAGCACCGGGGAGCCGAGCGTGCCGAGCACGATGTCGTGGACGCGGATGTCACCCTGGCTGCCCTGGATGGAACAGGGACAGCGGCCCGGCGGCCTCGCCTTCCACGGCCGGGGCCGAAAGCTGGCGTCGTGGTCCGAGGTGCCCGAGCGCACCCGGGCGTACATCGCCGCGCGGCACCCGGAGTTCGCCACGGCCCCCGAGGCGTGGAGCGAGCCGAACGAGACCAGCTGGACCTGGTTCCGCAAGCTCGCCGGGCGGTCCGGGGACACGGCGGAACAGGGTCTCTGAGGCGTCTCGTGAACCGGCCGGGGGCCGGGACGCTCAGCGTCCCGGCCCCCGGTAGGACTTCCGGTGCGCGGACGTCACCGGGGAGTCGGGTCAGGCGGGGATGACGTTCTCCGCCTGCGGGCCCTTCGGGCCCTGGGTGATGTCGAAGGTCACCTGCTGGTTCTCCTCAAGCGAGCGGAAGCCCGACGCGTTGATCGCGGAGTAGTGCACGAAGACGTCAGGTCCGCCGCCGTCCTGGGCGATGAAGCCGAAGCCCTTTTCGGCGTTGAACCACTTCACGGATCCGGTGGCCATGGTGTTCCCCTTGTCCAGGGTCGTGGGGCGCCGGCTTGTTCAGCGCCCCTGGGTGAGGTGATCGCCCTGGTCCTCGGGCACTGCCGCACAGCACAGCGCCCACGGGTGCGAACCGCGGGCGCTGAGACTTCGGAACCACGACTACTGCGGGAAAAGTTAGCCTATTCGTGACCGCATGGCTACAGGCTGCGGAGTCATGAGGGCGGAGTGTCCGCCGAGAGCGGCCGGAAGAAGGCGGTGTCGTCCTCCCGGCGGGTGACGCCGGGCCGGGTGTCGAGCGACCAGGTGTGGGCGCAGCCGGGGCACTGGAGGTGGACGACCGGGCCGTTGTTGGAGATCAGATAGCGCCAGTGCTCGCGGCAGTTGCGCCGGTCGGCGCAGGTCGCGCAGGTACGGGCGTCGTCGCAGCCGGGGCAGGCCACCCAGGCGCGGCGGGCGTCGTCCGCCTGGGGGTCAATGGGCAGCCGCACGGCCCGGCTCCTCTCCGGGCAGCACACCGGCCGCGACCAGCCGCTCGTAGACGCGCCGCTGCTCGGCGTCGAGGCCCGAGTAGAGCAGGGCGTACGCCTCGTCCTCGCCCCGGAGGACGGCCGCCGGGTCCCACTCCGGACCGAGTGCGGCCATGACGGAGGCCCGGCGGCGGGTCTCCTCCAGGGAGAGGTCGATCATGAACGGTATGTGATCGACTGTTTCAGCTGGGTTCATGGCGTTTCTTCCGGTATGCCGAAGGGTCTGTCCACCTGTACCAGAGCGGAATCGCCGCAGGGAAGGCTTGCCTCACCTTGTGATGTACCTCATGGGGGCTCAGCCCAGGCCGGGGACCGTGGAGACGAGCAGATCGATCAGCTTGATGCCGACGAAGGGCAGGACGAGCCCTCCGAGGCCGTAGACGGTGAGATTGCGGACCAGCAGATCGTGGGCCGACGCGGGGGTGTAGCGCACGCCCCGCAGGGCGAGCGGGATCAGCGCGACGATGATCAGGGCGTTGAAGATGATCGCCGAGGTGATCGCGGACGTCGGGCTGTGCAGGCCCATGATGTTGAGCGCCTCCAGGCCGGGATAGGCGCCGGTGAACATGGCGGGGATGATCGCGAAGTACTTCGCGACGTCGTTGGTGATGGAGAACGTGGTGAGCGCGCCCCGGGTGATGAGGAGCTGCTTGCCGATCTCCACGATCTCGATGAGTTTGGTCGGGTTGGAGTCGAGGTCGACCATGTTCCCGGCTTCCTTGGCGGCCGAGGTGCCGGTGTTCATCGCCACGCCGACGTCGGCCTGGGCGAGCGCCGGGGCGTCGTTGGTGCCGTCGCCGGTCATCGCGACCAGTCGGCCGCCCTCCTGCTCCCGCTTGATGAGGGCGAGTTTCTCCTCGGGGGTGGCCTCGGCGAGGAAGTCGTCCACCCCGGCCTCCTGGGCGATCGCCCGCGCGGTCAGCGGATTGTCGCCGGTGACCATGACCGTACGGATGCCCATCCGCCGCAGCTCCGCGAACCGTTCCCGGATGCCCTCCTTCACCACGTCCTTGAGGTAGACGGCCCCCAGCACCCGGGGCCCGTCCCAGTCGTCCACGGCGACGAGCAGCGGGGTGCCGCCCGAGGCGGCGATCGCGTCGGAGAACCACCGCGCCTCGGGCGGCACCTCGCCGCCGCGGAGCCGCACCCACTCGATCACCTGGGCCGCCGCGCCCTTGCGGATGTGCCGTACGGCGCTGTCGTCCCACCGCAGATCGATCCCGCTCATCCGGGTCCGCGCGCTGAACGCCACGAACCGGGCCTCGCCCAACTCGCCCTCGGCGGGCTCCTGGAGCCCGTGCTTGCGCCGGGCGAGGGCGACCACCGACCGGCCCTCGGGGGTCTCGTCCGAGAGCGAGGAGAGCTGCGCGGCCTCGGCCAGGACCGATTCCCCGACACCGGGCAGCGGGACAAAGTCGGCGGCCTCGCGATCGCCCAGGGTGATGGTGCCCGTCTTGTCGAGCAGCAGGGTGCTGATGTCGCCGGCCGCCTCGACGGCCCGGCCCGACATGGCCAGCACATTGCGCTGTACGAGCCGGTCCATGCCCGCGATGCCGATGGCCGAGAGGAGCGCCCCGATCGTGGTCGGGATCAGGGTCACGAGCAGCGCGACGAGGACGGTCGTGGACTGGTCGGCGTCCGCGTAGGCGGCCATCGGCTGGAGGGCGAGGACCACCAGGACGAAGGCGGTGGTGAGGGCGGCCAGCAGGATGTTGAGAGCTACCTCGTTCGGGGTCTTCTGCCGGGACGCGCCCTCGACCAGGGCGATCATCCGGTCGATGAAGGAGTGTCCCGGCCGTGAGGTGACGCGTACGACGAGCCGGTCGGAGAGCACGGTCGTGCCGCCCGTGACGCCCGAGCGGTCGCCGCCCGCCTCCCGGACGACGGGCGCGGACTCCCCGGTGACGGCCGACTCGTCGACCGCCGCGACGCCGTCCACGACATCGCCGTCCGCCGGGATCACCTCGCCCGCCGCCACCACCACGAAGTCGAAGGGCTGGAGGTCGGTCGCGGCGACGAGTTCCGTCTCCGCCGAGGGGAGATGCGTACCGATCCGCCAGTTGTCGCGCAGTCGCACCGCGACGGTGTCCGTGCGCGCCCGGCGCAGCGAATCGGCCTGGGCCTTGCCGCGGCCCTCCGCGACGGCCTCGGCGAGATTGGCGAAGATCACCGTCAGCCAGAGCCAGACGCTGATCACCCAGGTGAAGAGGGAGGGGTGGACCAGCGCCGAGAGGGTGGTGAGCGCCGATCCGGCGGCGACGACGAACAGCACCGGGTTCCTCGCCAGCGCGCGGGGATGCAGTTTGTGGACGGCCTCGGGGAACGCCTTCAGCAGTTGCAAGGGGTCGAAGAGTCCACTGGACCGGCCGTGCCCGCCCGGCCGGGGGCGGTCCTCGCCGCCGGGCGGGCGGTCGAGGGGGACGGTCGGGGTCTGCGGGCGAGTCGCGGGAGGCATCGCGCACCTTCTGATGAGAAGTCCGGTCACCGGTGTTCCGGTGCGGGCGTTTCGGGCCGTGCCGCCGCCGGGGGAGCGGTGACGGCACGGCCGCGGGCGGACGCGACCGGGGAAGAACCGCCGGGCGCCCGGCCGGGCGCCGGACGGGAGCGCCGGCCGGCGACCCACAACTGGCGTGCGCGACCTGGAGCGGCCGAAAGGGAAATCCTGGAGCGGCCGAAGGGGAATCTAGGCCCGCGTGTCCCGCCGTGCCCGGGAGGCCGCGAGGAATTTACGGCCCTCTGACAGCGGCTGTCCGCCGGGCGTCAAGCACCTGTCAAGAGGTGGCCGGAGCGCGTCAGGAAGACGTCAAACCTCCCCGTAACGCGGGCGGTTGGGGGCGGCGCGGCGGAGCCTTGATCCGTCGCCCGGAGACATGCCGGAGACGTACTGGAGAAGTACCGGAGAAGCGCCGGACCCGGCGAGACCCGCGGAACCGCCCCGGAACAGCCGGGAGTTCCCGTAAACCATCCCCAGAAAGGCGGTACACCGGTGACCCGGGTGCTGGTCGTGGACGACGAACCCCAGCTGGTGCGGGCTCTTGAGATCAATCTCAGAGCGCGCCGGTACGAGGTGGACGCCGCGCCCGACGGATTCACCGCTCTGCGGATCGCCGCCGAGGCCCGCCCGGACATCGTCCTGCTGGACCTCGGACTGCCCGACATCGACGGGGTGGAGGTGATCAGACGTCTCCGCCGCTGGAGCCGGGTCCCGATCGTCGTCGTCTCGGCCCGGCGCACCTCCGAGGAGAAGATCGAGGCGCTCGACGCGGGGGCCGACGACTATCTCACCAAGCCGTTCGGCATGGACGAGCTGGTCGCCAGGGTCCGCGCGGCGGTCCGCCGGGTCGAGTCCGCCGCGCCCGCCGACGACGTCCATCTCATCGCGACCGAGGACTTCACGGTGGACCTGCTCGCGAAGAAGGTCAGACGCCGGGGGCGCGACGTACGGCTCACCCCCACCGAGTGGCATCTGCTGGAGGCGCTGATCCGCAGCCGGGGACGGCTCGTCAGCCAGAAGGAACTCCTCCACGAGGTGTGGGGCGCTTCCTTCAGCACACAGACCAATTATCTCCGTGTCTACATGGCCCAGTTGAGGCGCAAACTTGAGGGCGACCCCTCGCACCCCCGGCACTTCATCACTCTCCCCGGAATGGGCTATCGCTTCGAGATGTGAGGCGCTCCACCGCTTCCGCGCGTCCCAGGGACGCACGCGCGGGGCCCACGGCGTCAGCCACTCGACCACAGGGAACGGAACATGGGACGCGGCAAGCTTCGGATCTACCTCGGCGCCGCACCGGGCGTCGGAAAGACCTACGCGATGCTCGCCGAGGCGCACCGGCGCGTCGAACGCGGCACCGACTGCGTGATCGCCTTCGTGGAGCACCACAAACGCCCTCGCACCGAGGTGATGCTGCACGGCCTGGAACACATTCCGCGCCGCGAGATCGAGTACCGGGGCACCGTCTTCCCCGAGATGGACGTGGACGCCGTACTGATACGGAGACCCGCCGTCGCCCTCGTCGACGAACTCGCGCACACCAACATCCCCGGCTCCCGCAACGCCAAGCGCTGGCAGGACATCGAGGAACTCCTCGAAGCCGGGATCGACGTCGTCACCAATGTGAACATCCAGCATCTGGAGTCCCTGGGCGATGTCGTCGCCACCATCACCGGGGTGCGCCAGCGGGAGACCGTGCCCGACGAGGTGGTCCGCCGGGCCGATCAGATCGAGCTGGTCGACATGTCGCCGCAGGCGCTGCGCAGACGGATGGCGCACGGCAACATCTACAAACCGGACAAGGTAGACGCGGCGCTCTCCAACTACTTCCGCCCGGGCAATCTCACCGCGCTGCGGGAGCTGGCCCTGCTCTGGGTCGCCGACCGGGTCGACGAACACCTCCGCGAGTACCGGGTGGAGCACGACATCCGGGCCACCTGGCAGGCGCGCGAGCGCATCGTCGTCGGCATCACCGGCGGCCCCGAGGGCCGCGCGCTCATCCGGCGCGCCACCCGGCTGGCCGAGAAGGGCGCGGGCGGCGAGGTGCTGGCCGTCTACATCACCCGCAGCGACGGCCTCACCTCGGCCTCGCCGGGGGAACTGACCGTGCAGCGGACCCTGGTGGAGGATCTCGGCGGCACCTTCCACCACGTCCTGGGCGACGACATCCCCGCCGCCCTGCTCGACTTCGCGCGCGGCGTCAACGCGACCCAGATAGTGCTCGGCGTCAGCCGCCGCCGGACCTGGCAGTACGCCTTCGGGCCCGGGGTCAGCGCCATCGTCGCCCGTGAGTCGGGCCCGGATCTCGACGTCCACATCGTCACCCACGACGAGGCGGCCAAGGGCCGGGGCCTGCCCATGGCGCGCGGCGCGCGGCTGAGCCGCTCACGGGCCGTCTGGGGCTGGCTGGTCGGAGTGGCGGGCCCGGTGCTCCTCACCCTGCTGCTCGACGGCGCGGCCCCCGACGTCGGGCTCGCCAACGACGTACTGCTGTTCCTGACACTGACGGTGGCCGCCGCGCTGATCGGCGGACTGATCCCGGCCCTGGCGTCGGCCGCCTTCGGATCGCTGCTGCTGAACTACTACTTCACCCCGCCCCTGCACGAGCTGACCATCGCGGATCCCGAGAATGTCGTCGCCCTGGTGATCTTCATCGGGGTGGCGGTCGCGGTGGCCTCCGTCGTCGATCTCGCCGCCCGGCGCACCCATCAGGCGGCCCGGCTGCGCGCCGAGTCCGAGGTCCTCTCCTTCCTCGCGGGGAGCGTGCTGCGCGGCGAGACCAGCCTGGACGCCCTGCTGGAGCGGGTACGGGAGACCTTCGGCATGGAGTTCGTGGCGCTGCTGGAGAGGGAGAGCGACACCGGCCCGTGGACCTGCGTCAGCAGCGTCGGCGAGGCCCGCCCGCCCGGCCGGCCGCTCGCCCGGCCCGAGGACGCGGACGTGGACATGCCGGTCGGCGACCGTATGGCCCTCGCCCTCTTCGGCCGGGTCCTCCCCGCCGAGGACCGCCGGGTCCTCTCCGCCTTCGCCGCCCAGGCCGCCGTCGTGCTCGACCGCCGCAGGCTTCTCGGCCAGGCCGAGCAGGCCCGCGAACTCGGCGAGAGCAACCGCATCCGCACCGCCCTGCTGGCCGCCGTCAGCCACGATCTGCGCACCCCGCTGTCGAGCATCAAGGCGTCGGTGACCTCGCTGCGCTCCGACGACATCGAGTGGTCCGAGGCCGACCGGGCCGAGCTGCTCGCCGGGATCGAGAGCGGGGCCGACCGCCTCGACCATCTGATCGGCAACCTGCTGGACATGTCCCGGCTCCAGACCGGCGCGGTCAACCCGCTCATCCGCGAGGTCGATCTCGACGAGGTCGTGCCGATGGCGCTCGGCGGGGTCCCGGAGGGCAGTGTGATCCTCGACATTCCGGAGAACCTCCCCATGGTCTCCGCCGACCCCGGCCTGCTGGAGCGCGCCGTCGCCAATGTCGTGGAGAACGCCGTCGGCCACAGCCCCGAGGGCGCCACCGTGCTCGTCGCGGCCAGCGCGATCGCCGACCGGGTCGAAGTACGCGTGGTGGACCGGGGGCCCGGCGTCCCCGACGAGGCCAAGGAGCGCATCTTCGCCCCCTTCCAGCGGTACGGGGACGGCCCGCGCCGAGCCGGAGTGGGTCTCGGACTCGCCGTCGCCCGGGGGTTCGCCGAGGCCGTGGGGGCCACCCTCAACGCGGAGGACACCCCCGGCGGCGGCCTCACCATGGTGCTCACCCTCCGCCCGGGCGCGCGCCGTCCGCCCGCCGGGGCCGCTCCGGCCCCGAAGACCCATGAGGTACGGCCCGCCGCGCCGTGACATCACGGTGCGGCGGGCCGTGGCGGCCGGCGGAGGGTCAGGGAGCCGTCTCCGGTGCGGCGGTCAGCCGCCAGCCGCCCGCCCGGGAGCGCTCGGCCCAGTAGCGGGCGTACCGGCCGTCGAGGGCCAGCAGCTCGTCATGGGTGCCCAGTTCGGCCACCCGCCCCTCGTCCAGCACCGCGATCCGGTCGGCCGACGCGATCGTCTGGAGCCGGTGGGCGATCACCAGCAGCGTACGGTCCGCCGCCAGCGCGGCCAGGGCGTCCTGCACCGCGTGCTCGTTCTCCGGGTCGAGCGCGGCGGTCGCCTCGTCCAGCAGCACGATCGGGGCGTCCTTGAGGATGGCCCGGGCGATGGAGACCCGCTGCCGCTCCCCGCCCGACAGGGCCGTGCCGCCCTCGCCGACCCGGGTGTCCCAGCCGTCGGGCAGCCGCGCCGCGATCTCGTCCACCCGGGCCAGCCGCGCCGCCCGGTGGAACTCCGCCTCGCTCGCCTCCGGCCTGGCCAGCCGGATGTTCTCGGCGATCGTGGCGTCGAAGAGATAGACGTCCTGGAAGACCAGCGACACCCGGGACATCAGCGCCTCGGTGCCCAGCTCGCGCACATCGACCCCGGCGACCCGCACCTGCCCCTCCTCGGCGTCGAAGAAGCGGGCGACCAGCCGGGTGACCGTGGTCTTGCCCGAACCGGACGGACCGACCAGCGCGGTCATGGTGCGCGCCGGGACCCGCAGCGAGAATCCGCTGAGCACCGGCGACCCCGGCCGGTAGCCGAACGACACCCCCGCCAGCTCCACCGAGGTGTCCGCCGGGTCGGAGGGCACCGCCGGAACAGCGGGCTCCGGCAGCGGCTCGGTGGTGAGCACCGTCTGAACGCGGTTCAGCGCCCCGTCGGCGATCCGCAGCGTCGCCCCCAGATCGGCGGCCACGATCAGCGGTTCGACGAACCGGGCGGCCAGCACCAGCAGCGCGATCAGCTCCGGCGCGTCCACCGAACCGCCCAGCGCCAGCACCGTGCCCACCATCAGCACGGAGGTGAAGCCGAACTGCACCGAGAAGACGAAGGCGGCGAAGCCGGGCACCGCGCGCAGCAGCAGCCGCCGGCCGCTCGCCCGCTGGGCGGCGAGGGCGTCGTCGAGCTCCCGGTGCCCGTGCACCGTACGGCCGAAGGCCCGCAGCACCGGCTGGGCCCGCGCGAACTCGATCACCCGGCCGCCCGCCTCGGCCGAGGCCGCTTCGTGCGCCCGCTCCTGTCCGTCGATCGCCCGGCCGGTCACCCGGTAGGCGGCCGCCGCCAGCGGCAGCGTCACCAGCGAGGCCAGCGCGAGCCGCCAGTCGAAGGCGAACATCAGCGCCACCACGACCAGCGGGGTGACGAACGCGGTGATCACGGGCCGCAGCAGATGCGCGGGGACGCCCATCACAGCGATGACGCCCTTGGAGCTGAGCTGCGCGAGCCCTCCGGTGCGCTCGGCGGTGAACCAGCCGAGCGGCAGCGTGGAGACATGGTCCCCGAGCCGGTGGTACAGCGTCCTGGAGAGCCCCGCGCCCGTCCGGTAGCCGGACACGGTGCTCGACCAGTAGGCCACCGCGTACCCGGCGAACACCGCCGCGAGCGCGCCCAGCCAGGGGAGCGCCCCGGAGATCCCGCCGTCGCCGAGGAGTTCCCGCAGCAGGGGTACGAGGAGGGCGAACGCGATCCCCTGGAGGACCGCGCAGATCAGCAGCCCGGCGACCGTCCGGCGCAGCAGCGCGGCTTCGGGCGGTTCGAGGACGGTGAGGAGCCGGCGGATCACTGGGCGGCCTCCGGGGTGAGAGGGGCGGCGGCCGTGGGGGCCCAGCGGCCGGAGCGTTCGTCGATCGCCCACGAGCGGGCGTACCGGCCGCCCGCCGCGAGGAGTTCGGCGTGCCGTCCGCTCTCGACGATCCGGCCGTTCTCCAGGACGGCGATCTTGTCGGCGTCGGCGACGGTGGACAGCCGGTGGGCGATGACCAGCAGGGTGCGCCCGGCGGCCAGCCGGGAGAGGGCGTCCTGGATCGCGGCCTCGGACTCCGGGTCGGCGAAGGCGGTGGCCTCGTCCAGGACGAGTACGGGGGTGTCGGCCAGCAGCGCCCGGGCGATCGACAGACGCTGGGCCTCGCCGCCGGAGAAGCGCGCCTCCTCGCCGACGATCGCGTCGTATCCGCCGGGCAGTTCGCGTACCCGGTCGTGGATCTGGGCGGCCCGCGCGGCGGCGTGGACCTCCTCGTCGGTGGCGTCCGGCCGGGCGAGCGCGATGTTGTCGCGCACGGAGGCGCGCAGCAGCTGCACGTCCTGGAAGACGAAGGACACCAGCCGGTAGAGCCGTTCGGCGGGCAGCCGGCGCAGATCGGTGCCGCCGATGCGGATCGCGCCGCCGGTCACGTCGTAGAAGCGGGGGAGCAGCCGGGCCAGGGTGGTCTTCCCGGAGCCGGAGGGGCCGACGAGCGCGGTCACCGTCCCGGGCTCCAGGGTCAGGCTCACCTCCTCCAGGGCGTTGCTCCGGTCGTCGTATCCGAAGCGGACCCGGTCGAACTCGACCGTGGTGCCCAGGGGTTCACTCTCCGTGCCGGGTGCGGGCTCGGGCAGCGGCTCGGTGGCGAGGACGGCGGCGACCCGTTCGGCCGCCGACCTGGCCTTGCGTATCTCGTCGAAGGAGTAGCCGAGGCCGAGCACGGGCGCGGTGAGGCCGAGGCCCAGCAGGGCGAAGGGCAGCAGATCCACCGCGTCCGCCCAGCCCCGGGAGACGAACGCGCCGCCGACCCCGAGGATCCACAGCAGCAGGAAGACGGGGGAGAGCACCAGTTCGGACGCGGCCGAGGTGCGGAACATGCTCCGTACGTAGCGGAGGAAGAACGAGGACAGATCGTCGGCCGCCTCGGTGTAGCGCCGGTGGGCCCGGCCGCTGCGGCCGAAGGTCTTGACGACGGTGATGCCGTGGGTGAACTCCACGGACGCGCTGCCGATCCGGGCCAGGGCGCGGCCGTACTCCTCGAAGCCCGCCCGGGCCGAGGCGCTGCCCGTCATCCGCGCGTACAGGGCCAGCCCGGCGCAGATCGGAATCAGGGTGACCAGGGTGAGCCGCCAGTCGGTGGCGAACAGCCAGCCCAGGGAGACCAGGGGGACGACGATGGCGCGGGTGAGGTCGGTGACGGTGTGGCCGACCAGGTGGTGCATGGCGGAGACGTCGTCGCCGACCGATGTGCGCACCAGTCCCGAGTTGCGCTCGGTGAACCACCCCAGCGGTACGCGGCCCAGATGGGCGGCGAGCCGGCGGCGCAGATCGAGGCTGATGTCGTTGTCGGCGAGATGGGCGAGGGCGCCGGCCGCGAGGGTGAGCCCGAGCCCGGCGAGCATGGTCGCGGCCGCGATGCCGGCCACCCACCAGGCGCGTTCCCGGTCGAAGCCGTCGGGGCCCTCCGCGAGGAGGACCACGCCGAGTTCGGCGACCGCGATGAACGGCACGACCGAGGCGACGGAGGCGAGGGCCTGGAGGGTCGCCGCGAGGACGAGCCGGCCCCGGACGGGCGCGAGGAGTTCGCCGAGCCCGATGGCGACGGGCGCTTTCTCGGTGGTCCCGGCACCGCTGCCGGGTGGATCGTGCTCCGCCGGCCGCTGCTGCTGGTCCGTGGTTCCGGGCATACCGCCTCCGTGCGTTGTATACGGCGTATACTTAGGTGAGGCTGTACTAAGTAGAGGTGTCCTGTCAAGACGGCGCGGAAGGGGGAGGGGTGGCGCGGGCGGGGTCAGCGGGGGCCGAGCACGCCGTCCAGCACGCGATCCAGATTGGCCGCGAAACGCTCCCGGTCGCGCGGTCCGGCGAGGTCCCCGGCCCGGTACCCGGCCGCGATCGCCTCCCGCAGCCGGGGGAAGCGCTCCGGGTCGACGCCCAGCATCATCCGGCGCGCCTGGGTGTCCGCCCGGTCGTGGTGCGCGACCAGCGTCTCGCCGAAGAGGAAGCTGAAGAGCAGCGCGTACGCGTCACGGCCCCGCGCCGGTTCGAGCCCGGCGTCCGCGAACGCCGCGAACACGGCCTCCAGCACCGGCAGCACCCGGGTGCTCGCCAGCCCCTCGGTCACCAGCACCTGCACCACCCAGGGGTCGCGGCGGAACGCCTCGTACATCCCGTGCATGATCGCCGTCAGCCGCTCCCGGGGGGTCCCCTCCGCCGGGGGAGCGGGGATGGACCCGGCCACCGCGTCCAGCATCCGGATCAGCAGATCCTCGCGGTCGGTCACATGCCGGTACAGCGCCATCGCCGACACCCCGGACTCCTCGGCGAGCCTGCGCATGCTCACCGCCGCGAGCCCCTCGTCCCGCGCCACCCGGAGCGCGGTGGCGACCACCGAATCCGAGGTCAGCGGGGTGGTGCGGCGAGGGCGGGCGGGGCGAGTCGGCATGGCGCCATTGTCGGCGAGGCGCTCACCGGTCCGTCAAATCACCCACCGCGGCCCGGGTGCACCGCTTCGGGGGAATAGTCCGGAGACCCACCAAGTTGTTCGTTGCGCAACCATCGAAATCTCTTGGACGGGGCTTTCTCATGGCCTTTGAACTCGGTATCTACCACTTCGGTGAGCTGACTCCGGACCCCACGACCGGGATCACGCCCGCGCCCGGGCCCCGGCTGAGAGAGCTGGTGGAGCAGGCGAGGGCGGCGGACGAGGCGGGGCTCGACGTCTTCGCCGTGGGCGAGCACCACCGTACCGACTTCGCCGTCTCCAGCCCCGCTGTCGTCCTGGCCGCGATGGCCGAGAACACCCGCAGGATCAAGCTCTCCAGCGCCGTCACCGTGCTCGGCTCGGACGACCCCGTCCGGGTCTTCCAGCAGTTCGCCACCGTCGATCTGCTCTCCGGCGGCCGGGCGGAGATCATCGCCGGGCGCGGCTCGTACATCGAGTCCTTCCCGGTCTTCGGCCACGACCTCGACGACTACGCCCAGCTCTTCGCCGAGAAGCTCGACCTCCTGCTGCGGCTGCGCGAGCAGAACCCGATCACCTGGCAGGGCTCGCTGCGGCCCTCGCTGCACGACGCCGACATCACCCCGAGGCCGGAGCGCGAGCTTCCGGTATGGGTGGCGGTGGGCGGCACCCCCGCCTCCGTCGTACGGGCGGGCCGGCTCGGGCTGCCGCTCTCGCTGGCGATCATCGGCGGCGGCTACCGCCAGTTCGCGCCCTTCGTCGACCTCTACCGGCAGGCCGGGGCCGAGGCCGGACACGACCCGGCGGCACTGAAGGTCTCGATCAACTCGCCGGGCTTCGTCGCCGCCGGCCACCAGGAGGCCATCGAGGTCTCGCACCCCTACTTCCAGGCCGGCTGGATGGCCAACCACCACCAGCGCGGCAAGGGCGTGCCCATGCCCCGGCGCGCGTACGAGGCCCAGGCCACCCCCGGGGGAGCCTTCTTCCTGGGCAGCGCCCAGGAGGTCATCGACAAGATTCTCGCCCAGTACCGGCTCTTCCGCCACGACCGCATGATGATCCAGCTCGGCTTCGGCACCCTGCCCCAGAAGGAGGCGCTCAAGGCGATCGAGCTGCTGGGCTCCGAGGTCGCCCCCGTCGTACGCAAGGAGATCGCCGCCCTGAGCACCTCCGGCGCGGAGGCGACGTCATGACCGGGCCGCTGCGCGTGGTCGCGGTGGTCGGCAGCGTACGGAGCCCGTCCAGAACCACCGCGCTCGCGGAGCTGATGCTCCAGACCCTGGCCGCGCGGACCGAGGTCGAAGCACGGCTCATCGAACTCCACACCCTCGGCCCCGCCTTCACCGGCGTCGCCGAGCGCGAGGGGCTCGACGCCGGGGTCGAGGACGCGCTGCGCGCGGTGGAGACGGCCGATCTCGTCATCGCGGCCACCCCGGTCTTCCGGGGCTCCTACACCGGACTGTTCAAACATTTCTTCGACCTCGTCGACCAGTACGGCCTCGCCGCCAAACCGGTGCTGCTCGCCGCCACCGGGGGCAGCGACCGGCACGCCCTGGTGATCGAGCACGCGATGCGGCCGCTGTTCGCCTTCCTCCAGGCATGGACCGCGCCCGCCGGGGTGTATCTCGGCTCGGGGGACTTCGACGGCACCACCATCCTCAACCCGGAGGTGTACGAGCGGATCGAGATGGCCGTGGACGACGTCCTGCCGGTCGCCAGGGCGCTGAGCGCGGTCAGGGCGGGCGTGCCCGTTCCCTGACCGCGCGCCTTCCTCACCTCAGCCGATGCGCAGCACGGGTTTGACCACGGCCCCGCTCCGGGCGTCGGCGACGGCCCGGTTGATCTCCTCGAAGCCGTAGAAGGAGATCAGCCGGTCGAAGGGGAACCGCCCGGCCCGGTGGAGGTCGATGAGCCGGGGGATGAACAGCCGGGGCACCGAGTCGCCCTGCGCGATGCCGCGCACGGAGCGCCCGCCCAGCAGCGCGCTCATATTGACGGGCGCGTGCGTGCCGGGGGGCGCTCCGCCGATCAGGGCGGCCGTGCCCAGCGGGGCGAGCGCGTCGACGGCGAGCGTGAGCATCTCGGGGCGGGCCGTGATCTCCAGGACGAAGTCCGCGCCGCCGCCGGTGATCTCCGCGATCCGGGCGGCGGTGTCCTCCTCCCCGGCGTGGACCGTGTGGGTGGCCCCCAGCTCCCGCGCGAGATCGAGCCGCCCCGGGACGATGTCCACCGCCACGATCTTCCCCGCGCCCGCGATCCGCGCCGCCATCACGGCGGCCAGTCCGACCGCCCCGGAGCCGAGGACGACCAGGGACGCCCCGGCGGGCACCTTCAGCGAGTTCAGCACCGCGCCCGCGCCGGTCTGGAGACCGCAGCCGAGCGGGCCGAGCAGCTCCAGCGGCACCTCGTCGCCCACCTTCACCACATTGCGCTCGGTGGCGAGGGCATGGGTCGAGAACGAGGACTGCCCGAAGAAGTGGCCGTGGACCGGCTCGCCGCCCGCGCGGCTGAGCGCGTTGGTACGGTCCGGCCGGGAGCCGCCGAAGTTGAGCGGGAAGGCCCGCACACAGTAGGCGGGAGCCCCGCTCAGACAGGACCGGCAGTGGCCGCACGCCTGGTACGACATCACCACCCGGTCACCCGCCGCGACCGCGGTGACCGCGTCGCCCACCCGCTCCACGAACCCCGCGCCCTCGTGCCCCAGGACCGCGGGCAGCGGGACGGGAGGCCGCTGGTCGCGCGCGTGCAGATCGGTCTGGCACACGCCCGTGGCGACCACCCTGACCAGCACCTCGTCGGGCCGCATCCGCGCGTCGAGTTCGAGATCCTCCAGTGCGAAGGGCTCCCCCTTCCCCCGTACCACCGCGGCCCTGACGGGGACGGCCGCCGGGCCGGGGCCCCCCGGTGCGTGCGGCGCGGGCGCGGCCTGTGCTGTCGCCATGTTCCATCTCCCCATCTCCCCGTCGGACGCCGCCCCGGGCGGGGCGGCGGGCGGCCTTTGGTGACCACGGTCCCTCCCGCCGTCCGGCACCGCATCCCGGCGGCCTCCCGGACGAGGGGCGAATCACCCGACCGGGGGAGTGCCTCCGTGTGCGCGCCGCTCGGCCGTCCACGAGCCCGGGGTGTCGTCGGCCCGAGGCGGAGGCTTTCGCCCGGACCGTGTTGCTCCGTGTCGCGGGGTGATCTCCCTCGGCCGGGGTGAGTGAAACCGTGCCGGGAGGGCGACTGTCTCAATAGAGTTCAACTGGGCCATTGTGCAGCCAAGTTGTGTCATCGAATGGTGTAACTCTACCGAAGGAGAACGTGGATGAGCGGATCAAGTGCCGGCGGCCCCGGGTCACCTCCTGCCTCGCCGCCGCCGGGCAGTCCGCCGCCGGCTGCCCACGGGCAGCCTCCGGCCCGGCGTATCGGAGAGTGGGCGGCCGTGCTCTCCGCACTCACCGGCGTGGCCGGTCTGCTGTTCGGGTTCTTCGGGCTTCCGGTGGTCGTCAACTCGCCGACCGCCCGGGCTCTCGCGCCGACGGCCCAGCCCACGGTCACGGTGACCCGGACGATCGAGGCCGAGCCTCCCGCCTCATCTCCCACCGGCTCTGCCGGAACCGCCTCTTCCGGCTCGGACGGATCGTCGGCGGGGGGCGCCGCCCCAGTCACCAAGACGGACATCAGGATGCCCACCGGCTACTACCTGCTGCTCTCGGACAACCCGATCCAACTGCGCGAGGGGGGAAACAGCGACCTCTCCTACAACAGCGGTGTCGGGCTCCGGTCCAGGGGGCAGATGGTCAAACTCGACCCGGGACAGAAAGGCACGCTGGAGGAATGCCGGGCCGACACGAGGTACACCGATGTCATCAGAAACTCCGCACTGACCGGCGGGACCCGCATCTGTGTGCAGAGGAACGAGCATGTGGCTCTCGTGACCGTCCGGGAGGCCCCGCAGACGCGTAACGATGGCAAGTTCGTCACGTTCGACATCACGGTCTGGCCCGGAGGGCGCTCCGGCGCGACGTCGTGAATTCCGCCGCCGCCGTGACCGGCCCCCCGGGGGGCCGGGCCTGGCCGGTGTCGGTGGGGGCTCGTAGGGTTGGGGGTATGAACAGCATGGGGGAGACGGGCGGGACGTACACAGAGGCGCAGCCCGGCGTGCAGTGGTACTACGAGCAGTACGCGCAGGCGCTGGCGGACCGGTATGAGGCGCTCACCTTTGACGGGCTGTACGAAGGGATGCTGTCGTTCCTGCCGGGCGCGCCCGCCAGGGCGGCGGACATCGGCGCGGGGACCGGGAGGGACGCGGCGGCGCTCGCCCGGCGGGGATACCGGGTGACGGCGGTGGAGCCCGTGCGCGAGATGAGGGCGGTCGCGGCCCGGCTGCATCAGCAGCCGGTGGAGTGGGTGGCCGACGCGCTGCCCGGACTGAGCCGGGTCGAGGGGCCGTTCGAGCTGCTGCTGCTCTCCGCGGTGTGGATGCATCTCGACGAGGACGAGCGGCCGTTCGCCATGGAGCGCGTCGCCGGGCTGCTGACCGGCGGCGGCCGGCTGCTCATGACCCTCCGGCACGGGGAACCGCCGCGCGACCGGCGGATGTTCGACGTCTCGGCCGACGAGACGGAGGCGCTCGCCGCCCAGCACGGGCTGCGGCGGATACACCGGTCCGGCGGCGACGACCGGCTGGGCCGGAGCGGGGTGCGCTGGAGCCGGCTCGTCTTCGAGAAGGCCGCGGAGACCCCGGAGACCCCGGAAGCCCCGGAGACCGCGCCCGGAGAGTGACCTCCGGGCACGGGCCCGTCCCGCTCGCGGGGCTCAGCCGGCCTCCCGCTGGGCGATCGCCTCGCCCAGCGCGGACTGCTCGGCCTCCGGAAGCCGGCGCTCCGAGTGGAGCATGCGCAGCGCGGCGGTCAGCCGTTCCGCGTCCTCCGGCCGGCCCAGACCACCCAGATACGCCGGGAGCAGCAGCCCCAGCGAATCGAGATCGGCCCGGGCGCACAGCCGCTCCAGCAGCGCCCTCAGCGGCTCGTCCGCCGCCGTCTCCCAGGCGGTGGCGCGCAGCCCCCGGGCGACGCACAGCCGCAGCCACTCCGCGTACTGCCCCGGCGGCAGATCGTCCAGCCGGGCCGCCGCCGCCTCGAAGTGCGCCCGGGCGCGCACCGCGTCGCCCAGATCGAGCCAGGCCCTGCCCATCGTGCCGTGCAGCGAGGGGTAGAACGGCCGGACCCGTTCGTCGCCCACCCGGTCGGCCCGGTCCAGGCACTCCTGGTTCCAGCGCAGGGTCTCCTCCGCCGTGGGTTGGTGCCGGGCGAGATAGTGCGCGGCGACACAGGCCTCGTAGTCGTCCTCGGCCGCCTCCCAGGCCCGCAGGAACAGTCCGGCGGCCTCGTCGGCGCGGCCCTCCGCCTCCGCCCGCATGCCTCGCGCGCACAGCCGGACGACGGGGTTCTCCGGGTTCACGAGCGAGTCCTTCCGGGGGTGTCGAGCGCGACGGGCATGACCAGGGCGGTGAAATCGCCCTGGTCGGCGGAGCGCACCACGACGGGCCGATCGGGGGCGGCGATCTCCAGCAGAGCGTCGGGGCCGACGCCCGCCTCCAGGGCGGGCCCCAGCACGGCGGGGTCGAAGGCGACCCGGGGGGCTCCCCCGTCCTGGCGCACGGCGGGCAGCACGGTCGTACGGGATCCGTCCGGCAGCCCCACGGACAGCCGGTCGGGCCCCGGCCGCAGCACGACGGCACGGGCATCGCCGCTGCCCTCGACGGCGCCGAGGAGCGCGGCCCGGTCCACGATCAGCCGGTGCGCGGGCGGGGCCAGCGCCGCCAGCATCTCGCGGTACGCGGGGAACCCGCCCTCCGCGGGTTCGAGTTCGCGACTTCGGCCGCCGCCGTGGGCGACGATCCCGTCCGGGCCCGCCTCCAGGGTCACATCGGCGGCCCGGGCCGCCCAGACCCCCAGCGCCACGAGGTCGGCGGCCGTCAGCAGCAGCCGCCGCGAGGGTCCCCGTACCGCCGAGGGCCGCAGCGTGCGCAGGGACAGCCGGTAGCGGTCGGTGGCGGCGAACCGCACCTCGCCGTCGTCGATCTCGACCAGTACGCATCCGAGGACGGGACGCTCCGGATCCCGCCCCGCCGCCGGCGCGACCTGACGGGCCGCGCTCGCCAGCTCCGCGCCGCCGAGCGTCGCCCAGGTCCGCTCCCCGGCCCCGCCCAGCGCGCGCAGCACCGAAGCGATCGTGGCATCGGCCGCCCGGGTCCGCTCCCGCTCCCGTTCCCGGTGGTGCTCCAGCACGGCACGGGCCCGCGCCGGATCACCGTCCAGGACGAGGGAGACCTCGGCCAGCGGCAGCCCGGCGCCGCGCAGCCCGCGCAGCAGCACGGCGCGTTCCTCCTGGTCCGGGCTGTAGTAGCGGTAGCCGGTCGTCTCGTCCACGGACACCGGCGGGAGGACCCGGCAGTCGTCGTAGAAGCGCAGCGCGCTCGGCGCGAGGCCGACGCGTCGGGCGAAGGCGCTGATGGTCAGTCGTTCGGTGGTGCCGTCCATGCCCGCGATTCTGGGCCTTCAGCCGACTTGAAGGTCAAGCTCCGCCGCCCGCCCGCAGCCTCTCCGGGGCCCTTCGGACGGGCCGTCCGGTCCCTGGCCCGGGACCCGCGTCCGCCGTACGGGGACCTGTGGCCCTCGCAGCGGTGCGGCGGTGCCCGCATGCTGGAAGAAGAGGGGATCGAGCGACGGATCCCATCGTTCCAGGAGGTGTGCACCATGTCCCGCACCGTCACCGCCGGTCTCGACGGCTCCCGAGAGAGCCTGGCCGCCGCCGTATGGGCGGCCCACGAGGCGAAGCTGCGCGGGCTGCCGCTGAGACTGATCCATGTGCGCGAGACGACCCCCCTGCTCCAGGCGCCCTTCATCGGCGGCGAGACCCAGCCGTGGCCCGAGGCGTCCGTGACCGAGCGGATCCCCCGGGAGACGGCCGAGCTGCTGCTGCGCCGCCACCCCGAACTCGATGTCACCTGGGAGCAGGTCGCGGGCCGTCCCGCCGAGATCCTCACCGAGGCGGCCGAGGAGTCCGAGCTGCTGGTCCTGGGCTCCCGGGGGCTCGGCGGCCTCGGCGGCTTCCTCCTCGGATCCGTGGGCCAGGCGGTCGTGGCCCGCGCCGAGCGGCCGGTGGTCCTGGTCCGCGCACCCCAGGGCGAGGAGGAGCCGGCCGCCGAGCGGGCCGAGGGCCCCGTCGTGCTCGGTCTCGACGCCAACGCCCCCGACGAGGCCCTGATCGACTTCGCCTTCGAGGCCGCCGTACGCGCCGGATCCCCTCTCCATGTCGTCCACAGCTGGAACCTCCCGCCCTACTTCGCCTACGGACTGCCCCCGGACCCCGAGCTGAACGCCCAGCTCGGCGACATCGAGTCCCGCACCCTCAGCACCGTCCTGGACCCCTGGCGGCGGCGCCACCCCTCGGTCGAGGTCGTCGAACAGGCCCTCCCCGGCAAAGCCGTCGACCAACTCGTCGACGCCTCCGGCCAAGCCTCCCTCCTGATCGTCGGCCGCCGCATCCGCCGGGCCACCCCCTTCGGCGGCCGCATCGGATCCGTCGCCCACGCCGCCCTCCACCACGCGGCCTCACCCGTCGCGGTGATCCCCCACCAGTGACGGACCCGGGCGCTCGGGGTCCACACGCCGGGGCGTCCGCAGGACGTCGAGAGCCCTGGAGAAGGCCGAGTCCCGCTTCTTGTCGAACTCTTCCTCGGTGAAGACCGGCTCAGTGAGGTGCGGTGGAATGCCCGTGCCGTCGAAGGTCCTGCCCGACCGGGTCAGGAATTCCTCGTTCGGCAGCCAGGCGGACATGCCGTTGGGGAGCCTCCGCATCATGACGTCCGAGAAGACGCCCTGTGTGGGCTGCCCGATCCGGACCGTTCCGCCGGGCCGGTCCATGAGGGCCTGGGTGAAGGTCTCTCCCGCGCTGACGGTCGAGCCGCTGGTCAGCATGGCGACCGGCCCGGTGTAACGGGGACCTTGGGCGGGTGTGACATATACGGGCTGGGGCCGGGTGTGCCGGGTGGGGTCGGTGGGGTTGTTGCGGGCTCGTTTGGAGTAGGCGAGGTAGGGGGTGTCGGTGAGACGTCCGGCGATGCGGATGCCCAGGGCGTCGGAGCCGCCGCCATTGACCCGCTGGTCGATGACGAGGCCCTTCAGACGCCGGGTGCGCTCATGGCTGAGGATCGTGTCCAGCGCCCTGTCGAGCTCGGCCAGCTGGGCGGCGTAGGGGGCGCCCGCGCCCGCGTATCCGCCGAAGCCGGAGATCCGCAAGTAGCCCTGCCCGCCGGGCAGGTCGGCGTAGGTGATGCGTCCGTTGGCGAAGTCCTGGAGGTTCCGCGCGTTCTTGAGACTGTGCGTCACGATGAACGTCTTGACCTTGGCGTCCAACTCCGGGGTGGGCAGGACGGTGCCGGGGCGGCCCTGTGCGAAGACGCGGTCGCCGTCCTGAACGGCGACATGGGAGTCGTGGAGCGGCTTGACCATCTCGCTGAAGACGGCGTACAGCTCGTCCCTGGTCGTCCTCGTGTGCACGGTGGGCCGGTATCGGTCGCGGACGGCGTGCCAGTCGATGCCCTTGGCGGAGAAGAAGGGGTAGTTCTCCTCGAAGGACTGCCAGAAGACGTCGAAGGCGGCGAGTGGCCCCTTGGGGGCCGGACGGGTGCAGACGTCAGGCAACTCCGGTATCCGGCGCAGGTTCCGGTCGCCGACGGAGCCGTCCGCCCGCACGGACCCGCGGTCGCGATCCCCTCGGGTCCGCACCGTGAGGACCGTGCCGTCGGGCGTGGTGTAGGCGCCGGGACCGGTCCGCTGCGCGGAGTCGCCCTCAAGACAGCCGACGGCGGTGGTCTGGTACTCCTGGAGTGTTCCGTTCCGGATTGACAGCACTGTGCCGTAGCCGTCCATGCGCCAGATTCCGTCGGCGGTCGGGTGCGGGGCGGCCGCGGTCACGGTCGGCGCGGCTCCGCCGACGAGGGCCAGTGCGACGGCGGCGGCCGTGAGAATGCGCACGATCTCACCTTTACTGTGGGCGATTTACCGGGACAGCCCTCACCGTCGCCGACACGGCGCTCTCCCGGCCATCCGGCTGTCCGGTCGATCGGGTGTGGGGCCGGCCCCCGCTACCGGCAGTACTCGGGAGGCATGTCGCCGACCGGAGCGGTGCACGGCATGGCGCCCGCCGGAGTCGGGATCGGGATCGCGTTCGCCGCACGCTCAGGACCGTGTGGCGATCCCGCACTCCCCGCCGTCGGACTCACGCATCCGCTCGGCCATGGGCGTACCGCGGTCGTACGGGTCGACCTCGGGACCTGCCCCGGCCTCGGCCGGTCGGTCGGCGCCGAACCGCGGGGTGAGGTAGCCGGTGGTGGGGCCGCAGCCGCCGTTGGTCATGTCGGCCGAGTACGAGACGAGGGAGAAAGTCCCGGGACCGGTGCGCACTTTGGCGGGGTCGTCCCAGCTCAGCACCGTTTCGCGCCGCACGATCGTACGGGTGACCTCGTCGCCGCCCGCGGCCGGTCCGACCGGGTACACATAGGTGACGTCGGCGGTCACCCGGAGGGCGCCGCGCTCGCCCTCCCGATAGGTGATGCGGCCGCGGGTTCTGACCTCGTCGCCGACGAGGCGGACGCGGGTGTCGTCGAACCGGCTGAAGAGCAGGAGCGGGTCGTTCTTCTCGTCCGGGGCCCGGAACGCGGTCGACAGATAGCTTTTGACGTCCTGCTGACGCGGGTTGATCAGGGCGATCGCCCGCTCGGGGCGCTCGCCGCGCAGTACCGCCGGATCCAGGCTGGACGCGGCGAGGAAGTCCAGGCTCCGGCCGAGGGCCCGCTCGACCTGTGCCGCGCTCATCCATCCGGTGGCCCGGGCCGCGGGCACCGTGATCCCGGCCGTGCCGCTCGCCCAGCGCGCCGCCGGTGACCCCCTGAACGGCTCCTCGACCGAAGGCCGCGGAGCCGCCTCCGCCTCCGCGGCCGGGGGCTCCCCGGCTCCGGCCCCGGCTCCGTCACCGCCGAACCAGCCCGCCACCCGCCCCGGTGCCAGAGCCACCACGAGCAGGGCGATCGCGCACACCAGCCCGGCCGCGTACGACGCCGTCCTCAGCCTCAGCCTCCGCCTCGGCCGGGCCGGAGTGTACGCACGCCACGCCTCCGGCTTCCCGGGGTTCTCCCGCAGCCGCCGTGTCACCAGCCTGGCCCGCGCCGACGGCTCCTCGGGCGCGCCCGGAGCGCCGTCCACCGATTCCCGCAGGAATCGCTCCCACTCCTCGTCGGACACGGACGAACCGCCCGGCCCCCCACCCGCACTCACACCCGACTCCTCACGCCGCCCACGGTCACGGCGCCTCTCTCAAGATCATCAGACATATCGTCTCATGGCGCCCTCCGGGGACCCGCGCCGAACGACACCAGGTCGGCGATGACACCGATCCGTGATGCCGGTCGTCCGAACCAGTTGTCCGGCGAGCGCATCTCCCCGTGCGGCAAAGGCCCCCAAGAAATGATCGTGAGAGTGAAGCCGGCATGTTACTGACTACTCCCGCCCGCCGCCGGGCCGCCGTCGCGGTCGCCTTCGCGGGCATCGGCACCGCCGGTGGCCTCTGGTGGGTCGCGAGGGACACCACGCCCTACGGCCTCCGGGACAGTCCGGCGGTACGGGTCGAGGTCCGCGCCGAGGACTCCCGCTACCCCGACACCCGGGAAACCGCCGAGGACGTCGGCGAGTTGGTCAGGGTCTACGTTCAGCGACTGCTCACCGGTGACGGCGATCAGCTGGCCGAAGTCGGCGCGCCCTGGTTCACGGGTCGCGAGGCGCAGGCCCGCGACTGGATCAAAAAATACGGGGAGGCCGCCGAACACCCCGTGCGGGCCGTCGTGCGGGAGCCTGTCGTCCCTCACCTGGCCCAGGTGGAACTCCGCTTCGGCGGAGGCGGTCGGCAGGTCGTCGAGCTGACCCGCGACGACGGAATCTGGTGGGTCGCCATGGGGGACGGAGACCCCGCGAAACCCTGACAGTCCGGCCTCCGTATAACGAATCAGGCATTCCCGTCCTTCCGGTACCGGCGGCCGGACAGAATGAGAAAGCCGATGGGGAGTCGGCGGGCCGGGCGCCATCGCCCGGAGCGGAGAGACGGGGGCGCGGTTGACTGTGCGTGAGGCGGACGGCTCCGGCGGACGGGCCGGAGCAGCGGGTGCGTAGAAACCGTCCCGGCCGTCCACGGGGGCGACGCCGACTGCTCATCGCGACGGCGGTGCTGGGCATGTGGCTGCCGATCTACTTCGGCCCTCTCAGCGAGTGGATGGAGGAGCGCCCGCCGCCGTTCATCGCCTGGATGGAACAGCGCACCACCCTCGCGGTCCTCCTCTTGATGGCGGCCACGGCCCTCGTCGTACTGGGCTCCATGGCCGGACAGCCGAACGGACCGCGGCCGGTGGCGGAGCTGGCCGAGACACTGGCCACCGCGGTGGCCGAGCAGTGGCGCAGGGAGGAGACGGCCCTCCAGCTCCAGGCGCCCTGGCCGCTCCCGCTGCGATGGGAGAACACCGCACGGCCGGTGATGGACCACTGGGAGGCGATCAACGGCGCCCCCGACCGGGGCGAACCGGTGGATCTGTCCGGACGGCTGCACGGGGACGGCCGGACGGACGACGACGGCATCGCGGCCGTCTTCCACCGGGTGGCCTCACAGCGGCTCGTGATCCTCGGCGCACCGGGAGCGGGCAAGACCGTCCTCGCCCTGAATCTGGTGCTGCACCTCCTCGACCACCGCCAGGAGGGGGACCGGGTGCCCGTTCTCCTCTCGCTGGGGTCCTGGCACCCGGCCCGGGAGACCCTGTACTCCTGGATGGCCCGCCGGCTGGCCGAGGACGACCCCGCGCTGCGCACCCGGTCGGGTTCGGGAGCGACCCTCGGCCGGGAGCTGATCGCCTCCGGACGGGTGCTGCCGGTGCTGGACGGGCTGGACGAGATGCCCCCGCAGGTGCGGCTGGAGGCGTTGGCGGCCCTGGGCCGGCAGTTGGGGCGGGGCGAGCCGCTGGTGCTGACCTGCCGGGCCGACGAGTACCAGCGGACAGTGGAGGGCGCGGTGCTCAAGGCCGCCGCGGTGGTCGAGCTGTGCCCGCTGGACCCGGCCGAGCTGCGGGCCTATCTGCGGGTGAGCACGATCCCCGCCCGAACCGCCGGCTGGGATCCCCTGTTCGCCGAGATGGAGAGCGCCCCCGGCGGACCGGTGGCCCAGGCGCTGTCCACCCCGCTGATGGCATGGCTCGCCCGTACCGCCTACGCGGACACCGCGGCCGATCCCGCGGAACTCCTCGCCGAACAGGGAGGGGTCCGCCGCTTCGCCGACCGGACGGCGGTGGAGGAACACCTGCTGCGACGCCTCGTCCCGGCCGTGTACTCCCGGGATCTTCCCGAGGACCCCCGGAGATGGAGCGGCGAGGAGGCCCACCGCTGGCTGAGTTTCCTCGCCCGGCATCTCGACGAGCTCCGTACCCAGGATCTGGCCTGGTGGCAGCTCGGCACCACCATGTCCCTCGCCTCGCGCATGGTGCTGGTCGGGACCGCCACCGCGCTGGTGTACGGACTGCTGTCCTGCCTGGTCAACGGGGTGGGCGGGTACGGACTCCTGGCCATCCTGGTGAGCGGGCTGGTCAATGGGGCCGTGACCGGGCTGCCCCTCGGCCTCGCGCACGGGGCCGCGACCAGGTTCACCGGCGGCATCTTCCAGCCGTCCCGCGTACGGCTGAGCCTCCGCGGCCGGCGGACCGGGCGGGTCCGCCCGAGGGCCCTGCCCCGGTTCATGGCGGGCTTCGGGGCGGGGATGACGGCTCCGGCCACCAGCCATCTGTTCTCCGGAGCGGTGGACGCGGTCGCCCGCCAGGAGCCGTTCTGGATACTGGAGAGGGTGCTGAACGCGGGATTCTGGGGCCTGGTGGTCGGCATCGCGGCCGCGCTCGTCCTCGGCTCCACGGCCTGGTTCGAGGAGCCCATCGACACGGAGGAGGCCACCAGCCCCACCGGTCTGCTGAGGACCAACCGCGCGACGGTGCTCCGTCAGGCGCTGGTGCTCGGAGCGGTGTTCGGGCTTCTCATCCTGCTCGGGAGCTGGATCATGGCGGGTCTGCTGCCCCAGTACCTCTGGGGCAGCCCCATGGTGTGGACCCCCGCCCTGGGGCTGCGGAACGGGGCCCTGGCCGGATTCGGGGGCGCGCTCGGGGCCGCGCTCGCGCTGACCGCCTGGGGCCGCTGGGTGATCCTGGCGCGCGGCTGGCTGCCGCTGACCGGCCGGCTGCCATGGGCCGTGAGCGCCTTCCTGAAGGACGCCCGCCAACGGGGCGTACTGCGCCGCAACGGAGCCTTCTACCAGTTCCGCCACGCCCGGCTCCAGCATCATCTGGCCCGGGTCCCCCTGCCCCCGCCGTCACCCGCTTCCCGCGCCGTCGCGGCGGGAAGGAACCACCCGGGAGAGGGAGGTGCCGCACATGGGCGGTGAGCCGGGTGAATTCGGGGCCGGGGCCGGGGCGGGGGCGGACGAGGGGTTCGGGTTCCGCAGGATCGAGCGGGACGGGACGGCGGGGGAGTGTCCCGTCGTGCGGGGCGACGACGGGGTGTGGGAGATACGCGGGTACGAGGAGGCGCGGACCGTGCTGCGCAGTACGGCGACCGTGCAGGCGGGGCTCGGGATCGAGATGGTGGAGAAGCTGCCGAAGGGCGTTCGGCGGCCGGTGCTCTACCGGGACGGTCCCGAGCATCGCGAACACCGCCGTCAGACCGCGCGGTTCTTCACCCCGCGCCGCGTCGACGAGCACTACCGCGAGATCATGGTCCGTGTCGCACAGGCGCGGATCGACCGGCTCCGGGCCGACGGCCGGGCGCGGCTGTCCGACCTCAGCTTCGATCTCGCGATCGAGGTGGCCTGCGCGGTCATCGGTCTGACGGACGGCAGACCCGGCATCAAGGAACGGCTGGAGCGCTTCTTCCCGGAGCGGTTCGGCACACCGGGACTGACGAGCTGGCACGGTCTCCACTGGACGCTGCGGCAGAACACCAACTGGCTGCGGGTGTACCTGGGCGATGTGCGCCCCGCCGTGCGGGCCCGCCGCCGCGTCCGGCGGGACGATCTGATCTCCCACCTCATCGACGACGGCTGTTCGAACACGGAGATCCTCGGGGAGTGCCTCACCTTCGCGGCGGCGGGCATGGTCACCACCCGGGAGTTCATCGGCGCGGCGGCCTGGCATCTGTTCTCCGACGCCGGTCTGCTGGCGCACTACCGGGCGGCGGACGAGCCCGGCAGACTCGCGGTGCTCGGGGAGATCCTGCGGCTCGAACCGGTGGTGGGCCGTCTCAGCCGCCGTACCACCGAACCCCTGGAGCTGCCCGGCGCCGACGGCGGGAGACTCACCGTCCCGGCCGGCGACCGGATCGACATCCTGCTCGACCGGGCCAACGCCGACGAGCGGACCGTCGGGGCGCGGCCGGGCTGTCTGCGTCCCGGGCGCGCCATGAAGGGCGCCGGGGTGCCGGGGCTGGCCTTCGGCGACGGTCCGCACAAGTGCCCGGGGCTGCACATCGCGCTCCTGGAGACGGATGTCTTCCTCAGCCGGCTGTTCGCCCTGCCCGGGGTGCGGATGGCGAGCCCGCCGACGGTCGGCTTCATCGAGGCCATCGGCAGTTACGAACTGCGCCACTGCGTGCTGGAGGTGAACACGGGGGACGGCGGCTGAGCCCCGCCCCGCCGTGCCCTCGAAGCCCCGCCCTGCCCCGCCGTACACCCCTCGAAGCCCCCGGGGCCGGGCGGCGGCGGACCATATCCGCTGGAGCCGACCGGTCCCGGATGTCAAGATTGCCCGCATGTCCCCGAACACCGAGCAGCTCCTGCGGGAGCTGCATGCCTCGCTCGGTCTGCGCAAGCGCCCCGAGGACGTGGCCCAGCTGATCCGCGACCTCTTCGAAGCGACCCCCGGCGCGCTCGACCGGCCGACGGGCAAGGCCCTCGACAGGGCCACCCGCACCTCGCTGCGGAATCTGTGGCACGGATACACCTCGATGATGGAGGACTTCGCCCGGCCGGTCGGCGCACAGCGCCAGCTCGCCACCTCCGCCGGGCTGTTCCGCGCCGTCCCGGCCCTCCCGGAGTCCTGCGGCGACGACCCGGAGCGGATCGAGGCCGTGATCAGGACCGCCGGCGAGGAGATACGCAAGGAGTACGGGCACAGCGACTTCCACGCCGACCGGCTCAACCGGGAACAGCGCGCCGAGGCCGGACTCGGCGAGATGTCCAAGCGGCAGTACAACAAGCGGTTCCGGCTGCTGCGCCGGATGGAGGCCAAACTCGCCCGGATCATCGCCGAGCAGCGCAAGCGCGAGATCACGATGGTCGGCAAGAGCGGGCTGGCGACCCGGCTGTCGTACGAGGAGTTCGCGGCCGACCACGGCACGGCGGCGTTCGTCGCCTACCTCACCGCACGGGCCAATCTCCGCAGCGAGTTCACCGTCTTCGGCCAGCAGCAGCCGTACGACAAGGTCGCCGCCGCCCTGTTCGACCGGCTGGATCCGCGGACGGCCGGATGGTTCGCGATCGCCCATGTCCACCCCACCGAGCAGGTGCTGAAGCAGCTCACCGACGAACAGCGCGGGCTGCTGCTCGGCCGCTGGCACCGGATCCTGCTCGACGTCGCCGAACAGCTCGAAGCCGTCTGGCGGCGCGGGCCGCTGGAGCGTACGAGCATGATCGTCCGGCATGGCGACGACTCCACCACCTGGAACCAGGCGGCCCGGGCCTGGAATCAGGCGCGCGGCCACTGGCTCTCCCTGTTGCGGGCGATGGGGGCCGAGGACGTCGTCGAGCGGATCTGCCCCGGCAAGGTGCTGATGCTCGTCGCGGCGGACGTGGCGGCCTGGCACCGCTCCACCGGCGGCGGACTGCACGTGGACACCGCGGTGTGGGCCGAACTCCCGCTGCCCTGGGAGGTGCTGCACGGCCGCGAGGAGTGCCCCGAGTCCCTCGTCGCCGAGGTCTGCCGCCGCCACGGCGTCGACCCGGAGCGCGACGGCTGGACCCGCGCCCGCGGATCCGTGCGCCCGGTCCCGTTCCGGCCGACCCCCGAGCTGGTCCACGGGGTGACCGTGGCCAATCCGATGCTCGCGACCCTGCTGTGCTCCGCCGGATTCTTCTCCGGGCGCGGCGGGAAGTCCCCGAACCCCTGATCCGCGATCCGCGACCGGTCAATTGTTTTGACGCCCTCCGGGCCCGGCGGGCAGGATTGCCCGTGACGGGGAAGCTCAGCGGTGGAGCGGCCGGCTGCGGACCGGTTGGACGCAGGTTCGAGCCCTGCCCCCGTCGTACGGCTCATGGACACCGGGAAGCTCTGCGGTGGAGCGCCCGGCTGTACCCGGGTGGACGCAGGTTCGAATCCTGCTCCGGTGTCCATGGCACGCCTCCCCCTCCGGGGCCCGGTCACCCGGCCCGGAACAGCTTCTCCGCCTCCCCGATCGCCTCCGCCAGAGCCTTCGCCCCCGGCCGCAGCCCGGTCACGATCGCGTCGATCCCCCGCAGCCCCGCCCGCTCCAGCAGCCGCTTCTCATTGGTGACCCACTCCCCGCGCGCCGCCAGCACCGCGTGCGCCGTCAGCATCGCGGCCGTCGCCAGCGCCCCCGCTACCTCGGCCGTCCGACCGTGCGGAGCATGGGCGTCCCGCGCGTGGCCGAGCGTCAGCTCCGCCCGCTCGCGCCACACACCCGGGGCCGCCGCGCGCAGCGCCCCGGGATAGGAGGGCCGGGGCAGAGCGCCGTGCACCACCTGGTTGAGGGCGAGTTCGGCGACCACCAGATAGCTCGGGATGCCCGCCAGATGGAACATCAGCGGCTCCCAGCGGAACCGCCCGGCCCGCGCCTCGGCCCACTCGTGCTCGACCTCGTCGAGATCCCGGTAGTGCACATCGACCCGCCGCCCCTCGACCGTGAGCCACGCCCCGCCGTTGAAGACCCCGCCACCCCAGCCGCCCACTTCGGAGACCTCGCCCTTCCAGCCGACGGCCCGCAGATCGTCCGGGTCGAAGCCGCCCCGGTAGTAGACGGCGAAGTCCCAGTCGCTCTCCGGGGTGTGCGTGCCCTGTGCACGCGAGCCGCCGAGGGCGACCGCCTCCACGGAGGGCAGCGCGGCGAGCCGTTCGGCGACACGGGAGACAAAAACAGCGTCGTTCATAAGGATCCTGATCGTGTGAAGTGACGTACGGACGCGCTCGGGGCACGGCGGACGAACGCCGGAGCGAGGGCTCGGACGGCGTTCGGCGGGGCCGAGTTGCCTGCGTGATGCGTTACTTCATGATCGGCAACGTACCGCCCCGGGGATTGGTCGCGAAACCGGTTTTCCGTACGCCCCTACGCTTCCCCGCGCCGCCGTATCGTCGGGATCGACCGGGGGAACGACGACAGGCAGGAGAAGGCGATGACTGGTCGGATAACCGCTGTGAGCCGTGATGAGACGTACACGTTCAGCAAGACCAATCGGGATTCCATCACGCTGCTCGCGGGACTCGGGGTGGAAGGGGACGTCCACGCGGGTAAGACGATCCGCCATCAGTTCCGCATGACCTATGAGCCGGACCTGCCCAATCTGCGCCAGGTCCATCTGATGCACGAGGAACTCTTCGACGAACTCGCCCGCAAGGGCTTCGAGGTCTCCGCCGGGCAGCTCGGCGAGAACATCACCACACGCGAGGTGGATCTGCTGGGCCTGCCCACCGGAGCCCTGCTCCACCTCGGAGAGCGGGCGGTGCTGGAGGTGACGGGGCTGCGCAACCCCTGCGCGAAGATCAACGACTTCCGGAAGGGGCTCCTCGGGGAGGTCTTCGCCATGGACCCCGTGTCCGGCGGGTTCACCTTCAAGTCCGGTGTCATGGCGGTGGTCCGCCACGGCGGGACCGTCCGCCCCGGTGATGCGGTCCGGGTCGAGGCCCCGCCCCTTCCCCACCGCCCGCTGGAACGGGTCTGAACCCTTCTCCCGCGGTCACCGGCGGGCCCGTCCCCGGGATCGGCCGCCGCGCTACGACGGGTGGCCGAACTGCGTGGCGAGGACGGCCGCCTGGATCCGGCGCTCCACGCCGAGCTTGGCCAGCAGCCGGGAGATGTGGTTCTTGACGGTCTTCTCGGCGAGATAGAGCCGCTCGCCGATCTGCCGGTTGGTCAGCCCCTCGCCGATGAGGGCCAGGATCTCCCGCTCCCGGGCGGAGAGATGGCCGAGCTGCGACTCCCCGGCGGGCGGCTCCTCCGGCGCGCGGAGGCTGTTCATCAGCCGGGCCGTGGTGGCCGGGTCCAGCATCGACTGCCCGGCCGCGACGGTACGGACCGCCGTCACCAGGTCCGAGCCCTTGATCTGCTTGAGGACGTACCCCGCCGCGCCCGCCATGATCGCGTCGAGCAGGGCGTCGTCGTCGTCGAACGAGGTCAGCATCAGACAGACGGTGCCCGGCAGCCGCGACCGCAGCTCCCGGCAGACCGTGATCCCGTCGCCGTCCGGCAGCCGGATGTCGAGCACCGCCACGTCCGGGCGCAGCGCCGGACCCCGTACCAGCGCCTGTTCGCCCGTGCTCGCCTCGCCGACGACCTCGATGTCCGGCTCGGAGCCGAGCAGATCGTGCACACCCCGCCGTACCACCTCGTGATCGTCGAGGAGGAAGACCCGGATGGGGCGCTCTGGAGAGAAGGCGGGTGTCGCGGTCACGTGAGTGGCTCCCTGGATCTTGACTGTACGTTACGAGAGTGCCTGGTCACCGGCGTGGGCGACAGGGGCCGTTCGGCCCTGTGTGTCCTGGAAGGCTCCGTTTCAGTGCGGGGCGTACATCGCCGGGAGCCGGGTCCGCGCCGCGCGCAGCCGGTGGGCGAGGACCGAGCCGACCCACATCGCGACCTCGCGGCCCAGCCAGGGGTCCGCCTCGCACAGCCGCCGGGCCCGGGCCGCGTCGAACTCCAGGGCCCGCACCGGAGTCATGGCCTCCGCGCCCAGCTGCCACCCCGAGGGCGGGAACAGCCAGGACCAGCCCACGAGTTCCCCGTGGGAGAGCGAATCGACCACCGCCGCTCGGCGGCCGGGGACCCGTAAATCGAGGGTGACGAGCCCGGTCCGTACGATCCAGAACCGGTCCGGCACACCGCCCTCGTCCAGAATCCTCGCCCCCTGCTCGAAGCGGACCTCCCGCGCGATGTCCAGCAGCCGGCCGCGATGCTCCGTCGACAGAGCGCTCATCGTGGTCCTCATGGTGCCCACCGTCCCTCTCCGTACTCGATCCCGCCTCCGGGAACCCGCCCTCCGGCGGCCGGTTGACGCTTTCGAGGATCCTGCGGGCGACCCCCGCGCCGCGCGGGCCGGGCGGGACCGGGCCACAGGGCCGAACGGCCCTGCCCGCGAGGGTCGCGGGCACGGGCGATACGGTGAAAGCGCTCCTGGCAGGCCGGGTCGGGTGGAGAGTCTCGGAGGGCTCATGGGTGCGGACGAGGGCGGCGCGGGCGACATCGCGCGCCTCGGGCTGGATGAACTGCTCGGCGAACTCCGTTCGCGCGTCGAAGAGGTGCGCGGCAGCCGCGACCGGCTCAACGGCCTGCTGGAGGCCGTGCTGTCGGTGGGACGCGGACTCGATCTGCCGCAGGTGCTGCGCGGGATCGTGGAGGCGGCGGTCGTCCTGGTGGACGCCGAGTACGGCGCGCTCGGCGTCGTCGGCGAGGAGCGGAACCTCACCAGCTTTCTGACGGCCGGTGTCAGCGAGGAGGACCGGCGGCGGATCGGCGAGCTGCCGTCCGGCCACGGACTGCTCGGCGAGCTGATCCGGCACCCCGAGACACTGAGGCTCGCGGAGCTGTCCGAACACCCCTCGTCCGCCGGTTTCCCCGCCCACCATCCGCCGATGCACTCCTTCCTCGGTGTGCCCGTCCGGGTCCGGGACGAGGTCTTCGGCAATCTCTATCTGACCGAGAAGCGCGGCGGCGGCGAGTTCGACGCCGAGGACGAGTCGGTCCTCACCACCCTCGCGGTCGCGGCCGGCATCGCCATCGAGAACGCCCGGCTCTTCGAGAAGGTCCGGCTCAGGGAGCGCTGGCTGACCGCGAGCGCCGACTTCACCAGCGCGCTGCTCGCCGGATCCTCCGAGATCGAGGTCCTGGAGATGATGACCGACCGGGCCCGCCGGATCACCTCCTCCGGGCTGGGCGTCGTCTATCTCACAGGGCCCGGCGGAGAGCTGCGCGAGGCGCTCGCGCTCGGGGAGAAAGGCGAGCGACCCCCCAGGGCCCGGGGCCGGGGGGACGGGGGGGGCCGGGGGCCCGCCGCGGGGGCGGGGGGCGCGCGGACCCCCCCCCCGGAGGGGGAGACGCCCGGCGGCCCGGCCCGCCGGCCCGGCTCCGGACCCGCCGTCGCCGTCCCCGTGGGCGGTACGGGACGGGCCAGGGGCGTACTGGTGCTCGCCCGCCGGGCGGGCGAGCCCGCGTTCACCGAGGCGGAGACCGCACCGCTGCCGGGCTTCGCGGGACAGGCAGCGCTCGCGCTCGAACTGGAGGACCGGCGGCGGGACTCCGAGCAGATGGCACTGCTCGCGGACCGCGACCGGATCGCCCGCGACCTTCACGACCTCGCCATTCAGCGGCTGTTCGCGACCGGGATGACGCTCCAGAGCGCCCGCCGCTTCGTCGAGCACCCCCAGGCCACCGAGCGGCTGGTCCGGGCGATCGACGACCTGGACGACACCATCAAGATCATCCGATCCACCATCTTCGGGCTCCGCGAGCGGGAGAACCCCCAGGCCTCGCCCGGCCTGCGGGTGCGTACCGTCCGCGCCCTCGAACAGGCGGCCCGCACTCTCGGATTCGCCCCCGGGCTGCGGATGGAGGGCCTGATCGACACCGATGTGCCCCGCCCGGTCGCCGACGAGGTTCTCGCGGTCCTCGGGGAGGCCCTCACCAATGTGGCCCGGCACGCCCGCGCCTCCAGGGCCGAGGTCTCGCTCGTGGTACGCACCGGCACGCTGACCGCCGAGATCACCGACGACGGCGTGGGCCTCGACCCGAGTGCGAGCGGGGACGGGAACGCGAGCGGGGGCGGTCGGCGCGGCGGTCTGCGCAATCTGGCCGAGCGCGCGGAGCGCCTCGGCGGCACGATGACGACGGCGCCGGGTGAGACCGGCGGCGCCCGCCTGGTGTGGCGGGTCCCGCTGTAGGGTCCGCGCCGACCGTACGAGGGCTCAAGGCGTATTCGGCGTCGCTTCCCCGTCCCCGCCGCGCCGCCGGTAGTGACGGGCGACCCGGGCGCGGTTCCCGCAGGCGGGCTTGCACCACTCCTGCCGCCCGTGGCTCTTGAGGAAATACCGCACACAGCGGGGCGCGGTGCAGGCCCGCAGCCCCTCGCGCGCGGGCCCGCCCAGAAAGTCGATGGCGTCCCTCGCCAGGGCGGCGACCAGCCGGACGCCCGGATCCGGCTCCGCCGACAGCGTCCGCACCGAGGGCGCCCGGCCGTCCGGCCACTCCAGCCGGGGGGCGACGGGCTCCCGCGCCGCCTCCGCGTTGAGATGCGCCAGCGCCCGGTCGAGGGGCATCAGCCGATGGGCGTCCGCCGGGCTGGGGGGAGCGGGACGCACCGCCTCGGCGAACAGGGCCCTTACCGCCCGCCGCAGTTCGACGAGCCGAAGCCGCAGCTCCTCGTCCGCCGCGACCTCTCCCGCCGGGTCCCGCCGCCCGACCCAGCGGGCCGTCCCCCCGACCGTGGCCAGGTCGTCGGCGACACCGCCGTCCCCGTCGTGGCGGATCGTGCTCACCAGTTCCAGCACCGGCCTGTGCTCCACAGAACGCCCCCTTCCCACTCGCCGAATCATCGGCCCGTCTGGCCAACTCCGTCCACAGACCCTACAGTTCCTAATGGATAACCGAGAACTTCCATTAGAGAATGGGGTGGACGGAACGATGACGCTGCTGCTCGCGCACATCAGTGATCTGCATCTGGACGGCGACGAGAGGTCGACCCGGCGTGCCGTCCGGGTCGTGGACCATCTGCGCGCCCTGCCCCGCCCGGTCGACGCACTCCTGGTCACCGGGGACATCGCCGACCACGGCGAGGAGTCCGAGTACGAGGAGGCGGCCCGGATACTCGACGTGCCCTTCCCGGTGCTCAGCTGCCCCGGCAACCACGACACGCGCCCGGCCTACCGCAAGGCGCTGCTGGGCGCGCCCGCCGGTGACGGCCCGGTCAACACGGTCCACCACATCGGCGGCACCGCCATCCTGATGTGCGACTCCACCATCCCGGGCCGCGACGAGGGGCTCCTCGACGCGGAGACGCTCGCCTGGATGGACGCCACCCTCTCCGGACTGCCCGGGGACGCCCCGGCGCTGATCGCCTTTCACCAGCCGCCCGTGGAACTCCACCATCCGCTGCCCGACTCCTGCCGGCTCCAGCGGCCCGAGGAACTGGCGGCCCTGCTCGAAGCGCATCCACGGGTCGCCGCCGTCCTCACCGGCCATGCCCACACCGCCGCCGCCACGACCTTCGCCGGGCGTCCGCTGATCGTCGCACCGGCCGTCACCTGGACCCTGCGGATGCCCTGGGAGGGCGAGAACCCGGCGGACCGCGACCAGCCGCCCGGCCTCGCCTTCCATCTCCTGGGCGACGACCGGCGGCTGACCACGCACTACCGCGTCGTGCCCTGACCCGCCCCGAGTCCGAGCCCACTGCCCGAGCCCCGGAGAAGACGCCGTGGTCACCCTCTACGCCGCCGCCGGGTTCCTGGCGGCTGTCCTTCCCCTGACCGTCACCCCCGGGGCCAGTCTCGCCCTGCTGATCCAGCACGTCACCGACGGGGGCCGCCGCCGGGCGCTGCCCGTCGTCCTCGGCACCGCCACGGGCCTGTACATCCACGCGACCCTCGCCGCCGTCGGTCTGTCGGCCCTGGTCACGAACTCCGCCCGGGCCTTCACCGCCGTCAAGCTCATCGGCGCCGCCTATCTGATCTGCCTGGGCCTGTGGACTTGGCGGTCCGCCACCCGGAGGGCGGCGCCCGCCCCCTCCCGCCGGAGTACGCCGAAGGGCTCGGACTCCGTCTACGTCCAGGCGCTGTTCGCCAATGTCCTCAACCCGAAGGCCGCGTCGGTCTACTTGACCCTGGCCCCGCAGTTCGTCGTGCGTCAGCACTCTCTTGGCCTCGGTGGCCAGATCCTCACCCTGGCCACCGCGCACGTGCTGCTGATCGCCCTCTGGCTGCTGCTCTGGACCCTCCTGGTCCGCCGGGCCTCGCGCCTGGTGCGCGAACCCGGCTTCAAACGCGCGATCGCCCGGGTCACCGCCGTGGTGCTCCTCGCCCTCGGGGTCCGCACCGCCCTCGTGTGACGTCCACGGCCGGGCTCTCGGAAGGTGTCGCGCCACGCGGGCGGCTTTCCCGGGCGGGCCCGGTCCGGGGTCCGGCCCGGCTCCCCGCTTCCGGCGTTGCCGTGGCCTGCCGGGTTCGGCATGGTGGAGTGAGTACGGGAACACTTGACCGACCCGTCGCCACGGCTCCCGCCGACATGTGCCCGGCCCCCGCCGGCCGACCCTCCGGACCGCCCATGGCCGCACCCCGAGCCCTGCCGCTCGCCCTCGCCTCCGCACTGCTGGCGCTGATCGCGGGCTGCGGAACCGTGGCGGACGCGAGACCTGCGGAGGCCGCCGCGACCAGCGCGCGGGCGGTCACACCCACACCCACACCGTCGTCCTCGGCCTCCTCCTCCTCCTCGCCCGAGCGGCGGGAGAGCGAGGCCCGGACGCTGACCGCCAAGCTGTCCATCCCCGCGATCGGTCTCCACGATCTGCCCGTGGTCCCCTACGAGGGCACCACCGACGACACCGAGGGCACCCGCATCCAGAACCGGGGCGACGCCGCCAGCCCCTACGGGGAACACGGCGGAGTCGGCCCCGGTGAGAAGGGGAACTACCTGGTGACCGCGCACCGGCTCACCGCCGGCGGCCCGCTGCGCGATCTGCCGGAACTCCGCGCGGGCGACACCGTCACCGTCACGGCGGGCGGCCGGAGCCATACGTACGAGATCACCGAGACCCGGCAGACCTCCTTCCGGTCCGCCCGCTCCCTCGCCGAACAGCGCGCCCCGGTCCCCGGGCACCCCGGCGAGCGGCCCACCCAAGCCATGATCACCATCTCGACCTGCGCCACTCCGGAGGACGACGCCGCCGGGAACTTCTGGCGCGACGAGCACGGCAACCCCGAACACCGCATCGACAAGATCGGCGTGCTCCGCGAGCCGGGCACCCCGTAGTCCCGCCGTCCGCCGTCAGATTGGCAGCGGCGGCGGGGAGACCGCCAGCGAGAACGAGTGGCCCGCCGGGTCGGCGTAGATTCTGACCTCGCGCGGTCCGCTGTTCTCCTTCGCGTCCACCGGCCGCGCACCCAGCCCGACCGCCTCCCGCTCCGCCTCGTCCATGTCGTCGCTGTCCACCAGGATCCGCAGATGGGCCTGGTGGGAGCCCTCGGGGCGGGGCCAGCTCGGCGGGGCGTGGCCGGCATCCCGGCGGATGGCCAGATGGACCCCGCGCTGGCCGATGATCTCGATGAATTCGGGGTCGTCCCCGCGATGAAGGTCCGCGCCGAGCAGCGCGGCGTAGAACTCCGCCAGCTGCATCGGCTCGGCACTGTCCAGTACGAGCACACTTGTCTTCGCGACCGTCATACCGGCTCGTCTACCCCCGGCCGCCGGGACCAGACCCCGGCCGCCCGTCCGGTGAGGGCCGTCGGCCCCGGGTCCAGTCGAGCAGCTCCCCGGCGCTCCAGGTGTTGATCACCCGCTCCGGTTCCACCCCGGCGCGCTCCGCCCGGTCGCAGCCGATGAGCTGCCAGTCGAGCTGCCCCGGCGCGTGCGCGTCGGTGTCCACGGCGAAGAACACCCCCGCCGCCAGCGCCGTGTCCAGCAGCCGCATCGGCGGATCCAGCCGCTCCGGACGGCAGTTGATCTCCACGGCGGTGCCGTGGGCCGCGCACGCCTCGAAGACCGCCGCCGCGTCGAAGCGCGACTCCGGGCGGGTGCCGCTGGTCCCCGACCGGCCCCGGCCCGTCCGCTCACGGCCGATCAGCAGCCGCCCGGTGCAGTGCCCCAGCACATCCACCAGCGGACTGCTCACCGCCCGGACCATCCGGCGGGTCATCTTCACCGGCTCCATCCGCAGCTCGGAGTGGACCGAGGCGACCACCAGATCCAGCTCGTCCAGCAGCTCCGGGTCCTGGTCCAGCGAACCGTCCGCCAGGATGTCGCACTCGATGCCGGTCAGCAGCCGGAACGGGGCCCACCCCCGGTTCAGCTCCGCCACCGTCTCCAACTGCTCGCGCAGCCGGGCCGCCGACAGGCCGTTCGCGACCGTCAGCCGGGGCGAGTGGTCGGTGAGCACGGCCCACTCGTGCCCCAGCGCGATCGCCGTCCGGCCCATCTCCTCGACCGGACTGCCGCCGTCCGACCAGTCCGAGTGCAGATGGCAGTCCCCGCGCAGCAGCGCGCGCAGCTCCCGCCCGCCCTCGGCCGGCGGCACGGACGCCTCCTCCATGAGCCGCCGGAGATACTCGGGCACCTCCCCGGCCAGCGCCTCCCGTACGACCCCGGCCGTCCTGGGCCCGACGCCCTTGACCGCCTCCAGGGTCCCGTCGGCGGCGCGTGCCGCGATCTCCTCGTCGGACAGCGGGGCGAGCGCCGCCGAAGCGCCGCGAAACGCCCGTACCCGATAGGTCTTCGCGAGCGAGCGCTCCAGCAGGAACGCGATCCGGTCCAGTGCCTCCCGGGGATCCATGGCCGCTCCTTCCCGCCGCCCGCCCACCGTCCTCTCCCACTCTCACCCGGCGCGCCCCGGGCGGCCACCGGCACACTGGAAGGACCCCGAGGGGGACGTGGAACGGATGGGAGTCCGGCATGAGCACCGTGCGCTATGTGTACGCCGTGACGCGCCCCTTCCGCGCGCCGCTGCCCGTCGCCCTCACCGGCGTCGCCGGGGCCCCGGCCCACACCGTCGCGGAGGGCGGCCTGGTCGCCGTGGTGTCCTCCGTACCCGAGGCCGACTTCGCGGAGGTCCCGCTGCGGCGGCGCCTCGACGACCCCGTCCGGCTCGCCGAACTGACCCGCGCCCACGACAACGTGGTGGCCGCCCTGGTCTCCGTCACCTCCCCGCTGCCGCTGCGGCTCGCCACCGTCCGCCCGGACGACGACGCCGTGCGCGAGCTGCTCGCCTACGGCCGCGCCCGGTTCGTCCCCACGCTGGAGCGGCTCGAAGGGCGGCTCGAATGGGGAGTGACGGTCTACCCGGAGGGGTTCGGACGGCGTACCGGGGAGCCCGTCGGCGCGGTGCCGAGGCTGCTTCACGAGCGGCTCGCCCGGCACGCCGAGGCCGTCCGCACGGGCCCCGGAACGCCCCGGCCCGGTGAGACCGGTGAGCCTGGTGAGTCCGGCGAGTCCGGTCCCGTACTCCTGGACGCCGCCTATCTCGTACGGCGGGCGGCCTGCGCCGCGTTCGTGGAGGAGTTCAACCGGCTGATCCCCCGCGCGCCGGGCGTGCGCGTCGTGCTTTCGGGCCCCCGGGCCCCGTACTCCTTCGTGACCCTGGCGGGCGGGGGGAGCCCGGCCGGCTCCCCGAGGCACCCGGGTGGCGGCATTGGCTGAGACGCGAAAGCCGGCGGGCGGGCGGATCGAGCGGATCGCCACCTTCATCAGAAGGTGCCGAGGCGAGCCCGCCGTGGTCCAGACCCTGCGCGCCACCGCCGCCGCGACCATCGCGTACGCCGTCGCCCTCTGGCTGAGCAGCGAACCCGCCCCGCTCACCGCGCCCCTGACCGCCCTGCTGGTGGTCCAGGTGACGCTGTACTCGACGCTCACCACCGGTATCCGCCGGGTGAACTCCGTGGTCGCGGGCGTGCTCATCGCCAGCGCCTTCAGCGTGCTCGTCGGGCTCTCCTGGTGGAGCCTCGGGCTGATCATCCTGGCCTCGCTGGCCGTCGGATACACGGTCCGCGTCGGCGAGTTCGTCCCCGAGGTCGCCATCAGCGCGATGCTCGTCCTCGGAGTCACCCGAGTGGCGGACACCGCGTGGGACCGGGTCCTCGAAACGCTCATCGGCGCGGTGGTGGGGCTGCTGTTCAATGTGCTGCTGCCGCCCGTGTGGGTGGGCAGCGCGGGGGAGTCCCTGGCGGGCCTGTCGCGCCGGATGCGCGGACTGCTGCTCAGCATGGGCGAGGAGCTGAGCAGCCCCACCACCGTGGAGACCGCCGCCGCCCGGCTCCACGAGGCACGCCGGATCGACGACGACATCGCCGAGGTGGACGCCGCCCTGCGGCAGGCCGAGGACAGTCTCAGGCTCAACCCCAGGGTGAGGGAAGGGCTGCTCAACCGGGTGGTGCTCCGCACCGGCCTGGACACGCTGGAGATCTGCGCGGTGGTGCTGCGGGTGATGGCCCGGACCATGACCGACCTCGCCGTGCAGCGCCGCGAGGAGCGGCTCTTCCCGACGGAGGTGGGGCGCGCCCTCGAAGAGCTGCTCGCCCATGTCGCCGACGCCCTGGTGAGCTTCGCGGTCCTGGTCACCAGCCAGGTCAGCGCCAGCGCCGAGGCGGCGGAGCGGCGGCTGGCGGGAGAGCTGGCCTCCGCCTCGGCCGCCCGCGAGCGCACGGCGGAACTGCTCCTCGACGGCGTCCGCCGCGATCCGCGCCACTGGCAGCTCCACGGCGCGCTGCTCACCGAGATCGACCGGATCCTGGACGAACTCGACCCCGGGCACCGCTCCCGGCGGCTGCTGGAGGAGCTGGACCGGGGCGCGAGGGAACAGCGCGAGAAGCATCCGAGGCTGGACGCCCTCCGCCGGAGGGCCGAGGAGCGGAAGCACCGCCGTACCGCACGGCACTGAACCGCCGCCCCGCCCCGGCGGACGCCCGGGTCCCACTGGCGGTACGGACCCCGCCCTGCCAGTCTCGACAGAGCGACGGCCGGAGGAGACCGATGAGCACGGACCACCCGGCTCGTTCCGGGCGACAGCAGCGACAGCAGCGACAGCAGCGACAGCAGCGACAGCAGCAGCGGCAGAGCCAGAGCCAGACCAGACGGCTGCCGCTGTCCGGAACGGCCCGGGTGGTCAGCCGCTGCCGCGACTTCACCGAGCGCGCGCTCGCCGACTGGGGCTGGACCCCGGAGAGCGGCGGGCGGGCCGAACGGACCGAGGACGTCCTCCTCCTCGTCTCCGAACTGGTCACCAACGCCTGTCTGCACGCAGGCGGCCCGACAGAGCTGGTCCTGCGCCACACCCCCGACCGCCTCCGGATCGAGCTGTCCGACCCCAGCCCCGACCTCCCGCGCCGCCGCCCCCGCGCGGTCTCGCAGCCCGGCGGCCACGGACTGATCGTGCTCGACCGGCTCTCCCTGAAGTGGGGGGCGGAGCCCGTCGACGGCGGCAAGGTCGTCTGGGCGGAGATCACCCCGCCCCGCTGACGGGCGGCCCGGCCGGGCCACCCGGCGTTACGGAACGGCTCGGGCCACACTGGGGGTACGGCACACCACCGGATGTACGAGGGAGGCCGGGCCATGGGCTGGGTGAAGGCGAAGCTGAAGCAGGTGAAAGGCCGCAAGAAGGAGGCCGACGGCATCGCGCTGCACAATGAGCGGCTGCGGGCCGAGGGGCTGCGCGAGAAGGAGAGCGGCCGGAGCGAGGAGGCCGCGCTGAAGGAGGCCCGCCGCCGCAGGCAGGAGGGCCGGTAACGCCACGCGGACAGCGCCACGCGGACCGGACCGGACCGGACCGGACCGGCCGGGCCGCGCCCCGCCCGCCCGTCAGCGGCCGGTGATCGTGAACAGCGCGCCGTCCGGATCGGCGAGGGCCGCCTCGTCCACATCCGCGTCGGTCGTCCACCGGCCGAACACCGTGCCGCCCCCGTCGCGCGCCGCCCGGCAGGTGGCGTCCACGTCGGAGACCGGGAAATGGACATCCCAGCGCGGGCGCGCCATCGGGTCGGGGGCCGCGCCCCGCGCCCCCGAGCCGAGCCGGGCGAGCACATGCCCATTGCTGATCAGCACGACCTCCTCGTTCTCATAGCTCACATCGCAGCTCCCGGACCGCTCGGCGGCCCAGTCCAGCACCTCGCCGTAGAAGATCGCCGCGTCGAACGCGTCCCGCGTCCGCAGCAGCAGCCACGCGGGCGCGTCCTGATGACCGGACTGCCAGTCCGGGATCAGCGCCCCCTCCCAGATCCCGAAGACCGCCCCGTCCCGGTCCGCCGCCAGCGCCCCCCGCCCCAGCGAGAACGCCAGCGGGCCCACCGCGACGGTCCCGCTGCGCTCCCGGATGCGCGCCGCCGCCACATCGGCGTCGGCGACGGCGAAGTACGGCGTCCAGGCCACGGCCACCTGAAGGGTGCCCGCCAGGCCCCCGATCCCGGCCACCGGAGCGCCGTCGTCCAGCGCCACACTGAATCCGTCGCCCAGCTTTCCCCTGCGGAAGTCCCAGCCCAGCACCGAGCCGTAGAACTCCTGCGAAGCGGCGAGGTCCCGGGCCATGAGGCTGACCCAGCACGGCGCGCCGACCATCTCGGTGCTCGATGCCATCCCCGGCGCGAAGGCCGGGTCCGTCTTCTCGTTCATCGCCCTCATGTCCTGGGATGGGACGTACGCGGTCCACGGCCCGCCCTCGGCGGACCCGGCTGGTCGGCCGGGGTGCGCGGCGGGGATTCGGCTCCCATCCTGCCCCCGGGCCCCCCTCCCCGCGAGTCACGGGCCTCCCGAGCGTGTCCCGCGGCCCGCCGGGAGACGGCGGACGGGCACGGCCGCCGGATGGCGCGCACTCCACGGGTTCCCGCAGAGTCGGGATTGACACCCGGGCCGCCGGCGTGGGCGAGACACGACCCAGGCCGCCGGACGGAAGGAGAACGGCCGCCATGACGGAGTCCGAGAACCAGCGCAGGGGCATCGAGGCCGCCCGCCTCAGTGAGCAGGAGCTGATCCGGGAGCTGGAGAACATCCACCGCAGCAGGCACGACACCCTGCTGCACGGCGCTCCGGCCGCGCTCGCCTCGCACACCACCCGGATGGCCGAGCTGGAGGAGGAGTATCTCCGCCGCCATCCGGACCGCCCGGTCACAGCCGGCCGCACCCGCGCCGGCGCCCGTGCCCGCACCCACACCGAGAGCGACGGCCCGTCCCGCTGACCCCTCCGTCCGGGGCCCGTTCCGCCCGCCGGGGGCGCCATCGCCCGTACGAGTGACGAACGCCCGACGGCGGCAGCCCGGGCCCGGCCACCCCGCGTCCCCGGAGCCGTCCGGCGTCCGCCGTCCGCCGCTCATCCGGTGCGCACCCGCCCTGCGGGAGCACCACGCCGAAGCGCCACGCCGAGCCCCTTCGCCGTCCGGCTCGTACCGGGCGGACACCCTCCCGCAGGGCTCGCATGCCCGGCCCCCGCCCACCGGGCGGAGTCCGACAGGCGCCGGCCGGGCCCGCGGGACAGCCCGTGCCACCGGGGCGCGCACCCCGGTGGCACACCCCCGGGCACTCCGCCCGAGGAGCCCCCCGGCGTGACTCGCGACGCCCGCGCCCTGGTGTCCCCGGGCCGCTCCCGGGATGCTGTCCGCTGACGGCGCTCGGCCGGCGCGCGGCCGACGGTCACCCGGGAGGCATCGTGGGCAGGGGCGGGACAGGCAGAACCCGGCGCGTTCTCGTGGTGATCGGGACGGTGTCCGCCCTCGCGGCGGGAGCGCTCCCGGTGGCCGCCGCCGACTCCGGCGACGACCCCCGCCCGGCGAACGCCGCCGAAGTCCTGCGGCCCGTCGCACCGCCGCCCGCGAGCGCGCCGGGCACCGGCGGTACGGGCTCCGCCGGGCGGCCGCGCGCCGTGGTGGACGGCGACGGCATCGAGACCGCCCGCGAATCCCGGCCGATCGCCCGGGGCATCAGCCTCACCTCGTACGACCGTCTCGAAGCCGACCGCTGGCTGCGCGTCGACGCGCTCTCCGTCGACCTCACCGCCGAAGGAGTGACGGCCGACTACCTCTCCACCGGCGAGGTCACCGGGCGCGACACCGTCTCCGGCCTCGCCGCCCGGCACGACCCGGGGCCCGGGCGGCGTACCGTCGCCGCCGTCAACGCGGACTTCTTCGACATCGCCCAGACCGGCGCCCCCCAGGGCCCCGGCATCCGGAACGGCGAGATCACCCACTCGCCCGCCCCCGGCGCGCACCATGCCGCAGGCGTCGGACCCGGCCTCGCGGGCCGGATCCTGCGGCTCTACTTCGACGGAACGCTCACCCTGCCCACGGGCCCGCACCCGCTCACCGCCTACAACGCGGCCAATGTCCCGGCCGGCGGCATCGGGGCCTACACCCCCGCCTGGGGAAGCGCCGACCGCGCCCTGACCGTCGACGGCGCGAGAGAGGTCGCCGAGGCGACCGTCCGCGACGGGCGCGTGGTCTCCGTCGCCGACCGCCCCGGCAGCGCACCCCTCGCCCCCGGCACCACCGTGCTGACCGGCCGGGAGGACGGCGCGCGCAGACTCGCCGCGCTGCGCCCCGGCGACGCGGTGAGCCTGGAGTTCCGGCCGCGCACGGACGGCGGCCCGGTGCCCCGCACGGCGGTCGGCGGACGCGAACTCCTCGTCGTGGACGGGGTGCCGCAGAACCACGACGGCAGGCCGAACAACACCGCCGCGCCCCGCACCGCCGTCGGCTTCTCCCGGGACGGCAGCGCCCTGCGGATCGTCACCGTCGACGGACGCCAGGCCGACAGCGGCGGTGTCACCCTCACCGAACTCGGGGTGATGCTGAAGGAGGCGGGCGCGCACAGCGCCCTCAACCTCGACGGCGGCGGCTCCTCCACCCTCCTCGCCCGCACCCCCGGCAGCGACGTGCTCCAGGTGGAGAACAGCCCGTCCGACGGCAGCGAGCGCACCGTGCCCAACGGGCTCGCGCTCACCGCGCCCGACGGCAGCGGCGAGCCGCACGGCTACTGGGTGCGCACCCAGACGCCCGCCGCGGGCGCGCCCACCGCCGACCCCGTGCGCGGCGGCCACCCCGAGCGCGTCTTCCCCGGGCTGACCCGGAGGCTCACCGCCGCCGGGTACGACGAGAGTTACGGGCCCGCCGCGGGGGCCCCGAACTGGCGCACGGCCCGGCCCCGGGTGGGCCGCGTCGACGCCCGGGGCGTCTTCCGGGCCCGCCGGGGCGGCACGACCGCCGTCCACGCCGAACGGGCCGGGGCCCGGGGCAGCGTCGAACTGACCGTGCTGGACGACCTCGTACGGATCGAGCCCACCACCGGCCGGCTCGGACTCGACGGCGCGGGGTCCACCGGCACGTTCGGGATCGTCGGGTTCGACGCCCGGGGCAACAGCGCGCCCGTCGAGCCCGCCGACGTACGCCTCACCCACGACGGCTCGCTCTTCGGCATCGGCGACGACGGCGAGGGCTCCTTCACCGTCACCGCGCGCACCGGCGGCGGCGCGGGAGAGGTCACCGCGACCGTCCGGGGCGGTCGGGGCGCCCGGACCGTGACCACCTCGCTCGCGGTCACCGTCGGTCTCACCGAACAGCCGGTCGCCGATTTCGACGACGCCGGTTCCTGGACCTTCGCCCACGCCCGCGCGGGCGGCTCGGTCGCGGCGACCCCTCAGGGACACGACGGCACCGGCCTTGAACTGACGTACGACTTCACCCGCTCGACGGCGACCCGCGCCGCCTACGCCAGTCCGCCCCGGCCGATCTCCCTGGCCGGACAGCCGAGATCGCTGACCCTGTGGATCGACGGCGACGGACAGGGGGCCTGGCCCACCCTCCATCTCAAGGACGCGACAGGCTCCGACCAGCTGCTGCGCGGCCCGTATCTCACCTGGACCGGCGGGCGGCGGGTGACCTTCACGGTGCCGCCGGGGGCGGCGACGCCGCTGTCGGTGCACCGCTTCTATCTCGCCGAGACCGCCGCGGCCCGGCAGTACACCGGAAAGGTCGTCGTCGACGGACTCGCCGCGCAGGTGCCGCCCACCGTGGAGCTGCCCGACCGGCCGCGCGCCCCCGACCCCCTGATCGACACGGAGGCGGAGACCCTGGGCCGGGAGTGGCGGTTCGCGGTGATGTCCGACGCGCAGTTCGTCGCCCGCGACCCCGACAGCGCGATCGTCCGGCAGGCCCGGCGCACCCTGCGCGAGATCAAAGCGGCCCGCCCCGACTTCCTCCTCGTCAACGGCGATCTGGTGGACGAGGGTTCACCGGCGGATCTGGCGTTCGCGCGGCGGGTGCTGACCGAGGAGCTGGGCGGGGAATCGGGCGGGGAGCTGCCCTGGCTGTACGTTCCGGGAAACCACGAGGTCATGGGCGGGAGCATCGGGAACTTCACCGCCGAGTTCGGCCCCGCGCACCGTGTCCTCGACCACCGGGGCACCCGGCTGATCACCCTGGACACCTCCCGTCTCACCCTGCGCGGCGGCGGTTTCGCCCAGATCAGGGCCCTGCGCGAGCGGCTCGACGAGGCGGCGGCCGATCCGGGCATCGGCTCGGTCGTCCTGGTGCAGCATGTGCCGCCGCGCGATCCGACGCCCGGGCAGGGCAGCCGGCTGAGCGACCGCAAGGAGGCGGCGCTGATCGAGCGCTGGCTCGCCGAGTTCCGCCGTACCACCGGCAAGGGGGCCGCGTTCATCGGCGCGCACGCGGGCGTCTTCCACGCCGAACACATCGACGGCGTGCCGTATCTGATCAACGGCAACTCGGGGAAGAGCCCGGCGGGCCCGGCCGGCCGGGGCGGCTTCACCGGCTGGTCCCTGGTCGGCGTCGACCGGGTCGGCCCCGACGAGCGCTCCGCCGCCCGCCGCCGGCCCTGGCGGGCCCGGCCCGACTGGCTCTCGGTGCAGACCCGCGCCCATGTCGACGCCCTCGCTCTCGATGCCCCCGCCCGGCTGCCGCCGGGCTCCGCCGAAGAGGTCCGGGCCACGGTCACGCAGGGTGTACGCGAGGTTCCCGCCGCCTTCCCGCTCAGCGTCGACTGGACCGGCTCCCGCCGCCTCCACCTCGGCCCGGCGCACACCGCCGGGGCCCGCCACACGGCCGCCTTCGACCCGGCGACGGGCCGTCTCACGGCACTGCGCCCGGGGACGGCGGCCCTCGCGGTGACCGTGAACGGGGTCACCGAACGCGCCGAGATCGAGGTGTCGGCCGCTCCTGCCCCGGCCGCTGCCGCAGCCACTGCCCCGGCCGCCGCCCGGGCCGTCGCGGGCCACGCCGTACGGGCCGCCGCCCCGGCCGCGGCCCGCCGCCACCCGTCCCGCCGTGCGAGAAACCGCGTCACCCGGCAGCCTTGGTGATGAGCGGGCTTGAGGAGGTGCTTCAGCTTGACCGGGCCGCGTGCCCCCGGGGCCGCAGCGTCGGGCCGCGGCGGCGACGGAGCCCGCCGGGGTGACGAGGGCGGCTTCCAGCCGTCGCTGTCACTCGCCCTGGCCGGGCTGATGGAGGACGTCCACGCGCACTCGGGCGCGCTCTATCTGCTCAGCGGCTCACCGGCCGGCGGCGGCGACAGCGGCCGGATGCTGGAGATGGCCGTGAAGGCGGGCCTGCCCCGCGCCTTCTCCGCGCCCTGGGAGCGGGTCGCCCTCACCGCCCCCATCCCCGTCGCCCAGTCGGTGCGCGAGGGCCGGGTGGTCTGGGTCGCGGGCGAGGAGGACATGGCCCGCCGCTATCCGCGTATCGCCGTCGTCCTGCCGTACCCGTACTGCCTCGCCGCCGCGCCGCTCATCAGCGCCGGAATCCCCTACGGCGCCCTCTACATCACCTGGCCCGCCTCCCACCCGCCCGAGCTGTCCGCCACTGAGCACGCCCTGATCACCGCCGCCTGCGACCATCTCGCGCTCAGACTCCGGCGCGCCGCCGAACAGGGCAGGCCGCTCGTCGTCGAGCCGCAGTTCCCCCGCTCCGACGCCCCGGCCGCCGACTCCGCCGCGACCGAGGCGGTACGGATGCTCGACCGGCTGCCGGACGGCATGTGCGGCCTCGATGTGGACGGGCGCGTCACCTACGCCAACGCCGCCACCGGCGAACTGCTCGGCATCCCGGTCCCCCTGCTCACCGGCAGCCAGCTGTGGAACGCGCTGCCCTATCTGAACGACCCCGTGTACGAGGACCGCTACCGGGCGGCGATGCTGAGCCAGCACATCACCTCCTTCAGCGTGCTGAGACCGCCGCGCGACTGGCTCTCCTTCCGGCTGCACCCCGGCCGCGACGGCGTCAGCGTCCACATCACCCCGGCCCGGGCCGGGGTGAGCGACAGCGCGGCTGAGGAGAGCCGGGGCGGGCGTCCGCCCCGGCTGGTCACCATCTCCCACATCGCCAACCTGGCGATCGCGCTGACGGAGGCCGTGGGGGTCTCCGACGTGATCGGCCTGGTCGCCGACGAGATCATGCCCTCCCTGGGCGGCAGCGCACTGGTGATCCTCGCCGCCGACAACGGCCGCCTCCGCGTCCTGGGCCACCGCGGCTACCGTGACCCGGAGGTCGTGGAGCGGTTCGACGGAGTGCCGCTCACCTCCCAGATCCCCGGGGCCCAGTCCCTGATCACCGGAGTGCCGTCGTTCTTCGAGTCCCGCGAACAGCTGGAGCGCGTCTACCCCGAGCGGTACGCGACCCCCGACGGCATGGCGGCCTGGGCCTATCTCCCGCTCATCGCCTCCGGACGGCCCGTGGGCACCTGTGTGCTCGGCTTCGCCGAGGAGCACCGCTTCTCCACCGACGAACGGTCCGTGCTCACCGGCCTCGGCGGGCTGATCGCCCAGGCCCTGGAGCGGGCCCGGCTGTACGACACCAAACACCGCCTCGCGCACGGCCTCCAGGAGGCCCTGCTGCCACGCTCCCTCCCCGCCCTCGACGGACTGGAGGTCGCCGCCCGCTACCGGCCCGCCACCGAGGGCATGGACATCGGCGGCGACTTCTACGACCTCATCCCCACCGGCCGGACCGCCGCCGCCGTCATCGGCGACATCCAGGGCCACAACGTCACCGCCGCCGCCCTGATGGGCCAGGTCCGCACCGCCGTCCGCGCCTACACCGCCGTCGGCCAGCCCCCCGGCCAGGTCATGGAGTCCACCAACCGGCTCCTGATCGACCTCGACCAGGATCTGCTGGCCTCCTGCGCCTACCTCCACCTGGATCTGCGCGCCCACCGCGCCCACCTCGCCCGGGCCGGACACCCCCAGCCACTCCTCCGCGAACCGGACGGCACCGTCCGCGTCCTGGACATCGCGGGCGGCCCCCTGCTCGGCGTCGATCCTGCGGCCGACTACCCCACCACCACCATGACCCTGCGCCCCGGATCCGTACTCGCCCTCTACACCGACGGACTGGTCGAGAGCCCCGGCACCGACATGGACGACGCCCTCGCCGCCCTCGCCACCCGCCTCGCCGGGGCCACCGGCCCCCTCGAAGCCATCGCCGACGCCCTCGTCGGCCCCGACACCCCGGCAGGCCGCCACGGCGACGACATCGCCCTCCTCCTGCTCCGCCCCACCCGCTAGACCCCGCTCCCCGCCCCGCTCCCCTCCCCGTCCCCGAACAGGCCGGGCACCCCCTCCGGGAGCGGGGCGAAGAACCGCTCCACCGCCGCCTCCGACACCCCGGACAGCTCCGCCGGGGACCAGCGCGGACGCCGGTCCTTGTCGACGACCTGAGCGCGTACCCCCTCGACCAGATCGGGGGAGCGGAACGCCGCGCACGACACCCGGTACTCCTGCTCCAGCACCTCCTCCAGGGACCCCAGCGCCCGCGCCCGGCGCAGCGCCGCGAGGGTGACCTTGAGGGAGGTGGGCGACCTGGTGAGAATGGTCCGCGCCGCCTCCTTCGCGCCGGGATCGCCGTGGTCGAGCAGCCGTTCCACGATCTCCTCCACCGAGTCCCCCGCGCAGCAGGAGTCGATCCACTCCCGCCGGGCGGCGAACAGACCCTCCGGAGCGGGTTCGGCGTAGCGGTGTACGGCGTCCGCGACCTCGGAGTCCGTCAGGGAGGCGGCGAACCCGGTCAGCCGCGCCGCCGGTACGAAGTGGTCCGCGAGCCCGCACAGCAGGGCGTCCGCCGCGCCCACCGGCTCTCCGGTGAGGGCCAGCAGGGTGCCGAGTTCCCCGGGGGCGCGCGACAGCAGATACGTACCGCCCACATCGGGGGCGAAGCCGATGCCCGTCTCCGGCATCGCCACCGAGGAGCGCTCGGTGACGACGCGTACGCTCCCATGGGCCGAGACGCCCACCCCGCCGCCCATCACGATGCCGTCCATGAGCGCGACGTACGGCTTGGGGAAGCGCGCGATCCGGGCGTTGAGCCGGTACTCGTCCCGCCAGAACTCCAGGGACGCGCGCCCGCCCGCGAGGGCGTCCGCGCGGATCGCCCGGATGTCGCCACCCGCGCAGAGCCCTCGTTCGCCCGCCCCCGCGAGCACCACCACGGCCACGCTCCCGTCGCGCTCCCACGCGGTGAGCGCCGTGTCGACCGCTCGGACCATCGGACGGGTCAGGGCGTTGAGGGCGCGCGGCCGGTTGAGGGTGATACGGGCCGCGCGGCCCTCGGCGCGCAGCAGTACGGCTTCGGTCGCGTCCGGGTCCATGGGCCGTTCCTTCCCGAGTGATGATCGTGGCCGATCCCATCCTCGCGTATGGAAAGCCCAGTTCAAGGGGTGGCGGCACGGTTGGGGCGCACATAGGATGCGGCTGTCCCCGCCTGCGTGAACAGAGTGATCCAGGTGGACGGGGCCGACAACTTCATACGCGTACGGATGGGGAAAGCCGGTGGGAATCCGGCGCTGACCTGCAACCGTGAGCGGCACCGCACCCGTTGTGCCGCGAGTCGGACCGCCCAGCCGTGTGTGCGCACTGCTTCTCACTGTCATGGTCTGCAGAGTGGAGCCCGGTATCTGAACCACTCGGGCCCCTGACGTATCCGTCCTCACCGCGGATACGCGTCAGGGGTTTGTCGTGTGCGAAGCCCGCCCGGGGTCCCGATGCCGGCCTTCACCGGGAGGGTCCTTCGGATGATCGGCGTCAGACCCGGCGCCAGAGTCGCGGCCGGGATGCCGGGCGCGACGGCACGAGCCGTCGCCGCCCGCCGTGTGCCGCGCCTCTCCCGTACGGCCCCGCGCCCCTCGGCCCGCCCGGCCCCCGCCCGCTGGAATGTCATGCTCTGGACATTACGGACGGTCGCTCCGCCGGCCGCCGCGGGCCCCGCCGAACACCCCGCCCCGCGCCGCCAGGAGGGCACGCCATCATGAGAACCGACCGGCGCGGCCTCCGCGCCCCGCGCGCGATCGGCCTCGCGCTCACCCTGACGGCGGCCTCGGCCGGAATCGGACTCACCGGTGAAGTCGCCCTCGCGCCACCGGCGTTCGCGATCGACCAGGGCAAGGGGACGCCCGGGCACTGCCCTGACGACAAGGGCGTGACCGTCGTCATCGACTTCCAGCGGCTCGGCGGCACCACCGTCGTCCGCTGCGCCCCCGGAGACCAGGCCACCGGCCATGCCGCGCTGAAGAACGCGGGCATTCGGATCGCCGGGACCAACCGCTGGGGCGAGGCGTTCATCTGCCGGATCGAGGGCAGGCCCGGCCCGGCCGACGAGTCCTGCGTCGACACCCCGCCCGCCTCCGCCTACTGGTCGTACTGGCACGCCCCCGACCGGGGGAAGTGGAGCTACAGCCAGTGGGGCGTGATGAACCGCAAGCCCCCGCCGGGCAGCTTCGAGGGCTGGTCGTTCTCCATGAACGAGACGGAGACGGCCAGTACGCCGCCGCGCCTCGCCCCCTTACGCCCCACCCCGTCCCCCGCCCCGAAGCCGAAGCCCAAGCCGAAGCCGTCGTCCGGGCCGACCGCCGGGCCCACCGGCGACGGCTCCTCGTCCGGCGGAGGGTCCAACGGGGGCGGTTCGTCGAATGGCGGAAGCTCCCAGTCCGGCGGCTCCGGCGGAGACCACGCGAACGGTGGCTCCAACGGCTCGACGGGCGGAACCGGTTCGACGGGATCCGGAAGCAGCAGCAGCGGCAGCAGCGGTGGCGGTGGTGGCGGATCGGCCGACGGCTCGCGCCCGGCGGCACCGAGCGCCCCCGCCAAGACCGGGGGGAAGAGCGAAACCCCCTCCACCGGGACCACACCGGCCGCGTCCGAAGAACCCGTCCCGGGCACCGCCGTCACCCCCGGCGAGGCCCCCGAGTGGACCGGCGACGGCGACAGCGGAACCGAGGCCGACGAGACCACCGCGGCCACCGGGGCGGCGGACCGGGGCATCCCGCTCAGCACGGTCGCAGGCCTCACCGCCCTCGCCCTGCTGCTGCTCGCCGCCGGAGCCACCGCGTGGCGCAGACGGCGCGCGGCGAGAGCCGACGACCCCACATGACCGCACGCCCCTCCCTCCCGCCCCTCGCGGCCCTCCGTTTCCCGCCGCTGCCACGCGCCCTGCACCCCGGCGCGTGGTGGCTGTGGGCGCTCGCCATGGCCACCGCCGCAGGCCGCACCACCAACCCCCTGCTGCTGACGCTGATCCTCGCGGTCTGCGGCCATGTGGTCGTCCGGCGGCGCGGCGACGCCCCCTGGGCCCTCGCCTTCCGGATGTATCTGCTGCTCGGAGCGTTCATCGTCACCGGCCGCGTGGTGTTCCGGATCGTCTTCGGCGGCGGACAGGGCGACACCGTCCTCCTCACCCTCCCGCAGATCCCCCTGCCCGCCTGGGCCGCCGGAGTCAGACTCTTCGGCCCGGTCGCCGCCGAACAGCTCCTCGGCGGCTTCTACGACGGGCTCAGACTCGCCGTCATGGTCGTCTGCGTCGGCGCGGCCAACGCGCTCGCCAACCCCAAACGCATGCTCAAGTCCCTGCCCGGAGCGCTGTACGAGATCGGCACCGCCGTCGTCGTCGCACTCACCGTCGCCCCACAACTGGTCGAGAGCGTGCAGCGGGTGCGCCGCGCCCGCCGACTGCGGGCCGGCGGCCGGAAAGGGCCGCGCGCCCTGCGCGGAATCCTCGTCCCGGTGCTGGAGGACGCCCTGAACCGCTCGCTCGCGCTCGCCGCCGCGATGGCCTCGCACGGCTACGGCCGCACCGGCCGGATCGACCCCGCCACCCGGCTGATCACCGGACTCCTGGTGATCACCGGCCTGCTCGGGGTCTGCGCCGGGCTGTACGGAGTCATGGACGCCACCACCCCCGTCTATCTGGGCGCGCCGATGCTGACCGCCGGGCTCCTCGTCGCCGTCGCCGGATTCGTACTCGGCGGACGGCGGCTGCGCCGCAGCCGTTACCGCCCGGACCGCTGGCGGGCCGGTGAACTCGCCGTCACCTTCTCCGGAATCGCCGCCGCGACCCTGATGTATCTCACCTCCCAGCTCGACCCCGCCGGCCTCTACCCCTCCCTCACCCCCCTGACCTGGCCCGAACTCTCCGTTCTGCCCGCCCTGGCGATCCTCGTCGGCGCGCTGCCCGCCTGGCTGGCACCCCCGCCCGCCCTCACCCAGGAGGAACCGGAACCGAAACCGGTCTCCACCGCCAAGGAGCCGGCCGCGTGATCTCCTTCGAACAGGTGACCTTCCACTACCCCGGCGCGGAGCGCCCCGCCCTCGCCGACGTCGGCCTCCACATCGGCGAGGGCGAACTCTGCCTGGTCACCGGAGCCACCGGAGTCGGCAAGTCGACCCTGCTCGGCGCGGTCAACGGGCTGGTGCCCCGCTTCACCGGCGGCCGTCTGCGCGGCCGGGTGAGCGTCGCGGGCCAGGACACCGCCCACTACCCGCCCCAGGAGTTCGCCCATCTCGTCGGCGTCGTCGGCCAGGACCCACTGGCCGGATTCGTCACCGACACCGTCGAGGACGAACTCGCCTACGGCATGGAACAGCTGGGCCTCCCCTCCGACGTGATGCGCAAACGCGTCGAGGAGACCCTCGATCTGCTCGGCATCGCCGAACTGCGCCGCCGCGCCCTGCGCACCCTCTCCGGGGGCCAGCAGCAGCGCGTCGCCATCGGCTCGGTGCTCACCGCCCACCCTCGGGTCCTCGTACTCGACGAGCCCACCTCCGCGCTCGACCCCACGGCCGCCGAGGAGGTCCTCGCCGCCGTCGTCCGGCTCGTCCACGACCTCGGTACGACGGTGCTCCTCGCCGAACACCGCGTGGAGAGAGTCCTCCAGTACGCGGACCGGCTGCTCCATCTCGTCGGCGACGGCACCGTGCGCGACGGCCCGCCCGCCGAGCTGATGGCCGACAGCGACGTCGCGCCCCCGGTCGTACGGCTGGGCAGGCTCGCCGGCTGGCGGCCGCTCCCGCTCTCCGTGCGCGACGCCCGCCGCGCCGCGGGACCGCTGAGGAAGCGGCTCGCCCGCAGCGCCCCGGCCGCCGCCGCTCCCACCGCCGGAAAGACCCTGCTGACGGGAGCGCGGGTGACCGTCGCCTACGGCGGGACCATCGCCGTACGGGAGGTGGATCTCGAACTCCGCGCCGGTGAGGTCGTCGCGCTCATGGGCCGCAACGGCTCCGGCAAGTCCTCGCTGCTGTGGGCGCTCCAGGGCTCGGGGCCGCGCCGGTCCGGCACGGTCGACGTGCTCGGCTCCGACCCGGGGAAGGTGTCGGCGCGCGCCGCCCGGGCACTGGTCGGCCTGGTGCCGCAGACCGCGAGCGATCTGCTCTATCTGGAGACCGTGGACGCCGAATGCGCCCAGGGCGACACCGAGTCCGGCACGGCGGCGGGCGTCTCCCGCGCGCTGCTGGACTCCATCGCCCCCGGGATCCCCGGCGACCGCCACCCCCGCGATCTCTCCGAGGGCCAGCAGCTCGCCCTCGTACTCGCCGTACAGCTGGGCGCGGCCCCCGGGACCGTACTCCTCGACGAGCCGACCCGGGGGCTCGACTACCGCGCCAAGGCCCGCTTCACCGAGATCGTCCGGCGGCTCGCCGCCGAGGGCCGGGCGGTGGTGGTGGCCACCCACGACGTGGAGTTCGTGGCCGGGGCCGCCGACCGGGTGATCGTGATGGCCGAGGGGGAGATCGTCGCGGACGGGCCGACCGCCGAAGTGGTGGTCTCCTCGCCCGCGTTCGCCCCACAGGTCGCCAAGGTGCTCGCGCCCGATCCCTGGCTGACCGTGGAACAGATCGCCGCCGCCCTCGCCGCCGCCGCAGAGGAGGCCACGGCATGAGCGCCGCCGGCCGGCGCGTCTCCGTGCTGCGGATACGTCCGCGCACCTGGGTCGTCCTGGCCCTGGCGAGCGCCGCCGGGCTGGTCATGTTCTTCTGGCCGCTGTTCGCCCCGCCCCGGCCCGAGGCCGTCGCCCACTCCGCCGACGCCCCGCTGATCTTCGTCATCGTGATGCCCGTGGTCCTCGCCGTCGTCCTCGCCGAGATGTCCTCGGGCGGCATCGACCCCAAGGCGCTCGCACTCCTCGGCGTGCTCTCCGCCGTCAACGCCGGACTGCGGCCGCTCGGCGCGGGCACGGCGGGCATCGAGACCGTCTTCTTCCTCCTGGTGCTCGCCGGGCGGGTGTTCGGCCCGGGGTTCGGCTTCGTGCTCGGCGCGCTCTCGCTCTTCGCCTCCGCGCTGCTCACCGCAGGAGTCGGCCCCTGGCTGCCGTTCCAGATGATCTCCTCCGCCTGGATCGGGCTCGGCGCGGGACTGCTTCCCCGGCGGGTCACCGGACGGGCCGAGATCGCCCTGCTCGCCTGCTACGGAGTCGTCGCCGCCTACACATTCGGCCTCCTCATGAACATGTGGTTCTGGCCCTTCACCGCCGGGACCGACACCCAGCTCTCCTTCGACCCCACCGCCACGGTCCCCGAGAACCTGCACACCTTCCTCATCTTCACGCTGACCACCTCCACCTTCGGCTGGGACACCGGGCGCGCGCTCACCAACCTCCTCGCCATCGTGCTGGTCGGCCCCGCCGTACTGGCCGTGCTGCGCCGGGCGTCCCGGCGCGCCGCCTTCGACGCGCCCGTCGTCTTCGACCCTCCCCGCGCATGACCGCCCCCGTACCTGCGTACCCGTACCCGCTTCCGACCCCGTACCCGTACCCGTACCCGCTTCCGACCCGTACCCGTCCCGCCGTACCGAGGAGTACCGATGAGCACGCCCACGCGACCCCTGCGGAGACTGGCCGCAGCGCTACCCGCCCTCGCCGTCGCGGGCGCGATCGCGGCGGCCGGACTGAGCGGCACGCACCCCGCCGCCGCGAACGGCCCCGCCGCCGCACCGCTGTTCTCCCCCTCGGACGCGGCCGCCACCTGGATGGCCTCGAAGCTGACCGACGGCAGCAACGCCAAGGGCGACCACGGACTCACCGCCGACATCGTCCTCGCCCTCGCCTCCACCGGGAAGGGCGGCAGAGCGGCGGCCAGGGCGACCGACTGGCTGGAGCTCAACGCCACGAGCTACGTCACCGGCGGCACACCCGGCAGGGTGAACATGGGCGGCACCGCCAAGCTCGCCCTGGTCGCCGCCGTCCAGGGCCGGGACCCCAAGAAGTTCGGCGGCCACGACCTGGAGGCCACGCTGCTCGGCCGGCTCCAGGAGAACGGCCGCTTCACCGACGACCGGGTCGGCGGCGACATGTCCAACCAGTTCGGCCAGTCCCTGGCCGTCCTCGCCCTGGAACGCACCGGGAAACTCCCGGCCAAGGCCGTCGACTTCCTCGCCGCCTCCCGCTGCGCCGACGGCGGGTATCCCCTGAACTTCCGTGCCGATCCCGCCAAGTGCAAGTCCCACACCGACAGCACCGGCATAGCCGTCCAGGCGCTCCTGGCCGCGAACCGCAAGGCGGACGTGAAGCCCGCGCTCCGCTGGCTGATCCAGCAGCAGCGGTCCGACGGCGGCTTCGGCGACAACGGCTTCGGCACACCCGTGGCGGGCAACTCCAACTCCACCGCCCTGGCCGTCCAGGCGCTGGCCGCCGGAGGCCGTGCCGAGGCCGCCGTCAAGGGCATCGCCTGGCTGCGGACCATGCAGCTCGGCTGTGACGCACCGGCCGCCGACCGGGGCGCGGTGGGCTACCTGGAGCCCAAGGCCGACGGATCGGCGCTGCGCGCCACCGCGCAGGTCGTCCCGGCGCTCGCGGGCGAGTCGCTCGCCGACATCGACGGCAGGGGAGCAGCCGAGGACCTCGCGGCCATCGAATGCGCTCCGGAGGAGACGCCCACCCCGACCCCGACCCCCACTCCCACGCCGACCCCCACTCCCACGCCGACCCCGACGCCGACCCCGACGCCGACGCCGAGCAAGACGTCGTCCGACAGGCCCGGCGACACCTCGCCGACCACCGCCGACCCGTCGGACTCCGCGGACTCGTACCCCGATTACTCCGACTTCACCGCGACGGCGTCCGCCACGGCCACGGCCACGGCTGCGGCCACCGAGACCGCGGCCTCCGGCTCCACCGGCACCGGCTCCACCGGAGGCTCCTCCGGCGGTCCGCTCGCCTCCACCGGCTCGCCCGCCCTGACCTACGGCGCGGCGGCCCTGGCCCTCATCGTCTGCGGAGGCGGCGCGCTCTACGCCGTACGTCTGCGCCGACGCGCCTCCTGACCACCCCCATCCCCGTCCCACCCACTTTTCCGAGAGGAAGAACCACCCCATGATCGGCAGCATCTCCCGGCGTTTCGCCGCGGCCACCGCGGCCCTCGCCCTCGCGCTCACCTTCTGGGCCCCCGCGGCGACCGCCACCCCCGCGACGGCCCTGGCCACCCCGGTGACCGTCCACCTCACGGTCACCGGCCCCACCTCCACGATCTACAGTTCCAACATCACGACCACCGGTCACAACGTCACCACGGCCTCCGGCGGCACACACATCTGCGACGGCACCAACAACGGCCACAACCCCACCCCCGGCGCCACCCCCACCGCCGCCCTCGACGACGCGGCGAGCGCGGCGGGCTTCACCTGGGACGGCATCTGGTACCCCTCGTTCGACGACTACTTCGTGACCACCATCGCGGGCAGCGCCGGCGGCTCCACGGCGTACTGGAACATCTCCGTCAACGGCGTCGCGACCCCGGTCGGCGGCTGCCAGTTCCGGATCAAGGCCGGTGACCGGGTGGCCTTCACCTGGACCGAGCTGTAGGAACCACCGCCTCCGCCGGGCCGGACGGCCTTCCTGCGGTCTGCCGTCCGGCCCGGCGGAGAGTTCGCGGATCCCCGCCCCTTCCAGATTCTTGCAACACGTTCTACCGTGTGCGCCGCGTCCGGTACGGACCGAGACTCTGGAGGGGCCGTGCACCTCGCCCACACACCCGAACAGCGGCGGCTCCGCGCCGAACTGCGCGAGTACTTCGCCGAACTCGTGCCCGAGAACGCCTACGCCCGCCACGCCGACCCCGCCGAGCGGAAGCGCTTCTACCGCGCCACCATCCGCCGCCTCGGCGCCGACGGCAGACTCGGCGCGGGCTGGCCCAAGGAGTACGGCGGGGGCGGGCTGAGCCCCATGGAACAGTTCATCTTCTTCGACGAGGCCGCCCAGGCGGGCGTACCGCTGCCCCTGATGGCGCTCAACACCGTCGGCCCCACGATCATGCGCTTCGGCACCGAGGAGCAGAAGGCCCACTTCCTCCCCCGGATCCTCAGCGGTGAGATCGACTTCGCCATCGGCTACAGCGAACCCGAGGCCGGCACCGATCTCGCCGCCCTCAAGACCCGCGCCGTACGCACCGGCGACGAGCTGACCGGCCACTACACCGTCGACGGCCAGAAGATCTGGACCACCAACGGCGACACCGCCGACTGGGTCTGGCTCGCCGTGCGCACCGACCCCGCCGCGCCCCCGCACCGGGGCATCAGCATCCTCCTCGTACCGACCACCGACCCCGGCTACTCCTGCACCCTCATCAACACCCTCGCCTCCCACGACACCACCGCGAGCCACTACGAGAACATCCGCGTCCCCGCCACCCGCCGGGTCGGCCCCGAGAACGAGGGCTGGCGACTGATCACCCATCAGCTCAACCATGAACGCGTCACCCTCGCCGCCCACGGCGCGACAGCCATTCGCGCCCTCAGCGACGTCCGCGACTGGGCCGCCGCCACCAAGATCGCCGACGGCCGCCGCGTCATCGACCTCTCCTGGGTCCGCACCCTCCTCGCCCGCGCCCACACCCGCCTCGACGCCCTCAAACTCCTCAACTGGCAGATGGTCAGCGCCGTCGAGGACGGCACCCTCACCCCTCACGACGCCTCCGCCGTCAAGGTCTACAGCTCCGAGGCCCGCCGCGACGCCTACGGCTGGCTCATGGAGATCCTCGCCGCCTCCGGCCCCCTCAAAGAGGGCTCCGCCTCCACCGTCCTCCACGGCGAGCTGGAACGCGGCTACCGCTCCTCCGTGGTCTTCACCTTCGGCGGCGGCAACAACGAGATCCAGCGCGAGATCATCGCGTGGATCGGTCTGGGCATGCCCCGCGTACGGCGCTGAGCACGGGTGACCGCAGATGTTCAGCACCGTCGCCGCCGTACGCGCGGTTGTCGCCGTCATGCCGGCCGGGGCCAGGCGGTTGTCCGAGGCGCGAGCGCGGCGATCGGTCGAAGAGGCCGGTGCGCCGAGAACCGGATTCCCCCCCCCGTCACCCTGAGACAGGCCAAGAGCATGGGCGCCGCGTTCGCGACGAACGCGAGCGTGGGCGTCCGCCCTGGCGGCGATCGACCGCGCCGAACTCGCCGCGTATCACCCGGTGCTAAGCCGTCTCACCCAGACGTACCTGCCGATCGCCGGCGAGACCGCAGCCGCCGGAACATCAGGACCGGACGGCCGCCGCACCACGATGCGGCCGCCCTCGGCCTGCCCGGCCTTTGCCGAGGCCCGCGGAGCCGGTGCCGGAGCCGCACTCGAACCGGAATCCGAGCTCGTACCTTCTCCGACCGAGGCCAGTCCCGCTCGAAGCTCCGCCCGCACCGCGGAACCTGAGCCCGCGCGGACCTCACCGGGGCTTCACTTCCGCGACGCCGCCGGGAGGCGGTCCAGTGCGCTCCGTCGGGGGTACGGACGGCGTCCCGAGGGCTGTGCGGCACTCTTGGCCAGTTGGATAGCTGCAGGTCACACGGGCTTGTGGCTTGTAATCAACGCCAATTGCTTTACGTTTTATCACAGCCGATATAGAGTGAGGTCTCCTCGCTGGGCAGCGATGACTTGAAGGGGAATCTGTTGACGGGCGCACAGCTGTGTGCGCAGGTGCTGAAATTTTGATCCGGATAATTCCCGCGGAAGCGGTGAAGGGAGTGTGTTGTGTCGCAGCATGTCCCGCCGAAGAGCGAAATCAGAATGTACCGACCGCAAGTAGAGAAATCCTCGCTGGACCGCCTCCGAGAGGTTTTTGAATCCGGCTGGATCGGACTCGGTCCCGTTACCGAGAAGTTTGAACAGGAGCTGGCGAGCACGGATTTACTCGGCAAGCATCCAGTCGCCGTGAACTCCGGAACCGCAGCTCTCCATCTTGCGCTTGTTGCGGCAGGAGTGCCCAAGGGGAGCGCCGTCATAGTTCCCGCCAATACATTTGTTTCGACAGCATCAGTGGCACTTCAGCATCAGTGCCGGGTGATTCTCGCAGATATTGAACGCGCCACGGGGAACATCGACCTGAAGTCGGTGCGTGAAATCCTGGAGGCCGAGCCGGATGTCAGCGCCATTATAGCCGTCCACTACTCGGGAATCCCTTGCGATATAGCAGGGTTGAACGAGCTGTCCAAAAAATATGAAGTGACGGTCGTCGAGGACTGTGCTCACGCCATCGGTTCGATGTGGCGGGGACGCCCGATGAGCGAGTCGCCACATATTCAAGCGTATTCTTTCCATGCGACGAAATCTCTTGCTGTCGGTGAAGGCGGATGTGTGACCTTCCCCGATGCTGCCTCTGCGGAGCGGGCGAAGCGACTGCGCAGACTCGGAATCGATACGGGTGCCCGATCCTGGGGGAACCCCTACGACATCCCCGAGTTGGGATTCAAGTACAACATGGGCGACATCATGGCGGCGATCGGTCTCGCGCAGCTCGAAGGGTTGCAGAGCAAGCTGCAAAAGCGCAGGTCAATCGTGCGTCGCTACCGGGAGCGACTGGCCGGCTCCCCGGTGGAGCTTGTGCGGGAAGCCGATGACTCCGATCGGTCCGGGGGCTTCGCCGTGCCCGTTCTGGTCAAGGATCGGGAGCGGGTGCGGAAGGAGCTCGATTCCGCTGGAATCGAATCTGAAATCTACTTCAGGCCGCTCGGTGAATTTCCGATCGGCGCCAGCCGCCCTACGCCTGTGGCCGAGCGTTTTTCCCGAGATGTCATCTGCCTCCCCATCCATCCGCTGATCAGTCTCGAAGAGGTCGACTACGTCTGCGACCGGCTGATCGAATGCGTGGCATGAACGCGTACACGATGGGGAGTACACGTGGCATCCGTAAAACCGGCGATCAGGGTGATCGATACAGTACGGGATCTGCGCTCGGAGTGCCTGCGTCGGCGTAGTTCGCTGACTGCGCGTGCTTTTCTCGTTCCCTTGACTGAATTGCGGTCATGGTCCATCGGAGAAGATGGAGCATTGGCGCACGAGACAGGCCGATTCTTCCGGATCATTGGCGCAAGACATCTGTCGGGCACGAATCATACGGTCGAACAGCCGCTCGTCGAGCAGAGTGAAGTCGGAATGCTGTGCCTTTTTGTCGCACAGTTTGAAGGGCAATTCCACGGTCTGATCACCTTTAAATTTGAGCCAGGCACTCCGGACGGAATTGAAGTTGCACCCACTGTGCAGGCAACGCGCAGCAACTACGAAGCCGCGCATGGCGGAAGCCAGGTTCCGGCCGTTGAAATCGCACTGTCGGAAGAGGTGTGCACACTTGCCGATTCTGTGCAGCGCGAACAGGAGTCGTGGTTTCTCGGAAAGGTGAACCGGAATCGTATAGTCCTGCTCGATGAACGGGAAGCCATCGATATTGCTCGGACCGTCCCAGAAAGTAGTTGGGTACCGATACCGGTTCTGCTGAAGGCTGCGTTGGAAAGCCGCCTTCTCAATATGGATCTGCGATCGGTCCTGTCCATGTGGCCACTGGAGGCCATGATGTCCCCGGACGCCCCTGCCCCGGTGACGAGCGGACCGCTACCGCACGTACCGCACGGACAAGACTCCACGTCTCCGGGCTCGAACCCCGAACTCGTACCACTGGACAGCCTGTCGCACTGGCAAATAGCGGACAGCATCGAGCACCGGCAGCGCCGGTTCTTCTCCATCGTGGGCTGTCGTGTCGAAGGACAGGGCCGTGAGGTCGCGTCCTGGGATCAGCCACTGTTGGCGCCGGTCGGCATGGGTCAGTGCACGCTGCTGGTCCGGCCCGGTTCCAGCGGCCCGGAGTTGCTCGTCTCGGAACGAGTCCGGATCGGGTCCCTCCGTGGGCCCAGCCTTGAGGCGCGGTTTCAGCGAGGCGATATCGCGGACCACACCACGGAATCGCGCCGCCGATCGATGGTCGAGGAATCGTCGGGTCTGGTCCGCTGCCGAGAAATCCACTCTGCTGTACACGCCGAGGAGGGCGGCCGGTTCCGCGGCGCCATCGCCACCTATCAATTGGGGCTGCTCCCCGATGCCGCCGAGCAGCAGCCGGCCGGCCGGTGGACCCCCTTGAGAGAGCTGGAGGCGCTTGGCCAGCACGGTGATCGGCTCAGCGTCGAGCTGCGCACCTGTCTCACGATGATCAAAGGCCTCATCGTGAGCGGAACTCTGAAACCGTGATCGCGGCGCTGGGGAATTCCGATTATCTGAGCCGGAGGACCGCTCCACTGCTCCGGGAGCTCAACGGTACGCAGGGTCCCCTCCTCGTGGGGACCGATCATCCGCGGGGCACTCGCTCGGCCTTGCCGAACGACGGGATCGAGTTCATGGACCGGGAGGCGGTCCTGGCCTGTCCGAACGTCGACGTGGTCTATGTCTCCAGCGCGACCGGCCGTCATTTCGACGACTGCCGGGCCGCTCTGACCGCCGGGAAACACGTGCTGGTGGAGAAGCCGGTCTCACTGGCGGCCACGGAGGTCCGCGAGCTGGACTCGATGGCTCGCGCCTGCGACCGCACAGTCTTCGAGTGCCTTTCCTACCCCTACCATCCTGGCTGGACCGACTTCCTCACCCGGGTGCACGACGAGGACTGGGCGGACTCCGTGTCCGTGTCCGCGGTGTTCCGCATACCGGGACGAGAACCGACGGACTTCCGCCGGCGCCCTCGGCACGGAGGCGCCGCCGCGGACCTGGGGACCTACTGTGTCGACGCGCTGGTGCGGCTCGGTGCCGTCGCGGAAGATCTCGACATCGGAGCGCTGTTGTTCGGGGACTCGGAGACCGACGGCGGCGCGGCGATCACGAGGCGATCGACCGGCGGGCGGACCTTCACCTACACCGGCTCGTGGGCCATCGGTGACTCCTACGCCAACAGTGTCGTCGTCGCGGACCCTTACCGGCGTCTGGAACTGCTCCGTGTGTTCTCGCCGCGGGTGGACGCTCCGGGCCTGGTCGTCATGAGAGAGGCGGACGGAGAAGAGCCGACCGTCGTCGCGACCTCCGAGCCCACCAACGCGACGCGGTCATGCCTGACCGCGGGCATGAGGCACCTGCGGGACTCGGAGACGGCGGGGCTGGTCGACTGTCCGGCCATTCTGCGCCGCATCGCCGCGCTGGGAGAAGTAACCGCAACCACTTTCGCGTAACCGCAACTACTTTCGCGTAACCGCAACTACTTTCGCGTAACCGCAACCACTTTCGCGTAGCCACACCTTTCGACCGTAGATCGATCACGGCCCCGCTGCGGGCCAGAAGGCGGTAGGCAATGGGGGCAACGAGCCCTGCCCAAGAACGAGTCGCCGGAATAGTGCTGGTGGGAGGAACAGGATCCCGACTCTTTCCGGCGACACGCGTAGTCAACAAACATCTCCTTCCGGTTTACGACAGGCCGGCGATCGCATTCTCAATGGATGTGATGGAAGAGTGCGGTGTCGATACTCTGGTCCTTGTCTGCAACGCGGCGGACAAAGAAATTTACCAAAGTATTCCGACCTGGCTCGGATACGCCGACATTGAAATCCGGACGGTAGTTCAAGAAGAGCCGAATGGAATCGCCGGCGCCATCGCCTGTGCCCGGGAGCACCTGGAACCCGAAGGGTACGAACATATCGTCGTTGCGCTCGGTGACACTCTGTACGTGCATAGTTCGACCTGGGCAGGAGAGATCCTCACACAGGTCGAAGAAACCGGATGCAGCGCTGCGGTCGCGGTGATCGAGCACCCCAATACAAAGGATTTCGGGGTTGTCGAGAGCATTGCGAACGGAACGGTCGTCAGTGTTCAGGAAAAGATTGATGTGCATAGCAGTGGGCAAGTGTGCACAGGTCTCTATTCTTTCGACGGCTCGATATGGAAGAGGCTGGAGTCCATCGTCCCATCGCGCAGGGGGGAACTGGAGGTCACATCGCTGCTTCAGTCCTACATAGATGACGGAGGTCTTACCGCAGTCGCTGTTCCCGAGGAAGCCGGGTGGTTCGACGTAGGCACCCCCGACCGCCTGGTTGACGCCGCAATCGCCCGTCGAAAAGTACTGGCTTAATTTCCGCCACGCATCAGGGAGATGGAATTGAGTATTCAGCCGGACACCAACGAACCTTCGTCCGAAGAGCTCGACAAGATCGTCATCAGGGACGCCACAGAAGCGGACCGGGCGGTCATCCAGAGCCTTCTGCACGGTTCCCTCAGGCGGAACTACGACGGTGATCACATCGCTCAGGCCGATCGCATCATCGACGCACACCTCGGCGGTGGTGCGGATCCTGTGGGTCACTTCTCGAAGACTCAGCATGTCTACGTCGCCGAAGCCGCCGGCGAAGTGGTCGGCGTCATGAACATAGCCGAAAAGCGCCAGGGCACGATGAAGATCAGCCCGCTCATCGTCAACCCCGACTTCCGTGGCTCCAACGGCGCCGGATCCGCGCTGCTCGCGAAGTCCGTCGAGGTGGCGAAGGAGCGTGGCATCCGACAGCTCTACGGCACCGTCGCCGAGCCGAGTTCCTGGATCGAGACGTTCTATCTGAACCGCGGCTGGACATGCGGTTCGCAGTCGAACAGCCAGTACCGTCCAGGTGTCGTGGAGCACGCGATCTACTACGACGTCGACAGCGAAGAGGACCGCGCCGTACCGGAGCCGCTGAAATTCGAGGAGTACTCCCCGCCCAAGTACAAGGAGCTCGAAAATTTTCTGACCTCCCGTATGGATGCCTTTGTCGACGGTATAGACGAAGACTTCGTCCGAGCCCTGGTGGCAGGGCACGAACGGCGGGATTCGCGCGAGGTGGAGTCCAAGTATAAGGAGATATTTCTCGGTTACACATCCGAAGCCCTCAGTTCCGTCGTCGCGTTCGGACCGAAGAAAGGCGGCGCGGTCAAGCTGATGCCGCTGAGTGCAACGTCGCAGAGCGCGCTCCAGGAAACCCTTAGGTTCGCGCAGTCCTGGGCCGAGGGCCGTACGCACAAGCTGTATACGCACCAGCATGTGGATCCGGCAGTGGTGACTGCCTTCCAGAGCGAGATGTGGACACTGGAGGGGCTTCTTCCGGAAGCGTACTCCACGGGAAAGGTAGCCGCGCAGTGGGGTTGGCTCGCAGGTGAGACCACTCATCTGGGTCGCAACTCCGACCGTTTGAAGGCCTACACCGAGCGTTTTCTGACATTTATTCAGGACCGGGGCTGGGGCGAACTCGAAGAGGCGCGCAGCCTGGGGATGGCGATCGGCGGCGAGGCCGGCGAGCTGCTGGCTGAACTCCAGTGGCTCAGTGAGTCCGACATCGTCGAGCTGCTCCGCACCGACAAGGCTTTCAAGAGCAAGGTGTCCTTCGAGGCCGCGGACATCCTCAACTACCTGATTCGATTCGCGCGCTACTGCGACTTCGACCTGATCGAGGCGGCGGACAAGAAGCTGGCTGTCAATATCGACCGATTCCCGGTGGAGGAGGTTCACGGTTTGAAGGGGAAGCGCTACAAGGCCAACCGCTGAGCTCGGCAAGGCCGGCCTGGCAGGACGAGGAGTCGAAGCCAGTGAACATTCTATTCGTGTGCAGCGTGTACTACCCGGTGACTGGTGGCGCGCAGGATCCCATCGACCAGCTCGGAGCGGAGCTGGTCGCACGTGGACACCAGGTGGACGTACTGACGCGGCATGTGCCCGACACCACGCCGAAGGAAGAGGTGCGTAATGGTGTGCGTATACACCGGGTCCCCAATCCGGTGCTGCCCTCCGACTTTCAAGCGTTGACAGCCGAGCTGCATCAATTCATCCGAAGTGTGCGGAAGCCGGATGTCATCCATGTCGTCGGCCTGCGCAGACCGCTTCCGATGGTGGCTGAGCTCCTGGCCTGCCTGTGGCACGTGCCGGTCATCCAGACCGTCGGCGGCTACGACATCCCCGACGCGGTCGATCCCGACCCGCGGCTCGTCTGGCTGACCGGGCGGGACTTCGTTCTTCCGGTCATGCGGAGGGCGGACCTGCTGAACGCGGCGTCGGATGACCTCGCGCGGCAGACCGAGCTGTTGGTCGGTGAAAGGGCACCGGTATCGACGCTCTATGTGGGTATCGACCACGAACTGTTCAGCACCGCGGAGCCCCACCGGAGTGCGGGTGCCCTGGGGCCCTATGTGCTGTCGCTGCGACGTCTTGAACCCGCCAAGTCCGTGGACAGCACGATCAAGGCGATCAGTCTTCTGAAGGACGAGATCCCGGAGCTCCAACTCGTCGTGGCCGGCGACGGCAGCGAGCGGGCCGCGCTGGAGGAGTACGCCGACCGGCTCGGTCTGGGTTCCCGTGTGCACTTCATCGGGGAGGTGCCGATCGAGGAAGCGGCTTCCCTGCTGAAGGGCGCGTTCGCCACCGTCGTCGCCTCGAAGTCAGAGGGCGGGGGCCTGGTGAATGTAGAGGCCCAGGCCGCCGGTTGTCCGGTGATCGCCACCCGGGCAGGTGGCATCAGCGAGTACCTGGGAGGCGAGTCGGGCGCGCTGTACGTGGACGCGCCGGACGGCGGACTGATCGCGCGGGCACTGCGGAGCCTGTGGTTCGACCCCGAGGCCCGGGAGCGCCTGGTCGCGGCCGCCCGCCCTCTGTCCGAGCGTCTGTCCAATCGTTCGCTGGCATCGGAGTACACGGCGCTCTACGCGGAACTGGCGGCGGCCGGTCAGGCACGGGAGTTCGTGCCCTGGGACATGATCACCGCCGCTCTGTGGGAGGAGATCTCCGTCCTCTCGGGACGGAACCCCACCCTGGACGACGCCTGGCGAGTGCCGCGGGAGATCGAGGACCTGGTGCTGTCGACGGCGGATGAGGAATTCCGCGCGCTCGGGCACGGAGCCCGGGCCTTCTACTACCTGGCCTGGTCCAGCGGTGTGCCGGTCGCGGAGTTGCGAAAGGTGTGTGATTTTGTGCTGCGGGCGACCGGGGACCTTCCGAAGGAAACCGTCGCCGCCGGACTGGAGCATGCCGCGGACTGGGGGCGCTTCGACATCGAGAGTTGCCTTGGATACATCCGGAATTAGGAGACGAATGTCGCAGGGTTCTGAACCTCGGACCACCTCAGTGACGTCGAAGCGGTTCTACGACGCCTATTCAAGCGGCTACGCAACGTACTTGGAGCGCCATACCGGGTATTTCCGCGCGGTCGAAAAAGAGATAGCCACAGCAGCCGGGAACCGGAGGGGTCTCGCACTGCTGGACGTGGGAACCGGCACCGGTGAACGCCTGCAACGCATAATCTCGGCGATTCACCCCGATCGCGTCGCTGCCATTGACGAGAGCCCCGATATGGCCGCTCTTGCCCAGCGCAACTGCCCCAGCGCCCAGGTGCTGGCGATTCCCCTCAGCGCGCCCGAGCTGCCGGGAGAACTTTCTGACCGCTTCGATCTGGTGACCTGTCTTTCGAATGTCCTGGGGCATATCCCCAAGGCGCAGCTAATACCGGCACTGAAGCAGGTCAGAAGTCTTATGAAGCCCGACGGTGTATTCATCTTCGATGTCAACAACCGTTACAATGCGGCCACTTATGGTCCACTCAGTGTGATCCGGAACATGGCGAGGGACCGTGTGCTACCCGGCGGCGGTGATTTCACGGCGGCGTACCGAAACGGCGACGAGGTTCTGCAAACCCCGGTTCATCTGTTCAGCCCGTCCGAAGTTGCCCGGATGCTTCGGGAGTCCGGGCTCAAGGCCGCGAAAATCGGCTTCCGGGATTATGTGACGGGTCAGGAGCGCGGCCGATTCGGCGGAAGTATCGTAGTGAAGGCGGTCAGTGTATGAGCAGTTCCCTTGCCCACCGCCCGAAGGTGTTCCTTGCGGCACCTTTCGGAAACTATGTGCGTGAGAATGTTTTCCTGCCGGAGCGGAAGGCTGAAATTCTCAGTCATCACACACGGCTCTCCGAGTTGGGAGCCTCGGTCTTCAGCTCCCATCTGAACGAGGAGTGGGGCGCCGCGGGGCTGCCGCCCGAGGACTGTATGCGGGACGATCTCCGAGCCCTGCACGCGTCCGACAGCCTGTGTGCGCTCGTCGGCGATGAACCTTCGGCCGGAGTGGCCTTCGAGCTGGGGTACGCGGCCTCGATCCGTCTGCCCACGGTCCTGGTCACCACGTCCTTCGGCGCGCTCTCCTCCATGCTGAGGGGTATGGGCACCCTGCTCGAACTGGAAGTGGTCGAAGGAGACCTGGGCAGTCCGGCGGTCGTGGAGAAGGCGTGTTCCCTGGCGCTCGACCTCGGTGCGAAGCACCGGCGGTCGGACCGTTTCTGGGAGAGCCCGGAGGTTGAGCGCGCACTGAAGTTCCGCTCGTTGGAAGGAGTGGGGTGAACGTGTCGAGCACGGCCCCTGGCGGTGTCCGGATCGGCATCCTGGGCGTGAATTTCGGCTGGGGGCCACATGCCGCACTGGAGACCGTCATCAGCGAGATCCGGCGGACTGCGCCCGGGGAATGCCAAGTCGTCGCCTTCGGGAGCGAGTACGGACGGTCCCTCATGCGGAACGTCGTCGACGATTGGTGCGATTTCGACTCCTCGGACTATGAGGATTTGACGCGGGCGGCAGCCGCGAAGGACCTCGACGTGGCACTGGTGACGCTGGACGGGTTCGCGGCCCGCGCTTTCGAAGCAGCGGGTGTGCGCACCGTCTTCGTCGACCTCATGCCCTTCCTGTGGCACGGCGCGGACCTTGCCGTGCCACCGCTGGAGGTGAGCCGTTATCTCGCTCTGAGGCTCCCGGGCCTGTCCCCGCAGACCCTCGACTGGATGCGGAGCATCCACAATCTGCAGTGGATCGGCGCGGTGGTTCCATGGGAGTCGCCGGCCACGACGCGGCACGCCCATGGATACGCGGAGGGAAATCGGAAAGCCATCGTCACCCTCGGCGGAATGCTCGGGCTGGCCACCCGGGACACCACGACCTACCCGTCCCTGGTACTCCCGGGAACCATCGAGGCGCTGATCGAAACCGGTTTCGAGAGCGTCCTCATAGCCGCCAACACGCCACAAGCGGATCTGGACGCCCTCGTCGCCCCGTACGCGGGGCACATGGAATTCAGCTTCGGTCCGCTGGCCCGCACCGAGTACCGCACACGTATCGCGGAAAGCGCGCTCTGCCTCAGCCAGCCGGGGCTGATGAGCCTGCTGGAGGCAAGCTCCTGCGGGACGCCGCTGATTCGTCTGCCACCGCAGAACGTCTCCGGGTTCCAGCAGGCGGAGATCCACAGGATGGCGACCGGAGCCCACACCGGGGTGAAGTGGCCCACTGACGTCGTCGACGAGGCGGTGGCAGTGCGGAAGGCCGCGGAAACCGAGGCGGCCGGGAATGACTACGTCTACCAGGCGATCGCGGACGGTCTTCGCCGACGCTCGGACACCACGCGTCTGTCCATCCGGGCACAGCTGGAGAAAACGATCCCGGAGTGCCTGGCGCTTCCTGCCGACATCTGGACGGGCCTTGTGGCGAAAGTGGGGGCGGACGGCGCGAAGACGGCCGCGGAGGCCGTACTCGATACGGCCCGCACGGAGTGGCGGAGTGACGGGGCGGCATGGCCAGGACCGTAGTCGTCTTCGGTGCCAAGGGGTTCATCGGAAGCCGTGTAACCGCGGCGTTGGATGCGGACGGGTGGCACTGCATAGAGGTGGACCGGTACGGGCGGGCGACGGGCGGCCTTGGAGACGTCGGCGGCCCCTACTACTCCGGAGACGATTGGTCGTCTCTTGAGCTGTCCCGATTCCTGCGGCACTGCGGCCCCGCCGTGATCGTCAATGCCGTTGGCGCCGCCTGGTCGACCGACCCTTCGGTGGTGCGCCGGGACAACGTTGTGTGGCCGTGCCGCCTCGCGGAAGCATGCGAACGGTCGGGGACGACAGAATCGATTCTGCACCTCGGGTCGTCGCACGAGTACGGTGACACCACCCCGGGCGTCCGGGTGAGTGAATCGACCGCTCTGGCTCCCCTGACGGCGTACGGGAAGTCCAAGAGCGCGGGAGCCTCCCACCTGGTCCGCGCGGCCTATCGGATGAACAGGCCGCTGACGCTGATCCGTGCCTTCAACGTGATTGGCGCGGGCCATGGTACGAACGGGATCTGGGCCTCCGCGGTCGGGCTGTACCGAGCCGCGGAGGAGGCGGGATCGGACCAGGTGGTGGCGAACGTTCCGTTCCCGGAGACGGCGCGGGATCTGATCGATGTCAGAGACGTCGCGGGTCTGGTGAGCCTGGCCGCGGCCCGCCCGGGGCCGACGGTGGCCGCTTACAACGCGGCGTCCGGGACCGCGACGAGCATCAGGCAGCTCTTCGACGCCTTCGCGGCGCGGACCGGGATCCCCTATCGGTTCGAGCGGGGTTCCGAAGGACTGCGCATCGGGTCGCGGTGGCAGCGCGCCGACATCTCACGTGCGGAATCACACCTCGGCTGGACGAGGCACTTCACCCTGACCGATTCCATAGAAACGGCCCTTGCTCGTTAAGAACGGCGCCGGCTGAGCTCGGCTGATTCAGTCCGTACCAGGGTATATCCAGGGAAGCGGGGAGAGTTGTGTTCAGCGATACATCTATTTTGGCCGCGCGGCTGGCCGAGGAGGGCGGCTGGACGGATACGGCCGCTGTCATAGACGAAAAAACGGGTGAAGTCCATCGGCACGGAGAAATCCATGCTCGCGCCCGTGAAATCGCCGAAGAATTTCTGGACCATGGCATCGTTTCAGGTGATCATGTCGGGCTCCTGGTGGGCGACCGGCCCGAATGGATGCCTGCCTTTCTTGCGGCGCATGCCATCGGCGCAGTTCCGCTGGTGGTAAATCCGGACCTGGCGGCGCACGTGCAATCAAGGATGCTGGGAATTCTGCCCACCAGATTCATCATCTCGTACCGCGACGGCACACTGCACATCGAGGGCCCCAACTCCCGGACTCCGCCTGCCCCTCGCGGTCGCGGGGAGGGGCAGGCGCCCTCTCGGTACTACCTGTACAGCTCGGGCACGACCGGAACTCCGAAGGCCGTGGCGCATACCAGTGCCGACCTGAACTTCTTCCACGAAGCAGTGGCCGGCAAGAACGGCTTGGACGTACAAGCGGCCGACACCATCGTCTCGATCTCGCAATACTATTTCACTTACGGGTTCAACAATCAGTTCGTCTATCCGCTTTTCAGCGGCGCGTCGGTCGTGCTGAACAGGCAACGCAGGAACGAAGAGGAATTCGTCGAATCCCTGCGCCGGTACGGAGCCACCCTGGCATTCTCCGTTCCGTCGGCGCTCGCCAAGCTCGCCGACCACATCGAGAGTTCGGCCGTCGAACGCCCGGCGGCGCTGCGAGCCATCGTGTCCGCCGGGGAGCCGCTCCCCGACGCTGTCGCGGAGCGGCTGGAGGACCGCTGGCAGGTCCCGGTGCTGAACCAGATCGGCTCCACGGAAGTGGGCAACGCCTTCTGTGCGAACGGGGTGAGGCGCCGGGCCGCGGGAACCGCCGGTTTCGTCTGCCCCGGCTATGCGGTGCAGTTGCGGAGCGACTCAGGTCGCCCTCTCCCGGCGGCCGGACCGGAACAGAAGGTCGGCGCGGTGTGGGTCACCGGGCCGACCATTCCGAGCCATGCGGTCACGGTGAACGGGACGCAAGAGCTACTGGTCGACGGCTGGCTGGAGACGAAGGACTTCGGGTACTGGGCCGACAACGGCGGCCTGGTGGTCGTCGGACGCACGGACGACTTTGTACATGCCGGTGGAATCTCCATGTCGGCGGTGGAGATCGAATCTGCCATCAGGGGCTGTGCCGGCGTCGAGGACTGCGCCGTACTCGCACCCCTGGTCGACGATGTCTCCACGCTGTCCGCCCTCGTCGTGATGAATCCGTCGACCGGTGAGCCGGAAGGGTCCTTTGCCGCGCTGCGGGAGCAACTTCGCCGAGACCTGGATCCTTTTCGAATTCCCAAACAGTGGACGTTGGTTTCGGAGATTCCACGCACCAGCAGTGGAAAGATCATGAGGCATAAGCTGAGCTCTGTGTCCGGTAATGGAAACCATGGAATGGTCCGATGATCCGTATCCTTCTTGTCGACAACTATGATTCCTTCACCTATAACATCTGGATGTATCTGAGCGAGCTCCCGGATGTTGAATGTGTGGTTGTCAAGAACGATGTCCCACTGGAATCCGTCCCCTTGGAGGATTTCGATGGCGTAGTAATATCGCCGGGGCCCGGAAGTCCCGATGTACCTGCTGACGTGGGGATATCACGCACTATTGTGACGTCCGTGGACCTGCCGATTCTCGGTGTCTGCCTCGGGCATCAGCTCATCGGCAGCGTCTACGGGGCGAAGGTCGGGCCGGCGCCCACGATCATGCATGGGAGGCCGTCCCGGATCAGCCGCGGTGAAGACCGTCTGTTCCGCGGAATGGGTGAGGAGTTCACTGCGGTTCGGTACCACTCCCTGGCTCTCTCAGGAGTGGAAGAGCCGTTGGAGGTCATTGCCGAGGACGAGGATGGCGTCCCCATGGCGATCCGGCACAGTGGCAGGCTGGTCTGGGGCGTTCAGTTCCACCCGGAGTCGGTTCTCAGCGACGACGGACGGCTTCTCTTGCGCAACTTCGCCGAGATCGTCACAGAGAGCAGGAACACAGCGGCCAATCCTGCGGACCGCAAGGATGCGATCAACTGCACATGGGTGTGCGTAGAGGGGAAGGCCGACGGGCAGGCGCTGTTCAAAGCGTTCTGCGGGCTGTCGACCGAGAGCTTCTGGCTCGACAGCTCCGATACCGGCCAGGCGCGGTTCTCCATCATCGGCGGGCTGCCTGACGCCCACTCAAAAACCGTGAGCTACCGCGTGGCCGAACAGCGCGTCAAGGTGACGGATTCTGATGGTTCGGTGCGGTATGCCGATGTCGATGTGTTCACTTTCCTGAAGGATCAGCAGCGCCTCCTCAGTGTGGACAGGGAGGAAGAGCTGCCGTTCGAGTTCAGGCCGGGCTTTGTCGGCTACTTCGGATACGAACTGAGGGCGGACACCGAGGAGATGGTCGTTTCCCGGCACTCTCGGCTTCCCGATGCCCGCTTTCTGCTCACCGATCGCTATGTGGTCGTCGACCACCTGGAGGACAAGGTCTACCTGCTGTTCGCAGCCGGCCGCGGGCTCGGGAAACACGCCGATGCGCAGGCATGGTTCGAGAGCGCTTCGCACACGGTGCGCAAGGTCATCTCCGAGCCTCCCGGCCGCATGGAGCGGATGCCGCCCGGAGAGTCGGTGGAGGTTGCCTTCCGGGACAGCAAGGAGACGTACCTGGCGAAGATCCTGAAGTGCCAGGACTACCTGGCCAGCGGAGACTCCTACGAACTCTGCCTGACGAACTCCGCTTCCATAGCGGGTGAGTTCGACGCTGCCGAGACTTACGCTCGTCTGCGCACAGCCAGTCCGGTTCCCTACGGTGCGTTCCTTCGGAATTCGGAGTTCTCCGTGCTGTCCGCGTCGCCGGAGAGGTTCATGACCATCGGAGGCGACCGGTCCGTGCGCGTGAGCCCCATCAAGGGAACACGTCGGCGCGGTGCCACGGCGGCCGAGGACGCAGCGCTGAAGCGGGAGCTCGCGACCGACGAGAAAGAGGTGGCCGAGAATCTCATGATCGTCGATCTGATGCGGAACGATCTCAGCCGCGTCTCCGAGGTCGGATCGGTGCGTCCTGTGGAGCTGTTCGGCGTGCACACCTTCGCATCGGTGCACCAGATGGTGAGTACTGTCGAGTCGAAGCTCCGGCAGGATGTCGCGGCGGTCGACTGCATCCGCATGGCCTTTCCGCCCGGCTCGATGACCGGTGCGCCGAAGTTGCGCAGCATGGAGATTCTGGCTGCTCTGGAGGAGGAACCGCGAGGTATCTACGCCGGCGTCCTTGGATGGGTGTCCCTCAATGGGCGCGCCGACTTGAGTGTGGTGATCAGGACCCTCGTCCTTGAGAAGGACTCCGCGTCGTTCGGAGTCGGAGGCGCCATCACACTGCTGTCGGACCCGGAGGCGGAGTACGCCGAGACGCTGGTGAAGGCGGCCGCTCCGAAATCCGCCTTCGAGGGCCTCGATTACCGGATCGGAATTATTCCGCATGGCTGAGATCGTAAATCCACCCCAGCCAGAGCTTCAGGAAGATCGATTATGCGGCGGAGGGCATCATCGAGTTGATGAAGGGGTGTGAGCGTGAGGTGATGTGAAGCTGGAGTACATCGTATCACGGATGTGATACTGTCCCGTCCGTGGGATATATCGATGTGAACTCTATTTCTTACAGCCTGCCGGACGGCCGGATGCTGCTCGATGAGATCTCGTTTCGGGTCGGCGAGGGGGCGAAGGCCGCGCTCATCGGCGCCAACGGATCCGGCAAGACCACGTTGCTGCGGATGATCGCAGGGGATCTGGCACCTCATGGCGGAGCGGTGAACCGGAGCGGAAGCCTCGGCGTCATGCGACAGTTCATCGCCCGCGAGGGTGACCAGGTCCGTGATCTGCTCTTATCGGTGGCGGATCCGCGAATCCGACGCGCCGCGGCGACCGTCGACACGGCGGAAGCGGCCATGGAGACGAGCGGGGGCACCGCGGCGCAGATGGCGTACGCCAACGCGTTGGCCGAATGGGGCGATGCCGGCGGATACGACGCCGAGGTGCTGTGGGACGTGTGTACCACGGAGGCGCTCGGCATGCCCTTCGACCGGTGCCAGCGGCGTGCGGTGGACACACTCTCGGGCGGCGAGCAGAAGCGGCTTGTGCTTGAGGCGTTGCTGCGTGGCCCCGATCAGGTGCTTCTGCTCGACGAGCCGGACAACTTCCTCGACGTTCCGGGCAAGCGGTGGCTTGAGGACCGCCTGATCGAGACTCAGCAGACCGTCCTCTACATCAGTCATGACCGTGAGTTGCTCGCCCGTACGGCACAGAGCATCGTCACGGTCGAGCTCGGCGCGGCGGGCAACACCGCCTGGATCCACCCCGGGGGGTTCGACACCTACCACCGGGCCAGGGTGGAGCGGTTCGAGCGCTTCGACGAAATGCGCAACCGCTGGGACGAGGAGCGCGCCAAGCTGAAGGCCCTCCTGCTGATGTACAAGCAGAAGGCCTCCTACAACTCGGACATGGCCTCCAGGTACCGTGCCGCCCAGACCCGGCTCGAAAGGTTCGAGAAGGCGGGGCCGCCCCCCGCGCAGCCACGCGAACAGCATCTGTCGATGCGGCTGCGCGGCGGACGTACCGGCAAGCGTGCCGTGGTCTGTGAAAGCCTCGAACTCACCGGTCTGATGAAGCCGTTCGATCTTGAGGTCTGGTTCGAGGACCGGATCGCGGTGCTCGGGTCCAACGGTTCGGGCAAGTCGCATTTCCTGCGGCTGCTCGCCGCCGGCGGCAGTGTCCCCGAGCCCGAACACGAGCCGGTGGGCGACCTTCCGGTCGAACCGGTGTCGCACGAGGGTGTGGCGCGCCTGGGCGCGAGAGTACGTCCGGGATGGTTCGCTCAGGTCCACGGACGGCCCGATCTCGCAGGGCGCACGCTGGTGTCCATCCTGCACCGCGGCGACGAGCGCCGGGAGGGGTTGCCGCGCGAGGAGGCTTCGCGGGCGCTCGCCCGATACGAGCTGGCCGGTGCGGCGGAGCAGACCTTCGAATCTCTTTCCGGGGGACAGCAGGCGCGTTTCCAGATCCTCCTTCTCGAACTCGGCGGCACGACACTGCTGTTGCTGGATGAACCCACCGACAACCTTGACCTCGTTTCCGCCGAGGCGCTGCAACACGCGCTCCGAGGCTTCGAGGGAACCGTGCTCGCGGTCACCCACGACCGTTGGTTCGCCCGGGACTTCGACCGGTTCCTGGTCTTCGGCTCCGACGGTGCCATCTACGAGTCCCCGGAGCCGGTGTGGGACGAGAAGCGCGTGGTGCGGCGACGTGGGTGACCGGCGCGCTCGACTCGCCCCGGAGGCGGACACCTGTCCGTGATGTCGCCGGGTGAGGTGTCGTAGGGTCAGGGACGCCCGTCCGTTGTTCTGGTGGGTGCGCGGAGTGGCGGGCGGCGACTCCCTCGAAGTCGGATCAAAATCGCACCGCACACACGGACCATGTTTTGTCACGGCTGTGATATTATGCTGGAATGCCAGCTAGAGTTGACCTTGAACAGCGTCGCAAGGATGTCATTGAGGCGGCGTTTCGCCTCCTGGTGTCCGAAGGTTTCACCGGGTTGTCGCTGCGGAAGGTCGCCGTTGAATCAGGATTGAATATCGGTTCGGTGCGCCATTACTTCGACGACCATCGCAGCCTTCTTGTGGCGGCCGTGACCAGCATCGGCAACCGCATGGGGGAGAGGCTCGTCCGGTATCCGATCGACGCGCTGGCCGGACTTGAGGGCGAATCAGCCGTCGATGCCCTGCAGGCGCGCCTGGAAGAACTCCTTCCGGTCGATGATGAACGCCGCGTCGAGGCGATTGTGCTGATGGAATTCATCATGGCTGCCCGGGTGAATCCGATTTTCCGCCCGGTGACCGAGCAGATGGCCACCGACATGCGGCAGGTCATCACGGACGCCCTGCGCGTTCTTGAGGTGCGCGAACCGGTCGAGGAGGCCGAACGGCTCATCGCGGTCCTGGGTGGGCTGATTCTGGACTCGGTGACGCCCCACGGGTCGCTCAGCGTCGAACGCCTTCGGACGACGCTGCGGGCACACCTGTGCTCGATCCTGATGGGCGGCTCTGGCGTCGACACCGCACCGACCGACGACTGACCCGGTATCCGCACCATCAGGCACGGTCGAAGTACCTAAGGAGATCCGTTGTGCCCGCGTGGCTGTTTGCGCTGCTCTTTGCGGCTTTTATCCTGTACACCGACGACTATGTGATTGCCGGGGTCCTGCCGGAGATCGCGCGAGATCTGAATGTCAGCGAGGCGCATGCCGGCCAACTGGTGACCGTCTTCTCTCTCACTGTCGCCGTGGCCGCTCCGATTGCCGCATTCGCTCTTGCGCGGGTGTCCCGGCGCCGTCTGTTCACCGTCGCGTTCGTGATCTTCGTTGCGGCGAACCTGGTGGCCGCGACGGCCAGCAGCTTCGGTCTCATGATGGCGCTGCGGGTCGTGGCGGCGTTGGCGGCGGCGGCCTCGACCCCCACGGTGTTCGCCTTCGCCGCCGAGCGCGCCCCGGAAAGCCACATCGGACGGTACGTCGCCGTCGTGGCGCTTGGTGTCACGGGTTCGATCGCGGCGGGAGTCCCGATCGGTACATGGATCGGGGGGCACTACGGCTGGCGGGCGACCTTCGTCGCCATGGCGGTGGGCGGGGTCGCGGCACTGGTCTTCCTGCTCGTGGTCCTGCCTCGCGAGGGCGACAAGCCCAGCGAAGTGCCGGACATTCGCCAGCAGTTGCGGGCCCTCGGCAATCTGCCGGTGTCGCTCGGACTTCTGGCGAACTGCGCGCTCATGACGGGCTCGATGATGATGCTCACCTATATGGCCCCCTATCTCGCGGCGGTGAGCGAGGCCAGCGTGGATCAGCGAGCGCTTGCGTTCAGCCTGTCGGGTTTCGCCGGCATCGTCTGTATCTGGGCGGGCGGGAAGGCCACCGACCGATGGGGGCCGGACCGTGCCCTGGTCGCCGGAATCGGACTCTTCACCGGAATCATGGTGGTGCTGGGCCTGCTGTGGTTCGTCCGTCCGGTGCCGTTCACTGTCCTCGTCGTGGTGGGCACGATCTGGGGCGGCATGGCCTTCTGGAACTCTCCGGCCATTCAGGCGCGGCTCTATCTGCTTGCTGGACCGGCCGCCGCCCAGGCCTTGGCATTCAACACGTCGAGCACCTATCTCGGGGTCTCGCTGGGCGGAGCCATCGGCGGTCTGACGCTGGGCAGCTTGGGCGCCGGACTGCTGCCGGCTGTCGCGGCCTTCCTGGGGCTGAGCTCACTGGGGCTGCTGGCGCTCGCCATCGGCGCCTCCAAGAAGACGGTGAGCAGTTTGGAAGCGGCGGAGAGCTGAATCCTGTAAGAGCGAAGAGGAGTTTTCGTGAAGACGTTCATGTTATTTGGGCCGGCCGATGCTGCGGTGGATTTTCGTGGCTACGAACCGATGCTGCAAAACTCGGAAATTGCCCAGTCGATTTACCGTGAATTTGCCGAGGTGATTGAAGTTCCGGTGAGTCACCTCATAGACGGAGAGGTGCTGCACGTCCATCCGGTGCTGCTGCGCTGGATACGGCAAATGGCCGCAATGCTCAGCGTGGGTAGGATAGTGGAGCACCAGTATGGTGCCGTCTCGGTTTACGGCGGTGTCTCCTTGGGAGAACTCGCCGCACTGCATTCATCCGGAGCGGCCTCGACCGAAATGGTGGTCAGATTCCTTCGGGAGAGGCATCTGCAAGACACCCAGAGGGACGAGGCAATCGGTTTTGCATTTGTGCCTGCGTCGATCGACTGGCGCTACTACAATCAGCCGGACCAGATGACCATATCCTGTGACTTCGGTTCCGTCCTCAATGGAGCCGGGCGCATGATCATGGTATCCGGTCTGCGGGCGACACTGGAATCAGCGCGCAGCGAGGGGCCTGTGGACCTACAGGTGGTGGACCGGTCCCTTGCGCATCAGGCGTATCACTCACCGTTCCGGGAACCCAGTCGTCAGCGGTTGGAAGCTCTGCTGAAAGAGAATGAACTCGGTCATCCGAAAGCTCCTGTGATCACCGCCGTTCCCGGTATGCACACGTTGTTCTCAGGCGTGGATGCCGCGAAGGCGCTCGTCGCAAGTGAAACTCGATCCCTTGACGTTCCGGGCCTGATCGAAGCCTTGCGACAGTTCGCACCGGAAAAAGTGTACGTGATCAGCTCATTTCTGCGTCAGTTGGAGATTGATTTCCAAGCGGCGACCGAATATGTTGATGATTCCTGGCTGAAGAAAAATTTCGGCTAATTCCGGCGGAGTGATCGGCTCCGCCCGCGCTGCGGTGGTTGCCTGACGGCCCGCGGTTTCCTCTGCTCGGAACTTCTCTGCGGCTGAGCTGATCCCAGTAAAAGGTTCCAGCCTTTATTTGGCATGACCTGTACCGTGCGATCGAATCCAAGGAGTTTCCTGTGCTTGAAGCTGAGCAAATGACAAGCCCTACGACCAGGTCCATCGCCGAGATGGGCTGGAGTGTACTGGCGAGAAACGATCCGGGCCTCGGTGCGCTCCTCGATGCCGAGGCGAAGTACCAAACCGCAAGCTTGTCGATGGTGGCCTCCGCCAGTGTGGCCCCGCCGTCCGTCCTCTGCGCGAACGGTACAGTCATGTCGAACGTCACCGCCGAGGGCTATCCGGGGGCGCGCTACCACCCGGGTGCCGTGCACTTCGACGGAATCGAGAGACTCGCGGTGGAACGTGCCAAGCACGTCTTCGGTGCCCGGTACGCGAACGTTCAGCCGCACTCCTGCTCATCGGCGAACCTGGCGGTCATGGCGGCCCTGCTGCCCCGCGGCGGAAAGGTTCTCGCGCTGGATCTTGATTCCGGTGGACATCTGACGCACGGAGCGAGCGCATCGGTCAGCGGGAAGTACTACGACGTGGCCCGCTATGGCGTCGAACCCGACGGAAGTCTCGACTACGACAAGATCCTCGGCCGCGCGCTCGAACACCGCCCGAACGTTGTCATCGCGGGAGCGAGCGCGTTCCCCCGATGGCTGGACTTCGCCCGGTTCAGGGCCATCGCGGATCGTGTCGGCGCCTACCTCATCGCCGACATCTCCCACATAGCCGGCCTGGTCGCCGCGGGGCTGCATCCGAGTCCGATCGACTACGCCCACATCACGACAACCAGTACCTACAAGCAACTAGCAGGTCCCCGAGGAGGGTTGATCCTGCTTGGCGAGGACTATCGCCGGGCCGGGCCGGACGGCCGGACAGAGCTGTGGAAGCTCATGCAGCGCGCGGTGTTCCCCGGGTTTCAGGGAACGCCGGACCCGTCCTCGATAGCAGCCAAGGCGCGCGCCCTGGCCATCGCGTCGAGCGGCGGTTTCCACACCACGATGAAACGCGTCGTGGATGACGCGAAGGCGCTGTCGGACGAACTCATGACGCTGGGGTATGACGTTCTGACCGGGGGCACCGACAACCACATGGTCCTGGTCGACGTCCGGACCGCGGGGCTCACCGGTGTCGTGGCCGAACGAGCACTCGAAGAATGCGGAATTCTGGTCAACAGAAACAAGATCCCCGGAGACCCGCTTCCGCCCACGGTCGGCGGCGGCCTGCGGTTCGGCACCAATATACTCGCGCAGCGGGGGATGGGTCCCTTAGCGGTTCGCGAATGCGCAAGGCTCGTGCACGAGGTGCTGTCCGGTATCAAGGTCCAGGGTTCCACGGATTACGAGCTGGCGGGAACACTCCGCGAATCGGTACATGGCCGGGTGAGCAGCCTCTGTGCGCGGTTTCCTTTTCAGTCCGAAATTGATTAGGCACCCGCCTCGTTCGGAAGGTTGCTCAAGGCATGACATTCACCGATCGCCAGGCTCGGCTGACTTCCGCTTCCTTTCCCGCAGTGCTGGGCCGGTCGGCACCCGGGCAAGGACCGACAGGCAAGCGCGTGGAAAGATCCCCCGGTGCGTTTGGCGCAGTTGGCGGAGAGCTTTCACAATCATCGATTCTGACGGCGGCGATGGCCGCTCTTATCCATCGGTACACCGCCCTTGAGCGGATCTCCATCGATGTACTCGACAGCCAGGAAACTATTCACCTGAATGTCACCGATCAGTCCACCGCTATTGATCTCGTCGAAGGGATGAGGAGGGCGCCGCGATCGGATCACGAACCCGCCCCCTTCGCTGTCTCGTTCTCCGGCGACTCCAGCAGGGACACCGATGTCGCACACGAACTGGTCCTCTACGCGGACCTTGCCTCGTCGAGGGTGACGCTCAGTTTCGACGCCGCCGGATTTGACGACGCGTACGCCGATCGGGTCGCGGGGCACTACAAGGTCCTGCTGGATCAGATGGTGAGGACTCCGGATGCCCCGGCCGCACGGCTGAACATCCTGACAGCACACGAAACCGACACCATGCTCCGCACATGGAACGACACGGAAACCCGTCTCACGGAGGACATCTGCCTCCATCAGGCGTTCGAGAGCCGGGCCATGAAGGCGCCCGATGCGGTGGCGGCCGTTTTTGGAGCCGAGTCGTGGTCGTACGATGATGTGAACCGGCGAGCCAACGAACTGGCTCACCGTCTGATCGAGCTCCGGGTCGGACCGGACGTCAGGGTGGGCATCCACCTTGAAAAGACCCCCGGCCTGCTGGTGGCGATCCTGGCCGTTCTGAAGGCCGGCGGCGCGTACGTGCCCCTGGATCCGGCGTACCCGCGGGACCGTCTCGAAAGAATGGTCCTCGGCACGGGCTGCGAAGTGATGATCACTGGTCGGGGGCTCGACCGCATCCTTCCCTCACAGGTGCGGCACTACTTGTCGGTCGACGACCTGGGGAGCCGCCCCGATGCACCCGCGGGGAATCCGGTCACCGCGGTCAGCCCGGACAACCTCTGCTATGTGATCCACACGTCGGGTTCCACCGGTACGCCCAAGCCGATCGCCCTGCGCCACCGTGGCGTGCTGAACAACCTGGCCGATCTCAACGCGAGATACGGTGTGGGGCCCAAAGACACAGTGCTCGCGCTGTCCTCGCCGAGTTTCGACATGTCGGCGTACGAGTTCCTCGGCATCACCATCGCCGGCGGCACAGTCGTCATACCGGATGCGGAGGCTGGATACCATCCAGCTTCGTGGTGGGAACTGGCCGACCGGCACCATGTCACGATCTGGAACTCGGCGCCTCCGCTGATCGAGCTGTTCCTCGACTTCGCCGAGGTCAGCGCTGATTCCCGGTTGCTTCCCCTGAAGCTCTGCATGACGGGCGGGGACTGGGTGCCGACGACGATGCCGGCCCGCTTCCGGAAGGTCGCCCCGGACCTCAGGTTCGTGGCGCTGGGCGGTGCGACGGAGGCCTCCGTCCATTCCACCGCTTACGAGTGGGACACGTCCGACGAGTGGAGCGGTGGCCACCTTCCCTATGGCCGGCCGCTCGCCAACCAGAGGACGTTCATCCTTGACGAGCGGATGATGCCGGTACCGGTCGGTGTGGTCGGAGAGCTCTATCTCGCGGGGGTGGGCCTGGCCCGCGACTATCTCAACCGCCCTCGGGAGACAAGCGAACGGTTCGTCCGGTGGGCGTGGGGCGACCTTGCCCCGGAGCGTCTGTACCGCACCGGTGACATGGCGAGGTTCTGGCCCGACGGAATCATCGAGATCCTCGGGCGGAAGGACTTCCAGGTCAAGGTGAACGGAATCAGGGTGGAACTGGGGGAAATCGAGTCCACCCTTGCCGCGCATCCCGGAGTGAAGCGCGCGGTGGTGGTGTCCAGAGAGGCTCCGGACAGCCATGTGACGCTGGTCGGATATGTGACGGCTGAGCGCGCTGGAACGCTGGACCACGCGGCTCTCTTCGACATGCTGCACGAACGGCTTCCGAAGCACATGGTTCCCTCGTCGATCGAGATCGTTCAGTCGCTGCCCCTGAGCAAGAACGGCAAGGTTGACCGGCGCGCGTTGAGCGCGCGGGCGGGAGGGGATGCCCCGAGCGTGCCCGGAGGGAAACGGGAGCGGGCCGGGAACTGGCAGCGTGTGGTGACCGACGCGTGGCGGGATGTCCTGAGCGTCGACCACCTGGACGGTGACGCCAATTTCTTCGACCACGGCGGGGATTCCATGAAGGCGATCCGGAGCATGGTGCGCATCGATCGACGCTTGAGGATCTCCGACATCTACGAGCATCCGACCGTGGACGCCCTCTCCGATCACCTGGCCGAACGGTACGGCGAACAACCCGATGCCTAGTCCTATGCCTGTCGGACATACGGAGGAGCCATGCCCGTCTATCTCGTGACCGGTGCCGCAGGTTTCATAGGCGCGAACTATGTGCAGCACTTGCTGGAGTGGGAGTCACCCGATGTCGAAGTGATCGCGGTGGACTACCTTGGATTCGCAGGAAATCAGGCGAATTTGGACCTCGTGTCCGATCGCGTCGTGTTCGAGAATGCCGACATCGCCGACCTGGACGCCATGGAAGAGATATACCGGCGGTACCGGCCTGACTTTGTCGTGAACTTCGCCGCGGAGTCGCACAACGACCGCGCGATCCTGGGCCCGAGTGCTTTCATGCGCTCCAACGCGCTTGGCGCGCAGGTGATGGCCGAGTGCAGTCGCCTGGTTCCGGTCCGTTCCCATGTGCACGTGTCCACGATCGAGGTGTACGGGGAACTCGCCCCCTGGGAAAAGTGGTTCACCGAACGGTCCCCGCTGAATGCGAAGACGCCGTACAGTGCGGCCAAGGCCGCCGGAGACCAGATCGTACGCGCGTATATGCAGACCTACCCGGAACTCAACATCCGGATGACGCACTGCGCCAACAACTACGGCCCTTACCAGCTGCCGGAGAAGCTCATTCCGCTGGCGGTGACGAATCTTCTGCGCGGCCGGAAGGTGCCGGTCTACGGCGACGGGCTGCAGAGCCGGGACTGGCTGCACGTGGCCGATCACTGCGCGGCGGTGCACCGGGTGCTGCACGCCGAGCTGGAGCCGGTGCCGGTGCGGGCGGCCACGGAACCGGAACTGTTGCCGATCTTCGATGTGTCCGCCCGCCACGAGGTCACCAACCTGGACATCGCCGACCGGGTCGTCACGGCACTCGGGTTGGATCCGGCGGAGTGGATCGAGCACATCCCGGACCGGCCGAACCACGACCGCCGGTATCTGATCGACCCGAAGAAGATCGAAACGCAACTGGGCTGGCGTCCGGTGCATGACTTCGACGCCGGCCTGGCCGAGACGGTCACCTGGTATGTGGAGCATCGCTCCTGGTGGGAAAGGATCCTTGAGGAGAAGGGCGAACTCGGCTTCGACTGGGGTGCGGTGGCCCCGGGGCCACTGAACGCCGGCGGCCGCGTCACCACAACGTGACCGGACGTCGTCGGGTTCAGCCCCCACGCTCCTGACGTACGGCGAGTGTGTGAGGCGTGGGGCCGCAGTCCCGACGGGCTGCGGCCCCGGCCTCGCTCCCCGGCCTCGCTCCCCGGCCTCGCTCCCCGGCCCCGCTCCCCGGCCCCGCTCCCCGGCGACGGGCGTACGGACTCCGGAGGACTGGGCATGCCCACGCCCCCGCGGCGCGGAAGGAGGCCGGAGCCGTGGCCCGTGCGGACCGGGTGGCCGGGCGGCCATACTGGAGCTGCCGGGAGGGCGGAGCGGAACGACGGGGGCTGACAGCACGCGATGGCGGAGACCAGGCTGATCCAGGGCCGGTACCGGTTGCTCGAAGTCATCGGGCGCGGGGGCATGGGCGAGGTGTGGCGGGCGGTGGACGAGTCGCTGGGGCGGCGCGTCGCGGTCAAGTGCCTCAAGCCGATGTCGCCGGAGCGGGACGAGACGTTCACCACCGTGCTGCGGGAGCGCTTTCGCCGTGAGGCGCGGGTCGCGGCGGCGCTCCAGCACCGGGGCGTGACCGTCGTGCACGACTTCGGCGAGTACGAGGGGGTGCTCTATCTGGTGATGGAGCTGCTGGAGGGGCACAACCTCAGCCAGCTCCTGGAGGCGAACGACCAGCGCCCGCTGCCGGTCCACGAGATCGTCGACATCGCCGAGCAGGTCGCCGACGCCCTCGCGTACACCCATGAGCGCGGCATCGTGCACCGCGATCTGAAGCCCGCCAACATCATGCGGCTCACCGACGGGGCGGTGAAGATCTGCGACTTCGGCATCGCCCGCCTCGGCGAGGGCATCGGCGCGTCCTCCCAGCTCACCGGCGTCGGCATCGCCATGGGCACCCCGCACTACATGTCGCCCGAGCAGATCGGCGGCGGCGGGCCGGTGGACCACCGCAGCGACCTCTACTCGCTGGGCTGTGTGCTGTACGAGATCGCCACCGGGGTGCCGCCCTTCGACCACGAGGACGCCTGGTCGGTCCTGGTCGGGCACCGGGACACGACGCCCGCGCCGCTGAGCGACCACCGGGACGACATCCCGGACCACTTCCAGCGGATCGTCCTCGACCTGCTCGCCAAGACCCCCGAGGAGCGGCCGGCCGACGCCAGGGACCTGCGCCGCAGAATCGCCCGGGAGGGCCGGGGCCGCGCCCCGCTCCCGGCGCCGTCCGACGGCTCCCCCGAGCGGGGGGCGCCGGGGCTGCCGGGGTGGACCCGGGGCATGACGGCGGGTCACAAGGCGGTGGACACCGCGCTGCGGACCGTGCTGCCCGATCACACGGCGGGTCTGACCGGCGAGTGGACCACCCTCGCCGACCCGCGCGGCCAGGCGTTCCCCGTACCCCGGGCGCGGACCGCGCGGCCCGCGCCCGCGCTGCTCGCCGCCCTCGCCGGGCGGCACAACGCGGGGCTGAGCCTGGGCCGCCTCGGCCGCTGGGAGGAGGCGGGCGAGGTGCACCGCGCGGTCGCCGCCGAACGGCAGCACGCCCTGGGGCCCGACCACCCCGACACCCTCGCCAGCCGGTACGAGGTCGGCTTCAGCCTCAGCAGGACCGGGCGGGCCGAGGACGCGCTGCGCGAATTCCGCCTGGTCGCCGACGGCAGGGAGCGCGCGCTCGGCCCCGGCCACCCCGACACCCTCGCCGCCCGCCAGGAGACCGCGTACGTCCTGGGGCAGCTCGGCCGCCACTTCGAGGCCAACGACGTCTACACCGCCGTGCTGGCCGCCCGTGAGCGCGTCATGGGCCCGGACCACCCCGACACCCTGCGCTGCCGCCACAACCTCGCCTTCAACCTCAGCAGGCTCGGCCGGCTGGAGGACTCCTTCCGGCTGGTGAGCGAGGTCGCCGAGGCGCGGCAGCGGGTGCTGGGCGCGGAGCACCCCGACACCCTCGTCACCCGCTACGAGGTGGCGTACGCCCTGGGCCGCCTCGGCCGCTGGCCCCAGGCGCTGGACATCTACCGGGAGGTGGCGTCCGCCCGTACCCGGGCGCTCGGCCCGGACCACCCGGACACCCTCGCCGCCCGCTACGAGGCGGGCATAAGCCTGGGCCGCCTCGGCCGCAGCGCGGAGGCCCTGGAGCTGTACCGGGCCCTGGTGGACGACCGCGCCCGGGTGCACGGCCCGGACGACCCCGAGACGCTGCGGGCCCGCCACGGCCTCGGGGTGAACCTCGGCCGGCTCGGCCGCTGGGAGGAGGCGCTCGCCGAGGCCCGCGCGGTCGCCGGGGCACGGGAGCGGGTGCTGGGCGCGGAGCACCCCGACACCCTCGTCAGCCGCCGTGAGACGGCGGTCGGCCTCGGCTGGCTGGGCCGCTGGGAGGAGGCGCTGACCCTCTACACCCAGGTCGCCGCCGCCCGCGAGCGGGTCTTCGGACCGGACCACCCCGACGCACTGGCCAGCCGCAACGACGAGGCGCACTGCCTGGAGCAGCTCGGCAGGCACACCGAGGCGGTGGAGCTGTACCGGCGGGTGGCCGCCCTGCGCGAACGGCGCGGCACCCGGGGAGCCTGAGCCGCTCGGCACCCGGGAGCCCGCGCCGAGCCGTACCCGGGAGCCCGGGCCGCGCCGCCCCTCTCCCGCCGCCGCCCGCCACCGCCTAGAGTCCGGCCATGCCCGTACACAGCTCGTACTCCGGCCCGTACCCCGGCCCGGACCCCCGCTCGTACGACGTCGTGATCGTGGGCGGTGGCCACAACGGCCTGGTCGCCGCCGCCTATCTCGCCCGCGCCGGGCGTTCGGTCCTGGTCCTGGAGCGCGGTCCGGAGACCGGGGGAGCGGCCGTCTCCAGCCGGCCCTTCGCCGGGGTGGACGCCCGGCTCTCCCGCTACTCCTATCTGGTCTCGCTGCTGCCCGGGAAGATCGTGCGCGATCTCGGGCTCGACTTCCGGGTACGGGAGCGCACCGTCTCGTCGTACACACCCGCCGGGGACGGCGGACTGCTCGTCGGCGGCGCCCGCACCCGGGAGTCGTTCGCCGCGCTCACCGGGGGCGAGCGGGAGTACGCGGCGTGGCGGGAGTTCTACGCGATGACCGGCCGGGTGGCGCGGGCGGTCTTCCCCACCCTCACCGAGCCGCTGCCGACCCGGGAGCGGCTGCGGGCGCGGATCGGCGACGAGAGGGCCTGGCGGGCGCTGTTCGAGGAGCCCGTCGGCGCGGTGATCGAGAAGAGCTTCCGCCACGACCTGGTCCGGGGAGTGGTCCTCACCGACGCGCTGATCGGCACCTTCGCCGACGCCCACGATCCCTCGCTCGCGCAGAACCGCTGCTTCCTCTACCACGTCATCGGCGGCGGCACCGGCGAGTGGCAGGTGCCGGTCGGCGGCATGGGGGCGCTCACCGACGCCCTGGCGAAGGCCGCCCGGGACGCCGGGGCGCGCATCGCGACCCGGCACGAGGCGACCCGGATCGAGACCGACGGATCGGCGGCCGAGGTCGCCTACCGCACCCCGGACGCCGAGGGCACGGTCGCCGCCCGCCATGTCCTGGTGAACGCCTCGCCGCACGAACTGGCCGCGCTGCTCGGCGAGCCACCGCCGCCGCCCGTCGAGGGCGCGCAGTTCAAGGTGAACATGGTGCTGCGGCGGCTGCCCCGGCTGCGGGACGGCTCCGTCGCGCCGCGCGAGGCGTTCGCCGGGACCTTCCATGTCTCCGAGGGGTACGAGCAGCTCGCCGCCGCCCACCGGCAGGCCGCCGGGGGCGAGCCGCCCGCCGCGCCGCCGTCGGAGCTGTACTGCCACTCGCTGACCGACCCGTCGATCCTCGGCCCCGAACTCACCGCCGAGGGCTGCCAGACGCTGACCCTGTTCGGACTCCACACCCCCGCACGGCTCTTCGCCGCCGACCCCGAAGGCGCCCGCGCCGCGCTGCTCACGGCGACCCTCGCCGAACTCGACTCCCATCTGGCCGAGCCCATCGCCGGCTGTCTCGCGCTCGACGCGAACGGCGAGCCCTGTGTGGAGGCCAAGTCCCCGCTCGATCTGGAACGCGAGCTGGGCCTTCCCGGCGGCCACATCTTCCACCGGGACCTCTCTTTCCCCCACGCGGAGGAGTCCACCGGCCGCTGGGGCGTGGAGACGGACCACGCCAATGTGCTGCTCTGCGGAGCGGGCGCGGTGCGCGGCGGGGGAGTGAGCGGAGTGCCGGGACACAACGCGGCGATGGCCGTCCTGGGGCGCTGACCGGAGCCGTCCGGGCCGTCCGGGCCGTCCGGGCCGTCCGGGCCGTCCGGGCCGTCCGGGCCGTCCGGGCCGTCCGGGCCGTCCGGGCCGTCCGGGCCGTCCGGGGGCCGGGCAGCTCCTGGACGGTCCGTCAGTCGCGGGACGGCGTCCAGCCCGCAGCCTCGATACGGGCCGCGTCACCGGGCCGGGACTCGTCGAAGACCGCCCGCCCGCCGTCCTCGACCCGGATCGCGTCCACGTACACGCCCCGGCCGGAGCGCAGCCGGTCGGTGGTGTACCGCCAGCGCAGCCGGACCTCCGTGCCGCGCCACGCGGAGAGGTCCGCCGTCAGCCGGTGCCAGACCCGCCCGGACCAGCCGGTCACCGAGCCCGACGGGTGCGAGGTCTCCTCGTGCCCCGGCCGTACGGTGGTGAACGGCACCGCGCGCCAGCTCGCCCCGCCGTCCGGCGAGCCCTCCAGGAAGAGTCCGTCGGCCCCCGGCTCGGTGTCCCACCACAGCGAGCAGCGCAGCCGCGCCCGCCGGGAGGCGAGGGGGAGCGCGGGCAGGGCGAGGGTCGCGGAGGCGGCGGCCGCCGTGCCGGAGAACCAGGCGGTGCGCCCCCGCTCGGGGCGGACCGCGACGGCGCGGGCCATGTGGTCGGCGGCGGCGGCCCTGGGCGCGCTGCCGGAGCGCCAGGAGCGCACCGGGTGCACCGAGTTGCCCAGCACGATCAGGAAGGAGTCGCTGCCCGGGTCGAGGACCAGGCTGGTGCCGGTGAAACCGGTGTGCCCGGCGGTGCGCGGGGTGGCCATCGCGCCCATGTACCAGTGCTGGTACAGCTCGAAGCCGAGCCCGTGCTCGTCCCCGGGGAAGGCGGTGTTGAAGTCGGTGAACATCAGCTCGACGGATTCGGGGCGCAGCAGGCGGTAGCCGTCGTAGGCGCCGCCGTTGAGGAGGGCGCGGGCGAGGATCGCGAGGTCCCAGGCGCGGGAGAAGACACCGGCGTGACCGGCGACCCCGCCGAACGCGAAGGCGTTCTCGTCGTGCACCTCGCCCCAGACCAGCCCTCGGTCCAGGCCGGACCAGGGCGGTCTGGCGTCCTCGGTGGCGGCGATCTCGGGCTTCCAGGAGGCGGGCGGGTTGAAACGAGTGCGGTGCATCCCGAGTGGAGCGGTGATCTCGTTTTGGAGCAGCGCATCCAGAGGGTGAGCGGTGATCTGTTCCAGGATCAGCTGCAAGGCGATCAGATTGAGGTCGGAGTAGAGATAGCGGCTGCCGGGCGGGGACGCCGGGCGCTCGTTCCACAGCATCCGCAGCCTGCCCTCGTGGGTGGGCTCGGTGTACAGCGGGATCCAGGAGCGCAGCCCCGAGGTGTGCGTCAGCAGTTGACGCACGGTGATGTCCGCCTTGCCCGCGCCGCCGAACTCCGGCAGATACGCGGCGGCCGGGGCCTCCAGCTCCAGTTCGCCCCGCTCGATCCGCCGCACCGCGAGGATCGAGGTGAACAGTTTGGAAACGGAGGCGAGGTCGAAGACGGTGTCCTCGGCCATGGGGATCTGCTGCTCGGCGGGGAACTCCACCGCCGTGCCGGTGCTCTCGTCGTACGCGGAGTAGCGCACCGCCTTGCCGATCGGCCGGTGCAGGGCGACCGTGTCGCCGCGCCCGGCGAGCAGCACCGCGCCCGCGTACCAGGGGTGCGTGGGGGAGGGGCCGAGATAGCTCTCGGCGTCGGCGACGAGCCGTTCCAGCGGGCCGGGGAGCAGCCCGGCCCGCTCGGGGGTGCCGCGCCGGAGCGTCCGGCGCCCCCGGCCCCCGCCGACGGCCGTACCGCTTCCCGTACCGCTCTCCAGGCCGCTGCCCGGGCCGCCGTCCGCCGCCGCGAACGGGATCGGCGTCAGGGCCAGCGCCCCGCCGAGCGCGAGCACTCCGCTCCCCAGCCGCCGCCGGCTGATCCCGCTCCCCGTCGCGTCCTCAGACATCCGCCACCCACTCCTGCTCCCGCTCCTGAAAGCGTCTCGGGACCCCGAACACCCTGACCTCGAACACCCGGGACCTCGACCACCAAGGAAACCTTTCTTCCCGGAGCGCGGAGCCGTCAACCGTCCCGTGCCCCCGCCCCCTCTATCTGACACAGCATCAGAAAACCTCTTCCCCCGGCCACCCGGCTGCGGCATCCTGCCGTCCATGGAGACGGAGCTGAGCAGGGCCCTGGGCATCGAGCACGCCATCTTCGGCTTCACGCCGTTCCCGGCGGTGGCCGCCGCCCTCACCCGCGCGGGCGGCCTCGGCGTCCTCGGGGCCGTCCGCTACACCGACCCCGACGACCTCCGGCGCGATCTCGACCGCATGGACCGCCACACCGACGGCAGACCGTACGGCCTCGACGTCGTCATGCCCGCCACCCGGGCGGCGGGCATGACCGAGGCCGACGCGGAGGCGATGATCCCCGAGGGCCACCGGAAGTACGTCCGCGACACCCTCGCCCGGCACGGCGTCCCCGAACTCGCCGAAGGCGAACCCTCCGGCTGGCGGATCACCGGCTGGCTGGAAGAGGTCGCCCGCCGCCAGCTCGACATCGCCTTCGACCACCCCCTCGCCCTGCTCGCCAACGCCCTCGGCCCACCGCCCGAGGACGTCGTCGCCCGCGCCCACGAGCACGGCGTCCGCGTCGCCGCCCTCGCCGGAAGCGCCCGCCACGCCCGCCGCCACGCCGAGACCGGCATCGACATCGTGGTGGCCCAGGGGTACGAGGCGGGCGGCCACACCGGAGAGATCGCCTCCATGGTGCTCACCCCCGAAGTGGTCGAGGCCGTCGCCCCGCTGCCCGTGCTCGCCGCCGGCGGCATCGGCAGCGGCGAACAGATCGCCGCCGCGCTCGCCCTCGGAGCCCAGGGCGTCTGGCTCGGCTCCCTCTGGCTCACCACCACCGAGGCCGAACTCCACTCCCGCGCGCTGACCGCCAAACTCCTCGCCGCCGGCTCCGGCGACACCGTGCGCTCCCGCGCCCTCACCGGCAAACCCGCCCGGCAGCTCCGCACCGAGTGGACGGACGCCTGGGACGCCCCCGAGAGCCCCGGCGCGCTCCCCATGCCGCTCCAGGGCCTCCTGGTCGCCGAGGCCGTCTCCCGGATCCAGCGGTACGAGGTGGTCCCGCTGCTGGGCACGCCCGTCGGCCAGATCGTGGGCCGGATGACCTCCGAGCGGAGCGTACGGGCCGTCGTCGACGATCTCACCCGGGGCTTCGAACGCGCCGTGGACCGCATCAACCGCGTCGCGGGCAGGGCCGAACGGTGACCGGCCGGCCGCACGGCTTCTGGGCACAGGCGGCGGCGGACCCCGACCGCCCCGTCCTGATCACGCCCGACGGCGAGGAGTGGACCGCCGGACGGCTGCACACGGCGGCGAACCAACTGGTCCACGGCCTGCGCGCGGCGGGGCTCGAACGCGGCGACGCCTTCGCCGCCGTGCTCCCCAACGGCGTCGAACTCCTCACCGCCCATCTCGCCGCGACCCAGGCGGGCTTCTATCTCGTCCCCGTCAACCACCATCTCCTCGCCGCCGAGATCGCCTGGATCACCGCCGACTCCGGCGCCCGGCTGCTCATCGCCCACCAGCGGTTCGCGGACACCGCGAGCGCCGCCGCCGACCAGGCCCCCCTGCCCGCCGACCGCCGCTACGCCGTCGGCGAGATCGCCGGATTCCGCCCGTACGCCGCACTCCTCGGCGGACGGTCCGGCGCGCCGCCCGCCGACCGCACCCTCGGCGCGGTGATGAACTACACCTCGGGCACCACCGGACGGCCCAGGGGCGTCCGCCGCCCGCTGCCCGGGAGACTCCCCGAGGAGGTTCCCCTCGGCGGTTTCCTCCGCTTCTTCGGCATCGAGCCCTTCGACGGCCATGTCCATCTGGTCTGCTCGCCGCTCTATCACACGGCCGTCCTCCAGTTCGCGACGGCGGCCCTGCACATCGGCCATCCGCTGGTGCTGATGGACCGGTGGACGCCCGAGGAGATGCTCCGGCTGATCGACGCGTACCGCTGCACCCACACCCACATGGTCCCGACGCACTTCCACCGGCTCCTCGCACTCCCCGAGGAGGTGAGGGCGCGGTACGACGTCTCCTCGATGCGGCACGCCGTCCACGGCGCGGCCCCCTGCCCCGACGGGGTCAAACGGGCGATGATCGACTGGTGGGGCCGGTGCGTCCAGGAGTACTACGCGGCGAGCGAGGGCGGCGGCACGTCCGTCACCGCCGACGAGTGGCTGAGCAGACCGGGGACGGTCGGCAGGGCCTGGCCCATCAGCGAGATAGCCGTCCTCGACGACGACGGCGCCAGACTCCCGCCCGGCGAACAGGGCACGGTCTATCTGCGGATGAGCACCGGGGGCTTCAGCTACCACCGGGACGAGGCCAAGACCGCGCGGAACCGCGTCGGCGACTTCTTCACCGTCGGCGATCTCGGCGTCCTGGACAAGGACGGCTATCTCTACCTCCGCGACCGCAAGATCGACATGATCATCTCGGGCGGGGTCAACATCTACCCCGCCGAGATCGAGGCGGCGCTGCTGAGCCATCCGGCCGTGGCGGACGCCGCCGCCTTCGGCGTCCCCCACCCCGACCGGGGCGAAGAGGTCAAGGCCGTCGTGGAACCGGCCGCCGGACACCTCCCCGGCGACACGCTCGCGGCCGCGATCCTCGCCCACTGCGAGGGACTGCTCGCGGGGTACAAACGGCCCAGAAGCATCGACTTCACCACCGAGCTGCCGCGCGACCCCAACGGCAAGCTCTACAAACGCAGGCTCCGCGCCCCGTACTGGGAGGGCCGCGACTAGCGTCTGTCAACCCGTTGGCGCAGCATCCCGTGCGCGCCGCAGCGACTGCTGGCAGCGTGGCGGGCATGACGACCGGCGCGGTACGGCTCAGATCGCGGTGGACGACCTGGGTGCCCCCGGTCGCGGTGCTCGCCCTGGCGCTGGCCTGGGGCCGCGACCTCGCCGGGGTCGCCGTGGCGCTCGTCGGACTCTGCCTCATCGGGGCCGTGCTCGCCGCCGTGCACCACGCCGAGGTCGTCGCCCACCGGGTCGGCGAACCCATCGGCTCGCTGGTGCTCGCCGTCGCCGTGACCGTCATCGAGGTGGGGCTCATCGTCACCCTGATGGCGGGGGGCGGCGAGAAGGCCTCCACCTACGCCCGGGACACCGTCTTCGCCGCCGTCATGATCACCTGCAATGGCATCGTGGGACTGTCCCTGCTGGTCGGCGCGTTGCGCAACCGGGTCGCGGTCTTCAACGCCGAAGGCTCCGGCGGCGCGCTCGCGACCGTCTGCACCCTCGCCACCATGACGCTCGTCGTGCCCGCCTTCACCACGGGACACTCGGGCGGCGAGTTCACCGGGGACCAACTGGCCTTCGCCGCCGGAGCCTCCCTCTGTCTGTACGCGCTCTTCGTCGGCGTCCAGACCGTACGCCACCGCGACTACTTCCTCCCGGTGAGCGCCGACGGCGCCGCCGAGAGCGACCCCGACGCGCACGCGCCGCCGCCGGGCGACCGTGAGACCTGGCTGAGCGTCGGCCTGCTCCTGGTGGCGCTCGTCGCCGTCGTCGGCAACGCCAAGCTGGTCTCGCCCGCCATCGAGAACGGGGTCGACTCCGCCGGACTGCCCACCGCCGTCGTCGGCGTGGTGATCGCCCTCCTCGTACTGCTCCCCGAGACCCTCGCGGCGGTACGGGCGGCCCGCCGGAACCGGATGCAGACCAGCCTCAACCTCGCGTACGGCTCAGCCATCGCCAGCATCGGGCTCACCATCCCGGCCATCGCGCTCGCCTCGATCTGGCTCCAGGGCCCCCTGGTGCTCGGCGAGGACGCCACCCATATGGTCCTGCTCGCGCTCACCGCCGTGGTGAGCGCCCTCACCGTGGTGCCGGGCCGGGCGACCCTGCTCCAGGGCGGGGTGCACCTGGTGCTCTTCGCCGCCTTCGTCTTCCTCTCCTTCAGCCCCTGAGCGCTTCGGAAGCTGAGCCCTCAGCCCCCGGCCTCCCGGAGATCCACCACCCGCCGCAGCTTCCCCGAGGACCGCTCCAGCGTCCGCGGATCCACCACCTCCACCGCCACCGACACCCCGACGCCCTCCTTCACCGCCGCCGCGATCCGCCGGGCCGCCTCCGCCCGCCGCCCCGCCGTCGCGTCCGGCCGCGCCTCCGCCCGTACCGTCAGCACATCCAGCCGGTCCGGGCGAGTCAGCCGCAGTTCGAAGTGCGGGGAGACATCCGGCGTCCGGAGCACGATCTCCTCGATCTGGGTCGGGAAGAGATTGACGCCCCGCAGAATGATCATGTCGTCGGTGCGCCCGGTCACCCGCTCCATCCGGCGGAAGACCCGCGCCGTGCCCGGCAGCAGCCGGGAGAGATCCCGGGTCCGGTAGCGGATCATGGGCATGGCCTCCTTGGTCAGCGAGGTGAACACCAGCTCGCCCCGCTCCCCGTCGGGCAGCACCTCGCCAGTGAGCGGATCGATCACTTCCGGGAAGAAGTGGTCCTCCCACACATGAAGAAACCCGTCCTTGGCCTCCAGACACTCCTGCGCCACCCCCGGGCCGATCACCTCCGAGAGCCCGTATATGTCGACGGCGTCCAGCGCGAACCGCTCCTCGATCTCCGCCCGCATCGCCGGGGACCAGGGCTCGGCCCCGAAGATGCCGATCGACGGCGAGGCGGTCCGGGGGTCGATGCCCTGCCGCTCGAACTCGTCCAGCAGGGTGAGCATGTACGAGGGCGTCACCATGATGACGTCGGGACGGAAGTCCTGAATCAGCCGCACCTGGCGCTCGGTCATGCCGCCGGAGGCGGGCACCACCGCGCAGCCGAGCCGCTCGGCCCCGTAGTGCGCCCCGAGACCGCCGGTGAACAGCCCGTACCCATAGCCGACGTGGACCATGTGGCCGGGGCGTCCGCCCGCCGCGCGGATCGAGCGGGCCATCACATCGGCCCACATGTCCAGATCGCGCGCGGTGTAGCCGACGACGGTGGGGCGGCCGGTGGTGCCGCTGGAGGCGTGGACGCGCCGCACCTCGGACCGGTCCACGGCGAGCATGCCGAACGGGTACTGGTCGCGCAGATCGGACTTGGCGGTGAACGGGAAGCGGGCGAGATCCGCGAGCGTGCGGCAGTCCTCGGGCCGCACCCCCGCCCGGTCGAAGGACTCGCGGTAGAAGCCGACCTTCTCGTACGCGTGACGCAGCGTCGCCCGCAGCCGCCCGAGCTGGAGCGCGGCCAGCTCGGGCCGGCTCAGCCGCTCCCCGGCGTCCAGCAGTTCCCTCATCCGGCCGCTCCCTCCACCCGTCACCCGACCGGTCGTTCGGTCGTGTTCTCCGGGGATCAGTAAGGCAGCTCGCCCGGGCCTCTGGCAAGAGGACGGCCCGCCCTGGGCGGGGCCCATTGCACCGAGGCCCCGGGCGGGCAACGATCGGCACATGCCGAAGTTCACCGCGTACGACGGGACGGAACTCGCCTACCATCTGAAGGGAGCGGGCGAACCGCTGATCTGCCTGCCGGGCGGCCCCACGCGCGCCGCCGCCTACTACGGAACGCTCGGCGGCCTGGACGCCCATCACCGGCTGGTGCTGCTGGATCTGCGCGGCACCGGCGGTTCCGCGGAACCCGCCGATCCGGCCACCTGCCGCTGGGATCTCCAGACCGACGACATCGAGGCGCTCCGCGAGCATCTGAACCTGGAGAGCGTGCATCTGCTGGCCCATTCGGCCTCCGGGAACCTCGCCACCCTGTACGCCGCCCGGCACCCGCTGCGGGTGCGCTCCCTGACGCTCATCGCCCCCGGCACCCGTGTCGGCGGCGGTGGCAACAGCAGCAGCAACGGCGACGGTCCGGGGCCGGAGGCCGACGGGGTCTTCGACCCGGCCGCCACCCGCGCCGCGCTCGCCCTGCTCGACGCGCCGGTGCTGCTGCTCTCCGCGCCCCGCGAGAACGGCCCCCGGCCGGCCCGCGCCGCCGAGCTGGCGGCGCTGTTCCCGTACGAGAGCAAGGCGGCGGCCCACCACCCCTGGCTCGACGACCCCGGCGCGTTCGTCCGTACCGTCCGCGCCTTCCTCGCCCCCGACATCCTGGCCCTGGACGCCGACGGCGTCCGGCTCGCCTACCGCACCTGGGGCGAGGAGTCCGCCCCGCCGGTGGTGCTCGCCCACGCCCTGGGCGGCAGCGGGGCCGACTGGACCGTGATCGCCGAGCGGCTCGCCGCCACCCGGCGGGTGTACGCCCCCGACTTCGGCGGGCACGGGCTGAGCGACTGGCACGGGGAGTACGGCTTCGTCCGGCTCCGCGACGAGCTGAGCGCGTTCATCCGGGGGCTCGGTCTGGACAGCGTCGACATCGTCGGCCACTCCATGGGCGCGATGGCCGCCTTCCTGCTCGCTGCCGAGGAACCCGAGCTGGTGGACCGGCTCGTCGTCGAGGACCCGCCACCGCCGTTCCCGCCCGATCCGCCGAGGCCGTCCGCCCGGCGGCAGCCGGGGGAGCCCGCCTTCGACTGGCCGGTGGTGCTCAGCATCGACGCCGAGCTGAGCGCGCCGGACCCGTCCTGGAGCGAGCGGCTGGCCGCCGTCGAGGCTCCGACCCTGGTCATCGGCGGCGGACCGGACAGCCATGTCCCCCAGGACCGGCTGGCCCTGCTGGCCGAGCGGATCCCCGGCGCGCGGATGGTCACCATCGACGCCGGGCATCTGATCCACGAGAGCCGGCCGGAGGAGTTCCTCGCCGCCCTGCGGGAGTTCGGCATCTGAGCGCCCCAGGGCCGGACCCGGACCCGCCCCGGACCGGACCCGCGTCAGGTCCCGGGTCAGGCGTGCCCGGACGCCGCCGCCCGGGCCCAGCGGTAGTCCGCCTTCCCGCTCGGCGAGCGCCGGATCTCGGGTACGACCACCAGCCCGCGCGGGATCTTGTACCCGGCGAGCCGGGCCCGGCAGTGGGTCTGGATCTCCGCCAGACTCGGCTCCCGCGCGCCCGCGCGCAGCTGCACCACGGCCGCCACCCGATGCCCCCACCGGGCGTCCGGCACCCCCGCCACCAGCGCGTCGTACACATCGGGATGGGAGGTCAGCGCCTGCTCGACCTCCTCCGGATACACCTTCTCGCCGCCGGTGTTGATGCACTGCGAGCCCCGCCCCAGGACGGTGACGACGCCCTCCGCGTCCACCGTCGCCATGTCGCCGAGCAGCACCCAGCGGTCCGCGCCGCGCCGGAAGAACGTCTCCGCGGTCTTGACCGGGTCGTTGTAGTACCCGAGCGGCACCCGGCCGCGCTGGGCGATACGTCCCACCTCGCCCGCCGCGACCGGCTCCCGGGTCACCGGGTCGACCACCGCCGTACGGTCGTTGACCCGCAGCCGTAGCCCCTTCTCCTGCCCCGAGTCCTCGGTCGCGGTGCCGTTGAAGCCGGACTCCGAGGACCCGAAGTTGTTGAGCAGCGCGACCTTCGGGGCCAGCGCGGCGAACCGCGCCCGTACCGTCTCCGAGAGCAGCGCCCCGGAGGACGAGACGCTGAACAGGGCGGAGAGGTCGACGTCCCGCAGCGGCCCCTCCAGCGCGTCGACCAGCGGGCGCAGCATCGCGTCCCCGACCAGGGAGACGCTGGTGACCGCCTCCCGCTCGATCGTCCGCAGCACTTCCGACGGTGTGAAGCCCCGGTGCAGCACCACCCGCTGGCCGAAGTGGAAGGCGATGAACGCGGTCAGCGTCGAGGTGCCGTGCATCAGCGGGGGAGTGGGGAAGAAGGTGATCCCGTCGCCTCCGGCGGCGACCCGCCGGGCCAGCTCCCCGGGCGAGGAGACCGGCTCGCCGGTCGGCGCGCCGCCGCCGAGGCCGGAGAAGAACAGATCCTCCTGCCGCCACATGACGCCCTTGGGCATCCCCGTGGTGCCGCCGGTGTAGATGATGAACAGATCGTCGCCCGACCGGGGGCGAAACCCCCGCCCGGGCGAGGCCGAGGCCGTGGCATCGGCGAAGGGGGTGGCCGTGAAGGCAGCGGCCGGGGGCGCGTCCCCCACCCGCAGCAGATGCCGCAGCCGCTCCGCGCTCGGCACGGCGGCGGCGACCGGCCCGGTGAACTCGGCGTCGAAGACCAGGGCCGCGAGATCGGCGTCCCGGTAGAGATGGGTCAGCTCGTCGGCCACATAGCGGTAGTTGACATTGACCGGCACGATCCGCGCTTTGAGGCAGCCGAGCAGGGTCTGGAGGTACTCCACCCCATTGCGGAGCTGGATCCCGAGGTGCTCGCCGGGCCCGATGCCGGCGTCCCGCAGATGGTGGGCGACCCGATTGGCCGCCGCGTCCAGCTCCGCGTAGGTCAGCCGGCGCTCCGCGCCCGTCCCGGGCAGGTCGGCGCAGACCAGGGCCTCGCGATCGGGAACCACATCCACGACCGACTCGAAAAGGTCGGCAAGGTTGTACTCCACCGCTCCTCCTGACCTGGGTTCCGTCTGACCTGGTTCCGTCCGGTCCGGTCCGGTCGGCCCGGGTCCGGCCCGGGGCCGTCCGCGTCCCGGCCCGGCGGTCATTAGAGCGTTCGGGGCGGCAACTGTGAAGGGGCGGCGGCCAAGAAATCTGACTGACTGTCAGAAAGCTATTGAACTGGGCCCGCCCCTGCTGCAACCTGTTCCAGGTCTGGGACGGGAGGCCCGCGCATGGCAGAACGGCCGATCGGCACGGAATCCATCGACACGGAACCCTTCGACACGGAACCCTTCGCCACCGAGCACCTCACCGCGCACCGCCGGGACGCCACCCTGGTGCTCACCCTCAACCGGCCCGCCGCGAGGAACGCCTTCTCGCCGTCGATGCTGGTCGGTCTCCACGACGGCTGGATGGCGGCCGACCGCGACGACACGATCCGCTCCATCGTCCTCACCGGCGCGGGCGGCGCCTTCTGCGCCGGTATGGACCTCAAGGCCCTCGGCGGCGCGGACCCGGAGGGAGAGAACCACCGGGAACGGCTGAAAGCCGACCCCGACCTCCACTGGAAGGCCATGCTCCGCCACCACCGCCCCCGTAAACCGGTGATCGCCGCCGTCGAGGGCCCCTGTGTCGCGGGCGGCACCGAGCTGCTCCAGGGCACTGACATCCGCGTCGCGGGCACCAGCGCCGTCTTCGGCCTCTTCGAGGTAGGCCGGGGACTCTTCCCCATCGGCGGATCCACCGTCCGGCTCCCCCGCCAGATCCCCCGCACCCACGCCCTGGAGATGCTCCTCACCGGCCGCCCCTACAGCGCCGACGAAGCCCTGCGGATCGGTCTCGTCGGCCACGTCGTCCCCGACGGCACGGCCCTGGAACGGGCGCTCGCCATCGCCGCGCGCGTCAACGCCTGCGGCCCGCTCGCCGTCGAGGCCGTCAAGGCCTCGGTGTACGACAGCGCCGAACTCACCGAGACCGAGGGGCTCGCCGCCGAACTCGCCAGAGGATGGCCGATCCTCGCCACCGAGGACGCCCGCGAAGGCCTCCGCGCCTTCGCCGAGAAGCGCGAACCCCGCTACCGGCGCGCCTGACCGAGGAGAGAGCGAATGCCCGAACCGCCGCGCGCCCCGCTGAGGGTGGAGTTCCCCTTCACCCGCTCCCTCGGCCCCGTACTGCGCGCCTTCCTCACCGGCCTGCGCGAACGCACCGTCCTCGGCGTCCGCGCCACCGACGGCCGGGTGCTGGTGCCGCCCGTCGAGTACGACCCCGTCACTGCCGACGAGCTCCGCGAACTGGCCGAGGTCGGCCCCACCGGCACCGTCACCACCTGGGCCTGGAACCCGGCCCCCCGCCGGGGCCAGCCGCTCGCCACCCCCTTCTCCTGGGTGCTCGTACGCCTGGACGGGGCCGACACCGCGCTTCTGCACGCCCTCGACGCCCCCGGGCCCGAAGCGGTGCGCACCGGACTGCGCGTCCGGATCCGCTGGGCCCGCGACCGCACCGGAGCCATTACCGACATCGCCTGCTTCGAGCCCTTCGACAGCGCCCCGGGCCGCCCGGCCACCGCCCACGACGGAGTCTTCGCCGACCCCGTCGCCGAGATCACCGCCCCCGCCCGGCTCGACTACGTTCACACCGCCGGCCGCGCCCAGCACGCCCACCTCACCGCGCTCGCCGACCACAGGATCACCGGCGAGCGCTGCCCGAGCTGCCGCAAGGTGTACGTACCGCCCCGGGGCGTCTGCCCCGTCTGCGGCGTCGCCACCGCCGAACAGGTCGAGGTCGGCCCGCGCGGCACCGTCACCACGTACTGCGTCGTCAACATCAAGGCCGCGAACCTCGACGTCGAGGTGCCGTACGTCTACGCCCACATCGCCCTCGACGGCGCCGACCTCGCCCTCCACGGCCGGATCGACGGCATCCCGTACGACAGGGTCCGCATGGGACTGAGGGTCGAGCCGGTCTGGCTCCCCGGCGGCGCCCACCCCGACCACTACCGGCCCGCGGGCGAACCCGACGCCCCCTACGACAGCTACCGGGAACTGCTGTGACGCGCCGACGGCACGCCGGGGACGTGGCGATCGTCGCCTTCGCACGGAGCGAGGACCGGCCGTACGACGAGGGAATCACCGAGGCGGAGATGGTGATGCCGCTCCTGCGCGAGGTCCGGGAGCGGACCGGGCTGAGCGCCGCCGACACCGACTTCACCTGCTCGGGCTCGTCCGACTATCTCGCCGGGCGCGCCTTCTCCTTCACCATGGCCCTGGACGGCGTGGGGGCCTGGCCGCCGATCTCCGAGTCCCATGTCGAGACCGACGGCGCGTGGGCGCTGTACGAGGCCTGGGTGAAGATCCTCACCGGCGAGGCGGACACCGCGCTCGTGTACGCGTACGGAAAGCCGTCCGCCGGCGAGGTCCGCGACATCCTCAGCCGCCAGCTCGACCCGTACTGCACCGCACCGCTCTGGCCCGACCGGGTGGCGCTCGCCGCCCTCCAGGCGCGGGCCCTGATCGACGCCGGACACACCGACGAGGACGGACTCGCCGCGATCGCCGCACGCGGCAGGGCCGGGCGGACGGGGACCGCCGGACCGCCGGGGCCTTCGCCGCGCGGCGAGTACGTCGTACGGCCGCTGCGCACCGGCGACTGCCCGGCGGTCCGCGACGGCGCGGCGGCCGTGCTCCTCGCCGCCCGGCACCGGGCCCCGGACCTGTGCGAGCGCCCGGCCTGGATCCGGGGCATGGACCACCGGATCGAGGCCCACGGCCTCGGCGTCCGCGATCTGACCGACTCCCCGTCCACCCGGCTCGCCGCCCGCCGCGCCGGAGCCTTCGAACGGCCCGTCGACACCGCCGAGCTCCACGCCCCCTTCACCTCCCAGGAAGTCGTGCTCCGCCGGGCCCTCGGCCTCGGCCCCGAGGTGCGGATCAACCCGTCCGGCGGCGCGCTCGCCGCCGACCCGGTGATGGCCACCGGACTCGTCCGCATCGGCGAGGCCGCCGACCGGATCCACCGGGGAGAGTCCCGCCGGGCCCTCGCCCACGCCACCTCCGGGCCCTGCCTCCAGCAGAACCTGGTCGCCGTCCTCGAACGGGACCTGGAACGGGAGGAGGAGAGCGATGCCCCATGAGCCCGTGGCCGTCGTCGGCGTCGGCCAGACCCGGCACGCGGCCGCCCGGCGCGATGTCTCCATCGCCGGACTCGTTCGCGAAGCCGCCCTGCGAGCCCTGGCGGACGCCGGGCTGGGCTGGGCCGATATCGACGCGGTCGTCATCGGCAAGGCCCCCGACTTCTTCGAGGGCGTGATGATGCCGGAGCTGTATCTCGCCGACGCCCTCGGAGCGGTCGGCAAACCGATGCTGCGCGTGCACACCGCCGGCTCGGTCGGCGGCTCCACCGCGCTGGTCGCCGCCCAGCTCGTGAAGGCGAGGGTCCACACCACGGTGCTCGCCCTCGCCTTCGAGAAACAGTCCGAATCGAACGCCATGTGGGGCCTCTCCCTACCGGTCCCCTTCCAGCAGCCCCTGCTCGCGGGCGCGGGCGGCTTCTTCGCCCCCCACATACGCGCCTATATGCGGCGCTCCGGCGCTCCCGAGACGATTGGCTCCCTCGTCGCCCACAAGGACCGGCGGAACGCCCTCCGGAATCCGTACGCCCATCTCCATGAGCACGGCATCACCCTGGAGAAGGTCCAGGCCTCCCCGATGCTCTGGGACCCCGTCCGCTACTCGGAGACCTGCCCGTCCTCGGACGGCGCGTGCGCGATGGTCCTCACCGGCCGGGCGGGCGCGGCCCGCTCGCCCACCCCGCCCGCCTGGGTGCACGGCGGGGCGATGCGCAGCGAACCCACGCTCTTCCCGGGCAAGGACTTCGTCTCGCCGAGGGCCGGGAAGGAGTGCGCGGCCGATGTCTACCGGCAGGCCGGGATCACCGATCCGCGCCGGCAGATCGACGTGCTGGAGCTGTATGTGCCGTTCTCCTGGTACGAGCCGATGTGGCTGGAGAATCTGGGCTTCGCCGCCGAGGGCCGGGGGTGGCGGCTTACCGAGGCCGGGGTCACCGGGATGGACGGCGATCTGCCCGTCAACCCCTCGGGCGGGGTGCTCTCCACCAACCCCATCGGGGCCTCCGGCATGATCCGCTTCGCGGAGGCCGCCCTCCAGGTGCGCGGGCGGGCGGGCGAGCACCAGATCGACGGCGCGCGCAGGGCGCTCGGCCACGCCTACGGCGGCGGCTCGCAGTTCTTCGCCATGTGGCTGGTCGGAACGGATCCGCCGGCCGGCTGAGCCCCGGAGCCGGATCTGAGCCATCGCTCGAACCAGAACCAGAAGCGGAACCTGAAGCGGAATGAGGGTCCGGACGGAATCGAGGGCCGCCCCGGCCGGTCGGCGGCCTGTGCCGGACGGGGGCCGATCGCTAGGCTGTGGCCCGAGCCGACGCGGGAGGAGCACGGACGTGGCCGAGAGCACCACCACCACGCAGTTGTTTTCGGGCTGGGAGAAGCCCGAACTCGACCTCAGCAACGCCGACTGGCAGTCGGGCAGCCAAGGAGCGGGAGACGTCCAGATCGCCTTTGTGGAGGGCTTCATCGCCATGCGCAACGGAGCCCGGCCGGAGAGCCCCTCGCTGATCTTCTCCCCGGCCGAGTGGCGCGCCTTCGTGCTGAACGCCCGCGGCGGAGAGTTCGACCTCACCTGAGGGCCGCCCCGCCCGACGGCCGCCCGGCGGCGACCTGCCCCGAGCGGCCCCGGGCCCCGGTCGGCCGGGTGCCCCCGGACACGTACCATGGCGGTATGTCCTTCCTCCGCCGCCGCAGCGCCGCCACACCCGCGGGCCCGGACTTCGACGTCCTGGCCATGGACCCGGGGGACTGGCCCGGAAATCTCGGCGCGGGACTCCTGCCCGCGCCCGACGGCACCTGTCAGGGCGTCTTCCTGCGGTACGACCTCTTCGGCGGCCGCGGCCCCGCGATGATCATCGGAAACCTCCCCGAGGGCTCCCCCGCCCGTGAGCTGGACGAGGGAGAGATCCCCTTCGAGGCGGCCCAACTGCTGCTCGCCCTGGAGAACGACGAGCACGTCGAGGTCGTCAGCACCGAGGACGTCCCGGTGATGCAGGGTGACAATCTGCTCATCGTGCGCCGACTGAAGCTCTCCGAGAGCCGGATCTCCTGCGTCCAGTTCGACCGCAGCGACAATGTGCTGGTCACCATCGCCAGCTGGGACCGTCCCATCACCGACGATCTCTACGCGCTGCTCAAGCCCCTGCCCGCGGAACTCTTCCAGCAGGGCTGAGTGCCACCCGGCCCGGAACGGCGTCCCCGTCCGGGCCCAGGGCCTCTCGTTCGGATCAAGCCGGATCAGCGAGCGAGCATCGTCGCCACCCGCACCGCCGCCGTGCCCAGCCCGCTCGGCTGTCCCAGCCGGGCCGTGCCCGCGCCCGTACGCACATCCTCCGGGCGGTAACGCCGCACTCCGCGGTGCCAGTTCAAGATGCCCGCCAGCCAGTCCTCGATCTCCCGGATGTAGCTGTCGAGCGCCGCCCGCCGGTCCTCGTTGAGGCCGAAGTCCTCGTACAGCACCGGCAGTTCATGCTCCTTGACATGGAGGAACTGCTTCAGCCGCTCCCGCATCAGATCGTCCACGATCCTGACACCGGCGGGATAGTCGCAGCCGAAGAATGTCTGCACCACCAGCACCGCGTTGTGCACCTCGCCCTCGCCCTCGATCTCCTTCTGGTACGAGAAGAGGTCATTGAGGAGAACGGCGTAGTCCTGGGCGGCCAGCTCCAGACCCCGCACCGTGCCGTGCAGCAGCAGCTCCCGCGGGATCCGCCCCGCGTGGCGCAGTTTGGAGAGCAGCATCGTCAGCTCCGAACCGAAGGTGGTCCGCCGCATTTCGAGATAGTCCACCGGGTCGGGGACCCGGTGCTGCGCCTGATTGTGCAGCTCCCACAGCCAGCTCTCGATCATCACCTCGATCGAGGAACGCAGCTCCCGCCGGGCGCCCTGCTCCATCGGCCCGGTGGTGCGCGTCCACAGATCGGCGAGCGCGCGCTCCAGCGGGCTCACCGCCGCCGCGGCGGCCAGGGCCGGGTCCTCGACCGGCATGCACTCCCTGAGCCGGTCGTTGCAGAGCTTCGCCCCCAGCAGATTGCGGGGTCGGCCGAACACCACGGGGTAGTAGTCGTCGGCGTAGGTGCCCCAGGTCAGCCACTCCGCGCTGAGCTCCAGCTCCTCCGGCGTGGCGTCCGGGTCCAGGCCGGCCGAGCAGAGCGCGAGGTCGAAGCCGCGCAGCATCGGCCCGTCCCAGATGTCCCCCAGCAGCCCCATGCGGTCCGCCCAGGCGATGGACTTCTCCCGGGCGTCCCGGTGGTGCGGGCTGAGCGTCAGCGGGAACGGCAGATCGAACTCCGGCAGCAGCGAGGGGCCGACCCGCTGATGCGGAACATGGGTCAGGGTGCGCAGCCGGGCGGTCGCCGACCGGCCGAAGAGCGTCCTGATGTCGAGCGCGGAGGTGCCGAGGACCCCGCCGGGCAGCGCTTCCCGGGCCGCCAGGCCCTCGTTCATGTAGCGGCTGGAGCGCAGATGCCACTCGTGGCCGCCCGACTGCCAGTCCTGGAGCCCCTTCACATAGAGCGCGATCGCCGCGCACTCGTCCGGGGTCAGCCCCTTCTCCACACAGAGCCCCGGGACCTCGGTGAGCGCGGTGTTCTCGAACTGGTGCAGCCGAGAGGTCAGCAGGTCGTTGACGGACTCGGCGGCCTCCTGGGTCGTACAGCCGAGGAAGTGCTCCAGGACCAGGACGCCATTGCTGAGTTCGCCCTCGTCCTCGACCTCCCGCTGGTACGAGAAGAGGTCGTTGCGCAGATGCACGGCGTCGGCGAAGGCGTCCGTGAGCACCCGCAGCGGGCGGGAGGCGGCCACCGAATCGGGGATCTCGGCCCCCGCCGCGTACTCCACCAGCCCCGCGGACCAGGGCGCGCCGCCCACCTTGCGGCGCATCTCGATGTACTCGACGGGGTTGGAGATCCGGCCCTCGTTGATGTTGGACAGTTCCCACAGGGACTCGTTGAGGAGATTGCGGGTCGACTCCGAGAAGCGGGCCCGCCAGGCCGGCGACATGGACGGCACGGTCCGCCGCCACAGATCGGCCAGCCCCGCCTCCACCGGGTTGGTCGGCTCCGGCACGTGGCTCTCCGGGTCCAGCGGCATGAAGGCGGGCAGCCGGTCCAGATAGGCCTTTCCGCCCTTCCGGTCCAGGGTGCGCTTGAAGATCTCCAGGAAGTGGTCGTCGAAGAAGAAGACCCACACATACCAGTCGGTCACCAGCGACAGCGCGTCGGCGTCGCAGTCGGGGTGGGTGTATCCGCACAGCAACGCGTAGTCATGCGCCTCAAGGTCGCTCTCCTCCCAGACACCCGACCCCTCCAGCATGCCCATGCCGCGCGCCCACTCCCGGGTGTGCGTGCGTGCCGTGTCGACATGCGGGCTGAGGCGTGCCGGGTACGGCATGTAGAAGTCGGGCAGGACGAAGGGCTGAGCCATTGCGTGAGATGCCTTTCGAGTCAAGTCGGCTGCTGTGCAAAAAGCTTTACCCGTCCCCCGAACGGCGCACGCACAACATCAATTAGTCATACAAGCTGGATGGTTGGGCCGGACCGGTCGCCTTCGACAGGCCTTCCCCGATGCCGGGCCCAATCCGGTGCGAGGATCGACATCACCACGGAGTCCACCCGCTCGCCCTCCCACAACAGGGCGTCACGCAGCACTCCTTCGGCGGTGAAGCCCACCTTCTCGTAGACCCGGCGGGCACGCGGATTGAACGCGTACACCTCCAGCGAGATCCGGTGCAGCCCCAGCGCCTCGAAGCCGTGACCGACGAGCAGCCGCGTCGCCTCCGTACCCAGACCGCGCCCGAGGACGCCGGACACACAGGAGATCCGGAAGTTGCAGCTCTCGTTCTCCTCGTCCCACTCATTGAGCACGGCCTCCCCGACGACCCTGCCCGTCGCGCGCTCCACCACCGCGAGATCCAACCGGCCGTCCCGGTCGCCCACACCCCCGTACCAGGCCCGTATCCGGTCCTCCTCCATCGCCGAGTCGCGGTGTCCGCCCGTCAGCCGCGCGCACTCCGGATCCCGGAACATCGGAATCAACGCGGGCACATCGTCGGCCGTGATGGGCCTGAGCAGCACCAGATCCCCGCTCAGTTCGGGTTTCTCCAGAAAACCGGAGGCGGGCGAAGTCCGATCGTCATCAGTCATGTCCGTAGTGTGGACAGCCCTACACCCCGCTGTCCTGCGGATTTCCCGGGCGGAGGGGGAGCGCGCGGCGTGCCGCGCGCCCGTGCGGCCATCGGGCGCGCGGCACGCTTCCCCCCTTCGGGTGACGGTCAGCGCGTGCCGACGGCGGCACGCACCGCCCGCCGGGCGCGGGCGCAGTCGTCGTGGAGCCGGCGCAGCAGCAGCCGCTGCTCCTCACCGGCCGAGAGTCCGCCCGGCGTCGCCGTGGCGGCCGGGCCCCCGGCCGGGGCGGCCTCCCGCATCGTCCGCTGCACGGCCGTCTCATAGGTGCGGATCTCACGGGTCAGCACCAGCATCAGATTGACCAGGAAGGCGTCCCGGGCCTGGGATCCCGCCTGCTGCGCGGTCTGGCTGATGTGACGGCGCGCGGCGGGCGAGTCCCCGAGGACCGCCCAGAGCGTCGCCAGGTCGTAGCCCGGCAGATACCAGCCCGCGTGCTCCCAGTCGACCAGGACCGGCCCGGTCGGCGACAGCAGCACATTGGAGAGCAGCGCGTCACCGTGGGAGAACTGGCTGAGCCCCTGTCTGCCGCCCGAGTGCGCCAGCCCGTGCAGCAGCTTCTGAAGGTCCCCCAGGTCCCGGTCGGTGAAAAGACCCAGCTCGTGATAGCGCGAGATCCGGGAGGCGTAGTCCAGCGGGCGGTCGAACAGCTCGGCCGGCGGACGCCAGGCGTTGAGCAGGCCGATCGCGCCGAGAACCGCCCGCAGGTCGGCGCGCGGCGGCGCTTCGGCGGGGTGCCGGCTGAGGGCCGCGGGACGGCCCGCCATCCGCTCGATCACCAGCGTCCCGTTCTCCGGGTCCGCCGCGATCAGCCGGGGGGCCCGCACCGGCGGACGGTGCCGAACGAAGGCCCGGTAAGCGGCTATTTCATGGCGGAACCGCTCGATCCAGACGGATGAGCGGTCCAGCAGGCACTTGGCCACCGCGGTCGCCCTCCCCGTCGTGCCGACGATCAGCACGGACCGCCCGCTGCGGCGCAGCACCTGCACCGGAGCGAACTCCGGGCAGATCCGGTGCACCGCCGCCACCGCCATGCGCAACTGCGCTCCCTGCGGGCCGGACAGATCGATCCTCCCGCTCAGCGGATGGCCGGCCGCCGGCGCGGGCCGCCGCGCCCGGCCCGCGTGCACCGGGTCGAGATACGGTCCGGCGCCGGCCGGCGAGGCCGGTCGCCGCGGTCGGTAGGGGGCGGACACGGAGGACGATGCTGTGTGCATGAGGGTGACAGATCCCTTCGCGCGCCGACAGATTGCGTGCGCCGCCCGCCCCGGCTCCGTCCGCACCCTGGGGAATGCGACCGGTGCCGGGCCGGGGTGGCGCGTTCCTACGTCACACCAGCGCGCGGGTGGCACACCATCTGGCGAACCCTGGCGAACCCTGGCGAATGGCCGCCACCCAGCTGAACACCCCCGCCGGAGAGCTACTGTCAACTCAGCCGAGAACCTGGGGGCTTGACGTGACCGGAGTACCCAACACCCGCCTGTACGACCTGTTCGGCCTCACCGGCTGGTCCAAGGGCGAACTCGCGAGACTCGTGAACCGGCAGGCGGCGGCCATGGGCCACCCCCAGCTGGCGACCGACACCTCGCGGGTGCGGCGCTGGATCGACATGGGGGAGACCCCGCGCGACCCCGTGCCCCGGGTGCTGGCAGCCCTGTTCACCGAGCGCCTCGGTCGTGTCGTGACCATTGAGGACCTCGGGTTCGTACGGAACGGGCGAGCGGGCAGGCGGAAGGAAGGGCAGGGCGCGGAGAACCCTGACGACCTGCCGTGGGCGCCCGACCGGACGGCAGCGGTCCTCACCGAATTCACGGGAATGGACCTCATGCTCAACCGACGCGGCTTGGTGGGCGCGGGCGCCGCGCTCGCCGCGGGAACAACGCTCAGCAGCGCCATGCACGACTGGCTGCAGACCGACCCCGCTCAGGGCGCTCCCCACACCGAGAACCCATCGCACGCCGACCCCGTGGGGTACGACCGCTATGAGGCGGCCCCCATCGGATCCGAGGAGATCGACGCGCTGGAACGGTCCGTCGACGTCTTCCGCGCCTGGGACGCCTCCCGGGGCGGCGGGCTCCAGCGGAAGGCCGTGGTGGGCCAGCTCAATGAAGTGGGCGGCATGCTCGCCTACCGCCACCCCGACCATCTTCAGCGGCGGCTGTGGGGCGTCGCCGCCAACCTCGCCGTACTCGCCGGCTGGATGTCCCACGACGTCGGCCTCGAACCCACCGCCCAGAAGTACTTCGTCATCGCCGCCCACGCGGCCCGCGAGGGCGGCGACCGGCCCCGCGCCGGCGAGGCGCTCTCCCGCGCGGCCCGTCAGATGGTCCATCTGGGACGGCCCGACGACGCACTCGATCTGATGAAGCTCGCCAAGTCGGGATCGGGCGACGAGACCCTGCCGCGCACCCGGGCGATGCTTCACACCATCGAGGCATGGGCACAGGCCTCCATGGGCCAGGGCAAAGCCATGCGCCGCACCCTCGGAGAGGCCGAGGAGCTCTTCGTCTCCGACAAGAGCGATGTGCCGCCGCCCAGTTGGATGCAGATGTTCGACGAGGCCGATCTCCACGGCATGGAGGCACTGGCATACCGCACCCTCGCCGAACACGAACCGGCCGCCGCCAACATCGCCCAGGGCCACGCCAGAATGGCCCTGGAACTGCGCGAGGGCGGACGACAGCGGTCCAAGATCTTCGACTACATCTCCATGGCCTCCGCCTGTTTCATCGGAGACGACCCCGAGCAGGCCGACCGCTACGCCCGGCTCGCGCTGGTCTCCATGGGGGAGACCTCCTCGCATCGCACCTGGGACAGACTTCGTGAGATGTACCGGCTGACCGGGCACTACGCGGGACACGGCAGAATCGACGACCTCCGCCAGGAGATCCTTCTCGCCCTGCCCAACAGCCCCCTGCGCAAGCCGAGAGGAGCCATGGCCTAGCCCGGCTCCCTTTCCCTCGCACTGCCATCACCGGGGACGGCCTCTCTCTGGCCGTGCCCATCACCGTGTACCGGCTACAGACCGACCCTCACGGCCATCACACAGGCTCCGCCTTCGCGACCCTTGGTGCCGAGGCTCTCCACGATCACCCGTACGCACTCCTGGGCGTCCTGCGCCCGGGCGAGCCTCGGGGCCAGGGCGAGCAGCCGGCCCGGATCGCAGTCGCCCACGGCGTCGGCACGGGTCAGACCGTCGGTGTGCAGCACCAGCAGATCGCCGGGGAGCAGCCGGATGTCCGTCTGTTCGTACGAGGCCCCCGAGGCCGCGCCGAGCAGCACGCCGTCAGGCGTCGCCAGGGCGCGCCCCGTCCCGTTGCGGAACAGCAGCGGGGCGGGGTGGCCCGCCTGGGCCCAGGTCAGGGTGCGGCTCGCCGGGTCGAAGCGGCAGCACACCGCGCTGCCCAGGGCGGGCTGGGCCGAAGTCTCCAGGAGCTGGTTGAGATGTCCCATCAGGGGGCCCGGCGCGATGCCCGCGAGCCCCAGCCCGCGCACCGCCCCCAGCAGCATCGCCATCGCTGATGTGGTGCTCACGCCGTGTCCGGTGAGATCGCCGACGCCGAGCAGCGAGGCCCCCGAGGGCAGGGGGAACGCGTCGTACCAGTCACCGCCGATCACCGTGCCGCTCGCGGAGGGGAAGGAGTGGGCCGCCACATCCAGCCCGCCGGGCGTGTCCCCGGGGGAGCGCGGTGAACCGCGCCAGGGCTGGAGCGCCGTCTCCTGAAGCTCCACCGCGAGCCGGCGCTCGGTGTGCTCGGCGCGCTGTCTGCGGTGCAGCGATTCCCGGCTCTCCCGGACCGTCCGCTCACTGCGGCGCAATTCGCTGACGTCGCGGAACACCGCCCACATGGAGGCCGTCGAGCCGTCGGCGTCCAGCACGGGCTCACCGGTCATATGGACGGTCCGCACCCGGCCGTCCGAGCGGACCATGCGGAACTCGCCGTCGATCGGGCGTCCGTCGACCAGACATCCGGTCACCATCGAGGTGAGCAGCGCCTGATCCTCCGCGAAGACGACGGACGGCAGCTCGTCCAGGGTCATGGGACCGCTCTGGCGGCCGCGTCCGAGGATCCGGTACAGCTCGTCCGACCAGCTCACCTCGTCGGTGAGGAGGTTCCACTCGGCACTGCCGACCCGGTTGAGCAGTGAGCCGGTGCGCTGGGCGCTGTCGGCGGTGTGCCCGGCGAGCGCGTCCGCGTAGGGGTCTTCCCCCGTGACCGGCAGCCCTTCCCTGAGCTGTCCCAGATGGGCGCCGAGGTCATCGAGCTGATGCACCGCCAGATCACACAGCGCACGCTGCCACCGGCCGTGCGGGCCGTCCTCGTCCACCACGGCGTCCCGGCGTACGGCGTCCACATCGCCGCGCAGCCGACGCGTTCGGTTGATCAGAGCGTCGACGTCACCGCGCTCCGGCGGCTGCGATGCGGGACGTTCCGCGAACACATGGGACGGCATGTCGTACTCCGATACAGGCGTGGCCTCGGCCAGGTCTGAGACACGGTCTTAAGCAACGGTCTTGAGAAAGGATCGCTACGACTCTCGCACAGGCCGAGAAGGCCCGTAAGGGATTTGGCGACACTAGGCGGGGTGGTGCCCGGGTCATATGTCGTGGACGAACGGTCCACGGAGTACGGTTCAGGCCATTGTGCGCGGAGCGGTGTTCTCCCAGCTCGGCGGGGCATACGCGGTTTCCGGATCCGGCGGGCTCCGGGCGTGGCGCGACGGTCCTGCCGACGCGCCCCGGGGAGGCCGTGCCGACCTCCGGCGGGGGAAACGGTCCGCCACCGGGTCGATCGCCGGTGAGCTGGGGCTCCTCGTTTCCGCTGGACGCCAGGACCGTCCCGCGCCGGGCGCGCCGCCGCGTCATGGATCGGGCGACTCCGGTTGCCCGGGGCGTCTTCGGGAGGGTGATGGGGCCGTCGGCGCGGGCGTCCGGGGGAGGGAGAACCGGCCAAGGGCGCGCGCGGGGGGCTCTTTCGGGAAAGGACGCCCGAATGGCGGAGAATCGCCTGCGGTGAAGGTGGCCGACGCGCTGACGGCGACGCGGCTCACACCGGTGGGTCACGGCCGGCCGCCGCCCCGCTCCCGCCCGCTCCCCGGTCGGCCCCGGATCGGCTTCAGGCCGGCTTCCGGCTGTGGTGAACTCTGGTGAAAGCCCAGGCCGGAGGCGGTTTTGGAGGCATTGTCAGTGGTGGGCGGCACCATGTGAACCATGACGAACTCTTCCACCGGCCCTGCCCCCGCCCTCGCCTCCGCCGGGGCGAGTCCCGCCCCCTCGGTGCTGCTCGTCGGCCCCCAGGCATACGCGTCGGCGGTCGAGACCGCCGCCCGGGCCGCCGCCGCGTACTACGCGACGGGGGAGAGCGCTCTGGACGACGAGGCGTACGACCGGCTGGTGCGCGGTGTCGCCGACTACGAGGCGGCCCACCCCGGCGAGGCGTCGCCCCACTCGCCGACCGGCAAGGTGGCGGGCGGCGCGGTGACGGGCGATGTGCCGCACACCGTGCCGATGCTCTCGCTGGACAATGTCTTCTCCGCCGAGCAGCTCCTGACCTGGACCGCCTCCCTGGAGCGCCGGATCGGCCGGCCCGTCGAGCGCTGGAGCGTCGAGGCCAAGCTCGACGGGCTCGCCGTGGCCGCCCGCTATGAACAGGGCCTGCTCACCCGGCTGATCACCCGGGGCGACGGCACGGCCGGCGAGGACGTCTCCCACGCGATCGGCACGATCGTCGGCCTGCCGGACCGGCTCACCGAGCCCGTCACGCTCGAAGTGCGCGGCGAGGTGCTGATGACCGGCGAGCAGTTCGACGCGGCCAACGCCGCGCGCACCGCCCACGGCGGCGCGCCCTTCGCCAATCCGCGCAACGGCGCGGCGGGCACCCTGCGGGCCAAGGACCGCGAGTACCGGGTGGAGATGACCTTCTTCGGGTACGGCGCGCTGCCGCTGCCGGGCTCCGGCGACGCGCTCGCCGAGCGACTGACCCGCTCGCCGCACAGCGCGCTCATGGCCCATGTCGGCGAGCTGGGCGTCCACACGGCCGAGGCCACCGCCGTGGCGCCGCGCACCGTCCTGGAGGCCGGGGACCTCCAGGGGGTGATCGAGGAGATGGCGGCGCTCCGCGCCGGGCTGCCGTTCGGCATCGACGGAATCGTCGTCAAGGCCGATCTCGCCGAGGACCGGGAGGCGGCGGGCTCCGGCTCCCGGGCGCCGCGCTGGGCGGTCGCCCACAAGCTGCCCGCCGTGGAGAGGATGACCACCCTGCTGGCCGTCGAGTGGAATGTGGGACGCACCGGGATCATCGCGCCGCGCGCCGTTCTGGAGCCGGTGGAGATAGACGGATCCACCGTCTCCTACGCCACCCTGCACAACCCCGGTGACATCACCCGCCGGGATCTCCGCATCGGCGACCGGGTGATGGTCCACAAGGCCGGGGACATCATCCCGCGTGTCGAGGCCCCGGTGGCGCATCTGCGCACCGGGGACGAGCTGCCGATCGTCTTCCCCAAGGCCTGCCCCCGGTGCGGCTCGGAGATCGACGGCTCCGAGCAGCGGTGGCGCTGTGTCCGGGGGCGGGACTGCCGGCTGGTGGCCTGTGTCTCGTACGCGGCCGGGCGCGACCAGCTCGACATCGAGGGGCTGGGCGTCACCCGGGTCGTCCAGCTCGTGGACGCGGGTCTGGTGGGAGACTTCGCCGATCTGTTCACGCTCACCCGGGAACAGTTGCTGGGCCTGGACCGGATGGGGGAGACCAGCACCGACAATCTGCTGGCGGCGCTGGAGGCGGCGAAGGGCAGGCCGCTGTCGCGGGTGTTCTGCGCCCTGGGGGTGCGCGGCACGGGGCGCTCGATGTCCCGCCGGATAGCCCGGCACTTCGCGACCATGGATCTGATCCGGGCCGCCGACGCCGAGGCGCTGCAACAGGTCGAGGGCATCGGCGCGGAGAAGGCGCGCGTGGTCGTCGCCGAACTCGTGGAACTGGCCCCGCTCATCGACAAGCTGACCGCCGCCGGTGTCCGGATGAGCGAGCCGGGCGCGACCCCGCCTGCCCCGGCGGTGACGGCGGTGACGGCGGTGACGGCGGGCGGGCCCGGGGCGGCGGAGTCCGCGTCCGCCGGGGCCGGGCCCGCCGCCGGGGCCGGGCCGTTGGCCGGTATGACCGTCGTGGTCACCGGGGCGATGACGGGAGCGCTGGCGGCCCTGTCGCGCAATCAGATGAACGAGCTGATCGAGCGGGCCGGGGGGAAGTCCTCCTCCAGCGTCTCCCGGCGCACCTCGCTCCTGGTCGCCGGGGAGAACGCGGGGTCCAAGCGGGAGAAGGCCGAACAGCTCGGCACCCGTACGGCGACGCCGGACGAGTTCGCCGAGCTGGTCGGCGACTTCCTCGCCGAGTGATCCCCATCCGGCCAATTTAGGTTAGGCTTGCCTAAATTTATATGGGATGTTCGGTGGATGAACCGGGCCGATGGGGAGGGGTTTGTCGTGGGTCATGGCTGGGAGGGCGTCGTACTCAAACTGATGCGCGGCAAGGACTTCGTCTTCACCGTGACCGGGAGCGAAGAGGTCACCGAACACTTCCTGCGCGTCCACTTCTCCGACGGCGGGATGCTCGCCCGGACCGGGGTGCACCCCACGATGTGGGTCCGGGTCTGGTTCGACAACGGCACCAAGCCTCATCAGCGTGCCTACACCCTGGTCGACCCCGACCCGGAGGCGGGCACCTTCAGCATCGAGTTCGCCCTCCACGGCGGGCGCGCGGGCGACTGGGCCCGGGCGGCGCGCGCGGGCGACACCGTGCAGGCCACCCTCCAGGGCACCGGGTTCACCGCGCCCTCTCCGGCCCCGGCCCGGCTCTTCGTCGTCGGCGACCCGGCGTCCCTGCCGGCGATCAACTCGCTTCTCGGGGCGCTGCCCGGAGTGCCCGCCACGATCTGGTTCGAGACCAGCCACGACTCGGACCTGCGGCTGCCGCTGCGGCTGGACGCGCACCACCACGAACTGCGCCGCGTCCCGCGCCGGGACGGCGGAGCCCATCTGGTCGCCGAGGTGAGGTCGGCGCTGCCCGCCCTGCTGGACGACCCGGCCGGCGCGTACCTCTGGATCGCCTGCGACACGGCGACGACCCGCTCCCTCACCTCGTACGCCCGCAAGGAGCTCGCCCTCCCCAAGGAGCGCGTCAGCGCCCTCGGTTACTGGCGCGCGGCCTGACACCCCGGCCCGGCCCGCGTCTGCCCGGGCCGGAGGGGCGGCGGGTCAGCGGACCACCGGCAGTGTCACCGCGCTCACCCCGGTCCGCACGGTCAGCCGGGTGCCGGCCGGGTGGCGCAGGGTGAAGTCGTGGTCGGTCGAGATCAGTACCACGCCCAGCCGGTGCCCCTTCTTGAAGACGTACTCCTGCGGCTGCATCCCGAAGCGCAGCCGGTACTCACGCCCCTCCGTCACCGGGCTCTGCCGCTCGATGGAGTGCCGGTTGCGGAGGTCCGCCCAGCCACGAGAGACGATCTTGAAGTCGGCGGTCTCCGTGCGGTGCAGGGTGCGCTGGGCGCAGCCGGTGTCGCCGGGCACGCCCTGTCCGTAACAGACCGGCGGGGAGCCGTCGGGCACGGTGCCCGCCACCGCCCGGGTGTCCCGGCCGTAGTCCACCAGCAGCGCCGTCACATAGGGAGAGGAACCGTCCAGCGAGGCCCGCACGGAGACCCGGGGGACGCCGTTGACCCGGAGGTCCTCCGTGAGCGGACCGGTGGTGTAGGCGAGCCGGTTGGGGTGCGCGGAGCCGGGGTCGGCCACCAGCGTCTCCGCCCTCACGGTGCGGCCGGCGTCCGTCATCGACTGCTGGACCGCCCGCCCCGGCCGCGCCCCCAGCCCGTCCGGATTCAGCCGCAGCGCCAGCTCCCGGGTGGAGCGGGCCGGCCAGTCGGACTGCCGCCGCCAGCTGAAGTCCGCCTGCTCGACCTCCACCGGCGCGGCGTCCAGGGCCCCGTTCTCCAGGCCGTACAGCCAGTGGTCGAACCACATGTGCAGCTGCCGCAGCCACTCCTCCATCCGCAAAGGCATCGGGTTGTTGTGCCCGGCCTGGTGCAGCCACATCCGGCGCGGCACGTCGTGTTCCTTCAGCGCCTCCCACAATTGGCCGAAGTGCTGGGTCTTCACATTCCAGTCGTTGCCGCCGTGCACGGCGAACACCCCGGCCGTGATCCTGTGCGCGTCCTTCAGATAGTCCCGCTCGGCCCAGAACCGGCTCCAGTCACCGGTCCCGCGCCCCTGCTCGGCCGTCAGCCGGTCCAGCACCGGCCCGCAGATCTCCCGGTCGGTCCGGCTGTACACGCCCTTGGCGAGGATGTCCGCGTCCTCGCCCTGATAGCCGCCGGGGGCCACCACCCCGCCGTTCGCCCGGTAGTAGTCGTACCAGGAGGAGATGCCGGAGATCGGCACGATCGCCTTCAGCCCCTCGACCCCGGTGGACGCGACGGCGGTCGGCAGCGTGCCGTTGTACGAGACCCCCATCATGGCCGTGTCGCCCGTCGACCAGGAGGCGCGGGCGGGCCGGCCGTCCGGGTCCCAGCCCCGGGCCCGGCCGTTCAGCCAGTCCACGGCGGCCTTCGCGCCGAGCGTCTCCGCGCGCCCGCCGGAGCTGGGGCAGCCGGTCGAACCGCCGGTGCCCACGCTGTCGAGCTGGGCGACCGCGTAGCCGCGCGGCAGGAAGTAGTTGTCGTTGTACCCGGAGAACGGGGCCGACGGGCTGACCAGCCCCGGCAGCCGCGCCGTCTCCGGACCGACGCCGTGCTGCGGCGGAAGCCCGTCCTCGTCGATGTCCACGGGGTGGAACGGAACGTCGTTGCCGCCGCCCCAGTAGGGGCTGGCCTCGATGATCGTGGCCACCTTCAGCCCGTCGCCGGTCTCCTTGGGCCGCAGGATCCGCATCCGTACGGTGTCCCGCCGGCCGTCCTCGTCGCTGTCCGCCTCCGTCTCCACGTCCACCAGCTGGGACACGGCGTCGGCGCGGGAGAATACGGGCTGGGTGCTTCCGTCCGTGACGCTGAGCGCCGGGGCGGGGGCCGGCCGGGCGACGGCGGGCGCGGGCAGCGCCCCGAGGAGACAGAGCGCCAGCGCGGGCACCCCCAGCCTCCGTACCGCACGGGTCGGGTGTGACGCGGAGCTTCTCGCCATCGTGCCTCCAGATCCGGAAGGTGAACGATCACGCGGGGGCGCGCGCACATTCCACCGCGTATCCGCGCCGCGCGCCAGACCCGCTTCTGGCAGCCTGTCGGGGCGGCCGCCCCGAAGGACCGGCGTGCCGACGGAAATTCCACCGGACAAGGAGAGGCCATGACCACCACCCCGCACTTCACTCTGGCGAGCCTGGTCATCGACTGCCAGGACGCCCACGCCCTCGGCGATTTCTACGCACGGCTCCTCGGCTGGGAGGTGAAGGCCAGCGAGCCCGACTGGGTCCATCTGCGCTCCCCCGACGGCGCTCTCGGTCTCTCCCTCCAGGGCGAACCGGAGTATGAGCCGCCGCTCTGGCCCGAGGAACCGGGGGCGCAGCAGAAGATGCTGCATCTGGACATCCGCGTCGACGACCTCGGTCCGGCCGTCCGGCACGCGGTCTCACTCGGTGCCACCGAGGCCGTCGCGCAGCCGCAGAGCGATGTCCGTGTGCTGCTGGACCCCGCCGGGCACCCCTTCTGCCTGTTCCTCGCCCCCGTGGAGTGAGTGAAGTGAACCCTTGGAGCACCCCTCGGAGTGGCCAGCGGATGTAATACTCACTCCATGAGTTCACGTATGACCGAGGCGGTGCGGATCCGCCGGGCGACGGCCAAGGACGCCAAGCGCCTCACCGCCCTGGTGCGCGGCTCACGCGCCTATGAGGGTCCGTACGCCGCGATGGTCGCCGGGTACCGGGTGGGCCCCGACTACATCGAGGCCCACCCGGTGTACGCGGCCGTGGCCGGGGACGGGGCGCTGCTCGGTTTCTACGCCCTGGTGCTGAGCCCGCCGGAGCTGGATCTGATGTTCGTCGCCGACCGGGCCCAGGGCCTCGGCATCGGCCGCCGGCTCGTCGGCCACATGCTCGGCGAGGCCCGCCGCGCCGGGCTCGACTCCGTACGGGTGATCTCCCACCCGCCGGCCGAGCACTTCTATCTGAGCGTCGGCGCGCGGCGAACCGGAACCTGCCCGGCGAACCCGCCCGCGGTGGCCTGGGACCGTCCCGAACTGATCTTCCCGGTCGGCGCCGACGGCTGATCCGGCCCTGTGCGGCGCCCTCGACCGCCGCCGCACGGGCCGCGCACGGCACGGCGGGCCGGGCCGGGCCCGGGCCGGGCTCGGGCCGGGCCCGGGCCGGGCTCGGGCCGGGCGGCGCCGGGCCGTGTCAGCATGCTCGATCATGGAGAAGGACACGGAGAAGTACGAGACGAGCGACGAGACACTGGCCGCCATCGCCGCCCGGCACGGGAGCACCGCCGAGGGGGTGCGGCCGATGCCGTCGGGGGTCGCCAACCGGGTGTATCCGCTGGGCGACGAACTGGTGCTGAGGATTCCCCGGACGAAGGAGTTCCTGCCCGACCTGGTCAAAGAGGCCATGGTCATTCCCGTCGCGCGGAGCGCCGGTGTACGCGCCCCGGACATCGTCGCCTTCGACGACACCTGCTCGGTGGTCGAGGTGCCCTACATGGTGATGACCCGGGCCCCCGGGGTGGATCTCGCGCAGGTCGAACTCCCCGCGGCACAGGCGGAACGCGTCCACCGCCAAGTGGGGCGGGAACTGGCCAAGCTGCACCGGGTCTCCCCGGAGACGCCGGCGGGCCTGGAGACCTTGCCCGCGGACGACGGCGGCGGGGGAGACCCCTGGGCGCTGGTGGGCCGACTGCTGGCGGAAGGGTGGCTCGACGCCGGGGCCGCGCGCTGGCTCAATGGGTGGTTCGACCGGCTGGCGGAGCGCCTTCCCGCCGATTCGCGGCAGGTTCTGGTGCACGGCGACATCGCCCCGCAGAATCTGCTCGTCTCCCCGGGCGAGGGCGAACTCACCGGCATCGTCGACTGGGGCGACGCCCAATGGGCGGACCCCGCGACCGAGTTCGCCAAGACCCCGCTGTCCCTCGTCCCGGCGCTGCTCGACGGCTATCGGCGGGAAGCCGGCGAAGAGACCCCGGACAGCGCCCACTCCTGGGAGGCGCGGGTGCTCTGGTTCCACCTCGTCTGGGCCCTCGGCCGTCTGCCGGATCCCGTGCCGAAGCCCGGGGAGCGTCACTGGACCGCGCCTCCGGCCGGACGGCTCCTGGGGCTTCTGCGCTTTTTCGCCTCGGGACCGCCGGCTCCCTGGGGCGAACTGGCCTGAATCGGGATCCGGGCTCGGGCCGACCAGTTCAGGTATGACCGGCCGACGCGGAACCCGACGCGGAACCCGACGCGGAACCCGACGCGGAACCCGACGCGGAACCCGACGCGGCCCGGGGCGTACATCCCCGGGCCGCGTCGTGGCACCGTTCCGCCGTCGCCTAGACCACCGCGCCCGTGCCGCTGCGGTCGCGCGGACGGTCCGCCCGGGTGCGGGGGCGGTCGGGCCAGCGGTGCTGGAGGCCCACGGCCAGGGGCATCGCGGTGAAGACGGTGGAGGCGATGCCCGCCACCACCCCCGCCAGGAGCGCGACGGAGAAGTCCGCCAGCGAGTCCCCGCCGAGGAACGCGAGCGCGATCAGCACGAAGAGCGCGCCCATGCCCGTGTTCACCGTACGGGGCAGGGTCTGGGCGATCGCCCGGTCCGCCAGCTCCGGCCACTGGCCGCGCGGGGACACCCGCCGCAGCTCACGCAGCCGGTCGAGGACGACGACGGTGTCGTTGACCGAGTAGCCGACCACCGTCAGCAGCGCCGCGAGGAACACACTGTCGACCGGCTTGCCGAGCCAGGCGAAGAGGCCCACCACCAGCAGCACGTCCTGCACCATCGCGGCGACCGCCGCGGCGGCGAAGGTCCAGCGGAACCGCACGGTGAGATAGACGAGCTGCGCGGCGACCGCCACCGCCAGCGCGATCAGCGCATGGGTGCGCAGCTCGTCGCCGAGGCTCGGGCCGATCTTCTCGTCCCGCTCCACGGTCACCTTCCCGGCGACCTCGCCGAGCGAGGACCGGATCTCCTCCTGCTGCTGATTGCTCAGCTCACCGGTGCGTACGGTGATGCCCCGCTCGCCCGTCGTCTGGACCACGGCGCGCGGGAACCCGGCCTCCGAGACGGCCGCCCGGGCGGCGTCGGCGTCCACCGGCCGCTCGGCCGCGTACAGCACCTGCCGTCCGCCGGTGAACTCCACACCGAACTCCAGACCGCGCACCCCGATCCCGCCGAGCGCCAGCATCAGCAGCCCCAGACAGACTCCGAGCCACCGCCGCCGGTGCCGCATCAGCCGGGGCGGCCGGCGCTCCAGCCACTTCCGTACGCGCCCCTTCTCGGTCAGTCCGGTCAGCGCCGGCCGCCGGCGGACCGCGGTGCGCGCCACCGCCCAGTCGGCGAGCAGCCGGGTGATCACCATCGCCGAGATCAGCGAGGCCAGCACACCGACGGCGAGGGTCACCCCGAAGCCCTTGACCGGACCGATCGCGAAGACGAAGAGCAGCCCCGCCGCGATCAGCGTCGTCACATGGGAGTCGGTGATCGCGCTCCACGCCTTCTCGAAGCCGATCCGCAGCGGCCGCCGCAGATCGCCGGAGCGCTCGCTCTTCCGCAGCGCGGTCCGGGACGGGCCGAGGAGATACTCCTCCCTGGCGCGTTCGAAGACGAGGACATTGGCGTCCACCGCGATGCCGATCGCGAGCACGAAACCGGCGAGCCCCGGCAGGGTCAGCGTCGCGCCCATCGCCACGATCGCGGCGTACGAGATCAGCCCGTACAGCGCCAGCGCGACGGTGGCGAGCGCTCCGACCAGCCGGTAGACGGCGATGATGAACAGCCCGGTGCAGATCAGCCCGATCACGGCGGCCATCGCGCTGGCCCGGATCGCGTCCGCGCCCAGCGTCGGACCGACCACGCTCTGCTCGACGGCGGTCACCGGCACGGGCAGCGCGCCGCCCTTGACCAGTGCGGCCAGGTCGCGGGCCTCGGCCGCGCTGAAACTGCCGGTGATCTGGGTCGATCCCCCGGTGATACCCGATCCGCAGGCCACCGAGGACTCCATGCCCGGCGCGGAGACGATCGCGTCGTCCAGCACGATCGCCACCCGTCGCGCCGGGTCCCCGGCCGGGGCGCAGGCCGCCTCGCCGGTGAGCCGCGCCCACTCCTCGCCGCCGCCCCGGAAGGACAGATCGACGAGCCAGCCCCGGCCGCTCTGGCTGTCGAGCACCGCCTCGGCGTCCTTGACGCCCTCGCCCGTCAGCGCGGGCGGCGCGAGATTCAGAAAACTCCCCGGCACATCGGGGTCGGGCAGCACTCGGGAGCCGTCCTTCGCGGGGGCCTTCTCCGGCCCCGCCGTCGCCTCCCGCACCTCGTGGAAGGTGAGCTGCGCGGTGCGCCCGATGGCCTCGGCGGCCTCGCGCGGATCCTGCACCCCGGGCAGTTCGACGACGATACGGCGCTCACCGGAGCGGGCCAGCGAGGGTTCGGAGACCCCGAGCGCGTCGACCCGCTGCCGCAGCACCTCCATCGTCCGGTCGGTGGCCGCCGAGTCGGCGCGGACGGTGGGCGAGTCCCGGGTCTCCAGGACGATGCGGGTGCCACCCCGCAGATCGAGCCCCAGCCGGGGCGGCTGGGTCAGCGTGACCCAGAGGGATGTCGCGACGACGACGAGCGCGAACAGCGCACGCCAGAGCGTGGCACGAGAGGACATGACAACTCCACGGGCAGCACGCGGACCGCCGTCGGGGCGGCCGCGGATACGTAAGGGACGCGGCGATCGCGCGCCGGCGCGCCCGTGGACATGCCACAGGGACGGGCGGCGGACGCCGAAGAGACCTCAGCTGCTCGTGGGGGAGGGCGGTGCCCGGGTGTGCCTCGGGCTGTGGACGGGCCGGGGCGGCGCGCGCTCCTGCCGGGGACCCGCCGACTCCCGGCCGCCCGGCGGCGGCCGGTACGCGAAGGGGGCCGGGGCCCCGGGTGTCTCGGACACCAGGGGCGGACGGCTGCCCGGGTCGGCCGGGAGCACTTCCTGGACGGTGGCGGAGGGGGCCCGCCGCACCTCGGCCCGCAGCGAAGCGGCCCGCGACGGAGCGTCCGTGCGGTTGGGTACGACCGGTGCCACGGAAGAGGCGGAAGCGACTGCTCCGGTGGCGGCGGCGGGGGCGGACCCCGCGAGCACCAGGAAGACCGCCCACACGCCCAGCAACAGCGGCGGCAAGGAGGCCGAGATCAGCGGACGCACGCGCTGTCGCATCCGCCCGCCCCCTGTGTCCGATCACGCCCTTCCGCCCCACCCTATGCGACGGCGGGCGGGGCCCGGTGGCGGGCGGGACGTCCCCGGCACCGGGAGCGGTCCCCCGTACCTCTTGTGAATGCCTCGTGAACAGGCCCGTTCACCCTGCGGCGCGATGCCTACGATCTCCGACGGACGGTCTCGTTCGACTGACCGCCTGCCCAGCGCAATTCCCCCTTTCAAGGAGGTTGCACGTGTTAGGGAAGGCCATGGCACAGAGCGGACGTACCAGCGGGCCCCGCGTCCGCGCGGCGGCCGTAGCGGCGGCGGGGGTGATCCTCGCGGCGGGCTGCTCCTCGGGCGGCGGCCCGGCACAGGCGGCGGGCGGCGTACCCGTCGTCGAGAAGGGAAAACTGACCACCTGTACCCATCTGCCCTATCCGCCGTTCCAGTTCGAACGGGACGGCGAGATCGTGGGCTTCGACGTCGCCCTCGTCGATCTGGTGGCGAAGAGACTCAAGGTCGAGCAGAAGATCGTCGACACCCCGTTCGAGAACTTCAAGACCGGCGCGTTCCTCAACTCCGGCGAGTGCGACCTCGCGGCCGCCGGAATGACCATCACCGAGGAGCGGAAGAAGAACGTCGACTTCTCCGTCCCCTACTTCGACGCCACCCAGGCCCTGCTGACCGCCAAGAAGAGCGGACTCGCCTCGCTCGACGAGGCCAAGAGCCGAAAGGCCAGGCTCGGCGTCCAGTCCGAGACCACCGGCGAGAGCTACACCAAGGCGCAGGGCTTCGACCCCGTCGCCTTCGAGAGCGCCGACGCCGTGCTGAACGGACTGCGCACCGGACAGGTCGACGGGGTCGTCCTCGACCACCCCGTCGTGCAGGGCTGGCTCAAGGACAGCCGGAACGCCGCCGAATTCTCCCTCGGCCGGCACATCGACACCGGCGAGCGGTACGGGATCTCGGTCAAGAAGGGCAACGCGAAACTCCTCGCGGCCGTCGACCGGGCCATCGAGGAGGCCCGTGCGGACGGCACGTACGACAAGCTCTACCGGCGGTGGATCGGACCGCCGCCCAAGGGCTCGTCGTGATCTCCCGGCCGACCGCGCGGCAGCGCCGCAAGGTCTTCCGGGGCGTCCAGTACGCGGTCCTCGCCGCCGCCCTGCTCCTGGTCGGCGCCCTCGCCGACTGGGAGCGGCTGGCGAACCAGTTCGCCCGGCCGGATCTCGCCGCCCGGCTCTTCCCGGAGATCATCACCACCGCCCTGCGCAACACGGTCGTGTACACCCTCTCCGGATTCCTCCTCGGACTGGTCCTCGGCACGGTCGTCGCCCTGATGCGACTGTCGTCGGTGGCCCCCTACCGCTGGGCCGCCACCGTCTACATCGAGTTCTTCCGGGGGCTGCCCGCGCTGCTGATCTTCATCTTCGTCGGGGTCGCGGTCCCGCTGGCCTTCCCCGGCACGGAGATACCCGGCGGCACCTACGGCAAGGTCGCGCTCGGGCTCGGACTGGTCGCCGCCGCCTATATGGCGGAGACGATCAGAGCCGGCATCCAGGCGGTGCCCAAGGGACAGCTGGAGGCCGCCCGCTCGCTCGGCTTCTCGCACACCAGGGCCATGATCTCGGTGATCGTCCCGCAGGCCTTCCGGATCGTGATACCGCCGCTGACCAACGAACTCGTCCTGCTCTTCAAGGACTCCTCGCTGGTGCTGTTCCTCGGCGTCACCCTGGAGGAGAGGGAACTGACCAAATTCGGCCGGGATCTCGCCAGCCAGACCGCCAACTCCACGCCGATCCTCGTCGCGGGCGTCTGCTACCTCCTGGTCACCGTGCCGCTGAGCCTGCTGGTCCGCCGCCTCGAAGCCCGTGGAGGAGCGAGAACATGAAGGACACCACAAGCCACGCCGAGACAGGGACCGCGACCGGGACCGGGAGCGGGAGCGGGAGCGAGATCGGGATCCGGGGGCTGCGGAAGTCCTTCGGCGACGAACACGTCCTCGCGGGCATCGACCTGGACATCGCCAAGGGGGAGGTCGTCTGTGTGATCGGCCCCTCGGGCTCGGGCAAGTCGACCCTGCTGCGCTGCGTCAATCTGCTGGAGACGCCCACCGCGGGACGGATCTTCGTCGGCGGCACCGAGGTCACCGACCCCGATGTCGACATCGACGCGGTACGCCGCCGCATCGGCATGGTCTTCCAGCAGTTCCACCTCTTCCCCCATCTGACCGTCACCGAGAACCTCACCCTGCCCCAGCGCCGGGTGCTGCGCCGGAACAAGGCGCACGCGCTCGCCGTCGCCCACGAGAATCTCGCCCGGGTCGGACTGCTCGACAAGGCCGACGCCGAACCGGCGCGGCTCTCCGGCGGACAGCAGCAGCGGGTGGCGATCGCCAGGGCGCTGGCGATGGGCCCCGAGGTGATGCTCTTCGACGAGCCGACCTCCGCGCTCGACCCCGAACTCGTCGGCGAGGTGCTCGCCGTGCTGCGCATGCTCGCCGACGACGGCATGACCATGGTCGTGGTCACCCATGAGATGAGCTTCGCCCGCGAGGTCGCCGACCGCGTGGTCTTCCTGGACGGCGGAGTCGTCGTCGAGCAGGGGCCGGCCGCCCGGGTCGTGGGCGATCCGAGGCACGAGCGTACGAGGGACTTCCTCGACCGGGTGCTGAACCCGGCCGCCGCCCGGCCACCGGAAGGCGGCGGGCCGGACGGCTGAAGGCTGAAGGGACAGGGCTCCGGGCTCAGCCGCAGCGGTAGTCGAAACGCGCGGCGGACCGGTGCTCCGAGGGGGAGACGACCCGCAGCTCCGCCCCGGCCCGGTACCGCCCGGGGCCCTGGAACGACCACAACAGCCGCAGCCGCGCCTGTTCCTGGCCGTGGGCCAGCTTCTGCCGCAGCCGCTCCGACGAGGTGCCGTCGCTGCGCACCCAGCGGTACACCAGGGTGCCGGACCGCCCATTGGTGTCCACCACCGCCACCACCTCCGCCGTGTCGCCGCAGCCGAGCGAGGCCGCGACGGCACGGACGGACACGGCCTCCACGGCGATCGGCCGGCCGTAGCGCTGCCACAGCAGGAGCGCGAGCACGACCACCAGCACCACGGCGGCCGGGGCGTACCGGCGTACCAGTCGGCGGAGCCGGCCGGGGCGGGGCGGGCCGTGCCACACGCCGGCGGCGACGGCGGCCGCCGTCGCGGGGTCGGCGACGATCCGGCTTCGGGCGGACGCGGTCACCCCGGGGCCGAAGCGGCGCAGCTCGCCCTCCTCCCCGGGGCGGGGGACCGGGCCGGGGGCGGGGCCGGGGGCGGGGCCGGGGGGACTCTCCGGAGCCGCGGGTCCGGAGTCCGGCCCGGCGAACCAGTGGCTGCCCAGCGCGGTGGCGCGGTAGCCGTCGTCGTCGGCGGCGGGGGCCGGTGCCGGGTGTCCGGCGGCGTGGTCGAGTGGATCCCTCACTGGTCCGAGCACCCCCAGGGGATCTGCTGCCAGGGGCTGCCGTTGGCCGCGCGCGGGTCGGTGGCCGCCCGCACCGCGAGATAGCAGCCCTCGCCCTCGAAGATGTGCGAGGGGGTGAGGACATAGCGCCGGGAGCCGCCCCGGTCGAAGATCTCCGTGCCGTCCAGCGTGCCCGGTTCGCCCGCGATACGACCGGTGTACCAGCTGACGAGCACGCTGACCGGCCCCGTCCCGTCCGTCACCACCTCGATCGTGACGGTCGCCCCTGGGCCCCGTCGCGTCCGCCGGAGATCGGAGACAGTCACCGACTTCACCCGTACCGGGGGAGTGGCCGACGGTGTCGGAGAGGGCGAGTCCGAGGCGCTCGCGGTGGGCCTCTCCGTGGGACTCGTGCCGGGCCCGGGCCCGGGCCCTGGAGCGGACGGGGACAGGGACGGGGACGGGGCGGCTGAGGAGGGCTTGGGCGAGCCGCTCTCCGCCGGGGGGACGGCGGGCCCGGGCCTTGGCGTCCGGGAGGCGGAGGGGCGCGTTACGGGAGTGCGGGATCCGGAGGAGCGCTCCGCGCTCCGCGACGGGGCCGGGTCCGCGGAGCCGGTCCCCGCCGATGCCGATGCCGGGGGCGACGCCGTGGGCTCCGGCCCGGGCCCGTCGTCCGGCCGGGCGCCGGTGGTGGTGAGGGCCCGCGCGTCGGTACGGGAGAGTCCGCCGTCCGGCTCGGCCGCCACCACCAGGCTGAACAGCAGCACCGCGACGATCAGCGCGGCCAGCGGGGGCCCCGAGGCGGAGAGCGCGAGCCGCAGCCTCCTCGGCAGAGCGGTCCAGGCGCCGGGGCGTAACCAGCCGCCCAGCGCCCGCCACGCCCCGACGGCCACCGCCGTACGGCCGAAGACGGTGCCCGCCCGGTCGGTGGCGGAAGCGGGCTCGCCCCCGGCCGACGGGAACAGCAGCGGCAGCAGGGCGGCGAGCGCGGCGAGCCGGCGTCTGCCCCGCTCCTCCCACTCCGGCCCGTAGGCGGCCAGGGCGATCCGCTCCAGCTCCGCCACGAACACCGCGGCGCTCCGCACCCGCTCCCGGGGCGACTTCGCCAGTCCCCGCAGGACCAGGGCGCGCACCGGCTCCGGGACGCCCTCGACGGGCACGGGCGCGTTCAGGTGCTCAAGGGCCAGCTCGGCGATGTTCTCCCCGGTGAAGGGTTTGCGGCCGGTGAGGCACTCGTAGAAGGTCACCGTCGCCGCGTACACATCGGCCGAGGGGGAGGCGGGCTCCCCCTGCCACTGCTCCGGGGCCATGTACGAGGGGGTGCCCGCGACCTCGGGGGCGGAGCCCAGTCCGGCGGCGATGCCGAAATCGGCCAGTCTGGACGAGCCGTCCGCCGCGATCAGCACGTTCTCCGGCTTGTAGTCGCGGTGCACCACCCCGGCCCGATGGGCGTCGGCCAGCCCCAGCAGGGAGCCCTTGAGCACGGCGAGGGCCGCCTCGGGCCCGGTCGCGCCCTCCTGCCGCAGCAGTGCGCGCAGGGCGATGCCCTCGATCAGCTCCATCACGATGGCCGCGCCGCGCGGCCCCTCGACATACTCGTACAGACCCACCACATGGGGGGAGGCCAGCTCTCCGAGCAGCCGGGCCTCGCTCCGGAAGCCCTGGACGAAGACGGGGTTCGTCCGCAGCCGTTCGCTCAGATACTTGATCGCCACCGGGACGCCCGTCCCGTCGTGCACGGCGAGCACCACCCGCCCGCTCGCCCCGGACCCCAGCTCCCCGGACTCCGTGTACCCGGGAACCGCCCAGGTGTTCATCCCGCCCCCCTTGGGCCTTGGGCCACAGACACGGCGGACATCACACGCCTGCCGCAAGGTAGCCCAGCCCTGTGCCCCGGCAGGAGACGCGATCGCGCCGACTCCAGAGCTTTTTCGGAGCGCGTTTCGGACAGAGGGAAGCCCCCGGCTGGACGGGGGGATGACCAGCCGGGGGCGGCAAGCGCGGACACGGAGGGCGGTCGCCTCTCGGCGAGGGCTCCCTGAGGTCTCAGGGGCCAAGGGCAGGGCCCGGGGACACTGTCCCCTCCGTAGCCGCACTACGGTCAACGGCCCGCAGTCACGAAATGTTCCGGCATGTCCCCCATATGGCCGTGACATGCGATGCGGGCGGGGCGTTGACAGCGGCCGGGCCCGGCCCTAGCTTGATGATTCGAGGTTGATTCGAAGAACATAGAACAATCGAATTCCTGGAGGACGCGTGAGGCGCCATGGAGTGACGATCCCGCTCAGCACCGTGCCGCTGTCCGAACACCGGCGCGTCATCGAGGAGCTCCCCGACCTCGGCTACACCGATGTCTGGACCGGCGAGGCGGCCGGCCGCGACGGATTCACCCCGCTCGCGCTCGCCGCCGCCTGGTCCCCCTCCCTGCGGCTGGGGACCGCCGTGGTGCCCGTCCAGACCCGGGGCCCGGCGCTGCTGGCGATGACGGTGGCGACCCTGGCGGAGGCCGCTCCCGGACGGGTCGCCGTGGGCGTCGGCTCCTCGGGGCCGCCCTTCGTCACCCGGATCAACGGCATCCCCTTCGAGCACCCCTACCACCATGTCCGCGACACCGTTCGCTTCCTGAAGCGGGCGCTGGCCGGAAAGCCGGTACGGGGGGTCTTCGACTCCTTCACGATCGAGGAGTACCGGCCCGCCGTCCGCCCCGACCCCGCGCCGCCCGTCCTCGTCGGCGCGCTCCGCCCCCAGATGCTCCGGCTCGCCGCGCGCGAGGCCGACGGGCTGGTCGCCAACTTCCTCGCGGTGCGGGATCTGCGCCCGGTGCTGGCGGCGATGGGCCCCGAGGGCGCGGGCAAGGAGGTGGTCGCCAGGATCTTCGTCTGCCCCACCCGGGACATCGGCCACGCCCGCGCCCGGGGCCGCGCGCTCCTCGGCCCGATCCTCAACGCCCGTACCTACTCGGCCTTCCACGCCTGGCTGGGGCGCGGCGAGGAGCTGGCCGCCTCCCACCGCGCCTGGGCGGCGGGCGACCACTGGGCGGCGTGCGAGGCGCTGCCCGACGCGCTGGTCGACGAACTCCTCGTCCACGGCAGCCCCGAGCGGTGCCGCGAGCACGTGGCCCGCTATGTGGGGCCGGAGTGACCACACCCCTGCTGGCGGTGGTGCCCGCACCGGAATTCGGCGCGGGCCCGGACGCGATGCTCGCCGCGCTGCGGGCCCTCGCGCCGCTGAACTGAGTGCCGGCCGGTGGCCGGCTCCCTAGGTCGTGTCTTCAAAGTCCCGTCTGCCTGCCGTGCCTCCCCCAGCTACCGCTGGGGGGACCCCCAGGCACGCACTCCCCCTGGGCCTGGCGGCCCGGGTGGGGGTGCCCCCGGCGGAGCCAGGGGGAGTACCCCCACCGCGTCGACTCTCCCCCTGGGCTTCGCCCGGGAGGTGCCCCCATCCTCCGCCTTGCGATCTGGGGGCACCTCCCGGGCCGAAGGCCCAGGGGGAGCACCAGACCCCGCCAGCCCCGCCCTACGGGCGGACGACGCCACTTTGAAGACACTCCCTAGCCCACGTCGAGGATCTTGCCCACCAGCCGGGTCAGAGTCCTGCGCTCGGCGGGCGTCAGCGCCTCGAACGCCCGGTCCAGCAGGGCCGGTACCCCGCTCTCCGCCTCGTCCAGCGCCGGACCCGCCTCGGCGGTCAGCGTCACCGCGTACGCCCGGCGGTCTCGGGGGTGGCGCTCCCGCCGGACCAGACCCGAATCCTCCAGGCCGTCGATACAGCCCACCATCACACTGCGGTCGATGCGCAGCTGCTCGCTCAGCTCCTGCTGGGAGCTGGGGCCCACATCCTTCAGCATCTTCAACACCAGATGCTGCGCCACCGTGAGCCGATGGCCGGACAGCTCCTCGTCGATCGCCCGCGCCACCAGCGTCGTCGCCCGGCACAGCGCGATATCCGGTCGTTCCTGGGCCAGTTTGGAGAAATACTGCTCCCGCCCGGACCCCGTCTGCTGCCTGCTGGGCGAGGTACGGCGGGAAGGCTGGGTGACGGTCATGGCTGCTCCTCGTGTGGGTCATGGACGGCGGATCACCCGGCTTGTCCAGATCGTCTCTCTCCAGAACGTTTTCCCTCAGTCTAACGTCGGCTCCCCGAAGCCGGCGGAACGGAAGGTTCTCCATGTGCAACCCACAGACCATCGCCGCTTCGGGCCCGCCGCGGCCGGAGCGTCGTCCGGATGTCCCGGCCCAGGGAGCGGAGACGGCGGGGACAGCGCCGCACGGTGCCGCGCCGGTGCGGATCCCCGGCGGCACGGTCCGTGACCTCACCCATGTCCTCGGCCCCGACTGGCCCGTGTTCGACCTCTATGTCCGCCCGATGGAGATCAAGCCGCTGGCGAACCTCGCCGAACACGAGTACAACGCCCTGGAACTCACCTACAACGAGCACATCGGCACTCATATCGACGCCCCCCGCCACTTCGACGACGACGGCCTCTCCGTCGAGTGGATCCCGGCGGAATCGCTGATCGCGCCGCTCGCGGTCGTCCGGGTCGGCGAGCGCGCCGCCCGTGACCATGTCACCGAGCTGACCGTGGACGACCTGCTCCGCTGGGAGAGCCGCAACGGCCGGATACCCGACCGGGCCGTGCTCGCCGTGGACAGCGGCTGGGCCGCCCGTATCAACACCCCGGGATCCTTCCTCAACTTCGACGAGAAGGACGGCCTCTACCGCTTCCCCGGGATCTCGGTGGAGGCCGCCGCCTTCCTCGTCGAGGAGCGCTCGGTGGTGGGCGTGGGCATCGACTCGCCGAGCCTGGACCCCGGTTCGCGCCCCGCCGACCCCTATACGCACCGGGTTCTGCTGCCCGCGGGGAAGTACGGCATCGAGTGCCTGGCGGGGCTGGACACCGTTCCCGACGCCGGGGCCGTCGTCGTCGTCGGAGCCCCCCGCCACACCGGTGGCACCGGCGGACCCGCCCGGGTGCTGGCGTTCCTGTGACCGCCAGCGACCGTACCGCCTGCCCGTACACCCGCCCGTTCGTCCGTACCGTCCAAGCCAGGGAGGCCGGTTCATGAGCACATCCCCCACCGCGGACGCCGCCGCGACCGACGACCGCGGGGAGTGGAAGCGGGAGCGCTACCGGGACGGCGTCTTCAGCCACGCCGTCTCCACCGAGCGGGAGCGGCTGAGGCTGCTGGAGTCCGTACTCGACCACCACACCCGGGCCCGCTTCGAGAGCCTCGGGCTGCGGGAGGGGCACCGGGTGCTGGAGGTCGGCGGGGGCGGCGGCTCGGTCGCCCGCTGGCTCGCCGGGCGCGGGGCCCGGGTCACCGTCACCGATCTGGACACGTCCTTTCTCGACGAACTCGCCGACGACGGGGTGCGGGTGCTGCGCCACGACGTCTACACCGAGGACTTCCCGCCGGGTTCCTTCGACTTCATCCACGCCCGGTATGTGGTGATCCATCTGCCCGATCCGGAGAAGGCGCTGGCCCGGATGGCCCAGTGGCTCGCCCCCGGCGGGGTGCTGGTCGTGGAGGAGCCCTCGTTCTTCCCGGTCAAGGACTCCCCGCACCCCGCGTACCGCAAGGTGATGCGGGCCTTCCGGGAGAATCTGGAGAGCGCGGTGGGCACGGACACGGAGTGGGCGCGCGCCCTCCCGGTGCCGTTCGAGGGCAAGGGGCTGACCGGCATCGGCCATGACGCCCGCCTCCAGCGGATCACGGGCGGCGACGACGAGGCCCTGTGGTGGCGGCTGACCCTGGAGCAGTCCAGGGCGGCGGTGGTGGCCGCGGGCCTCGCCTCGGACGAGGACTTCGAGGCGGCCTACGCGGAGCTGACCGACCCGGCCTTCCACGATCTGTCGCTGGCCGTGTTCACGGCCTGGGGCGTCAAGGACGGCTCGGCCTGAGCACGCGGAAGAGCGCCGTACCGCCCGGTCGGGGCCGGTACGGCGCTCCTTCGCGCGCTCAGCGGCGGCGCACGGGCGGTGCGGGGGGTACGGGCGGTACGGGGGAGGAGGGCCGGGTCACCAGGTGACGGGCAGCCTCTCGGGCCGCAGGGTGAGCAGTCCGCCGAGCCAGCGCACCTCCTCGGGCGGCACGGCGAGCCGCAGCGTGGGCAGCCGCCGCGCCAGTACGCCGAACGCCACCTGGAGCTCCATCCGGGCCACCCCCGCGCCGGGGCAGTAGTGGGTGCCGTGGCCGAACGCCACATGCACCGCGTCGGAGCGGGTGATGTCCAGCTCCTCGGGCCGGGCGACATGGCGGGTGTCACGGCCGGCGGCGTGCATCACCGGGATCACGCCCTCGCCGGGGGCGATCCGGGTGCCTGCGATCTCCAGCTCCTCGGTCGCGATCCGCAGGAAGCCGATCTCCGACGGCGGCGCGTAGCGCAGCAGTTCCTCGGTGGCGGCGGTCACCAGCCCCGGGTCCTCGGTCAGCAGCCGCCACTGCCCGGGGTGGCGCAGCAGCTGGTAGAGCGAGCGCACCACGGCTCCGACGGTGGTGTCGTGCCCGGCCACCAGCAGATTGATGCCGAGCCAGACCAGCTCGCGCTCGCCGAGCCGGTCGTTGTCCTCGTCGCGGGCGGCGATCAGGGTGCTGAGCAGATCGTCGCCGGGGTTCTTCCGCCGCTCGGCGATGAGCCCGGCGACATAGGCGGCCGACTCCTCGCGGGCGGTCAGCCGTTCCCCGGGGGAGTGGGCGGTGATGCTGACCAGGGCCTCGGTCCAGCGGTGCAGCCGCTCCCGGTCCCCGACGGGGGCCCCGACCATCTCGCAGATCACCCAGACGGGCAGTACGGCGGCGAAGTCGTGGTGGAGGTCGGCGGGGCGCGGTCCGGCCTCCAGCCGGTCGATCAGCTCATGGGCGATCTCCTCCACCCTGGCCCGCCACTTCTCCGCCTTGCGCGGGGTGAAGGCGGGGGCGATCAGCCGGCGCAGCCGGGCGTGCTGCGCGCCCTCCTGGTTGAGGAGGTTGTACGGGTTGTCGGAGAAGTCCTCGCCCTTCACGGTGCGCACCGCGCCCGGCTCGCGCAGCGCGGCCCGGGAGAGTCTGCGGTCCGCCATCGCGGCCACCACCTCGTCGTACCCGGTGACCATCAGCGCGCTGTCCCCGCTGGGCAGCTGGACACGGCTTATGGGGCACTGGGCGCGCAGCGCGGCGTACTCCTCGGGGGGCTCGGCGAACGGGCCCACGGGGAAGGGGTACTGGGGCAGGACCGGGGTCTGGGCCGGGGCCGGGGTCTGGGCCGGGGGCTCGGCCGGGGCAGGGGGTGGGGTCTTGGTCGGGTCTGTCATCGGGTGGCTGCCTCTCCGGTGTCGGGGGCGGCCTGGCCGGCCGCGGGGTCTCGGGCGGGGGTGGTGCCGGTCGGCCGCTCCGGCGGCGCGGGACCCCGCCAGCAGCCGCATCGCGGGCCGCTCGACGAGGGTGTGCAGCGCCCAGGAGATGAGCAGGGCCAGGGCGAGGGCCGCCGCCAGCAGCCCGGCGGCGGCGGGGGCGGACCAGGTCCGGCCCTCGCCGAGCAGCCGGTGGCCGTGCTGGAGCAGCAGCCGGTGGACGAGATAGAAGGCGAATGACCACTCGCCCAGGCGGACCAGGGCCGGGCGGGCGAGGAAGGAGCCCCGGCCCTCGGAGTCCCGGCGGGCGACCGCCGCCACGAGCAGTCCGATCGGTACGACGGTGGCGCTGGTCAGCCCGTACAGGAAGGGCAGCCGCAGCGAGAGCGCGTACCCGGCGGAGAGCAGGACGAGCGCCGCGGGGACGCCGCCGGGGAGGGCGGCGCGGCCGGTGAGGACCGTCCGGGCCAGCAGGATGCCGAGGCCGAACTCCAGGGCCCGGCCCACCGGGAGGACGTAGACCAGCCAGAACTGTGCGACGGATCCGGAGCCGAAGGGCAGCGCCTCGCCGGCCGGCAGCAGCTCGGAGAGGAGGGGCAGTGCGGGTACGGCGAGGGCCGTGCCGGCCGTCCAGAGCCGGAGCCGCTCCGGCCGGATCCGTCGCACCGCGCCGATGAGGAGGGGGAAGGAGAGATAGAAGAACACCTCGCAGGAGAGCGACCAGCTGACGTCGTTGAGGCTGGAGAAGACGGCCCGGTCGGGCGCCCAGGTGTGGACGAGCAGCAGATTGGGGACGGCCTGGCGGGCGGTCGCCGGAGTGCCCGCCCGGGCGAGGAGGGCCAGTGCGGCGGCCCAGGTGAGCAGGTGCAGGGGGTAGACCTTCGCCGCCCGGCGATGCCAGAAGCGGACCGCCGTGTCCCCGGGGCGGGCGGACCAGGTGAGGACGAATCCGCTCAGGACGAAGAAGAAGCTGACGCCCAGCCACCCCGCGTTCGCCACCAGTCCCGTGTACGCCGCGTCGAGGCCGCGATCGGCGAACGGCGATTCGAGGGAGGCATGGAAGGCGAAGACGCAGAGGACGGCGACGAAGCGCAGCCCGGTGAGGGAGGGCAGGCGCGGCCGGTTCTCGGACAGAGGCATGGGTGTGCTCCGGGCGTGGGAACCGGTCAACTTTCATTGTTCGAAAACAATCGAAGCGTAGGTCGGGGGCGATCGCTCCGCAAGGCCGAGGGTCTTATGTTTACGGCAAGATTGTTTGCTGCAAGATGATTTCGCTGCTACTTTCAGGGCACATCACTGGTGAGCAGACGGATGTCTGACGGATCGAATGGCGGCGAACGATGTCAGATCCACAATCGGCCCCGCGCTCGGGGCGGACTCCGGGCGTCCGTAAGGGACTCGCCCTTCTGGTGCTCTGCGCGCAGCTGTTCCTGGACTCCATGGACGTCTCGCTGATGGGCGTGGCCCTGCCCGAGCTGAAGGACGATCTGGGGCTGAGCGGCGAGGAGCTCCAGTGGCTCATATCCGGCTACGCGGTGGCGTACGGAGGCTTTCTGCTCCTCGGCGGCCGGGCCGCCGACCTCTTCGGCAGACGCCGGATGTTCTTCTGGGCCACCGCGGTCTTCGCTGCGGCCAGCCTGGCCGGCGGATTCGTCTCGGACGGGACCCTGCTGATCGTCAGCCGGGTCGTCAAGGGCATCGCGGCGGCGTTCATCGCCCCCGCCGCCCTGTCGATCATCACCACCACCTTCAAGGAGGGCCCCGAGCGCAACCGCGCGGTCGGCATCTTCTCGCTGACCGGCGCGAGCGGTTACGCGGCGGGCCTCGTCCTCTCCGGTGTGCTCACCGAGCTGAGCTGGCGGCTCACCTTCCTCGTCCCGTTCGTCATCGCCGCCCTGGTCTTCGCCACCGTCCGGTACGCGGTCGCCCCCGACCGGCCCCGCACCGGTGAGCGCCCCGGCTTCGACGCCTTCGGGGCGCTCACCGCGACCGGCGGCGCGCTGCTGCTGGTCTTCGCGCTCACCCGGGCCCCCGAGGTGGGCTGGGGCTCGCCCGCGACCGTGCTCTCCCTGGTCGCCGCCGTGCTGCTGCTCATCGGCTTCGTCGTCATCGAGAGCCGTCGCCGCGAACCGCTGGTCCAGCTCTCCATCTTCCGCTCCCGGACCCTGTCCACGGCCAATGTCGTCGGGCTGACCTGGGCCTGCGCCACCATCGGCTGGCAGTTCGTCGCCCTGCTCTACCTCCAGCAGGTACTGGGCTACAACGCGCTCGGGGCCGGGCTCGCGATCGTGCCGATGGCCGCCGCGATCCTCCTCACCGTGAACATCACCCCGCGCGTCATCAACCGCTGGGGGCTGCGCCTGCCCGCCGTCCTCGGGCTGCTGCTCCAGGGGCTCGGCATCCTGCTCTTCCTGCGCGCCGGGGAGAACAGCGGCTACGCGGCGGTGCTGCTGCCCGCGCTCGTCATCCACGGCGTCGGCAACGGTCTGAGCTTCCCCAGCTTCAACATCGCGGGGGTCGGCGGGGTCGCCGACGCCCAGCAGGGCCTGGCGACCTCCCTGATCCAGTCGGCGCTCCAGCTCGGCGGCGGCCTCGGTGTCGCGGTCGCCGCCGCGGTGCTGGCCTCCGCGGGCACCGCCGGTGAACTCGACTCGTACCACTACGCCTTCCTCGCCGTCGGCCTCTTCTCCCTCGTCGGAGCGCTGGCCGCCGCGCTGGGCCTCGGTCCGGCGAAATCCCGGGACCAGGACGCCGAGTCCCCGGCCCGGGACGCCGACGGCGAGCCGGGCACGGTGGACCGTGACACACCGCTGGAGAGCGGGCGCGCATGACCGGTCCCACCCGCGCCCGGCCGCCGCACGAGAGGGCGGGCACGGCCACCGGCACCGGCACTGCCACCGGCGCCCGGACCGGACCGGCTCCGGAGCGCCTCGCCCCCGACGATCCGCGGCTCTCCTGGGACGGCGTCAGCGGCTGGAGCGCTGGCCCCGGCGGCCCGCTGCCGCTGCGCGTCCCCCCGGAGCGCCTGGCCACCGCGATGTCACCGGCCCTGACCCGGGTCGCCCGGACCACCGCCGGGATCCGGTTCGCCGTCCGCACCGACGCCACCGAGATCACCCTGGAGGTGGAGACCGACCCCGGTGGCGCGCCGCTGGACATCAGGGCCGACGGCGCCCTCGTCCACCGCTGGGCCGGCGGCCCCGGCGGACACCGGGTCTCCTTCCCGCTGCCCCCGGCGGCGGCCGGCCGGCCCGCCGAGGTCGAGGTGTGGCTTCCGCACCTGGGCGTCACCCGGCTGGGCGCGGTCTCCTTCGGCGGCCACCGCTCGCTGACGGCGGCGGACCGCACCGGCCCCCGCTGGGTGGCGTACGGCAGCTCCCTCACCCACTGCATATTCGCCTCCGGCCCCTCCGAGACCTGGCCCGCGCTGGTCGCGGCGGAGCGGGGCTGGCGGCTGCGGAACCTGGGCCTCGCGGGGGAGGCGTATCTCGATCCGGCCCTCGCCCGGGCGATCAGGGACGCCCCGGCGGAGCTGATCAGCCTCGAACTGGGCATCAACGTCTACATCCGGGGCGCGTTCACCGCCCGGAGCTGGGGCCCGGCGGTCTGCGGCTTCCTCGACACCGTCCGCGAGGGCCACCCGGGCACTCCCGTCGCCGTCATCACCCCGCTCTCCTCGCCCGACCGCGAGCGGAGCGTCAACAGCGCCGGGCTGACCCTGCGGGACACCCGCGACATCACGGCGGAGGCGGTGCGCGTGCTCCAGCGGCTGGGCGACCGCGATCTGCACCTGGTGGACGGGCTCCAACTCGCCCCGGTCGCCGAGGCCCCCGCGCCCTCCGCCGCGGCCCCCCCCCCCTGGCCGCCCGGGGAGTACGTCCCCGCGAACCACACGGGCGGGCCGCCGGACCCATCCCCGCCGCCCCGCGGGGGCTGACCGGCCGGCGGCCCCGCCGGTGAGCCTCACCGCCGGGGCCGCCGAAACGGGGGCGTTCAGACCGCGAAGGCGATCCTGGCCAGCACCCCCCCAGCGCCCCTCCCGCCGGGTCAGCACATACAGCGACTCGAACGACCCCAGCGACACCCCCTCCCGGTCGTAACGGGCGAACCGCACTTGTGCGTGGACCTGATCGGCGGAACGCTGGATCAGCTCCACACTCTCCCAGCCGCTGCGGTCCCAGCCGCTCGCGAGCAGCCGCGCCACCTCGGGCTCCGAGCGCTCGGCGTACTCCTCCTCGGTCTCCCAGACGGTGACCTCGCCGTCACTGACCCGCAGATGCGGATAGTGCAGCGGCCGCGCCCAGCCGGTCACGGACCGGCTGTTGAGGGCGTCGAGAAAAGCGTCGAGGGCCTTGTGGACATCACGGATCTCATCGGATTCGGACGCGAGCGACCTGCTTTTCCTTCCCGGGTCAATTCCGGTCGGGGCGAGCGTACGTCCGAACAACTCCCGCCATCAACACTCCCGTTCGAGAATATCGTGTTTCGGGATCGTCACGGGAATATGGACAGGATGCCGCCACTCCGGTGGACCTGGTCGCCCCAGGCCCCAAGACCTGGAACAACCAGGTCCACCGGCAGAAGAAAATCGGCTTCCGATGGAAAAGGATTGAGGCGCACAGGCAATGTCCTCATTCCTTTGGAGTCCCGAAGGTGAACACATGGACCGCTCCTGCCCGCGTCGAAATCGACGGGGAATCGCTGACCCTGCGCGACGTGGTGCGCCTGGCCCGTCCCACCCCGCACGAGCCCACGGCCCGGGCCGTACTCCACCCCGCCGCGGCCACCGCCGCCCGGAACAGCGCGCGACTGCGTGAGCGCCTCACCGCCGAACGGAAGCCGATCTACGGAGTCACCACCGGCTTCGGCGACAGCGTCACCCAGCAGATCAGCCCCGAACGCGCCGCGCGGCTCCAGCACCATCTGATCCGCTACCACCTCAACGGCGTCGGCCCCAACGCCCCCGCCGACGTGGTCCGCGCCACCCTGCTCATCCGCGCCAACTGCCTCGCCCGGGGCAACTCCGGCATCCGCCCCCAGGTCGTCGAACGACTGCTGGACCATCTGGACGCCGACATCCTCCCCCTCGTCCCCGAACGCGGATCCCTCGGCGCGAGCGGAGACCTCGTACCGCTGTGCTACATCGCCGCCGCCCTCATCGGCGAGGGCGAGGCCGAAGTCGGCAAACGCGTCCTCGCCGCCCCCAAGGCCCTGGACGATCTCGTCGCCAACACCATCAACATAGGCGAACTGTGGGCCCGTATCCTCTCCCCGGCCGACCGCGCCCTCATCCTCATCAACGCGCCCTTCGCCCCCGCCGCCTACCAATTCGAGAAAGTCCTCGAATACCTTCAGGTCATGTCGCTCCGGCCCTGGGTCGACAACATCACCGGCGACTACACCCGTGTACTCAGACTCATCCGCGAACTGAAGGTCAACGTCTTCGTCGGCCCGCCCTCCCGGCTGCTGGAAATGATCCAGTTCGCCCATCGCGACGACGAACCGGCCCCCGCCTTCGACACCCTCCTTCTGATGGCCGAACAGACCGGCCCCGCCTTCGTCCGCCACCTCGAACGCCTCACCGGGGCCAGGGCCTATGTCGCCGCCTACGGCTCCTCCGAGACCGGCACCACCGCCGTCACCTGCGAACACCGGGGCCTCCACCTCCAGACCCAGAGCTACGCCCTGGAGATCGCCGACGACACCGGAGCACGCCCCGTCGACGGCCGCCCCGACCGGGGCGAACTCATCGTCACCACCCTCGACATCCTCGCCCGTCCCCTCCTCCGCTACCGCACCGGCGACCTCGTCGAGATCGCCGGAGTCGACTGCCCCTGCGGAGTCGCCACCCCTCTGCTGCGGACCCTCGGCCGCTCCCAGGACCTCATCACCCTGGAAGGCAGCGGCATCCGGCAGAACGACGTGGAGTCCGCGCTCTGGGCCGACGGCCCGGCCGACGCTGGGGACCTCGACGCTCCTCGGACACCCGACGCTCCCCGGGCACCCGACGCCCCTCCAGTCCTCAACGCCCCTCTAGTCCTCAACTACATGCTCGTCATCCGCGACCGTACGATCCTCTGCCTGGTCACCACCACGGGCCCGGCCGACCGGCACTGGACCGAGACGACCACCGCCCGCCTCGCCGCCCTCTTCCCCGGCCGTGAACTGGCGCTGCGCCCGGTGGAGAAGCTCCCGCCGCTCGCCTCGCTCGGCCAGTACCTCGGCTGGAAACTCTCCCGGGTGCTCGACCTCGGCGACGAACGCAACTGGGACCGGCTGCCCGCCCCCATCCGGGGCGTCGTCGAGGAGACCCTCGCCGCCTACGCCCCCTCCACCACCGACAGCTGAGGAGAACGCCCGAATGTGCGGCATAGCAGGGTGGCTCGACTGGGAACGCGATCTGACCCACGAGACCGCCACCGCCACCGTCACCGCGATGGCCCGGACCCTCGCCCGCCGGGGCCCGGACGACGAGGGTGTGTGGACCGCGCCCCGTATCGGCCTCGGACACCGCAGGCTCGCCGTCACCGACCCCGGGGGCGGAGCCCAGCCGATGACCGCGCTCGGCGAGGACGACGGACGCCCGCTCCTGGTCGTCTCCTTCAGCGGGGAGATCCACAACCACCGGGAGCTGCGCGCCGAACTCCGTTCCAGAGGGCACCGCTTCCGTACCGCGTCCGACACCGAGGTCCTCCTCGCCGCCCACCGCCAGTGGGGCCCCGAGGCCGTCACGCGCTTCGCCGGGATGTTCGCGTACGCCCTGTGGGACATCGAGCGGCAGACCCTCCACCTCGGCCGCGACCCGCTCGGCGTCAAACCCCTCTACTACGCCGAACACGACAGCGGAGTCGTCTTCGGCTCCGAACCCAAGGCGCTCTTCGCCAGCGGCCTGGTCGAGCCCGAGGTCGACGCCGAGGGACTCACCGACGTCTTCACCGTCGCCGCCAAACGCCCCGGCGACGCCGTCTACCGCACCCTCCGCGAGGTCCGCCCGGGCCATCTGCTCAGCTTCGGCCGCGGCAAGAGCACCTCGTACCGCTACTGGCGGCTGGTCAGCGCACCCCATCAGGACGATCCCGACACCACCGTCGCCACCGTCCGCTCCCTGCTGGAGCGGATCGTCGCCGAACAGACCCTCGCCGATGTGCCGCTGGGTGCCCTGCTCTCCGGGGGCATCGACTCCAGCGTCATCACCGCGCTCGGGGCGGCCGTCCTGACCGCCGGGGGACGCGGCCCGCTCGCCACCTACTCCGTCGACTTCGCGGGCGGCGAGGACGACTTCGCCGCCGACGCCCTGCACGTCTCCCGCGACGCTCCCTATGTACGCGCCGTCGTCGACCACGTCGGCACCAAGCACCAGGAGGTGCTGGTCGAGCCCGCCGCCCTGCTCGCCGAGTCCGGCGTCGCCCTGCGGGCCAGGGACTATCCGGGCGTGGGCGACCTGGACGTATCGCTCCAGCTGCTCTTCCGGGAGGTACGCAGGCATCTGACCGTGGCGCTCTCCGGGGAGGGCGCCGACGACGCCTTCGGCGGCTATCCGTGGTTCGCCCGGGAGGCGGACCGGCCCTCCGGGGGATTCCCCTGGTCGGCGGGGGTACGCGACCGCAATGCCGTGCTCTCGCCCGGGCTGCGCGGCCGTCTCGACCTCCATGAGCGGCTCGAACGGCGCTACCGGGAGGCACTCCGCGAGGTGCCCCGCCTCGACGGCGAGAGCGGGACCGACCGCAGGATGCGCGAGGTCTACTACCTCCAGCACACCCGCTTCCTCCCCTTCCTCCTCGACCGCAAGGACCGGATGAGCATGGTCCACGGGCTGGAGGTCCGCGTCCCCTGCTGCGACCACCGGCTGATCGAGTATGTGTGGAACGTCCCCTGGCGGCTCAAGAGCCTCGGCGGCCGGGAGAAGGGGCTGCTCCGCGCCGCGGTCGAGGATGTACTGCCCGCGGCGGTCGTCCACCGCCCGAAGAGCGGCTTCCCCGTCGGCCAGAGCCCCGAGTATCTGCGGTCCGTGCGCGACGCGGTCTCCGACATGATCAGCGACCCCGGCGCGCCCGCGATGGAACTCCTCGACGCGGACGCCCTGCGCGCCATGGTGCGGGGCGGGCAGTGGGTCAACGGCGACTTCACCCCGCCGCCGATCCTGCCGCGCGCCCTCCAGCTCAACGACTGGCTGACCGAGTACGGAGTCCGGGTGGTGCTGTGAACCGCCGCCGGCCCGCCGCTGTTCAGCCGCCGGTACGGGCGGGATCGTCGGCCAGCGCCACATCGAGCAGCCCGGGGAAACGGGCGTCGAGATCCTCGCGGCGCAGCGACATGTAGCGGTGGGTCCCCTCGATCCGGGTGTGGGTGACGCCCGCGTCCCGGAGCACCTTCAGATGGTGGGAGAGCGTCGACTTGGAGAGGGGGATGCCGAGGGCTCCGCAGGACCGCTCCTCGATCCCCACCAGTCCGCGGACGATCGCGAGCCGGGTCGGATCGCTCAGCGCGTGGAAGACGGCGGTGAGTTCGATGTCGGACCGTCCGGGGTGGGTGAGCGTGCGCATACGACCGGCTCTCCTCTCAGCTGGTTCGTAGATTTGCACATCATCGAAGTACGGGCAAGCTCCCCGCCCCTCCCCACCCCGGGCGGACGCCGCTACCAGGAGTCCCAGTGGGCGATCCGCTCCGCCGCCACCCGGGGACCGGGCCGGAAGTCCGTGCCGATCGTGTGGGCCACCGGGATCAGCGCCGTCTGGAGGACCGTCTCGTAGGGGATCCCCAGCAGCTCCGCCGCCTCGCGCTCATAGTGCAGATGGGGAGTGGTCCACGCGGTGCCGAGCCCCCGGGACCGGGCGGCGAGCATGAACTGCCACACGGCGGGCAGCACCGAGCCCCAGGTGTTGGCCTGTCCGACGTGCGAGTCGTTCTCGTGCCGGCCCTGGACCCCGATGCAGGGGATCAGCAGCACCGGCACCTCGTGCAGATGGTCGAAGAGATACCGCGCGCTGTCCGCGATCCGCGCCCCGCCCACCGGATCACCCTGGTCGATCCCGTCGCGCACCACGCGCTGGCGGGGCCGCGCCAGCCCGAGCCGGTACAGCTCGGCGAGCGCGGCGCGCTTGCCCGGATCGGTCACCAGCACGAAGTCCCAGCGCTGCCGGTTGCGCCCGGTGGGAGCCTGGGTGGCCAGCTCCAGACACTCCTCCAGCAGCCCGCGCTCCACCGGGCGGGTCAGATCGAGTCGTTTGCGCACGGCACGGTGGTGGTGAGCACCTCGTCGGCGCTCAGGTCGAGCGGGGGCATGGATCTCCTCTTCCCGGGGCGGCGGGGCCTCTCCCCGCCGCCGTCGACGGTGGTGGTACCGGCAGCCGCGGCACCGAGGCCAGCAGCCGGCGGGTGTACGGGTGCCGGGGCGCGCCCAGCACCTCGGCGACCGGGCCCGATTCGACGGCCCGGCCCTCGTGCATCACCAGCAGCGCGAGCAGCAGCTCGGGCAGGGCCAGCGCGATGTCCGTGCCGCGCATGGCCACCTGGTCGGCGACCCGTCCCAGCAGCGCCGACGGGAGCCCGACCAACAGCCCCGCGAGGACGCCGAGCGCGGTCGCGACGAGCCCCAGCAGCAGCGAGTGGCGCGCGCCGTGCACCACCCGCGCGTAGACGTCGCGGCCCAGCTGGTCGGTGCCGAACCAGTGGTCGGGGCCCGGCGGCAGCAGCGCGGCGAGCGGATCGGCCGCCGTGGGGGAGGCGTGCGCCAGCAGCCCGGGGGCGGCGCAGGCGAGCAGGACGGCCACCGCCAGCGGCAGTCCGGTCCCCGGTCCGTCCGCCGTCCGTCCGCGTACCGTACGGGTCCCGCCGGCCGGAAGGGCGCTCATACGGGGCTCCTCAGCCGGGGATCGGCCCACAGGCAGATCAGATCGGCCAGCGCGTTGACGACGAGATAGACGGCGGCGGAGAGCAGCACCAGGCCGACGACCACCGGGATGTCCCGGCCGGACACGGCGTCCAGCGCCACCCGGCCGAGGCCCGGCCTGGCGAAGACGGTCTCCACCAGCACTGTCCCGCTCAGCAGTCCGCCGGCCAGCCAGCCGCTGAGGGTGACGGCGGGCACGGCGGCGTGCCGCAGCGCGTGGCGCAGCCGCAGGGCGGCCGGGCGCAGTCCCCGGGAGCGGGCGGTCAGTGCGAACGGCTGGTGCAGCGCGCTCTCCATCCCTTCCCGGAGCACCTGCGCGAGCAGTGAGCCGAACGGCACCGCGAGGGTCACGACGGGCAGCGCCAGCGACCGCCAGTCGCCCGCTCCGGCCACCGGGAACACATTCAGCCGGAAGGAGAAGACGGTCAGCAGCACGATGCCGAGCCAGAAGGCGGGCGTGGAGACGGCGATCAGCTCGGCCCCCGAGGCGAGGCCGCGTACCCGGCGGCCCCGCCCGGCGGTGAGGGTGGCGGTCAGCAGCGCCCCGGCCACCAGCAGCACCAGCGCGCCGAGCGCCAGTTCGGCGGTGTGGCCGAGCTGTTCGCCGATGATCACCGAGACGGGCTGCCGCTGCTGGTAGGAGTCGCCCAGCTCGCCGGTGGCGAGCCGGGCCAGGAAGGCGGCGTACTGGGCGGCCGCCGGGTCGTCGAGACGGTACTCCCGCCGGATCTCCGCGCGCAGCGCGGTGGAGTCCGTCGCCGACGCGCCGAGCAGGGTGGTCACCGGGTCGCCGGGGACGAGATGGAGCACCAGGAAGGCGAGGCTCGCCGCGCCCCACAGGACCAGTACGGCCCCGGCGGCGCGGTGCAGCAGCCAGCGGGCCGCGGGCGGCAGCGGGCGGCTCACCGCTCGGTCTTCCACACGCCCGCGAACTGCGGCCAGGCGTTGGCGTCGAAGGTCAGTCCGCGGGCCTTCTCGCCGGTGCCGATCGCGGTGACGGGAACGTACAGCGGCAGCACGGTGCCGTGGTCGACGGCCCAGCGCTCCACCTTGGCGTACGAGGTCTCCCGGGCCTGCGGGCGCTTCTCGGCCGCGCCCGCCCGCAGCCAGGCGTCGACCTGGGGGTCGTTCGCGCCGGAGACGTTCTGGCCGCCCTCGGCGGGCCGCTGGGCGGAGAGGTAGAAGCCGGCGAGGATCGCCGGGTCGGCGCGGACCCAGGCGTTGTCCCACACGTCGTAGTCGCCCTTGCCGTACCGCTCGAAGTACGCGCCGGTCTCGACCGCCTCACGCACCAGATCGATGCCGTTCTTCCTCAGTTCGGCCTGGACGGCCTCGGCGAGGACGTCGCGCTGGTCGCGGATCAGGGCCCCGATGTAGGGCCAGCGCAGGCTGAGCCGCCGCCCGTCCTTGGTGCGGTAGCCCTCGCCGTCCCGCCCGGTCCAGCCGGCCCGGTCCAGAAGGGCGGCCGCCCCCTGCGGGTCGTGGCGTATCGCGCCCTCGATGGAGTCGTCGTACCCGCCGGGGGTGGCCGGGCTGAGCGGGCTCCAGGCACGCTCGTACTCACCCCGGTAGACGCCGCGGATCAGGGCGTCGACGTCGACGGACCGCTGGAGCGCCCGGCGTACCCGCTCGTCGCGCAGCGGACCCCGGCCGGTGTTGAGATACAGGGCGTACGCGGCCCCCGGGGCCTGCCGCTTGGTCAGCTTCAGCGAGGAGTCGCGCCGCACCGCCCGAGCGGAGGTGATCGGCACGGCCGCCGCGTCCACCTGACCGCTGGTCAGCGCGCCCGCGCGGACGGAGTCCTCGGGCAGGAAGCGGACGACGAGCCGGTCCACCAGCGGCGGCCCCTGGTGGGCCGCGCCCTTGGGGGACCACCGGTAGTCGGCGTTGCGGACGAACTCCGCCCGGTCGTTCTTGACGTACCGCTCCGAGCGGAACGGGCCGCTGCCCACGGAGTACTTCCCCCCGGCGCAGAGCCGGTCCTTGTCGCGGCTGAGGGAGACGGGCGAGGCGATGCCCAGATACGGGGTGCTCGCCGCCTGGAGGAAGGGGACGCTGGGCTCGGCGAAGTCGATCCGGATGCGGTGCTCGCCGAGGATCTCGCTGTCCCGGTACGGGCCGAGCAGGGCGGCGGCGTACAGCGACTTGGTGGCCGGGGCCCTGATGTGCTCCAGATTGGCTTTGACGGCCGCGGCGTCGAACGGGGTGCCGTCGTGGAAGGTGACGTCGTCGCGGAGTTCGAAGGTGTAGCTGCGGGCGTCGTCGGAGATCTTCCAGGAGGTGGCGAGCCAGGGGTGGAAGCGGCCCCGGTCGTCGAGGTGGACCAGTGAGTCGAACACATTGCGCTGGACGACGGCGGTGATGTCCCCCGGGCTGGTGTGCGGATCCAGGCAGGAGGTGCCGACGGCGGCGGCGTAGGTGAAGGTCCCCCCGCGCACCGGGGTCGCCGGAGTGCCGCCCCGGTCCTCGGCTCCGCCGCAGCGGTGAGCGCGATCGCCAGGGCTGTGGTGGTGGCGGTGACTGCGGCGGCTGTGCGCGGGGACACGTCCTCGGGTCCGTGGGGCAGCGCGACATCGATGATCCGGCGGGCCGTGTCGTCGCTCAGGAACGCCTCGCCCCGCGCGGTGGCCCGGACCGCGGCCGGCAGGACCTCGGGCGCCGCGTCGACGCGGACGAAGGAGCGGACGCCGGAGCGGAGATAGCCGAAGACCCGGTCGGTGCCGCTGGCCTTCAGGACGACGACGGCCCGGGCGGCACGGGTCTCCCCGGGGAACCGCAGGGCGGGGGCGACCGCCTCGGCGACGGTGACGCCGGGCAGATCCTCGATCAGGACCACATCAGGAGGGCCGGGGCCGTCCGGGGCGCCGCTGGTCGGAAGGCCGTTGACGATGGTGAACTCCGGGTCCTCCTGAAGTAGCGCCGTCAGGCCGGCGATGAGCAACGAAGGGCGGCCGGGGGCCAGTACACGGATCGCACTCCGCCCCCGTGGCGGTGAATCGAAGTGCAACATGGGGCACGACGGTACGGAAAAGATGTCTGTCGGTCAATCATCTCTGGTTAGATTAAATGTTGCGTGATTGTGTCGCCTCTGCACATCTCCGAAGCTCCCGCAGCCCCGGGCGCCCCCCCCCCCGACGGGGCTCCCCGGTCGCCCCGCCGGCCCCCCAAACCGCCCCCTCGACCCCCCCGTGTGAACGACTGTCCCCACGGGCGGGGACCTGGACCCGACGGCACGGACCCGCGACCGGACGGCAGTCCGCGCCGCCGCCCCAGCGAGGAGCTGAGAGACATGCCCGACCGCCTCCGAGACGTCTATGTCGTGGACGCCGTGCGCACCCCGGTCGGCAGATACGGCGGTGCGCTCTCCGGCGTACGCCCCGACGACCTCGCGGCCCATGTCCTCACCGCCCTCCTCCGCCGTACGCCGGAACTCGATCCGGCCCGTATCGACGACGTCCTGCTCGGCAACGCCAACGGCGCGGGGGAGGAGAACCGCAATGTGGCCCGCATGGCCCTGCTGCTCGCCGGGATCCCGGTGAGCGTCCCCGGCGCGACCGTCAACCGCCTCTGCGGCTCCGGGATGGAGGCGGTCGTCCAGGCCGCCCGGGCCATCGCCGTCGGCGACGCCTCCGTCGCCGTCGCGGGCGGCGTCGAGTCCATGAGCCGCGCGCCCTGGGTGGTGCCCAAGCCCGAACGCGCCCTCCCCGCGGGCCACCAGCAGATGTACTCCACCACCCTCGGCTGGCGGATGACCAACCCCCGGATGCCGAAGGAGTGGACGGTCGCGCTCGGCGAAGGGGCGGAACTGGTCGCCGACCGGTACGGCATCGGCCGCGAGGCCCAGGACGCCTTCGCCCTCGACAGCCACCGCAAGGCCGCCCGCGCCTGGGCGGACGGACAGTACGACCCCGAGGTGGCCCCCCTCGACGGCATCGCGCTCGACCGCGACGAATCCATCCGCGACACCACCTCCGCCGAGGCGCTCGCCGCCCTCAAGCCCGCCTTCCGCACCGACGGCACCGTCACCGCGGGCAACTCCTCACCGCTCAGCGACGGCGCGGCCGCACTCCTCCTCACCGACGAGGACGGACTCCGCGCCACCGGCCGCCCGCCGCTCGCCCGCGTCAGGGCGACCGCCGTCACCGGCATCGAGCCCCAGCTCTTCGGCGCGGGCCCGGTGGAAGCGGTCCGGCGGGCCCTGAAGAAGGCCGGGCGCGGCTTCCGTGAGGTGCGCACCCTCGAACTGAACGAGGCGTTCGCGGCCCAGGCGCTCGCCTGCCTGGGCGAGTGGCCGGACCTCGATCCCGCCCTCGTCAACCCCCGGGGCGGCGCGATCGCCCTCGGCCACCCCCTCGGCGCGTCCGGGGCCCGGATCACCGGAGCCGTCGCCCACCAGCTCGCCGCCGCGGGCTCCGGCACGGGAGTCGCGGCCCTGTGCATCGGCGTCGGCCAGGGGCTCGCCCTCGTCCTCGAAGCCCCCTGACCCGAGCGCACCGCCCGAAAATGGGGATTGCCGTACGGCTGTTCGCGTGGATAGGATTCCGCACTGTGACTGCCGGGTCGGCCTTGGGCCAGAATCGAGTTGGGTTCCCGGCCTCGGAGTGAATCCGAGGCGGGTGAGAGCCCCGCCCCCTCTGTATCTCCTCACCTTTCGCGACGTGCTTCGCTCCCGTCGCGCCCCGCCACGGCCCCATCGGGCCGGGGTGTCGCTCCGTCGACCCCAGGCGCTTTCCCGTAACCCCCTTCCGTACCACCCGTACCGCATCGAGGCCGGTGCGCGCCCCCGCCGGGCCGTGCCACGCCCCCGACACGCGGCTCCTCGGCATGCCCGCCGACCGTAACCGAAAGAAGAGAATGCCCAACGATTTCAACCAGTCGGTCATCGAAGAATTCCGCGCCAACGCAGGACAGGTCGGCGGCCCCTTCGAAGGAGCCCGCCTGCTGCTGCTGACCACCACCGGGGCGCGGACGGGCGCCCCGCACACCACCCCCGTCGGCTATCTCCCCGACGGCGGCGAACGCGTCCTCGTCATCGCCTCCGCCGGGGGCTCACCGCGAAACCCCGCCTGGTACCACAATCTGGTGGCCAACCCCCGGGTCACCGTCGAGAGCGGCGTCTTCACCTACCAGGCTGAGGCCCTCGTCCTGCGCGGCGAGGAACGCGACCGCGCCTTCGCCCGCGCGGCCGAGGCCGAGCCCGGCTGGGCCGAGTACCAGGAGAAGACCTCACGCGTCATCCCCGTGGTCGCCCTCCGGGAGATCCCCGGACCGCCCCAGGTGGCAGGCACACCCTCGGTCGGCGAGGCGATCAAACTGATCCACGACGGATTCCGCCGCGAACTCGCCCTGATCCGCACGGAGATCGCCGCCTCCGGCCCAGGCGCCCTGGGCGCCCAGTTGCGCGTCAACTGCCTCACCGTCTGCCAGGGACTGCACAACCACCACACCGGCGAGGACCGGATGCTCTTCCCGGCGGTGGCCGAGCGCCACCCCGAACTCACCCCGGTCATCGACCGGCTGACGGAAGAACACCTGGCCATCGCCGCCCTGGTCGAGGAGTTGCGGCAGACCCTCTCCGCCGGTCCGGAGAGCGACGCGCCGACCGTGCTCGCCGAGGTGGAACGCCTCTGCGACGAGCTGGAACGCCATCTCTCCCACGAGGAGGAGCACTTGATCCCGATGCTCGACCGCTGACACCGGGCCGCCGCCCGTCCCGGACCCGCGCTTGAGAAGGCCGCCGCACAGCGCCGAAGGCGCGATGGTACTCATGAGGGGTGACCACGAACCGCGCCGGCGGCCAGGACCGTCCCTTCGGCGCCGTGCTCTGCGACATCGACAGGCTCTACGAGATCGCGGCGGACCGGGCCGGTGCCCGCGCGGAACGCTGTCCGGTCGTGGACGATCTGCCGGAGAACATCAAGGCGGCCGTACGCCTCGGCATGACCGGGGCGCTGTTCCGCGAGGCGGCGGACCCGCGGGCGGCGCTGGGCGCACTCCTCGCGCCCGGGCTCCCGGGCTGAACCGGCCCGGGAGCCCTCCGTGTTCAGAGCTTCAGATTGCGGTTGAGGAAGGCGACCGCGTCGGCGGCCACCTGGGCCCGCACGGGCCCGGCCCCGGCGATGTCGTCGGCGAACTCGTAGTGTCCGACGGTCTCGCCGAGGCAGCTGACCTCGGCCCCCGGTATCCCCCTCCCGTACCGCAGGGCGTTCTCCGAGCCCGGGGAGTTGTCGTCGGCGCCGCCCCAGCGGATGGCGACCGGACGGTCGACCGCCGTGAGACTGCTCTCGTCCACCAGCAGCCCGATCGCGGGGGAGATGAGGAACGCCGCGAGGATCCGGGGGTCGGCGACCGTGGCACCGGCCTCCTCGATCCGCCGCCGGAGCTCGTCACCCGGCACCCGGGAGTGCAGGGCGTCGATGAGCCCGGGGAACTCCGGCAGCGGCGGAGCCGGTACCACCCCGTCGAGCACGGCGCGTACCTTCTCCGGCGACAGCCGCGCGCCCACCAGGGCGGCGGCGCTGTACCCGCCGAGGGAGAAGCCCGCCACCCCCGCCGCGCCGACCGGGCGCTCCCGCTCCAGCCACCCCAGTACGAAGGAGAGATCGCGCGGGCGCTCCCAGACGAAGGCGAACCCCTCGGGCAGCGAACGGCCCATGGACGTATTGCCGTGGTGATCCACGGCCGCCACCAGGAAGCCCGCCCCGGCCAGCGCCTCGGCGAGCCAGCCGAGATCGAGCGCGCTGCCCCCGGTGCCGTGCGACAGCAGCGCCACCGGAGGTTTCGGGGGCCGCCCGGCCGGCTCCCATACATAGGTACGAACCGGACGAGGACCGTCCGATTCCCAGCCTCTCCGGCTGTGGTCGAGAAGCTCGTACACCTCGGATTCGGACATACCAGCCAGGCTAGCGCGCACCCTCCGCACCCGTCCCGCGATCCGGCGCCCGAACCGAACTCGCCTGCGGACAAAGGGAGATGAGCCATCACCCTCGAACCCGGCGCACCGGCGGCGGCGCGCCGAAGACACGCCCCAGGGCCGCGACCGAAGCCACCGCCACCGCGAGGGCGATCAGCAGCGCGCTCACCCACAGCGGCCCCCGATACCCCGGCCCCGCCCCGGCCGCCACCCCGCCGAGCCACGGCCCCAGCGCCGCACCGACGTTGAACGCGGCGGTGGCGGCCGCCCCGGCCAGCGTCGGAGCCCCGGCCGCCGAGTAGAAAACCTGCGACACCAGCGTGGAGCCGACCGCGAACGACAGCGCGCCCAGCATCAGCACCAGCACGGCCGTCGCCACCGGGCTCCCCGCCGACAGGGCGAACACCGACCAGCCGACGAGCAGCGCCGCCCCGCCGGTCACCAGCAGCGGCACCGGCCGGGTGTCGGCGAACCTGCCGCTCACCGTCACCCCGATGAACGAGCCCAGACCGAAGAGCGCCAGCACGGCCGGGACCAGCGCCCGGCCGGCCCCGGTGACCTCGGTGAGCAGCGGAGCGAGATAGGTGAAGGCACAGAAGGTCGCCCCGTTCACCAGCGCGCACAGCAGCAGGAACACCGCCGGGCGCGGGGCGAGCAGCGCCCGCGCCTGCCCGCGTACCCCGGGGGCTGTGCTCGGGTCCGTACCCTCCGGAACCCACTTCAGGATCGCGAGGACGGCGGGCGCGGAGAGCAGCGCCACCGCCCAGAACGCCGAACGCCACCCCCACAACTGCCCGAGCAGCGCCCCTGCGGGCACTCCCGCGACACACGCCACGGTGATGCCGCCGAGCAGGATCGAGGTGGCCCGGCCCTTCGCGTTCGCGGGGACCAGCGCCGTCGCGGTGGTCAGCGCCACCGCCAGGAACCCGGCGTTGGCGAGCGCGGCCACCACCCGGGTGGCCAGCAGCACCCCGTAATGAGAGGTCAGCGCCCCGGCCACATGGGCGAGCAGAAAGGTGACGAGGAAGACGAGCAGCGAGCGCCGCCGGGGCCAACGCAGGCCGGCCACCGCCATCAAAGGCGCGCCGACGATCATCCCCACGGCGAACGCCGAGGTCAGCGAGGCCGCGGCGGGGATGGACACCCCCAGATCACGGGCGATGTCCGGGACCAGACCGGACAGCATGAACTCGGACATCCCCTGGGCGAATACCGCCAGTCCGAGGAGATACAGAACAAAAGGCACAGCGAGACTCCACAGCCACTACGAAGAAGGACGGGGCAGCGGTGAGCCGTGGGGCGGCACCCGTCGTGGAGTCGGCGGCACTCGTCAGCACGCCCGGAGACATCAGCGGGCGTGGGAGGTCAGCGCGACAGCGCGGGAAGCCACCGGACGGCCGGTGGCCCCAGTCTGGAGGCTTCGGGGCTGGACATGGGCGCAGGCTAACCGGGCCCGTTCGACGCTGTCCACACGATTTTCTCGCCGGACGCGCCGGGAAGCACCGAGGGGCCGTTCAACGAAGGACATGACATCCTCCGCTGAACGGCCCCACGGCTCAGAGCGCTCCCTTGCGCCGCTCCCGGGTCAGCAGATAGCCGAGATAGGCGCCGCCGATCGCCATCGTGTAGATGCCGACGGGCAGATCCTCGAAGAGCGGCAGCTGCTGCGCACAGAGATCGGCCGCCACCATGAGCAGCGCGCCGGTCAGCGAGGCCAGCAGCAGATGCGGCCCGGACGCCCGGGTGATCCGCTTGGCGATCTGCGGCGCGGTGAGCGCGATGAACGCGATCGGCCCCGCCACGCTCACGGCCCCCGCCGACAGCACGATGGCGAGGACGACGGCGTACGTCTTGGTGCTCCTCGGGTCCGCGCCGAGCCCCTGGGAGATGTCGTCCCCCATCTCGCCGACGCTCAGCCGCCGGGCGACCAGCGCGGTGAACGGCACGACGGCCAGCAGCACCAGCCCGATGGTGGTCGCGTCCTCCCAGGACCGCGAGTCCAGACTGCCGTTGACATAGGCGGTCAGCTCGGCGGCGCTGTCCCGCTTCATCGCGTACACCACGTACTGCGTCACCGCGGCGCAGATCGCCGCCACACCGATTCCGGCGACCACCAGCCGGGCCGGGTTGCGAAACCCGGTGCCGGTGGAGACATAGACGAGCGCCATCGCGAGCACCCCGCCGATCAGCGCGCCGAGTGGCACGCTCACCGTGCCCGGGAGCATCAGCGCGGCGAACGCGGCTCCCGCGCCCGCCCCCGCGCCGAGGCCGATCACATCCGGGCTGCCCAGCGGATTGCGGGTGGCGGACTGGAACAGCGCCCCCGAGAGCCCGAGCGCGCATCCGGTGCCCATGGCCACCACCAGCCGGGGGCCGCGCAGCCGCTCCAGCACGAACGCGTTCTTGCCCTCCGCCCCGCCGGTCAGCGCCTCGCCCAGCTCGGCGAGGGGGATGCCCAGGCGCCCCAGCGACAGCGTGGCGACGGAGCCGGCGACGATCAGAGCCAGCAGCGCCAGCGCGGTGAACACGGAGACCCGCCGGACCGGGACGGCGACGGCACGCCTGACGACGAGGAAGCCCTTCGGCCCGCTCTGCCCGGTCCGCCCGCCCGCCTGGGTCGAGGTCATGCGTTTCCCCTCATCCTGCGTACGGCGATCAGCAGCGCGGGGGCCCCGACGAACGCGGTCACGATCCCGACCATCAGCTCCTGCGGGCGCATCACCACCCGGCCCACGACATCCGCCGCGAGCATCAGCGAGGGCCCCGCCACCGCCGAGAACACGATCTGCCAGCGGAAGTCGGCTCCGACGACCGCCCGCACGATGTGCGGCACGGCCAGACCGACGAAGGCGATCGGGCCGACGGCCGCCGTCGCGGCGGCGCTGAGCAGCGTGGCGGCGAAGAGCCCGCCCGTCCGCACCGCCCAGGGGTTCGCCCCGAGCGAGGCCGCCGTCGCGTCGCCGAGGGCGAGCGCGTTGAGACTGTGCCCCAGCAGCAGCGCGAGAAGGAGCCCCGCGCCCGCGAAGGGCAGCATCGACAGCAGGACGTCGAAGTCCCGGCCGCCGAGCGCGCCGACCACCCAGTAGCGGTAGCTGTCGAAGACCTGCGGCTTGGTGAGGGTCACCGCCTGGATGTACGCCATGAGCACGGCGGACAACACCGCGCCCGCGAGGACCAGTCTGACCTGGCTCCTGCCCGACCCCGAGGACCCGATGATCTGGACGGCGACCCCGGCGACCAGCGCCCCCGGCAGCGCCCACCACATGGCGGCCGTACTGCCGGTCGCGCCCCAGAAGGCCGTCGCGGTGACGATGCTCGCGGAGGCTCCCGCGTTGATGCCCAGCAGTCCGGGTTCCGCCAGATGGTTGCGGGTCACGCCCTGCATCAGCGTGCCCGCGACCGCGAGACAGAGCCCGGCCAGCACGCCGAGCGCGGTCCGGGGGTACCGGCTCTCCACAATGGTGGTGATCTCCGCGTCGGCGGTGCCGGAGAGCACATCGGCCACATCGCCGACCGAGGTGGTCGAACTGCCGAACACCACGCTCGCGGCGACCGCGAGCACCAGCACGGCGAGACCGGCGATCATGGCGAACACCCGCCGGGCAGTGCCCCGGTGGGAGGCACTGCCCGGCGGTACGTGTGTGACGGTTGCCATCTGGCTGTCGCGCCCCGTTCCCCGGTTACTTGCCGGCGGCGGCGACGGCCTTGTCGATCAGCGGCAGGTACCGGTCGATCGTCCACGGCACGGTGAGCGGGTTGATGATCGAGGAGGCCGTCACGAAGGACTGGCTGTCGCCGACGACGACGGCGCCCTTCTTGACCGCGGGGATGCTCGCGTACAGCGGCTGCTTCTCGATCTCCTCGCGGTTCTTCTCGTCACTGTAGAACGTGAAGATCAGGTCGCTGTCCTTGAGCTTCCCGGCGTTCTCCAGACCGATGAGCGCCGAGTCGGTGCCCTCGGTCTCCTTGAAGCCGTTCACCACCGGGTCGACGGTCAGACCGAAGGAGGAGACCATCTTGACCCGCTGCTCCTCGGGCTTGAACACGCCGAGGGTGCCGGGGCCGGTGTTGTAGATGTACGAGAACTTCAGGTCCTTGTACTTGGGGCGGGTCTCGCCGGCCTCGCTGAGCTGCTTCTCGATGTCGGCGATCAGCTTCGGGGCCTGGTCCGCCTTGCCGAGCGCCTTGGAGACGATCTCGATCTGCTGGTCCCAGTTGGTGCTCCACGGCAGATCCGGGTACGCCACCGTCGGGGCGATGTCCTCCAGCAGGTCGTACTGCTTCTGCGTGATGCCGGACCAGGGGGCCAGGATCAGATCGGGGTCCAGCTCCATGATGGCCTCGGCGTCGAGCTCCTCCCCGCCGGTGAACTGCTTGGGGAGCTTCTCGCCCTTCTTGGTCACGGCCTCGTGGATCCACGGGAGGTAGCCCGTCTTGTCGGCGCCCCACGCGTAGCTCTCGATGCCCACCGGGGTGTGGCCGAGCGCGATCGCGGTCTCGGCCGAGCCCTGGCCGAGGGTGACGACCCGCTTGGGCTGCGCGGGGATCTTCGCGGTGCCGAGCGCGCTCTTGATCGAGACCGGGAACGCTCCGCCGCTCTTCTCCGCGGTGCCGTTCTTCTCGGCCGCGCCGTCCGTCTTCTTGTCGCCCTCGTCGGACGACGAGCAGCCGCCGACGGTGAGTACGGCGGCGGTGGCGGTGGCCGCGACGGCGAGCGCGCGGCGACGCACGCGAGTGAACCCGAGCATGGACGTTCCTCAAGATTGGTGTGCAAGGTCGCCGACCCCGAGTCCGACAAAAGGGGCATCATCCCCAAAATCGGCCGTGTGAACGCAGATAGCTACGGCACTGATCGACTTAGGTAAGCCTAAGCTATTCCTGTCCCTGTGTTCAACCGCCCCCGGGGGAGGGGCGCGGCACGGACCGGATCCGCCCGGCCCGACGGGATCCCGTATGTCCCGGCGATCATTCGAACATGGCTCAAAAGAAGGCCGGTTGGGGTTGTTCTCTCTTTCCCGGCCTATGCCGGGACCCGCCCTCTCCCTAGCATGGGCGTCTTACAGCTCCTCTTATCGATCTACTCGACAGACAACGGGTGAGTGCGGGATGCAGAACGAGTCGTGGCGCCCGGACGCCATCGACACGACGGTGCCCAGCGTGGCGCGGATGTACGACTACTACCTGGGGGGCAGCGACAACTACGAGTCCGACCGTGTGGCCTGTGAGGAACTGCTGACACAGGTGCCCAGCACCAAGGTCCTGGCGGTCAACAACCGCCGCTTCCTCCAGCGCGTGGTGCGGCTGCTGGCCAGCGAGTACGGCATACGGCAGTTCATCGACCACGGATCCGGCCTGCCCACCCAGGACAATGTCCACCAGGTCGCCCAGGCCGTCGACCCCGCCTCCAGGGTGGTCTACGTCGACAACGACCCCATCGTGCTGGCGTACGGCCGCGCGCTGCTGGACGAGAACGACCGCACCGCCGTCATCCAGGCCGACATGCGCGACACCGACGGGATCTTCGACCATGAGGAGACCGTCCGGCTCATCGACTTCGACAAGCCCGTCGCCGCCCTCTTCGTCTCCGTACTGCACTGCATCCCGGACGAGAGCGACCCCGCCGGACTGATCAGGCGGGTCGCGCGGCGGCTGGCCCCGGGCAGCTTCCTCGTGGTGTGCCAGCTGGTCAGCGAGCGGCCGGAGATCCGCAAGTTCGTCACCGACTTCATGGCCGAGGCCACCGGCGGCCACTGGGGCAGGGTGCGCGAGGAGCGCGAGGTCACCGAGTACTTCACCGGTCTGACGATCCTGGAGCCCGGGCTGGTCGAGGTGTCCACCTGGCGGCCCGACAACGATCTCGCGCCGGTCCAGCAGACCGACGAGTGGATCGAGTGGGGCGGCGTGGCCCGACTGGGTTGATCATGGCCTGGAACGGTCTGGGGCCCGCACACCGGACGGTGTGGGGGGCCCAGACCGGTCTCGGGGTGAGGACTCGCCGCGGCCCCCGGGCGGCACCCCGCGCGGCTT
>NZ_BMWG01000005.1:55594-70013 GCF_014651115.1 Streptomyces inusitatus | reverse complement strand
GGGGGGGGGGGGGGGGGGGGGGGGGCCCCGAGGGGGTGGACTGGGCGCGGGAGGGGTGGGGGCCCCCCACCGGGGGGGGTGTGGGGGCCCCAGACCGTTCTCGGGGTCAGTACTCGCCGAGCCGCCGGTGCAGCACCTCGCGCGACTTCGCCGGGGTGAGGGCGCACGCCCCGAGCCGGTCGAGCATGTTCCGGTACTGCTCCACGACCTGCGGCTTCTGGGTGAACGTCGAATCGGTCAGGTGCTCGATGTAGGCGGCGTCCTTCAGGTCGCTCAGCGCGAAGCGCAGATACGTCACTCCTGTGCCGAGACCGACCGCGGCCGACACATCCAGCGGGGCGATCTGGAGCGTGATCCTGGGGCGCTCGATCAGCGCCGCCAGATGTTCGAGCTGGGCCCGCATGACCTCCCGGCCGCCCACCGTCCGCATCAGCACGGACTCGTCGATCACCGCCCACAGATACGGCGCGTCCGGCTGGTCGAGATGGCTCTGCCGCTCCTGGCGCAGTTCGACCCGGCGCATCACATCGTGCGGCAGCAGCTGCCCGGGGCCGGCCTGGATCACCGCACGGGTGTACGCGGAGGTCTGCAACAGCCCCGGCACATAGAACGGTTCATAGGCGCGGATGCGCTCCGCCGCGCTCTCCAGGGCCACCAGCGGGGTGAAGAAGTCGGAGAGCACATCGCTGAACGAGCGCCACCAGTCCGGCCGGCGGGACTGGTCCACCAGCCGCAGGAACTCCTCGACGTGATCCTCGCCGTCCACCCCGTACAGCTCCAGCAGTGCCAGTGCGTCGGTCGGCTTGCAGCCGTGGCGGCCCAGCTCGATCCGGCTGGTCTTCGAGCGGGAGAAGCCCAGCCGGCCGTCGACGTCGGCGGGGTCGAGACCGGCGGCGAGGCGCAGTTCGCGCAGCTTGCCGCCGAGAATCAGCTTCAGGGCCGTCGGGTTCTGCTCCACCGCCCCCAGCGGCCGGAGGAACAACGACTCGTTCGGGTCGGTTGCTGCCATGGGGGCACTCCTGCGGACACTCGGAAGATGTCAGTATCCACCACGGATCCGCCACGGGCACGGACTCGACGGCCCTGAAATGCTTTTCAGCCAATAAGGGAATCAAAGTCGCCACTTCGTGCACCGGCTACAAACGCGGCTATCTCGTCCCGGGTGTAGACCAGGGCCGGCCCCTGCGGGTCGCGCGAGTTGCGCATGGCCACGCTCCCATCGGGCAGTTGGGCCAGTTCCACACAGTTTCCTGTGGCGTTGCTGTGACTGCTCTTTGTCCAGGCGGCAGGGGAGAGCGCACTTGCCCGCATGCCGTTGACGAAACGTTCCACTTCAGTGGCCCCTTGCTCTTCGTACGGGTGATCGTTCGCCATCAGACTGCCGTGAATGCAATCCCATCTGCAATCCCAGATGCAATTGCATTCTCACGGGAGAGTCGACCATACTCGTCGCACGGCGGCTCTCCCAGCGCTGAAGTCCGCATCTTCCAGGGGGACATGACCAGTGACGACCTACGCGTCGGCCTCATCGAGCACGAGCGTCAGGGACGGTGCGGAGCTCCGCCGTTCGGGTTCCCCCACGGACTGGCCGCTTGGATCGACCGAGGTGAGCGAGGCGTTGTGGGGGATGGGCCGCAGCCCTGTCCCGGCGGGCTTCGCGGCCTGCGCCCTCGACGGAAACCTCCGCAACGCCCCCCAGGCGCGTCGTTTCGTCGCGGCCACCCTCGACCGCTGGGCGCTGCCCGCCCTCGTCCCCGACGCCGCGCTGGTCGTGAGCGAGCTGGTCACCAACGCGGTCCAGCACGCGCTGGACCCGCAGACGTCCGACCAGGGCGACTATCCGCTCTGGCTCGGCATCTTTCTCCACCCGGACGATGTCGTCTGCGCGGTCGCCGACCCCAGCTCCCGCCCGCCGCTGCCGCGCGAGGCCGAGTCCTGTGCCCTCGGCGGCCGGGGGCTGGCGCTGATCAGCGCGCTGTGCGAGAGCTGGTCCTGGTCCCTGACCCCGCCGAAGGGCAAGACGGTCTGGGCGATGCTCTCCCGCTCCACGCCGAAGCACTGACCCCGGCCGACCCCCTTGCCCGGGTGCCCCGGGCCCGCTCAGAGGGGCTCCTCGCCCTCCAGGAAGGTGCGGACGACCTCGATCTCCCCGATGCGCGAGGTGCTCACCCGCCGGGGATCGTCGCCCAGCACCACGAGATCCGCGCGCTTGCCCGCCGCCAGGGTCCCCGCGCTCTCCTCCCAGCGACAGGCGTACGCCGCGTCCACCGTGTACGCCCGCAGGGCCTCCTCCACCGTGATGCCCTCGGCGGGGCCGATCGCCCGGCCCGACAGCGAGGCCCGCTCCACCATGAACTGGATCGCCCGCAGCGGGGCCCCGTCGGCCACGGGCCGGTCGGAACTCCCCACCAGCCGCACGCCGCTGTCGAGGAAACCCCTGCCCCGGTAGAGCCAGGGCGCCCGCTCCGCTCCCACGATCGTCGCGTAGTCGTCGCCGAAGTGCCGCAGAAAGGCGGGCTGGACGACCGCGATGGCCCCCACGGCGGCGAAGCGCGGCAGCTGGTCCGGGCGTACGAGCCCCGCGTGCTCGATCCGGTGCCGGGCGTCGGGCCGGGGCCGGATCCGCTGCGCCCGCTCCAGGGCGTCCAGCGCCAGATCGACCGCGCGGTCGCCGATGGCGTGGACCGCGAGCTGCCATCCCCCGAGATGGCCCTCGACGATGATGTCCCGGAGCGGCCGGGCGGTCCGCTGGAGCCGGCCCGCGTCGTCCGTCCCCTCGTAGGGGCGGCTCAGGGCGGCCGTGCGCGCCATCATGCCGCCGTCCGTGAACACCTTGAGCGCGCCGAGCGACAGCCGCCCGGAGCCGAAGCCCGTGCGCAGGCCGAGCCCGATGGCGTACGAGGTGGTGTCCTCGGGGGCGGCCGTGACCGGCGCGAGGGCGTCCGCCGCCACCATGAGCTGGAGCCGCAGCGGCAGCCGGCCGGTGTCGTGGGCGAGCTGGAAGGCCGCGCCCTCGATCGGGCTGTGGGCGAACAGCTCGCTGCCGACCCCCGCCTCGGCGCAGGCCGTCACCCCCTCGGAGCGGCACACCCGGGCCGCGTCCTCCACCGCCCGTACCAGCTCGTCCGCCGAGTACGGCGGGCGCAGCGCGCGGGCCCCGGCCATCGACTCCTCCGCGAGGAAGCCCTCCGTACGGACCCCGGCCGGCAGCAGATCCATGATCGCCGAGTTCACCACGCATCCGTGGCCGGAGATGTGCGCGAGGAACACCTTGCGGCCCCGGCCGACCGTGTCCAGCTCGGCGGCGGTCAGATGGCGGCCGAGCGGCCGCTGGTCGTAGCCGGAGAGATCCACCCAGGCTCCGGGCGCGGCGGCGGTCACGGCGTCCGACACCACCGCCAGCACATCGTCGGCCCGGGCCGACGGGGCGACGCTCGGGGTGCGCGACTTCAGCCCGGCCCACATCAGATGCGTATGGCCGTCGATGAACCCCGGCAGCACCGTCGCGCCGTCGAGGTCGAGCACCCGCCGGGCGGGCAGCGCCGACACCTCCTCGTCCAGACCCACGATCCGCCCCCGCCAGACGCCCAGTTCCCGGGCGCGCGGACGGGCGGGGTCCATCGTGACGACATCGGCGTTGACGATCCTGGTACAGAGCACGGACGCATCCCTTCGAACAGGGCCGGCGCGGCCCGGGGCCGGACCGCCCGGCGGGGTGGGAACCGGACCGGGGCGCGGAGCCTCTCAAGGAATGTGAGACATACGGGAGGTGAGAATGCGTCAGAGATCCGGGAGTTTTGCCCTGATGCGGCCACGCCACCCAAGTGATGACTATACTTAGGTGAGGCTAACCTAAGAAGGTGTGCAAGTGGATGAGCGGCTGGAGGCCCCCCTGAGCCGGCTGGACCTGTGGGCCGACGAAGTGGTCGCGGGCCTCGACGCGGATGAGGACATCGACCGGTCCCTGCGCCGGGCCCTGCGCGGCGGAAAGCCGGATCTGCGCGAGGAGAACGCGGCACGCCGCGCCGACGCGCTGCGGGCGGCGGCGCTCGGACTGAACCCGGCCGCCTGCGCCATGGCCGCGGGCGTCTCCGAGCGTCTGCTGCTCAACTGGCAGCGCGGGGACGACGCCTTCGCGGCGGCGATGACCGCCGCGCGGGAGATGGCCCGTACGGACGATGTCGCCCGCCCGGCCGACGCGCTCAACCCGGCCGCCCTGCGGGTGCTGCTCTCCGCCCTGCGCGGGGGCGCGCTGCACGCCCCCGCCGCGGCCCTGGTCGGCATGTCCGGGCGGGCCCTGTACCGGCTGCGCCGGGAGAGCCCCGAGATCGCGGCCCTGGTGGCCGCCGCCCGGCGGGCCCGCCCGAAGAAGGCCGACCGGCGCCGGGGGGCGAAGTGCGAGCAGCGCTACCGGCTGGTGAGGGTGGAGGACGGAGCCGTCTCCCCGTCCGGCCCGGCCGGGCACGGACCGGAGGGGGAGCGGCCGGAGGCCGTCAGGGGCGGCCGGTGAGATAACCGCCCATGGTCCGGAAGTAGTCGGTGGCCGCGTACTCGGTCCCGTCCTCCGTCCGCAGTCGCCTGATCACCAGTCCGGGGCGCTTCCCCGACCTGGCGTCCGCCCCGGCCACGATGACGATCCCGTCGTCCTCGCGGATGAAGATCCGCCCCGGGGTGCCGCCGTACGACTTCCGCGACACCGAGGCGGAGACAATCCTCACCCGCTCGCCCCGATGGTGGGTAAAGGCGTTGGGGTACGGGTCCGACTGCGCGCGCACCAGCCGCTCCAGGTCCTCGGCCGGCCAGTTCCAGTCGATCCGGCTGTCCTCGATCGCGCGCTTGTGGAAGAAGGAGGCCCGGGAGCGGTCCTGTGGTGTCCAGACCGCCGTACCGGCCTCGATCCGGTCCAGCGCGTCACGGACGATCGGGCCGATGAGATCGACCGTACGGTGGAAGAGGTCCGTCGCGGTGTCCTTCGGGCCCACCGGCACCGAACGCTGCAACACCACGTCGCCCATGTCCAGTTCGGCGTCCATGCGGTGCGCCGTGACCCCGACCTCCGGCTCTCCGTTGATCAGCGCCCAGATCAGCGGGGAGAAGCCGGCGTACGTCGGGAGCAGTGAGTCGTGCACATTGAGCGTCCCGTGCGGCGGGAGATCGAAGATCTCCGGCGGCAGCCAGGTGCGCCAGTTGTTCGCCACGATGATGTCGGGCCTCGCCCCGGCCAGCGCGCGGAGCATCTCCTCGTCGCCGGGGCGGTTGCGGAGAAGCACCGGGACGCCGTGCTTCTCGGCGAGGTCGGCCACCGAGTCGTCCCAGATCTTTTCGTACACATGGTCGCTCTTGGGGTGAGTCACGACAAGGACTACTTCGTGCTCGGAATCCAGCAGGGCTTGTAAAGTGCGGTGGCCCCAGGTCTGATAGCCGAACATGACGACCCGCATGCGAATCCTCCTCAGGACATTGCAAGGTAAGGCTAACCTTATCTAACATATGCCTGCTGAGGGAGGCGATGACGCGGTGAATACACTGCACAGCGGTTCGGGCATCATCTACGACGTACTGGGGATCGGCTTCGGACCGTCGAATCTGGCCCTGGCGATCGCGATCCAGGAGCACAACTCGCAGGTCTCGCAAGAAGATCGCATCCATGCCGGATTCCTGGAGAAACAGCCAGGTTTCGGATGGCACCGCGGCATGCTCATCGATGACGCAACCATGCAGGTTTCTTTCCTCAAAGACCTTGTCACCATGCGCGATCCGACCAGCGACTTCAGTTTTCTCTGCTACTTGCGGGAACGCGACCGCCTGGTCGACTTCCTCAATCAGAAGACGCTCTTCCCGCTCCGCATCGAGTTCCACGACTACTTCGAGTGGGCCGCCGCCCGGGTGGACACGCTGGTGGAGTACTCCTCGGAGGTCGTCTCGGTGAAGCCGGTGACCGAGGACGGCGAGATCCGCTGGTTCGACGTCACCAGCAAGGACCCCGCCGGCGGGGGCGCTTCGACGGTCCGCCGGGCCCGCAGCCTCTGCGTGGCCATGGGCATGGAACCGCGGCTACCACCCGGAACCGTGCTCTCCGACCGGGTCTGGCACACCAGCGAACTCATACCCAGGGTCGGCCAACTCGTCGACCGGGCCACCCCGGTGCGCCGCGCGGTCGTCCTCGGCGCGGGCCAGAGCGCGGCGGAGGCGGTCGACTATCTGCACCGCAGCTTCCCCGACGCCGAGATCTGCTCGGTCTTCGCCAAGTACGGCTACACACCGGCCGACGACAGCCCCTTCGCCAACCGCATCTTCGACCCCGAGGCCGTCGACATCTACTACGGGGCGCCGCGCGAGGTGAAGCGCTCCCTCTTCGACTACCACCGCTCCACCAACTACTCGGTGGTGGACATGGAGCTGATCGAGGGGCTGTCGAGGACCATGTACCAGGAGAAGGTCCAGGGGCGGCAGCGGCTGCGCATGCTCAATGTCTCCCGTATCCGCGAGGTGTCGGCGGACTCCGCCCGCCTCGGCATCACCATCGAGTACCTGCCGACGGGGGAGCGGGAGGTGCTGGAGGCCGATCTGCTGGTCCATGCCACGGGCTACCAGCCGCAGGGCATCGGCGAACGGCTCGGCGAACTCGGCAAGCTGTGCCTGCGCGACGACGAGGACGCGCTGATGATCGGCCGTGACCACCGGGTGGAGACCGTCGCACGGGTCACCTCCGACATCTACCTCCAGGGAGGCACCGAGCACACCCACGGCATCACCTCCACCCTGCTCTCCCACACCGCCGTGCGCGCGGGCGAGATCAGAGCGTCCCTCATCGCCCGCCGGACGGCACTCGGCGCGGTCTGACCCGCCGTCCGCCGCCCGCCGCACACGACCGGGCCCGGCCGCTGGGATGCGGCCGGGCCCGGTGTCACACGGTGCAGCGGATTCAGCGGCGGGAGTCGTCCACCAGGTGGTGCGGGGGAACGGTCACGGTGCGCGCGCCCTTCACACCACCGAGAACGACCTTGCGGAGCGCCGAGTTGTTGCTCGTGCTGGTCTCCTTCAGACGGTTCTCCGGGTTGGCCGTCACCTGGATGTAGTAGGTGCCGTTCGGCACATCGGTGATGTCGAAGGACTGGTCCGGCGTCCCCTGGGTGTAGGTGTCGCCCGAGCCCACGTCCAGCTGCTGCTGGACGGAGATCGCCGTCTCCTGGCCGCAGGCCATCGACAGGTCGGTGCCGGTCGGGTGCCAGTTGGCGTTCTTCACGGTGTAGTCGACGGCGTCGGTGTTGGCGAGGCAGAACGCCTCCTTGCCCGCGCGCACCGCCTTCTTCTTGTCGGCCGTCAGCAGCTGGTAGCTGGCGAAGTCGGTGAAGTGCCAGTGGTCGTGGCCCTCACGCGGGTCCCACTCCATGGTGCCGGAGGGGGTGTAGCCGACCTGCTTGCCCTTGGTGTCGTAGAAGTACTGGTACGCGTCCATCAGCTCCTTGCCGGGAGCGCGGAAGCCTTCCACGATCAGCTTCGCCGGGCCCGCGTTCCACACATTGGCGCTGAAGGCCAGCTCGTCCCTGCCCGGCGCGCCCTGCTCCTTGCCGTCGGTGGTGATGATGTCGAAGGCGGGCAGCGAACGCAGGTCGGGCTTGGGGACGTTCGGCACCTTGGGCTTGCCGGTCGGGCGCTTGGCGGCGGGCTTCCCGCCGGCCGCCTGGCGCGAACCGTCCGTCTGGCCGGCCCCGTCGCCCAGGTTCGCCACGGTGCGGGCGCTCTTCTTCAGCGCCCAGGGCAGCGCGGGCGGGGCCGGCGGGTAGGGGGCGTGGCCCACGTTGTACGTGGGACCCGTGCCGCTCGTCGCCTCGGCCAGGGTCGGCGGGGCCTGCGCCGCGCCGTGTCCCGTGTGGCCGGCCGCGTGGTGGTCGTGCGCGCCGACCGCGGCGGAACGTCCCTGCGGGCCGCCCGGCTCCTCCTTGTACTCCTCCACTATCACCTTGACCGGCTTGGCCTTGCTGGTGATGCCGAAGAGATCGCGGTACTTCTTCGCGACGGACACCTTGGCCGTGTAGGTTCCGGCCGCCAGCTGGACGCGCGGGCTGTTGTAGTGGCCCGAGTGGGTGTTGACCGCCCAGCCCTTCTCGACGCCCCACACCGAACCGACCGTGAAGGGGTTGGTCGGGCAGCTCTGCGGGAAGCGGGACTTGAGCGGGGCGTCATGGCTGATCCGCCCGGACGCGTTGTTCGGGCAGAAGCTCTGGCTGAGCTTGGTGACCGACTTGCCCGCCGCGTCGGTGATGCTCACATCGAGGAAGCCGGGAAGCCCCTGGAAGTCCTTGACCAGGCCCTTCGGCAGGTTCTTGGTGATCTTCTTCTTGCCGTCGTGGACGATCTGCTGGACGGCGACGGGGTCCTTGTACGACTTACGCGTCACCCGCAGCTCGAAGGGCGAGCCCTCGGAGGTGACATAGGTGCCGAGGTCCAGCCGGACACCGTTGTACTCCGGGTAGTCGGGGTCGTCCGGGTACTTGGTCACCGTGATCGACGAGGTCGCCGTGACGAGCGTGAGCTTCGGCGAGGGCTTCGCGGCCTTCTTGCCGTCCGGCGCGGCGGCGACGACTCCGGCTGTTACGGCGAGCGCGGCCGACGCGGCCAGGGTTGAACGCCAGAGACGGGTACGTGGAGTTCTGCTCATCGTTCCTCTGCTGATGCGAGTGCCTCAAGGGCAGGAGAGTGGGCGTCGGCGCACGGGCGGCCGGCCGGACGTATCAGCCCGACAGTGCCGATATCGAGTGATCTCGTGGCCTGTGCCGAAAGAGAGGGAGAGAGAACTCCGCCGGTTGTCTGCGGGCGGACAAGTTCTGGATACTTGGCTGGAATTCATCCTTGGACATGAGAACAGGTCATCAAATTGCATATGACCCTCATGAGAGCTTCATCTGTGATAAGGCTGTGAATAGGGTGTGAGTCGGCTTCAGTCCGTCAGTCCCGGCGCGCCCCACACCGGAAACCAGCGCGAGAGATCGGCCTCCACCCTCAGATCGTCCGCCAGAAGCGACCTGAGCTGGATCTCCAGGGCGTTGTCCCGCCGCTCCACCGCCCCGGGAAGCGGCGCGAAGGGATAGAACGTACCGCGTTTGTAGAGATAGACCAGCGCCAGCGCGCGATCCCCCGCCGTCTCGTGGAAGGCGACCAGGGAACACAGCAGCTGCGGGCCGAACCCCGCCTCCTGGAGCAGTGTGTTCACCGCGTGCAGATCATTGACCAGCGACGCGATGTCATCGGCCGGACGGCGGACGAGCACCCAGGTGTAGCCGTAGCCGTCCTGGCTGAAGGCGACGGGAACACCGCCGCCGCGCTCCGCGCCCGCGTCCAGCAGCTCCCGTACATCCGTCTCGATCCGGCCGAAGGCCCCGCCCTCCGCGGCGGCGAAACAGACCGACCCCGCACCGGTGGGGGTGAAACCCGCCCCCGCCTCCAGCGCGACCGCCGCGCCGGGCAGCCCGAACAGCTGGTCGAGATCGGGGCGCGCCGGTTTGCCGCGGCCGAGTATCGAGTCGAGGAATCCCATGCCGACGCCGTCACGGACGAGCCAGCTGGGCCGAGATCCGGCTCAGCTGCTCCAGCCGCTGCTCCAGCGTGGGGTGGGAGGAGAACAGCCTGGCCAGGCTCTCCCGGGAGGAGAACGCGGGCGCGAACCAGAAGGCGTTGTACGGCTCCGCCCTGCGCAGATCGCGGGTCGGGATGCCCGCCATCTCCCCGGTGACCTTGGTCAGCGCGGAGGCGAGCGCCGAGGGCCGGCCGGTCAGCAGCGCCGCGGCCCGGTCGGCCGCCAGCTCGCGATAGCGGGACAGCAGCCGGGTCAGCAGAAAGCTGATCGCGTACACGGCCGCGCTGATCAGCGGGATCAGCGCCACGGCGATGGCCGTGCTGCTGTCCCGGCCGGCCCGGCTGAGCCCTCCGTACAGCGTGATCCTGGTCATCAGCCCGGCGAGCACGCCCAGGAAGGAGGCGATCGTCATCACCGCCACATCGCGGTGCGCGACATGCGACAGCTCATGGGCGAGGACGCCCTCCAGCTCCTTGGGCTCCAGCCGCCGCAGCAGCCCGGTGGTGGCGCACACCAGGGCCGTCTTCTGGCTCCGGCCGGTGGCGAACGCGTTCGGCACATCACTGTCCGCGACGGCGACCCGGGGCTTGGGCATGTTCGCCAGGGCGCAGATGCGGTCCACCGCGCCATGGAGTTCGGGCGCCTCCTCCGGGGTGACCTCACGGGCCCCCATGCCGCGCGCGGCGATCTTGTCGCTGAACCAGAACTGGGCGACGAACAGTGCGCCCGAGATCAGCAGGATGATCGGCCACGCGCCGCGCAGCAGGGCGAGCAGAACGCCGACGAAGACGACGTAGAGCAGCCCGATCAGGAACATGGTGGTCACCATGCGGGTGGTGAGTCCCTGGTCCGGGGCGTAGCGGGACCGGGTCCGGCGGGCTGCCATCTGATCACCTTCCGGCAGAGCGTTTCGCTCCCCCCACCTTCGATTGTGCCCCTTGTCGCCGGTGTTCGGCGCGCGGTTCGCCGGGCCTTCGCCGGGCCCCCGGAGTGTCACTCCCGGTCTCGGCGGGGGCACGCGGGGTGATCAGGATCAGGATCAGGATCAGGACCCGGGCTCAGGCTCCGGCGGTGATCTTCGCCAGGAAGCCGTCCAGGTGGCCCATGGCGCGGGCGACCTTCTCGTCGAGGCTCAGGGACTCCTCGTACTGCCGGGGCCGCATCCAGGGCTGCCGCTTGCCGCGCAGATAGAGCGAGCAGGCGAGATCCGCGCAGAGGTACATGCCGACGGTGTTCCCCTCCCGGCCGCTCGGGCCGGCGAGCGGCGCGACCATGAGGGCGACGCCCGAGGAGGCGTGGGCGGTGAGGCAGATGCCGCAGAGGCTGGACTTGACGGCGCTGGTGTTCCGGGTGCCGGGAACGCGCAGGGTGATGCCCGTGGGGCCGCCGGGCCCGGGGACGACCAGATGCGCCCGCAGCGGGGCTCCCGGGTCGATCCAGCCGACGAAGTCCAGGTCGGGCCAGGGAAGCTCGGCGAAGTCGAGGGGCAGCTTGAGCCGTTTCGCCTCGCCCTTCGAACAGTTCACGAAGGACGAGCGGATCTGTTTCTCGGTGAGCGGGTCCACTCGGTGGACCGTACGCGGTGCCGTCGGTCCGGGCATCCGAATTTCCGGCCGCCGCCCCCGCCCGGGCGGCGGCCGGAGCGCGGCCGGATCAGACGTTCGGGACCTTCAGCCGGTCCCAGCTCTTCCTGCCCGGAACGCCGTCGGCGGCACTGCCCGTATAACCGAGCTTGCGCTGCCAGGCGGCGTACGACTTGCGGTCGGCCTCGCTCCAGGACGGGCCGGGCCCCACTTGATAACGACCGCATCCCTCTGCCACCAACCGTTTGCCCATCGCCGTGATGATCGCGCTCCGCTTCCCCGCCGTGAAGAACGCGGCACCGGGGAACGGCTCGTACTTCGCCGCCGGTTTCGCGGGCTTCGCCGGCTTGGCGGGCTTGGCCGGTTTCTCCGGGGACGTCGGCTTCCCCGCGTCCAGCCGTTCCTCGATCCGGGCCCGCATCGAGTCCATCGTGAACCCCCGGGGGTCGATCTTCCCGGGCTGCCACTCCTTGTGACCGATCACCGACCGCTGCGACCAGCCGTGCTCACGGCAGATGGCCGCCGAGGCCTTCTCGATCGCCTCCAGCTGCGCGGCGGGCCAGGGGTCCTGGCCGTCGCCGAGATTCACACACTCGAATCCATAGAAATACCGATTGCCATCGGTGTCGGCGTCATTGTCCACCGGCAGCGCCGCCTCCGCTATCACGGCGCGCAGCACATCGCCGTCGCCCAGCCCCGCGTGGTTGGCGCGGCCGTGGCCGACCAGATAAACCGTGCCGTCCTTGGCTATGACCCCGTGGCAGAGCGGGCCCGGCAGGCTCGCGTGGCCGTTGTAACAGAGCTCCACCGAGTTCTCGGTGCCCGAGGTGACGGTGTGGTGAATCATCACCCCGTGCGCCGGGCCCCACGGTCCCTTGTGATTCCGGTTGTGTGTGCGCCAGCTCCGGTGCTCGACCACCCGCAGACCCTCGTCACGGAGGATCTTGACGAGTCTCGCAGCGGTGAGTGGTGTCGCCATGGGCGGTTCCCCTTCGTCCCGATCTTCGGACGGCCGTCGGGCCGTCCTTGATCGTTATGCCCCGTCTGGGGGGTCTGTGAACCGCTTTCCTCCTTGGCGTCGGCTTACGTATTCACAATCACCTCCGCACCTCTTTGTCTGTGTATCAACTGGCCCGTCCGTAACGGGAGTTGGCTCATTCCATGACCCCGGACGCACCGCGCCCCCCGGGCGCGGCGGGTGCCGCTGCCCGGGGGGCGGGGTGGACGCGGGACGGGGGTGCGCGCGTCAGGGTGTGGAGAAGGGAGTGTCAGACGGGGGTGCCGGGGAGGCGGACCGACTGGGCGTGGCGGAAGAAGTTGCTCGGGTCCCAGGTCGCCTTCGCCTGCCGCAGACGGGTGTGGTTGCCCTTGTAGTAGAGGTCGGCCCAGGTGGACGACGAGGTGTTCAGGGTCGCGTCGCCGAGGTCCTTGTCGGGGTAGTTGACGTAGCAGCCGTCGTTGTTGGCGTTCGGCACCGGGACGCCGCCCGTCGGCCCGTACATCTCCTTGTAGAAGTCGCGGATCCAGTTCAGATGGGGCGTCTGGTCGGCCGCGTCCGTCCAGTAGGTCTGGAACTGGAGCTTCATGATCGAGTCGCGCTGCGGCACCGCGGTGTCGCCGGGCTGCACGGCGTTGACCTTGCAGCCGTAGGAGTCGACCTGCACCAGGGCGTCGCCGTTGCTGTACCCGGCGAGGGTGAGGTGCTTGTACATCATGTCGATCTGGTGGGGAGTGAAGGCCGTGCGGGAGTACGAAGACTTGTACTTGCCGCGCAGGGTGGGGTTGCCGCCGCTCAGCCAGTCGGTGGCGATGTACCAGGGCAGCTTGCGCGGCGCCTTGAACTGAGGCATGGCCGAGTGCTCGCCCATCCGCGTCCGCATCGCCGTGGGGGTCACGCCCACACCCGCGCTGACCGCGGCGAGGTAGTCGTCGAGAAGCCCCTGGGCGTTCGGGACATTGGCGTCCATCTGGGTGAGCAGGCCGATCTGGCCGTTGGACTTGTGGTTCAGCTTCAGCAGGCCGAACAGCGAGTTGTACGGGGAGTTCGGCGCGCTGTTCGCCACGTGCCAGTTGCCCCAGTTCTCCAGCAGCCGGGTGAACGAGGCGTAGTTCATCTGGGACCAGTTGAAGCCCCAGGAGTGCACGAAGACCTCCGACGGCGGCTTCGGCAGCAGCTGGGTCGGGTCGGTGCCGGTCGCGCCGGGCGTCCGCATCCAGTAGCGGGTGATCAGGCCGAAGTTACCGCCGCCACCGCCCGTGTGCGCCCACCACAGCTCCTTCTCGGGGCCGGTGGAGTCACGGGTGGCGACCACGGTCCTGGCGGTGCCGTTCGCGTTCACCACGACGACCTCGACGCCGTAGAGGTAGTCGACGGTCAGGCCGTGCAGCCGGGAGAGCAGGCCGTAGCCGCCGCCGGATATGTGGCCGCCGGCGCCGACGGAGTTGCAGGAGCCCGCCGGGATGGTGACGCCGTACAGCTTGTAGAGGGTCTCGTAGACCTGGAGGTTGGAAGCGCCGGCCTCGATCGCGAAGGCGTTCTTGGAGGCGTCGAAGTAGACCTGGTTCATGCCCGACATGTCGACCACGACCTGGGTCTCACTGTTGAAGACGAAGTCCTCGTAACAGTGGCCGCCGCTGCGTATGGTGAGCCGCTTGTTGGCGTTGGCCGCCTCCTGTACGGCTCTCTGCGCCTGGGCGGTCGTCGTGACCAGGTGCACCTTCTCAGGGGTGGCCACCCAGCGCTGGTTGGTGCCGCGCACCAGGTCGGGGAAGCGTTTGTCGGTCGGGGTGACGGTGATCAGATCGGTCGTCACATTGTTCGCGACCGCCGCGCCGGACCGGGGGGCCGCCTGGGCGCTCGCGGGAAGGCCCGCCGCCAGGGCCGCTCCACCGGCGACGGCGGCCGCGCCGCTGATGACGTTCCTGCGTCCGACGTTGCGGTCCGGGTTCGTCTTGCTCATTGCCACACTCCCCTAAATGGGTCTCTTCGTAAAGAAAGCTGAAGAAGGCGGAGAAAAGCTGATCGATCATCGATCGTAATAAGAGTAGACAGGTGTGACTGGGGTGGCGCAATACCTGGATCGATAAAACTGTCCGAACTGCCGTTGAAATTACCTTTGGTTGCACCATGCGCAACTAGTCCGTTTGTCAAAGCAATGCAGATATAGGCGTGTCGCGGGTCAACCGGATCAATTTCCCTGGTGTTTGCACATGGTGAAACGCCGTCGGCCCGGGTGCGCCCCGACGGGCGCACCCGTGT
>NZ_BMWG01000005.1:45498-55584 GCF_014651115.1 Streptomyces inusitatus | reverse complement strand
GGGCGGGGGGCCACCGGAACATTTTCCCTGGTTGTTTACCCTGGGGAACCCCCGGGGGGCGGGGGTGCCCCCCGGGGGGCCCCCCCGGCCCCACGGCCAGGTGGATGTGTTCGGGCGGGGGCGTGAGCCGTCCCGCCGGTTCATGGGTCGGACAGGGGTCGGGTCACCCCAGGACGCGTACCGGGTCCCCGGCGAGGTACGCCTCGATGTCCTCGACGGCCTGCCCGAAGTAGCCCTCGTAATTGCGCCGGGTCACATACCCCAGATGCGGCAGGCCCAGGAAGTTGGGCGCCGAGCGCAGCGGATCAGCCGGGGCCAGCGGCTCGGTCTCGAAGACATCCGCCCCCGCCCCCGCGATCCATCCCTCACGCAGGGCCCTGAGCAGCGCGTCCTGGTCGACGATCGCCGCCCGTGAGGTGTTGACCAGATACGCGGTCGGGCGCATCCGCCGCAGCTCCGCCTCCCCGATGAGCCCTCGGGTCCGGGGGCCCAGCACCAGATGCACCGAGACGAAGTCACTGCTCTCCAGCAGCTCCTCCTTGGACCCCAGGGCGATCGCCCCGGACTCGGCGGCCCGCTCCGGGGTCAGGTTGGAGCTCCACGCCGCCACCTCCATCCCGAAGGCCCCGCCGATCCTGGCCATCTGGCGGCCGATCTTCCCCAGGCCCAGCAGCCCGAGCCGCCGCCCGTGGAGATCGGTCCCCAGTGTCTGCTGCCAGGGGCCGCCCGCGCGCAGCGCGTTGTTCTCGGTCACCAGATGGCGGGCGAGCCCCAGGATCAGCGCCCAGGTCAGCTCGGCCGGCGGCTCGGGGCTGCTGGCGGTCCCGCAGACGGTGACCCCGTGGCGGGCAGCCGCCGCCAGGTCGATGGCGGCGTTGCGCATCCCGGAGGTGATCAGCAGACGCAGCCGGGGCAGCCGGGCGAAGAGTTCTGCGGGGAAAGGGGTGCGCTCCCGCATCGCCACCACGATCTCGCAGTGACCGACGGCGTCGACGAGCGCGTCCTGAGACCCGAAGTGGCCGGAGAGGAAGGAGACCTCCACCCCGGGCCCCAGCCTCGGCCAGTCGGCCAGATCACGGGCGACGCCCTGGTAGTCGTCCAGTACGGCGCAGTTCAGCATCGGCACGGCGGCGGCCCTCCACGATCACTCGGATGGCGGGGAGCCTAGTCCGTGTCTTCAAAGTTTCGTCTGCCTGGCGGGGTCTGGCACGCACTCCCCCTGGGCCTGGCGGCCCGGGAGGGACCCCCACGCCGCGTTGTCGTCAGTCGCCTACGGCCCCCTGGGCTTCGCCCGGGAGGTGCCCCCATCCTCCGCCTTGCGATCTGGGGGCACCCCCGGGCGGAGCCCAGGGGGAGACCAGACCCCGCCAGACCCTCCCTACGGGAGGACGACGCCACTTCGAAGGCACTCCCCAGCGCGACGGTCCCGTCGCGGACGCCGGGGGGAAGGCGGCCCCTTACGAGGGGCGTTGCCGGAGAGCTACCACCACTTCTGGTGGCCCTTCCCGTTGCAGTCCCACTGGAAGGCGCCCACCCCGTTCCCCTTCCCTCCTCCGTAGATCTCCAGGCACTTGCCCGAGTTGTGGTTGGTGATGGTCCAGGTGCCGTCGCCGTTGGGGTTGATTCGCCACTTCTGCCAGTCGACTCCGCTGCACTCCCGCTGCGCGACGCCGACCCCGTTGCCCAGGCCGCCGCCGCGAACCTCTATGCACTTGTTGGAGTTGACGTTTCTTATCTCGGTCAGCGCGCCGCCCCTGGTGTTCAGCCACAGCTGGTTGGATCCGCCGTTGCAGTCCCACTGGAAGGCGCCCACGCCGTCGGCCGTGCCGCTGCCGTAGATCTCCAGACACTTGCCCGAGTTCTGGTTGACCCAGATCTGCGGGGTGCTCCGGGGACCCGGGCGGTCGGCCTCCGCCGCCGTGGCCGCGGGGGCGGACGCCGCCGCGATGAGGAGTGCGGCCGCCGCCAGTGTCTTGAGGTGGTTCATGCCGCGAAGGTTCATGTCCGCTCCCTGGATTCGTCGAGTGGGCGGATCCTGCCCCTCTCGTACCCCCGATCACTCGCTCACCAGACGAACCGTCCGAAAGGGCCGGTTCATGGCCGAGGGGGACTTCTTGACGGGGGAGGGCCGGGAGAGCCCTCCCCTCCGCCGTTGACCTCAAGTTTGGTTGGGGTTTTAGCGTTCTGTCACACACTCTCGGGAGGCACTCTCATGGACATGGAAGTCACCGCGTGGTCGTCGCTGCACAGCGCGATGAACGCCCAGCAGGACCGGCGGCCCTTCTCACGGGCCACACTGCGCCGGATCGCCTCCTTCGCCCGCCCGCACCGCCGGCAGCTCAACCGCTTTCTGCTGCTCAGCACCGTCACCGCGCTCCTCGCGGTCGCCACCCCGGTACTCGCAGGCAAGATCGTCAACGCGATCGTCCGGGGCGGGGACCCGGGCGCCGTCACCCGGCTCGCGCTGCTCATCGCCGTCATCGCCGTCGCCGAGGCGGCTCTCGGACTGCTCACCCGCTGGCTGTCGGCGACCCTCGGCGAGGGGCTGATCCTCGATCTCCGCACCTCGGTCTTCGACCATGTCCAGCGCATGCCGGTCGCCTTCTTCACCCGCACCCGCACCGGGGCGCTCGTCAGCAGGCTCAACAACGATGTGCTCGGAGCCCAGCGGGCCTTCAGCAACACCCTCTCCGGCGTGGTCTCCAACCTCGTCACCCTGCTGCTCACCCTCGTCGTGATGCTCGGCATCTCCTGGCAGATCACCCTCCTCGCCCTCGCCCTGCTGCCCGTGTTCGTCGTCCCCGCCCGCCGGATGGGATCCCGTATGGCCGCGATGCAGCGCGAGGCGGCCCACCACGACGCCGCCATGGGCACCCAGATGACCGAGCGCTTCTCCGCCCCCGGCGCGACCCTCGTCAAGCTCTTCGGGCGGCCCGCCGACGAGTCCGCCGAATTCGCCGCCCGCGCCCGCCGGGTGCGTGACATCGGCGTCCGCACCGCCATGGCCCAGTCCGCCTTCATCACCGCGCTTACCCTCGTCTCGGCGCTGGCACTCGCCCTGGTCTACGGACTCGGCGGCCACTTCGCCCGGAACGGCGGCCTCGAAGCCGGAGCCGTCGTCGCCCTCGCCCTGCTCCTCACCCGCCTCTACGCCCCGCTGACCGCGCTGGCCGGTGCCCGCGTCGAGGTGATGAGCGCCCTGGTGAGCTTCGAGCGGGTCTTCGAGATCCTCGACCTGAAGCCGCTGATCGCCGAGAAGCCGGACGCGCGGCGAGTACCGGACGGGCCGGTCTCGGTGGAGTTCGAAGGAGTCTCCTTCGCCTACCCCACCGCCGACAAGGTCTCCCTCGCCTCCCTCGAAGACGTCGCGGCCCTCGACTCACGCGGCGGCACGACCGTACTGAACGGCATCTCCTTCCGGGCCGAGCCCGGCCGGATGGTCGCCCTCGTCGGCTCCTCCGGTGCGGGCAAGTCCACCATCGCGCAGCTCCTGCCCCGGCTGTACGACGCCGACACGGGCTCGGTACGGCTGGGCGGCATCGACGTCCGCGACCTGAGCGCCGAATCGATCCGCGAGACCCTCGGCATGGTCACCCAGGACGGCCACCTCTTCCATGAGTCGGTCCGCGCCAATCTGCTGCTCGCCAGGCCCGACGCCACCGAGGAAGACCTCTGGGACGCACTGCGCCGCTCCCGCCTCGACACACTGATCGCCGCACTGCCCGAAGGCCTCGACACCGTCGTCGGCGAGCGCGGCTACCGGCTCTCCGGCGGCGAGCGCCAGCGGCTCACCATCGCCCGGCTGCTGCTGGCCCGCCAGCGGGTCGTCATCCTCGACGAGGCGACCGCCCACCTCGACTCCACCTCCGAGGCAGAAGTCCGAGAAGCCCTGGGCGAGGCGCTGGAGGGCCGGACCGCCGTGGTCATCGCCCACCGGCTGTCGACCGTACGCGCCGCCGACCTCATCCTCGTCGTCGAGGACGGCAGGGTCGTCGAACGCGGAACCCACACCGAACTGCTCGCCGCCGAAGGCCGGTACGAGGAGCTTTACCGCACCCAGTTCGAGCGCCCGGAGGCGGAGCGCACCGGCGTCCCCGGCTGAGCCGCACTCCCCTCGTACGAGAACGGGCCCCCGGCACCCGCCGGGGGCCCGTTCCCGTACTCAGGGGCTGCCCGCCGGGGCAGTCTTTCGGGCCAAATCGCGGACGCTGCGCCCGTCCGCCGATTGGCCCACCGCCGGATGGGCACGTTCTTCCGACATCCGGGCCGCCGGGCCGTTCGATCCAGGGCGGCGTTTCCCCGCGACGGTCCGGAACCCCGACGACCGCAGCGCGAGGAGACCGGTTGTGAGAACCGACGCACCCGCCGCCGACACTCCCGGCGGCACCCTCCCGGCCCCCCGGTCCAAGAGCCCAGTGTGCTCCTACACCGAATGGGACCCCCTGGAAGAGGTGATCGTCGGCATCGTCGACGGCGCGAGCTTCCCACCCTGGCACCCGGCCCTTCCCCCGGTGCTCCCGCCGGACCAGCACGAGACCTTCCGCCGCCACGCGGGCAGCCCCTTCCCGCCGGAGCGCGTCGCCGCCGCACAGCGCGAACTCGAAGGATTCGTCCGCATCCTGCGGAGCGAGGGCGTGACGGTGCGCCGCCCCGAGCCGCTGCCCCAGCGCGAGCCCTACAGCACCTGGGACTGGACCAGCACCGGCATGTACGCGGCGATGCCCCGGGACGCGCTGCTCGTCATCGGCGACGACATCATCGAGTGCCCGATGGCCTGGCGCTCACGCTACTTCGAGTCCCTCGCCTACCGGCCGCTGCTCAAGGAGTACTTCCGGGGCGGGGCGAAATGGAGCGCGGGCCCCAAACCGGAGCTGAAGGACGTCCAGTACGACCAGGAGTGGACCGACCCCGGCGAGGACGGGCCGCAGCGGCTCGTCGTCACCGAGTTCGAACCGACCTTCGACGCCGCCGACTTCACCCGCTGCGGGCGCGACATCATCGCCCAGAAGAGCAATGTCACCAATGAATTCGGCATCGAGTGGCTCCGCCGGCACCTCGGCGACGCCTACCGCGTCCATGTCTTCGAGTTCCGTGACGCGCACCCCATGCACATCGACGCGACCCTCGTCCCGATGGCCCCGGGGAAGCTGCTCATCCACCCCGACCGGGTGCCCGAGGTGCCCAGGCTCTTCGACGGCTGGGACGTCATGCCCGCCCCCCGGCCGGTGATCCCCGACACCCATCCGCTGTACATGACCAGCAAATGGATCAACATGAACATCCTGATGCTGGACGAGGAGCGCGTCATCGTGGAGCGCCAGGACGAACCGATGATCACGGCCCTGAAGAAGTTCGGCTTCTCCCCGATCCCCTGCGACTTCCGCAACTTCAACAGCTTCGGCGGCTCGTTCCACTGCGCCACCCTGGACGTACGCCGCCGCGGCACGCTGGAGGCGTACTTCTGATGCCGGACACACCGACAGCGCCGCTGTGGAGACACACCCCCAGGGACGCCCTCCTGCTGGCGTTCAGCGTCGCCCAGTTCGCCGTCACGATCCTGCTCGCCGAGGGCTGGGACACCGCCCACACCGCCGGGAGGTCGGCCGCCTTCGTCCTGCTGACCGCGATGACGGCGTACAACATCATCGTCGTCTCCCATCTGTTCACCCATGTGCCCTGGTTCACCTCCCACCGGCTCAACGCCCTCGTCTCGGTGCTCAATTCGGCCAACATCGGCCAGTCGGTGCAGACCTACCACCTCACCCATGTACGCAACCACCACCGGTTCAACAACGATGCCAAGGGACCCGACGGCACCACCCGCGACACCTCCTCCACCTACCGCGACGGCGTGGACGGCGAGCACACCCCCCTCCTGCCCTACGCGCTCGGCGGGGCGCTCGACTCGCTCGCGGACCGGGCCCGGGAATCCCTGTACGTGACCCGGCTCTGGCGGGTGGGGGAGCGGGAGACCGCACTGCTCCCCCTGGTCTCCCGCAGGGAGCCGCGCCGTACGAGGGAGCTGCGCCAGGTCCGCGCGGACCGCGCCGCCCACTGTCTCTCACTCGCCCTGTTCGCGGCGGTCTCCTGGCAGTGGACCCTGTTCTGCTACCTCCCCGCCTTCTTCACCGCGCTGACGGTGGTCAACGTCCAGAACTACTACCGGCACTACGGGGCCGACCCCGCCGACCGCGCCGCCGACTCCGTCAGCCACTACGGACGCCTGTACAACCTGCTCGCCTTCAACGACGGCTACCACCAGGAACACCACCTCAGCCCCGCGACCCACTGGTCGGGCCTGCCCGCCGTACGGGAACGGCACCGGGCGCTGCTGGACGCCCGGCCCCGGATCGTCAGCCCCGTCCCCGCCGTGCTCGGCTTTCTGCACCGCCGCCGACCGCATCTCCACCACCGGGGCGCGAGCGCCGGAGGCACCCCGTGACGGGCGGGGCGCAGATCACCGGCAGGGCCCTGCCGCCCGGCGGCTTCCGGGTCCACCGCACCACCGGCGGCGAGCCCGACGTCCCCGCCGTGCTGAAGGTGCTCCGGGGCGAACTGGCCGCCTGCCTGGTCAGCGGCTTCGTACCGGCCGGCGACTGCCGCCGGATCGTCGCGAACTTCTGGGCCTCCACCGGCCGAAACCCCCGGTACGGAGAGGGCGAGGACGGCGTCGAGGGATATCTCGTCGGCGCGTCCCACATCGAGAAGACCACCGACGCCTATCTGACCGAGGCGGCCGACTCCGCCGAGGCCGTACGCGGCCTCTACCGGGGGACCGCCGACCCGGTGTCCGCGTTCCGCACGGCGCTCACCGGCCCGGGCGGGGTACGGGGGGCACGCGCCGCCCGGCACGGCGGGCGCGCGGCGGGAGACTCCAAGGCCGTCTGCTGGAACAGGACCGGCCCCTTCCAACTGATGCCCCACGACGATCTCGCCCAGCTCGGCGACCCCGCACAGCGCGGATTCGAGATCCAGCGGCTGCGCCGGGTGATGGCGGTCAACGTCTACCCCCAGGTGCCTGCCGGGACGGGGCAGATCAAACTGTGGAACGTCGAGCCCGACGACCGCTCCCGCGCCCGGCTCGGCCTCTCCCACAGCGGCTTCCCCTATCCGCCCCGGCTGTTGGAGGAGCATCCCGCCCTGACCGTCCCGGTCGGGACCGGCGACCTGTGCGTGATCAACGGAAACCTCGCCCACGCCGTACTGGGCGGCGACCCCGCCGGCGACTCCACCGGCCCCGGCCGACGGCTGCTGCTGACCTGTTTCACCGCCCTGAACGACCGGGGAGAGCTGATCTGGTGGACCTGACGCCCGGTCCCGCCGCTTCGAAGGCACCCCCTAGGGCGGGACCGGTGCGGCCCGGGCCACCCGCGACTCCGCCACGGCGAGCCCCGCCACCGCCGACAGCAGCAGCGCCGTGCCCGCCACCGTCGCCGCTGTGAGCCGCTCGTCCAGCAGCGTCACCGCGAGCAGCGCCGCGCTGACCGGCTCGATCAGCATCACCACCGAGGCCGTCGCCGCCCGCACCGCCGCCACCCCCACGAAGTACAGGGGATAGGCGAGCGCGGTGGTGACGGCCGCGACGTACAGCATGAGCAGCAGCACCCGCCCCGGCTCGCCGGAGTGCGGCAGGATGCCCTCCGCCCAGGCGAGGGGCAGCAGCACCGCCGCGCCGATCCCGAACGACCACATCGTCAGGGTGTACGGGTCCTCACCGCCGCCGTGCCGCCCGGTCCACCGGGCCAGCAGGGTGGCCACCGCGTACCCGGCGGCGGACAGCAGCGCGAACCCCACCCCCAGGGGATCGACCGCACCCCTCTGATTGCCCAGCACCAGCACCGCGAGACCGCCCAGCGCCCCGCAGACCGCCACCACCCCGGCCCGCCCGATCCGCTCGGCCAGGAACAGCCGGCCGCCGACGGCCGTGAACACCGGACCGGCCCCCAGTGTGACGATGGTGCCGACGGCGAGTCCGGTCTCCTTCACCGCCCCGAAGTACGCGGTCTGGAACACGGCCAGCCCGAGGCCGGTCCCCAGCAGCAGCGCCGGTCTCCGCCGCCCGGTGCCCCTGCGCCGTAACCCGCCCGGCGCGCGGGCCGGACGCAGCGCGACCGCGCCGAGCAGCAGCGCCAGACCGCCGACATAGCGCCAGAAGGAGACGGCGACCGGACCGAGGTCGCTGGAGCGGTAGACGACATCGACGGCGGCCCCGGTGGTTCCCCAGGTGGCGCCCGCGAACGCCAGACACAGCAGACCGCGCCGCACGGCGCGCCGCCCGCCGGAGGGGAGGGGGGAGATCTCTACGGCTTCGCGTGGCACAGTGCGTTCTCCCGACGGAGCGAGTGGCCATGGCCTCCCGTCCCCGGGCACGGCCGACCGGCGCATCACCCTACGCCCGGAGCCGCCGCCGCACAGTGAACATCTCGGCCACCGTGTCCCCCTCCGGCACCGCCCCGAAATCGTTCGAGAGAAATTCTGAATTCCGTACAACTGTTGCCGCCCCCGATGTGTCTTCCCTGTATCCGTCCCTGAAAGCCACGGCACCACCCCGGCCGGACCGGCGCGAACCGCGCCGGCCGCCCCGGCCCGCCACCCCCACGCGGCCCTGCCCGGACGGGCGACCAGACCATCGCGGGCCCGCGCCGGGCCCCGTACGCAGCAGGAGACGCGCATGTCCATGCGGAAGAACCTCCGTCTCGTCATCGCGACGGCAGCCGCCGCCGCGCTGACCGGCGGCCTGCTCCATGTATCGACGGGAGCGGCGGCCGCCGCCCCCGCCAAACACGTCGACGACTACAACGGCGACGGCCACCGGGACTTCGCCACCGGCACGTGGGGCTCGTTCACCGTCACCTACGGGACCGCCAAGGGCCCCGGCACCAAGACCAAGAAGTTCACCCAGGACAGCCCCGGCATCCCCGGCAAGGCAGGCGACACCGACGGATACCGCGACGCCTTCGGCGCGACGCTCACCTCCGCCGACTTCAACGGCGACGGATACGCCGACCTTGCCGTGGGCGACCGCACCGAGCGGGTGGGCAACGCCTCCGAGCAGGGCGCGGTCACCATCGTGTGGGGCGCCAAGTCCGGCCTCGGCTCCGCCGCCGCCCGCCTGCCCGTCCTCAAGGGCTACACCCCCGAGCGGCTCGGCACCTCCCTCGCCGCAGGCGACTTCACCGGCGACGGCAAGGCCGACCTGGCGGTCGCCGACAACATCACCACCTACATCTACCGGGGCGGATTCTCCAAGTCCGGCGGCACCGGGAAGATCACCCGGCACTCGCCCTCGAACGGGCACGACTTCATCGAGCCGACCAAGCTCGTCGCCGGAAAGGTCGACAAGGACAAGGCCACCGATCTGTATGTGCTCGGCGACGGCTTCGTCAACGACCACACCCAGGCCGCCTGGTTCCTCCGCGGCGGCTCCACGATCACACCCGGCGCCCTGACCACGTACAACCACGACTCCGACTTCTACGACGCCGACGGGGTCATCGCCGACTTCGACAAGGACGGCTACGGCGACCTCGCCGTCGGCGACCTTCGCCGCGACGGCGACGCGGGCTCCCTCGCCGTGCTGCGCGGCGGCGCGAAGGGCCCCGTCTCCACGCGCCACATCAGCCAGGCCACCGAAGGCATCGCCACCGGCGTCACCCCGGGCGACAACTTCGGCCTGAAGGTCTCGGCGGGCGACACCAACCGCGACGGCTACCCGGACCTCGCCGTCAGCGTCCCCGGCGAGAAGGTCGGCACCGCCGCCTCGGCCGGCGGCGTGCACATCCTGCGCGGCGGGAAGAAGGGCCTCACCGGCACCGGCTCCCAGTGGTTCACCCGCCAGACCTCGGGCATCCCCGGCAGCGCCGCGAAGGACGCCCGATTCGGCCAGGACGTGCGCCTGCGCGACCTCGACCGCGACGGCGACGCCGATCTGCTGATCTCCGACAGCGGCAAGAAGAGCGTCCTGCTCCCCGGCGGCTCCGGCGGCATCACCACCCGTTCAGCCCGCGAGATCCCGCTGCGGGCCTCCTTCCCGCAGTGGCCCTCGTACGGGGGCCCCCCCCGGGCCGCCCGGGGGCGCCCCCCCCC
>NZ_BMWG01000005.1:36010-45488 GCF_014651115.1 Streptomyces inusitatus | reverse complement strand
AGCGCCGTGGCCCGCCGAACCCGGCGGACCACGGCGCTCGTGCCTCGTACGGACGAGGAATATTGCACTGGTGTTGCGGAAATGTGGCGATCCGCGCGCGGATCTTCCACGTTCGATTTTCTGGTCGCTACCTTGCCTGCGAACGGGATCCCGGAGCGTTCACGCCCGCCCCCACCACCCTCGTCCGAAGGAAGCGCCATGAGCCAGCCCATCGATTCGGTGGCCGCGGGTCACACCCCCGACGACACCCCCGCCACCCCCGGCCCGGGCTGGTCCTTCGAGACCAAGCAGGTCCACGCGGGAACCACCCCCGATCCGGCCACCGGGGCCCGGGCGGTGCCGATCTACCAGACCACCTCGTTCGTCTTCCGCGACACCCAGCACGCCGCCGACCTCTTCTCCCTCGCGGAGCCCGGCAATATCTACACCCGTATCCACAACCCCACCCAGGACGCCTTCGAGCAGCGGATCGCGGCGCTGGAAGGCGGGGTCGCGGCGGTCGCGCTCGCCTCCGGACAGGCGGCGGAGACCCTGGCGATCCTCACCCTGGCCCGGGCCGGGGACCACCTCGTCTCCAGCACCTCCCTGTACGGCGGCACCTACAACCTCTTCCGGCACACCCTGCCGAAGTTCGGCATCGAGGTCTCCTTCGTCGACGACCCGGACGACCTGGACGCCTGGCGCGAGGCCGTCCGCCCCAACACCAAGGCCCTCTTCGCCGAGACCCTCGGCAACCCGCGCGGAAACGTCCTGGACGTCCGGGGCGTCGCCGACGTCGCGCACGCGGCCGGCCTGCCGCTGATCGTCGACAACACCGTGCCCACCCCGTATCTGCTCCGGCCGATCGAGCACGGCGCGGACATCGTCGTCCACTCGGCCACCAAGTTCCTCGGCGGACACGGCACCACCCTCGGCGGCGTCGTGGTCGACGGCGGCACCTTCGACTTCGGCGCGAACGCCGAACGGTTCCCCGACTTCCAGGCCCCCGACCCCAGCTACCACGGACTGCGCTACTGGCCCGCCCTCGGCCCCGGGGCCTTCGCCGTCAAACTCCGCGTACAGCTGCTCCGCGACCTCGGCCCCGCCATCGCCCCGCACTCCGCCTTCCTGCTCCTCCAGGGCGTCGAAACGCTCAGCCTCCGCATCCAGCGGCACTCCGCCAACGCCCAGGCGCTCGCCGAATGGCTGGAGCAGCGCGACGAGGTGGCGGCCGTCCACTACCCAGGGCTCCCCTCCAACCGCTGGCACGAGGCGGCCCGGCGCTATCTCCCGGAGGGCGCGGGCGCGGTCCTCGCCTTCGAGCTGCGCGACGGGGTGGAGGCGGGCAAGAAGTTCGTGGACGCCGTGGAACTCTTCAGCCATCTCGCCAACATCGGCGACGTCCGCAGCCTGATCATCCACCCGGCCTCCACCACCCACAGCCAGCTCGACCCCGAGCAGCTCGCCGCCACCGGCACCTCGCCCGGCCTGGTGCGGCTGTCGGTCGGCATCGAGAACATCGCCGACCTCAAGGCCGATCTGGAGTCCGGATTCCGCCCCGCCAGGCCCCCCCCATGACCCCCCGCACCAAGCCCGCGGGGCGTCCCGCCCCCCCGCCCCCCGCCCGGGGGGCCTGGCAGGAGGGCGACCCGCCCGGCCGGCGGCAGTGGGTCCGGCTCGCCGAGCCGCTGCCGCTGGAGAGCGGCGGCGAACTCCCGGGCGTACGGATGGCGTACGAGACCTGGGGACGCCTCGCCCCCGACGGCTCCAACGCGGTACTCGTCCTGCACGCGCTCACCGGCGACAGCCATGTCAGCGGCCCCGCGCAGCCGGGACATCCCAGCCCCGGCTGGTGGGACGGGCTCATCGGGCCGGGCCGGGCCCTGGACACCGACCGCTGGTTCGTCGTCGCACCCAATGTGCTGGGCGGCTGCCAGGGCAGCACCGGCCCCGCCGCCCGCCGCCCCGACGGCCGCCGCTGGGGCAGCGCCTTCCCCTTTCTCACCACCCGTGACCAGACCGCCGCCGAAGTCCTGCTGGCCGACCGGCTCGGCATCGACCGCTGGGCCATGGTGGTCGGCGGCTCCATGGGCGGGATGCGCGCCCTGGAGTGGGCGGTGACCCATCCGGAGCGCACCGAGGCGCTGCTGCTGCTCGCCTGCCCGGCGGCCAGCGGCGCGGAGCAGATCGCCTGGTCCAGCATCCAGCTCCACGCCATCCGCTCGGACCGCAACTGGCACGGCGGCGACTACCACGACGCGGGCCCCGGCCGCGGCCCGCATCTGGGCCTCGGCCTGGCCCGGCGGCTCGCCCATGTCACCTACCGGGGCCCGGCGGAGCTGGACGCGCGCTTCGAGCGCGCCGCGCAGGGCACCGAGGACCCCTGGCGCGGCGGCCGCTACCAGGTCGAGTCCTATCTCGACCACCACGCCGCCAAGCTGGTACGGCGGTTCGACGCAGGCAGCTATGTGGTGCTGACCGAGGCGATGAACAGCCATGACATCGGGCGCGGCCGCGGCGGCACCGCGGCGGCGCTGCGCCGGGTCCGCGCCCGCACCCTGGTCGCGGGCGTCGAGTCGGACCGGCTCTACCCGCTGGCCGAGCAGCGCCTTCTCGCGGCGCGCATACCCGGGGCCGACCGGCTGCGGACCATCGAGTCCCCCAATGGCCACGACGGCTTCCTCATCGAGACCGAGCAGGTCGCCGCCCTCGTGCGAGAACTCGCCGGACCGTGACCGTCGGGACGTGACCGTCGGACCATGACCGCCGGAACAGGCCGCACCCGGGTCTTCCCCCGCGAAACGGCGACAGTGACAATTTAGGCAAGGCTCACCTAATATGATCAGTGCTGACTTCGGGTCCCCCACTCCGACAAGTCCGGTCTTCCGTGTGCGCCCATGCCCTGGACGCTCGCCCCCCGCACCCCCGAGTGCCCCTCTCCCCGAAGGAGACATGCCGCGCATGTCCATGTCCCGCAGTACCCGTCTGGCCACCGTCGCGGCGCTGGCCGCCGTCTCCATCGGCTCCGGCGTCCTGGTCGTTCCCGCCACCGCCGCCCCCGTGGCGGCCGTGGCCGCCGACGCGCCGGCCGCGACCCCCAAGCCCGGCAGCACCCGCGCCGCCTCCCCGATCCTGGTCACCGGCCAGGCCGGCTGGGGCTTCAAGACCAGCTGGTACCGGTACATCAGCGGCGGCGGGGGCACGGTCACCGCGGAAGGCGGAGCCACCAAGTCCACCGACGGTGTCATCTCCTACCCCGTCGCCCACGGCGCGGTGGACCCCGCCGGCCGCGACGCCAATCTGCGCTTCGAGGGCTCCGTCACCTACGCCCTGCCCGAGCACAACATCAACAAGCTCACCCTCTCCAAGCCGTGGCTGAAGCTGGTCGACGGCAAGGGCACGCTCTACGTGACCGTCGACAGCGACCTCGAAGGCACCGTCACCCCGCCCAAGGAGGTGGCCCTCGCCACCGTGACCGCCCCGGCCGGCGCGCTGAGCGGCTCCCAGCTCGACTGGAAGAAGATCACCACGGCGATCACCCCCGAGGGCGCGAAGGTCTTCGCCTTCGAGGGCCGTGAGATGTACCCGGCCGGCACCGCGCTGGACGGCCTCACCGTCTCCGGCACCACCACCGTGCCCACGCTCACCGTCAGCCAGGTCTCCGGCCTCGGCGCGGAGACCCAGGTCACGGTCACGGGCAGCGGCTATCACCCCGGCCGCGGCGTGTACGTCGCCCAGACCGTCAAGCTCCCCGGCGACGCCGTGCCCAGCACCTTCGGCAACGCCGCCTGGGTCCGCCAGGTCGCCGCCGACGGCACCTTCACCACCACCCTCAAGGTGACCGAGACCTTCGTCTCAAACGGCGAGACGGTCGACTGCCGCACCGCCACCGCCTGCTTCCTCGCCACCTTCAACTCGCACGGCGGGGACTGGATGCCCTCGCGTGCCCAGGACGTCGCCGTGCCGGTGCACTTCGGCGAGGTCAAGGTCACCGGCCAGCCGGCCCCCAGCTCGGTGCGCTCCGGCGCGACCGCCTCCTTCACCGCCGCCGCCGACGGCGACGACTCGGTCCGCTGGGAGCGCAGCACGGACAAGGGCGCCACCTGGACCACCGTCCCCGGCGCCGAGTCGGCGAAGCTGTCCGTCAAGGCGACCCGGGCCCTGAACGACACCCGCTACCGCGCCGTGTTCACCAACACGCTCGGCTCGGCCACCACCTCGGCCGCCAAGCTCTCCGTCACCACCGTGCCGAGCCGGATCACCGGCCTCAACGCCGCCCCGGAGCCCGTCGCCAAGGGCGGCGCCCTCACGGTCACCGGCACCCTCCAGGCCGTCGGCGCGAGCGACAACACCTGGCGCCCGCTGCCCAAGAGCCCCGTCGTGGTCGAGTTCCGCGCCAAGGGCGCGAAGACCTGGGGCAAGGCCGGAAGCACCACCTCCGACTCGAAGGGCGTCTTCTCCGCCAAGGTCACCGCCTCCAAGGACGGCGACTGGCGCGCCCGGTACGTCGGCACCACCGAGCGCGGCTTTGCCAACAGCGGTTCCGACTATGTCGACGTCAAGCTGCGCACCGAGGTCAAGGGCTTCAACGCCAAGCCCGAGCCGGTCCGCAAGGGCCGTCCGATCACCGTGGTCGGCACCCTGCGCACCCTGGACGGCAAGTGGTCCAACACCTCCGGCCAGAACGTGACGATCATGTTCAAGGCCGACGGCGCGAAGAGCTGGAGCAAGCAGGGCACCGCGCGCACCAACAGCAAGGGGGCCTTCTCCAAGGCCTTCACCGCGAAGAAGGACGGCAGCTGGAAGGCCGTGTTCGACGCCACCTCCACCCGTCTGGGCACAAGCAGCGGCAGCGACCGGGTCGACGTTCGCTGACCCGCCGATGAGAGGAGCCGGCCCCACCCGATCGATTTCGGGCGGGGCCGGCTCCCTTCGCGTACAGGCCCACCGGGCCCACCGGGCCCTAGCCCTTCGGGTCGGTGAGATACGCGTCGATCACACGCATCGCCTCCTCCGTACCGCCCCGGCGGTAGAGCCAGTGGCCCACGACGTCCATCGTGAACAGGGTCGCCTTCGGGAAGGAGCGCGCCATGCGCTTCGCGCCCGGCAGGGGAGTCGCCAGATCATGGGTGGCGTTGGCCACGAGCACGGGCGGAAGCCCGCCCTCCGCCCGGGCGGGCGAAGGCTTCGGCGGCATGGTCCAGCCCTGGCAGCCGAGGACGGTGTCCAGGGACTGGGCGTTGTGGCGGACACCCGGGGCCGCCTTGGCGACCCGCTCGCGGATGGCCCGGTAGTGGGCGTAGTCGCGGATCCGGAAGTCGTAGTCCCGGCACAGCACCAGTTTCGGCACGAGGTTGGCCTCGGGCGAGGTCCAGCGGACCTCGCCCTTCCCGGTGTGCAGGGCGGCCAACTGCTCCGCCGCGGACTCCGGGTTCCATCGGCCGAGGGCGAAGGTGAGGAATTCGGAGAGCCTGTCGGCGTCGACCTTCACCCGCGTCGGTCCGCCCGGGCCCGGCTCATGGAGCCTGCCCGCGTCGGCACGGGCGAACAGCGAGGCGGTGACGGCGCTCACGTCCTCGCCCTTCAGCGCGCAGGCCGCGTCCTTCTCGCACCAGGCCGCCAGCCGCTTCAGCGCGCTGTCGATGGTGAGGCTGCCCTCCTTCAGATAACGCTCGGCGTCCGGCCGGTCCGGGTCCATCGCGCTGTCCAGGGCCAGCGCGCGCAGCCTGTCCGGGAAGAGCCGCGCGTAACGCTCGCCGAGGAGAGTGCCGTACGAGTGGCCGATAAAGCTGATCTGCCGTTCACCGAGGGCGGCGCGGATCGCGTCCATGTCACGGGCCACGCTCTCGCCGTCCATATGGGCGGCGAGCGGCCCCGTCCGCTTCAGACAGCTCTCCGCCAGCCGGGCGTTCTGGGCACGCATCCGTTCAAACTCGGCCGCGTCGCGCGGCCGGGCCGGGATCGAGCCGAGGATCGTCTCGTCGCACTCGGCGTTCCGGCTGCGGCCGATGCCGCGCGGGTCAAATCCGATCATGTCGAAACGCCGGAGCATGGCCGGGTCGTAGCCGCTGTAGGGATCGTCCGCGTACAGCGCGTCGTCGGACCCCGGCGCGCCGGGTCCGCCCGGATTCGACATCAGTACGCCGATCCGCCGCGCGGGGTCGGTGGCCCGGTGCCGGGCGACGAAGATACCGATCTTCGGGCCGTTCGGCTTCGACCAGTCCAGCGGCACTTCGACCGTCGCGCATCGCGCGTTCGGGCTGGGATCGGGGTAGGGCGGCTCGGACTTGGGGCAGGCGCCCCAGCTGATCGGCCGGACCGGGACGGCCGCCGCCCCGGACGGCTGCTGTGCGGCGGCCGTGCCGGGGACGGCCAGGGAGACGGAGGCGGACAGCGCCAGAAGTACGGAGAGGGTCCGCCGTCTCGCCTTCGGACTCACGCTCACGCGCATGATCGTTTTCATGCGCGCCACTGTTCCGGCCCCATATGGCGGGGTCTCTACGGGCACATGATGGCGACGTAACAACCCCCGGGGCCGGGCCGGGGCCGTGTCAGCGCTGTCGGTACGGCGGAGCCGACGGCGGCGGGCCCAGAGTGGTCGTGCCGGGGGCGGCCCGGTGGCCGAGCCCGGTGCGGTACGCGTCGAGGGCGGCCTCCGTACGGCCGCCCCGGCGCAGCAGATCCCCCAGCAGCCGGCAGAGATCGGCCAGATCGCCGCTCGCGCCGCTGCGCTCCAGCAGCGCCAGCGCCTGGACGTAGTGCTCCTCCGCCGCCTCGGGCTCGCCGCGCTCCTCGGCGATCAGACCGAGCAGCCGATGCGCGCCCCCGGCATGGACCGCGCCGTGCCGGTCGTCCAGCTCCAGCAGCGCCGACACCAGGACGGCCGCCTCGTCGAACCGGCCGATCCTGCGCAGCACATCGGCCAGCTCCACCTCCACCTGGGCCGTGTACAGCGCGGCGCGCTTGGCGGCCAGCATGTCCCGGGCGGTGCGCAGCTCCCGCTCCGCGCCGTCGAGTTCGCCGTTCTGCGCGTGGACATAGCCGCGCATCCAGTGGCAGTGCGCGAGATCGGTGCGCAGCCGCAGCTGCCGGTAGATCGACTGGGCCTTGGCCAGGGAGGCGTCGGCGTCGGCGATACGGCCTTCGGCGAGAAAGGTACGGGCCACCTGCCGGTGCATCCCCGCCACCAGCGCCGGATCGCTGACCTGCGGGGCCAGTGCCAGGGCGAGTTCGGCGGCATGGGCGGCGCGGGCGTGCGCCCCCATGTCGATGTACGGTCCGATCACCGCCGCGTACAGCAGCACCAGCGCCTCAGGGTCGGCCAGGCCGCTGCTGCCGAGTTCGTCGATGGTCGATTCGAGGAGATAGCAGGCGTAGCGCAGCTCCCCGGCGAGGAGATGCGCGACGGCACGGCCCCGGATCGCACGGGCCCGCCGGGGCAGCGGCAGCTCGGCCATCAGCTCTTCCGCCGCTTCGAAGTGCCGCCGGGCGTCGTCCAGTTCGCCGGTCTCCAGCGCGCAGTCGCCGAGGCCCAGCAGCGCCTCGGCCCGCTCGGGGGCGAGGTCGAGATTCTCCGCGTCGGTGAGCAGCCGGCGGTAGCGGACCGCCGCGTCGTCGGCCGCGCCCTCGGCGAGCGCCCGCTGCGCGTCGGTGAGGCCGAGCCTCAGCTCGGTCGCGAGCCGGGCCGGGCGTCCGGTGACCAGCTCCTCGAACGAGGTGCCGAGGCGCTCCGCGAAGAAGCGCAGCGCGGTCTCGGAGGCTCTGACCTTGCCCGACTCCAGCGTCGAGACATACGCGGGGGTGTACGAGGGGCTGGCCAGCTGCCGCTGGGTCAGTCCCCGCTCCTTGCGGAGCCGTTGCACCCGGCGGCCTATGTCGGCCGGTTCGTCCATGGAAACCCCTTGGTCGCTCGAACTCCTCAGTATTCAGGGAGAGCGGGCCATTGCGCATGTTCTGCCCGCCCCCTAATTTAAGTCATCTGTTCATCAGAGTTACTCCACCACTTAATTCTTGTCCTGGAGGGGATCCATGCGCTCAGCGCTGCGCCGAGCCGTGGCCGCGGCCGGTATGGCCACTGCCGTCACCGCCGTACTGGCCCTCGCGCCCGGTGGCGCGGTCGCCAGTACGGGGCCGTCCGCCGGGCCGTCGGCCGAGGTCGAGGTCGAGATACCGGGCCCCGAGCACGGCACCCTGGCCGGATCCGGCCATACGTCCGTGCCCGCGAGCGGACAGGACCGTCCCTCGCCCCGGCTGTCGGCAGCCCAGCGGGCCGACGACGGACAGGTCGTCGAGGTGCTGAACAACGGCGCGACCAAGGACCGGCTGGACATCGTCATCGTCGGCGACGGCTACACGGCGGCGGAACTTCCCCAGTTCCACGCGGCGGCCAAGGAGAAGTGGGCCGAGCTGACGGCGATCGAGCCGTACACCACCTACCGGAACCTCTTCAACGTCTGGGCCGTCGACGCCGTTTCGCGGCAGTCCGGAGTCACCGGCGACCCGGGCGCGGACACCGTGAAGGACACCGCCCTCGGCTCCTACTTCTGGTGCGACGGCATCGAGCGGCTGCTCTGCATCGACCAGGAGAAGGTCGACCGCTATGTGGCGAAGGCGCCGGAGGCCGACCTGGTGATCGTCCTCGCCAACAGCTCCAAGTACGGCGGCGCGGGCTACAACCAGCCCAGCCCCACCCTTGGATACGAAGGCATCTCCACCGCCTCGGCGGGCAATGTGAAGTCCGGCCAGGTCGCCATCCATGAGACTGGCCACTCGCTGGGCAAGCTCGCCGACGAGTACTTCTACCCCGGCTACCCTGGGTACGAGCAGTACACCGGCCCCGAGCCCGCCGACCGCAACATCTCCACACTGACCGCCGGGGAAATCGGCGGACAGCGCGTCAAATGGCATCGCTGGCTGGGTGAGACCTCGCCCGACGGCGGCCTCGTCGGCGCGTACGAAGGCGGCGGCTACTTTGTGAAGGGCCTGAACCGGCCCACCGACAGCTCCATGATGCGCGCCGTCGACAAGCCGTTCAACCTGCCCGGCGTCGAGGCGATGATCGCCGGCTTCTACCGCCACGCGAAGATCGTCACCCCGGTCACCCCCACCGATCGCACCCTGCGGCTGCGCCACACGGCCAAGGCCGATGTGACCCGGCTGGCGAGCGCCGACGGACGCCGGCTGAAGGTCCGCTGGCACCTGGACGGCAAGGAGCTGAAGGCCTTCGAGGGCCGGAACCGGCTGCGGATCTCGGATCTGACCCTGCGCCTGCTCGATCTGCGCACGCACACCCTGTCGGTCATCGCCGAGGACCCCACCACCTCGGTGCGCGACCCCGAGATCGCCGCGACGCTGAAGTCCACGGTCAGCTGGAAGATCCGGCTCTGACACCCTCGCCCGAGCGGCGGCCGCGGGAACCCGGCCCCCGCTCCGCATGGCACCAGGGGTGGGCCGCGGTCTTTTTCCGGGGGGGATGGGGGCCGGGCCCCCCCGGGAGGGG
>NZ_BMWG01000005.1:0-36000 GCF_014651115.1 Streptomyces inusitatus | reverse complement strand
CGCCCCCCGGAGCCGCCCCCGACTCGGATCCCCCCGGCCCGCGGGAGGCCCCCGCCCCCACCCCCCCGCCGGGGGGGCGCCCGGGGACCCCCGCCCCCCGCTCGGCATGTCACCAGTGGTGGCCGCGGATCTTTTCCGGGGGAGTATGTGGTCAGGCCCGTCCAGGACGAGGGCGGCACCCAGGACAAGGACTCATCCATGACGCTGTCGCGACGTACCCTGCTGACCGGCCTCGGCCTGACCGCCGGCGGTGTGGGCCTGGGACTGACCCACTCCACCGCGAGTGCCGCCGCCGACCCCACGGCCGGCTGGACGCAGACCCCGTTCACCTTCAATGTGCAGAAGCCGCACGATCTCGCGGTCGGCGACCGCTACACGCACACCGCCGACGGCGAGCACCATCTGTGGGTCTACGACACCGACAAGCCCCACACACCGACCAGCGCCACCGACCCCCGCACCGAGATGCGCTGGCACCAGGAGTACACCGCCGGTCAGCACATGTGGGACGGCGATGTCCATCTCGTCGCGGGCACCCACGGCGCGACCTTCGTCCAGATCCTGCGGGTCCAGCGGCCGGAGGGCACCCCGGCGACGGACTTCATGCTGAACGCCTACAACGAGGCCGGCGGCACGGTGAAGGCCTACAGCGGCAAGGTCATCAAGACCGGCATGTACAACAAGTGGTTCAACGTGAAGATCGCGCACAACGCGACCACCGGCACCGTCCAGGTCTGGTTCGACAATGTCCTGGTCCACACCGACACCGACCGGGGCCCGGCCACCCGCCACTTCAAGAACGGCGTCTACCACCACGGCACGGGACGCGCCGAGTCCCGCTTCCGCAACCTCACCTACTGGACCCGCTGACCCCGGCCGCTCAGCCGCTCAGCGGCCCGACCGGCCGGAGACCGCCCGCAGCAGGTCGTACCCGGCCTGAGTGAAACGGCAGCTCAACGTCGGTGAGATATTCGTCAGGGCCACGACCGCCACGGCCGGATCCTGACCGAAGCCGATGAACGTGGTGAAGCCGCGTGTGGCACCGAGGTGAAAATACAGATCACCGCCGGGCAGCGCCCGTCTGGTCCACGCCAGACACAGCTCCGGACCACCCGGTGCACGGGGGCGCGGCCGAACCACCTCGTACAGAGCACCGCGCAGCGAAATCCCGGGACCCGAGGGGGAGTCCGGCGCGATGTGACAGCGCAGATAACGCAGCAGATCACGGGCGCTGGAGCGCACCGCGCCCGCCCCCGGCAGCGCCGGGATCACAAAGGGCGGCCGGGGCCTGCCGTGCCAGTGACCGGTGGCCTGCGGCTCACCCGGACCCGCCGAGGTGTCACCGAGCCCCAGCGGCCTCAGCACCCGCGCCTCCAGCATCGGACCGTACCCCGTGGTCCCCCGGGAGGTGAGCAGATGCCCCAGCAGACCCATCCCGAAATTCGAGTAACGCACCCGCGCGCCCGGCCTGCCCCGCACCCGGGTGCGCGCCAGGGAATCCAGCAACCGGTGCGCCGGATAGGCCTGATAGGGGTTGGTCGTCCAGTACGGCACGGCGGTGCGCAGCAGCCCCGGCGGCAGCCTCGGCAGACCGGAGGTGTGCGTCGCCAGATGCTCCAGCGTGATGCCCGCGCCCGCCGGGCCCCGGGGCAGCGCCCAGCGCGGAACCCGCGCGCTCAGAGGCTCCTCCAGACTCACCTCGCCGCGCGCCGCCATGTCGGCGAAGAGCAGCGCGGTGAACGTCTTGGTCACCGACCCCAGCTCGAAACGGGTCCGGTCGGTGACCGGAACCCCGGCCGTCCGGGCGGTGGACCCCCGGCACAGGGTCGCCGTCTCACCGTCCGCGTACACCGAGATCACGGTGGACGCCCGCCGGTCGGCCGCCTCCGCCATCGGTTCCAGAAGAGTGCCCAGCGGGCCCGCGAGGTCAGAGGACAACGGTGTCTCCGTGCCGGGAGAGCGCCAGGGTGCCCGCGATGGCCGCCACGATGGTCGTATGACGGTTGTCCAGATACGCCTGGTCGGGATCCTCGTCGACCGGATTCCCGTCCCGCGGCACCAGCCCGTCGGGATGCTGCGCCGCCGCGAGCCGCTCCCAGATCTCCGGATCGCACTGCGGCCGGGGCAGCGAGGCGTCGACGATGATCAGCTCGGCGAGCAGGTCCCACTCATGGATCTCCGCCCAGATGTCCATCCACGCCGGGAGCCAGTGGGCGAGATACTCCCGCACCCGCACGGGCAGCCCCTCGGGATCGGCACCCCAGTCGGTGGCATGGAAGACCGTGTGGGTCATGCAGTAGGCCGTCATCCAGTCGATCATCCACGGCTCCGGGGTGTGCCCCAGCCAGGTGGCGTCGATCAGTTTGGACCAGTCCGTCTCCCGCTCGACCTCCGCGACCCGGGCGGCGTTCGCCACCGCCATACGGCGGTTGGGCATCATCTCCGAGCCCCGGTGCGTGGCGAGTCCGCCCAGATGCGCCACCAGCGTGTGCAGACGCTCATGGCGATAGCCGGCGCGTGCGAAGTGGGTGTACATCTCCAGCGGATCCGTCATCATCGGGAACCGCATCTGCCGCTCGTACAGCAGATCGCCGGAGCCGAGCTGGGTCCAGCCGAAGTCCAGCAGATCCCGGGCCGCTTGCTGCTCGCTCGCCGAGGCCATGCCCTCGCGGAGCACCAGGGACGCGGCGAGCGCCAGCTCGCCCAGCGGTTTGTAGAAGCCGTCGGGGTCGGCGAGAGCGGCCTCCGACTCCGGCGGCATCGCCCCCCGGTCGGAGTGGGTGTGCAGCCAGTCGAGCGCTCGCGTCACCACCTGGTGGGCGATCCGTCTGCTGCTCGCCGGTGCTCCTGACGTCGATGTGCTCACGCGGAGCGCTCCTTCGGGTTCTGCCGGGCGGCGACGATCCGGCCGGCGATGGTGGTGTCCAGAACGGTCCTCGCGCCGACGGCTCCGCACAGCTCCAGATGGCGCACCACGGTCTCGATGTCCATCCCCGGCAGGGCGGCCGTGCCCGCGCCTTCGGCCAGTGCGCCCCAGCGGGCCAGCCGTGCGGTGGTCGGATAGTCGCGGCGCAGCATCGAGCGGGTGAGTCCCCGGTACAGATCGAGCACCCGGCGCGACGCCTGCTCGGCGGCCTCGCCCCGCACTCCGGGCAGCGCCAGCGGCGACAGCCGGGCCATGCCCTGGGCCCAGGGGCGCCAGTGCCGCTCCTCGGGCGCGGGCTCCGCGCCGCCGGAAGCACTCTCCGAAGAGCTCTCGGAAGCGCCGTCCGCCGCCGAGTCCACCGCGACGACCGTGCCGATCGTGCCGATCGTGCCGTTGTCGGGTCGGGCGAGCAGGGCGAGCGTCGCGCGGTCCAGCCACGCGACTTCGGGAGGGTCGCCGGGGGCGGACGGGAAGACGCGCAGCGCCTCGGCCACCACCTCCCGGTCGGTCGGCGAGGAGGGTACGGAGGCCAACAGCGCGGGTGCGAAGACATCAGGTCCCAGCACCCGCACCGCGGCCAATGCCGCCTTGGTGTCCAGCGCTTTCCGCAGATGAGCCGCGAGGTCCGGGGACTCCTCCCCGCCGCTCACCGCCAGCAGAACGCGCCCGGCCAGACTCTCCACCGCCGCCCCGTATTCAGCCGACGGTGCGGAGTCCGTGTGCGACATCGGTTTCTCGCCTTCTTCAGAAGTGATCAGTGCTGAGGGGGATCAGACGGAAGCCTTACTTCCGCGGCTGCTTCGGCGAGAGGAGCAGAGCGGCGAGCAGGATGAGCGCCGCCTCCGGCGCGTAGACGGGAGCGCCGCTGACGGTGGCCTCCGGCTCGGTCATCAGCGCGTGCACGGCGGTGCGCTCGTCGACGTCCGCGAGCACGGTGCGGGTGGTGGTGATGGACATGGTTTCCTCCAGGGGACTGCCGCCCGGCTCCGCGGGCGGTTCACCAGGTTGTGCGGCGGATGCCGACAACGGGGACAGACCGACACGTATGACGCGCCGTCGTTACATGGTCACCCCGCGAGGTCACGCTCCGCGAGAGGAAGTCCCCCATTTTCACCTGATGTAGTGAAGATGGGGTATGTGTCCCAAGCCTGCCAAAGGCCGTTCCACCTCGGCTTATGAAGGGAGTTGAGCCGTCACCGGCCGGGAATGCGCACTGTCGCCCGCGCATGTCGGTCTGGAAATCGCGGTATTGGGCGCGCCTCGCGTCAGCCCCCGCGTCAGCCCCCGTGCCGGTCCTGCTCCGGTCCTGCTCCGGTCCCCGCGCCAGGTCCCGCGCCAGGTCCCGCGCCAGGCCCCGCCGTTCACCGACACGGCGGGGCCTGGCGCGCACCCGGTTCCCGGAGGTCACCCCGTACGGGCCAACTCCGGTAAGTCGTACGGGAGACCCTCAGCGCCTCGGGCCCCCGAGGGCGTAGACCGCCGTGCCGACGACGGCCAAGACGAGAGCCGTCCAGGTCCCGGCCGCCGTGCCGGACGGCGACAGCATCCAGGTCAGCACCTGCGTCGCCCCGTCCGCCGAGGGCGGTACGACGAGGGCGATCGACAGCCACGCGAACGGCGGGAGCCACGCGTACCGCGCCCCGCACCAGGCCGCCCCGAGGGCGGCGAGCCCCATCAGCCCCGCGCTGTTGCGCACGGCGAAGCCCGCGGAGGCCGACTGCCCGCCCAGCGTCTGCACCGCCAGCAGCACCGAGCCGATGAGCACGCCGCAGAGCAGCACATGCGCCGCCCTGCGGGGCATCCAACGGATCCCGGCCGTTCGGTCCAACGCGAGATCCTGCCCGCCGAGACCGACCGAGAGCGCCGCCGCCCCCATGGCGAGGACGAGCGTGGACAGCCGAGGGTCCCCCGGCCCCCCGCCGGTGATCCGGACGAGCGCCCACACCGCCGCCGCGCCGGCCGTCACCGCGGCGAGCGAGGCGGGCGCGTGCCGCGAACGCGCGTACAGCGTCAGCCATCTCACCGGAGCGCACCGCCGTTCAGCACCGTGAGCGCGTCGGCCGAGCAGGAGAGAGCGGCGGCGTGCGCGGCACCGATCCGCTTCCGCTGCTCCGACGCGGGCAGCGCGTTGAACCTCTTCCACACCGGGCCCGCCATGTCGGCCTGGTGCCGCGCGGAGTGCATGGTCCCTTCGAGCGGCCGGGGGGCCTCCCCGAGAGCCCAGGCCGCCGCGATGCTCTGCGCCGCGGCATCCTCCTGAGTGCCGCTCTCGGTGTCGCTGCGGGGATGGCAGACCGGCACCATGCCCTGGGCGACCAGAGCCCGGGTCAGCCGCTCACCCCCGGCGTCGCCGATCACCCTGTCGTCGAAGTCGACGAGCACGGAGTCGCGCGACCGCTCCGGCGTGGCGCTGAGCGCCCGCAGCGCGGTGGTCTCACGGACGGCGACCGGAGCCCGGTCGCCCAGGGCGTCCCGCAGCACCCGCAGCGCCTCCTTGCCGGGACCCGCCAGCTCGTCGAGCCGCTCCCGCCGGAGAGCCGTCACACACACCGGGCCCTCGCACACCCGCGCCGCCGCCGCCCGGTCCAGGACATAGGTGTCACGAGGGTCGGCCGGAAGCAGCAGCAGGGCGAGCGCCCCGCCCGCCAGCAGCGGAGCGAGGGCGAGCAGCCGCGCGCGCGGACCGGCGGCGGCCAGCAGCGCGAGGCCCGTCGCCGCCATGCCGAGCAGCCAGAGCGTCTGCCCGAGGTGCACCGGGACGGAGAGCGTCAGAAGCGTCTCGCGTACCTCCGACACCGTCGGCGACAGCAGGGAGAGCCGGTTCGACACGGCGAAGGAGACCGGCACCGCGTCCTGCGAGGTCTGGGTCTGCCGCAGGAAATTGGTCAGCGCGAGAGCGGCCACGGCCAGCGCGGGCGGAGTGAGGACGGAGGGCAGAGCCCGCGCGACCCCCATGCCCAGAACCGCCCCCGAGCCCAGCGCGAGCGCCCCCACCAGCGAGATGGGCAGCCAGCCGAGATGCGTGTACGAGGCATCGCCCGCGAGCACCCGCACCGCGCCCAGCAGGACGAGCAGCCCGAAGGCCGAGCACAGCGTCAGCGCCGTCGTCCCCGCCAGGGCGGCCGCGCGGTGCCGCTCGGGCCTCGGGGTGCTGATCAGCAGCTCGGCCATCTTCGAGCGGCGGTCGCGCAGCCCCTGGAGCGCTCCCAGGCCCACGGCGAGCGGCCACAGGAAGATCAGCAGATGACGGGTCCACAGGGCCATGGAGGTCCACTGGCCCGTCCACAGCGCGCCGCCCTTCCCCCACGGACCGGGAACGAGATGCAGAAACGCGAGCGCGGCCACCAGGACGATCCCCCCGGCCCACGGGGCGACGGACCGCCTCAGCTCGATGCGCAGGACACGGAGATTCACCAGGCACCCCCCGCCCGTACGGGATTCTGGAGCAGCGCCGAGTAGCCGCGCTCCAGCGGGCTGTCGCCCAGGTGCTCCGGGCCGCCCGCGGCGGCCAGCTCGCCCGGGGTGCCCTGGAAGACCAGCCGCCCCTCCGCGAAGAGCACCACATCGGTGCAGGCGGCGGCCACATCCTCCACCAGATGGGTCGAGACGACCACACAGGCGTCCGTCCCCAGCTCCTGAAGCAGCTCCCGCAGCCGCAGCCGCTGCGCCGGATCGAGCCCGACCGTCGGTTCGTCCAGCAGCAGGATCGGCGGATCGTTGACGATGGCCTGTGCGATGCCGACCCGCCGGACCATTCCGCCCGACAGGGTCTTCATCCGCGCGTCGGCGCGGTCGGCCAGACCGACCCGCTCCACGGCGCGCTGCACCGCACCGGGGATGTCCGCCTTGGGCACCTCCTTCAGCCACGCCATGTACTCGACGAACTCGCGCACGGTGAAACGCTTGTAGTAGCCGAACTCCTGTGGCAGATAGCCGATCCGGCGGCGCAGCGCACGGTGCTCGCCCAGCCCTCCGGCGGCCTCCCCGAGCAGCTCCAGCTCGCCTCCGGCGGGGCGCAGCACCGTGGCCAGCGCCCGGATGAGGGTGGTCTTGCCCGCCCCGTTGGGGCCGAGGAGACCGTGTACGCCGGTGCCCAGCGACAGATCGAGCCCGTCGACCGCCATCTTGTCTCTGCCGACCCTGACCTTCAGACCGCTCGCCCGGATCTCCCAGGCGTAGGCCGTCGGGGCGATGTCGGCCCTGCTCACTGCGGGCATCGCGCGGTTCCTCTTCTCACGGGTTCTCTCAAGTGGTTCGAGTGGTTCAAGCGCTTCGAGTGGTTCGAGTGCTTCAAGGGAAGGGGGAGGGGGGTCAGCGGTGGGCTCCCAGCACGGTGTACGCGCCTCTGCGCGCGATCACGACGCCGACGCCGAGCGCGAGGAGCAGCCCCCACACCGGCAGTCCCTCCGTCTGGAGGGCGGCGGCCGTACGGCTGGTGGCCAGGGTCGGCGCCACCACGACCGCGGCCCACGCGGCCACCAGGGCGACGGCTGCGCGGCTCACACCGATCACCCCGCCGAGCGCCAGGGTCAGCGAGGTGAAGGCCAGACAGGGCAGCAGCCACTGCACGGCCGTCACCCCCGTCGCCCAGCCCCCCGCCAGCAGCGCGGGAATCACCACGGCGAGCGCGGAGACGGTGCGCCGCAGCACCAGTTGCAGCCCCGCCCTCGGGGTGGCGGCCGTCAGCTCGTACGCCGGGTCCAGGCCGCGCGACCACGAGGCCGCCACCCCGCACACGGGCAGGACGGGAGCGAGCAGCAGCACCAGGGACACCTGACCGGAGCCGGGTCCCGCCAGGTCCAGCAGCAGCGCGAGCAGGGCCACGGCGAGCACCATGGCCAGCCACGGCGTCATGGCGGGCGTCGTCCACGCCGAAAGCCGCGCCCGGAGCCGGCGCGCCGGGGCCGGGACCGCCGAGGCCAGCCGGTGTTCGAGATCGGACCAGACGGCCTCGGTCAGCGCCGCCACGGCGGGCGCATCGGCCGTGACGGCCGCCGACAGCCGGTCACGGCAGTCCCGGCACTTCTCCAGATGGGCTTCCAGGGCCCACACCTCGTCCACGGCGAGGCCCGTGCCGCCGCGTGCGTACTCCTCGATGAGCCGCACCGACGCGTGTGATGTGTGTGATGTGTGTTCAGGGTTCATGCCAGCGCCTCCCGCATCACGGTCCGGGCCCGGCGGGCGCGGGTCTTGACCGTTCCCTCGGGCAGCCCGAGCAGAACGGCGGTCTCCCGGACGGACAGTCCGTCGAGCACCATGGCCTGTAGTACGTCTCTCAGCTCCGGCGCGAGACACCGCAGCGCGTCCCCGACGTCCCCGCCGACGGTGGCCACCAGCGCCACTTCCTCGGCGGCGGGCGCCACGGGGTGCGGGGCCGCGGCGGGCGGCGGCTGGGCGTGATGGGCCCTGCGCCGGAACGCGTCGACGAGACGGCGGGCCGCGATCGTCCACAGCCAGCCGACGGCCGTACCCCCGGTCCCGGTGAAGGAACCCGCCGCCCGCCAGACCGCGAGATACGTCTCCTGCATGACCTCGGCGACGATCTGCTGATCGGCGCAGCGGCGGCCCAGCCGCACCGCCAGCCACGGCGACGTACGCCGGTACAGCTCCTCGAAGGCCGCCCGGTCGCCCCGGGCCACCCGCCTTAGGAGGCGCTCCTCGTCCAGTTCCTGCGGCGCTGCCGCCCCAACCCGTTTCACACCTGCTAGACGCGCGGCGGGAGCCACGGGTTTTCCTCAGCGAGTGATACGGGTCACGTCCGGGACCGCCGTGACGCGACGGGGCCGAGAGACGCGGTGGGGCACGCGCGCGAACAGGAGGAGACCGAACGTGTTCAACTGCGGTGGCCGCTCGGTTGAACGCACGACGGACGCCATCGCCGTGCACGGCCGTGGACGATCGAGGCCGGGACCGGAACAACCGAGCGGGTGCACTCCCGTGCACCCGCTCGATTGTTCCGGTGCTCCGAGGCTCAGCCGGAGGTCTCAGAGGTCTCAGAGGCGTCAGGAGTCTCAGAGCCGTCGGCCGTCAGGGATGTCAGCAGCTCGTTGAGCCGGGCGACGAACGCCGTCGGCTCTTCGATCTGCGCGGCGGCGGCGAGGACGGACTGGTCGAACAGAATGTGCGCCCAGTCGCGCAGACGGGGGTCCTCCTCCTCGCGGTTGAGCCGCTCGACCAGCGGGTGCTGGGGGTTGATCTCCAGGATCGGCTGGTGGGGAAGGCCTGAACCGCGCATGCGCTGCATGACGGTGAAGTCGGTCTCCACCCCGTCGGCGACGATGCAGGCCGGGGAGGTGGTCAGCCGGCTGCTCACCCGTACGTCCCAGGCCTTGCCCGCCAGGTGCGCCTTCAGCCGGCCGAGGAGCGTGGCGTAGTCGGAGCCTGCCTGGTCGGCGGCCTCCTTCTCGCCCTCGTCGGCCAGCTCGCCGAAGTCGGCGGGGCCCTGGGCGACGGACTGGAGCCGCTTGCCCCGGTACTCGCGCAGCGGGCCGGAGACGACGAAGTTGTCCACGGCCTCGCCGAGCAGGAGCACTTCGATGTCCTTGGCGCGGAACGCCTCCAGGTGCGGGCTCGCCGCGGCGGCGTCATGGCTGGGCGCGAGCGCGTAGTAGATCTTGTCCTGGCCCTCCTTCATCCTGCCCACGTAGTCGCCGAGCGAGACATCGGCGTCCCGCGAGGCCGAGCGGGTGGAGGTGAAGCGGAGCAGCTCGGTGATCTCCTCCCGGTGGGCGGGGTCGTCGGAGATGCCCTGCTTGAGCACGCCGCCGAACTGCTTCCAGAAGTCCGCGTACTTCTCGGGCTTCTCCTCCGCCAGCTCCTTGAACAGCCTCAGCACCCTCTTGACCGCGCTGGACCGGATGTGGTCGACGGCCTGGCTGCCCTGGAGGATCTCCCGGGAGACATTGAGCGGCAGATCCGCGGAGTCGACGACTCCGCGGACGAACCGCAGATAGTTGGGCAGCAACTGCCCGGTGTCCTCAAGGATGAAGACCCGCCGGACATGCAGCCGTACGCCCTGGCGCGCCTCGGGGACCCACAGATTGTGCGGCGCGTGGGAGGGCACGTACAGCAGCAGCGTGTACTCGTACCGCCCCTCGACCTTCGTATGCACATAAGCGAGCGGGTCCGAGTAGTCATTGGTGAGATGCCGGTAGTACGAGTGGTAGTCCTGCTCGGTCAGCTCGCTCTTGGGGCGCGCCCACAGCGCCGACGCCTGGTTGACCGCGGCTTCGTCCTGCCCGAGGACGATGGGCTGGCTGATGTGGTCCGAGTACCGTTGGACGATCGACCGCAGCCTGTGTTCATTGAGCAGTTCGTCCTCACCCTCGCGCAGCTCAAGCACGATCGTGGTGCCGTGCTCGGCGCGCTCGACGGCCTCCAGCGCGTATTCGCCCTTGCCGTCCGACGACCAGCGCACGCCCTCGGCCGAGGGCAGTCCGGACCTGCGCGTGGTCAGTACCACGCGTTCGGCGACGACGAACGCGGAGTAGAAACCGACGCCGAACTGGCCGATCAGCTCGACATCGCGGCGCTTGTCGCCGGTGAGAGCCCGGAGGAACTCGGCGGTGCCCGACCGGGCGATGGTGCCGATGTTGTCCATCACCTCCTGGCGGCTCATGCCGATGCCGTTGTCGGCGATCGTGATCGTGCCCGCGTCCTTGTCGAAGGTGACACGGATTCGCGGGGCCTCGTCCTGTTCATTTCCGGCCGACTCGGGGGCCGAGTACCGCTCGAACCGCAGCCGGTCGATCGCGTCGGAGGCGTTCGAGATCAGCTCCCGAAGGAAGATCTCCTTGTTGCTGTAGAGCGAGTGGGCCATCAGATTGAGGATCTGGGCCGCCTCGGCCTGAAAACTGTACGTCTCCGCGCCCGACGTCAATGTCATCGTTTCCCCCTCGCGCTGGTCAAAGAGTCCGATCAAGAGTAGGAACCACCGTGCCGCATGGCAACCGAGTGCCGCCGGAGCGTGACCGTCGGCCGGTGGAGCCTTCCGCGCCTCCCCGGTGCCGCCAGGTCACCAGCGCGCGGCCCTGGCGTGGAAGGTCAGCCCCGGCCAGGCTTCGACCGGCGTGGCCGAGCGCACGATCCGGCCCGGGCACAGGCCGCGTTCGGCGAGCCCTTCGACGATCTTCGGGATGGCCTCCAGCGTCGTCCGCAGACCGTCGTGGAGCAGGATGATGCCGCCCGCCCGTACCGTGAGCGCGTTCGCCACGACGGTTTCGGCGGGGATCCCGCTCCAGTCGACCGTGTCGGCCGTCCAGATCACCTCGGTCATCCCGAGCCTGGCCGCGTCCTGCCGGGTCCGCGCGTCGGTGCTCCCGAACGGCGGCCGGAAGAGCTTCGGCGCACGGCCCGTCTGCGCCCGGACGACGCGGCTGGTGTCGCGCAGTTCCGCGAACGCGGTGGCCGCGTCGAGCCGGACGAGGTCCGGGTGGGTGTACGAGTGATTCCCGATCTCATGCCCGTCGGCTGCGATCCGCCGAGTCCCCTCCGGTCGCGCCTGAGCCAGGGAGCCGGTCACGAACCAGGTGGCCCGGACCCGTCCGGCCTCGCGCAGCGCCTCCAGATACTCGTCCGTCGTCTCCGTCGGGCCGTCGTCGAAGGTGATGGCCACATACCCCCCGGAGCAACGGCGCTCGGAGTCTGCCTGCGCGGTCCCCGGCGCCAGCGCGAACGACGACATCAGAGCCGCCAGCGCGGCGCCGAGCCATATCCGCGATCTGCTGCGCTTCTTCATTCCGGACATTCCTCTCGATCGACTCTCGCCTGAGCCCCGCCCGCCCGTGCCGCGCGGGGCCAAGCCTTCTCGTACGTCCGTGCGAACCCTGACCGGCCACCATTGAACGCGAGTCGGCGGTGTCGTGGAGCACAAACCCCGGATCCCGCAAGGCTGTTGTCGGGCTCCCTCGCACGGGGTACGGCACCTGATCGAGTGCGCCGCACGCGGTTTGGAGTAGCCGCACTCGTCCCGTCGAGGTGGGGAAGGGCCTCGCCATTCGAATGGATAAGCGATTGCGCGTCTATTCAGAAATGCCGCAGGCGGACCGGGGTCACCCCCGGCCCGCCTGTTATGAGGTTTTTTCCTGAAGCCGCTTCCGAGCCCTGCTGCCTCTACTCGAATTCGGCCAGAAGTTCGATCTCGTGAATTCGCTGGGCGGTCGGCCGCACCGGCTTCCACAGCGAGCAGTGGTGTCCGGCTGTGGCCGGCTGGGGTACCGGCCGGGGCCGACGGCGGCGGCGGGGCGGCACGGTCGACTCGGGACGTCGGCCCTTTACCGGCGGACGGGCTTCATGCTGGGAGTTTTCGTGCTCCGTTGTGCTCATGGATCAATCCTAACTACGTCTTTTCGATTACTTCTTGGAACACCCGAGGTCTGGCTACACGCTCCGATCGCCTGGGGGTGCGCCTTGAATGCGACACACGGGCCCGGTACTTCGGCGATCGGACGGATCGACGTGGGGTGAGTGAGAGAAGACTTGCAGATTTCCGGTGAATCGCCAAATGGCAAACGTTAGTTGGCCGTTACTCGATGCTCCGTGCCCCGTGCCATGCTCTTTCGTTGGAGTCAACGATACGGACGGTCGCGGCGTGCTGTCGTGAGAATGACGTGGAGCTGATGGGTATGGAATTTCGTGTACTGGGCCCGGTTGACGTGCGACGGGAGGGGGTCTCGGTCCCGCTGAACCCGAAGCCCCTTCAACTCCTGGCCGTTCTGCTGCTGGCGCCCGGCCATCGCGTCCCGCATGCGGGGGTCGCGAGTTTCCTGTGGCCGGGAGAGGAGTCGAACGCTAATCGAATTCGCCAGTGCTTTCATCAATTAAGGCAGTCTGTTCCAGAAATCTCCCAGCGGAACGAACACGGGTTCTGTCAGCTCCAGTTCGCCCCGGAGGAGTTGGACCTCGTCCGCTACCGGACACATCTGAGTGCGGCGGGTACCGCGGGGAGCGCGCCGGAACGCCTCCTGGCGCTCCGGTCCGCACTCGGCGAAGTACGGGGAAGGCCGCTGGAGGACCTGCCCGGCGACGGCTTCAAGCGGGCGAGGGAGGAACTCCTCGCCGAGGTACGGGAGACCACGGCGGCCTGTGTGAAAACCGAGCTGGAGTGCGGAGAGACGCGCTCCGCGTGCGACCGGGTCACCAGGGCGCGCGTTGAGTGGCCCGAGAGCGAACATCTGCTCCAGCTCAATGTGAACGCCCTGCGAGCCCTCGGCGAAGACGGCCTGATCGACCCGATCCTCTCCGACTGGGAGAAACGGACCGGCCGCCCCGTCACTCATCTGCTGTTCCCCGGGGCGACACAGGGCGGGGGCCAGGGCCGGGACGTGACCGGTCCCGCGCCCGCCCAGGTCAAGTCGCGCCCCCGGCAGCTTCCCGCCCAACCGGCGGAACTGGTCGGCCGGCAGGCCGAGGTCGACCAGATCGAGAGGGCCGTTCTCGGCCGGACGCCGGGGCGCAGCAGGGTAGCCGCGATCGGCGGCAGACAGGGCGTGGGAAAGACTTTCCTCGCGATCCGGTCGGCCGAGCTGGTCGAGCGGCACTTCCCGGACGGCATTCTCTACGCCGATCTCCGCGGATGCGGACCGGGGGAGCCCGAGGAGCACGGGCGGGTTCTCGCGAGGTTCCTGATCGACCTCGGCGTATCCCGGCTGAACCCGTCGATGGACGGCATGGTCTTCGCGTACCGGACCGAACTCGCCCGCCGTGCGGTTCTGCTGGTGCTGGACAACGCGCTGGACGAGGACCATGTCCGCCCCCTGCTCCCCGGTTCCGGCGCCAGTGCGGCGATCATCACCAGTCGCCGCCGACTGCACGGACTCTCCATCAGGGAAGGGGCCGAGCTGGTCGACGTCCCTCTGCTGGACCCCGAGGACTCCGTCGAACTGCTGCGGATCAGACTGGGCGGGGACCGCGCGCGGAAGGCTCTGCCGTTCCTTCCCGAGGTGGTCGAACACTGCGCGGGGCTGCCGCTCGCCCTGGGAATCACGGCCGCCCGGATCGCGGATCGTCCGTCCCAGGAGATCGGGGACGTCGTCCGCGAGCTCCGGCAGCCTGGCACCAGGCTGCGCTTCCTGGACCTGGGCTCGGAGGATCTGAATGTCCGGCTGTCCCTGGACGCCTCTGTCGGACAGCTGACGCCGCTCGCCGTGCGGCTCCTCTGGCAACTGGCGATACACCCGGGGCCGACTGCCAGCTGGGAGGCGCTTCGCGCACTCGAACCAGCCGATCGGGTCGCCGTCTCCGACGGGTTCGACAACCTGATCCGGATGAATCTGGTGGACGAGCCCATTCCCGACCGTTATTCCTTGCACGATTTGATCCGTGTCTACGCCCGTGAGCTGGCCGACCGGCAGGACGAGAACCAACGCGCCGCTGTGGTGGACCAGATGCTGCATTTCCTGCTGCACAACGCCTGGGCCTGCGATCGCAAGCTCGATCCGGGCCGGCGACTGCCGATCGACCCGGACGACGACGCCGAGACCGTGGCTCCGAACGGAGTGGCGGACGCGATGGCCTGGTTCGAGGCCGAGTATCCGACACTGACGGCCGCCGTCGAACTGGCCCAGGAACGCGGACTCGACCGTTACACCTGGCTGCTCTCCATGACCTTGGTGACCTTCCAGTGGCGCACCAACCGTTATCTGGACGCGCTCGCCTTTCTGCCCGGCGCTCTCGCGGCAGCGGCTCGGGAGGCCGGGCCGGCGGATGTGGCCATGGTCCATCGGATGCTGGCCGGTACCTATCGGGGACTTCGCAACCTGGGGATGGCCGTACGGGAGCTGCGGAGTGCCGTACGCGTGAGCGATGACGGCCAGGACATCTTCAGCGCGGCGCATGGCCGTTACTCCCTCGGTGTCCTGCTGCGGGAGAGCGGCGTACCGGCCGAGGCGCTGAAGCACTTCACCGACGCCCTAGCGGCCTTCGAGCAACTCGACGACCCGCTGGGGCAAGGAGCCGCCCTGAACGGGATCGGCAACCTCCACTACGACGCCGGGCGGCTGGACGAGGGCCTGGAGCACTGTCGGCGGTCGCTGGCCCTGCTGGACCCGACGGACGACCTCAACGGGCGCGCGTACGCACTGTTCAGCCTGGGCCGGATCCGTGTCGCGATGGAGGAGCACGGAGCGGCCGTCGCGGACTTTGAAGGTGCCCGTGATCTCTACCGCGTCCTGATCTACCAGAGCAGGGAGGCCAGGACGCTGATCTGGCTCGCCGAGGCGCTGAACGCGGCGAACCGGGCCCACGAGGCGTTGGACGCACTCCAGGAGGCGCGATTCCTGCTGGAGCGGCTGGGTGAGCGTGACATCGACGCGGCCGTCGAGCGGGAGAGACGACGGTGGTGACGGTCGCCGGGGCCGGGTGGGTCCCGGCCCCGGCCCGATCGGGGCCGGGTGGATCAGGAGTCGTCGGAGGCCCCGGGAGGACCCGCCCAGGAAGGCAGCGGCAGGACATACTCCTCGGCCTTCTCCGCGAGGTGGAGGGGGAGCGGCTTGGCGAGCGCGTCCTGATAGTCGGCCGACTGGCGGAGCTGATGGGCGAGCAGGGCGTAGGCGGCGGGCTCGTCGCCGTCCTCGCGGTGGCAGCCGAGCACGGCGATCTCGGAGAAGTGGGGGTTCCAGGCGGGCACGTCGGTGTCGATGGTCGGCTCGCCCTTCCGCAGGCCCTGGGAGAGCGGACGGGGCGTGAGCTTGTCCGCCTGGACGGCGCTCTTCTTGAACGGCGAGGCCTTCTCCGTGGTGCTGTGGAAGACCCTCGGGTCGTCCCCGGCACCCGGCTCCGGGCCCCACAGACCGGCCCCCAGACCGTTGACGCCGCTCGGGCTCCCGATCCCCCACCACAGGGGAGTCTCCGCCGCCTCGCCGCCGTCGTCGCGGACGCGTACCAGCCGCAGATCGGGGTCGAGACCCGCGGGCGGGGCGTGGCCGGAACCGAGGAGATCCCGGTCCACCCGGCCGTCCTGGAGCCAGGTCCACAGCGAGCGGAGGTTCTGGGCGTGGGCGAACAGCACCGTCGGGGCGGAGCGCAGCGTCGGCAGCACATGCTGGAGAAAACCCTCCATCGTCCTGCGCCGCTCCTCAAGGAGCCGTGTGCCCCGGTACTCGTCGGCTCCCGTCGCCCCGTCCGTCCCGTCCCCCTGATCCGTGTCGCCCTCGGCCCCGTCCCCGGGAAGACGCGCGGCGAGTTCCCGCAGACACTCCGGCCCCGCGCCACGGGTGAGCCCGATCAGCATGACCGGGTAGGGCACCCAGTCGGCCTTCTCCAGGTCCCAGCCGTGGACCCGGGCCCGTCCGCTGCCGTCGCCCTCGGGCGTCATGAGGAGCGCCACCGGCAGCGGGTGCGTCAGGGCCGTACGCGTCGGCCCGTCCCCGCGGCGCTTCACCGCCCACACGGCGGCGTACCGCAGTCCGCTCGGCAGCAGCTCGCCCAGCGAGTGCTCCGGCAGCACCCGGACCCCCAGCTGTCTGAAACCGTCGAGCCAGCCCATGCGGGCGCGGTGCGGGGCGTCCTTCTCGGTGTTGTACGCCGCGCCGCTGCTCTCCCTGCCCCTGCGGGGGACCCGTACGAACTGGCTCACCACCCCGGCGTCCGCGCAGCCGAGCCGCAGGGCGTACTTGGGGTCGGAGTGCTCGGGGGCGAAGACGCCCCGGTCGATCTCGACGAGGGCGAGACCGGGGCGGTCCGGCAGCGCGCCGTCCTTCGCGAGCCAATCGGCGACGGCGCGCCTGCGGTCGACGACGCCGTTGACGAAGATCTCCGCGGCGGTACGGCCCGTGTCCAGGGCGAGGCCGTCGCCCAGGCCGCCCAGCGGGAGACAGCGCAGCCGTACGGTCAGTTCGGGCGTACGCCACTCCAGGACGACGGGACGGCCCGGACCGGCGTCGTCGTACACGGCCTCGGACTCGGCATCGTACAAGTCCCCCGAATCCCCTGAATCCCCTGAATCCCCCGAATCTTCCGAGTCGCCGGGGTCCCCGGGGTCCCCGGGGTCCCCGCCGTCCCCCTTCAGCCCGAGCAGACCGGTCAGCGCGCCGACGGCCTCCTTCCGCATCCGGTGGGTCGTCCACACCAGCCGCGCCGTGAGCACCGGCGGCCCGCCGTCGTCCGCCGGGCGGCCCCCGTCCCTGTCCCCGTACCCCTCCTCGGACAGGAAACGCACGGCGGAGGCGAGCGCGAGCCGCCGCTCCTCCGGTGTGCGCCCCTCCTCGGCGCTCTTGGGCTTCGGGCGGGGGTTGAGGGGGACATGGCCGCCGACGGTGTTGCGGGGCAGCGCGGGCAGAGGGCGCAGCTGGGGCGGGAGGGCCTGGCAGGCCCAGGCGAAGAGCTGGGAGCGCTGGTGGGACATGAAGCCGCGTTCCACTTCGTGTGTGCCCATGGCGGCGCTGTGGACGACGGTCGCGCGGACCCCCGGCCCGTCGCCCAGATACGCGGTCGGTTCGGTGAGCAGTTCCTCAGGGGACGGCAGCGGCGACGGCTGGTTGAGGGTGAGCGGCCGCAGCAGTCCGGCCGGGTCGTTCTCGTGCCAGACATGGGTCCGCGCGCTCCGGGACCACTGGAGGCGGGCGGTCGTGTAGCGGCCGGTGAGCGGTGCGCCCGGCAGCCAGGGCACCGGGCAGCGGAGATAGACGGAGGTGCGCTGTCCGGGCGGAAGATACAGCCTGCCGGTCTTGGCGGAGGGGTGCGTGGCCCAGCGCCGTACGCCGAAGGAGAGATGGATCCTCGGCAGCGGGTCGAAGGGCGTGGTGTGCAGCGCCAGCCGGATCACCACCGACCACCACCAGGTCTTTCCCCCGCCGGGGTGCGGCAGCGCCTGGGACATCAGCTCCGCGCCCCGGTCGTGGCGGCCCCGGGGGACGGCGTGGAAACGCAGCGGGCCCTTGCCCGACTCGTACGGCGGCAGCCGCTCGATGCGCCGCGCGAGCCAGTCGGTGGTCAGCCGGTACTGGTACGGCCGGGGCAGCGCGGTGCCTCCCTCGCTGGTGGGGCAGTCGAGCAGCTCGATCTCCGTCTCGTGCCAGACCGGAGGGTCGTTCCGCAGCTCCCGCAGGGTGTCGGCGAGCTGTCGCGGGGCGGACTCCCTCGGCAGGGTCGCGGCCCACAGATTGATCATGCCTTCCAGTGCCCCGGGCGGCAGCGGGTCGGGGACGTCCCGGGGGACGAGGAGCCATGGGTCGTGCGCCGGGGTGGCCGGATCGTTACCGAAGGGCCGGGGGAGTACGCAGAGTTCCGGGCAGAGGGTGCCCAGGGAGCCTTCCAGCCGTCGGGTGGGAACGGTGCGCCAGGGCGTGGCCCCGGCGGGGAGACCGTGGTTGACCAGCCGGAGCAGCGCGGCGTTCCACTCCTCGGGTCTTCTCATGGCGCGGTAGCGGACCGTGAGCGGTCCCGCCTCCGGTACGGGCCGGACGGCGGCGCGGTCGACGCGGGCGTACTGAAAGCCCATGGCTGCCTCCTGAGGGTGTGGGTAGGGGGCCGGTCAGGGCCGGGGCAGGGTCGGCGGCTCGGCCAGGAGCGCGGCGAGCGCCTCGTACAGGGGCTCGTACAGGGTGCGCACCAGCTCCGCCTCCGGGCCGGTGCGCTCGGTGAAGTACGGCTCCAGCACCTCGCGCAGCCGTGGCAGCAGCCCCGGTTCACCCGGTGCGCGCCGAGGGACGCGGCCGGCGGAGTCCCCGTGAGCGGCGGCGAGAAGGGGGGCGAAGGCGGCGTCGACGAAGACCACGCGCGCGGGGACCCCGCCGCGCACCAGCCGGCCGATCACCTGCCAGAGGGTCACGAGCTGGTCCCAGGCGAAGGAGACCTTCTCGTGTTCCTCCAGCAGTGAGAAGACATAGTGGCGGGAGACCAGACGGCGCCATTCGGCGCGCGCCCGCCGTCTGAACTCCTGTCCGGCCTCGTCCAGTCCGGCGGCTTCCGCCACGAGTCCGCCGAAGGTCCCGCCGTGGACATCGGGGTGGTCCCGGACGAAACGGCAGGCCCAGTCGTTGATCGCGAACACCGACAGATAGAGGTCGTCCGCGCGGGGGTGCGGCCGGGTCAGGAAGAACACGGTGCCGAAGGCCGCCTTGCCCTCCTCGTTGAGGATGTTGTGTCCGCGCTCCACGGCCAGCAGCGGGGCCACCAGCAGCTGCGCCTCCCGATCCCTGGCGAAGGAGGCGAGGTCGCCGCGGCGTACCGAGGTGACCGAGGTGAAGGCGACGCCGCCGTCGTCGGCCACCGCCTGGTTCGTCTCCGTCAGCTCCGCGTCGTCGGCGGTCAGCACCCGCACCCGGCCGTGCCACCGCCGCATGGAGTGCAGCTGCTCGGCGACGGCCGCCGCGTCCCGGTAGCTGCCGACCAGCAGCAGCGCCCGGTTCCGCGACGGGTCGGTGATCTGCTTCAGCTCTTCCTCCAGCGGGCTGGCCACCCCCAACCGGCCGCTGTCCGCGAGGCTGCTGACCATGTCGGTCAGCGCCTTCGGCCGGTCCTTCAGCTTTTTGCCGGAGAGGCTGAGCGCCTCCCCCGGGTTCTCCGGTTTGTAGAGGAAGCCGGTCCGGAAGACCGTCTGCCTGATGGCTTCCCGGGCCTCCTCAGTCGGTTTGAGGATCGCGCCGACGGGGGCGAGCACATGTGCCCTGGTGGATGTTCCGGCCCAACTGGTGCCCGACATCAGCAGTACGCGCGGTCCGCCCGCGCCCGGCGGGCCGCCGCCGTTGCCCAGCCTGGGCAGCCCCAGCAGGAGTTCGCGGCCGATTCCGGCACAGCGGAAGAACCGCAGGGTCCCGCTGTGCGGCCCGTCCTTCTCGTCGGCGTCCCGGCCGAGCTTGTCCACGAGGTACTGGAAGCCCAGCACATTTCCCATCGGGGACTCGGGGATCAGGGGCGCGTAGTCCAGCGGGGGCTTCCTGGACAGCTCGTTCCCGGTGGTGTCCAGACGCAGCGCGGCCTCCACCTGGGGCCACAGCAGGGTCAGCCGGTCGAGCCGCCGCTCCAGCGCGTAGAGGAGGAGCGTGAAGGACAGCCTGCTCACCGCGCGCCTGCGCCAGCGCGCCGAGCCCGGGACGTCGGCCGGGTCGATCCGGCCGCCGGCGGGGAGCTGCCGGGGCGTCACCCGCCCGTCGAGGCAGGGCGAGCCCCGGAGCAGCCGGTCCAGCAGTCGCGCCACCCGGTCGCGGGACTTCTTCTCGTCCAGACCGTGCAGCAGGTCGTTCACGCACTCCAGCAGCAGCCGGGCGTCACCCCGGTAACTGGCCTTGTTTCCCAGCGGGTCGTCCCGTGCGAGGTCGAGCAGGGCCTGCACCTCGTCCCGCCGCTCGGCCCAGGGCTCCTCGCCGGGCAGGAAGCGCGGGAACGCCTCCTCGTCGCCCGCCGGTTCGTCGTCCTCGTACAGCAGTCGCTCGTCCGGTGTGCCGTCCGGGTCCTCGGCGGCCCGCAGTGTCGGGAACCACTCGGCGAGCAGCTTCTCCTGGAGCGTCCAGGTGTTGAAGTAGTCGATGTCCACCCAGCCGCGCAGCCCGGGGTCCGTGATGAGGGGGGCGTAGATCCGGTTGGTGGCGGCGACGACGATGCCCAGGGCGGCGTCCCAGCCGGCGATGTCGCGGTCGGTGAGCTGAAGCCGGCCCTGCTGGGCCAGTTCGTCGATCTTCTTGGTCTGCACCCGGTCCAGCCAGGAGTCCGAGAGCCCCTGGGTGACCAGGGTCGCCGACGGGGCGAAGATCTGGTCGAAGGTCATCTGGACGCGGTCCGCCTCGTCCACGACGACGATGTCGGAGCGCAGACAGACGAGTTCCAGTTGCCGCAGCCGCTCCTCGTTGAGATGGGCGGAGACCGAGGTCGAGACGAGACTCCAGGGGTTGGCGACCCAGATCTCGGCCGCCACCTGCTCCCGGGCCGCGCCGTGCCGGGGGCAGCCGCTCCACAGCGGGCAGCCCCGGGCCTCGCCGCCGAGCACGGCTTCGGGCCGCTCCTTCGCGGGGGCGGCGCGGCGCTCCTTCCGGGCTTTCCGGCGGTACGAGGGAGGCTCGCCCGGCGGCCCCTCGGCCTTCCCGGCGTTCTCTCCGCCGCCCTCCGTCTCCGGGCCCAGCGGATGGAGCCCGGAGCACGGTCCGTCCGCGTAACGCAGGGGCTCGGCCGTCGTGTCGAGGAGGGCGTCCACGACGCACACGGTGCTCAGATCGTCGAAGCCCGGCCCGTCGTGCAACAGCAGATTGCGCTCCCCCTGGGAGGCGAGCCTGCGGTGCAGCCGCTGCACATGCGTCTCCCGGGTGGTCGGTCCGAGCACCGGCACGGCCCGCAGCTCCAGCGACCGGAAGGTGTCCACCAGCCGCAGCTGCTCGGCGACGTCGCCGACGACCAGGGTGGTCCGAAGGGCCCGGGAGCCCTCCGGTTCACCCCGGGTGGCGGCCCAGACGGCGATGAGGATCATCAGGGTCGACTTGCCCGCGCCCACCATGCCGACCAGATGCAGCAGCTCGTCCAGGAGCAGATCACCGCCGTCGCGGAAGCCGTCCCCGTCCCGGACGGCCAGCTCCAGGCCGTTCCAGCGGTCCAGCCAGTCGCCGTCGATCCGCTGGTCCATCCAGCGTGCGGTGGCGGCGAGCTGATCCAGCGGGATGGTCAAGGGGCCGGAGTCGCCCCGTCCGTCGCCGTTCGTGTTCAGCGGATGCCCGGGGGCCGGATCCCCGATCAGCTCGGCGGGAATGGTCACCTTGGTCGGCCCGTTCCGGTCGACGAAGGCGTGCCGGCCCGCTCCGGCGAGCTTCAGCCGACGTGGCGCGAAGGCGGGGATCTCGTCCAGCGCGGCGTCGTACTTCTCGAAACGCCAGGCCGCGACGGCCGGTTCGACCTGGCGGAAGGGGCCGTCCCCGTCCGTGATCCGGTAGCCGCGCAACCGCTGGGGCAGCTGCCGGTAGATCTCCAGATACTGCTGCCACAGCCGGTGGCGGCGGAGCGTCCACAGCCGGTGCCGGGCCGCCGCGAGCATGGTCTCCTCCCGCTTCCCGATCTTGATCCCGGCGGCCCGGGCGAAGGGGTAGCCGCCGAGGAGCACCCAGGCGTCCCGGGCCGGGCGCAGCGGAGCGAGGTGTTGCAGCAGACGCAGGGCGAGTTCGATCTGAGCGAGTTGGACGGGCTTGACGTCGGGCTGGTCGATCAGCACCTCGTCCCAGCCGGTGAGGCCCCTGGTGATCTCCAGATGCCAGGTGTCACGCTCACGCATCGCCGCCGCTTCCTTCACGATCCCCGGAGGCCGCCGGCCGTGGGCGCGGCTCCGCCCGGCGCAGCACCTCGCTCTCCGACAGCAGCGTCAGCTCCCCGGCCGCCGGGGGGCGGTTGCGGTGGAAGACGGCGAGATAGTCCGCCCGAGCCGTGACGCGATGGTCGGGGACCACCCAGAACGCCTCGTCGTACGCCGGTTCCGGGCGCACGGGCGCGGCGGTCCTGCCCAGCAGCGCCGGGTGCGACCAGTCCTTGACGTCGAGCGCCCAGACCCGGCCGTCGGGAAAGCTCGCCCGCATCGTGTACGCGAGGGTGGGGGGCCACATCTCCACGGTGACGCCGAGCAGGCGCAGCCCCACCTCCAGCTTCAGCGCCGCGCGGCCGGGCCAGGTGACGAACTGCCGCAGCGGGCGGTCCAGCTGGACGAGGCCCGCGCACTGCTCCGGCTCGATGATCCGGCCGATCGGCGGCTCCGCGCTCCGGGCGCGGCAGGAGTCGCTCTCGCACCACCACTCCGTATCGGCCACCGAGATCAGCAGGGTGCCGCAGCGTCGGCACTGGGCACAGCCCCGCCCAGGTCGCAGAGAGCCGACGGGCGGGTCCTGGTAGAGGTCGCCGAGGAAGTCCCGCAGCTCCATCAGGAGCGGATCGCTGATCACGGAGAACCACTCGGTGTGCGTGAGCACCGGCCGCTGGACCAGCAGCCGGTGGAATGCCGTGTAGGCCTCGGGGCTGAGCTGTCGGCATTTGTGCAGTGCCCAGCTCATGACTTCGCGGTCGTGTCTGCGCGCCGGACTGTCGGCGCGGTACGCCCACCACTCGCGGACCAGTTCCGCCGGCAGTCCGCTCTCCTCGTCCAGCAGCCGGTCACCGGGCCCGGCGGCATCGCGAGGCAGATCCAGGGGCCAGCTCGCGAGCGGGCGGCCGCGGCACCAGTCGAGCAGTTCCGGGACGGAGCGCGGCGGCTCGGCACCCCGCCACAGACAGGCGAGCACCGTGTGGTTCAGGGCCCGCTGGGCGTCGGCGGGGTAGGGGAGCCGGAAGGAGTCGAGATCGGTCTCGTCCTCCAGAGCGACGACGGCGTCGGCGAGCAGATGCAGCAGGGCCACGCCCCGATCGCTCTCCCAGCCCGCTGTGGACTCCATGGCCTTCCCTCAGGCCCCGCCGGTGGCGACGGCGCCGCCGGCCAGATACCGGCGGCCCTCCCGGCACCAGTCCAGGGCCTCGCAGTCCCGGCAGTGCTCGTCCGGGGCCGCCCGGTACGAGACGTCCGCCGACCAGGGTTCGGCCGTCGCGCGGACGATCTCCCGCGCCTCGGCGTGGACCCGGGGCCGCCAGGGGTCGATCTCCAGCCGGTTACCGCCCTCCGCGCCGAGGATCTCCACCTCGATCCGGGAGCGGCGATGATCCCCTCCGGCCAGTTCGCCGGTGCGCATGAGCAGGACGGCCAGCGCGAGCTGGGGGTTTGCCGCCAGCACCGAGCGGCCGTCGTACAACCGGCCGCCCCGGGTCTTCGTCTCCCGCCAGACCCATCCGCCGCGCCGGGTGTGCAGCAGATCCGGCTGGGCGATCAGCACCACATCGAGTGCGGGGTCGTACGCGGTGACCTGCGGCTGCACCCGGACCTCCTCGGCCGGGCCGAGCCGGTCCAGCGGGCACAGGGCCGCGTGCCGCTCCACCATCGCCGCGGCGGCGAGGGCGGCGTCCTCGGGCAGCCCGGCCCAGACTTCGGGTGCCGGTGCGGGAAGGCCCCGGCAGCCGCGCGGCCTTCGCAGCGTGTGCCGCTCGTTGAGCAGTGCGTCCACCGCGCGACCCCGGCGCAGGGCCGGGTTCTCCGGCCGGGGCGAGCGCAGTTTCAGCTCCCGGGTCAGATGGTATTTGGCCGCGCACTCCGTGTACGCCCGCAGATCACTGGCGGACAGACTGCGCCGCTTGCGGCTTCGGTCGGCGCGGCTCAGCCCGATCAGCCCCGGCGGCTCCCCGGCCGCCCGCTGCGAAGGCGGTCCGGGCAGCGCGGGGCAGCGCCCGGCACCGGGGCATTCGACACAGCCGCGCCCCGGCCGCCGCTCGGACCCTTCCACCACCCGCGCCAGAACAGGTCCCGTGCTCCGCTCGGACGCGCGCGCGGCCTCGGCGGGCGTACAGTCCGCCGTCACCTCGGCCGCGCCGTCGCCGCAGCCGAAGTCGATCACGCGCACCCGGTCGGGTCCGGCCGTCGGCCCGTACGGTGCGACCGCCGTGTACGGCTCCGTACGGCCGCGCTCCCGGTCGTACCCGGAGCGGCAGGGCTCTCCGAACGCGGTGACGAAGGCGGCGGCCGCCACCTCGGCGGCGGGCCGGTCCTTCTTCGCCGCGCCGAAGGAGAGCAGCCACAGCTCGCGCACCGAGCCGTCGGCGGAGGCGTACCGCCGCCCCCAGGCCGTGCGCTCGTAGATCCGCGCGCCGCGCGCGTCGTGCCCGGCGTCATCGCGCAACCGATTCCGCACCACCCACTCATCCCGCACCGCACGGGTGGGCGGGCCGTCCGAGCCACGGTCGCGGCACCATGTCCCGCGGTGGCGCAGATAGCGGAGGAGCGCCTCGGCCGTCCACTCGATCAGTCCGCCGTGCGCGGGGCGGCCGCGCCCGAAGGCCCCCCGGGTGCGCCGCAGTTCCGCGATCGCCTCCTCGGGGGTCAGTCCGCCGAATTCGACGCGGTCGAGAGCGGACATCAGCGGTTTGAGCGCGAATGTCAGAAAGGGCTCGTGGGAGGGCAGCCGGTTGGCCGCGCTCAGCCAGGGTCTGGCCCTGATCGCCAGCTGGGCGGGGCAGTCGGCGGGGTCCTCGCGGGTGAGGGGAAGGCCGGTGCGGATCAGGGCCAGCTCGTCCGAAGTGGCCAAATTTGCAGGCCAGTTGGGCATGGAAGCGGCCTCCTCGAACCGGGGCGGCGGTGTCCCGGGCGGGGCCCAGAGAACCATGGCGGGCCAGTAACGTCAACGCAGGGTTTTACATCGGTAGCTGTCTGTAGAGTGGAGGGCCGCATGAACGGGTCAGCGGTCTCCTGTGGCCGTTGGTCCGTGTGCGGATGGGCGTGGCCGGGTGCGAGAGGGAAGGCGCGGAACGCGAATTCATGACAGAAAAGTTGGTTCTGGACGGCCGTTACCGTCTGGAGCATTTCTTCAAGGGCGGATTCGGCGTGCTGTGGAAGGCGCGCGACCTCAAAGCCGACATTTGGGTCGCCGTCAAAGTCCTCCGTGACCCCGCCGAGGTGGCCGAGCAGGCCGGTACCAGCGTGAAGTCCGTGGAGCCCGGTCTGAAGGCGCGTTTCCTCCGGGAGTGCGTCATCCTCCGGGAGATGAGACACCCCTCCATTCCCGCCTGGCTGGGTCAGGGCTACCACGACGGTTCGCCCTACCTGGTCATGGAGTGGATCGATGGAGTGTCCCTCTGCGATTTCATCAAGACCTACGGAGCGCTCAAACCGTCCGTTGTCGCCTCCATCGTGGTGCAGATCGCGGAGGCACTCGACTGCGCGCACCGGCACGGCGTCATTCACCGTGACCTCAATCCGAACAATGTGATGATCACTCCTCGGGGGGTCGTCCATCTGATCGACTTCGGCATCGCCCTGCCGACGGACCCCAGCGCGACCCGCCACACCGCGCCCGGCTACATGAGTCCCAACACCCCCGGCTACACCTCTCGCGAACAGTTCTGGGGCGGAGCGGTCGGCCCCGCGTCCGACATCTACTCCCTGGGCTGCATCGTCTACGAACTGCACACGGGCAGCTGGCCGTTCCACGAGACCCCCGAAGGCGGACTGGAATACCACCACACGTCCGACAGAGTGGCCCCTCCGGTCGCCGAGGGGGCTCCCGGGCTCCCTCCGGAGCTGGCCCGGACCGTGGACCGGATGCTGGTCAAGCGGGTCGAGGGCCGACTCGGCAGCGCGGAGGAGGTCCACGCGGCGTACCATCCCTTCCTGCCCGCCGAGGGCGACCCCGAGCCGATCCCCCGTATGACCCACGACCCGACCCTCCCCTTCCGCGAACCGGACCGGACGAGCCCCGCGCCGCCCGTCCGGGCGCGTGGGCACAGGCGCTCCCGCGGCGCCCACCGCGACACCCCCCAGCTCCGGACGGATGAGGCGCAGGCCGCCCTGGACGCGGCCCGGCGGGAGCTGTCGGACGGGCCGGGGCCGGGGCCGGACTGCGCGGCGCTGGAGCCGGTGCGCCGGAACGCGGTACGCGCGTGGGGGCTCCGCACGGAACTCGCGGCGAGGATCCAGCTGCTGTGCGCGGACGTGAGACTCCACCACGGGGACAGGGCCCAGCCCTCCGACGTGCGGGCGGCGCTCGCGCTCTGTCAGGAGCTGGTCGCGGCCCTCGACGGACAGACCGCGACCGGGCTCCACGAGGTGTTCCTCAGCGCCCGGCTCGGGGAGGCGTGCTGCATGTGGGCCCTGGGCAGCGACCCCACTCCGGCGTTCGACGGATGGGCGGCGGTCGCCACGGAGGCCGCCGTGCTGACGGAGCCTCCGGAGGACCCCGTACTCCGCTGCCGTGAGCTGGGGGAGCGGTTCATCGAGGCCAGCGTCCGCGCCGAGCGGGCCCGGGCCCTGCTGGCCCGGCTTCCCGTCACTCGCTAGAGCGGGCTTCCGGCGGCACAGCCCCGGGTGCGCCCCACCGCGCCCGGGGTGTTTTGCCTGCCGATCGTCAGAACTGGCCGGGCCGGTAGTCCCCGGCGGGCTGCTGGACGATGACGTTGAAGCGGTTGAAGGTGTTGATGAGGGCGATGAGCGACACCAGGGCGGCGAGCTGGTCCTCGTCATAGTGCTTGGCGGCGTTCGCCCAGGCGGCGTCGGTGACCCCGCCCGCCGCGTCGGCGATGCGGGTGCCCTGCTCCGTCAGCTCCAGGGCGGCGCGCTCGGCGTCGGTGAAGACCGTGGCCTCCCGCCAGACCGCGATCAGATGAAGGCGCGTCGAGGTCTCCCCGGCGTGCGCCGCCTCTTTGGTGTGCATGTCGACGCAGAAACCGCAGCCGTTGATCTGGCTGGCGCGGATCTTCACCAGCTCCTGTGTCGAGGCCGGCAGCGGCGAGCCCTCGATGGCCTTGGCCGCCGAGATGATGTGCCGCAGGGCCTTGGCCGTGACCGCGTTGTCGAGGAGGTTCAAGCGGGCATCCATGGTGGTGCACTCCTTGCCGTTGTTCGGGTCTGTGCCTTCTCGACGGGACAGCCCGGCAGGATGTGACATCGGCGAATGTGATGTGCGTCTCCCGGGCTCCCCGCTCCCCGCTCCTCGTGTCACCGGGTGAGCGCATGCCCGTCCCGGAGCGCGGTGTACGCCGCCCAGGCGTCGAGCAGCGGCGGGATCACCGAGTGGCGGCGGGCCGTGGCACGGGTCAGCGCGTACCGTACGGCGGCGGGGGAGGCGGCCGGGAACAGTGAGCACAGCAGTGCCGCCGCGCCCGTGACGAAGGGGGTGGCGGCGCTCGTGCCGCTCACGGTCCGCGGGGATCCGTCGAGGCCCGGGCCGGTGATCCGGTCGCCGGGGGCTCCGACCCCGTTCCGTCCGATCGAGATGCCCAGATTGGACTGGGGCATGGGCCGCCCGGCGCGGTCGTACGCGACGACCGGGACGACCCAGGGATGGCGGGTGAGCACGGAGGATCCCATCCGGCCCTGGTTCCCGGCCGCGACCACGGTGATCACGCCCCGGTCCGCGGCATGGTCGAGTGCCGCCTCCAGCGCGCGGTCCGGTACGCCGGAGGGCGCGGGCTGCGCCATGCTGAGGTTCAGCACCCGGGCGCCCGCGTCGACGGTCTCGGTGATCGCCTCGGCCAGCTCCCCGGTGCGCACTCCGGTCAGACAGGTCGCCGGGCCGCCTCCCGCCGGGCGGTCCGTGAAGAGGGGCCGTACCAGCAGGGCGCACCCCGGGCAGACGCCCGTCGCCGAGACGAGGATCCCCGCGACGAATGTGCCGTGCCCGCAGCACACATCGCCCCGGCGGCAGCCCCTCGGACCGGGCGGGCGCGACTCCCGTACCGTACGGCCCGCGAGAGCGGGATGGTCCAGGGCGACCGGACCGTCGATCAGCCCCACGACGACAGAGGACCGGCCGGTCGTGAGCGCCCTCAGGGGCGTCAGACCGGCCAGGTCCAGCGGTTCCATGGTCACCTTCTCTCCGCCCGGGCGGTTCGGCCGGGCGGGTTCAGCCGGGCGGTGGCAGCGTCTGAAGCGGATCGCAGTCGTCGTGGCAGGTGGCCGCGCAGTTGTTGTAGCAGTCGCCCGCCGCGTAGGAGGGGACGTCCTCGCACTGGTCGGCGCAGACACTGATGCACAGACTGTCGCAGTGGGTGTCCAGCTGTGGGAACACACGGTCGTCCGGCCGTGAACGCGGGACGGGGGCGAAGCCGGGGATGCTCGTACGGTCTCTCGTACCTCTCGTTCGTACTCTCATACGACCGCGACCCCCAGCTCGTCCCAGTACCGGCACTTCTGGTCCACGCAGTTGCCGTAGCAGTCGTAGTCGGCCGATTCGAGTCCCTCGCAGCTCCAGCGGCAGTCCTGGCCCACGACGCTCTCGCAGGAGATCTCCTGGGGAAGCAGCCGATCGCCGGCCGGGACGCGCGCCGGTCGCGTACGGGTACGGGTGAATCCGGGGACACTCATTCGGAAGTCACCGCTTCTTGTCGCAGAGCCGGTGCAGACACCTCTGTACACAGCCGCTGAAATCGTAGGAGCCCCTGCACCGGTTGCGGCAGACCGGGCCCAACTCCTCCTCGCAGGTGAACTGCTGGGGGAGGACCAAGTCACCCGCCTTCGCCCCGGGGGCCGCCGTGTCGACGGCGAATCCAGGAATACGCATTTCCCTTCGCCTCTCTTCGGTTCACCGGTTACCGGTTGTAGTAGGTCTGGAACGGGGTCACGGGATAGGGGAAGAGCCCGTCGACGCCGACGCGGACGGACCACTTCTCCGTGACATTGGTCCGCCGGTGGGTGTAGGAGAAGATCGCCGTGATGACGGTCTGGGCCCCGCTGAGCCGGGACGGCACCGCCTCCACCGCGGACAGGGTGTAGCCGTCGGTGTATGCTTCGTTGGTCCTCTGATAGATCTCCTGGTTCCGTACGGTGAGGTAGTTGAGGGCCCGGTCGGCGGGCGCGGTGCCCGCGTTGTCGCTGAGCTGGAGCAGCCGGTCGAGCAGGGCCCCGGCGGCCTTCTCGAAGTGCTTGCGCGAGGTGCCGGTGGGCCGTTCGATCGCCTGGATCAGCTCCTTGCTGTCGAAGGCCCAGATCTTCTCCACGCTCACCACGGGGACGGAGAGCCCCTGGCACGCGCCGGGGGGCGCGACGGGACCCAGATGGCCCACGATCACGGCGAGATCGCGCCGGTCGGCGACCGGGCGCAGCGCCTCCAGCAGTTCGGGCAGGTCCGTGGGGTCGGCGGGTGTCAGGAGGTAGGTGTCGACGCCCTGGACGGAGAGGACGTAACACATCTGCCGGGCGATGTAACGGTTGTCCGGGTCGGACAGGACCCGGTAGAGGGCGTCGTCGTCGGTCGCGTCCGGCTGTTCCGCCTCGCCCGCGACCTGGCTGAACTCCTGCTGTACGGAGATGTCGGGGAACACGGCGCGGACCCGTCCCAGGACATACACCTGGGCGGGCTCCGCGCGCCGCGCGGCGGATCCGTCGTGGCCGCCCGCGCCGGAGGCGGTGTCGCCGCCGCAATCGCAGCAGGCCTGGGTGACGGAAGGGGGCTCGGGTGCCGTGCCGGGCCCGTCCGGGGCGGCTTCGGGCGGCGGGCCCGTCTCGTTCTCCGCCGGGAGGTCCGCCGGGAGGTCCATCGGTGTGCTCATCGGTTCGGACTGCATCGGTCACTCCTCGCACACGCGCTCACGCCGGAACGGTTCGTGCCCCGGCCGTTCCCGGTTCGCGTCGCGATCGCGCTTTCCGTACCGTTGCGTCGTTACCCGTCGGAGTGACGGGCCCTCAGCGGGGCGTACGGACGCCGCCGATCACCAGCCAGCGGTTCAGGGACTCGGCCCGGCGGCCGCAGCCGCCGCAGGGGCGGATGCCGACCGCCGTGGTCATCCGGGCGACGGCGTCGCCGAGTCCGACCTCGGTGTCCTCCCTGGTGAAACCGGGAATCCGCACCCGGTGCCGGGGCTCGTCAGTTCGCTTGCCCCGCTCGCTCATTGAGTCCTCAACCACCCGTCTCGCGTCCGGTGGGCCCCGCCCCTTCCATCTTCCTCCGGTCCGGCTCAGGCGTCGAGCCGGGCCGCCAGGCCGTCGAGGACCCGGGCGAGGCCGTAGTCGAAGGCGTCGTCACGGATCCGCCGGGGGTGTGTGTCCTGTTGGGCGGAGCTTCCCTCGCGCAGCCCCGGGTGCTCCCGGGAGGCCTCGTCGAAGGCCGGACGCAGCTCCGCCACCCACTCCCGCTCGGTCCTGCCGCTGCGGGCGATCGCCGAGAGGTACGCGGCCTCGGTGGTCGCGATGCCGATGACGTACGCCATGAGCGTCCCCGCGGCCTGGTCCTTCTCGTCCGCGGGGAAGCCCGCCGCCTCGAACTGCGCGAGCAGCCCCGATGTCATCCGCACGGCGTTCGGACCGACGTGCACCAGGCCGGTCTGGCCGATCTCGGGGGCGATCCAGGGGTGGCGCAGGGTCATCGCGCGCAGCTCCGCCGCGATGCCGGCGACGGCCGGGCGCCACCGGGCGCGCTCGGCGGTGGCCGGCGGCGGTGCCAGCTCGCCGTAGATCTCGTCGACGACCAGCTCGATCAGCTCGTCCTTGTTGGCCACATGCCGGTAGAGGGAGGTGGCCGCCGCGTTGAGGCGGGTGCCGAGTTTGCGCATGCTGAGCGCCTCCACGCCCTCCGCGTCCAGCAACTCGATCGCCGCGGCCACGATCTGCTCACGGGTCAGCTGCTCCCGCTGCCGGGGGCGCGGCCGGGTCCACACCGATTCGGTCGGCTTCATCTCGGCTGGCACAAGGCCTCATCTCCACTCGTCGCGGTGTCGCCCCCCACGGTAGCGCACGCTGTACGCCTCTTGCGTACAGCGTTCCGTCATGCGTACAGTGTTCGCACCGAGCAGTCATCGAGCAGCTTCGTACACATCAGGTGGGAGCAGACGCATGCCGCGGAACGTGAATTGGGACGAGCAGGGCAACTGGCAGGTCAGGGGCGAGTGGGGAACCCGGGACTCGGCCGGCCGCAAGCTGGACCTCGCCCACTGGCAGGCCCGCCTCGACGAACTGCGCGTCAAGTACCGCGTACCGGCCGCCTCGCTGGCGATCCTCGTCGACGGGACCGTCCATGAGCTGGCCGGCGGCGTACTCCACCGGGGCACCGGCGTGGAGGCGACGACCGACTCGGTCTTCCAACTGGGCTCGATCGCGAAGATCTACACCGCCACCCTGATCATGCGGCTCGTCGAATCGGGCCGACTGGACCTGGACGCATCGGTCGCGGACATCCTGCCGGAGTTCTCGATACCCGACCCCGAGGTGGCCAGGGAGATCACCGTCCGCCGGCTGCTCAGCCACACCAGCGGCCTCACCTGCGACTTCACCTATGACAGCGGGCGCGGTGACGACTGCCTCGCCAAATATGTCGAGGCCGCCGGGAATGTGACGCTCGACTGCCCGCCCGGCACCGCGATCTCGTACAGCGGCATCGGCTACAACGTGCTCGGCCGGATCACCGAGGTGGTGACCGGCAAGGTCTGGGACGAGGCGCTCAAGGACCTCCTCCTGGCCCCGCTCGGCGTCACCCACACGATGACACTCCCCGAGGAGGCACTCCGCTTCCGCACCGCGATGGGACACCTGGGCGAACCGGGCCAGGAGCCGGAGCCCGCGCCCAGCTGGGACCTGATGCCGCGCTCGGCGGGCCCGTACGGCAGGGTCCTCTCCACGGCGGGCGATCTCGCGCGGCTCGCGCGCATGCACCTCAACGGCGGTCTGGCGGAGGACGGCACACGCGTGCTGTCCGAGGAGACCACCGCGCTGATGCGGCGGCGCGAGGCGGAGTCCCCCGACAAGTGGACCGTCAGCGCCGACGGCTGGGGCCTCGGCTGGACCCTCTACGACTGGGACGGCGTCCAGGGCTACGGACACGACGGCGCGTCGATCGGCCAGTACGGCTATCTCCGTGTGGTGCCCTCCGCCGGGGTGGCGGTCGCCCTGCTCACCAACGGCGGCGGCGCGCGCGAACTCTACGCGGCGCTCTACCGGGAACTCCTCGCCGAGCTGGCCGGAGTGACGATGCCGGAGCCCTTCGCCCCGCCCGCCCGGCCGCCCGTGGTCGACTTCACCCCGCTCGTCGGCGTCTACCGCCGCGAGGGCGTGATCATCACCGTGACCGAACGGGACGGCGCCGGCCATGTGCTGTACGAGTTCGTCGACGGCATGAAGCACTTCTCCGAGCCCCTGCACATCGACCTGGTGCCGGTGACGGACACCGTCTTCGCCGGTACGGGGGTGGGCGCGGCCTTCAGCGAGGGGTACACGCCCGTCGTCTTCGCCAAGCTCCCCGACGGTACGGGGTGCGTCTACATCGGGATGCGCTGCGGCCCGAAGGTCGCGTAGCGCGGCGACGCCCCGGGGGAGCCGGGCGCCGCCCCCGGGCGGGCCCGGCCCGGGGGCGGCAGGGCAGACTGTGCGGAATGGAGAGTTTTCGCACGGTACAACCCGCCCCCGAACGGTACGGACGCCTGCGGGTGCGGAACGACGATCTGAGCCCGGCCCGCTGGCTCACCGAGCGCGCGCCGGGGCACGGGGACTTCGGGACGGTGGCGGGGGTCGCCGCGCCCGGGTTCGAGGCCTACGCACGGGTGCTGCATCCGGCCTCGCTGGACGAACGGCCGGTGCGGTGGGAGACGGCCGCCGCCGCCCATGGGCGTGAGACGGCACCGCTCATGGAGTGGCACGGCGTGATCGGGGCGGACCGCGACTACCACAACGCCTCCGAGTACGGTCTGCCCGGCGTCTGGGACGAGCACCCGGAAGAAGGCCCGACCCCGCCCGGTGTGGCCGAGGCGCTGATACCGGTCCTGGCCCGGCACACCAGTACCCCCGAGCAGTGCTGGTTCGGCCTGTGGGCCGGCTACGGCGTGTGGGATTTCGACGGTACGCCCACCTTCGAGACCCCGGGACGGGACGAGGTGCTGCTCTCCGGAACGCTCGCCGAAGCCGTCTCTCCGGCGGACACGGACCACTGGTCGCAACTGCCCGACCTGTGGTGGCCGCAGGACCGCGCCTGGTGTCTGGGCGGCGATGTCGACCTGGTGAGCACCTATGTCGGCGGCTCCCGGGAACTGATCGCCGAACTGCTGGCCACTCCGGAACTGGAGGCGCACCCGGTGGCGTACGGCGACAGTCCCTACTGACCGGCCCGCTCCGGGACTCCTCGCCCGAGCGAACGCGCCATCGCCTGAACCGCGTCGGGCCGGCCGAGGAGATCGGTGCTGTCGGCCCACTGGTCCACGCCTCCCACCAGCGGCAGCCCCCGAAGCTCCGGGCTGGTCACCGTCCGGGCCAGCGCCCGCGCGAAGCGTTCGGCGCGCAGGACCAGGAAGGGGCGCGAGTGATAGGGGCGGCGGCCCGGATCCACCGGATCGGTGAGACCCACGGCGTTCTGCATCCGGGCGACGGCCTCGTAGGCATCGCCCAAATGCCCTTCCCGGACGCGGTACTCCGTCGCCGCCAGCGCACCGCGCAGCGACGGGGCGAGCGACTCGGCCACCGCGAGCCGCCCGAACGCGCTGCCGAGCCATTTGCCGTAAGGGGCGTACCGGCGCTCCAGCAGCAGACACAGCCGCATCAGATCCCGCACCAGACGACTGGCCACGAGCGCGGAGCCGAGGTCGTCGCCGACCTCCGCGCACCGGCCCACGAACGCCTCCTCCTGCGAGATCCTCTGCCACTGGCACGCCAGGAGATATCGCCACACCTGCTCGGGGTACCAGGCCAACGCGCCCCGCGCGGCCGTGAGGACACCGAGGTCGTCGCGGAACACCGCACCACCGGTCACCTCGGCGAGCCGCTGCTGCGGCACCGTCAGCCACTCACGGTCGGCCGGGACCGCCCCCGCCCACTCCAGCCCCAGCCGCTCGGAGAGCCACGCGCCCGCCTCGTGCACATCCACCCGGTGATCGACCGGGCCCTCGGTCGGCAGCATCCGCCCGACCGGGTCCAGCGGATCGTCGCTCCGCCGGAAATTCGTGGGCCAGCCGCGCACCCGCTTCGGGAGCCGCTCCGCCAGCAGCAGCCGGATGTCCGCGCCGTACCGGTCGCGGTCCGCCGGTGCGAGGAACAGCTCCAGCCGGGGCCCCCACTCATGATCCGCCGATCGTGCCGTGTCGAAGCCCAGCACCTCCGAACCGCTGCCGACCCGGGCGGCCGTGTACCGCAGCCCCGGAAACACGTCCCGCAGAATCGGCCGGACGGCCTCCTCGTACAGCGCTCCGGACAGCTCGACGCCCGGCACGAAATCAGGATCGGAGATCGTCATCCCTCCACTGTGCTCGACACCCCGCACGGCGGCCACCGGATATCCCCGGCCCCGGGGCGTAGTCGGTGAGCGAGCGCCGCGCCCGCCACCCCTGCCGCCCGGCCTTGGCCGTGTCCAGTACGACGGTGTGCGCAAGCTGGTCCACGGCGTACCGCGTCAGCGGGGGTTCGGCGGCCGGGCGCAGCCGGGACAGGGCCTCGGCCGCCGTCGCGGCGCCCTGGGCGAGGGGCAGCGGGAGGTGGCCGATACGGGCGCGGACGCCGTGGGCGCGCAGGACCGCGCGTACCGCTTCGTCGCGGGAGTACGGCGCTGAGTCGGCGATGTTGTACGCGCCGGGCGGCCAGCCGGCGGCGGCGAGACAGGCGTCGGCGAGGTTCTCGACGGCGGTCAGACTGAGCGTGACATCGGGGCCGGGCAGCAGCAGAAGCCCGGCGCGGACACGGGCCAGCAGACGGGGCGTCAGATGCGGGTCGCCCTCCCCGTAGACCGCGCGGGGGCGCAGCGCCACCGCCCCGGCGGCCAGCGCCAGGGCCTCGCCCTCGGCCTTGGTGCGGCCGTAGGCGTTGAGCTGTCCGCGTACGGGATGGCTCTCGGTGACCCGCTCCCGGCCGGGCCCGGGGGCGTAGACGCTGGCGCTGCTCACCCACACCACCGGGCGGCCCGCCGCCGCGTCCAGCAGCCGGGCCGTGCCGCCGACGTTGACGACGCGCATCAAGGCCTCGGCCGGTGAGCCGGGCACGGGGTCGCCGACCGAGGCCGCGCAGTGGACGACGAGGTCGGCCCCGGCGAGATCGGGTGCCGCGCCGGTGGCGGCGTCCCAGCGGACATGGCGTCCGACGGGCCCCGGCCGACGCCCCACACAGAGGACGTTCGCGCCCCGGGCGGCGGCGAGGGCGGCGATGCGGGAGCCGCAGAAACCGCTCGCCCCGGTGACGGCGATCGTGGTCACCGCGCCTCCAGGCGGGTGGTCGCCCGGACGGTCAGCGAGCGCCAGCCGGGCAGCGCCGCGTGCCGGTCGGCGCGAGAGCGCACCACGGCCGGGCGGTACGGCGCGAGCACGGCGAGGGCGTCGTCGAGCTGGGCGTGGGCGAGCCGCGCGCCCGGACAGGCGTGGGCTCCCGCGCCGAAGACGAGCCGGGCGAGCGCGGGATCGGCCGGACGCCGGGCGTCGGGCGGGTCGCTGTGCGCGCCCGCGGCGTGCCGTGCGACGAGGACCAGCCGGTCGCCGGCGCGTACGGGACAGCCCTCCACCACTGTGTCGGCGGCGGCCACGCGCGGCAGCAGCGGGGGGGGCGCGGTGACCCGGGGCAACTCGCCCACCAGCGCGGGCCGCAGCCTCTCGTCCGCCGCGTCCGCCCACAGCCCGGCGGCCGCGCACCAGGCGGGGGGGGGGGG
>NZ_BMWG01000004.1 GCF_014651115.1 Streptomyces inusitatus | reverse complement strand
CACCTCGTAGCCGCGGTACTCGAACCAGCGGCGCATGATGTCGAAGTTCAGCCCGGAACGGATATGGCCGATATGGGGGGCGGCCTGGACCGTGGCGCCACAGAGATAGATGGAGACCCGGCCCGCGACGAGCGGGATGAAGTCACGGACTTTACGGACACCGTTGTCGTACAAGCGAACGGGCATGGCGGCTCTCTCCCGTGTAGTTCGTCTGTCGGATCAGGCGGCTGCCCGGGCGGCTCTGGCGGCTTCGGCGAAGGACGCGATCAGCGCGGGGTCCTTCTGGCCCCGGCTGATCTCGATTCCGCTCGACACATCGACGCCCCAGGGATTCGTGGCGCGGACGGCGTCGCCGACGTTGTCGGGGGTGAGACCTCCGGCCAGCAGCCATTTCCCGGCGGTGGTCCGCAGGGGGCGGCGGCCCCAGTCCCAGGGCACGCCCGCCCCGGGGACCGGGGCGTCGAGCAGGAGGATGTCCTCGCCGAGGTCGCCGTGGCGCGGCAGCGGTTCGCGGTACGAGAGACCCCGGATGAGGGTGCATCCGGTCTCGGAGAGCTGTTCGTAATAGGGGCGGCCCTCCTTGCCGTGCAGTTGCACGCCGAGGACGCCGGTGATGTTCACCAGGGAACGGACATCGGCCAGGGGCTGGTCCCGGAAGACCCCGACCGTCAGCACCGTGGGGGGAATGCGGCGCATCAGACGGATGACGGTACTGGCGTCGACATGGCGTGGGCTCCGGGCGAACATGAAGCCGATCGCGTCGACTTCCGCCTCCACGGCGGCGTCGACAGCGGCTTCCGTACGCAGACCGCACACCTTGATGAACATCGCGTGCTCCTTGTCAGCGGCCGGCGACGGCCAGTTGGATGCCGATGCCGACGAAGGCGGCGGCGAACGTGCGGCGCATCCACGCCATGACCTTGGGACGGCTGATCACCTGGTCGCGGACGGCCGCGGCGAACCCGCCGTAGATCGCGAACACGACGAAGGTCATGACCATGAACACCAGACTCAGCCGAAGCATGTGGGGAAGGGTGTTCCCGGCGTCCGCCGGGACGAACTGCGGCAGGAAGGCGAGGAAGAAGATGGACAGCTTGGGGTTGAGGAAGTTGATCAGAATGGCCGTGCCGGTGATGCGCAGGGACGAGGTCTCCTGCTTGTTCGGGTCCTCGATCTTGAGCGTCCCGGACTCCTGAAGGGTGTTCCAGGCCATGTAGAGGAGATAGGCCACCCCGGCCCATTTGAAGATCTCGAACACCAGCGCATTGGTGTGCAGAATCGCGGCGAGACCCGCGATGGCCGCTGCCAGGTGCGGAACGATTCCCAGAGTGCAGCCGAAGGCGGCGACGACACTCATACGGAAGCCCCGGGACAGGCCCGTCGCGATGGTGTAAAGCGCTCCGGTGCCGGGAGAGACGACAATGATCAGAGAGGTGATGAGAAACTGAAGGCTCACGGGTGCTCGCTAGTGTTCTCTGGCACCGGCGGCCCGTGCCCGGGTCGAAAGCGTCGACACGTGTCGCGGGCCGGCGGCGCGTGGGTGTTGGCCGTCGATCGGAACGCTAGTACCTGATCGACTCCGACGATGCCCGCGTCAGCCATGAAAAGGCGACAGAAGTCGGCGCGTTGCCGCCTTGACGTCATCACTTCTCATCAGTGATTCACCGATCAGAAACGCGTTGATTCCCGCTTTCGCCATCCGGCCGAGGTCCTCTGGAGTACTCAGTCCGCTTTCCGAGACCACCAGCCGGCCCTCGGGGACCTTGGGCGCGAGGGCCTCGGCGGTGCCCAGACTGGTCTTCAGCGTACGGAGATCCCGGTTATTGATGCCGAGGAGCGGGGACCGCAGCCGCAGCGCGCGTTCCAACTCCGCCTCGCTGTGCACCTCGACCAGCACATCCATGCCCAGATCCAGGGCGGTGTCCTCCAGGCGGCCCGCGCTCCCGTCGTCCAGGGCGGACAGCATGAGCAGGACGCAGTCCGCTCCCCAGGCGCGGGCCTCGACCACTTGGTAGGGGTCGTACATGAAGTCCTTGCGCAGCACCGGGAGGGAGACCTCGGCCCGGGCCGCCATCAGATGCTCGCGGCTCCCCTCGAAGGACGGGGTGTCGGTCAGCACCGACAGACAGGCGGCTCCGCCGTCCTCGAAGGCGCGGGCCAGCGCGGGGGGATCGAAGTCCTCGCGGATGAGCCCCTTCGACGGGCTCTTCTTCTTGATCTCCGCGATGAGGGCGTACTCCCCCCGGGCGGTCCGCCGGGAGAGCGCGTCGAGGAATCCCCGGGGCTCGGGGGCCGCGTCGGCCCTCCGTCGCAGCTCCTGGAGGGGGACGGCCCGCCGGGCCGCGGCGATCTCCTCACGCTTGTAGGACTCGACCCGCCTCAGAAGATCGCTCATGTCATGCTCCTGTCTCATGTGAGGAAGCGGCGAGCAGTTCGAGCCGGCGGCGCGCCCGCCCGGAGTCGATGGCCCCCTCCGCCAGCCGGACCCCGTCGGCCAGACTCTCCGCCGCGCCGGCGGCCAGCAGCGCACCGGCGGCGTTGAACACGGAGACGTCCCGGTAGGGGCCGCGCTCGCCCTCCAGTACGGCGGTCAGGGCCTTGGCGTTCTCCGCCGGGTCGCCGCCCCGCAGCTCACCGGGGAGACTCCGGGGCAGACCGACGTCCTCCGGAGAGATCTCGTAGGTCGAGACCGTGCCCCCGTCCAGCTCGGCGACGAGGGTGGTCCCGCCCGTGGTGATCTCGTCCAGACCGTCCCCGCCGTGGACGACCAGGGCGCGTTCGGAGCCCAGCTCGCGGAGGACCTGAGCCATCGGTTCGAGCCACTGGCGGGAGAAGACGCCGACGAGGTGATGGCGTACCCCCGCCGGGTTCAGCAGCGGGCCCAGTAGATTGAAGAGCGTACGGGTGGCGAGTTCCACCCGGGTGGGGGCCACATGCCTCAGGGCGGGGTGATGGGCGGGGGCGAACATGAACCCGATGCCCGCGGTGCGCAGACAGTGCTCGACCCCGGCGGAGGTGAGGCCGTTGCGCACACCGAGCGCGGAGAGTACGTCGGCGGCCCCCGAGCGGGAGGAGAGGGCGCGGTTGCCGTGCTTGGCCACCGGCACCCCGCTCCCGGCGACGATGAAGGCCGCGCAGGTGGAGATGTTGTAGGAGCCGACCTCGTCACCGCCGGTGCCGACGACGTCCACCGCGCCGGCCGGGGCGTCGACGCGCAGCATGTGGGAGCGGAGGGTGAGTGCCGCGCCGGTCAGTTCCTCCACGGTCTCCCCGCGCACCCGGAGCGCCATCAGCAGCGCGCCCATCTGGGCCGCGGTCGCCTCTCCGGTCACCATCCTGCCGATCACATGGGAGGACTCCTCACGGCTGAGGGTGCCGCCGGACGCGACCTTGCCCAGGAGGGCCTTGTACCGCTGCATCACATCTCCCCTCGCGCCATGCCCGCGGGGTTCGGCATGGCTTGGTCCCAGTCGAGTTCGACGTTCTCGCGCCGATAGGGCGTGTGGTCGCTCAGGCCGGTGTCCAGCTCCCGGGCGAAGAGATGGCCGCTGTGCACGGCGGCGGCGATGATCCCCGGGCCGAGGCAGTCGCCGACCCGCACCACGCGCCGGACACCGGCCGCGGCCAGGGTGTTTTGGCCCAGTCCCTGAAGCTCGTGGAAGAGCGCGTCGCGCGGCAGCATGCTCGTCACCAGGACGATCGCGTCGGCCTCCACCACCGTCTCGCGTCCGGTGTAGGTGCAGGCCAGATGTACCGCTCCCGGTTCGACGCGGGACAGTGCGGACAGCGCGTGGGTGCTCGCGCACAGCTCCATCAGCCTTCGGCCGACGCGCTTCTGCTCGGCGGTGAACTGGGTGAAGGCCGCCAACAGGCTCTCCGGGGTGGCGAGGGAGACCTCGCAGCCGTTCTTGGCGAGAAGCTCGGCGATGACCGTGGCCATGTAGTAGTGGTCGTCGTCGAAGATGAGGACCCGGCCGCGGGGAAGCCTGCCGTCCATGATGTCGTCCGGTGTGTAGACCGGCATCGCCGTGAGATCCGGTACGGGGGCGAGGTGGTGCCTTCCCACCCCGTCACGGCGCCAGACGGCACCGGTGGCGACGGCGACGACGGAGCACTCCGCCTCCAGGACGAGTTCGCGGTCGACCTCGTTGCCCGGCAGGATCCGCACACTGGGCATGGACTTGAGCTGTCGCAGCCGCCAGTCCCGGACCCTGCCGTAGGTCGCCAGGCCCGGCAGCCTGCTCTCTCGGGTGACGCGCCCGCCGAGTTCGCGCCCCCGCTCGGCGAGGATCACCTCGTACCCCCGCTGGCCGAGGGCGCGGGCCGCCTCCAGGCCGGCCGGACCGCCGCCGGCGATGAGCACCTTGTCGGCGGTGTCGCGGACGGCGATGCGCTCGGGGTGCCAGCCGCGCCGCCACTCCTCGCCGGTGGTGGGGTTCTGGGTGCACCGGAACGGCGCGCCCGCCCGGTCCCAGGCGACGCAGACATTGCAGCCGACGCATTCGCGGATGTCGTCGACGCGGCCTTCCTCGATCTTGCGCGGAAGGAACGGGTCGGCGATGGAGGGGCGGGCCGCGCCGATGAGATCGAGGGTGCCGTTGCGCACCATGGCCGCCATGGTGTCGGGGGAGGTGAACCGTCCGACGCCGACCACGGGTTTCGTGGTCACGCTCTTGACGAACTTCACGTACTCCTCTTGGTATCCCTCGTCCGAGAAGCGCGCCGTGGCACCGTCATTGTCGAAATTGCTGATGTTCACGTCCCAGAGATCGGGGAGTTCGGCGAGCATCTCGACGACGTCGTGCCCCTCCCCCTTGGCCGTGATGCCCTTCTCGCCGATCAGCTCGTCGACGCTGAAGCGCACGGCGACCGCGCAGGTGTCCCCGACCGCCTCCTTCGCGTCCTCGATCAGCTCGCGCAGCAGCCGGGCGCGGTTCTCCAGGCTGCCGCCGTACTCGTCGGTGCGCTGATTGCGGCGGCGCGAGAGAAAGTTGATCGGCAGCGTCATGTCGTGGCCCGCGTACACATTGACGATGTCGAATCCCGCGCGCCGCGCGTTCAGCGCCGCGTCGCGGTGCCAGCGCCGGAAGGCCCGGATATCGGACTTGTCCATGGCGCGGGCAGTGCCGGGGAAAAGGTCCCTGGTGGCCGTGGCGCTCGGGGCGATGGGAACGGCCCGGCTCTCCAGATTGCTGACATGGGCGCCGTTGTGGGCCAGTTCGACGCCGGCGAGAGCGCCGTGCTCATGGATGAGATCGGTGGCCTTCGCGAGGTAGGGGATGTCCTTCCCGTCCCACAGCCTGAGTTCGCGCTGATGGTTTCCCGAGTAATGGATGTCGCACTGCTCGGTGCAGACGACGCCCCAGCCGCCCTCGGCCTTCACCTTGCGCATCGCCGCCATGGAGCTGGGGAAAGCCCGCCCCATCCCATTGCAGTGCGGGACTTGATAGAACCGGTTCTTGGCCGTGACCGGGCCTATTCGGACCGGCTCGAAAAGGGCGTCGTAGCGCGCGGGACGGGACATGACTTCCTTCGGATCGGGGCTGCTCGAAGCTGCTCAAAGGCTGGCCGGGGCGGCTTCTCAGGCCGCGGGGTACGCGCGGTTTCCGAAGATGGCGCTGCCCACCCGGACATGCGTGGCACCGTGCTCGATCGCCGAGGCGAAGTCACCGCTCATTCCCATCGAGAGCGAGGTCAGCCCATTGCGCTCGGCGATCTCCCGCAGCTGGACGAAGTGCTCCTCGGAGGGCTCGTCCACGGGCGGAATGCACATCAGCCCGATCACATCGAGTTCGTGCTTGCCCCGGCATATCTCCAGGAACATGTCCGTGTCGCTCGGGGCGACACCGGCCTTCTGGCGTTCGAGTCCGGTGTTCACCTGAACGAACACCTTGGGCCGCCGGCCCTGCTTCTCGCCCTGGCGGAACAGGGCCTCGCTGAGCGAGAAGCGGTCGACCGAATGAATGACGTCAAAGAGAGCGACGGCGTCACGGGCCTTGTTCGTCTGGAGCGGTCCGATCAGATGCAGTTCCACCCCGGGGTGTTCCGCCCGGAGCGCCGGCCATTTCGCCTGCGCCTCCTGCACCCTGTTCTCGCCGTAGACGTGCAGGCCCCGGCCGACAGCCTTGCCGAGCACCTCCCGCGGCACCGTCTTGGAGGCCGCGACCAGGGTCACCGAGTCCGTGGACCGGCCCGCCCGGGCGCATGCCTCGGCGATCGCCGCCCGTGTCGCGTCCAGCCCGCTCAGCGGGTCGGCACGGTCCAGCTCGTCGTCGCTCACCTGGCATCTCCTTTGTCTCAGACGAATTCGAACCGCTGGGGAGAACTCATCAGCGCCGAGGGCCCGACGCCCGCGCCGATGGCCGGGAGGCCTGCCCGCAGTTCGGCCTCCATGGCCCGCAGATCGTCCAGGGCCGTGTCGTGGTGCGCCTCCGCCACGATCAGGACCCGGCCGGTCTCAGCGGAGACCACCGACCTGGCGCTCTGCCGGTAGGTCCAGCGCCGTGAGTGGGCGTGCCCCTCGGGGTCGGCGAAGACGACCTCTCCCTCGCCGGGGTGCTCGGTCTCCCCCTGGAACGTCAGATAGTTCTCCGTTCCCAGCGCGGGACGGACGGTGATGCCCTCGGCCACCCGCCCGCAGTCGAACGCGGCGATGGGGATGCCGAACGCCATGGACACATGGTTGAGGTAGTCGACCACCGGGTGGAACTTGGGCATCTCCTGGGTCTTCCGGTAGCGGCGCAGCAGGGCTTCCGAGGCGCACCGGTACTGGGTGGGCTTCAGGCCCATGCGCGAGAAGGCCTCCCGCCAGGCGGCGATCTCGGGCATCTCCGCCTCCGCCGCGCCGCTCTGCCGCTCCTTGACGGCGGTGGCCAGCCGTTCGAGGGCGGTGGGATCCTCCTTGGCGTCGCGGACGTCCTCGGCGACGACCGCGAGAGCCCGCAGGCTCGGGTGGAGGTTCCAGATGGCATCGGCGTGGGTGAAGTACATGGGCTGATCCCTACATGTCGTCGACTGCTGTTCAGGGGTAGAGACGGCCCAGGTGCCAGGGCCCCTCCGGCTTCTGCCTACTAAAAACGAATCGGTCATGCAGTCGAAACGGCCGATCCGACCAGAACTCGATGTAGGTGGGGCGTATTCGGTAGCCCGACCAGTAGGGCGGTCGCGGCACCTCGGAGTCGCCGAATCGGGCTCCCTCACGGGCCACGGCCTCGTCCAGTTCCCGGCGGCTGCCGAGCGGGCGGGACTGCCGGCTGGCCCATGCGCCGATCCGGCTGTCGGGGGCCCGGGAGACGAAGTAGGCGTCGGCCTCGGCCTCGGTCACGGCCTCCACCGGGCCCCGGAAACGCACCTGACGGCGCATGGACTTCCAGTGCAGGACGGCTGACGCCTGCATATTGGCCGCCAGCTCCGCGCCCTTGTTGGACTGTGTGTTGGTGAAGAAGACGAACCCCTCGGTGTCGTACTCCTTCAGCAGCACCATGCGGACGTCGGGAAGGGCGTCCTCACCGGCGGTCGCCAGCGCCATGGCGTTCGGGTCGTTGATCTCCTGTCGGCCGGCCTCGGTGATCCACTGCTCGAATAATTCGAACGGCGTCTCCTCCGCGGCCGGTCCCTTCGCGGCGTCGATTCCCTCTGCCTTCAGATCGAGCATGGCGAAAACTCCCGGATGAGATGAGTCGCTCGGAGCACGGTCGGAGCACGGGTGATGGGTTCGGGGTCGCCAACCGGGGCGCCCCGGGGCGGAGGCCTAGGCGACCAGGGCGCGCTTGTCCGCCAGGACGTTGCGCCACTTGTCCAGGTCGTCTCCGGCTTTGGTGATCAGGTGCGCGGAGCCGTCCGGTGTCACGAGGACCTCGGCGGCCGGGGGCACATTGAGGAACTCCATGTGCTGGGTGGCGCAGTAGGCGCCCACGTCCAGGATCACCATGAAGCTGCTCGCGTCGATGCTGTCGGGGACCTCGACCTCGCCGGGCAGGATGTAGTCGTTGCGCAGGATGGTGCGGCCCCGGACGGCGGCCGTGGTCGTGCTGCCCGTGGTGACCTCCTTCATCCCCGCGTCGAGGAAGGCCACATTGTGGTTCCGGTCGCGCAGCTGGGCCGAGGGCATGAGCATGCGACAGCCGTTGGTCACCAGAATGTTCGACACGGGGGTGGAGATGACGCTTCGCTCGACGCTCAGCAGCAGCGCGCCCGCGTCGGCCAGCACGTCGCGCGCCGGCTCGAAGAGGAAGGTCACATCCTCGGGGATGCTCTGCCGGCGGGCCGCTTCGGCCAGGGCCCGGAAGTAGCTGTGCCAGTCGAAGTGCTTCTCCGTCTCGTCCCAGGCGTCGTAGTCGAAGCCGTGGCCGCCGGCGAAGTTGATCGACCGGGCGGTGGGGAAGTACTCCCGGTAGATGCTCATGACCTGCTCGACGATGCCGACCATCTCGTCGAGGGTGTTGCCGCTGCCGCAGTACACCTCCAGGCCGGTGAGATCGCGCTCGTACTCCTTGAGCAGCGCGGCGAGCCGGCCCAGCTCTCCGTACTTGATGCCCGGCTTGCCGGAGTCGAGGCTGTCGATCCGCACGCTGATCGTCGGCGCCTCGGTACGCAGCGAATACGCGACCTCGTCGAGGCTGGCCAGGAAGGTCGGGTGGCCCGTGGAGTCCCAGAAGCCGATCTCCTCGTCCGACACATGCCCGGGCGACACGATGAACTTGCTGAACCCGTGCTCGCGCAGGAGTCGGTACTCGCTGGGCAGCTGCACCAGGACCCCCACGTCCTCCATGTCCTTGAGAGGGGCCATGAAGTGCGGGTTGGAATTCGGAAAGAATGGAATGTAAAGCTCCACTCTCCCCGCCAGGCCGGCCGCCGCCGCAGCGTCCTTCACCCGGCCGATATTCTTGCGCATCCGCGCTTCACTGTAGATGAATACCGGCGTCCCGGCACGGCTCGCTATGTGACTGAGATCCACATCCATGAGCCATGAATTAGTTAGTGCAGTCACGGTGACGACCTCCCATATTTGCGTCGCACAGCGAGTACACATCCATGAGAAAGAGCAGCCTTAATACACCGCTCTGTACATTTACCCCGGACTGTGAACTTCACCGGCTGCGAGAGATGGATTGACTGTCCAGTGGTGCAGCCACAAGTTCTACCAGCCGCCTTTCTATAATCGCAAGCGTTAGCGAAGAGGCTTTTTCCGGATGGCCTAATACCGTCTTATCACAGCGATAATTTCCACATCGTCGCAGCTCAGAGGGCATCTGAAGGAGAGCATTCCGGCCAGATGAAGATGTTTAGCATGCAACCATATCAGAATGTGAGATTCTGCTTGACGGTTACAGGGCCCCTCGACCTAGTATTGCGGCAACATTAACAGGGATGCCTGAATAAGATCTCGCAATGGCCGTGTGCCCGAGTGACTCAGGGGATCGCCTGCAAAGCGATTTATATCGGTTCGAATCCGGTCGCGGCCTCAGAGTTTCATCGCTCCAAACGCACGACTGCCGCCGGTGCAGCACTTTTATTCAGTGCCGCACCGGCGCTTTCGCATGCCCGTGGAAGGGTCGCGCCCGCCGACCCAGCAGGGTCGGATCATGCGACCCCGTGTATGGTTATTCCTCTGAAGGGTGCACGAGTGCCCAGCCTGAAGTCTGTTACGTGACAGGCGGTTCGCCGTACTGTTCACGGCCCGCACCATCGCCGTCCTCGGGTCGGCGTTCGGCCCGTAGCCCTCACCTTCGCGGTCCTCGATCTGCCGGGAGCCGACGCCAGCACGCTCACTCTCGTTCTAGCCGCGCAGACCGTCCCGGAAATCGCGCTGCTGCTGTTCGGGTGCAGTGATCGCGGACCGGATGCCCCGGCAATCTGCTGATGACAGGTGCCGAACTGGTGTCGGCTCTGGCCGTCACGACTCTGGCATCCATGTTCCTGGCTGAGAACCCGCCCGTGGGCACCATCGGCATCTCACTCGCGCTGCACTACCCGGCGCTCACCGGCGCCATACCGGACGTGATGCCCCCGGAGCGCCTGCACACCGCAACGCCCTGCTGCGCTTCGGCACGGACACCGGCAGGCTTCTCGGACTCTCGCTGGCCGACGGCATGGTCGCCCTGGCCGGCCCCGGCTGGGCCCTGGACACAACGGCGGCCGCCTTAACCGCCTCAGCGCTGCTGGCCACCCTGCGCCTGGGGAACAGCCCGCGCCCGAGCGGCGGCGCCTCCGTCGTCGCCGATCTGCGCGAGGGCTGGCAGGAGTTCTCCAGTCGGACCTGGCCGTGGGTCACCGCGCTGCAATTCGCGCTCGTGATCGGGGCGTTGCAAGCGGCCTATGAGGCACTGAGGCCTGTGGTCGCCAGGAGGACATAGGCGGTGCTCCCGCCTGGTCGATGGTGCTGCTCGGGCAGTCCGTCGGCACGCTCATCGGCGTTACGGGGGCTTGGTGGTCGCGGCCACCGTCTGCGCCCTGCTCGTCCCGGACGTCGGCGGCTGACCCTTCCTTGGCGTCGCCGCTCAACGAGGGCACAAGCGCGGGCGAGGGCAAGAGCGAGGGCGGCGGCCCGGAGCCGGAGGAGAAGGCCGTGGACGGGGCCGCCGCCCCCTAAGGCGCGGGCGGACGCCCCGCCCCCGGGCCTCGCGGTGGCCGGGATGCCGCGGCCGAAGACCCCTGACGGACTCGTTCAAGGATCCGCAGGGGCTCCGGGACACGGCGCCCGTGCGGCGAGCGCGCTTCCGCAGGTCACATCGATTCTTCTGGGTGGGACAGGTTGGACTCGAACCGCGGCCGACGGATTATGAGTCCGGTCAAGGACGACCCGCTCCCTCATCGGGCAGCCTCAACGCCGCCGCCAGCGCATGGGGTGCACATCGCTCCTGCACCGAAGCCTGAGCTGCGCGAGCTCACGCCTTCGGTGCAGGAAGCGGGCTACGAACCATCAGTCTTGATGACCTGGCTCCCCAGCTTCGCCATCACGTTGAGGCGGTCCATCCGCGAGAGCCGGGACCACTGGATGAACGCGTCGTCGACATCGTCCACCGTCCGGCGTCCAGCAGCCATCCAGGCGTACAGCCGCTTCTTTTTATCCCGTGACTTGAGCGCCGTGACCTGTATCAGCACTTCTCCCGGCGCGGGAGGGCGCTTAGTGTTGTTGCGGGACTCATCGTTGCAGCGCTGGCATTCAGCCCGCAGGTTCTCGTCATCATTGTTGCCACCGTCGCTCACCGGAATGATGTGACCGATCGACAGAACGGCGTTACGGCCAGCCTCATCCCAGTACTCAGCGCCAGCGTGGACACCACAAACCTGGCAGGCGTGACCGTCGCGCTCCATGATCCGACGGCGCTTGGGTCCGGTGATGTTCTTGCGAACCGTCTTAGGCACAGGCTCGCCCTGGTCGATGCGCGTTCCGATCTCAACGAGCAAATACTCGTCCGGCTTGAGATCTGAGTTCACCTTGTAGTTATCGATCTTCCAGCCCATCGGACGTAGGTCCCGCATACGCCGGTCAGCCTGCGCCACATCCGGCACGTTGGCGAACAGGTCCAGCTTCGTGAACCGTCCTCCTTCGCCTACCGAAGCCACGTACTCCGCAACCTTCACGATGGACGGCTTGCGCCGAGGCTCATCCATGGCCATCACCTCTCCCGTTCCGCGGAGGATCATCCTCCGGCGGATCGATCATGGCACGTACGGCGCAGCAGATGCAAGTGCTGGCGCAGCCAAAATGCTGCGCCGGACGCTGCCGAACACTGCGCCAGCGCACCTCTCGCCACTAGACTGGTCCAGAGGTGCCGCCACTCCCCTCACGGCTTCTTGGTCCGCAGACGGGCAGCGATGGCACCGCGCAGCCCGTCGCCGGCGCCGGCTGAACCGTCGACCTGCCGCCGCAGACCCATGACGGTTTCATCCAGACCGGGCTCGACCTAGTCAAGAAGCAACAAGCGGGCCACTGCACTCATACCGGCACCACATCGACAACTACCTCGTGCCACACTTCGGCCGCATACGCCTGCGGGACCTGCGGCTCTCGCACGTCGACAAGCTGCTCGGCGAGGTCAACGACGGGAAGCGGAAAACGGCGACAGCTCGCCGCATTCACGCGACGCCGGGCAGCGCCCTGACGACTGTGGTGAAGTAGCAGCTCATCACCTTCAGCATGGCGAAGAACGTCGAGCCGCCGACCTCTCAGCGCCCTAAGGTCATCCCGTGGGAGCCTGCCAAGCTCGGCGCTTTCGTCGTCGTGCGGCAGCAGACTGTGCAGGTGTCCAGGCTCAAGAAGCGGGACATACCTCCCGTGGCGTGCCCGTACTGCGAAGGGGGACACATCGATCTGACGCTCTCCCGGCCCAAGACGGCGAGCGGCGAGAATCGGATCATCGACCTCGACGAGCTGACCGTCAGTGCGCTCCTTAAGGCACAAACTGCGGCAGCAGGAAGAGCGCCGCAAGTGGAAGTCGGTGTACCGGGACCACGGGCTCGTGTTCGCCCATGACGACGGCGTCGCCCTGCCCCCGGATCACGTCTCCAAGCTCTTCGGTGGGCTGATCGACGCCGTCCGGTTCGAGGATGACGCGCACCTGCCCGAAGGGGGAGCGCCGGCGGGTGCGGCCGCACGACCTGCGGCACGGGCAGGCGTCGCTGATGCTCACCGCCGGGGCCGACATGGCGATCGTGTCGAAGCGCCTCGGGTACTCCACGGTGACGATCACCACAGACCTGTACTCACACCCGCTGGGTGGAGTCGGGCGCGACACGGCCGAGAAGGCGGCGTCCCCTCGTGCCGCGCCGACGGCGCGAGCAGGTCCAACCCGGAGACTCTCGTTCCCAGGTGGTTCCCAGCCAAGGCTTGAGCTCGGCTCGCCTGATGGCGTGACAGGCCCCGGATATGCCAAAGCCGCAGGTGCGATCGTTTCTGCACCTGCGGCTCGCAGTGGGGCGGGTGGGACTCGAACCCACGGCCGACGGATTATGAGTCTGCGGGAGTATGTCTCTGTCGCGTATCGCCCTGTATCGCCGTGCGCCGCCTTGTATCGAAAGTGGCTGGCCACAAGGGGTGGCAGCTGCTCTCGATGTAGCTATCCGTACCGTCCTGTACCGGCGAGATCTGCCCTGTTCCGGAGCGTTCGGGCCAGCAGGGGGCCAGCAGAAAGGGCCCCGTCACCTGCGATGACGGAGCCCTGTATCCACGTCTCAGGATACCCGCTAGGCCTCCTCTGAGGCAGCCTCCTCAGCCTGCTTGCGGGCCCTCGGGACAAGAGCGGCTGCCCTCTCGGCGATCTCCAGGTCGACTTCCTTCAGCAGTGATGTGTACGTGTCGGAAGCCAGCTTGATCGTTGAGTGGCGCAGAGTCTCCTTGATGGCATGCAGGTCGCCACCTGCCGCATGGATAAGGGTCGCCGCGACGTGCCGCAGGTCCCGGAGATTGATCGGCGGGAGATCTGCCCTCTGGACGATCCGCCGGAACTCATCGCTCACCGCCTCGGGGTGAAGCCATGAGCCGTCGATATCGACGAACTCCTTGCCCGTGTCGACCCAGTCCTCCACCTCCTTGCCCTTCGCCCGCTCTGCCGCCGCATGCGCGTTCCATGCCTCGCGTTCGGCCGCCTGCCGGAGACGGTGCTCGCGCAGGACGGCGACAGTCAGAGAGTCAAGAGCGATCGTCGCGGCAGAGCCGTCGGTCTTCGGCTCCTCCTCCACTGGAGTCCAGCCGTCGACGACGATCTCCTTGGCGATGGTGATGGCCTGCCCGACGAGGTCGACATTCGCCCGGTCCTGCCCCACGGCCTCCCCGCGGCGCAGCGCGCGAAAGGCGATGAGGTGGAAGAGCGCGTACAGCCGGGAAGACTCGGCCTCGTCAAGGAACGCACCGATCTGCGGTGGTGTCCACACCATGACCGCGCTCGGCTTCTCGCCCGTCGCCCGCCAGCGCTCAACATGCCGGTCGGTCCATAGCACGGCCTTCGGCCGCTTGCCGGGTTCCAGCTCAACGTGGGAGGCCGGGTTGAAGGTGATCAGTTGCCGTTTGATCGCCGCATTGAACGCCGTGCGCAGCGTCGCACGGATCCGCTGCTTCGTAGCGTGCCCCGTGACCAGACGGTAAGGCGGCATCGCTGCGAGCTTCTCCCGCTCGCGTGCCAGGCGTGCGGAGTCGGCGGCCGGCGGCCGGGAGTTCTTCCCCCACTTGCACCGCGCCTGCTGCTCGCGCCGGGCTGTGTTCTCCGCTTTGATGACCTCGTTCTGGTCGTCGATGGCGTCGAAGAACTCCTGGCAATGCCCGACGTTGCAACGATCGAGACGGTAGTGGCCTATACCTGGCGTCAGGTGCACCTCTACGTGGGAGCGGTAGCCAGTCGTGGTGCTGCGCCGAGTCTTCTTGGAGTTCACCCATGTGTCGAGCCACTCCCCCACCGTGCTCGTACCGTCGAGCGGGACCCCGACCCCGAGCCGCCGTGAGACCTCGATGGGGTCCGGTATCTCCAGACGGTCACGCATGACGTTCTGAAGCAGATCGCCGACGCGGCGCTGTGCGTCCTCGTCGTCGCCAGCCAGGTCGAGGATGGCGCGGATGCTGTCAAGGTCCGCCTGGGCATCCTTCACCAGGGGGTAGCCCGTGCGGCGGAACGGCCGTCGCTTGCCGTTCTTGTCGAGCGGAAGCTCTTGGCGCAGTTGATGCGCTCCGTGAGTCTTCTTCGAAAGTTGCGGGCAGCCTGTGCCGAGCAACTTCCCGTCGGGGCCTCGGCATTCGCAACGCTTACTGATGCCGCCTGCACGCCGTGCAGCCACGCTTCCTCACCTGTCCTTGTCCCAGCTTTGCAGCCATAGACCATCGCCGATGATGCGCTTACTCACGACGGTCATCTCTTCGATCAGCTGCTCGGTCGCTTCATTTCTGTGGATCATCCATACGTGGGCACCAGCCCGCTCGACGGGGCAGCAAATGACGCCCTCCGGGAACGCCCCGGAATCTGCGAACTCCCACCACGCGTGTGCGAATCCCAGCCCTTCGGCGGGCTTGTCGGATCGGTAAGGGTCCCCATCCCAGTTCTGGACCCACCCGCCGTACCCGATGACGGGCCGGTGCTGCTCCGTCAACTCACGGCACAGACGCTCAGTGGCGTGGCCCGGCTGGATGTAGGCCACGGCCAGGCCGGGCGACTCAATGATGCGCGTGGCGCGGCCTTCGGGTACCTCGCCAGCGGTGGCCAGCTCGTACCGTATTTCGCCGTTTTCATACAACATGACAACCCCCATGCAGCCGCCGCGCTCGTACACACGTTCGAGCGCAGGGGCGCGGCATGCCGCGCTCCGGATGAACAGGAGACCATGATGCCCCTCCCCCGCGATCCGCACTAGTGGTTACATGTCGCTTACAGATAGCTAAGGAGTGGATTTTACGGGGTTTGCTACCGACGCTTCTTGAACGCTCTCACGATCTCCAGCATCTTGGCTCGGTCATCAGCGTCCAACTCGCGGTAATGGCCGAGCATTAGGCGCACATCCCCGTCGTCATCGTGGACGGATTCGATTCCGAAGAACTGCGCTCCAGCCGCATCCTTCAGCGCCGAAAGCGGAATTTCCAGTGCAGTTGCAAACGCTCTTAGTTGATCAAGAGTGGGCGGCGCAGTCGCCAGCCCCTTTTCCATTCGATCGATCCAGCTGTACTTGATCCACAGCTTCCCGTCGGCAGGATTCACACCCCCCCGCTCTTCGACCGCGCGCAGACTGAGGCGCAGCCCGGCCCGCCTGGTGCGCAGCAGATCGGAAAGCTCCGCGCTCGCGCTCGCACTCGCGGGCACTTCCTGGCCAGCCATGGGGTTCATCCTGCCACTCCGAGTCGTCATGGGCCGTGGGGTGTCCATGTGGCCGGTGAGCCAGGGCGCTCGTTCCCCCTGATGGCGGAGCACTCGCCGTCCCATCGGCTGAACAGATTGTCCATGACGAGAGACAGGGGTTACTAGCCCACCCCCTCAGTCTGGCCTGATTCCATCCTCGCTGTTGATAGCCATGGACAACTTGTTCATGACATGCGACTCTTTGTTTATCCACATCAACACCATGTTGCAGGGGGTAAATAGTGAGTCAGGTTGGGCCGAAGTACCGGCTGGTCTCCCAGGACCTGCTGCGAACCCTCATGAAGCGGACGGGAGACGGCGCACCGATCAGCGGCCGTCAGCTCGCCCAGGTCGCGGGCATTGCCCACGGAACCATCGGAATGCTGCTGGTCGGACGGCAGGAGACCATCTCCGCTCCGGCCGCGCAGACCATCGCCTCGCGCCTCGGAGTGGACCTGCTGGTGTTGTGGGTCCCTGTCGAGCGAGCGGCAACGACACGACCGAGCCCCTCGGCGTCGGCATGACGGCACGCGACACCCGGCGACCCCGCGCTCTCACGACCCCGGAGGTTCTCGCTCTTCCGGCCATGGTCGACAGCTGGCCAACCGCCGCCGCCGCGTGCGGAGGGATCGGGAGGACGGCATGGCACCAGCTGGCCGCCCGTAACGAGGCACCCGTACCGATCATCCGCGTCGGGGGCACGAACAAGGTTCGCCGGGCGGACCTGCTGGCCTTTCTCGGCCTCCCCATGAACGACGACAGCGCCCCGGTTGCACCCGAGACGCCGTCAAGTGAGCGCGATCACCAAACCACCACGAAGCAGATCGGAACACGCTCATGACCATTGTCCCGCCTGAGGGCCAGACTTCCAAGCCCCCCTCCGACCGGCTCCACGCCAGTCCGCCCGGCCTCGCAGGGAAAGGGGCGGCCTCATGAGCTTCGCCTTCGACCGCTGGGACTTCCTCACCGCACCCCTTTCTCAGGTTCTCAACGCCTGCCAGGCCCGGGTCACCGAGGTGGCCCCTCCAGCGGAAGAGCCTGGCGGTAGACGCCTTCAGGCCGGCCTCATCAACCGGACGACCGAGATCGAGATCGAGATCCTCGCCGACATCGGCCCGCTAGAACGTGACGCCATCATCCGCGGGCTGCTGGCCGCTTGGCACGGAACGGACACCTCGGACTGGCCCGCCCCCATGGACCTCCGGTGGAGGGACACGTGACCGACAAGCCCACAGCGGCCGGGGGGCGCTCCCCTGGCCGCCCGGCCCGGCCTGCCGACGGCCGCGCGGTCGCTGCCGCGCTCTTCGTAGACCTCGGCGAGTCCCGAGGCGATCAGTGGATTCGGCAGCCCCGGGCCCGGTACGAGTGCCTCCGCTGCCGCACCGCCGAAGGCCCCGTCCACGGCCAGGCTGCCGTCGCCAACTTCACCCGCTCAATCAAGGCCGAGCACCACAGCCGCTGCACAGCCATCCAGGAGCACAGCTCGTGACCGACGCACCAAACGACCTCCGGGCCTTCGCCCACGAGTACCACGACGCTGGGCTGTGCGTACTGCCGATCAAGGCCGACGGGAGCAAGGGGCCCGACGTTCGGAGCTGGACCCCGTACAAGGTCACTCGCTCCACCCCGGCGGAGCATGCCGCCTGGTTCGACGGCAGCCGACTGCGGGGCATGGCCGTCGTCTACGGTGCCGTCTCCGGCGGTGTCGAGATGTTGGAGTTTGAGGGCACCGCCATCGCCGAGGGCCTCCTCGACGACGTCACCGAGATCATGACCGCGTCCGGGCTCGGCGAGGAATGGCAGGCCATTCTCACCGGCTGGGCGAGCGAATCGCCCAGCGGCGGCCGGCACTTCCGTGTTCGTGTCGAGGGCGCGCCGGTGCGCGGCAACACCAAGCTGGCGTCCAGGCTCGCGCGGCCGGAGGAGTACACGCCGGAGGAGAAGCAGCGCCTGGCGGAGAAGCCCGGCAGTCGCATCGTCCGCGTCCAGATCGAGACGCGCGGCGAAGGAGGGTACGGACTGGTCGAACCGAGCTGCGGCACCGTGCACGCCACAGGCCGCCCCTACCTCCGCCTCTCCGGCGGGCCCAGCACCATCCCCACGATCGCCGCCACCGTCATGGACTCGATCCATGAGATATGCCGGATGGTCGATGACCTCCCGAAGGCAGAGGTCCCGAAGGCAGCGCCGCGCCAGATGCCGCCGCTGCCCGAGGGCGGCCTCCGCCCCGGCGAGGACTACGAGCGCCGTGCGGACTGGCAAGAGATCCTGGACGGGATCTTCCGCCCCGTCATCACCAGGGGCAGCACAACGTACTGGGGGTGGGCCGACGGCCAAGGCGGGGTCAAGGCCACCACCGGCCGCGACCCGGCGGCCGACCGGCTGTTCGTCTTCACGACGTCCAGCGAGTTCGCCTCAGAGGTGCCGTACAGCAAGTTCGGTGCCTACGCGCTGTTGAACCACGGCGGCAGCCACAAGGCGGCTGCGGCCGAGCTGCGACGTCGCGGCTTCGGATCCGAGCCGACGCGTCGACGGCTGAACGTGGCCAGCTCGCCGCAGCACTTCACCGACGGCTCGTCAGCCCTCGATGCCGCGCCCGAGCACGAGGAGACACCCGACGGCATCCCCCACCTGCGGGCCGTCCCGGACAAACCCGAGCTGGACATCACCAACGAGGCCGACGGCATCGACGGCATCCTCGCCCTCATGGCCGCCGGCCGCCTGCCCGACCTCTACAAGCGGTCGTCCGGCCCGTGCTGGGTGTACCGCGACGACAACGACGACCCCGTCGTACAGCAGCTGGGCACCGACAACCTCCGCGCGTACCTCGCTGACCACGTCACCACCTACACCGTGAAGCGCGACCAGGATGGCGTACCGACAGAGGAGCGCGAACTCCTGATGCCGAAGTCCTGCGGCACCATCCTCGGCCGCAAGGACTGGGCGCTGCCGCCTCTGCGTGGCGTCGTCACCTCGCCCGTGATCCGCCCCGACGGGACCCTCCTCAAGGACCCCGGATATGACCAGAGCACCGGTCTCTACCTGGAGCCGCGCGTCCCGGTGCGCCGTCTCCAGCCCACCGTCACCACAGAGAGCTTGCAGAAGGCGAAGGACATCGTCCTCGCCCAGGTTCTCGCCGATTTTCCGTTCGTGTCGGCCAGCGACCGGGCCCACTACCTGGCGAGCCTGCTGACGCCGATCCTCCGGCCGTACTTCCACGGACCGACGCCCATGTTCGTCATCACGGCCACCTCGCCGGGTTCCGGCAAATCCCTGCTGAAGGACATCTTCAAGTACGCCTACGGCATCGCCGACACTGCCTGGCCCGAGAATGACACCGAGCTGCGCAAGAGCATCACGACTCAGCTGTACACCACCGGTCAGCCCGTCGTTGTCTTCGACAACCTGCCGAATGGACACGTCCTCAAGAGCTCAGTCCTGTCCGCGCTGCTCACCAACGAGCACTGGGGAGATCGCATCCTTGGCGCCACCGGCAAGGTGACCATGCGGAACGACCGGTTGTGGCTCGTCACCGGCAACAGCCTCCGCACCAGCGCCGACAACGGGCGTCGTGTCTTCTGGGTCCGCCTCGACCCCGACTGTCCCGACCCCGATCAGCGAGACGGATTCACCATCGGCGACCTACGCCCGTGGCTCCGCGCGAACGCCAGCACGCTCGTTGCCGCGCTGGTGACCTTCGTCCGTGCCTGGCTCGCAGCCGACGCGCCCCTCGTACGCATCAGAAAGGGCGACTACAGCGAGTGGGCCTCCATGATGGCCGGCCTTCTGGGCTTCCTGGGAGTCGACGGATTCAACGCCGACCAGGACAAGGCGCGCGACCAGGACGACGAGCTCCAGGAGTGGACCGCGTTCCTGGAGATGTGGCGGGAGCGGTTCAACGACCAGCCCATGCAAGTCGGCACGGTCATCACTGGCCTGCCGGAGCACGTCCCGCGGCTGCGTGACGGCGAGCTCCCCTCCGCCAAGCAGCTCGGTCACTGGCTCAAGGCCCGCGAGGGCCGGTACTTCGGCACCCATCGCGTCGTCCGCATGTATGACGCCCACCGCAAACAGAACTTGTGGAGGGTCGACCTCCACGCGAGCCAGGGCGCGGGCACCCACGATGCCTGACCGACGGCCGACAGCGCGGGGATCTGCGGGGATCCCGCAGGGGTTTGCGGGGATCCCTGCAAACCCTGGTCACCGGCCCTGACCAGCGCATCGGCGGGGAAGCGGGGAAGTGCGGGGATCCGTCACCGCCACTCATACCGCACACGCGTCACACACATATCGCGCAGCACACATGTGCCGCAGTGATCACGAAATTCGACAAGGCCCCGACATGAGGGCTTAGAGCAACTTCCCCGCACTTCCCCGCTTCCCCGCAAATCTCCAGGTCAAAGCAGGTGCAGACCTCTGCGGGGATCCCCGCGTCGCTCTCTTCTCTTCCCCGCGCTACCCGCAAAACCCCAGCACCCGATGAGAGGTGACCCATGCACGACACCACCTTCGCCCCCCGCCCGTACCAGCGGGACGCCATCACCGCCCTCCGCACCGGCTGGGCGGCGGCGGGCCCGAACCGTCTCGCGGTCGTCTTGCCGACCGGGGCCGGCAAGACGGTGGTCTTCGCCAACCTGATTCAGCGGATGCGGGAGCAGCTCGGCCGCAGCCGAGTCCTCGTCATCGCCCACCGCGAGGAGCTGATCGAGCAGGCCGCCGCCAAGATCCGCGCCGTCAGCCCCGATCTGAAGGTCGGCGTCGTCAAAGCGGAGCGCAACCACCACCGCGTCATGGACGTCATCGTGGCCAGCGTTCAGACCCTGGCTGTGAAGCGCCGCCGCGAGCAGATCCAGGACATCGGCATGGTGATCGTGGACGAGTGCCACCACGCCGCGTCACCCACGTACCGCACCGTGCTGGAGCACTTCGGAGCCTGGCGCGGTGTACCCGTCGCTGGCTTCACCGCGACGATGACCCGCTCGGACGGGGGCCTGGCCGACGTCTGGCAGGACGTCGTGTTCACCCTCGACATCCTGGAGATGATCGGCGACGGCTATCTGTGCGACGTCCGGGGGAAGCGCGTCACCGTGCAGGGCCTCGACCTGGACAAGGTGAAGACGCGCGGCGGGGATCTCCAGGACGGCCAGCTGGGGCAGGCGCTCGACGAATCGGGCGCTGCCGACACGATCGCGAAGGCGTACACCAACCACGCTGCCGACAGGCCGGGCGTCGTCTTCACACCCACGGTCGCGACTGCCCAGTCCATGGCCGCCGCGTTCCGCGACACCGGGATCACCGCAGCAGCGATCTGGGGCGACATGCCGCGCGACCAGCGGACCCAGGAGCTGGCCCGGTACAAGAGCGGTGCTGTCCAGGTGCTGACGAACTGCATGGTGCTCACGGAGGGGTTCGACGCTCCGTGGACGTCCTGCGTCGTCATCGCCCGGCCGACCAAGTCCGCTGGCCTGTACTGCCAGATGGTCGGCCGTGGTCTCCGCCTGCATGAGGGCAAGCGCGACGCCCTGGTCCTCGATGTCATGGGGGCCTCCACCCGCCACCGGCTCGCGTCGATCGTCGACCTCACCACCCAGGCGATCGGCGAAGTCCCCGAGGGCCGGCCCCTGCGCGAAGTCGCCGAGGAGGCCCGCGTCGAGGAGGCTCGGCGCTTGGCGGTTCAGCAGCTGCACGTCGAGGAGTTCAACCTCTTCGGGCAGTCGGCGACCCAGTGGCTCCGTACGGAGGCTGGTACGTGGTTCATTCCGCTGCGTCACGACCTGTTCCTCTTCCTGGTGCGCGACCCGAGCGGCCGCTCGTACCGGGTGCGCCGGTGGGACGTGGGGAGGGGCGTCCGGTCCCCGGCCCCCGATCCTGCGATGCCGCTGTCTGACGTCATGGCGTGGGCGGAGAAGGCGGCGCGCGCTCTGGCCCCGGCCGCATTCGTTGCGAAGGGGGCGCAGTGGCGAGGTCGGACCCCGTCTGCGAAGCAGCTGGCGTACTGCCGACACCAGCACATCGCCGTTCCTCTCGATGCGACAGCTGGCGAGGTGTCTGATCTCCAGGCCATCCACCGCGTCTCGGCAGTCCTTTCGGAGGTGGCGGCCGTACCGGTTGCCGCCTGACCACCACCGTCACGGTTACCCACCACCGAGGAGAACCCGATGAGCACCGCCGACCACCCCCGCGCTGCGGCCGCAAGGCTGCGCGAGCTGGCGATCGCCGCCAGCACCGACACCGACGGCGAGATCAACCCCTACGCCCTCGATGTCGCCCGCGCCCTCCTCGGTGAGGAGGGCGCCCGGTGACCGCCCCCTCCAGTACCCCGCGCGGGGAGCGTGCCGGCCGCCCCGGGGCCCGCTGGGAGACCACCCTCACCTGGACCGGGGAGCAGTACGTCGACGACACCACACCCACCCCACGCCCGAACAGAGCCACCCGCCGCGCCATGGCCCGCACCGCCCGAAAGGCACACCGATGAACGACATAGACCTGGTGATGACCTGCCTGCTGTGCCAGCAGCCCATAAGCGACGGCTACCTCGGCACCTGCTGCACCCGAGCGACCATCATCCGCCTCGAAGCGCTCCCCATCCTGCACCGAGGCTTGGAGCCTCTGCTCGCCCCCGCCAGCGGGAACAGTCAGGGCCGCCGCAGCAAGGGCGGGCCAGCCCCGCTGCCGGTGAACGAGGAGATCCTCGACCTGCGCGGCCCGGGCGGAATCGGAGGTGTCGCTGAGGGATGGGTGGACGCTATCCGCCACAGTCGCCGCCGACCTCGCTCGGTTCCGGTCGGCAGCATCGAGGGCCGCCTCGCGTCAGCTGTCTCCGAGCTGATCGGCCACATGCCGTGGGTCGCCTTGTCCTGGCCCGATGCGGGCGAGTTCGCCAGGGACATCCGCGACCTGACCCGCTCGATCAGCTCGATCATTCAGCCCGCGTCACCACGCGAGCGCGGCACGCGGGTAGGGAACTGCCCGGCCGCCGTCGACGGGAACAGGATCTGTGGTGCTGTTCTCCAGCTGGCCCCTGGCGAGAGCATTGTGGCCTGCGACTGGTGCGGGACGACGTACCCCCCAGCCACCTGGGTCGGGCTGAAGGTCCTGATCGATGAGGACGCTAAGTCCCGGAGCTGACACAGCTCTTGCGTATCCAACCCTGGGTTGGATACGGTCAGGTCATGGACGCGAAACCCTGGCAGGACCGGGTTCGTGAGGAGGACGCGCTGGTGGAACAGCTCCAACTCCTCACCTCCGAGTCGGCCAAGCGCCGAGCGGCCGCGCTGCTCGACGGCGTGGCCGAACTCGGCACCGTGGCGGATGTCGCCCGGGATCTGGGGAAGAGCTGGACCGCCATCGACAAGGCGATCAAGAAGAACGGGCCCTCGGGCCCTACGACAACCGCATAGAGAAGGCCGGGCGACAGCTCCCCGGGTGGTGGAACACCCGAGGGCGCGCGCGTCGCCCGACCTCAGCGCCCCGGAGCAGCTCAACGCTCCGGCACTTGACCATCAACGAGAAGAGACCTCGTCATGGACCACCGGCAGTTTGCCATGCCCGCGCCCGACCGGCGACTGATCGCCGTCGGAGTCATCCGCCGCCAGGCCGGCCGCACGCTCACCGTGCGCGCCACTCTGGCTAGCGTCACCGGCACCATCTCCTCGGGGGTGTCCCGGTGACCGAGCAGCCCGTCATCCTCAGCGACGACACCCGGACCCTCCTCCACCAGCTCGCCGACAAGCTCGTCGCGGACCGGCCTGCCGCCGCGATGCACGAGTCCATCCGGCGGGCCCAGGCGCTCGTGCTCGCCGAGCAGATGCACGGCCCCACCGAGAAGGCGGTCGACGCCGAGCAGCAGCTCCTCGCCGCCGCCCCGCCCGTACGCGACCACCAGACCCGCAGGCAGTACGCGGCTCTGCTGCGGCTGATCATGCAGGAAGCAGGCTCGCGATGACCGACTACACCTCTGCCCTGCACCAGCCGCTCCACGACCCGACCAGGCACACCATCGGGTGGACGCCTCCGCTCGACATTGCGCTCGACCTCGCCCGCAAGACTCTCGCCGAGCAGGAAAACGCCAACATCCACGACGACCGGGCCATGCTCAGCGCCGCCGTTCGCCTGGAGATCCGTCTCCGCGAACTCCTCGCAGCCCTCGACGCCGAGAACGCCCGCAGCGTGGGCAGCGACCTGGCCGAGCGGGAGAGCTGATCGTGAACCGCAACGCCTGGCGGGCCGCGCTGACCATCGTGTCTCTCGCCGCCCTGACCACCACTGGGTGGTCTCTCTACGCGGTCGCCCGCCACTACAACGCCCCGGAGGTCATCGCCCTCGCGGTGTTCCTCGTCTTCGACGGCATCGCCTACGCCTGCCTCCACCTCGCGTCCGAGGCGTCGGCCGCCGGCCGCTCGGCGTTCGGCGCACGGCTCACCGCAGTGGGCATGGCCGCCGTGTCGGTCTACCTGAACCGGTTCCACGCTGTCCTGATCGGCGGCGGGACACCTGCGTTCCTGCTCTTCGCGATCCCGACCGTCGGCCTGCTGCTGCTGTCTGAGCTGTCCTGGGCCGGGCCGCGGGCCGACGCGCGGGCCGCCCGTGCCGAGCAGCCGTACCGGCTGCCCACGTTCGGCGGGTGGGCCTGGGCGCTCGCGCCGCGCCTGGCCGGGCGGACCGTCAAGGCCCGTGCGATCGACCACATCGAGCACGGCCCGCCGTCACCTCCCTCCGCGCAGGAACGCTCGGGAGCGCTGAAGCCGACGGCGAGCGAGGTCCTGCGGCGGCGCTTCGCCGAGATGGACCCGGCTAACGCGATCCGGATCGCGCATGATGCGCACCCTGATATGCCCCCGGCCGAGCTGGCGTCGATGCTGGTCACCTACGGGGTGATCGTGGACGCTGTTCACGTCGCCCTGGTTCTCGGAGGGCCCGCGTCGCGCATCACGGTAGAGCGGGGCGATACGGATGATGCGCATCATGATGCGCCTCAGGCCACGCCGCTGCCGCCCAGAGGCAAGGCCGGAGCCATCCTCGACGCGGCGGCCGACCTCGGGCCGAAGCCGAAGGCCGCCGACATCGTGAAGCGCGTCGCCCGCGTCCATCGGGTCACCGTTGATGACGCCTATGTCCGCACTGTGCTGTCCCGCAAAGCGAGGCGCAGCACCAGCGAAACGGCGGCGGCCCCGCCGATGGAAGGTGGGTACGCGTAGACGAGGGCGGCCCCGCCACCTGGCTGATTCAGGGCGCACACTGAAGGAATGAACGATCATCGGGTCCTTCTCGACGCGTACGCCGCCCAGGCAGCCACCAACATCCCGCCGGGCACTATCCGCCAGTGGCTTCGGCGGGGACGCCTCACCCACCACGGCTACGACCAGGCAGGCAGGGCACTCATCGACCTGAACGAACTCCGCGACCGTGTGGCACAGAAGGCGGCTTGACCCACAGGATCACCCGGTGTAACACTCAAGGGGCGTTCGGCGTGCCCGAACACCCCAGACACTCGAAGGCCCCGACCACCACCCCCGGTCGGGGCCTTCGGCATGTCACGGTCCGGACACACCGCCCTCGCGCCAGCCTCCCGTTCGGGACGATGCATGCTCACACCAAGCGTCCTTGGGGGGACCATGCGCACCCGCACCACCACAGCGGCCATCACCGCCGCGCTCCTGCTCGCCGCGCTCAGCGGGTGCAGCTCGTACAGCGTCGAGGACTGCCAGCGCGCGATCACGGATAAATCGACCGCCGACTCCAGGCCCACAGAGTGCGAAGACCTGAGCCAGAAGGACTATGACGATGCCCTTCTGGACTGGGCCGTAAAGAACTCGCTCAAGAAGATGGACAAGAAGGACCAGGACACCCTCGACTACTTCGACGACGGCAGCATCAACGACAGCATCGACGGGGGCTGACCCCCAAAGGGGGGCTGCCTGTGCTGGTCAACCCCCGCAATGGACGTCCGTACCGCCGGCTGGTCGACGCGCAGCGCGCGCTCGGCCTGCCGTGCTGGATCTGCGGCCACAACATCCCCACGACGGTCGACCGGCAGCGCCACCCGCTCGCCTTCACCCTCGACCACCTCGTACCCCTCAGCCGCGGCGGCGACCTCCTCGCCCCCGCCAACGCGCGGTCAGCGCACCGCCGGTGCAACAGCGCCCGCGGCAACCGGACCACGCCCCGGCCACCGCAGCGCGCATCGAGGAGATGGTGAAGCATGAGCGACATGACCAACGACCTGGTGGAGTTCCTGCGAGCCCGGCTCGACGAAGACGAGGCAGCGGCACGGGCAGCTGCCGAGCCTCCGAGCTGGGTGAAGCTAGACCGGCACCCCCAACTCGAATGGTCCGTGCAGTACTGGGACGCCCCGGACCGGGCGGTGGTCGTGGCCGAGGAGTCTTCTGCCTACGCCGTCGTCGCGACTGAGGCAGGCGAGGGCGAGGAAGACGCAGATGCCCGCGTGCAGCACATCGCCCGCCACGACCCGGCCCGCGTCCTTGCCGAGATCGAGGCGACGCGGCGCATCATCGGGGAGTCCGCCGCCGACTGCTCGACCGGGTGCACGACGGAGCACTCGTTCAGCGGGTCGTGCGCGCTCCGGTGGATGGGCCCAGTACAGGAAGAGAACGGCACACGCTGGGCACAGAACGAAAGCCTCGTCCGTGTGCCTGCGCCGTTCACCCCGCTGTCGGTCCTCCGGCTGCTCGCCCTCCCCTACGCCGACCACCCCGACTACCGGGATGGATGGCGGCCCTGACTCTACGGAGGTTGTGACCATGGCCCGTGATCACGTGACGGAGTGGCTGATCGAGAAGGTCGAGCAGCGCATCAGGGAGAGCATGGTCAGCCTTGCAGCCGATCTCCAGGCTCAGCGCGCCCACCCGCTCGGCCAGGACGACGAGGAAGGTCGGGCACTCGCCGGAGTACCCCGCCACTGACGCTCTCGCCCAGGAGGTGACGCGATGCTGTACGTCGTCACCGGCCCGCCGGCTGCAGGGAAGACCAGCTGGATCGAGGCGCACGCCACCGCGCGGGACATCGTCATCGACCTCGACCGCATCGCCCTCGCCCTCACCGGACCGGGCGCACCGAACTGGAACCACGACCCGACAGTGCAGCGCGTGGCGCAGCGTGCGCGGTTCGCCGCCATCGATGAGGCGTGCCAGCACCTGGACCAGGTCGACGTCTACCTGATCCACACCATGCCCAGCCCCAAGGCGATCGCGAAGTACAAGCGGCTCGAAGCCCGCATCATCACCGTCGACCCGGGGCGCGAGATCGTGATGCAGCGCATCGCGGCGATGCGCTCCCCGGCGATGGAGCGGGTGGCTGGCCGCTGGTACGGGCAGCGCCGCGCCCCGTCACCCAGCGCGATGCCGCAGGCATCCCGAGCGTGGTGACCGAGTGCGACCGGTGACGGATCGCAGTGCGTGACCGGCCCCGGGGCCGGCCGGATGAGTACTCCGAGCACCGCCCGGCGGGCCCATCGCCCCAGCCCGGCCCATTCTTTTGGCAGGGGAACGGGCGACCCAAAAGCCCTTCTCGCCCATTTTTTTGCGCGGCTGATCTGAGCGATCCCCATCGGTTTGACGTTCTGATGTAAATCGGGGCATCACTCCTTGTAACTAACCAAATCTCACTATCAGTTACATCACAGACAGTGAGGGGGTGGCGGGGTGGCGACGGCCGACGCGATCCGCGCGGAGATCCAGCAGCTCAACGTGTCGCCGGTGGCTCCGGGGCTGGCGGCCGTCGCCGAGGCACTGGCCGAGGCGCTCGACGAGGCGGAGGCCCCAGCCGCGAAGGCCGTGTGCGCGCGGGAGCTGAGTGCGTTGATGGTCCGGCTGCGCGGCCTGGCCCCGGTGGAGTCGAAGGGGGACGCCGTCGATGACATCGCCGAACAGCGGGCCAAGCGCCGAGCAGCCACCCAGCAAATCGTCGGGGGCTGAGGGGCCATACGGCTGGCAGGAGCCGCCGATCCAGGTCTCCCCGCCGTCGGTGTCGAGCGCGGGCCAGGAGGCGATCGACCTCGCGGCCCGGGCCGGGCTTCACCTGGACCCGTGGCAGCAGCACATCCTGCGGGTCGGGATGGGCGAGAAGCCCGACGGCTCCTGGGCCAGCTTCGAAGTCGCGGTCAACGTGCCCCGCCAGAACGGGAAGGGGGGCGTGCTTGAGGCCCGGGAGCTGTGGGGCCTGTTCATCGGCGGCGAGAAGCTCATCCTCCACAGCGCGCACGAGTTCAAGACCGCGAAGGCCGCGTTCAAAAGGGTCGAGCGGCTGATCCGTGGATGCCCTGACCTGCATAAAAGGGTGAAAACTTACCGGCAGACGGTCGGCGAAGAAGGCATCGAGCTCCACACCGGGCAGATACTCCGGTTCATCGCCCGGTCCAAGGGATCCGGCCGTGGCTTCACCGGCGACTGCAACATCCTGGACGAGGACATGATCCTCGGCGACGACGCGATGGACGCGCTCCTGCCGACCATGGCCGCCGTTCCCAACCCGCAGATCTGGTATTTGGGCTCTGCGGGGATCGGCGCGCCGTCCGTGGTGCTGGGGCGTCTGCGGCGGCGGGCGCTGGCCGCGATCGAGGTCCGCTCCGCAGACCCGTCGTTGTCGTACTTCGAGTGGTCGGTCGTGCCGCACCTGGCTGAGTGCCCGGCGGACTGTGCCGCCCATGACGATGTCGCGTCCGACGAGGCGGTCCTGAAGTCGAACCCCGGCGTCGGGTACCGGCTGACGCTGGAGAAGGTGGCGAGAGAGCGAGCGACCCTCAGCCCGGCCGGGTACGCCCGCGAGCGCCTGGGCGTGGGCGACTATCCGTCGGACTCGGCGGACACCTGGCAGGTGATCGGCGAGGACGCCTGGCGGGCGCTCGCGGCCCGCGAGTCCGCACCGGAAGGCGAGGTGGCGTTCGCGGTCGACGCGACCCCCGAGCGGTCGCATGCAGCGATCGGCGTCGCCGGTGAGTGGCGGGGCGGCACCCATGTCGAAGTCGTTGACCACCGGCCCGGCATGGGCTGGGTGGTGGAGCGGGCGAAGCAGCTGCACAAGCGGTGGCGGCCCCGGTGCTGGGTGATCGACGGGGGCGGTCCGGCCGGGTCCCTCATCAAGGACCTGGAAGAGGCCCTGTCCGAGGTGGAGCAGGAGCTGACCGGCAACAAGGAGGCGGTCGTCGAGGTCGTGCAGCCGACAGTCCGGCAGATCGGACAGGCGTGCGGCTCCTTCTACGACGCCGTGGCCGAGCAGTCCCTCTCCCACCTCGACCAGGCCCCGCTGGCGACCGCGCTCGCCGGGGCGCAGCAGCGCCCGCTCGGGGACGCGTGGGCGTGGGCGCGGCGCGGTGTGGGCACGGACATCAGCCCGCTGGTGGCCGTGACCTTCGCGAAGCACGGCCTCGGCGTAGAGGTCGAGGAGACCGGCGGCGACATTCTCGACAGCGTGTGGTGAGAGGGGAGGTGGGGCGGTGAGCTGGTGGTGGCCCTTCCGCCGCAAGGAGAAGCGGGCGATCTCGTATCAGGACGTGTGGGGCTCGGGCGGCCCCCGTCTCTCCGGGGTCGGCCAGGAGCGGGCGCTGCGGCTGGCCGCGGTGTACTCGGCGACGCGGCTGCTGGCGGATTCGGTGGCGTCGATGCCGCTGAAGTCGTTCCGGGCAGGGGCGGACGGGAGTCTGCGGCCGGGGCTGCTGCCTCCGCTGTTCCGGCGGCCGGCGGCGGCGGGGACCCGGTACGACTGGCTGCACCGGTGCATGACCTCGCTGACGCTGCGCGGCAACGCCTACGGCCTGGTCGTCGCTCATGACCAGGCGGGGTGGCCGTCGCAGATTGAGTGGCTCCACCCCGACGACGTGTCGATCGAGGACAACCTTGCGGTGGTGCCGGTCTGGTTCTACAAGGGCCGCCGCCTGGAGCCGGGGCAGCTCTTCCACATCGCCGCGTACACGCTGCCCGGGCAGACCCTGGGGCTCTCTCCGATCGCGTACTTCGCGACGACGACGGACACCGCGCTGCTGGCGGCGGAGTTCGGGCGCGACTGGTTCGAGAACGGGTCGACGCCGGCGGCCGTGCTGGAGACCGACAAGGTCGTGGACAGGGAAGCGGCCGGGATCCTGAAGGCCCGGTTCAAGGAGGCCGCCGCAGGGCGGGACGTGGTCGCGCTCGGGCTCGGTGTGAAGTACCGGCCCATCAGCGTTCCGGCGAACGAGTCGCAGTTCCTGGAGACGATCAAGGCGTCGGCGAACCAGATCGCGGCGATCTACGGCGTCCCGCCGGAGAAGGTCGGCGGGACCACCGGCAACAATCTCACCTACACCACGGTCGAACAGAACAGCATCGACCTGCTGACGTGGACGCTGCGGCCCTGGCTCGCCCGCCTGGAGGAGGCATTCAGCCTGCTGCGGCCGCCGTCGGAGGAGGCCCGGTTCAACGCCGACGCGATGCTGCGTACGGACACCCTGACCCGCTACCAGACGCACCGCATCGCCCGGCAGATCGGGCTGAACAACGTGGACGAGCTGCGGCAGGTCGAGGAGCTCGAGCCCCTGCCGGGCGGGCTGGGGCAGGACTACACACCGCTGGTGAAAGTCGCTGCGGATGAGACGGAGGCATGATGAGCGACGCCGAGCGCCGGTTCACCCGGGGCCTCGTCGAGGTCAGGGCAGCGGCCGGTGACAGCAGCAGGACGATCGGCGGGTACGCCGCCAAGTTCAACGCCCTGTCGCGGAACCTGGGCGGGTTCGTCGAGCGGATCGACCCGGCGTTCTTCGCCAAGTCGGAGGGCGACGGCTGGCCGGAGGCGATGGCCCGCTACAACCACGACGACAACCGCCTGCTGGGCACGACCGACGCGGGCACGCTGCGGCTGCTCACGGACGGCACCGGGCTGGACTACAGCGTGGACGTGCCCGCGTCGCGGGAGGACGTGCTGGAGCTGGTGCAGCGCGGCGACGTCCGCCGGTCCAGCTTCGCGTTCCGTACGTTCGCGGACGACTGGGGCCAGACCGAGGACGGATTCCCCCTGCGCACCCTGCTCTCCGGCGCCCTGATCGACGTCGCCCCGGTGAACGCACCCGCGTACATGGACACCTCGACCGGGCTGCGGTCGCTCGCCGACCGCGCGGGCGCGGACCTGGCCGAGATCCGGGCCGCCGCCGACGCCGGCGACCTGGGCCGGTTCCTCGGATCTCCGGCCCCCACGATCATTCCGCTCGGCGGGCAGGGCGACACCCACCCGCTGATCGCGGTACGGCAGCGGCGCGCCGAGCTGAACAAGCGCCGCACCTTCTGAGGCAGGGCGAAACCCACCTCGCACCACCCATTCATCCCCGACACCCCGGCCGCCGGCCTGCGGGTGTTGTCGTCATGCCCCGGGAGGGCCATGTGAGCGAGTACATCCAGCGGCTGAAGGAACGCCGCGCGAATCTGTGGGAGCAGGCCAAGGCACTGCTCGACACGGCGGAGGAGAACAAGCGCGACCTCACCGCCGAGGAGGAGCAGACCTACCAGCGCCTCAACGGCGAGATCGACCAGATCGACGCCCGCGCCAAGAACCTGGCCGAGGCCGAGCAGCGGTCCAGGGACGCGGACGCCGCGTTCGCCTCCCTGATGGCCAAGCCGGAGGAACGCAAGCAGGAGACCTCCGAGGACACTGAGCTGCGCCGGTGGGCGCGCGGCGAGATGCGCCACATCGACATAGCCAAGCCTGGCGGGGTCGCGTTCCGTGACCTGGTCAAGGGCACCGCGACCGCGGGCGGCAACACCGTCCCCACCTCGTTCTACGGCCGTCTCATGGCCCACCTCATCGAGGTGTCCGGGATCATGATGGCCGGGCCGACCGTCCTGAGCACCGCGTCCGGCGAGACCATCGAGATCCCCGTCACCACGGCGCACTCCACCGCCTCGCTCACCGCCGAGGCCGCCCCGATCGGCGAGTCGGACCCGGCGTTCGCCAAGCGGACCCTGAGCGCCTACAAGTACGCCGTCCTGCTCCAGGCGGCGACCGAGCTCCTCACCGACACCGGCGTCGACCTGGAGGGCTACCTCGCCATGCAGGCGGGCCGGGCACTGGGCAACGCGTTCGGCGTCCACGCCATCACCGGCGACGGCTCCTCCAAGCCGTCCGGCGTCATCACCCTGGCGACGACCGGCAAGACGGGCGGCACCGGCGTGGCGGGTGCGTTCACCGCGGACGACCTGATCGATCTGTACTACAGCGTCATCGCCCCGTACCGGAACAGCGGCTCGTGCGGCTGGCTGATGCGGGACACCACCCTCGGTGCCGCGCGGAAGCTGAAGGATCTGAACGGCCAGTACCTGTGGCAGCCGTCCCTTCAGGTCGGCGCGCCGGACCTGCTGCTGGGCAAGCCGGTGCGCACCGACCCCAACGTGGCCGCCGTCGCGACGGCCGCGAGGTCGGTGGCGTTCGGCGACTTCTCCCAGTACTTCGTCCGCATGGCGGGCGGACTGCGGTTCGAGCGCTCCGACGACTACGCGTTCAACTCCGACCTGGTGACGTTCCGGGCGATCATCCGCGCGGACGGCCTCCTCGTCGACCAGACCGGCGCGGTGAAGTCATTCGTCGGCGGCGCGACCTGATCACCCCGCGCAGGCCCGGCACCGGCCGGGCCCGCGCTCTCCTCCACCCCAGGAAAGGGGAAACGCCATGCGTGTGCGTATGAAGGTCCAGATCTCCGGCACCCGCGACGGGCAGCTCTGGCCCGAGCGCGGACAGACCATCGACCTGCCCGACAGCGAGGCCGCGCTGCTCATCGCCACCGGCATCGCCGAGCACGACCAGGAGCCCGACGCCGAACCGGCTGTGGAAGAGGCCACGGCCCCCGGGGCCGAGACCTCGACCCCCGCCAAGCGCCGTACCACGGCGAAGCCGTAGAGAGGAGGGGACGATGGCACTGCTCACGCTCGCCGAGGCCAAGGCCCAGCTCAACATCGAGACCAGCGCTGATGATGCCGAACTCCTCGCCTACATCGACGCCCTCACCTCCGTGATCGAACAGCACGTCGGCCCGGTGGAGACACGGCAGGTGACCGAGACCATCCAGGGCCGCAGCCCCCGCATCTGCCTCACCCACATCCCGGCGGTGGCCCTGGTGTCCGTCACCCCCGCGATCCCCGCGGGCAGCCCCCTCGATCTGGGCGGTCTGCTGCTGGACGCCCCGACCGGCATCGTGCACCACCGCACCGGCACCTTCGCCGGAACCTTGTGGATCGCCGTCTACACCGCCGGCCGCAGCGCGATCCCCCCGACGATCAACCTGGCCGCCCGGCTCCTGCTCCAGCACCTGTGGCGCACCCAGAACGGGTCAGCGCGGGGCGGGGGCGGAGCGGACGACTACGCGGTGACCGAGCCCATTCCGGGGTTCGGGTACGCCGTGCCCAACAGGGTGTTGGAGTTGCTGGAGCCCTTCAAGCTCCCGCCGGGGGTGGCGTGATGGCGACCTCCCGCGTCCCCGCCGCCGTCGATGCGCTGCTGGCGATCCTGCGTACGGTTCCCGCCCTGGCGGACGTGCGCATCATCGACGGGCCGCCGGCCGCGAACTTGACCGAGCGGCACCGGATCTACGTGGGCTGGCAGCCCGGCGGCGAATCCGGCGTATCGCTGACGCAGGACTTCGCCTCGGCCGGGGCCCGGCGGCGCGACGAGGACTTCGCGATCTCGTGCTACGCCGAGTCCCGCACCGGCGACAAGGACATGAGCCTGAGGCGGGCCCGGGTCTTCGAGATCGTGGCCGCCGTCGAGACCGCGCTCCGCGCCACCGACACGAGCCCGCATGCGCCGACCCTCGGCGGGGCGGTGCTGTGGGCGCACCTCACCACCGGCGACCTGCTCCAGGAGCAGGGCCCCGACGGGGCGCTCGCCGGCCTGGCGTTCTCGGTCACCTGCCGCGCCCGCATCTGAACCACCCACCCCCATATATGAGGAGAGAGCGATGGCGCGTGTGCGCTTTCTGGGCCCGGAGCCGGTCTACGTGCCGGAGCTGGGCGTCGACCGGATCGTCCAGCCCGACGAGGTGGTCACCGTGCCGGACGACCGGTACGACGGCTACGCCTGCCAGCCCACGGCGTGGGAAGCGGTCGAGGAACCCAAGACGCCCGACCCGGCCCCGGCCCCGGCCCCGGCCGCGAAGAAGACCAGCGCGGCCAAGACGCCGCAGAAGGAGGCGTGAGATGGCGATCGGATCAGGGCTCGGCGCACAGATCGGCATCGCGGCCGAGTCCGCCTACGGCGTGTTCACCGCCTCGACGAAGTTCATCGAGTTCACCAAGGAGAGCCTCCAGCTCAAGAAGACCACGGCCACCAGCGCGGGCATCGCGGCGAACCGGCTGCTGCCGCTGTCCTCCCGGCGGGTGGTCACCCAGCGGCAGGCGTCCGGGTCGCTGGAGATGGAGGTCACCAACAAGGGCATGGGGGTGCTGCTCCAGACGCTGATGGGCACGAGCGTGACCCCGGTCCAGCAGGCCGCCACCACCGCCTACCTCCAGACGCACCTGCTCGCCGACGTCGCGGGCAAGAGCCTGGTCATCCAGAAGGGTGTCCCGCTCACCAGCGGCACGGTCACCCCGAAGACCTTCCTCGGCTGCAAGATCATCTCGGCCGAGTTCTCCTGCGAGGTCGGCGGGATGCTGACCGCCTCGTTCGAGATCGACGCGAAGGACTGCGACGAGACCCAGACCCTCGCGGTCGCCAACTACCCGGCCATGAGTCCGTTCCACTTCGGGCAGATGTCCCTGCGCACCGGCGCGTACGCGTCCGAGGTCGCCCGGGACGGGATCCGCAAGGTCAGCGTCAAGATCGAGCGCGGCATGGCCGTGGAGCGGTTCTACGCCGGGCAGTCCGGGCTGAAGAAGGAGCCCATCAGCAACGACCAGGTGAAGATCACCGGCAGCATCGAGATGGACTACGTCGACACCGTCCTCGACGACCTCCACACCTCCGATGCGGCGACCAGCCTGGTGTGGGACTTCACCGGCCCCATCATCGCGGCCGCCCACGCCGAGCGGTTCACCGTCAAGCTCCCGGCGATCAGGGTCGATGAGGCACCCCCGACGGTCGACGGATTCGACGTGGTCAAGCCGACGCTCACCTTCACCGGCCTGTACGACGGCACGAACCAGCCCAGCATCGAGTACATGTCCACCGACGTCACCCTGTGAGGGTCCGGTGCGCAGCGTACAGATCACCGGCACCGGGCAGCTGCTGGAGCTGTCCCGGAGGCTGAAGGCCGCCGGCGGCCCGAGGCTGAAGCAGAACCTGGCCCGCCGGATCCGGCGCGCGGCCGAGCCCCTCCGCGACGATCTCCAGTCGACCGTCCGGGGACTCGCGATCTCCAGCCAGGGCCGCCGGCAGGGATCGCGGGGCGGGCCGTCGCCGACCACCCGCCCTCTGCGGGCGACGATCGCCGCCGCGATCCGCATCTCCGTACGCACCTCCGGGGGCGCGGGGGCGCGGGTGTGGGTCGACCGCGACGCCCTGCCCCCGGACCTGCGGAACATGGCCGCCACCCTCAACACCGGCAGGATCCGTCACCCGGTGTTCGGGAACCGGCGGCGCTGGGTCCAGCAGACCACCACCCCGCTGTGGTGGGAGACCACCATCCGCCGCCACACGCCCCGTATGACCGCCGAGGTCGCCCGCGTCCTGGACGACGTCCGCGACCAACTCACCTAGGAGAACCCGTTGATCATCGCGTACACGCCCGAGGGCGGGAAGCCCGAGCACTACGACGCGCGGAGCCTGCGGGTGTCCGAGGCGTCGATCGTGTCCCGGACCATCGACCAGACCTGGGGCGACATCAAAGGAAATCTGCAGAACGATGATCTGGACGCGATGCGCGCGATCATCTGGGTCATCAAGAAGCGCGCGGAACCGACTTTGCGGTTCGGGGACTTCGACCCGGGTGTCGACGAGATGACCACGCTCTTCGACAAGCGTGAGATCGAGGACATCGTCGGCGGCGCGTTCGCCGTCCGGAACGTGGACCCGGAGATCACCGCCGAGCAGATCGTGGCGAGCCTCGCGGCCATGCCCGCCGCTGCGGCCGACCCCGAGCACGCACGGGCCCTCATCGAGTCCCTGGCCGCCGACGAGGGAAAAGCCCCGGCAGCCGGCCCCGAGCCGGGGCCTCCGAGCGAGGAGCCGAGTCCGGCCCCGGTGACGGACTCGTCTTCGACATCGACACCGACCGGCTCCAGCGGCTCGGCCTCTTCGCCCACCTCCTCCACATCGACCCCAACGGTATCGACGCCCTGATGGTCGAGGACTTCTACAGCCTCTGCGGCTGGATCGACACCCACCAGGCACAACAAGCGGCGGCGCACGTCGCGGCATAAGCACCAAGGGGGTGAGCGATGAGCCGGCTCACCTTCACTCTCGACGGGCGGGACCAGCTGTCCCGTGTCCTCAACGGCGTCGGGGACTCCGCCGACCGGCTCGGCCGCCGGATGCTGACCGCCGGGATCAACGGCGAAGCCGCGATGAACCGCATGGCGCGTACGACCACGCAGCGCATGGCCGCCATGCAGCGCGACACGACCACCAGCGCCCAGAAGGTGGCCACCCTCCGGAGATCGCTGATCTCGCTGGCTCCGGCGGCGATCCCCGCCGCCGCCGCGCTGGCCCCGATCGCGGCCGGCGCGGGGGCCGCCGGGATCGCGCTGGGCGTGTTCGCCGCCGCGCTGGGCCCGCAGGCCGCCGCACTGGGCGAGGCGGCCGAGGCGGAGAAGCAGTATCAGGACGCGGTCGAGACGTCGGGGGCCCGGTCGAAAGAAGCCGCCACGGCGCAGGCGGAGTACGCCCGCACCATGGCCAAGCTGCCTCCCGCAACCCGGCAGGCCGCGGCGGCGCTGGGCGTGTTCAAGGATGAGTACAAGTCCTGGTCCGACAGCCTGGCCGGGGACACGATGGCCCCGGTCACCAAGGGCATGGCCACCCTCTCCGGACTGCTGCCGAAGACCAGCGGTCTGGTGCGGGGCACCTCCGCCGAGCTGGACCGGATGGTCACGATCCTCGCCGGGGGCATGCAGACCGCAGGCTTCGACCGGGTCAACGCCAAGTTCGAGGCGTTCGCGACCGGCACCCTGCGCAAGGCCAACGACGCCCTGATCTCCCTGGGCCAGGCCGACACCAGCAAAGTCGGCAGCGGCCTGAGCGAGTTCATGGACTACGCGCGCGCCCAGGCCCCGCTCGCCGGTGAGACCCTCCGGAACCTGGCCGAGGCGCTCACCAACCTGCTGATCGCGGGCAGCGATGTCGGTGTCGGCCTGCTCCAGGTCGTCAACGTCCTCGCGGGCCTGGCGGCGGCCGTGCCGTCCGGGGTCATCACGACCCTGCTCCAGCTCGCGATCGCGATCAAGGCGGTGCAGCTCGCGGCCGTCGGCATGGCGGCCGGGCGGGCGGCCATCGCCGCGCTCGGCGTCCAGCTCGTGGCGATGAACACTGCGGCGTCCGCCGCGCCGGGCCGGCTCGCCGCAGTCGGGGCCGGGTTCATGGCGCTGTCCCGCAGCGCGCGCCTGGCCGTCGCGGGCACCGGTATCGGTCTGCTGCTCCTCGGCCTCAACGAGCTGTCCCAGGCCGGCCGGACGACGGGCCCGGACGTCGACCGGCTGACGACGTCGCTGGGCCAGCTCGGCCGCACCGGAAAGACCAGCGGCACTCTGGTCACCGAGTTCGGTGCCGACTTCGAGAAGCTCCGCGAGCAGATCGACCGGGTCCTCGACCCGAGCGTGGTGGAGAGCGTCAACAACTGGGGCAGCTCGATCACCGGCGGCTTCCTCGACGCCGGCGACGCGACCGAAGAACTCACCCAGTCGTTCGACGCGATCGACTCGGCACTCGCCAACCTGGTCTCCGGCGGGAAGGCGGACCAGGCCGCCGCCGCGCTGGACCGGCTGCTGGCCGGGATGGGACCCGCGCAGGCCGCCCAGCTGAAGGGCAGCCTCGACGGCTACAACGAGGCCCTGGCCGCTCTGAAGTTCGAGCAAGAACTCGCTGCTCAGGCGATGGGGCTGTTCGGGCAGCAGGCGCAGGCGACGCAGGCGAAGCTCGCCGCACAGAAGCAGTCCGCAGACGGGCTGCGGCAGTCGATCGTCGCCCTGAACGACGTCCAGCGCGGCGGCCTGGGCGGAATGATCGGCTTCGAAGCGGCGATCGCGGCCACCGCCAAGGCCGCGACGGGCGGCGCGCGCAGCCTGTCCATGGTCCACGGCGAGCTGAACCTCACCACCGAACGGGCCCGGACCTCCGCAGCAGCGCTCCAGGACCTGGCGGCCAAGACCGACGCCGCCGCCGCCTCCACCTACGAGAGCACCGGATCGTGGGAGAAGGCGAACGACGTCTACGCCCGGGGCCGCGCGCAGCTGGTGGCCTTCGCCGACGCCATGGGACTGACCCGGGGCCAGGCTGAGCAGCTCGCCGACCAGATCCTCAAGACCCCGGACAAGACCGCCACCATCACGATGCGGACCGAGGACGCGGTCAACGGGCTCAACGGGTTCATCGCGAAGGTGCAGGCAGCGCCGAACGCGAAGAGCGTGACGGTGAAGGCCCTCACCCAGGACGCCGTACGCCTGCTGGAGAGCCTCGGCTACAAGGTCACCCACCTCAAGAACGGCCAGTTCTCGGTCACCGCCCTGACCGGCACCGCCATGGCCAACCTCGGCGCAGTGCAGCGGGCGCGGGACGGAATCCAGAACAAGAGCATCACGATCACCACCACGCGCCTCACCGTCTACCGCTCCATGCGGGTGGACGGCGGCGGCACCTCGAACGCCGCGGCCGCGAAGAACGCCGCCGAGCTCTACGCGGACGGCGGCCTGGTCCGCGGCCCCGGCACGGGCACGTCAGACTCCATCGACGCGCGCGTGAGCAACGGCGAGTACGTCGTCAAAGCCTCCTCCGTCGCACGCCACGGCGTGGCGTTCATGGACGCCCTCAACGAGGGCCGCCTCCCCATCGGCTCACCCGGCCCGACCGCCCCCGGCGGCGGCGGGGCGATGGCGGGCTCCGGGGCGGACGCCGGGCGCGGCCTGGCGGCCGGCATGCGCAGCAGCACGGGCGAGGTGGAAGCCTCGGCCCGCACCATGGCGGCCGCGGTCGTCACCGGTGTGCGGGCGGAGCTGGAGATCGCCAGCCCGAGCAAGAAGATGAAGGCCCTCGCCCGGGAGATCGGGAACGGTCTGATCTCGGGCATGACCGGGTCGCGGGCGAAGATCAAGTCCACGGCGAAGGAGCTGGCCAAGGACATCCTGGCCGCCGTCAAGGGCACGAAGAAGGGCCTCGCGGGCCTGTCGCTGGTCGCGCGGATCAGCGTCGACACCAAGGAGCTGGACCGGCTCGCGTCTCAGCGGGATGGGTTCGCCGCGCGCATCAAGGCCGCGCGCGACTTCGCGAAGTCCGTCACGACGTCGGCGCGGCAGTCCTCGTCACTGGCCGGGCTCCAGCTCGCCGACGGGAAGATCAGCGCGGGCAGCATCAAGGCCGGCCTGACCAACAAGCTCGGCAAGCTGCGCACCTTCGCCAGCCACATCACCGCCCTCGCGAAGCGCGGCCTGTCGAAGACCTTGTTGAGGCAGATCCTGGAGATGGGCCCGGAGGAGGGATACGCCTACGCGTCCGCGCTCGCCGGGGCGGACAAGGCCACCTTCAAGAGCATCAACAGCCTCCAGGGGACGCTGTCCAAGGAGACGGACAAGCTCGGCAAGACCGGCGCTGACCTGCTGTACGACAGCGGGAAGAACGCCGGGAAGGGCTTCCTGAAGGGCCTGGAGTCGCAGCAGGACGCCATCGAGGCGCAGATGGTGAAGATCGCGAAAGCGATGCAGAAGGCCATCCGCAAGGCGCTCGGCATCAAGAGCCCGTCGCGGGTGATGGCGGCGGACGGGCAGGACTCGACCAAGGGTCTGGCCGTCGGCCTCATCGAGGCCATGCCCGTCCTCGACCAGGCGCTCGCCGCCGTATCCGGCCGGATCGCCTCCACACAGCCGGTCATCGGCCGCCCGGCCATCACCGGCAGCACCGCCGGAACACCGCAGCAGGTGCGGATTGACGTACACGTCTCCGGCTCCGCCGACCCGGTCGCGGTCGCCCGGGAGCTCCGCCGCCAGCTGGTCGAGCTCCGCCGCACCTACGGAATCAACGTCGCACTGGGGGTCTGAGTATGGGGCTGCTCGTAGAGCTGGGCTGGGGCGGATCAGTATCCGCCCCGGACCGGATCGTGTGGACCGACATCACGGAGTACGTCGACGTCTCCGCCTCCGGGGTGAACATCACGCGGGGCGCGAGCGACGAGTTCGCCGACACCCAGCCGGGGACGCTCACCATGCGCCTGGACAACCAAAATGGTCAGTTCAGCGGGCCGGACGCGCTGCCGGGCGTCCCGGTCCGCGCGGCCGTCACCCACCTCCCCGCCCGGACCGGACCCGCACCCTGGCCACTCACCGCGCTGGCGGACGACTTCGACGACGGGCGGATCGACCCGGTGCTGTGGCCGGACTGCTACGGCGGCGTGGCCGAGGCCGGCGGCCGGGCCCGCATCCCCCTCACCCCCGGCGCCCCCGCCGGATACAAGTCCGGCCGGTCCTGGCTCCTCACCGGCAGCCAGTTCGCCGTCAAACTGTCGGCGCTCCCGGCCGCCGGGGGGAGCTCAGCCGCGACCCTCACCGTCACCGCCGCCTCGGCCACCGCCGGGACCCGCGCAGGCTTTGTGTACTCGCCGATCACCCAGACGCTCAGCTGCGTCTCCGAGGTCGCCGGTACCGACCCGGCCTCGGTCACCGTCGCCCACAGCCCGACCGCACACCTGTGGATCCGGATCCGGGAAGCCGCGGGCGTTCTGTTCTGGGAGACGTCGCCGGACGGCTGCTCCTGGACGGTGCTGCGCAGCATCCCCACCCCGGCCTGGGTCGGTACGGACCAGGTGGTCATCGAGATGGCCGGGGTCCGGACCGGCGGGGCCGGCGACTACGCGGAACTGGACCTGGCGGGCGCGGTCGTCTACCCACGCTTCTACGGTGCCGTGGGCGACTTCCCGGTCCAGTGGGCGGGCCTGGAGTCCACCGTCACGATCACCGCCACCGACGTGTTCAAGTGGCTGGGCAGGGACAGGGAGTTGAAATCGTGCCTGGCCGAGGAGATCGCGGCGACGGGGAGTGCTGTCGCGTACTACCCGCTCACCGAGACCTCGGGCAGCAGCGCCGGAGACCTCTCCGGGCGAGGAGCTCCCTCACTCGCCCGCGTCCAGGCGGGATCCGGCGGCACGCTCACCTTCGGGGCGGCGGACGGCCCGGCCGCCACCGGCGAGAAGGCCCCGGTGTTCACGCCCGCGAGCTCGTCGGCGGGCCGGTACCTGGCCGCCGACCTGGAGAACGCGCTCGGGGTCATCGAGGGGGAGATGTTCGTCGAGTTCTGGTTCTCCACCAGCACTACGGGCCGGGTCATCATGTCCCTGCGCACGGCGGCCGAGGACGAAATGTTCATCCTCTCCCTCAACTTCGCCGGGATCCTCCAGGTCGAGTTCGTGATCTACGACGCGGTCCCGGAGACCCAGACAGTGCCCACAGGGAACTTGGCCGACGGGGCGTGGCACCACGTCCTCTGGGACACGAACCTTTTCACGATCTACGTCGACGGCGTGGCCCGGCTCACCGATTTCGCCATGCTCATCACAGATACGCGATTCCTCGACGTCGGCGGCCACAAAGGGGCGCGGCTGTGGTCCGGGTCCATCGCACACCTGAGCATCTACAACACCTTCTTCGCGCCTCTGCCGACACTGCCCTCCCACTACACCGCCGGGACCACGGCCCACGCCGGGGAGACTGCTGATCTGCGCATCGCCCGCCTGGCCCGCTACACCGGGCTCGGCCCGCCGAGCATCTACGGCACCGTGCACGACCCGGTCGCCGGGCAAGGGGCGGGCGGCCAGACCGCCCTGTCCCGGATGCGGGAGATCGAGACCACGGAGAGCGCCCGCCTCTACGCCGCCCGGGACCGCCTCGCGCTCGACTACGCCTCCCGCGGCCTGCGCTACAACCCCTCACCGGCCGCCGACGCCTTCAGCGTCGAGTACGCCGACCTGGAGACCGACGGAGTCCAGCTGAAGCGCGACGACCAGAAGCTCATCAACACGGTGACGGCGAGCCGCCCGGACGGGGCGACCCAGCGCGCCGTCGACACAGCGAGCGCCGCCCGCTACGGCACCTACGCACCCCCCGGCGGCGACATCTCCATCCTCAAAACCAGCGACAACGCCGTCCGGGACGCGGCGACCTGGCTCATCTCCCGCTACGCGCAGCCGGTGTACGAGCTGCGGGAGGTCCCGGTGCAGGCGTACTCGCACCCGGCCTACCTCGGCATCCTCGGTGCGGACATCGGCTCCCACATCTCCGTCACCGGCCTCCCGGCCCAGGCCCCGGCGGCGGAGATGCGCGTCACCGTCGAGGGCTACACCGAGACGATCAAGCACCGCGACCACAGGATCGCCTTCCACACGAGCGCGGCGATCACCGACTCCGTGTGGGTCCTGGACGACCCCGTCTACGCCGAGCTCGGCACCACCACCCGCCTCGCCTACTGACCCAAGGAGACAGGCATGTCCACCAACACCACTCTGGTGGTACGCGCGGAGGCGTACTACCGCCCCCGCCCCGCCCGCCCCGGCCGCCCCGCGGACGACTGGTCCCACATCCCCGTTGCCGAGCGGATCTTCCACTGGTACCGGGCCTGGCTCGGCCGCACCGTCCCCGTCCCCACCGTCACCGTCAGCGGCCTCGTCTACGCCCGGATCAACCACAACAGGTGGCTCGGCGACTGCCACTGCGGCAACGCCCAGCTCATCTCGCCCTCCGACCAGCGGATGGCGTGCCCGGAGTGCGGCTACGACTGGGTCACCGTCGTCTGGCCCACGACCGTGGACGCGATCGAGGCGGACATGCTCACCCGCCCCCTGGTACGCGACCGGAACTGGTGGAACCCGGACGACCCCAACAACCCCGACCGGCCCATACCCGAAGCGGCGAGGAGAGGAGAGTGACGTTCGCGCCGCGCACCTGGAGCGTCGGCGAGGTCGTGACCGCGGCCATGCTCAACGTCGAGATCCGCGATCAGCTCAACTCGATGTTCGCCGCCTGGACCTCCTACACACCGACCTGGACCGGAGCCACCACCAACCCGGCCATCGGCAACGGCACGCTGGTCGGCCGCCACATGAAGATCGGTCGGACCTGCCACGTCCACGCACGCCTCATCGTCGGCAGCAGCACCACCTTCGGCAGCGGGAACCTCTCGTTGGGGCTGCCGTTCACGGCCGCCGGCACCATGCCCGGAGTCCTCACTGCCATGGCCAACAGAGACCCCGCCAGCCCAAATTTCATCCTCGGCGCGGCCGACCTCTCGAACTCGGCGACCACCACCGGCACGATCTGGCTCGCCAACCCCTCGACGCCCGGAGATTGGAACGCCTGGGCCAGCGGCGCCCCCTGGACCCTCGCCGCCGGCGACGTCGTCAAGGTCTACGGCACCTACCAGACCGCCACCTGACCAACCCCGCCACCCGCCCCGAGCCGCCCGGCCCGGGGCTCTTCTGTGCCCGGAGGCACCATGCAGCTCATCCGGCGCGCCCAGTGGGGCGCGCCCGCCACCTCGCCCGCCGCGAAGGTCGCGTCCACGCGCGGCGTCAAGGTGCACTATCTCGGGAGCGCGTACGCGTCCCGTACGCACGACCGGTGCGACGACTACGTCCGCCAGATCCGCGCCGCGCACCTCGCGAACAAGAAGGAGAACTACTCCGACATCGCGTACTCGATGCTCGTGTGCGAGCACGGCACGGTGTTCGAGGGCCGGGGCGCGCACCGCCGCACCGGCGCGAACGGATCGGCCACGCTCAACTCGCGGCACTACGCGGTGTGCGCGCTCCTCGGCACCGAGGGCCTCACCCGGCCGACCGACGCCATGCTCGCCGGGCTCCGGGACGCGATCGAGTACCTGCGCGAGCACGGCGACGCGGGCCCGGAGATCCTCGGCCACCGCGACGGGCACCCGACCGCCTGCCCCGGCGACGAGCTGCACGCGTGGGTGAAGCGCGGCGCGCCCCGCCCGGGCGCGCCGGCCCCGAAGCCGAAGCCCGCGCCGCCGGTGGCGAAGTACGAGCCGTTCCCCGGGGCCGCCTTCTTCACCGCCGGGCGTCGCAGCCAGATCATCACCGCGATGGGCAAGCGGCTCGCGGCCGAGGGCTGCGGCCGGTACGCCGTGGGGCCTGGCCCCGCGTGGGGCGAGGCCGATCGGAAGTCGTACGCGGCCTGGCAGCGCAAGCTCGGCTACATCGGCGCGGCCGCCGACGGTATCCCCGGCCCGAGCAGCTGGGCCGAACTCCGCGTCCCCACCACAGGAAAGTGATGATGACCATGAGGACTCTCCAGATCGCGGTCTTCGCGATCAGCGTGGCCGGGTACGTCGCCCTGGCCGTGACCGGCAGCGCGACCGCCGAGTACGTCGCCCTCGTGGGCCCGGTACTGGGTGCTGCTTTCCTGATGACACAGCTCGGCCGACAGGACCAGGTGCTCACAGAGATCAAGCACAACACGAACGGCGTCCTCACGGCGCGGATTGAGGCGGCCGTGAAGAAGGCCCTGGACCCTCCCGAGTGACCTTCTCCCCCGTCGCCCTCGTGGCGGCGGGGGGCTTCTCACGTTTCCCCCCGGGCCCGGCCTGGATCAGCCGCGCCGCACATGCTCCGTGGCCGCCCGGCGAAGGGCGGTGTGGGCGTCCCGGCTCCGCTCCCGCCCGGCATCGAGCGCAGCCTCGACCGCGTTAGCAAACCGCCCGTCAACAAGGGTCCCAAGCTGTATGTCACTCAGCTCGATAGCCGACCAGGCCGCAGCCTCGGAGGCGTCGATCAGCGCAGGGTCGGCGGTGGCCAGCGCCAGACGATCGCGCGCCCGGGTGATCTCGGATCTGGCCCGGTAGAACGCAGCGCGCTCCTCGCGCTCCTCCGGCTCCCCGGCCCGGAGCGCGGCTATCCGCAGCCAGAACAACTCGCGATAGCCGATCACGGCGTCCAGCAGTTGCGCGGTGGCAGCCGCGACCTGCTGCCGCTGCTCCCGGCGCGCGGTACGGCGCTCTGTCCAGACCTGAGTGGCGCTGGCGAGCGCGACGCCCGCGAGGGTACCGATGACGGCAATGAGTGTGGACCACATGCCTGTGACGGTAGGACGAACAGCCGGCGCATGGGACCAAGTTCTGACGGGAGGCAACTTTTCCGCGGAGGTACTGGCGGGTGAGCGAGGCATCCCGATACGCTCACGGCTAGCAGCTCGTAGCCCTGCGTAGCAGGGGTGGCCCGCTTAGTCACTGCGCGCGTCCTCACCGGATACTCCCCGCCGTCGCGGGGATGCCGCATTTCCCAGAACTCAGCCCCAGAGCTTCAGAACTCGGTTGTCGAGGTCGAGGCCGCAGGTATCGGGCGGGTAGCTGTCCAAGGCCTGAAGGCCCAGGGCCCACACAGTGACTGCGTGCTCGTACCCGCGCCTGTGACGGTGGTAGTCCTCGGCGGAGAACGCCAGGAACCGGGCGACGGCTCCACCGTACGGGCCCGTGCCATGGTCGTCGTAGGGAGGACCGAAGGCGTTCTCGCGGCGACGCTCGTTCTCAATCCGAGGGTCAGCCATCAGCCGCAGGAGGTCGTCGTGCCATCGGGCCAGTTCCCCGGCCCGGAGTCGCAGGGCTTCGTCGGCTTCCAGCCCGGTCTCGTGCAGCAGTTCCTCCAGGTCGAAGCGCCCCTTGAGGGTGCACCGTTCGTCGTACTCCTTGAGCGCCTCTAGCTCGCCGTCGGTGAAGCCTGAGGTGTGGTACTCGCACAGGCCCCAGGTGTTGTCCGAGAACATAGCTCTCCGTTCTGTGTCACGGTCACCCTTCGCACTATGCCGTGCGCTGCTCCGCGAAGGGCCTGTTTCGGCCTGCCTCTGCCCCGCCGCCTTAGTGGGCGGCGGGGACCTCTTCGCATAGGCGGCCGCTACACTGCGCCGTGGCCAGGCGAGGCAGCCTCGATGCGGCGAGCCAGTTCGATGTCGTGCTCCGCGACGTACCCCCCGAGGTCGCTTGAGCTGATCGAGACATGCACACCCCGGTAGCTCAGGGTCGCGTCAGAGTGATGGCCGAGGTCGTCTTGGATGGCCGCGATGTGCGCGACGAACGCAGCGCCTGGGATATGGCTGATCGTGTATGTGCGCTCGATCTTCCGGCCGTCCGTCGACCATCCGTCAAGACCTCGAATCCGCTCCTCGATCTGCTCCTTGGACAGCGGTTCAGCCATGGTCATCTCCCTACGCCAATGGGTGCCAGCACCTCGGCAAGATCCTGGCCGACCGGCTCAGCCTGCCACGGCGACATCGCAGTTGCTACAGCCCACAGTTCTTTGACGGCGCGCGCAGAGCCGGTGGCCAGTACGACGTCGGCAGCATGGCGCGCCAGGCCGACCGCGCGCTCCGGCTCCCCAAGTGCGGCCGAGGCGACTGCCTGCCGGGCGGACCACACCCCGACGTCGCGCCGAGACGTTGCCGGAGCCGCCGGGATGATCTGCTGCCACAGTCGGTGCGCCTCGTGCGCCAGGCCGAGCCGTCCGTAGCAAGTGGCGCGCTGCACCTCAACGTAGTTGGGAGTGCGCAGGCAGGCCGTGCCCCACTCTTCGACGTCCACCCGGTCAAGTAATCGGCTCGCGGTGTCGAGCAGTTGGTCCACCTCTCGGCGCTCACCGAGGAGAGAGGCTCCGTGCGCCTGCTGCTGGAGCGCGAAAACCTGGATCTCGGGGGACAGGTGGGTGGCGTCCATGAGGGCGCTCTCGCAGAGGTCGACCACAGCCGCCCCGGCTCCCTGATCCGTACGGGCCATCGCGCGGTCGACCAGCGCGCACGCGATGGCCTGGCGGTTGTGGGAGCGGTGCGCGAGTTCCTGGGCTGTGTCGTGCCATCGCAGGGCCGCCGTGGGGTCCCCGGCATCGAGGTGAAGCCAGGCCGCGAAGGTCGCGTAGGACACGCCCACCTCGGCCATGGACCGCCGGGTCGGTGCGTCGGCCTGGTCGACCAACTCTCCTATGAGGCGGCACTGCGCCTCGACCGTGCCCAGCAGAGCGCGGGGACCGAGCATCATGTCTGCCGCGTAGTGGCCTTCGAGCTGGGTCTGAAAGTACGGGACCAGGGCGGGGTCAACGTGCCGAGTGGTTGACGGAGCCTCCGCCGCGAGAGGTGCTGGCCCGGCGCTGCCGGGGCCAGAGGTGTCCTCAACGGGCGGAACGGACGGCGCGACGACCCGTTCTCTCCTGCTCACGGCGGCCGCGCGGTCCAGCACGGTGAGCGGCACACCGAAGATCGCGGCTAAGTGGCCCCGTGCGAAGGGCACAGGGATTCGCACGCCCCGCTCCCACCGGCCCACCTCCCGTGAGTCCTTGGCGATGGTGCCGGATGCCCGACAGTACGCGTCTGCCACCTGCTTCTGCGTCCAGCCGCGCGCGGTGCGCAGCCGGACAAGCATCTGACCGATGCTCTCCGCTTTCATGCCGCCTCCCCGTTCTGGCCCCCATTCTGGCCCCCTGAACGGCCCGTCTGCAGGCTCCTTTCACTCGCGGGCATTCCAGGTTCGATGGGGACATCCTGCTCGCTACCCAAAGGGGATGCACGGTGATGACGATGAGGGTGTACCGGATGAGCCGGGGCGGCGAGCGCCCCGTCTCGCCGACGGTGGTGGTCGGCGGCCCCGGAGGTCCGCCCGTACCGCCGGGCCTGATGGTCTCCTCCGCTTACCCGCCCTGCTGCTGCGCCCGGTGCAGCGGGCTGCGGACCGGCGGTGGCCGCTGATGGGCAGCCTCAACCGCGCGCACGTCGCCACCCGGCAGGGCACCGGCCCCAACAACGCGGACGCCGCGACCACGGTCACCGCGCCGGACGGCACGGTCGCGGCCGCCGTGGTCGACCTGGCCGGGCACGACGAGGGCGCGCCTCTGCTCGCCGAGCGCCTAGCCTGGGCAGCAACGGAGATCGGCGTACGACGGGGGGCCACGACGGGAGCCCTCACGGCCGCCGCGCTCACGGAGAACTTCGCGCCCGGGGCCGGCCCGGACGGAGCGGTGGTCGTCGCGGTAGCCGTCCCCGGACGGGACATCGAACTCTGCGTGGCGGGGGACGCGGTCGCGTACAGCTGGAACGGTCGGCACCTGGCCCTGAGGACGATCCCGCAGGGGGTGGGCGAGCAGCTCTACGTCTCCCTGGCCACCGCCGTGGCCCCGATCGTGGGACGGTCCCGCGCACCGGAGGAGGAACTGCTGCTGCTCCTCTCCGACGGTGCCGACCTGGGCCTCAAGGCGCTGGAAGCCCTCGCCCGCGAGCACACCGACCCGCAGGCCCTCGCCGACGCCATCGTGGCGGCGGCCGGGCCGGACGAGGAGGGCAAGCGCGACGACGCGACCGCCATCGTCATCAGCGTCGGTCCCGCGCGGGAGTTCCGACGGCGCGCCCCGTGACCGGCCCGGCACGACGGCCCCAGCTCACCCCGGAGTGCCGCCTCGGCGAGTGCCAGCTGTGCCCCGGCCCGCAGGAGATACGCCTCCCGCACCAGACGGCGGCCGAGACTCCGGTCCACACGATCCGCTGCACCCACACCTGCCACCAGCCCCCCGCCCAGCCCGGCGGGAACGGCCGGGGCCGGTTGACCAAACGAGAAGGACATTGCCTGATGAACCCTGCCGTCTTACCGCCCATCCCCCCACTCCAGCTCAAGTTCGCCTGGCTGGAGGTCACCGGGTTCTGCAACCTCGAATGCACCCACTGCTACGCCGACTCCAGCCCCAAGGGCACCCACGGCACCATGGCCGTGGACGACTGGAAGGACACGATCGACCAGCTCGCCGACATGGGCGTTGAGAGCGTCCAGTTCATCGGCGGCGAGCCCTGCCTCTACCCGCACCTGGCGGAGCTGATCGACCACGTCAGGACCCGGAGCATCACCGGGATCGAGGTCTTCAGCAACCTCACCCAGGTGAGCGATTCCCTCTGGGAGACCTTCGTGAAGCAGCGGGTCGACCTCGCGACCTCGTACTACTCGGACACGGCCGCCGAGCACGACACGGTCACCACCCGGCGGGGATCCCACACCCGCACCCGCGCCAACATCCAGAAGGCGAAGGAACTAGGGCTGGCCATCAGAGGTGCCACGGTTCAAGTCCAGCCGGACCAGCGCGGCCCGGCCGCGCACCAGGACCTCCAGGCCCTCGGCGTGAACGACCTGAGCGGGGACCGCCAACGGCCCGTCGGCCGGGCGAGCATGGGCGCCAAGCCCACGCCCGCAGACCTGTGCGGACACTGCGCCCAGGGACGACTGGCGATCAGCCCCAACGGCGACGTGTGGCCGTGCACCATGGGCCGCTCCATCACCGTCGGCAACATCCGTGAGGCACCTCTGTCGGCCATCTGGAACGGCACCGAGATGGAGACCGCGAGGACACAGATCGAGCAGGCAACCACCCAGGTCTGCGCGGCCGGGCCGGTCTGCCTGCCGGCCTGCGGGCCCTGCCTGCCGTCCAAGGCCATCCCGGATTACCGCCGAAGCCTCCCATCGAGCTGACTACGATCGGTGACCACGCCGATCGAGTCGGAGGCACGCTTATGGATGATCACGGTGACGACCTGACCACCTGGCTTCACGGCCAAGGTGACCCGGTGGAGCGGCACGAGGAGGAGTGGGAGCGGCTCGCCATGTACGTACGCCATGCCGCGAACAAGGTAGGCCCCCACCTCCCGCTGTGCCTTCCCAGGGAGCCCCAGGAGTGCGGCCGAGACGGGCGACAGCACGCCCTCGCCTGGGCGGCGGCCCTGAAGGCGGCGGCCCAGCACATCATCGAGACGAACACCGCCACCCCGGCGGAATCGTCGTACTACTCGGGGCAGATCTACCTGCGCAGACTCACCGCGCTCCGCGCCCAACCCGCCCGGCACCCTGACTGAACCCAAGCCGCACCGGCCTGTCAGCGTCCCCCGCCGCAGGCGGGCCAGCACTCCTCCCCGCCTTCCTCTCGGGCCAGCAGGGGGCCAGCAAACGATCAAGCGCCCCACCCGGCTAAGTCGGGTGGGGCGCTCGCATGCTGGTCAGATCGTTTCTGCACCTGCGGCTCGCAGTGGGGCGGGTGGGACTCGAACCCACGGCCGACGGATTATGAGTCCGCTGCTCTAACCGGCTGAGCTACCGCCCCTAACGGCGCGTCGCGCACAAATGTGCGCGCCGTCTGCCGCAGCATAGCCGCTCATACGATCTCCTGCTTCGGATGGTCGGCATCGTCCAGCAGTGAAGAGCGCGCTGCGCCCTGCCCGGTTCCACAGGCATGCCAGAACATACGAAAAAGGACCCACATGGGGTCCTCTTCCGTATCGGCTCCCCCGGCTGGACTCGAACCAGCAACCCTCCGGTTAACAGCCGAATGCTCTGCCAATTGAGCTACAGGGGATCGCGCTCCCCCGACTGGACTCGAACCAGTAACCTGCCGGTTAACAGCCGGCTGCTCTGCCAATTGAGCTACAGGGGATTGCACCGCGTGCACCGAACGTACCTGCCCGGGACTCCCCGGAAGGCGTGCGTTCGCTGCGACACATACATTAGCGCAAGCAGGGGGGTGCTCCGCCAATCGGTAGGGTCCTGGGTGATCACGGGCCGGGCCGGGTAGGCGGACGGGCACCGACGTAGGGCAAGCGAAGGGTGACAGCGCCATGCGGTACAAGCTCACATTCGTCGTCGGACTCGCCGTCGGCTACGTCCTCGGTACGCGGGCCGGGCGCGAGCGCTACGAGCAGCTGCGGAAGAGCGCGCGGCAGTTCTCGCAGAACCCCGCGGTGCGCAACGCGGCGGAGACCGCCGTGCAGAGCGGGCGCGAGGTCGCGGGGAAGGCCCTGCACACCGTCGGTGCGAAGGTCGGGGACCGGGTGCCGGAGTCCGTCGCCGAGCGGGTGCGGTCGCTGCGGGAGCGCGGCCCGGGCCGCGAGGACGAGTGGGGAACCAGCAACACATGACACCGGCACTCTCCGGGTGGGGCAGAATCTCCCTCCATGGGGATAGTCGCCGGCTTGGACAGTTCATCTGCGTTCACCCAGATCGTCGTCTGTGACGCGGACACGGGTGCCGTGCTGCGGCAGGGCTATGCCCCGCACCCCGTGGACCCGAAGGCCACCGAGATCGACCCGCAGGCCTGGCTGCTCTCGCTCGGCGAGGCCGCGGCCGGGGGGCTGCTGGAAGGCGTGCAGGCCATCGGGGTCTCGGCGCAGCAGCACGGGCTGGTCCTCCTGGACCAGCAGGGAACGCTGGTGCGCCCGGCGCTGGTCGGCAACGACAAGCGGGCGCAGATCGCCGCGGCCGATCTGATCGACGGGCTCGGCGGGCGGCAGGCCTGGGCCGAGGCGGTCGGATCGGTGCCGCAGGCCTCGCACCCGGTGGCCAAGCTGCGCTGGCTGGCCCGTGAGGAACCGCAGGCGGCCCAGCGGGTGGCGGGAGTGCTCCAGCCGCACGACTGGCTGGTCTGGCAGCTGCTGGGCCGGCCCGCCCGGCGGACCACGGACCGGGGCGGCGCGTCCGCGACCGGTTACTGGTCGGCGTCCGCCGGCTCGTACCGCTCGGATCTGGTCGAGCTGGCCCTCGGCCACCAGTGCGGTCTGCCGGAGGTGCTCGGTCCCGCCGACGCGGCGGGGACCACCCCCGAGGGGCTGCTGATCTCCGCCGGCACCGGTGAGACGATGGCCGCCGCCTTCGGTCTCGGCGTCGCCGCGGGCGATGCGGTGGTCTCACTCGGAGCCTCCGGTTCCGTGACCGCCGTGCACCACGAGGCGCTCGCCGACCCCAGCGGGATGATCACCTCGTACGCCGACGCCACCGGAATGCACCTCCCCGTGGTGCACACACTCAACGCCGTGCGGGTGCTGCGCGGCACCGCCGAGATGCTCGGTCTCGACGATCTCGAAGCCCTCTCCGAGCTGGCGATGAAGTCAACGCCCGGCTCCTCCGGGCTGGTGCTGCTGCCGTATCTGGAGGGCGAGCGCACCCCCCGGCTGCCGCACACCGCCGGCACCCTGAGCGGTCTGCGCCGGGAGTCGATGAAGCCCGAGCATCTGGCGCGGGCCGCCTTCGAGGGGATGCTCTGCTCGCTCGCCGACGCGATGGATGTGCTGCGCGGCAGGGGTGTGGAGGTACGCCGGGTCTTTCTGCTGGGCGCCAGCGCCGAGCTGCCCGCCGTGCAGGCCGCGGCCCCGGGGATCTTCGGGGCGCAGGTCGTGGTGCCGCAGCCCGCCGACTACGCGGCGCTGGGCGCGGCCCGGCAGGCCGCCTGGGCGCTCGGGGTCTCGCAGGGGACGCTGTCGCCCGCCGCCCCGCCCGTCTGGCAGGGCGCGTCGGTGCAGGTGCTGGAGCCCGGCGAGGAGCTGGCCACGGGCCAGGCGGTGCGGCAGCAGTACAGCGTCACCCGTGATCAGCTGCACCCGGGAGCCTTCGCGCCGGGGCAGTGAGCGAGGACGGTCGCGGGGTACGGGGTACGACGAGGTACGGGAGTCCCGTGGCCCCGGGCGAGCGGCGAGTGACGGTCGGCGGGTGCGGGTCGGCGGGTGCGGCCGGCACGTCTTGACCCGGCCTTGAAACAAACCGTTGGGGTTCATGGGCCTCGGTGAAGCAAGATGGAATGCCCCCGATCCCGTCCCCCCGCTTCGCCCCGCCCGCTTCGCCCCACCTCGCCGAGCCCGAGAGACAGCGCGTGCTGATACAGCTGCTGCGGACACACTTGCGTCCGTACAAGAAACCGATCGCCCTGCTCGTGCTGCTGCAACTGCTGCAGACCAGCGCCACCCTCTATCTGCCCAATCTCAACGCCGACATCATCGACGACGGGGTGGTGAAGGGCGACACCGGCCGCATCCTCGAACTCGGCTCGGTGATGATCGCCATCAGCGTGGTGCAGGTGGTCTGCAACATAGGAGCCGTCTACTACGGCGCCCGCACCGCCTCCGCCCTCGGCCGCGACATGCGCGCGGCCGTCTTCGACCGGGTGCAGAGCTTCTCCGCGCGCGAGATGGGGCATTTCGGGGCACCGTCGCTGATCACCCGTACCACCAACGACGTCCAGCAGGTCCAGATGCTGGTCCTGCTCGCGTTCACCCTGATGGTCTCCGCGCCGATCATGTGCGTCGGCGGCATCGTCATGGCGCTCGGCCAGGATGTGACGCTCTCCGCCGTGCTGCTGGCCGTCGTGCCGGTGCTCGGCGTCTCGGTGACCGTGCTGGTGCTGAGGATGCGACCGCTCTTCCGCACCATGCAGGTACGTCTCGACACGGTGAACCGGGTGCTGCGGGAGCAGATCACCGGCAATCGCGTCATCCGCGCCTTCGTCCGCGACGGCTATGAGCAGGACCGTTTCCGCGAGGCCAACACCGAGCTGACCGATGTGGCGCTGGGCACCGGACGGCTGATGGCGCTGATGTTCCCGACCGTGCTGACGGTCGTCAACGTCTCCTCCGTCGCGGTCGTCTGGTTCGGGGCCCAGCGGGTCGACAGCGGCGCGATCCAGATCGGCGCGCTCACCGCGTTCCTCGCCTATCTGATGCAGATCGTGATGGCCGTGATGATGGCCACCTTCATGTTCATGATGGTGCCGCGCGCCGAGGTCTGCGCCGAGCGGATCGAGGAGGTGCTGGGCACCGATTCGAGCGTGGTCCCGCCGGCCGCCCCCGTACGGAAGCTGCGCGGGCAGGGCTCCCTGGAGCTGCGGAACGTGGAGTTCAGCTATCCCGGGGCCGAGCAGCCGGTGCTGCACCGGATCGCGCTGACGGCGCGCCCCGGGGAGACCACCGCCATCATCGGCTCGACCGGCAGCGGGAAGTCCACCCTGCTCGGTCTGGTGCCCCGGCTCTTCGACGCCACCGGCGGCGAGGTGCTGGTGGACGGCGTCGACGTACGCGAACTGGAACCGGAGCTGATGGCGCGGACCGTCGGTCTCGTACCGCAGAAGCCGTATCTGTTCTCCGGCACGGTGGCCACCAATCTGCGGTACGGACAGCCCGGCGCGAGCGACGAGGAGCTGTGGCAGGCGCTGGAGGTGGCGCAGGCCGCCGACTTCGTCCGGGAGCTGGACGGCGGGCTCGACGCGCCCGTCGCGCAGGGCGGCACCAATGTCTCCGGCGGGCAGCGGCAGCGGCTCGCGATCGCCCGGACGCTGGTGCAGCGGCCCGAGATCTATCTCTTCGACGACTCGTTCTCGGCGCTCGACTACGCCACGGACGCGGCGCTGCGGGCGGCGCTGGCGCGGGAGACCGCCGAGGCGACCGTGGTCATCGTCGCCCAGCGGGTCTCCACCATCCGGGACGCCGACCGGATCGTGGTCCTGGACGAGGGCCGGGTCGTGGGCACCGGCACCCACCGTGAACTGATGGCCGGCAATGAGACCTACCGCGAGATCGTGCTCTCGCAGCTGACGGAGGCTGAGGCGGCATGAGCGGGCCACGGATGATGATGGGCGGCTCGGCCGAGCGGTCCATGGATTTCAAGGGGTCGGGCAAGCGGCTGCTGAGGCAGCTCGCGCCGGACGGGGCGCTGCTGTGGACGATGCTCGCGGCGGCGGTGGTGAGCGTCGGCTTCTCGGTGGCCGGGCCGATGGTGCTGGGCTGGGCGACCGACCGGATCTTCGCCGGGGTCGTCGGCCGGGAGCTGCCCGAGGGCTCCACCAAGGAAGCGACGATCGAGGGCCTGCGGAACGAGGGCGACGACGGGCTCGCCGACATGCTGTCCGGGGTGGGCTTCACCCCCGGCCACGGCATCGACTTCACCGCCGTCGGACAGATTCTGCTGGTGGCGCTCGGGCTCTTCCTGGTCTCCGGGGCGCTGGCCCTGGTGGCGAGTCGGCTGTCGATCAAGGTGATCAACCGGTCGGTGTTCCGGATGCGCGAGGAGGTCCAGGCCAAGCTCTCGCGGCTGCCGCTGTCCTACTTCGACCGGGCCAAGCGCGGCGAGGTGCTCAGCCGGGTCACCAATGACATCGACAACATCGCGCAGACCTTGCAGCAGACGATGGGCCAGCTGATCAACTCGCTGCTGACCATTGTCGGTGTGCTGGCGATGATGTTCTGGGTGTCGCCGCTGCTGGCGCTGGTCGCGCTGGTGACGGTGCCGCTGTCGATCTTCATCGCGGCGCGGGTGGGCAAGCGCTCCCAGCCGCACTTCGTCCAGCAGTGGCGGTCCACCGGGAAGCTCAACGCCCATATCGAGGAGATGTACACCGGCCATGCGCTGGTGAAGGTCTTCGGGCGGCAGAAGGAGTCGGCCGAGGAGTTCGCCGAGCAGAACGAGGCGCTGTACGAGGCCGGTTTCAAGGCGCAGTTCAACAGCGGGGCGATGCAGCCGCTGATGTTCTTCGTCTCCAACATCAACTATGTGCTGGTGGCGGTCGTCGGCGGGCTCCGGGTCGCGTCGGGGACGCTGTCGATCGGCGAGGTGCAGGCGTTCATCCAGTACTCCCGGCAGTTCTCCATGCCGCTGACGCAGGTGGCGTCGATGGCGAATCTGGTGCAGTCGGGAGTCGCCTCCGCCGAGCGGGTCTTCGAGCTGCTGGACGCCGAGGAGCAGGAGCCGGACGCCGCTTCGGCGGAGCTGCCGGAGCGGCCCGCCGGGCAGGTCTCGCTGGAGAAGGTCTCCTTCCGGTACGACCCGGACCGGCCGCTGATCGAGGATCTGTCGCTGAGCGTGGAGCCGGGGCACACCGTGGCCATCGTCGGCCCGACGGGGGCCGGCAAGACTACCCTGGTCAATCTGCTGATGCGGTTCTACGAGGTCACGGGCGGCCGGATCAGTCTCGACGGGGTGGACGTCGCCAGGATGTCGCGGGACGATCTGCGGTCGGCGATCGGCATGGTGCTCCAGGACACCTGGCTCTTCGGCGGCACCATCGCGGAGAACATCGCGTACGGGTCCGCGCGCGAGGTCGGCCGTGCGGAGATCGAGGAGGCGGCGCGGGCCGCGCACGCGGACCGTTTCATCCGTACGCTCCCCGACGGCTACGACACGGTCATCGACGACGAGGGCTCCGGGGTCAGCGCGGGCGAGAAGCAGCTGATCACCATCGCGCGGGCGTTCCTCTCCGACCCGGTGATCCTGGTGCTGGACGAGGCGACCAGCTCGGTCGACACCCGTACGGAGGTGCTGATCCAGAAGGCGATGGCGCGGCTCTCCCACGGGCGTACCAGCTTTGTGATCGCGCACCGGCTCTCCACCATCCGGGACGCCGATGTGATTCTGGTGATGGAGAACGGCGCGATCGTCGAGCAGGGCGGTCATGACGAACTGCTGTCGGCGGGCGGGGCGTACGCGCGGCTGTACTCGGCGCAGTTCGCGGAGGCGGTCGCGGAGGTGGACTGAGCCGGGCCGCCGGGGCCTTGTTCCGGGCCCAGGTACGGGCCCCCGGTCCGGGGCCCGGGTCCGGGGCCCGGGTCCGCGCGGGCTGCGGAGGGTGTCAGTCCAGATAGCCCCGGAGCTGGTCGGCGAAGGCGTGGTCGCGCAGTTTGTTGAGGGTCTTGGACTCGATCTGACGGATGCGCTCCCGGGTGACGCCGAAGATCCGGCCGATCTCCTCCAGGGTGCGCGGCCTGCCGTCGATCAGCCCGTACCGCAGCTGGACCACCTTCCGCTCGCGCTCGCCGAGGGTGGAGAGGACCGCCTCCAGATGCTCGCGGAGCAGCAGGAAGGCCGCCGACTCGACGGGGGAGGCCGCGTCGCCGTCCTCGATGAGGTCGCCGAGCGCGACATCGTCCTCCTCCCCCACCGGGGCGTGCAGGGAGACCGGCTCCTGGGCGAGCCGCAGCACCTCGCTGACCCGCTCGGGCAGCAGATCGAGCTGGGCGGCGACCTCCTGGGGCGTCGGCTCGTAGCCGCGCTCCTGGAGCATCCGGCGCTGCACCCGCACCACGCGGTTGATCAGCTCGACCACATGGACGGGGACGCGGATGGTGCGCGCCTGGTCGGCGAGGGCCCGGGACATGGCCTGGCGGATCCACCAGGTGGCGTAGGTGGAGAACTTGTAGCCCCGGGCGTAGTCGAATTTCTCGACCGCCCGGATCAGTCCGAGGTTCCCCTCCTGGACGAGGTCGAGCATGGTCAGTCCGCGGCCGACATAGCGTTTGGCGACGGAGACGACCAGCCGGAGGTTGGCCTCGATCAGCCGGCGCTTGGCCACCCGGCCCATGACCACCAGCCGGTCGAGGTCGACGGCGAGCTGGGAGTTGTTGATGTCGGGGGTGCTGCTCAGCTTCTCCTCGGCGAAGAGCCCGGCTTCGACCCGGCGGGCCAGCTCGACCTCCTCGGCCGCCGTGAGCAGGGAGATTCTGCCGATCTCACGCAGATACTGCCGGAAGAGATCGGACGAGGGGCCGCCGCTCGCCTCGCGCGCGGCGCGCGGTGGCTCCGGCGGGTCGGACTCCTCCACCGCTTCCTCGACCGCTTCCTCGACAGCGGTGACGGCGGTCGCCGCCCTCGCCGGCCGGGACTCGGGGTGGTTCGCGGGCAGCCGCTGCGGAGGGACGGCCGCGAGGGTCTCCGTCCCGGCCGGGCGCTGCGCCGGGGGTGTCTCGGTCGGGTTGCCGGCCGAGGTCTCGACCAGGGTCTCGGCCGGGTTCCCGGCCAGGGTCTGGGTCTGGGTCTGCACGGGGGGCGACCTCCAGGGTGATCGCTGCCGGTTCACGGGCGTGCGGCAGCGGGACGGAGCGGCCGGGCCGCTGTCCGTCCCGTACACGATGAACGGATCCGCCGGGGTGCGTGGCCCACTTCCGGTGGGCGGCCGCGCTCCGAGGACTCAGGCACCGCACCCAGTGTGGGGTACGACACACAGTCGCCACGAGGGGCGTGCGGCCACTTTCTGAGTCCAATGCGTGACCGAGTGGTTACCGTGTGAGGATCCCGTGGTGTTCTGTTGTACGGGAGACCGGCAGGTGTAAGGGAAGAGCGGCCCGGCCGCCGGACCGGGGGAAGCCGGGGAGGCTCAGAGGGCCGCCGCGCCGTGGTTGCGCAGGGACTGGCCGTACTGCTGGAGGACCCACAGCTCGTTCTGGACGGCGGTGTGGCGCTCGGGGTCGGCCTGCTGTCCCAGCCGGGCCAGGGTGCCCTGGACCTCGCCGATCCGGCGGTCGACCGCGCGCAGCCGGACCTGGACGAGCTGTGTCCCCGCGTAGGTCTCGTCCACGGTCTTGGAGTGGATGGCCTCGACGGCCATCTCGGTGACCATGGCGCGCACCGAGTCGTTGGCCGCGGCGTCGCGGACGCGGGCGAGATAGCCGGAGCTGTCCGCCGTGCCCTGCTCCGCGCCGCCGGCCTCCGCGATGGTCTGGCGGACCGCCGCGTAGGGAGGGGCGGTGAATTCGTCCACGCCGTAGGCGTCGAAGGCCGGGGAGACCAGCCCGGGGTGCTGGAGGGCGAGCTTGAGCAGCTCGCGCTCGGTGCGGTGGGCGGGGCTGCGGAGGTTGATCGCGGGGCCGGAGCCCGTCGTGGGCGCGGCCTGGGCGTGGGGCTGGTTCTGGCGGTCGCCGCCGGGCCGGGAGGAGGCGGGGGCGGGGCCCCGGCCGCCCCGGTCGCGGGCCCAGCGGGCGAGCTGGGCGACGCGCTTGACGACGAACTGGGTGTCGAGGATGCCGACGATTCCGGCGAGCTGTACGGCGGATTCGTGCTGGATCGCGATGTTCTTGATGCCCGCGACGATGGGGGCGGCCTCGTCGAGGGCGGCGGCCCGGCCCGCGGGGGTCTCCAGGTTGTGGCGGGTGACGACCTGGCGGATGGCGAATTCGAAGAGCGGGGTGCGGGTCTCCACCAGTTTGCGCACGGCTTCGTCGCCCTCGGCGAGCCGCAGGTCACAGGGGTCCATACCGCCGGGGGTGATCGCGATCGAGGTCTCGGCGGCGAACTTCTGGTCGTCCTCGAAGGCGCGGAGCGCGGCCTTCTGTCCGGCGGCGTCACCGTCGAAGGTGAAGATCACTTCGGCGGTGGCATTGTCCATCAGCAGCCGTCGGAGGATCTTGATGTGGTCGCCGCCGAAGGCGGTGCCGCAGGTGGCGATGGCGGTGGTCTCGCCCGCGAGATGGCAGGCCATCACGTCGGTGTAGCCCTCGACCACGACGGCCCGGCGGGTCTTGGCGATCTCCTTCTTGGCGAGATCGATGCCGTAGAGCACCTGGGACTTCTTGTAGATGCCGGTCTCGGGGGTGTTGAGGTACTTGGGGCCGTTGTCGCTCTCGTAGAGCTTGCGGGCACCGAAGCCGACGACATCGCCGGAGATGTCCCGGATGGGCCACATCAGCCGGCCCCGGAAGCGGTCGATGGGGCCGCGCCGGCCGTCCTGGGAGAGGCCGGAGAGGATCAGCTCCTTGTCGCTGAAGCCCTTGCCGCGCAGAAAGCGGGTCAGATGGTCCCAGCCCTGGGGGCTGTAGCCGACGCCGAAGTGCTGGGCGGCGGCGTACTCGAAGCCCCGGTCGGCGAGGAAGGCGCGGCCGGTCTGGGCCTCGGCGGATTTCTCCAGCTGCTCGGTGTAGAACTGGGCCGCGATCTTGTGGGCCTCCACCAGCCGGATCCGCTCGCCCCGCTGGTGGCTGGGGTTGTACCCGCCCTCCTCGTACCTCAGGGTGATGCCCGCGGTGGCGGCGAGCCGCTCGACCGTCTCGGAGAAGGTGAGATGGTCGATCTTCATCACGAAGGCGATCGTGTCGCCGCCTTCCTGGCAGCCGAAGCAGTGGAAGAGACCCTTGCTGGGGCTGACCTGGAAGGAGGGGGACTTCTCGTCGTGGAAGGGGCAGAGCCCCTTCAGATTGCCGCCGCCCGCGTTGCGCAGCTGGAGATAGTCGGAAACGACGGCGTCGATCGGGACCGCGTCCCGAACCGCCTTGACGTCGTCATCGTTGATCCTGCCTGCCACACGTGAATTCTACGGTGGACGGCGGGCACTCCCGTCTGCTGTGGACAACTCCCGTCATCCGGTCAGTGACTCCAGGGGCACGGAGGGGTCGCAGAGAGCGTCGGGATCCACCGGGGAGCCCGCCCGGATCAGGGCCTGGACCGGGTCGGTGACGTCCCACACATTGACGTTCATCCCGGCGAGGACCCGGCGGTCCTTGAGCCAGAACGCGATGAACTCGCGTTTTCCGGCGTCGCCGCGCAGCACCACCTGGTCGTAGGAGCCGGGCGGGGCCCAGCCGGAGTATTCGAGGCCGAGGTCGTACTGGTCGGAGAAGAAATAGGGCACCCGGTCGTAGGAGACGTCCTGGCCGAGCATGGAGCGCGCGGCGGCCGGGCCGCCGTTGAGGGCGTTCGCCCAGTGCTCGACGCGGAGCCGGGAGCCGAGCAGGGGGTGGTGGGCGGCGGCCACGTCGCCGGCGGCGTGGATGTCGGGGTCGGAGGTGCGCAGGGCGGCGTCCACGGCGATGCCGCCGCCGTGGGACCGGTCGGCGAGCGCGAGGCCGGCGGCCTCGGCGAGCGCGGTGCGCGGGGCCGCGCCGATCGCGGCGAGGACGTGGTGGGCGGGGTGCTCCTCGCCGTCGTCGGTGCGGACGGCGAGGACCATGCCGTCCTGGCCGGTGATCTCGGTGAGCCGGGCCCCGAAGTGGAAGCGGACGCCGTGGTCCTGGTGGAGCTCGGTGAAGATCTGGCCCAGCTCGGGGCCGATGATCTGGTGGAGGGGGGTGGGCTCCGGCTCGATGATCGTCACTTCGGCGCCGTAGCCGCGGGCGGCCGCCGCGACCTCCAGGCCGATCCAGCCCGCGCCCGCGATGACCAGCCGGCCGTTGTCCCGGCCGAGCGCGGCGAGAACCTGGCGCAGCCGGTCGGCGTGGGCGAGGCGGCGCAGATGGTGGACCCCGGCCAGCCCGGTGCCCGGGATGTCCAGCCGACGGGGTTCCGCTCCGGTGGCGAGCAGCAGTTTGTCGTAGTGGATGACGGTGCCGTCGCCGAGCCGTACCGACTTCGCTTCGCGGTCGACGGCGACGACGGTCTGGCCGAGGTGCAGTTCGACATCGGCCTGGGCGTACCAGGAGGGCTCGTGGACGAAGACGCTCTCGCGGGCCTCCTTGCCCTGGAGGTAGCCCTTGGAGAGCGGTGGACGTTCATAGGGGTGGTCCCGTTCGTCGCCGACGAGGATCACCCGCCCGGTGAATCCCTCGGCACGGAGGGTCTCGGCGGCCTTGGCCCCGGCGAGCCCACCGCCGACGATGACGAATGTCCGATGTCCATCGACCACTTGATGCCTCCTCTTTCCGGCTTCCGCTTCCGGTTTCCGCGCTGGACCTTCAGGGAGCGTCCCGCACCGAGCACGGCGGCGGAAGAGGGAGTGGTCTTGGCGTGTCCTGCCGAGGGGCCCCTTCCGGGCGGGTCATCCGGCCCGTCGCCCGGCCGTGAGCTGGGAGTGCAGGGTGAGGGCGGAGGCGTCGGTGAGCGAGGCGAGCTGATCGACAATCACCCGACCGCGCGCCCGGTCGTCCCGCGCGGCGTCGAACAGGGCGCTGAACTGCGGGTCGAGTGTCCCGGGCGCGCCGGCGGCGATGGCCTCCGCCAGCTCGGTCAGTACGATGCGCTGATCGAGGCGGAGGGCCTCCTGCTCGGCGCGCTGCATCACATAGCGGTCGGCGACGGCTTTGAGGACGGCGCACTCCAGCCGGGCTTCACGGGGGACGATCAGCTCGGCCCCGTAGCGGGTGAGGGGGCCGGTGCCGTACGCCTGGCGGGTGGCGGTCTCGGCGGCGAGGCAGAAGCGGCCGATGAGCTGGCTGGCGGCGTCCTTGAGGCGGGCCTGCGCGAGGGCGGAGCCGTCGTAGCCCTGGGGCCACCACTCCTGGCCGATGAGCCGGTCGAGGGCCTCGGCCAGCTCCGCGGGCTCGGTGTCGGCGGGCGCGTACCGGCCGATCACGACCTTCCAGATGCCCGCGCGCTCGTCCTCGTCGAGCAGCGCGCGGGGGTCGAGGTGCCCGGCGTGGAGGCCGTCCTCGAAGTCGTGCACGGAGTAGGCGACGTCGTCGGACCAGTCCATGACCTGGGCCTCGAAGCAGGTGCGGTGTTCGGGCGCGCCCCGGCGGACCCAGTCGAAGACGGGCAGGTCGTCCTCGTAGACGCCGAATTTCACCGAGTGCGGGTCGGTGGGGTGGCCGGCTCGGGGCCAGGGGTATTTGGTGGCGGCGTCGAGGGCGGCCCGGGTGAGGTTGAGGCCGACGCTGATCATGTCGCCGCTGTCGGTGGTGATGAACCGCTTGGGCTCGATCCGGGTGAGCAGGCGCAGCGACTGGGCGTTGCCCTCGAAGCCTCCGCAGTCCTTGGCGAAGTCGTTGAGCGCGACCTCGCCGTTGTGCCCGAAGGGCGGGTGGCCCATGTCGTGGGAGAGACAGGCGGCCTCGACGAGGTCGGGGTCGCAGCCGAGGGCCGCGCCGAGCTCGCGGCCGACCTGGGCGCACTCCAGGGAGTGGGTGAGACGGGTGCGCGGGCTGGCGTCTCCCGCCTGGTGGCGGCTGCCGGGGGTGACGACCTGCGTCTTTCCGGCGAGTCTGCGCAGGGCGGAGGAGTGCAGCACGCGGGCCCGGTCGCGCTGGAAGGCGGTCCGACCGGGGCGCTTGTCGGGCTCGGGGGCCCAGCGCTCAGTGGCCGCGTCGTCGTACAGGTCTGGGGTGGTGCCAGTGGTGCCTGCCATGTCCCGAAGGTAACCGGAGGGTGTGACAGGCCGCTCAGCCGGTGGGCCGCGCGGGGCCGGTTCTCGTCGTCGGCGGGGCCGCCCACCTGCTGTGACACCGATGGGCGGGGCCGGGGTGGTGACTCTGCGCGAGGGCTGTGGCCCTCGGCGGCCGTGGGCACAGGCGCGCGGGGCGGGCGACGGCTCCTCGCGGGCGGCTGGTGACGGGAGTTTTCCACAGACGGGCAGGGTCGGAAGCGGACTGTCAGACCCCTCACCTACTGTCATCGACATCGAAACCGGTACGTCGGGGAGGCGGTCTTGCCATGGGCTGGATCGAGACAGACAGCGGCGGGTACACCGTGGCACTGGACGGCACGAGCGTGCTGTGCCGGAATGCGGCGGGGCGGCAGCTGAAGCAGGTCCCGCCGAAGCTGCGGGAGGACGCGGCGGTGGTGCGGCTGGAGCAGCTGGCCGAGTGGCTGGAGCGGCATGAGCGGGAGTGCCGGGAGCAGGTGGACGCCTGGCTGGTGCGCTCGCTGCCGGTGCCGGCGGCGCTGCTGGCGCGGGTGTGGCCGGACGCGGCCTGGCAGTCGGCGCTGCGCGATCTGGTGATCGCGCCGCTGGGGCCGGACGGCACGGCGGATCTGGGGCGGGCGGGCTTTCTGCGGGACGCGGACGCGGCGAAGGGCCTGGGAGTCGTCGATCTGGACGGCGATTCGGTGCGGCTGGAGTGCGAGAGCGTGCTGATACCGCACCCCGTGCTGCTCGAAGACCTCGACGAGCTGCGGGAGTTCGCGGTGGAGCTGGGTGTCGAGCAGCGGGTGGAGCAGCTGTTCCGGGAGGTGTGGCGGCGGCCCGGCGAGGTGAGCGGCCATGAGTGGCCGGCCTATGCCAAGGGGAAGTTCGATCAGCTGCGGCACGCCACGGCGCGTGCGCTTTCGCTGGGGTACAGGGTGCGCGGCGGTCAGGTGCTCTGTCCGCTGGTGGAGGACGGCCGGGCGCTGGAGGCGGCGTACTGGCTGGGGGCGGACTATCCGGACTCGGCGGCCCACACAGGGGCCCTGGAGTGGCGGGGCAAGGACGGCAGACGGCTGGCGCTGTCCGAGGTGGGTCCGGTCGCCTGGTCCGAGGGCGAGCGGATGGCCGCGCTGGTGTACGCGGGCCGGGTGGTCGTGGACGACGAGGAGGCGCTGCGATGAGCGGGGCGGCGCGGCGGCCCGACGCCACGGCGGACGGCACGGCAGAAGGCATGGACGGCACGGACGGCACGGACGGGCAGGGCACGGTGGGGGGATCGATGGACGGACTGCTGGAGGCCGGCGGGGTGCTGCCGCTCGGCGGCGACACGAGCGGCACGAACGGAACGAACGGCACGAACGGCGGGGGTTCGGGTGTTCCGGGCCGAGGCAGAGGCAGAGGCAGGGCCTCGGGCGAGGGCGGCGGCGGCGGTACGGACGAGCTGACGGCGCGGGCCTACCGCCACCCGGCGCTCGACGGGCGCACGGTGGTCCGGCTGGTGCCCGGGGCCATCGCCCCGGCGGAGGATCTGGCGCTGGAGTACCTCGGCTTCGAGTCCGCCGGCTCGGCCGCCGTCGGCCGGGTGAAGCCCCGGTCCCTCGGCTTCCCCGCCTGGGCCCTGGTCAACGACCCGGCCAACGGCCATCACGCGCTGGCCGTGGTGAAGGAGATGGAGCGGCTGACGCGCCAGGTGACCACCAAGCCGGGCCTGGCCAAAGAGGGCTTCGACGAGATCGGCGAGCGGCTGGACCGTTCCGTTCCGCAGTTTCTGCCCACGTACTACGAGCAGGTGGGGCGGCAGTTCCTGGCCGCCGAGGCCCGGCAGCAGGCATCGGTGTTCTTCGGGAAGGCGCGCGCGGCCGAGCAGCGGCACGCGCTGCCGGTGGACGAGGAGCGCCTTCGGGAGGTGTTCCTTGAGTTCGCCGGCGAGGGCGCGCTGAGCGGCAAGGCCCTGCGGGAGTACGCGAAGGGGCTGGCCGTCCGGCTGTCCCCGGAGCGGGCGTACGCGGAGTTCCGGCTGGTCTCCGCCCAGCGGTGCACCGCCGGGCTCACCCCGTACGCGGGCATGCTGGAGGATCTGCGGCGGCTGGCGAAGGGCGCGGGGCTGGACGCGGCGGACGAGGAGGAGTCGCTGGTCAGGGAGATCATCCACACGGGGGCGATGAGCCACGCGTCGGGGAGTTTCTGGAAGTCGGCGCTGCCCGCCCTCACCGCGGTGGCCGCCGAGGATGCGGCCGTGCGGGAGCGGCTGCTGACCCTGCTGCCCCAGACGGGCGGCGAGAGCACCGAGAAGTTCGACGCGGACTGGCTCGCGCTGCTGGAGCGGTGCGGGGCGTTCGAGCTGCTGATGGACGGGACGGTCCCGGCGGCCGAGTGGCTGTCCTCGTGGAGCGGTCACCGGCAGCGCGGCTGGGGCGATCTCGCACGGCTCGCCCCCGAACTGACCCTGGTGGAGAAGCTGGCCAAGCGTCTGATCGCGGACGGCACACCGGTGAAGCTGTTGCAGGACGGCTGGCGGGTCACCGTCGACCTCGATGTCCTGGATCTCTGTCTCGCCCTGGGCGTCCCGGTGTCTCCCCCGACGGCCGGCATGAAGAACCTCCAGCTGTCCGGGTGGCTCTCGGACGAACGGGAGGGCCGCCGGGATCTGGCGGCGCTGGTCGCGGACGAGCGCTTCGCCCAGCTGCTGCGCGACGGGGTGGAGCAGCTCGCGGGCGGCGACTCCCCGGGCCGGCTGAAGCGGATCGCCGAACACCCGGCGCTGCGCACGGTCCTCGCGGGCTGGCTCGCCGACCGGGCGGACGATCTCGACCGTCCGCTCGGCCTCCCGGAGGTGGACCACCAGCTCGGCCGGCTCGCCGGCTTCTCCTCGGCGGCGGTGCTGAACACCGCGCCGGAGGCGCTGGCCCGGATCACCGCCTTCTCCCCCGCCGGGGCCCTCGCGCGCACCCTGCGCACCGGCATCCTGGACGAGCTGGGCTGGCCCGCGCTGGAGGAGGCGGTGGCGGAGCTGGGCCCCCGGGCCCCTCAAGGCCGCGGGCAGCGCGACAAGGAGTCGTACGCCCTCTCCGACGCCTGGCCCGCGCTGGTGGTCCGGCTGGGAATGCGGGCCGTCGCGGTCGGCCCGCAGGGGGTGCTGGACCGTCAGACGCTGTCGCTCCCGGCGAGCAAGGACTACTCCTGGAACGACCCGACCGTCCGCTACATCGGCGGTCAGTGGCTCACCATCAACGGGTACGGCGACGGCCGCCGGGGCCGCTGGTCGGGCAGCGCCGCCGATGTCTTCAAGCCGAACGGAATGCTCCAGGACTCCCACAACTCCTTCCAGACCCCGTCGCTGGAGCTGCCCGACGGCAGCCGCACCTTCGGCGGACGGCCGGTCCACGCGGGCGACACCTCGTTCGCGAGCGAGGCCCGGCCGGTCGCCTCGGACGGCGTCTCGGTCTGGGTGCTGCACGAGAACGCGTGGTGGGACTACGACCCGCTGACGGCCCGCCGGGGCCGGGTCACCCTGCCGGCCTTCTTCGACGCGGCGCTCGCGGAGCGCTCGGGCGGCGCCCTGGTGCGGCGCGCCTGCCGGCTGCTGCCCGCGCGGCCCGGGCTCGAAGCCTCGCCGTTCGGCAGCGCGAACGGGCTCCTCGGCTGGTGGGTGCGGTTCGACCCGGACACCCGCACGCTCACCGCGTGTTCCGTGGACGGCGCGCGCGGTCCCGCCGTCCGGCTGCCCGCCGACGGCGACCCCGAGCGGGCGGCCACCGAGATTCCGCTGCCGCCGCTGAGGCTGCCCGGCGGCGGAGTGCTGCACCCGCGTGAGACCCGGAGCTATCACGGCCGGGTGGAGCTGTACGACGCCGAGGGCGTGCGGCTGGCCTCCGTCGCCGAGGGCGGCACGGACGAGGTCTACGCCTCCGGCACCCCACTGGTCGCGCCGGTCGGGCACTGGCACGCGCTGCGGCCGCGCGACGAGCGGGGCTCGGCCGTGCTGCGCGAGGTGACCGAGGCGGACGCCGCGGCGCTGCTGACGGCGGTGTCCGAGGGGGCCGAGCCGTCCGGGGCGGTGGGCGAGCTGCTGCCCGGGATCACCCACCCCGCGCTGATCGCCGGTGTCGCCGGCTTCGTGGCCGAGGCCGCACGGCACGTCAAGCGCGTCGCCGCGCTCGCGGAGCGGGCGGCCGAGCAGAGCGGCACCGGTCCGGCGAAGGGCCGTCCGGAGGTCGCCTTCGCCTACGACGGTCTGCTGCGGCAGGCGCTGAACGGCCTGCTGTCGTCCCGCCGTCACTACGGCTCGTACGGCTGGGAGGAGGACGACGCCACAGCCATGAACCAGCTCCGGACGCTGCGGCGGATGCTCGCGCCGGACACCGGCGAGGCCGAGGAGGAGAGCAGGGGCACCGGTGTGCACTGGATCTCGCTGCTCGGCCACGGCCTGGCGGGGGCCGCGGTGCGGGCCGCCTCCCCCACCACGTCGGAGAAGGAGCGCGAGGCCCTGCTGGAGTTCCTGGACGCGGCGCTGGAGACGAGGGTCGACGGCGAAGCGGTCCTGCTGGACTCGCGCGGGCGGCTGCGGACCGTACAGCTGAAGGGCAGGTTCGACCAGAACCCCGCCGATCCGGTCGGCACGGTCCGCCGCTCGGGGGCCAGGGTGCTGATGTTCATGTGCGTGGAGCGGACCGATCACCCGCGCGCCACCTGGAACTGTGTGGAGTACGACCCCGCCGGGGCCTTCGGCGGCTGGGACGGTCTCACCGAGATCGACTCCCGGGTGCTGGGCTCCGCAGGGGACCCCTCGTACGCGGAGTCGCTGCGCCGTCTGATCGACGGGGTGCGGGAGCACGGTCCGCTGCCGTACCGCCCGGAGCAGGCACAGGAGTTCGCCGAGCGGGTCGGCGTGGGCGCGGCGACGGCCGCGCTGGTGCAGCTCGGGCTGCCGGGCATCAATGAGTACGGCCGCGACGGACTGCTGACGGCGGAGTACCTCGCACCGCTGGGGCTCAAGAGCGCGGACGCCAAGTCGGCCCGCGAGACCCTGGGCGACTTCGCCCCCGCCGAACGCCGCCGGTACACCGGTCTGCTGCTGCCGGCGGAGCCGGACCGGGTGGACGAGCTGTGGACGCGGGGCTTCCATCTGGAGCCGCTCATCGAGGCCTGGCTCGCCGAGCGCGGGCGGCGGCGGGCCACACCGCCCTGGCTGACCGCCCGGCTGATGGCGGAGTTCGCCTCGGACCCGGGCCTGGACGCCGCGCTCAACCCCGAGACACGGCGGGAGCTGACCCGCGGCACCGAGCAGCGGCCCGACGAGGACGGCGACCTGACGCCGGTCGACAAGGACGCGCTGCTCACCGGGCGGACGCTGGCCTCCTCGGTGACCGCGCTGCGGTGGCTGGCCTACCGGCTGCCCTTCGGGGACCCGCTGCGGGCGGTGCTGCCGACGACCCTGCGGATGCTGCGGGAGCGGCTCACCGATCCGCGGCTGCTGCTCGACCTCGGCTGCGACTGGGACGCCGACGGCAAGTCGACCTCGAAGCGGATACGCGAGGCGCACGGCCTCGGTCCGAACACCGGGGGCCGCAAGCACGGCCTGGTCGAGGTCGGCGACACGCTGGTGCTCGCCCCGACGCGCTACTACACGGAGCTGGAGTCGGTGTGGGTGCGGGCCGCCTCGGTGGCGACCGGGGAGCACGCGGGACCCGACCATCCGACGCTGAAGCTGCTGCTGGCGATCTCGGGCGACTCGGACGAGCTGGCGGCGCTGCGCGCGGTGCTCGGCACCGAGTTCGCGGAGCTGCTCGCCGCCGACGGTCCGGCGGGGGCCGCCCAGCATCCGGCGCACAGCGCGCCGGAGCTGGTGACGGCGGCAGCCGGCCGGTTCGGGCTCTCCGAGGACGCGGCGGCCCTCTATCTGATGCTTCTGGCGCTGCCCGATCCCACCGACCGGAATCAGGCGGAGTGGACGGGGTGGAAGCCCGCCAGGCTGAAGAAGGCCCGGGCGGAGCTGGCGGGGACCGAGCTGGTGGTGGAGGCGAAGCGGGCCCGGGCCGGGCGTTCGCTCTTCCTGCCCGGCGGCTGGCTGGAGGCGAGGACTCCGAGGCTGCCCCTGGAGAGCTGGAAGTCGGATCTGCTCCCCGGCGCGGAGCACGCTTTCGCGGTGCCCGACCGGCCGGTGGCGGAGCTGTTCGCGGTGGCCTGGCAGCGGGTGCTGGACGGCGACGCACCGGGGTTCGAAGTGTTCAAGGGGCGTAACGCCAGGAGGGGCAAGGGTGGTTCGCGATGAGCGAGGGGGACCGGATGGAGACGGCGGGCGGGGCGCGGCAGATCGAGCTGCCCGAGGACCGGCACCGGCAGGAGCTGGAGTTCCTGGCCGGCTGGGACGGAGGCCCCCGGCCGCCGGGCTGGCGGATGACGCCGCGCGCCGTGGTGCTGTTCGTCTGCGGTTCGGACGGGGAGCCGCTGCGGGCCGCCGACGGACGGCAGCAGGTGGTGTCGCGGAAGTTCGTCGGCGACCGCGCGCTGGTCGAGCGGTGTGTGGTGACCCTGGCGGGCGAGCGGGGACTGCTGCTGGTCGGTGAGCCGGGCACGGCCAAGTCGATGCTGTCGGAGCTGCTGGCGGCGGCGGTGTGCGGCACCAGCGGGCTGACCGTCCAGGGCACCGCGGGCACCACCGAGGACCAGCTGCGCTACGGCTGGAACTACGCGATGCTGCTGGCCAAGGGGCCCAGCAGGAAGGCGCTGGTGCCCTCGCCGGTGCTGACTGCGATGACCCGGGGCGCGGTCGCCCGGATCGAGGAGGTCACGCGCTGTCTGCCGGAGGTGCAGGACGCCCTGGTGTCGCTGCTCTCCGAGCGGCGGATGTCGGTGCCCGAACTCGCGGGCGGCGACGGCGCGGACGGCACCGTGCACGCGGTGCCCGGCTTCACCCTCATCGCCACGGCGAACCTGCGCGACAAGGGCGTCTCGGAGATGTCCGCCGCGCTCAAGCGGCGTTTCAACTTCGAGGAGGTCGGCCCGATCACCGACCTGGACGCCGAGACCGCGCTGGTGCGGGGGCAGGCGACGGCCGCGCTCAAGCGGTCCGGCGCGGGGTTCGCGGTGGACGACGCGGTGCTGGAGGCGCTGGTGACGGCGTTCCGGGATCTGCGCTCCGGGCGCAGTGCCGAGGGCTGGGAGATCGAGCGGCCGTCGACGGTGATGTCCACGGCGGAGGCGGTTCATGTGGCCACCGCCATGGGGCTCGGCGCGGCCTATCTCGGTGACGGCCGCGATGTCGTCCGCACCCTGCCGGGCCATCTGCTGGGCACGGTCCGCAAGGACGACCCCTCGGACCACGCCCGGCTGCTGGGCTACTGGGACGGACCGGTGCGGCGGCGGGCGGAGAGCGGCGCACCGCTGTGGCGGACGCTGTGGGAGCTGCGCGATGAACTCGCCTGAGACGAGCGGCGCGGGCGGCGCGGGCGGCGCGGGCGGGGGGCCCGAAGAGGCGCTGGCGCGGCTGGCCGGCTGCCGGGAGCCGTATCTGATCGGGGTGCGGCACCACTCGCCCGCGCTGGCGGCGGCCGTCCCGGCGCTGCTGGCCGAGGCGGCTCCCGAGGTGCTGTTCATCGAGCTGCCGGAGGAGTTCGCGCCCTGGCTGGAGCATCTGGGCGATCCGGCGACGGTGCCCCCGGTGGCGCTGGCGGGCAGCGGGGGCGGCCTGGTGTTCCTGCCGTTCGCCGAGTTCTCGCCGGAGCTGGCGGCGATCCGCTGGGCGCGGGAGGCCGGGGTGGAGGTGATCCCGTTCGATCTGCCGCTCGGGGCGCGGAAGCCCGAGGACGGCCGCTCGGAGCGGGCCGCCGAGCCCGCCCCCGGCTCCGGTGCGCTCACCGCCGCGCTGCGGGCGCGGGCCGGGGGGCGCCCCGGTGACGATCTGTGGGACCGGCTGGTCGAGGCGACCGCCCCCGGCGGCACTCCGGAGGCGCTGCGCCGGGCGGCGCTGCTGGTCGGCTGGGCCCTGCGCGAGGACGCCGGTGAGGTGGACCCGTACGACCTGCGCCGCGAGGCGAACATGCGGCGCAGGCTGGCCGAGCACGGCGACCGGCGGGCGGCGGCGGTCATCGGCTCGTTCCACGCGCCCGCGCTCATGGACCGACCGGCGGGGAACACCGCCCCGGAGCGGGCGGAGGACGGCCCGGCGGTGGATGTCGTGACATCGCTGGTGCCGTACTCGTACCCGCTGCTGGACGAGCGTTCGGGATATCCGGCGGGGATCCGGGACCCCGAGTGGCAGCACGGCGTCTTCCGCGCGGCGGGCGATCTGTGCCTGCTGGACGAGCTGCTGACCGGTGTCTCGGTCCGGATCTGCGCCGCCGTGCGGGAGGCGGGCCACCCCAGCGGGCCCGCCGACGCGCGGGAGGTGGTGCGGGTCGCCCGTGATCTGGCGACCCTGCGCGGGCTGCCGGCCGCCGGGCGCGGCGAGCTGGTCGAGGCCGCCGGGACGGTGCTCACCCAGGGCAGGCTGCTCGGCCGGGGCCGGATCGTCGCGGCGGCGATGGAACAGGTGCTGGTCGGCGCGCGCCAGGGGCGGCTGGCCCCGGGGACGCCGCGCTCGGGGCTCGGCCCCTCGGTCGAGGCGCTGCTCGCGGAGTTGAAGCTGCCGGGCCCCGACCGGCCCGACCAGCGTGAACTGCGGCTGGACACGCTCCGTACCGATCTCGACCGGCGTCGGGAGATCGCCCTGCGGCGGCTCGCGGTGTGCGGAGTGCCGTACGGGGAGGAGTCGGAGGTCGCCGGGGTCGGCGAGGCGACCGCGCTGACCACGCGGTGGATCGTGTCCTGGACGCCGTCGACGGCCGCGATGCTCGATGTGGCCGGCCCGCACGGGGTGACGCTGGAGCAGGCGGCCCAGGGGATGCTGCGCCGAAGGCGCGCGGAGGAGCGGCGGCGGGGCGGCCCGACGGCGGCGGAGGTTCTCGACGGGCTGGCCCGGGCCGCCGCGTGCGGGCTGCCCGAGCTGGCGGCCGAGCGGCTGACCGAGACGGCCGAGCTGCTCCCGGCGACGGGCACCCTGTCCGAACTGCTCGCCGGGATGGCCCTGCTGGACCGCCTCCGCGCCGGCCATGTGCCCGGGACGGCAGCGGGCTGGCGGCGGCGGGAGATCGACGCGGCGTACGAGGAGCTGGCGGCGGCCGGAGTGCGGGCGCTCGACGGCCTCGCGGGCTCCACCGAGACGGCCGACGCCCGCGCGCTGGTCTCGCTCGCCGGGCAGGCCGCCGGGGTGAGCGGCGGGCTCCGGCTCGCCGACGCGCTGGCCCGCCTGGAGGACGGCGGGACACCGCTGATACGGGGTGCGGCGGGGGCCGCCCAGGTGCTGCTGGGGCTGCGGGACCCGGGCGACTTCGGGAACCGGCTGGCCTCCCGGGTGGACGCCGCCACCGCCCCCGGCCTCCGTTTCGAGCTGGCCGAATCGCTGCGCGGCGCGCTGCTCGCGGCGGGCCCGCTGCTGGAGACGGGCCGGGCGCTCGATCCGCTGCTGGAGCGGGTGGAGAGCTTCCCCGACCGGGCTTTCCTGGACCGGCTGCCCGCGCTCAGAGCGGGGTTCGACATCCTGGCCCCGGCGGCCCGCGCCCGGCTGCTGTCCGTCGTGGAGGACCGCACCGGCACGGCGGCGTCCACCCTGACCGGCCCGGTCACGGACGCGGCGGCGCTGGCTCTCCTGGCACTGGCGGATCTGGCGGGCCGCGAAGCCCTGGCCGCCCGCGGGCTGACCCCGGCGGCCGGTCGTCCGGAGGCGGCCGGTACCGGGACGACCGGCCCGGACACGACCGGCCCGGAGCCGGGTGGGCGCCCGGACTGCGGCACGGAGGGGCACGCGCTCACCGGCGGTGAGCGGTGGCGGCTGCTGCTGGGGCGCGGCCGGGAGCTGAGCGGGAGCGCGCTGCGCTACGCCACCGCGCTGGACGAGCTGTACGGCGGCGGACGCGGCGAGGGCTCGCGCGGGGAGGACGGATCCGGCCGGGGCGGCGGCGGTGAGGCCCCCTACCCGGGCGTCCGGGCCTGGTCGGAGGAGCTGGCCGCCCTCTTCGGGCCGGGGGTGCGCGAGGAAGTCCTCGCGTCGGCCGCCGGGTCCGGGCGGCTCGACGCCGCGCTCGAACTGAACCCGGCCGCCGCGATCCCCTCCGTCGAGCTGCTGCGGACCGTGCTCTCCTACGCGGGAGGGCTGCCCGAACAACAGCTCGCCCGGCTGCGGCCCCTGGTGGCCCGGCTGGTGAAGGAGCTGACCGAGGCGCTCGCCAACCGGCTGCGCCCCGCGCTCACCGGGCTGACCCACCCGCGGCCCACCCGCCGCCCCGGCGGCCCGCTGGATCTCCCGCGCACCCTGCGGGCGAATCTGACGACCGCCCGGCGCGATCCGGGGACGGGCGCGGTGACCGTCCTCCCTGAGCGGCCGGTGTTCCGCACCCGGGCGCGCAGATCGGCCGACTGGCGGCTGGTGCTCGTCGTGGATGTGTCCGGGTCCATGGAGGCGTCGACGATCTGGTCCGCGCTGACCGCCTCCGTCCTCGCCGGGGTGCCCGCGCTCAGCACGCACTTCGTGGCCTTCTCCACGGAGGTCATCGACCTCACCGACCAGGTGGACGACCCCTTGGGCCTGTTGCTGGAGGTCCGGGTCGGCGGCGGCACCGACATCGCTCAGGGGCTGCGGCACGCGCGCGGGCTGATGACCGTGCCGTCACGCACCCTGACCGTGCTGATCAGCGACTTCGAGGAGGGCGGCCCGATCGGACCGCTGCTCGCCGAGGTGCGGACGCTGGTCGACGCGGGCTGCCACGTCCTCGGCTGCGCCTCGCTGGACGACGCGGGCAGACCGAGGTACTCCACCGCCGTGGCGGGCCGGCTGGTCGCCGCGGGCATGCCGGTGGCCGCACTCAGCCCCCTGGAGCTGGCCCGCTGGGTCGGCGAGCGCGTAGGAGGTACGCACCGGTGACCGTGAACCCTGCCCAGGAACTGCCCCCGGTCACCGCCGAGGTGGCGGCCGGGGCGCTGGATCTGCTCCCGGCCCGGCTGCGCAAGCGCGTGGACTCGGCGCTCGCCAAGGTGCCCGGATGGCCCGTGGAACCGCTGCCCGACGGGGTGCGGATCAGGGTCGACGAGGAGACCTCGGTGACGCTGAGGACCACCGGCGGGATCGTGGCGGACGCGGCCGACGCGGTCTGCGGCTGTCTGCTGGCCCCGGCCTGTCTGCACCGCGCGGCGGTGCTGTCCGCCGCGCCGCTCGCCGAACGCGCCGCCGAGACGGCCGAGACGGCTGAGACCGCCGAGACGGAAACAGGGACAGGGGCGGAGGAAGAGGCGGAAGAGACGGGCGAGGACGCGCCCGACCCGGCGGAGGAGGTCGTTCCGCTCACCCCCGCCCAGTCCGCCGCGCTCGACGCCCTCCGGGCCGCCGCGACCGCCGTGCTGGTCACCGGGGTGTCGGGGGCCGGAGCCGTCCACCGGGCCGAGCTGCTGCACGCGGCGCACTCCGGCAGGCTCGCCGGGCTCCCGCTGCCGGCCGCCGCCGCGGTGCGGATCGCGCGGCGCCTCGGCGAGGCCCGGTCGGAGGATCCCGCCTTCCGGCTGCCCGAACTCTCCGCCGAGCTGGCCGGACTGCTCGATCTGCTGCGGCGGCCCGCCGAAGCGGTCGCCCCGGTGCGCCGCGCCTATCGGCCGACGCGGCCGCTGCGGCTGTACGGCCTGTTCACCGAGCCGGTGGTGACCGCTTCCGGCTACGCGGGCGCGACCGCGTACGGCGTCACCCCCGACGGCGTCCTGCACACGGTCTCCGACATCGCCCCCGGCCGCCCCGAACGCGCGCTCCAGGCGGCGGGCGCTCCGGTGCCTGGCGGCTGCGCGCTGCCGCTGCGCGAGTGGGGGGCCGGGGGCGCGGTGATCCTGACCGGTCCCACGGTGTCGCCGGACGGCCGGATCGGCGGTGGGGCGCGGTCGCGTTCGGTACGGGCGGAGGGCGCCCGATGGGACGAACCGCCGCTCGACGGGCTCTGGCGGCTGCCCCCCGCCGAGCAGCTCTCCCGCGCGCTCGGCTGGCTGGCCGAGCCGGCCGAGACCCGCCGGGTGGGCGGCGATCTGCTCTTCCTCACCGGAACGGTCACCGAAGGCGGCTTCCGGGTCGACGGCGGGCCCGTGCTGCGGCTGCTGGCTCCGGACGAGCGCGCGGAGCTGGCGTACAGCGAGAATCTGCGGCTGCTCGCGAGCCGGCCGGGCATGGGGCTGCGGCTGATCGCGCGGGCGGTGGCGGACCGGCCGGGCGGGGTTCAGGCGCTGGCCGGGCTCTGGACGGGACACGAGGGTGAGCCGGTCCGGGCGGACCTCGGCCTGCGAAGGCTGAACCGTTCGCATCTGCCGCCCGCCGACGGGCGGACCGCCGCCCCGCGGGGGGACTCGGCCCCGCCCGGGCTGCCGGTGGAGCTGGAGCTGCTGCGGCGGGCCGTGGACCGGGCGGTCGCGGGCGGGCGGGCCGTGACCGCCGCCTCGGCGGACGGCGAACTCCCGCGCAGGCTCCGCGCGGTGGGCCTGAGCACGGGCGCGGAGTGCGCCCGCGCCCTCGTGGAGAGCGCCGCCGACCGCCGCCACGACGCGCTCGGCCGACTGCTCCCGGCGGACCCCGACGCCTTCGCCGAAGCCTGGCTCACCGCCTCGGTCTACGCCTCGGCCGCGGCCCGCTCGCTGCTGCCCGCCGCCTGGTCGGCCCGGCTCCCGTCCACCGACGCTCCGGACGGGAGGCGAACCGAATCCGTTCGAATACCGTCTGATCAGGTGTGAAGGATCTGCGAATGAAGCTCCCCCGGCTGCGCCGACCGCGTATGCCCCGCACCCGGCGCGGTCAGCGGCGGCTGGTGTGGGCGGCGATGCTCGGCTGTGTGCTGGCGCTGTCGCCCGCGACCTGGATGCACGCCGTCGCCGACAGCCGGGTCCGCCCGCTCGCCGAGGTGCCGGCCCAGGAGGTGGCCGTGGTCTTCGGGGCCGGCCTCTGGCAGGGCAGGCCCACGCCCTATCTCGCGCACCGACTGGACGCCGCCGCCGAGCTGTACAGCACCGGGAAGGTCAAGGCCGTCCTGGTCACCGGGGACAACAGCCGGGAGGAGTACGACGAGCCCGACGCGATGCGGACCTATCTGACCGAGCGCGGAGTGCCCGACGAGCGGATCGTGAGCGACTACGCCGGGTTCGACACCTGGGACTCCTGTGTCCGCGCCAAGAAGATCTTCGGCGTCGACCGGGCGGTGCTGGTGACCCAGGGCTTCCACATCCGGCGGGCCGTGGCGCTCTGCGACTCGGCGGGGATCGACTCGTACGGCGTCGGGGTCGACGAGCCCCTCGACTCGCACTGGATCCACGGCAGTGTCCGGGAGATGTTCGCGGCGGGCAAGGCGGCGCTGGACGTGGTGTTCCAGCCGGATCCGAAGTTCCTGGGGGACCGGGAGAAGGGTGTGGCGGAGGCGCTGGCCGCCGCCGGGAAGTGAGCCCCGAAGACCCGGCGAGGCACGGAGGCGCCCCCGGCGAGACACGACGGCGGACACGCGGGCGGCGGCTCGCGTCTCCATCCCCCGCGCGCGACAGTGAGAACCATGGGATACATGGAAAAAGACGTCACCACCCTGCTCAGCCGGCACGCCGAGGCCCTCGCGCTCTTCGGCGACCGGGTGCACCAGGTGCGGGCCGATCAGTGGGACGAGCCGACGCCCTGCACCGATTGGTCCGTACGTGATCTTGTGAACCATCTGACCTCGGAGCAGCTGTGGGTTCCGGACCTGGTCACGGCGGGCGCGACGGTCGAGGAAGTGGGTGACGCCCACGAGGGCGACGTCCTCGGGACGCGCCCGCGCGCCGTCTGGGACGCCGCCGCCCGCGCCGCCCGGAAGGCCTTCGCGGAGCCGGGGGCGCTGGGGCGGACGGTGTGGCTGTCGTACGGCGAGACCCCGGCCGTCGCCTACTGCTCTCAGATGATCATGGACGCGGTGGTGCACAGCTGGGATCTGGCCCGGGCCATCGGCGCGTCCGAACGGCTGCCCGACGCCCTGGTCGCCTTCGCGCTGGACGAGGTCACTCCGTACGCGGCGGGACTGTCGGACTCGGGCTTCTTCGCCCCGCCCATCGAGCCCCCGCCGGGCGACAGCCACCAGACCAGGCTGCTCGCGCTGCTCGGCCGACGCGCCTGAGCCCGCCGTTCCCTTACCGCCCCCGCCGTCCCCCGCCGTTCCCGTACCGTCCCTGGCCGGTCAGCCGGCTGATCAGCCGACCGGGCGGGCGCGCCAGTCGCCGCCCGGCACGGGGGTGCCGTTCCTGCGCAGCTCCCGGGCCAGGGCGGGGGCGGCGAGATAGACCCAGGCCCGTATCGCCGCGCCGTCGGCGGCGCGCAGCACATCCCGGGTGACCCGCTCGTACCGATTGCGGGGGTGGCCGGGGGCTATGTACTCCTCCAGCTCGTCGAGTTCGGCGAGGAGAGGGCCGTACTCCCCCGGTGCCGCCGTCAGCAGTTCGCCGACGACGACGGCCCCGCGATCCGCACTCGGCTCCGTACCACCCGCACCACCCGTACCGTCCATACCGTCCGCACCGCTCGTACCGCTCGTACCGCCCGGCTCGACGGCGTACGGATAGCCGGGGCCTTCGTAAAGCACCGCTCCCGTCCAGCGCGCCGGTTCCTCGGCCGCGGTGCGGCCCAGGAGGAGGAGGGTGTGGTTCTGCTCGCCGGGGCGGAGCGTGCCGTAGACGAAGAAGGGCAGCTCAGGACCGTTCATCGGGTTCCTCCTCTGGGGTTCTCACCGTGGCCGGGGCCACGGTACGGGGCGGTCGGCCGAGCCGGCCGGCCGCCCCTCGTGGGCCCCGGTCCACGCCTCACCCGGTGTACGGGCGGGCGGCCTTGGCATCCCGGAGCGTGTGCCCCCACCAGGCAAGCTGGTCGAGCAGGGAGACTGCGGCGGCGTCGGAGCCCGCCGGGTCCTTGGGGCGGCCGTCGCCGTCGAACCGGTCCTGGGCGTGGTGGAAGGAGACGGTGTCGCGGATGGCCACCGCGTGCAGCTCCGCGAAGACCAGCCGGAGCTGTTCGACGGCGCGCAGGCCGCCGGAGAGCCCGCCGTAGGAGACGAAGGCGACGGGCTTGGCGCGCCACTCGGTGAAGTGCCAGTCGATGAGGCTCTTGATGGAGGCGGGGAAGGAGTGGTTGTACTCGGGGGTGATGACGACGAACGCGTCGGCGGCGGCGAGCCGGGGCGAGGTCCGGCCGAGGTACTCGGCCACCGAGGGCGGGGGGTTGCTGGTCAGCGCGGTGGGCAGGTCCTCCTCTCCCAGGTCGACCACGCTGACCTGGAAGTCCCGGTGGAGTTCGGCGTGTTCGAGGAACCAGTCGGCGATGACCGGCCCGAAGCGCCCCTCGCGATTGCTGGAGAGGATGACGACGAGCTTCAGTGGAGCGGTGGCGTCCGGGGCGGGGCCGTCCTGGGTGTGTCGCGGGTTCTCCCGCGTGCTGGAGTTCATGGGCAGGAGCTTGATACCTCAACCTCCCTTGAGGTCAAGACCGGTGCCGGATCGCCCCCGCCGCCCGCCCCCGTCCCCCTACCGTGGAGGGATGACTCATACCGAGATCGACGGCGTCGTCGCCACCACCGAGACGATGTCCATGCCGATGCTCAGCAGCTATGGGCACTTCACGGCGATGCAGGTCAGAGGGGGCCGGGCACGCGGCATCGGGCTGCATCTGGCGAGACTCGACGGGGCGACGCGGGAGCTGTACGGACAGGGCCTGGACAAGGCGCTGGTACGGGAGCGGATGCGCCACGCGCTCGCCTCCGCCGGGGTCTCGGACGCCTCTCTGCGGGTCTATGTGCACTGGCCCCACGGCGATGAGCGGGTGACGCTCACGGTCACCGTGCGCGAGCCGTTCGAGGAGGCCCCGAGGCCCGTGCGGCTGCTGTCCGTGCCGTACGTCCGTGACTTCCCGCACATCAAGCACCTCGGGTCCTTCGGGCAGAGCCGCGCGCTGACGCTCGCCTCCCGGGCGGGGTACGACGAGGCGCTCCTCGTCGCGCCGGACGGGACGGTGACCGAGGGCGCGGTCACCAATGCGGCCTTCTGGGACGGCGAGCGGGTGGTCTGGCCCGACGCGCCGTGCCTGCTGGGGACGGTCCAGGCGATGCTGGAGCCGCTGCTGCCGTCGGTCCGGCGCAGGGTGACCCTCGCCGGCCTGGGCGGCTACCGCGCCGCCTTCGTCACCAACTCCCGGGGCATCTCGCCGGTCGTCGGCATCGACGCGGTCGGGTACGACGTCGACACGGCCCTCATGGCGTCGGTGACATCGGCGCACGACAGCGTGGACTGGGACGTGATCTGACTCCGCCGACACCGCGTCAGCGCCGATCAGCGCCAGTCAGTGCTGGTCAGTGCTGGTCAGTGCTGGTCAGTGCTGGTCAGGGACGGTCGGAGGTGAACGGGTGAACCTGTCACTCATTCAGCGCGCCAGTGATCTGATTGACCATCACCCACTCTGACCTGCGAAAACGCCAAGCGTCCAGCTCGACACGCCGAGCGATGGGCTTAAATCTGACGCATCATCAGCAGGCGTGGGGCGCGGGGTGCGCCTTATCTCGGAGGTGACGCACTCAGCACCACCGTTTTCGGAGGAACACCATGCGCACCACCGCCCGACTGCTGACCACGGCCGTATTGGCGGTCTCCACCATAGGCCTCGGGGCCCCCGGAGCGTTCGCCGAGGACCATGCGTCCCTGGAGGTGTTCCCGTCCACCGCCGCTCCGGGGGCGTCACTCACCCTGAACACGACAGCCTGCGGCCCCGGCGGCGAGGGCGTCGGAGACGCCCGCGCACTGGGCGCGGGCGAGTTCCGGCTGTCCCCCGGAGCCCACAAGGAGTCCGCGGTGGGACAGCTCAGGGTGCCCTACGGAGTACAGCCCGGCGTCTATGGGGTCAGCGTGCGCTGCGACAACGGCAAACGCGTCACCGGTGAGGTCACCCTGCGCCGCCACCAGGACGAGTCGGGTTCGCTCAACGGCAAGAACGAGGGCGAATCCGAATCGCGCGAGGGCGGCGGCGACCAGGGCCGGAGTCAGGGCCAGGGCCATGACTCAGGCGGCCAGGACTCCGGCGGCCACGACCCGGGCGGGTACGAATCGGGCGGCCAGGGCGGCCATCACCAGCAGCCCAGCGGCCATGTGCAGACCGGCGTCGGGGGCAGCATCGGCCCCGACACCGCTCAGGTCGCGGCGGGAGCGGCCGTCCTGGCCGCGGCCGCCGCCGGCGGGACCCTGCTCCTGCGTCGCCGGGCGAGCGGCACCCAGGGCGGCTGACGGGCGGCCCGAGGGGGGCGCGCCGCGAAAGCGGCGCCGCCCGCCGGGGGCCGTCCGACGACCCGCTGTTCCCCGTTCCCGGTGGGCTCCGGCCCGCCGGGAACGGGGGCGTCCCGCCTCTCATCCCGATCGACTCGGAGGGCCGTTGAGCAGCACGAAGGGCTGGTGTCTCGCCATCGCCGCCTGCGCCGGGCTCTGGCTGGTGCAGAACGGCTCCCGGGATGTCACCCCGCCCATGCCGACCGCCGCCGAGGCCTTCGCGGCAGGCCCGCACGCCCATACGGACGCGGTCGCCGCCCCGCTGCCCCCGGCCGGGCCGCTGCGGCTGCGGATCCCCTACATCGACGTCGACACCCCTCTCATCGGGCTCGGCCTCGCCAAGGACGGCGGGCTGGAGGTGCCGCCGCCCGCCGACCCCAATCTCGCGGGGTGGTACCGGGACGGCACTCCCCCGGGCGCGAAGGGCACCGCCGTCGTCGCCGGTCATGTCGACAACGCCAAGGGGCCGGCCGTCTTCTACGGCCTGGGCGCGCTCAAGAAGGGCAACCGGATCGAGGTGTCCCGCCAGGACGGCAGGACCGCCGTCTTCACGGTCGACGCGATCGAGGTGTACGAGGCGGACGCCTTCCCGGACGACGAGGTGTACGGCTCGCGCGGCCGCGCCGAACTCCGCGTGATCACCTGCGGCGGCGGCTTCAGCGAGAAGTCCGGATACCGGGGGAACGTGGTCGCCTTCGCCCATCTCATCGGCGTACGCGCGGGCGCCGAAGGCTGAGCCCCCGAACCCCTTTCTTGACCGCTCGTTCTAGATTGAGTTACCGTCACATCGTGGCAAGGACCAAGGAATTCGATCCGGACGTCGCCCTTCAGGCGGCCCTTGAACTGTTCTGGCGGCGCGGGTACGAGGCGACCTCCGTGGCGGATCTGGTCGAGCACCTCGGGATCGGCCGCGCCAGCATCTACGCCACCTTCGGCGGCAAGCACGAGCTGTATCTGAAATCGATGGACCGGTACGCGGAGACCACCACGAACCTGCTGGTCTCGACCCTCTCCGCACCCGGCCCCGCCCTGCCCGGCGTCCGGGAGACCGTGCGCCGGCTCGCCGCCGAGTGCGGCGACGAGCGGCGGCTGAAGGGCTGCCTGGTCACCAATACGGCCGCCGAGCTGGCCCCGCACGACACCGCGGCGGCCCACAAGGTCCAGCTGAGCTGGGAGCAGCTCGAAACCCTGCTGCACGCGTCGCTGACCCGGGCCAGGGCCCAGGGCGAGCTGCCCGAGGGCCGGGACCCGCTGGCGCTGGCCCGGCTGCTGCTGGTGCTGATGCAGGGCGCGCGGATCGTCGGCAAGGCGAGCGACGACCCCATACGGGTCCGCGACGCGCTCGAACAGGCCCTGGCGCTGCTCGACTGACCCCGCGCCCGCCACCGCGGGAAACGAACCCCAACCGCACCCCGGCCGCACCCAACCGCACCCCGGCCGCACCCGGCCGCACTCCGTCACAGGCGGAGCCCGTCCCTATATTTGACCGCTCGTTCTAATAGAGAGAGTGCCACATGTCCGATCGATTCAGCGGGAAGACCGTTCTCGTCACCGGCGCCGGCACCGGCCTCGGCCGTGCCATCGCCCTCGCCTTCGCCGCCGAGGGAGCCAATGTGGTGGCCGCGGGCCGCACCCTGGCGACACTGGCGGAGACGGTCGAGCTGATCGAACGGGAAGGCGGCGCGGCACTCGCCGTACCCACCGATGTCACCCGCTCCGACGAGGTGCGCGCCCTGATGCGCTCGACCGTCGAACGCTTCGGCTCGCTGGATGTCGCGGTCAACAACGCGGGGATCTTCCGGGGCTTCGAGCCGGCCGCCGACATCGGCGAGGGGGACTGGGAGTCGGTGCTGCGGACCAATGTCACCGGCGTCTGGCTGGCGATGAAGTACCAGGTGGCGCAGATGCGGCGGAACGGCGGCGGCGCGATCGTCAACATCGCCTCCAACCTGGGCGCGCATCGGCGCATGCCGAACGCCGCCGCCTACATCACATCCAAGGCGGCTGTCTCCGCCCTCACCCGCACCGCCGCGCTCGACCACATCGCGGAGGGCATCCGGATCAACGCGGTCAGCCCCGGCTCGTCCGAGGGGCCCATGTCGCTGCGCCCGGGCGAGACCGACGCCGACCGCACCGAGCGGCTCAAGCACGAGAACCCGCTCGGCCGGGCCGCCTCCGCCAAGGAGATCGCGGCGGCCGTCCTCTACCTCTCCTCGGACGACGCCGGAGCGGTCGTCGGCACCGATCTTGTCGTGGACAGTGGCTCCTCGGCCTGACGGCTCCTACGCTGAGCGGCCAGACGACGGGCTTTCGAAGGGCGAGTGCGATGGCGGGCTGGCACACCAGGGACATCGCGGATCAGCGCGGGCGTACGGCCGTGGTCACCGGGGCCAACAGCGGCATCGGGCTGATCACCGCCCGTGAGCTGGCCCGCAAGGGCGCGCGGGTGGTGCTCGCCTGCCGGAGCGAGGAGCGCGGCAGCCGGGCCGAGGCCCTGATCAAGGGCGCGCTGCCGGGCTCCGACGTGGAGTTCCGGCGGCTGGATCTCGGCGATCTCGCCTCCGTACGGGAGTTCGCGGCCGGATACCGGGACGAGCGGCTCGATCTGCTGATCAACAACGCCGGGGTGATGGCCCTGCCGCAGGGCCGGACCGCCGACGGGTTCGAGACCCAGTTCGGCGTGAACCACCTCGGCCACTTCGCGCTCACCGGGCTGCTGCTGCCGAAGCTGCTGGGCACTCCGGGCGCACGGGTGGTCAGCGTGTCCAGCCTGGTGCACGCGGCGGCCGATCTGGACATGGGCGATCTCAACAGCGAGCACCAGTACCGGCGGTGGATCGCCTACGCCCGCTCCAAGACGGCGAATCTGCTCTTCGTCCACGAGCTGGCACGGCGGCTGAGGGCGGCCGGCTCCGGCGTGGTGGCCGCGGCCGCCCACCCGGGGTACGCGTCCACCAATCTCCAGACGGCGGGGCCCCGGATGGAGGGGCGCAAGTCCGCCGAGCGGGTCATGGCCCTCGGCAACCGGCTGCTGGCGCAGTCCGCGACGGCGGGCGCGCTGCCGACGCTGTACGCGGCGACCGCGCCCGGGGTGCGGCCCGACTCCTTCACCGGGCCGGGCCCGTTCGGCTGGCGCGGTGCGCCGAGGCCGTCCTGGCGGGCCGGCTGGACCCGTGACGATGTGGCGGGCGAGCGGCTGTGGGTGGCGTCGGAGCAGCTCACGGGGGTGGTGTACGAGGGGCTGGCCCCCTGAGGCCGCCCCGGGCCGCACGGGGCAGCACCGGGCCGCACGGGGCCGGCCCGGGCCGGTGGGGCTACTTGAGGCCCGAGGCCTCGAACACCCCTCGGGCCGCGTCCGACTCGATCCGGTCGGAGAGCGACCGAAGCACCCCCGAGCCATTGCGGAGCAGCCCCCGGTCCCGCGCCTTGCGCGCGCCCCGCTCCAGTTCGAGCCAGAGCAGCGGATTGGCGGCGAGGGTCACCGGGTCCACCTCGACCCGGCGGCCCCGCACGTCCTTCAGGACGATCCGCTGGGCGACCCCGCCCCTGCGGGCGACCTGGGTGAGCAGATCGGTGCTGACCCGGCGCTCGCCGAGGAGACCGCGCACACAGAGCCAGTGGTGACCGGCCGTCACCCGGGGCGGGTAGAGGACCGCGAAGAGCAGGACGGCGAGGACGGACCAGAGCAGGGTGCGGCCCAGCTCGACGGTGCCCGCGGCGAGGTCCACCAGATGGAGCAGGACGATCAGACTGAGGGAGCAGAAGCAGGCGGCCCAGAGGTCGCTGACCCAGCCCCGGTCCTCGGCGAGCACCGCGTGCTCCTCGTCCACTGCCGCCCCGCCGCTTGGCCCCACGCTCTCGCTCTCGCTCTCCATGAGCGGGACGGTAAGCCTCCGCGTACCGCTCTGTCCGCACCCGGCCGCGAGCGCTGACGGGTTTTCTACGCGGCGCGTCAACGTCGTGTGAAGACGGGACGCCGGGGCGCAAAGGACGCGACAAGAGGGCCCGTGGAAGGAAATTCGCGCCCTCACGCTGGGGCTCCAGGCTTCAGCACCGGAGGTTCGCCGTCCCGATGACCACTCTGTCCACGCCCTCCGGCGCGTCCGGCGCACCGTCGGCCGCCTCCGCCGAACCCCTCGTACCGCCGCCCGATCTCGCCCCCATCAGCGCGCCCGTCAGCGCGCCCGTCAGCGCGCCGGACTCCGGTGAGCGGCATCGGCTCACCTCGCTCCAGGGGCTGGCCGCGCTCTCGCTCGACGCGATGGCGTCGGTGGCGTACGGGCCCGAGGCGATCGTCCTCGTCCTGGCCGCCGCGGGCGGTGTCGGGCTCGGCTACACCCTGCCCGTCACGCTGGCCATCGCCGTACTGCTGGCCGTGCTCGTCGCCTCCTACCGCCAGGTCATCGCCGCCTTCCCCGACGGCGGCGGCTCCTACGCCGTCGCCCGCGCCCATCTGGGCCGGCGCACCGGGCTGGTCGCGGCGGCCTCGCTGATCCTGGACTACGTCCTGAACGTGGCGGTCTCGGTGACCGCCGGAGTCGCCGCGCTCACCTCGGCCTTCCCCGGGCTCTACGACCATCGGCTGTCGCTGTGCCTGGGTGTGCTGGTGCTGGTCACCGCCGTGAATCTGCGCGGGATCGTCGATTCGGCGAAGGCGTTCATCGTGCCGACCGCCGTCTTCGTCGGCTCGATCCTCACCCTGATCGCGGTCGGGCTCTTCCGCTCCGCGCCGCTCTCCACGGAGGCCGCCGCCGGGCAGGCCTCGGCGCTCGGCGAGAGCGCGACCACGGTCGGGGCGCTGCTGCTGCTCAAGGCGTTCGCCTCCGGCTGCTCCGCGCTCACCGGCGTGGAGGCGGTCGCCAACGCCGTGCCGTCGTTCCGCGCCCCGGCCGCCAAGCGCGCGCAGCGCACCGAGGTCGTACTCGGTGTGCTGCTCGGGGTGATGCTGATCGGGCTCTCGATCCTGATCGGGCGCTTCCATCTCCAGCCGGTCGAGGGGGTGACGGTGCTCGCTCAGCTCGCGGACGCCTCGCTCGGGCACGGCTGGGGCTTCTATGTGGTCCAGTTCGCGACCGTGGTGCTGCTGGCGCTGGCGGCGAACACCTCCTTCGGCGGGCTGCCGGTGCTGATGTCGCTGCTCGCGCGGGACAACTTCCTGCCGCATGTCTTCCGGCTGAAGGCCGACCGCGAGGTGCACCGCCACGGAGTGGTGGCGCTCGCCGCCGTCGCGGCGCTGCTGCTGGTCTTCTCCGGCGGTGACACCAACACGCTGGTGCCGCTGTTCGCGATCGGTGTGTTCGTGGGCTTCACCGTCTGCCAGACCGGGATGGTGATCCACTGGCGGGCCCACCGGACCGGCCGCTGGGTGCTCAAGGCCGTGCTGAACGGTCTGGGCGCGGTACTCACCGGGGTCAGCGCGGTCGTGGTGACCGCCACCAAGTTCACCGAGGGGGCATGGCTGATAGTGATCGCTCTCCCGGCGCTGGTGGTGCTCTTCGAGCGGGTCCACCGCGCCTACGGCCGTATCGACGAGCGCATCGGTCTGGGTCTGGTGCCCCGGCCGCCGCGCCGGGAGCGCTCGCTGGTGATCGTGCCCGTCTCGCATCTCTCCCGGCTGACCTGTGAGGCGCTCAACGCGGCGGTCTCGCTGGGGGACGAGGTGCGGGCGGTGACCGTCACCCATCAGGACGCCGAGGACCGCGCGGAGTCGGGCGCGCTGCGCCGGGACTGGGAGCGCTGGAATCCGGGGATCGATCTGGTGGAGCTCCAGTCGGACCACCGCACGATAGGGCGGCCGGTCTCGGAGTATGTCCGGCGGATCCACCACTACCACCCGCACACCCGGGTCACGGTGCTGATCGGGGAGGTGGAGCCCGAGCGGCTGTGGCAGCGGCTGCTCCAGAACCAGCGCGGGGCGGTGCTGGCGCACGCGGTGCGCCGGGACACGGAGGCGGTGATCTGCCGTCTGCGCTTCCGGCTCACCGATACTGAGCAGGCGTCGAAGTCCCGGAATCCATAGGAAAGCCCCGATTTCTCCGGTGTCCGAGCGTCGGACGTCAATGTGGTGTGACCTGTCGTCAACTCCACGCCCGAGGATTCCCTCGTCGCGCGACTCGTGCCGCCGCCCGGCGGCGCGGGTTGTCACCAGTGCTTCTGGAGCGATGCATGGAACGTCGGAGTTTTCTGCGCACGGCGGTCGTCGGCGGTACGGCGGCGGCGGCGCTGGGCGCTGTCGGTACGGGCGGTTCGGCGGCGGGCGCGTTCGGCGGCTCGCTGTGGCGCGGGGCCGCCGCCGCGGGGACGGCCCGGCCGGGCCGGGGGCCGTACGGAGCCCCGCTGGCGGCCGACGCCCGGGGGATCGCGCTGCCTCCCGGCTTCACCAGCCGGGTGATCGCCCGCTCGGGCGAGCGGGTCGACGGCACCTCGTACGCGTGGCACAGCGCCCCCGACGGCGGCGCGTGCTTCGCCGACGGCACGGGCTGGATCTATGTGTCGAACTCGGAGATCAGCCCCTCGGGCGGCGCGAGCGCGGTCGCCTTCGACGGCTCGGGAGCGATCACCGGCGCGTACCGGATCCTCTCGGACACCCGGCAGAACTGCGCGGGCGGCAGCACCCCCTGGAACACCTGGCTCTCCTGCGAGGAGGTCTCGCGGGGTTATGTCTACGAGACCGATCCGCGGGGGGTGCGGCCCGCCGTGCGCCGGGACGCGATGGGCCGGTTCAAGCACGAGGCGGCGGCGGCCGACCCGGTGCGCCAAGCGGTGTATCTGACGGAGGACGAGCGCGACGGCTGCCTCTACCGGTTCGTGCCCGCCGAGTGGGGTTCGCTCGCCTCCGGCACGCTCCAGGTGCTCACGGCGGGCGAGGCCGACTCGGGCCCCTTCACCTGGACGGACGTCCCCGACCCGGCCGCCGCCGAGAAGAGGACCCGCGAGCAGGTGCCGGGCGCGAAGCGGTTCAGCGGCGGCGAGGGGTGCCACTACGCTGACGACAGCGTCTGGTTCACCACCAAGGGCGACGACCGGGTCTGGCGGCTCGACCTCGGTTCCGACACCTATGAGCTGGCCTACGACGAGTCCGCGATCAGCGGGGGCGGGCCGCTGACCGGGGTGGACAACATCACGGGCGGCGCGTCCGGGGATCTGTACGTGGCGGAGGACGGCGGCACGATGGAGATCTGCGTGATCACCCCGGAGGGCGAGGTCGCGCCCTTCCTGCGGATCGACGGCCAGTCGGACTCGGAGATCACCGGTCCGGCGTTCTCCCCGGACGGCGGGCGGCTCTACTTCTCCAGCCAGCGCGGTACGAGCGGCGCGGACTCGGGCGGGATCACCTACGAGGTGGCCGGGCCGTTCCGGAAGCGGGGCGGCGCCCCCGCGCGGAACTGGGTCAGCAGCCTGTCGCTTCCGCCGGCGCCCCGCCTCTGAGCAGGGCCGCGCCCAGCGGGGTCAGGGTGTGGAGCACCGCGTTGCCGTGGCGCAGCGTCAGCACCAGACCGGCTTCCCGGAGCACCGCCGCGTGCTGGCTGGCGGAGGCGAGCGAGACACCGGCCCTGCGGGCCAGTTCGCTGGTGGTGCAGCCGTAGCGGATGGCCTGGAGGACGGCCGAGCGGGTGTGGCCCACGAGCCTGCCGAGGGAGGGGCCGAGCGCGGTGCCGCCGGTCTCCCCGAAGGCGGGCTCGGGGCTGTGCGCCGCCGGGTAGACCAGGATCGGCGGGAGGGCGGGGTCCCGCAGCACCACGGGCATGCCCCGGCAGAAGAAGGAGGGCTGGAGCAGCAGCCCCCGGCCGTCCAGCCGCAGTTCGCGGTCGACGGGGTAGTCGGACTCCAGCACGGGGGCCCGCCAGCGCAGCCCGGCCGGCAGTGAGCAGAGCAGTTCGGCCGCGCCGCCGTCGAGCAGGGCCCGGCCGCGCACCGCGCGGTCCGCCTCCACCCTGGCCTGGATGTGCGCCCAGTACGGCTCGATGGCGGCGCGGTGGTAGCCGCGCAGCACCGAGATGAGCCGGGCGAGCGGTTCGGGCTTGCCCTCGGCGAGTCCGGCGAGCCTTCCGGCCCGTTCGGCGGCGCGCTCGGCGGGCCGCTCGACCGATCGTTCGGCCTGCTGTTCGGGGGCGGTTCCCGCTGACACCAGAGTCAGTTCGGATTGAAGCCGCCCGGCATCGGTGGCGCGGATCGCCTCAAGACCGGCCTCCAGACCTCCGATGCCTTCCGGCGGAGTGAGAAAGTCCGGGAAATAGCCCCGGAGCGGCACCAGTGCGGAGAGCAGGCTTGTTTCACTATTCAACCGCGTGCGGGTTTCCGTACGCCATTCCCCGAACATCTGAGCGCGACGGCGCTCTCTCAATCGATGAAAACTGAGAATCGTTTCCCACAGGGCATCCGGCCTTGTGGCCATTCTCACCCTGGCCAGGTCGTCGCCGGTGAAATGGATACGCAGCACTGAAACCCCCACTGTTGCACCCGCAATCGCCCCGATCACTGAGTATGCACGTCATCACAGCCGGTCACCACGGAGTTTCAGCCAGAGTTGAAATGTCTCGCCCGGGTCGGGTGCGAACCGAAAGGCTGTACGGCGTCGGGCAGGTTCCTTCTGTCTCCGATGGATGAGTCGAAGACCGTGGGGGGCTTCGCACATCCGGCGGCGGGTGACAGAAGGTGCGGCTCCCTGTCCGGTGGGGTAATGGGGCGCGGCCCGTGGATGGGGATCCACAGGCCGCGCCCCGCCCGCTGTTTCAAAGGGCGAACGACAGAAATTGGGGTTACGTCAAGATCAGGCTACGCGCGTCATGTCGCCTATCAAGGCCCCTGAATTCGACAGGGTCTTTACGGAAGTGCCGAAAGAAACAGAAGGGGACGCCCTGACCTGTGCAACAGGAGGGGCGGGCGCCCCCTCGGGCACCCTCCCCGGCACCCCTCGGACGCCCCCTGCCCCGGTCGGCTCAGCCGGCCGTCGCCGCCCCCTCAGCCGGTCGCCGTCCCCTTCGACAGGGCCACCGCACGGGCCGCCTCCAGCCGGGCCACCGGGATCCGGAAGGGCGAGCAGGAGACATAGTCCAGCCCCACCTCATGGAAGAAGTGGACGGATTCCGGATCGCCGCCGTGCTCCCCGCAGACCCCGAGCTTCAGATCGGGCCGGGTCGCCCGGCCCGCCGCCACCGCGCTGCGCACCAGCGCGCCGACGCCGTCCCGGTCGATCGTCTCGAACGGCGAGACCCCGAAGATGCCCTTCTCCAGGTAGGCGGTGAAGAAGCTCGCCTCCACATCGTCGCGGGAGAAGCCCCAGACGGTCTGGGTGAGGTCATTGGTGCCGAAGCTGAAGAACTCGGCGGCCTCGGCGATCTGTCCGGCCGTCAGCGCCGCGCGCGGCAGCTCGATCATTGTGCCCAGCGCCAGCCTGAGTTCGGCCCCGGTGGCGGCCTCGACCTCGGCGATGACCCGCTCGGCCTCCTCCCGTACGATCTCCAGCTCCTGGACGGTGCCCACCAGCGGGATCATGATCTCGGCGCGCGGATCGCCCTTGGCGTCGATACGGGCGGCGGTGGCCTCCGCGATCGCCCGTACCTGCATGGCGAAGAGACCGGGGATGACCAGCCCGAGCCGGACGCCGCGCAGCCCGAGCATGGGGTTCTGCTCATGGAGCCGGTGGACGGCCTGGAGCAGCCGCAGATCGTTCTCATTGTGGTCCTCGCGGGACTCGGCGAGGGCCACCCGCACCGACAGCTCGGTGATGTCGGGCAGGAACTCGTGGAGCGGCGGGTCGAGCAGCCGGACCGTCACCGGAAGGCCGTCCATCGCCTCGAACAGCTCGATGAAGTCCTTCTTCTGGAGCGGCAGAAGCTGCTCCAGCGCGGTGGTGCGCTCCTCGTCGGTGTCGGCGAGGATCAGCCGCTCGACCATCTCGCGGCGCTCACCGAGGAACATGTGCTCGGTGCGGCACAGCCCGATGCCCTGGGCCCCGAACCGCCGGGCGCGCAGCGCGTCCTCGGCGCTGTCCGCGTTGGCCCGTACGCGCAGTCTGCGGACCCGGTCCGCGTAGGCCATGATCCGGTGGACGGCGGCGACCAGCTCGCCGGCGTCCTCGGCCCCCGCGTGCATCCGGCCCTCGAAGTACTCGACCACCGGGGACGGCACGACGGGCACCTCGCCGAGGTACACCTTGCCGGTGGAGCCGTCGATGGAGACGAGGTCGCCCTCCTCGATCACGGTCGTGCCGACCGTCATCCGCCGCCGCTTGGTGTCGACGTCCAACTCCTCCGCGCCGCAGACACAGGTCTTGCCCATGCCCCGGGCGACGACGGCGGCGTGCGAGGTCTTGCCGCCGCGCGAGGTCAGGATGCCCTCGGCGGCGATCATTCCGTCGAGGTCGTCGGGGTTGGTCTCCCGGCGGATCAGGATGACCCGCTCACCCGAGCGGGACCATTTGACGGCGGTGTACGAGTCGAAGACGGCCTTGCCGACGGCCGCGCCGGGCGAGGCGGCGATGCCCCGGCCGAGGAGTTCGCCCCTGGCCCGCTCGTCGAAGCGCGGGAACATCAGCTGGGCGAGCTGGGCCCCGGTGACCCGCTTGAGCGCCTCGGCCTCGTCGATCAGCCCCTGGTCGACGAGTTGGGTGGCGATCCGGAAGGCGGCCCCGGCGGTCCGCTTGCCGACACGGGTCTGAAGCATCCACAACTGGCCGCGCTCGATGGTGAACTCGATGTCGCAGAGATCCTTGTAGTGGTTCTCCAGCGTCTCCATGATCTGCATCAGCCGGTCGTACGAGGTCTTGTCGATGCGCTCCAGATCGGCGAGCGGGACGGTGTTGCGGATGCCCGCGACGACGTCCTCGCCCTGCGCGTTCTGGAGGTAGTCGCCGTAGACGCCCTGCTGGCCGCTGGCCGGGTCGCGGGTGAAGGCCACACCGGTGCCGGAGTCGGGGCCGAGGTTGCCGAAGACCATGGAGCAGATGTTGACGGCGGTGCCGAGATCGCCGGGGATGCGCTCCTGGCGGCGGTAGAGCTTGGCGCGGTCGCCGTTCCAGGACTCGAAGACCGCCTTGACCGCGAGGTCCATCTGCTCGCGCGGGTCCTGCGGGAAGTCCCGCCCCGCCCGGGACTCGACGATCTCCTTGAAGCTCTTGACCAGGGACTTGAGGTCGTCCGCGTCCAGATCGGTGTCGACGGTGACCCGCTTGGCGGCCTTGGCCGCCTCCAGCTCCTCCTCGAAGAGGTCGCCGTCGACGCCGAGGACGGTCTTGCCGAACATCTGGATGAGCCGGCGGTAGGAGTCCCAGGCGAAGCGCTCGTCGCCGGACTGCCGCGCGAGACCGGCGACGGACTCGTCGGAGAGACCGATGTTGAGGACGGTGTCCATCATGCCGGGCATGGAGAACTTCGCGCCCGAGCGCACGGAGACGAGGAGGGGATCGTCAGCCTGGCCGAGCCTCTTGCCCATGTGCCGCTCCAGGGCGTCCAGGTGGGCGCTCACCTCGTCGCGGAGGGCGGCCGGCTCCTCGCCGGTGGCGAGGTAGACCTTGCAGGCCTCGGTGGTGATGGTGAAGCCCGGAGGGACGGGCAGCCGGAGGTTGGTCATCTCGGCAAGGTTCGCGCCCTTGCCGCCGAGCAGATCCTTCAGGTCCTTGTTGCCCTCGGTGAAGTCGTAAACGAACTTCTGGTCCGGCTGATCCTTGATTTCCGACACGGCTCTCGACTCCCCGAGGCTCGGTGGCTGCCCTGACGGCCAGGAACATACCCAGATCGAAGGCATCTGGGTACGTCCACTTGGCCGTCATACGGCCGTAACCACTCGTCCGCCAGCGGATCGAAAGCGACCCCGCGATCAGCCGCCCCAACACCCTTGCTTCAAGGCTTGAAGGCACACACACGCAGAGCGACGGGGAACCCTCGCCATGTCGACGCCGAGTGCCGGGAGGTCGGGCAGGGTCTTGAAAGGGTGAAGCCATGAAGGGTGGCACCCAGTGCCACCCTTCCGAGAGATGCACCCATCCCCATAACGCTCATCTGAGCGTCACCCCTATCAAGGGTGGCGAGAATCACGTGCCCGGGGGCTGGGTCAGCCGCCCGAAGTGTCCAGTTCCGCGTCCGCGCCGACGCCCGCGCAGTCGTACGGATCCTTCAGCCAGCCGTCCGGCAGAACCACCCGGTTGTTGCCCGACGTACGCCCGCGCGGGCCGTCCGCCCCCACCGGCCAGGGCTGGTCCAGATCGAGCAGCGCCAGCCGCTCGTCCAGCTCCGCCAGCGACGAGGTGATCGCCAGTTGCTTGCGCATCTCCGAGCCGACCGAGAAGCCCTTCAGATACCAGGCCACATGCTTACGGAAGTCGATCACTCCGCGCGCCTCGTCGCCGATCCACCCCCCCAGCAGCTCCGCGTGCCGGCGCATCACCCCCGCGACCTCTCGCAGGGTCGGCGCGGCGGACGCGCCCGTACCCTCGAAGGCCGACACCAGGTCGCCGAAGAGCCACGGCCGCCCCAGACAGCCGCGCCCCACGACCACACCGTCACAGCCCGTCTCCCGGACCATCCGCAGCGCGTCCTCCGCCGACCAGATGTCGCCGTTGCCCAGCACCGGGATCTCCGGGACATGCTCCTTCAGCCGGGCGATCGCGTCCCAGTCCGCCGTGCCGCCGTAGTGCTGCGCGGCCGTGCGGCCGTGCAGCGCGATCGCGGTGACGCCCTCCTCGACGGCGATCCGGCCCGCGTCGAGATAGGTGATGTGGTCGTCGTCGATGCCCTTGCGCATCTTCATGGTGACCGGCAGCGCCCCCGCGTTCGAGACCGCCTCGTGCAGGATCGCGCGCAGCAGGGGCCGCTTGTACGGGAGGGCAGAGCCGCCGCCCTTGCGGGTCACCTTGGGGACCGGGCAGCCGAAGTTCAGATCGATGTGGTCGGCGAGATCCTCGTCCACGATCATGCGGACGGCCCTGCCGACGGTGACCGGATCCACTCCGTACAGCTGGATCGAGCGCGGGGTCTCGTGCGCGTCGAAATGGATCAGCTGCATGGTCTTCTCATTGCGCTCGACCAGCGCCCGAGTGGTGATCATCTCGCTGACGAAGAGCCCCTTGGAGCCCGGGGCGGCCTGCCGCGCCGGGCTGCCCCCGAAGCCCCGGACGCCCTCGGCGAACTCCCGGCACAGGGTGCGGAAGGGCGCGTTGGTGATCCCTGCCATGGGTGCGAGCACCACGGGAGGCTGTACGGCGTGCGGGCCGATGGTGAGCGTCGAGGACGCCGAAGGCGACGGGGCGAGCGTGGTCATCCGTCCATTGTCGCGTATCGCGCCGACACCGGGCGGCGATCATGGGACGGCCGTACGATCCACGCATGGCAGAGCTGACCTCCCGACGCCGGCTCCTGGTGCTGGCCATCTGCTGCATGAGTCTGCTGATCGTCAGCCTGGACAACACCATCCTCAATGTCGCCCTGCCGTCGATGGGCCGTGAGCTGCACGCCTCCGTCTCCGGGCTCCAGTGGACGATCGACGCCTACACCCTGGTCCTGGCCTCCCTGCTGATGCTGGCGGGCTCCACCGCCGACCGGATCGGCCGCCGCAAGGTCTTCGTCGCCGGTCTGGTGCTCTTCACCCTCGGCTCGCTGCTCTGCTCGCTCGCCCCGACCCTGGAGTCCCTCGTCGCCTTCCGGATGATCCAGGCGGTCGGCGGCTCGATGCTCAACCCGGTCGCCATGTCGATCATCACCAACACCTTCACCGATCCGGCCGAACGCGCCCGGGCGATCGGAGTGTGGGGCGGGGTCGTCGGCATCTCCATGGCCGCCGGACCGCTCATCGGCGGTCTGCTGGTGGACACCGTCGGCTGGCGCTCGATCTTCTGGGTCAATCTGCCCGTCGGCATCGCCGCCCTCCTGCTGACCTGGCGGTACGTCCCCGAGTCCCGCGCCCCGCACCCCCGCCGGATCGACCCGGTGGGCCAACTGCTGATCATCGCGCTGCTCGGCTCGCTCACCTACGCCATCATCGAGACCGATCTCTTCTTCGCGGCCGTCGCGGTGGTCTCCCTGATCGGGGTGGTGCTGTACGAGCCGAGGCGGCCGGAGCCGCTGATCGATCTGCGCTTCTTCCGCAGCGCGCCCTTCAGCGGCGCGACCGTGATCGCCGTCTCCGCCTTCGCCGCCCTCGGCGGGTTCCTCTTCCTGAACACCCTCTATCTCCAGGACGTACGCGGCTACTCCGCGCTCCACGCCGGGCTCTACATGCTGCCGATGGCGGCGCTCACCCTCGTCTGCGCCCCGCTCTCGGGCCGGATGGTGGGCAGCCGGGGGCCCCGGCTGCCGCTGCTGCTCGCCGGGGTCACCATGGGCGCGTGCGGGGTGCTCTTCGCCGCCTTCGAGGCCGAGACCTCGGACACCCTGCTGTTCATCGGATACGTCCTCTTCGGGATCGGCTTCGGTCTGGTGAACACCCCGATCACCAACACCGCCGTCTCCGGCATGCCCCGCGCCCAGGCCGGGGTCGCCGCGGCCGTCGCCTCCACCAGCCGCCAGATCGGCCAGACCCTCGGCGTCGCCGTGATCGGCACCGTCCTCGCCCACGGCGTCGCCGCCACGGCCGCGGGCTCCCCCGGATACCCGGACGCCTTCCTCGCCGCCTCCCGCACCGCCTGGTGGATCATCGCCGGCTGCGGCCTCTGCATCCTCGCCGTCGGCGCCCTCACCACCGGCCCCTGGGCCCGCCGCACCGCCCTCCACTGCGCCGACCGCCTCGGCTCCGACCGCCCGGTGGAGCCCGCCGTACGCCGCTGAGCCGGCGCCCTTCGCATCCCGCCCCCGGACAGCGCTTCGCCCCGCCGGGCAGCGGCCCGGCGGGGCGAGACAAGGCTTACGGGGCGAATCAGCCCTGGGAGTCCTGGGACCCGGCGGACCCGGCGGAGCCGGAGTCCGAGGAGTCGTCCGAGGAGGCGCCCTGGGCGCGCTCGCGCATCTTGCGGAGCAGCTCGGCCTTCTGGTCGGCGGCGTTCTTGCGGTTGGCCTCGGGGGTGGGGCCGAGGCCCGACTGGTCGGCGCGGGACACCTTCTTGCGCTGTCCGCCGACGCCGAGGAGGTTGTTACGGCTCTTGGCCATGGGGTTCTCCCATTCAGGGTGAGAAGTGACTGGGTGATCGTCAGATGAGGGCTGGCGTGCGCCGAGGCTCTCTCACTCGTAGATCTGGAAGAACGAAGACATGTCGGCGAGCCTACAGGCCCCCGAAGCGGGGTCGCACCAGCTTTTTCCGCCGGGAACGGCGAGAGGCCGGACGGGCTAAGGACGCCCGTCCGGCCTCTCCGTGGCCGTGTCGTCGTCAGCAGCCGAGCAGACGCGAGCCCAGGTAGGACTGGATCTGGTCGAGGGAGACCCGCTCCTGCGCCATGGTGTCGCGCTCACGCACGGTGACGGCGTTGTCGTCGAGGGTGTCGAAGTCGACGGTCACACAGAACGGGGTGCCGATCTCGTCCTGACGGCGGTAGCGGCGGCCGATGGCGCCCGCGTCGTCGAACTCGATGTTCCAGTTCTGCCGCAGGTCGGCCGCGAGGCCCTTGGCCTTCGGGGAGAGCTGCGGGTTGCGGGAGAGCGGCAGCACCGCGACCTTGACCGGCGCGATGCGCGGGTCGAGGCGCATCACGGTGCGCTTCTCCATGACGCCCTTGGCGTTGGGGGCCTCGTCCTCGTTGTACGCGTCGAGGAGGAAGGCGAGCATCGTGCGGCCGACACCGGCGGCGGGCTCGATGACGTACGGCGTCCAGCGCTCGCCGGCCTCCTGGTCGAAGAACGACAGGTCGTGGCCGGAGGCCTTGGAGTGCGCCGAGAGGTCGTAGTCGGTGCGGTTGGCGACGCCCTCCAGCTCGCCCCACTCGCTGCCGCCGAACTGGAAGCGGTACTCGATGTCGGCGGTGCGCTTGGAGTAGTGGGAGAGCTTCTCCTTCGGGTGCTCGTACCACCGCATGTTCTCTTCGCGCAGGCCCAGACCGGTGTACCAGTTCCAGCGCTGCTCCATCCAGTACTCCTGCCACGCCTCGTCCTCGCCGGGCTTGACGAAGAATTCCATCTCCATCTGCTCGAACTCACGGGTGCGGAAGATGAAGTTGCCGGGCGTGATCTCGTTGCGGAACGACTTGCCCATCTGGGCGATGCCGAACGGCGGCTTCTTGCGGGAGGTCTGCTGCACCTGGCCGAAGTTGGTGAAGATGCCCTGGGCGGTCTCGGGGCGCAGATAGGCGACCGAGCCGGAGTCCTGGGTGGGGCCGAGGTGGGTGGAGAGCATGCCGGAGAACTGCTTGGGGTCCGTGAAGGTCCCCTTGTTGCCGCAGTTGGGGCAGTTGAGGTCGGCGAGGCCGTTCTCGGGGGCGCGGCCGTTGTGCTTCTCCTCGTACGCCTCGATCAGGTGATCGGCGCGGAAGCGCTTGTGGCAGGAGGTGCACTCGGTGAGCGGGTCGGAGAAGGTCGCGACGTGGCCGGAGGCCTCCCAGACCTCGCTGGCCAGGATCACCGACGAGTCGATGCCGACGACGTCCTCGCGCGAGGTGACCATGTAGCGCCACCACTGGCGCTTGAGGTTCTCCTTCAGTTCAACGCCGAGGGGTCCGTAGTCCCAGGCGGCGCGCTGACCGCCGTAGATCTCACTGCACGGGTAGACAAAGCCACGGCGCTTGCTGAGGCTGACGATGGTGTCGATCTTGTCGGCGGCCACGGTGCTCTCTTCATAGATGACGACGACGAACGAGGAATGCTCCAGATTACCGGCGCACGCACCCCCCGGATCAAATCGATGGCCGGGCGGGTACGGCCGGGACTCGCCGCGCAGGTCACCCCGGGGAGCCGGGGGGATCCCCGGGGGTCCCCCGGGTGGGGGCGGCTGTGTGTGTTCGCCCGCATTCGCTCCAGGTTTGTTGACAATCGTTTCCACTTTTGTTGAAAATGACTGTCATGAACGTACGACGCCTCATACGCACCACCGCCACCGCCGGAGCAGTCGTTCTCGGCCTGACGGCGGTCGCCGCCTGCTCCTCCGCCGACTCGGGCTCCGGTTCCGGGGGCGGCTCGGAGGACGGCAGGCTGAAGGTGACGGCGTCGTTCTACCCCATGCAGTTCCTCGCCGAGCGGATCGGCGGCGAGCATGTCTCCGTCACGGCGCTGACCAAGCCGGGCGTCGAGCCGCACGATCTCGAACTCAAGCCGCGCCAGGCCGCCCAGCTCGGCGAGTCCGGTTACATCCTCTACCTCAAGGGTCTCCAGCCCGCCGTCGACAAGGCCATCGAGCAGTCCGGCGTGAAGCACACGGTCGACGCCGCGACCCTCACCTCCCTGGAGACCCACCAGGACGAGAAGGGCCACGAGGAGAGCCACGAGGGCCACGACCACGGCGCCGAAGAGGACGACCACGGCCACGACCACGGCTCCGAGGCCGGCGACCCCCACATCTGGCTCGACCCCGCGAAGTACGCGGAGGTCGCCGAGGGCGTCGGCGAGTCCCTGGGGAAGGCGGACCCGAAGAACGCGGACGCCTACCGGAAGAACACCGCGACCCTGGTCGGCGAATTGAACAAGCTCGACGCCGACTACCGCGAAGGCCTGAGCAAGACCGCCACCAAGACCTTCATCACCACCCACACCTCCTTCGGCCACCTCGCCGAGCGGTACGGCCTGGACCAGGAGGGCATCGCCGGGATCAACCCCGACGCGGAGCCCAGCCCGGCCCGGATCAAGGAACTCCAGACCATCGCGGAGAAGGACAAGGTCACCACCGTCTTCTTCGACACCCTCGCCAGCGACCGGACCGCCAAGACCCTCGCCGACGACACCGGGCTCACGACGGACGTCCTCGACTCGCTCGAAGGCATCACCGACAAGTCCAGGGGCTCCGACTACATCGAGGTGATGGAGTCCAATCTGACGGCGCTGAAGAAGGCGCTGGGCGCGTCGTGACCACCCGATCGGAGTCCCCTGTGAGCGAGCCCGCCATAGCCGCCGACGGCGAAACCGCCATCGGCGACGCCGTCATCAGCATGCGGGGAGCACGCGCCACCCTCGGCTCCCGCCCCGTGCTGCGCGGCGTCGATCTGACGGTGCGCCGCGGCGAGGTCGTCGCCCTCCTCGGCGCGAACGGCTCCGGCAAGTCCACCGCCGTACGCTCCGTGATCGGACAGATACCGCTCACCGAGGGCGAGATCGAACTCTTCGGCACCGGGCTGCGCCGCTTCCGCCAGTGGTCCCGCGTCGGATACGTGCCCCAGCGCACCACCGCCGCGAGCGGGGTCCCCGCGACCGTGCGCGAGGTCGTCTCCTCCGGACGCCTCTCCCGCACCCGGCTCGGACTGCTCTCCCGCGCCGACCGCGCGGCCGTCGACCGGGCGATCGCGCTGGTCGGCCTCGCCGACCGGGCCAAGGACTCCGTCGGCGCGCTCTCCGGCGGCCAGCACCAGCGGGTGCTGATCGCCCGCGCGCTCGCCTCCGAGCCCAAGCTTCTGATCATGGACGAGCCGATGGCCGGGGTCGACCTCGCCAGCCAGGAGATCCTCGCCGCGACCCTGCGCGACCAGGTCGCCGCCGGTACGACCGTGCTCCTCGTCCTGCACGAGCTGGGCGCGATCGAGCCGCTGATCGACCGGGCCGTGGTGCTGCGCGACGGCTGCGTGGTGCACGACGGGCCGCCGCCGAAGGCCGTGGGCCAGCACGCGCTGCCCGGCCACGACCACGTACATCCGCACGCGGCCGACGAGCCGCTCCGCACAGGACTGCTGACCTGACCATGGAAATCCTTGAGACGGCCTTCATGCAGCGGGCGCTGATCGCGGCCCTGCTGGTCGGCATCACCGCGCCCGCCATCGGCATCTATCTGGTGCAGCGCCGCCAGGCGCTGATGGGCGACGGCATCGGCCATGTCGCGATGACCGGTGTCGGCCTCGGCTTCCTGCTCTCCACCAACCCGATCTGGATGGCGACCCTCGTCTCCGTCGTCGGCGCGGTCACCATGGAGCTGATCAGGGCGTACGGGCGGACCCGGGGCGACATCGCGCTCGCGATGCTCTTCTACGGGGGCATGGCGGGCGGTGTGCTGCTGATCAATGTCTCCGACACCGGCTCCACCGGCGATCTCAGCTCCTTCCTCTTCGGCTCGCTCTCCTCCGTCTCCGACTCCGACCTGATCGCCATCGGGGCGCTCGCCGCCTTCGTCGTCCTGGTCTCGGTCGGACTGCGCCGGCAGCTCTTCGCCGTCAGCCAGGACGAGGAGTTCGCCCGGGTCACCGGGCTGCCGGTGCGCTTCCTGAATCTGCTGATCGCGGTCACCGCCGCCGTCACCGTCTCGGTCGCGATGCGCGTCGTGGGGCTGCTGCTGGTCAGCGCCCTGATGGTGGTCCCCGTCGCGGCGGCCCAGCAGATCTCCCGCTCGTTCAGGGCGACCTTCGCGCTGGCGGTCGGCATCGGCGTGGCCGTGACCCTGGCGGGCACCACCACCTCGTACTACCAGGACGTGCCCCCGGGCGCGACCATCGTCCTGCTCGCCATCGCCGTCTTCATCGCCCTCACCGCGCTCGCCACCCCGCTCGCCAGGCTCCGCGCGCGCCGCACGGAGGCCGCGAGGGCCGGGGCGGACGGCCGGGGAACGGGCGCGCCGGAGTGCCCCTCGGAGACCCTCTCCGAGGTCCCGCGCACCCGGCTCCCGGGCGACGACGTCAAGGTCTGACGCCGGGCCTGGCAGAATTGGCCCTGACAAGCAGGTCGGGGCGAGCGAGGAGGCAGCTGTGGCGACGGCGCCAAGCGGCGGGAACACCGCACCAGTGCGAGGCCGATCCACACGGCAGCGCGCCGCGGTGGCGGCGGCACTGGACGAGGTGGACGAGTTCCGCAGCGCCCAGGAGCTGCACGACATGCTCAAGCACCGGGGCGATTCGGTCGGGCTGACCACGGTCTACCGGACGCTCCAGTCCCTCGCCGACGCGGGCGAGGTCGACGTCCTGCGCACCAATGACGGCGAGTCCGTCTACCGCCGCTGCTCGACCGACGACCACCACCACCATCTGGTCTGCCGCGTGTGCGGCAAGGCGGTCGAGGTCGAGGGCCCCGCGGTGGAGCAGTGGGCCGAGACGGTGGCGGCGCAGCACGGCTTCGTGAATGTCGCCCACACCGTGGAGATCTTCGGCACCTGCGCGGAGTGCGCGAGCGCCAAGCCCGGGGGTCGCTGACCCCCGGGCGCCCACAGGCCCTAGGGCCTGTCCTCAGGCACCGCTCTGCCCGGGGACCTCGTTGGGCACCGCGCCGCCGAAGCGGCGGTCGCGCCGGGCGTACTCCAGACAGGCCCGCCACAGGTCGCGGCGGTCGAAGTCGGGCCACAGCACGTCCTGGAAGACCATCTCCGCGTACGCGCTCTGCCAGAGCAGATAGTTGGAGGTGCGCTGCTCGCCGCTCGGGCGCAGAAAGAGGTCCACGTCCGGCATGTCCGGGTAGTACATGTACTTCTGGAAGGTCTTCTCATTGACCTTCGCCGGGTCGAGCAGGCCCGCCGCCACATCGCGCGCGATCTTCTGCGCGGCGTCGGCGATCTCGGCGCGGCCGCCGTAGTTGACGCAGAAGTACAGCGTCATGGCGTCGTTGTCGACGGTCTGCTCCTGGGCGATCTGAAGCTCCTGGACGACCGACTTCCACATCTTGGGCATACGGCCGACCCAGCGGATGCGGATGCCCAGCTCGTTCATCTCGTCGCGGCGGCGGCGGATGACGTCCCGGTTGAAGTTCATCAGGAAGCGCACCTCGTCGGGTGTGCGCTTCCAGTTCTCGGTGGAGAAGGCGTACAGGGAGAGGTTCTTGACGCCCATCTCCAGGCAGCCCTTGAGCACATCGAGGACGACGGCCTCGCCGACCTTGTGGCCCTCGGTGCGCGGCAGGCCGCGCTCCTTGGCCCAGCGGCCGTTGCCGTCCATGACGCAGGCGACGTGGTTGGGGACGAGTTCGCCGGGGATCTTCGGCGGCCGCTCCCCGGAGGGGTGCGGCTCGGGGATCTTGTACTCGCGGCGGGACCGGCCCAGGATTCCGCGTCGTGCCATGCGGCTCACATCTCCTAGCTTCTGCTCTGCTTCTGCTTCTTCTGCTTCTTCTGCTTCGGTGTTCGCTCGGTACTGAAGGCGGGCCGCTACTTCTCCACATAGCGGAGCGAGCGCAGGCCGCGCTCCAGATGCCAGTGCAGATAGGCGGAGACCAGCCCGCTGCCCTCTCTGACATGACGCGCCTCACAGGCGTCCGCCGTGGGCCAGTCGCCGGTCAGCAGCGCGCTGAGCAGCCCGATGGCCTCCGCCGAGGGTACGACGCTCCCGGGCACCCGGCAGTCCCCGCATATGACGCCGCCGGCGGCGACGGAGAAGAATCGGTTCGGCCCCAGCAGCCCGCACTTGGCGCAGTCGTCGAAGCTGGGCGCGTACCCGTTGACCGCGAGGGAGCGCAGCAGGAACGCGTCCAGGATCAGGTGCGGCGCGTGCTCGCCGCGCGAGAGCGAGCGCAGCGCGCCGACGAGCAGGAGGTACTGCTGTACGGCGGGCTCGCCCTCATGGTCGGTGAAGCGCTCGGCGGTCTCCAGCATCGCGGTGCCCGCCGTGTAGCGCGGATAGTCGGTGACGATCCGGCCGCCGTAGGGGGCGATGGTCTCGCTCTGGGTGCAGAGCGGCAGCCCCCGGCCGATCAGCTCGCTCCCCCGCGCGAAGAACTGCACATCGACATGGGAGAAGGGCTCCAGCCTGGCCCCGAACTTCGACTTCGTCCGCCGGACCCCGCGCGCCACGGCCCGCACCCGCCCATGGCCGCGGGTGAGCAGCGTGACGATACGGTCGGCCTCGCCCAGCTTCTGGGTGCGCAGCACGATGCCGTCGTCGCGGAACAGGCTCATGGCCTCATTGTCCCGTACCGCCGGACCCCGCCCGTACCGCGTCCCGGGCCCCGGACTCGTCGTACTCCCTGCGCGCCGCGTCGATCCGGCCGGAGTTCTCCTCGGCCCAGCGCGTCACGGCGGCCAGGACGGGCAGCAGACCGCGGCCGAGGGGGGTGAGGTCGTAGGTCACCCGCACCGGGACGGCGGCGGTGACGGTCCGGTTCAGGAGGCCGTCGCGCTCCAGGCGGCGCAGGGTCTCGGTGAGCATCTTCTGGCTCGCGCCCGCGATCGCCCGGTTCAGCTCGCCGTGGCGGCGCGGCCCGTCGGAGAGTTCCTTGAGAACGAGCGCGACCCATTTGTCCCCCAGGCGGTCGAGGAGCCGGTTGGTGGGGCAGTCGGCGAACCGGGCCCGGTGCGCGGTACGGGCCTCGGCGCGGCGCTCGGCGGCGGTGCGGGTGGTCATGGGCGTCCCTCCGGGTGCGCTGGGCACGGTGAAGTGCCTACTCCCGTCCGACCGTAGCGCCGCCCTAGCGTCGGGGGCATGACACAGACCATTGGCATTGTCGGCGCGGGCCAAGTGGCCCGCGCCCTCGCCCTCCCGCTGAGCGCGGCGGGCCACCGGGTGATCGTGGGCGCCCGCCGCCCGGACGCCGCCGGGGACTGGGGCCCGGGGGTACGGGTCACCCGGCCCGAAGAGGCCGCCGAGGCGGCGGATCTGGTGATCAACGCGCTGCCCGGGGCGGTGTCGGCCGAGGTGCTCGGCCCGCTCGCGCCCCGGCTCGCGGGGAAGGTGCTCATCGATGTGGCCAACGCGGTGGTGCCGGACGCGCACGGCTTCGCCTCGGCCCTGCGGTATCCGGGGAGCAGCCTCGCCGAGGAGCTTCAGCGGACGCTGCCCGGCGTCCGGGGGGTGAAGACCCTCAACACCGTGCATGTCTCGGTCATGGCCGTTCCCTCCTCGCTCGGCGTCCCGCCGTCCGCCTTTCTGTCGGGGGACGACGGCGACGCCAAGCGCGCGGCCGAGGCTCTGCTCATCTCGCTGGGCTGGCCGCCCGCGTGGATCCTCGATCTCGGCGGTGTGGCGAGCGCCCGGGGCCCCGAGTCCTTCGTCCTGATGGTCGGCGGCCTGGTCCGGGCGCTGGGTCCGGTGCCCTTCGGTCTGGCGGTCGCCCGCTGAGCGCCGCGGCCGACGTCAGCGGGGCGCCCCCGCGAACCGGTCCAGGGTCCGCAGTACGCGGTCCAGCATCGCCTCCGACCCCATGTGCCCCGCGTCCTCGACGACGGTCAGCTCCGCGTCCGGCCACGCCTTGGCCAGCTCCCACACCGTGCCGACCGGGCACACCATGTCGAGCCTGCCGTGGATCAGCGCCCCGGGGATCCCCGCGAGCCGTCCCGCGTCCCGCAGCAGCGCCCCCTCCTCCAGCCATGCGCCATGGGCGAAGTAGTGCGCGCAGATCCGCGCGAACGCCAGCTTGGCGAGGTCCGCGCGATCGGTGTACGGGGTGGTGGCCCCCGCCGTCTCGATCAGCAGCACGGAGTCCTCCCAGGCGCACCAGTCCGCGGTCGCCTTCGCCCGTACGGCGGGGTCCGAGTGCCCGGTGAGCCGCGCGTACGCGGCGACGATCCCCTCCCCGTCGGCCGGGACTCCCGGCGCTCCCGCCCTAAAGCGGTCCCACGCCTCGGGGAAGAAGCGGCTCGCGCCCCGGTACAGCCAGTCGGTCTCGGAGCGCCGGGAGGTGGTGACGGCCTGGAGGACGATCTCCGACACCCGCTCCGGATGCGTCTGCGCGTACGCCAGCGCCAGCGTCGAGCCCCAGGATCCCCCGTACAGCAGCCATCTCCCGACCCCCAGCCGCTCCCTCAGCCGCTCCATGTCCGCGATCAGATGCGCGGTGGTGTTGTGCCGCATGTCCGTCGCCGGATCACTCGCGTGCGGCGTGCTCCGCCCGCACCCCCGCTGATCGAACAGAATGATCCGGCACCTCCCCGGATCGAACATCCTCCGCAGCCCCGGCCGGCACCCCGACCCCGGCCCTCCATGCACCACGAGCACCGGTTTCCCCTCCGGGTTCCCGCACTCCTCCCAGTACACGCGATTGCCGTCCCCGACATCGAGCATGCCGCGCAGCCGGGGTTCGATCGGCGGATACATCTCGGTGATGTAGGTCATGACCACATCATCGGCGAACCGCGTCAGCGCGTCAGCGCGAACCCGAGAACGATGAAGACGACCGTGGTACCGACCGCGAACGGGACGTGCCAGCGCGGGTATTCGAACCTCTCGCGCCTCACACCCTCCTTCAGCTCCAGGGCCCACACCGTGAACAGCTTGCGGCTGGGGAGCAGCCCGACCGTCAGGCCGATGAGCGAGGACGGGTACAGCACCAGCTTCTCGACCGAAGTGAGTTCCCTCCCGTCGCCGAGCGCGATGACGAGAACGCCACACCCGACGATTACCAAGGGATATGCCGTACGGACCACCGGCAGGGGAATCCACTTCGCCATGGCGAAACAGTGAATCACCGTGGCCGCAGCGGCCATCAGCCAGATCCAGTGCATGGCAACGGTCGTGAGCACGAGAGCGAAACCCTTCCGGAAGATCGGGAGAGATACGGTGCGGGCCGGCGCCTGCCACTTCCCCGCAGATCATTTTACGTGGACGGCCACCGGACCGTTCAGGCTCCACGCCGAGCCAAGTGACCTCTGACGGCTGCCCGTTGCCCGGCGTCCGAAGCGGCGGCTCCCCCGTCCACGGCCGCAGCTTCCCCGGGTTGCGAATCACCCAGATCCGGGGGACCCTCCCGCCGGACACTTCGAGCCCTGGGGGCCGTCCTCGCCCGACTTCCGCCAGAGCGCCCACGACATGGGGGACTGTCCCGTTCGCCCGAGCAGGTGCGTGCCGCAGGAGCCGACCGTGCCGACGGCCTGCTGCCCGTATCCGTACAGGTGCCGGAGCCACCCGCAACGCCCTGACGAGCCGCGCGGTTCAGCCGAACATGCTCACCCAGCGGCGGACCGTCCGGTCGTAGTGGCCGACGGTGCCGGGGCGGATCGATGCGAACGCCACCCACTCGTCGCCATCTTCCCCGTCACCGTCGTCGACCGGGTCGTCAAAGGGACCCGGCGCCCAGGAGACAAGGATCCGGCTCTCCTCCACCTCGACCACCCAGCCGAGGAACTCCCTGCCGTCCCGGAGCGAGAAGCCGACTTTGTCGGACCTCTCCGAACAACGGGCGAAGTAGCTTTGAAACGACAGGAGTTCGGACACCTGCCCAGCCTACGGGTATGGACGCGACCGACTTCCCCGACGACCTGCTGCCCCCGGAGCTGTACCAGCCCTGGACGGCCGTCGCGTCAGCGCATCGATGGTTGACCGTATTTCAGCCCGTATCGCAGAACTCCAGCGAGACGATGACGCCCACGGCGGCGGAGACCTGAGACAGGGAACCAGGGCCTGTCTCCCTGATCCGCGCACATTTGGTTCGCGTGGTTCGACTACTCGGTGGCATGCCGAGCTCGGGTACCGCCGCCCGATATGCACGAACACGGTGAGCGTCCTGGCCGAGAACGAGGGCATGTTTCTACGCGCCATGGGTGCGGACGTTCGGATGCGTCACTGTCGGACACGGGGCCCGGCCGAGTCAGAAGTTCCTCGAACTGGTCGACGATCAGCAGCCGGTCGAAGCCGGGCTCCGCATCGAGGCGGGCCCCGGCCGAGGCTGTCAGGCAGTCGGTGGAAGCGCCGGGCAGCCCCGCGTTCTCCAGTTCCGCGAAGAAGTCCTGTCCGGGACGGGTGACCACGGGCAGCCAGCGGTCGCTGCCCGAGAGTGCCCCGTCCGCCAGGGCGGGCAGCACACCTGCGTTGACCAGCGAAGTCTTTCCCGCTCCGGAAGAGCCCAGCAGCATCAGCATCCGCCGCTGCTCCGCCGGTACCTCGCCCCACACCCTCGGCGCGCCCGGCAGGTGCGGGAAGGCGAGCCGCACCCGGCCGCCCGGCCCCTGTCCGGCCGCGCGTACGACATGTGCGCAGGTGACGACGGCATCAGCAGCGACCAGAAAGCCCGCCCCGGCCACCTCACCGTCCACCGCCAGTACCTGGACCACCGAGTCCGGCACGGACCCGTCCCCGGCGCTCATGCTCCGGGGTTCCCCGCAGCGGGTGCGGGCTCATCCTTCTTCCAGAGCAGTCTGACCTTCAGATGAACGGTTGCGCCGGCCTTGGTGACGGACCGGCACCAGAGCGGCCTGCAACGTCTGTGGCAGCTCACGGAGAGCGTCCCCGACCCGGCCCGCCTTCACCGGCCCGCCGAGTTCCGGTTCCGGCCCGGCCCGGCCTCGACCAGAATCACCCCGCCGCCCTCCAGCGGCATCCGAGTCGATCCCCGCATCAATCACCCCTCAAGATGATCGAAGGATCCCGTCAAGCACGCTGCTTCACAGTCGATGACATCGGCCGTCGTGGGAGAGGCCGAAAGGAGAAATCGCTACTGACACCAGTGTTCGCAAGGCCTCAGTCGATACAGAACTCGTTGCCCTCGATGTCCTGCATCACGATGCACGAGTCGTCGCCGCCGTCGTACAGCAGCCGCTGGCGTACCGCGCCGAGCGGGAGCAGGCGGGTGCACTCGGCCTCAAGGGTGGCCAGGCGCTCCTTGCCGATGAGGCCGGTGCCGACGCGGACGTCGAGATGGACGCGGTTCTTGACGACCTTGCCTTCGGGGACGCGCTGGAAGAACAGACGCGGGCCCTCGCCGGAGGGGTCGACGCAGGCCGACCAGGAATCCCGCTTCTCGGGCGGCAGGGAGTGCTTGTACTCGTCCCAGGTGGCGAAGGGCTCCGGCGGCGGCGGGACGACGTATCCCAGCACCTCGCACCAGAAACGGGCGAGACGCTCGGGCTCCGCGCAGTCGAAGGTGACCTGGAACTTCCTGATCAATGCCATTGGCTCACCGTAGTGGCGGGCGCTGTCCCTCGGCATCTGGTTTTTCGAAGGTCCGGCGCGCAGTGTTCTCGGACGAGTCGGTATTCCGGCCGTCCGTGAACCATTTATCGGGCACATCGGTAAGACGACCTCAAACCATCTCACCCCGACTGCGCGCGTTCGCGTACGCGTTCATCGCGCTGATCCGCTCCGTAAGAATGGCGGCCCTCACGGCCCTTGGGATGGCCGGTGCAGGCTTCCCGGCGCAGGAGCCGGCGGGGTCTCGGTCACTGGGTCCCCGCGCTCTCGTTCCTTTCGGAGGGCGGCGGTGAGGCGGCGGACGACATCGACTGACGATTCCGGAACGTTGGAGCGCCTTGCGCAATTCTTGTACGGCGCCGCCCCTGTACTGCCGGAATTAATGACAGGAAATCAGTGAACTCCCCCGATTAGCCTCTCTGTTGACAGGCAGACAACAGAGAGGGAAGCAATGAGTCTGGACGCGTTACGGACAGTGTCCCGAGCGGTGGGCCGCCGTACGGCTCTGCGCTACCTCGCGGTCGGCGTCGGGGCCTCGCTGCTCACGGCGTGCGGCGGGGGCGGCGGGGGCGGGGGCGGCGATGCCAGTCCCACCCCGACGGAATCCGTGGCGGGTCAGGCACTCGCGGCGTTCCTCCGCGGCGGCTGGAAGGTCGCCGTCGGAGACCCGGGCGAGGAGACCCGCACGTTCTCCGCGACCGTCGAGGGCACCAGTTGGACGCTGGACTTCGGCGAGCACGGAACGCTCGCGGGAACATGGTCTCTCCAGGGGGGCCGACTGAACCTGCACCACCCCGAGAGCCTCAACCCTGGCGGCTCGCAGGAGATGACCGATTCCTCCGCCGAGAACCTCCCGGCGACGGTCGACGGCTCCGTCGCCCTGAGCCTGCCGTGGAAGCCGCCGCCGGGCTCCTTCGACACCGGGGACCAGCGGCTCGATGTGAAGTACGACAAGAAGAGCGGCACCCTGCGCATCGTCCACGTGGACGGTGCCAGCAAGACCCACCTCGTCTGCACCCGCGCGTAGCCGTAGCTCTCGGCCGCCTCCGGGCCCGTACACGTACACGCACTGACCTGCGCGGATGAAAAACGTGGAGCGGGCCGTCGCGACCCACTTCCGGATCAACCGGCGGGCGGCGATTCGCGCGGCGATCGACCTCGGTGGTGACACGGACACCGTCGCGGCGGTCACCGGAGGGCTCGCGGGCGCGCTTTACGGGCCGGAGGCGATTCCCGCGCGCTGGACCGAGCCCTTGCATGTGCCCCTGTCGGGGGCGGAGAGGCCGGGAACGGTGCTGCGGCTGGGCGATCTGGTCGATCTGGCGCGGCGGCTGGGCTCCGCCTGACGGATCTTGCTGCCGTAGCGTTCGTGGGTATGTACGAGTGGTGGAAGGTGCTGCCGGACGACGAGCGGCGGCAGTGGGCGCTGGATCCGTTCGTGAGCGTGGGGCCGCTGCGCTTCGGCATGGGCCCCGGGGAGGTGTCGGAGGCGCTGAGCGGTGTCACGGCGGAATCCCAGCGACACAAGCACCGGGGATCCGCGGTCGTGGAGGGCGTGTACCGGGAGTTCGGCCTGAAGCTCTGCTACCGGGAGGAGCGGCTGTCGGGGGTGGTGGTCGACGCGCTGTGCGGGCCTCAGGTCTTCGCGGAAGGCGTCGCGCTGGTCGGGCGGGTGCCCTCCGTGCTGGAGCGGTGGATGGCCGATCGGGCGGAGGCCGGTGAGCCGTACGCGGAACTCACGTACATGGACGCGGGCGTGCCCGGGTCCGACGCCTTGGGGGTGGTGATCGATGTTCAGCGGGCCGGTGATCATCTGCTCACGCGGCCGGTGTTCGTGCCTTTCGAAGCGATGGACGACCTTTCTCATTTCCTTCCCGGGGATGTGTGGTCGGTTTGCTGAACACCCGCCGGCCTGACGCCCGGGGCGCGGGCCTTTCGGCACCGGCCGGACCGAGTGCGGTCCGCCCGCGCCCCGGCGGTTCTATTCAGCCTGCACGCCGGTGTTCTGGCAGGCGTGCAGCAGCCACCTCCCGTCGTCCTGCTTCGTCATGATGTAAAGCGGAGCGCCTTCCGTTTCGCCCTCCGGTGAGCGGTAGAGCTGCCGGACCTTGACGGCCGCGACGTCGGGCCGGAGGAACTGTGTGTGCACGACCTCGTAGGTGATCTCGCCGTCCCAACTGGCTGTCGGCAGTACGGAGCGGGTGAACTCGGCGATCGTGTCGAAGCCGATCAGGACCTTGCCGTGGCCGGTGGTCCAGAGGGCGTCGGGGTGGAAGAGGGCGAGGAAGCCCTCGGTGTCCTTGGCGCGCTGGGTGCGCTCGACCGTGGCGACGACCTGTCCGATGGCTTTGATGTCTGCGGTGTCTGCGGTTCTGGTGTCCATGCGGATCACCCTGGTACCCGAAGCGGACTTGAGGTCAAGACCCGGTCGCGAGTTCGGCGGGCTCGTAGGAACCGCCCCGGTGGTGCAGGATCACGCCGAGCCGGTTGGTCGCGTTGATCATGGCGATCAGGGAGACGAGGGCGATGGCCTGGTCGTCGTCGTAGTGCTCACGCACCCGGGCCCAGGTCTCGTCGGAGACGCCCTGGGCGGCGTCGGCGATGCGGGTGCCCTCCTCGGTGAGGGCCAGCGCGGCGCGTTCGGGGTCGGTGAAGACGGTGGAGTGGCGCCAGGCGGCGAGGAGGTGGAGGCGGGCCGGGGTCTCACCGGCGGCGGTGGCGTCCTTAGCGTGGATGTCGGCGCAGTAGCCGCAGCCGTTGATCTGGCTGGCGCGGAGCTGGACCAGTTCCCGGGTGGACTCGGGCAGGGGGGACTCCTGGATCGCGAGGCTGACGGCGTAGACGCGCTTGGCGATCCTGGTGCCGAGTCCACTGGCGAACAGGTTCATACGGGGTTCCATGGTTCGTCCTCATTCGCAGATCTGTATGACGAACACGGGATGCCGGCCGCCCGGGTCCTGTGACAGCGCGGCGGTGTGACGTGGACCACCGGTCACGGGTGTCACAGGGCGGCCGGGACCGGCGTCCTGTGTGCGTGACACGGCGAAGGGGGGCGGCGGCCATGGGGGAACACGCGGGGGGCACGGCGGCCACCGGGGCGTTCCTCGCTCATCGGGCACTGCTGTTCACCGTCGCGTACGAGATGCTCGGCTCCGCCGCCGACGCCGAGGACGTCGTTCAGGAGGCATGGCTGCGCTGGGCGGACGTCGATCTCGGATCGGTGCGGAATCAGCGTGCGTACCTGGTCAGGGTGGTGACGCGCCAGGCGCTGGGGCGGCTGCGCACGCTCCGCAGGCGCAGGGAGACGTATATCGGGCCCTGGTTGCCCGAGCCGCTGCTGACCGCGCCGGATGTGGCCGAGGACGCGGAGCTGGCCGACAGCGTCTCGACGGCGATGCTGCTCGTACTGGAGACTCTCGCGCCGACCGAGCGGGCGGTGTTCGTGCTGCGCGAGGTGTTCGCTCTTGAGTACGGCGAGATCGCGGCGGCCGTCGGCAAGTCCCCGGCGGCGGTCCGGCAGATCGCGCACCGGGCGCGGGCGCACATCGCGGCGCGCCGCCGTCCGCGCGAGGCGGTCTCCCCCGCCGAGGCCCGCCGTGTGCTCGCGGCGTTCCAACAGGCCGTCGAAACGGGTGATCTACGGCTGCTCCTCGGCCTGATCGCGCCGGACGTCGTCCTGCTGACCGACGGCGGCGGAGTCGTACGGGCCGCGCTCTCGCCGGTCGTGGGCGCGGACAGGGTGGCCAGGGTGCTCGGCGGGATCGGCGGCGCGATGTCGCTCGGGGCGGCCCGGGTCAACGGCGGCCCGGGGCTGGTCCTCCGGCGGGGCGGCGGGATCGACACGGTCATGTCGGTGCGTATCGACGGCGGGCTCGTCACCGGGCTCTACGCGGTGCGCAATCCCGAGAAGCTGTCACGCGTCGGCCGGGAGACCGCTGTGAGGCGGTGAAGCCGTGGGCTCGGGGGAGATCTGATGTGCGGTCACAAACGGCCCCGGGGGGCGACGTACACGCGAAGGGGCCGCGCAGGGACCGGGGCCGGGACGTAAAGCGGCGCAGCTCGCGCGGAGCGCGGTGAGGAAAGCAGTCCCGGACCCGGGCCCGGAGCGGACCCGTACCCCGACCACCGGACCCGCGCACCGGACCCGCAGACTCAATCGGATACCCCCCAGGGGTAATTGACGCAGCGGCGAACGCCGGGCTACCGTTCCCATAGGCACATACCCCATCGGGGTATGTAGAGAAGGGAACCGTGATGACCGAGACCAACTGGCACCTCAAGGGCGAGTGGTTCGACGTGTGCAGCTGCTCGATGCCCTGCCCCTGCACCTTCGCGCAGGCTCCGACGGACGGCGGGTGTCTGTTCACGCTCGTGTGGCAGATCCATGAGGGGCACTTCGGGGATGTGCGCCTGGACGGCCTCGGGATCGTGGCGCTCGGGGAGTTCGCGGGGAACATGTGGGTCGGGGACCCCGACGCCACGATGAAGGCGATGTTCTACATAGACGAGAAGGGGACGCGGGAGCAGCGGGACGCGCTGGAGGAGATCTTCCGGGGGAACGTCGGCGGGTGGCCGGGGAAGTTCGGCTCGCTGATCAGTGAGGTGCGGGAGGTGGCGTACGCGCCGATCCGCTTCGATGCCGCGCCGGATCTGGCGTACTGGCGGGCGAGTGTGTCCGACAAGGTGAGTGTGGGGGCGAAGGCGCTGACCGGGCCGACGTCGGATCCCACGCGCCGGGTGCAGCTGATCAACGCGCCGGGGGCGGAGGTCGGGCCGGGGCAGGTGGCGACGTGGGGTGTGGTGAGTGAGGACCGCGCGGAGGGGTTTGACTTCTCGCGCGAGTACCGGGGCGGGTCGAGCAAGCACTTCCCGTTCGACTGGCGGCCGGAGGCGTAACGGCTCCTGCTCCCGCCCCCGCTCCTGAGCGCATCGGTCCCGTCCGGTCTGCAAGAAGTCGCGTTGTCCGGACACAGACAGGATGTGGATCGATGCGGAGGAGGGGAGGGCGCGGCCATGGACGACTGGCGCGGGTTCGAGGGCGTCCACCGGGAGACCTCGCTGCCGGTGCTGCGCTTTCTGCGGCGGAGGGTGCCCGCCGAGCTGGCGGACGCGGCGCCGCCGCCGGAGACGGTGCGTCATCCCGCCCTGTCCAGAGGTCCGTTGAGTTGCCCATGTCACACACCTGGTTCTCAACCATCCGGCGCGTTCCGCCGTCCCCCCGGTCGTAGATGCATCCATGGGGAGGACAGCGCATGCGCAGAACGCTCACGGGAATGGTGTCCCTGGCCCTGCTGACGGGCACGGTGACAGCGGCCGGGGCCCACGCGGCCGAGGTGCCGGAGCGGCCCGTCGGGAGCCAGGCGAAGGCGGCGGACATCAAGAGCCGGCTGCTGGCGATACCGGGGATCAAGTTCATCAGTGAGGAGAAGGTCGGCAAGCACCGCTTCTTCACGCTCAGCTACGCACAGCCGATCGACCACAAGAACCCGCGCAAGGGCACCTTCCGGCAGCAGTTCACCCTGTTGCACAAGGACACCAGCCGCCCCACCGTCTTCCACACCTCGGGCTACTTCCTGTGGCCCAACCCGGAGCGCTCGGAGCCGGCGCAGATCATCGACGGCAATGAGGTCTCGCTGGAGCACCGTTTCTTCCCGCCGTCGCGGCCGAAGCCCGCCGACTGGTCGAAGCTCACCATCCGGCAGGCGGCCGACGACCAGCACCGGCTGTTCACCGCGCTGAAGAAGATCTACACCAAGAAGTGGATCTCCACGGGGGCCTCGAAGGGCGGCATGACCGCTTCGTACTACGAGCGCTTCCACCCCAAGGACATGGACGGCGTGGTCGCGTATGTCGCGCCCAACGACGTGAACAACAAGGAGGACTCGGCGTACGACAAGTTCTTCGACACGGTCGGCACCAAGAAGTGCCGGGACCTGCTGAAGGGCATCCAGCGCGAGGCGCTGGTCCGCCGGGGGCCGATGGAGAAGCGCCTCGCCGCCACGGCGGCCGAGACCGGCGCGACCTTCAAGACGGTGGGCTCACTGGCCAAGGCGTACGAGGGCGCGATCCTCGGTATGCCCTGGGGCTTCTGGCAGTACTCGGGGGTCGAGGCGTGCGACGCGATCCCCGCCTCGCCGAAGAAGCTGAGCGACGACCGGCTCTACACCGCGCTGCTGGAGCTGGGCGGGGTCGACGGGGCCAGCGACGCGAACCTCGAACCGTTCACGCCGTACTACTACCAGGCCGGCACCGAGCTGGGCGCGCCGACGATCAAGGTGCCCAAGCATCTGAAGGACCTGGCGCGTTACGAGGACCTGCCGCCGCGCGCGTATGTGCCGCGCGACATCCCGATGACGTTCAAGCCGAAGGCGATGGCGGACGTCGGCGGCTGGGTGCGGGACAACGCCCGGCAGATGCTCTTCGTCAACGGCTCGTACGACCCGTGGAGCGCGGAGCCGTTCCGTCTCGGCAAGGGCGCGAAGGACAGCTATGTCTTCACCGTGCCCAAGGCCAACCACGGCGCGGAGGTGGCCGGGCTGCCCAAGAAGGAGCGGACGCTCTCCATCGCGAAGATCCAGAAGTGGGCCGGGGTCGCGCCCAGGTCCGTGCTGAAGGACCCGTCGAAGGCGAAGCCGCTGGGTGCGTTCAGCCCTGAGCTGGACCGCAGGGACGGTCAGCGGGACCGGGTGCTGCGGCTTCCGTAGGCATCATCGCCCCTGAGCGGGCGGGTGGGCGGGTCGGTGGGAAGGAGGTCCGGAAGGGGCCGCTTCAAGCCGACCCGCCCTTCTTTTCAGGCCGGTTGATCTCCCTGGCCGCCGGTCTTCTCAACTCGGGTGCGTACGCCGACGTCCGTAGGTGCGTACATCCACCACGAGGAGACATAAGCGCAAGACGCTGACCGGACTCGTGTCCCTGGCCGTGCTGGCGGGCACCGTGACAGCGGCCGGCGCGACCGGCGTCGAAGCTCACCGTCCGGCAGGCCGCCGACGACCAGCACCGGCTGTTCACCGCGCTGAAGAAGATCTACCCCAAGAAGTGGATCGCCACCGGCAACTCCAAGGGCGGGATGACGGCCACCTTCTACGAGCGCTTCCACCCGGACGACATGGACGGTGTGGTCGCCTATGTCGCCCCCAACGATGTCGACAACGACGAGGACTCGGCGTACGACCGGTTCTTCGAGCGGGTCGGCACCGCCGAGCAGCGCGCCGGGCTGCGGGCTCTGGAGCGGGAGGGGCTGATCAGACGGGAGGCGATGGAACGGCGGCTGGCGGCCGAGGCGGCGGCCGAGGGACTGACCTTCACCACCGTGGGCTCGCTGGACAAGGCGTACGAGGCCGTGGTGCGGGAGGTGTCCTGGAACTACTGGGCCATGCCGCCGGAGGGCGGCCGTCCAGCGCTGCCCGACCCGGCGGCCCTCACGGACCAGCGGCTGTACGAGACGCTCAACGGGCTGGTGAAGCTGAGCACGTTCGCCGATCAGAACCTCACCGACTTCGCTTACGAGTACCAGGCCGGGACCGAGCTGGGCTCCCCCACGCGGCGGACGCCCGCGCACCTCAAGGGGCTGACCCGGTATCCGTACCAGCCGCCGCGCACCTTCGTGCCGCGCGGGATCCCGATGACGTTCAAGCCGAAGGCCATGGCGGACATCGACCGCTGGGTGCGCGACAGCGCCCGGCGGATGCTCTTCGTGAACGGCGAGTACGACCCGTGGAGCGCGGAGCCGTACCGCCTCGGCAGGGGCGCGAGGGACAGCGCGGTGCTGACGGCCCCGGGAGCGGACCACTACGCCCACATCAGGGATCTGAGCGAGCGGGACAGGGCTTCGGCCACCGCGAAGCTCCTGCGGTGGGCCGGGGTCGCGCCCGGTGCGAAGCGGGTCGCACCGGGCGCCCCCGGGCCGCGTCAGAACTTGCCGCGGTAGCCGGTGAGGTCGGCCTCGGAGCAGGTCGCCTTGCCGATCAGGCACGTGACGGAGGCGTACCCGCGCTGGTAGACGTTGGTGACCTTGCCGCCGTTGTAGATGTAGATGTGGTGGTTGGGCATCAGACGGTGCTTGCCGGAGCGGATGGTCCAGTTTCCGCCCTTGGTCATATTGATGGTGAAGGCGCCATCGATTCCGCCCTTGATGCCCAGAATTCCGCTACAGAAGGGGTTCTGGGCGAGCATCTTCATACGGATGTCGACGCTGCTGCCGCTGCTGCCGAGCTTCTTGGCTTCCATTTTCTTGTCGGTGGCGGTCTTGGTCGCCACCTTCTTTCCACTGCTCTTCTTGTAGACGGTCGTCGAACCCATCGACTTATTGCCGACGACCTTCTTATTGCTCCAGGTGACGGTCGCGTGGAGAGCGGACCGGTATTTGCTCGACTTCCAGTCGTATCCGCGCCCGTCGCCGCCGAACTGGTAGCCCTTCTTGTACGAGCAGCCGGCCGGCGGCGCGTCGATCTTCTTCTGCGGGATGAAGGTGATCCAGGAGAGCGTGGTGGTCTTCGCCGCCGCAGCCAGCGCGACCCGCTCGGAGGCCGCGCGCCGGAGCCCGTCACGGGAACTCGACTCGGGGACGGCCGCCTTCACTCCCCAGAGGCGGGCCTCGGCGTGGCCGCCCTTCGGCAGCACGGGGGCCACCTGGTAGTCGTACTCGGCGCCCTTCACGACGTTCGTGTCGCGGAACGAGGACACACCGGCGGGGAGGACGGCCACCTCGCGCCCGTCCCGCGTCACCGCGTACCGCGCGTCCGGCGCGTACGCGCGCCACGACAGATCGACGAACGAGCCGCCGTACGAAACCGCGATTCCCTGCTCCAGACTGGAGCGGTCGACCACGGCCCTCTCGCCCGACTTCGCCTGTTCCACGCCGAAGTCCGTCCCCTTGGGCGCACCGGCCGACGTGCCGCGCGCGGCGGACGAATCCAGTTTCCGGGTCTCGCCGTTTGTGAGCGCCGAAAGGGAGAACGCCACCGAATCGGCGTTCTTCTCAATGTCGGAGGCCGAGGCCGCCGGGGCGATTCCCGACGTCACCATTACGGCTGGAGCGAGCACCAGGGCCGATATCTTCGCCACTGAAAAGCTCTTCATTTGTTTCCCCCCATGATTCCTGTCATTCAGTCCCGTCAGCAGGGCCCCGCAGTAAGCGGATGGGGGCCCGAGCGACCGGAACAGACGGGGATGCTAACATGATCGCCGGAGTGGTGATCATGTCACCCAAATGTAATTTTCACCTCGCGCACAGGGCTTTACATGCAGGGTGAACATGGATTAATGCAGGGGTTTCGCCATGACTGACAAAGCGGCAGACGGTCCCGCCGGTCTCTACGGAGGCGTCTCCCTCGGGCTGGGCGTCATCGGCCTGGTGTGCCTGGCTCTCTACGCCTTCGGTGTGGCTCCGCTCGCCTTCGCCCTGGGTCCCCTGGCCGTCACCTTCGGAATCCTCGGGCTGGTCAGCGGGATCAACCGGGCCAAGTCGGCGGCGGGGCTGCTCGCCGGGGTCGTTCCCACGGTGCTGCTGCTTCTGCTGCCGTTCGGCGTGGCACCTCTTTAGAACCCGTAGGACCCGTAGAACCCGTAGAACCCGTGGGGCCTGTAACCCGTAGAACTCGCCTCAGGAACAGGGCACTCCGGGATCATGGGGTGATGGAATCCATTCACCGGACAGCCCGCCAGACCGTCAGCTCGGGGTCGCCGCTCGAACCCGACATCGGGTTCTCCCGGGCGGTCCGCAAGGGGGCGCATGTCGCGGTCGCCGGAACCGCCCCCATCGGGGACGACGGGACGACCGTGGGGCGGGGCGACGTCCATGCCCAGACCGTCAGATGCCTGGACATCGCGGAGGCGGCGCTGACGGCGGCGGGGGCATCACTGGGGGATGTCGTGCGGACTCGCGTCATGCTCACGGACGTGACCCGGTGGAGGGAAGCCGCACGGGCCCACGGGGAGCGGTTCGCGGCGGTCCGCCCGGTGACCACCTTCGTCGAGGTCTCGCGCTTCATCGATCCGGACTGGCTCGTCGAGGTGGAGGTCGACGCCGTCCTCGACGAGGTGAGACCCGAGCGGTAGACCTCAGACGCCTCAGACGCCTCAGCCCTCAGGGCGAGGGCGTACGGGCGGTCGAGAGAAGGCGGTCGGTGTCGGCCGGGAGGAATTGGAGGGCGGCGCCCACCGTGGCGAGGACTTCGCGTTCGGCGGGGCTGTAGGGGGCGTCCGCGAGGGCGATACGGGCGCCCTGAAGCAGGATGGACTCCCGGCCGGCCGGGGCCAGGTGCGGAGCGAGCGGCTCCAGTGCCTCGTGGAGTTCGATGGCCAGGGCCGCGCCGTAGGGGCCCGCGTCGGTGACGAAGCGGCCGGTGTCGGCGGCGAGCGCCTCGATGAGGCCGGTGAGCTGGTCCTCGGTGCAGTCGTGGAGGCCGGCCGCGCGGACGGTGGCGACGGCGGTCTCCCTGACCTGGCGGGAGGCGGTGCCGCCGGAGGCGAGGACCGCGAGGGTCACGGTGTGCACGGCGTCCCGGAGCATCGCGGAGAAGCGGGCGGTGGTGGGGTGGTCGAGGGCGTCCATGCCGAAGTGGCCGTGGCAGGAGGCGCATTCGACGACCGGGCCCGCGGCGCCGCGCGGCAGCAGCGGAACACCGAGGAGGGTGAAACGGCGGCGGCCGGTCCGGCGGCGGTAGTTGCGATCGCCGCCGCAGTCCGGGCAGAAGAACTCGCCGTCCCCCACCGTGTTCCAGGATGTGTGAATGCCGCAGACCAGCAGCTTTCGGCCAAACAAACCCCGGCCTGCGCGCACCGCGCACCTCCGTAACGCTCCGGCAACATTCCCGCGTTGACGTGATGTTAGCCACATGACGAGGGTGCCGTCAGCACTCGGGCGGCAGGACATCGGCACATGGCTGATTACCCGCCATCCGGTCCACCGGCGAAATCCCCGCGAACCACACCCGGATTCCGGCTGTCGGCAGGGGGAATTCACGGCGCGACGGGCCGTGCCCCTGGAACATCCACGGCTGGATGTGCCAGGGGCACGGCGGCGAAGAGAACCCGGTTCAGCGGCTGGCGCGGTTGACGGCGGAGACGACCGCCTTCAGAGATGCCCTGGTGGTGTTGGCATCGATACCGATACCCCACAGCACCTTTCCGTCGATGGCGCACTCGATGTACGAGGCGGCCTGGGCCGACGCGCCCTCGCTCATGGTGTGCTCGGTGTAGTCCAGCAGCCGGGCGTCGACGCCCACCGCGCCCAGTGCGGCGAAGAAGGCGGAGATCGGACCGTTCCCGGACCCCGACAGCACGGTTTCGACGCCGTCCACGACCGCTTCGACGGTCAGGGTGTCGATACCGTCCGTGTCGGTGGTCGACTGGCCCGAGCGCAGCTGGACCCGGCCCCATCGAGCCGCAGCGTTCTCCGGGTTGGGCAGGTACTCGTCCTGGAAGACCGACCAGATCGCGGCGGGGGTGACCTCGCCGCCCTCGGTGTCGGTCTTGACCTGGATGATCTTCGAGAACTCGATCTGCATCCGGCGGGGCAGATCCAGCTTGTGGTCGTTCTTCAGGACGTACGCGATGCCGCCCTTGCCCGACTGCGAGTTGACCCGGATGACCGCCTCGTAGGAGCGGCCGACGTCCTTGGGGTCGATGGGCAGGTACGGGACGTTCCACTCCAGGTCGTCCACGCTCTTGCCGGCGGCCCGCGCCTCGGTCTCCATGGCGTCGAAGCCCTTCTTGATGGCGTCCTGGTGGGAGCCGGAGAAGGCGGTGTAGACCAGGTCGCCCGCGTAGGGGTGGCGCGGGTGGACCTCCATCTGGTTGCAGTACTCGCTGGTGCGGCGGATCTCGTCGATCTGCGAGAAGTCGATCTGCGGGTCGACGCCCTGGGAGAACAGGTTCATGCCCAGGGTGACCAGGTCGACGTTGCCGGTGCGCTCGCCCTGGCCGAAGAGGCAGCCCTCGATCCGGTCCGCGCCGGCCATGATCGCCAGCTCGGCGGCGGCGACGGCGGTGCCCCGGTCGTTGTGGGGGTGCACGGAGAGGCAGACGTACTCACGGCGGGACAGGTTGCGGCTCATCCACTCGAACCGGTCGGCGTGGGTGGAGGGCGTGGAGCGCTCCACGGTGGCCGGCAGATTGAGGATGATCTCGCGGCCGGCCTCCGGCTGCCAGACGTCCATGACGCCTTCGCAGACCTCCAGGGCGAAGTCCAGCTCGGTGTCGGTGAAGATCTCGGGGCTGTACTGGTAGCCGAAGACCGTCTCCGGGCCCAGCAGCTTCTCGGCGTACTCGACGACCAGCCGGGTGCCGTCCACGGCGATCTGCTTGACCTGCTCGCGCGAGCCCCGGAAGACGACCCGGCGGAAGGTGGGCGCGGTCGCGTTGTACAGATGGACGGTGGCTCGGTGGGCTCCGCGCAGGGATTCCACGGTGCGCTCGATCAGCTCTTCGCGCGCCTGGGTCAGTACGGAGATCGTCACGTCCTCGGGGATCGCGCCGTCCTCGATGATGGAGCGGACGAAGGCGAAGTCGGTCTCGCCGGAGGAGGGGAAGCCGACCTCGATCTCCTTGTACCCCATGCGTACCAGCAGATCGAACATCTCCCGCTTGCGGGCGGGGGACATGGGGTCGATCAGGGCCTGGTTGCCGTCGCGCAGATCGGTGGAGAGCCAGCGGGGGGCGGCGGTGATGCGGTTGTCCGGCCAGGTGCGGTCGGCGATGTCGACGGCCTCGTACCGGCCGTACTTGTGGATCGGCATGCCGGACGGCTTCTGGGTGTGGGTCGCGTTGGTGATGGGCGTGGGGCGACCGACGGACGATTCAGACATATGCGCAGGGCTCCTCGGGGTCCAAAGGTGTGGACGGCCGACGATTTCGAAGCAGCACCAGATCCCGCGGGGAGGGAGTCGGCCTACGACTACAGGCCCTCGCCGCGGCAGCTAAGAAGAAGCAGCCCGAAACGCATGATGCGAGGCAGCCTAACCGAGGAATCCCCGGCCCACCGTGTCGTATCACTATGCGGGATGTCGATTGTATTCGGCCAACCGGGATACTTCACTCTATTTCACTAATCATCGTGGCAACCAGTGACAGGAGGGTGACCCGATGCCACATTGCCGCTCATGGCAAACACCCACGCAGGCTCCCGGCATCCCGTCTTCTGCACGATCATCCCGCCGCATGTCCTGGACACCCTCGCCCGGGGCGCGGACACCGCGATCGCCACGCTCGCCCAGCGGACCCTGGAACTCGACGCCGCCAACCGGACCAGGCGGCGGATCACCACCGTACGGGGGCTGAGCGCCGCGGCCCCCTCCGCCGCCGCGGTCGGCCCCGAGGAGCCGGACCGGACGGTCTACGACTGCGAGAACCGCACCCTGCTGCCCGGGAAGAAGGTCCGCGAGGAGGGCTCGGAGCCCGGGCAGGACGCGACCGTCAACCGTGTGTACGCGGGGCTCGGCGCCACCTTCGAGCTGCTGCTGAAGTCGTACGGCCGGAGCTCCCTCGACGGCGAGGGGCTGCCGCTGATCGCCAGCGTCCACTACGACCGGCAGTACGCGAACGCCTTCTGGGACGGCGAGCAGATGGTGTTCGGCGACGGGGACGGGGTGCTCTTCCTCGACTTCTCCATCCCGGTCGACGTCATCGCGCACGAGCTGGCGCACGGCCTCACCCAGTACACAGCGAACCTGGAGTACTTCACCCAGTCGGGCGCGCTGAACGAATCGGTGTCCGACGTCTTCGGCTCGCTGGTGAAGCAGTACACCCTCGGCCAGACCGCCGCCGAGGCCGACTGGCTGATCGGGGCGGGGCTGCTGGGCCCGGAGGTCACGGGCGTGGCGCTGCGGAGCATGAAGGCCCCGGGGACGGCGTACGACGACGACGTCCTCGGCAAGGACCCGCAGCCGGCCACCATGGACGGCTATGTCCGTACCGGCCGGGACAACGGCGGGGTGCACATCAACTCCGGCATCCCCAACCACGCCTTCTATCTGCTCGCCACCGAGCTGGGCGGAAAGTCGTGGGAGCGGGCCGGTCAGATCTGGTTCGACACCCTCACCGGCGGCGAGCTGTCGCCGAACGCGCGGTTCCGCGAGTTCGCCCGGCTGACGGTGGAGTCCGCGCGGGCCCGCTACGGGGACGGCGAGGAGCTCCAGGCGGTGCTGAAGGCGTGGTCGACGGTGAAGGTGCCGACGAACTGAGAGCTTGTTCCACGGCCGGGTGGCCCGGGGTGGATCCGGCTTCCGCCCCGGGCCGATCCGTACTAGAACGGAAGCCATGCGCATCCAGGTACGACGTACCGGCGGCTTCGCCGGGATCGAGCGATACGCCGAGGTGGAGACCTTGGACCGGGCCGACGCGGAGACATGGCGCGCGCTGGCCGAACGGGCCCTCGCGGACGCCGCCGGGGCTCCCCCGGCGGGCGTTCCGGACGGGTTCGGCTATGAGCTGACGGTGGACGGGCACACGGTGTACTGCTCGGACCCCCGGCTCACCGACGAGCAGCGGGAGCTGTTCTCCCGGGTGCTGAGGGAGGGCGCGTGACCGTCCGCGACGGTCACGCGCCACCGCCGGGCCTCAGAAGCCGAGCTTGCGGAGCTGCTTGGGGTCCCGCTGCCAGTCCTTCGCCACCTTGACGTGCAGGTCCAGGAAGACCGGGGTGCCGAGCAGCGCCTCGATGTGCTTGCGGGACTTGGTGCCGACGTCCTTCAGGCGCTTGCCCTTGGGGCCGATGATGATGCCCTTCTGGCTGGGGCGCTCGATGTACAGATAGGCGTGGATGTCCAGCAGCGGCCGGTCCGCCGGGCGGTCCTCGCGGGGGATCATCTCCTCGACCACCACCGCGATCGAGTGCGGCAGCTCGTCGCGGACGCCCTCCAGCGCGGCCTCGCGGATCAGCTCGGCCACCATGACCTGCTCGGGCTCGTCCGTGAGGTCGCCCTCCGGGTAGAGCGCGGGGCCCTCCGGGAGCAGCGGGACCAGCAGATCGGAGACGAGCTGGACCTGCTTCTCGCCGACGACGGAGACCGGGATGATCTCCGCCCACTCGATGCCCAGCTCACGGCCGAGCTGGTCGATGGCGATGAGCTGCTCGGCGAGGGCCTTGGAGTCGACCAGGTCGGTCTTGGTGACGATCGCGACCTTGGGGGTCTTCTTGACCTCCGCCAGCTCCTTGGCGATGTAGCGGTCGCCGGGGCCGAGCTTCTGGTCGGCGGGCAGGCAGAAGCCGATCACGTCGACCTCGGCCCAGGTGGCGCGCACGACGTCGTTGAGGCGCTCGCCGAGAAGGGTGCGCGGCTTGTGGAGACCGGGGGTGTCCACCAGGATCAGCTGCGCCTCGGGGCGGTGGACGATGCCGCGCACGGTGTGGCGGGTCGTCTGCGGCCGGTTGGAGGTGATCGCCACCTTCTGACCGACGAGAGCGTTCGTGAGGGTGGACTTGCCCGCGTTGGGGCGGCCGACGAAGCAGGCGAAGCCGGCCCGGTGGGCGGCGGGCTCGGAGGACGGGGTACGAACACTCATGCCGCCCATTGTCGCTGATGCCGGACGCCCTCGTGTCGTCAGGCTCTCGCCGGGGTCCCGGCGCGCCGTGCCCGTACGCGCTCGCGTACTCCTTCCCGTACTCGTTTCCGTACTCGTTTCCGTATCCGGAGGGCGATTCCCGCCAGGACGAGGGCGAGCGCGGCGGCTGCCGTCCAGGGCAGCGCGAGGAAGGAGGCGCCGGCGGATTCCCGCAACCGTCCGGCGCTCGCGGTCAGCCGTATCTCGCCCCATTCCAGCCAGGGGGAGCCGGCCCAGCGCTCGGTGAGACGGATCCGCTGGCGGGGCAGCAGCTCGGAGGGGACCCTCGTCAGCCGCCGGTTGAGCAGATCGCGGCCGAAGAGGCCCTCGGCCTTGAGGACGACCTCGGGGCCGAGGGTCACATTGCCCCGGTTGTGGAGGGTGTACGAGATGAGAGCACTGCTCTCGCCGGTGCCGGGCACCAGTGGCCGGTCCTGGGTGATCCGTACGTCCTCGACGGTGAGGGCGGGGACGGCGGGCCCGGTCACCTTGAGGTGGACGCGCGCGCCCACCGCCCGGCGGACCCCGACGGCGACCGCGCCGGACGGCGGCGCGAGGCGCTCGTCCAGGGCGACGAGCGCGCCGGCGTGGTCGCCCGGTTCGGCGGACTCGGGGACGGTGAGGGTGTAGGGCACGGTGACCGAGGAGCGCGCGGGGACGGTGATCCGCTGCCGCGCGGGCTTCGCCCAGGCCCCGACGCCGCGTTGGCGCTCGTCCGGGGAGCGCACGGCGAAGCCGCCGTCGCGGGCGGTGTTGTAGGCGTCGGCCGCGTACAGCCGGAAGGTCAGCGGGGCGGCGGTCTTGTTGGCGACGGTGACCCGGTCGGTGACGGAGTGGCCGGGGTCGGCGGAGAGATGGAAGTAGGGGCGTCCGCCGTCCGGCCGGGAGGCGGCGGGGAAGACGGACCACTCGCCGTTGTCGGCGGCGCGCGCTGCGGTGGCGGGCAGTGGGCCGAGCGCCGTGAGGAGGGTCGCGAGGAGGGCGAGACCGAGCACGAGCGCGAGGGCGGGCGGGCGGCCGGGCGGGGCCGGGAGCGCGGGGCGGCGCGGTACGGGCATGGGGGCGGCTCCCGGGAGCGGGCGGGCGGGCCGGGTGCGCGCCCGCCCGCCGGGCGGTCAGGTGAGCGTGAGGGTGAGTACGCCGGAGTAGGTCCCGGGGGCGGTGTAGGCCGGGACCTTCAGCGACACCCAGGCGTCCACGGTGAACTCGCCGCCGGTGAGTGTGGCGTCCGGGGCGGAGGCGAGGGTCGCGCCCGCGCTGCCGACGGCCCCCTCGGAACCGGCCTCGCAGGTGCTGGGGCTGCCCTGTTTCGTGGTGCAGGCGGGGACCCAGTGGAGCCGTCCGGCGTCGATCTCGCCGCCGGACGGTCCGGTGAAGTCGGTGACCCTGCCGGTGAGGGACCAGCCGGCCGGGCCGCCCCGGAAGTCCTTGACGGTGATGGTGCGGAGATCGCCGTCGGCTCCCCCGCCGGTGCCGAAGTCGACGGAGGAGAGCCGGACCGTGTCGCCCTCCTGGGACATGGACAGCTCACCGGCGGTGACGGACGCGGTCAGCTTCTGACTGTCCCTGGGCAGCGGGGTGTCGTCGGTGACGGTGTACGCGGCCGGGCCCGCGCCCTTCTCGGCCGACCAGGCGGAGCCCTCGTACGCGACGATTCCGGTGGTCGCCCTGTCGTTGACCTTGAGGCGGCCGGTGAAGCCGCCCTCGGCGTCGGAGGTGAAGGTCAGCCTGTCGGCGGTCTGGGCCTGACCGGCCCGGCCGGCGAGGGTGATCTCGGTGAGCGGGGTGAACCTCGTTCCGGTGACGGTGACCCGGTCGCCGGGTTTGCCGGAGGCGGTGGCGAGCGCGATGGCGCGCTCATTGGCTCCAGGTTCCCCGCTCGCGACGATGGTCCGGGAGACGGGCGCGGGCGGGGTGCTGACCGCGCAGGGGGTGTCGAGTTCCATGATGTAGCTGGTGTGGATGTTGTAGTCGCCCGGCGAGAGGGTGATCGAGCCGGGCGCGGTGACCTTAAAGGTTCCGGTCATCGAGAACGGCGGGAATTCGCCCTTGCCGGGGACGGGCGGGTTCTTCTTGGGGCCGGTGACGGTGAGCTTGCCGCTCTGCGCCCCGCCGAGGGCGACCTCGCCGCTCGGCGTCATGATGTCGGCGGGGAGCGCCAGGTCGACCGGGTTGCTCGCGGCGGGCTTGGCGACCTTGTAGGTGACGGTGACGGTGTCGCCGACCCGGGGGGTCGCTGTGTCGACGGTGATCTCGGCGGTGGTGGTGCCCTGGATGGGCGGGATGCCCGCGACGGGCGGGGGCACACAGCGGGTCGCGAAGGTCACCGCGCCGTCGGCGGCGCTCCGCGCCTGTGCGGGCGCGGCGAGGGCCGTCGTCCCCATGACGAGCGCGAGCGCGCCGAGTGCGACGGCCCGGCGGGGGGCGCCGCCACGGCGGGAGGCTGGTTTTCGCGCGGCGGCCGCTCGGTCGGCTGAGGCCATCGGGGTGCCCCCTTCGGAGAGTCGCGGGGGGCCATTGACGGGCGGGCCGGGCGAGAAGTCAAGGGAGCCGGGACCCGTCGACTGATGGCCCATCAGATAATGGCGGGGTCGTCCGGCCGGACGGCGGCGGGCGTCGCGCGCACCGCCGCCCGGCTGGCTGGGTGGCTGGGTGGCTTTCTGAGCGGGTACGGCTCAGTTGAAGACGAACGGGCCCGGGGTCTGCGAGGTGAGCGCGTCGCAGCCGACCGGGAAGCCGAAGATCGTCATCGACAGGGCGGTCCCGGCGAAGTACGAGTCCAGGCTGTTCCCGGCGGCCACCGTGCCGCTCAGGGGCCCCATCGTCACCGCCGAGTTGGCGGCGAGCGCGGGATTCCTCTTGCCGGTGAACGTGACGGTCCCGCCGCCGCGCTTCGCCAGGGTGAGCGTCGAGCTGATGGTGTCCCTGGCGACGGCGACCGGGGTGGTCACCGCCGAGTTGATGGTGATCGTGGCCGAGGTGCCGTTCTGGGTGGCGGTGAGCGTCGCCGTACCGCCGCCCCAGGATCCACAGTCGTAGGAGGCCTGTGCCGTGCCGGGGGTGACCGCCGCCGCGGCCGGGGCGAAGACGAGGGAGAGGGCGGCGAGTGTCCCCGCCGTCAGTGCCGTGCCGATCAGTGGACCGCTGCCTCGCATGGGGAAGTCCCCTTTCCCGTTCAGGGATGGATGGGCGGCCGCCGCCGGGGCTCGCACGACGGCGGCCCGCACCGGGTCAGGGGCACCCGGGCAGCACGGGCGGACGGAGGCGACCGCTCACGGAGGCGGCTGCGTCATTGAGGCGCACCCGGGCGGCGATTGCAAGACAAGGCAGCTTGATTCTTGCGCCGTACCGGAATCGGGAGGGGGTGGGCGAAGGGGTCAGCCGGCGGTGACCGACGACTTCAGCTCTCCGTCGGGACCGGCGAGCAGCACCGGGGTGTCCGGCCCGCCCAGGTCGCGTACCGCCGCGCGGTCCGCGTCGGACGCGGTCTCGGCCTCGGAGACGACGGCCGCCGCCTCCAGGGAGCGCGCGCCGCTGGCCACGGCCATGGCGACGGCGGTCTGGAGCGCGCTGAGCGCGAGGGATTCCAGGGCGACGGTGCCCGCCACATAGGTGCGGCCGGTCTCGTCGCGCACGGCCGCGCCCTCGGGCACACCGTTGCGGGCGCGGGCGCTGCGCGCCAGCGTGATGATCTTGCGGTCCTCGGGGCCGAGGTCGCCGGAATCGGTGCTCTGCGTCATGCCCCGAGCATAGGCGGGGGCCCCGGCGCGTACGCGGGGGCCCCGGCCCGGGTGGATCAGCTCTGGACGGCCTTGACGAACTTCTCGCCCACGCGCTTGGCGAGCTCGTCGAAGTCCTTGTGACCGGAGGCGTCGGCCGGGACGTGGAGCACCCGGGAGATGCCGGTGCCCTGGCGCACGACCTGGAAGTTCGTCTCGAACTTCAGGGAGAGCGACTTGATCTCGGTCTTCATGCGGAAGGAGTGGGACTCCTCGCCGGCCTTGGGGGTGGCGGAGAGCTTCTCGATGGTCATGGCCATCTTCTGGTCGCCCTCGCCGACGCCGAAGCCCTTGCACGCGTCCAGCGCGGTGGAGAGCTTCTTGGCGTAGTCGGTCGCGCCCGCGCCGGGGAAGGTGACGATGTTCTGGGAGACCATGCTGCTCTGGTCGGCGCTCTCGAAGTCGGCGGAGCCGCCGTCCGTGCCCCCGGCGATCTTCTGGCTGAGGAAGTCGGCCAGCGGCTGGCACTCCTTCTTGTCCGCCGTGTACTTCTCGTCGTCGGCGGTCTCCTCGCCGACCTTGTAACCGGCGGGGAGGTCCTTGACGCCGACCAGACCGGCCTTCATCTGGGCCGCGGTCAGCGGCTTGGCGGCCGAGTCCTTCGCCTTCTTGTCGCCGTCGGAGCCGGAGTCGGACCCGCCGCAGGCGGCGGCCGTCAGCGAGAGGGCGGAGGCGGTGAGGACGGCGGCGACGCCGCGGCGCATACGGGCACGCATGAAAGTGGTGACTCCCTGATGGATGTTGCTGCCGGGGAGCCTCTTCCGCCCACCCTGCTGGACTGGAGGAGAGTACACATAAATCGGGATCTCACCGCCATCGAGGGCGGCAGCACCCGGTGATACCACCGGGGCCGCTCGCACTCGGGGACGGCCTCAGGGGCGGTCGAGGCGGAGGCGCTCCGCCCTGGGGAGACCGGCCACCACCAGGTCGTAGGAGTCCTCGATCAGCTCCCGGACCATCTTGGCCGGGAGCCCGCCGATGGTGACCGTGTTCCAGTGGCGCTTGTTCATGTGCCAGCCGGGGACGATCTCGGGATGGTCGGCGCGGAGCCGCTCCGCGATCTCCGGCTCGCACTTGAGATTGACCGTCAGCGGCTCGCCGTCGAGCGCGCTGAGGGCGAACATCTTGCCCGCGACCTTGAAGACCGAGGTCTCCGGGCCGAACGGGAACTCCTCGACCGCGTCGTTGAAGTCCAGACAGAACGCCCTCAGCTGTCGCGCTCTCATGCCGCGTGCTCCCCCTCCGCGCGGGCCTCGACGGGCTCCGCCAGCACTGTGACGATCTTGTTCCGGCGGCCGGCCGAGGATTCGGCGGTCAGCCGCAGCGCGCGTCCGTCCGGCAGGTCGACCACGGCGCTCGCGCCCGAGATCGGGACCCGGCCCAGGGACTTGGCGAGCAGTCCGCCGACCGTCTCCACATCCTCGTCGTCCAGCTCGTCCAGGCCGTACAGCTCGCCCAGGTCGCCGATGTCGAGCCGGGCGGTGACCCGGTAGCGGCCGTCGCCGAGATCCTCGACGGGCGGCAGCTCCCGGTCGTACTCGTCGGTGATCTCGCCGACGATCTCCTCAAGGATGTCCTCGATGGTGACGATGCCCGCGGTGCCGCCGTACTCGTCGATGACGACGGCGACGTGATTGCGCTTCTGCTGCATCTCGCGCAGCAGGTCCCCGGCGTTCTTGGTGTCGGGGACGAAGACCGCGGGGCGCATCGCGGTGGAGAGCAGATCGGACTCCGAGTCGCGGTTGACATGCGTCTTGCGGGCGAGGTCCTTGAGATAGACGATGCCGACGATGTCGTCGTCGCTCTCCCCGGTGACGGGGATGCGGGAGAAGCCGGAGCGCAGCGCGAGGGTGAGCGCCTGACGGACCGTCTTGTACCGCTCGATGCTGATCAGATCCGTCCGAGGCACCATCAGCTCGCGTACGAGGGTGTCGCCCAGCTCGAAGACGGAGTGCACCATGCGGCGCTCGTCGTCCTCGATCAGGGACTCCTGCTCGGCGAGGTCGACCAGCGCCCGCAGCTCGGCCTCGCTGGCGAAGGGGCCCTTGCGGAAGCCCTTCCCGGGGGTGAGCGCGTTGCCGATGAGGATCAGCAGTTGGGGGATCGGGCCCATGATCCTGGCCAGCGGCAGCAGCACATAGGCGGACGCGGTCGCGGTGTTCAGCGGGTGCTGGCGGCCGATGGTGCGCGGGGAGACGCCGACGGCGACATAGGAGACGAGGACCATCACGCCGATGGCGACGGCGAGCGCCTCCCAGGTCTCGGGGAACTCCTGGAGGCAGGCGTAGGTGACGAGCACCCCGGCCGCCATCTCGCAGGCGACCCGCACCAGCAGGGCGACATTGAGATAGCGGGTGGGGTCGGCGGCGACCTGCTCCAGCCGGCTCGCGCCGCGCCGGCCCGCGCGGACCGCCTCGGCGGCGCGGAAGCTGGAGACGCGGGCGATGCCCGCCTCGGCACAGGCGGCCAGCCAGGCGACGATGACCAGCGCGACCGCGCCGAGAACCAGGGGGGCGCTCATGAGACGGTCGGCGCCGGGGAGGGGCCGGTGAAGCCCTTCTCGGCCCGCCAGCCGTCCACGATCGCCGCCTGGAGGCCGAACATCTCGGCCTTCTCGTCGGGCTCCTCGTGGTCGTAACCGAGCAGATGCAGCACTCCGTGGACGGTGAGCAGCTGAAGCTCCTCGTCCATGGAGTGCCCCGTCGGGGCCTGCTCGCCCTGCTGCTTCGCCACCTCGGGGCAGAGCACGATGTCGCCGAGGAGGCCCTGCGGGGGCTCCTCGTCGTCCTTGACCGGCGGACGCAGCTCGTCCATCGGGAAGGACATGACATCGGTCGGTCCCGGCAGATCCATCCACTGGAGGTGCAGCTGCTCCATGGCCTCGGCGTCCACGACGATCACCGACAGCTCGGAGAGCGGGTGGATGCGCATCCGGGCGAGGGCGTAACGGGCGACATCGAGGATCGACCGCTCGTCGACCTCGGTCCCGGATTCGTTGTTGACGTCGATCGACATGGTGCTTTTACCGCTACTTCCCGTTTCCGGTCCCATGGCCGTGGCGTCCGGCGCTCCGGCCGCCGCTCGGGCCGCCGTGCTGGCCGCCGTCCCGGCCGTCGTACTTCTCGTACGCGTCGACAATACGGCCGACGAGCTTGTGCCGGACGACGTCCTGGGACGTCAGACGCGAGAAGTGGACGTCTTCCACGCCCTCCAGGATCTCCTGGACCTGGCGCAGACCGCTCTTGGTGCCGCTGGGCAGGTCGACCTGGGTGACATCGCCGGTGATGACGATCTTGGAGTCGAAGCCCAGCCGGGTGAGGAACATCTTCATCTGCTCGGCACTGGTGTTCTGCGCCTCGTCGAGAATGATGAACGCGTCATTGAGGGTGCGGCCCCGCATGTACGCCAGGGGGGCGACCTCGATGGTGCCCGCGGCCATCAGCCGGGGGATGGAGTCGGGGTCGAGCATGTCGTGCAGCGCGTCGTAGAGCGGGCGGAGATAGGGGTCGATCTTCTCGTAGAGGGTGCCGGGGAGGAAGCCGAGGCGCTCTCCCGCCTCGACGGCGGGGCGGGTCAGGATGATCCGGTTGACCTGCTTGGACTGGAGCGCCTGGACCGCCTTGGCCATGGCCAGATAGGTCTTGCCGGTGCCCGCGGGGCCGATGCCGAAGACGATGGTGTGCTTGTCGATGGCGTCGACGTAGTGCTTCTGATTGAGCGTCTTGGGGCGGATGGTCCGGCCGCGGCTGGAGAGGATGTTCTGGGTGAGCACCTCGGCGGGGGTCTCGGCGCCGTCGGCGGCGCCCTCCGCGCTGGCGCGGAGCATGGCGATCGAGCGTTCCACTGCGTCCTCCGTCATCGGCTGCCCGGTGCGGAGCACGAGCATCATCTCGTCGAACAGGCGCTGGACGAGGGCGACTTCCGCCGCCGGCCCGACCGCGCTGACCTGATTGCCCCGGACATGGATGTCGGCCGCCGGGAAGGCCTTCTCGATCACTCGCAACAGGGCGTCGCCCGAACCGAGGAGCGACACCATCGGGTGGTGGGCGGGGACGGTGAACGCGGCGCGCGCCTGTCCCGTGGCCAGGGGTCCCGCAGCGCCCTCGGGGCGCGGGGGGACGGTATGGGCTGTGGGTGTCTGAGTCATGGGCCGGCTCTGTGGCCTGCGCATACCTCCCGCTGAGGGTTCTCGCCGCTCGACAACCTCTGGACCTCAAGCGTACGACGCCGCACTGACAGGGGCCGAGGGGTTTTCCGGCGGGCCCGGCCGGAAGCGGGGGCCCGCCGGGCAGGGTCAGACCGGGCTGCGGAAGCCGATGGTCGGCACGGCGCGCCGGCGCGGCCAGTCCAGCGGGGGCGAGGGCAGCAGCGCGTCCAGGAAGGCGTACCGTCGCAGCGGGGCGGCGTCCTGTCCGGCGACCTCCCGCACCCGCTGCCACCAGGCGGCGATCTCCAGCCAGCCGGGCGCGGAGAGCGAGCCGCCGAACTCCTGCACGGAGAGGGCGGCGGTCAGCCCGGCGAAGGCGAGCCGGTCGGCGAGCGGCCACTCCGCGAGGGTCCCGGTGACGAATCCGGCCACGAAGACATCGCCCGCCCCGGTCGGGTCGAGCGCCTCCACCGCGATGGCCGGGACCTGGGCGCTCTCGCCGGTGCGGCCGTCCACCGCGTACGCCCCCTCGGCCCCCAGGGTGACGACGGCCACCGGCACCCGCTCGGCGAGCGCGTGGGCGGCGGCGACCGGGGTGGCGGCGCGGGTGTAGCGCATCGCCTCCGCCGCGTTGGGGAGGAATGCCTCGCAGTGCTCCAGATCGGCGAGGTCGGCCGGGTCCCAGCGGCCCGTCTCGTCCCAGCCGACGTCGGCGAAGACCCTGGTCCCCCCGGCGGCGGCGCGGGCGATCCACTCGTCGCGGCGGCCGGGGGTCAGGGAGGCCACAGCGGCCCTGGAGGGCGGCGGGCTGTCGCGGGCGGACTCCGGCGGCGGGGCCTCGTGGCCGTGGGAGATCATCGTCCGCTCGCCCTCGTACGCCATGGAGACGGTGACGGGAGAGTGCCAGCCGGGCACCGTGCGCGACCGGGAGAGGTCGATGCCCTCGCCCTGTTCGAGGGCGTCCCAGCAGTAGTCGCCGTAGTGGTCGTCCCCGAACGCGGCGGCGAGCGAGGTGTGCAGACCGAGCCGGGCGAGGGCGGTCGCCATGTTGGCGACCCCGCCCGGGCTGGAGCCCATGCCCCGGGCCCAGGACTCGGTGCCGCGCACGGGGGCGGAGTCGAGGCCGGTGAAGATGATGTCGAGGAAGACCGTGCCGGTGAGATAGACGTCGCAGCCGGGGTCCTCGGGGGTCCGCAGATGGGCGAGGGGATCGAGGCAGGGGGCGTGGTGGCCCGTCACCGGTGGGCCGTGGTGGTTCGCGTGCCGAGTGCTCACTGTGCCGCCGCTTCTGTGCGTGGTGCTTCCGGCCAGTCTGCCAAACCGGGTCGGCGGGACGGTCGGACACGGCGAATCATGGTGACTGCTGGGGCCTTGGGGGCATTCGCGAAAGCTGTGCTCTCCCGGTGTTTCTGAGGCGTACGACGTGGAGGCCGCAGGCTCAGGCGGCCGTCAGCCGGGCGTATCGACGGCAGGCCCTGGCCGGGCCCGCGACCAGCGCGTGCGCGACGGCGGCGAGCACCCCGGCGAGCGCCGTCACCGGCCACTCCCGCGCCAGCGCCGAGGCGACGACCAGGCCGAGGGTGGCGAGCGCGGTGGCCACCGCGGTGGCGGTGCCGGTCCAGGCGACGGCCAGCGGCAGCCCCGGCGGAAGCGCCACTCTGCGGGCGAGGATCCCGGTGACGGCCGGCGTCGCGGCGGCGAGCACTCCGGCGACGCCCGCGACCGCCGCGAGGAGGACGGTGAGCAGCCGCAGCCCCCAGCCCTCCCCCACGGCGTGCACCAGGAGCCCGCAGACCAGCAGGAACGGGAAGGCCATGGCGGCGGCCCGGGCGGTGTGCCGCGCCTGAGCGACGGTCAGCTCCCGCTGCCAGCCGGGCACCAGCTCCTCGACGGTCCCGAACTCGCGCACCGCCCGGCGGGCGGCCGCCGAAGGCGGCATCCCCTCCTCCTCGTGGGCGGCGGCCGTCTCGACGAGGCCGTCCCGGATCTCCTCGATCATCCGGGCCTTGACCCGGGCCGGGCCGTGCACGGCCGCGGCGAGGGCCGCGACGTGCTCCTCGACGGGATCCGCGTCCGCGGGGGTCAGAATCCGGGCGGCGCTCATCCGGCGGGCCGGGGAGCGACGGGGTTCACGGCGGGGTTGAGTACGGAGCCGATCGCGGCGGTGAACTCGCTCCAGGCGGACCGCTCGGCCGTCAGGGCCCCCCGGCCCGCCTCCGTCAGCTCGTAGCGGCGGCGGCGGCGCTCGCCGGTCGACTCCCAGCCGCTGTCGAGCAGCCCGAGGCGCTCCAGCCGCTGAAGCGCCGGGTAGATGGTGCCGGTCTTCAGCTCCAGCACACCCCCGCTGCGCCGCTGCACCGCCGCGATGATCGCGTACCCGTGCAGCGGGCCCGGTTCGAGCACCGCCAGCAGCAGTCCGTCCAGGTGCCCTCGCACCGCGTCTGTCCTCATGGGCCTCATGGGTAGGCAGCCTACACAAGGGCTATCTTGGCGTGCTATCTATTGGCAGCCAACACATCGGTTCGCCCGGAGGCCACCACCCGTGTCAAAAATGCTGCTGTCCATCCATGTCCTCGCGGCGATCCTGACGATCGGGCCGATCACCGTGGCCGCCTCGATCTTTCCCCGCTACGCCCGGGCGGCGGGGGCAGGCGGGGAGATCGCGGACGACGGCGAGGAGAGGGGCGAGCGGGCGGCCTCGATCGCCGGGCTGCTGCACCGGATATGCCGGGGCTACGCCATCGCGGGGCTCGCCGTGCCGGTCTTCGGGGTCGCCACCGGGGCGAGGATGGGGATTCTGACGGACGCCTGGCTGCTGGTGTCGACGGTGCTCACCGCGATCGCCGCGGGCGTGCTCGTCCTGATGCTGCTGCCCCTCCAGGCGACCCTGCTCGAACTGACGGCGCCGGGTGCGGGGGTGGGTGCGGGTGCGGACGAGAAGCGCGTCCGCCCGGCGGCGGCCCGGCTCAGCGGGCTCACCGGGATCTTCAATCTGCTCTGGACGGTCGTCGTCGTACTGATGATCTTCCGCCCCGGCGCGACCACAGGAGGCTAGCCGGGGCGGACGGAAGAGCCTGTCCGCCGGGCCCGGGGGCTACTCGGCCAGTTCCACCGTGAAGTCGTACGCGTCGACCTCGGCGATCAGCCGGGCCCGCCGCTCCTCGTCGTCCTCCAGGAAGGAGGCGAGGAAGGAGTTGCGCGCCAGCTCGCGCAGGCGCTCCTCGTCGAGCGAGAGCGCCTCGCGCACGGCGTGGAAGGTGTCGCCGACATAGCCGCCGAAGTAGGCGGGGTCGTCGGAGTTGACGGTGCACATCAGGCCCGCGTCCATCATCCGGTCGAGCGGATGGTCCTCCAGCGTGTCGATGACTCGCAGCCGTACGTTGGAGAGCGGGCAGAGCGTCAGCGGGATCCGCTCCCTGGCCAGCCGGGCGACCAGCTCGGCGTCCTCCAGGCAGCGCAGCCCGTGGTCGACGCGCTCCACCCCGAGGACGTCCAGGGCCTCCCTGACGTACGAGGCCGGGCCCTCCTCGCCCGCGTGCGCGACCTTGCGCAGACCGAGCGCGGCGGCCGCCTCGTACACCTCGCGGAACTTGGACGGCGGATTGCCGGCCTCCGCGGAGTCCAGGCCCACGGCGGTGATCCGGTGCAGATACGGCTTGGCGGCCTCCAGCGTCTCCATGGCGGACTCGGCGGACTCGTCCCGCAGAAAGCACATGATCAGACGGGTGGAGATGCCGTGGCGCTGCTCGCTCGCGTCCAGGGCGCGGGCCAGGCCGTCGACGACGGTGCCCAGGGAAACGCCCCGGGAGATGTGCGCCTGCGGGTCGAAGAAGATCTCCGCGTGGCGTACGCCCTGGGCCGCCGCACGGGTCAGATAGGCGTCGGCGAGGTCCGCGAAGTCGTCCTCGGTGCGCAGCACGGCCATCAGGCTGTAGTAGAGGTCCAGGAACGACTGGAGATCCTCGAAGTCATAGGCGCGGCGGAGCGCTTCGGTGTTCTCGAAGGGCAGTTCCACCGCGTTGCGCGCGGCGAGCGCGAACGCGAGTTCGGGCTCCAGGGTGCCTTCGATGTGCAGGTGCAGTTCGGCTTTGGGGAGGGGCACGGGTCCAGCTTCGCTCATGGTCGACGTTTGGGGACGGGGACGCGCAGAAGGTCGGAGGCGACGGTCAGCTCGGCGTCGAACCCGGCGGCGCGGGCCTGGCGCTCGAACTCCCCGGGGTCCGGGTAGCGCTGGGAGAAGTGGGTGAGGACGAGGTGGCGCACGCCCGCGTCACGGGCGGCGCGGGCGGCCTGGCCGGCGGTCAGATGGCCGTGGTCCAGGGCGAGCCGCTCGTCCTCGTCCAGGAAGGTGGACTCGATGACGAGCATGTCGCAGCCGTCGGCGAGGGCGTGGACGCCTTCGCAGAGCCGGGTGTCCATGACGAAGGCGAAGCGCTGCCCCCGGCGCTCCTCGCTGACCTCGTCCAGGGTGACTCCGCGGAGTTCGCCCTCGCGCTGGAGGCGGCCGACGTCGGGCCCGGCGATGCCGTGGGCGGCGAGCCGCTCGGGGATCATCCGGCGGCCGTCGTGCTCGGTGAGCCGGTAGCCGTAGGACTCGACGGGGTGTGAGAGGAGATGCGCCTCAAGGGTGTACGCGCCGGTCCTGGCGAGAGTGATCAGGCCGGTGCCGCCGCCGACCGGGGCCTCGGTCAGCGCCACGTTCTCGCGGTAGGCGGTGGCGTACCGCAGCCGTTCGAAGAAGTGCTGCCCGCTCGCCGGGTAGTGGGCCGTGATCTCGTGCGGGACCTGGTCGAGATTGATCCGCTGGATGACGCCGGCGAGCCCCAGGGAGTGGTCTCCATGGAAGTGGGTGACGCAGATCCGGTTGAGGTCGTGCGCGGCGACACCGGCGCGCAGCATCTGGCGCTGGGTGCCCTCGCCCGGGTCGAAGAGCAGGCCCTCGGCGTCCCAGCGCAGCAGATAGCCGTTGTGGTTCCGGTGCCGGGTGGGCACCTGGCTGGCGGTGCCGAGGACTACCAGCTCTCGTACGGACACGCGGGTTATCCGGGGGGCCAGGCGAGGCCGCGGCCGCCGAGGATGTGGGCGTGGGCGTGGAAGACGGTCTGTCCGGCTCCGGAGCCGGTGTTGAAGACGATCCGGTAGCCGGGGTCGACGGTCCGCTCCAGGGCGGCGACCTCGCCGGCCTCGCGCAGCACCTCGGCGGCGAGCGCGGGCTCGGCAGCGGCGAGGGAGGCGGCGTCGGGGTAGTGGGCCTTGGGGATGACCAGGACATGGCTGGGGGCCTGGGGGTTGATGTCCCGGAAGGCGACGACGGAGTCGGTCTCGCGCACCACGGTGGCCGGCACATCGCCCGCGACGATCTTGCAGAACAGGCAGTCAGCCTGGGGTTCTCCCGCCATACCGGTTTCCTCCTCGGGTGGGCCGATGTCCCGAGCATGCTATCGACCGGAGCGGGCCGCCGACGCGCCGGCCGGGACCCGCTCACGGTCCCGGCCGGTGCGGCAGCAGGTCAGGGCAGTGCGGGAGGCGTCTTGGCCGGGATCTCGGCCAGGGCCGCGAGGGCCATCCGTACGGCCTCGTCGAGCTGGGGGTCGCGGCCGGCGGCGTGGTCCTGAGGGGTCATCACCACCTCGACGTCCGGGTCGACGCCGTGGTTCTCCACCCCCCACTCGTACCCCTCCAGCCAGAAGGCGTACTTGGGCTGGGTGACCAGGGTCCCGTCGACCAGGGAGTATCTGCTGTCGATGCCGATCACCCCGCCCCAGGTGCGGGTGCCGACCACGGGTCCGATGCCCAGGGCCTTGATCGCCGCGTTGACGATGTCGCCGTCCGAGCCGGAGAACTCGTTGGCCACCGCGACCACCGGGCCGCGCGGGGCGTCCTGGGGATAGCTGGAGGGGCGCATGCCGCGCGGCAGGTCCCAGCCCACGATCCGGCGGGCGAGCTTCTCGATGATCAGCTCGGAGGTGTGGCCGCCCCGGTTCTCCCGGACGTCCACGACCAGGCCCTCGCGGGCCACCTCGACGCGCAGATCGCGGTGGATCTGGGCCCAGCCAGCCCCCTGCATGTCGGGCACATGGAGATAGCCGAGCCGGCCGCCGGACTTCTCGTGGACATGGGCCCGGCGGTCGGCGACCCAGGCGTGGTAGCGCAGGGGCTCCTCGTCGGCCAGGGGCACCACCACCGGGTGGCGCGGCTCGCCGCCGCCCGCGGGGGCGACGGTCAGCTCGACCGGTTTGCCCGCCGCGCCCACCAGCAGCGGGCCGGGGCCCGCGACCGGGTCGACCGGGCAGCCGTCGACCGCGAGGATCGCGTCGCCCGCGCGGACCGCGACACCGGGGGCGGCCAGCGGGGAGTGCGCGTCGGGGTCGGAGGTCTCCGAGGGGAGTACGCGGTCGATCCGCCAGTTCCCGTCCGCCGCCCGGGAGATGTCGGCCCCGAGCAGACCCTGCCGGGTGGCGCGGCTGCCGTATCCGCCCCGGGGGGTGACATAGGCGTGCGAGGTGCCCAGCTCCCCCTGCACCTCCCAGAGCAGGTCCACCAGGTCGTCATGGGTGGCGACCCGGCCGAGGACCGGGCGGTAGCGCTCCAGCACCGCGTCCCAGTCGGTGCCGCCGAGGTCGGCCCGCCAGAAGTTGTCCCGCATCAGCCGGCCGGCCTCGGCGTACATCTGACGCCACTCGGCGGCCGGGTCCAGCAGCCGGCGGATCCGTGAGAGGTCCACGGTGATATTGCTGTCGCTGTCCTCGTCACGGGAGGCGCGGCGGTCGCTCGGCACCACCTTCAGCCCTCCGTCGACGGCGAGCAGCACCCGCTTGCCGTCCCCGCTGACGGAGTAGCCCCGGGCCTCGGAGGCCAGCTCCTCGCTGTGCAGCTGGACCAGGTCGTACCGCTCCAGGGTGGTGCGGGGGCCGAGGTCGTCGGAGGTGGCCCGGGCCGCGCCCAGGACTCCGCGCACCGGGTGGCGCAGCCACAGCACTCCGTCCTTGGCGGCGCGCAGGGTGGAGTAGTTGGCGGCCTCGACGGGGAAGGGGACTATCCGGTCGGCGAGTCCTTCGAGGTCTACACGGGTGACGGGGGCGCCGTTCTCGCCGTCCGGGTGCCCGTTCTCCTTGTCGGTCTTGTCGGTCTTGTCCTTCTCGGACTTGTCAGCCTTCTCGGGCTTCTCGGGTTCGAAGGCCCGGCCGTGGCGCTGCGGGCCGAACGGCGAGGGCGTCGTCGCGGCCAGGGTGATCAGATGCGGGCGGCAACTGCCGACGAAGGCGAGGTCGAAGACATGGGTGTCGTACACCGGGTCGAAGGAGCGCTCGGAGAGGAACGCCAGATGTCTGCCGTCGAGGGTGAAGGCGGGCCCGTAGTCGCGGAAGCGCAGCGGGGTCGCCTCGGAGACCACCGGGTTCGCGGGGTCGGCGGTGTCGGCGAGCTTCAGCTGCCGGAGCGGGAGCGGGCCCGCGTGCGACCAGGCGAGCCAGCGGGAGTCCGGGGAGAAGGTGAGCCCGGTGGCGTCGCCGTCCTCATTGCGGTCGACCTCGCGCACCGCGCCGGACTCGCGCTCCACCAGCAGGACCCGGCCGTCGTGGGAGGCGATGGCGACCTTGTTCCCGTCGGGCGAGACGGCGAGGCCGTGCACCCGGCCGAGGAGTCCGGCCCCGACCCTGTTCGGGGCCGCGCCGAGCACTGCACCGGCCGCGGGCGCGAACTCCAGGGCGTCCTCACCCTCGGCGTCCGTCACCCATACGACCTGCTGTTCGCCCCCGGCGCGGAAGGTGCGGGGCAGTCGGGACCGTACGCCCGGCTCCACGGCGAGCGCCCGCGCGGGGCCGTCCCGGTGGGTGATCCAGTGGATGCCGCCGCGGATCTCCACGGCGCTGCCGCGTCCGGTGTGGTCGGGCGAGGCGGCGCCGACGTGGTGGTCGCCGTGGATGTACCGGGGGCGCAGATCGGTGCGCTGACCGCCGAGGCGGATGTCGAGCCTGCGGGGCCCGGCCCCTTCGAGGTCGTCGAGGATCCACAGCTCACCGGCGGAGGAGTAGACGACACGGGTGCCGTCGGTGGCGGCCTGCCGGGCGTAGAAACCGTCGACGGGGGTGTGCCGCCGCAGTTCTGAGCCGTCGGGCAGGGAGGAGTAGAGGGCGCCGACGCCCTCGTGGTCGGAGAGGAAGGCGATCCTGCCGCCGACCCACAGCGGGTACTCGATATTGCCCTTGCCGTCGAGCCCGGTGTGCAGCCGGGTGAAGTCGCCCGTGCCGTCGCGGTCGATCCAGAGCTTTCCGGCCGTGCCGCCCCGGTAGCGCTTCCAGGCGGCGGCCTCGCGGCCCATGGTGGCGGAGAGCAGGAGCACCCCGGGTTCGCCGTGGGCGAGGCCGCCGACCGGGCCGTGGGGCAGCTCGGCGCCGGGCCCCCCGTCCAGCGGGAGGGCGCGGGCCCAGGTGCGGCGCAGGGAGTGCCGGCCGTGGGTGGTGAGGGCGAGGATCTCGCCGTCCGGGGTCCAGCCCCGGACGGCGGTCTTGTGGCTGCCCCAGTGGGTGAGCCGACGGGTCGGACCGCCGTCGACGGGCGCGAGATGCACCTCGGGCGCGCCGTCCCGGCGCGATGTCCAGGCGATGTGCGAGCCGTCGGGCGAGATCCGGGGATGGTCGACCGGTACGTCGTCGGCGCTGACGCGCCAGGCGCGGCCGCCGTCGAGAGGAGCGACCCAGACGTCGTCCTCGGCGGTGAAGGCGATCAACTCGCCGTGGGTGTGCGGATACCGGAGGTAAGCAGGCTGCGTCACCCTGTCACCCTAGGCAGCCCGGGGCCGGTAGGGCAGGGGTTTCACGGATCAGGGTTCGGCTGTGACGGCCACCGCCCGGGCCGCGGTCCGGGTCACGGTCGCGGTCCGCGTCACCGTCACGGTCGCGGTGACGGTCTCTGTCACCGTCACGGCGGGTACGGGCCGGGAGCGCTGGTCGGGCGCGGTGGGGCGGGTGGCGGTGGGGGCGGGGTCGTCGCAGGAGCCGAGGAAGGTCGCGTCGAAGGCGGTCTTGCCGTCGATCCTGGCCCTGAGGTCGCCGCGTACACAGGTGCCGGAACGCTCGTCGGTGACGGTGCCCTTGAGGGTGATCTCCTTGCGGGAGGCGGTCTCGCCCTCGCAGTCGACGGTGGCGGGGCCGGTCCGGGCGGCCGGGGTCGCGGTCCCTCCCCCGTCCTCTCCCCCGTCTTCTCCCCCGCCCGCGCCGTCGGCCTCGCCGTCGGCCTCGCCGTCGGCCTCGCCGTCGGCCTCGCCGAGCGCCGCCCGGCAGCTGAGCCAGCGCACTCCGACGCCGAGGCGTTCGAAGGTGCTGGTGGCCGTGCGGTCGGTGGTGTGGGCCACGGAACCGGCGTTGAGTCCGCCGCCGGGGGCCGGTTCGCAGCCGGCCAGCGCGAGGACCGTCACGAGTGCGGCGAGCGCGGCGAGCGCGGTGCCGCTCGCGGCCGGGAGTGAACGGCGGCCGCGTCGCGCGCCGTTCGTGGTCATGCCGTTACCGGTGGTGCCGTTCATGGACGGCAGCGTGGCACCGGACGGCGGTCAGCAAAAGAGTGGTTGCGGACACAAATCCCCCGTACGGTCACGGGGATGACCAGGAAGCCGCTCCGGCCCCGCAGACTCATCATCGACCCCGATACGGTCTATATGTGGACAGTTCTCCACAAACACTCGGGCGAACAGGGCCGTTGGCGTGACTGTCGTACGGTCCTCTCTTTACGCCGCGAGGGCACCACACCCCGGCTCAACATCGTTTTCCGGCCCGGCGGCGGCTGGATCATCGCGGACGGGTACTACGAATCCGGCAGTGTGGGTGACAGTGAACGGAATTGGCTGAATCTGCATGAACCGGGAGTCATTCGGCGTTTCGCCGACCAGGTGACGGCGCGCGGGCTGATGCCCTCGCGGCCGGGGACGGCCGAGATCGACGGCTGGCCGCTCTTCGTCGCGATCACCGGCTCGCGGGTGGGCGGAGCCTGAGACTCCGCGCGAGGGGCGAGGGGCGAGGTGCTACGACCAGCGGCCGGTGCGGCCGAGCAGCAGGGCGACGCCCGCCGTACCCGCCGTCGAGGTGCGCAGCACGGTGCGGCCCAGTCGGTAGGGCCTGGCCCCGGCCTCCGCGAAGAGGGCCAGTTCCTGCGGTGAGACACCGCCCTCGGGGCCGACGACCAGCACGATCGAGCCCTCCGCCGGAAGCTCCGCGGTGGCGAGCGGCTCCGAGCCCTCCTCGTGGAGGACCGCGGCGAAGTCGGCCGCCGCGAGCAGGGCGGCGACCTGCTTGGAGGTGGCCGCCTCGGCCACCTCGGGGAAGCGCAGACGGCGCGACTGCTTGCCTGCCTCGCGCGCGGTGGCACGCCACTTGGCGAGGGACTTGGCCCCGCGCTCGCCCTTCCACTGGGTGATGCAGCGCGCCGCCGACCACGGCACGACCGCGTCCACACCGGTCTCGGTCATGGTCTCGACGGCGAGTTCGCCCCGGTCGCCCTTGGGGAGCGCCTGGACGACGGTGATCCGCGGCCGGGGCTCGGGCTCCACCGGGAACTCCCGGGCCTCGACGATCAGCCGGTCCTTCCCCTCGGTCCGCAGTACGATCCCGGCCACGCCCCGGCCCAGGCCGTCCGTCAGCACGATCTCCTCGCCGGGCTCAAGACGGCGTACGGAGACGGCGTGGCGGCCCTCGGACCCTTCGAGGGTGAGCGGGGAGCCGGGCGCGGCCCCCTCCAGGGAGTCGACGAGGAAGACGGGCGCGGTCATCAGGGGCTCTCCGGGGCGAGTGCGGCGCGGGCATGACATGTTTCGGCGGCGAGCAGTTCGACCAGCTCACCGGCGGGGACGGCGCGGGCCATCCGGTGGCCCTGTCCCGCCCACAGTGACATCCCCTGGGCGTCGCCCGCCTTGGCGGCGGCCTTGCGCAGACCGCTCGTCAGATGGTGCACCTGGGGGTAGGCGGCGGGGGCGTAGGGCCCGTGCTCGCGCATGAAGCGGTTGACAAGCCCTCGCGCGGGACGGCCGGAGAAGGCGCGGGTGAGTTCGGTGCGGGTGAAGAGGGGGTTGGTCATCGCCTGTTTGTGCAGGGTGTGCGCGCCGGACTCGGGGCAGACCAGGAAGGCGGTGCCGAGCTGCGCGGCGTTCGCCCCGGCGGCGAGCACGGCGGCGATCTGGGTGCCGCGCATCAGGCCGCCGGTGGCGATGACCGGGAGTTCGACGCCCTCCTCGCGGATCAGCGCGATCAGGGTGAGCAGCCCGATCCCGGCGCCGTCGGCGGCGGGGTCGTCCCGGTGGGCCCCCTGGTGTCCGCCGGCCTCCACGCCCTGGACGCAGAGCGCGTCCGCGCCCGCGAGCTGGGCGGCCCGGGCCTCTTCGGGGGTGGTGACGGTGACGACGGTGAGGGTGCCCGCCTTGGCGAAGGACTCCAGTACCTCGGAGCCCGGACAGCCGAAGGTGAACGAGACGACGGGCACCGGGTCGTCGCGGAGTATGGCGAGCTTGGCCTCGTAGCCGTCGTCGCCGCCGGACTCGGGGTCGCCGAGAGGGGTCTCGTACCAGGCGGCCTCGCCCGCGAGCTGATGGCGGTAGACCTCGATGGCGGCGGGGTCGGCCGCGGCCCGCTGCGGCATGAAGAGGTTGACCCCGAAGGGCCGTGCGGTGAGTCCCCGGATCTGTTTGATCTCCTGGTACATGCCGCCCGCGGTCTTGTATCCGGCGGCCAGGAAGCCGAGCCCGCCGGCCTCGGACACGGCAGCGGCCAACTGCGGACACGATGCGCCGCCCGCCATGGGGGCCTGCACGATGGGATACCGGCAGAGATCGGTCAGTGCGGAGGACATGCTTGCATCGTGCCATGCCGCTCCCGGGCCGCCGAATCGAGCACGGCCCAGTCCGCAGAGGGGTTTCGGGGCCCGGACGGGCCGTTCGCCAAGATCCTCGCGGCAGCGGTGAGTTGGGCCCGCTCCCATGTCGCGCCCCTTACCGGGAGCCCTCACAAGAACGCTCGGCGGCGAGCGCGAAGGGGTTGCGGCCGGGGCGGCACGGAGAAGGGGGCACGGGACGGACCCGTACCCCCTCTCGTCTGTCCGCGTCAGCGGCTAACGGCCGTTGAAGGCGTCCTTCAGCCGGGAGAACAGGCCCTGCTGCCCGGGCTGGAACTGCCCCAGCGGGCGCTCCTCGCCGCGCAGCTTCGCCAGCTCACGCAGCAGCCTCTCCTGCTCGGCGTCGAGCTTCTGCGGCGTCATCACCTCGACGTGCACGATGAGGTCGCCGCGACCGCCGCCGCGCAGATGTGTGACACCGCGCCCGTGCAGCGGGATCGACTGCCCCGACTGGGTGCCGGGCCGGATGTCGACCTCCTCCACCCCGTCGAGCGTCTCCAGCGGCACCTTGGTGCCGAGCGCGCCCGCCGTCATCGGGACGGTCACGGTGACATGGAGATCGTCGCCGCGCCGCTGGAAGACCGGGTGGGGCAGCTCGTGGATCTCGACGTACAGATCGCCGGCGGGGCCGCCGCCGGGGCCGACCTCGCCCTCGCCCGCGAGCTGGATGCGGGTGCCGTTGTCGACACCGGCGGGAATCTTCACGGTCAGGGTCCGCCGGGAGCGCACCCGGCCGTCGCCCGCGCACTCCGGGCAGGGGGTCGGGACGACGGTCCCGAAACCCTGGCACTGGGGGCACGGCCGCGAGGTCATGACCTGGCCCAGGAAGGACCGTGTCACCTGCGAGACCTCACCGCGGCCGCGGCACATGTCACAGGTCTGGGCCGAGGTGCCCGGAGCCGCGCCCTCACCGCTACAGGTGGTGCAGACCACGGCGGTGTCGACCTGGATCTCCTTGGTGGTGCCGAAGGCGGCCTCACCCAGCTCGATCTCCAGCCGGATCATCGCGTCCTGGCCGCGCCGCGTCCGCGACCTCGGCCCGCGCTGGGACGCCGTCCCGAAGAAGGCGTCCATGATGTCCGAGAAGTTCCCGAAGCCACCGGCTCCGAAGCCTCCCGCGCCCGCGCCGCCGGCCTGCGACAGCGGATCGCCGCCGAGGTCGTAGACCTGCTTCTTCTGCGGATCGGAGAGCACCTCGTAAGCGGCGTTGATCTCCTTGAACCGCTCCTGGGTCTTCGGATCCGGGTTGACGTCCGGATGCAGCTCGCGTGCGAGCCGCCGGAAAGCCTTCTTGATCTCGTCCTGAGATGCGTCGCGGCGCACGCCGAGTACGGCGTAGTAGTCCGTGGCCACTTACGACTCCGCCAGGATCTGTCCGACGTAACGTGCCACTGCGCGTACCGCTCCCATCGTTCCGGGGTAGTCCATGCGGGTCGGTCCGACCACGCCGAGTTTGGCGACTGCCTCGTCGCCCGAACCGTAGCCGACGGCGACCACGGACGTAGAGTTGAGTCCTTCATGGGCGTTCTCGTGACCAATGCGGACGGTCATCCCCATACCGCCCGACTCCTTCGCCTCACCCAGCAGCTTGAGAAGCACCACATGCTCCTCAAGCGCCTCCAGCACGGGCCGGATGGTGAGCGGGAAGTCGTGCCCGAAGCGGGTGAGATTGGCGGTCCCGCCGATCACCAGCCGCTCCTCGGTCTCCTCCACCAGGGTCTCCAGCAGCGTGGAGAGCACGGTCGACACACCGCCCCGGTCCTCCGGATCGAAGGACTCCGGAAGATCCTGGACGAGCTGCGGCACATCCGCGAAGCGGCGGCCGACGACCCGGCTGTTGAGCCGGGCCCGCAGATCCGCGAGCGGGACCTCCCCGAAGGGCGCGGGACAGTCGATCATGCGCTGCTCGACCCGGCCGGTGTCGGTGATCAGTACGAGCATCAGCCGCGCGGGCGCGAGCGAGAGCAGCTCCACATGCCGGACGGTGGAGCGGGTGAGCGAGGGGTACTGGACCACGGCCACCTGACGGGTCAGCTGCGCGAGCAGCCGCACCGTACGGCTGACGACGTCGTCGAGGTCGACCGCGCCGTCCAGGAAACTCTGGATCGCGCGGCGCTCGGCGGACGACAGGGGCTTGACCCCGGCCAGCCGGTCCACGAAGAGCCGGTACCCCTTGTCCGTGGGGATACGGCCCGCGCTGGTGTGGGGCTGGGCGATGAAGCCCTCCTCCTCCAGCACCGCCATGTCATTGCGGACCGTCGCCGGGGAGACGCCGAGCCGGTGCCGCTCGGTGAGCGCCTTCGAGCCGACGGGCTCCTCGGTGCCCACATAGTCCTGGACGATGGCGCGCAGCACTTCGAGTCTGCGTTCGCTGAGCATCGCGCACACCTCCAGCTTGTCCCTCGGTGGTTCTTCGGTCACTGCCTGGCACTCACCCGGTTCGAGTGCCAAAATTTCTCCGTGCCAGTGTACGGCCGTGGGGTACGCCCTGGGCAAGGGCGACCGGTCACGGTACCGCGCGCCCGCTTCGGGCACTGCCAGTAGCGTCGCGGTATGAACGTGAGTTGGGAAGACCACGGCTGGGAACGACTGGCCGACACCGTGGGGCGGCGCAGACTGCCGGGCTGGGACGCGACCTGCGGACTGATCGTGGGTTCCGAGGGCGCGCTGCTGTACGACACGGGCTCCACCCTGCGGGAGGGCGCGGAGCTGCGCGTCCAGGCCGAGGCGCTGCTGCGGGGCCGGCGGGTGACGCATATCGCACTGGGCCATCCCCATTTCGACCATGTGATGGGGACCGCGGCCTTCGCGGGGGCCCGGGTGTACGGCGCGATGGGCGTCGACGCGCTGCTGCGGCGGGAGCGGGACGCGCTCCGTCTCGACGCGGTACGCCACGGGGTCGCGGCCGACGAGGCGGCGGAGGCGGCCGACGCGCTGGTCGTGCCGGAGCACCTGGTCTCCGGGGAGCTGACCGTGGATCTGGGGGGCGGCTGCCGGGTGCTGCTGGCGAATGCGGGGCCCGGGCACACCGGGCACGATCTGGCGGCCTTCGTGCCGGGCCGGCCGGAGGCCGCCGGGGCTCCTGGGGTTTCCGGAGCTCCCGGGATGCCTGGGGTTTCCAAGGCGCCTGGGGCTCCCAGGGTGCCTGGGGCTCCCGGGGTGGTCTTCTGCGGCGACCTGGTGGAGGAGTCCGGCGAGCCGCAGGCGGGCCCGGACGCGGCGGGCTCGCGCTGGCCCGCCGCGCTGGACCGGCTGCTGGCGCTCGGCGGTGAGGACGCGGTCTATGTGCCGGGGCACGGCGCGGTGGTCGGCGCGGCCTTCGTACGCGCCCAGCGGGATGCGCTGGCGGAGCGGTTCGCCGTGTCGTAGCGTCGGCCGAATGCGCAGCTACCACCCCGATCTGACCCCGCCCTGGAAGAAGTCGGCCCCGGCTCCCGAGGTGCCCGCCGACCCCGATCTGGTGGTGGAGGAGGTCACCACGGGCTTCTGCGGCGCGGTGACCGGCTGCGAGGCCGGGACCGTGACGCTGGAGGACCGCTTCGGCAAGCGCCGGGTCTTCCCGCTGGCCGCCCGGGGCTTTCTGCTGGAGGGCGCGGTGGTGACGCTGGTCCGCCCGGCGGCGCGGGCGGCCCGGGCGGCCTCGCCCGCGGCCCGTACGGCTTCGGGGTCGGTCGCGGTGCCGGGCGCGCGGGCCCGGGTGGCGCGGGCGGGGCGGATCTATGTCGAGGGTCGGCACGACGCGGAGCTGGTGGAGCGGGTCTGGGGCGACGATCTGCGGATCGAGGGGGTGGTGGTCGAGTATCTGGAGGGCATCGACGATCTCCCCGCGGTCGTCGCGGAGTTCGGCCCCGGCCCGGACGCCCGGCTGGGGGTGCTGGTGGATCATCTGGTCCCCGGCTCCAAGGAGTCCCGGATCGCGGCCCGGGTCACTGGATCCGATGTGCTGGTGGTGGGCCATCCGTACATCGACGTCTGGGAGGCCGTGAAGCCGTCCTCGCTGGGGATCGCGGCGTGGCCGACGGTGGCGCGCGGCGAGGACTGGAAGACGGGGGTGTGCCGGGCCCTGGGCTGGCCCGAGAACACGGGCGCGGCCTGGCAGCACATTCTGTCGAGGGTGGGTTCGTACCGGGATCTTGAACCGGCGCTGCTGGGGCGGGTCGAGGAGCTGATCGACTTCGTGACCGCGGAGTGACGGCCGAAGGCCGGGATCTGCCCTGATCCGCCCTGATCCGCCCCTGGATCCGCCCCGGATTGGTCGCCGGGTGGGGATGGATTGACGGGATGAATATGTGAATAAGTCTCCTTCAGGTCACTATTGCGACTTTGAGCCGTTAATCACTCCTGTCGTGTAATAACCGTCGACCGTGGACAACTCCTCACTGCGACAGAATGCACACTCTGTGTAGCGAGTTCACGCCGCAGACTGAGGAGGACAGCCATGGCTCTCGACCCCGGCCTCGCGAGTCTCCGCGCCGCGCGGGACGCGGAGGACCGCCTCGAAGCCTTCGCCACCGGCTCGGACGGCGCGCTCTGGCACATCCGGCAGAGCGGACCCGGCGGCTCCTGGGCCACCGAGTGGGTCGGCCGGGGAGGCTCGCTCACCACCGATCCCACGGTCTTCCGCAACGCCGACGGCCGGCTGGAGGTCTTCGCGGGCGGCCCCGACGGCCGGGTGTGGCACCTCTGGCAGACCGCGCCCGGCGGCGACTGGACGACGGCCTGGCGACCGCTGGGCGACCAGCGGGTACTGGGGCGGCGCATCGCCGTCTTCCAGAGCGCCGACGGCCGGCTGGAGGTCTTCGTCCGGGGCGAGGACAGCGCCCTCTGGCACATCTGGCAGACCTCGCCCGGCGGCCGCTGGCACGACCGGTGGATCTCCCGGGGCGGGGTGCTGCGCGGCTGCCCCGCCGTCTTCCAGAACCACGACGGGCGGCTGGAGGTCTTCGTACGCGGCGGCGACGACGCCCTGTGGCACCGGTGGCAGACCGCGCCGAACGGCCCCTGGAACCCGGGCTGGGTCTCGCGCGGCGGCGATCTGCGGGCCGATCCCGCGGTCTTCCCCAACAAGGACGGCCGGCTGGAGGTCTTCGCGAAGGCCCCCGACAACACGCTGCGCCACATCTGGCAGACCGTGCCCGGCGGCGGCTGGCATCAGAGCTGGGCCAATCGCGGCGGACCGAGGATCGGGGTGCCCGCCGTCTCCCAGGAGGCCGACGGGCGGCTGGTGGTCTTCGCCCGGGGGACCGATCTGGGCGCGTGGCGGGCGGAGCAGCAGGTGCCGGGCGGCAGCTGGAGCGACTGGCAGGCGCACGGCGGGCTGCTCGCCACCGATCCCGTGCTCGGGCGCAACGCGGACGGCCGGCTGGAATCGCTCCACCTCAGCTTCGACAACGCCCTCTGGCACAAGTGGCAGACCTCGCCCAACAACGGCTGGACCGCGAGCTGGGCGGCGCGCGGCGGGAGCCTGGCGGCGCTCTGAGCCTCGGCCCGGACTCCCCGGCCCCTTCAGTCCACTCAGTCCACCAGGTCGCGGACGACGGCGTCGGCCAGCAGCCGGCCGCGCAGGGTCAGCACCCCGCGCCCCCGCGCGTACGCCGTCTCCTCCAGCAGCCCGTCCGCGAGCGCCTTGCGGGAGGCCGCCAGACCGTCCGGCTTCAGCAGCCGCAGCGGGACCCCGTCCAGCAGCCGCAGCTCCAGCAGGATCCGCTCCACCCTGCGGTCCTCGTCCGGGAGCACCTCCCGGGCCGCGCCGGGCGAGCGGCCCCCGGCGAGCGCCGCCGCGTAGGCGCCGGGGTGCTTCACATTCCACCAGCGCACCCCGCCGACATGGCTGTGCGCGCCGGGGCCCGCGCCCCACCAGTCCGCGCCCCGCCAGTACAGCTCGTTGTGCAGGCAGCGGCCCGCCTCGGAGGTCGCCCAGTTGGAGACCTCGTACCAGGAGTAGCCCGCGTCGGCGAGGACGGAGTCGGCGATCAGATAGCGGTCCGCGTGGATGTCGTCGTCGGTCATCGGGACCTCGCCGCGCCTGATGCGGCGCGCCAGCTGGGTGCCCTCCTCCACAATCAGCGCGTACGCCGAGATGTGGTCGGGCCCCGCGCCCACCGCCGCCGCCAGGGTGGCGCGCCAGTCCTCGTCGCTCTCCCCCGGGGTGCCGTAGATCAGATCCAGGTTCACATGCTCGAACCCGGCCGCCCGCGCCTCGGCGACGCACGCCTCGGGCCTGCCGGGCGTGTGGGTGCGGTCGAGGACCTTCAGCACATGCTGCCGGGCGCTCTGCATGCCGAAGGAGATCCGGTTGAACCCCCCGGCCCGCAGCTCGGCCAGATACTCCGGGTTCACCGAGTCCGGATTGGCCTCGGTGGTGATCTCCGCGTCGTCGGCGAGGCCGAACTCCTCCCGTACGACCCCGAGCATCGCCACCAGATCGGCGGCGGCCAGCAGCGTCGGCGTACCCCCTCCGACGAACACCGTGCGGGCCCGGCGGGGATCGTCGCCGAGGACCTTTCGGGCGAGCCGGATCTCGTCGGCGAGGGTGTCGGCGTAATTGTCGCGGGAGGCCAGCACACCGCCCGAGCCGCGCAGCTCGGTGGCCGTGTAGGTGTTGAAGTCGCAGTAGCCGCAGCGCGTGGCGCAGTACGGAACATGCAGATAGAAGGCGAGCGGCCGGTCACCGGCCCCGGCGAGGGCGGAAGCGGGGAGCGACCCGTCCTCGGGCATGGTCTCGCCGTCGGGCAGTACGGAAGGCATGTCCTCCATTGTCCGTCACCGGCGCGGCGAGCGGTGCCGCGGCCGGTGACGGACGGCCCGCCGGGCGGGCGCGAGGGCCCGCCCGGGGGCGGTCTGCGGTGCTAGGGCTCCCGTGTCCCGGCGTACATCTCCTCGATCAGGTGCTGGAACTCACGCTCGACCACCGGCCGCCTCAGCTTGAGGCTGGGGGTGAGGTCGCCGTGCTCCACGTCGAGGTCCCGGGGCAGCAGCCGGAACTTCTTGATCGTCTGCCAGCGCTGGAGGCCTTCGTTGAGCCGGTCCACATAGCCCTGGATCAGCTCGCGGGCGGCGGGGGCGGCGAGCACCTCGGGGTAGGTCTTGCCGTCGAGGCCGTGTTCCTTCGCCCAGTTCAGCAGGGTCGGCTCGTCCAGGGCGATCAGCGCGGTGCAGTAGTTGCGGTTGGCTCCGACGATGATGATGTTGGAGACGAACGGGCAGAGGGCCTTGAACTGGATCTCCAGCTCGGTCGGGGCGATGTACTTCCCGCCGGAGGTCTTGATCAGGTCCTTCTTGCGGTCGGTGATGCTCAGATAGCCGTCCGGGGAGAGTTCGCCGATGTCCCCGGTGTGCAGCCAGCCGTCCGGCTCCAGCACTTCCGCGGTCTTCTCGGGGAGCCCGTGGTAGCCCTCCATGATCCCGGGGCCGCGCAGCAGGATCTCGCCGTCGTCGGCGATGCGTACCTCGGTGCCGGGCAGCGGCTTGCCGACCGTGCCGGTGCGGTAGGCCTCGCCGGGGTTGACGAAGGACGCGGCGCTGGACTCGGTGAGTCCGTACCCCTCCAGGATGTGGATGCCCGCGCCGCCGAAGAAGTGGCCCAGCTCGGGCGAGAGGGCGGCGGAGCCGGAGACGGCGGCGCGCAGCCGGCCGCCGAAGGCCGCGCGAAGCTTGGCGTAGACGAGCTTGTCGGCGACCTTGTGCTTGGCGGTCAGGGCGAAGGGCGCGGAGACGGTGCCGGTGCGGCGGAAATTGTCCTGGGTGGCCCTGGAGTACTCGCGGGAGATCTCGGCCGCCCACTGGAAGATCTTGTACTTGGCGGGGCCGCCGGCCCGGGCCTTGGCGGCGACGCCGTTGTAGACCTTCTCGAAGATGCGCGGCACGGCGGCCATGTAGGTCGGCCGGACGACCGGCAGATTCTCGACGATCTTGTCGATGCGGCCGTCCACGGCGATGACATGACCGAGTTCGATCTGCCCCGAGAGCAGCACCTTGCCGAAGACATGGGCGAGCGGCAGCCAGAGGTACTGGAGGTCGTCCTTGGAGAGCAGCCCGGTCGCGGCGATCGCCTTCGCCATGTACGACCAGTTGTCGTGCGGCAGCCGTACGCCCTTGGGCGGGCCGGTGGTCCCGGAGGTGTAGATCACGGTCGCCAGCTGATCGGCGGTGATCGCTTCGACGCGCTTCTTGACGGCTTCGGGGTGCTGTCGCAGATAGGCGGCTCCGCGCGCCTCCAGCTCCGCGAGGGTGAGCACCCAGCCGTCGGGGTCGTCCTCCTCGGCCGTCACCCCCGCGCTGTCGATCACGACGACATGCCGCAGCTCGGGCAGCTCGGCGCGCCGCTCGCGCGCCTTGGCCAGCTGTACGGCGTCCTCGGCGATGAGGATCCGGCTGCCGGAGTCGGCGAGGATGTACGCCGACTGCTCGGCGTTGGTGGAGGGGTAGACGGTCGTGGTGGCGCCGCCCGCGCACATCACCCCGAGGTCGGCGACGATCCACTCGATACGGGTGGCGGAGAGCAGGGCGACCCGCTCCTCCGGTTCGATACCGAGATCGATCAGACCGGCGGCGACGGCGTAGACCCGTTCGGCGGCCCCGCTCCAGCTGAGCGATTTCCAGCCATCGGGGCCGCGCCCGGACGCGGCGGGCACGGGATGGCGGAAGGCCTCGGCGTCCGGGGTCGCCGCGACGCGCTCGGCGAAGAGGGCGGCCACCGACGGCGGCCGGTTCTCGATCTGGGTCTGTGTGTCGCTCACGACATCCTCCGGGCCTGCGGCAGCACTGCACGACGGGCTGGCTCTTTAACTGGCGAGTAACCAACGAGCCGTGATCAGAGTAGAGCGCACTCTGCCGGTGCGTAAGGGGATGCGGGCTGCCGCTTGATAACGAAGAACACGGCCCGGCGGGGGACGGAGAGGCCGGTCCGGGACCCGCTCGGGACCCGCTCGGGACCCGCTCGGGGTCCGTCCGGAAGCCGTCCCGAAGCCGTCCGGGACCTGTCCGGGACCTGTCCGGACGGATCCCGGACGGCTTCGGGGACGGCGAAAGCGCCCGCCCCGGGGATGGGACGGACGCTTTCCCCAACGCTTCTCCCCGCCCCTGAGAGAAAGGGGCGACCCCCTGCGGAACGGATTACTCCGGCCCCGCCAGGGGCGCGTCTCGGGTGAGTGACGGTGAGCGGCGGTGGCTACTTCTTGCTCTTGCCGCCGCTCTCGTCGCTGGAGAGGACGGCGATGAAGGCGTCCTGCGGAACCTCCACGCTGCCGACCATCTTCATCCGCTTCTTGCCTTCCTTCTGCTTCTCCAGCAGCTTCCGCTTACGGGAGATGTCACCGCCGTAGCACTTGGCGAGGACGTCCTTGCGGATGGCGCGGATGGTCTCACGGGCGATGACCCGCGAGCCGATGGCGGCCTGGATCGGCACCTCGAAGGCCTGCCGGGGGATCAGCTCGCGCAGCTTGGCGACGAGCCGCACGCCATAGGCGTACGCGGCGTCCTTGTGGGTGACCGCGGAGAACGCGTCGACCTTGTCGCCGTGGAGCAGGATGTCCACCTTGACCAGGCTGGACGCCTGCTCGCCGGTGGGCTCGTAGTCGAGCGAGGCATAGCCGCGGGTCTTGGACTTCAGCTGGTCGAAGAAGTCGAAGACGATCTCGGCGAGGGGGAGGGTGTAGCGGATCTCGACCCGGTCCTCGGAGAGGTAGTCCATGCCGATGAGGGTGCCCCGGCGGGTCTGGCACAGCTCCATGATCGCGCCGATGAACTCGCTGGGCGCGAGGATGGTGGCCCGGACGACCGGCTCGTACACGTCCGAGATCTTGCCCTCGGGGAACTCGCTCGGGTTGGTGACCGTGTGCTCGGTTCCGTCCTCCATGAGGACGCGGTAGACCACGTTGGGCGCGGTGGCGATCAGATCGAGGCCGAATTCGCGCTCCAGGCGCTCCCGGATCACATCCAGGTGCAGCAGACCGAGGAAGCCGACGCGGAAGCCGAAGCCGAGCGCGGCGGAGGTCTCCGGCTCGTAGACCAGCGCGGCATCGTTGAGCTGGAGCTTGTCGAGGGCGTCGCGCAGCTCCGGGTAGTCGGAGCCGTCCAGCGGGTAGAGGCCGGAGAACACCATCGGCTTGGGATCCTTGTAGCCGCCGAGCGCCTCGGTGGCTCCCCTGTGCTGCTGGGTGATGGTGTCGCCGACCTTGGACTGGCGGACGTCCTTCACACCGGTGATCAGATAGCCGACCTCGCCGACGCCGAGGCCGTCGGCCGGGAGCATCTCGGGCGAGTTGGTGCCGATCTCCAGCAGCTCGTGGGTCGCGCCGGTGGACATCATCCGGATCCGCTCGCGCTTGCCGAGCTGGCCGTCGATGACTCGCACATAGGTGACGACGCCCCGGTAGGAGTCGTAGACCGAGTCGAAGATCATGGCGCGGGCGGGGGCGTCGACGACCCCGACGGGGGCGGGGACCTCGCGCACCACGCGGTCGAGGAGCGCCTCGACGCCGAGACCGGTCTTCGCCGAGACCTTCAGCACATCGTCCGGGTCGCAGCCGACCAGGTTGGCCAGCTCCTCGGCGAACTTCTCCGGCTGGGCGGCCGGGAGGTCGATCTTGTTGAGGACGGGAACGATGGCGAGATCGTTCTCCATCGCCAGATAGAGGTTGGCGAGAGTCTGCGCCTCGATGCCCTGGGCCGCGTCCACCAGCAGGATCGTGCCTTCGCAGGCGGCCAGGGAACGGGAGACCTCATAGGTGAAGTCCACGTGCCCCGGGGTGTCGATCATGTTGAGGATGTGGGTCGTGCCCTGGCCTTCGCCCTCCTTGGGGGCCCAGGGCAGCCGGACGGCCTGGGACTTGATCGTGATGCCGCGCTCGCGCTCGATGTCCATCCGGTCGAGATACTGAGCACGCATCTGCCGCTGGTCGACCACACCGGTCAGCTGAAGCATCCGGTCGGCAAGCGTGGACTTGCCGTGGTCGATGTGCGCGATGATGCAGAAATTGCGGATCAGCGCCGGGTCTGTACGGCTCGGCTCGGGCACGTTGGAAGGAGTCGCGGGCACGCAGGGTCCTGATTCTTGAGACGCGGGGCGTCTCGTCTCGGGCGATGGCGGATCGATACGTAGCCCCCATCGTCCCACGGGTGAGGGACTGCGGCCGGTTTGGGCCGCCGCTGATGCTGCTGGTAGCCTGGCTAGCTGTGTCTCATTCCATGGTGTATTCCATGGCGCACGAGACGCTCATCGAAGATCAATCGAACCTGAGAAGGCTCTTTCGTGGCGAACATCAAGTCCCAGATCAAGCGGAACAAGACGAACGAGAAGGCGCGCCTGCGCAACAAGGCCGTCAAGTCTTCGCTCAAGACCGCTATCCGCAAGGCCCGTGAGGCCGCTGCCGCGGGCGACGTCGAGAAGGCCACCGCGGCCACTCGCGAGGCCACCCGCAAGCTCGACAAGGCTGTCTCCAAGGGTGTCATCCACAAGAACGCCGCCGCCAACAAGAAGTCGGCGCTGGCGTCCAAGCTGGTCTCCCTGCAGGGCTGAGCACTCTTGCTGTGACTCCGGCGCGGCGCCCTCCGGGGTGAATCGCCGGACGACTTGATCGCCGGACGGACCCGAGCGGGCCCTCTCTCATCCGCTCCCCGACCGGCATCCTCCGGACTCGCACTTGGACCTGCGTTCGCCACGCGGGTGCGAGTCCACCGCAAGACCTCGCCAAGGCCTCTGATCCCTTCTCCTCCCGTCCTTCCCCAGGACGGAGGAACCGGGACCGGGGGCCTTCGGCATGCCCGGGGCCGGGCGGCAGAGCCCGATCCCGCCGAGCTCCGGGGCCGTGCCCGGCCGCCGCGCCAGGGGTCAGGCGCGGGCCCGGGCGGCCCGGGCGATGGCCACGACGGCCTTCTCCAGGGCGTACTCCGGATCGTCCCCGCCGCCCTTCACCCCCGCGTCCGCCTCCGCGACCGCCCGCAGCGCCACCGCCACCCCGTCCGGCGTCCATCCCCGCATCTGCTGACGCACCCTGTCGATCTTCCAGGGCGGCATCCCCAGCTCCCGGGCCAGATCGGCCGGCCGGCCGCCCCGAGCGGAGGAGAGCTTCCCGATCGCCCGCACCCCCTGCGCCAGCGCGCTGGTGATCAGCACGGGCGCGACCCCGGTCGAGAGAGACCACCGCAGCGCCTCCAGCGCCTCGGCAGCCCGCCCCTCCACCGCCCGGTCGGCGACAGTGAAGCTGGAGGCCTCGGCCCGGCCCGTGTAGTAGCGGCCGACGACGGCCTCGTCGATGGTGCCCTCGACGTCGGCCACCAGCTGTGACACCGCGCTGGCCAGCTCCCGCAGATCGCTCCCGATGGAGTCCACCAGCGCCTGGCACGCCTCCGGCGTCGCCGACCGGCCCAGGGTCCGGAACTCGGACCGCACGAAGGAGAGCCGCTCGGCGGGCTTGGTCGTCTTGGGACAGGCGACCTCGCGCGCTCCGGCCTTGCGGGCCGCGTCCAGCAGCCCCTTGCCCTTCGCGCCCCCGGGGTGGAGCAGGACCAGGGTGATCTCCTCCACCGGAGCGGAGAGATACCCCTTGACGTCCTTGATCGTGTCGGCGGACAGATCCTGGGCGTTCCGCACGATGACGACTTTGCGCTCGGCGAAGAGCGACGGGCTCGTCAGCTCGGCGAGGGTGCCCGGCTGAAGCTGGTCGGCGGTGAGATCGCGCACATCGGTGTCGGCGTCGGCGGCGCGCGCCGCCGCCACCACCTGTCGCACCGCGCGGTCGAGAAGCAGATCCTCCTGGCCCACGGCGAGCGTGACGGGGGCGAGCGGATCGTCGGTCGAATTCTTCCTGGTGGCCATCGCGTCCAGCATCCCACGGGCCACCGACACCCTCCGGCGTGCCGGACAATACGAGGGTGAGCGATGGACGACATGTACTGGTGCTGCCCGACCGCGACGCCGCCGAGGAGGTGGCGCGGGAGCTGGCGGACGGCTTCGGTGTGGCCGAGGAACCCCAGCTGGTTCGGGACGCGCTGGCCGGCGAGGACGACGCCGAGGACGCCCAGTGGCTGGTCGTGGTGGAGGACCCCGCCGCCCGGCTGGACCCCGCCGCCCTCGACACGCTCGTCGCCGAGTACGACGGGTGGCTGGAGGCCCCCTGAGCGGGCGGACCCGCCGGGCCCTCCCGCTCCGGCCCTAGGCGCTCGGGCCGCCCAGCTCGTCCCACGGGCTCTGCCCGCCGGCCTCGCGCGGATCGGGCGGCAGCCGGTCGAGCAGCAGACCGAAGTGGTCACGGTAGGCGGCCAGGACCGCCGCGTCGTCGGCCAGCAGCTCCCGCACGCGCTCGCCGCGCACGGTGCGGACCAGCTTGCGCCCGCTGAGGGTGACCAGGCCGTCGGCGGTGAGCCTGGAGCAGACCAGCGACTTGAGGAAGGGCGATCGGGGCGATGTGCTGTGCCACCAGGCACCGCCCCGGAAGTCCTGGAGCGTGCGCGGCCTGGTCTCCAGGCGGTACTGGGGCTTCCCGTCCCGGTGCACATCGAGGTCGCCCTCGTCGGTGGCGACGATCCTGAAGGTCCCGGCGGGGTCCTTCTGGTCCCCCCGCTCGTGGAACACCAGCGGATGGTGCGAGTTGTCGCCGAACCCCACGTCGACGAGCCAGCGTCCGCCGTCCTCCGTCTCCACCAGCAGGGCGAGATGGTCGTAGGGGATGCCGAGCAGGCCGTTCTCGTCGTAGACCCGGGCCGGCAACAGACCGACCCCGAATCCGAGGTCCCGCAACAGCGCGGCGAACGCCCCGTTGAGTTCGTAGCAGAAGCCGCCGCGCCGCCTCTCCACCACCTTGGCGACGAGCGCCGCCTCCTCCAGCACGATCTCCTCGCGCAAGTGGACCGAGAGGTTCTCGAAGGGAACAGCCAGCAGGTGCCGCACTTGGAGATCTCGGAGGGCTTCGAGGTCGGCACGGCGAGGGCGCTCGGCCCCGATACGGCGAAGGTACGCGTCCATGTGGTCAGTCTGCGCCCGGGGGCCACCGCGCACCATGCTCTTCCGGTCTTAGGACCAGCGTCGGAGGCGTGAGAGGGCCGGGGCCGACTAGCGTGCGGGGCATGAGCGTTCAGAGAGAGCCGGCGCGCACGCCGGAGCAGCGCAAGCGGGACGTACTGGCGAAGCTGGAGACGGAGGAGGACGTCTGGGTGGCCACCGCGGCGGGGGCGGGTGAGCCCACTCTGGTGCCGCTGTCGTTCGTCTGGGACCGGCAGACGCTGCTGATGTCCACCCGGCGGACGAACCCGACCGCGCGCAATGTGACCCCGACCGGACGGATGGTCCTCACTCTGGGGCACACCAGGGACGTGGTGCTGATCGAGGGCACCGCCGAGGTGGTGGAGGGGGCGGACCTGGAGCCCGAGTCGGCCGAGGCGTTCACGGTGAAACAGCACGGGTGGGACCCCCGTGCGCAGAAGCCCTGGGTCTTCCTCCGGGTGACTCCGTCGGCCGTGAAGGCCTGGCGCGAGGTGAACGAGATCGCCGACCGGGAGCTGATGCGGGACGGCGTCTGGCTGGTCTGACCGCACCCCGGCGGCCCCGCCGGGGCTCTCCCGGCGCGGATGCGCCCGCAGACCGGAGCCCGCTCCGGACACCGCGATCGGCCCGGACCGGTCGGTGCTCAGCACCACGGCTCCCCGGGCCTCAAGGGCGGCCACGGTGAGCGGAGAGGGGTGGCCGTAGGTGTTGTCCCGGCCCGCCGAGATCAGAGCCATCCTCGGGCGCACGGCGTGCAACAGGGCGGGGTGCTGCTGAGCGGATCCGTGGTGCGCCACCTTGAGGACGTCCACCGGCGGCAGCGAGGGGTGGGCGAGCAGCAGCCCCCGCTGGGCCGGCGGTTCCAGGTCCCCGAGGAGCAGCAGGGTCGGGCCGTCGTCGATCCGCACCAGCATGGTGACGCTGGCGTCGTTGGGCTCCACCGGCGGTCCGCCGGGCGCCGGCCCCGGGGCGGGACCCTGGTCCGGCCAGAGGACCCGCCACTCCAGCCGCCCGGTCCGCCGCCGCTCCCCCGCCGCCGCCCGTACCAGCGGCACTCCCGCCCCCGCCGCGATCCTGCGGACGAACGCGCTCTGCTCCCTGGGCTCTTCGAGCGTCGTCGTCTGCACCGCGCCGACCGCTCGGCCCCGCAGCGCTCCGGGCAGCCCTCCGACGTGGTCGGCGTGGAAGTGCGTCAGGACGATCAGCGGGATCGTCCTGATCCCCAGATCGCGCAGACAGCGGTCCATCGGCTCCGGGTCGGGCCCCACGTCCACCACCACCGCCGTGCCGTCGCCCGCCGCGAGCACCGTCGCGTCGCCCTGACCCACATCGCACATGGCGAATGTCCAGCCGGGCGGCGGCCAGCCGGTGACGGCCCTGGTCAGCGGGGCCGGGCGGAGGATCGCGAGCAGAAGCAGCAGGGCGCAGCCGACGGCCGTCCAGGGGTGGTGCCACAGTCGGCGGGCGGCGAGCACCGTGAGCGCCATGACCGCCGCGAGCAGCAGTCCGCCGCGCCAGCCGCCCGGCCAGTCCAGCTCGGCTCCCGGCAGTGACGCCCCGGCCCGGGCGACCGAGGCGATCCAGCCGGCGGGCCAGCCCGCGAGACCGGCGAGCACCTCGGCCGCCGGCATGGACACCGTGGCGGCGGCGAGCGCGGCGAAGCCCAGGACCGTGGCCGGGGCCACGGCGAACTCGGCGATCAGATTGCTGGGGATCGCCACCAGGCTGACCCGGGCGGCGAAGACCGCGACCACGGGGGCGCACACCGCCTGTGCCGCTCCGGCGGCCGCCAGCGCCTCCGCGAGTCTCGGTGGCACGCCCCGGCGGCGCAGGGCCGCGCTCCAGCCGGGTGCGACGGTGAGCAGCGCGCCGGTGGCCAGTACGGAGAGCAGGAAGCCGTAGCTGCGGGACAGCTCCGGGAGGCAGAGGACCAGCAGGAGCACGGCGGCGGCGAGCGCTGGGAGGAGGGAGCGGCGGCGGCCGGTGCCGATCGCGAGCAGGGTGACGGCCCCGCAGGCGGCTGCTCTGAGGACGCTCGGCTCGGGTCTGCACACGATCACGAAGGCGAGCGTCAGCGCTCCTCCGGCGAGGGCTGTCCCGCGCAGGGTGATGCCCAGCCGGGGCGCGAGCCCGCCCCGCTCGGCGCGGAGCGCTCTGCCCGGTGGTCCGACGAGCACCATGAGGAGGATGGTGAGGTTGCTCCCGGAGACGGCGAGCAGATGTGTCAGGTCGGTGGCCTCGAAGGCTCGCTGGAGGTCCGGGGTGATCCGGGAGGTGTCTCCGACGACCAGTCCGGGCAGCAGCGCGCGGGCGTCCGGGGAGAGCCGGTCGGAGGCGCGGCGCAGCCCGGCTCTGAGCTCTCCGGCCGTGCGCTGCACGGCGGTGGGCCCTCCGGTGATCTCCGGGCGGTCTCCTCTCACCCTCAGGACGGCGGCGAACCGGTCGTCCCCGTCGAGCGGCGGTGCGAGCCGGCCTGCCAGGCGCAGCCGGGTCGAGGGCAGCAGCCGCTGCCAGTGGGCGAGGTCTCCCCGGGAGAGCCCCGGGCGCACCACCGCCAGTACGGGGGTCCGGACGCGGGTGGCCGTCCCGTCGGAGGCGGTGACCCTGGTCGCCTCCGCGTCGAAGACCAGGGCTCTCGCCGCGCCCTGGCCGCCGACGGCCCGGGGGCGGGTGAGGCGGGGGTCGGAGCCGACCGTCAGCTCCACGGTGGCGTGGACGTACTCCTGGGCCAGGGCGGGCAGCGGGCCGCGCCGCAGATCCGCCCCGTACAGCCCGGCGGTGGTGGCTCCGGCGGCGGCGCAGAGCAGGACCGCCGCGAGCGCGGTGGCGTTGACTCGCGCGCGCGGCCGCCCGTCCCGCCGGTTCGGTGAGCCGGCGGGAGGGGCCTGGCGTGCCCGCCGGAGGGCCGTGGCGGCGAGGAGGACGCAGAGTGTCACGGCGGCCGCCGTCCACCGTCCCGGAGCGCCCACGGCCACGGCGGAGGCCGCCCACGCGGCCAGGGCCGGGGGCACCAGCCGGAGATCGGCCGGTCCCTCCTGGCGCGGGTCGGCCGCGCCCAGTCGGCGGCCCGACGCGGCGTGCACCGCCCGGCGGGGGCGCTGCGCGGTGCGCGCCGCCGGATCGCGGCCGCTCATGGCCGTACCAGCGGCTGGAGGTCCGTGAACCGGCGGTCGCCGATCCCCTCCACCTCCCGCAGTTGGTCGACGGAGCGGAATCCGCCCTGGCGGGTGCGGTAGTCGATGATGTGCCGCGCCAGCACCGGGCCCACCCCCGGCAGCGCGTCCAGCTGGTCGGCGGTGGCGGTGTTGAGGCTCAGCGGGCTCAGCGGACCGGGGGCCGTCCCGGGGGCCGCCGTGCCCGTGCCGGGAGCAGGCGGGGCCGTCTGGGCGGGCGGCGCGCCGACGACGACCTGCTCGCCGTCGATGAGCACCCGGGCCCGGTTGAGCCCGGTCAGATCCGCGCCCGGGGTGACTCCCCCGGCGGCCCGCAGCGCGTCGGCGACCCGGGAGCCCGCGGGCAGTCGCAGCACTCCCGGCCGCCGGACCTCGCCCCCGACGTCGACGACGACCCGCCCGGGCCCGCCGGTCCCGGCCGTCGGTGTCGCGCGCCCCGGCGGCGGCGACGCCGACACTCCGGGGCGGACCTGCTCCGGGGCGCGTACGCTCTGCGGCCGCCCGGCCCAGAAGTGCTGGAGGGCGAGGAGCACGGCCGCGACGAGGAGGACGGACAGGGCGGCCAGGGTTCTGGGCCTGAGTCCGCAGTGGAGCTGGATCCACAGCGGGAGCCGCTCCCGCAGCGCCGGGCCCGGACGCCACCGCCCACCGGCCGTGGAGGCCGCCTTCGGCTCCGGAGCCGGGCCCGTCGGCGCTTCGGCGTCGACGCGGGGACGGGGATCCGTGCCGGTGGCGTTGTCGGCCCGGGAACCCGTGCCGCCCGCGAGCGACGCGGACCCCCACGGCCGGGGCGGCCCGGCGGCGATCCGGCCGCCCCGTACCCGGGAGAGCGCACGGGCCGGTCCCCGGGCTGTGCGGCCCGGGCCGGGAGCCGCGCCGCGTCTGACACGGGCACGGCTGTCGGAGGCCGGGGCGCGGCCCGGCCCGCTGGTCGCGGATCGTGATCGAGGAGCCATGAACAGGACGGTAGGGTCCCGCGACGGAACCCGCCGGGCAGGCCGGATTCCGGTGGAGAACAACGGTGTTGTGGAAAACTCCGTCACCTTTCCGGAGCCTTTCCGGAGCCCTTTCGGGGCCCTGGGGCGGGTGTTCCGATCGGCGCCGGCTTCAGCGCGGCGAGACCACGGCGCCCAGCAGCCCCGGCCCGGTGTGCGCCCCGATCACCGCGCCCACCTCGCTGACATGCAGATCGACCAGCCCCGGCACCCGCTCCCGCAGCCGGTCCGCGAGCGCCTCGGCCCGCTCGGGGGCGGCCAGATGGTGCACCGCGATGTCCACGGCGCTCACGCCCGCCCGCTCGACGGCGAGCTCCTCCAGCCGGGCGATCGCCTTGGACGCGGTGCGCACCTTCTCCAGCAGTTCGATCCGCCCGCCGTCCAGCCGCAGCAGCGGCTTCACCGCCAGCGCCGAGCCCAGCAGGGCCTGCGCGGCCCCGATCCGGCCGCCGCGCCGCAGATAGTCCAGGGTGTCGACGTAGAAGTGGGCGGAGGTGCCCGAGGCGCGCTTCTCCGCCGCGGCCACCACCTCGTCGGGGGATCCGCCGCTCTCGGCGGTCTCGGCCGCCGCGAGCGCGCAGAACCCGAGGGCCATCGCGATCATCCCGGTGTCCACGACATGCACCGGCACGGGTGCGTCCTTGGCGGCGAGCACCGCGGCGTCATAGGTGCCGGACATCTCCGCGGACAGATGCAGCGAGACGATTCCGGTCGCTCCGGCCGCCGCGGCGGCACGGTAGACCTCGGCGAAGGTTTCGGGGCTCGGCCGCGATGTGGTCACCGAGCGTCGTTTCTGCAACGCCTGCGCGAGCGAACGGGCCGAGATCTCGGTGCCCTCTTCGAAGGGGCGGCCGCCGAGGACGACGGTCAACGGCACCGCCACGATGCCGTGGCGTTCCATCGCCGGCGGCGGCAGGTAGGCCGTGGAATCGGTGACGATCGCGACATGGCGGGACATGAGCGGGAGGTTACCGGTCACGGGCACCGCACGGCAGCCTGGGTCCGGACCGGGCCACCGCCGCCACCCCGGCCGACATCGCCGCCCCGGCCCCGGCCCGCCGTCCGCCCGGTCAGTTCCTGGTCTCGGGCTCGGGGCGGTCGGTCTTCTCCCAGGAGTACGCGGTCTGCTGCCGGGGGTCACGCGCGGTGATCGCCTGAGGCTCCGCCGCCGGTCCGGAGGCCCCGGCGGACCCGGCGGACCCCGCCCGCGGCCGACTCCCCTCGGCTCCAGTGGACCCGGCCCCAGTCCCAGTCCCGGTTCCGCTCTCGGTCTCCGACCAGTGGCGCAGCGCCCCGGCCTCCATGTCGATCTCGGAGCTGAGCAGGTCCAGATCGTCGTCGGCGAACTTCCGCGCACGGTCCCGCGCCGCCCAGCGCAGGGACTCCGCGGAGTGCGTGATCCGCTCCGTACGCTCACGGAGATCGGGCAGCCGGGAGGCCACCGTCGACCGGTCGGGCTCGCGCTCCAGACGCTTCAGCTCGTCGTCCAGCTCACGGCCGTGCACACTCAGCCGCTCGAAGAGGACGATGGTCTCGGAGAGCGAGGCGTCTTCCGACGCCCCAGCCTGAAGGGCCTCCTGAGTGGCCCTCATCGAGGTGCGCAGCGACAGCCGCAACTGCGCCAGCTCACCGGCGACACCGACCTGGCCCAGGCTCTTGGCGCGCAGCGTGGTGTCCTCGACCGTGCGGCGGGCCTGCGTGACCGTGCGCTCCACACCGCGCTTGGCGACGCCGACCGCCTTCACCGTGGCGTACACCCCCAGCGCCACCAAGGCGATGGCGAGCAGCGCCAGTATCGTGATCACGACATCCATGCGGACCCTTTCGGCGTCGGCTGTGTGCGCCGGCTGCGTACGTCGATTGTGCTTCCTCCACCGTAAACGCAACGGGCAGGCCGGGGGTTCCACCGGAACCCCCGACCTGCCCGTAGGGGTAACCCCGGGGATCGCCCCGGGGAGACCCGGCGGGCCTACTCGGGAACGATGTTGACCAGCTTGGGCGCGCGCACGATCACCTTGCGGATGCCCGCGCCGGCGAGCGCGGCGACCACTCCCGCGTCACCCAGCGCCAGAGCCTCCAGCTCGTCGTCGGAGATCGACGGGGAGACTTCGAGCCGCGCCTTGACCTTGCCCTTGATCTGCACCACGCAGATCACGGACTCGTCCACGACATACGCCGGGTCGGCGACCGGGAAGTCCTGGTGCACCACGGAGTCGGTGTGGCCCAGCTTGCGCCACAGCTCCTCGGCGATGTGCGGTGCCAGCGGCGCGACCAGCAGCACCAGGCTCTCGGCGACGCCGCGGGTCAGCGGGCCGCCCGCCTTCGTCAGATGGTTGTTCAGCTCGGTGATCTTGGCGATCGCCGTGTTGAAGCGGAGCGCCGCCATGTCCTGTCCGACGCCGTCGATCGCCTTGTGCAGCGCGCGCAGCACGGTCACGTCCGCCTCGCCGTCGACGACGGTGACCTCACCGGTCGACTCGTCGACGATGTTGCGCCAGAGCCGCTGGAGCAGCCGGTACTGGCCGACGACGGCGCGGGTGTCCCACGGCCGGGAGACGTCCAGCGGGCCCATGGCCATCTCGTACAGACGCAGGGTGTCCGCGCCGTACTCGGCGGCGATCTCGTCCGGAGTGACGGCGTTCTTCAGGGACTTGCCCATCTTGCCCAGCTCGCGCCTGACCGGCTCGCCCTGGTACGCGAACGTCCCGTCGGGCAGCTCCTCGACCTCGGCGGCCGGGACCGGGAAGCCCCGGGCGTCCCGGTAGACATAGGCCTGGATCATGCCCTGGTTGTAGAGCTTGTGGAACGGCTCGGCGGAGGAGACATGACCCAGGTCGAACAGCACCTTGGACCAGAACCGCGCGTACAGCAGGTGCAGTACGGCGTGCTCGGCACCGCCGACGTACAGATCGACGCCGCCGTGCGGCATGCCGTCGCGCGGGCCCATCCAGTAGCGCTCGATGTCGGGCGCGACCAGCTGCTCGCTGTTGTGCGGGTCCAGATAGCGCAGCTCGTACCAGCACGACCCGGCCCAGTTGGGCATGGTGTTGGTCTCGCGGCGGTACCGCCGGGGGCCGTCGCCCAGGTCGAGGGTGACATTGACCCACTCGGCGTTGCGGGAGAGCGGGGTCTCGGGCCGGCTGTCGGCGTCCTCGGGGTCGAAGGTGCGCGGCGAGTAGTCGTCGACCTCCGGCAGCTCCAGCGGCAGCATCGACTCGGGCAGCGGGTGCGCGACGCCGTCCTCGTCGTAGACGATCGGGAAGGGCTCGCCCCAGTAGCGCTGCCGGCTGAACAGCCAGTCGCGCAGCCGGAAGTTGATCGTGCCCTCGCCGATGCCGCGCTCGGTCAGCCACTGGGTGATGCGCGCCTTGGCCTCGGCGACCTCCAGGCCGTCCAGCGAGATCTCGTCGTTGGAGGAGTTGATCGCCGGGCCCTGGCCGGTGAACGCCTCGCCCTCCCAGCCCTCCGGCGGCCGCACGGTGCGGATGATCGGCAGGCTGAACGCCTCGGCGAACTCCCAGTCGCGCTCGTCCTGACCGGGCACGGCCATGATCGCGCCGGTGCCGTAGCCCATCAGGACGTAGTCGGCGACGAAGACCGGGATACGGGTGCCGGTGACCGGGTTGACGGCGTACGCGCCGCTGAAGACGCCGGTCTTGTTCTTGTGCTCGGTCTGGCGCTCGACGTCGCTCTTGGTCTGCGCCTGCTTGCGGTACGCGGCCACGGCCTCCGCCGGGGTGGCGGCACCGCCGGTCCATGTCTCCTTGACGCCCTGGGGCCACTCGGCGGGCAGGATCGAGTCGATCAGGCCGTGCTCGGGCGCCAGCACCATGTACGTCGCGCCGAACAGGGTGTCGGGACGGGTGGTGAAGACGGTGACCTTGGCGTCCGTGTGGCCTTCGACGGCGAAGTCGACCCGCGCGCCCTCGGAGCGGCCGATCCAGTTGCGCTGCTGGAGCTTGATCGCCTCGGGCCAGTCCAGGGCGTCCAGATCGTCCAGCAGCCGGTCGGCGTAGGCGGTGATCCGCATGTTCCACTGGCGCAGCTTGGCCTTGAAGACCGGGAAGTTGCCGCGCTCGGACCGACCGTCGGCGGTGACCTCCTCGTTCGCCAGCACGGTACCCAGGCCGGGAGACCAGTTGACGGGAGCGTCGGAGGCGTACGCCAGGCGGTAGCGGCCCAGCGCTTCGGCGCGCTCGACGGCGCTCAGTTCACTCCAGGGGCGCGTGGCGCCCTCGACCGCGCGCTCGCCGCTCTCGAACTGCGCCACCAGCTCCGCGATCGGGCGGGCCTTCTGGGCGGTCTCGTCGTACCAGGAGTTGAAGATCTGGAGGAAGATCCACTGGGTCCACTTGTAGTACTCCGGGTCGATCGTCGCGATCGAGCGGCGCTGGTCGTGGCCCAGGCCCAGCCTGCGGAGCTGGCGCTTCATGTTCGCCATGGCCTCTTCGGTCGACACCCGGGGGTGGGTGCCGGTGGCGACGGCGTGCTGCTCGGCGGGCAGGCCGAAGGCGTCGAAGCCCAGGGTGTGGAGCACGTTGTGCCCGGTCATGCGCTGGTGGCGGGCGAAGACGTCCGTGGCGATGTAGCCCAGGGGGTGTCCGACGTGCAGACCCGCGCCCGAGGGGTACGGGAACATGTCCATGATGAACTTCTTGGGCCTGGCCACCGCCGAGGGGTCCCCGGCCAGGTCTCCGCTCGGGTTGGGCGCCTCGTACGTGCCGTCGGCGTCCCAGAAGTCCTGCCAGCGCGCCTCCACATCGGCGGCCATGGCGGCCGTGTAGCGGTGAGGTGCGGCCACCTCGGCGGCGGAAGCAGCAGAATTCGTCTCGCTCATGATCCTTAAAGCTCCATCGATCGTCTCTGCCAGCGGTTCACGGGGGGCGTGTCCCGGAAACAAAAGGACCCCTCACACAGGAGGGGACGCCGCGCCGATTCCGACCGGATCTCTTCATCCGCCGGGACTGATCAGCGCGGCTCGCTAAGCAGAAGGCGTACGGCACGCATGGCTTCAGGGTACCGCAGCGGGCGTTCCGGGCGCGGGGACGGGCACCGTCGGGGCCCGGGCCCCGACGGCCCGGGGGCTTCACGGGCCGCCCGGGCGCTTCGCGTGCCCCCAGGAGGGCAAGGCGGGCGGCCGGCGGGCAGCGCGGAAGCGGTGGGCACCCGACCGGGTGACCCACCGCTTCTTCACTGTGGAGCTAAGGAGAATTGAACTCCTGACCTCCTGCATGCCATGCAGGCGCTCTACCAACTGAGCTATAGCCCCTTGCGAGATGCCGCCGTTCCGAACTTTTCTCCGTTGCGGCGACGTGGACAACATTAACGCCCCCTCGCGCGCTTCACCAAATCCGTTCCCGATCCGTTCCCGCACCTCCGCGAGGAACCGGGGGCGCGGGGGGACCCCGCCGCCAAGGAAGGCCGAAAACCGACTGTCGCGAAGAGCCTCCCGGGGCTGCCCCCGGGCCGCGCGGCGGACGGCCCTCAGTCGGTGGCGAACGAGTAGAAGCGCTTCAGGGTGCAGTGCTCGTCGAGGAGGCGGCCGTAGATCGGCTCGCCCTCCAGCTCACGGTAGGTCTCGATCGGGTCGCCTTTTATGATCAGCGCCCGAGCGCACTCCTCGCACCAGTACTGGTACTCGGGGTTGATGGGATCCATGTCGCGGACAATCGGCGTACCGCTGCCGCACCAGTCGCATTTACGCCTGTGTGCCCCCATCGCTCAGCTCCAGCTGTGACCGCAGGACGTACACACGTAAGAAACTCCGCCGTTGTCGCCGAGGACCTGGGCGACATGCACGGATCCGCAGGACGGGCAGCCGAGGAGAGCCGACATGGCGCTCTCCTTCCCGCTCTGGCCGGTGGTCCCTTCCGGCCGTCCGATTCTGCCATGACCACGCAACCAGGTCAGCGGCGTTGACACGAAGGGATGCGTGAAACGCCGAATCCCGCCCTCTATCGAGGACGGGATCCGTGCGTTTCATTCTGTGGAGCTAAGGAGAATTGAACTCCTGACCTCCTGCATGCCATGCAGGCGCTCTACCAACTGAGCTATAGCCCCTTGTGTTCTTCGCGCTCTGCGCTGCGAACAAGAAGAACTTTAGCCTGCGACCTGCCCGAAAGCGAAATCCGGGGGTACGGGGCCTGCCCGGACCACTCCGGTCCGGCCGGGCCGGCCGCGTACGGGCCGGTCCCGGAGGCCGGGCCGGAGTCAGTCGTCGTCGCCGAGGACCGGTTCCGGGAGGGTGCCGGCATTGTGCTCCAGCAGCCGCCAGCCGCGCGCGCCCTCGCCCAGCACCGACCAGCAGCAGTTGGTGAGCCCGCCCAGGCTCTCCCAGTGCTGGGACTCCAGGCCGAGCAGACGGCCGATGGTGGTCCGTATGGTGCCGCCGTGGCTGGCCACGACGAGAGTGCCGTCCTCGGGGAGCTTCTCCGCGTGGCGCAGCACCACGGGAGCGGCCCGGTCGGCGACCTCGCTCTCCAGCTCGCCACCGCCCCGGCGCACCGGCTCGCCGCGCTTCCACGCGGAGTACTCGTCGCCGTACCGCTTGATGATCTCCTGGTGGCTCAGCCCCTGCCAGACGCCCGCGTAGGTCTCGCGCAGGCCCTGGTCGTACTGGACGGGGAGGCCGGTCAGCCCGGCCAGCTCCTCGGCCGTGGCCGAGGCCCGCTTCAGGTCGGAGGCGATGATCGCGTCCGGCTTGAGGGAGGCGAGCAGCCGGGCCGCCCGGCGCGCCTGGGCGACACCGGTCTCGGTCAGGGCTATGTCCGTGGTGCCCTGGAAGCGGCGCTCCAGGTTCCACGACGTCTGACCGTGCCGCCACAGGACTATCCGGCGGCCGGTCTTCTTGTAGGCGTCCTCGTTCAGCTCAACTCACCGTCCGGGTTGCCGGTCAGCTGGGCGTGCTCCTGTCCCTTGCCACGGGTCTTCAGGGCGTCCTCGGGCAGCGGCAGCTCGGGGCAGTCCTTCCAGAGCCGCTCCAGGGCGTAGAAGACACGCTCCTCGCTGTGCTGGACGTGGACGACGATGTCGACGTAGTCGAGAAGGATCCAGCGGGCGTCGCGGTCGCCTTCGCGGCGCACCGGCTTGACGCCCAGCTCCTTGTTCAGCCGCTCCTCGATCTCGTCGACGATCGACTTGACCTGACGGTCGTTGGGGGCGGAGGCGAGCAGGAAGGCGTCGGTGATCGACAGCACATCGCTGACGTCGTACGCGATGATGTCGTGGGCGAGCAGGTCGGCAGCCGCCTGGGCGGCGGTGCTGACGAGCTCGATGGAGCGGTCCGTAGCGGTCACAAGCAGGCTTTCGTCGGCGGTCGGATGACCCCACCAGGGTCTCACGTACCGCCGACACTCCTCGCGGCGATTGCCCGTCCATGATCGTCATTCTGTCGTCCGTGCAGGTCACACGGTGCCTGTCGGCCCCATCACCCCGTCTTGAAGTCCTGGCCGAGCACCACGCCGACGTCGGCGTTGGGGGCTGTGTCGCCCTTTTTGACCGCGTCGGCGGGCAGGCCCAGGGTCTTGGCGACCTCGATCGCCTCCTCCTTGCGCGCCTCGTCACCGTAGGTGACCTGTGAGGTGATCGCGGGGTCGGCCTTGCCGCTGTCGACGACCGCGTAGCCGCCGTTGACCAGGGAGACCCGGGCGGTCTCGGTGGCCGTGGTGGCGCCGGTGGCGTTCCTGATGCCGACGCGGACGGCGTCCCCCTTGTCGGGTGCGCTGACCGAGCCGCCGAGGATGTCCTTGACGACCGTGCCGGAGGCCTGTGCGGTGAGGGTGCCGTCCTGTTGCACGGGGAGCAGCTCCGTCTTGTGGTCGCCGCCCTTGGCGCGCTCGGCCAGCTTCGCCAGCGAAGCGCCCAGGTCACTCTCGGTGAGGGAGGGGTCGAGGATCTGCGCGAGGGTCTCCACGGTGACGGTGGCCGACCTGGCGTCGCTCGGGAGCTTCTTCAGCACGGCCTGCATGACCTGGCCGAACCGGGCGAGCTGCCGGGGCTCGGCCTCGCCGGGCGCGCGGTGGGTGGCGTACGCGACGGCCGCGCGGCCGTTCAGAGTCCGGTTCTCGCCCTTCTCGACCAGCGGGGCGTCGCCGCTCTTGGCCCCGGGAACGGCGGTGTCGGTGGTCAGGTCGATGCCGCCGACCAGTTCCACCAGGTTCTCCAGGAAGGGGGTGTCCAGCCGCCAGGTGCCGGTGATCTTCGCGCCGAGGAGGGTGCCGACCGCCTCCCGGGTGCCGTCCGAGCCGTCGTCCTCGACGGACTTGGCGAGGGTGGTCACGGTGCCGTCGTCATTGGCGACGGTGAGCGCGCCCGGCAGCAGGACGGTGGCGGCCTGCCGGGTGGTGACGTTGTCCACGAGAAGGGCCGTGGAGGTGCCCTTCTTCTTGGTGTTGTGGAGATGCAGCACGATCACGTCCCGCTTCTGCGGGCCCGCGGCGGACGAGCCGCCCTCCGACGACTGGCCGGGCCGTGTCTGCGCGTACCAGAGATAGCCGCCCGCGCCCACGACGACAAGCGCCAGGACCACGATGAGGGCGATGTTCCGGACGCGGCCGCGACGCTTGGCCTCCTCGCGCCGCTCGGAACGGCTCTCGGTGAACTTCAGCCAGTCGATGACGTCTTCGGAGTCGGCGTCCGGCTCCTCTATGAAGGAGAACTGTTCGGTGCGGTAGTCGCGTTCGCCCTCGGGCCGCCGCTGACCGGGGACGACGGCTTCGGCACGGCTCCGCTCGGCCTCCGCGGGGGCGGGCGGAGCCTGCTGGGGCTGGGGCTGGGGCGGCTGCTGGGGCGGCTGCGACGGCCCGGAGGGTTCGTATCCCTGGCCGTATCCCTGGGCGCGCCCAGGGTCCGGCTGCTGTTGGGCGTACGGGTCGTACTGCTGGGGCTGCTGGTACGACACGGGCTGCGGCTGCACGTACGGGTCATAGCCGTACACCTGGCCGTGACCCGGGTCCGGCGGCTGCTGCGGTTGTTGTTGCTGCTGCTGTGCGTACGGGTCGTACTGCTGGGGCTGCTGGGGCTGTTCATAGACCGGCTGCCCGTACTCGTCGTAGCCGACGATCCCCGGCTGCGGGTAATACGGGTCGTACGGGTTCTGCTGGTCGTTCACCGGTGCCCCTCTCCGCGGCTCACTCGCCGCGGTACAACTGCCGCTTGTCGATGTAGCGCACCACACCGTCGGGCACGAGATACCAGACCGGGTCGTCCTGGGCGACCCTCCCCCGGCAGTCGGTCGAGGAGATCGCCAGCGCGGGGACCTCCACCAGGGAGACCTTCCCCTCGGGCAGTCCGTCGTCCGTCAGATCGTGACCCGGCCGGGTCACACCGACGAAGTGCGCCAGCGAGAACAGCTCGGTGGCGTCCCGCCAGCCGAGGATCTGCGAGAGCGCGTCGGCTCCGGTGATGAAGAACAGGTCCGCGTTCGTGTTGAGGGAGCGCAGATCCCGCAGGGTGTCGATGGTGTACGTCGGCCCCGGGCGGTCGATGTCGATCCGGCTGACCGAGAACTGCGGGTTGGACGCCGTGGCGATGACCGTCATCAGATAGCGGTCCTCGGCGGGCGAGACCGCTTTCTCGCTCTTCTGCCACGGCTGCCCGGTCGGCACGAACACCACCTCGTCGAGGTGGAACAGGGCGGCCACCTCACTGGCGGCCACCAGGTGTCCGTGGTGGATCGGGTCGAACGTCCCGCCCATCACGCCGAGTCGCCGCCGGCCGGGCACTGAGCCCACCGGCACTTCGTGCTCTCCCATGCGTGCAGAGCCTACTGGCACGGCGGCCCGGCCCGACCCCCCGGCCGTCAGCGGTCGCGGTTGAAGCGGGTGGTGATCCACAGCAGCAGCAGGAGCACGGCCAGCGCGCCGGCGCCGGTGACGATCGGTTCGAGGCTCTGGTGGCGGCCCCCGCCCTCGGCGCCCTCGGCGAGAGTGACCAGGTGGGTGGCGGTGCTGGTGAGGCTCATCTTCGGCGGGCCCTTATCGATCGGAGAAACAAAGCGGAGAGACTTCGCCCACATCGTATGCGGGCGGCTCGGGCACGCTCACGCCGACTCGGTCGTTGTGGTGATCACGACGCCGTTCCGGCGGCGGCGCCGGGTCGGCACAGGGCTTGCGACGCCTGGCCGTTCCGGGGTTATCCACAGGCTCCGACGGCCACTGGGCCCACCGCCTACGCTGGGGTCTGTCAGGGGGACGAGCACATCAGCCACACCCATCACCGCACCATGACGCACCAAGCACCATCCGGGTCACACAGGGGGCATGAATGACCGAAAGCAATCAGGAGAATGTGCCGAGTCGGCAGCGGAAGCGCTTCCCCGGCATCTCCTCCCGGGCGTACGAACATCCCGCGGACCGCTCGGCGCTGATCGCGCTGCGCAAGCTCACCGGGTTCGACACCGTCTTCAAGGCGCTGAGCGGGCTGCTACCGGAGCGCAGTCTGCGGCTGCTCTTCCTCTCCGACTCGGTACGGGTGGGAGAGCGGCAGTTCGCCCATCTCCACTCCATGCTGAGGGACGCCTGTTACATCCTGGACCTGGAGAAGGTCCCGGCGATGTACGTCACCCAGGATCCGCGCCCCAACGCCATGTGCATCGGCCTCGACGAGCCGATCATCGTGGTGACCACCGGTCTGGTGGAGCTGCTGGACGAGGAGGAGATGCGGGCGGTCGTGGGCCACGAGGTGGGTCACGCCCTCTCCGGCCACTCCGTCTACCGCACGGTCCTGCTCTTCCTCACCAATCTCGCGCTCAAGGTCGCCTGGATCCCGCTCGGCAATGTGGCGATCATGGCAATCGTCACCGCGCTCCGGGAGTGGTTCCGCAAGTCGGAGCTGTCGGCGGACCGGGCGGGGCTGCTGGTGGGACAGGATCTCCAGGCCTCGATGCGCGGGCTGATGAAGATCGCCGGCGGCAATCACCTCCATGAGATGAACGTGGACGCGTTCCTGGAGCAGGCCGAGGAGTACGAGGCGGGAGGCGATCTCCGCGACTCCGTGCTGAAGATCCTCAATGTGCTGCCGCGCTCGCACCCGTTCACCACCGTGCGGGCGGCCGAGCTGAAGAAGTGGGCCGAGAGCCGCGACTACCAGCGGATCATGGACGGCCACTACCCCAGGCGCTCGGAGGACCGGGACACCTCGGTCACCGACTCGCTCCGCGAGTCCGCCTCGCACTACGCGGACACCGTGCGCACCAGCAAGGATCCGCTGATGAAGCTGGTCGGGGACATAGCCGGCGGCGCGGGCGACCTGGGCGGCAAGCTGCGGGACAAGTTCACCGGAAACAGCGGCGGAAGCGGCAACGGCAACGGGAACGGAAGCGGCGGCACCGGAGACGGCACCGCGAGCTGAGGCGGCCGGCCGGGGCCCGGTCAGCGGCCGGGGGCCCGGGGCCGGAGCGGGTGGTGGGGCTGGGCCCCCGGGGCGAGGGAGCCGCAGAGCGCCGGAGTGGTGTCGCCCAGCGCGTACGGGTCGGTGCCGGCCGGGGCGCGGGTGGACGGGCTGCGGCCCGCCAGCAGCGGGCGCAGCACCCCGGCGGTCTCGGCCGAGCAGCTCTGCGGTCCTGCCTGTACCGAGCTGGTCAGCAGCTCCGTCCGGTGCCTCAGAAGATCCTCCCGGTCGAACCGGAAGCGCAGCTCCCGGCGGACGGTGAAGAGCGAGGCCCCGCCCGCGCCGCTCCGGGCGGCGGGAGCGGTGTCCCCGGCGGGGCGGAGGACATAGGCGAAGGTGTGGTCCGAGGTCACTTCCAGGGTGTCGGGGCTCGTCTCGGTGACATGGAGAGTGCCCCCGACGCGCACCTCCGGGGCGGCGAGGGCGACCTCGGCCGGGTCGTAGCGGACCAGCCAGCCGGTGGCGGCGTGGCGGCCGTCCGCGGCGGGCCTGGCCATGCTGCGGTCGAACTGCTCCAGTTGGTCGGGGTCGAGCAGCACCCGCACCGGCCGGATCGCACCGCCGGTGAGCACATCGGGGTCGAGCGAGGATTCCACCAGATAGTCCTTGGCGGTGGTGAGCGCGGCCATCACCTGGCTCACGGAGAAGTTCTCGGTGGGGCGGACGCCGGGGAGGGCGATCCCCGCGGCGCCGGCGCGGAATCGCGCGGCGGGGCCGCGGGCCTGGAGATCGGTGGGGGTGCCGCCGGGGACAGGGCCCGAGGGGGCGAGGGGGATCAGGGTGACGCGCAGGGGTTCGGCCCGTTTCGCGGGCGAGGTGTGGTGCGGCGGGCGGAGGCTCAGATAGATCGCCGTGCCGAAGACGACGGCGACGGCCACGACCAGGACCAGGAGGAGGGCCGGTGTGGAACCGGTTCCAAGACGCCAGACGGGGAGCGAGCGCACGGCGGGCGCGTGGGGGCCCATCCGCTCCGTCGCGGAGAACTCCTGAAGCCGCGCAGCCTGTACGAACGATTCGTCGAAGACGACGAACCGGTACTCGTCCTCTCCGCCCCCGGGAAGCCCTTCGGGTGTTCCCTCGGGTGTTCCCTCAGGCGGGTCTCCCCGACCTGCCATACCTTGAGGCTCGGTCTGGCGGAGCCCTGATAAACACCGCAGGGGGCGACAAACTCTGACGAGTTCCCACGAAGGTGTTCATGGGCGGGTGCGTGGGGAGCGCGGCGAAGGGGGGTCAGGGCGCTCCGGGGCCGGTGGAGAGGGAGGGGACGACGAGCCGGTCGGCGGTGGAGGTGGTGGCGTCGACACCGCTGGTCGCGGGCGCGGGCACCTGGTCCTGGCGGCTGCCTGAGGCTCCCCGGTACACGGCGGTGAAGGCGAGCGCGACCATCCCGATGCCCATCAGCAGGGCGAGCACCCAGGCCACCGGGCGGTGCCAGCGGGCGGTGCCCCGGTAGGGGCGCAGAGCGCCGCCGTGGCTGCCGTAGGGGCCGTCCTCGTCGTCGGGGTGACTCTCGTCGTCCCGGAGCCGGTCGCGGTCGTGGAGGCCGTGTCCGTCGTCATGGGCCGCGGCGGCGGCGCGGGCGGCCTCGGCCTCGGCGCGGGCCCGGGCGGCGGCCAGCAGGCGTTCGACGGCGCTGGGTTCGCGGATCAGGGCGGCCTTGACGAAGTCCTCGTCGAACACCACGGGGGCGAAGTCCTCGTCCGCGCCTCCGCGGTCGTCGTCGGGCTCCCAGCCGTCCGGGAACGGCCTGCCCCCCACGTCGTCCGGCACGCCATCAGAGTAGACCCGGCCGCCGGGTTTGGGCAGACCGAGGAGGAACTCTCCCTCCGCCCGCGCGACCGGTCGCGCGCCGGGCGGGCGGAGGGTGCGAAGTGGTGGAGGGAGGTTCAGCGGATATGGCCGTCGCCGGTGACGATGTACTTCGTGGAGGTCAGCTCGGGCAGCCCCATGGGGCCTCGGGCGTGCAGCTTCTGGGTGGAGATGCCGATCTCCGCGCCGAAGCCGAACTGGCCGCCGTCGGTGAAGCGGGTGGAGGCGTTCACCGCGACCGTGGTGGAGTCGACCAATTGGGTGAAGCGGCGGGCCGCCGCCTGCGAGGTGGTGACGATCGCCTCGGTGTGGCCGGAGGACCAGAGCCGGATGTGGGCCACCGCCGCGTCCAGCGAGTCCACCACCGCGGCGGCGATGTCGTAGGAGAGGTACTCGGTCTCCCAGTCCTCCGGGGTGGCCGCGACGACCGTGGCCTTGGTCCCGGCCTCGGCGGCGTGCGCCCGCACCCGCTCGTCGCCGTGGACGGTGACCCCGGCCTCCGCGAGGGCGTCCAGGGCGCGCGGCAGGAAGGCCGCGGCGATGTCCTGGTGGACGAGGAGGCTCTCGGCCGCGTTGCAGACGCTGGGGCGCTGGGCCTTGGAGTTGATCAGGATGTCGACGGCCATGTCGATGTCGGTCTCGGCGTCGACATACACATGGCAGTTGCCGGTGCCGGTCTCGATGACAGGGACGGTGGACTGCTCGACCACCGTGCGGATCAGGCCCGCGCCGCCGCGCGGGATCAGCACGTCCACCAGGCCCCGGGCGCGCATCAGCTCCTGGACCGAGTCGCGGGACTCCCCGGGCACCAGCTGGATCGCGTCGGCGGGCAGCCCCGCCCCGCCGATCGCGTCGCGGAGCACCCGCACCAGCGCCGTGTTGGAGGAGTACGCGGAGGAGGAGCCGCGCAGCAGGACCGCGTTGCCCGACTTGAGGCAGAGGGCGGCGGCGTCGACGGTGACATTGGGCCGGGCCTCGTAGATGATGCCGACCACGCCGAGGGGCACCCTGATCTGCCGCAGATCGATGCCGTTGGGCAGGGTGGAGCCGCGCACCACCTCGCCGACCGGGTCGGGCAGGGCGGCGACATGGCGGACGTCGGCGGCGATCGCCCGCACCCGCTCCGGGGTGAGCGTGAGCCGGTCGATGATCGACTCGCTGGTGCCCGCCTCCCTGGCGCGGGCGATGTCCTCGGCATTGGCCGAGACGACTTCACTCGTACGGACCTCAAGCGCGTCGGCGATCGCCAGCAGCGCGTCGTCCTTCGCCGAGCGCGGCAGTGGCGCGAGGTCGGCGGCCGCGGAGCGGGCCCGGTAGGCAGCCTGGGTGACCGGGGTGAGGTTGTCGTACGGCGAAAGCGGCGAGGGCGTGGTCATACCCGCAGGGTAGTGCGCTCGCCGCAGCCGTCCGGCCCGTATTCCGTCTTGTCCCGCACTGCGAGATGGAGACCCCGGGTGCTCAGAAGGGATGGACACCCACCGGGGACGCGGGCGGCGGGCCGTAGCCCTCCGCGATCCGCTGGTGGTAGGTCTGCCGGTCGATGACCTCCAGCCCCACGATCTTCCACGGCGGCAGCTTCGACGTGGAGCGGTGCTCGCCCCACAGCCGGAGCGCGACGGCCGCCGCGTCGTGCAGGTCCTGTGCCTCCTCCCAGTACCGGATCTCGGCGTGATCGACCGCGTACCGGCTGGTCAGCAGGAAGGGGTGGTCATGGGCCAGCTGTTCGAGACCACGCCTGACCTCCTTGAGCGGTGCCTCGGCGCCGGCGACGCTGAGGGTGATGTGCCAGAGCTTGGACTGCGTCCGTTCCTCGGCGCGGGCCTGTGCCTCTCCCGTCCGGCCCGCCGGGCCGGGGTGCGGCGCCCGGCCCTCGCCCCGGGAACGCGGCCGCCGCTCCGCCCGGTCCTGTTCGTGCCCCTCCTCGGAGTCGTCGAAGTCGGCGCCCTCGAAGTCGGCGCCCGCCTCGACACTCGTCAGGGGTCGTTTCTCACCCGCCGTCCTTCGGGTGTGGTCGCCCGCGGTCCTGCGGATGTTCGGGACGCCCCCGGTTCCTCGGGGCACATCCCCTGGGCGCGCTCGTCTCACCGGCGGCCTCCTGTTTGCATGTGTCGTCCTGCTTGTACCCCGGCATCCCCCGCAACAAAGTTGACCAGTCCTGGACGGAACATGGGGTGGTTTTGGTAAAGGTCCCTGTTGGTTGGCGGGACTTTCAGCCGTTTCAGGGGTGCAGGACGACCAGATCGTCCCTGTGTACGACTTCCCTCTCGTACTCGGGACCCAGCTCCCTGGCGAGGTCGCGGGTGGAGCGGCCGAGGAGCTGGGGGATCTCCTTGGCGTCGAAGTTGACCAGCCCCCGGGCGATCGCGCCGCCCCGGGCGTCGCGCAGCTCCACCGGGTCCCCGGCGCTGAACTCGCCCTCGACCGCGGCGATCCCGGCCGGCAGCAGCGACTTGCGGCCGTGGACGACCGCTTCCACCGCTCCGTCGTCGAGGATCAGCGCGCCCCGCGGGGTGGAGGCGTGGGCGAGCCAGAGCAGCCGGTCCGCCGAGCGGCGTCCGGTGCGGTGGAAGAAGGTGCCGGTGCTTCTGCCGGCGAGCGCGTCGGCGGCGTGCACGGCGGAGGTGAGGACGACCGGGACGCCGGCCGCGGCCGCGATCCTGGCGGCCTCCACCTTGGTGGCCATGCCTCCGGTGCCGACGCCCGCCCTGCCCGCGCCGCCGGTCTCGACATGGGCGATGTCGGCGGGGCCGCGCACCTCGTCGACGCGGGAGCTGCCGGGCCTGGCCGGATCCCCGTCGTAGAGCCCGTCCACGTCCGAGAGGAGGACCAGCAGATCGGCGCGGACGAGATGGGCGACCAGGGCGGCCAGCCGGTCGTTGTCGCCGAAGCGGATCTCGTCGGTGGCGACGGTGTCGTTCTCGTTGACCACGGGGACTGCGCCCATGGCGAGCAGCTGGTCCAGGGTCCGGTAGGCGTTGCGGTAGTGGGCGCGGCGGCTGGTGTCGTCGCCGGTGAGCAGCACCTGGCCGACCCGTACGCCGTAGCGGGCGAAAGAGGCGGTGTAGCGGGCGACCAGAAGGCCCTGGCCGACGCTGGCGGCGGCCTGCTGGCGGGCGAGGTCCTTGGGGCGGCGGGCCAGGCCCAGGGGCGCGAGCCCGGCCGCGATCGCGCCGGAGGAGACCAGGACGATCTCCTTCTCGCCTCCCGACCGGACCGTCGCGAGCACGTCCACGAGCGCGTCCACCCGGTCGGCGTCGAGGCCGCCCGAGGCGGTGGTCAGGGAGGAGGAGCCGACCTTGACGACGATCCTGCGGGCCTGGGTTACCTGCTGTCTTGCCACTGTCACAGAGGGAATCTATGTCAGGGCGGGCCCCGGACGCCCCGGCATTTCACCGGCTGGACAGCCGGCCGGGCCCGCACGGCGGATGCCGTGCGGGCCCTGGCGGCGCTGGTGTGGCCGGTGAGGCCGGTTGGGTCAGGCCCGGTCGAGGGACTCGGCCTCGGCCGGGACGGCCTCCGGTCCGGCGTCGGGCTGAAGGTTCAGCTCGAACTGCGCCTCTTCGTTCAGCCGCTGCTCGACGCCCAGGTTGCGGGCCTCGGACTCGGCCGCGAGGGCCTGTACGGCGGCGTTGAAGCGCTCCATGGAGGAGGGGCTGTCGGGGCCGAGGAGGTACTCCTTCAGCTCCTGGCGGTCCGCCGCCAGCAGATCGCGCTCCGGGGAGGCGACGGCCGCCAGCAGCACGTCCAGCTCCTCCGCGCTGTTGGTCAGGACGACCGCCGCGCGGGCGGCGGTGTTCTGGCGCTGGAACTCGGCGGCGCCCAGCTCGGCGGAGTCGGTCAGGGCGTACGGCTTGCCGCTGGCCATGAAGTCCGAGACCACGCTGGAGATGTCGGAGACCATCGCGTCGGACTCGTTGAAGCAGTCGTACAGCTTGGGCTCGGCACCGGTCACGACCAGGTGCTCCCACCAGCCCTTGGAGAGCCAGTAGGCCTCGTTCCACTCGGCCCGGAGCTCCTTGATCCGCTCCAGTCGCTGCGGGTCGGCGAGCGAGTCGCGCGACTCCTCGGCAGAGTCGCGGCGCGCGCGGCCCGGCTTGGCGAGCGCGGTCAGCTCGGCCGAGATGCGGGCCATCTCCTCGCGGGCGGCCTCCTGCGCGGGCTTGGCGGACTCGGCCTGTCCCGACCAGCGGGGGTCGGTGAGACGGGCCTCGTTGGACTCCGCGATCATCGCCCGGATCCGCTGGTGGACGACCTTGGCCTCCTTGTCGCGGATGCCGGTGAAGGGGTGCGGCTTGTAGATCACGCGCACCGGGTGCTCGGCGGTCAGCAGCCGGCTGATGATGTTCTCGCCGGCGAGCAGCAGCGAGGTGTTGCCCGGGTTGTCGTCCCAGCCCTCCCAGGTGGGCGCGTAGAGCACCGTCGGGATGGGGTTCTTCGGGGTGCCGGTCCAGGACTTGATGGGCGCGAGCTGGGGGCGTCCGACCTCGACGATGTCGTCGTCGCGGACGCCGACGTCGGCGAGGGCGTAGCGGTCGCGGCCGGCCCGGCCGGCGGTCCAGACCTCGTCGTACACCTTGCTGTACGGGTTGACGCTGGCGAGCTTGTCGCTGTCGCCGTGGCCGATGAAGACGTGCTGGATGGTGGGCACGCGCAGCAGGTGGATGTTCTTGCCGACGTTGGCCGCGTAGAGCGCCACCCGGACCGAGGAGAGGTCCATGTTCATCAGGTGGGTCGCGCCGGGGACGCAGATGACGGGGACGGTGGTCGGGTGGAGCTTGTTGACCAGTCCGCGCTCGCGCATGATGATCAGCGGCCGGCCGTCGACGTTCTCCATCGTCTCCAGCCACATGTTGGCCTGGTAGGCGGACTCCTTGGAGCCGGAGAAGTACAGGACGACGGTGGGCCGGTACTCGCGCAGCCAGTCGCTGACCGCTTCGAGGACCTCCGGGGCGGCCGGGACCCGGCGCTTGCGGCGCAGATACGGGGCGAGCGCCAGGATGTAGAGCACGGCGAGGCCGAGGCTGACGGCGAGGCCCGCGTAGCCGATGGCGTCCCGGTTCAGGGCGGTGGCGAGCAGCACGCCGAGGACCGCCGGGATGTCCATGTGCAGTATCTTCTCGGCGGCGCGGACCCGGAGGGCGGCCGGCGGCGCGTCGGGGATGCCGAGGGCCTGGAGGTCGACGTTGCGGGTGACGACCGGCATGCCGCGGCGGAGCCGGATCAGGGTCACCAGCGCGCCGTGCGGGGCCTGGATGCCGTAGAAGATCAGGAAGCCGGCGACGGCCACGTAGAAGAGCGTGGTCTCGGCGAGGCCCTCACGGGCGAGCAGCAGGATCAGCATCACCTGGCGCAGCAGGAAGCGGATGGTGATGCCGACGCGCACCTTGCCGAGGCGGTTGATCAGATAGCTGCCCTTGCGGTGCAGATACCAGTCGGCCGCGTAGGTGGCGGTCGCCGCGGCGGCGAACATCCAGACGTTCGGCAGCAGTGCGGCGATCATGACGCAGGGATAGCCGAGTCCGAGGAGAACCGCGGCGGCCAGCTCGGACAGGCTGCCGACGCGCGCCAGACGAATGGCTGTGGAAATCACGAAGAACCTGCTCCAAGGGTGTGATTTGATCCTCTTTGCGAGAATTGCGAATCCGGAACTTCGCAACCCGAAGGCGGAGTCAGGACTTCACACAGCGCACGGCCGGGCCCCCACGCCCCCGGTATCCCCGGCATTTCGCACACAGGGAGGGGCATGGAGGCCCGTAAAACTGCTGTGAAACTGCTGTGGCAGCATTCATCGCTTTAACAGCGAATTATTGCATATCTTCTTCGCGGGTCAGGACCGCGGCGAGTGCCTGTTCAAATCCGGACGCCTCGCTCGCGCCCCGGGTCGGGTCCTGCTGGCGCACGTCGATGACATGGCCGGTCAGCTCCGAGAGCAGTACGTCGAGAGAGGTGCGCGCGACGGCCTCGGAGGAGAGGAGGCTGCCCGCGGGCTCCGCGCCGAAGGCCTTGGTGCGCATCGGGGTCGCGGTCCGCTCGGGATTGACGCAGTTGACGCGGATCCCGTCATTCGCCCACTCGTCGGAGAGCGCCTGGGTCAGATTCACCATGGCGGCCTTGGTGGAGGAGTAAAGGCTGTACTCGGCACGGCCTCGGGTATAGCTGGAGGAGGTGTAGAGCAGCAGCTGGCCCTTGGTCTCCGCCAGGTACTTGTACGAGGCACGGGCGATCTGCACCGGGGCCAGGTAATTGACGTTCAGCGCTTCCTGGATGGTGCTGTTGTCCGTCTCGGCGAGCTTGCCGATGCGCAGGACGCCCGCGGTGTTGATGACGTAGTCGATCCGGCCGGTCTCGGAGTACGCCTTGGAGAGGGCGTCGTCCACGTGCTCCGGGTTCTCGACATGGGTGCCGGTGGTGGAGCGGCCCAGCGCGTAGACCTGGGCGCCGTAGGTCCTGGCCAGCTCGGCGATGTCCGCGCCGATGCCGTAGGAGCCGCCGAAGACGACCAGCGTGCGGCCTTCCAGCAGCTCGCGGTAGGCGGCCTCGTCGGCCTGGCGGGGGGCGGCGGTGGAGGCGAGCTGGAAGAGCTTGTCCGTGATGAAGACATCGACGGGCTGGGTGACCTTCATGTTGTACTCGTCGCCCGCGACCACGTGGATCGGCACGTCGGGCAGGTACTTCAGGACCACCGAGCAGTCGTCGGTGGCCTGGAAGTTGGGGTCCCCGGCGGCGACCTCGTAGGCCCGGCGGATGGTGGAGAGCTTGAACGCCTGCGGGGTCTGGCCGCGGCGCAGCCGGGAGCGGTCCGGCACGTCGGTGATGAACTCGCCGTCCTCGCCGTGGGTGCGGGTCACGATGATGGTGTCCGCGGAGGGGATAGCGACGTCGACGGCCTGGTAGCGCTCCAGCGCGTCCACGCAGTCCTGGATCACTCGCTGTGACAGCAGCGGGCGGACGGCGTCGTGGAAGAGGACATTGCGGTCCTCGCCCTCGGCCAGGCCCTCGCCGAGGGCGGCGATGGCGCGCTCGGTGGTCTCGTTGCGGGTGGAGCCGCCCTCGATGACCTTGGTGACCTTGGTCAGTCCGGCCTTGGCGACGATCTTCTCGACGTCGGGTACGAACCCGGGGGCCATCAGCACGATCACATCGTCGATGGAGTCGGCCTGCTGGAAGATCGTCAGTGTGTGCTCGATGACAGCCTTGCCGGCGATCTTCAGCAGCTGCTTCGGGATCGACAGACCCACGCGCTGGCCGGTACCCCCGGCGAGGACGACTGCCGTGGTACGGGGCTTGGCTTCGTGCGGCACAGACACAGAACGACCTACCTTCAGACGAGTGAGACGGTGCGATGGTCGCACTCTGTGTGACCGCATCGCAAGGCGGGTATGGGGGGACACTTCCCCCGGGTCCACCGCGCGTTCACTCGGTGGCCAGGGAGGTTGGGGCCGGGGACCCTCGATCGGGCCGTGACGGACGCCACAGACGAGGCGGGTTTGCGCCCCTGGCGGGGCGGGTCGCCGTCATCGGCGGACGGGTCCGCCGGGTCCGCCGGGTCCGCCGTCATCGCTTGGCGGACCGGTCGGTGGGCCGGTCGGTGAGTCTCAGGACGAGTCCATTGTCCCCCTCGTAGCCGAGTGAGACTTTCACCAGCCGCTGGGGCCTGCCGAACAGCCTGCGCAGCACCCGGCGCGGCAGCAGCAGCGGGCGGCGCTTGTGGGTGAGGGCGTCCGGGTAGACGAAGACTCCGCTCTTGTCGACGACGTCGTCGAGGAGACGGGCGACCCGCACCGGCTCCCGGCCGGGGGCCGGGCGCAGCCAGACCTCCCAGACGTCGTTCGGGGTCAGCTGGCGGGCGGCGGGCGTCTCGCCGTCGATGACGGCCAGGAAGCCGTGCGGGCCCTCCCGGTCGGCGGGGAGGACGATCTCCTCCTCGGGACCGCCCCGGCGGCGCAGGACCAGCTCGGGGCGGCCCGCGGGCAGGGCGGGGCCCAGCAGCCGGCCCCGGAGGGTGAGCCGGGTGCCGGAGCGGCTGATGTCGCCGGCCTCGGCGTGCACGGGCCGTACCCAGGAGCGCAGTGCGAGCTGGTGGCGGGGGCCGCGCCGGTGGGGCACCCGGTGGCGCACCCCGGAGCCGGGGACGAGCCGGCCGGGGGCGAGGAGCGAGCCGCGCTGGTCGACCGAGCGGCTCAGCAGTACGGTGCGGCGGCCGCCGCCGGGGCGGTCGGCGGTGCAGAGCCACTGGCCCTCGGCGAACTCGTCGCCGGCCGGGACGGTCGCGGTGCCGTCCGGGCGGAAGGGGTAGATCCGCTCGTCCGCCGCGCCGGAGCCGCCGGTGCGGACGCAGACCAGGCGCAGTCCGGGGTGGGTGAGCACGGCGTCCGGCGGGGTGACGAGGGTGACGGTCAGCGAGCCGTCGTCCTCCGCGACGCAGTCCGCCACCGGTTCGAAGACGGCGTCCGGCGCGGTACCGCCGCCGGTGCCGGTGCCGCTGCCGGTGCCGCTGCCTTCCGGAAGGGGGGAGGCGGAGGCCCGGTCGCCCGCGCCGAGTTCGGCGAAGAGGTCCGCGTACCGCCGGGCGACGGCGGAGGGGTCGAACCGGCGGGAGTTGCGGGCGGCGGCGGCCCCCATCTTGCGGCGCAGTCCCTCGTCCTCGATGAGCGTGAGCAGCGCGGCGGCCACCGCGTCGGCCTTGCCGACCGGTGTGAGCAGTCCGTCCTCGCCGTCCTTGAGGATCTCGCGGGGGCCGTAGTCGCAGTCGGTGCTGACGACGGGCAGGCCGTTGCGCATCGCCTCGACGAGGGTCATGCCGAAGGACTCGTGGCGGGAGGTGGAGACGGCGACGGAGCCCTTGACCCACTCCGGGTCGATCGGCGAGCGCGGCCCCATCAGCAGGACGTGGTTGCTCATCAGATGTTTCTGGACGCAGCGGCGGAGCCGGTCCTTCTCCGCGCCCGAGCCGCAGATCCGCAGGGTCCACTCCGGGTGCTCGGCGACGACCTTGGCGAAGGCGCGGATCAGCACCTCGTACTGCTTCTCGCGGGAGAGCCGGCCCGCGGCGACGACGACGGGGGCCGTCAGCGCGGAAGGGGCCACGACGGGCCGGGGGACGCTGTTGGGGATGGCGAGGACCCGGGTGTCCGGGAGGGGCATCCGGGCCCGCCAGACGGCCGCGTCGCCCTCGGAGACGGTCACGAAGGCGTCGAGCGCGGCGAGGTGGGGGCGCATCTCCTCGCGGAGGGCCTCGCTGTGGTGGTTGTGGCTCATGTGCTCCTGGCCGATGACCACCGCGCCCGGGGGCGCGCAGCGGGCGGCGTAGACGACCAGGCCGGGGCGGGTGCCGATGACGACATCGGCGGTGGAGGCGGCGTAGTGCTCGCGCACCCGCCGGTCGGTGAGGGCGCTGTACTCCTCGTACCGCGCCTCCGAGCGGGGGAAGAGCACGGCCGGGGTGCGGTGCTCGGGGTGGTCCTTCTCCTGGGCGGGCGAGCCGGGGCGGGTGTCGACCAGGGGGACGACGGTGATGCGGGGGTCGATGTCGAAGAGGGGGACATTGCGGTGGCGGAAGACCGAGACGATCTCGATCTCGTGCTCGGCGGCGAGTTCCTCCGCCAGATTGAGCGTGGTCCGGATGGTCCCGCCGATTCCGTAGATGGTGTGGATGAGGAAAGAGATCTTCACAGGTGCTCCGCTCGTCCGCCCAGTCCTTTTTGCGCGGTTTCCACCGCTTTTACCGCTCTCCAGAACACTTACGGCATCAGCGTGCCGTGCCGCCCGCGGCGCATCGGGACACGCCGAAGAGACCCGGTCCGCGAGAGCGGTACGGGCGGCCGCGCTGACCAGAGTGGACCGTCGGCGGGACGGGGGACCGCCCCCGGCCGGCGGGGGCGGGGAACGGCGAAAAGGCCCGGCGGAGCGCTCGGGCCTTTCGTCATGGGGATCGGCGGGGACCGCCGGTGACGGAAACGGTCCGGGACGGGATCGCTCCCGTCACCGGATCGGTTCCTCACCGGATCGGTTCCGTCACTGGAACGGGTGGAACTCGTCGTACTCGCGCTGCGGGTCGTCCCGCTCGGCCTCGCGGTCGCGGCGGCGCTGGGCGGCGGGCCGGGGGGCCTCCAGACGGTGGTCCTCGCCGCGGCGGCCGAGCATCTCCGCGCCCGCCATCATGGTCGGCTCCCAGTCGAAGACGACCGCGTTGTCCTCGGGGCCGATGGCGACGCCGTCACCGGCGCGCGCGCCGGCCTTCATCAGCTTCTCCTCGACGCCGAGGCGGCTGAGCCGGTCGGCCAGATAGCCGACGGCCTCGTCGTTGCTGAAGTCGGTCTGGCGGACCCAGCGCTCGGGCTTCTCGCCGCGCACCCGGTAGAGGTCGCCCTCCTCGCGGACGACGGTGAAGCCGGTGTCGTCGACCGCCTTGGGGCGGATGACGATACGGGTGGCCTCCTCGACGGGTTTGGCGGCGCGGGCCTCGGCGATGATCCCGGCGAGGGCGAAGGACAGCTCCTTCAGCCCGGTGCGGGCGACGGCCGAGACCTCGAAGACCTGGTAGCCGCGGGCGAGCAGCTCGGGGCGGATCATCTCCGCGAGGTCCTGGCCGTCGGGGATGTCGACCTTGTTGAGGACGACGATCCGGGGCCGGTCGTCCAGGCCGCCGTACTGCTTCAGCTCGGCCTCGATGACATCGAGGTCGGAGACGGGGTCGCGGTCGGACTCCAGCGTCGCGGTGTCCAGTACGTGCACCAGCACCGAGCAGCGCTCGACATGGCGCAGGAACTCCAGGCCGAGGCCCTTGCCCTGGCTGGCGCCGGGGATCAGACCGGGGACGTCCGCGATGGTGTAGACGGTGGAACCGGCGGTGACGACGCCCAGGTTGGGCACCAGGGTGGTGAAGGGGTAGTCCGCGATCTTCGGCTTGGCGGCGCTGAGCACCGAGATCAGCGAGGACTTGCCTGCGCTCGGGTAGCCGACCAGCGCCACGTCGGCGACGGTCTTGAGCTCCATCACGACATCGCGGAACTCGCCGGGCTCGCCGAGCAGCGCGAAGCCGGGGGCCTTGCGGCGGGCGGAGGAGAGCGCCGCGTTGCCGAGGCCGCCGCGGCCGCCCTGGCCCGCGACGAAGGTGGTGCCCTGGCCGACGAGGTCGGCGAGGACATTGCCCTGCTTGTCGAGGATGACGGTGCCGTCCGGGACCGGCAGGATCAGGTCCTGGCCGTCCTTGCCGGAGCGGTTGTCACCGGCTCCGGGCTGGCCGTTGGTGGCCTTGCGGTGCGGGCTGTGGTGGTAGTCGAGCAGGGTGGTCACCGACTGCTCCACCACCAGGATCACATCGCCGCCGCGACCGCCGTTTCCGCCGTCGGGGCCGCCGAGCGGCTTGAACTTCTCCCGGTGAACGGAGGCGCAGCCGTGGCCTCCGTTACCCGCGGCGACATGCAGTTCGACGCGGTCCACGAAGGTGGTCATGGGTGTGCCTCCATTGTTTACGGAACTTTCCTAGCTGTAACACAGCGGAGGCGGACCCGCTTCCCGATAAGGGAAGTGAGATCCGCCTCCACGCAAAACTCACGGAATACTCCGCGGCCAAAACCGTTCTACGGCTCCGGGAAATCGAAGTAAATCGATCAGCCAGCGACCGGAACGATGTTCACGACCTTGCGGCCACGGTGACGGCCGAACTCGACCGCTCCGGCGCTCAGCGCGAACAGGGTGTCGTCGCTGCCGCGACCGACGCCCGAGCCCGGGTGGAAGTGGGTGCCGCGCTGGCGGACCAGGATCTCACCGGCGTTGACGACCTGACCGCCGAAGCGCTTCACGCCGAGCCGCTGAGCATTGGAATCGCGACCGTTCCGAGTGGACGATGCGCCCTTCTTATGTGCCATGTCTCCTCAGTCCCTTACTTCGCGGCCGTGGGGATGCCGGTGACCTTGATCGCCGTGTACTGCTGACGGTGACCCTGGCGACGGCGGTAGCCGGTCTTGTTCTTGTAGCGCAGGATGTCGATCTTGACGCCCTTGTGGTGGTCCACGATCTCGGCGGTGACCTTGATCCCGGCCAGGACCCACGGGTCGCTGGTGACGGCTTCGCCGTCGACCACGAGCAGGGTAGAGAGCTCTACCGTGTCGCCAACCTTGGCGGTGGGAATCTTGTCAACCTCAACGATGTCGCCGACAGCAACCTTGTGCTGGCGACCACCGCTGCGCACGATGGCGTACACGCGGATCTCTCTTTCGCTCGGATCGGACCCCTGATGCCAGCCGCTCACACGGGCCCGGGGGCCGTGACGATCCGGAAGGACGAGCGGCCTCCCCCGTACGGGTGGACCGGACCGGGAAACCGGGCCGGGGAGACCGACGGGAGGTGGGTGCTCAGGGGATGGGTGTGTAGGGAAACACACCGAGGGTCAAGGGTACGGGGAATCGCTCCGGAGGGTCAAACCGGGCCTATGCTCGGCGCACGTCGGACCCCGGGTGCGCGAGGAGTGACACGGTGAGCTGTACGGTCCTGCCCACCGCGCAGGTGGACGAGAGCGCCGAGATCGGCGCGGGCACCCGGGTCTGGGAGCTGGCCCAGATCCGGGAGGGGGCCCGGCTGGGCGAGGGGTGTGTGATCGGGCGCGGGGCCTATGTCGGCGCGGGTGTGCGCATCGGCGACCACTGCAAGCTCCAGAACCACGCCCTGGTCTACGAGCCCGCCGTGCTGGGGCGGGGCGTCTTCATCGGCCCGGCGGCGGTCCTCACCAACGACCGCCATCCGCGCGCCGTGGATCCGGACGGCCGGCCGAAGGGCGCGGGCGACTGGGAGCCGGTGGGGGTGAGCGTCGCGGAGGGCGCGTCGGTCGGCGCGCGCTCGGTCTGCGTGGCCCCGCTGCGGATCGGCCGGTGGGCGATGGTCGCCGCCGGGGCCGTGGTCACCCGGGACGTGCCCGACTTCGCGCTGGTCGCCGGGGTCCCGGCGAAGCGGGTGGGCTGGGTGGGCCGGGCCGGGGTGCGACTGGTGCGGCCGGCCGGGCGCGGCGGGGAGCCGGGGGTGTGGGAGTGCCCCAGCACCGGCGCGCACTACCGCGAGTCCCCGGACGGCACGCTCGCCGAGAGCGACGACGACGGCGGGGGCGGGAGGGGCGGCCGGTCCGGGAGCAGCCGGCTGTAGAGGGCCTCCAGGATCTCGGCCTGCGCCTCCCAGGTCCAGCCCTCCAGCAGCCCCGGCGCGCGGTACGCGGCGCGGTAGCGCTCCGGGTCGGCGAGCACGGTCCGGGCCGCCCGGGCGAAGTCCTCGGCGTCCCCGGCCCGGAAGACCTCGCCCGTCCCGGTCTCGGCGACCACCTCGGCCATCGTCCGGATGTCGCTCACCAGCAGCGGCAGCCCGGCCCGCGCGTACTCGAAGAATTTATTGCTCAGGGCCAGCTCGTGATTGGCGAGATGGCGCAGCGGGCTGACGGCGGCGTCCGCCGGGGCCAGGAACTGGGGCACCTGCCAGTGCGGGACGTACGGCAGGAAGTGGACCCGGTCGGCGACGCCCGCGCGGGCTGCGGCCACCTTGGTGCTCGCGACGGCCTTCATCTTCCTCGGGGTGACCGACACCAGGGCGAGATGGACGCCGGGCAGCGCGGTCAGCGCCTCGACGACGGTCTCCACCCCGCGCACCGGGCTGATGCCCCCGGCGTACACCAGCAGCGGGGTGTCCGGGCCGATCCGGCACAGGGCGCGCAGATCGCCCGGCGGCGGGGCGTCCGCCAGCTCGTCCGCCGCCGGGCGGGTCACCGGCGCGTTCAGGACGACGGCGGGCGGCTCTGGCAGCCGGTGCTCCTCCTGGAGCAGCCGGGCCAGCGGCGGCGAGACGGTGATCACGGCGTCCGCGAAGGGCGCGTGCTCCTTCTCCCAGGCGATGTGGCCCGGCAGCCAGCGGCCGTGGAAGGCGGGCAGCCCGGGCACGTACTCGTGCGCGTCCCAGACCAGCCTGGCCGCCCGCCCCCGGGCCCTGGCCCGGACCGCCGCCCGGGCCCCGACGCCGAGCATCCGGAAGTCGTGGGCGTGGATCAGATCGGGTTCGAAGGCGTCGATGTGGGCGGCGAAGGCCAGCTCGTAGTCCCAGAGGCCGGGCATCAGCCGCCGCCAGGCGCGCTCGCCCATCAGCTTCGACCACAGGGCGGTCGAGGTGCGGTCCAGCGGGGCGGTCAGCGGGGCGCGCAGCCGCTGGAGCCGGTCGGTCTCCCGGGCCCGGAGCCCGACCCAGGCGGCGAGCGCCCTGGCCGCCGCCCTCGGCAGCAGCAGCCGGGCCGGGGAGCCGCCCGCGCTGGTGCCGGGGTGGCCGCCGCGCGCGGCCGTCGCCGCCGCCCGGCGGAAGGCCAGGTCGGAGCGCCATGCCTTGGCGGTCTGCACCCGGTAGCGGGCGATCCGCTGGGAGCGGTACGCCAGTGGGCGGCGCAGCAGCGGATGGCGCAGCTCGTGGCGGCGCGGCTCCAGATGGGCGGGTTTGGGGATCAGCCGTACGCGGGCCCCGCCGAGCCGCCAGCTCTGGATCTTCGAGGTGGGCGACACCCCGAGCAGGATGACGTCCCACCCCGCCTCGGCGGCGGAGCGGGCGGTCTTCTGGACGCGTGAGTCGGCCTTGACGCCGTTGTCGACGAGCATGACGACCCGGCCCCGGGTGCCGTTCGAGGGCTCCATGCGCACGCCTTTCCCGATGTGCCGATGCCGACGCCGGGCGGTGATCCCGGCCGGTATTCCCGCCGGCCGCACCATCGTCATGGTTTGATCGGTTTTCCGGTGCATTCGCCACGCGCGGCCGGTGCGGGATCAGCCTGGCGATCGCGGTACGAACCCAGGAAACAGGGGCAGCGTGAAGGTTCTGAGTGTGGTCGGGGCCCGCCCCCAGCTCGTCAAGCTCGCTCCGGTCGCGGCGGCCTTCGCGGCCACCGAGCACCGGCATGTCATCGTCCACACCGGTCAGCACTACGACGCCGATCTCTCCGACGTCTTCTTCTCCGGGCTCTCCATCCCCGCCCCGGACGTCCATCTCGGCGTCGGCTCCGGCAGCCACGGGGTGCAGACGGGGGCGGCGCTGGCCGCCCTGGACGAGGTCTTCGCCCGGGAGCGGCCGGACTGGGTGCTGGTGTACGGGGACACCAACTCGACGCTGGCGGGCGCGCTCTCGGCGGTGAAGTCGCGGCTGCCGGTGGCGCATCTGGAGGCGGGGCTGCGCTCCTTCAACCGGGGGATGCCCGAGGAGCACAACCGGGTGCTCACCGACCACTGCGCGGATCTGCTGCTCGCCCCCACCGAGGAGGCGGTGCGGCATCTCGCCCGGGAGGGGCTGGCGGGCCGCACCCGGCTGGCCGGGGACGTGATGGTGGACATCTGTCTGCGGGTGCGGGACCGGGTGCTGGCGGCCGGGGCGCCCGTGCCGCCCGCGCGGATCCCGGCCGGGCGGCCGTTTCTGCTGGCCACCCTGCACCGCCCGGACAACACCGACGACCCGGTCAGGCTGGCCTCGCTGATCGGCGCGCTGGCGGCGCTGCCGCTGCCGGTGGCGCTGCTCGCCCATCCCCGGCTGGTCGCGCGGGCCCGGGAGTACGGCGTCGGGCTGGCGCGCGGCTCGGTGCGGGTGTGCCGCCCGCTGCCGTACGCGGAGCTGGTCGCCGCCGTGCTGGCGTCGGCGGGGGTGGTGACGGACTCGGGCGGGCTCCAGAAGGAGGCGTTCCTCCTCGGCCGGCCCTGCACCACGCTCCGCCCGGAGACCGAGTGGGTGGAGACGCTGGACGGCGGCTGGAACGTCCTCGTACCGGATCCGCACGAACTGCCCTCCGACCGCTGGTCCGCCCTGGCGGGCCGTGCCGCGCCCCGGTCGCCGCGCGGGGAGCCGTACGGGGACGGGACGGCGGCCGGGCGGGTCGTACGGCTGCTGGAGGAGGAGGCCGTACCGGCGCGGGCGGCGGTGCACCGCTGAGGCTCAGGGAGCTACCACTGAGGCTCAGGAGCTGAGGAAGGCGTCGAGCGCGGCGGCGGTCGCCGTGCCGTCGTGGTGCTCGCGGACGAAGGCGGCGGACTCGTGGCCGGTGCGGACGGCGAACTCCCGGTCGTCCAGGAGGCGCTCCAGCGCCGCGCCCAGGGTGTCCGGGGTGGCGCTGACGATCGGCGGGCGGATTCCGCAGGCCGCGACGGACTCCTCGTCGACATGGGCGACGACGGGCCGGCCCGCCGCCATCCCCTCGCAGGCGAAGGCCCCGTAGGTGCCGATCGCGAACTGGTCGATCACCACGTCCGCGCCGCGCACCAGGGTGCGCACCTCGGCCGGGGGCAGCCCCTCGGCGAGCCGGAAGTCGATGAGGCCCCGGCGGTCGTACTCCTGGAGCAGCGGCAGCACCCGTTCGGTGCCCTTGGTCCAGCGCGCGGAGGGCGCGTGCACCACCAGCGGTCTGCGCCGGGTCATCACCGGGCGGGTGCCGGTCCAGGCCCCGGTGTCGACCACCAGCGGGGCCCAGACCGCGCCCGGCAGATCGAGCAGGAGGTCCGGGGTGGTGACGTACACCGGCAGCCCCGACTCCTCGGCGATGCGCCGGTTGCGGGCGGCCAGCCGGGTCAGGGTGGCCTCGTACCCCTCGGGGGCGTCGCGGAAGAGGGAGTACGGATGGCGCGCGCGGTGGCGCCCGGGGTCGCGGACCTCGCCTCCGTGGGCGAGGAGGGCCACCCTGACGCCGGCCTGGGCGAGCGCCGGGAGGTCGCCCTCGATGCTGGTGCCGTTGAGGGGGCCGAAGACCGGGCGGAAGGCGTCGGCGAGCAGATGGGTGTAGCGGCGCAGGGTCCGGCGGACCTGTTCGAGCTGGACGTCCAGATTCTTCAGGGCCGCGCCGTCGACGAGCACATCGGCGGGGTAGTCGTGGCGGCGGCCCGCCGAGCGGTGTTTGACGACCTCGGCGGAGACGCCCTCGCGGCGGTGGGTGATCGCGGTCGCGAAGGCGGCGAGCTGCCCCGCGTGGTTGGCCGGGGCGAGACCGAGCCGTACGGGGGTGGCCCCCAGCGGTCGCCAGCCGCCGCCCTCGGGGGCGGGGCCGCCCCGGGCCGCCGCCCTCTCCTCGGCGTCCCAGTACGGCCCGCCGCCCGTCCCCCGGGCGGGCGTCTTCCCGGAGATCCGGCTGTAGAGCCGCAGCAGGGTCTTCGCCTCGCGCTCCCAGGAGAGCCCGTCCAGCAGTTCGTCCGTGATGTTCTTCCGCAGTCCGTCCCGGTCGGCGGTGGCGCGCAGCACCGCCGCCGCGAAGGAGGCGGCGTCCTCGGCGGTGAAGACCTCTCCCACCCCGTGGGCGCGGACGAACTCGCTGGTGGCCCGGATGTCGCTGGAGACCAGCGGCAGCCCGGCGTGCAGATACTCGGCGGCCTTCGTCGGCAGCGAGTGCTCCGCGTTGGGCATCCGGTGGAAGGGCACCAGACCCAGATCGGCGCCCGCGAGATAGTCCGCCACCTGGTGCTGGGGCACATAGGGCACCACATGCACCCGGTGGCGCACCCCCAGCTCCGCCGCCCGGTCCAGCAGCGCGGTCAGCCCGGCCCCCGGCGCTCCCGCGACCAGCGCCAGATGATGGTCCGGCAGCAGCGGCAGGGCCTCGACGGCGGTGCCGACGCCCCGGTCGGGGGCGAGCCATCCCGCGTACACCAGCAGCGGAACGCCCGGTCGCAGACCGCAGGCGGTACGGACGCAGACCCGGCCGGCCGCCGCCCCGACGACCGCGCGGACGGGGGCGTTGCGGACCACGGCCGGGGTCTCGGGGAGCCGGTGGTCGGCGCGGATCAGGGCGGCCAGCTCGGGCGAGACGGTCACCACGGCGTCGGCCCGGTGGATGTACTCCCGCTCCACCGCCGGGAAGGCGCTGCGCATCGCCGCCTTGGCCCAGGCGATGCCGGCGACGTACTCGTGAGAGTCGTACAGCCAGGCGCAGCGGCGGCCCCGGGCGCGCAGCCGGGAGGCGGCGCGGGCGGCGGTGTGGATGGTGGTGATGTCGTTGGCGTGGACGACGTCGGGGGCGAGTTCCTCGATGAACGGTCCGAAGGCGAGATCGAGATCGAGGAGCGCGGGCCAGTCGCGCCGCCAGTCGCCGGTGGTCGTCCCGGTGGTCTTGCGGCGCTGCTCCCAGCGGTAGGCGCGGAGCCGGAGCCGGTGCGCGCCGCGCCCGGCGCGGACCAGGGCGCGCAGGCCGACGGCGGCGGCCCCGCCGAGCGGGGTGGCGGCGAGATGGCCGATCCGGGTGGTCTGCTCGCGGACCCAGACACGGTGGGCGTCGCGGATCTGGTCGAGGGCGGCGCGGTCGCGGATGCCCCACTGGGTGAGTCTGGCGCGCGGTCCGCCCCGGCTCTTTCTGGCGTTGACCAGGCGTTCCATCCGGTTGCCGACGGGCAGGCGGACGACTTTGACGGGGCCGAGCCAGGAGTGTTCGGGCTTCTTCCCGGCGGCCCGGCCGACCAGGGTGACGTCCCAGCCCGCGTGCGCGGCGGCGAGCGCGGTCTTCTGCACCCGGGAGTCCCCGGTGATGCCGTTGGCGACGACGACGGCCAGCTTGGGCGGGGTGGGGGACGGGGGCATGCGCATCGAGTCCTTCGCTGTGGTGGGGCGGAGCGGTCAGCCGCCGATGACGACCCGGTGGACGCCCGCCCAGCGGGCGGGGTCGGTGGTGCGGCGGCCGTCGACCAGGACGCGCACCCCGGGCAGGTCGGCGGGGGTCAGCTCGCGGTATTCGGCGTGGTCGGCCTGGAGGATCGCGGCGGTGACCGGTTCGCCCCGGTGCGGGGTGAGCCCGTGCGCGGTGAGTTCGGCGGCGGTGTACAGGGGGTCGGAGACATAGGGGATCGCGCCGCGTGCGGCGAGCGCCGCCACGGTCGGGAAGACGCCGGAGAAGGCGGTCTCCTTCACTCCGCCCCGGTAGGCCGCGCCGAGCACCAGGACCGGGGCCCCCCGCAGCTCGCCGTAGGCGTCGGCGAGCAGTTCGACCGCGTACCCGGGCATGGCGGCGTTGGCCTCGCGGGCGGCGCGTACGACGGTGGCGTCGGGGTCGTTCCACAGATACATCCGGGGGTAGACCGGGATGCAGTGGCCGCCGACCGCGATGCCGGGCCGGTGCAGCCGACTGTAGGGCTGGGAGTTGCAGGCGTCGACGACCTCCTCGATGTCGATGTCGATGCCCTGCCGGTCGGCGAAGCGGGCGAACTGGTTGACGAGGGCGATGTTCACATCGCGGTAGGTGGTCTCGGCGAGCTTCGCCAGCTCGGCGGCCTCGGCGGCGCCCAGGTCCCAGACGCCGTTGGGGCGGGGCAGGTCGGGGCGCGGGTCGAAGTCGAGGACGCGGGTGTAGAAGTCGGTTCCGCGCCGGGCGGAGGCGGCGTCGACGCCGCCGACGAGCTTGGGGTAGCGGCGCAGATCGGCGAAGACCCGGCCGGTGAGGACGCGTTCGGGCGAGAAGACGAGGAAGAAGTCCTCGCCGGGGGCGAGTCCGGAGCCCTCGGCGAGCAGCGGCCCCCAGCGGGTGCGGGTGGTGCCGACGGGCAGGGTGGTCTCGTAGGAGACGAGGGTCCCGGGGGTGAGACCCCGGGCGACGGCGCGGGTGGCGGAGTCCAGCGCGGTGAAGTCGGGGACGCCCGCCTCGTCGGTGACCAGCGGTACGACGATGACGACGGCCTCCGCGCGGGCGACGGCGGCGGTCGTGTCGGTGGTGGCGGTGAGCAGCCCGGCGCCGACGGCGTCCTTGAGGAGGCGGTCCAGGCCAGCCTCGCCGGGGAAGGGCTCGGTGCCCGCGTTGACCAGCTCCACGACCCGCTCGTCGGTGTCCGCGCCGGTGACCCGGTGGCCCTTGGCCGCGAACTGGACGGCGAGCGGGAGACCGATCTTGCCGAGCGCCACCACACAGATGTCCATCGGATCACTTCCTCTTCGCGCGGGCGGACAGGCGGGCGAACCAGCGGCCGGGCAGCAGCGCGGCCAGCCGGCGGCGCACCCGGGCCGGCCAGGGCACGCGCGGCGGGAACAGCGGGCCGGTGCGGACGACCATGCGGCCCTTGGCGTTGACGCGGGCGGAGACCCGGTAGGAGTCGTCCAGCCGCCAGCGCCGGGCGAGCGGCATCGGCTTGCCCCGTCCCCGTACGGGGATCTCGTACCACCCACCCGCGACGTGGACATGGAGGCGTACGGCGAGGGAGGCCGTGCGCGCCTCGATCGGGATCCTGGCGCGGAGCACCGTGCCGCCGGGCAGCTCCTCGCGGGTGAACCGGCCGACGGCGGGCGGCGGCTCGTGGTCGGCGGGCAGCAGCCGGCCGCCGGGGCCGTCGGCGCTCTTCGGCAGGGATCCGGGCAGCAGCCGGATGACGGCGGACGAGGTGTCGCCGGTCAGCGGGGTGCGCACCGCGAGGGTGAGGGCGAGATCGTCACCGTGCTGCTCCCAGGCGGATTCCAGCAGCTCGGTGCCGGACGACAGCGCGGGGAGAATCGATTCGCCCAGTACCTCGAAGACCCGGTCGGGCAGGCCGAGCGCCGGATCCCGGAAGCCGGGGCAGCGCAGACGCGCCCGCCCGTCGTCCGTCAGCGCGAACACCGGACCGTTCCGCTCCTCGTCCTCGATCGCCCGGACCAGGGCCTCGGCCGCCCCGCGCCGGGCCAGCTCGATCCGCACCCGGCGGCGGACCGGCAGCAGATCGCGCAGCGGATCGGTCAGATAGGCGTCGGCGAGCGCGCCGATCCCCTCGCGGACCCGGTCGCGGACCGGCGCGGCCAGCGCCGGGAAGTCCGACTGGAGGAGCTTCGCCAGCTCCCAGGTGAAATGGCGGTGCAGGACGCTGTCCCGCTCGGGTCCTGGCGGGATCAGCCCGGCGGTGTGGTCCATGATCCGCGCGGTGCAGCGCAGCCGGTCCAGATGACCGGCCCGGTAGGTGATGTTCCCGGCGTCCCGGCGCTTGAGCGCGTAGTAGTACGTGTAGTCCGCGAGCACCGAGATCCTGCGGGCCCGGACACAGGCCTCGATGGTGAACGGCTGATCGCTGCCGACCGGCATGTCCTCGGGGAAGCGCAGCCCGTGCCGCTCCACCAGCTCACGGCGGAACAGCTTCGCGTTGGAGAGCGTGAACGGCAGCGCCGAGTCGTACAGCCCCACGTCCGGCGCGCTCGGCCCGCTCTCGGTGAAGAGCGCCTGATGGACATAGCGTCCGCCCACCCCGGTCATCTTCCCGACCACGATGTCGGAGCCGTACTCGTCGGCGCAGGCCACCAGACGGGCCAGCGCCTCGGGCCCGAGCCGGTCGTCCGAGCCCATGAAGTACACGTACCGGCCGGTGGCCGCCTCCAGCGCCCGGTTGCTGGGGGCCGCCGGACCGCCCGAGTTGGGCTGATGGACCACCGTCACGGTGTCCGGGTGCGCGCGGGCGTACCGGTCCAGCTCGGCCCCGCCGCCGTCGGTCGAACCGTCGTCCACGGCCACGATCCGCAGCCGGTCCGGACCGATGGACTGCGCCAGCAGCGAGTCCAGACACCCGGTCAGATACGGCATCGTGTTGTAGACGGCGAGGATCACCGTGACATCGGGCCGCCCGGCTACCGCGACGGCGGTACGGGGTGCTCCCGGCGGACGCTGCGGCACGGTCACGGCACGCACCCGCCCTACCGGACCACGGCGGGCGCGGGAAGATCCACCGTGTGGCCGCCGGCGGCCGACTCCAGCACCGCCGCCGCCACCTCCACCGTCCGCAGCCCCTGGCGGAGGGTGCAGATGTCGGCGGGCCCGCCGAGCATCGCGTCCCGGAACAGCTCGTGCTCGACCAGCAGCGGCTCCCGCTTGGGGATGGCGTACCGGACCATGTCCCCCTCGGAGACCCCCCGGAAGGCCTGGAGCGCCTCCCACTCGGTGGCCTGCGCCGCGTTGGAGTAGAAGGTGAGGTCGGCGGTGAGGGTGTCGGCGACGAAGCAGCCCTTCTCGCCGGTGACCGAGGTGAATCTCTCCTTCAGCGGGCTCAGCCAGTTGACCAGGTGGTTGACCGTGGCACCGGCCGAGAGCCGGCCGACCGCCGAGACCATGTCCTCGTGCGGACGGCCCGACTTGGAGACCGTGCGCGCGGCGATCGAGACGTACTCCTGGCCGGTCACCCAGCCGGTGAGATCGATGTCATGGGTGGCGAGGTCCTTGACCACCCCCACATCGGCGATCCGGTGCGGAAAGGGCCCCTGACGCCGGGTCACCACCTGATAGACATCGCCCAGCTCGCCGTCCTCCAGCCGTCGCCGCAGCGAGCGCAGCGCCGGATTGCACCGCTCGATATGGCCGACGCCCGCCACCAGGGAGCGCGACTCGAACGCCGCCACCAGGGCGCGAGCGCCCTCCACACTGTCGGCGACCGGCTTCTCGATCAGCGCGCCGACCCCGGCCCCCGCCAGCTCCAGACCGACGTCCACATGGAGCGCGGTCGGGCAGGCCACCACCGCGTAGTCGATGCCGAGCGCGATCAGCTCCCCCAGCGTGCGCAGCACGGGCACACCCTGCGCCCAGCCCTCCCGGTCGCCCAGCGGATCCACCACGCCGACCAGCCGCACCCCCTCCAGCGAGGCGAGCACCCGGGCGTGATGGCGGCCCATCGAGCCCAGGCCGGTGAGCCCGACCCGCAGCGGGCCCCGGGTCCCGGCGGTCACCACCGGGGGCGCGGCGCTCACCACAGCTCCCCCAGCGCGTTGACGGCGGCGGCGATACGCGCCAGCTCCGGCCGGGTCAGCGAGGGGTGCACCGGCAGCGAGACGACCTCCGCCGCCGCGCGCTCGGTCTCCGGCAGCTCCCAGCGGCGGCCGGCGAGCTGGTCCGGTTCCCAGAAAGGTTTCAGCCGGTGGATCGGCGTCGGGTAGTAGACCGCGCTGCCCACCCCCGCATCGGCCAGCCTCGCCACCGCCGCCTCCCGGTCGCCGGGGACCCGGATCGTGTACTGGTGGCAGCTGTGCCGCGCCCCCTTCGCCACGGACGGCTTGACCACCCGGGGCGAGGTGATGTGCTCGCTGAGGTAGGCGGTGTTGGCGATCCGGCGCTCGGTCCACGCGGGCAGCTTCGCCAACTGCACCCGGCCCACGGCGGCGGCGACGTCCGTCAGCCGCATATTGACGCCGATGATCTCGTTGGCGTACCGCTGCTCCATGCCCTGGTTGCGCAGCAGCCGCAGGGTTCTGGCGAGCCCCGCGTCGGCGGTGGAGACCATGCCGCCTTCGAGGGAGTGCATGTTCTTCGTCGGATAGAAGCTGAAGGTCCCGGCGGTGCCGAACGCCCCCACGGGGGTTCCGTGCAGCGCCGCCGCGTGCGCCTGGCAGGCGTCCTCGACCACGGCGAGGCCGTGGGCTGCGGCGATGGGCATGATGCGGTCCATGGCCGCCGGGTGCCCGTACAGATGCACCGGGATGATCGCGGCGGTGCGCGGGGTGATCGCCGCCTCGACGGCGGCGGGGTCTAGGCAGTAGCTGGCGGGGTCGATGTCGGCGAAGACGGGCTCCGCGCCGGCCAGTCTGACCACATTGGCGGTGGCGGCGAACGAGAACGACGGCACCACGACCTCGTCGCCGCGGCCGAGGCCCAGTGCCAGCAGGACCAGATAGAGCGCGGAGGTGCCGGAGTTGACCGCGACGCAGTGCCGTCCGTCGACCAGCTCCGAGAAGCCCTCCTCGAACGCGGCGACCTCGGGGCCCTGCACCACCCGGCCGCTGCGCAGGACCCGGACGGCGGCCTCGATCTCCTCCTCGTCGATGACCGGGCGAGCGGCGGGGATGGGGATGGGGTGCCGACTGCTGGTCGTCATGGACGCCCTCCTTGATCGCGGCAGTGCCCGCGGCAGAGCCATCGTGCAGGAGGGGGAGGGCGGGGCCGGGGTCCCACGAGGGACCCACGAGGCGGGGAACACCCGTTCGGCGCAATACGAACGCGCCGTCAACTCGGCGCGTCAACCATTCGGTCCCCAAGCCCCCCCCAGGGGGGCTCCAGGGGTACGAGAGCGCCGTGCCCCCCTCCGGGGGGGCGGGACGGGGGCACGGCGCTTTCTGTACGTACGGCCCGGAGGCCGGGGCCGGTCGGTCGGTCAGCCGTCGGTCGACGCCGTGACCGACGCCGGGGACTGCTGCTCGGCCGCGGCCGTCTTCTTCGTGGCCTTCTTGGCGGTGGTCTTCTTGACCGCCGTCTTCTTGGCCGTGGTCTTGGCCGCCGTCTTCTTGGCGGCGGCCTTCTTCGCGGGGGCCTTCTTGGCGGCCGTCTTGCGGACCGCCTTCTTGGCCGGGGCCGGGGCCGGGTCCGTCGCGGCGGGCTCGACCGCCTCGACGGCGGGCGCGGACGGGGTCTCGACCACGACCACGGCGGCGTCCTCGCCGCCCGAGGGGGAACCGGCCGGCGCGGTGACCTTGCGGGTCACCCGGCGGCGGGCCCTCGGCGGGGCGGCGTCGGGCACGACAGCGGCAGGCGCGGCGGCGGGCTCGGGCTCGGGAACCGCGACGGGCTCCGGCACGACCTCCGCCTTCGCCTCCGTCTTCGCCTTCGCCTTCGCCTCGATCACGACCTCCGGGGCGGCGGCCCTGGGCGCCCGGCCCGGAGCCGCCCCCCCGCGGGTCGCCCGGCGGCGGCCGCGGCCGCGCAGGGCGACCGCCTCCGCCTCGGCGGCGCTGCTGTACAGGTCCTCGTCGGGCGCGAACGCGGGCTCGGGCAGCGCGGTGGGCTCGGCCACCTCGGCGGCGACCTCCGCCTCCGTCTCGCTCTCCGGCTCCGTCCCGTGCTCGGCCTCACGGCCGAGCGCCGTCTCCGTCTCGTGCTCGTGGACGTGCTCGGCGCCGCCGCGGCCGCGCTTCTTGGCACGCTTGCCGCCACCGCCGCCACCGGCGGAGGTCGGCTGCTCCATGTGCACGATCACACCGCGCCCGTTGCAGTGGACACAGGTCTCGGAGAAGGACTCCAGCAGACCCTGGCCCACCCGCTTGCGGGTCATCTGGACCAGGCCCAGCGAGGTGACCTCGGCGACCTGGTGCTTCGTACGGTCGCGGCCCAGGCACTCCAGCAGCCGGCGCATCACCAGATCGCGGTTGGACTCCAGGACCATGTCGATGAAGTCGACCACCACGATCCCGCCGAGGTCGCGCAGCCGCAGCTGACGCACGATCTCCTCGGCCGCCTCCAGGTTGTTCCTGGTGACGGTCTCCTCCAGGTTGCCGCCCTGGCCGGTGAACTTCCCGGTGTTGACGTCGACCACGATCATGGCCTCGGTCTTGTCGATGACCAGCGAACCGCCGGAGGGCAGCCAGACCTTGCGGTCCAGCGCCTTCATCAGCTGCTCGTCGATGCGGTACGTCGCGAAGACGTCCACCTCGCTGGTCCAGCGCTGGAGCCGGTCCGAGAGGTCCGGCGCGACCTGGTTGACATAGCCGTGGATGGTCCCCCAGGCCTCGTCACCGCTGACAATGACCTTGGAGAAGTCCTCGTTGAAGATGTCGCGGACGACCCGGACGGTCATGTCCGGCTCGCCGTAGAGCAGCGTCGGGGCGTTGCCGCTCTTCGCCTTCTGCTGGATCTCCTCCCACTGGCCCTGGAGACGCTCCACGTCACGGCGCAGCTCGTCCTCGCTCGCGCCCTCGGCGGCGGTGCGCACGATGACGCCCGCGTCCTCGGGGACGATCTTCTTGAGGATGGTCTTCAGCCGGGCGCGCTCGGTGTCGGGCAGCTTGCGGCTGATCCCGGTCATCGAGCCCTCGGGCACATAGACCAGATAGCGGCCGGGCAGGGAGACCTGGCTGGTCAGCCGGGCGCCCTTGTGGCCGATCGGGTCCTTCGTCACCTGGACGAGCACCGACTGGCCGGACTTGAGCGCGGCCTCGATCCGGCGCGGGCCGTGCGCCATGCCGAGCGCCTCGAAGTTGACCTCGCCGGCGTACAGGACCGCGTTGCGGCCCTTGCCGATGTCGACGAAGGCGGCCTCCATGGACGGCAGGACGTTCTGCACCTTGCCCAGGTAGACATTGCCGACGTACGACGTCGCCTGCTCCTTGTTGACGTAGTGCTCGACCAGCACATTGTCCTCAAGGACGCCGATCTGGGTGCGCTCGCCGCTCTGGCGGACGACCATCACGCGCTCGACGGCCTCACGGCGGGCGAGGAACTCGGCCTCGGTGATGATCGGCACACGGCGGCGGCCCTGCTCACGACCCTCGCGGCGGCGCTGCTTCTTGGCCTCCAGCCGGGTGGAGCCCTTGATGGACTGCACCTCGTCCGACGGCTCCTCGCTGCTGCGGGTGCGGGCGGCGCGCGGCTCGCGGACCTTGACGACCGTGCGCTCGGGGTCGCCGGTGGCCGTCTCCTCCTCGCTCAGGGCGTCACCGCTGCGACGGCGGCGACGACGACGGCGACGGCTGCTGGAGCTGCCGGACCCGGTGTGCTCGTCCTCGTCCTCCGCCTCCTCGTCGACGGCGGCGGCTTCCTCGGCCCGCTCGTCCTGCTGCTGCTCCTCGGCGGCCTCGTCGGCGTCGGCGATCTCACCGCGACGGCGGCGACGGCCGCCCCGGCGGCGGCGGCGCGAGGGGCGGTCCTCGAACTCGTCGTGCTCCTCGCCCGCGGCGGGCTCGATCTCCGCCTCGACCTCGGCCTCGACCTCGGGCTCCTCGACGGGCTCGGCGATCTGCTGCTCGACCGGCCGGGCGGCCTTGGCCACGGCCTTCTCGACCGGCGCGGGGGCCTCGGCGCTCTCACCGCGACGGCGGCGACGGCGGCGTCCGGCGGGCTCGGCGACCGGCTCGGCGACGGCGACGGGCGCCTCCTCCGGCTCGATCAGCTCCTCCTCCTCGTCGATGTCGAGGGTCGCGGCGGCGGCAGCCGCGGCGGCCGTCTCCGGCGTCTGGAACACCGGCTCGGCGAAGACCGGGGCCTGGAAGACGGCGACGGCGGGCCGGGCGGCGCGGCGCGCCGGGGAGGCGTCCGACTGCGCGGTGAACTCGGGCGAGGAGGCGCGCCTGCGGCCACGGCCCCGGGGGGCGGGCTGCTCGGCGGACTGTACGGGCTGCCGCTGGGCCGGGGCCGGGGTCGGCTCGGCGGCGGGGGCCTCGGGGGTGCTCACCGCGCGGGTGGCACGACGGCGACGGCGCGAGTCGGGGGCGGCCTCATCGGCTTCTTCGGCCTTCGCGGCCTTCTCGGCGGCGGGCTCGACGGCCTGCGGCGCGGCGGCGGGGGCGGACGCGCCACGGGTGGCCCGGCGGCGGGCACGCGGCGCGGGAGCCTCCTCGGCGGCGACCGGCTCGGCGACCTCGACGGCCTCCGGGGCCTTGGGGGCCGGGGCCGCCTCAATGGTCACGGGGGCCTCGGTCGCCGTGACGGGGGCGGAGGCCCCACGGGTGGCGCGGCGACGGGCACGGCCGGCCGGGGCGGCGGGCGCGGCCTCGGCGGGGGCCTCGGGGGTCACCGGGGCGCTCTCGGCGACCGGCTCGGCGGCGGCGGTCTCGGGGGTGCTCACCGCACGAGTCGCGCGACGACGCTTCGGCGCGGCCGGAGCCTCCTCCACGACCTCAGCCGTCTCCACGACCGGCTCGACGGCCGGAGCGGTGGCCTTACGGGTGGCACGGCGGGCACGCGGCGCGGGAGCCTCCTCGGCGGCCGGAGCCTCGACGGCCTCCGGCTCGGGGGTGCTCACCGCACGAGTGGCACGACGACGCTTCGGCGCGGCCGGAGCCTCCTCCACGACCTCAGCCGTCTCCACGACCGGGGCAGTGGCCTTACGGGTGGCACGACGCGCACGCGGCGCGGGAGCCTCCTCAACGGCCGGAGCCTCGACGGCCTCCGGCTCGGGGGTGCTCACCGCACGAGTCGCACGACGACGCTTCGGCGCGGCCGGAGCCTCCTCCACAGCCTCAGCCGTCTCCACGACCGGCTCGGCGGTCTTACGGGTGGCCCGGCGGGCACGCGGCGCGGGAGCCTCCTCGACAGTCTCGGCCGTCTCCACGACCGGCGCGGTGGCCTTACGGGTGGCCCGGCGGCGGGCACGCGGCGCGGGGGTCTCCTCGGCGGCGACCGGCTCGGCGGCCTCCGGGGCGGCACTCGCGGCGCTCCCGGTGTTCTCGGCGGGCGCGGCCTCGGCGGCGGCACCGCCGGGCGGTCCCGCCGGGCGGGACGCGGCGCGGCGACGGCGGCGGGGCGGCAGCGTGTCGCTGGGGCTGTCGCCGTTGGCCTCGATGTGGTCTCCGGCGGTGCCGGTTTCGGATCGCTCAAGCATGCGGGCGGTTCTCCCGTCACGCTCCCGGGCGCCGGCTTGCCGTACGTCCACGAACCGCGCGGGGCGCGGTGGTGTCGTCCGGGGCGCGGGCGCCGCACGGGAGCTCAATGTCTGGCTCGCCGGTTCCCTACGCGATGTACGCACGGCCTGGCGAAAGTCTTGTGTGGTGTCGCGCGGCCCGACTCAGGTGGCTCCCGAGTACCAGGGCCGTGCTGCAACGACTGCCTGTGAGCGCGGCGGGACCAAAACACCCGTTTCGCCGCGTGGACCCCCCGGTCAGAGCTGGGGGGAGGACGTCCCGACGGCCGTGGGTGGGGCGGTCGGAACTGCCTCGCGATCGAGTGCGAGCGGGTCGGTCACCGTGCCGGACTCCTCGTCGAAGAGCCCCTGCGCCAGCCTGGTCACCGCTGCGGGGACCGGCGGCGCCAGGTCGGCCACAGCGCGGAGACCGGACAGGACGTCGTCGGGTCGCACGGCAGGCGTTACGTGCCGAACAACCAGCCGCAGTATCGCACAGGGGCCGTCCACGGGCCTATCAGGCTGTGGAGAGACCACCTGAAGCCGCGCCACGGCGGCACGCGCGTCAAAGGTGCGCATGCCGTTCTTGGCGCGGCGCTGGACGTCCACGGTCTCGGCCGCGAGGAAGAGGGCGACCGCCCTCTCCGCGTCCTCGGCCGCCACCTTGTCCAGCCGCAGTTCCCATTCGGAGGCGGTGAGCCGGTCGGCGAGTCCGGACGTGCGGGCCTCGACGGCGTCGGTGACGTCGAGCCCGCTCGGCAGCGACTCATTGAGCAGATCCCGCAGAGTCGCGGGGTCACGGTGCTCGGTGAGGGCGATCTCCAGATACTCGGCCTCGCTGCCCGTGCCGGTGGGTGCGGCATTGGCGTACGACACCTTCGGGTGCGGGGTGAAGCCTGCCGAGTACGCCATGGGCACCTCGGAACGCCTCAACGCCCGCTCGAAAGCGCGCTGGAAGTCACGGTGGCTGGTGAACCGGAGGCGGCCGCGCTTGGTGTAGCGCAGTCTGATCCGCTGTACCGCAGGCGCGGGCGGCGGGCCTTCGGGCTGTCGCTTGCCCAGTGGTTCTTCTCCTCGGTGCGGGACGGCGCGGGTGACGCCGCCCTCGGAATGCGGGGCGCCCCGTGCGGGCCTCGCCCGGCTCACCCCCGCTGATGGAGGGAGATCTCGGGCTCGGCCGCCGCGCCGGGGACAGTCGTTGTACTACCCAGAGTACGCGCCATGGGCCCGCCCGGTTCCCCCGAGCCCTTTTCCGGGGCCCGTCAGCGCCCCGACCCCGCCCCCAGCACCCCGCGGATCTGCTCCACGGTCTCCCGCGCCGTCCGCACCGCCGACCTCCACACCGGCCCGAAGCACCACACCAGAGCCGCCCCGACGACCCGGGCGAGCCGCACCCCGATCCGGCCCGCCACAGCCAGCGCGGCCAGGATCTCCCTCCCCACCGGCGCGAGCACATACCTCCACAGCAACCTCAGCGGCGGTGCGACCACCCGCACCACCACCCAGCACAGCGGCCGCCACACCAGCCGGACGAAGACCCACGCCACCCCCCGGGCCACCGGCAGCAACACCTTCTTCCCCAGCCACACCAGCGGAACCACCACCACATACCGCAGCACATACCGGTGCAGCCGAACCACCGGCCACTCGATGCCGTACCTCCACACCGGCACCAGCACATACCTCCAGAGCCCCACCCAGGGCCACACGAAGATCAGCTTCCCGATGAAGACCAGCACCCTCCCCACCACCGGCCTCAGCGGAGCGAGCAGCTCCCAGAGCATCCGCACGGGTACGACGACAACCAGCACCACCACCCGCACGGGCAGCCGCACCGCAGCCGCCAGACATCCGCCCTCCCGCCCCTTTCATGAGCGGACATCGGCGACCGGTCGCACTTCGGATCATCCATGCCGCTCATGACGCCTCAGACACCCGTTCGGATCCAATACCGGCGCTTCCCACCCCGCTCATCCTCCAGAACCCCGCCCACCGCCTCGATCACCCTCCCTGCCCCGGTCCGGGTCAGGGAGTACGCACGGGGCTCGGGTGGCCGCGACCGTCAGGCCACAGTCGAAAGGGCCACTGCCCACTGTGCGGCCGAACTGGAGGGGTTGGATCCGGCAACGGCTCAGGACTGAGGGGGACGCTTTCGCAGGCCGGGCCCTTGAGTGGCCGACGGCCCCGCCCGCCAGGGCGGGGCCGTCGGAAATGCGCTACTGGTTGACGACCGACAGCGGCAGCAGCTTCTTGCCCGTCGGGCCAATCTGGATCTGGGTGTCCATCTGGGGGCAGACGCCGCAGTCGAAGCACGGTGTCCAGCGGCAGTCGTCGACCTCGGTCTCGTCGAGGGCGTCCTGCCAGTCCTCCCAGAGCCAGTCCTTGTCGAGGCCGGAGTCGAGGTGGTCCCAGGGGAGGACCTCCTCGTAGGTGCGCTCGCGGGTGGTGTACCAGTCGACGTCGACGCCGGTCTGGGGGAGGGTCTTGTCGGCGCAGGCCATCCAGCGGTCGTAGGAGAAGTGTTCGCGCCAGCCGTCGAAGCGGCCGCCGTCCTCGTAGACGGCGCGGATGACGGCGGCGATGCGGCGGTCGCCGCGGGAGAGGAGGCCTTCGACGATGCCGGGTTTGCCGTCGTGGTAGCGGAAGCCGATGGAGCGGCCGTACTTCTTGTCGCCGCGGATCTTGTCGCGGAGCTTGGTGAGGCGGGCGTCGGTGTCCTCGGCGCTGAGCTGGGCGGCCCATTGGAAGGGGGTGTGGGGCTTGGGGACGAAGCCGCCGATGGAGACGGTGCAGCGGATGTCCTGGGAGCCGGAGACCTCACGGCCCTTGGCGATGACGTTGACGGCCATGTCGCCGATCTGGAGGACGTCCTCGTCGGTCTCGGTGGGGAGGCCGCACATGAAGTAGAGCTTGACCTGGCGCCAGCCGTTGCCGTAGGCGGTGGAGACGGTGCGGATCAGGTCCTCTTCGGAGACCATCTTGTTGATGACCTTGCGCAGCCGCTCGGAGCCGCCCTCGGGGGCGAAGGTGAGGCCGGAGCGGCGGCCGTTGCGGGTCAGCTCGTTGGCGAGGTCGACGTTGAAGGCGTCGACGCGGGTGGAGGGCAGCGAGAGGCCGATCTTGTCCTTCTCGTAGCGGTCCGCGAGGCCCTTGGCGATGTCGGCGATCTCGGTGTGGTCGGCGCTGGAGAGGGAGAGGAGGCCGACCTCCTCGAAGCCGGTGGCCTTGAGACCCTTGTCGACCATCTCGCCGATGCCGGTGATGCTTCGCTCCCGCACGGGGCGCGTGATCATGCCGGCCTGGCAGAAACGGCAGCCGCGGGTGCAGCCGCGGAAGATCTCGACGGACATCCGCTCGTGGACGGTCTCGGCGAGGGGGACGAGGGGCTGCTTGGGGTAGGGCCACTCGTCGAGGTCCATGACAGTGTGCTTGGAGACCCGCCACGGGACGCCGGACTTGTTGGGCACCACTCGGGCGATCCGGCCGTCCGGCAGATATTCGACGTCGTAGAAGCCGGGAACATAGACCCCGCCGGTCTTGGCGAGCCGGAAGAGGACCTCCTCGCGGCCGCCGGGGCGGCCCTCCGCCTTCCAGGCGCGGACGATCTCGGTGATGTCGAGGACAGCCTGCTCGCCGTCGCCGATGACGGCGCAGTCGATGAACTCGGCGATCGGCTCGGGGTTGAAGGCCGCGTGGCCGCCCGCGAGGACGATCGGATCGTCGACGGTGCGGTCGCGTGCCGCCAGCGGGATGCCCGCGAGATCGAGGGCGGTGAGCATGTTGGTGTAACCCAGCTCGGTGGAGAAGCTGAGGCCGAAGACGTCGAAGGCGCCGACGGGCCGGTGGCTGTCCACGGTGAACTGGGGGACGCCGTGCTCGCGCATCAGCTCTTCGAGGTCGGGCCAGACGCTGTAGGTCCGCTCGGCGAGCACGCCCTCGCGCTCGTTCAGTACCTCGTACAGGATCATGACGCCCTGGTTGGGCAGCCCGACCTCATAGGCGTCGGGGTACATGAGCGCCCAGGTCACATCGCACTCGTCCCAGTTCTTGACGGTGGAGTTCAGCTCACCGCCCACGTACTGGATGGGCTTCTGCACATGCGGGAGCAGCGCTTCGAGCTGTGGGAAGACCGACTCAGCAGCAGACATCTCGGGACTTTCGTGAGCTGGCAAGGGGGCGACTCTCTAGCGTAACGCGCTGGAGAGCCGCCGCCTCACGCCCCGGGCCGCCGGGCCCCGGGCCCCCGGGCCGGTCAGCCGTCGAGCAGCTCGCGCACCTCCTGGTCCGTGGCCTCGGCCCAGACCCCGGGCAGCTCGCGCTCTCGGTCGGCGGCGGAGCGCTGCTCCTGGCCGTGGAGCAGTCCCCAGGTGAAGGCCGACTCCCCCGCCGCATGGGCCTGGATCGCGAGATTCCGCAGGGCGTCGCGGGCCACCACGCTGTCCTGGTGGTCGCCGAGGACGGTCTGCACGGCCTTCGTCCGCCGGGCGAACCGCTTGGCGGGACCGCCGAGGGCGGGGGTGGCGGCCTCCCCGGCGTACCGGGCGCGTTTGGCGGCCTTGCGGGCGTCGTGGAGGGCGAGATCGCGCTCGGGTCCCGGTGGCAGCTCCAGGGCGTGTTCGACCCGGGCGGCGAGTCGGGCGTACTCCTTGACCAGGGCTTTGGCGAACACGGGCCGCGGGGGGCGGGCGGCGGGCCCGAGCAGCGGGGGGTCCGCGAGAAGGGCGTCCAGGGAGTCCAGCAGGGCGAGGTAGCGCCTGCTGTCCAGGGTGGTCAGGGCCCGGCGGCGGGCTCCCGAGCCCTGGGCGGTCGTCCAGATCCGCAGCCGGCCGCGGACCGGGCCGAGCAGCAGGGAGCGGGGCAGCGCGTCGATGCGGGAGCGGAGCCGTTCGGCGAGGACTTCCTGGTCGCGGGCTACTCCCAGCTCGCCCGCGAGCCATTTCAGCTCCTCGCCGATGGGGTCGGTCACCGCCCGGTCGAGTACCTTTCCATAGCTGCGGAAGGCGCTGCGCAGCCGGCGGGTGGAGACCCGGGCCTGATGGACGGAGTCGGGGAGGTTCCGGCGTATGGCGGGGTCGTACGCGAGGAGCGCCTCGATGTGTTCGCGCAGATGTACGAGGAGGTGGCCGCCGGCGTCGACGGGCTCGGCAAGGCGGTGGCGGTGGCCGGGGACCTCAAGGCCGGTCTCGGCGAGGGCTCTGGCCAGCTTCGAGGGGGCGGCCGAGGCCCGCAGCCCGGCCTTGGTGAGCTTCTTGTGGACCCGGTCGAGTACGGCGGGGTCGGCGTCGTCGCCGAGTTCGACCTCGATCTCGTCCCAGGCCGCCTCACGGCCGGAGCCCTCGGCCCCGCCCGTACCCTCACCCGTACCCTCGCCCTCGCCCTCGCCGAGCAGCCGCCGGGCGCGGACGGCGTCACGGCTCACTTCGGCGAGGAGACGGCCGTCGGCGTCGGTCAGCAGCCACAGGCGCCGGGAGGAGCGCAGCCGCACCACGGGGAGCAGCTCCGCCCCCCGGACGCGGGCCCGCACCAGCGCCCGCAGGGTGCGCGGGATCTCGTCGGAGAGGGGGACGCCGATCTCGTCCCGTACGCCGGGGGCCACCGGCAGTTTGAGGTGCCAGCCCGCGTCGGCGCCGCCCGTGCGCCTGCGGAGGGTGATGGAGGCCGCGGCGAGCCGCAGATCGGCCGTGTCGTAGTAGACCGCGTCCAGCTCGGCCATGCCGTGGTCGGCGACGGCCGCGACCCCGGCCACTCGGGTCAGCTCGGGCAGCCGGGTCTCGGGGGTGGCTTCGTACTTCCGCTCGATTTCGCGCTTGGTGTCCGCCATGAACCGAATCTAGTTCGCGAACACGCGAAGCGGCAGACCCGCGCCACGACCGATCGGGCGGTCAGGCCGACATCGGCCGCTGCACCCGGATGGACTGGAGGAGTCCGATCGCCACCCAGACCGCGAACATGGACGAGCCCCCGTAGGAGACGAAGGGCAGCGGCAGCCCGGCCACCGGCATGATCCCGAGGGTCATCCCGATGTTCTCGAAGGACTGGAAGGCGAACCAGGCGATGATCCCGGCGGCGACGATCGTGCCGTACAGCTCGGTGGTCTCGCGGGCGATCCGGCAGGCGCGCCAGAGGACCACGCCGAGCAGCACCAGGATCAGCCCGGCCCCCACGAAGCCCAGCTCCTCGCCCGCGACGGTGAAGACGAAGTCGGTCTGCTGTTCGGGGACGAACTGGCCGGTGGTCTGGGAGCCCTTGAAGAGGCCGGTGCCCAGCAGTCCGCCGGAGCCGATGGCGATCCGGGCCTGGTTGGTGTTGTAGCCGACGCCCGCCGGGTCCAGCTCGGGGTTGGCGAAGGCGGCGAAGCGGTTGATCTGGTACTCGTCCAGCAGTCCGAGCGCGGTGACGAGGACCGCCCCGGCCACCCCGCTGCCGATCAGCCCGAGGATCCAGCGGTTGGGCGCGCCGGAGGCGAGCAGGACGCCGAGCATGATGACGACCATGACCATGACCGAGCCGAGGTCGGGCATCAGCATGACGATCGCCATCGGCAGCACGGCGATGCCGAGCGACTTGGCGACGGTGCGGTGGTCCGGGTGGGCGAGGTCGCCCGCGTCGACGCGGGAGGCGAGCAGCATCGCCATGCCCAGGATGATCGTGATCTTCACGAACTCCGAGGGCTGGATGGAGAAGCCGCCGCCGATGACGATCCAGGCGTGCGCACCGTTGATCGTCGCGCCGAGCGGGGTGAGGACGAGGACGATGAGCAGCACGGAGATGCCGTAGAGCACCGGGACCGCGCCGCGCAGGGTGCGGTGGCCGAGCCAGACGGTGGCGATCATCAGCGCGATGCCGATGCCGGTGTTCAGTATGTGCCGGAAGAGGAAGTCGTACGGGTCTCCCCCGGTCAGCTCGGTCCGGCCGCGGGTGGCCGACCAGACGAGCAGCGCGCCGATGCCGGAGAGCAGGAAGGCGCAGAGGAGGAGCGGCCAGTCGAGCCGCCGGACCACCGAGTCGCGGGCGGAGAGCTGGGACCAGAGTCCGCCGCGCTGGGGTCCGTATCCGGAGACGGAGAAGCCATTGGTGCCGGCCATGCCTCAGCCTCAGTCCCTTCGCGCGGTCGCCGCCGCGAGCCGCAGGCTGGTGTCCGGCAGGGTGCCGGGGCGGCGGTCGCCGGTGGTGGCGGCCGCCTGCTGGGTCTGCGGCGGCAGCGGCTTGCGCGGCTTGTACGGCTTGATCCCGGGCGCGTCGATGGAGCCGTCGGCCCCGATCCTCGGCAGGGCCTTCTGCGGGGCGGGCAGCAGGGCGCGCTTGAGGTCCTGGCCGCCCTTCTCGTCGAGTCCGTACATCGCTTCGTAGATCTTGCGGACGGCGGGTCCCGAGGCGCCGGAGCCGGTGCCGCCCTGGGAGATCGTCATCACGATGGTGTAGTCGTCGGTGTAGGAGGCGAACCACGAGGTGGTCTGCTTGCCGTAGACCTCGGCGGTGCCCGTCTTGGCGTGCATCGGGATCCTGTCCTGCGGCCAGCCGCCGAATCGCCAGGCGGCGGAACCGCGGGTCGCGACTCCCGCGAGGGCATCGTTTATCTTCTTGTTGGTCGCGGCGTCCATGGGGAGCTTGGCGGCCCGCTCGGGCTTGATCTCCCGGACGGACTTGCCGTCGGCGCTGATGACGGCCTTGCCGACGGTGGGCCGGTACATCGTGCCGCCGTTGGAGATGGCCGCGTAGATCGACGCCATCTGTATCGGGGTGACGAGGGTGTCTCCCTGCCCGATGGAGTAGTTGACCGAGTCGCCCGCGCGCATCCGGTTGCCTTCGAGGCAGTTCTCGAAGGCGATCTGCTCGACGTAGGTGCCGCCCTTCTTGCCCTCCTTGCACCAGGTGTCCTTGAGCTGCTCCCAGTAGCTCTGCTTCCACTGGCGGTCGGGGACCCGGCCGCCGACCTCGTTGGGGAGGTCGATGCCGGTCTTCGCGCCCAGGCCGAACTGGTGCGCGGTCTTGTAGAACCAGTCGTCGGGCTTCTTCTTGGGGTTGATGCCGCCGTCGTTCAGCCACTCCTGGTGGGCGAGGCCGTAGTAGACGGTGTCGCAGGAGACTTCGAGCGCGCGCCCGAGGTCGATGACGCCGTAGCCCCGGGATTCGAAGTTCTTGAACTCCCGGCCGCCGAAGGAGAGCGAGGAGGGGCAGGGGTAGTTGCCGTCGAAGTCGTATCCGGCGTTGACGGCGGCGGTCGAGGAGATCACCTTGAAGATGGAGCCGGGGGCGGCCTGGCTCTGGATGCCCCGGTTGAGCAGCGGGTAGTTGGAGCGCTTGTCGGTGAGCCGCGCGTAGTCCTTGCCGGAGATGCCGCCGACCCAGGCGTTGGGGTCGTACGTCGGCAGGGAGGCCATGGAGATGACGCGGCCGGTCTTGTTCTCCATCACCACGACCGCGCCCGCGTCGGCCTTGTAGTTCTTGCCGGTGTTGTTCTTGTCGATTTCCTTGCGGGCGGCCTTCATGGCCTCGTTCAGCTCGTACTCGGCGACGGCCTGGACGCGGGCGTCGATGGAGGTGACGAGGTTCGCGCCGGGCTGGGCCTTGTCGCGCTCGGCCTCGCCGATGACCCGGCCGAGGTTGTCCACCTCGTAGCGGGTGATGCCGGCCTTGCCGCGCAGCGCGTTGTCGTAGGTGCGCTCCAGGCCGGAGCGGCCGACCTGGTCGGAGCGGAGGAAGGGGGACTCGGTGTCCTTGGCCTCCTCGATCTCGCCGTCGGTGACGGGTGAGAGATAGCCGAGGACCTGGGCGGTGTTGGCCTTGCCGGGGGCGGTGTAGCGGCGTACGGCGGTGGGCTCGGCGGTGATGCCGGGGAAGTCCTCGGCGCGCTCGCGGATCTGGAGGGCCTGCTGGGTGGTGGCCTCGTCGGTGACGGGGATCGGCTGGTAGGGGGAGCCGTTCCAGCAGGGCTTCCCGGTCTTGGCGTCGCAGAGCCGGACCTTGTCCTGGACTTCCCTGGGCTTCATGTCGAGGACTTCGGCGAGCCGGGTGAGGACGCCCTTGCCGTCGTCGCGCATCTTCATCAGCTCGGTGCGGGAGGCGGAGACGACGAGACGGGTCTCGTTGTCGGCCAGCGGCACGCCGCGCGCGTCGAGGATGGAGCCCCGGACGGCGGGCTGGACGACCCGCTGGACGCCGTTGTTCTTCGCCTCGTCGGTGTACTCCTGGCCGTTGCGGATCTGGAGGTACCAGAGCCGTCCGCCGAGGGTGAGGAGCAGGGAGAAGACCAGTACCTGGATGACGACCAGCCGGATCTGGACCCGCGGGGTCCGGCCGGTCTCCGGGATGTTGCTCACAGTCGCTTGACCCCCTTGATCCGTCCGGCGCGGGTGGCTCTGTTGCGGGCGGCCTTGACGCGCAGTCCCCCGCGCTGGGAGCCGATGCGCAGTCCGGTGCCGGAGGCGAGCCAGCCCGAGGAGACATCGCCCGCGCCGGCGTTCTGGCTGTCGGAGAGCGGGTCGTTCTCGGTGCGGCGGGCCAGCGCCATGATGAGCGGCACGGTGAAGGGCGCGAGCAGCAGATCGTAGACGGCGGCGGTGAACAGCAGATCGCCGAGGCCCACATGGCGGACGGGGCTGTCGCCGACGAGCGCGCCGACTCCCGCGTACAGCAGGGTGGAGGCGAGGGCCGCGGCGACGACCACGAGCATCGGGCCGGTGGCGGACTTCAGCTTGCCGTTCTCGGGGCGGGCGAGGCCCGCGAGATAGCCGATGACGCAGAGGACCAGGGCGTACTGTCCGGCCGCGTGGTCGGCGGGGGGCGCGAGGTCGGCGAGGAGTCCGGCGCCGAAGCCGATGAACGCGCCGGCGAGGTGCCCGTAGACGAGGGCGAGGCCGAGGACGGTCAGCAGCAGCAGATCGGGGACCGCGCCGGGGAGCTGGAGCCGGGAGAGGACGGAGACCTGGAGGACGAGCGCGACCACGACGAGGGCCGCGGAGAGAAGCGTCCGGTTGACGCGCATGACGGATCAGCTCCTACTGCTGCTCGTCGTCCCGGCCGCCGGCCGGGTCGGGGTCGGGGTCGCCCTGGGGCGCTCCGCCGTCCGGGGACCCGGTGGCGGCGGGGGCCCGGCTCGCGCCGGGGGACGGGGTGGTCGCGGGGGCCAGGGCATCGCCGGGCGCCCGTTCGGCGGCACCGCCCTGGGGCAGTTCGCCGCCGGTGCCGGGAGCGCTGGGGGTGACCGTCACGGTGACGGTCGGGGTGGGCCTGGGCCCCGCGGGCTTGGCGGGCAGCACGGTGTCCCGGGGGTCGGTACGGGGGGCCTGGACGACCACGCCGACGATGTCGAGCTTGCTGAAGCCGACGTAGGGCTCGACATGGACGGTCCGGGTCAGATCGCCGCCGGCGGGGTCCACGCGGACCACCTGGCCGATGGGGACGCCGGGCACGAAGGGCTTGTCGGCCCGGGAGCCGAAGGTGACCAGCCGGTCGCCCTTCTTGACCTTGTGCTTTCCGTTCAGCAGCTGCACGGAGAGCGGGCGGTCGCCCTGGCCGGTGGCGAAGCCCAGCTCGTCGGTCCTCTCCATCCGGGTGCCGACGGTGAAGCCGGGGTCATTGGCGAGCAGGACGGTCGCGGTGTGCGGGCCGACGGTGGTGACCCGGCCGACGAGCCCGTCGCCGTTGAGCACGGTCATGTCGCGGCGGATGCCGTCGAGGGAGCCGATGTCGATGGTGACCGTCCAGGAGAAGCCCTGGGCCGCTCCTATGGCGATGACCTCCGCGCCCTTGATGCCGTACTGTCCGGCCCCGGCCGTGCGCAGCATCCGGTCCAGCTCGCGCGCGCGGCTGCGGTTGCGGTCGTCGCTGCCCAGTCTGGCCTTGAGTTGGGCGTTCTCCCGCTCCAGCACGCTGATGCGGTCGTGGCGCTCGCCGGAGTCGCGGACGGCTCCGATCGCGTTGCCGACCGGGTCGACCGCGGAGGCGACGCCGTTCTCCACCGGCCCGAAGACCGTGGCGGCGGCCTGCCGGGCGCCGTCGATCGGTGAGTCCTCGCCGCCCCGGATGTCCACCGTGATCAAAGCGAACGCGATGGCGATCAGCAGCACCAGGAGCAGCCGGCTCTCTCGTGTGTCCCTCACGTGCGGCGGCCGTGCCTTCCTCGTAGGAATGGAGATGTCTGTATATCAACGATCTGCCGTACGGGTTGGCAGGCCCCCGTATCGGGGACCCCCGGGCCCCTCTCGGGATCCGGGGGCCAGTGCGCCGGCGGCACGTGTAACCGGCGGCGTCCGCCGTGGGCCTGGGCTATCGGCGCGGCTGGGCGTCCAGCACCTGCTGGAGCGCCTCGAACTCCTCCACGCACTTGCCGGAGCCGAGCGCGACCGAGTCCAGCGGGTTCTCCGCGATGTGGATGGGCATGCCGGTCTCGACGCGGAGCCGCTCGTCGAGACCGCGCAGCAGCGCGCCGCCGCCGGTGAGGACGATGCCCCGGTCCATCACATCGCCCGACAGCTCGGGCGGGCACTTGTCGAGGGTGGTCTTGACCGCGTCGACGATCGAGTTGACCGGCTCCTCGATCGCCTTGCGGACTTCGGCGGCCGAGATGACGACGGTCTTCGGCAGACCGGAGACGAGGTCACGGCCGCGGATCTCGGTGTGCTCGTCCTGGCCCATGTCGTATGCGGAGCCAATAGTGATCTTGATCTGTTCGGCGGTCCGCTCACCGAGAAGGAGTGAGTACTCCTTCTTGATGTGCTGAATGATCGCGTTGTCCAGTTCGTCGCCCGCGACCCTGATGGACTGGGCCGTGACGATTCCGCCGAGGGAGATGACGGCGACTTCGGTGGTTCCGCCGCCGATGTCCACCACCATATTGCCGGTGGCCTCATGGACCGGGAGTCCGGAGCCGATGGCGGCGGCCATGGGCTCCTCGATGATGTGCACCTGGCGCGCGCCCGCCTGCGTCGACGCCTCGATGACCGCGCGGCGCTCGACTCCCGTGATGCCGGAGGGCACACAGACGACGACCCGCGGGCGGGCGAGATAACGGCGCTTGTGGATCTTGAGAATGAAGTAGCGGAGCATCCGCTCGGTGATCTCGAAGTCGGCGATGACGCCGTCCTTCAGCGGCCGGACGGCCACGATGTTGCCCGGCGTCCGTCCGATCATCTTCTTCGCCTCGGAGCCGACCGCGAGAATGCCGCCCGTGTTGGTGTTGATGGCGACGACGGACGGCTCGTTGAGAACGATCCCCCGGCCCCTGACGTACACCAGCGTGTTGGCGGTCCCGAGGTCGACAGCCATGTCACGGCCGATGAACGACATGTTGTTCCCCATGAGGATGCGTCTGGCCTTCCCGAATCGAGCTGACAGCTTTTCAGGACGGCAGGTTGGGTGCTGTGGCGTGAGGGCTACATCGTAATGCCGCCCGCACGGAGACGGCGCGGTGGTACGCCTCTCTTTAGGTGACGAAGTGTCGCGGCGATCCGTTCCCGCATTGCGTTCGCATATGCCGAAGGGCGACCGAATTCCTTCGGTCGCCCCAGGTCATGAGCGCTGTATGGCTGATGTGGGGTCAGGAAAGTCCCGGAAAGAAAATCTTCAGTTCCCGAATGGCGGACTCTTCCGAGTCTGAGGCGTGGATGAGGTTCTCACGGACGATGGTGCCGAAATCGCCGCGGATCGAGCCGGGCTGGGCGGCGATGGGGTCGGTGGGGCCGGCGAGCTGCCGAACGCCCTCGATGACCCGCTCGCCGTCCACGACGAGCGCGACGACCGGACCGGAGGCCATGAACGCGACCAGGGGCTCGTAGAACGGCTTGCCCTTGTGCTCGCCGTAGTGCTGCTCCAGGGTCTCCTGGTCCAGGGTGCGCAGTTCCAGAGCGCTGATGGTCCAGCCGGCCTTGGCCTCGATCCGGCCGAGGATCTCGCCGACCAGCTTGCGCCGGACCGCGTCGGGCTTGAGGAGGACGAGGGTGCGCTGAGTCATGGTGCGGGGCTCCTTGCAGGCATACGTGTGCGGTGAGCCGAGGCTACAGGGGGCCTCCGCGGCACCCGCACCCGGACCTGAGACCGGCCGAACCGGGCCCCGGGCTCAGGCCTGGGGCCCGGCCTCGGCCTGCGCCGCCCAGCGCGCCTTGGTCTCGTCGATCTTGCGGCCGTAGTGGACGGAGGCCCACCACAGTCCGGCGAAGCACAGGCCCAGCGGGAACATCATCGGGACCACCAGACCGCTGAGGACCAGACCGATCTGGAGCGCCCAGCCGAGCTGCACCCCGAAGGGGCGGGAGAGCATCCCGCAGAGCAGCACCGAGAGCACCATGCCGACGGCACAGACCGTCCACACCAGCCCCATGGACAGCTCCGGGTCCTTCATGGCGACCAGTCCGGCGAACCCGATGACGAAGAACTCGCCGATCAGCGTGGACGCGCAGAGCGTACGCATGTCAGCCCCTCCCCAGCAGCAGCCGGGCCTCGCCGACCGTGATCACGGAACCGGTCACCAGGACGCCCGCGCCCGCGTACTCGGCCTCCTCCTCGGCCAGCGTGATCGCCGCCTCGATGGCCTCGTCGAGCCGGGGCTCGACCACCACCCGATCGTCGCCGAAGACCTCCACCGCGACCGCCGCGAGCGCGTCCGCGTCCATCGCGCGGGGGGTGGAGTTCTGGGTGACGACGATCTCGGCGAAGACCGGCTCGAAGGCTTCCAGCAGCCCCCGGACGTCCTTGTCGCCGCTCGCGCCGACCACACCGATCAGCCGGGAGAACCCGAAGGACTCGGTCACGGCCTCGGCGGCGGCGAGCGCGCCCGCCGGATTGTGCGCCGCGTCCAGGACCACTGTGGGGCTGCGCCGGACGACTTCGAGCCGGCCAGGCGAGGAGACCGCGGCGAACGCCTTGCGGACGGTGTCCGCGTCCAGCGTGCGCGCGTGGTCCGCGCCGATGCCGAAGAACGCCTCGACCGCCGCGAGCGCCACCGCCGCGTTGTGCGCCTGGTGGGCTCCGTACAGCGGGAGGAAGATCTCGCCGTACTCGCCGCCGAGACCGCGCAGGGTCAGAAGCTGGCCGCCGACGGCGATCTCGCGGGAGACCACGCCGAACTCCATGCCCTCGCGGGCGACGGTGGCGTCGACCTCGACGGCCTTCTTCAGGATCACCTGCGCCGCGTCCACCGGCTGCTGGGCCAGGATCACCGTCGCGTCCTGCTTGATGACACCGGCCTTCTCCGCGGCGATCTCACCGGTGGTGGAGCCGAGACGGTCGGTGTGGTCCAGGGCGATCGGGGTGATCACGGCGACGGATCCGTCGATCACATTGGTGGCGTCCCACGCGCCGCCCATGCCGACCTCGACCACGGCGACGTCCACCGGGGCGTCCGCGAAGGCCGCGTACGCCATGCCGGTGAGCACCTCGAAGAAGGAGAGCCGGTACTCCTGCGCGGCGTCGACCATCTCGACGTACGGCTTGACGTCCTCGTAGGTGGAGATGAAGCGCTCGGGGTCGACCGGCGCGCCGTCGAGGCTGATCCGCTCGGTGATCGACTGGACGTGCGGGGAGGTGTAGCGGCCGGTGCGCAGCTCGAAGGCGGAGAGCAGGGCCTCGATCATGCGGGCCGTGGAGGTCTTGCCGTTGGTGCCGGTGATGTGGATGGAGGGGTAGGCGCGCTGGGGCTCGCCGAGGACGTCCATCAGCGCGGCGATCCTGGTCACCGAGGGTTCGAGCTTGGTCTCGCCCCAGCGGCCGGCCAGCTCGGTCTCGACGGCGCGCAGGGCGCGGTCGAGCTCGGGGTCGGCGGGCCGGGCGGGGACGGCGTCGTGCGACGGGGCACCGGACTGGGCGCGCAGGGTGCGGCTGCCGGCCTCGATCACCGCCAGGTCGGGGTCACGGTCGGTCTCTGCGTCGACGATCTCGTCAAAGGGGTCGGGCTCTGCGGGACGGTCGGCCGGATGCTCACTCACGGGTCCAGTCTATGGTCCGGGGGCCCGCCCACATCCCCGGGCTCACCGCACCGGCGTCCGGGGCCGCCCGCCGGGCGGACGGAAGGAGGCCCCGGGGGAAGACTGCCCGGGGCCTCCAGTCATCTCACCGCAGGCGGGTCACGCCTGCGGGAGGCTCTCCAGCTGGGCGGTGATCCGGGCGATGTCCTCCTCGGCGGCGGCGAGCCGGCCCCGGATCTTCTCGACCACGTTGTCCGGGGCCTTGGCGAGGAATGCCTCGTTGCCGAGCTTCCCCTCGGCCTGGGCCTTCTCCTTCTGGGCGGCGGCCAGGTCCTTGGCGAGGCGCTTGCGCTCGGCCGCGACGTCGATGGTGCCCGAGAGGTCGAGCGCCACCGTCGCCCCCGCCACCGGCAGGGTCGCCGTCGCGCTGAAGTCCTCGCCCTCCGGCTGGAGGCGCAGCAGCTGGCGGATGGCGGCCTCGTGCGGGGCGAGCGCCGTGCCGTCGAGGCCGAGGCGGGCGGGGACCTTCTGGCCGGGCTGGAGGCCCTGGTCGGAGCGGAACCTGCGGACCTCGGTGACGACCCGCTGGACCAGCTCGATCTCACGCTCGGCGGCCTCGTCGCGGAATCCGCTGTCGGCCGGCCAGTCGGCGACGACCAGCGACTCCTTGCCGGTGAGCGTGGTCCACAGCGTCTCGGTGACGAAGGGGGTGATCGGGTGGAGCAGCCGGAGCGTGACGTCGAGGACCTCGCCCAGGACGCGGGCGGAGACCTTCGCCTGCTCGCCGCCGGCGAAGTACGTCGTCTTGGACAGCTCGACGTACCAGTCGAAGACCTCGTCCCACGCGAAGTGGTAGAGGGCGTCGGCCAGCTTGGCGAACTGGTAGTCGTCGTAGTGGGCGTCGACCTCGGCCACGACCTTGTTCAGTCGCGAGAGGATCCAGCGGTCGGCGGCCGACATCTCCGAGGCGGGCGGCAGCTCGCCCTCCACGGTCGCGCCGTTCATCAGCGCGAAGCGGGTGGCGTTCCAGATCTTGTTGGCGAAGTTGCGGGAGGCCTTGACCCAGTCCTCGCCGATCGGGACGTCCGCGCCCGGGTTGGCGCCGTTGGCGAGGGTGAAGCGGACGGCGTCGGAGCCGTACGCGTCCATCCAGTCCAGCGGGTCCACCGAGTTCGGGTTGGACTTCGACATCTTCTTGCCGGTCTCGTCGCGGACGAGGCCGGTGAGGGCGACGGTGTGGAAGGGGGCCTCGCCGTCCATCGCGTACAGACCGAACATCATCATCCGGGCGACCCAGAAGAAGATGATGTCGTGGCCGGTGACCAGGACGTCGGTGGCGTAGAACTTCTCCAGGTCCGGGGTCTGCTCCGGCCAGCCGAGGGTGGAGAAGGGCCACAGGCCGGAGGAGAACCAGGTGTCGAGGACGTCCTCGTCCTGGGTCCAGCCCTCGCCGCTCGGCGGCTGCTCGTCGGGGCCGACGCAGACGGTCTCGCCGTTCGGGCCGTACCAGACGGGGATGCGGTGGCCCCACCAGAGCTGGCGCGAGATGCACCAGTCGTGCATGTTGTCGACCCAGTCGAAGTAGCGCTTCGACAGCTCGGCCGGGTGGATCTTCACCTGTCCGTCGCGGACGGCGTCGCCCGCGGCCTGGGCCAGCGGGCCGACCTTGACCCACCACTGGAGCGAGAGCCTCGGCTCGATGGTGGTCTTGCAGCGGGAGCAGTGGCCGACGGAGTGGACGTACGGCCGCTTCTCGGCGACGACCCGGCCCTGCTCGCGCAGGGCGGCGACGATCGCGGAGCGCGCCTCGAAGCGGTCCAGGCCCTCGAAGGGGCCGGGGACGGTGATGACGGCCCGCTCGTCCATCACGGTGAGGGACTCCAGGCCGTGGCGCTGGCCGATGGCGAAGTCGTTCGGGTCGTGGGCGGGGGTCACCTTGACCGCGCCGGTGCCGAACTCGGGGTCGACATGGGTGTCGGCGACGACCGGGATGGTGCGGTCGGTCAGCGGCAGCTTGATCCGCTTGCCGATGAGATGGGCGTACCGCTCGTCGTCGGGGTGGACGGCGACGGCGGTGTCGCCGAGCATCGTCTCGACACGGGTGGTCGCCACGACGAGGGTGTCCTCGCCCTCGCCGTACTTCAGCGAGACCAGCTCGCCGTTGTCGTCCTGGTAGTCGACCTCGATGTCGGAGATCGCGGTGAGACAGCGCGGGCACCAGTTGATGATGCGCTCGGCGCGGTAGATCAGCTCGTCGTCGTAGAGGTTCTTGAAGATCGTCTGGACGGCGCGGGAGAGGCCCTCGTCCATGGTGAAGCGCTCGCGGCTCCAGTCGAGACCGGCGCCGAGGCGGCGGAGCTGGCCGAGGATCCGGCCCCCGTACTCCTCCTTCCACTGCCACACCCGCTCGGTGAACTGCTCGCGGCCGAGGTCGTGGCGGGACTTGCCCTCCTCGGCGAGCTGCTGCTCCACCTTGTTCTGGGTGGCGATGCCCGCGTGGTCCATGCCGGGCAGCCAGAGGGCCTCGTACCCCTGCATGCGCTTACGGCGGGTCAGCGCGTCCATCAGGGTGACCTGGAAGGCGTGGCCCAGGTGGAGGGCCCCGGTGACGTTCGGCGGCGGGATGACGATGGTGTACGGCGGCTTCTCACTCTTGGCGTCCGCCGTGAAGTAACCCCGCTCTACCCAGCGCTCGTACAGCTTCCCCTCTACCTCGGCCGGTGCGTACTGGGTCGGCAGTTCGGGGTTGCTGGCTGGCGTCTGCTGAGTGTTCTCGGTCACGGGCCCAGTTTAGGGGTGTCACGGTGCCGTACTGAAACGGGAGAGTTCCGTAACGGTGTGACCCCTGCCGCTCCTCCCGCCCCGGAGCTGAGTGAGGATGTCGCCGAACCGCATGAGCGTCTTGAGGGGAACCCAGGAATGAGCCACAACCAGCCGGGCCCGTACGGGCAGCAGCCCCAGCAGCCCCCGCAGCCGGGTCCGTACGGCCAGCCGGGTCCCTATGGGCAGCCTGGTCCCTATGGACAGCCCGCCGAGCCCCAGGGGCAGCCCGGCGCTCAGGGGCAGCCCGGTCCCTACGGGCAGCCGGGTCCTTATGCGCAGCCGGGTCCCTACGGGCAGCCGCCGCAGGGCGGGGAGCCCGGCTACGGGTATCCGCCGCAGCAGCCGGGCGGGCCGGGCGGGCCGGGGTACGGCTATCCGCAGCAGCAGGGGTTCCCCCAGCAGCCCGGGGGGTACGGGCAGCAGCCCTTCCCGGGGCAGGTGCCGCCCCCGCCGCCCGCGCCGAAGAAGAAGACCGGCCTGATCGTCGGGGCCTGTGCCGTGGCCCTGGCCGTGATCGCCGGCGGCGCGTACTTCCTGCTGGGCGATGAGGGCGGGAGCGGCGGTGGCGGCGCCGTCTCCGCCGCCACCAAGGGGCACAAGCTGGAGCTGCCCGGCACGGTCGGCGATTACCGGCAGACCGAGTCCGAGGACTCCAAGCCGGTCACCGCGAAGGACAGCAAGGCCATGGCCGAGAAGATCGGGGTGCAGAACCCCAACGAGACGGCGGCCCAGTACGAGGCGGGGTCCAAGCAGGACCCGATGTCCCAGAAGATGCTGACGGTCAGCGGCCTCTGGGGGGAGATCGCCGATCCCGAGAAGTCGATCGACGGCATGTTCCTGACCGCCGAGAAGGGCTCCCTGGAGGACAAGGCCCAGAAGCTGGAGCTGGTCGGCACACCCAAGGCCTTCAAGCCGGCGGGCTTCGAGGGCGCGCTGATGAAGTGCCAGAGCGCGAAGCTGAAGGGGGCGGGCGCCGCGCAGAAGGCGATGGAGATGCCGATCTGCGTCTGGGCCGACTACAGCACGGTCGCCGTCGTCATGTCCGTGGAGATGGCCAATGTGATGGGCACCGGCAAGGCCACCCCGCTGGACAAGGTCGCCGAACTCACCGCGAAGGCGTACAACACCTCGCGCGCCAAGATCTGAACAGACCCCGGCGGAGCCGGCCGCGACAGCGCGAAGGGGCGCCCCACCGGGGCGCCCCTTTCGTCATGTGCCGGACGGCTACGCGGACTTCTCGTGCCGGCCGTCGCTCTTGGGCACGATACGGGGCACCAGCGTCGGGTTGACGTTGTTGCGGACCACATCGGCCGTGATGACGACGCGGGCGACGTCCTTGCGGGAGGGCACCTCGTACATCACCGACTGGAGGACCTCCTCCATGATGGCGCGGAGCCCACGGGCTCCGGTGCCGCGCAGGATGGCCTGGTCGGCGATGGCCTCCAGGGCCGGGCGGTCGAAGTCCAGCTCCACACCGTCGAGTTCGAAGAGCCGCTGATACTGCTTCACCAGCGCGTTGCGCGGCTCGACCAGGATCTTCAGCAGCGCTTCGCGGTCGAGGTTGTGCACGGAGGTGATGACGGGGAGCCGGCCGATGAACTCGGGGATCATCCCGAACTTCACCAGGTCCTCCGGCATGACCTCCTGGAACTGGTCGCTCGCCTCGATCTCCCGCTTGGAGCGGATCGTCGCGCCGAAGCCGATGCCCTTGGCGCCCGCCCGCGACTCGATGATCTTCTCCAGGCCGGCGAACGCGCCGCCCACGATGAAGAGCACATTCGTCGTGTCGATCTGGATGAACTCCTGGTGCGGGTGCTTCCGTCCGCCCTGCGGCGGCACGGAGGCGGTGGTGCCCTCCAGGATCTTCAGCAGCGCCTGCTGGACGCCCTCGCCCGACACATCACGGGTGATCGAGGGGTTCTCGCTCTTCCGGGCGACCTTGTCGATCTCATCGATGTAGATGATCCCGGTCTCGGCCTTCTTGACGTCATAGTCGGCCGCCTGAATGAGCTTCAGCAGGATGTTCTCGACGTCCTCGCCGACATAGCCCGCCTCCGTGAGCGCCGTGGCGTCGGCGATGGCGAAGGGGACGTTGAGCATCCGGGCGAGGGTCTGCGCCAGCAGGGTCTTGCCGGAGCCGGTGGGGCCCAGCAGCAGGATGTTGGACTTCGACAGCTCGATGCCGTCGTCACGGCCCTGCGCACCGCCGGTCTCACCGGCCTGGACCCGCTTGTAGTGGTTGTACACCGCCACGGAGAGGGCCTTCTTCGCGGGCTCCTGGCCGACGACATAGCCTTCGAGGAACTCGTAGATCTCGCGCGGCTTGGGCAGTTCCTCCCAGCGCACCTCGGACGTCTCGGCGAGCTCCTCTTCGATGATCTCGTTGCAGAGATCAATACACTCGTCGCAGATGTACACACCGGGGCCTGCGATGAGCTTCTTCACCTGCTTCTGGCTCTTTCCGCAGAACGAGCACTTGAGCAGGTCGCCGCCATCACCGATGCGTGCCACGAGGTGCTTCCCCTTCGCCTGGGAGCGGCTTGGTTCGGCCGACTCCTGGTGCCTCATATCCGACGGTACCTTGCCGGGGCCCTCGTTCGGGCCCCCCTTGGCGCGGTTCACATGGTAGTGATCCCGTTCGGGACCGCCCCCATGACCCGCGCCAAGGGCCGCGAGCCGGTCAGGCCGCCGCGCCGGCCGTGCTCTTGCGGGTCGAGACGATCTGGTCCACCAGACCGTACGCCAGGGCGTCGTCGGCGGTCAGGATCTTGTCCCGCTCGATGTCGTCGCGGACCTTCTCGATCGGCGTGGTGGAGTGCTTCGCCAGCATCTGCTCCAGCTGCTCACGCATCCGGAGGATCTCCTTCGCGGCGATCTCCAGGTCGGAGAGCTGCTCCCGGCCGGTCTGCGAGGACGGCTGGTGGATCAGCACCCGGGCGTGCGGCAGCGCCATCCGCTTGCCGGGCGTGCCGGCGGCGAGCAGCACGGCCGCGGCGGAGGCCGCCTGGCCCATGCAGACCGTCTGGATGTCCGGCTTCACGAACTGCATCGTGTCGTAGATGGCGGTCAGCGCGGTGAAGGAGCCACCGGGGCTGTTGATGTAGATGGAGATGTCCCGGTCGGGGTCCATCGACTCCAGGCACAGCAGCTGCGCCATGACGTCGTTGGCGGAGGCGTCGTCGATCTGCACGCCGAGGAAGATGACGCGCTCCTCGAACAGCTTCGCGTACGGGTCGTACTCGCGCACGCCCTGGGAGGTGCGCTCGACGAAGCGCGGGACGACATAGCGGTTGTCCAGCTGCGGGCCGGTGTAGAGGCCGCTCGCGGAGTTGATGCTCATGTGGGTGTTCACCGTCCTGGTGGCGTTCTGCGTAACGTGCGCGGGCGTTCGCGGCGTTTCGCGGGCTGGAGAGTGGCTTGGGAGGCGCTGGGCCCCGGGGCGGAGCGGCGGCCCGCACGCCGGGGGGCGCGGGGCCCCGCTCCTGCGGCCGGTCGGGCCGCGGAGGGGGTGCGGGGCCTGCTCAGGCGCCGGTGCCGCCGCCGCCCGGGACGCCGGAAGCGGCGGTGATGATCTCGTCGATGAGGCCGTAATCCTTGGCCTCCTCGGAGGTGAACCAGCGGTCGCGGTCGCCGTCGCGGATGATCGCCTCGACGGTCTGGCCGGAGTGACGGGCGGTGATCTCCGCCATGCGCTGCTTGGTGCGCAGCAGGTACTCGGCCTGGATCTTGATGTCGGAGGCGGTGCCGCCGAGGCCGGCCGAGCCCTGGTGCATCAGGATGTCGGTGTTGGGCAGCGCGAAGCGCTTGCCCGCGGCGCCGCCGGTCAGCAGGAACTGGCCCATCGAGGCCGCCATGCCCATACCGATGGTCACCACGTCGTTCGGGATGTACTGCATGGTGTCGTAGACCGCCATGCCCGCCGTCACCGAGCCGCCGGGGCTGTTGATGTAGAGGTAGATGTCCTTGTCGGGGTCGGCGGCAAGGAGCAGCAGCTGTGCGGTGATCTTGTTGGCGATGTCATCGTCGACCTGCTGACCGAGGAAGATGATGCGCTCGCCGAGCAGCCGGCTGTAGACCTGGTCACCGAGGCCACCGCCGAAGGACGGCTCACCGGCGGCGTAAGGCATCAGATTCGTCACGTATCCACCTGCTCGTCTCTGACGGCTGCCTGCCGTCTCAGCGTCTTCGTAACCGGGGGCGGGTACTCCCCAACCCTCGTACTCATGGACCCTAACGCGCAGGTCGGACAACGCCATCCCGGTTCCCGAACTGTTCGCTCGGAGCGCAAGGTGCGCGAGCGAGGGTTGAGCGGAATACGGGGGTTCGGATACGGCGGTTCGGATAGCGGGTTCGGATACGGCACAGGGCCCGGACGCGGCGGGGTCCGGGCCCTGTGCTCGGGCGGTGCGGTGAGCGGGGCTCAGCGGGGGGCTCAGGCCTCCGGCTTGTCCTCGCCCTTCTCGTCGGCCTCGGCCGCGTCGGCGTCGGTGACGGCCTCGACGGTCTCGGCGGCGGTCTCGGTCTCGTCCTCGTCGTCCAGGTCGACGACGTCACCGTTGGTGTCGAGGACCTTGGAGGCCTCGACGACCAGGGCGAGCGCCTTGCCGCGGGCGACCTCGCCCACGAGCATCGGGACCTGGTTGCCCTCGACGACGGCCTGGGCGAACTGGTCCGGGCTCATGCCGGAGGAGGCGGCGCGGCGCATGAGGTGCTCGGTGAGCTCCTCCTGGTTGACGTTGAGCTTCTCCTTGGAGACCAGCTCGTCAAGGATGAACTGGGTCTTGATGCCCTTGACCGCGGCTTCCTTGGTCTCGGCGACGAACTCGTCCTCGGTCTTGCCCTGGATCTCCAGGTACTTCGCGAGGTCGAGGCCCATCTGGCCGAGCTGGTGGTGCTCCAGGTTGTGCTTGCGGGTGTTGATCTCGTCCTCAAGCAGCTTCTCGGGGATCGGCACCTCGGCGATCTCCAGCAGCTTCTCCAGGACGCGCTCCTGCGCCTGGGTGGCCTGGTCGTACTGCTTGATGCCGGTCAGCCGCTTGCGGCTGTCGGCCCTGAGGTCTTCGAGGGTGTCGAACTCGCTCGCCAGCTGGGCGAAGTCGTCGTCCAGCTCGGGCAGCTCACGCTTGGCGACCGCGGTGACCTTGACGGTGACCTCGGCGTCCTTGCCCTCGGCCGAGCCGCCCTTGAGCTGGGAGGTGAAGGTGGCCTCGCCACCGGCCTCCAGGCCCGTCACGGCTTCGTCGATGCCTTCGAGCAGCTCGCCCGAGCCGATCGTGTACTGGACGGCGGTCGCGACGCCGTCCTCCAGGACCTCGCCCTCGACCTTGGCCTCCAGGTCGATGGTGACGATGTCGCCGTCCTCGGCGGCACGCTCGACGGGGCTGGTGGAGGCGAAGCGCTCGCGCAGCTCCTCCACGGCCTTGTCGATGTCCTCGTCGGTGACCTCGATGGAGTCGACGGTGACCTCGATGCCGGAGTAGTCCGGGATCTCAATGACGGGGCGGATGTCGACCTCGGCGGTGAAGTTCAGCGTCTCGCCGTCCTTCAGCTCCGTGATGTCGACCTCGGGCTGGCCGAGCGGGTTGATCTCCGCCTCATTGACGGCCTCGGTGTAGAACTTCGGGAGGGCGTCGTTGACAGCCTCCTCCAGCACCGCACCACGGCCGAACCGCTGGTCGATGATCCGGGCCGGGATCTTGCCCTTACGGAAGCCCTTCACCGTGACCTGCTGGTTGATCTTCTTGTACGCCGCGTCGAGGCTGTCCTTGAGCTCCTCGAAGGGCACCTCGACAGTGAGCCGAACCCGGGTCGGGTTCAGGGTCTCCACGGCGCTCTTCACGGTTCGGTCTCCTTGATGGCTGATTCTGGGGTTCTGCCGCATCCGCCGCACAGGCAGCGGCTGAGCTGATCGGCCCGGATCGTCGTCTCAGTCGTCTCACTCGGTCGGACTCATCGCCGGACACACGGGCACGCAGCTTGCATAGTAGCCGCACGCAGGATGAGCCCCACAACGCGATCTTGTGGGGGGTCGATGACAAACGTGGTCGGGGTGGCCGGATTCGAACCGACGACCTTCCGCTCCCAAAGCGGACGCGCTACCAAGCTGCGCCACACCCCGCCGGTGCGACACGTAGGGTACATGCTCGCCGACCGGGTGGCCGCCGGATTTTCACGGCGGTGCGCGGGGAAGGCGGGCGGGGGCCGGACGGGGTGTGCGACACAGGGCCGGGACCCGCTACGATGCTTCTCGTACCGCGGTCGGGCGATCAGCCTGTGACCTGCGGTGCGACGCTTGCGGGCGTAGCTCAATGGTAGAGCCCTAGTCTTCCAAACTAGCTACGCGGGTTCGATTCCCGTCGCCCGCTCTGTTCATGGCCTCGGGCCCGGTCGTCATTCGTGACGACCGGGCCCGAGGTCTTTCGCGTACCGGATGTACGAACGGCGCACGAAACGGCGGAGGGGCCGACCGGTGGTCACACCCGGTCGGCCCGTGCCGGAAGGCCCGAGAGGCTCGGAAGGCCCGGAGGCCTCAGAAGCTGATGTCGTTGATCGTCGAAGCTATCGAGTTGAGGAACCGCTCGATGGACGGGGCCATGCCCGACGAGGCGAGGAAGAAGCCGAAGAGTATCGGGACGATCACCGGCCCGCCCTTGAGCTGCCCGGAACGAATCATGATGACGAGGATGATTCCCAACAGCACCACAACGGACAGCGAAATGGCCACAACTGATCACACACCCTCGGTCGGTCCCGCTCACCGGCCGGGGACATGCGGCCCTGCACACCCCCGCCTCAACTCCATCGTGCCACCAACCACGCGTTGTATGCGGCCGGCTGACGGAACGTCCGGGGCGGAATCACGCCATCCGACGGGCAGTGGCCGCCATCGTCGCAGTACGCGGGGGTCCCGGGCGGGCCCGGGAGCATGAGAAACCGGGGATACGGAAAAGAATTCGGCTCGATCGTTTCCATGCGGCCACTTGGCGGTCACAAGAAATTCAAACATGGTGGAGCGATATTTCCGAGGGTCACAAAGTCGTATTGATATGCCCTATTTAATAGGGATTAACTGGGGCATATCCGACAAATATTTCTCAGATTTAAAGGCATCCCAGGTTTGAGGCCGTCTCAGGGGGAAGGCGCGGAGGGGTTTTACGAATTCCATTCCGCACAGCTGAGGTGCCTCGAATGCTCCACGCTCCGCAGGGATATCGCCGGGCCCCGGGCCCCCAGGCCGCCCGGCAGCCGGCCGCCCGCGCCTCCCCCGCCGCCGTTCCCGATCCCGATCCCACTGCCGCCGCCGCTGCCTCTGCCTCTGCCTCTGCCGCCGATCCCGGGCGGGATCCCTTCTTCGACAACGCGAAGTACCTGGCCATCGTGCTGGTCGCGGTGGCGCACGCGTGGGAGCCGGTGATGGAGGGCAGCCGGGCCACCCGGGCGCTGTACCTCGTCGTCTACACCTTCCACATGCCCGCGTTCATCGTGATCTCCGGCTACTTCTCCCGGAGCTACTCCGGCCGCCCGCACCAGGTGAGACGGCTGCTGACCGGGATCGCCCTGCCGTACGCCGTCTTCGAGCTGGTCTACTCCCTTCAGCGGCGGTGGCTGGACAAGGGCTCCGACCAGCCGATCAGTCTGCTCGACCCCTTCTATCTGACCTGGTTCCTGGCCGCGCTCTTCGTCTGGCGGCTGACGGCCCCGCTGTGGCGGCAGATCCGCCGTCCGCTGCCGGTCGCGATCGTGATCGCCGCGCTGGCGGCGGTCTCCCCGGGCATCGGGGAGGATCTCAACCTCCAGCGGGTGCTCCAGTTCCTCCCCTTCTTCGTGCTGGGGCTCGTGCTGCGGCCCGAGCACTTCCATCTGGTGCGGCGGCGCGAGGCCCGGGTGCTGGCGGTGCCGCTGTCGCGGCGGTGCTGGGGCTCGCGTACTGGGTGGCCCCCGATGTGCCGCTGGGCTGGTTCTACCGCTCCGACAGCGCCCAGGAGCTGGGAATGCCCTGGTGGACCGGGGTGCCGGTGACGCTGGTGATCTTCGCGCTCGGGGTGCTGCTGACCGCCGGGTTCCTGGCGTGGACGCCCCGCCGCCGTACCTGGTTCACGGCGCTGGGCGTGGGCACGATCTGCGGCTATCTGCTGCACGGGCTGCCGCTGAAGGCCGCCGAGTACACCGGCTTCTTCGAGGCGAACGCCTGGCTGAGCGAACCCGCCGGGGAGATCCTGCTCACCCTGGTGACCACGGTCATGGTGACGCTGCTCTGCACCCCTTTGGTGCGGCGGGCGCTGCGCTGGGCGACCGAGCCGGACATGGAGTGGGCGTTCCGCCGGGACGCCGTGCCCCCGGAGGGCCCTAGGAGTCCGTGAGGCCGAGGAGGGCGCGGGTCCTGGCGTACTTCGCGGTGAGGCGTTCGCGGGTCGCCGGGTCGAGGGCGGCGAGCCGCGCCGGGTCGGTGTTGCTCGCGAGGTCGGCCTCCTTGACCAGGAGGGCTCCCGGGGTGGTGCGGATGCGCCGGGTGTAGGACTCCAGGTCCTCGTCCTCGCCCCGGGTGAGGGCGAGGACGATGTCCTTGACGGACTGGTGGAGCGGGGCGGTCTGGAGCCACTCCAGGGAGAGGGCGTGGTCCTCGACGGCGTCGTGGAGCCAGCCGGCGGCGATCTGCTCCTCGCTGCCGCCCCGGGCGCGGACGCCTTCCGCGACGGCCGCGATGTGTTCGGCGTAGGGGCGGCCGGACTTGTCGGTGTGGCCCGCGTGGGCGTCGCGGGCCAGGGATTCGACCTCGGCGAGGGTCAGCGACTGTGACATGCGTTCGACTTTACGTCCGTGTCCCGTCCCCGGCCCCCGGACGGGGACTCAGGGGCGCAGGGCGGCACGGGCCGGGAGGGTGGTGGAGGCGAGCGCGAGGGCGAGGACTCCGGCGACCAGGGAGCCGTAGATCAGCGGGGGGATGTGGGGGGCCTGGCCGGTGAGGCCGTTCATCATGGGGACGAGGGTGGCCAGGGCGATCCCGGTGCCGAGCGCGACCCCGGCGAGGGCGACGAGCAGCGCCTCCCAGCGGATCATCCCCATCACCTGGCGGCGGGTGGAGCCGATCAGCCTCAGCATCCCGAGTTCACGGCGGCGGTCGAGGACGGTCATCACCAGGGTGTTCGCCGCGGCGACCGCCGCGAATCCGCCCAGGATGGAGGCCATCGTGATGTTCGCCCACGAGGTCAGCTCACGGTCGAGGTGCTGTGCCGCCGCGTATCCCTCCCGGTCGTGGACGGTGCCCAGCGCGGCCAGTCCGATGGCCGCCCCGGCGTCACCGCCGACCAGCAGGGTGTTCGGGTACGGGGAGGTCACATGGCCGGTGAGCGCGGCGGCTGGGAGGGTGACCTCGGCGAGGCCGAGTCCGCGTCCGTAGACCGCCGCGACCTCTGCGGAGGAGCGGACGCCGTCGGGGAGCAGGAAGTCGAACCGGTCGCCGACGCCCACCCCGGCGGAGTCGGCGAGGGACGCGTCCAGCGCGATCCGGCCGGGGCCGAGGTCGCTCAGCGAGCCCTTCCGCACCTCCAGGTCCTGCACCTTCGCCAGGTCTCCCGGGCGGCCGGCGACGCCCTGGACGGAGGCGCTGAGCAGTGTGGCCTCGGGCCCGGAATCGGTCTTGACGAGGATGGAGGTGCGCAGCAGCGAGACGGCGGCGCTCACTCCGGGGGTCTTCGCCGCGCGCTCGGAGGCGTTCAGCGGGAGCAGTCCGGTGTCGTCGGCGGTCACCACGTGGTCGGCCGTGATCCCGTCCCGCTGCTGCTGTTCGGTGGCCCGCTCGGTGCTGGTCTGGAGGAAGACGAGGACCGAGGAGAAGGCGGTGGCCAGCACGATCGGGGTGATCGCGGAGGCGAGCCGGCGGGCGTTGGCCGAGGAGTTGGCGGCGGCCAGCGAGGCGGCGGCCCCGGCGGCGCGCAGCGGCAGCCCGAGGAGCGCGGCGCAGGCCCGTGCGATGAGCGGGCCGAGCAGGGCGACCGCGAGCATGAAGGTCATGACGACGCCGAGTGCGGCGTTCGCCGCGTCGCTTCCCGTCTCGGTGGCCGCGATTCCGGCGAAGACCACTCCGCCGGCGAGTGCGGCGATGCCCAGCGGGGTGCGGATCCAGCCGAAGCCGGCGCGCTCGACGGAGGCGTCGGCGAGGGCCTGGCCGGGCTTGATCTTCGAGGGGCGGCGGGCGGCCAGGAATCCGGCGAGGAGCGCGGTGACGATCGCGGTGCCGGTGGCGGCGGCCGGCACGATCCAGGAGACGCCGAGTTCGACGGCGGCGGGGATCGCGCCCTTGTCGCGGAGCTGTCCGAACCACCAGGCGGCGAGCGCGAGCCCCGGCGCGTAGCCGAGCGCTCCCGCGATCGGGGCCACCAGCAGGGCCTCGGTCGCGATGGAGCGGCGCACCTGGCCGGGGGTCGCGCCGATCGCCCGCAGCAGGGCGAACTCGCGCCGCCGCAGTCCGACCGAGAGCGCGACGGTGCCGGCGGCGGTGAAGACCGCGACGAGAGTGGCGATTCCGCCGAAGGATCCGCCGATTCCGGTGAGGACCTCCTTGGCCCCGGCGAGCGCGGAGCTCTCGGCCGCTCCCCGGTCGTCGCCGGTGCGGACGCGGGGCTTGTCGTCGCCGGTGCCGAAGAGCTCGGTGAGCCGGGCGGCGAGCGCGGCGGCGTCGGTGCCCTTCCGGGGCAGTACGGCGATGGCGTCGACCTTGCCGGGGCGGCCCGACAGCCGGATCGCCTCGGGGTCGGCGAACCAGGCCCCGGGCGTTCCGGCCAGGCCCGAGACGGTGAACCGCCGGGTGCCGGCGGGGGTGTCCAGGGTCACCGCCTCGCCGATCCTCGCCCCGCCGCCGAGGACCACCTCGCCGGTGCGCGGGGCGGTGCCGGAGCGGAGCGCGGTGCCGGTGAAGGCGGTCGATCCCCAGCCGTGGGCGGTGAGCGCGGCGGTTCTGTCCCGTACCGGGAAGGCGATGTCGGCGATGGCGGCGGCCGCTCCGGGGACCGAGGCGGCCTTTTCGACCAGGGCCTGGTCGAGGCGGGCCCGGTCGGGGATCTCGGCGTGGTTGTCGCGGCGCTCCTCGCCGGAGCCGATCCAGAGGTGGGAGCGCTGGTCCGCCTCGACGACGACGGGAGCGCCCTCGTACCGCTGCGGTGGGACGGAGGCTCTCAGTCCGGTCTCCAGCATGATGCCGCAGGCGGCGACGATCGCGGAGGTCATCAGCAGGGCGACGAAGGTGCCGATGAAGGAGGAGGGCTTGAAGCGGACGGCCGCGCGGGCCAGGCCGTTGGGACGGAACATCAGGCGGCCGTCCCCTGGTACGCGGCGGGCGAGGTCAGGGATCGCATCCGGGCGGCGATCCGCTCGGGTCCGGCGCCGCTGAGGCTGTCGGCGATCGAGCCGTCCGCGAGGAAGAGCACCCGGTCCGCGTAGGCGGCGGCGACGGGGTCGTGGGTGACCATGACGACGGTGGCTCCGAGGCCGTCCACCGCCGAGCGCAGCAGGGCGAGGACTTCGGAGGCGGTGGTGGTGTCCAGCGCGCCGGTGGGTTCGTCGGCGAAGACCACGTCCGGCCGGGTGACCAGGGCGCGGGCGAGGGCGACGCGCTGCTGCTGGCCGCCGGAGAGCTGGGAGGGGCGGCGGCCGCCCTTGTCGTGGAGGCCGACCTGGGCGAGGACTTCGGCGGCCCGGCGGCGGTCGGGCCGGTCGCCCGCGAGCCGCATGGGGAGCAGCACATTCTGCTCGACCGTCAGCGACGGCAGCAGATTGAAGGCCTGGAAGACGAAGCCGAGCCGGGTGCGGCGCAGCACGGTGAGTCTGTTCTCGTTCATTCCGGTGATCTCGGTGCCGCCGAGGCGGACGGAGCCCTCGGTGGGGCGGTCGAGTCCGGCGGCGCACTGGAGGAAGGTGGACTTCCCGGAGCCGGAGGGGCCCATCACGGCGGTGAAGCTGCCGCGCGGAAGGGTGAGGTCGATGCCCCGCAGGGCATGGACCGTGCCGTTCCCTTTTCCGTATCGGCGGCGTACGCCCCGGAGCTCGACGGCGGCGGCCGGGCCGGCGGGGTGGGGGCCGGTGGGGTACGAGTCACTCCCCCACGTGTCCTCAGTGTCCCGTCGGTTGCGGCGCCGCAGCCCCATCGTGTCCTCCGTCATCGGTAAACGTGCAGGTCAATGCCTTGACGCTACGGACGGACGGCAGGTCGGGGCCATGGCGGCTGCTGGCGGACCCGGGGTGGGGGCAGCCCTACCCCGGAGGCTGGGGGCCGCCCTGTCGAAGACTCATATAGTTGCGAGAGTCAATCATTTGGTAAACTAATTACTGACGGATCCTTGACGCCCTCTTGACCCCAAACGGAGGACGACCCCATCGGACACGCGGACACTCTCATCGCCATGGGCGGCGCATTCCTCGCCGCCGCCCTCCTCGCCCGCCTCGGCGGCCGGATAGGCCTGCCCACGATCCCCCTGTTCATCCTGGCCGGAATCCTTCTCGGCCCGCACACCCCCGGCATCGTGCTGCTCTCGGACCCGCACGAGCTGGAGATGCTCTCGGCCCTCGGGCTGGTCCTGCTCCTCTTCTATCTGGGGCTGGAGTTCCATCTCGACGATCTGAAGGCCGGCGGCCGGCGGATGGCGCTGGCCGGAGGGGCGTATCTGCTCCTCAATGTGGGAGCGGGCCTCGGCTTCGGCTTCGCGCTCGGCTGGGGCACCTCGGAGGCGCTGGTCCTCGCCGGAGTCCTCGGCATCTCCTCGTCCGCCATCGTGACGAAGGTCCTGGTCGACCTGGGCCGGATCGGGAACCCCGAGACCAAGCCCATCCTCGGCATCATCGTGGTCGAGGACATCTTCCTCGCGCTCTACCTCGCCGCGCTCCAGCCGATCCTGTCCGGCGCGGACAGCCTCTCCGCCGCCGCGATGGACGCCGGAAAGGCCTTCGGCTTTCTGCTGGCACTGGCCCTCGCCGCCCGGTTCGGGACCAGGGTCGTCGGACGGCTCATCAACACCCGCGACGACGAACTCCTCGTCATCTCCTTCCTCGGGGCCGCGGTCTTCATGGCCGGCGTCTCGGAGTGGTTCGGGGTCGCGGACGCCATCGGCGCGTTCATGGTCGGTCTGATGCTCGGCAGCACCACCTCGGGCGAGCGCATCCGGAAGCTGGTCCACCCGCTGCGGGACGCCTTCGGGGCCATCTTCTTCTTCGCCTTCGGCCTCTCGATCGACCCGGGCGATCTGCCCACCGTGCTCTGGCCGGTGCTGGCGGCGGTCGTGGTGACGCTGGCGATGAACGTGCTCGCGGGAATCATCGCCGCGCGGATCCACTCCTTCGGCCCCGGCCAGGCGGCGAACATCTCCACCACCCTGCTGGCACGCGGCGAGTTCGCGCTGATCCTCGCCACCATGGCGGCGGCGGCCGGCCTGGACGAGCGGCTCTCGCCCTTCATCGCGGGGTATGTGCTGATCCTGGCCGTCCTCGCCCCGCTGGTGGCCGGCCGGTCCCAGCTCCTGGCGCGGTTCATGCCGGGGACCCGGGAGGCGGAGCCGTCCCGGCTCTGATCCCGCGTCACCGGCCGAAGCGGGGAGGCCCGGGCTCGAAAGCCCCGGACCTCCCCGCTTCGGGGTCTTCGGGACCCGGTCCCCCGGTGGCAGACTTGCCCGAATGATCGTCAGACCGGCAAGGACGGCCGACCTCCCCGGCATCCTCGGACTCGCGGCCGAGGTCGAGCACTGGTTCGGACCGATGACCGACGAGCCCGGCTTCCACCGGGCCCTGGACACCCATGTGCGCCGGGGCACGGCGCTCGTGGCCCTCCCGCCGGGCGGGGAGCCGGCCGGCGGGCTGCTGTTCGGCCCGGACGGCCCGCCGTACCACGTGGAGTGGCTGGTCGTCGCGGAGCGGGTACGCGGCCGGGGCGTCGGCCGGCTGCTGATGGCCGAGGCGGAGCGGCGGTTCGTCCGGACGCCGGGCGCCATCGAGGTGGTGACCTTCGGCCCGGATCACCCGGGGGCCGTCGCCAGTGGCGCGCGGGTCCCGCCGAGGCCGCCGAACCGGGCCCGGAGGGCGGCTCCCGGCAGCTCTACCGCAGGCCCGGAACCGTACGGACGGTACGTCAACCCGGGGACGGGCCGGACACCTTGGGGTGAAGACCGGCGGCCGGGCGGATGCGGGAGCGGAAGCCGGGTATCCCGGGGGCGGGCCGACGGCCGCGCTCGCCGTGTCTCCGTGTCCCCACGTTCCCGTGTTCCCGTGTTCCCGTGTTCCCGTGTTCCCGTGTTCCCGTGTCCTTACGGAGGTTCCGTGCGCCGTGTCGCGCTGCTCGCCGCCACTCTGATGATCTCCACCGGTCTCGCCGCCGCCCCCTCGGCGGCCACACCCGCCGGGTCGGTGACCCTGTTCAGCGGCTCGGACTGCCCCGCGGACAGCCTCTGTCTGTACCGTCACCGGGGTTTCACCGGCGGCGGCGTCGCCATCGGGCCCGACACCTATGTGGAGCGGCTCGCCGACCACGGCTTCGACGACCGGATGTCGTCCTGGTCCAACGAGACCGGCCAGATCTGCGACTGGTGGACCGAGTACGGCCGGGGCGGCACGATCCACGACCTGCGCGACGGCCGCCGCGCCGACCTCCCGCGCGCCCAGAACGACACCGCGTCGTCCGTCGAGTGCTGGTGAGAAACCGGGGCGACGCGGGGCCGTCGACCCCGTGCCGGTCAGCGTTCGGTGACTTACCCTGACCCCATGACCGGCCCCACTCCCCGGCCCCCGCGCCGCCGCGACAGCGCGGCCACCCGCGCCGCGCTCCTCGACGCCGCCCGGCTGCGCTTCTCCCGGCAGGGGTTCGACGGCACCGGGGTCCGCGAGATCGCCGGGGACGCGGGCGTCGACGCGGCCCTGGTCTTCCGCTACTTCGGCTCCAAGGAGAAGCTGTACGCGGAGGCGGTGCGCGTGACCGCGCCCGAGAGCGCGGAGGCGGATCCGCACCGACCGCTCGCCCGTCTCGCGGACGAACTGCTCCATGACGTGGTCTACGGCGACTGGCGGCAGTTCGACGGCGAGCATCCGGTGCTGGGGATGCTGCGCTCCTCCGGCCGGCCCGCCGTCCGCGACCAGCTGCGCACCCAGTTGTGCGAGGGATATCTGCGCGACTTCGCCGACCGTCTCGACGGGGAGGACGCCGAACTCCGGGCCGAGCTGATGGGAGCGCTGCTGCTCGGCATGGGGGTGCTGCGCTCGGTCGTCGGCTCGCCCGCGCTGAGCGAGGCCCCCTTCGACCGGACCCGCACCCTGGTCGCCCGGATGGTCCACGGCCTGAGCGTCGCCGACCCCGCCCCCGCCCCCGATTCCGGGCCGGAGTCCGGCTCCGGAAGCTGACCCCGGCGGGCTCAGCGCCCGGCGAGTCTCCTCGTGTCGCACTCGCACCACACCGTCTTGCCGCCGGGCGGCAGCGGCACCACCCCCCAGCGGTCGGCCACCGCCTCCACCAGCATCAGCCCCCGGCCGCCCTCGTCCAGGGCCGGCTCCCCCGAGCGGTCGAGCGGGGCGGGGTGCCGCGGCATCCGGACCCAGTGGTCGCTCACCTCGATCCGCACCCCCCGGTCCAGGCGCAGCAGCAGCAACGCGCACCGCCGGTCCGGGACATGGCGTACGACATTCGCGAGCAGCTCGGTGACGGCCAGCTCGGCGGCGTCCACCACCTCTTCCAGGGACCAGAGATGGAGATACGCCCGGGTGATACGGCGTAGATGACGGGGGGAATGCTCACCCACCGTAAAGCTCATCCGATAACTTGAGGCGGATGCCGGGTCGATCAATTGCACGATAACTCCAGGTGAGGAACGGTTGATTGGGTGCCTTCCCCGCCGGAGCACGCTCTAGTGATTACGCATGGCTACAATCGCGCCCCATCCTCGATCGGCGTTGACGCCCGGCCGCGGAGCAGCGGAATCCTGGGTTCAGGAAAAAGTTGAGAACACGCCACCACAACGACTTTGAGCCCGCTAGAGTCTGGATCACGCCACGCTCCCCGGGACGAACTCCCGGTGGACCGGGGCGGCGCGGACCGTTCCCCACGGCCCCGCCCCCTCCTGCCCTCACCCTTCCCCGGCCCCGGACGCGGGCCTTCGGGGCTCCGAGTCGTGCCCTTCCGGGGCGATCGACCCGGGCGGGCGCCACTGTTGAATCAGGACATTCCGCCTCTCTTTCCAGCGCCAGCAAAATCGGTGGATTTTCTACTGACCAGGGCATTGCGGGTGGCCTTTCCGGCCACAAGGATGCTCCCACCGGTGCACAGGCCGTCGCGGTGAGTGAAGCGGGCCCGTCCCCTGTGAAGTGAACGCTTCGCCGCGCCCGCTCGCAGTCGACGGCAGGCACCGGGCCGAACAGGAGGTCCGCCAATGACGATCGACCCCCGCACCGCCGCCAGAAACGCCCTGCGCCGCGCGACCCTCGTCGCCGTACCCGTACTGCTCGCCACCACAGTGCCCTGGACCGCGTACGCCCAGGGCGCACCGGTCGACCCGGTGAGCCGGGCCGCCGCCTGCGGCACGACGGGCGCGAGACAGACCTCGGCGGCCTGTGTGGCCGCCGTCGCCGCGAACGGCGGTGTGGCGTTCGACGCCTGGGACCGGGTGCGGGTGGCCGGGGTCCAGGGCCGGGACCGCGAGCGCATACCGGACGGCCGGCTGTGCAGCGCCGGGCTGGAGGCCTATCGGGGGCTGGACATCGCCCACACCGAATGGCCCACCACCGAGCTGACGGCGGGCGGGCGGTTCACCCTGGAGTACCGGGCGACCGTGCGGCGGCCGGGGACCTTCGACCTCTATCTGACCAAGGAGGGGTACGACCCCGCCAAGGCGCTGCGCTGGGCGGATCTGGCGAGCGAGCCGTTCGCCACGGTGAAGGACCCCGCCCTCAAGGACGGGTCGTACCGGATCGAGGGAACGCTTCCGGGGGAGCTGACCGGGGCCCATGTCCTCTACACGGTCTGGCGGAACGACGGCGCGGAGGGCTCGGAGGGCGCGTCGGAGACGTACTACTCCTGCTCGGACGTGGTGCTGACCGGCGAGGTCCCGGAGAGCGGCAATTTCGGCCTCCACGGCAAGCAGACGGCGGGCGCGAAGGACACCTCCTCGGCCTCCGCCGACGCCGAGCCCTCGGCGGCGGCGCGGGAGGGCGGGAACGGGGGCGGTGTCTCGTTCACGATGGTCGCGGGCGGGGTCGTCGCGCTCGCACTGCTCGTCGTGGGGGCGCTGGCCACGCTCCGGCCGCCGAGCCGGGAGACGGCACACGCCCACGACGGTCGGGGCCGGCTGCCGGACCGGGAGCAGGGGCCGGAACAGGGGTACCAGCAGGGGTACCAGCAGGAGCCGGGTTACGGATACGGATACGGGTACGCGCCGGAGCAGGGCCAGGACCAGGCATACGGATACGGGCCCGACCACCAGGGGTACGGATACGGGCCGGAGCAGGGAGGACCGGAGCAGGGGCATCCGTACCGGCGATGAGAGGGCCTACGGCTCCCGGCAGAGGATCAGCAGGGCGCGGTCGTCGTTGACGTCCTTGGCGACCGCCTCGATGAGATGCCAGGCGGCCCCCTCGAAGCCCGCCGTGACATAGCGGTCGGCCTCGCCGGTGAGCCGGTCCATGCCCTCGCTGAGGTCCCGGCCCGGGGACTCCACCAGGCCGTCGGTGAAGAGCATCAGCACGTCGCCGGGGCGCAGCGAGCCCTTGACCGGGTCGAACTGGGCCCCGTCGTACACCCCGAGGAGGGGGCCCTCCCCGGTCATCTCCTCCCAGCGGCCGGTGCCCGCGCTCAGCTGGAGAGCGGGGAGGTGGCCCGCGGAGAGGAGTTCGTAGTCGCCGGACTCCAGATCCAGTACGAGATGGATCGAGGTGGCGAAGCCCTCGTCCCAGTCCTGGCGGAGCAGATAGCCGTTGGCGGCGTGCAGGAAGCTGTGCGGCGGGAGCGAGCCGAGGAGCCCGCCGAACGCGCCGGACAGCAGCAGCGCGCGGGAGGCGGCGTCCATGCCCTTGCCGGAGACGTCGGTGAGGACGATCTCCAGGGTGCGGCCCCCGTTGGTGCGGGCGGCGACCACGAAGTCGCCGGAGAAGGACTGGCCGCCGGCCGGGCGCAGCGCCATCTCCCGGTGCCAGCCCTTGGGCAGCCGGGGCAGGGCGCTCTGGACCCGGATGCGTTCGCGGAGGTCGAAGAGCATGGTGCCGCCGCGCCGCCAGGGGACGCCGACGCGGGCCCGGAACTGCGCGATCAGCAGTCCGAAGAATCCGGCGGCGGCGACCACGAGGACGGTGCCGGGGGTGACCCTGGCCGGGCCGTCGGTGTAGGGGCCGAGGACGAAGGTCTCCACGATCAGACCGGCCGCGCACGCCGCGTACAGACCGAGCAGGCTCGCGGGCCGCAGCAGGAGCGCGCCGGCCACGATCGGCAGGACGAGGGCGGCCGGCGAGATCCATTCGGGGATCTCGATGGTGCCCCAGGTGAGGGCAGGGACGGTCAGCAGCAGACCGGAGAGGGCGAGCGTGTCGGAGCCGTCGCCGCGGAAATAGTCGACGGCGGATTTGCGCAGCGCGATGCGTGCCCGGTGCACCGCCTTGCGCAACCGGGCCTTGAACGAATCCACTCCGACACCTTGAGCCATTTCGTGTGACCTTATCGATCCATCGGCCATCCGTGCAGGGGACCCCTGCGACATTGCAGGGGAAATCGGGTCACTCCGGCACGCTGACGCTTGATAGTCATGGCATATGACAGCAGCTCTACGCGCGCTGAGTCCCGTCCGGCGCGGAGCTTTCGCCCGACTCGTCCGACCGCCGTATTTCGATCGCGGTCCGGGCAACACCCCTGGTAGAGATGGTGGCATGAAGACTGAGCCGCGAGTGGTCGAACCCTCCGAGTGGGACGAGTGGTACGCAAAGGTGGTCCTGGCCTTCGGCGGTGTGGCGGCCGCCCCGGAGCACACCGGGCTGATCCGCGAGATCACCGAGTTCGACCGGACGCTCGGCGTCTGGGACGGTGCGGAGTGCGTGGCCACCGCCGCCTCGTTCTCCTTCCGGATGAGCGTGCCCGGCGGGGCGCTCACTCCGACGGCCGGGGTGTCGATGGTGAGTGTGGCCGCGACCCACCGGCGGCGCGGAATCCTTTCCGCGATGATGCGCCGCCAGCTCGACGACGTACGGGAGCGGGGCGAGCCGCTGGCCGTGCTGCTGGCGTCCGAGCCCGCGATCTACGGCCGGTACGGCTACGGGGCGGCGACCAAGCAGCTCAGGGCCGACATCGACACCGCACGGGTGACGCTGTCGGTGCCCGAGGGCACCGACGCGATCCGGCTGCGGAAGGCGGAGCCGGACGAGGTGCTGGCGGACATCGAGGCGGTCTACGCCCGGCAGCTCCCCGGCCGTCCCGGGCTGATCGCCCGGCTGCCGGCGTGGGACCGGCTCCAGATCCTCGACACCCCCGCCGACCGGGCGGGCGCCTCCCCCTTGCAGTGCGTGCTCGCCGAGCGGGACGGGGAGGTCGTCGGGTACGCGCTCTACCGGATCAAGCCCTCCTGGGAGGAGAGCGGGCCGAACGGCACGGTCGCCCTCCAGGATCTCCAGGCGCTGGAGCCGCAGGGGCACGCGGCGCTCATGCGGTATCTGTTCGGGATCGACCTCACCTCCACGGTGAGCATGTCCAGCAGGCCTGTGGACGACCCCTGGCAGCATCTGGTCTCGGACACCCGGCGCTGCGCCCTGCGGTCGTGGGACGGTCTGTACATCCGCCCGGTGGAGGTCGGCGCGGCCCTGGCGGCGCGGACCTACCGGGCCCCGGTGGACGTGGTGCTGGAGGTCGAGGACGCCTTCTGTCCCTGGAACGCCGGCCGCTGGCGGCTGAGCGGGGACACCGGCGGCGCGTCCTGCGAGCGGACGACGGACGGGGCCGATCTCGCGCTCTCCGTGCGGGAGCTGGGCACGGCGTATCTGGGCGGCTTCCCGCTGCGCGGGCTGGCCGACGCCGGCCGGGTGCGGGAGCTGTCGCCGGGGGCGCTGGCGGCGGCCTCGCTCGCGTTCGGCGGCGATGTCGCGCCGTGGGGGCCGCACACCTTCTGATCCCCCGGCCGATCGCTCAGCGCGGCTGGCAGACCGGGCACCAGAAGAGATTGCGGGCGGCGAGGCCCTCGGTGCGGATCTCGCCGCCGCAGACGAGACAGGGCATACGGGCCCGGCGGTAGACATAGACCTCGCCGCCGTGGTCGTCCACGCGCGGCGCGCGGCCCATCGCCTCGGGGGTGTGCTCCGGCCGGACGGTGTCGATCCGGTTGTTGCGCACCCCCTCGCGCATCAGCTCCACCAGATCCGCCCAGATCGCGTCCCACTCCGCGCGGGCGAGGTCCCGGCCGGCCCGGTAGGGATCGACGCCGTGCCGGAAGAGGACCTCCGCGCGGTAGACATTGCCCACTCCGGCGATGACCTTCTGATCCATCAGCAGGGCGGCGACCGTCGTACGGGAGCGGGAGATCCTGGCCCAGGCCCGGTCCGGGTCGTCAGCCGCGCGCAGCGGGTCGGGGCCGAGGCGCTCGTGGACCGCGTCCTTCTCCCCGTCGGTGATCAGCGCGCAGGTGGTGGGGCCCCGCAGATCGGCGTAGGCGCCTGGGCCTGCCAGACGCAGCCGGACGGTGTCGGCGGGCGGCGGGGCGGGGGCGGGGCCGAAGTCGGACCGGCCGAAGAGGCCGAGGTGGATATGGACCCAGCCCCTCCCGCCGAAGCCGAGGAAGAGGTGTTTGCCGTGAGCCTCGGCACCGGTCATCACCCGGCCGTCGAGAAGGGCGGCGGAGGCGGTGAATCTGCCCTGGGGGCTGGTGACGCGGAGGGGGTGGGAGAGAAAGCGGGTGCGGTGGTCGGAGGCGAGGCGGTGGAGGGTGTGGCCTTCGGGCACGGGGGGTCCTCGTTGTGCGGGGGCTGGTTTGTGCGGGGCCAGGCCCGTGCGGGCGCTGGTGCGCGGGGCCCTGCCTGTGCGGGTCCTGGGCGGGGCGCTGCCCCGGTGGACCCTACAGCCTGGGCGGCAGCCGGCCGCCGCTCAGTGGCGGAAGCCTGCGGTCTCCGGATGAAAGTCGAGCAGACGCCGGACCCTGGTGTTCTGGGACTCCGCATCGGTCTCGCCCACCCGGGCCGTCCAGTTCCGGCACGTGGCACTCACGAACGCTTCGACGGCCGCGCTCTCGGCCTGCCGCCAGCCGGGGGAGCGCGACAGCCATGCTTGAGCTTCCTCGGGTGTGTGTCCGTAGGCCATGAGCCACACAGCGATATCGGCCGCGTCGATCCACGCGGGTCCGAGAGCGGGCATCGCCCAGTCGATGATGTACGCGACTCCGCTCCGGCCGATCAGAACGTTGTGCGGGTTGGTGTCCGTGTGGAGCAGATGCGAGCCCTTGAGCGCGTCCGCTTCACCAGGACTCAGATGACCGGCGAACCGGTCCGAGAGTCGCGGTACGGGAAACGTCGGAGCCGGCAGCCGGTGCAGGCGTCGAGTGGCGCGCGTGAGGGCCGGGCGGTCCCGTGTGCCGGGGCCGTAGTCGACGTGCCGCCCCTCGACGTAGGCGAACGCGAGGCACAGCCAGCCGCCCCGCTCGAAACGATGACGGATGGGCGGGCCGACACCGTCCACCAGCCCATTGATCCATTCCTCGCGGAGGAGACCCGCCACCTCCGCTTCAGCGGATGCGCGGACGCCTTTGAGGAAGAGGGAGCCGGACCCGCGAGTGTGAAGCACCAGGGCGAGCGAGCAGTTCAGCCCCTCGGCCACGGATTCCGCGCCGACCACCTCCCCGGTGCACTGCTCAATCTCCTTCCGCAAGCTTCCCGGAAGTTCGTCCCACAAGACACGCTCAGACACTGTGCACCTCTCTGACGGGCGGGGCGCCCTGGGGTCGGTTGGCTTCCGCCGGGTCGCGCAGCGGCACGTTCCACTTGATGAAGGCGTGGCGGAGCCATGGCACGTGCACGTCGTACATACGGGCGAGCGCGTTCATGGACGCGCCCTCGCGGTAGCGCCTGACCACGTCGGCCCGCTCGTCGTGCACGCGTTTCCGGGCGGCTGCCAGCTCTGCTGCCGAACGGCGTGGCACTGGTCTCCCATCAGAGGTTGGCGGGTCTGTGTGGCCCGAACGGCCACCGGCCGGGCCTGGAAGCAGAAGACACCGTTGGCACCGTCGGCCACGGCGAGGGACACCGGACCGCCCTCCCCGAGCCGGGTGCGCAGCTCCCGCTGCGTCCAGTGGTCGCCGGCCCAGTCGCGGAGCCTGGTGGGCCCGTCCGGGCGCTGCCCGTCGGCAGATTCTTCGGGTACCCGCTCACCCCAGGGGACACGTACCGGGTCGGGGTCCAGCCGGTCCGCGATACGGCGGGCCTGGTCGCACATCCACAGCAGTGCCTGCTGGGGTGAGACCGCCACCGTGGCCGCGAGGATGAACATCACGCGCTCAGCGGTCCCGTACACGGCCCCTTCGGCGATCACGTCGCAGCGGTACTCACGTCTCGGCTCCGCCGGTCCGGTCACGACGGGTCGCCCCCGTCCGCCAGATCCTGGACCAGCGCTTCCAGGGCCCGTTCGAACCGGAGCTGACGAACACCCTCGTCCAGCTCCGCGCGCCACTGGGCGGCGTACTCCGGATCGGTCTCCACTCGCCGCAACTCCGCCCGGAGCGCGCGCCGCTCCCGGCAGCGGGGAGTCAGCACCCACACCAGCCGGGGGAAACGGACCCGTAACCAGATCTCGACGGCCCTGACCGCAAGGGCAAGCCGCTGATGCACCTGCCCGACACGGCGAGCGCGGTGGTCGTTGGTCAACATCGGTGGCCGTACCCCTTCGCTGCGGAACTCTGTATCGCTTGCAGTCAGCCCAACAGAACTGCCCGCGAGTCGGTAAGTGCCGATGCGAGGACACGTGGACCACCTGCCCCCTAGGGTGCGAAGTGGTCGAAACGTCGGAGGTTCAAATCTTGAACAGGGCCCTTGAACGTGCTAAGCGCGACGCGGAGTTGTCATCCCGGAAGCTGGCCACCCGCACTGGGGTGACGCGTGAGACCGTGGAACGATGGATCGCAAATGAAGGGCGTAAACCCCACACGCGAACAGCGGTGCGGGTCGCAGAAGAACTAGGGGTAACTGTTGAGATGCTGTGGCCCACATCAATAAGGCAGGCCGTGAAAGCTGGGCCGGATCGCGAGATCGTCGCGGCCTACCCTTTCAGGTCCTCGTGCCCCAACTCGGTCTGGACCACCCTGATCGACCGCGCGCAGCACGATTTGCTTTTCGCTGGATACACAAACTACTTCCTCTGGACCGAACAGCCACAACTTTCCGAGACGTTGCGAAGAAAAGCCCTTTCGGGGTGCAGAATTCGATTCTTGGTCGGGAATCCGGAGAGTTCCATTACCCGCATGAGGGAAGAAGTGGAGGACAGCTCGTTCCCCGTTTCAACACGAATCAGGATCACGTTGGGGAATCTTCAAAAACTTGCTGGCATCCCTCAGATCGAGGCCCGCTATTGCGCGGATTCGGATGCGGTGAATCACGTTTCACTCAGCGTCTTCCGCATGGACTCGGAAGCTCTTGTGACTCCGCATCTCGCATCAGTGGTGGGGCACGATTCCCCCATGCTCCACTTGAAGCGCATGGACGAAAAGGGGCTGTATGATCAGTTCGTCAGCAGCGCCGAGGAGCTTTGGGGGCGCGGAATTCCAGTCTGAAATTCAATGCGAGCCCGGCAGCCAGGCTTGTCGTGCGCCTCACCGAGGCCGGCGGCCTGGATACCGCCGTTCGGCAGCCCGGAAATAGCTGAAACAGTCTCTGAGTTACCGAAGCGCACCGCGCAGATGTCTCCGGCCCACGCCTGGCCCCGGCCCTCCAGTACCGGAGAGGCCGAATTGGCGCACCTCCAGACCGGGGTCGGCGAAATAAGCCCCGCCGGGGTCTCCCCTGGCTTTTTTCCGTCCCAGGCCGGCAGGGCTGAAATCGGCCCGCTCTTCCGGCGGAGCCGAATTGCTGACCCCGGTCTGGACTGACGGCCCCGACAGGCCGCGATCGTGCGGGCCGGGCGGGGCCGTCGACGGGACGGGAGGGGTCAGGGCTGGGGGTGGTGAGGGGGGATGGGGGGAAGGGTGCCGGTGGTTTCGTAGGCGGTGAGCATGTCGATGCGGCGGGTGTGGCGCTCTTCGCCGGAGTAGGGGGTGGCGAGGAAGATCTCGATGAACTTGGTGGATTCCTCGACGGTGTGCATGCGGCCGCCGACGGCGATGACGTTGGCGTTGTTGTGCTCGCGGCCGAGGGCGGCGGTCTGCTCGCTCCACGCCAGGGCCGCGCGGACGCCCTTGACCTTGTTGGCGGCGATCTGCTCGCCGTTGCCCGAGCCGCCGATCACGATGCCGAGGCTCTCCGGGTCGGCGGCGGTCCGCTCGGCCGCGCGGAGGCAGAAGGGCGGGTAGTCGTCCTGTGCGTCATAGATGTGAGGACCACAGTCGACGGGGTCGTGGCCGTGGGCCTTGAGCCACTCGACGAGGTGGTTCTTGAGTTCGTATCCGGCATGGTCGGAACCGAGGTACACGCGCATGGGTCCGAGTGTGGCACGCGCGGATCCGGGTGGGCGCAAGCGGGGTCGGCGGCCGGCGGCATGGAGAAAGCCCCGGTCGTGCCCATATGTGCGAGGGCCGGACCGGGGCTTTCGGTGTCGGGGCGGGGTCAGTCGCGGCGGCCGATCAGCTTCCAGGCGGTGGGCAGGACGCCCATCGCGAGGGCGGCCTTGAGGGCGTCGCCGATCAGAAAGGGGGTGAGGCCGGCCGCGAGAGCCTGGGAGAGGGTCATCCCGGTGGCGAGGGCCAGATAGGGGACGCCGATCGCGTACACGATCGCGGAGCCGACGACCATCGCGCCCGCCATGCGCGGTACGGAGCGGTCCGCACCGCGGCGGGCCAGGGCGCCGACGATCGTGGAGGCGAGGAGCATGCCGAGGATGTAGCCGAAGGACGGCATGGACCAGCCGGACTGACCCTCCGCGAACCACGGCATGCCCGCCATGCCCGCGATCGCGTAGAGCCCGAGGGAGAGGAAGCCGCGCCGGGCGCCGAGGGCGGTGCCGACGAGCAGGGCGGCGAAGGTCTGCCCGGAGACGGGGACCGGGGAGCCCGGGATCGGGAGGGCGATCTGGGCCGCGAGGCCGGTGAGGGCCGCACCGCCGACGACGAGGGCGATCTCCCGGGTGCGGGAGGCGGGCAGCAGGTCCGCGAGGACCGCGCCCGGACGGGAGGTGGCAGTGGCTGTGCTCATCGGGACTCCGCAGCGGCGAGGGGAGGGTGGCGGGGGTACGGGGGATCAGTGCGACCGTAGCCCAGGGCCGGTCGGGGGTTCACCGTCAGCCATCGACAAGGGCGATGGGCCGCCTTCATGGAGATCAAACAAAGCGCGGAGATCATGCCTTGTCCTGGGTGATGCTCGTCACTGAGGCGGGAGCCGGTTCGGCGCAAGGATAGGGACGAATGGGACTGTAGGGTTCTACCAAAGCGCGGAGCGTGCGCAAGTCGCCCGCATCATGTACGCGCATGTGTACTTTGGGTGACGATCGTGGCCGTTTAGTGGAGATGCGTTGCCCTGCGATCGGCGCGCGTGCTCACTTGTGAGTCCGCTCTCTCCCCCTGCTACGGAAACAGGACACACCCATGTCCAAGATCTCGGCGTCCAAGACCTCCGCCGTCTCCGGTTCCGGGCTGCCCGCCGACGGTGATCCCGGGGCCCGGGGACTGGGCAACGGTCTGAAACAGCGCCATCTCTCGATGATCGCCCTCGGCGGCGTGATCGGCGCGGGCCTCTTCGTCGGATCCGGCGCGGGCATCGCCAAGGCCGGCCCTTCGATCATCGTCGCGTACGCCCTCTCCGGGCTGCTCGTGATGCTGGTGATGCGGATGCTCGGCGAGATGTCGGCCGCGTACCCCTCCTCCGGCAGCTTCTCCGTCCACGCCGAGCGGGCCATCGGCCCCTGGGCGGGATTCACCTCCGGCTGGCTCTACTGGTTCCTGCTCTGCGTGGTCGTCGGCCTGGAGGGCATCGGCGCGGCGAAGATCATGGCCGGCTGGCTCCCGGGCACCCCCGAGTGGGCCTGGGTGGCGCTCTTCACCGTGGCCTTCTGTCTCGCGAACTTCACCCGGGTGAAGAATTTCGGCGAGTTCGAGTTCTGGTTCGCGGCGCTCAAGGTCGGCGCGATCGTGCTCTTCCTCGGGATCGGGGTCCTCGCGATCGCCGGTCTGCTGCCGGGCGGCGGCGACTCCCCGGGGACCTCGAATCTGACCGGCGGGGAGGGCTTCCTGCCCAATGGGACCGAGGGGCTGGTCTTTGGCCTGCTGGCGTCGGTCTTCGCCTACGGCGGTCTGGAGACGGTCACCATCGCGGCGGCCGAGTCCGAGCAGCCGGTCCAGGGCGTCGCACGGGCGGTGCGCACCGCCATGTGGCGTATCGCGATCTTCTACGTCGGTTCCATGGCGGTTGTCGTCACCCTGGTCCCGTGGGACCACCCGGCGGTGGCCCAGCAGGGGCCGTACGTCGCCACCCTCGACCATCTGGGGATCCCGGCGGCCGGCGAGATCATGAACGTCGTCATCCTGATCGCGCTGCTGTCCGCGATGAACGCGAACATCTACTCGTCCTCGCGAATACTCCGCTCCCTGGTGGAGCGCGGGCAGGGACCGAAGGCGCTGGGACGCCTCCGCCGGGGGGTGCCGAGGGCGGCGGTCGTGATGTCGTCCGGGTTCGGATTCGTCTGTGTGCTGCTCAGCTACTGGCGGCCGGACGACGTCTTCATGTGGCTGCTGAACATGATCGGCGCGATCACCCTGGTGGTGTGGTTCTTCGTGGGCGTCTCGCAGCTGATCCTGCGGCGGCGCACCGAGCGGGAGGACCCGGCGCGGCTGGTGGTGCGGATGTGGTGGTACCCGGGGCTGACCTGGGTGGCGCTCGCCGGGATGGCTACCATCTTCGCGCTGATGGCGCGGGAGGCGGAGACGCGGACCCAGCTCTACTACACCGGGCTGCTGACGCTGGCCCTGGCGCTGACCGGATTCTGGCTCCAGCGGTCCGCCGCCCGGCGCGAGGAGTAGGGCGGCCGACCGGGGTGCTCTCAGCCGTCCGTCGGAAGGTTGAGGGCGAGGAGCGACGCGGTGTCGTGGCCGAGCCTCAGCTCGGTGACCGCCGCGTTGCCCAGCCCGGGGAAGACCCGGCGGTAGTTCCCGAGCGGGATGGAAAGCAGCTCGCACAGGGCCAGCCGCAGCAGGGTGTTGTGCGCGACCACCAGGACCCGCCCGCCCTCATGGGCCCCGGCGACCCGGCGCAGGGCCTCGACCGCCCGCCCGGCGGCGGCCCTCGGGTCCTCCGCCCCGGGGAAGGGGTGCGCGACCGGGTCCTTCGTGAAGCCGAGCGCGGCCTCGGGGTGCTCCCGGCGGAACTCGGCCAGGGTGCGCCCCTCCGCCGCCCCGAAGTCGCACTCGCGCAGCCCGGGCTCGCGGCGCGGGGTGAGCCCGAGCGCCTCGCAGGCCGGGGCGGCCGTCTCGATCGCGCGGGAGAGCGGGGAGGTCCAGATCGCGTCCACCGGATTCCGGGCCGCCCACTCCCCCAGCCGCGCGGCCTGGCGGCGGCCCTCGTCGGTGAGCGCGACATCGCTCACCCCGGCATAGCGGTTCTCCGCGTGCCAGACGGTCTGACCGTGGCGGGCCAGCAGCAGTGTCGCGCTCATTCTCGCCTCTCCGTACGGGTGTGTGCGTGCGCCGCGACCTCGGGCGGAAGCCAGCCGCGGCATTCGAGTTCGTCCACGAGGGCGAGGTAGGGCCCGGCGAACCGGTCCGGTCCCGCCCCCTCGACCCTCGTCCCCGGCCGGACCATCCGCGCGGCCGTCCCGGCGAGGGTGGCCGTGCCGGCCGGAGTGGCCGTCCCGGCCGGGGAGGCCGCCGCAGCCGGGGAGGCCACCGCGCCCGCCGCGCCCGCCCCGTACGCCGCCAGGACCGCCATGCCGACGGCGGGTTCGCTGGAGCGCGGGACGCGCACCTCACGGCCCAGGACACGGGCGCGCAGCCCGGTCCAGTAGGCGCTGCGGACCGCGCCGCCGGTGAAGGTGAGGGGGCCGTCCACGGGGGCTCCGAGGAGGTCCAGATAGTCCAGGCAGAGCCGTTCGGTCAGGGCCACGCCCTGGAGGAGGGCGGCCCAGTGGTCGGCCTCGGAGGCGGGCTCGCCGAGCAGGAACGCGGTGGCGTCCGGGGCGCGGAAGGGGAAGCGCTCGCCGCGCGCGCCCAGCGGATAGGCGATCGGGCCGGCCGGCTCATGGGCGCGGGCGAGGGCGTCGAGCGCGGCCGGATCGGCGCCCGGGAAGGCCGCGCGCAGCGCGCCGCCGCCGACGTTCGACGCGCCGCCGGGGAGCCAGCCGCCGTCCGGGGAGCGATGGCTGTAGACCACTCCGGAGGGGTCGCGCAGGGGTTCGGCGGTGACTCCCTTGAGGACGAGGGTGGTGCCGAGCACCGAGTTCCAGGAGCCCACCGAGAGCGAGCCGGAGGCGATCTGCGCCGCGCAGCCGTCGGTCATCCCGGCCACGATCGCGGTGCCCGCGGGGAGTCCGGTCTCGGCCCCGGCCTCCCGTCCCACCTCGCCGACGAGGGTGCCGGGCCGCACCACCTCGGGCAGCCCCGGCACCCCGGGGGCGTCGAAGACCTCGCGCTCGGGGTCGTAGCCGGTCTTGAGCGCGTGGCTGGAGTCGGTGGGGAGCCTGCGGCCCGCCAGCCGGGCCGCGATGTGGTCCGCCTGGTGGGCGATGTGCCCGGGGCCGTACGCGTCGAGGAGGAGCCGGGCGCGGCCCGGGCCCCGGCCGGGGGCGCGGCCGTCGTCGTACATCACGGCGGGGGTGAGCGCCCGGCCCCGGTCGTCGGTGAGCAGCACGGTGCCGGAGGTGGAGCAGATCGCGAGCGCGCGCGGGCGGTGGCCGCCGCTCAGCGCGGAGCGGACCGCGGCGGCGGTGGCCGTCCACCAGTCGCCGGGGAGCTGTTCGTGGAGCGGGCCGTCGCGGCGGCCGGTCAGCGGCGCGGAGCCGCTGCCGAGGATCTCGCCCTCGTCGTCGGCGAGCACTGCGCGGACGCTCTGGGTGCCCAGATCGATCCCCATCCACATGGCGTCTCCCGCGGCTCGTCGCGTCCCGGTCTCTTCCGATGCGTTCTCATCTTCCGCCGGGAGAAACCCGTGCGCGGAGGATTGACGGCCTCCGGTCCTGGTTCCAAGCTCTGTTGCGATGCGAAGGGCCCTCTCGGTTCCGGCGGCGTCACCGTACCGGAGCCGGCCGTGCGCGCCGTCCGCCCGAGTGTGCCCGGCGGGGACTACGATCCGCTGGCGGTGTGGCGGGCGGCCGGCGGGCGGCCTCGTACCGGCCCCGGGCCGGGTTGACGACGACGCGGAGGAACTGCATGAGAGTCCTGGCTGCCGGAGACCACTTCGTCCGCAACGATCTGATCGCCGGGGCGCTGCGCCGCCATCTCGGCGACACCTCGTACGAGCTGGCCGAGCTGACCCTGCCGTGGCCGCTGGAGCCGTTCGGGCCGGTGGCGGAGGTGGCGGAGGCGAGCGACGCCGAGGACGAGCTGATCAAGGCGCTGGACGGGGTGGAGGTCTGCGTCACCCAGATGGCCCCGTTCACGGAGCGGGTGCTGGCGGCCGCGCCCTCGCTGCGGATGATCGCGGTGTGCCGGGGCGGGCCGGTCAACGTCAACGCGGCGGCGGCGGCGGCGCGCGGGGTGCGGGTGTGTTTCGCGCCGGGGCGGAACGCGGCGTCGACGGCGGAGTTCACGATCGGGCTGATGCTGTGCGCGCTGCGCCGCATCCCCTCGGCGCATCAGTCGCTCGCCCTGGAGGGCGACTGGGACGGTTCCTTCTACACGTACGAGCGGAGCGGGCTCGAACTGGAGGACACCCCGGTCGGGCTGGTGGGCTACGGCGCGGTGGGCAGCCGGGTGGCCCGGGTGCTGACCGCCTTCGGGGCGGAGGTGGAGGTGTACGACCCGTATGTGCGCGGTGATGTGCTCGGGGTGCGGGCGCGCTCGCTGGAGTCGCTCCTGAGCCGCTCCCGGGTGCTGAGTCTGCACGCCCGGCTGACGCCGGAGACCCGGGGGCTGATCGGCGCGCGGGAACTGGCGCTGCTGCCGCACGGGTCGGTGCTGGTGAACGCGGCGCGCGGCGCGCTGCTGGACACCGGGGCGCTGTGCGACGCGCTGGAGACGGGGCGGCTGGCGGCGGCGGCGCTGGACACCTACGAGCAGGAGCCGCTGCCGGTCTCCTCGCGGCTGCGGTCCACGCCGAATGTGGTGCTGACGCCGCATGTGGCGGGCGCGAGCCGGGCGGTGGCGCGCAAGGCGGCGGAGATCGCGGCGGCGGAGGTGGGCCGGCTGGTCCGGGGCGAGCCTCTGGCGCACGCCCTGGCCTGACCCGTTCCCCGCCGGGCCCCGGCCCGGTTTCCCGTACGCGCGGGGCAGTGAGGAGTGTGCTGACATTGTCGACTTACATCGGGATCGACGCGGGTACGTCCATGGTCAAGGCGGCGGCCTTCGACGAGCGGGGGCGCACCCTGCGGGTCGAGTCGCGGCCGGTCTCCCTCGATCTTCACGACGGCCGTGCCGAGCAGGACATGGACGAGGTGTTCGGCGCGGTCTCCGAGGTGCTCTCCGCGCTGACCGGGGCGGTCGGCGGGCCCGTCGCCCTCATCGGTCTCACCGGGCAGGGCGACGGCGTCTGGCTGGTGGACGGCGAGGGCCGTCCGGTGCGGTCCGCGATCTCCTGGATGGACGGGCGGGCGCACGAGCTGCTCGACGCCTGGCACTCCTCGGGGGTGGTGGAGTCGGTGTTCCGGCGCACCGGGAGCGCGATGTTCCCCGGCTGTCCGGGTCCGGTGCTGGCCTGGCTGGACCGTCATGAGCCCGCCGCCCTGGACGCGGCGGCCTCGGCGGTCTACTGCAAGGACATGGTCTTCCAGCGGCTGACCGGGGTGCGGGCGACGGATGTGTCGGACGCGTCCATGCCGTTCCTGGATCCCCGGGAGCGGGCGTACTCGGGCGAGGTGCTGGAGTCGCTGGGGCTCGCGCGGCGGCGCGGGCTGCTGCCAAGGATCAGCGATCCGGTCGCGGTCGCCGAGGTGACGGCGGAGGGTACGGGCGCGCTCGGGGCGCGGATCGCGAACGGGCCGTACGATCTGCCCGCCTGCGCGCTGGGCGCGGGGGTGACCGCGCCGGGCGACGGGCTGCTGATCGTGGGGACGTGTCTGGCGGCGCTGGTCGCCGTCGACGCGCTCGCCCTGGACGGCGAACCGGCCGGGCTGCACATCTCCACCGACCGGGCCGGGCACTGGCTGAGGGCGATGCCCGCGATGGTGGGCACCGCGGCCCTGGACTGGGTGCTGGCGATCACCGGGGTGGCGCACACGGAGGTCGACGGGCTGCTGGACGCCGCCCCGCCCGGTGCGCACGGGGTGCGGGTGCTGCCGTACTTCGCGCCCTCGGGCGAGCGCGCGCCCTTCGTCGAGCCCCGGCTGCGCGCCGAGCTGACCGGGGTGTCGCTGGAGTCCTCCAGGGCCGATCTGATCCGCGCGACCTGCGAGGGCATCGCCTTCGCCGCCCGTCACTGTCTGTCGGCGGCGGGCCTGTCGGGGACGCTGGCGATCTGCGGCGGCGGCACCCGGTCGTCCGCGTGGACCCGGCTGTTCGCCGATGTGCTGGGCCGGCCGCTGCGGATCGTGGAGGGCGAGGTGGGCGCGCGGGGTGCGGTGCTGGCCGCCGCCGAGCGGTACGGGGTGGGGCTGGACACCGCCGGGTGGACGGCTCCGACAGCGGTGGTGGAGCCCGATCCGGGGCGCGCGGACTTCTACGCCAAGGCCTATGACGACCATCTCGAACGCCTCGCCGCCGCCCGGGCGAGGGCCCGCGCGGTCTGACGCGGCCTGATGCGGCCTGACGCCGCCTGATCCTCCAGAACAGGCCCTAAGTCTCGCGAACGGGCGCGGACGCGCGGGACCTAGGACCAATGCCTGATCACTCCCGGACACCCCCTGCTGCTAACGTGCAGATGCATAGGATGCGCAATAAGCAGTCGGAGGGACCGGACAACAATGGCCATCTACACGCTTCCTGATCTGCCGTACGACTACACCGAGCTCGAACCGGTCATCAACCCGCAGATCATCGAGCTGCACCACGACAAGCACCACGCCGCCTACGTCAAGGGCGCGAACGACACGCTTGAGCAGCTCGCGGAAGCCAGGGACAAGGACCAGTGGGGAGCGATCAACGGTCTGGAGAAGAACCTCGCGTTCCATCTCTCGGGCCACATCCTCCACAGCATCTACTGGCACAACATGACCGGTGACGGCGGCGGCGAGCCGCTGGACAAGGACGGTGTCGGAGAGCTGGCGGACGCGATCGCGGAGTCGTTCGGCTCCTTCGCCAAGTTCAAGGCGCAGCTGACCAAGGCGTCCGCGACGACGCAGGGCTCGGGCTGGGGCGTACTGGCGTACGAGCCGGTCAGCCGCCGTCTGATCGTGGAGCAGGTCTACGACCACCAGGGCAATGTCGGTCAGGGCTCGGTGCCGATCCTGGTCTTCGACGCCTGGGAGCACGCTTTCTACCTTCAGTACAAGAACCAGAAGGTCGACTTCATCGACGCCATGTGGCAGGTCGTGAACTGGCAGGACGTCGCCAAGCGCTACGCCGAGGCCAAGGAGCGCACCCCGCTCATCGCGCCGTGACGCGCCGGGCCGCGCCCCCGGAACACCGGGGCGCGGCCCGCGCGTCCCCCGTCGTCCTGCTCGTGATCGTCTTCTCAGCCTTCACGTGCGGACGGATGAACGGAAGAACCCCCACGAGGACGTGACTCGCGGGGGTTCTTCCCGTTACCGGCCGCTCAAGGGTTCAGCGGGCTCAGAGGTTGGAGAAGTCGGGCTCGGCGGTACGGGTGCGCTTGAGCTCGAAGAATCCGGGGACCGAGGCCACCAGCAGGGTGCCGTCCCACAGCTTGGCGGCCTCCTCGCCCTTCGGGGCGGGGGTCACCACCGGGCCGAAGAAGGCGATCTGCTCGCCGTCCGCGCCGGGGACCGCGATGACCGGGGTGCCGACGTCCTGGCCGACCTTGTCGATGCCCTCCTTGTGGGAGGCGCGCACCTCGGCGTCGTAGTCGCCCTTGTCCAGGTACTCGATGAGCGAGGCGGGCAGGCCCGCGTCGGCCAGCGCGCCGGCGACCGCCTCGGGGGTGGGGCCCTCGCCCTTGTTGTGGATGCGGGTGCCCAGCGCGGTGTACAGCGGGCCGAGGACCTGGGCGCCGTGCTGCTCGGCGGCGGCGACGGCGACCCGGACCGGACCCCAGGCACGCTTCAGGCTGTCGCGGTACTCCTCGGGAAGCTCGTCCTCCCGGCCCTCGTTGAGCACGGCGAGGCTCATCACATGCCAGCTGACCTCGATGTCGCGGACCTTCTCCACCTCCAGCACCCAGCGGGAGGTCATCCAGGCCCAGGGGCACACGGGATCGAACCAGAAGTCCACCGGAGTCTTGCCGTTGTCGGACATCTCTCTCCTCATCGGGAATGTCGCCGGAGTGCTTCGCCGGAACGCACTCCGCGCCTCATCGGGGCAACGCCGCCGGTCGGGATCCGATTCCCGGGATACCGGTGAGCGGACGCGCATGGGAGTATCGGGGCGTTTGTCGCTGTCCCCGGCGCTGTGCCGACCACCGCGTTCGGGCGTACGTTCGATCGCGCGCCCGCCCTGCCGGAGAACCGCGTTCACCGATGAGATCTGAAGGAGTGCTCCCGTGCCCGGTGAGAATCTGTCCCGCGACGAGGCCCGCCAGCGGGCGGAACTGCTGTCCGTCGACGGGTACGAGGTCCATCTCGATCTGCGCTCCGCCGTCGGGGACGCCCCTGAGGACACGGCGGACGCCGGTCCCCGCACCTTCCGCTCGGTGACCACGCTCCGGTTCCGCTGCGCGAGCCCCGGGGCCTCGTCCTTCGCCGATCTGCTCGCGCCCGGGGTCACCTCGGTGACGCTGAACGGCACGGAGCTGGACCCGGCGGAGGTCTTCGACGGCACCCGGATCGCCCTGCCCTCGCTCGCCGAGTCCAATGTGCTGGTCGTGGACGCTCAGTGCGCCTACAGCCGCACCGGCGAGGGGCTGCACCGCTTCGTGGACCCGGAGGACGGCGAGGTCTACCTCTATACGCAGTACGAGCCGGCCGACGCCCGGCGGGTGTTCGCCAACTTCGAGCAGCCCGACCTGAAGGCTCCTTTCCGCTTCTCGGTGACCGCTCCCGAGGAGTGGACCGTCTGGAGCAACAGCGCGGGCGAGCGGGAGGCCGACGGGGTCTGGCGGTTCGCCGAGACCCAGCCGATCTCCACGTACATCACCGCCGTGGTGGCCGGTCCGTACCACTATGAGACGGATGTCTACCGGCGGACCTTCGAGGACTCCACGGTGCTGGAGATCCCGCTCGGCGCGATGTGCCGCAAGGGGCTCGCCAAGCACTTCGACGCCGACGACATCTTCCTCGTCACCAAGCAGGGCCTGGACTTCTTCCACGACCGCTTCGACTACCCGTACCCCTTCGGCAAGTACGACCAGGCGTTTGTACCGGAGTACAACATCGGGGCCATGGAGAACCCGGGCTGTGTCACCTTCCGCGAGGAGTTCGTCTTCCGGGGCAATGTGACCCAGGCGTCCTACGAGCGCCGGGCCAATGTCATCCTGCACGAGATGGCGCACATGTGGTTCGGCGACCTCGTGACCATGGTGTGGTGGGACGACCTCTGGCTGAAGGAGTCCTTCGCCGACTTCATGGGCTCGTACTCGATGGTCGGCGCGACCCGCTTCACCAACGGCTGGGTCACCTTCGCCAACAACCGCAAGGCCTGGGCGTACCGCGCCGACCAGCTGCCCTCCACCCACCCCGTCACGGCCGACATCCGTGACCTGGAGGACGCCAAGCTCAACTTCGACGGCATCACCTACGCCAAGGGCGCCAGCGTGCTCAAGCAGCTGGTCGCCTATGTCGGCGAGGATGCCTTCCTGGAGGGCGCGCGCCGGTACTTCAAGCGGCACGCGTACGGGAACACCCGCCTCGGCGATCTGCTGTCGGTGCTGGAGGAGACCTCCGGCCGGGACATGGCCGCCTGGTCGCGCTCCTGGCTCCAGACCGCCGGCGTCAATTCGCTGACCCCGGTGGTGACCTGCGACGCGGGCGGCCGGATCACCGAACTCGCCGTCGTCCAGGACGGGGACGAGCCGCGCCCGCACCGGGTGGCCGTCGGGCTCTACCGGCACGAGGGCACGGAGCTGGTGCGGTACGCGAGGGCCGAGGTCGACGTCACCGGCGCGCGGACCGACGTCCAGGAGCTGATCGGGGCCGAGCGGCCCGAACTGGTGCTGGTCAACGACGACGATCTGACCTACTGCAAGATCCGTTTCGACGAGACCTCGCTGGCCACCCTGCGGAGTTCGCTGGGGAACATCACCGACCCGCTGGCGCGCGCGCTCGCCTGGTCGGCGCTGTGGAACATGACGCGGGACGCGCTGATGCCCGCCCGCGACTTCGTCGACCTGGTCCTTCGGTTCTCCGGGCGCGAGAGCGACATCGGCGTCCTCCAGATGCTGCACGCCTGGACCCACTCGGCGCTGACGCACTACGCGGCCCCCGAGTGGCGCGAGGAGGGCGGGCGGCTGCTCGCCGAGGGCGCGCTGCGGGAGCTGCGACTGGCCGAGCCGGCCAGCCAGCACCAGCTGACCTGGGCGCGGTTCTTCGCCTCCGCCGCCGAATCGGCCGCCGATCTGCAACTGCTCGAAGGGCTGCTGGCGGGCACCGCGCGGATCGACGGCCTGGAGGTGGACCAGGAGCTGCGCTGGGCCTTCCTGGAGCCGCTCGCCTCGCACGGGCTCGCCGACGAGCGGGCGATCGCGGCGGAACTCTCCCGGGACGACACCGCCTCGGGCCGCCGTCACCAGCTCCGCTGTCTGGCGGCCCGGCCCTCGGCCGCCGTCAAGGAAAGCGCCTGGGCGCAGGTGGTGGAGTCGGACACGCTCTCCAACGCGCTGGCGGGCGCGACGATCGCCGGGTTCGCGAAGTCGGGCCAGCGGGAGCTGCTCGCCCCGTACACCGACCGGTTCTTCGCCGCGATCGAGCGGGTCTGGGCGGAGCGGTCCATCCAGATCGGCATGGACGTGGTCTCCGGCCTCTTCCCCATGTACCAGGGGCAGTCCGCGCTGACGGCGGCGGACGCCTGGCTGGCCGCGCACGAGTCGTCCGCGCCCGCGCTGCGCCGGCTGGTGCTGGAGGCCCGTGACGACCTCGCGCGCGGGCTCCGCGGGCAGGCTCGGGACGCCGAGGCGGCCTCGGCCCGCTGACCCGCATGCGCCGGGGCGGGGGACGTGACCCCCGCCCCGGCGGCAGGTCCGGGGACGGGCACGGGCCGCCCGGAAACAGGCCGCGCGAAAGTGGCCGCGGAATGTTTCAGCGGGGCGCGCCACCCGGGCGGACGTATCCCCGCCAGAAGGTTTCGGAGCCCGAGAGGCCCGTATCCCAAGGGACTTGAGGGCGAGCGCGTCCCAGTCCCTCGACAGCTTCGTCACGGAGGTTAGCGGTACGGCGAGCCGTGGGCATGCCCCGTGCATGAGACACGACACCCGCGCCCCCGCCCCCGTCGCCCTCCCCCGTGTGCTCTCCGCCGGGCAGCTCCGGGCGCACGGCTTCACACCCGCCCAGGCCGCCGCCCGCGTCCGGCCCGGCGGCCCCTGGCAGGCCCTGCTCCCCGGGGTCTATCTGCTCCACCGCTCGGCGGCCACCAGCCAGGAGCGGCTGCACGGGGTGCTGCTCTACGCCGGGCGGCCCGCCGTTCCCTCGCAGGGCGGCACCTCGCAGGGCGGCACCGCTCCCCCGTACGGCACGGCGATGATCACCGGTCTCGCCGCCCTCGCGCTCCACCAGTTCGCCGCCGCGCCCCCACTGCTCGACCTGGAGCACATCGACGTCCTGGTGGACCGGACCCGCAGGCTGCGGTCCACCGGCTGCGCCCGGATCGTCCGGGCGCAGGAGATGCCGGAGCCGGTGGAGGTCACCGGGCTGCCCGTCGCCCCCGTCGAGCGCGCCGTCGCCGACGCCGTGGAGCGGCTCACCGACCCGGGCGCGGTGAGCGCGCTGCTCACCGAGGCGGTCCGGCGCGGTCACTGCGAGCCCGGCGCGGTCGTCGCCGAGCTGAACCGGGCCCGGCTGCTGGACCGCCCCCATGTGGTGGACGCGGTCGACCGGCTGCTCGCCGAGGGGCGCGCGCTCGCCGAGGAGCGGCTCTACACGATGGTGCGCGAGTACGGGCTGCCCGACCCGGTGTGGAATGTGGAGCTGCGGATCCCCGGCGGCCCCCGGCTGGGCGGGGTGGACGCCTACTGGCCCGACCACGCCGTGGCGGTCGAGCTGAACACCCGGGCCCCGCGCCGCGACAAGGACGCGGGCTGGTCGGAGCACGCCCGTAAGCGCGAGCATCTGGAGCGGCTGGGAATCACCGTCGTCCATCTCACCCCGCACCGGCTGCGGGAGTCGCCCGAGCAGCAGGCGATGGTCGTGCGCACCGCGCTGACCGCCGCCTGCGACCGTGAGCCCGCCGCGTATGTGGTGGTGCTGCCGCGCTGAACAGGGCCCGGGCGAGAGGGAATCATCCGATAGATCCCTGTTTACTCTCTGTGGCAGGTCCTGCACAGTGGCGGATCTATGCCATGACCACATCAGACATCCGTCAGCTCTCCACAAAACCCGGTCCCATAAGAGAGGCTGAGCGGTCATCCGGCACCGAAATCCGGACTGACTGATTACCGCCAGGGAAACGTCTCTTTCACAACCAGGGATGCTGATGACCCCCGATTCCCAGAGCTCCATATCCGGGCGCTCCGTGCCAGGTCCCAGACGCGCGGGCCGTATCGCGGCCGCGGCCTCCATGGTCGCCGCGCTGGTGGCCGCGGGCACCGTGCCGGTGTTCGCCGCCACCACGGGCGAAGACCCCGCCGCCGTCTCGCCCGTCAAGTCGGCGAAGCCGGCCGACAAGCTCGGCTCCGCCGACGAGGAGCTGCTCGCCGAGGCCCAGGCCGAGGGCGACAAGACCGTCACCGTGATGGTCGCCACCGCGCCCGGCGCCACCGAGCAGGTGTCCCGGCAGCTGGACGCCATCGAGGGCGCGTTCGTCGGCAAGACGTACGACAAGCTCGGCTATGTCCGCGCCACGATCCCCACCGCGAAGGCCGAGGGCGCGCTGAAGGCCGCCGCGAAGCTCTCCAGTGTGCAGGGCATCGACCTCAAGCACGAGATCGAGCTGGAGGACCCGACCCCCGGCGGCGACGCCTCGAAGTCGGCGCGCAAGGCGGGCAAGCAGGCGGCGGCCTACCCGGCTCCCGGGAAGGACACCCCGGCGAAGAACCCGTACAACCCGTCCTTCGAGACGGGCGCGGTTGACTTCGTCAAGAAGAACCCGAAGTACGACGGCCGCGGCGTGACCATCGGCATCCTCGACTCGGGCATCGACGTCTCCCACCCGGCGCTCCAGAAGACCACCACCGGCGAGCGCAAGATCGTCGACTGGGTGACGGCGACCGACCCGGTCCTGGACCGCGACGGCACCTGGCTGCGGATGGACAAGAGCGTCACCGGCCCCTCGTTCACCGAGGCCGGTCGCGCCTACACCGCCCCGGCGGGCTCGTACCGCTTCAGCGTCTTCTCGGAGCGGGCCACCCTCGGCGGCGACATGGCGGGCGACCTCAACCGCGACGGCGACACCACCGACAGCTGGGCGACGCTGTACGACACCGGCACCCGGACCGTCCGCGTCGACCTGGACAACGACGGCGACTTCACCGACGACAAGGTGATGAAGCCGTACCGCAACGGCTTCCAGATCGGCTACTTCGGCAAGGACGACCCGGCCACCCCGGTCGCCGAGCGCATCCCGTTCGTGATCGAGGTCCGTGAGGACGTCGTCTACAACGCTGCCGGAGCGACGGCCGACTTCGTCAGCATCGGTGTCATCGAGGGCTCGCACGGCTCCCACGTCGGCGGCATCACCGCCGCCAACGGGCTGTTCGGCGGCAAGATGAACGGCGCCGCGCCCGGGGCCAAGCTGGTCTCCTCGCGCGCCTGCTCCTGGACCGGCGGCTGCACCAACATCGCGATGACCGAGGGTCTGGCCGATCTCGTCATCGAGCGCGGTGTGGACATCGTCAACATCTCCATCGGCGGTCTGCCCGCACTGAACGACGGCAACAACACCCGCGCCCTGATGTACAACCGGCTGATCGACCTCTACGGCGTCCAGCTCGTCATCTCCGCGGGCAACGACGGCCCGGGCGTCAACACCATCGGCGACCCCGGCGTCGCCGACAAGGCGATCTCCGTCGGCGCGTCGATCACCAAGGAGACCTGGGCCTCCAACTACGGCTCCGCGGTCACCAAGAAGAACGCCATGATGCCGTTCTCCTCCCGGGGCCCGCGTGAGGACGGCGGCTTCACGCCGACCATCACCGGTCCCGGCGCGGCGATCCAGACCACCCAGACCTGGCAGGCCGGCGGACCGGTCGCCGAGTCCGGTTACGCGCTGCCGCCCGGCTACACGATGATGCAGGGCACCTCGATGTCCTCGCCGCAGGTGGCGGGCGCGGGCGCGCTGCTGCTCTCGGCCGCCAAGCAGCGCGGCATCGAGCTGTCCCCGGCCGATCTGCGTACCGCGGTCACCAGCACCGCGAACAAGATCCCCGGTGTGAAGGCCCATGAGCAGGGCGCGGGCATGATCGACGTGGTGGACGCCTGGAAGTCGGTCCTGGCCGGCGCGACCGCGCACGAGTACAGCGTCAAGGCCCCGGTCGACACCGCGATCGACGGCGCGCTGAAGACCCCGGGCTTCGGCACCGGTCTCTACGACCGCGAGGGCGGTCTGACGGCCGGCAAGTCGAAGACGTACGACATCACCGTCACCAGGACCACCGGTCCGGCGGGCGCGCGCTGGCACGACCTGAAGTGGAAGAACAACCCGGGCAGCACCTTCCGGCTGCTGAACGGCGACCGGGTGCGGCTGCCGCTGAACCAGCCGGTCACCGTGACCGTGCAGGCGCGGCCGAAGGCGGCCGGGGTGCACAGCGCCATCCTGGAGCTGGACGACACGCGCACCGAGGGCGTCGACAAGCAGGTTCTGTCGACCGTCGTGGTCTCCACCGAGCTGGCGAAGACGCAGTACGCCCTGTCGGCCTCCGACACCGTGCAGCGCAACAGCCACCACTCGTACTTCGTCACGGTGCCGCAGGGCGCGAAGACCCTTGAGGTCGCGCTCGGCTCCCTCGCCGAGGGCAGCCAGACGCGGTTCATCTCCCTCCACCCGTACGGGGTGCAGATGGAGGACAGCGCGACGGTCAACTGCTACCCGAACTACAACAACCCGGCGAACAAGTGCCGTCCGGACCTGCGTTCGTACGCCAACCCGCAGCCGGGCGTCTGGGAGATCGAGGTCGAGTCGCGGCGTACCTCTCCGCTGCTGGACAACCCGTACAAGCTGGACGTCACCGTGCTGGGCGCGGAGTTCGCGCCGGAGCCGCAGAAGCTCGCCGAGGCGAAGATCGGCACGCCGACCGCCGTCGAGTGGACGGTGACCAACCGCGGCGCGGCCGTGGACGGCAAGCTGGCGGGCGGTTCGCTCGGTTCGGCGAAGACGGCCCGGCCGACGGTCAAGCAGGGTGAGATCCAGGAGACGACCGTCGTGATCGGCGAGGGCGTCGAGCGCCTCGATGTCGCGATCGGCGGGGTCTCGGACGCCAAGGCCGATCTGGACCTGGCGGTCTACCGGGGCAGCACGCTGGTCGGACAGGCCGCGGACGGCGACTCCGAGGAAGCCGTCAGCCTCGCCAAGCCGGCCGCGGGCACCTACCGCATCGTGGTCGACGGCTACTCGGTCCCGGCCGGGACCACCGAGTACGCCTACCGGGACGTCTTCTTCGCGCCGTCGCTCGGCGAGCTGAAGGTGGACGCGGCGAGCGCGGTCAAGCTGGGCTACGGCGAGACCGCCCAGGCCCGCGCGAACGTCGTGGTGGCCGGCGCCGCGCCCGAGGGACGTCAGTTCTTCGGCGAGGCCCGGCTGGTCAACGCGCGCGGCACCGCCGCGGGCGGGGGCAGCGTCGTGATCGAGAAGGTCACGCCGTAACCGCGACACGCTGAACCGAGGGGGGCGTCCCAAGCCGGACGCCCCCCTTTCCCCTGCCCCGCCGCCGTCGCCGGGCATGTCCTGCGTCACACCGTCCGTCCCTCGGACAACGGACTGGACAATCCGGCCGGGGACATACGCATCATGGGGTGCACTCAGCCTCGTAAAATTGGCACAAAACGCACAGAGGAGACATCGGTGAGGGTCGGAATCGTCGGAGCGACCGGTCAGGTCGGCACAGTCATGCGCAGCATCCTCGCCGAGCGGAAGTTCCCCGTCGCCGAGCTGCGGCTCTTCGCCTCGGCCCGGTCCGCCGGGTCCACGATCGAGTGGGAGGGGCGGGAGATCACCGTCGAGGACGCGGCCGGGGCCGACTACTCGGGGCTGGACATCGTGCTCTTCTCGGCGGGCGGCGCGACCTCCCGCGCGCTGGCGGAGAAGGTCGCCGGACAGGGCGCCGTCGTGATCGACAACTCCTCGGCGTGGCGGATGGACCCCGAGGTGCCGCTGGTGGTCTCCGAGGTGAACCCGCACGCGGTCAAGGACCGCCCGAAGGGGATCATCGCCAACCCGAACTGCACCACCATGGCCGCGATGCCGGTGCTGAAGCCGCTGTCGCTGGAGGCGGGGCTGATCACCCTGGTCGCCACCACCTACCAGGCCGTGTCCGGATCCGGTGTCGCGGGCGTGGCCGAGCTGGACGGCCAGATCAAGCGGACCGCCGAGCGGGCGACCGAGCTGACCCACGACGGCTCCGCGGTGGACTTCCCGGAGCCCGGCGTCTACAAGCGGCCCATCGCCTTCAATGTGCTGCCGCTGGCGGGCAACCTGGTGGACGACGGCTCCTTCGAGACCGACGAGGAGCAGAAGCTCCGCAACGAGTCCCGCAAGATCCTGGAGCTGCCGGAGCTGAAGGTGTCCGGAACCTGTGTACGGGTGCCGGTCTTCTCCGGCCACTCGCTCCAGGTGAACGCCGGCTTCGAGCGCCCGCTGAGCGTCGAGCGGGTGTACGAGCTGCTCGCCGAGGCCCCCGGGGTGGAGCTCTCGGAGATCCCGACCCCGCTCCAGGCGGCCGGCAAGGACGCCTCGTACGTCGGACGGGTCCGGGCGGACGAGACGGTGGAGCACGGGATCGCGCTCTTCCTCTCCAACGACAACCTCCGCAAGGGCGCCGCGCTGAACGCCGTCCAGATCGCCGAGCTGGTGGCCGACGAGCTTCGGGGCTGACCCCCGCCCCGGTGCGCCGCGCCCCCTGCCCGCCCCGGGCCGGGGGCGCGGCGCACCGGACCTCGGGTTTCTCCGTGCCGACGCGATTACCCGCGGGCCCTTGGGATGTGCCGCGTGGAAGGATGGCGGCAAACGTCACGAACCCGAGGAGATGACCGCGTGCCTGGCACGAACCTGACCCGCGAAGAGGCGCAGCAGCGGGCGCGCCTGATCACCACCCACGCGTACGAGATCGATCTCGACCTGAGCGGAGCACAGGAGGGCGGTCTCTACCGCTCGGTGACCCATGTGCGCTTCGACTCCGCCGAGGCGGGCGCGGAGACCTTCATCGACCTGGTCGCCCCGGCCGTCCACGAGGTCGTGCTCAACGGCAAGTCGCTCGATGTCGCGGCCGTCTTCCGGGACTCGCGGATCGCGCTGAACCATCTGCACCACGGGCAGAACACGCTGACGGTGGTCGCGGACTGCGCGTACACCAACACCGGCGAGGGCCTGCACCGCTTCGTCGACCCGGTGGACGAGCAGGCGTACCTCTATACGCAGTTCGAGGTGCCGGACGCGCGCCGGGTCTTCGCGAACTTCGAGCAGCCGGACCTGAAGGCGACGTTCCAGTTCACGGTGAAGGCCCCCGAGGGCTGGACGGTGATCTCGAACTCCGCCACCCCCGAGCCCGAGGGCACCCTCTGGCGGTTCGAGCCGACGCCCCGGATCTCCACGTACATCACGGCCCTGATCGTCGGCCCGTACCACTCGGTGCACAGCTCGTACGAGAAGGACGGCCAGTCCGTGCCGCTCGGCGTCTACTGCCGGCCCTCGCTCGCCGAGTATCTGGACGCGGACGCGATCTTCGAGGTCACCCGGCAGGGCTTCGACTGGTTCCAGGAGAAGTTCGACTACGCGTACCCCTTCGAGAAGTACGACCAGTTGTTTGTACCGGAGTTCAACGCGGGGGCGATGGAGAACGCGGGCGCGGTGACCATCCGCGACCAGTACGTCTTCCGGTCGAAGGTGACGGACGCGGCGTACGAGGTGCGTGCGGAGACGATCCTGCACGAGCTGGCCCACATGTGGTTCGGCGACCTCGTCACCATGGAGTGGTGGAACGACCTCTGGCTGAACGAGTCCTTCGCCACCTACACCTCGATCGCCTGCCAGGCCGCCGCCCCCGGCTCGCGCTGGCCGCACTCGTGGACCACGTTCGCCAACTCCATGAAGACCTGGGCCTACCGTCAGGACCAGCTTCCGTCCACGCACCCGATCATGGCCGAGATCCGGGACATCGACGACGTCCTGGTGAACTTCGACGGGATCACCTACGCCAAGGGCGCCTCCGTGCTCAAGCAGCTGGTGGCGTACGTCGGCGAGGACGAGTTCTTCCGGGGCGTCCAGGCGTACTTCAAGGCGCACGCCTTCGGCAACACCCGGCTGACCGATCTGCTGGGCGCGCTGGAGAAGACCTCGGGCCGCGATCTGACGACCTGGTCGCAGAAGTGGCTCCAGACGGCGGGCATCAATGTGCTGCGGCCGGAGATCGAGGTGTCCGCCGAGGGCTTCGTGACCTCCTTCGCCGTGCGCCAGGAGGCCCCCGCGCTCCCCGCCGGGGCCAAGGGCGAGCCCACGCTGCGGCCGCACCGGATCGCGATCGGCTGCTACGACCTCGACGCGAGCGGCAAGCTGGTCCGCACCGACCGGATCGAGCTGGACGTCGACGGCGAGCTGACCGAGGTGCCGTTCCCGGCCGGCACCCGCCGGCCCGCGGTGATCCTGCTGAACGACGACGACCTCTCGTACGCGAAGGTCCGCCTCGACGAGGAGTCCCTGGCCTTCGTCACCGAGCACCTGGGCGACTTCGCCGAGTCCCTGCCGCGCGCGCTGTGCTGGTCCGCCGCGTGGGACATGACACGCGACGGCGAGCTGGCGGCGCGGGACTATCTGGCGCTGGTGCTGTCGGGCATCGGCAAGGAGTCGGACATCGGGGTCGTGCAGTCGCTGCACCGCCAGGTGAAGTCGGCAATCGACCTGTACGCGGCCCCGCAGTGGCGCGAGGCGGGGCTGACCCGCTGGACGGACGCCACACTGGCGCATCTGCGGAGCGCCGAGCCGGGCAGCGACCACCAGCTTGCGTGGGCGCGCGCCTTCGCGGCGACCGCGCGCACCCCGCAGCAGCTCGATCTGCTCCAGGCGCTGCTGGACGGGACCCAGTCGATCGAGGGCCTGGCCGTCGACACCGAGCTGCGCTGGGCGTTCGTGGAGCGGCTGGCGGCGACCGGGGTGCTGGACGAGGACGACATCGCTGCGGAGTACGAGCGGGACCGGACGGCGGCGGGCGAGCAGCACGCGGCCACCGCGCGCGCCGCGCGGCCGACCGACGAGGCCAAGGCGGAGGCCTGGGCGCTGGTGGTGGAGGGCGACAGCCTGACCAACTCCAAGCAGGAGGCCGTGATCTCGGGCTTTGTGCAGAGCGACCAGCGTGAGCTGCTCGCGCCGTACTCCGAGCGGTACTTCGCGGCCGTCAAGGGCGTGTGGGAGAGCCGCAGCACGGAGATGGCGCAGCAGATCGCGGTCGGTCTGTACCCGGCGCTCCAGGTGTCGCGGGAGACGCTGGAGGCGACGGACGCCTGGCTGGAGTCGGAGCAGCCGAGCGCGGCGCTGCGGCGGCTGATCTCGGAGTCGCGGTCGGGTGTCGAGCGCGCGCTGAAGGCGCGGGCGGCGGACGAGACTTCGGCCTCCTAGCCGGTTCCCGGGCCTCGGCCCGGGGTCCTCCGGGCCATCGCTGACATCGTTTCCAGCTTGGCCGAAAATAGCGCATGTGACGCCCAGTTCATCAGAGCTGGGCGTCTTTGCGCTGCCCCAAGCGTCAATATCAGGCCAAAAATAGAGCGGTTCGTCATCTGCCGTTACCAGACCCGGATATGCTCCCCGACTGACGTCATATGATCATTCCCGTTCCGATGGTTTGAGGGTGCTGATGGTCCGACAGCAAGCGTCGACCGAGTCTCCGCGGCCCGCGGCTTCCCTTGTGTGGCTCGTGCCCGTCGTCGTGACCGCCGTCGCCGCCGCCATCGCGGCGGCCGTGGTGTCCGGATCCGCGCGCACCGCGGTCATCTGGGTCGATGTCATCGCCGTCACCGCCATCGCCATCTCCTGCGCCGAGACCGTGCGCAGAGGCCGCCGGGCGACCCTGCTCAGCGCCCGTCTCGCCGAGCGCGAGGCGACCCTCGCCCAGGAGCAGGCCGAGACCACCCGGCTGGTGCGCGAGCTGCTCCCCGAGGTGGTGCGGCGGCTGCGCGAGGGCGAGTTCCCCGAGGACATCCTCGACTCCCTCCGGACCTCCACCGAGCACCAGGTCGTGCTCAGCTCCGTGCTCGACGCGGTCTCCCGCGAGGAGGACCTCCGCGAGTCCGCGCAGCGCGCCTTCGTGAACATCGCCCGCCGCGTCCAGGCCATCGTGCACCAGCAGGCCCAGCAGCTGCGGGAGATGGAGGACCGGCACGGCAAGAACAACGAGGTCTTCGGCGATCTGCTCCGCATCGACCACGGCACCGCGCTGATCGGCCGGCTCGCCGACTCCATCGCGGTGCTCGGCGGGGCGCGCCCCGGCCGCCAGTGGAGCCGGGCCGTCCCCCTCTACAGCGTGATGCGCGGCGCGATGTCCCGGATCATCGACTACCAGCGGGTCGAGCTGCACTCGGTCTCCGAGGTCGCCGTCGTCGGCACCGCCGTCGAGCCGCTGATCCACGCGCTCGCCGAGCTGCTCGACAACGCCACCCGCTACTCGCCGCCGCAGACCAAGGTCCATCTCACGGCCGTCGATGTGAACTCCGGCATCGCCGTGGAGATCGAGGACGGCGGCGTGAGCATGAGCGAGGAGGCCCGGCTGCGGGCCGAGCGCATGCTCCGCCAGGCCCAGCAGGGCATCGACGTCAACGATCTGGGCGAGACGCCCCGCCTCGGCCTCGCGGTGGTGGGCCGCCTGGCCCAGGCCTACGGCTTCCGGGTCTCGCTCCGCTCCTCGGCGTACGGCGGGGTGCGCGCCATCCTCGTCGTACCGAAGGAACTGATCACCACCGTCGCCTCGGCGACAGGGCTCGCACACGGCATCGGAGCGGCCTCCGGGCCGCGCTCCAGCGGTGTGCCGGTCACCCACGAGGAGCCGGCCCGACAGGCCGCCGGCCCCGCGATCGCGGATCTCATGACGGACGACGAGCTCCCGGTCATCACCGAACGGACGGCGACCGGACTGCCTCAGCGGCGCCGTAAGAGCCCCGTCACCGCAGCGCCCGCGGCCGTCGCCCAGCCCCAGCCGGAGGCCGCGCCCGCGGTGCAGCCCGGTATGTGGCTCGCGGCGTTCCAGAACGGCCTGGCCGGTGAGACAACCCAGACGAACAAGGGGAGTACGCAGCCATGATTCAGCGGCAGTCCAACCAGACCAACATGGACTGGATGCTCAAGGACTTGGCGGAAGGCGTACCGCAGACCAGACACGTGATCGTGCTGTCGGCGGACGGACTGCGGATGGCGCAGTACGGCGCGGACCACGACACGGCGGACCGGCTGGCCGCGGCCTGCGCCGGACTCCAGTCCCTGGCCGGCGCGGTCGCCTCCGAACTCCCGGGCAGCGACGGCCGGATGCATCTCGTGGTCATCGAGATGACCGGCGGCTTCTTCTATCTGATGGCGGCGGGCTCGGGCGCCTTCCTCGCCGTGCTCGCCGATGAGGGAGTCGACGCGGGCCTCATGGGCCAGCGGATGCGTGACCTCGTACTCCGGATCGGAGAGCACCTGTCCAGCCCGCCGCGGCAGGACAGGCAGACCGCGTGAGCAACGCTGGGGACTGGGAGGAGAGCAGTCCCGAGCGGTTGTACGTCATCACGGGCGGCCGCAGCGGAGCATCCGGGCCGGCCACGCTCGACCTGGTCACACTGATCGTGGCCAAGTCGGGCCCCCGGCACGGCATGCAGCCCGAGCACAACGCGATCATCCGTCTGTGCCAGTCCCCGCTCTCGGTGGCCGAGATATCGGCGTACCTGAGTCTTCCGGTGAGCGTCGTCACCGTCCTGCTGAGCGATCTGCTGCTCGACAGCCAGGTGATGGCCCGCGCTCCGGTCCAGCCCGCGCTACTCCCCGACCGCGCTTTGATTGAGGCAGTGATCGATGGACTTCAGAAGCTCTGAGCAGGCCGTGGGCCCGCGCAGCGAGGATGTGCTGCCGGAGACGGCCACCGCCGCCGTCAAGGTGGTCATCGTGGGCGGTTTCGGAGTGGGCAAGACGACCCTCGTCGGCTCGGTGAGCGAGATCAAGCCGCTCACCACCGAGGAGACGATGACCCAGGCCGGAGTCGGCGTCGACGACCTTCAGGGGGTGGAGCGCAAGACCTCCACCACCGTGGCCATGGACTTCGGCCGCATCAGCATCAATGAGGAGCTGGTGCTGTATCTGTTCGGCACCCCGGGGCAGCAGCGCTTCTGGTTCCTGTGGCGCGGGCTGTTCGAGGGCGCGCTGGGCGCGGTCGTCCTGGTGGACACCCGGCGGCTGGAGGTCAGCTTCGATGTCATCGGGCGGCTGGAGGAGCGGCGGGTGCCGTTCGTCGTCGCGATCAACACCTTCCCGGAGGCCCCGATGTATCCCATCGAGGAGATCCGGACGGCGCTCGATCTGCCGCTGTCGGTGCCGATCGTGGACTGCGACGCCCGGCTGAGGGGCTCCAGCCGGGATGTGCTGATGACGCTGATGCGGTATCTCCAGTCCCTGGCGGTGACGGCGGACGCCGTCACCTGAGGAGTGCCGTCCACTATTTGAGGAGTGTCGGCCGGGCCGGGCCGGGCTCCGGTACCGCCGGAGCGTCCGCCGCCCGCCCGCGCGGTCGCAGCTGCCCGGTCAGGGTCGCGCCGAACGCGATGGTCATTCCCAGCAGTTGTACGGGGGTGAGCGCCTGCCCCAGCGCCGCCCAGCCGATGACGGCGGCGGTGATGGGGGTGAGCGGGCCCAGCAGGGTGGCCGAGGTGGCCGTCAGCCGCTCGATGCCGCGGAACCACAGCCAGTAGGCGACGGCCGTGTTGGCGAGCGCGAGATAGAGATACCCGGCGATGTTGGTACCGCTCAGCGCGGGCGGCGCGCCCTCGGCCAGCAGGGCGACCGGGGCGATGAGCAGTCCGCCGGCGGTGAGCTGCCAGCCGGTCATCACCAGCGGCCCCACGCCCTCGGGGCGGCCCCAGCGCTTGGTGAGGACGGTTCCGGCGGACATCGAGGCGGAGGAGGCGAGCCCGGCCAGCAGTCCGACGAGATCGAACCCGGCCCCGGCGCGCAGCACCACCAGGCTCACCCCGAAGGCCGCCGCGATCGCGGCGAGCAGGGTGCGGGCCGTCGCCCGTTCGCTCAGCAGCAGCACGGAGAGGCCGACGACGAACAGCGGCCCCACCGAGCCGACGACGGCGGCGACCCCGCCGGGCAGCCGATAGGCGGCGAGGAAGAGCAGCGGGAAGAACGCGCCTATGTTCAGCACGCCCAGCACACCCGTCTTCCACCACCACGCGCCGCGCGGCAGCACCCGGGTGGCCGCCAGTATCAGCAGCCCGGCGGGCAGGGCCCGCATCAGACCGGTGAACAGAGGGCGGTCGGGTGGCAGGAACTCCGTGGTGACCGCGTAGGTGGAGCCCCAGGAGATCGGGGCGAGCGCGGTGAGGGCGACGACGGCAGCGCGGTTCATGGCGATCCTCCGAAGCGGACGAAAAAGCTTGATGGCAAGTAGCTTAGCTCTAAGCTACTTGCCGTCAAGCAGCTTACTTGCGTTCAAGTCATGGCCTTTGGATACTTGCCCCATGAACTCAACAGCCATCCCCGGGCCCGGATCCGGGCCCGCCCGGGACGCCGTCGACGCGATCGTGGACCAGTGGGCGGCGGTGCGGCCCGATCTCGACACCGGCCCGATGGCGGTCTACGGCCGTGTCTACCGGATCGCCCGCGAGGTGGGCGATCTGGTGGAGCGGGAGTACCGGCGGTACGGCGTGACACGCGGCGAGTTCGACGTGCTCTCGGCGCTGCGGCGGTCCGGGGAGCCCTACACGCTCTCGCCCCGGGAGCTGTCGGCGACGCTGATGCTGACCACCGGGGGGATGACCGGGCGGCTGGACAAACTGGAGAAGGCGGGGCTGCTCGCCCGCAGCCCCGACCCGAGCGACCGGCGGGGGCTGCGGGTCACCCTCACCGCACGCGGCCTTGAGGTGATCGAGGAGGCGGTGGGGGCCGGACTGGCGCTCCAGCACCGGCTGTTCGACTCGGCGCTCACCGAGGAGCAGGGGGAGCGGCTCGGGGATCTGCTGCGGCTGCTGATGGCCGCGCGGCCGTCATAGGAGGCGGCCGGCAGGCAGGGCGGCGGCGGGCGCCGCCGTGAAAAGGGCATGGCAAAGGCGCTCAGGGGTGCGGTGCGCACACCCCTGAGCGCCCTCGCCGAAGGTCGCGGCGGACCGGTGGGCGCGTCGGCCCGGCCGGTCAGCTCTGCTCCGGCTCCTGCTTCCTGGACTTGTCGAGGACCATCACCAGGCCCGCGATGACCAGGAAGATCGCCAGCGGCGCGGCCACGAAGAGGCCGAGCGTCTCGACCACGGTCAGACCCGGGCCCGGGTCGTCGCCGTCGTCAGGCGTCAGAGCGAGCGCGGGGGACGACATGAGCATCATCATCAGCGTCGTACCGGCCGTGACGGCACCGGCGCGCAAAGCGTTCTTCTTGTCCACGGTGCCAACGTAGCGAACGGCTGATCGGACCGCGCGCCCGGGGTGCCGTACGGGCGGGGGCGGGCGGGCGTGGGGCTCAGCGGGCGGGTGCGGGGCTCAGCGGGCGGCGGGTGCGGCGAAGACCTCCATGAGGCCGCGCAGCCGGGGGGAGTCCGCCAGCTCCTCCAGGGTGAGCGGCCGGGCGTCGGCGTCGGCGAGCGGCAGCCGCCAATTGGGGTACTGGTCCCAGGTGCCGGGCAGATTCTGCGGGCGGCGGTCGCCCACCGTGTCCGGCAGCCAGACGCCGACCAGCCGGGCGGGGGTGCTCAGCAGAAAGCGGTGGACGGCGCGGATCAGGCCCTCCTCGCCGGGCTCGTCCTCCGGCAGCAGACCGAGGCTCCGGAGCAGCCGCAACCACTCCTCGACATCGGCCCGCTCGCTCAGCCGCTCCTGCCGGGCGGGCCGGGTGAGCAGGCCGAGGCGCTCGCGCAGCTCCACCTGGTCCCCGGCCAGCCGGGCGGCGGTCGGGGGCAGATCGTGGGTGGTCGCGGTGGCCACGCAGCCCTCGCGCCAGGCCCGGGCGGGCAGCGGGCCGCCGCCGCCCGCCCAGTCGCGCTCGAACCAGAGGACGGAGGTGCCCAGCACCCCGCGCCGCGCCAGGCTCTCCCGTACGCCCGGTTCGACCGTGCCGAGATCCTCGCCGAGGACGAGCGCGCCGGCCCGGTGGGCCTCCAGGACGAGGACGGCGAGCATCGCCTCGGCGTCGTGGCGGACATAGGTCCCGGCGCTCGGCGGGCCGCCCTCGGGGACCCACCAGAGCCGGAAGAGGCCCATGACATGGTCGATCCGCAGCGCGCCCGCGTGGCGGAGCGCCCCGCGCAGCAGCTCGCGGAAGGGCGCGTACCCCGAGGCGGCGAGGGCGTCGGGACGCCAGGGCGGCAGCCCCCAGTCCTGGCCGTGGGCGTTGAAGGCGTCGGGGGGCGCTCCGACGGACATCCCGGGGGCGAAGACCTCGCCGAGTGCCCAGGTGTCGGCGCCCTCGGGGTGCACGCCGACGGCGAGGTCGTGGACGATGCCGACGCCCATGCCCGCGTCCCGGGCCGCTCCGGCGGCCTCGGCGAGCTGGCAGTCGGTGAGCCAGATCGCCCGGCAGTGGAAGTCGATCCGGTCCATCAGCTCGTGCCGGGCGCGGGCGGTGTCGGGCGAGCGCGGGTCCCTGAGCCCCGGCGGCCAGCTCCGCCAGTGGGGGCCGTGCACCTCGGCGAGGGCGCACCAGGTGGCGTGGTCCTCCAGCGCCCGGCCCGCCGTGGCGAGGTAGTCGTGGTGGGCGGCGCGCCGTCCGGGGCCGAGGGGGAGGCGGTGCAGCACCTCCAGCGCCTCGTGCTTCAGCGCCCGGACGGCGTCCCGGTCGATGAGCGCGCCCTTGTCGAGGACCGAGGCGCGCAGCCGTGCGGCCCTGGCGCGGATCTCTTCGAGCCGCTCGCGGTCGGGCCCCTCGGCGTAGGCGTATTCGGGGACGGACTCGATCCGCAGATGCACGGGGTCGGGGAAGCGCCGGGAGGAGGGGCGGTAGGGGGACGGGTCGCTGATGCCGCCCGGCCCGGCGGGCACGGCCGAGTGCAGCGGGTTGACCTGGACGAAGCCGGAGCCGAGCGAGCGGCCGGACCAGGCGGCCAGCTCGGCGAGGTCGCCGAGGTCGCCCATGCCCCAGGAGCGGCTGGAGAGCAGGGAGTAGAGCTGGACGAGCAGGCCGTGCGAGCGGGCGGGCGGGCCGGGGGCGCGGCCGGGGGCGACGACGAGCAGGGCGGTCGCGCTCCGGCCGTCGGCCGTTCGGGCCGTCAGCCGGTGCACCCCGTGCGGCGCGGTCCGCCAGTCCTCGCTTCCGCCGCCGTCCTCCAGGGCGATGCTCAGGGCCGTCCCGGCGGGGAGCGCGGCGAGGGCGGGGGGATCGGGCTCCCCGCTCCAGACGACCACGGTCGGGGGCAGCGGCCCCCGGGCGGCGGACTCGGCCCGGCCCAGGGCCTCCTGAACGGCCGCCGGAGTGCTCGCGTCCACCCCGAGCGCGCCGAGGACCGCGACGAGGGTCGCCTCGGGGACGGGGACGGGTCCGCCTTCCGGCGGGGTGTGGGCGGCGTCGACTCCGTGCAGCGCGGCGAGCCGGGCCAGGCCCATGGGGGTCCTCCTCAGACTCCTGGGGATCGGGGGGCGCCGGCGGTTCCGGCGGCGGTGGGCTCGCTGGTGAGCGGGGCCGCGTCGGCGAGCGGGGGCTCGCTGGTCAGGGGGGCGGCGTCGGGCAGCGGGGGCTCGCTGGTCAGGGGCCCGGTCGCGGAGGGCTCGGCTATGAAGGGGCCGGACGGGCCGGGGAGGGCGGGCCTGCCGGCGCGCGGGGCGCGTTCGCCGCCCCGCGCGCCGGGTTTCCCCGAGCAGGCGCGGGCCTGGTTCCGAGACTGTGCCTGCGCCTGGGTCTGGGTCTGCCGGGCCTGTGCCTGCGCCTGTGCCTGCGCCTGTGCCTGTGCCTGCGCCTGTGCCTGCCGGGCCTCGGCCTGGGCCTGGGCGGCGAGGGCGGAGCACAGCAGATGGGCGGATGCGGTCATGGCGGACGCTCCCAACGGACGGTACGGGCGGTACGGACGGTCCCTTCGGCCCCTACCCGGCGGGCCCCGCCGCAGACATCTTTGATCAGTGAACGTGGCCCGCGTCACATTTCGTTCCCGACGTGCCGAGCACCCCCCGGATGCCGGTTGCCCGGAGAGCGGACACACCCCTTCCGGGCTTCCGTGCGCCCCCGGCCGGACGCTTCGGCACTCACCTCGGCAGGCAAAAGGAACACAACGGCCACGCACGTTGACACTTTCCGGGCAAGGGTGGTGGGCTCGCAATCAAACAGAGACATGGGCGAGACATTCAGGTGACCGAAAGGGGACATGCGTGCGACTTACGCACAGGAGGCGCACGGCCACCGCCGTCACCGTCGCGGTGATCGGCGGCCTCCTCTCCGGTACCCCGGGCGCGGCCGCCTCCCCCACGGACCCCGCCTCCCCCGCCCGCGCCGCCGCCGACCCCGCCAAGGACGGCCCCCTGCCCCCGGTCTGGCCCCGGCCGCAGTCCATCAGGGCGGCGGGGAAGGCCGTGCCCCTGGGCGCGGAGGCCACTCTGATCGCCGGGTCCGGAGCCGATCCGCGCGCCGTGGAACTGACGGAGCGGCAGCTGCGCGCGGCGGGCGTGGAGACGGTCCACACCGCGCTGCCCGGGCGCGGCCCGGTCTTCCACATCGGCGGCGAGGGCGCGCGGGACGCCCTGAACGCCCTGCGCGCGCCGCACCGCGCCGATCTGCCGTCGGGCGGCTACCGGATCGCGGCCGGCGAGATCGAGGGCCGGGGCGCGGTCGCGGTCGACGGCGTCGGCGAGAGCGGCCTGTTCCACGGCGTCCAGACGCTGCGACAGCTGATCACCGGAGCGCCCGGCGGGAAGAGGACCGTCGCCGGGGCCGTCGTGCGGGACTGGCCGGGCACCGCCGTCCGGGGCGTCACCGAGGGCTTCTACGGAGAGCCCTGGAGCCATCAGGAGCGGCTCGCGCAGATCGACTTCATGGGCCGGACCAAGCAGAACCGCTATCTGTACGCCCCCGGCGACGACCCCTACCGGCAGGCGCGCTGGCGCGATCCCTACCCCGCCGCCCAGCGCGCGGAGTTCCGCGAACTCGCCGAGCACGCGCGGCGCAACCATGTCACCCTCGGCTGGGCGGTCGCGCCCGCGCAGGAGATGTGCCTCTCCGACGACGGCGAGGTGCGGGCGCTGACCCGCAAGATCGACGCCATGTGGGCGCTGGGCGTGCGCGCCTTCCAGCTCCAGTTCCAGGACGTCAGCTACAGCGAGTGGCACTGCCGCGCCGACGCCCGCGCCCACGGCTCGGGCCCGCAGGCGGCGGCGCGCGCCCAGGCCCGGGTGGCGGACGCGGTGGCCCGGCATCTGGCCGAGCGCCACCCGGAGGCGGAGCCGCTGTCGCTGATGCCGACGGAGTTCTACCAGGAGGGCGCGACCGAGTACCGGCGGGCGCTCGCCGAGACGCTCGACCCCCGGGTGCAGGTGGCCTGGACCGGGATCGGGGTGGTGCCGCGCACCATCACCGGCCGGGAACTGGCGGGCGTCCGCGACGCGTTCCGGCATCCGCTGGTCACCATGGACAACTACCCGGTCAACGACTACGCGCAGGACCGGATCTTCCTCGGCCCCTACACCGGACGGGAGCCGGCGGTCGCCACCGGCTCGGCCGCCCTGCTGGCGAACGCGATGGAGCAGGCCTCGGCCTCCCGCATCCCGCTGTTCACCGCCGCCGACTTCGCCTGGAATCCGCGCGGCTACCGCCCCCGGGAGTCCTGGGAGGCCGCCATATCCGATCTCTCGGACGGTGACGCCGCCGCCCGCCGGGCGCTGGGCGCGCTCGCGGGCAACCACGCCTCCTCCATCCTCGACCCCACCGCCGAGTCCGCCTATCTCCTGCCCCTCCTCGACGATTTCTGGCGGCTGCGCGGCGCCTCGGACACGGCGGCCGGCGAGCGGGCGGCGAAGGCCCTGCGCGCCGAGTTCACCGTGATGCGCGAGGCCCCGGACCGGCTGACCCGGCCCGCCGGCGGCCGGCTGGACGACGAGGTGCGCCCCTGGCTGGACCAGCTCTCCCGGTACGGACGGGCCGGTGAGATCGCCGTGGACATGCTGGCGGCCCAGCTCGACGGCGACGGGGAGCGGGCCTGGTCGGCCGCCCTGGAGCTGGAGCGGGTGCGCGGGGAGCTGGCGTCGAGCCGGGCCACCGTCGGCAAGGGCGTACTGGATCCGTTCCTGGAGCGCGCGGTGAAGGAGTCGGCCGCCTGGACGGGCGCCGACCGGTTCGAGAAGAGCGCGGGTGAGCCGACCGTACGGCTGGACCGGGCCCGGCCGCTGGGCACGGTGGTCGCGATGACCGAGCCCGGCACGGCCGCCCGGCTGGAGGCCCATGTGCCGGGCGAGGGCTGGCGGCGGCTCGGTCCGCTCTCGCCCAGCGGCTGGACCCAGGCCGACGCGCGCGGGGTGCGCGCGGACGCGATCCGGGTCACGGCCGAGGACGGCACGGCGGTCGGCGTGCGGTCGGTGGTGCCGTGGTTCGCCGACGAGCCCGCCGCCCGGCTCTCCCTGGCGCGGGAGCGGGCGGACGCGGCGATCGGCGGCGGCCCGCAGCGCACGGAGGTGCGGCTGACGCCGCAGCGCCCCGGCGAGGTGCGCGGCGCGCTCACCGCGAAGGCCCCCGCCGGGATCAAGGTCAAGACCCCCAGGAAGACGACGGTGCCGCGCGGGGTGCGGACGACCGTGCCGGTGGAGGTCTCCGTCCCGAAGGACACCCCCGCCGGGGAGTACCGGGTCCCGCTCTCCTTCGCCGGCCAGGAGCGGACCCTGACGGTGCACGCGTATCCGCGCACCGAGGGCCCCGACCTGCTGCGCGGGCCGGGGGTCGGGGCGTCCTCCTCCGGCGACGAGACGCCCGACTTCCCCGCGTCCGCCGTCCTCGACAGCGACCCGGCCACCCGCTGGTCCTCCCCCGTCGAGGACACCGCCTGGTGGCAGGCGGAGCTGCCCGAGCCGGTCCGGCTGGGGCAGGTGGTGCTGCACTGGCAGGAGGCGTACGCGGCGGACTACCGCGTCCAGGTCTCGGCGGACGGCCGCGTCTGGCGCACGGCGGCGACGGTGACCGGCGGCGGGGGCGGCCGGGAGGCGGTCCGGATGGACAGCCGCGACGTCCGCTTCATCCGCGTCCAGGGCGACCGCCGGGCGACCCGCTTCAGCTACTCGCTGTGGTCGGTGGAGGCGTACGCGGTGGCGGGCAGGTAGCCGCCGGGGCCGGGCCCGGCGGCCCGGCCCGGGCGGGGACCCCGGGCAGCGTCCCCGGGCGGAGGCCTCAGGCCGAGACGCCGTCGATCCGGGCCATCGCGTCCTCCGCGCCGTACGGCTGGAGATAGGGCATCCAGCGCGGATCGCGGTGCCCGGTCCCGATGATCCGCCAGGCCAGACCGCTGGGCGGCGCGGGCTGATGGCGCAGCCGCCAGCCCAGCTCCAGCAGATGCCGGTCCGCCTTGACGTGATTGCAGCGGCGGCAGGCCGCCACCACGTTGTCCCAGGCGTGCTGTCCGCCCCGGCTGCGCGGCACCACATGGTCGACGCTGGTCGCGACGCCCCCGCAGTACATACAGCGCCCGCCGTCCCGGGCGAAGAGCGCTTTGCGCGTCAGCGGCACGGGCCCCCGGTAGGGCACTCGGACGAACCGCTTCAGCCGGACGACGCTGGGCGCGGCGACGATCCGGGTGGCACTGTGCATAAAGGCGCCGGACTCCTCAAGGCAGAGGGCCTTGTTCTCCAGGACGAGGACGAGCGCGCGGCGGAGCGGTACGACGCCGAGGGGCTCGTACGACGCGTTGAGGACCAGGACGTGCGGCACGGTGGATGCCTCCTTGTACGCCGGCGGCGCGTGGCTCGCGCCGGGACGATCTGCTCTCAGTCTCTCCTCAGGCCCGCTCCGAGCGCCACCACGTAGCCGTAACGGGCTCGAAGTGTTTTCAACCACATCGACTGTGACAACGCGCGACCGGGTGAATTCATCCCCGGGTGACACTTCTCTCTCCCCCGAACACGGCAACGGGGTGGGCCGGGATGCCCCGTTAGTGTGGTTGGCCAGCCCCCCAAGCCCTGCCTGGAGGTCATCCCTCGTGACCGCGAGTCCCCTGTCCGTCCTGCTCGCCGCCGACGAGCCCTCGGCCCCCGCCTCCCCCGAGCCGGGAACCGTCTCCTTCGACGAGGCGGCCCAGCACGCGGAGGACGCCGCCGGCTGGGTGGAGCAGAACTGGTCCACCTGGCTGAACACCAGCCTGCGGATCGTGCTGATCCTGGTGGTCGCGCTGGTGCTGCGCATGCTGGTGCGCCGGGCGCTGACCAAGTTGATAGAGCGGATGAACCGTTCCGCCCAGGCGGTGGAGGGCACGGCCCTCGGCGGTCTGCTGGTCAACGCCGAGCGGCGGCGGCAGCGCTCGGAGGCCATCGGCTCGGTGCTGCGGTCGGTGGCGTCCTTCCTGATCCTCGGCACCGCGGGGCTGATGATCCTCGGCGCGTTCAACATCGATCTGGCCCCGCTGCTGGCATCGGCCGGTGTGGCGGGCGTCGCGATCGGCTTCGGCGCGCGGAATCTGGTGACCGACTTCCTCTCCGGCGTCTTCATGATCATGGAGGACCAGTACGGGGTGGGCGACTCGGTCGACGCGGGCGTCGCCTCCGGCGAGGTCGTCGAGGTCGGGCTGCGGGTGACCAAGCTGCGCGGCGACTCCGGCGAGATCTGGTACGTGCGGAACGGCGAGATCAAGCGGATCGGCAACCTCAGCCAGGGGTGGGCGACCGCCGCCGTCGATGTGACGGTCCGGCCGTCGGAGGATCTGGAGCGGGTGCGCGAGGTGATCGCCGGGGTCGCGGACGATCTGGCCAAGGCGGAGCCGTGGAACGAGCAGCTGTGGGGCCCGGTGGAGATCCTGGGTCTGACCGAGGTGCTGCTCGACTCGATGACCGTCCGGATCTCGGCCAAGACGATGCCGGGCAAGGCCCTGGGCGTCGAGCGGGAGCTGCGCTGGCGGATCAAGCACGCCTTCGACGCGGCGGGCATCCGTATCGTCGGCGGGCTGCCGCTCGTCTTCGACGAGACCCCCGCCGCCGACCCGTCGGCCTCGGTCGCGCCCCCGTCGGCGCTGGCGAGCCCGACCTCCCCGCAGTCGCTCGCGGCGTCCCCGATACCGCCCCCGGTGAATCTGACGAAGTAAACGGACGGATCGCCCGGAACGACGGCGGACGCCCCGGCCCACCCGGCCCGGGGCGTCCGCCGTCGTCGTACCCGAGCCCGCGCGGGAGTACGCCACGCCGAACCGTGGCAGATAACGGATTGATAGCCCCGTAGGCATGGACCATTGACGCCCACCCGGCAGGCGGCTTAGTTTCCTCTGGACGGGACAGGAAACTTTCCTAACAGTGCAGGTAGGAACGTCACAGCCGGAAGGCAGGTGCATCCATCGTGGCCGGAACCACCCCCACCCCGGGTACCACTCCCGGCACCCCCAGGGTGCTGCGCGCCATGAACGACCGCACCGCGCTCGATCTGCTGCTGGCGCACGGACCGCTGTCCCGCACCACGCTGGGGAAACTGACCGGTCTCTCCAAGCCCACCGCCTCCCAGCTGCTGACCCGGCTGGAATCCGCCGGGCTGGTCGTCGCCACCGGGACCACCGAGGGACGGCCGGGCCCCAGCGCCCAGCTGTACGCGGTGAACGAGCGCGCGGGCTTCGCCGCGGGCCTCGATGTCACCACCCTCTCCGTCCGCGCCGCCGTCGCCGACCTCACCGGGGCCACCATCGGGGAGTTCGAGCTGCCGACCTCCGGCCCGCGCGCCGAGAGCGCCGTACGGCAGGTCACCGAGGCCCTCGACGGAGCGGTCGAGGCCGCCGGAATCACCCGGGACGAGATCAACCGGCTGGTCATCGGCACCCCCGGCGCGTTCGACCCCTCCACCGGACGGCTGCGGTACGCCTCGCACCTGCCCGGCTGGCACTCCGCCACCCTGCTGGACGAGCTGGCCGCGGCGCTGCCGATGCCCGTGGAGTACGAGAACGACGTCAACCTCGTGGCCGTCGCCGAACAGCGCCTGGGCTCGGCGCGCGGCCTGGAGAACTTCGTCCTGCTGTGGAACGAGGAGGGTCTCGGCGCGGCCCTGGTGATAGGGGGCCGGCTCCACCGCGGCTTCACCGGCGGCGCGGGCGAGGTCGGCTTCCTGCCGGTCCCCGGCACCCCTCTCGTACGGCAGGTCACCCAGGCCAACAGCGGCGGCTTCCAGGAGCTGGCCGGTGCTCAGGTGCTGCCCAGGCTCGCCCGTGAGCTGGGGGTGACGGACATCGGCGAGGGCCGCTACACGGAGGTCGCGCCCGCGCTGGTGGCCACCGCCGCCGAGGCGGACTCGGGGCCGTACCGGGAATTCCTCGACCGGTACGCCACCGTCCTGGCGACCGGTCTGGCCTCCATGGTCGCCATGCTCGACCCGGAGCTGGTGGTCCTCTCCGGGGAGGCCGTCGTCGCGGGCGGCGAGCCGCTGCGCGCCCGGGTCCAGGCCGAGCTGGCCGAGCTGGCCGCCCCCCGGCCGAGGCTGGTGCTCGGCTCCGTACTCGAACGCCCGGTGCTGCGGGGGGCGCTGGAGAGCGCTCTCGCCGCCACCCGGAACGAAGTCTTCGACACCTACCGCTGACCACTCCCCCTCCCCCTCCTCTTCCTCCTCCCCCTCAGCCCCCGTCCCCTCCCCCACCCTCCCCCAGAGCTTTTTTCCTCAAGCACGACAGGCACTTCCTTCCCGTCCTCTCGACCCCGCCACAGGGAGACACCGCCATGTCCATACGCACCAGGAAATCCGCCGCAGCACTCGCCGCCACCGCCGCCGTCTCCCTCTTCGCCTCGGCCTGTACCGGGTCGACGGAGAGCGCGGCCACGGACGACCCCAAGGCGAAGACCACGCTCACCCTCTGGCACGGCTGGTCCGCCCCGAGCGAGGTGAAGGCCATGAAGGACAACGTCGACCGCTTCATGGCCCGCCACCAGAACATCAAGGTGCAGATCGTCGGCAATATGACCGACGACAAGATCAACCAGGCGCTGCGGGCCGGCGGGTCCAAGGCCCCGGACGTCGTCTCCTCCTTCTCCACCACCAGTGTCGGCAAATTCTGCGCCACGGGCGCGTTCACCGATCTCAACCCGTTTCTGAAGAAGTCGAATCTCGACCCGAAGGCGATCTTCCACAAGCCGCTGCTCGACTACACGCAGTTCGATGGCAACCAGTGCGCGCTGCCGCTGCTGAGCGACGCCTACGGCCTCTACTACAACAAGGACGCGTTCAAGAAGGCCGGGATCGACGCCCCGCCGAAGACCTGGAGCGAGTTCGACAAGGTCGCCGAGAAGCTGACGAAGACCAAGGGCGACAGCTATGAGCAGCTCGGCTTCATGCCGAACTACCACGGCTACGAGACAACCATCTCGCACTATGTCCCGCAGTGGTCCCCGACCTATTTCGACGCCGAGGGCAAGTCCAATGTCGCCAAGGACCCCGCGTTCCGCGACATGATCACCTATCAGAAGAAGCTCGCCGACAAGCTGGGCGGATTCGCCAAGCTGAAGAAGTACCGGAACACCTTCGGCGACGAGTGGGGCGCGAAGCACCCCTTCCACACCGGCCAGGTCGCCATGCAGCTCGACGGCGAATGGCGGCTCGGCATGGCGAAGGACTCCGGGGTGAAGTTCGAGATCGGCACCGCTCCGCTGCCCGTGCCCGACGACCAGGTCGCCGACTACGGCAAGGGCTATCTCTCCGGCACGATCATGGGTATCGCCTCCACCAGCAAGAAGCAGAACGCCGCGTGGGAGCTGGTGAAGTACATGACCACCGACACCGACGCGGTGGTGGCCTTCTCCAACGGAATCCGCAATGTGCCCTCCACCATCGAGGCGCTGAAGTCGCCCGACCTCAAGCACGCGCCGGAATTCAAGACCTTCATCGACATCGCGCAGCACCCCAAGTCCAACACCAGCCCGGCCAATGTCGACGGCGGCGCCTACCATCTGACCCTTCAGGACGTGGGTCTGCGCTACGAGTCGGGGCAGCTGAAGGATCTGCAGGCCGGCCTGGACAAGGCCGCGCGGCAGATCGACACCGACATCGCCAAGCTGAAGTAGCGAAACCGAACTCGATGACCGCCAACACCCTGCGTTCGAAGCGCCGCCGGTCGGCGCTTCGGACCGCGGCCTTCCTCTCGCCCTGGCTGATCGGCTTCGGTTTCTTCTTCGCCTATCCGCTGCTGTCGACCGTCTACTTCTCCTTCATGAAGTACGACGGATTCCGTCCGCCGGTCTTCAACGGTCTGGACAACTGGACCTATGTCTTCAGCGACTATCCGATGTTCTGGCCCGCGCTGCGCAACACGCTGTGGCTGGTGCTGGTCATGGTCACCCTCCGGGTGGTCTTCGGCCTCGGCGTCGGACTGCTGATCACCAAGATCAAGACGGGTGCCGGAGTCTTCCGCACCCTCTTCTACCTGCCCTATCTCGCCCCGCCGGTGGCCGCGACACTGGCCTTCGTCTTCCTCCTCAACCCCGGTACCGGACCGGTGAACTCGGGCCTGGAGGCGCTCGGCCTCGCACCGCCCAGCTGGTTCACCGACCCCGACTGGTCCAAGCCCGCCCTCACCCTGCTGGCGCTCTGGGGCGTCGGCGATCTGATGGTGATCTTCATGGCGGCGCTGCTCGACGTCCCGAAGGAGCAGTACGAGGCCGCCGAACTCGACGGGGCCTCCGCCTGGCAGAAATTCCGTTTCGTCACCCTGCCGAACATCTCCCCCATCGTGCTCTTCGCCGTGGTCACCGGAGTGATCGCGACCATGCAGTACTACACCCAGCCCCTGGTCGCGGCGAAGGTCGCGTCCGGCAATATGGGCGGCAGCGGGCAGCTGTTCGAGCCGGGCTATCCGGAGAGGTCCACGCTGACCCTTCCGCAGATCGTCTACAGCGCCGGTTTCCAGCGTTTCGACTACGGCACGGCGGCCGTCGTCGCCCTGGTTCTGTTCGCGCTCGCCATGGCCTTCACCGCACTTCTGATGCGGCGGCGCGGCGGCCTCATTCAGATGGGTGACTGAGCCATGACCCAGATCCTCGACCGGACGCCCGCCGTCCAGGAATCCGCGCCCCGCACCCCGGCCGCGCGCACCGCCCGCCGCAAGGCGGTGCTGCACTGGATAGCGGTGCACTCGCTGGGAGTGGCCGTCGCGCTCTTCTTCGTCCTGCCCTTCGTCTTCGTGGTGCTGACCTCGCTGATGAGCAATCAGCAGACGCTCACCCGCGATCTCATCCCGACGACCTGGGAGTGGGGCAACTACGGCAGGGTGCTCGACACCCCCGGCTTTCTCACCTGGTGGCGCAACACCCTGCTCTACGCGGTCCTGGGCACCACGCTGACCGTCCTCTCCTCGATCCCGGTGGCCTACGCGCTCGCCAAATTCCGATTCCGCGGCCAACGGATGACGATGATGCTGGTGATCTCGATGATGATGCTGCCTCCCCAGGTGATCATCGTCCCGATGTATCTTTTCTGGGCGAAGCAGCTCGATCTCACCGGCACGCTCTGGCCCCTGATCATTCCGATGGCGTTCGGCGACGCCTTCGCCATCTTCCTGCTGCGGCAGTTCCTGCTCACCATCCCCAACGAATACATCGACGCGGCGAAGGTGGACGGCTGCGGCGAAGTGCGCACCCTGCTCAAGGTCGTCCTCCCGATGGCCAAACCGGGCATCGCGGCCGTGGCGCTGTTCCAGTTCTTCTACGCCTGGAACGACTACTTCGGCCCACAGATCTACGCCTCCGAGAACCCGGCGGCGTGGACGCTCAGTTACGGCCTGGAGTCCTTCAAGGGCGCGCACCACACCGACTGGAATCTGACCATGGCCGCGACCGTTCTGGTCATGGCCCCCGTGATCCTCGTCTTCTTCTTCGCCCAGAAGGCGTTCGTCGAGGGAATCACACTGACCGGAGTGAAGGGCTGATAAACGAAATGAAGCTCGCAGTCGTGGGTGGCGGGTCCACCTATACCCCTGAGCTGATCGACGGCTTCGCCAGGCTGAGGGACACGCTCCCGATCAGCGAGCTGGTGCTCATCGACCCGGCCGCCGACCGGCTGGAGCTGATCGGCGGCCTGGCCCGGCGGATCTTCGCCAAGCAGGGCCACGGCGGAACCATCACCACCACCTCCGACGTGGACGCGGGCGTCGCCGACGCCGACGCCGTACTGCTCCAGCTGCGCGTCGGCGGCCAGGCCGCCAGGCTCCAGGACGAGACCTGGCCGCTGGAGTGCGGCTGCGTCGGCCAGGAGACGACGGGCGCGGGCGGCCTCGCCAAGGCCCTGCGCACCGTGCCGGTCGTCCTCGACATCGCCGAACGCGTCCGGCGCACCAACCCCAACGCCTGGATCATCGACTTCACCAACCCGGTGGGCATCGTGACCCGGGCGCTGCTCCAGGCGGGCCACAAGGCCGTCGGGCTGTGCAATGTGGCCATCGGCTTCCAGCGCAGATTCGCCGCGCTCCTCGATGTGGCCCCCTCCGAGGTCCATCTCGACCATGTCGGGCTCAACCATCTGACCTGGGAGACCGGGGTACGCGTCGGCGGCCCCGAGGGCGAGGACCGGCTGCCCGCCCTGCTCGCCGAGCACGGCGCGTCGATCGCGGAGAGCCTCTCCCTGCCGCACCCGCTGATCGAGCGGCTCGGCGTGGTCCCCTCGTACTATCTGCGCTACTTCTACGCGCACGACGAGGTCGTGCGCGAGCTGCGCACCAAGCCCTCCCGGGCCTCCGAGGTGGCGGCGATGGAGCGGCAGCTCCTGGAGATGTACGGGGACCCCGCCCTGGACTCCAAGCCGGAGCTGCTGGCGAAGCGGGGCGGGGCCTTCTACTCGGAGGCCGCGGTGGATCTCGCCGCCTCGCTGCTGGGCGGCGGGGGCAGCCCGTACCAGGTCGTCAACACCCTCAACAACGGCACGCTCCCCTTCCTCCCCGACGACGCCGTCATCGAGACCCAGGCCTCGGTGGACGCCCGGGGCGCCTCGCCGCTGGCCGTGGCCCCGGTCGATCCGCTGTACGCGGGGCTGATCGCCAATGTCACGGCGTACGAGGACCTGGCTCTGGACGCGGCGCTGCGGGGCGGCCGCGACCGGGTCTTCCGGGCGCTGCTCTCGCACCCGCTGATCGGTCAGTACGAGTACGCCGAGGCGCTCACCGACCAGCTCGTCGCTCACAACCGGGAGCACCTCGCGTGGGCGTGACCGCTTCCGTTCTCGCCATCGACGCGGGCAACAGCAAGACCGACGTGGCCGTCGTCGGCCCCGACGGCTCGGTCCTCGCGTCCGCGCGGGGGCACCACGGCTTCTCGCCGCCGAAGGTCGGCATCGAGCGGGCCGTCGACCTGCTCGCCGGCACCGTCGGCGAGGCGCTGGAGCGGGCCCGTGCCCGGGGCGCGTCCACCGACGCGATCGAGCAGGTGTCGGCCTGTCTCGCCAACGCCGATCTGCCGGTGGAGGAGGTCGAGCTGAGCGCCGCCCTGCACGCGCGGGGCTGGGGGCGTACGACCCAGGTGCGCAACGACACCTTCGCCATCCTGCGGGCCGGGGTCGACGAGCCCCGGGGGGTGGCGGTGGTGTGCGGCGCGGGCATCAACTGCGTGGGGATGCTGCCGGACGGCCGGACCGCGCGCTATCCGGCGATCGGCAAGATCTCCGGGGACTGGGGCGGCGGACAGGGTCTCGCCGAGGAGGCCCTCTGGTACGCGGCGCGCGCCGAGGACGGCCGGGGCGAGCCGACGGCCCTGGCCCGTACGCTCCCCGAGCACTTCGGTCTGGACTCCATGTACGCGCTGATCGAGGCGCTGCACCGGGGGACCATTCCGTACGGGCGCACCCATGAGCTGACCCCGGTCCTCTTCACGACCAGCACGGCGGGCGACCCGGTGGCCCGTCATCTGGTGCGCCGGCTCGCGCGGGAGGTGGTCGTGATGTCCACCGTGGTGCTGGAGCGGCTCGGTCTCATCGGCCAGGAGGCCTCGGTCGTGCTGGGCGGGGGGGTCCTGGCGGCCCGCCATCCCGAACTGGACGCCCACATGGCCGCGATGATGGCGGAGAAGGCGCCCAAGGCCGCGCTCTCCGTGGTGACGGCCCCGCCCGTGCTGGGAGCCGCCCTCCTCGGCCTCGACCACACCGATGCCCCGCCCGGGGCCCGCGCCCGGCTGCGGGCCCACTACGCGGGCTGATGCCACTGTCCCGTCCGGGTGCCCTTCCCCCTCCGCCCCGGACGGGACAGTTCCCTTTCCTCCCTCCCGCACCCGGCGTACGGCCGGGCGGCGGAGGGAACCGATCAGGCGTCCGAAGCGTATTCAGCAGGGGGACACGACAGCCGACTTGACCGCTCCAGCCACAAGATCCAGTCAATCCCGCTGTGCTTGTCAGTCATCGCGGCCATACTGACTGGCCAAGGGGGCTTCCCTCTGACCCGCCGGGCGGCGGGCCGCCGTCAGCGACCGAGGGGGAGGTCATATGACACACCCGCCGCAGGTGCGCTCCGCACCGCATCCGGCCCCGGGGCCCGCCCCCGCGCCCGCACGGCCTCCCGGCGGCCCCGTCGCCGAGGCCGGCTCCCGGCTGCGCGCGGCCGTGACGACCGAGCCCGGCAGGCTCCGGCTCATCGGCGCGGTGCTGGCGGCGCTGGTGGTCGCGTTCGGCGCGGTGACCGCGCTGGAGGTCTCCGACCGGGCCGCCGCCGCCGAGGACGTGGTGAGCGGCAGCCAGCCGCTGAGCGCCGACGCCGCGTCGGTCTACCGCTCGCTGGCCGACGCGGACACCGCCGCCTCCAGCGGCTTCCTCGCCGGGGCCGTCAAGGAGCCCGCCAGCGTCCGCGAGCGGTACGAGAAGGACATCGCCCTCGCCTCCGAGCTGCTGATCAAGGCCGCGACGAACACGGAGGGCTCCAGCGAGTCCGGGCGTCAGATCGCCACGCTCAACAAGGAGTTGCCGGTCTACACCGGCCGGATCGAGGCGGCCCGCGCCCACAACCGCCAGGGGCTGCCTCTCGGCGGCGCGTATCTGCGCTTCGCCAACGAGCAGATGACCAAGGTGCTGCTGCCCGCCGCGCAGAAGCTCTACGACGCCGAGACCGCCCGGCTCCACCAGGACGACGAGGAGGCGAGCCGCTGGCCCGTCCTCTCGGTCGCCGTGGGCCTGGCGGCGCTCGGCGCGCTGCTCTGGGCCCAGCGCCGCACCTATCTGCGGACCAACCGGGTGTTCAACCACGGACTGCTCGCCACCACCGCCGCCACCACCGCCGCGCTGCTCTGGCTGACGGTCGGACACACCCTGGCCAGGGACGGTCTCACCGAGGCCAGGGAGCACGGACAGCGCTCCCTGGAGGTCCTCAACGACTCCCGGATCAGCTCGCTCAAGGCCCGCGCCAATGAGAACCTCGTCCTCGTCGCGCGGGGCGCGGTCCTCACCGACGACGGCAAGAGCGACAAGTACGAGACGGAGTACGGCGCGGGCATGGCCGAGCTGGGCAAGGGGCTCGACCGGGCCGGGAAGCTCGCCGACGACGACGGGGCCCGCGCGCTCGTGGCCGCCGCCGGGGCGGGCGTGCGCGAGTGGCGGGACCGCCACCAAGAGGTCAGCTCCACCGACCGGGCCGGGAATTACGAGGGCGCGGTGCGGAAGGTCATCGGCGCGGAGGGCTCCACCGGGGAGTCGTTCGACACCGTGGACAAGGCGCTGGAGAAGGCCCTCGCCCATGAGCAGAGCGAATTCACCCGGGCCGCCCGGGACGGGCGCGACGCGCTGGGCGGTCTGCCCGCCGGGGCGGCGGTGCTCGGGCTGCTCGGCGCGGTGGGAGCGATCCTCGGGATCAACCGCAGACTGTCGGAGTACCGGTGAGAGGGGGAGAGATGACGGACACCACCACCGCCGCCGCGGGCTCCGGCTCCGCGGCCGGGCCCGGCGCGCGGGAGCGTTCCCGAGGCCGTTTCCGGGACCGTTTCCGGGACCGGATCAGCCTCCGGGGCTGGGGCGGGGTCGGGGGCATGGCCGCCGTCTGCGCGCTGACCGCCGTCACCCTGCTGCCGCTCTCCCGGGGCGCGGGCAACGCCGTCACCGGCCCCGGCCCCGGTTCCGGCTCCGCCCGGAGCGCCGCGCTCGCCTCCCCCGCGGCGGCCGGGGAGTCCTGCACCGCGCCGGAGACCTCGCTGCCGCCCTCCACCGCCGGAGGACCGAACATCGCGGAGATCGAGAAGCGCGGCAAGCTCATCGTCGGCGTCGACCAGAACAGCTACCGCTGGGGCTACCGCGATCCGGTCTCCGACGACCTCAAGGGCTTCGACATCGACCTCGCCCGCGCCATCGCCGAGAACATCCTCGGCAGCCGGGACGCCGTCATCTTCCGCGCGATCCCCACCAACCAGCGCATCCCCGCGCTCAACAGCGACACCGTGGACCTGGTCGTCCGCACCATGACGATCAACTGCGCCCGGGCCGAGCAGGTCGCCTTCTCCACCGCGTACTTCGAGGTCGGACAGCAGGTGCTCGCCTCCAAGGGCTCGGACATCACCGGGTACGACGCCTCGCTGAAGGGCAAGCGGGTCTGCTCGGCCGAGGGCTCCACCGCCTACGAGGCCCTGGAGAAGAACGCGTTCGGCGCGGTCTTCAGGGACGCGCACGACGGCGGCCCCGCCGACGAGGACATCCTCACCGTGCCCAACCAGCTCGACTGCCTGGTGCGGCTCCAGGAGGGCCTCGCCGACGCGGTCGTCACGGACAACGCGCTCGCCGCGGGCCAGGCCGCCCAGGACCCGGCGGTCGAGCTCAAGGGCAGGCGCTTCACCAGCGAGTACTACGGCGTCGCCGCCAAACTCGGCAAGGACGACCTGGTGCGCCGGGTCAACCATGTGCTGGAGGAGTACCGCGAGGCCGCCTGGAAGAAGGCGTACCGGCACTGGCTCGCCGACGATCTGCCGGGCATATCCGGGCCGCCGGCCCCCAAGTACCGCCAGCCCTGACCAACGAAAGAGGTGATCGATGGGCGTCGCGGGAGCGGTCTCCGGCTCCGGCGGGCAGACCCCCGGGCCGACCATGGACCGGGACGAGGTGGACCGGGCGCTGACGCGCCTCGAAGCCGAGCACGAGGCCATCGAGTCCTCGCTGCTCGCCCTCCAGGACCACGCCGGCCGAAGGCTCCTCGAAGGAGCCGGGCTGACCGGTGTCACCAAGGACCGCTGGGCCACCGCCGAGCAGGCGATAACCCTGCTCTGGAGCTGCTTCGACGCCTACACCGCCGCCCTCACCGGCATCCGTGAGCTGCGATCGCGCCGCCGCTGGCCGAGCCGCGAGGATCTCGCCGAGCTGACCGAGCGGCTCCGCGGCCCCGGGGTGACCCTGGCGAACCCCGCCGCGCCCCAGCCCGGCGCGCCCGCCCGGCTCGCCGAGCGGTTCACCCTGGAGGGCCTGGTCGAGCGGATGAACGAGCTGTACGCGAGCTCCCTCGACATGGTGGTCACGGCGGACGCGGTGTGGTCCGCGCTGCCCGCCCGGATCGATCTGCTCTCCGCCGAACTCCAGCGCACCCGCTCGCTCGCCCACTCGGTGGGCGTGCGCCCGGGCGAACACCCCTCCGGGGACGAGCTGGAGGAGATCACCCACGAGCTGTCCGCGCTGCGCGCCCAGGTGATCTCCGACCCGCTCGCCTTCTGGCGTCCCGCGCCGGGCAGCTCGGCCCCCGGCGGCGGACGGCCCGACACCGACCGCTACGACCGGGCCGCCCGGGCCCTGGAGGACGTACGCCGGGAGATCGAGGCCGTCCTCGGGGTCCGCCAGGACTCCGAGGAGCGGCTGATGCGGCTGCGCGACGTCCTCTCCCGCGCCGACCGCACCCTGGCCGAGGCCCGGGCGGCGCGCGGCGAGGTGCTGGCGAAGATCGCCGCCACCGAGGTGCCCGCCGTCAGCGGCCCGCCCACCGCCCTTCAGGAGCGGCTCTCCATCGCCGCCGAGTACCGCAGACACTCGCGGTGGCACCGGCTCTCCCCGCTGCTGGAGTCCCTGGAGCGGGAGGCCGAGGACGAGCTGCTGCGGGCCAGGGAGTCGCTGACCGCGGTGACCGCCCCGCTCGCCGTACGGGCCGAGCTGCGCGGCAGACTCGACGCGTACAAGGCGAAGATGGCCCGGCTCGGCCACGCGGAGGACCCGCTGCTGATCGAGCGTTACGACGTGGCCCGCCGCACCCTGTGGAGCGCCCCGTGCGATCTGCGGGTGGCCGAGCAGGCGGTGCTGCGCTATCAGCGGGCCGCCGCCGAGGCGCTGGCCCCGAGGGAGCCGGGGCAGACCCGGACCGAAGACCGCAGGGGGGACGCGTGAGCGAGGACCAGAGCTGTCAGCGGCCCGGCTGCGAGGGCGGCTACGAGGACATGGGCGGCGGCGAGCTGTACTGCGACACCTGCGGCCTCGCCCCGGTCGTCGCGAACGGACCGGCCGGCTCCGGCCGGATCGGCGGCGGCGGATCCGGCGCGCTGGGCAGCGCCCGCACCTCGCTGGCCTCCTCCCGGGCCTCCTCGCGCTCCTCCACCTCGCGCCGGTCGGTGTCGGGGCGGCTGTCGCGCGCCACCGCCGGATCGGCATCCTCCGGCCGGTCGGTCTCGGTGCGCAGCTCCGGCTCGTCCACCGGCGTATCGGGCCGCAACCGGCTGGGCGCGGGCCTGGTCACCGTGCCCGAGGTGCCGCGCCCCGACCCGCGCTCGGCGGTGATGGAGAACCCGGAGGTGCCCGAGCGGAAGCGGTTCTGCTCCCGCTCCGAGTGCGGCGCTCCGGTGGGGCGTTCGCGCGGCGAGAGCACCGGGCGCACGGAGGGCTTCTGCACCTCGTGCGGCCATCCGTACTCCTTCGTGCCCAAGCTCACCGGCGGCGACATCGTCCACGGCCAGTACGAGGTCGCGGGCTGTCTGGCCCACGGCGGTCTGGGCTGGGTCTATCTGGCGGTGGACCGCGCCGTCTCCGACCGCTGGGTGGTGCTCAAGGGCCTGCTGGACACGGGCGACCAGGACGCGATGGCGGCGGCGATATCCGAGCGCCGGTTCCTCGCCGAGATCGAGCACTCCAACATCGTGCGCATCTACAACTTCGTCGAACACCTCGACCAGCGCACCGGCTCGCTCGACGGCTACATCGTCATGGAGTACGTGGGCGGCAAATCGCTCAAGGAGCTGGCGAACGACCGCCGGGACGCCTCCGGGCGGCGGGATCCGCTGCCGGTGGAGCAGGCCTGCGCGTACGGCATCGAGGCGCTGGAGGCGCTGGGGCATCTGCACAGCCGCAATCTGCTCTACTGCGACTTCAAGGTCGACAACGCCATCCAGCAGCAGGACCAGCTCAAGCTGATAGACATGGGCGCGGTCCGGCGGATGGACGACGAGGAGTCCGCGATCTACGGGACGGTCGGCTACCAGGCCCCGGAGGTCGCCGACACCGGCCCCTCGGTCGCCTCCGACCTCTACACCGTGGCGCGCACACTGGCCGTGCTGACCTTCGACTTCCAGGGCTACACCAATGTCTTCGTCGACTCGCTGCCCGACCCGGAGCATGTGCCGGTCTTCCGCACCTACGAGTCCTTCTACCGGCTGCTGGTGCGCGCCACGGACCCCGACCCGGCCCGGCGGTTCTCCTCCGCGCAGGAGATGGCGGAGCAGCTGACGGGGGTGCTCAGGGAGGTGGTCTCGCTCCAGACGGGCCGCCCCCGCGCCTCGCTGTCCACGCTCTTCGGCCCCGAGCTGCGGGTCACCGACGCGGAGCTGTTCGCCGAGTTGGCCGCCGAGGCCTCGGCGCTCGGCGCTCGTCCGGCCGGCGGGCGGCGGGGCGGCCGGAAGGCCCTCGGCCCCGGAGCGCCCGCCGTCGCCGGGGCCCCCGGCGGCGTGGGGGCGGCCCGGCTCGCCCCGCATCTCGCCGCCCTCGACAGCCGCGCCGTCGCGCTCGCCCTGCCCGTCCCCCGGGTCGACCCGGGGGACGCCAACGCCGGTTTCCTCGCCGGTCTGCCCGCCCCCGCCCCCGCCGAGCTGATCGCGGCCCTCGCCGCCGGGCCCCCGCCGTCCACCGAGACCCGGCTGCGTGAGCTGCGCGCCCGGCTGGAGCTGGGCGAGAGCGCCGCCGCCACCGCCGTGCTGGAGACGCTGGAGAACGGGCGCTCGGACGACTGGCGGGTGGTCTGGTACCGGGGCCTCGCGGCCCTGGTCACCGGGGACGACGAGGTGGCGGCGCTCTCCTTCGACGCGATCTACGACGCGTTCCCCGGCGAGCCCGCGCCCAAGCTGGCGCTGGGGGTGTGCGCCGAGGTGCTCGGCCAGCTGGACAACGCGGCGGAGTACTACCGGCTGGTGTGGACGACCGACCCCAGCTATGTCAGCGCCGCGTTCGGACTGGCCCGGGTGCAGCTCGCGGCCGGGGACCGGGCCGGAGCCGTACGCACCCTGGAGTCGGTGCCGGAGGCCTCGATCCACTACACGGCCGCGCGGGTCGCCGCCGTGCGGGCCCGGCTGCGCCGACGGGCCGCCCAGGAACCGCTGTTGGACGATCTGCTCGCCGCGGCGGCGCAGGTGGAGGCGCTGGAGGGGTTCGGTCTGGACGCGGTGCGCCGGGAGAGGCTGTCCACCGAGGTACTCGGCACGGCCCTGGACTGGGTACTCTCCGGTAGTCCCGGAGTTCAGCCGTCCGCACCGGCTCCGTCGGGCGCGCCCCGGCCCGGCGGCACCGTCGCCGCCGCCCCCGCCGCGCTGCTCGGCAGTGAGTTGGACGAACGCGGTCTGCGCTTCGGACTGGAACGCTCCTACCGGGTGCTCGCCCGGCTCGCCCAGCGGGGCGAGGAGCGGATGGAACTGGTGGAGCGTGCCAACCGCTACCGCCCCCGGACGTGGGTGTGATTGATGTCGCCGCAGATGCACCGGCCGGCCGCCGGCTCGTTGTGCCCCGCTTGCGCGGAGCCGCTGGAGGAGGACGACCGCTTCTGCGGCGCGTGCGGACAGGAGTTGTCGGCGCTCTCGCCGCCGCCCGGCGGTGACCGCCCGACGCTGGCCGTCTCCGTGCCGCCCGAGTGGCGGACCGGACCGGGTGCGGAGGCCTCCGTACCGGCCGAGCCTTCGTCTTCGCCTTCGTCTTCAGGGGACTTCGAGCTGCCCCCGCCACAGACGCCGCAGACACCGCCGCCGCCCGTCGCCGACCCGCGTATCGCGCCGCCCGCCGCGCCCCCGGCAGCCGTACCGCAGGCCGTACCGCAGGCATCCGTACCGCAGGCCGTCGCCAAGGTGTGCGTGGCCTGCCGCTCGGGCCATGTCGACCCCGACGGCTACTGCGAGAACTGCGGCCACGCCCAGCCCCGGGAGCGCGACCACATGGAGCGGGAGCTGGGCCCGGTCGCCGCCGTCAGCGACCGGGGCCTGCGCCACCATCGCAACGAGGACGCGTTCGCGATCTCCACCACCGCGCTGCCCGACGGCTCCCCGGCCGTGGTCGCGGTCGTCTGCGACGGGGTCTCCTCGGCCACCCGGCCCGACGAGGCGTCACTCGCCGCCGCGGGGGCCGCCAATGAGCTGCTGCTGACGGCGCTGCCGCGGGGGATCCACCCGGAGCAGGCCATGCGGGAGGCGATCGTGGCCGCCGCGACCGCCGTCAACTCCCTGGCCGGGCAGGCGCCCGCCGGCGATCTCGCGGAGCACGGCCACGGCTCGCACCACCAGCTGAACGCGCCCGCCTGCACGATCGTCGCGGCGATCTCCGCCGGCGGTCTGCTCATCGTCGGCTGGGTCGGCGACAGCCGCGTCTACTGGGTGCCCGACGACCGCGAGGGCCCCGCCGCCCGGCTCACCGAGGACGACTCCTGGGCCGCGCAGATGGTGGCCGCCGGTCTGATGAACGAACGCGAGGCGTACGCGGACGAGCGCGCCCACGCCATCACCGGCTGGCTGGGCGCCGACGCGTACGAACTGGAGCCGCACACCGCCGCCTTCAAACCGGACCGCTCCGGTGTGGTGGTGGTCTGCACCGACGGTCTGTGGAACTACGCGGAGGGCCCCGACGAGATGGCCCGCGCGATCCCGGCGGACGCCGCCGAACGGCCCCTGCACAGCGCCCAGGTGCTGGTCGGCCACGCACTCGACGGCGGGGGCCACGACAACGTAACAGTGGCGGTGCTGCCGTTCGCGGTGGCGCGGCCGGGGGCAGGATCGGGCTACGACCGCCGGGTCTGATGTAAGCGACCGGGCGCCCGTGACGGGGGAGGCGTCCGCGACGAGTCGTGAGATCTCCCGGGTGGAGCCCTCAAGGAGTCCAGCAGATGGCCAATTTCTCCAAGTCCCAGGTGCCCGCGTTCTCGGTCGACGTGTATCAGAACGAGTATCTGCCCGAGGGCGGTCGCGAGGTGAACGCGATCGTGACCGTGACCTCCACGGGCGGCGGCACCACCGGCGGTGCTCCGCTGCGGGGGGTGACGGCGTCTCCCGCCGGGATCCCGTCCTCCCCCGGCGCGGCCGTGGTGATCATGGTGGACTGCTCCGGTTCCATGGACTATCCGCCGACCAAGATGCGCAACGCCCGGGACGCCACGGCGGCTGCGATCGACACCCTGCGCGACGGTGTGGAGTTCGCCGTGGTCGCCGGTACGCACAAGGCCTCCGACATCTATCCCGGTGGCGAGCGGCTGGCGATCGCCGACCCGCACACCCGCGCCCAGGCCAAGGAGGCCCTGCGGCGGCTCACCGCGGGCGGCGGCACCGCGATCGGCACCTGGCTCGGGCTCGCGGACCGGCTGCTCGCCTCCTCGGCCGGGGACATCCGGCACGGCATCCTGCTGACCGACGGGCGCAATGAGCACGAGTCCCCCGAGGCGCTGCGCTTCGCGCTGACCGCCGTGGCGGGCCGGTTCACCTGTGACGCCCGGGGCGTGGGCACCGACTGGGAGGTGAAGGAGGTCACCGGGATCGCCGCCGCGCTGCTGGGGACCGCGGACATCGTCGCCGATCCCGCGCATCTGGCCGCCGACTTCACAGCCATGATGGAGAACGCGATGGGCAAGGAGGTCGCCGATGTCGCGCTGCGGCTGTGGACGCCCGTCGGGGTCGAGATCATGTTCGTCAAGCAGGTGGCCCCCACCGTCGCGGAGCTGACCGGGCGGCGGACCGAGGCGGGTCCCCGGGCCGGGGACTATCCGACCGGCTCCTGGGGCGACGAGTCCCGCGACTATCACGTCTGTGTGCGGGTGCCCCAGGCGAACATCGGGCAGGAGATGCTGGCGGCCCGCGCCTCGCTGATCATTCCGGCCCCCGACGGCGGGGCTCCCGAGGTGCTCTCCCAGGGGCTGATCCGGGCCGTGTGGACGGATGACATGGCCGCCTCCACCTCGATCAACCCACAGGTGGCGCACTACACGGGCCAGGCAGAACTCGCACAAGTCATCCAACAGGGGCTGGATGCCCGCAAAATGGGTGATTACGATGGAGCGACGGCGAAACTGGGCCGCGCGGTGCAGCTGGCGCAGGTCTCCGGTAACGAGGGCACCGCGAAACTGCTTTCGAAGGTGGTGGACGTGGTCGACGCGGCGACAGGTACTGTGCGACTGAAGGCCAAGGTCGCGGAGGCCGATGAGATGACGCTCGAAACCCGGTCCGTCAGAACGGTCCGGGTGAAGAAATAGTCGTTCTCCGCCGCGACCGAGGCCGTTCGAGCATCGTCGTACGAGAGACGTACGACAGAGGTGACGGCCCCCGGGCCGGACGAGGAGAGGGGGAAGCGCCGACATGCCGACCTGCCCCAACGGACACCAGTCGGGTTCCGACGACTGGTGCGAGGTCTGTGGCCACCGTATGGCCGGTCCCGGCGCTCCCACCGGAGCCGCCCCGCCGCCCGCGCCCTCGTACGGCTACCCGGGCCCGGCGGGCGATCCGCACGCCACCGCGCACGCGGAGCTCTGCCCGCAGTGCCGCACCCCGCGCGAGGCCATGGCCCCGTTCTGCGAGGAGTGCCGGTACAACTTCCTGACGCACACGGCGACCTCGTACACCCCGATCGCCCCCGCGCCGCAGGCCCCGTCCCCCGGGCTGAATCTGCCGTCGGGCTTCACCAACCAGCCGCCCCCGCCGCCGCCCGGCCCGCACGGGCACCCGGGACACCCCGGCCAGCAGGGGCCGCAGGGGCATCCCGGCCGGCAGCAGGGGCACGATCCGTTCGACTACCAGGGCTCCCGGCCCTCGCAGCTGAACCGGCCCGCCGAGTCGCTCGGCGACGGTCCGGGGCAGCGACGGCCGTTCCCGCAGGGCCCGGCCTCGCCGTTCCCGCAGGGCCCCGGGCAGCCGGGCGGCCCCGGCCCTGGCCCAGGTCCCGGTCCCGGTCCCGGCAGGCCGCCGGGTCCCCCGCAGGGCTTCCACCAGCACCCCGCACCGCCACCACCGCAGCACCAGCCGCAGCAGCCGGCCGCGGCGGACGACTGGATGCTCTCCCCGCCGTCCCAGGACCGGCCCTCCTTCCCGCAGGCCGGCGGGCAGGACTCCCCCTTCCCCCAGGGACCCGGACAGCAGCAGTCCGTCTCCGCGCCCGGACAGCACCAGTCGCCGCCGTCCTACCAGTCGCCCGAGGGCTGGTCGGCCGTCATCGCGCCCGACCGCGAGTACTTCCTGGCGATGATGCAGCGCAGCGGCCCCGACGCCAGCGGCCTCAACCTGCCCGCGTACTCCCCCGAGCAGCATCTCCAGCTCGACGGCACCCAGATCACCATCGGCCGCCGCCGCCAGTCGACCGGCGAGTCCCCCGACATCGATCTGTCCGTGCCCCCGGAGGACCCGGGCGTCTCGCACAAGCACGCCGTGCTGGTGCGGCAGCCCGACGGATCCTGGGCGGTCGTCGACCAGAACTCCACCAACGGCACCACGCTCAACGGCGCGGAGGAGCCGATACAGCCCTATGTCCCGGTGCCGCTGAGCGACGGCGACCGGGTCCATGTCGGAGCCTGGACGACCATCACCGTACGCCGGGGCTGACCGCGCGGGGCGGGCTCACCCGTCCCGCCGGCCGAGGGGCCAGACGTACGGCCCCTCGGGATCGTCCAGCCAGGCCCACTGGCGTCCGCCGACGACGGTCACCCCGAAGCGGTCCCGGAGCGGACGGCGCTCGCGCTCCCACAGCGAGAGCGCCTCACGCGGATCGAGGCTCCGGCCGGTCAGCGACAGCATGAACCGGAAGAGATCGTTCTCCAGTACTCGGCGAGGCAGCGCGCCCGGCCGCCGCTCCGCTGCGGGGCCGCTGCCCCGCAGCGGCACGAAGTACGCCGAGGTCCGCAGGAAGCGCCCCTCCGCGATCCGCCCGTGGCGGGCGTCGTCCCGGACCCGGAGCGCGATCAGCCCGGTCGACAGCGGAGCGAGGATCCGGGCGTCCGGGCGGCACTGCGCCGCCCAGTCGTACGGGACGAACGGCAGCGCGCAGGTCGCGATGATCCGGTCGAAGGGGGCCCGCTCCGGACAGCCGCGCGCCCCGTCGCCGGTGACCACGGCCGGGCGGTAGCCGGCGGCGGCCAGATGCGCCCGCGCCGACTCGGTGATCTCCGGCTCCATGTCGACGGTGGTGATCCGCTCCTCGCCGAGCCGGTGGCAGAGCAGCGCCGCGTTGTACCCGGTGCCCGCGCCGATCTCCAGCACGGCGTCCCCGTACCGCACCTGGAGCGCCTGAAGCATCCGGGCCATCAGCGAGGGCTGGCTGCTGGAGGAGATCAGCTCCCCGTCGCGGATCCTGGTCGCCAGCGGCCCGTCGTAGTAGGCCCCGCGCAGCCAGCGCTCCCGCCGCACCGGGTCGGGGTCCTCGCACCAGAGCCGCTCATGTCCGCCGGGCCCCCCGGTGAAGTAGTACGGGACGAACAGATGCCGGGGCACCTCCTCGAACGCCGCCCGCCAGGCCGGATCGGTCAGCGCGCCCTCGGCCGCGATCAGGCGCACCATCGCCCGGCGCGCCTCGGCCGCGGGCTCGGCGTACCGCTCCAGGTACGTGCCCATGCCTCCACTGTGGCACCCCGCCGGGGCCCATGAGGGGGTGGGGGCCGGTGGTCCTAGGCCATCGGTCCTCCGCCGGGGCGTCTGAGACGATGGAGGGGTGACTGAGATTCCGCGCGGCACCGTCCAGGAGCAGACCTTCTACGAGCAGGTCGGCGGCGAGGAGACCTTCCGCCGTCTGGTTCACCGCTTCTACCAGGGCGTCGCCGGGGACCCGCTGCTGCGGCCGATGTACCCGGAGGAGGATCTCGGCCCCGCCGAGGACCGATTCGCCACCTTCCTGATGCAGTACTGGGGCGGCCCGCGCATCTACAGCGAGGCCCGGGGCCACCCCCGGCTGCGGATGCGGCACGCGCCGTTCGCGGTCGACCGGGCGGCGCACGACGCCTGGCTGAAGCACATGCGGGACGCCGTGGACGAACTGGAGCTGGCTCCGGAGCACGAGCGGCAGCTGTGGGACTACCTGGTCTACGCCGCCGCGTCCATGGTGAACACGGCGGGCTAGGGCCTGTCGGCCCCGGCGGGCGCGGTGGCTAGGCTGATGTCGTTCCGCACTTCACCGTAGGAACGACCGGGGGGATGTCCATGCCTCTTTTCCACCGGAAGCCGGAAACCGCGCGCCGGGTGCCCGGACGCGACGGTTCGCGGGCGGGCGGCGGCGTGGAAGCCGTGGTGGGTGCGCACCGGATTCCTGAGCCCTTCCGGGCCCTCAGCGCACTGCCCGCACTCCACTACGCCGATCACTTCACACTGAACACGGAGACCGCCGCCACGCCGGAGCGATGGGCCCGGGCCATGTTCGGCGACCTCCCCAGCCCTGCCGAGCGGTTCATCTGGCGCGGTCTGCTGGGTCTCCGGCTCAGCCGGGGCCGGTCGCCGGACACCGTCGCGGGCTGGCGTATCGCCGCGCGCGGCGAGGACTGGATCCGGCTCGCGGCCGTCTCCCCGCTGCTGGCCGGCGAGCTGATTGTGCGGTCGCCCCGGGGCCAGGTGTCGCTGAGCACCTTTCTGCACTACCGCAGCGGCTTCGGCCGCACGATATGGACCCCGCTGTCCGCCGTCCACCGGCGGCTGACCCCGGGACTGCTCCGCGACGCCGAGGCTCACGTCTTTGAAAACACTCCCTAGGACCCGCCGTTGAGCTTCCCGGCGAAGCGGGCCGGGTCGAAGAGCGAGATGGGGTGGGGGGTGCCGCCCTCCAGCGCGAGATCGGCCAGGATCTCGCCGACCACGGGGACGAATTTGAAGCCGTGCCCGGAGAATCCGCAGGCCACGGTGACGGCTTCGGGGTGCTCCGGGTGCCGGGCGATCACGAAGTGTTCGTCGGGGGTGGTGGAGTACATGCAGGTCACCCCCTTGATGAAGGTGCCGGGCAGGGTGGGCAGCCGGGGGCCGAGATAGTCGGCGATCGCCCGTATCTCGTGGTCGTGGACGGTCCGGTCGATGGTCTCCGGGGTGCAGACCCCGCCGTCGCGGAAGAAGGCGACCTTCGCGCCCCGGTCCGGCCCGTCGATCGCGGGGAAGCCGTAGACCTGGATTCCCTCCCGGTCCTCCCACACATAGACGGGGTGCCGCTCGGGGCGGTACGGGCCGGTGCCGCCCCGGGGCTGGAACCAGTACATGATCTTCCGCTCGACGGTGATCGGCACCCCCACGTCGGCGAGCAGCTCGGGGGCCCAGGCTCCCGGGCAGATGATCAGACGGCTCGCGGTGTAGACGTCCTCGCGGGTGTGGACGCGTACCCCGTCGCGGTACGGCTCCCAGCGGGTGACCGGCTCCTCGTAGTGGAGGCTCGCGCCGTGGCGGACGGCGAGCTGGAGGTGGGCGGCGACGGTGTTCTCGGGGCGCAGCAGTCCGGCCCGCGCCTCGTAGAGGGCGACTTCGTCGTCGGCGGGGGTCAGCGTCGGGAAGCGGCGGCGCAGTTGCTCCGCGTCGAGCATCTCGTGGGGGAGGTCCCACTGTTCGGCGGAGCGCCGTGCGCCCGCGACCGTGCGGCTGTCGGGGCGGCCGATCATCAGTCCGCCGCAGAGGGTGGCTATGTCGCGCCCGGTCTCGCGCTCCAGCTCCTCGTACAGCTCGTAGGCGCGGAGCAGGAGGGGGACGTAGGCGGGGTCCTCGAAGTAGGACTGCCGGGTGATGCGGGAGCCGCCGTGGCTGGAGCCCCTGTTGTGCACCGGGCCGAACTTCTCCAGGCCGAGGACCTTGACGCCTCGGGCGGCGAGATGGGCGGCCGCGGCGCTGCCCATGCCTCCGAGTCCGAGGACGATCACGTCGTACGCGGGTGCCATGGGGTTTCCCTTCGCCGTGCCGAGCGGTGGCGTGCCGAGCGGTGGCGCCACCTTCTCATCGAGGGGTGTGGCGGAGGCGTCCGGGGGGCTCGGTGGACGCTGTCAGCGGGTCCGGGTGGGGATGACGTTGAGCCCGCCCAGTCCGTTGCCGCGGACGGCTGTGGAGCCGAAGGGGGTGCGCAGTCTGAGCCAGGAGCCGGTGGAGAGCAGCGCGACGGGGACTTCGGGACGCAGGAAGCCGAGGGAGTGGGCGGCGTGCACGGCGCGCAGCGGCAGTGGGGTGGCGGCGAGGGTGCGGGACCAGATCTCGCGGCCGATGGCGTCCCGCTCGGCGCGGGTGCTGCGTTCGGCGGGGAGCTGTTCGTCGCGGCCGCGGAACTCGGCGACGGCGGCGGCGACGGCCTCGCGCATCTCGTCGACGCCCGGCAGTCCGGGCAGCTCGCGCCAGCCGCCGCGGGGCGGCAGCACCCCGGTCCAGGGCGGTCCGGTGACGGGGCCGGGCAGGAGGAACTCCTCACCGGCGAGGTTTTCGAGCAGCTCACCGGCGGAGACGGTGATGTCGAGCCGGGCGGGCGCGCCGAGGCGCGCCGTGCGGATCGCGAGCACCTCGAAGGAGGGCGGGCGGCCGAAGACGGCGAGGCCGGCCTGCGCGCCGTCCGGGGAGCCCGCCTGGAGGCGTACGGCGGCGGCGCGGTCGTAGTGGAGCAGCCGGGCGAGGAAGGCGGTGAGATCCTCCGCCTCCCTCGCGTCGGCGAAGTACAGGCTTCGCACGGGCACGCTCATGCGACGAGGGCGTCCTCTTCCAGCGCGGGCAGATAGCGCTGGAGGTAGGACTTCTCCTCGGCGCTGATCCGGCGCGGGCGGCCCGCCTCCAGGTCGTAGGGGACCACGACGGTCGAGGCCCGCACATAGATCTGCGCGGAGTCGCCGGTGTCGTCGGGGGCGTCCTTGATCTCGTAGGCGATGGTCAGGGAGGCGGCGCCGATCCTGGTCACCCATGACTCGACGGTCACCGGCTCATGGCGGTGGACCAGCGGGCGGATGTAGTCGATCTCGTGCCGGGCGACGACGGACCCGCCGGAGAACGACGGTGAGCCGTCCCCCGGCTGGAGCCGGAACATGAAGTCGATCCGCGCCTCTTCCAGGTAACGCAGGAAGACCACGTTGTTGACATGGCCGAAGGCGTCCATGTCGGACCAGCGGAGGGGGCAGCGGTAGATGTGCCGGGCCATGGGTCTCGTCAGCCCCTCAGCCTCGGGTGAGCTTCTTGTAGGTGGCGCGGTGCGGACGGGCCGCGTCCGCTCCGAGGCGCTCGATCTTGTTCTTCTCGTACGACTCGAAGTTGCCCTCGAACCAGAACCACTTGGAGTCGCCCTCGTAGGCGAGGATGTGGGTGGCGACCCGGTCCAGGAACCAGCGGTCGTGGGAGACGACCACCGCGGCGCCGGGGAATTCGAGCAGGGCGTTCTCCAGGGAGGAGAGCGTCTCGACGTCGAGGTCGTTGGTGGGCTCGTCGAGGAGCAGGAGGTTTCCGCCCTGCTTGAGGGTGAGCGCCAGGTTCAGCCGGTTGCGCTCGCCGCCGGAGAGCACGCCCGCGGGCTTCTGCTGGTCCGGGCCCTTGAAGCCGAACGCCGAGACATAGGCGCGGGACGGCATCTCGACCTGGCCGACGTTGATGTAGTCCAGCTCGTCGGAGACCACGGCCCACAGGGACTTCTTGGGGTCGATGTTGGCGCGGCTCTGGTCGACGTAGGAGATCTTGACGGTCTCGCCGACCTTGATCGAGCCGGAGTCCGGCTCCTCCAGGCCCTGGATCATCTTGAACAGCGTGGTCTTGCCGGCGCCGTTGGGGCCGATGACGCCCACGATGCCGTTGCGCGGCAGGGTGAAGCTGAGGTTGTCGATCAGCAGCTTCTCGCCGAAGCCCTTGGAGAGGTTCTCCACGTCGACCACGATGCTGCCCAGGCGCGGGCCCGGGGGAATCTGGATCTCCTCGAAGTCCAGCTTCCGCATCTTGTCGGCCTCGGCGGCCATCTCCTCGTAACGCGCGAGACGGGCCTTGGACTTGGCCTGGCGTCCCTTCGCGTTGGAGCGGACCCACTCCAGCTCTTCCTTGAGCCGCTTGGCGCGCTTGACGTCCTTCTGGCCCTCGACCTTGAGACGGGCCTGCTTGGACTCCAGGTAGGTGGAGTAGTTGCCCTCGTAGCCGATGGCTCGGCCGCGGTCGAGCTCCAGGATCCAGCCCGCGACATTGTCGAGGAAGTACCGGTCGTGGGTGATGGCGACGACGGTGCCGGCGTACTTGGCGAGGTGCGCCTCCAGCCACTGCACGGACTCGGCGTCCAGGTGGTTGGTGGGCTCGTCGAGGAGGAGCAGGTCGGGGGCTTCGAGCAGCAGCTTGCACAGGGCGACGCGGCGCTTCTCACCACCGGAGAGATTGGTGACCGGCCAGTCCCCGGGGGGGCAGCCGAGCGCGTCCATCGCCTGCTCCAGCTGGGCGTCGAGGTCCCAGGCGTTGGCGTGGTCGAGGTCTTCCTGGAGCTTGCCCATCTCCGTCATCAGCTCGTCGGTGTACTCGGTCGCCATCTGCTCGGCGATCTCGTTGAACCGGTTGAGCTTGCCCTTGATCTCGGCGACGCCGTCCTCGACGTTCTGGAGAACGGTCTTGGCCTCGTCCAGCGGCGGCTCCTGGAGCAGGATGCCGACCGTGTAGCCGGGGGACAGGAACGCGTCGCCGTTGGAGGGCTGCTCCAGTCCGGCCATGATCTTCAGCACGGTGGACTTACCGGCGCCGTTGGGGCCGACCACACCGATCTTCGCACCGGGCAGGAAGCTCAGCGTCACGTCATCGAGGATGACCTTGTCGCCGTGCGCCTTGCGCGTCTTGCGCATCGTGTAGATGTACTCAGCCAAGAGAAACCGTCCGGCAGATGAGTGAGTGGGCAGATACACCCCATCTTGCCGTACCGCCACCCCTGGACGGAAACGAGTAGCCCGCTCAGGGCTCCGGGGCGGGCTCGGTGAGCCGGATGATCTCGTCCGGGGTCCAGGCGCCGGACGCGCCCGGGGCCGCGGAGAGGTAGCGGGCGACGGTGGGGGCGTCCCAGGCTCCGGTGGCGAGCAGGCCGGAGGCGATGCACCGCAGATAGGGGCCGGACGGGGTGGTGCACGCCACCTCGTCGGCCCGCCAGGGGGCGGTGAAGGTCAGGACGGGCAGGCCGTCCAGGAAGCCCGGGCGGACGAGGGTTTCGTAGTGGCCCGGTCCCAGGGTGTCCCTGCCTTCGGCGATGGCCCTGGTCAGGTCGAGGTCGTGGCCCGGGGGGCGGTGCATCTCCTGGGCGGCGATGTCGGAGAACTGCTGTGCGGTGACGAGGTGGGCGCGGGCCCGTACCCGGCCGTCGGCGGCGGGGTCGTAGAAGGCCCGGCCGCCGGTCCAGACGGGCGACTCGGTGGCGAAGTAGAGGATCCCGGGCAGCTCGACCGGGACCGAGCGGACCGGGTCGCTCTGGTCCCGGCAGCCGGGGTGGACCCCGCGCCCGCCCGGGGCCGTGCCCCCGGCGAGGTAGCTGCGGAGCCTGCTCCGGTCCGTGTTGGACCCGTAGGAGGCGTACCAGACCCGCTCGGGGCGGTGCGGCGGCCCGGGGGGCGCGGCTGTGAGGCGGTGGACCATCCTCAAGATCACTCCAGGGTGGCGTCGTGGGGCCGGGGCCCCGGCCGGGTCACTCCTCGGGGGCGGGCTTCTCACGCAGGAAGAAGATCGCGCCGCCGCCGATGACGACGAGGGTGATCGCGATTCCCGTGATCATCGGTGTGGCGTCGGAGCCGCCGGTGGCCGCGAGGTCTCCCTCCAGTCCGGCGGACGAGCCGCCCGCCGAGGCGGGGGCGAGCTGGGAGACGGGGGTCTCCGCGGCGGGCGAGGCGGCGGAGGCGGGGGCCGCGAGACCGGTGGTGGCGCAGTCCAGGACGCCCTTGAAGCTCTCGCTGAAGCCTCCCGGCGCGGAGACGGTGACGTCGTACGACTGGTCCTCGGCGACCGGGACGGTCACCGTCCGCGACCGGCCGGCGGCGATCGTGTGCTCGACGCCCCCCAGCTCGAAGGTGAACGGCGCGTCGCCGGTGTTGGCCGCCGTGACGTCGAGACCGCCCTCGGCGCAGTTCCGCTTCGCGGAGAAGGCGGGTATCGCGCCCTTGGCGGCCCAGGTGGCCCCGGCGGTCGCGGAGACCGTGGACTCGCTGGAGCCCGCGAGTATCTGGGCCTGGCTCCGGGTCGTGGAGATGAACGCCCGGCCCACCGGTACGGAGGTCATCGCCTGGGCGGTGAGCGTCGCCGAGCCGTCCGGGGCGTCGGCCGGGACGTCGAGGTACACCTTGGTGCCGTTCACCGCCGAGGTGACGGGCTTGCCCGCAGCGTCGGTGACCCTGACGCCGCTGGCCGCCGCGTCGGCCGGCGGGGCGAGGGAGACACGGTCCGCGTCCGTCCGCACGGTCACCGGGCCGAGCCGGCCGCCGGGGCGGCCGGAGACCGTGCTCGGCTCCAGGCTGAGCGAGGCCCTCGGCTCGGCGATGTCGCGGGCCCTCTTGTGGAGCCAGTCCGCGAGCTTCTCGGCGGCGGGGTCGAGCGCTTCGACGTCCGCCCCGTCCGAGTAGCGCCAGATGGCGACCTGGGTGCCGGCGGCGGCCGTCCGCTGGGTGAGCGGCCCGCTGCCCGCCGCCTTGGCCAGCGCGGCGAGATCGTCGACCTGGGGGAAGGAGTTCCGCAGGATCCAGCGGATCCTGCCCGCGTCCCGGTTGGCGGCGAGCGAGGTCTGCGCGGCGGGGGCCTCCAGATACTTCGCCTGGACCTGGGTCGGGTTGTGGAGGTCCACGCAGTAGGTCTTCAGCCGGCCGCCGCCGTCGACGGTCATCTCGAAGAGTCCCGCGGGGATGGGGTGGCTCTCGCCGTTCGCACGGAGCGTCGCGCGGTCGAAGGTCTTGAGCCCGTCGAGGGTGGCTACCGCGCCGACCTGACGGTGCGCGCCGTCGTCGGCGGCGGCCGCACCCGCGCCGGCCGCGGCACTCGTCGCGACGAGCCCCGATGTGAGGGCCGCGGCCGCGATACGGCGCGCGATCCCCCGTCCGCGTCCGGTCGGCGCGGCGAACTTGGAAAACACAGAATTCCCCTCCGGGCGAGGCTCATTCGCGTGAGCCGCGTGCTCATGTACGCGGATGCTCATGCGGCCCATGCGGCCCGTGCTGCTCATGTGCGGTGCGCGTTCACGTGTGACGCATTGGGGGAGTGCCTCGCCAGCAGACTCAAGTGCCCCGTGAATAGGGGAAATCCTAGAGAGGCGGCGCGGCCCAGTCCCCCGTCATACCTCCGCACAACCATTCCGACTCGTAATCGTTATCGCCGACGGTGCCGACAACCCTGTTTCACCATTCCCGAGTCGACAAATCTCCACAGCATGGCGAGTGAAGACGGCCTGCTCAGAAGGGTGGAACGGCCATCCGCTCGGCCACCGCCGAGGGTGCGGGAGAGCCCTCGGCATCCATCACGGGATTACCCGGCCACTCCCCCGCCGCCAAAGGATTTCCCGCCCCCGGCGGCTCTTGCGACTGCCGCTCCGTCACATTCGGTGCGGACCTGACCACTCGCCGGAATGCCGAGGTCCCCCGTGCCAGATCGTGGCCCACCGCCACGGCCTCGATGTCCACAAAGGTCCTTCGCCGAAGAGCGACTTCGCGCGTGTCGGCGGACGGGTCCCCCGCGAAGTCGCGGGACGCGTCACGCTCTTCCTCCCGCACTCTCAACCGCCCGTGAACGAGGAGCGGATCCCCGACCGAAACAGATCCGGCCATATTCGCGGCGAGAGTCCGCCAGGCGAGGACCGTGTAGAAACTGGTCCGGCCGTCCGCCCAGACCTCCCGCTGCCGGTCCCAGCGCCTCGGTGTCACCGCGATACGGAATCGCGCCATCCCGCCGGTCGCCGTGTCCCGGTACTCCACCTGTGTGGCGACATTGCCCACCACCGTGACCAGGGTGTCGTTCATGGCGGCCATCTCCCGTCCGCTCCGCTCCCGCCGGCGCTCTGCCGGCCGGTCTCCATGCTGGAACGGACCGCGCGATCCCGCCCGGGCCTGTGGACGGCCACCCCCCTGTGGAAAACCCCGTCACCCCCGCGCCATCACCCCGCGAACCCGCCGGACCCCGCGAACCCGCCGGACCGCACCGGACCCGCCGTCCGCCCCCGGACCGGACCGGACCCGGACCCGCCTCACCGCCCCGCCGCCCGTGCCCCACCCCGCCCCGCCACCGTCGCGTACTGCTCCCGCACCTCCCGGTACCGCATCAGCTCCCCCGCGATCGGATCGAGCACCCTCGCCCGGCCGCACCCCGCCGCCGCCTCCCGAAGCCGCCGCCGGGCGTCCTGCCCGTACCGCCGCGCGGGCCCCCGTACCGCCGCCGTGCACGCCCACTCCACCAGCGGGCCGCCCACGATCCCCGCCGCCATCAGCAGCGCAGGCACCACCAGACCGGGTTCCAGCAGATCGACGATCTGTCCCACCAGCCAGAGCCCCCCGTACACCTGGAGCAGTGTCATCGACATCTGCGCGAGCACGGCGGCGGGCCACCAGGCGGGCCGCAGCGGCCGTTTGCCCGTCGCCGCCGCCTCGCGCGCGGCCAGGTCGTCCAAAGCCTCCGGCAGCCCGTCGGCCCCTCTGACCGCCGCCTCCCGCACGGCCTGCGCCCAGGGCGCGGGCAGCCCGGCCGCCGCCGCGTCCGCGACCGTGCGCACCGCCTGCTCGACCCGCTGCCGGGCGGTCAGCTCCTCCTCCACCGGCGCGGTGGCCGACGGCGGACCGCTCCCGTTCCCGGGCAGCCGCTTGCGCTCGTACCAGCGCCACAGCCGCAGCCAGGGCGTACCGCACGCCCGGATGGCGTGTCTGCGCCACTCGCGCTCGGCGGCCTCGCCCGCCGCCTTCGCCCCGACGGCCTCCGCCAGCCGGTCGGCGAAGTCCTCGCGCGCCCGCTCGTCGAGGCCGGTGAGGCCCTCGGCGACGTACGCCGCGCGCAGCCCGGCCGCCGCCGCGTCGACATCGGCGGCGAGCCGGCGCGCCGGGGCGGTCCGCTCCTGGACGAAGGTGCCGAGGACATCGCGCAGCTCGTCGACGCCGTCCCCGCTGAGCGCGGAGAGCGCCAGCACGGTCGCGCCCGGTTCGCCGTGCTCGCCGAGTGGCATGCCGTCCTCGTCCAGGAGTCTGCGCAGATCGTCCAGGACCTGGTCGGCGGCCTCGCCCGGCAGCCGGTCGACCTGGTTGAGCACCACGAAGGTGATCTCGGCGTGGCCCGCGAGGGGCCGCAGATAGCGCTCGTGCAGGGCGGCGTCCGCGTACTTCTCCGGATCGACCACCCAGATCACCGCGTCCACCAGCGCGAGCACCCGGTCCACCTGTTCACGGTGTTTGACCAGCGCGGAGTCGTGGTCGGGCAGATCGACGAGCACCAGCCCGGAGAGTTCGTCGGCCCCGCCCGCGAGGGGTCTGCGGCGCAGCCGAGGGGGGATGGCGAGCCGGTCGAGCAGCCCGGCGGACCCCTCCGACCAGCTGCACGCGATCGGTGCCGAGGTGGTGGGCCTGCGGAGGCCCGTCTCGGAGAGGGGGACCTGCGCGAGGGCGTTGAAGAGGGTGGACTTCCCGCTTCCGGTCGCGCCCGCGATGGCGACGACGGTGTGCCGGGCGGAGAGCCGCTGCCGGGCGGACGCCTCGTCGAGCACCCGTCCGGCCTCGGCGAGTGTCTCGCTCTCGACCCGGGTGCTGGAGAGGCCGACGAGTTCCCTCAGGGCGTCGAGCCGGGTGCGCAGCGGTCCGCCGTACGCGCCGCCGATGGGTACGTGCTCCTCGGCCTCGGCGGGTTCCGCGGGCCCGTCCCCGCGTCGGCGGCCGCCCGAGCGGCGGGCGATGAGCCCGTCGTCCCAGCAGCCGCCGGAGCGGCCCTCGCCGGACTCCCGGGGCTGGCCCGGCGCCTGCTCGCAGGGGGGTTCCGAGCCGGTGGCGGTGCCGGTGCCGGTGCCGGTGCCGGTGCCGGTGCCGGTGGTGCCGTCGCCGATGGCGGCGTCGGTCCCGGGGGCGGGTCCGGTCCCGTCCCCCGGCCGGTTCTCGTCGCCCGTGATGGCGGTCACCGGCGTCACCTCACCTTCTGTAGTACGGACAGGGCGGCGATCAGCTCGGCCTGGGGTTCCGGGGAGACGTCGAGCGCGTCGAGGGGGGCGAGGCGGCGGTCGCGTTCGCTGTTCAGTACGCCGTCGATGTACGCGGTCAGCACCTCGCCGCCCCGGTCGCGCAGCCTCAGCGCCCCCTGCGCCCCGATCCGCTCGGCGAGCTGCTCCCCCGCGCCCCGGGCCCGCCGTCCGCCGAGCAGGGCCGCGGCGACCAGCGCCGCGACGGTCTCGGGGTCGGGCGCGGCGTGCAGCTCCAGCGCGCGGATCTCGTCGTCGGCCAGTTCCTCCAGCTCACGCCGCCAGCGGCGGACCGCGATCCCGATCCGTTCGGCGGCCTCCAGGTCCAGCCGCCCCCGGAACACGATCGCGGCGGCCCCCGGCTCCCGCCGCCATGCGTCGTGGACATGTTCGTCGGCGGCGGCGACGGCGCACTGCACCAGCGCGCACAGGCTGCCGACCAGCGAGTCCAGCAACTCACCCGCCGAACTGTCGCGCGGAAAGCCGCGCCAGCGCGTACGGGCGTCCCCGGCCAGCACCGCACCGGCCCCGAGCTGCTGGTTCACCCGTTCCCGCTCGCCCTCGTACGCCTCTTCCACCACCCCCATCAGCCGTACGGCGGCGGCGTACTGCCCGGCGACGGCGGCGGCCAGCTCCGGCATCCGCGCGTTCAGCGAATTGATCACCCCGGTGGCCGTGCGCCCCAGCGCCTGCTGCCGTGCGGCGGGGTCTTGCACCCGGTGGGCGAGCCAGGCGAAGAGGGGGGCGACCGCGGTGGTGGGGAGCAGCCCGCTGCCGCCGCCCGCGGACTCGGGCAGCTCCGGGATGGTGAAGCGGGGCACCTCGCCGAGACCGGCCTTGGTGAGGAGGGCCGCGTACTGCCGCGACACATCGGAGACCACCTGGTGGGGCACCCGGTCGAGGACGGTGACCAGTGTCGCGTCGTACTGCTTGGCGGTGCGCAGCAGATGCCACGGCACGGCGTCGGCGTACCGCGAGGCCGTCGTCACCATCACCCACACATCCGCCGCGCAGATCAACTCGGCGGCCAGCAGCCGGTTCTCCACGATCAGCGAGTCAATGTCGGGCGCGTCGAGCAGCGCGAGCCCCCGGGGCAGGGATGACGCCCTTTCGATCCGTAGCCGGTTCGCTCCTTCGGGGGTGTTTTCCTCGCCTTCGTCCGCGTCCTCCGTATCGTCCTGGCGCGGCAGCCACACCCGGGTGAGATGGGGCAGCACCCTCATCTCGGCGAACCAGTGGTGATCGTCGGGATGACAGACGAGCACCGGGGTACGCGTGGTCGGCCGCAGCACCCCCGCCTCGCTCACCCGCCGCCCCACCAGCGAATTCACCAGCGTGGACTTCCCCGCCCCGGTCGATCCCCCGACCACGGCGAGAAGCGGGGCCGCGGGGTCCGTGAGCCGGGGTACGAGGTAGTCGTCGAGCTGCGCGAGCAGCTCGACCCGCGTCTGGCGGGCCCGGGGCGCGCCGGGGAGCGGCAGTGGGAGACGCACGGCGGCGACACGGTCGCGCAGGGCGGTTAGTGCGTCGATGAGCTGAGGCCGTGCATCCAAGGTCACCACATGCGAAGAATGCCTAACTTTGGCGGCTTTTTGAAGCGTATGAGCTTGTCTGCGCGCCGGTCGGACACAAGGGGCAGAGGGGATGAGTGGGGCGCAGGCATAACGAGTGCACAACACCCGCGACGCGGGACGCCAAAAGCGATGCATAAATCGCACTCGCCTGCGATTATCGGTTCGCTTCACCGAACCTCCACATCGTGTCACGCAGGTGAAGCAACAAGGTCAAGGCGATCGGAGCCCTATCCTTGTCCCGGCAGGTCACCGACCCGCGGACTCCGGTAGCCGCGGCCACCACCGGCCCCCGTAGCTCAGTGGATAGAGCAGGCGCCTTCTAAGCGCTTGGCCGCAGGTTCGAGTCCTGCCGGGGGCACCACTGACCACCTCGCCGCCATCTCGCGTTCCCCCAGGTCGGGCCCCGCCGTGCGCGGTTCGGTTCGCGGGTGAGGGACTCCAGCGCCACGATCGGGCGTTCTCCGGTCAACCGGATGGTCACCGGGTCAGCCTCCGGGGCGGGTCCCGGACGGGTCTGGGGCGGATTCCGGGGCCTCCGCCTCTGTGCCCGCTTCTCTCTCCCCCCGGTGGCGGACGTGCGGAGCCCCGACCAGGGACGGGGGCTCCTGGTCGGGGCGGTCTGCTGGGTGGGGAGCGGGGACGGGGTCAGAGGGCGGTCAGGTCGACGGCTGAGGCCAGGGCAAGGTAGCCGGCGTCGCTGGGGTGGAGGCCGTCCTGGGAGACGTAGCCGGGGCGGGGGCGGCCGGGGCGGGAGGGGTCGGTCAGGACGAGGTCGGCGTCGAGGACGGCGTCGTAGGTGTCGCTGGTGCGGATCCAGTGGTTGAGCTCCCGGCGGATCTTGTCACCGGCGGGGGTGGTGAAGGGGAAGACGGCGTTCCTGAGGGGGAGGATCGTCACGCCGATGGCCTTGACACCGTGGGCGTGGGCTTCCCGTACAAGGGCGCGATGGCCGTCGATGAGCTCCCGGGCGGTCACCGGGGAGGGGCGCTCGACGCAGGGGTTGCCGGGCTGGGCCAGGGCGAGGTCATTGGCGCCGAGGTGGATGAAGACGGTGCGCAGGGCGGCACGGTCTCGCAGCTCCTTGGCGAAGCGGGCTACGCCCTTCTCGCCGAAGCAGGGGGAGTCGTGCAGCAGATGGTCGCCCGCCAGGCCGGCGTTGGTCATCCCCTGGGGGCGGCCGGAGGCGATGAGACGTTCGGCGAGTTTGTCGGAGAAGCGGCTGTCGGTGTCGGGGCTGGCGCCGACGCCGTCCATGAGGGAATCGCCGAAGACCATGAGGGAGCCGTCCGAGGCCGGGGTCCCCGCGGTCACCTCGACGGCGTTCAGGTAGTACCAGGCTTGCGAGGTGTGGTGGTCGAAGGCTTTGGCGGTGGGGCTGCGGAGCTGGTCGCCGGGGGCCCGGTAGGACGTGGCCGTGGTGAAGCGGTGCATGGTCGCCGGGCCTGTGGAGGCGGTAAAACGCAGGGTGACGGCGAGTTTCTCGAAGTTGGCGGTGGGCATGGCCACCGCGTCGCTGACGGTGTCACGGCCGGCGGGGACCGTCAGGGTGGGCGAGTTCCGGAAGGTGAGGGCGCGTACGGTGCCCGGGCGTGCCTTGGCCCCGCCGTCGGACCTGGCGACGGTCGCGCCGGCGATGCGCAGGGGGGTGGTGCCGTAGGCGTTGGAGAGACGGATGCGGAGCTTGGGGCCTCCGACGCTGAGCCGGATCACCTGGCGCAGGGTCTCGTTCTCGAAGCCGTTCCGGGACCAGTTGGGGATCTCGTCCGTCGGATCGTCCGTCGCCTGCTGCATGGCGGCCCCCCAGGTGGCCGACCAGACGGGGGCGGGGGCGGCTGCCTCCTCGTTCTTGAGGGCGGGGCCGGCGGTGGTGAAGGCTCCGATCAGCACCGCCGCCAATGCCACGGCCAGTGTCATGACGATGGTGGTGGGAAGCGCGCGCGAGCTCGGCTCGGCGGTTCGGCCGGCTTCGCGCCGGGGCCACAGTCGCATAGGTATTCCTTGGTTCCGCTCGAATCGTGTATATAGATCACCCCCGTTGCCGAAGCGCCGCTGTCAGTCGTCAGCGCTCGCGGCGAGTGTTCCGGATGTCCCCGGCGGAGTGGGTGGAACGCCGGTGTTGCTGAAATAGGCGGCCACCGACAGGAGGATCTCGTTGGCGCTGCGCAACTCGTCCACCTCGTCCTCCAACTCGGCGATCCGGTGCTCGGCCGGCGCATGCCGGGACTGGCGCATGTCGTCGTCGGTCATGGTCTGTTCCTCTCTGGTGGGCACCGGCTTCGTGTTCGGTTCCGGGCCGCCCGGACCAAGACACCGCGGTGCCGACAGGTCGGTGGGTCAGTCGCGACTGAAGCGGCGGAGCGCGCCGGTCATGAAGACGACGGCCATGAGGGCGGCGGAGACCGCGAGGGTCACCGACGGCTGTGCCGCGGCCAGTTCGCTGCTGTCGCGCAGCGCTCCCATGAAGTCGAAGATGGGCAGACCGTTGGCGACGCTGTACCAGAGCGGCAGATAGACCGCCTGGAAGAGACGGTGGGTACGGCTGAGGGTGCCCAGGGCGAGGGCCAGGGACGGGATGAACAGCGCGCCGCCCGCCCAGCCCGCCAGGCCGAGCCAGTCCGCGGCGGCCACCAGCCGGATGAACGGGCCGATGCCGGCCACGACGGTGACGGTCAGGCCCGCGGCCCATTCGGCGAGAATCCGGCGGCGGACCGAGGGGTAGGCCCCGAGCATGCCGTCGACGTGGTACTCGTGGCGCTGGGTACCCAGCCGGGACCAGATCAGAATCGGCCAGATCCAGGACAGCGGCAGCATGACGCGGACGATGCCGTGGATTTCCGGCGAGGCGAGCGCGCTGAAAGTGAGGAAGGCGGCGCCTGTCCACCACCACCAGCGCACCCCTTGCAGCAGGATGCGGACCTCGCCGGCCCAGAGCCGCAGGGTCACCGCGCCGGGATCCGGCCGGGTGCGCAGCAGGGTCGCGACGGTGGGCCTGGGCGAGCCCTGGTGGGGGCCCACCTCGTCGATGAAGGCCGGCTGGACGAGGTCTTCGGTCTGGCTCTGCGCGGGGACACGCGCCAGGGACGGGCGGCCCCGCGCGGGGTCGAAGCGGTGGAACCAGAGTGCGGGGAGCACGGCGATGACGACGGCGATCAGCAGCAGTGCCGCCCGGCCGAGGGCATAGTCGGCGGTCGGTGTGAAGCCGTCCCAGGTGAACAGCCCGAGGGGCTTGTCGAGGTAGGTCAGACCGAGGCTGAACGACCCGCCGACATCAATGCCCTGGGCGACCATGTCCGCGTACATCGACCGTACGACGCTGTTGACGCCGATGCCGTCGAGCGGCAGCCCGGGGCCCTGTCCGGCCGTGGAGACGACCATCCAGACGCAGAACCACAGGATGTTGCCGAGGCCGGTGCGCAGCAGCGGCAGCGATTCGAAGAGCAGGGCGAAGGCGGCGGTCAGCGCGACGAGGGGAAGCGCGATCAGGACGAACGGCTGCCAGAGCGCGATCAGGTCGATGTCGTGCGACTCGCCGCGGGCCAGCTGCATGACCAGGGCGGTGACCGCGAGCACCGCGAGCATGGAGGACAGCAGCATGAGGTTGCTGAGGAACTTGCCGACCATGTACGCGGAGGTGCGCAGCGGGGTCGCGGCGAGCAGCTGGCCGACGCGGGTGCTGCGGTCGCGTTCGATGGAGTTGCGGACGACGTAGAAGCCGCCGAGGGTGATCCACAGGCCGCTGGCCAGGGCCGTCACCATGCCGACATAGGCGCTGTTGTAGGTGCCCCGATGATCGCCGATCTGCATGATCATCCATTTGGCGTCCGAGTCGGGCACCGCCACGTACCCGAGAGCGACGGCCGAGGCCAGGATGACGGCATACGCGGGGCGGCGTACCCGGTCGCGGAAGTCGGCGACCGCGAGTCCGGTGAGCATGCGCATCATCGCCTCACACCGCCCGTGCCGGGAACGGCCGCTCGCCGAAGCCCCGGGGGTCGGGGCCTTCCGCGGACCCGCGGATGATGGCCAGATAGGCGTCTTCGAGGTCCGGCGTCAGCTGTACGGCGTCCTGGTGCGGCGACTGCGGCGACAGCAGCCGGACGCGGACGCCCTCGGTCGTGCGGACCAGACGGCTGACGGTGTACCGCGCCTGCACCGTCGGTACGGAGGCGGGGTCGACCAGCATCTCCCACACCTGGCCGCTCACCGAGCGCAGCAGGTCCTCCGGGGTGCCGCGGCGGCGCAGCCGGCCGCCGGCCATCACCGCGATGTCGGAGGCGACCGACTCGACGTCGGAGACGATGTGGGTGGAGAGCATCACGACCTTGTCGGCGGCCAGATCGCTCAGCAGATTGCGGAATCTGACCCGCTCCTCGGGGTCCAGGCCCGCGGTCGGCTCGTCCACGATGATCACCTGTGGGTCGGCGAGCAGCACCTGGGCGATGCCGACCCGGCGCAGCATGCCGCCGGAGTACTTGCCCAGGGGGCGTTTGACCGCTTCGGTGAGATTGACGAGTTCCAGGAGTTCATCGATACGGGCCTTGGCGGACTTGGCCGAGACGCCCTTGGCGGCTGCCAGGTAGCGCAGGAACTCGCGGGAGGTCAGATTCGGGTAGACGCCGAAGTCCTGCGGGAGGTAGCCGAGGGACCGCCGCAGCGCGTTGGGCTTGGCCACCGCGTCCTCGCCGTGGAAGAGGACCTGTCCGCTGGTGGGCCGGGTGACCGTGGAGGCGATGCGCATCAAGGATGATTTGCCGGCTCCGTTCGGGCCCAGCAGGCCGATCATGCCCGGCTCCAGACGCATGGTCAGATCGGTGACGGCCTGTTTGCCGCCCTTGTAGACCTTGGTGAGGTTCACGAGGTCGAGCATGGTCAGTTCTTCCCGCTCAGGTCGGTCTTCTTGCCGTCCTTGATCAACGCGATGCCCTGGGGAATCTCGACCTTGAACTTGGCGTCGCAGATGGCGATGCCGCTGCAGCCCGCGTCGATGTCCAGAGTGTCACCCTCAAGAGTCCACTTCAGCCGCTCGGACCCCACGGCCGCGTCGAACCAGCGGGTGACTTTGATGTCCTCGCGATCGACGGCGACCACCTTGGTGGCGACCTCGTTCGTCTTGAGCTTCAGCTCCTTGCCGTCGTACGCGAAGGTCTTCGACTCGGGTTCGGCCTTCGAGGCATCCACGGAGCAGCCGCTGAGGCCGAGGGTGGCGGCGACGGCCGCCACCACCACGAGGGTCATGGGCCGCTTCGAGATGGTGCCTGAGAACATCGGTTCCTCCAGAGTTACCGGGTGGTGCACTCATCAGAGGATCGCGGGCTCCGCCGATCGGCACATCTGCCGATCGGCAGATATCCGTTCAGCGAATCGCGGGCACGGGCAGCAGGCATCTGACCCGCCACCCGTGCTGGGACGGGCCCGCTTCCAGCGTGCCGCCCAGCGCGCTGACCCGTTCGGTGAGGCCCGCCAGGCCCGTACCGCCGTGTGAACGCCGCCCCGTCCCGACGGGGGGCCGGGGGGCGGCGGGGGTCTGCCGGCTGGAGTGGTCGGAGTGATCGGAGTGATCGGCGACCGAGACTTCCACGGACCGGTCGGCGGTGCGGCCGGCGAGCACCTGGACCCGGTCGGCCCGCGGCGCGTGCCGACGGATGTTGGTCAGCGATTCCAGCACCACGCGGTACGCGGTGTCCTCGGCTTCCCGCGAAAGAATGCCGGCCGTCTCCGCCTCCAGGGAGAGCGCCACCTCGGCGGCGCCCATGGACGAGAAGCGATCGACGAGTTCGGGCAGATCCGCCAGGCCGTAGAGCCGGGTGGGCGGCGGCTCGTCCCATCTGCGGCCCTCCGCCTCGCGCAGCGCCGTCACGGTCTGGTCCATGGAGTCCAGCGCCCGCAGCCCGGCCTTCTCTATGCGTTGCAGCAGGGCGCGGTGTTCCTCGCCGCCCGCGCTGCCGGTGTCTTCGCTGAGCTGGGCGGCCTGGGCCTCCAGCACGATTCCGGTCACCTCGTGGGCCACGAAGTCGTGCAGATCGCGGGCGACTTCGAGTCGCTGTTCGCGCCGGGCCAGCGCCACGGCGTGGGCGCGGCGGTTGTCGAGCGACCGCAGATAGAGCCCGACGCCCACCGCGCAGCCGGCCGGGATCAGCGCGAGCGAGCACACGAAGACCGACTCCTGGAGTCCGGTGTCGGGGGCGTGCAGGGTGAAGCGCAGCGGCAACAGGGTGGCGGCGGCGCCGGTCAGCGGGCCGATGACGCCCACCCGGGGGACGGGCACATGGCGTACTGCCCGTGCCAGGAGGACGATCAGCGCGGCCGTCTCGAACGGGTACCAGAGGATCACCAGGCCGGGCGGCCCGAAGTAGCCGATGTCCGCGGCGAGGGAGAGCACCGCGACACCACCGGCCGCCCGGTCCAGCGTCACCCGGCCGGACGGCCGGGCGAGAATCGATACGGCCAGCGTCAGCGCGGCCATGACCGCCAGCGGGTAGGAGCTCGGCGGTGCCACGACGGCGGGGGCGATCATCATCGCCGCGGCGACACCGCACCACCAGCGGCGCTTTCGCCGGGGAGGAACGTCGTAATCCATGAGGGCGAGGCTACGCACATTCCCCGGGGTGCGCGGGGACAAGCACAGCACGGAAATCGCCGCATCTGCCGGACGGCAGATTTCGGTGGAGCGGAATCAGGAATTCCGCTGTTGGCGTTCCACTCGCTCGCGCGTATCGCTTTCAGCCAGGGGTCTGCCCGGTGGCGTACCCCAGCTCCCATGCCCGCACGGCGACACCGACCCGATTGCGGACCTGTAGTTTCCGCTGAATGCTCGCGACATGGGTTTTGACCGTGCCGGCGGAGATGAAAAGCTCACGGGCGATATCGGAATTGGTCTTGCCCTCGGCGACCTTCCCGGCGATCTCCACCTCCCGCCCGGTCAGCACCGAGTCACGGCGCGGGGGCCGGCGGCCGGCCGGGGGGCCGGTGACATGCTGGAGCAGCCGTACGGTGATCGACGGGCTGATCAGGCTGTCACCGGCCATGGCCGCCCGGACCGCCTCGACCAGCAGCGTCGGCCCCGAGCGCTTCAGCAGGAACCCCGAGGCCCCGAAGCGCAGGGCGGGATAGACATACTCGTCGAGGTCGAAGGTCGTCACCACGACGACCCGGACCGGATCGACCGCGTTGGGTCCGGCCAGCAGCCGAGTCACTTCCAGCCCGTCCATCCGCGGCATCCGGATGTCCACCAGGGCCACGTCCGGCTTGAGTGTGCGCCCCATCTCCACCGCGTTCACGCCGTCCGCCGCCTCACCGACCACTTCCATGTCGGGCTGGCTCTCCACGATGCGGCGTAATCCGCGGCGGACCATCTCCTGGTCGTCGGCGATCAGCAAGCGAATGGTCACGGTCGGGAATTATGCCGTACGGCGGCGGTGAGCGGGGTTTGTTTCCCGGGGCCGCCGGGTGAACTTCGAGAAAGAACCGCAGGGCCCCGGGAAATCCGCGAGGTGCTCCGGGGCGCGGCCGGGACCTGCTTCTAAGCTCGTTCCATCGCCTGGACCAGGCTGCGCGGTCGCATGTCGGTCCAGTGCTCGGTGATGTAGTCGAGCGCCGCCCGGCGCTCGGTCTCCGCCAGGGCCACCGTCCAGCCCGGGGGCACCTCGGCGAAGGCCGGCCAGAGCGAATGCCGGCCCTCTTCGTCGATCAGCACCAGATAGCCGCCGTCGGGATCGTCGAAAGGGTTTGTGCCCACTGTCGTGTCCTCTCCTGTCAGAGCGTCAGAGCGTCAGAACGTCAGAGCGCCGCGAGCGGTGGTGGCGGCGTCCGTCCGCGGGGCGGGCGGACCGCTGCCCGGCCGTCGCCGTTGAGCCGGGAAGAACCCGTGCGCTGCGTCGGCACGCGCGGTAGCGCACCGGGATGCGCCGGGACGGAGCATTCGCCGCTCCGGAGGAGGGCGGTGCCGAGAGGGGTGAGCGCGTGCAACGCGGTATTGCGGTTGCGGGACGTGGTCACCAGCCCGGATCTCCTCAGCACCGCGGCATGCTTGCTGGCGCCTGCCAGCGAAATCCCCAGCCGGTCGGCGAGTTCACCCGTGGAGCAGCCTTCGGCGAGCGCTTCGAGAGCGGCTGCCCTGGTGTGGCCGACCAGTGCGCCCAGCGCCTGGTCATCGTGTTCCGAGGTTCCCCAGACACCCGCCCTGGACAAGACCTTCACGGGAAAGACCAGGGCGGGCATGGCGTCCTTGCCGACCGCCGGAACGAACGCGCACGACTGTTCCGACAGGAAGAAGGACGGGCAGAGCAGCAGCCCGCGGCCGTCCAGACGGAGATCGCGGTGAGGCCCTTGCTGGAGTTCGAGGACCGGTGCCCGCCAGCGGACCTTGGGGTGCACGGAGCCCATGAGCCGCTCGACACCATGGGATATCGCCACCCGGCCCCAACCCTCGCGAACGCCGTCGAGGTGACTGCGGATCAGGCTCCAGTGCGGAAGCACGGCCACCCGGCACAGCTCGGTCAGGAGTCTGGTCCCGCGGCGGTCTTCGGCGGCCGGGGCCTGGTCGGGGTCCGCACCCGCGGTGAAGGCGTCGGCGAAGGCGACGGGTAATTCCTCCAGGGTACGGAACTGCTGTGACAGGGCGGTGAAACGGGCCGCGTCCCTCCCGAGGTCGGCCCGGACGCTGCGGCGCCACTCGTGGAACGCGACATCACCGTTACGGCCGAACAGGTACAGCGCAAAGGCGCTCTCGGCCAGCGGTCCGATCGTCGCCAGCATACGGGTATTCGCTATGTCCTCAACTGTAAAATGAATCCTCAGCACTTGATCCCCCGTGATCACTTGTCATGCTGTTCGATACTGATTAATCGCTGAGCAGCCGCCCTCCGTGCAAGGTCTCTCCGTACGAGAATACGTGGCCTTCGCCTATCTCCAACGGCGCGAGGGTCCCGAAATCTTCCTCCAGATCTTGAAATATTTTCAGATCCGCGGACCCTGTCCAGATTCGGGAGAATTCCACATCGCTGACCTGGGAGGCGACCAGCCGCGGACGCGGACCGCCGCCGGAGGACGTCCACTCCGGGAACACCAGGGTGTGCGCCAGTGGGACGTCGTGCAGCGCGGGCGGCCGGTCGGTCGACCTTTCCACGGTGACCGAGGCCTCCACCACACGCCGTCCCCGCACCGACAGCGCACCGTCGAAACGCCCGCCGGGCGCCAGCCGGGAGCCCGCCCTGCCGACCGTGACGGGCCGGCTCTGATGCACCACGCCGAGCTGCTTGGGCATTCCCTGCACCCAGCCGCGCATCATGGGCACGGCTTGGTCCACCCAGGCATAGGGGCAGCGTGCCATGGGGCGGCCCTCGAACTCGCAGCTGAGCAGAATCAGGAACTCCCCGAACTGGCAGTGACCCGGGTCGGTCAGCTCCGCCCGGTCCTGTGAGCACCACTGCCAGGTGGCGAAGACCGCCGCCGCCGCACCCGGGTCGGCCCCCGGTTCCAGGCCCGGCGGGAGGAAGCGCCGGGCCGCTTCCGGGTCGACGCGGTAGTCGACCATGACGACCTCTCCGGAGAAGTGCCACGGAGGCGGTGTGAGCATCGCGGACCTCCCCGTCGGCGAGAGCGGCAAGCTGTATCCGACGGGACCGGCGCCGCCTGGGCCGACCACCGTGTGCTGTCCGTCGGTACCGGTCCTGGGCATCACGATCTCACTCCGATCTCAGGGGCCGGCTCACTGCCGGACCATGCGGCGGCCAGCCGTACGGCGGCCCTCTCCAGCGACTCGGGCGGGTTGAAGCTGAAGGCCAGCCGTACGGCGGCGGCCCCGGGCCGCGGTACGCCGAAGCGCGAACCGGCGGCGATCCTGACGCCCGCCCCGGCGGCGCCGGCCAGCAGCTCGGCCTCTCCGGTCCCCCGCTCGCCCCTCAGCCACAGAAAGAACCCGCCGGAGGGGGTGCGAAGGGCCCATCGGTCGCCCAGTGCGGCGCGCAGAGCGCCTTCGAGCGCGTCCCGGCGGATACGAAGCTGTTCACGCAGCACACCGAGATGGCGGTCGTACGCGCCGTCGGCGAGCAGGCTGTCGACGGCGAGCGAAGTGGTGTGGTTGAGGGAGCCCCCGCTGGCGAACAGGCCGTGTCCGGACAGCCGGCCGGCCGTCTCCCGGTCGGCGAGCAGCCAGCCGAGCCGCAGCCCCGGGCCGAGAGTCTTGGAGAAGCTGCACAGCCGCACCACACGCCGGTAGCCGGCCAGGGCGGCCAGCGAGGGCGGAGGGGGCTCGGGGGACAGGGACAGTTCGGCGTAGGCGTCGTCCTCCACCATCATCACGCCGTGATGGGCCGCCACTTCGATCAGCTGCCGGCGGCGGACCGACGGCATCGTGTGGCCCAGGGGGTTGTGGTGAGTGGGGGTGAGGTAGACGAAGGCCGTGGTCGTACCCGCTTGGGCCCCTTCGGTCAGGGCCTGGTCCAGTGCCTCGGGCAGCATCCCCGACGCGTCCATGGCGACCTGGCGGAGGCGCAGCGCGCAGTCCAGGAATATCCGCTGCCCCAGGTCGTAGCAGAACTCCTCGGTCAGCACGGTGTCCCCGGGGGCAGCGAGCGCCGTCGCGAGCAGATAGAGGGCCTGGGAGGTGCCGGAGGTCAGCAGTATCTGTTCCGGCTCGCAGAGTCGGCCGTCCGCCGCGGTGGCCCGGGCGGCCAGCCGGGAGCGCAGCGGCAGCGCGCCCGGGTCGTGACCGTAGCTCAGCGCGGCGGCGCCGTACTCCGCCAGCGCGTTCTGGTACGCGCCGGCCATCAGGCGTACGGGCAGGAGAGCGGGCTCGATGTAGCCGGGGCCCAGATCGAGGACACCGGGCGGGGCGACTTCCTGCACGACTCCGGCCCGCCACCGCCGGGTGTGCGGCAGGACGGGGGCGGAGCCGTGCGGAAGCCCCTCCTCTGGGGCGGACGCCGTCAACGCTGACTCAGCACGTGGCGCAGGGCGCGCACGGACTGGGTGAGCGGGTCCGTGGACCTGGCCAGCGCCAGACGCAGGGTGTGGTCGCCCTGGGAGGGGTCGGCCCAGTGGAACGGGCGGCACGGCAGCGCGTAGACGTTGTGCTTCCGCAGCTGTGCCCATACCTGTGTGCCGGTCAGGTCCTCGATGCCGATCCGCTCGACGCTGGCCCGGCTGTCGGGGTCGGGAAAGGTCACGCCCGGCAGACCGGTGAGTTCCGCCCGGACCATGGCGCGGTTGGCGGCGATGAAGCGGTGCAGATCTTCGAGCCCCCCGGCGGCGGCGTCCTCGGAGAAGCGGCGGACCATCGCGAGGATCAGCGGGGAGACGCCGAGCAGGATGTCCGAGTAGATCTTCTCCACCGGCAGCCCGAGGTTCTCGGAGTGGACGAGCATGCCGACCTTCAGGTCGAGCGTCGGCCACAGCTTGCCGGTGTCCTCGATCACCACCCAGCGCGCACCGCTGGCGTTGAGCACCTCGTAGTGGTCGTAGTGGGCCCGGGTGTCGAAGCCGCGGAACGAGGTGTCCAGCGCGAGGACGACGCCGTGTGCGGCGCACTGCGCGGCCAGCCGGGTCAGCCGCTCCCGGGAGACGACCAGGCCGGTGGGGTTGTTGGGGGTGGTGACGAAGACACAGCCGACCGATGCCAGCAGGCCCGCGTCAAGATCGTCGCCGTGGAGCGGGCCCTCCGCCAGCGGCACGAGCTCCAGGCCGTTGCCGCGGAGCAGGTCGGCGATGTTGTCGAAGGTCGGGTGGACCAGGGCCACCGATGCGACCGTCTCCGACAGCGCGCGGGAGAGGATCTCCATGGCGACGGAGGAGGAGTAGCAGCTCAGCACCCGGCCGGGGGCCGAGGGGTAGCTGTGCTGGCCGAGCGCGCTGAAGAAGGCGTGGTGCGCCTCGTGTTCGAGCTCTTCGACGAGGCGCTTCTCGCCCTCGGCGAAGAGCAGCGGCAGATCATCGATGATCTTGCTTTGGCCCGGCGTCAGCGACTGCCGGGCGTGGCCGTCAGCGATATTGAACTCGCTGTTCAGGGCCAGGAACTCCAGTTGGGTGAGGTTTCCGGTGTCACCTTCGGACTCCCCCAAAGCGGCTTCTACATGCTGCGTTCCGGACACAGGTACCTCGCAGATGCGTCTGGTTTCCCCATATGTGGGAGGACATGGGCACAGAGCGGCCGACCGCGGGGAAACCCCGTGGTGCCGTGTGATGTACGAGCGGTGCGGGGCACCGGTCGGGCTGCCGGCGTCCCGCGTACGGGGACGGCGTCAGCCGGTCAGTAGATGACGCGGGTGGTGGCGGCCAGCCTGGCCTCGCGCGACTTGCGCAGATCCCGGGCGATGTTGAGCCGCCGCAACCAGCGATCCGTCCCGTCGAAGCGGGCACGGAATGGCTTGCGTCCGTGGACGACACGGTAGTTGTCGATGAAGAGCAGGTCACCGGGGGTGAGGACGACGCCGGACATGGCGTCGTCGATCGCGGCTCCGATGGTGTCCAGCGCCCGCTGCTCCGCCCCGCCCTGGACGCCCCGCATGTAGTGCGGATCGATCCGCAGATAGGGGTCCTCGCGGTCCCCGAAGAGCACGGCGACCGGGTCGGGCGACTCCAGGGCCGAGGCCACGCGCCGCCGGCTGTGCTCGCGCAGCCGGGCGGCGCGGGCGCTCTCGCCCCGCGGGGGTTCGGCGTGGATGCGGTGGGCGTCGTCCGGCAGGATGCGGAACCGCTCCTGCGAGAGGATCTCGCGTGTCGCGTCGTCGATCTGGACATCGGCGATGTCGCAGGCGGTGGTCTCGACGCCGTCCGGGTTGCGCAGACACATCAGTCCGAGATAGTCGGTGCGCAGCGGATGGAAGGCGTCCTCCGTGTGCCAGGTGAGCGTCTCCGCGCTGCCCCAGCCGATCTGTTCGTGCTCGAAGCGCTGGACGGGGTAGACGTCGTGCATGATGAGGCCGTCCTGCTGAGTCGCCCAGCCGATCGGGTCGCCCAGCAGATTGGCCATGAGGTAGAAGGCGATGTCCTGGCGCAGCGAGGTGGACGGCACGGGCTGGTGCCCGCGGTCCGCCGGGGTCGCCCCGAGGGCCGAGTCGTCCACGGCCAGTCCGGTGACGACCAGAATGCCGTCTTTCTCCGTGCTGCGGTATTCGTACACCGCTCGTCGCACGCGACGCGGCAGCTCGTCCGCGTAGAGGCGGCTCTCGGCCTGGAATTCCGCGGACTCCACGGTGTCGAATCGTCGGCCGAGTTCGTCGATCACGGCGTCGATCGCGGCGACATCGCCATCCCGCAGGTGGAGTGTTAGCACTTAACTGTCCTCCAGACAAGGCACCGATTAATTGAATCCGGTGCCGAGCACCTGATTAAGCGAGATCCTTTCGCGTTTCGGCGGTCCGCTCCATAAACTTTACTTCCTAGCTAAATTGCCCTGGCGTTCACACGAAGCTACGTGATCACTTCAGTCACAGGAGTCCGCTTACGCCGGGACCAGCGGCGCATGACCGGCTTCTCCACTCCGTTGTGCAGCACCCACGCGAGCAGCAGGGACACCGCGAAACCGGCGGCGATCAGGGCGATGCCCCCGGGAATGCCCCAGGTGCGGCCCACCAGCTCGCCCTCTTCCTCCGTGTGACCGAGCAGCAGATGGCCGTACTTGAGGACGAGGTTGTGCAAGAGGTAGAAGGCGAAGGAGAGCTCGCCGAACCAGACCATGACCTTGTTGTCGAACGGTGTGCCGCGGCCCCCGGCGTCCGCCACCGCGACCGCCGCCGTCAGCAGGGCGACGGGCAGTACCGTCACCGCGTTCAACCGGTAGAGGAAGGGCACCTGCTGGGCGAGGCCGTACGCGAGCACCACGAGGAGGGAGGCGGGCAGCACCCGCAGCCGTATCCAGGTGCCGGTGAGCACGATTCGCGCCATCAGCATGCCGAGTACACACTCCAGCAGCCGGAACAGCGGGAAGAAGTGCGTGAGCCAGTACTGGCTGGTGGACACCCCGCCCAGGGGCATCCCCGGGGTGTCCGGGAGGACGGCGAGCGCGACGGCCGGCACCAGGGCCACACCGGCGACCATTCCGCCGACCCAGTACCAGAGCCGGTTCGGCCCGATCCTGTGCACGAGCGTGAGCAGCGCCGGAAAGATCGCGTAGAACGCCACGTCCACCACGAGCGACCAGCTCGCACTGTTGCCGGTGTCGGTGAACACCGGGTCGGGCACCCAGGACTGGACGAGGAAGAGCTGGGTGACGGACGGCAGTACACCGACGCCGAGCCCCACCGACGAGAGCAGCGCCAGGGCCAGCACATAGGACACGACATGGTTGGGGAAGACCCGGAAGAAGCGCCGGCGCCAGAACGCGCGCGGGGTGTCGGTGGGCCGGTAGGACCAGGTGATCACAAAGCCGCTCAGCACGAAGAAGAACGAGACGGCCATATAGCCGGTGGTCCCCATCGCGTCGAGGAATCCCCAGCTCACCTCTTCGTCCGTGAAGACGCCTTCAAACGCGGCGTGGGTGAGGAAGACGGGCAGCATGGCCAAGAACCGCAGGCCGGTCAGGGATCTCAGATTCGGGTTGGACTGTGTTGTCGTCTGCATGCGGACCTCTCGCCGAACGGGCGACAGGCGGTGCGGCGCGGGCGCGTGGCAGCAGCGACCGCGTCACTGCCTGCTGATGGATGATCCGGGCGCGGGCGTCGGCGCCCAGCATCCACGGCATGCGCGGACTTCTGGCAGCGGTCGGCCTTGCTCCCCCGTTGCGTCGGAGTTTGGCCGAGATGTTTCGTACTCTCCACACGTTTCGCTTCGTGGTTAAGTTGCCGACGCCTTCGCGGACGAGTGGCCGGTGGCACGTCGCCGACGCCGGGACCAGCGGCGCATCGCGGGCTTCTCCACCCAGGTGTGCAGCAGCCACGCGAGCACCATGGACACCGCGAAGGAGAGGAGGATCACCGCGATGCCGGCCGGGGTGCCCCAGGTGCGGAGCAGCACCTCGCCCGCGGCGTCCTTCGTGCTGACGAGGATGTGCCCGTACTCCAGAAGCACCTGGTGCACCAGGTAGAAGGCGAAGGAGAGCTCACCGAGCCGGACCATGACCTTGTTGTCGAGAGGAGTGCCCCGGCCCTCGGTGTCAGCCACCGCCAGGGCCGCGGTGAGCAGTGCGAGCGGCACGATCAGCACCGCGCTGAGCCGGTAGAGGAAGGGGAGCTGCTGGGCGACCGCGTATGCCACGACCACCAGCGCCGTGGCGGGCAGTACCCGCAGGCCTATCCACTTGCCGGTGAGCACGATCCGGGCGACCAGCATGCCCAGCACACACTCCACGGTGCGGGAGAGCGGAGAGAAGTAGGTGAACCAGTACTGGCTGTGGGAGGCATCGCCCACCGGCATGGCCGGGGTGTCCGGGAGCAGGGTCAGCGCCACCGCGGGGATGGCGATCACCACGAGGACGGTGGCACCGGACCAGTACCACAGACGGTTCGGCCCGATCCTGTTCACCAGCACGAGCAGCACCGGGAAGAGCGCGTAGAACACCACATCGACGCCGAGGGACCAGGTGACGGTGTTGCCGGTGTCGATGAACAGCGGGTCGGGCACCCACGCGTGCACCAGGAAGAGCTGGGAGACGAGGGCCGGGGTGTCGAAGGTCGCGCCCGCCGCGAGCATCAGTGCCAGCGCGAACACATAGACCACGAGGTGGTTGGGGAAGACCCGGAGGGCTCGGCGGCGCCAGAACGCGCGGGCGGTGTCCCCAGGGCGGTGGGACCAGGTGATCACAAAGCCGCTCAGCACGAAGAAGAACGAGACCGCGGCGTATCCGCTGTCGCCCACCGCGTCAAGGAACCCCCAGCTCATGTCCGCGTCGCTGAACACGCCCTCGAACGCGGCATGGGTGAGGAAGACGGGTAACAGTGCCAGGAAGCGCAGTCCGGTCAGGGACCGCAGATTCCGCGGTGCCCGGCTCCGGGGCTGGGGGGTACGCATACGGGACCTCTCGCCGGCCGCGCGGCACACCGCTCGACAGGCCTCGGCCCCCCGCACCGAGGCCGCGCGGAATCTCCAATGGGTGATCTCCGAGCATCGCCGGAATCGTCCGGGCGTTCCATGTTCTTGCCTGTGGAGCTAAGTTGCCTGGTGACGCACGGTGTCACGGCGGTCAGCGGGCGGCGGCGACATCGGGGAACCGCCGGAGGGCGGGGCTCGCGGTCGCCGCCACCGCGATCAGGAGCAGGCATCCGGCACTGATCAGCACGGCCCGTACGCCCCCGCCGGCCACCCCTGCCAGCGCACCGCCGAGAGCCGGCCCCAGCACTCCCGCGCCCCCGGAACAGAACCCGGCGACCGCGCTCATCCGGCCTCGCAGCTCGTCGGGGGTGACGGTCAGCTGATACGTCAGCACCGTGGTGTTGGCGAGCGGGGCGAACAGCGCCATGAGCCCGAGCAGGGCCCCTTGGGGCAGACCGGCGGGTACCACCGCCATCAGGGCGGCGCCCGCGGCGGCGGTCCAGGCGAAGCCGAGGATGATCACAGGCGGCCGGGCGGCGGCGTGCATCCGGGGCGCGAGAAGCCCGCCGAGCAGTCCGCCGACTCCGAGGCAGGCCATCGTCAGACCCAGCTCTCCGGCGCCGACCCGATCCTCGCCCGCGCGCGTGAGCAGCACGATCAGCAGCGCGCTGAAGGCCAGATTCGTGACCGCCATCCAGGCCATCGTGGCGCGGATCACCGGCTGCCCCAGCACCCAGCGGAACCCGGCCGCGAACTCCCGGCCCAGGCCCCCTGCCCGGGGCGCGCCGTACCCGGTCCCGTCGCCCCGCCCGTCCTCCTCTCCTTCCGGGCCGCCGCCGGCCCGTGCCCGGGGCAGCCGGAGGAAGCACAGCGCCACGGACGACAGCGCGAACATGACCGCGTTGGCCGCGAACGGTCCGAGCGGCAGGGCGCTGAAGAGGAACCCGGCGACGCCCGGCCCCACGAGGGTGGCGATGTACGGGCGTGCCGCGTTCCTGGCCACCGCTGTGGAGAGCTGTTCGGGTGGGACCACCCGGGGCAGCGCGGCGTGTTCCGCGGGGTCGAAGATCGAGCCGAGGGAGCCCTCGGCCACCACGACCAGCAGCACGTGCCAGAACGCGTACCGGTCCAGCAGCAGCGCGCCGGCCAGGCTCGCCATGCCCAGCACACGCAGCAGCTGGCACCCCAGCATCAGCCGGCGGCGGTCCCAGCGGTCCGCGATCACTCCGGCCGGCACCACCGAGGCCATGTGGGCGGCGGCCATCGCGGAGGAGGCCAGGCCGAGCTGGAGCGGAGAGCCGTGCCGGGCGAGGATCAGCAGCGGCACGGCGACCGCGGCCATCTCCATGGCCAGCTCGGACATCAGCTGGCTGGACCACAGGATGTTGTAGTGACGGTTGCGGGACAGCGGGACGCTCATGCCGCCGCGTTCCGTCTCCCTGTTCGCGGGGGCCGTGGTCATTCCGGGGCCGTCTCTGTCTCAGCGTCGGGGGGCGAGTCGCCCGGTGATCTGGAGGTAGCCGATCCGCCGGGTGGCGGGATCGGTGACGAAGCGGCCCGGTGACCGGGCGCCGCTGCCCAGCTCCCGCATGATGAAGCGCAGGTCGGCGGAGCACAGCAGCTCCGAGTGCGGCGCCCCGCCGAAGCCCAGCAGCAGTCCGCCGCCCGGGGAGGGCTGGACCACGAACTCGGTGTCGCCGTTGATGTAGCGGCCCAGGCAGTCGTCCTGGAGAGCCTGCCGGACGGGGCCGACGGGCGGCTCGGGCGCGGAACGGTCACCGGCCGACAGGCCCATGGCCCGAAGCCGGGGCACCAGTGCGTCCCACAGCTGGGCGCCGGTGTTTGCGTTGGAGGTCAGCGCGACCGCGGAGCCGTTGGCCGGGTCGAAGCGCAGATGGCAGGAGGTGCCGTCGCCGGTGCCGTTGTGGCCGTAGACATCCGCCGCGCCGTCGTCGAACCTGGCCCAGCCCAGGCCCCAGCCGTCGGCCATGCCGTACGGGCCGATGTCGATCGAGGCGAGCTGGTCGAAGCACATGTCGTCGGCGGTCGCCCGGTCCAGCGGCCTCGGGTCCGGACAGCCGGCGAAGTACAGCCGGGCGAAGTCGATCAGGTCTTCGGCGCTGAGCGCCAGCGCCCCGTTGGGCATCTCGACCTCGGGCAGCTCCTGGACCGCTATCGGCACCACTCGCTCGCGGGCGGCGCGGACGGCGTGCCCGGTGGCCACCGTGCGTCCGGTGCGGTCCGGTCCCACGACGAACGCGGGCCGGGTGCCGAGCGGTTCGAACAGGATGGCGTCGATCGCCTCCTGCCAGCTCATCCCGGTGACCGCCTCGATGAGCCGGCCCACGACGACATAGCCGATGTTCGAGTACGAGAAGACCGTCCCGGGCGGATGCGTGAGATCCACCGCACGGCAGTACCGGGCCACCCACCGGGCACGGTCGCCGTCGGTCGCGTCGGTGCCCTCCGGAACATCGGACGGCAGGCCCGAGGTGTGGCTGAGCAGCTGTCTGAGGGTGACGAGTCCGCCCGCCCCGAACTCCGGAAGCCGCCCTTCCAGCGGTTCATCGAGGTCCACGTCCCCGTCGGCCACCAGGATCATCGCGAGGGCGGCGGTGAACGGCTTGGTCAGCGAGCCGACGGGGAAGGCGGTCGCCCGGTCCACGGGGGCTCCGGAGCCGGTGTCGCGCACACCGGTGTGCACCAGGAACCGCTCCCCCTCGTGGATGACGGCGAGTTGCGCGCCAGGCACCTGATGGCGGGCGGCCAGTTCGGTCAGGAGGCCGTGCAGGCTGTCGTGGTCCATGGATCAACGCTCCGTGAGGTGGCGGGCGATGGCGCGCAGCGCGTCGGCGAAGTCCGCGGCCACCTTGTCGACGGTGGCCCTGTGATGAACATCGCGCGAGAAGTACCAGGTGAAGCGGAGCCGCCCGGAGACCACGGCGCCCACCACCTCCAGCGGGTGCCCGATCGACTCGTCGGGCTGCCGCTCACGGCCGATCGGGTCGCCGAACGTGTGGATCAGCCCGTGCTCCGCGGCGCGCGCGACATCGTCGGCCTGCCCGTGGTAGTTGAAAACCACCTGGGCCGGGGCCCGTGCGGCGAGTGCCGCGCCAGGAGTTCCGGCCGGGCTCAGCCCTCGCAGCGCGCCGTAGCCGAAGCCGTTGCCGGGCAGCGACCGCAGCTGCCGGCGTACCGACCTGATGAGCGCGGGCCAGTCGTCCCGGTGGCCCGCCACGTCCAGGGCGACGGGGTACTCGGTGGTGAACCAGCCGACGGTACGGGAGAGGTCGATGTCGTCGAAGAGGTCTTCCCGGCCGTGGCCCTCGGTGTCGAACACGACCCGGTGCTCGCCCGTCCAGCGGGCCAGAGTGTCGGCGAGAGCGGCGAACAGCACCTCGTGGAAGCGGGTCCGGAACACCCCGGCCGACCGGCGCAGCAGCACCTCACTGAGGTCCTCGGGCAGCTCCACCGTGATGGCCCGCACGGACTCCGCCGTCGCCGGCCCCGAGCCGTCGTGCGGCAGCTCGGTGCCCCGGGGCAGCGCCTGCCAGTACGCGGCCTGCTCGGCGAGGCCGCCGTCGGCGACATGCCGGGCGAGCCGGTGCGCCCAGCGCCCGAACGAGGTGCTCTTGGCCCCCAGCGACACCGGCTTGCCGTCGCGGGCCTGCGCGTAGCCGGTCTCCAGGTCCTCCAGCAGGATCCGCCAGGAGACGCCGTCGACCACGAGATGGTGCGCGGTCAGGAAGAGCGCGGGCCGCTCCCCGGGCCCGAGGACGAACAGCCGGGCCGTGACAGGCGGACCGGCCGCCAGGTCCATCCCGGCATCGGCCTCCGCGGCCAGTTCGTCCATCGCGGCGGCTCGTTGGGACGGCGGCGTCCGCGAGAGGTCGTGCCGGCGCAGGATGTCCACCGGCCGCGACGGGGTGGCGTACTGCCGCCACCTCCCGTCCTCGCGTACGAACCGGGTCCGCAGGGCGTCGTGGTGCTCGATCAGCGCGGTCAGCGCTCGGCGCAGCGCCGCCTCGTCGAGGCCGGTGCGCAGTTCGAGGAAGACCGACTGGGTGAAGTGGTGCGGGGCGAGCGGCTCGGCCGTGAAGTAGTCGCGCTGGATCGGGGTGAGCGGTATCTCGCCCGCCGTCCCGGCGTCGTCTTCGTGCGGGGCGGGGGACTCCTGTGACCGTTCCGCGGCCCGTCGGTCGGCGAGGGCCGCCAGCGGTCCGATGCTCTGGTGGACGAACAGGTCCTTGGTGGTCACCATGAGGCCGGCCCGCCGCATCCGCTGGACCGCCTGGATGCTCAGCAGGGAGTCACCGCCCAGCTGGAAGAAGTTGTCGTCGGTACCGACCTGCGGCACTTCCAGTACGCCGGCCCAGATCTCGGCCAGGGCCCGCTCGGCCCCGGTCCTGGGCGCCCGGTAGGCGGCGGGCGCGAGATCCTCGTCCCGCTCGCCGGGGACCGGGGGCGCGGCCCGCCGCAGGGCCGCGAGCCGCCGCGCCTCCGTCCCGTCCGTCGGCACGATGCCGGCGAGCGCGCCGTGGTCCCGGAGAACGCCGTCGAGCAGCGCATGGAACCGGCCCGCCAGCCGCTCGATCGTGCCGTCGTCGAACAGCGCGGTGCTGTAGCCGATCGCCGCCCGCAGGCCGTCCGGCCCGTCGACGAAGTCGAAGCTGAGGTCGTGGCTGACCTCTTGGCCGGCGAACGGGACCTCGGTCACCGTCAGACCGGGCAGCGCGAGCGGTGCGGCCCGGTCCGTCTCCAGTCCGACGAACACCTCGACCAGGGCGTTGCGGCTGGGGTCACGGCGCGGTCGCAGCACCTCGACCAGCCGGTCGAACGGCATCTCGTGCACGAACGCGTCGAGGACGGTGGCGCGCACCGTGTCGAGGAACTCGCCGAAGGTCAGGCTCTCGTCGACGGTGGAGCGCAGTGCCACCGTGTTGACGAACAGACCGACGATTCCTTCGAGTTCCCGCCGTTCCCGCCCGGCGTCCGAAGTGCCCACGACGATGTCGTCCTGGCCGGTGCAGCGGGCCAGCAGCAGCTGGACCGTCGCGGTGAGCGCCATGAACAGCGTGGCGTCGTGGCGGCGGGCCAGCTCCTTGAGCCCCGCCGCCACCCGCGGCTCGATCTCGATGAGCAGCATCCGGCCGGCGGAGGTGCGGACCGCCGGCCGCGGCCGGTCGGTGGGCAGCTCCAGCGGCCGGACACCGGCCAGCCGCTGCCGCCAGTAGGAGAGGCGGCCGTCCAGTGCCGGCCCGGACAGGATCCGGTGCTGCCAGGCCGCGTAGTCGGCGTAGGAGACCGGCAGCGGCGGCAGGGCGGGCGATGTGCCGTCGAGCGCGGCGGCGTAGTGGACACCGAGCTCCTCGGTGAGCACCCGCATGGAGACACCGTCGGTGGCGATGTGGTGAATGACGAGCAGCAGCAGATGGTCCCGGGGGCCGAGCCGGATCAGTTCAGTGCGCAGGACCGGGCCGTCGGTGAGGCTGAACGGCCGGGCGGCGATGCGTTCGACATGCGCGCGCAGGGCGTCCTCACGGCGCTCCTCGGGCACCCCGGACAGGTCCGTACGGTCCCAGCCGGCCTCGCCCTCGGGGTGCACGATCTGCTCGGCCCCGTCATGGGTGGCCGCGTAGGTGGTGCGCAGCGTCTCGTGCCGGGCGACGAGGCCGGTCAGGGCCTGGCGCAGCGCCGCCGTGTCCAGGTCGCCGTCGAGCCGCAGCCCGGTGATGATGTGGTACTCGCTGCTCTCCGGGTCGAAGTCGTGCAGGAACCACTGCCGCCGCTGGGCGGGGGACAGCGGCAGCGGTGCGCCGCGGTCGGCCGGCTCCAGCGGGATGTCGCCGGCGGCCGTGGTGTCGTCCCGTCCGAGGGCGGCGGAGAGACCGGCCACCGTGGGGGTGTCGAAGAGCTGGCGGGGGGAGGGGGCGAGGCCGAGCGCGGCCCGGATCCGGGAGATGACCCGGATGCTGAGGATCGAGTCGCCGCCCAGGGCGAAGAAGTTGTCGTGCACGCCTACCCGTTCGACGCCCAGCACCTCCTGCCAGATGTCGCGGAGCAGCAGCTCGGTGGCGTCGCGCGGCGCCGTGTGGGGGCGGGTGGCGTCCCGCGCGCCGGCCGGGGCCGGCAGGGCGCGCCGGGCGACGGTGCCGCTCGGTGTCATCGGCAGGGCGTCCAGCACCAGGTACGCGGTGGGGACGGCGGCGGCCGGCAGCCGCTCGGCGGCGAAGGCCCGCAGCTCGGCCGGGTCGGGGGTGTGGCCGGCGACGGGCACGACATAGCCCACCAGGCGGGTCGGCCCGCCGTCGTCCGCGCGGACCGCGGCGGCGGCCGATTCGACCGCGGGGTGGCGGGCCAGTGCCGCTTCCACCTCGCCGAGTTCCACCCGGAAGCCACGGATCTTGACTTGGTCGTCGACCCGGCCGAGGCACTCAAGGTTGCCGTCGGACCGCCAGCGCACGAGGTCGCCGGTCCGGTACATCCGGGCTCCGGGCACCGGCGCGAACGGGTCGTCGAGGAAGCGTTCGGCGGTCAGCTCCGGGCGGCCCAGATAGCCGCGCGACACCCCGTCGCCGCCGATGTAGCACTCGCCGACGACGCCGGCGGGCACCGGGCGCATCCGCTCGTCCAGCACATAGACGCTGGTGTTGGCGAGCGGCCGGCCCACCGGTACGAAGGCGGCGTCGCCCAGCGGGTCGCGGCCGAGCTGGAAGACCGTGGAGTCGACCGTGGTCTCGGTCGAACCGTAGGCATTGGCCAGGATCGTGCCCGGTGCGAGACCTGCCAGGATCTCGGCCGCGGCATCGGCGGACCAGCCCTCGGAGCCCACCATCAGCACCCGCAGCGCGTCCGGTGTGACACCCCGCCAGGCCAGCTCGGCGACCACCGCGCGGGCCAGCGCCGGCACCGTCACCATCAGCTGGGCCCGGCTGCTCAGCAGCAGATCGGTCAGCGCCACCTGGTCGGCGACGGCGTCCTGCGGGCAGATCACCATCGTGCCGCCGAAGAGGGCGGAGAGCAGGAAGTCGCTGAAGAACAGGTCGACGGAGATGCTGGAGACGGACAGTGCGCGCGGCCGCAGCGCGGTGAGCCCGTAGCGCCGGTCCCAGGCGTGCACCATGTGGTGCACATGCCGGTGCTCGACCATGACGCCCTTGGGACGCCCCGTGGTGCCCGAGGTGTAGACGACGTACGCCAGGTCGTCCGGTGCCACGGTGGTGTGCGGCGGCCGGCCGGGCAGCCTCTCCAGCAGCGGAAGATCCCGGTCCAGGCACACTGTCGTCGCGTCGTACCCCGCCGTGCGGTCCAGCAGCCGTTCCTCGGTCACCACGACCGGGACCGCGGCGTCCTCCAGCATGACCTGGAGCCGCTCCGCCGGATAGGCGGGGTCCAGCGGAACGAACGCCGCACCGGCCCGCAGTACGCCCAGCAGCGCCACCACGGCGTCCACTCCTCGGCCGGCGCACACCCCGACCAGCGTGCCGGGCGCCACGCCGAGACCGGCGAGGTGGTGCGCCAGTTGGTTGGCGCGGGTCTCCAGCCGCGCGAATGTCAGCTGCCGGGTGGCATCGCGGACCGCCACCGCGTCCGGGGTGCGGGCGGCCCGTTCGGCGAAGAGCTCGTGCACCGGCCGCGGTGGCGGGAAACCGGCGGCGGTGTCGTTCCACTCGGCGAGGAGCCGGTGGCGTTCGGCCGCGTCGAGCAGCGGCAGATCGTCCACCGGGGTGTCCGGCGCGGTGGCGAGGGCGTCGAGCAGCGTCGCCAGATGCCCGGCCATCCGCTCGACGGTCTCCTCGTCGAACAGGTCCGGGTCGTGGCCGAGGTTCAGATGCAGCTCGCCGTCGAGGTACGCGGTCAGGGTCAGGGCGTAGTTGGTGACCTCGTCGCCCTGGAACGTGCCGATGGTCAGACCGTGCCGGGCGGCGGCAGCGCCGTCGTAGGGGTAGTTCTCGAAGACGACGATGCTGTCGAAGAGGCCGGTGCCGGCCGGCACACCGCTCCAGCGCTGGATCTGCGCCAGCGAGACATGCTCGTACTGCCGTGAGTCGAGCTGCTCGTCCTGGAGCCGTCGCAGCCACTCGGCGGCCGGGGTGCCGTCGACCGCGGTCCGTACCGGCACGGTGTTGATGAACAGCCCGGCCATCGACTCGGCGCCGGGCAGGGTGGCGGGACGGCCGGAGACGGTGATCCCGAAGCAGATGTCGCGCCCGCCGCCGTAGCGCGCCAGCAGTACCGCCCAGGCGCCCTGGACGAGGGTGCTGACGGTCAGCCGCGCCGAGCGGGCCGCCTCGATCAGCCGCCCGGAGCGTTCGGCGGAGAGCCGCAGCCGCACCTCACGGGAGGACCGGGTGCTGTGCGCCTTCACCGGCTGCCGGTCGTAGGGCAGCGGCGTGGGCACGGTGAAGTCCTCGACCAACGACCGCCAGTGCTCCTCGGCGGCCGGCCGGTCCTGTTCGGCGAGCCAGCCCACATAGTCGCGGTACGCGCGGCGGACCGGGGCCGGGGCGCGGGGCCCTCCGGTGAGCGCCGCGTACTGTGCGCACACCTCTGACAGCAGTCCGGCGAAGCTCCAGCCGTCCATCAGGATGTGGTGCGAGGTCCAGTACATCTGGACGGCGCTGTCGGTGAGCCGGACGAGGGTCAGCCGCAGCGCGGGGGCCTCGGCCAGATCGATGACGGTCTCCTCGCGCCGTTCCCACAGCCGGTCCAGGGCGGCCCGCCGGTCCTGCTCGCCGAGGGACCGCAGATCGTGGTGGGTCACCGGCACCCGGGCCGCGGAGCGCACCACTTGCAGGGGCTCCGCGACGTCCTGCCAGACGACGGCGGTGCGCAGTGCGGGGGTCCGGTCGACGATCCGCTGCCAGGCCGATGCCAGCGCACCGGGGTCGGTGACGCCGTCCACCCGGACGCCGAAGTGCCCGGTGTACGGGTCGCGTCCGGACTCGCTCAGCGCGTGGAAGAGCATGCCGCTCTGCATCGGGGTGAGCGGATAGATGTCCTCGACCGCTCGGCCGTCGCCGGCGATCCGGTCGACGGTGGCCTGGTCGAGGGCGGCGAGGGGGAAGTCGGACGGGGTCGCGCCGCCGGAGCCGGGGGAGGCGCAGTGCGCCACGATCGCTTCCAGGGCCGCCATGAAGCCCGCCGCGAGCCGTTCGACGGTCTCCCGGCGGTGCCGGTTCTCCGAGTACGTCCAGTGGAACTCCAGCCGGCCGCCGGTGACCACTCCGTTGATCTCCAGCAGCTGGGCACGGCGCTGGCCGTCGGCCCGCTCGGCGCCCTCGCTGGTGAGCAGTGTCCGGGCGAGTCCGGTGCGGTCGCCGGAGACGTCCAGCCGGCCCAGGTAGTTGAAGCTGACCTCGGGTTCCGGGCCGTCCTCCAGCGGGGAGCCCGGCCCGGCCAGGTAACGCAGCGCGCCGTGGCCGATCCCGTTGCGCGGCACCGCGCGCAGCTGCTCCTTGACGCTCTTGAGGACCGTTCCCCAGTCGCGGTCGTCCGGCATGTTCAGGGCGAGGGGGAAGAGGGTGGTGAACCAGCCGACGGTGCGGCTGAGATCCACCCCGTCGAAGAGCTCCTCACGGCCGTGGCTCTCAAGGGCGATGAACACCCGCGCGCCGCCCGTCCAGTCGGCCAGGACCCGGCCCAGCGCGCTGAGCAGCACATCGTTGATCCGGGTGCGGTAGGCCTCGGGGACCTGCCGCAGCAGGGCCTCGGTGCCATCGGCGGACAGGCGGGCGGAGACGGTGCGGGCCGACCCCGCGGTGTTCCCGCCGGGCGCCCCGCGCGCCCCGGGAGGGCCGGGGAGTCTGCCGGTGTCGACGGGGAGCGGGGCTGCCCGCCGGCCCTCCTCCCGCACGGCCTCCCAGTACGGCAGTTCACCGTCGAACCCGCCGTCCGCGACGTACCGCGACAGTCGGCGCGACCAGTCGCGGAACGAGGTGGTCCGGGGTCCCGGGACGATCGGCAGGCCGGCCGCCGCCCGGCGGTAGCCGGTCTCCAGGTCGGCCAGCAGGACACGCCAGGACATGCTGTCGACGACGAGGTGGTGCGCGACGAGGTAGAGCCGTGGCGGCCGGGCGCCGCCGAGAGTGAACAGCCGGGCCCTCAGCAGCGGCCCCTCGGACAGCCGGAAGCCGCGCTGCGCCGCGTCGACGGCCGCCGCCATCGCGGCGTCCTGGTCCTCGTGGGAGACGCCGGACAGATCGAGGTGATCGAGGTCGTCGAGGATCCGGCCGCTCTCGGCCGGGGCGCTGTGAAGCCGCCACCGCCCGTCCTCGGCCACGGCGCGCAGCCGCAGCGCGTCATGCTGTTCGGTCAGTGCGGCCAGCGCGGCGCGCAGCGCCGAGGAGTCGGTGTCCTCGGCCAGCTCCAGGTACAGCGACTGGTTGAACTGCTCCAGGCTGTCGCCGAGAGTGGCGAAGAACCAGTGCTGGATGGGGGTGGGCGGCAGCTCACCGGTGACCGGGCCGCCGTCCGCCGAACCCCGCGGGGCGTCCGTCTCGAAGACGGCTTCGGCGGCGAGATCGGCGATGGTCTGCCGCAGGAAGGTCTGCTTGGCGGTGAGCCGCAGTCCGGCGGCGCGGGCTCGCGCCACCACCTGGAGGCTGAGGATGGAGTCGCCGCCGAGATCGAAGAAATTGTCCTCCACACCGATGTCGGCGACGCCCAGTACTTCCGCCCAGACGCCTTTCAGCGTCTCCTCCGCCGGGGTGCGCGGAGCGACCCGTGCGCTGCCCTCGCCGCGCCGGAAGTCGGGCGCGGGCAGCGCCCGCCGGTCGATCTTGCCGTTGGCGTTCAGCGGCAGTCTCTCCAGCAGGACGACGACCGAGGGCACCATGTACTCGGGCAGCGCCTCGCGGGCGAAATCCCGCAGCGCCCCCGGGTCGGGCGCGGCCGGGCGGGCCGGTACGGCGTAGGCCACCAGGCGGCGGGTGCCCCGTTCGTCCTGGTGCACCGCGGCGGCTGCCGCGCCGACGCCGTCGTGGCGGGACAGCACGGCCTCGACCTCGCCGAGCTCGATCCGGAAGCCGCGCAGTTTGACCTGGTCGTCGGTGCGGCCCAGATGGTCGAGGTCGCCGTCGGCCAGCCAGCGGGCGCGGTCGCCGGTGCGGTACATCCGGCTGCCGGGCGGGCCGTACGGATCGGCGACGAAGCGCTCGGCGGTCAGCGCGGACCGCCCGAGGTAGCCGCGGGCCAGCGCCGCGCCGGCGAGGTAGACCTCGCCGGGGACCCCGGCCGGCACCGGCCGCAACCGGTCGTCGAGGACGCTGACCCGGACGCCGGGGAGCGGGCGGCCGATGGGGACCGAGTCGCCGTCGGCGGTGTCCGAGGTCAGCGGGGCGCTCATGCTGGCGCAGACCGTGGACTCGGTGGGCCCATAGGCGTTGATCATGCGGTGATGGGCGGACCAGGCACGGGCCACCGCGGGCGGGCAGGCTTCGCCCGCCACGATCAGCGTCAGGTCTTCCGGCAGCGTCCCCGGGGTGAGCGCGGACAGCGCGCCGGGCGGCAGGGTCACATGGGTGACCCGGTGCTCGGCCAGCACATCGGCCAGCGGCTGCCCGGGCAGGATCCGCTCCTGACCGACGACGACCAGCGCACCGCCGGACAGCAGCGCCATGCCCAGCTCGGAGAAGGCCGCGTCGAAGCCGAGCGAGGCGAACGACAGCACCCGCGCGCCACGGCCGGTGCCGAAGTGCGTCGACTGCGCCGCGACGAGGCCGTGCACACCGGTGTGGGTGACCACCACGCCCTTGGGGCGGCCGGTGGAGCCCGAGGTGTAGGTGATGTACGCCGGGTGGCCCGGCAGCAGCGGGGTGGGGAGTTCGGCGGCCTCCAGCGGAGTGCCGGGCAGCTGTCCGGCGGCGGCTCGGGTGTCCGTGTCGTCCAGAGACAGCGCGGGCGCGCCGAGTTCCGTACCGCCGCCGAACCCGGCTGAGGTCAGCACCAGCAGCGGGCGGGCGTCCTCGACCATCAGCCGGTTTCGTTCCGCGGGGCTCTTGGGGTCCAACGGCAGATAGGCCGAACCGGTCTTCAGGATCGCCAGGATCGCCGCGACCATCCGCGCGGAGCGGGGCAGCGCCACCGCCACCAGCGTCTCCGGACCGGCCCCCCGTGCCAGCAGCAGCCGCGCCCACCGGTTGGTGAGGTCGTCCAGCCCGGCGTAGCTGAGCGTCTCCTCGTCGCAGACCAGCGCGTCCGCGTCAGGGGTCCGCGCGACCTGTGCCGCGAACAGCTCCGGTACGGTGCGGGGCTCCCGGCCGGGCCCGGAGTGCGGCCACTCCTCGGTCACCCGCCGGTGCTCGGCGGCCGGCAGTGCGGACAGCCGTGCCATCGGGACGCCGGGCCGGCGGGTCAGCTCCTGGAGCAGGGTGACCAGCTGCGCCGCCATCCGGGCCGCGGAGTCCGCGGCGAACAGGTCCGTGTTGTAGGTGAGATGGCCCTCCAGCAGGTCGCCGCTCTCGATGAAGTCGAACGACATGTCCATGCTGGAGGCGACCACCGGCGGCGGCATCTCCTCGATGCGCAGCCCGGGCGGCTCCGTGCCGGTCCGCGGGGTGTTGTGCAGATTGACCGCGACCTCGGCCAGCGGCGGGCGGCTGGGGTCTCGCTCCGGGCGCAGCGCCTCGACGACCCGCTGGAACGGCACGTCCTCGTGGGCGAAGGCCTCCAGGACCGTCATGCGCACCGCTCGCAGCAACTCGGCGAACGACCGAGTCTCGTCGATCCGGGACCGCAGGACCAGGTTGTTGACGAAGAAGCCGATCAGATTCTCGGTCTCGGTCCGGCCGCGCCCGGCCGCCGCGGTGCCCACCGCGAGGTCCCGGCTGCCCGACCAGCGCGACAGCAGGAGCTGGACCGCGGCGACCAGCGTCATGAACAGGGTGGCGCTGTGCTCCCGGCCCAGCTCCCGCAGGCGCGCGGCGGCCTCCGGGGGGATCTCGAAGGAGTGCTGCGCGCCGGCGCTGGTGCGCACCGGTGGCCGCTGCCGGGTCGTCGGCAGATCGAGCGGGGCCAGTCCGGCCAGCTCCCGCCGCCAGTGGTCGAGCCCCTCGCGCAGCCGCGCGGAGGTCAGCCGGTCGCGCTGCCAGACGGCGACATCGCGGTAGTCCACCGGCAGTCGGGGCAGCGCGGCGGGCTCGCCCCGCACCGTCGCGGCGTAGTGGGCGGTCAGTTCGCCGGTGAGCACGCCCATCGACCAGCCGTCGGTCACGATGTGGTGCATGGCCAGCACGAGGACATGGTCGTCGGCCGCCAGCCGGATCAGGTGCGTTCGCAGCGGCGGCCCGCCGCGCAGGTCGAAGGGGTGCCGGGCCTCGTGCAGCAGCAGCGTCTTGAGCGCGTCGTCCCGCTCGTCCCCCGCCGCCGAAAGGTCGACGAGCGGCAGCGGTGTCCGTTCGGGCGGACGCACGGTCTGCTCGGCATGCCCTTCGCGGGAGCCGAAGGTGGTGCGGAGCGCGTCGTGCCGGGCGACGATCCCGGTCAGTGCCCCGGACAGCGCGCCGAGATCGAGGTCACCGCGCAGCCGCAGCGCGCGCAGGGTGTTGTACTCGCTGCTGTCCGGTTCCAGTTCATACAGGTACCAGAGGCGCTCCTGGGCGGGTGAGAGCGCGACCGGTCCGTCGTGTCCGAGGCGCGGGATGGTGTCCGCGCCGGCCCGGCCGGCGAGCCGGGCGCGCAGCAGCTCCTGTACATGGGCCGGCAGCGCGGCGGCGCGCTCGGCGCGTGAGGCCGGGGTGGCCGGGGTGGCGCGTGAGGCCGGGGTGGCGGGGGTCGCGGGGGTCGCGGGGGTCGGGCCGTCGGGCAGGTCCGCTGCGGAGCTGGTCATAGGGAGCCGCCTCCGACGGCTTCTTCCAACTGCGCCAGGATCTTCTCCTCCAGGCGCTCGGCGAGATCGGCGATGGTGGGGGCGTCGAAGAAGTCACGGGGCGAGACGTCCACGGCGAACCTGCCGCGGATCCGCGACATCAGTCGCAGGCTGATGATGGAGTCGCCGCCGAGGTCGAAGAAGCTGTCCTCGACCCCGATCCGTTCACACCCCAGCAGCTCCCCCCAGATGAGTGCCAGGGCCTCTTCCGTCGGGGTCCGGGGCGGGACATGGCCGGCGGCGCCCGGGCCGGCCCGGCCCGGTGCCGGCAGCGCCCGCGCGTCGACCTTGCCGGTGGGGCCGAGCGGCAGTTCCTCCAGGGCGACCAGGGCCGATGGCACCATGTAGCCGGGGAGGTGGACGCCCAGGGCGGCCAGCAGTGCGGCGCTCTCCGGGGCAGCACGGCCCTCGTCCGGCACGATGTAGCCGACCAGCCGTTTGTGGCCGGTGCCGTCGTCCCTGGCGATCACGACCGCCTCGGCGACGCCGGGCTGTCGCAGCAGCGCGCTCTCCACCTCGGCGGGCTCGACCCGGTAGCCGCGGATCTTGACCTGGGCGTCCGTCCGTCCGGCGAACTCCAGCTGTCCTTTGGGGGTCCAGCGGATCAGGTCACCGGTTCGGTAGAGGCGGGATCCCGGCGGGCCGAACGGATCGGCGACGAACCGCTCGGCGGTCAGCGCGGGCCGCCCGAGGTAACCGCGGGCCAGGCCGGCGCCGCCGATGTAGAGCTCGCCGGTGACCCCGACCGGGACCACGGCCAGCCGCTCGTCGAGGACGTAGAAGCGGGTGTTGGGCACCGGTGGCCCGAGCGGCACCCGGTGCACGGCGGCCTCGGGGTCGACCCGGTGCAGGGCGACGGACAGGGTCGCCTCGCTGGGCCCGTAGATATTGAACAGCCGGCGTCCCCGTGCCCATTCGCGGGCGAGCTCGGGCGCGAGCACATCCCCGGCGAGCCCCAGGCTGCGTACGCCGGGCAGCGTCGCGGCGTCCAGTACGGCGGCCACGGCCGGCGGCAGTGTCAGTGCGGTGATCTCCTCGGCGCGCAACTGCTCGGCGAGGCGGGCCGGGCTCCGGCGGGCCTCGGGGTCCGCGATGACGAGGGTGGCACCGGCGGTCAGGGTCAGGAAGACCTCCCAGACGCCGCCGTCGAAGCTCATTGTGTAGAACTGCAGCATCCGGCCGCCGGGGCCCAGGCCGTAGAGCCGGCCGGCCTCGGTGACGATGTTGAACAGCGAGCGGTGTTCCACCATCACCCCCTTGGGGCGGCCGGTGGAGCCCGAGGTGTAGGTGACGTAGGCCAGGTCGCCGGCGTCCCCGCCGGCCGCCGGAGCGGTGGTGGGGCGCGCCCCGACGACCGCCGCGTCCCGGTCCAGGCACACCACGTGGGCGTCCGTCCGCGGCAGCCGGGCGAGCAGATGTTCTTGGGTGAGCAGGACCGGGGGGCGCGACTCGGCCAGCATGGCGGCGACCCGTTCGGCGGGGAACTCGGGATCGAGCGGCACATACGCGGCGCCCGCCTTGAGCGTGCCGAGGATGGCCACGACGACCTCCGCGCTCCGCTCGACGGCGATGCCGACCAGGGTGTCCCGTCCCGCGCCGGCGGCGCGCAGATGGTGTGCCAGTTGGTTGGCGCGGCGGTCCAGCTCGCCGTAGGTCAGCCGCCGTGCGCCGTCGACGACGGCGACCGCGTCCGGCCGTGCCTGTGCCCGCTCGGCGACGACCGTGTCCAGCCGGCGGTCGATCGGGTGGGCCGAGGCGGTGTCGGTCCAGGTGTGCAGGAGGGTGTGCCGCTCGGCCTCGGTGAGCATGGGCAGCTCGCCGACCCGGCGGCCGGGGTCGCGGGCGGTCTCCTCCAGCAGGGTGCGCAGATGGCCGACGAGCCGCTCCACGGTGTGCGCGTCGAACAGCGCGGTGTCGTAGCGCAGCAGCACCTTCAGCTCGTCGGCGAGCTGGACGATGACGTTCAGCGGGTAGTTGGAGGTGTTGCTGGCCTCGATGTCGCCGAGCCGCAGCCCGTAGTCCGCGGGACCGAGGTCGGCCGGGAAGTTCTCGAAGGCCACGACGCTGTCGAACAGTCCGCCGGGCGCCCGCTCCGGCGCCCATGACCGCACCTGGGCGAGCGAGACCCGCTCATGGGCGCGCGCCTCGGCCTGCTCGTTCTGCACCCGCCTCAGCCAGGCCGTCAGCTCGCTGTCCGGGTCGACGCGGATCCGCACCGGCAGGGTGTTGATGAACAGACCGATCACCGATTCCGCGTCCGCCAGCTCGTCGGGCCGGCCGGCGACCGTGGCGCCGAACAGCACGTCCCGCTCACCGCTGTGGCGGGCCAGCAGCAGCGCCCACAAGCCCTGCACCACGGTGTTCACCGTCACTCCGGCCCGCTTCGCCGCGGCTGCCAGCCGGCCGGTCGCCCCGGCCGGCAGCCGCAGCTCCCGCGCGGCGTCGGGGGCGGCCTGGTGGGCGTCGGGGCGCGTCCGGTCATACGGCAGGGGGGTGGGCGACTCACGGCCGGCGAGCGCGGCCCTCCAGTACTTCTCGGCGGCGGTCGTGTCCTGCCCCGCCAGCCAGCCGACGAACTCGGCGTAGGTGCGGCGCTGTCGCGGGGTGTACGGGGTGCCGTCGGCGAGCGCGGCGTACTCACCGAGCACCTCGGACAGGACCTGCGCGACGCTCCAGCCGTCCAGCAGCAGATGGTGGAACGTCCACACCAGCCGGACCCGGTCGCCGCCCAGACGGGCGACGGCGACCCGGGCGAGCGGCGCGGTGTGCAGATCGAGGCCGCGCGCGCGGTCCTGGGCCAGATACCGCTCCAGGGCCTGCTGCCGCCCAGTCTCGTCCAGGGCCGTCCAGTCGAGCCGGGCCACCGGTACACGTACGCCGGTGCGCACGACCTGGAGCGGTTCGGCCAGGCCGTCCCAGACCAGCGAGGTGCGCAGTACGGGGGTGCGGTCGGTCACCCGCTGCCAGGCGGTGGCGAGCAGGTCCGGTTCGCGGATGCCGTCCAGCGGGAAGTGGAACTGTTCGACGTACATGCCGTGTTCGGCGTGCATCAGGTTGTGGAAGAGCAGCCCGCTCTGCATCGGGGTCAGCGGGTAGGCGTCCTCGGCCGAGCCGTCCCCGGTCAGCCGCCGTACCCCGGCCGGGTCCAGGCCGCTGAGCGCGAACGGCGGGACGGACGGTGCGGGGCCGGTGGCCACCCCCGTCGGTTCCACGGTCACAACGGCGCTCAGCGCCGCGATGGTCTGCCGCTGGAGGAGGTCCTTGGGCGCCATCCGCAGTCCGGCCCGGCGGGCCTGCGCGGCGGTCCGCAGACCGCTGATCGAATCGCCGCCGAGGTCGAAGAAGTTGTCTTGGACGCCGACCCGCTCGACGCCGAGCACCTCCGCCCAGGCGGCGGCCAGGGCCTCCTCTATCTCATTGCCGGGCGCCACGTATTCGGCGTCCTCCCCGCCGGCCGGAGCGGGTTCGGGCAGCGCCTGCCGGTCGATCTTGCCGTTCGCGGTCAGCGGCAGTGCGTCGAGCAGCACGAAGGAGGACGGGACCATGTACTCCGGCAGTACGGAGGCGACGTATCCGGCGAGCTCCTCCTGGCCGGGCGCGGTGGCGCGGTCGGCGACGAGATAGGCGACCAGCGACCGGCGGCCCGGGGACGGCTCCCGGACAGTGACGAACACCTGGGAGAACTCCTCGCGGCGGGCCAGAACGCTCTCGATCTCGCCGAGCTCGATGCGGTAGCCGCGCAGTTTGACCTGGTCGTCGAGTCGGCCGAGGAAGTCCAGGGTGCCGTCCGGCAGCCATCGCACGATGTCGCCGGTGCGGTACATCCGGGTCCCAGGAGGCCCGAAGGGGCAGCCCACGAAGCGTTCCGCCGTCAGAGCGGGGCGGCCCAGATAGCCCCGGGCCAGACCCGCGCCCGCCAGGTACAGCTCGCCGGGGACTCCGACGGGCGCCGGGCGCAGCCGGTCGTCGAGAACGTAGGCGGCGGTGTTGTGCAGCGGGGTGCCGATGACCGGCAGTCCGGCCGGCGCGCCGGGCCCGGCCGGTTCGACCCTCGCCCGGGTCGCGGCCACCGTCGCCTCGGCGGGCCCGTACGCGTTCACCAGGGTGAACGGCAGCCCGGGCCGCGGCCTGCGGCGCAGCGAGTCGCCGATGACCAGGACAGTGCGCAGCCGGGTGGTGGTGATCGCCGGTATGTCCAGCAGGGATTCGATGCGCGGGGTCGGCAGATAGGCGACTGTGGTGCCGGTCTCCGCGAACCACTCCACCAGCGCTGTCGGATCGTCCAGCGTTTCCTGGTCGGGCTGGTCCACGCGGGCGCCCGCGCACAGATACGGCCACACCTCGCCGACCGCGACGTCGAAGGCCAGGCCGACCACGGACGATCCACGGTCCTCGGGGCCGATCCTCAGCGCGTCGTTGTGCCAGGCGCAGTAGTCGGTCAGTGCGCCGTGCGGCACCGCGACGCCCTTGGGGCGGCCGGTGGACCCGGAGGTGTAGACGATGTAGGCGAGGTCGTCGGGCCCGGTCTCCACCAGGGGGTCGCTCTCGGGATACCGGGCGATCTCCGGCCCCGCGGCGTCGAGGTCGATGATCTGTGCCGGGGAAGCCGGGGAAGCCGGGGAAGAGGACAGCCGCGCGGCCGGCCCAGCGGAGGTCAGCAGCACGAGGGTGGCGGTCTCCGTCAGGAGCTGCCCGAGCCGCGCCGGCGGAATGTCCGGATCGGTCGGCACATACGCGCCGCCGGCCTTGAGCACCGCGAGCATGGCCACGATCAGCTGTGGCCTGCGCTCCAGGTTCAGCACCACGGGGGTGCCCCGGACGACGCCGAGAGAGATGAGGTGGTGTGCCAGCCGGTTGGCATCGGCGTCCAGCCGGGCGTAGGTGAGGGTCCGCTCGCGATGGGTGACGGCGGGCGCGTCCGGGGCCGTGCGGGCCCGTTCGGCGAACTGGCGGTGCACACCGAGCGTCGTCGGCAGTGCGGTCGCGGTGTCGTTCCAGCCGGTCAGCAGGGTGTCGCGTTCGTCCGCCGTCAGCAGTGGCAGATCGCGCACCTGGCGCGCCGGATCCGCGCACACTCCCGCCAGCAGCACCCGCAGATGGCCCGCCAGCCGCTCGACCGTCGTGGCGTCGAAGAGATCGGTGTTGTACTCGACCGTCACCTCCAGTGCCCCGGCCCGCTCGGTGCAGTCCACGGTGAGGTCGAACATCGCGGCCGGGCGTGGCAGTGCGACGGCCGTGGTGCGCAGCCCGGCGAATTCCCCGGTGCCGGCCGGGGCGTTCTGCAGCAGCAGCATCGCCTGGACCAGCGGGGTACGGCTCGGATCACGCTCGACGCCGAGCGCGTCCACCAGCCTGTCGAACGGGAGGTCCCGGTGGGCGAAGGCCCCGAGTACCGTCTCGCGCACCTCGCCGAGGAGCGCGTGGAACGGCAGCTCGCCGCGTACGTCGGAGCGGAGCACCACGGTGTTGATGAACGCTCCGACCAGCTGCTCGACCTGGGGGTGGTCACGGCCGGAGACCACGGTGCCCAGGGCGATGTCCCGCTGGCCGGAGTAGCGCGCGAACAGGGCCTGGAGCGCGGCGGTCAGGGTCATGAAGAGCGTGGCACCGTGGGCGGCGCCCAGTTCCTTGAGGTCGGCGACGTGCCGGCGGCCGAGGGTGAAGCGGTGCGCCGCGCCGGCCGAGGTCTTCAGCGCCGGGCGGGGCCGGTCGGTGGGCAGTTGCAGCGGTGCCGCCCCTGCCAGCCGCGTGCGCCAGTACTCGATCTGGGGCGCCAGCCGGCCGTTGTCCATGGTGGCGCGCTGCCAGGCCGCGTAGTCGCCGTAGCCGACCGGCAGCGGCTCCGCCTCGGCGGGCTCGCCGCGGCGCGCGGCGGCATAGCGCGCGCTCAGCTCGTCGGTGATCAGCCCCGTCGACCAGCCGTCGGTGGCGAGGTGATGCGCTCCGATCACCAGGACGTGATCGCGTTCGCCGCGGCGGATCAGCAGCACCCGCAGGACCGGGCCGGTGGCCAGGTCGAAGGGCCGGGCGACCTCCTCCGTCAGCAGCCGTCGCTGTGCGGCCTCCGCTTCGTCGTCGGTCGGCGCGGAGAGGTCCGTCACGGTCAGCGGGACCGGGAAGCCCTCGGCCGGGGCGATGACGGCGGCGGGGTGGCCGCCGTGGGAGACGACGGTGGTCCGCAGCGGTTCGTGGCGGGCGATCAGTCCAGCGAGGGCGGTGCGCAGCGCCGGGACGTCGAGGGGGCCGCGCAGCCGCAGCGCGGTGTGGACGTTGTACTCGGCCTCTCCGGGGTCGAGTTCGTGGAAGAGCCAGAACCGCTGCTGCGTGAAGGAGAGCGGCGGTGCTCCGGTGCGGGGTGCCGCCGGTATGCGCTCCGGGGCGTCCGCCGTGGCCCGGGCGGGGTGTGCAGCCAGTGCCCGGACGGTGGGGGCGGCGAAGAACTCCGCGGCCGTCAGCCGCGGCCCCGGGCCGGCGCGCATCCGCGACAGGACCCGCACCACGGACAGCGAGTCGCCGCCGAGTTCGAAGAAGTCGTCGTCGGCACCGATCCACTCGATCCCGAGCACCTCGCGCCAGATGTCGGCCAGTGCCTCCTCCGTGGCGCCCCGCGGGGCCGCGTAGTCGGCGTCGACGCTGTCCCGGCGGGTGGGCGCGGGCAGCGCCCGGCGGTCCAGCTTGCCGTTGGCGGTGAGCGGGAAGGCCGGCATGACGTGGAACGCGGTGGGGATCATATGTCCCGGCAGCCGGGCGGCCAGCGCGGACCGCAGCCGGGACGGGGTGGGGCGGGCGGAGCCGGCCGGCACGACGTACGCCACCAGTCTGCGTCCGCCCGCCCCCTCGTCGCGGACCACCACGGCGGCCTGGTCGACCGAGGCGTCCCGGGTCAGCGCGGCCGAGATCTCGCCCGGTTCGATCCGGAACCCGCGGATCTTCACCTGGTCGTCTCCGCGCCGGAGGTATTCGAGGCCACCGTCCGGCAGCGACCGCACCAGGTCGCCCGAGCGGTACATACGGGCCCCGGGCGGGCCGAACGGACAGGCGACAAAACGCTCCGCGGTCAGCCCCGGCCGGCCCGCGTAGTTGCGCGCGAGCCCGGGACCGGCCACGTACAGCTCTCCCTCCGCGCCTGCCGGTACGGGCCTCAGATCGTCGTCCAGCACATGGAAGGCCAGGTCGGGGATGGCGACGCCGATGGCGCTGCCGGTGGCACGGGCCGCGGCATCGCGGTCCAGTGCGAGGTAGGAGGAGTGCACCGTGGTCTCGGTGATGCCGTACATGTTGACCAGCGTCGGCGCGCGGTCGTCGTGGCGCTCGTACCAGTCGGCGAGCTTCCCGAGGTCCAGCGGCTCGCCGGCGAACACCACGTGGCGCAGCGCGAGTCGGGCTCCGAGCGCGGGGTCCTCCCGGTCGGCGGCCATGAGCTGGTAGAACGCCGACGGCGTCTGGTTGAGGACGGTGACCCGTTCCTCGACCAGGAGGCGCAGGAAGTCGGCGGGGGCGCGGGTGACGGCGCGCGGGACGACGACCAGCTTGCCGCCGTGGAGCAACGCGCCCCAGATCTCCCAGACCGACACGTCGAAGGCGAAGGAGTGGAACAGCGGCCAGACGTCCCGCTCGTCGAAGTCGTACCAGTGGGCGGTGGAGGAGAGCAGCCGACTCACATTGCTGTGGGGGACCACCACGCCCTTCGGCCGGCCGGTCGAGCCGGAGGTGTAGATGATGTAGGCGGGGTTCTCCGGGGAGCGCGGGACGTGCGGGCGGCGCTCCCCGGCCCGCTCCTGCTCCTGCTCCTGCTCCTGCTCCTGCTCCTGGTTGTACTCGTCCTCGTACTCGTCCAGGATCAGCCAGTCGGTCGAGGCGAGAGTGTCCGGGGACGGCAGCCCGGCGCGCACTCCGGCGGTCGTGATCGTCGTCACCGGGCCCGCGTCGCCGAGGAGGTGGGCGATGCGGTCGGCCGGGTAATCCGGGTCGATCGGGACGTAGCCGGCACCGGACTTGAGTACGGCGAGGATGGCCACGATCATCTCGGTGGAGCGGGTCAGCAGCAGTGCGACGAACCGCTCGGGCCCCGCCCCGCGACCGGCCAGCACATCGGCCAGCCGCTCCGCACGGGCGTCGAGTTCCCGGTAGCTCACCGACCGGCCCTCGGACACCACCGCGACACGGTCCGGCGTCCTCGCGGCCTGCTCGGCGAATAATTCGTCCAGGTGCCGATCGCGCCACTCACCCATGGAAACCCCCTCTGCCGACGTGACCGGTACTCATATACAGGTGCGGCTATTCGAGTTCGAAGACCACCGAGACCGAGAGTGAGTCGATGGCGTGCTTCTTCACACAGCGCCAGCCGCCCTCTTCGAATACTCCGTCCCACTCGTCGAGGGTCGGCAGGTAAACGCCCATCATGTCGTGCCCGAACTCAAATCCCAGCGTGAACACGGGGAGTTCTCGGTCCGGTATGCCGACGGTACGGGTGGCATCTCCGAGCAGGAATCGGCGCACATTCGGGAATGCCGCGCGCAGCTTTCGCAGCGTCTGTACGCAGTTCTCACGGGGCCAAAAATCGTGCCCCATCATAAAGCAAGTGAGCAGGTCGGCCTCAGCGAATTTCTCGCGCGCCGGGACCTGGTCGATCGTGCGCGCGTCGCCACGCACAAAGGAGATCTGGTCGCCGAATCCCCTGGCGGTCACCTCCTTTTCCGCCATGCTGATCGCGCCGTCCGCGATGTCCACCCCGACACCGCGGACGCCGGGGAACCGCTGGGCGATCTGGATCAGCCGCTCACCGCTGCCGGATCCCAGGTCGGCGACTGTGGTCGGGGTGTAGCCCAGGCCGTCGACCGCCGCCCAGAAGGCGGGGTCGAAATAGCGCTCACTGATCTCCCGGCAGGCATAACTGATAGCCGCCGCGTCCCGCCGGTAGAACTCTCCGACACGGTTCTTGTTCGAGATCACCTGCGGCATACGGCGGAAGAGTTCACCGCTGCCCTGATTGAGCCAGTGGAACAGTGAACGGTGCCGGTCGGCCTCGTCAAAATAAGGGCCGAGGCCGACGGTCGCGCCATCCCGCCGCACGATTCCCACACTCGCCAGTGCGGTAAACATGCCGACAACCGCCGGCTCGTGCAGGTCACGGCGCACAGCGAAATCCGCGATGTCCAGCTTGCCGTTCTTCCTCAGTTCCTCGAAAGCTCCGAGCTCCCATGCGGCACCGATCGCCGATGAAGCGAGCGTCGAGTTGAAGATGTCTGCTACAGCGCATCGCGCCTGCGCCTCGGAAACCTCGGTACTCATATCACGCCTCCACCCCGAAGGGGCCGTCCGGAAGTTGATTGGATGGGCGTACGCAGTCCAGCGATTTCCAGTGTCGGGGGAACCCGGCGGCTGATCCACGACTTTTACCGTGCAGCGAAGCAGGTCGTCGGAGAGCGCGGCTCCAAGATGCTCTCTACAGATAGGCGTTGTAATGCCGATAGGCTGGCCACAGGGTGCGCCAGGGCTTCTTGGGGCCGTGGCACACCGTGATCGGCACGCCCTGCTCCGGATTGTCGATACCCAGACGGTTGTCGATGTGGTCGACGGTCTCGCAGCTGGTGAAGTCGGCGGTCAGCCGGCTCCGGTCGACACCCACCGCGACCACCACATCGGCGCTGTCCGGCGGCGGACCCCACGCGTGCAGCTCATTGTGGCCGCTGTACACCTCGGGCAGACCCCGCCCGTAGCGGTCCAGCGCACCCGCCTCACCGAAGTTCTCGGTGAGGATGACCGCGCGGGAGCGGTCCTCCTCAGACAGCGCGCGGTAGGCCGCCTCGGTCTGCTCGACCATACGGGGCCAGCCCACCGTCTCCATCGCCATGCTGGCGATCTGGAAGTCGCGCAGCGCGCTCTTGGGGATCACCGGCAGCGACAGCAGTGTCTGTACCGCGGTGGTGAGCACCAGACAGACCGCGAGCACCGCGAGCCGCAGCCTGCGGACGCCCGCCCACCGGTCGGCCGCCACGCACCCGGCGGCCAGCAGCGCGATCAGCAGTCCGCCGGTGTAGTCCGGCCGGCCGCCCTCGATGAGATACGCCGCCGCGGTCGCGACGAGATAACCGACCGCCAGTGTCCGTACGGGTTTCCACTCCGGCACCCGGAAGAGTTCGACCAGCCCGATCACACACAGCACGAACAGCACCGGGCCGAACAGCAGGATCAGGTTCGTGGCGAACATGGCACGGTTCGCCTCACCGTCGGTGCCCGCCAGCCCCTCCGCCATCCGGAGCTGCGGGAAGCCGTGGACGGCCTGGTAGACCAGGTTCGGCGAGCCGATGACCAGCGCCAGGCCGATGCCCCCGTACAGCCACCGGTCGCGGAACACCTTCCGCGGCCCGACCAGCGCCAGCCCCACCAGCAGCGCCACCGGCAGCAGCACCACGATGTACTTGGCGTACAGCGCCAGCCCCAGCACCACACCCGCCCACAGCCACCACTTGCCCTCACCGCGCAACAGCGCCCGCAGCACGAACAGCAGGATCGCCGCCCACGCCACGGTGTCGAAGCTGGTGGTGAGGATCCAGTGGCCGAGGCTGAGCACCATCGTCGACGTGGCCACCCCGAACGCGGTCAGCGTCTGGGCCCGCCGGGAACCGCCCAGCTCGGCGGCGATCATCGCCCCGAGCAGGGTCACCGCGCCCGCGCACAGCACCGCCGGCACCCGGATCGCCCACAAGCTGTCGCCGAAGATCTCCGCGGCGAGCCGTACGGCCATCGGCAGCAGCGGCGGCTGGTCCACATATCCCCAGGCGGGGCCGTGCTCCCCCAGCAGCCGGAAGTACAACTCGTCCGCGTGATAGCCGTACTCACCGGAGAAGGCGAACAGCAGCACGGTCAGCGCGGCCACCACCACGGCGACCGGCCGCCATGCCGGGGGCGCCGGGTGGAACGCCCCCGGTCCGACCGCGACCGTCCTGGATTCCCTGTCGAGGGATGCCGTCATCACACCTCATCTCCCGCTGAGTCGTCGATTCGCGGACAGCCCGGGGCAGCCCGGAGGTCAGCCGCTCAAGTAGTGGTAGGCGGGCCACAGCAGGGCCCAGGAGGCCTTGCGGCCGTGGCACACCGTGATCGGCGCGCCCTGTTCCGCGTTCTCGACGCCGACGCCGTTGTCGACCTTCCCGACAACGGCGCACGAGGTGAAGTCGGCGGTCAGCCGGCTCCGGTCGACACCCACCGCGACCACCACATCGGCGCTGTCCGGCGGCGGACCCCACGCGTGCAGCTCATTGTGGCCGCTGTACACCTCGGGCAGACCCCGCCCGTAGCGGTCCAGCGCACCCGCCTCACCGAGATTGGCGGCCAGCACCACCGCCCGCTCCCGCTGCTGTGGCGGCAGGACCTCGTACGCCGTGCGCACCTGCCCGGCCAGCCGGGGCCAGCCGATGCTCTCCAGAGAGATGTTGTTCAGCGGCACGAGCGGGGAGTTCCGCGGCAGCACCGGCAGGGCCGTCAGCACCTGCAGGACCGCACCGGCGGTCAGCCCGGCGCACAGCAGTACCCACCGGGATCGGCGCCGCCCCGTCCACCGGTCGACGACCACCGCCCCGGCCGCGAACAGCCCGATCAGGAATCCGCCGACGTAATCAGGACGGCCGCCGCCGTAGACGGTCAGCGCCACCCCGACCGCGAACGCCGGCGCCAGTGCCCGCACCGGCCGCCACACCGGATCGCGCAGAAGCTTCACCAGCCCCGCCACCCACACCGCCGTCAGCACGGGACCCAGCAGGATCACCAGGCCCGGCAGGAAGATGACCCGGTTCATCGGACCGTCGGTGGCGCCCAGCGCATCGGCCATCCGCAGCTGCGGGAAGCCGTGGACGGCCTGGTAGACCAGGTTCGGCGAGCCGATGACCAGCGCCAGGCCGATGCCCCCGTACAGCCACCGGTCGCGGAACACCTTCCGCGGCCCGACCAGCGCCAGCCCCACCAGCAGCGCCACCGGCAGCAGCACCACGATGTACTTGGCGTACAGCGCCAGCCCCAGCACCACACCCGCCCACAGCCACCACTTGCCCTCACCGCGCAACAGCGCCCGCAGCACGAACAGCAGGATCGCCGCCCACGCGAGCATGTCCAGGGTGGTGGTCACCATGATGTGGCCGACGCTGAGGACCAGGAACGAGCTGCCCAGGCCCAGGGCGGAGAGGGTCTGGGCCCGGCGGGTGCCGCCGAGTTCGGCGGTGATCAGCGACCCGAGCAGCACCACCGCGCCCGCGCACAGCGCCGCCGGCACCCGGATCGCCCACACCGTGTCGCCGAGAAGCCGGGTGGTGGTGTGCACCACGGTCGGCACCAGCGGTGGCTGGTCGGTATAACCCCAGGCCCAGCCGCGTTCGCCGAGAAGCCGGAAGTACAGCTCGTCGACGTTGTAGCCGTACCTGCCGGACAGCGCGAGCAGCACCGCCGTCACGGCGCCCGCCACCGCGACCGCGGGCCGGGCCGCGGAAGACGGATGCGTTCCCGCGTCAATGGGGGCTGTCAGCACGTCGCTCGGGCCTCTGTTCGTCCGGGAGGGAACTGGCGAGATCATCGCTGGGAGTGTGCTGGCCGGCCCGGGCGGCCCGCCACGAGTTTGCCTTGTCGGCTAAGCAGCGTGCCTGTCCCGCACCCCGGCGGCCGGCGGACTCGCCGCGCGCTCGGCGGCCGTTCGCCTGCGCCGGTAGACCAACGTGTCCACCAGGAGGAACCGCACCACGAAGACCACCACGAGACTGATCACGGTCGCGGTCACCGGCCCCAGCCCGGCCCGCTCCACGAGCAGCATCATCAACGGGATCCGCGCCAGCAGGTCGGCATTGCTGAGCACCGCGAACCCCAGCAGCCGTCTCGCACCGCGCCCCGGCTTCCCGCTCCGGTAGACCAGGAACTCCAGCAGGGCGAAGTTCCACAGCACCCCCAGCTGATTGGCCAGCACCTCAGCCACCGCGTAATGCAGGCTGGTGGCACCGGTCAGCACCCACAGCGCCAGCAGATTCGGCACGAGGCCGGAAACCCCGATCAGTCCGAAGGCGACCATCCGAGCGCTTTTGTCGCTGGTCCGCAGATCCGCCAGATGCCGGAGGAACCGCAGCCCCTCCCGCACCGTGGACTTGGACTCGCCGGCGAACCGCTCCCCGAACGCGTACGGCACCTCCACCACTCCACGCGGCCGGCAGCGCACCGCCAGCTCCAGCAGAATCTTGTAGCCGAGCGGTCGCAGCCCTCCTTCCTGCCGTGTCTCGGCCTCGCGCACGGCGCGGTCGATCGCCTCCCGCCGGATGGCGAAGAACCCGCTCATCGGATCGGAGACGCCACGCAGCAGTCGGGGGAACAGCGCCTTGGTCAGCGCGGTCGACGCCCCCGAGACCGCTGTCCGGTAACCGCCGGCGAGTCCGTCGCGCCCACCGCCCTCCGCGTATCTGCTGGCCACGACCAGCTCGGCCGCCGCGTGCTCACCCGCCTTGACCAACTGCGGCACCAGGTGCGGCGGATGCTGGAGATCCGCGTCCATCACCACGATCCACGGAGCACTCGTACGCGCGATCCCGGCCACCACCGCCCCGCCGAGGCCCCCCTCGGCGACCTCCCGGTGCAGCACCGACACCGGCATCGGGCAGCGCGCCGCCGCCCTCTCGACGACCTCCGGCGTGTCGTCCGTCGAGTCGTCGACGAACAGCACCTCGATCTCCAGACCCGTCGGGAACGCCGCGCACACACTGTCGAGCAGCTCATCGATGTTCGCCGCCTCGTTGAATGTCGGCACGATCAGCGACACGGTGGGCACCGGCGCCGGGGGCGACGAGTCGGAAGCCATGGTTCCTCCTGAGGGGTCGGAAACGCTCACCACGGCTGCCACAACAGCCCAGGGGGAACCGGAACTCATCATGTTTTACGGAGAAGTCAACCTCCGTCCCCGTCGGCACGGCGGCGGCCCACCCGGCGGGCGCGCATGACGGCCTCCCGGAAACGGCTGATCGCCCGCACAGGAACAGCGGTCGCCCAAGTCCTCGCGCGGACCGAGGCGTTGACCGATCTTTGACCACGTTCGGGCATATTCCTGCGCATGACCCGCGCCCGCCCGAGGGGAACGGCCGCCGCGGCCGGTCCCGGGACGGCGGGTCCGGGGATGCTTCCCGACCAGACCGGTCCGCTCTCTCCAAGGAGCTCGGCACACATGACGACTTCATCGTCCACCACGATCGACACACTCTTCGCCCAGTCCTGGGAATACCTCAACGAACGGGCGCTTCAGACCGCCGTCGAACTCGGCATACCGGACCTGGTGGCCGACGCGCCCGTGCCGCTCGCCGTGCTCGCCGAGGCGACCGGCTCGCAGCCGGACGCGCTGAAGAGGATGCTGCGCCCGCTGGTCTCGGGCGGGGTGCTGGGGCTCACGGACGAGGGGGCGTACGCGCGTACGGAGAAGAGCGCCGTGCTCGAATCGGGGCACCCCGAGTCGCTTCGCTCGTGGTACCGGCTGATGTACCGGATCACGTACCGGATGCTGGACGATCCGATGGTGACGCTGCGGACCGGGCGGCCTTCGTTCGAGAGCAGGTTCGGGAACACCTACTTCGGTCATTTCGCCGAGAACCCCGAGGACGGGGCGATCTTCAACGGGGCGATGGTCAGCTTCACCCAGCGGACCGCGCGGGCGGTCGCCGCCGCCTACGACTTCGGTGACGCGGGCGAGATCGTGGACATCGGCGGCGGTCTGGGGCATCTGCTCGCGGAGATCCTGACCCGGCACCCCGGGGCGACCGGCACCGTCTTCGACCTGCCGCAGCTGGCGGAGGACGCGCGGAAGGCGCTGGACGCGGCCGGGCTGGAGGAGCGGGCGGCGGTGAAGTCGGGCGACTTCTTCTCCGCCGTGCCCTCGGCGGGCACCCATCTCCTCTCGTGGATCCTGCACGACTGGGACGACGAACAGGCGCTGGCGATCCTGCGGGAGTGCCGCCGGGCGCAGAGTGACGCCGACGGACGGCTGCTGATCGTGGAGGCGGTGCTTCCGGAGGAGCCGGAGCCCGGCCTCGCCGCCTCGCTGGACATGGTCATGCTCTTCGGCCTCGGCGGCCGGGAGCGCACCGAGGCCGAGTACGCGGCCCTCCTCGACCAGGCCGGGTACGAGCACACCAGCACCCTGGCGCTGGACGGGCCGGGGCTGTACATCATCGAAGCCCGCCCGCGCTGAGGACGGAACGACGGCAGGACGGCAACGACGGCACGACGGCGAAGCCTGACGCGGCCCGGGACGGGCGGCGTCAGGCCTCGCCGCGCAGCAGACCGGCCAGCTCCCGGTAACGCTGCTCCCAGCCCCACTCCGAGCGGACCCAGGACCGGCCGTCGGCGCCCATCCTCCGCGCCAGTTCGCGATCGCCGAGCAGCTCCAGCAGCCGCCCGGCGACCTCGGGGGCGCTCCGTCCGTCCACCACGAAGCCCGTCTCGCCGTCCCGCACGGCGTCGGGCGCGCCGCCCGACGCGCCGACGACGACGGGCAGGCCCGCGGCGGCGGCCTCCAGGAAGACGATCCCGAGCCCCTCCACCTCCAGACCGGCCCGGCGGGTGCGGCACGGCATGGCGAAGACGTCGGCCGCCGCGTAGAAGGACGGCATGGCCTCGTGGGGGTGGCCGCCCGCGAGGACGACGGAGTCCGACACCCCTTCCCGGACGGCGAGTTCGCGCAGCTCGCGTTCGTACGGTCCGCCGCCGACGAGCAGGAGTGCCGTGTCGGGGCGTACGCGGTGCACCCGGCGCAGCGCCCGGACGAGGGTGTCCTGGCCCTTGCGGGGCACCAGCCGGGCGGCGCAGAGCACCACCGGCCGCTCCCCCAGGCCGTACCGGGAGCGCACCTCGGCCCCTTGTCCCCGGCGGTGGAAGAGGGCCGCGTCCACGCCGGGGGTGAGCCTGCGCATCCGGGCGGCGGCCTCGGGGCCGATCGCGCGGGCGATCCGCTCCCGGGTGTAACCGCCCAGGTGGGTCAGGCAGTCCACCTGCGCGCCGACGCGCCGCAGCAGCGCCCGCGCGCCCGGGGTGCGGGCCCACCACACCTCGTGGCCGTGGGTCGTGGCGACGAACCGCTTCGCGTCGGTGGTCCGCCGCAGGGCCGGGGTCATCAGCCCCAGGGGAGCCGCCGCGCCGAACCACACGCTGTCGCAGCGGTGGCGCCGGATCAGCTCCGCCGCCCGCCGGGTGGGGCGGCCCGTGGGGAGGAGCATCCGGGCGCGGTCGCGGACCACGGGGAAGGGGAGCCGTGCGTCGAAGGCCTCGCCGCCCGGGGTGGCGGAGGTGTAGACGACCACCCCGTCGCGGGGGAAGCGGACGGCCATCTCATGGACAAAGGTCTCTATGCCGCCCTGGCGGGGCGGGAAGTCATTGGTGACGATCAGGGTGCGGGACACGGTGAGCCTGCCAGAGGTCGTACGGAAGCGGGGACGGGACGAGCGGGGACGGCCCCGGGACCGGGACCGGGACCGGGACCGGGACCGGGACCGGGACACGGGTTCGGAGCCGTACGGGACATGGGCGGCGGGCGGCCGGGGTCCGAACGCCCTGTGGTGGCTGTCCGCGCAGGTGTTTCCCTCCCTCCTGGTCGCGGAGGCAGTCTGCGAGCGGGGCGGGCCCCGGGTCGTCACACGAGGAGGTGACCGCGGGGATCAACCCCTGGTATGAGGAGAGCCGTTGGCGTCACACCACGCGGTGACGCGCGCGAAGGGCCGGGAGCCGAGAATGGACGCCATGAGTCCGAGTCCCCCGCCCGCGACTTCGCCGAAGCGGCCCCGGCCGATCGCCGCCGCCCTCCCGCCCGTGCGCGAGGGGATCGTCGTGCTCCCGCTGCTCGGCCTGGGTGTCCTGGAGGTCTCACTCGGCGGGATCTCCTCCGTACCCGTGCTGATCACCCTCGGCGCGGCGGTCCTCCCGCTGCTGTGGCGGCGTACGCACCCGGGGCCGGCCGGGATCGCGGTGGCGGCGGCGCTGCTGAACTTCCTGTTCCGTCCGGAGCTGCTCCTCACCGTGTCCCTCGCGGGGATCGCCGGTCTGTACGCGCTGGCCCGCCGGCGGATCGCGCACCCCGTCGTGGTCGCGGGCGGCGCGATCGCCGGGGCGCTGCTGGTCCACGGGGGCCATCTGGCGATGGGTGTGTACGGCGCCGAGTGGGCCGGGGCGGGGCTGTCGTACTTCGCCGAGCCGTTCGTCCTGTCGGCGGTGATCGTGGCGACGGTGAGCGCGGCCGACGCGGTCCGGGGCAGACAGGACGCGCGGCGCGAACGGGAGGCGGCGCGGCTGCGGTTCATGGAGCTGGAGCGGCGCGGGGCGGTGGCGGCCGAGCGGGCCGCGATCGCCCGTGAGCTGCACGACATCGTGGCCCACTCGGTCTCGGTGATCGCCGTGCGGGCGGAGAGCGCGACCTACACCACCCCCGGTCTCTCCCCCGAGGCTCGCGACGGCTTCCAGTGGATCGCCGCGACGGCCCGGTCGACCATGGCCGAGCTGCGCGGACTGCTGCTCGTACTCCGCGAGGAGAGCGCGGAGAGCGGGACCACGGCCGGGCGACGGGCTCCGCAGCCCGGTCTGGACGCTCTCGGCGAGCTTCTGGAGACGCACCGCTCGGCCGGCGGAAGGGTCGAGCTGCGCACCGCCGGGGTGCGGCCGCCGCTCTCGTCCACGCTGGAACTGGCGGTGTACCGCACGGTCCAGGAGGCGCTGACCAACGCGCGCCGTCACGCGCCGGGCTGTTCCGTCCGGGTGGACATCGACTACGGCGAGGAGCGGGTCGCGCTGCGGATCGCGGACGACGGTCCCGGCCCCCCTCGGCGGGCGGAGCGCGCCGGGCACGGGCTGATCGGCATGCGGGAGCGGGCGGCCCTGCTCGGGGGCCGGCTGCGGCACGGCCGGGACGACGGCACGGGGGGCTTTCTGATCGAGGCGGAGCTGCCGAGGCGGGGTACGGCATGAGCGGGTACGGAGGCGGAAAGAGGGCCGGAGGGGCCGGGGCGGGCGGGCAGGGGGCCCCGGGGGTGATCCGGGCGGTCGTGGCCGACGACCAGGCGGTGGTGCGGACCGGTTTCGTGAATCTGCTCTCCACCCAGGAGGACATCGAGGTGGTGGGCGAGGCGGCGGACGGCGCGGAGGCCGTACGGCTGGTGGCGCGGCACCGGCCCGACATCGCGCTGCTCGACATCCGGATGCCGGGGACGGACGGGATCGAGGCGGCACGGACGATCATGGCGGACGGCTCGGGGGCCACCAAGGTCCTCATGCTGACGACGTTCCAGCTCGACGAGTACGTCTTTGACGCGCTCGCGGCGGGCGCGAGCGGCTTTCTGCTCAAGGACGCGACCTTCCCCGAACTCCTGCACGCGGTACGGGCGGTGGCGGCCGGGAAGGCGATGCTGGCCCCCGATGTGACCAAGCGGCTGATCGAGGAGTTCACCGCGCGCGGGCGGCCCTCGCGACCGCCCGCGCACGGGATCGGCACTCTGGCCGCTCTCACCGCCCGGGAGCGGGAGGTGCTGCTGCTGATCGCCCAGGGGCTCTCCAACGCCGAGATAGCGCACGGGCTGAGGGTCACCGACCACACGGTCAAGACCCATATCAACCGGCTCTTCGCCAAGCTGGGCCTGCGGGACCGCGCCCAGGCGGTCATCGCCGCCTATGAACTGGGCCTGATCACCCCGGGCGGCTGACCGTCCGGACCCCCGCCGGCCAAGCGGATCCCGGCGGGGTACGGAGGGCGGACCCTAGGGAGTGTCTTCAAAGTAGCGTCGTCCTCCCGTAGGGAGGGTCTGGCGGGGTCTGGTGCGTGCGATCGCAAGGCGGAGGAGGGAGCCCACGCGGAGCGTAGGCGACCGACGACAACGCGGCGAGCGTGCGTGCCAGGGCACGCCAGGCAGACGGGACTTTGAAGACACGACCTAGGTCGCGGTCAGCATCGGCAGGTCCGCGAGGTGCTCCTCCGGTACGGCGAAGGCCTCGGCGAGGAGTGCCAGGTGCGGGGCGAGGCGGGAGGTCAGCAGCTCGGTGATGTCCGGCAGCGCGCGGACCTGCGCGGCGTCGAGGTGGCCGTCGGCCAGCAGTTCGGCGGCGCGGGGGGCGATGGCGTCCAGCAGGAAGAGCGCGCACAAGTCCCGGAGCAGGGCGCGGGTCGCGGTGTGGGGGACCGATTCGAGCGCTGTGATGAAGGCGTCGGCGGCCTGGAGGGTGGCGTGGGTCTCGACCAGTTCGAGTGCGGCTCCGGAGGCGTTGTTCCAGCGGCCGAGGGAGTCGCCCGAGGGTCCTGATCTGAGGTTGAGGCGGGCGCGGTGGTGCCAGCGGCGCTCGGCCTCGGCGAGCAGGTCCCGCAGGAAGGAGGGGTCTCGCAGGGCGTTGGGCGTCCTGGAGGCCTCGGTGCGGTCGGCGGAGGGCTCGTCGGGGGTGTAGCCGAAGATCATTTCGGCTCCGGCCTTGCACCAGATGGCGAGATTGTCGCCCTCGGCGGTGATGGCCCCGTCGGCGTTGGCCGGGAACTCGGCGAGTCCGTTGACGGGGAACAGGGCGCGCGCGCCGCAGCGTTCCCTGGCCTCGATGGTGATGGCGCGGGCCCGCCAGGTGATCCAGCCCTTGGCGACGGCCACCAGCCGTTCCACCCGGTCGCGTTCGGCGGGCTCGTGGCTGACCCAGGCCTCGGTGACCGCGCGGTGCAGAAAGGTCATCGCGTAGGCGCCCGCGAGGGATTTGAGCAGTCGTGAGTGGTGGCTGCGGTGGGCCGACAGCGGCACCCGGACGCCCGCGGTGGGGCCGGAGATGTGGCGGGTGCCGGAGTAGCGGACGGCGATGGCCAGTGCGGCCCGACAGCCTCCGAGGGTGCTGGCGCTCATGCTCAGCTTGCCCGCGGTGACTCGGCCGATGGCCAGGAGGAATCGTTTGCGGGGGCTGCCGACGGCGCTGTGGAGGGCGCCGTCGGTCAGCAGCCGGCCGTGCGGCCCCTGGATCAGGGCGGTGCGCGGCAGCCGTACCCGGTCGAAGGAGGTGACGCAGTGGTCGACCGGGCTGCCGATGCGCTCGGGGAGGCTCTCGACGGTGATCCCGGGCAGCGGGCCGTTCTCGTCGGTCAGCGGGGTGAGGAAGAGGAAGACCCCCAGATCCCGTCCGTCCACGAGGAGCCGGGCCGCGACGACGGCGGACTTGGGGCCGCCCGCCGGGCTGGTGTTGGGCATGTACTTGCGCGCGCCCTCGTTGGGGGTGTGGAGCACGAAGCCGTCGGCGCGGCGGTCGTAGACGGCGGTCGTCTCCAGGGCCGCCGCGTCATTTCCGTGGGCGCGTTCGGTGCAGAGGAACGTTCCTGTTCGCTCAAGGCGCAGGAAAGAACCGAGATCGCGCTCCGTCGTTTTGTCGTCGACCAGGCTGCCGAGAAAGAGGTTGTAGTGAATTCCGGCCACGGTGGCGAGGGCTCCGTCGACGACCGCGGCCCATTCGTGCATCGCGGCGAGACCGCGCGGATCGCGGGCCAGCTCTTCTGGGTCTTGGATTTCCTCGTTGAAAGCGCGCAGTCGGGCATATGACAGCTCCCACCGCTCTTCCGTCCTCAGGTCGGAGCGGAATCGAAAAGGCTCTGTCGAGATGATTTTGCGCCAGCGAGAATGAGCTTCGGCGGGTCCGTCGTCGAAAAGTACGGCGGTCAGTTCACGGCAGGCTGGCGGCACCGGCTCGGCGGCGTCGGCCGAGATGTCGGCACGGGCATAGGCAGGGGTGTCGGCATGGGTGAACACGGCCCTCTCAACGATCATGGGTTGTCCTGGTCACCGTTATAAGTGTCCCTCGTTTGAGTGATCATACGGCTTTGAGATCGAGAGAACTCCGGGGCGACGGCGTGAGCGGGCGAAACGGTCTTCCTTCGGCTATATAAAGATCTTTGCCGGATGGCAGTACATACTGCACCAGTTCGCCATCAGGTCGGATTGTACGACTTATTCAAGGAACCGCTGTGACTCCGAAGACACCGGACGCCGTGACCGGACGGCCCACCCTCCAGGACCGCGAGGAGGTCGCCGATCGCCTTCTGAGGGCGAGCCAGAAGCATTCCTTCGACCCGAACCGGGAACTCGACTGGGACGCGCCCTTCGAAGAGGGCAAATGGTTCTGGCCACCGGAGCTGATTTCGCTCTATGACACTCCTCTCTGGCGGAAGATGCCCGAGGAGCAGCGCCACCTCATCGCCCGCACCGAAAGCGCTTCACTCGCTTCCATCGGCGTCTGGTTCGAGATCGTTGTCATGCAACTATTGCTCCGGCATATCTACGACAAGCCGGTCACCAGCAACCATGTGCGCTACGCACTGACCGAGATCGGCGACGAGTGCCGACACTCCATGATGTTCGCCCGCTTTCTCGCCAAGTCGGGCGTACCGGTCCATCCCGTGTCACCGCTCACCCACAATCTCACCCGCTTGTTCAAGTCCTCTTCCAACACGGCCTGTTCACTGGTGTTCACGCTGCTGTGCGAGGAGGTCATCGACTGGATGCAGCGGCTGGCCTTCGCCGACGAGCGCGTCCAGACCCTGGTGCGCGGGGTGACCCGGATCCATGTGATCGAGGAGACCCGCCATGTGCGGTACGCGAAGGAGGAGCTGCGCCGGCAGATGGCGGGCGCGGGACGGCTGGAGCTGCGGGTGACCCGCGCCGTCACCGGCGAGCTGGGCCGGGTGTTCGCCCGCTCGTTCATCAATCCGCTGGTGTACCCCGACGCCGGGATCGACGCCCGTGAGGCGGTGGCGCAGGCCCGGGCCAGCGAGCACCGCCGCGAGGTGCTCCGCAAGGGGGCCGCCCGCGTCGCCGGACTCCTCGAAGAGGTGGGGGCCTTCGACACCCGGGGCCGCCGGCTGTGGCGGAACGCGGGACTGCTCTGAGAACCGGGGCCGCCGAGGGCCGGACCGCACCCGGGCTCACCGCGCCCGGGCTCACCGTGCCCGGGCTCACCGGCTCGCCGCCCTCGCGGCCCCGCCCGCGCCCTCCGTACCGCCCGCGCCCTCCGTACCGCCCGCGCCCTCCGCGCCGCCCGCCCCGGTGAGCCGCTCGTACTCCCGCGGATCGACCCGGCGCACCGCGCGCCGGAAGCGGCCGGTGGACCCCGGCCACAGCGTCGTATTGCGCCCCTCGCCGTCCAGATACCAGCTGACGCACGCGCCCGTGTTCCACACGCTCCGGCCGAGCCGGGCGTCGAGGCCGTCGTTCCACGCCCGGAACGCCGACGGGAGGGCATCGAGCGCGGCGCGCCCCTCGCCCTCGCGCCGGGGCTCCAGCAGCCGCAGATAATCGAGCAGATAGCTGAGCTGGGACTCGATCATCAACACCATCGAGGTGTTGCCGAGACCGGTGTTGGGGCCCAGCAGCATCACCAGATTGGGGAAGCCGGGCACGGTCGCGCCGCGCAGCGCCCGCATCCCGTCCCCCTCGCGCCACGCCTCGGCCAGCGTCCGCCCGCCCGTGCCCACGATCCGCCGGGCGACCGGCGGATCGGTGACCCGGAAGCCGGTCGCGAAGACGAGGGCGTCGGCCTCCGTGCCCGTGCCGTCCTCGGCGATCAGCCGCGAGCCGCGCACCTCGGCCAGCGCGGAGGTGACGACCTCCACATGGGGCTGGGCGAGGGCGGGGTAGTAGTCGCTGGAGAGCAGGATCCGCTTGCAGCCGATGCGGTAGTCCGGGGTGAGCCGCTCCCGCAGCCCCGGGTCCCGGACGGCGCGCCGCAGATGGGCCCGGGCCAGCGCCTCGTACCCCGCGAGGGCGCCCGGCAGCCGGGTGAAGGCATGGCCGGCCAGCTCCCTCATGCCCCACTGGAGGCCCCGGCGCACCGCGGCGGTGACCGGATAGCGCTGGTGCAGTCTGCGTTCGAGATCGGTGACCCGCCGGTCGAGCCGGGGCAGCACCCAGGGCGGTGTGCGCTGGAAGAGCCGCACCCCGGACGCCACGGCCGCCAGCGCGGGCACGATCTGGACGGCGGACGCCCCGGTGCCGATCACCGCGACCCGGCGGTCGCGCAGTTCGGCGCCGTGGTCCCAGCGGGCGGAGTGGAAGACCGGACCGGGGAAGGTGTCGAGACCGGGCACCTGCGGGACGGACGGCGCGGAGAGCGGGCCGGTCGCGCACACCACCACATCGGCCGTCCACGCGCCGCCGGAGGAGGTGATCTCCCAGTGCAGCCGGTCCGCGTTCCAGCGGACGGCGCGGACGTCCTGGCGGAGCCGGAGATGGGGGCGCACCCCCTCGGTGTCGGCGACCGTCTCCAGATAGAGGCGGATGTCCTGCCGGCCGGAGAAGGTCCGCGACCACCACTGGGCGCCGGGGGCGAAGGAGTACGCGTACAGATGGGACGGCACATCGCAGGCGCAGCCCGGATAGCCGTTGTCCCGCCAGGTCCCGCCGACCCCGGCGGAGCGCTCCAGGACGACGAAGTCCCGGTGGCCGCCGCGCCGGAGCCGGACCGCCGCCCCCAGACCGCTGAACCCGGCCCCGATGACCGCCACCCGCACATGCCGCGCCACCGGGCCGTCCGCCGTACCGCGCACCGTCTCCCCCGCTCCTCGCCGTCACCCGTCCAGCACTAAGCGTATCCATATGAACACGCAGAGCTACACGGCAGGAGAGTGAAGACTCCTGGCACGAAGGTGAACTCCGGGCACCGGCTTGACGGGCCGTCCGGCGGCGGCGCAAGGAGGAGCCCCCTCTCTGCGGGGGACAGGAGAGGGGGCTCTCGGCCAGGGCCCAGTGGGGGAAGCTGTCGCTCAGGGCCCTGATGCCGCCCGCGGAGCCGTGCGGGACGTCCGGCTCCGCGGGCGGCGCTCCGGGGTGCGCCGCCCGGTCGGCCTAGGCCCGGCCCGGCGGCCGGGCGGGGTCGGTTCCGAGGTCGGGTCCGGGGGCGGGGTCGGGTCCGGGGTCGGACGCGATGACGGGCGGGGCCGGGTGCGTCACACCGTCGCGGGGCGGCAGGGAGTACGAGGGCCGTCGGTACGCGGGCCGGTGCTGCGGCCTCGGTCCCGGCTCGGCTCCGGCGGGGTTCTGCGGTGCGGTGAGGAAGTGGTGCATGGACCGCAGGAACTCGAAGAGCGGGTCCTGCTCACAGGGTCCCGCGGCGCCCGGTCCCCGGCCGGTCGCGGTGCGGCCGGGCCCGGGACGCCCGGATCCGTGCCGCTCCGGCGCGGCGGACCGGGGGCGGCCGGTCTGATGGCGGTGATGGGTGAGGTCGCGCAGGTCCTTTAAGTGGAGCGCGTCGGCGAGCGCGGTTCGCAAGGGCTTCATCGCCGCGTCCCTTCGCCGGAGTTCCGGACCGCACGCTCGTCGTGGGCGGCCGGGAGCGGCTCGCCCTGGGACGGGATGTACGCCGGCTGCGGCGCGTGGTGCGGCTGGGGGTGTACGGGGCGGGTGTTGCCGGGTCCGTGCGAGCCGTGTCCCGAGGGGTGCTGCCGGGCGTGCGGTCCGCCGTGCACCAGATGCGCGTGGGTCGGCGCGTGGTAGTGGGCGGGTTCGAGCTCCGGCGCGTGGGGGCGGGCCGGCTCGGAGGGCGACGAGGAGGCGGCCCCGACGGTGTCGGGCAGCCGGTCGTGCCGGGCGTCGACGGTCTCGTCCATGGTCTCCTGCTCCTCTGCGGACTTGGGGGTCGCGTCGCCGGGGAGGAGGACCTCCACGTACTCGGCTCCGGCTTTGCGGTGCTGGTCGGCCCACTCCTCGATCTGGCTGCGGCAGGCGAGGTCCAGGTGCGAGATGCCGGTGCCGTCCACGAGGACCCGGTTCTCGCCGGAGAGGGACTCCAGGGTGTCGATGAGCCGGGGCAGCCGGAGGAAGGTCGCGTTGCCCTTCAGCTCCAGCCGGGTCAGGTCTCCTTCGACGGTCTTGCGGACGGTCATCTTCGACATCCGCATGGCGGTGAGGATGACCGCGAGCGCGAGGCCGATCAGCACTCCTTCGAGGAGGTTGGTGACCACGATGGCCAGGGTCGTGACGAACATGACCGCGCCCTCGGCCCGGTCGGTCTTCCACATCTGCGCGAACGCGGGCGGGTTGAAGAGCTTCCACCCCGCGTGGAGCAGCACACCGGCGAGGATGGTGATGGGGATGAGCCCGAGCATGCCCGGCAGCAGGAGACCGAAGCCGAGGAGCCAGACTCCGTGCAGGATGCGGGAGACCTTGGTCTTGGCGCCGGCCTGGACATTGGCGGCGCTGCGCACGATGACGGCGGTCATGGGCAGCGCGCCGAGGAAGCCGCAGATGGTGTTGCCGACGCCCTGGGAGAAGAGTTCCTTGTTGTACTTGGTGCGCGGCCCGGTGTGCATCCGGTCGACGGCGGCGGCGCTGAAGAGGCTCTCGGCCGAGGCGATGACCGTGAAGGTGAAGATCATGGTGAGAATGGCCGGGTCGAAGATGCCGCCCATGTCCGAGGGACCGACGAAGTCGATCGCCGTCAGCATGTTGTCGAAGGCGACCTTCTTGATCTCGAAGCCGGGCAGTGCGGCGATGGCCGAGCCGAGGATCACCGCGACCAGGGGCGCGGGGACCTTGCTGAGCGGCGCGGGGACCTTCCGCCAGAGGAAGCAGAGGGCGACCGCCATGACGCCCAGGAGCAGGGCCAGGGCCTTCTGGCGGTCGCTGACGACATCGGCGACCAGCTCGGGGAGCCCGGCGATGTTCTTCAGGGCGGTGCCGAGCTGCGGGGTGTCCACCACCGCGTAGATCTGGCTGAGGATCAGGGGGACTCCGATGCCCGCGAGCATGCCCTGGACCACGGAGACCGAGATGGACTGGAAGATCCGGCCCATCCGGAGCAGGCCGAGGCCCATTTGCAGCAGGCCGGAGATGAGGACGACGGGGCCGAGCATCGCGACCCCGTGTTCGTTGACGAACCCGAGGACGAGGACGGCGAGTCCGGCGGCGGGCCCGCTGACCTGGAGGCTGCTGCCGGGGAGAAAGCCGACGATCAGACCGCCGACGATGCCGGTGACGATACCGAGGGCGACATTGACACCGGAAGCGGCCGCGACTCCGATGCACAGGGGCAGGGCTACGAGGAAGACGACGATCGAGGCGGTGAAGTCCGCACTGAAGGAACCAGCGAGAGAGGGGGAGGAGCCGGGCTGACCGGCGGGCTTGCCGCTTCTCGCATGCCGCCCAGCACCGGGACGCATTCGTTCAGTCGACACAGTAATCCTTTCGCCGCATCCGCTCGCCGAAGAGCTGGGGGGTACTCGCGCACGGCGGGCGGGTGCGTGTGGGGGGTGGGGGAGCCTGACGGCCCGGGAAGGTCAGTTCTGGTGGAACTCTCCGCGCAGCTCGTCGAGTTCGAGGACCTCGGCCGTGTCGACGCGGTAGTACCAGCCGTGCAGCTCCAGCCGGCCCTCATTGATGGCGTTCTGGACCTTGGGGTAGCCGCGCAGGGTCTCCAGCTGGGCGGAGACATGGCGCTGGACGTAGTCGGCGAAGGCGAGGTCGTCCGGTGGGGTGCCGAGCATCGGGGCGAGCGCGGGCCGGGCGAAGGCGACCCACTCGGCGACGCTGGGCAGCTCGGTGAGGTCCGCGTCGCTCGCGAGCGCTCCCACGGCTCCGCAGTGGGAGTGGCCGCAGACCACGATGTCCTGGACCCTGAGCACATCCACCGCGTACTCGATGGTGGCGGCCTCCCCGGACTGCGCGCCCGGGCCGTAGGGCGGGATGATGTTGCCGGCGTTGCGCAGTTCGAAGACCTCGCCGGGGGCCGAGCCGGTGATGAGGCTGGGGATCACCCGGGAGTCGGAGCAGGTGATGAAGAGCGTTCCCGGGTTCTGACCGGACGCGAAGCCGCGGAAGGTGTCGCTCTCGGGGGCCATCCGGTGGCGGAAGTTACGCGCGTTGTCGAGAAGATGCTTCAAGATCATCACTCCTGACGGGGACCCGCTGGGGGGCGGGGACGGGAGGGACGCCCGGCGGTGGACGTCTTGGCCCGGAAGCATGCGCCCGAGTGATGAGTCATCTGTGAGATCACGGTGAGAGAGTTCTCATGGCCATGACAACGATGTCGAGCAGGCGGATTGATCCCTTACAAGGGAGATCAACCCATTCCCCCGTAGGCGGCGTTGAACGGAGAGTCACCACCCGCACAAGGGCTGATTCAGGTACTTGTCAGCATCCGGACCGACTCGGCCGAGCCGCGCGCCCGGCCCGTGCGGGGACGGGACCGAAGCCCCGCACGGGCCCGTGGCCGCCGTTCAGGCCCGCAGCCGGTACCCGACGCCGCGGATGGTCTCCACCCGGTCGGGCCCCAGCTTGCGCCTCAGATACCGCACATACACGTCCACGATGTTCGACCCGGGGTCGTAGTCGAAACCCCAGACCCGGCTGAGCAGCTGTTCCCGCGTCAGCACCTGGTCGGGGTTGCGCAGAAAGACCTCCGCGAGGGCGAACTCGCGCGCCGACAGCTCGGCCACCCGCCCGTCCACATGGACCCGCCGGGTGCGCAGATCCAGTACGAGGTCCCCCACCCGCAGCACCGAGGCCTCCGGCCCCGCCTCCCCGCGCAGTCGCAAGCGGACCCGCGCAAGCAGCTCCTCGAAGGCGAACGGCTTGGAGATGTAGTCGTCCGCGCCGCCCTCAAGACCGGCGACCACGTCCGAGACACTGTCCCGGGCCGTCAGGATGACCACCGGAAGGGTCACCCTCAACTCCCGCAGCTTGCGCAGCACGGTGAGCCCGTCGACGGCGGGCAGGCCCAGATCGAGGATCATCAGATCGCAGTCGCCGGCCCGGGCTATCTCGTACGCCGAGAGTCCGTCACCGACCACGGCGGTGACGAAGCCATTGCTGCGCAGGCCTTTTTCCACGAAGGAGGCGATTCCCGCTTCGTCCTCCGCTATCAGGATCCGGTGCATGATGTCCTCTCTGCCAGGGGTAGAACGCCGGCAAGTCCAGTACGAACCGAGCGCCTCCGGTCTCGGCGTCCTCTACCCACGCGGTGCCGCCGTGCGCCTCGGCGATCTCGCGCACGATGGCGAGACCGAGGCCGATGCCGGTGCCCGCCTGCGCGGGCGAGGTGACCCGCCCGGCCTGCACGAACCGGCCGAAGATCCGGTCCCGGTCCACCGGGCCGACGCCCAGACCGGTGTCCCGGACCCAGAGCAGCACCCGGCCCTCCTGGACCGCCGAGCCCATCTCGATGAGATCGCCGTCCAGCGTGTGCCGGACCGCGTTCGCCGCGAGCTGGATCAGCCCCTGGGTGAGCCGCTGCCCGTCGACCAGGACGGTCGCCTCGGAGACGGCGGCCACCCGCCAGTGCCGGTTGCCCAGCGCTCTGGCCTTGGCGACCACGTCCACGATGAGATCGGTGAGGTTGGTCTCGCCGACCGTCAGGAAGTCCGGCCGCTCGGCCTTGGCCAGCAGCATCAGATCGTCGACGATGCGGCTCATCCGGTCGAGTTCGTCGACCAGCAGGGTGCGGGTGCCCGTCTGCTCGTCGAAGCCGCCGTCCTCCATCAGCTCCAGATGGCCCCTGACCACGGTGATGGGGGTGCGCAGCTCGTGCCCCACCTCGTCCAGGAACCGCCGCTGGGTGGTGAAGGCGCGCTCCAGCCGGTCCAGCATGTGGTTGAAGGTGTGCGCGAGGGCGGCGACATCGTCGTCGCCCTGCACATCCAGCCGCTGGGTCAGATCCGACTCCCCGATCCGGGCGGCGGTCTGCCGTACGAGACGGATCGGGGCGAGGATCCGTCCGGCGACCAGCCAGCTTGCGAGCCCGGCGCATACCAGCGCCACAACGGCGGTGGCTATCAGCATTTTGGCCACCCTCCGCTCCTCGCTGAGCTGACGGTCGCGGAACTCCAGCACCACCAGGCGTACGTCCTTGGGGTCCCCGGCCACCCGGACCGGGACCACGCCGTACCGCACCTTGCCCACCGGGGAGTCGAGCCAGCCCACTGTGGTGCCGCGCAGGCTCGCCAGTTTCTCGACCACGGCGGGATCGCGGTCGAAGTAGTGCGGCACGGGCGCCGGACTGCGCCGGTCGGCCTTGCCGTCGACGATGCTGAAGAAGGTCTCCTCCCGTCTGGGCAGATGGACCGTCATGAACTGGGTCAGCAGCGACGCCCCGTCGCGGAAGGGCTGTCCGGTGGTCGAGTCCGTCGAGGCCCTCGCGAACCGGCGGAGCTTCTCGACCTCCAGTTGGAGCTGCTCGTCCATCTGGCTGTCGAGCTGCGCCTGCCAGACGACGGTGATGCCGATGGTGGGCGCGGCCAGCGCGGCGCTCACGAGGAGCATCATCCATCCGACGATCCGCGACCGGGCGCTCGCTGTTCTTCGTTTCACGACTCGCCGTCCTCATCTCCGTCTTCACCCTCACCACCGGAGATCTCTCCGCTGCCGCCCCCGCCGCCGTCGGCGGCGCCCTCCTCCTCGTCCTCGTCCTCCTCGTCGATCTCCGGTACGGGGATCGAGTCCGAGCTGTGCGGCGGGGGAAGGGTGCGCACGGGCCGGCCGCCGGACTGGCGGGAGGCGGGCTTCGCGGACTTCGCGGACTTCGCCGGGGGACGGCCGGAGGGGCTCGTGGAGGCGGAGGCGGAAGCGGAAGCGGAAGGCGACGCGGGAGTGGTCCGCAGCCGCGAGGACGAGGGTAAGGAGGGCGACATCGGCGACGGCGTGGCCTTGCGGCGGGCCGTGGCCGAGGGCAGGGGGCCCTCCTTCGGATGCACGACGATCGTGGGTCCGAGATCCAGCGGCCTTCCCGGCCCCTCGGCCCAGCCGTGGCCCGCGAGCAGTCCCGCTCCGGCCAGGGCGCACACCATCGTCACCGCCACATGGGATTTCCTCGGTGTCATGCGGAGAGTGTGCTTCCTGAATCGAACAGTCGATTGAAAGAGGAGAGGTTTCTCATATCCCGCGCGCACCGGCGCGCACCTGGGGAAACCGGTCGGTAAGTCACCTTCTTCTGCACCCTCTTGAGGTCGTCGGCCCATGGCGGGGGGATAGCTGTCGGACGGGTCGATGGAAGATACGCGTCCGGGCCGCCGATGACTCAACGAACCTCGGGTGATTACCCGCGTAGACCGCCCGGGTCCGGTCGCCGTCACCAGAGCGCGGCGGCGACCAGCAGGGCGAAGGCCGCGACCGTGAGGAGCGTGCGGACGAGATGGAACCGGTTCCAGCGGGGCTCGAAGGCGGCGCGCGCCTCACGGTCCGGGGTCCGGTCGCCGGGGGCCCCGCTCGCCGCGAGGGCGTTGTTGAGGGGGACGTTCCCGGCGACGGTGACCAGGTGGTTGAGGATCGCGCAGAGCAGGCCGGCGACGATCAGCCCGCGCTGGAGGCCGGTGCGTCCGGCGGCCGGGAAGACCAGCGCCAGCGCCGGGAAGACGACGATCGAGACGAAGGTCAGCAGGAACAGCGGCCGGGGCACCACCTCGTTGATACGGCGCATGGCCGCCAGGAACTGTTCGTCGGTGAGCCGGGCGAGGGCGGGCATGACCCCCGTGCGGAAAGTGAGCATGAAGCCCGCGTACAGGCCGTTCGAGACGATCGCGAGTGCGAGCAGGAGGGTCGGCATGGCGAACATCATGGCCGGGCAAGGGTGTTCGGCGCGCGATCACCGGCGCCCGCCGTGAGCCCCCGTACCCGCCCGTACCGCCGTACCCGACGTGCCCACCGCGCGCACTTGTCACGGCGTGCTGTCGTGTGAGTACATTGAGTACGCGCGTGGTTCGTGGGGACGGCCCGCGCGTCCGCACGGACAGCGGGGGTGCTGCGCCATGCCGTTGGCGATGATTCGGGGTGCCGGGCTCGGCGGGGAGCTGTCGCGGTCCGTTCCGCGGGAGACGCCGGGGCAGCCGGTGCACGGGGCCGAGCGGATCGGGGCGGTGCTCAGGGGCCTGGTCCGCTCCGCGGGCCGGGAGCTGCTCGGCTTCGAGGATCCGGCCGGCCCGGCCGGTCAGGACGTTCCCGGGGCCCTCGCGCACTCGCTCGGCGAGTGCGTCCACGAGTCGGCGCTCCGGAGCACCACGATCCGGTGGATCGCGCCCCGGCGCGGGCTGGCGCGGCTGGCGCACGCGGGGCAGCCCTGGCACCACCCGGGCGAGGCCCGGGTGACGGACACGATCCCCTTCGCCATAATCGTCGCCGACCGCGCCGTCGCCGCCGTTCCGCTCGATCTCGACGCGTACCACAAAGGCATGCTGGTGATCCGGGACCGGGTGGTGGTCCGGGCGCTGGTGCGGACCCATCGCGCCTGGTGGGAGCGGGGCGAGGAGCCGGGGACACCGCCCGGGGCGCTGCCCGCTCATCTCCGCGCGGTGCTCCAGGCCCTGCTGGCGGGGCTGACGGACGAGACCGCCGCGGTCAAGCTGGGCGTCTCGGGGCGTACCTACAGCCGCCGGGTGGGGGAGCTGCTCGCCGCCCTCGGCACGACGAGCCGCTTCCGCGCGGGGGCGGAGGCGGCTCGCCGGGGGTGGATCTGAGAGGCCTGAGTGGATACAGGCCTCCGGGTCAGGACACGATGTCCTTGCGGGAGAAGCTGCGGAAGGCGAGCGCGAACAGGATCAGCGCGTACGAGACCGAGACCGCCGCGCCCTTCACCATGCCACCCCACTCCAGCTCGGGCTGGAGCGCGTCGATCCAGGCGAACTGCCAGTGGGCGGGGAGCACCTCGCGCCAGTCGCCGAGCGCGGTGACCGCGTCCAGCACATTGCCGACGATCGTCAGCCCGACCGCGCCGCCGACCGCGCCCAGCGGGGCGTCGGTCTTGGTGGAGAGCCAGAAGGCGAGGCCCGCCGTGACCAGTTGGGAGAGGAAGATGAAGGCCACCGCCAGGGCCAGCCTGGGCAGGGTCTCGCCGGTGGCGAGGGAGCCGCCGGTGGGCAGCTTCAGCGGGCCCCAGCCGTAGGCGATGGTCCCCGTCGCCAGGGCGACCACCGGCAGCAGCACCATCGCGGCGGCGCTGAAGCCGAGCGCCACAGCCAGCTTGGACCAGAGCAGCCGGGCCCGCGGGACGGGCGCGGCCAGCAGATAGCGCAGTGAGGACCAGTTGGCCTCGGAGGCCACGGTGTCCCCGTGGAACAGCGCGACCGGCACCACCAGCAGAAAACCGGCGGAGGCGAACAGGCAGGTGGCGGCGAAGTTGACGCCGGAGGCGGTCGCCGTGTCCATCAGGGTGATACGGGTGTCGCCCTCCTCCCCGCCGGGAGAGCCGCCGATCGCGAAGGCGGCGACGAGCACCAGCGGCAGGGCGGCCAGTATCCCCGCCATCACCATGGTCCGCCGGCGTTTGAGCTGCCGTACCGCCTCGACGCGCAGCGGCAGGGTGTGCCGGGCGCGGTAGCCGGGGGCCGATTCGGCCGGTGTGGCCGGTGTGGCCGATTCGGTCAGCGTGCTCATGCGGAACCTCCGATCAGGGTGAGGAAGGCGTCTTCGAGACGGCGGTGGGGGCCGACGCCGGTCAGCGGGACGTCCAGCCGGACGAGTTCGCCGATCAGCTCGTTCGCGGTGCTCCCGTCGAGCCGTACCAGCACTCCCCCGTCCACCTTGACGACCGAGCCGATGCCCGGCAGCGCGGCGATCTTCTCCGTCAGGGGTACGGAGAGTTCGGCGGCGGTGGTGACCAGCAGGGTGTCTCCCCCGCCGGTGATCTCCGCGACCGGTCCGGCCTGGATCAGCCGGCCCCGGTCCATCACCACGAGATGGGTGCAGGACTGCTCGACCTCGGAGAGGAGATGGCTGGAGACGATGACCGTACGGCCGCCGGCCGCGTAACGGATCATGACGTCCCTCATCTCGCGGATCTGCGGCGGGTCGAGGCCGTTGGTCGGCTCGTCGAGGATGAGCAGATCCGGCATGCCGAGCATGGCCTGCGCGATGGCGAGGCGCTGCCGCATGCCCTGGGAGTAGGTGCGCACGGCGCGGGCGAGGGCGTCGCCGAGTCCGGCGATCTCCAGGGCCTCCTCGATGTGGGCGTCGTCCGCGGGGCGGCCGGTGGCCCGCCAGTACAGCTCCAGATTGTCGCGGCCGGTCAGATGCGGCAGGAAGCCCGCGCCCTCCACGAACGCGCCGACCCGGGAGAGCACCGGGGCGCCCGGGCGGATGGCGTGGCCGAAGACGCGGATCTCGCCCTCGTCGGGCCGGATGAGGCCCATCAGCATCCGCAGGGTGGTGGTCTTGCCCGCGCCGTTGGGGCCGAGCAGTCCGAGCACCTGCCCCTTCTCGACCCGGAAGGACAGCTCCTTGACGGCGTAGCGCTCGGAGGACTTGGCGTACCGCTTGGCCAGGCCGGTGATCTCCAGCGGGACCTCGGCGAGTCCGGGCTCGGGCGGCGGGGCCGTAGTGCGCCTGCGGGCGGTGAGCAGCAGGGCGGCGGCGATCGCCGCGGCCCCGAGCGGGAGGCCCCAGGTCCACCAGGGCCAGCCCGCGGCCTGGGTCTTCACGCCGGGCGCGGTGGGTACGGACAGCTCGCCCGAGCCGGTGAGGCCGACGGTGTAGCGGGCGGGGGCGGCCGGGGAGGCGTAGCCGAGGTCGGTCGCGGAGAGCACCAGCCGCAGCCGGTGGCCCGCGTCGATCTCGTGGTCGACGGCGGGCAGGGTCAGGGTGACCTCCTTGCCCCGGCGCGCGTCCTCGATCCGTACGGGGGCGACGAGCTGGGAGGGCAGCACCTGCTGCCGCCCGTCGGGGCCGACGTCGTACACCTTCCCGAAGAGGACCGCCTCGCCGGTGGTGGAGGCCACCTTGACGCGGACGGTGGGCGAGCCGGTGATCCGCAGGGGCCGGGTGAGCGGCCGGGAGTCGAAGCGGGCGTGCTGGCCGGGGAAGTCGAGGGAGAGTCCGATGCCGAGGGAGGAGAACTGTCCGAGGCCGCCGCTGAGGCCGGGGACGGCGGAGATCGCGGGCGGGGCCGCGCCCGCCGGGTTGGAGAAGCTCTGCTCTCCGGCGGTGAGCGGGACGGCGCGGACATCGCCGCGCAGGCCCGGGTAGCGGCTGCCGTGCGCGCCGCGCAGCAGGGCCTGTCCGTCGGTGGAGTCGACGCCTCCGGCGCGGCTGACCCGGAAGGCGGGTCCGGTGTCGGCGTCGGTCTCGCCCTTCAGATGGCGGTCGAACCAGGCGTTGACCCGGCTCTCGACGCGGTCGTTCTCGCGGTCGCCGCCGTCGTGGCCGCCCGCGGTCCAGTCGACGGAGACCGGCGCGCCGTTGGCGCTGACGGCCTTGGCCATGGCGTCGGCGTGGCCGAGGGGGAAGAGGGAGTCGGCCTGGCCCTGGACGATCAGGGTGGGGACCTTGATCCGGTCGCCGACGGCGGAGGGGCTGTGGCTCTCCAGCAGTGCGCGGGCGGCCCGGTCGGGCTTGCCCGCGACGGCGACCCGCTCGTACAGGGCGCAGATCTCGGGCTGGAAATTTCCGCAGCCGGCGGGGTTGGCGGGGCGGTCGCGGCGGTCGGCCGGAGCGCCCGGAGCACCGGTGGCGGGCCCGGTGGGAACGCCTGCCTCCGGAAGGCGGCCACCGGACGCGCTCGGGAGGGAGCCGCTGGAGAAGAAGATGCCCGCCCAGAGCTTCTTGAAGACGCCGTCGGGGAAGAGGGCGTCGGCGAGGTTCCAGTAGGTGAGGGAGGGGGCGATCGCGTCGACGCGGTCGTCGTGCCCCGCGGCGAGGAGGGAGACCGCGCCGCCGTAGGAGGTGCCGGCGATGCCGACGCGCGGGTCGCCCTTGGCGTCGAGCGCTATCTCGGGGCGGTCGGCCAGCCAGTCGATCAGCCGTGAGACGTCCTTGACCTCGAAGTCGGGGTCGTTGAGGCCGATCCGGCCGGTGGACGCGCCGAAGCCCCGGGCGGACCAGGTGAGCACGGCGTAGCCGTCGCGGGCGAGCCGCTCGGCCTGGGCCCGGACATCGTCCTTGCTGCCGCCGAAGCCGTGCCCGAGGAGCACCGCCGGGCGGCGGCGGTCCTTGTCGCCCGAGGTGAAGTACGAGGTGTCGATCCTCGCCCCCGGCATCTCCCGCACCCGGTCCTCGCGGTGCACGCTCGGGGCGTCGTCGTCGGCCGCCGCGGCCTGGGCGCCCGCGCCGGCGAGGACGGCGACGGCGGCGGCCCCGGCGAGCCATCGGCCTCGGCGGCGGGGCCGGGGAAGTCGGATCTGCATGGTCAAACCCTATGCGGAGCCGCCGGGGGCGTTCGGCGGCCTCCGGGCGGAGCCCGGCGGCCTCCCTCCGGAGTACACGGGCCCGGCGGCTACGCCGGGTGCGGTACGGGCCACGGGCGGGCCATGCACGACTCTTGTGTCATGTCTCATGTCAGGGGAGGCTGTTCGGCGCGCACCGCACCCAGGCACCACGCACACCCGTACTTGCCCGTGATCCGGTCAACGAAAGGTCAGGTGCACCAGATGAGATCCTCCGCCCGCCGTATCGGCGCGCTGCTTCCCGCGATCGCCCTCACGGCCGGTCTCCAGCTCGCCCTCTCCCCCACCGCGCACGGCGCGACCCCGCCCGCCCCGGCCCCCGCCGACCTCCGGCTCGCCCCCGCCGCCACCGCAGTGGCAGACGGCTGGATCGTCGTCCTGAAGGACGGCTCCACCCGCGCCGCCGATCTCGGCGTCACCCCGAAGCACACCTACCGCAGCGCCCTCAAGGGCTTCTCCACCACGATGTCCACCGCTAAGGCCCGGCGGCTGGCCGCCGATCCGCGCGTCTCCTACGTCGAGCAGGACGCGAAGGTCTCCCTCTCCGCCACCCAGACCAACGCCACCTGGGGCATCGACCGGATCGACCAGCGCAATCTGCCGCTCTCGACGACGTACACCTACAACACCACCGGCGCGGGGGTGAACGCGTACATCATCGACACCGGCATCCGCACCAGCCACAGCGAGTTCGGCGGGCGCGCCACCGTCGGCACCGACACCGTGGGCGGCGGACAGAACGGCCAGGACTGTCAGGGGCACGGCACCCATGTCGCCGGCACCGTCGGCGGCACGGCGTACGGCGTCGCCAAGAACGTCAACCTCATCGCCGTACGCGTACTGAACTGCCAGGGCTCCGGCACCACCGCCGGGGTCATCGCGGGCGTCGACTGGGTGACCGCCAACGCCAGGAAGCCCGCCGTGGCCAATATGAGCCTGGGCGGCGGAGCCAACACCTCGCTGGACGCCGCCGTGCGGCGGTCCATCGCCTCCGGCATCAGCTACGCGGTCGCCGCGGGCAACGGCAACGCCTTCGGCCAGCCCCAGAACGCCTGCAACTACTCCCCCGCCCGCGTCACCGAGGCCATCACCGTCGGCGCCACCGACAGCTCCGACCGCAGGGCCTCCTTCTCCAACTTCAACAACTGCCTCGACCTCTTCGCCCCCGGCGTGAGCGTCACCTCCGCCTGGCGCACCAACGACACCGCCACCAACACCATCTCGGGCACCTCCATGGCCGCCCCCCACGTCGCAGGCGTCGCCGCCCTCTACCTGACCTCCAACCCCTCCGCCACCCCGGCCCAAGTCCGCGACGCCATCGTCAACAACGCGACGACCGACAAGGTCCAGGACGCTCGGACCGGCTCCCCCAACAAGCTGCTGTACTCGCTCTTCTAGCCCCTCACGGGCCCCGGGTGCGGACGTTTTCGCCCGTACCCGGGGCGAGCGCCGTGGCCGGGGGCGCGGCTTCAGGTGTTCCTGTTGGGCGCCTTGTCCTGTACGTGACTGCCGGACAGGGCGCACCGGGTGCCCGTGGTCGTGGCGAGGTGGTCGTTGAGACGGTTTCGGCTGACGTCGGCAACCCGTCCGCATCGAGGGTCGGGACAGCGGATCGCCGTTACGGCTCCGGTTTCACCGTCCCTGTGTACGTGAGTGTGAGCGGTCGGGGGTGCGTTGTGGGCGCGGACCTCGACGCCCCAGCGGGTGAGGCGCGCCGAGAGCCAGGGGGCGTGTACGTCATAGATACGGGCGATGGCTCTGAGACTCTCGCCCCGGGTGTAGCGGTCGATGACGGTGTCCCGGTCGGCGACGACGCGTTCACGGGCCGCTGCCTTCTCCTCTGCCGTACGGCGTGACACTGCCCTGCCTCCTGTTTTTGTGTGTACGGGGTGGCCCCGGCCGCCGCGTGGGTACCGGGGGGGGCGGCCGGGGCCGGGGAACGGGCCACCGGGCCCGCTCCCCCTTCCCCCGGCCAGGCGTCGGCCGTCCGGCCGGGGGGTCCGCCGCTCCGCGCGATCTTCCGCAGCGCCGGGGGACGCTGCCGCGCAGGAGCGGGGTCTCATGGGGGTCGCGCCCGGCGTCAGCCGGTCATTACCACGCCCTCTTCCGACTGTTGGCGTTCCGCTCGGCGACCGCCGCCGAGAGCCGGTCGGCGTCCGTGGCCAGGCGTACGCCCTCCTGCGGCGCTTCCCACTCCAGCCCGCCGTCCACCGGCCGGAGCGCGTAATGCGTCCCGCACTCCGCCATCACCACCCCGACCGCCCTGGCCTCGATGTCGTACGCGATGTCCCCCACCGCGAGCCCGCCGCCCATGCCGCCTCCGCACCTCGATGCGGCCCCACCGCGACCACCGCGCGGGGCCCGCCGATTCCTGTACTCCGTAAGCCCGTCCAGCAGCTCCCGCACCAGGGAGCGCGTCACCGGGGGCCATCCGTCAACAGGCCGTACGGAAAGCCACACCAGCCGCTCACCCGATGTCCGGTCATCGGCTCGTAAGACCAGAACCGGCCCAGGGGGTGCGGGAACGCCGCGCACTGGGGCTTCCTGTCTGTCCGGGAATGCGCTCATGCCAGACACCGAATACTCCTCTCCGTAGCACGGCGACTACTGGGGGATGTCAGAGTGGCCTAGAGGTGGAGCGCCTTCAACCTGTCCGGACCATGGGAAGACTTGAGTTGGATCATGAACCGTAAAAAGCTCGACCCTGCGTCGTCACCGCGCGCAGCCTTTGGCATGCAACTGCGCAGCTCACGTGAGACACGTGGTTGGATTCAGGATGAGCTGGCCGAACGCATGGGGTGTTCAGGGACTCACATTTCCGCCGTAGAAACGTGCCGCAAGTCCCCCACACAGAAGTTTGCCCGGAAGGCTGATCTAGCACTCGGCACTGGCGCGACCTTTGAGGTCATGTGGCAGGCGATCCGGGGGACAGTCCTGCTGGAGGGGTTCCCTGAGTACCTGAGGGAGGAGGAGAAAGCCGTCAAGCTCCGCACGTTTGAGCTTGGAGTAATCCCCGGTATCTTCCAGACTCCGAGCTACGCCAGCGCACTTGCGCAAGCAGACGTCGAGCGAGGGGCCATCCCGCCCGCATTGGCGGCCGAGCGGGTTGCACTGCTGAGGACACGTCAGCGGCGGCTGCTTGAGGCGCGCAACCGCCCTTTGGTGTACGCGGTGCTGGACGAAAGCTGCCTGTCCCGTTTGGTGGGAGGTCGGGACGTGATGGCGGAGCAACTGGACGAACTCGCACGACAATCCCAGTCGCCAACCGTGACGGTCCAGGCTGTCCCATTCACCCATGGAAATCTGCGTCCGCTGCTGCTACCGGCAGTGCTGCTGACTATGCGAGATCGAACAGTCTTCGGTTATACGGAGTCAGCAAGTCGGGGGTACCTGGAGCGAGATGACGTGCTCATACAAGCTTGGGAAAGGGCCTACGATCACCTTCAGGCGGGCGCGCTGTCCCCAGCGGCCTCCCTGAAACTCATCACTGCACATCGGAAGGAACTCCCACATGGTTGACCTGACCATGGCCCAGTGGGCCAAGTCGTCCTACAGCCAGCAGGGCGGCAACTGCGTCGAGTGGGCCCCTGACTACGTGTCCACCACCAGCATCGTCCCCGTCCGGGACAGCAAGAACCCGGCCGGGCCGACCCTGATGGTCTCCCCCTCGGCCTTCGCCGGCCTGGTGACCCTCGCGCGGTCCAGCGCCGTCTAGGCACCACCCGTACAACACCACCCCGAGCCCCGCCGTTTCCCATCTTCCGGAACGGTGGGGCTCGGTCGTGCGGTCGCTATGAGGGACGGAAGCCGTACGGCGTAGCCAACCCCAACCTCGCCGGCCGACGCGATCCGGCCTACCTACGCGGTTTCCTGTTCCCTCAACTGTGATCACTTGACCCTCCCGCCACGGGGCCGGGAGCATCGAACGGACACAACCGAAGGCCTCACCGCAAGGGCGCGCCAGCGCCGCTACCAAGGGGGACGGCATGGCAGTGACACGGCTGGTCGGGGAGTGCGAGAAGGGGACGTGCGCGACGCTGTACCGCGTCGACGGCACGGGGAACCTCCTGGTGCAGGGCTACAACACGACGGACGCCGAGACCGCCGGTCTGGACGTTCCGGCCGGTGAGACCGTGGTCCGCATCCCCGCAGAGATCATCGAGAGGTACGCGCGTGAATATCTCGCCCGCTGAGTTCGAGAAACTGTTCTCCGCCTTCCGCCGGGAAGCCTTCCGGCTGGAGACCTTGGACGACTACAGCGGATCATCAGACGCGGAGATGATCCGTGCGTTCCTGGCCGGTGAGCCTCAGCCGGACAACTACAACCAGGAATGGTCCGACGAGGTACGCGGGAACATTGAAGCGGGAAAGCGCATGTACCGCGTCCACATCATTTCGCGACCTATGACGGACTATCTTCGGTTCGAACTTGGATGGGGATATAAGAAGAACGCCAAGGCTGGTGAAGAGTTCTTCATCCTGGACACCACGAATCAGCCGAACCCGCTCGAAGGTGTTCCGGACTTCTGGATGTTCGATGAATCGTCCGTCGTCTCCATGAACTATGCCGAGGGCGGAAAATTCCTCGGCGCGGAATCCCACACCAGTCCTGCTGAATGGCTGGAACGGCGAGACGCAGCCCTGAGCCGGGCTGTACCTTTTGCTGACTGGTGGGAGCGGTACGGGGAAGCGTGAACGGAACAGACCTGGGCAGAGCGCTGCGGGAATTGCGAGTAGCCAGCGGAAGGCAGGCGAAAGTGGTTGCCCGCAGCGCAGCCATGTCCCCAAGCAAGCTGAGCAAGATTGAGAACGGGGCGCTGGCTCCGAGCGTCCTCGATGTAGAGCGTGTTCTGACAGCCTTGGAAATTCCTAAGGAGGTGAAGGAGCAGCTGGCCGAGGCAGCCCGGCAGGTGGCCACCGAGGCCACCGCTTGGCGCATCTATCGGCGCACCGGCCTGCACAAGCACCAGGAAGAGATCCATGCAATAGAGGCTCAGACAACCCTGCTCAGGGTGTTTCAGCCCTCCTGCATCCCTGGACTGCTTCAGACTCCCGAATATGTGCGGGGAGTCCAGAAAGGCTCGGAACTGACTGATGATGCTCTTGAGAAGATGATCGGGGCGCGTCTGCGCCGCCAGGAAGTCCTGTACGATCGATCCCGCGCATTCGAATTCCTGATCACGGAATCGGTCATCAGGTGGAAGCTGCTCCCGGCCCCGATGATGGCCGCGCAGCTGGACAAGCTCATCGCCATGTCTCGAATGCCAAACATCCGGATCGGGATTGTTCCTCTCTCTGCGGCCATGCCTGGACTTCCCACATCCTCGTTCGTCCTGTTCGACGGTCGGCTCGTGATCGTGGAAATCCCGCACGCTGAAATCACTACCAGTGAGATGCGGGACATCGAGCTGTACGTGGACAAGTTCCAGATGTTCGACCGTGTAGCCCTTTCAGGTGAAGGTGCGCGGGACCTCGTCGCAGGTGTCCGAGACGACTTCTTGAGGGAACAGGAAACCGCCTAGAACCAAGCCTTTCGCTCGTACACCATTGGCTGCCGATGCACGAAGACGGCAGCGAAGGGGTGCGACATGGCGAGGGCGAAGAGGGCAGAGGTTCCTGAGTTCGACCGGGACGCGTGGGAGTGCTTGCCGACGATGCTGGAGTCCCCCGTTGCCTTGCGGCGCGGGCGGGATCTCGTCAGTCCTGAACTATTCGAGAAGGTGTCCGAATTCTGTGCGGAGGAATACGGTCACGAGCTGTCC
>NZ_BMWG01000003.1:441073-459425 GCF_014651115.1 Streptomyces inusitatus | reverse complement strand
GGCAAATTGGTCCCCCCGGTCTCCTCGGCCGCGAAGGACCCCCCCGCCCCGGGCTCCCCGGAGCCGCCGGAGCCGCCGCCCGGCACCACCCCGCAGCCGGTGACCAGCAGCACCCCGGCGGTGGCTGCCGCCGCTGCCGTGGCGGCAGCCGTCCGGGCCGTGGCGGCAGCCGTCCGGGCCGGGGTGGATCGGGGCCCCGAGGGCCCGGGGGAGGTCGAGCGTCGCCTACGGGTCATGGGCCGTCACCCTTCCGCCGCCCGGGTAACGCGGGTGTGTGCGCCCGTCAACGCGGGGTGTCGGAAAGGTGAATTGCGGGGGGCCTGCGGCGCGCGCCGACGGAGACCGTACGATCGACGGCGTGCACCAGCAAGGACCGGTCCCCTCTTCCCGCCGCGGCCGTCGCTCATCCACCATGGGCGGTATGCCGCTCAATGACATGCCCTGGTGGCGCTGGCGCACCAATGTGCGCTCGGCCCTGCACATGCTCTCCGACCCCGCGTTCCAGCAGGAGGCCTGGCTGGCCGGCCTGGAGGGATACGGCGATGTCACCGACGCCGTCTACCGGCTGGTCGAGGACACCTGGCTGGACAACTGGTCCGCCGAGAAGTACATCGGCACGATCTTCCGCGACTCCGGCGAGGCCACGCTGGTCGACGCCGCCGTGCTGCGGACGCTGCGGATCATGCACCACGTCGGCGCGGACGCCCATGTCTCGGCGTACATGGCGCACCCCGGCTGGCCGGACGCGGTCCGGGCGTGCCGCGAGGCCCATGTGCTGCTGTCGGCCAATGACGGCGAGGACCCGGACACCCCGCCCAGATCGCTCGATGTGCTGCGGATCATAACGCGCACGGGTTGACCGTTCCGTGGACGGCTTCCGGCCGGGGGCCGAGTCTGTGGCACTCTACGAGGATGACCGACCAGTACGTCCTGACCCTCTCCTGCCCGGACAAGCAGGGCATCGTCCACGCCGTGTCGAGTTATCTCTTCATCACCGGCTGCAACATCGAGGACAGCCAGCAGTTCGGCGACCAGGACACGGGTCTGTTCTTCATGCGGGTCCACTTCTCGGCCGAGGCCCCGGTGACCGTGGAGAAGCTGCGCGCCAGCTTCGCCGCCGTGGGCGACTCCTTCCAGATGGACTGGCAGATCCATCTCGCCGAGGAGCCCATGCGGATCGTCCTCATGGTCAGCAAGTTCGGTCACTGCCTCAATGACCTGCTCTTCCGCTCCAGCATCGGCGCGCTGCCGGTCGAGATCGCGGCCGTGGTCTCCAACCACACCGACTTCGCCGAGCTGGTCGCCTCGTACCACATCCCCTTCCATCACATTCCCGTCAACCGTGAGAACAAGCCGGAGGCGGAGGCGCGGCTGCTGGAGCTGGTGCGCGAGGAGAGGGTGGAGCTGGTGGTGCTCGCGCGCTATATGCAGGTGCTCTCCGACGATCTGTGCAAGCAGCTCAGCGGCCGGATCATCAACATCCACCACTCCTTCCTGCCGAGCTTCAAGGGCGCCAAGCCCTACCACCAGGCGCACGCGCGCGGGGTGAAGCTGATCGGGGCCACGGCGCACTATGTGACCGCCGACCTGGACGAGGGCCCGATCATCGAGCAGGAGGTCGAGCGGGTGGGGCACGGGGTGACCCCGGAGCAGCTGGTGGCGGTCGGCCGCGATGTGGAGTGCCAGGCGCTGGCGCGCGCGGTGAAGTGGCACGCGGAGCACCGGATTCTGCTGAACGGCCGACGTACCGTCATCTTCGACTGATACCACTGATACCCATGACCATGGGGCCCGTACCCATAGGGTGGGGCCGTCGGACCATATGACCGCCGTGTGGCGGGGGCGTGCGGGCCCCCGCCACACGGCTCCCTCCGCCGGTGTCCGGTGCCGTCTTCAGCGTCACACCCGGCTCAGGGAAGCGGCCGCGAAGAGCACATCCCTGATCGCCTCCCGGTCGCCGTCCTGTCCCGCCGCCGCTTCCTCCGGCGGGACGTGCCCCGCCACCAGCCGGCAGAACTCGACCCGGTCCAGCGCGACCTGCGCCACCGTCCGCTCGGCCGAGCCCAGCGCCGCCGGAGAGTCGAGCGGGATGTACCAGTCGCCGCCGCCCGCGCCCTCGATCTCCAGCCGCAGTGAGCGCCCCGGGGAGCCCGCCGGGACCAGCTCCCTGGCCGGGCCCGCGAGCCCCGCCCGGCGGCGTCCGGCCAGGGCCGAGGGCAGCAGCCGGGCCGCCAGGTCGACCATCCGGTGCAGATGGGAGCCCCGGGGCGGCTCGTACGGATAGTTCACCGCCTCCGCGATGTCGTCGGCGTGCGTCCAGCATTCGAAGGCGCGGTCCAGCAGGGAGTCCCGCAGCGGCAGCGAGAAATCCCCGTACGAGACGGACAGCTCGGCCACGCCCCGGCTCGCGAACGACACCGTGCGGATCAGGGTGTGGCTCTGGTCCCGCCACAGCTCGTGCACCTCCTCGGCGGTCGGCGGGTGCTCCGACCGCCAGAAGCGCTCGCTGCGCCGCGCCGGGGAGTGCGGCGCGTCGCGGCCCAGCGGATCGTCCAGACCGAGGGCGGCGGAGACCAGTCCGTCCACGGCCATCAGATGCCCGATGACCCCGGCGACCGTCGTCTCCCGGTGCGCCTCCTCCCGGCCGTCGAACCACTTCAGCCGCACCGGGTGGTTCCACTCCGCCTTGCCGATGTCCCTCAGCAGTGCGTCCAGCCGGGCGGTCTCCGCGTCATAGGGCGAGGCCCACTCCGGCACCGGGATACGGGCGGGCCGGCGGCCCAGACAGTTCTCCAGGACCCGGAACCGCAGCAGCGGATCGAGGTCCAGATCGCGTTCGGTGTGCAGCAGCGAGACCGCGTCGCGCAGTCTCAGCGCCTCGTCGGCGCAGGGCGCGCACTCGCCGAGGTGCTCCTCGACCGCCTCGGTCTCCCCGGCGGAGCAGGCGGAGAGCGCCCAGGCCCCGAGGAGGGACTTGAGCACGCTGTGGGACGGGGGCTTTTCCTCGTCCACCGGCGCGCCGGGCCCGGGCCCGGGCTCGGGCGGTCCGTGGCCATGGTCCGGGTCGTGGCCGTGGTCGTCGGCGGCGGAGCGGGGTCCGGGTATGCGTGGTGCCTCCCGCCGGTCCGCGCCGAGGCGGCTCTCGGGCCCGGCGGGGCTCCCGTACCACTCCTGGCCGTCGTCGCCGCCGCTCTCCTCGCGGCCCTCGTCCAGCGGCCCGTTCACGAGGAGCGTCCGTATCCGGGTGGCGAGGAGCCCTCCAGCGGGCGGCTGTGCGCGGTCGACAGCAGCTGGAGACCGAGCCGCAGCCTGCGCCGGGCCTCGTCCTCGCTCACTCCGAGGTCCTCGGCGGTCTGCCGGTAGTCCATGTGCTGGTGGTACGCCCGCTCCAGCGCCGCCCGCAGCGGCGCGGGCATCGAGGTGACGATGTAGTCGGCCCGGGCCGCCACCGCCGCCCGGCGCACCTTCAGCTCCAGCTCCTCCGGCGAGCCGCCCCGGCCGGCCGCGAGCGCCGCCGCCTCGCTCTGGCGGAGCCGGTGCACGGCCTGGCTGTTGGTCAGCTTGGCCATCCAGGAGCGCATCGAGCCCTGCTTGGGGTCGTACGCGTCGGGGTTCTCCCAGACATAGCCGAACACCTCACGGGTCACCTGGTCCGCCGCCGCGTCGTCGTCGAGCACCCGGTGCGCCAGCATGTGCACCAGCGAGGCGAACCTGTCGTACAGCTCGCCCAGCGCGGCCGCCTCTCCCCGTGCCAGCCGCTGCTGCATCCTGTGGTCCCAGCGCGGCGGTGTGTCCTTTGCCATACGGCCCCCAAGCCCCAGCCCGTGCCCTGCGTCGTGCTCCCGAGTCTTTCCGTACCTGTCCCCCTCCCCGCGAATGTAATGCGCGCGGATACTCGCGTACGCCCCTTTGCTTCAAGTGCGCCCCCCGGGGAAGGCCGAGGTGATAGGGGCGGACGCCCCTGGAGGAATGTGCGGTGACATGATGCTCAATGCCTGTTAAGGGAGGTTTTGCGGTGACGCTCACTGTGGGCGAGGCCAGGCAGGGCGGCTGGACCGTGCTGCGCGTCCGCGGCGAACTGGACCTCGTGTCCTCGCCGGAGGTCCGCCGCGAGGTGCACGCCGCCGTGGCGGCGGGCCACCGGGAGGTCGTCCTCGACCTGTCCGACGTGCTGTTCTGCGATTCCAGCGGGGTCGGCGTCCTCATCGCCGCCCGCCGGCTGCTCCACTCCTGCGGCGGCCGGCTCCGCCTCGTACTCCCCGACCGGGGCCCGGCGGAGGGCTCCCATGTGAACCGGGTGCTCGGCGCGCTGGGCGTGCGCCGGCTCTTCGATGTGTACGCCGACGCCTCATCAGCCACCGGGGACGAGCCGGAGGCCCTCCCCGCGTGAGCGCCCCCCGGCGCGTTTCCCGGGGCGCGCCGTCCGCCGGATCCGGTGAATTGGCGGGTACTTGCACGCGTCAGCCATCCGGGGCCGTACGCTCCCCGCATGGACAGCGCAGAGTACGAGCGCAAGATCGCGTCTCGCTTCGCCGCCTTTGACCAGGACGGCAACGGCTATATCGACCGGCAGGACTTCAGCGGGGCGGCCGCCGCCCTGCTCACGGAGTTCGCCACCACCGCCCGCTGTGCGCGGGGGCAGGCCCTCTACAGCGGCGCGGAGGCGTTCTGGCAGGGCATGGCCGGCATCGCCGACGTGGACGGTGATCAGCGGGTCTCGCGGCAGGAGTTCGTCACCGGCGCGGTGAAGCGCCTCCGGGACAACCCCCACCGCTTCGCCGAGATCGCCCGCCCCTTCCTCCACGCGGTCGTCGCCATCGCCGACGAGGACGGCTCCGGCCTCACCCTCACCGCCGTCGAGCGCGTACTGAAGGTCCTCGGTGTCGACCCCTCCCTCGCGAGCGCCGCCGCGCGCGCCCTCGACGCCGACGGCGACGGCCGCGTCACCGAGGAGGAAGTGCTGACCGCACTCGCGTCCTACTACGTGACCCCCGAGCACCCGTAACAGCCCGCGCCCCGGGGCCCGCCGCCGTCACCGGACGACGGGCCCCTCCTTCTCTACGGTCAGCGCACCAGCTCCGCCGCGAGCAGATCCATCAGCAGCCCGTCGTGCCAGCCGCCGTCCGAATCCCTCTCGTACTGCCGCATCACCCCGACCGGCCGAAACCCCGCCTTCGCGTAACACCGGATCGCCGCCGCATTGTCCGCCGCCGGATCGATCGTCAACCGATGATGCCCCTGATCATCGATCAAATGCCGCGCCACCACCCGCACCGCATCCGTCCCCAGCCCCTTCCCGTGCACCGCCGGATCCAGATACAGATCAATCCCCGCATGCCGGTAATCCGGCTCCTCCTCCGCGGTCCACTGAATCAGCCCCACCACCCGTCCCCCATACTCAATCGCCAGACACCGCGTCCCCGGATCCCCCAAATCCTCCGCGGTCTCCGCCGCCAGATCCTCCCCACCCCGCCATCTCGCCCGCACTTCGGGCGTGGCCCGGATCGCGGCCAGCGCGGGGATGTCAGAAGTTTCGGCGGGGCGCAGTACGACCAAATCACCGTGCAGCACAGTCATGCCCGAAGACCCTACGGGCCGGGACCCTCTGCCGAAACGGTGTTTTCGCGTCGCGGCCCGGGGGCCTGGCCGAGCAGCCCGCCCCCGGGGCGCCCCAGGCACAATGCCGGGTGACAGAGCCGTATGCCCCCGGGGGGAAACCGTGAGCCGACCATTGCTCTTCCTCGACGTGGACGGGCCCCTCAACCCCTATGCGGCCCAGCCGGAAAGACGTCCCCACGGCTACACGACCATCAGAGTGCCCCGCTCCAGCACGGCGACCGAGACCCACCAAGGGCTCCGGGGCCCCCGACCCCTGCGAGTCTGGCTCAACCCGGACCACGGGCGGGCCCTCCTCCAGCTCGACTACGAGCTGTGCTGGGCCACCACCTGGATGGACCGGGCCAACCACTGGATCAGCCCCGTACTCGGCCTCCCCGAACTCCCCTTCGTCGACTTCGGCGACGCCCTGCTCCGAGAACGCCCCGACGGGGTCCACTGGAAGACCGGTCCACTGGTCGAGTACGCCGACGGCCGTCCCTTCGCCTGGGTCGACGACGAGCAGAGCGACCTGGACGAGGAGTACGCGACCTCCCACCACCGGGGTCCCGGGCTGCTGCACCACGTCAACCCGCGAATCGGTCTCCGCGAGGACGACTTCCGCGCCCTCGCGGACTTTGCCCGAACGGCCGACGAATAGCTGGATCAGGCGGAGTGGTCCAGCTCTGTCAGTGCCGCCTCGCGCACTTCCGGAGCGATCTCCGACAGGTCGAGCCCTTGGAGATGGTGGATCAGAGCCACACGTGTTTTTGAAAGCTGCTGGCCAAGTTCGCCCCCGCCCAACTGGCCAGGGCGAAGGATGCGACGGAAGCCGGGGTTGTTGATCGCGCTGGCCACCAGCTTCTCGGCCAGCCACAGAGGAGTGCGCTCCCTGATCGCGAATGTGAGGTGAATGCTGTGCTCATCGGAGCCCAGAACATGAGGGTTGTGGACCCATCCGCGAGGAAGCAGGAGAGACTGCCCGGCTTTGAGGTCCACCTCCACATCGGGCCCTGCCGCCGTCCACTTCGAGACGGAATCCTCCCGCCAGACCCTCCAGCTTTCGTTGTACTCCCGCATGGGGGCCTCGACCGGAGGGCGCCAGAGCTGCCACCGCTTCGTACCTGAGATCTGAACGATAACGGCCATCTGCTGATCCCAGTGATGGCGAAGCCCTTGGTGTCCCGGGGGAGTCAGGAAGGCGTGGACGTAGTTGGAGCAGCCCGTCTCCGTCTGGATGTCCTGAGAGACCTCAGCCAGGTCAGGGACGACTCGCTGAAGGTTCCCCAGACGAATGGTGTGACCGCTCTCGTAGAGCCGAGCGAGCTTCGCCCGATCCGTCCTGCCGTCAGTCGTATACGCCTTCTGGCTCAGCGACGGGTTGGGGGCCTTGACGACCGCGATCTCGTCAGCTGGGACACACCCCCTGTAGACGTAGCCCCGGATGGTTTCCGCGGTAACCGTTTCGCTGAGTGCCGCCTTGCCGCGCTCGAACACGCGCGGCTCCTCGGGCCACATGAGCATCAGCTCAGTCACACCGTTCTCAGGCAATAACAGGCTCAGAGACATGGCCAGTCCTTCGGCTCAGGAGGGAGGGAACGGGCACGGGATATCCGGGTGAAAGCGGTTCGGACAGCACACCACGGAGAGCGACACCATGGTTTGTGAGCGGGTGTAGTGCACCCAGCTCACATCAACGCCGCGAGGAAGGGCATCCGCAGCGTGCTCCAACTTCTGCTCCAAGGCGCAGTAGGCCGCCTTGCCGTCCGCATGCTCGAACGGCGAGCTCTCTTGGTGGCGCTTTATCAGCCATGCCAAGGCGGATTCAGGGTTGGTCCAGGTGAATTCCTCCGCGCTCTGGTTGCGCTTGAGGAGCCAGTGGCCGGTCATCAGAGGCGGCAGATTGGAGGTCAGGAACTCATTCGCGGCATCCCGGTACCGGGCCTTGTCCTCTTCCTTGGCCTCGGGTGGAGGGGGGACCGGGTATGGAGGCCGGCGGTTGCCTTCCCGCGCATAGCTGACGGGGGTACCCGTCCACCCGTAGCCGTGCCAGTGGCCGTACCAGCTCAAGGGGGTTTCCCCTTCCTGCAATCTGACGAGGGGCCGCCCCCATTCGGCTGGGGGCGGCCTTCCTTGCGGAGAAGCGAACCGCGTCTAGCTGAGGGAGAGGCCCCTCATCCTGGCGTAGCCGAGGACGAGGTCGTCCATCTCGGCGGTCGTGGCACGCAGCTCGTAGCCGGCACCCTCAGGCTTGGTGTCCTGAAGGACGAAGCCGTCCGCGACGCCAGGGATGGCCGCCAGGTTGATGCAGGACTCGTGCTCGCCGCCGAGGTTCCCACCGCAGAAGTTCTGGAACACGGCCCCCTCGATCGGGGCTGTATAGAGGTTCTGAGCCATGAAGTGAAACTCCTTTGTGCGTCAGGTGTCGGGATCAGTGGTCTCCGGGCCTGTTCGCTCTGATGGCCTGCCCCGGATGGCTTTGCCAGGTACCGCCGCCGGGCGGGACCTGCTTGCCGCAGGTCTTCGCTCGGTGGGCGAACTCCTACGCTTTCGTCGGCCGCAGGGTGACGGAAACTGTGTCGTAATCCGTCGGCGACCTTGCCGGTGTCGATCTCCGCCGGGATGCGCAGCTTGGGTTCGAGAGGAACCTAGAGCTGTGTCTGGCCAACGTCCAAGAAGTTTGCGCGAGTTTGCGGCAAGTCGTTTGACGAGGTCGAACACCGAGGCGACTATCACCGGGTCGCGCAAACTGATGCAAGGCAGCAGTTGGGAGAACGGCCATGAAGCTACGGTTGCTTGGTAAGAATTCCAACATCGGGGACTGCCCCACGCTCTACGCAACCGACCGGGACACGTACCTCGTGCAGGGGTGGAAGATCTTCGCGGACGACCTGCTCAAGCAGCTCGACATCCCTGAAGGGTGCACAGCTGTGGAGGTACCGGCAGAGCTGTTCGAGTACCTGAAGAAGGATGGTCTGTCTGCCGGAGAGATTCGGCGGCCGGCGGACCCGATCATGATCCTCACGCCTGGCGGTACGTTCGTTGTCCAGGGGCGCGAGGTCATCGACGCTGAGGCCCTGTCTCAGATGGAGATTCCCGACTACGAGACCGTGGTCGAAGTGTCCAAGGCCGCGATTACTGCCCTACTGGAGGAACCGCGTGGAGCTGATCTCCAGCGCCGAGCGCAACCGGCTCTTTGAGAGCTTCGAGAGCGATGCCTTCCATCTGGAGCTGAGGGACGATTACTCCGTCCCGGACGAGGACGGCCCGTACGCGAGCTGGCTCCGAGGCGAGTCGGTTGACAACTCCTACATGGAACCGTGGCTCGCCATGGTGAGACAGGTGACGAGGAGGGGGAGGACCGTACGTCGAGTGCGCGTCGTGACTGAGCCGCACACCCCCTACATCCAGTGGGAGTACGCCACCACGCCGGTCAACGTGGAGGCCGGCGAGCGAATCCGTTGGATCTCCAGAGTCGCATTGTCTCGCCACGCCCTTCCGGTCGGAGGCAACGACTGGTGGCTGTTTGACGACAAGATCCTTGCCGTCGGTCACTTCGACGAGGATGGTCGGGTCCTTGGGTCGGAACTGATCGACGACCCCTCGGCTGTCGCGCAGTGCGCCCATATCCGAGACGCCCTCTGGGACACTGCGATCCCGCACAGCGACTACAAGCCCTGACAGATCAGTGAGCAATCAAGCACAAGAGGTCCGCGAGGCGCTGGGCGCCCGACTGCGTGCGTTTCGGAAGGACTCCGGATTCGCGAGTGGTCGGGCGCTGGCCAACGCACTCGGGTGGCCGGAGTCGAAGATCTCTCGGCTTGAGCACGGAAAGCAGAACGCCAGCGAGCAGGACATCAAGGACTGGTGTGAGAAGACCGGCCAGGAAGAGCAGATCCCAGACCTGATCGCCACTGTTCGGCACATCGACGAGCTATGGGTGGACTGGCGGCGGCAGCTCAAGACCGGAGCCGAGGCCAGGCAGAAGAAGGCACTGCCCCTCTACGGCAGGACCAGGGTCTTCCGGATCTGGCAGCCCAGCATGATCTGGGGCACGTTCCAAACAGCCGACTATGCCGCCGCTGTGTTCGAGCAGGCCGTGAGTTTCTACGAGATCCCCAACGACACCGAGGCTGCGGTCGCGAAGAGGATGGAGCGGCAGCGGTACCTCTACGAGGGGAATCGGGTCTACAACGTCCTGCTTGGTGAGCAGGCCCTGTACTCCAACGTCGGAGGAGCAGAGGTGATGAGGTCGCAGCTTGACCGTTTGATGGTGCTGATGGGTATGGCGCGGGTGAGCCTGGGCATTGTGCCCAAAGCTGCGTCCACAAGTGTCTGGCTTGGCCACTCGTTCTCCATGTTCGACGACAGGATCGTCCTGGTGGAGACATTCTCTGCCGAGATGTCAGTGGCCCAGCCTCGGGAAATCGATCTCTATGCGAAAGCGTTCGCCCTGTTGAAGCAGTCGGCCGTGTACGGGTTGACAGCCAGAGCGCTAATACGGTCTGCCCGTAAATTCTTTGAAGGTTGAGAGGGAGAATATGACTGAAGAGCCGAATTGGCGGACGAGTTCCTATACGAGCACAGAAAGCTGTGTAGAGGTCGCGGACGATGGCCCTGGCGTGGTCCTGGTTCGGGATTCGAAAATGAGAGACCGAGGAGGAATGGAACTCCGGCCGGCTGTCTGGACTGTATTCGTGGAATTCAGCAAAGGCGCCAACCTCTAAAGGTCTGGCGCTATCTGGGGTGCATGGCAGGAGTCTATTTCGCAGCGATCGGACGAGTTGTCAGGGCTGAGGCGAAGGGTTGTGGCCGTGGTCTTGGAGATCAGTCCGATCGTGGAAGTCGTCGCCGGGCGCACCGAGGTCGCCGCTACGCCAAGGTCATCCTCTGTGGTGGAGGGGCTCAGTGCGATGTCCCGCGGAATCCGATGGCGAGATGCGGCTTCGGTGTCAAGAATCGGCGGATGCGTGAAGTGAGACTGTCCGACGGGATCATCGCTCTGTCGCCGCTGCGCCTGGACGATGCGGAGGTGCATCTCGCGGGGGAGGACGAGCCGCTGGTTCGCTGGCTCAATGGCGGTCCCGGCACGCGCGAGGGCGTTGAAGCGTACTTCCGGCACTGCCGGGAGCAGTGGGACACGGCCGGGCCGCTCCGTGCTTTCGGTATTCGGGTGGGTGCCGACGAGGTGCTCGCCGGGACGGTCGACCTGCGGTTCGCGGGAGAGGGGCTGGCTCCCGGCCAGGTGAATGTCGCCTACGGCCTCTATCCGTCGTGGAGGGGGCGTGGCCTGGCTACTCGTGCGGTCCTCTTGGCGTCCCGGTACGCGGCCGGTGAGGGCGGGGAGGAGGCGGTGATCCAGGTGGAGCCGGATAATCCGGCGTCCGCCGCAGTCGCCCGGAGGGCAGGGTTCACCCCCGGCAAGCAGCCGCAGAGCAAAGACGGTGCACGGTTCGACTGGTACATCCGGGATCTGCGCGCCGCTCGCTGGGGCGGGGGGATCTGAGGCCGCACCTGCTGGTGGGACTGTTAGGCCAAGGACTCGTAGAACAGACGGGCCGGAGGGGCGCAACCCACCATGACGTCCTCGCCCTTGAGGTAGGCCAGCAGCCAGTCGCTGAACGTCATTTCGTAGAGTTCGTACTCGCCGGTGTCCATTTCCTGTACGACGACGGCCCAAGGCGCTGAAGGCTCATGTGGTACTCGCAGGAGGATCTCTTCCGCTGTTGTTCCTCTTGCGATCGGCAGCAGCTCTCCGGGCCGGGATCCAACCTTACTGGGAAGGAACTCCGCCAGCTCTTCTTCTTCCATGTCAAGCCATGACTCGATCGACTCCTTGATGCTTTCACCCAGGTTCCGGAACCGATGGCCAGGGTGGTCAAGATATAATTTTTCGCTGATCAGGACTGGGCCGTAGGCGTCGGTTATCTCCCGGAAATCGGCGGGGAAGGAGACCCCGAGCTCCTGTTCCAGCTGGATCCACGGAGCGGGATCCGACCAATTGAAACCGGGCTCCCCCAGCAGTGCCTTGATTTCCTCAAGTGTCGCCATTCTTCTCCCCTTGCGTACAGGCGCGCGAGAACGCGCGAGCCGACTCCGCCGAAGAGTACGGCCCGCCACTGACAACGAGGTTGACGGCCGTGCCGGACAACCGGTCACCCTGTTCGACGCGGTGGCTTGTAGAGGTCGTCAAGGCGGAGTGGCGCGGGCTGGGGCAGAGGAGTGCCGTCCGCCGGAGGGCAGGACTGGAGGAAGTAGGCGAGCAGACGGCGGGACGCGGCCATGGAGGACGCCGCCGGGGAGTCCCGTACGACGCCGTTGTTGGCCAGGAGCAGCAGGGTGACGTCGCTGGGGTCGAAGTCCTGGCGCAGCTGTCCGGTGTCCTTCGCGCGCTGTACCAGCCGGGCGAGGCCCGTCTCGGCGCGGGTGCGCTCGTGGTGGACGTCGGGCGCGTCGGGGAATTGGGAGAGGAACGCGGCGCTGAAGCCGCGGTCCTGGGCCTGCATCGTGCACACCTTGGTGAGGACGTAGCGAAGTCCGCGCCAGGGGTCGTCGTCCTGGAGGGCCTCGTCGAGGGCTGCGACGCACTGGCCGAGCTGTTCGGAGAAGGCGGCGGCGATCAGCGAGCCGCGTGTCGGGAAGTGCCGGTAGAGGGTGGCGGCGCCCACGCCCGCTCTGCGGGCGATCGCGCTGGAAGGCACGTCGGCGCCGTTGAGGGCGTACGCCTCGCGGGCGGCCCGGAGGAGCCGGGCGCGGTTGTGCCGGGCGTCGGCTCTCTGCCCCGGGGCGGGAGGGCCGGAGGCGGAGGAGGGCGGGTTCCGAGGCAGTTGGGCAGGCATGTCTCCCACTTAACCGCAAACGGAAGAGGTCGACCGTTTAGCGGATTAGCGTGATCTGGTGCCGCGGTGCCTCGCGGTCCCCTCTACGGCAGGGAGAGCTGGTTTTCCATGTTCGCTGTGCGATACCACCGCTACGGCGGTTCCGAGGTCCTTCGCGTGGAGGAGGCCGAAGAGCCGCATGCCGGGCCCGGTCAGATCCGCATCGCGGTGCGCGCCACCGGGGTCACCCCCGCTGACTGGTACCTGCGCTCGGGGATGCTGCGGTCCATCGTCACTGTGGAGTTCCCCCATGTCCCCGGCATGGATGCCGCGGGAATCGTCGACGAGGTGGGAGAGGGCGTGACCGGCACCGCCATGGGAGACGCGGTCTTCGGCCTCGTCCCCTTCCTGGACCAGGGAGGCGCCGCGGCCCAGTACGCCGTACTGGAGGCCTGGGCGTCCAAGCCCCGGTCGTGGTCCTTCGAGGAGGCGGGTGGTGCCGCGGGCAATATCGACTCCGCCACCCGTGTGCTGGAAGCGCTGGGAGCCGCCGAAGGCATGACCCTGTTGATCGATGGTGCCGCCGGAGGCGTCGGCACCATCACCGCACAACTCGCCCAGGCCCGCGGCCTCACCGTGATCGGCACCGCGAGCGAAGGCAACCACGGCTTCCTCGACCGGCTCGGCGTCCTACCGGTCACCTACGGGCCGGGACTGGCCGACCGCCTTGCCTCACTGGCCCCACTCGGCGTCGATGTGGCCCTGGACGCGGCCGGCAAGGGCTCCCTCCCCGAACTGGTCGCCATCGTCGGCGACCCGCACCGCGTGGTGACCATCGCGGACTTCGACGCCGACCGGCACGGCGTGCGGTTCTCCCGCTCCGAGCCCGGAGAGTCACCGGGCTGGGCAGGGCTTCCCCTGGCGGCCGACCTCGCCGACCGCGGCCGCCTCACCGTCCCGCTGCACGCCGTGTTCCCGCTGAAGGACGCCGCCACAGCGCATGACGTCAGCGCCACTGGTCACGCACGCGGCAAGATCGTCATCACCGTGCCCTGACACACGGACACTTCGACGCTTCGGGCCACGACCGGCGGCCGTCAGCCTTCGACGGCCATCCGGACGGGGGTTCTCCAGAGCCGACGGGCCTCAGCTCACGTCGGTGTTGCGGGCGAGCGTCACCAGGCCGGTGAAGGCGGCGGGGGTGAGCATGAGGACCGGGCCGTCGGTCTGCTTGCTGTCACGGACGGGGACGACGCCGGAGGGGGCGTACGCGGGGGCCACCTCGACGCACTGGCCCCCGTCGTTCCCGCTGTAGCTGGACTTGATCCAACCGGTCAGGTTGCTCATTGGTTTGCTCCTTGGCGAGTTGCTGAAGACGGGACACTGGCGCTGCGGACGACAACGAGTCGGCGTTCTGACTAAAGGGTGTACTCGTAGCCGATCGTGAGGTCGGTCGGAAGGCACCATTCGCCGTAGCAGATCAGCCCTTGGTCGTCCGCCCACTCGTGAGCGCCTGCCAGGATCGGGCTGCCGACCGCGACAGTCAGCAGACGCGCTTCCCGCTCGTCCGCGTTTCTGCCGTGCATGGCGTCACGGCCCGACGTGACGCGGCGTCCGGTGGTCTCCTCGATCCGTTGCAGCACGCTGTCGGCCTTCGCCGGTGAGGTGGAGAAGATGTCGGGCACATTGCCGAAGGTCGCCGGATACCAGTCCACGGCGAGCATGAGCCGATGCTGACCTTTGCCGGTCACGTACTCACGGCGGATGAGCTGGTCCCCGGGGTCAAGGTCGAACAGTTCCGCCAGATACAGCGGCGGAATGAAAAGACCGGCGAACGTCACCCGCGCGGTCTCGCCACGAGCGAAGAGCGAGCCCGTCCTTATCGTCCGCGCCAGCCGGTCCCGCGCGGACGCGGCACCTTTGGGGCGTTCGGCGACGAAGGTGCCGCGATGTGTCGTGACCACGTAGCCCTCGACCTGTAGCCAGGACAGGGCGTTCCGGATCGTCGCCGTGGCCACGCCGTGCTCGGTGGACAAGTCCTTGATCGACGGCAGCCGATCACCGGGAGAGAGGTCACCGTCTCGGATCTTCGTTCGGTAGTGCTCCGCGATCTGCTCGTAAGGATGCGCCATGCGAGTCACCATCCCACCTTTGAGCTAGTTCGCCCAAGGAGCTTGCTAGCAGAACTAGTTGCCCATGTCTTCGAGCTAGCTCACTCACTCAAGGTGAGCAAATGGCTATGCCATGGGCTGCCCTTGGGGTGTGCCCCCCCTCGGCACGTTCAACGGACAAGAGCATCGAAGTGAGGCCAGACGCAATGAGACAAGCAGCGAGGACCGACAGCGCACGGGCCGACGGCGGTACGGATCTCCGCCCCTCGCCTCCTGGTGGCACTGAGGGTCGGCATGAGTGACGGTCTCGCGGTCGGCACGCTGGCGTACGACGCCAGGGCGAGGCGGGTGGGTGTGGTGATGGGCGAGTGCGGTACGCGGTGTGCGCTGAGGCCTCCGCAGGGTGGGCGGGAGTGGGACGCGGCGGTGGAGGACGTCCGCCTGGCCACGGCCGCCGACTGGCTCTCGGCGGCCGTGGCCGCACGGAACGAGATCAGCCGGAAGAGGCGGCCCTGATGCGCGAGCGCCACTGCCCCGACCCCCACTGCACACGGAAGAAACGCAAGCCGTGCGCGACCGGCGACGGCGGCGACGGCTGACAGGCCCCGTCGCTGCCAGGACCTCTTCAGGCCATTACCGCGCGGCCGATCAGGGTTCCGATGTGACCTTGCGTCGGGGCGTCCAGTTCGTACACTTCCGCTGTCGGGAATCCGGCCTTGAGCAGAAGGCTTTCCCATTTCCGGAGCGTGTAGCTGTAGCGGTAGGTGTACATCGCCTTGCCCGCGAACCCGCCCTTGTACATTCCCTGCGGCCCATACGCCCCGGGGATGGCCGGAGGATGCGAGAACGCGAGGACGCCGCCCGGGTTCAGCCGGGCGGCGATCAAGGGGAGGAGCTTGGCCGGGTCGGTGAACCAGACGGCGCCGAACATCGAATAGACGGCGTCGTACGTCTCCGTTGTTTCGGCCAGGTACGAAAGCACCTCCGCGCAGACGAATCGGACTCCCGTGGGGCCCCAGCGCTCCGTGGTGTTCGCCACCATGACCGGAGACATGTCGACGCCGGTCGCCTTGATCCCCTGCTGGGCGAGGTACGCGAGGGCGCGGCCAGTGCCGCAGCCGACTTCGAGGACGGATTCCGGTGTGCCGAGGAGTTCGGGCCCCGGCCCGTGCCCGGCGTACTGCGTCCACCGGAAAGAGGGATCCGACTCGAACACGTCCTTCCGGGTGCTCTCGGCGTAGGTGTCCCAGAGTTCGCGTTCGCTGTCGAGGTTGTGCCGTGCGGGCAACGGGGCGTCCTTCAGGTCTGGTTGCAGGTACGGCAGTGCCGTGCCGGTTCAGTGGCCGTTGAAGCGGTCTTCGAGGTCTTCGATTCGCTGGGCGCGACGGCCCATCAGATACATGGGGCCGTGGGTCTTCCTCATCTCGTGGATGAGTGTGAAGCCCTGCCGCTGGTAGTAGGAGACGAGACTCGGGAAGCGGCAGCCTCGTCGTACCCACTGTCTGCCCTCGCGGGCCGCGCGGTCGACGGCCCACAGGGCGATGAGCGCGCCGGGTTTGGCTTCGCGCAGGGCCGGGTCGGTGACTGTGCTGTACAGGTACAGGGAGGGCTGGGCGAGTTCCTCTGCGGTCCAGGCCATGGGGGGCGTGGTGTCGGTCACCGTCGTACAGCCGATGGCTCTGCCGTCGGCCTCCAGGATGAACATCGACCCGTCCGGGCTCGCGGTGAGTGCCGCGAGCTTCTCGGCGTCGGCGCGCCAGCTCGGCATGCCGTGTTCCTCAAGCCATGCGGAGCGGGCGAGGACGATGCCGGTGACGGATTGGACGTCGTCGGGCCGGGCCGGCCGAATGGAGAACCTCACTCGGATTCTCCGGAGTCGCGGGCGGCCCGGGCCGGGTCGGAGGCCGGGAAAGACATTGAAGAATTATTTGCCGAAGCGGCGCTCGCGGTTCGCGTACGAGCGGAGGGCGCGGAGGAAGTCGACGTGGCGGAAGGCGGGCCAGTAGCAGTCGACCCAGTGCATTTCGGCGTAGGCGGACTGCCAGAGGAGGAAGCCGGAGAGGCGCTGTTCGCCGGAGGTGCGGATGATGAAGTCGGTGTGGGCGGCGGTGGGGGAGTAGAGGTGGCGGGAGATGTCCTCGATTTCGAAGCGTTCGACGAGTTCGAGGGGGTCGCCGCCGGAGGAGATGTGGTCTTCGAAGGCGCTTTTGACGGCGTCGACGATTTCGCGGCGGCCGCCGTAGCCGATGGCGATGTCGACTTTGAGGCCGCCGCGGCCGGTGGTGGTGGAGGTGGCTTCCTTGAGGACGCGGGCGCTGGCGCCGGGGAGCATGTCGAGGGAGCCGATGACCTGGACCTCCCAGGGGCGGCCGGGGGCGGTGATGTCCTGGACGGTCTCTTCGATGACTTCGATGAGGGGGACGAGCTGTTCGGCGGGGCGGCCGAGGTTGTCGTCGGAGAGCATGAAGAGGGTGACGTGCTCGATGCCGGCGGAGGTGCACCAGCCGAGGAACTCGGTGGCTTTGGCGCCGCCGGCGCGGTAGCCGTCGCGGACGTCGGAGAGGCCGGCCTGCCGGGCCCAGCGGCGGTTGCCGTCGAGCATGATGCCGACGTGTTTCGGGCGCGGGAGCCCCGCCAGGGTGGAGGCCAGGCGGCGTTCGTAGACCGCCTCGATCGGCCGCCGGAGGAACAGCGGGAGCAGCTTCATGGACCATCTCCATCGCGCGTCGGGGAACCCTTGGCGGACGCTATCAGGGGCTTGTTCGAGACCTTGGCGGGCCTCTCCAATGACGGTGCTGATCAGGCCACTTGTCCAGGCGGGCGGGACTCGCCCCCGGAGGCGGGCGGGCCTGGACCGTCGAGCAGGCCGGCCAGGTGTGCGGGGCGCTCTTCGACCACGAGGTGGCCGGCTTCGGGAACGATGCCCAGCTCGGCTCCGAGCGTGGCGCGCACTGCCGGGCGGAGTCTTCGCGGCGGGAGGAAGACGTCGTGCTCGCCGGTGACGACCAGCCGGGGGATCGGCCGTGTGGACAGGGCGGCGGCACCGGGCGCCCCGCTGGAGCGCGCGTGTCGTGCGACCAGTGTCATCCAGTCCACCAACTCGTCGCGCGGTGAGTTGCCGGGGGCGAGCATGGCGCGCAGGAGCCGGGCGCTGCGCGGGGGTGTGGGCCGCAGGAACCAGGCGGTCGAGGCGGTCAGCACGGTGGTGGTCAGCCTCAGCCGGGTCAGTCCGCCGGGGGAGACCAGAAGGAGCCGGTTGATGTGGGGGGAGTCGCTGGACAGGGCGATGGCCGCACCGAAGGAGTGGCCCATCACGGCCACCGGCCCGGACGGGATCTTCTCGATCACTTCGCTCAGCCATGCCCCGTACCAGGACAGCCGGCCGCCGGAGAGGCCGCGTTCGCCGGAGCTGAGGCCGGGCTGGCCCGGGACGTCCACCAGCAGGACTCGGTGACTGGCGGCGATCAGGGCCGTGGCCAGCGGCAGGGACGTGGCGGCGTTGAAGTTGGTGCCGGGTACGAACACGACTGTCGTCGCGCCGGATCCGGCGAGCACCGTGTGGGTCCGCGCGCCCTTGGCCGTCACCGTTGCCCGTTCGTGCGGCACCGGCCATGCGTCCAGTCGGTCCAGGCACCAGCGTCGGATGAGCTCCCTGCCCGGCGTGCTGCGGTAGATGGAGTTCACCGGTTGAGTATCACGCCCCGGTCCGCGCGATGGCGAGACCGGGTCCGGCGGGCGGCCACCGCCGAACCGGGGTGCGTCCGGCCGCCCCTCCCCCAAGAGGTCAGGGGGCCGGGGGGGCCACCAGGCAGGGGCAGGGGCGGTCGG
>NZ_BMWG01000003.1:83684-441063 GCF_014651115.1 Streptomyces inusitatus | reverse complement strand
GTCCCCGGTTTGACTCCCCGCCCCCGGCCGGGCCGAGGGAGGACGCGGGCCCGCCGGCCGCCCCCCGCGGACCCGGGGCCCGCCCGCCCGCCCGTCCCCAAGGTGGTCAGGGGCCGGTGAGGTCCACCAGGCAGCGGCAGTGCGGATCGGCGTCGTCGACCGTGCGGAGTCTCTCCTCGGCGAGGAGGGAGGGGAGGGCGGTGAGGAGGGCGGTGACGCCGCCGGAGGGGCGGACGTCGGCGGCGATCACGCTGGGGGCGCTCGGGCTGTCGAGGTAGAGGCGGAGCCGGTCCTTCGTCAGATAGAGGAATCCGCGCAGCCGGGGGTCGGGCCGCTCCTCGGGGGCGGGGGCGGTGATGCCGTGCAGGACGGTCAGGGCCCGGTCGTCCCGGTTGGCGGTGCAGGGGGCCAGGGTGGCGGGATCGACGCGGATGAGGGTCATGCCCATGACGTCGCTCACACGGCTGGTGGACCAGATGTGGGTGCCGGTGAGGAGGGTTCGCAGGATCCCGGTGATGTCGTGGCCGGTGCGGAGTTCCCCGTGTTCCCCGTTGGCGCGGAGGGGGATCTCGTAGCCGAGGAGCCCTTCGGGGGTACGGGTCTTTCTGCTGCCGATGACGAAGCGGACGGCCTCGGCGGGCGCGGGCGCGGGGAGGATGCCGCGGAGGTAGAGATCGGCGGCGAGGGGTGCGTGGATGTGGTGGAGCAGCAGCCGGGTGATCTCCGCCTGTTGTCGCGCGACGTCTTCGTCGGCGGTGGTGGCGGCTGTTGTCGATTTCACCGGTCGGGGCACGTGGCCACACCTCTGAGGTAGACGGTGATGACTCCGGACTTGTGGCGGCCACCACCTTGCCACGTCAGAGTGGGTCCCGACGTGGGTGTAGAGGGCATGGTTACTGGATCCGGACACTGAGCGGGAGGGGACGGCGATGACGGTGCGGGAGGCGGTCACCGTGGAGCGGCTGGACGGGGCGGGGGCCGCGCGGGCGGAGGGGGAGTTGCGGAAGGTGTACGCGGAGGTGTTCGCGGAGCCGCCGTACTTCGAGTCGGCGGAGGGGGTGGAGGCGGGTTTTCGCCGGTTCGACGCGGAGGTGCGGGAGCCGGGGTTCAGGGCGGCGATCGCGCGGGCCGCGGACGGGGAGCCGGTGGGGATGGCGTACGGGCACCCGCTGGGGGCGGCGAGCGGCTGGTGGGAGCGGATGATCACGCCGGTGGCCGAGGGGATGGGCCGGGAGGACGGGCGGCGTACGTTCGGGCTGATGGAGCTGGCGGTACGGGCCCGTTGGCGGCGGCTGGACGTGGGGCGGCGGCTGCACGACGCGCTGATCGAGGGGGCGGGCGAGGAGCGGGTGATGCTGAATATGTGGCCGGAGGCGACTGCCGCGCTGGCGGCCTACCGGCGGTGGGGGTACCGAAAGGTGGGGGAGGCACGCGGTGGGGCCGATGGATTCGTGATGGACGCGATGATCCTCGACCTGCCCCCGCACTCATGAGTCTCGCGCCCATGCCACGCCCGTGTCTCCCGTGCCCATGAGCCCCGCGCCCATGACCCCGGCTGTTGTCAGGAGAAGCGCTCCCGCAGCCGCTGCTTGAGCACCTTGCGGAGCGAGCCCCCGCGCGGCAGCTCCGCCACCGTCTCCAGTCGCTCGGGGAGTTTGTGCACCGCCAGGCCGCGCCTCCGGAGGAAGGCGGTGACGGCGGGCAGGGTGAGCGGCCCGGCGGCGGGACGGAGGACCACCACCGCGCAGACGCGTTCGCCGCGTACGGGGTCGGGCAGGCCGACGACGGAGGCCTCGGCGACGGCGGGGTGGGCGTGGAGGAGATCCTCGATCTCGCGCGCGGAGATGTTCTCGCCCTTGCGGATGATGATGTCCTTGAGTCTGCCGGTGAGCACCAGATGTCCGTCAGGGGTGAGCCGCCCCAGATCGCCGGTGCGCAGAAAGCCGTCCTCGTCGAAGGCCTCCGCCGTCAGCGCCGGGTCCAGATACCCCCGGCACACCGCCTCGCCGCGCAGCCGCACCTCCCCGTCCGTGATCCGGATCTCCATCCCGGGCGGCGGGCGGCCCTCGGTGTTCGCCAGATGCTCGGGGGTGTCGCCGGGGGAGCCCATGGTGATCATCGGGGCCTCGGTCATGCCGTAGCCGTGGGCGAGTTCGCAGCCCAGCTCGCGGACGACCGCGTGGTACAGCTCCGGCGGTCTGGGCGCGCCGCCGCCCGCCAGCAGTCGCAGGGTGGGGATCAGCGGGCGGCCGGGGCGCTCGCGCTGCTCGGCGAGGAGCATCGAGTAGAAGGCGGTCGAGCCGCCCGCGGTGGTGACGCCGTGCCTTCGGTACTCGGCGAGCGCCCCGGGGAGGGCGAACCGCTCGAAGAGGACGGCGGGGAAGCCGTACATCAGCAGCATCACCAGATAGTCCACGCCGCCTATGTGCGCGTACGGGAAGGCGATCGAGCCGATGTCGTCGGCGGTGAGCCGCAGCGCGTGGGCGAGGCAGGAGCCGCCCGCGATCAGGGAGCGGTCGGTGTGCAGGACGCCCTTGGGGTCGGCGGTGGTGCCGGAGGTCCAGTGGATCCAGCGTACGGAGGTGCCGTCGGCGGGCGGCGGGGGCAGGATCGAGGGGTCGCCGCGCGGGAGGTCCCCGTACGCCTCGAAGACGCCGCGCGCGCCGAGGCGGCGGGCCATCGCGGCGTGATCGAAACCGCGCCAGACGCCGGGGACGGCGAAGAAGTCGGCCTTGGACTCGCGCAGTACGTAGGCGACTTCGCGGTCGCGGTGGAAGGGGATGACGGGGGACTGGACCGCGCCGAGCCGGGCGAGCGCGAGGGAGAGCAGGACGGTCTCGATACGGGTGGGGAGCTGCCAGGCGACCACGGTGCCGGGGCGGACCCCGCGCTCGAAGAGCCCGGCGGCGACCGTCTCCGCGCCGTCGCGCAGTTCGCCGAAACTGAGGGCCCGGTCGTCCTGGAGGAGGACGGGCCGGTCGGGGGTGAGGTCGGCGCGGCGGCGGGTCAGCTCCCAGAGGGTGGGCGAGCGGCCGAGGGCGTGCGCGGTCTCGTTCATCCCGTACCCCTTCGAAGGCCAGAAGTGATGGAGCGTCAGACGGTGGCGAGAGCGTAGGGCTCCGCGCCTTGTCGGTCCAGGGGGCCGGGGCTAGCCTGATATCTGACGGGTCATCAGATGAGGGTCGAGGGGCAGGGCCCCGCGGAGGGAACACCATGGCCGAGCTTCCCCGGATCGTCAGCGTCGACGACCATGTCATCGAGCCCGCGCACCTCTTCGAGACCTGGCTCCCGGCGAAGTACCGCGAGCGCGGCCCCCGGCCGGTCACCGAGGGCATCGGCGAGCTGGCCTACATCGGCGGGAAGTACCGCGTCACCATGGACCCGAAGGGCCCGCCCGCCGACTGGTGGATCTACGAGGATCTGCGGTTCCCGTACAAACGGAATATCGCGGCCGTCGGTTTCGACCGGGACGACATGACCCTGGAGGGGATCACCCGCGCCGAGATGCGGCCCGGCTGCTGGGACCCGGCGGAGCGCCTCAAGGACATGGACCTCAACCATGTGGAGGCATCGCTCTGCTTCCCCACCTTCCCCCGCTTCTGCGGCCAGACCTTCGCCGAGGCCAAGGACAAGGAGGTCGCCCTCGCCTGTGTCCGCGCCTACAACGACTGGATGGTCGAGGAGTGGTGCGGCGACAGCGGCGGCCGGCTGATCCCGCTCTGCATCATCCCGCTCTGGGACGTCCCCCTCGCCGTCGCCGAGGTGAAGCGGAACGCGGCGCGCGGAGTGCGGGCGATCACCTTCTCCGAGATCCCCACCCATCTGGGGCTGCCGTCGATCCACTCCGGACACTGGGACCCGCTCTTCGCCGTCTGCGAGGAGACCGGGACCGTCGTCAATATGCACATCGGCTCCTCGTCCCAGATGCCGGCCGCCTCCCCCGACGCCCCGCCCGCCGTCCAGGCCGCGCTCAGCTTCAACAACGCGATGGCCTCGATGATGGACTTCCTCTTCAGCGGGGTCCTGGTGGCCTTCCCCCGGCTGAAGCTCGCCTACAGCGAGGGCCAGATGGGCTGGATCCCGTACGCCCTGGAGCGCGCCGACGACGTCTGGCGGGAGCACCGGGCCTGGGGCGGCGTCAGGGACACCGTTCCCGAGCCGCCCTCCACGTACTACTACCGGCAGATCTTCTGCTGCTTCTTCCGCGACAAGCACGGCATCGCCTCGCTCGACGCCGTCGGCCGCGACAACGCCACCTTCGAGACCGACTATCCCCATGTCGACTCGACCTTCCCCCACACCAGGGAAGTCGCGCTCGACCATGTGCGCGGACTCGACGAGGAGACCGTCTACAAGCTGATGCGCGGCAACGCCATCCGCATGCTGAGCCTGGACCTGGACCTGGACCGGTAGTGGAGCTGACATACACCGAGGAGGAAGAGGAGTTCCGGGCCCGGCTGCGCCAGTGGCTCGCCCGCGCCCTGCCCGCGCTCCCCGCCCGCCCGGACCCCGGCGACTGGCCCGCCCGGCGCGCGTACGACACCGGCTGGCAGCGCACGCTGTACGAGGCCGGATACGGCAGGCTCCACTGGGACGCGCCCCCCGCCCAGCGGCTGATCTTCCTGGAGGAGACCGAACGCGCGGGCGCGCCCTACGTCGGGGCCAACTTCGTCGGCCTGCTGCACGCCGGGCCCACCATCGCCGCCGAGGGCACCGACGAACAGCGCGCGCGATGGCTCGAACCCGTGCTGCGCGGCGACGAGGTCTGGTGCCAGGGCTTCAGCGAGCCCGGCGCGGGCTCCGACCTCGCCTCCCTGCGCACCAGGGCGGTCCGCGAGGGCGACGACTACCTCGTCACCGGCTCCAAGGTCTGGACCTCGCACGCCGAGATCGCCGACTGGTGCGAACTCCTCGTGCGCACCGATCCCACCGCCCCCAAGCACCGGGGGATCTCCTGGCTCGCGATGCCCATGGACGCGCCGGGAGTCACCGTACGGCCGCTGCGCACCCTCACTGGCACCGCCGAGTTCGCCGAGGTCTTCCTCGACGGAGTACGGGTCCCCCTCGCCAACCGGATCGGCGCGGAGAACGACGGCTGGCGGGTCACCATGGTCACCCTCGCCTTCGAGCGCGGCACCGCCTTCGCCGGTGAAGTGGTCGCCTGCCGCCGCGCCCTGGAGGAGATCGCCGCCGCCGCGCGGGCGGGAGGCCAGTGGGACGACCCGGTGCTCCGGCGCACCCTGGGCCGGCTGAACGCCGAATTCCGCGCGCTGTGGCGGCTGATCCAGTGGAACGCGAGCAAGGCCGGGGCGACCGGCGGACCCCCCGGCACGGGCGGCTCGGTCCTCAAGCTGCGCTACTCGCGCGCACGTCAGGAGCTGTACGAGGCGGCGGCCCTGGTCGCCGGGGACGGCGGCCTGGATCTGGACGGCCGCTGGACGGCGGACCGGCTCACCTCCCTCTCGTACACCATCGCGGCGGGCACCTCCCAGATCCAGCGGAACATCATCGCCGAGCGGATCCTCGGCCTTCCGAAGGGCGGCTGACGGCGTGGACTTCCGGCTCACCGAGGACCAGCGGGCGCTGCGCGCCGGGACCCGCGAACTGCTGGCTCGCCTCTGGCCGCCCGAGGCGCTCCGGGAGCCGGTGGACCGGGCCCGGCTGCGTGGGCTCTGGCGCGCGCTGGGGGACGCGGGGGTGTTCGCGCTGCGGCTCCCCGAGGCGGCGGGCGGGGTGGGGCTCGGGGCGGCCGAGGCGGTCCTCGTCTTCGAGGAGGCCGGCCGGGTGCTGCTGCCGGGGCCGCTGGTGGCCACCCATCTCGCCGCCGGGACGGTGGAGGGGGCCGCGACCGGCGAGAGCGTGGTCACCCGCGTCGACGGGGAGCTGGTGGCCTGGCTGGAGGCGGCCGACCGGGTCGCCGGGGACCCCGGCCTCGACCTCGACCTCACCGGAGCCGTACCGCTCCGCTCGGTCGACCCCCTCACCCCCCTGCACCGGCTCCCGCGCCCGGCGGCCGGGGGCGGGGCCGGGGCCGGGGGCCACGACCCTGCCGCCGCGCTGCTGACGGCCGCCGAACAGCTCGGCAGCGCCGCCCGCACCACCGAGTCCGCCGTGCGGTACGCGGGGGAACGCGAGCAGTTCGGCCGGCCGGTGGGCTCGTTCCAGGCCGTCAAACACCTGTGCGCGGAGATGCTCGTACGGGTGGAGATCGCGCGGGTCGCGGTGTACGCGGCGGCCGTCACCGGGGACCCCGTCGAGATCGCCGGGGCCAAACTCCTCGCCGACGAGGCCGCCGTGCTGGGCGCGCGCGACTGCGTCCAGGTGTACGGCGGAATGGGCTTCACCTGGGAGGCCGAGGTCCATCTGCATCTCAAGAGGGCCTGGACGCGCGCCCGGACCTGGCCCGTGGCGGCGGCGGCCGAGGAGATCGAGGCGGAGACGCTCGGTGTCGGCGGCGGTTGACCGACCCACTCATCATCACTGAGCGTCGTGACCGGCTCGTGTCCTTCGCCCCCGTGGAGAACCCCGGCGGCGGGGCCCGGCCCGGGTACTCTCCGTGGGATGCGAGCCGTGTCGACTCCCCTGGCCAGGCGGTCTACGAGCCTCTGTTCGACTCTCCGCGGCGCGCGTCGCACAGTATGCGCCACGGGTACTCCTTCGCGCTGGAATATGCCCGAAGAGCTTGTTTCGGTGACTGTACGTCAACCATGCTGTTCCGTAAGAGTGTCACTTTCAGTGACCTGGTCGAGGTCCATGGCCCAGTCGCGGCACGAGACGATGTGTCCGCCGGTTCGGATGGTGTGAGCGGTGCAGGTGCTCCAGGTTCAGTTGGAGGTCGGGCCCGACCCCGCGGAGGTGGGTCGGGCGCGAAGATGGGCCCGCTCCCGGCTGGTCAGGTCCGGGATGCGGGGTGACGAGCCGCTGACCGACACCCTGATCCTGCTGATCTCGGAGCTGGTCACCAACGCCGTGGTGCACACCGGCTGCCCCGCCGTGCTGCGGGTCCTCTTCGGCGCGGGCGCCGTGGAGGCGGGGACCGTGCGCGTCGAGGTCGCCGACACCTGCCCCCGGCCGCCGCGCCCGAGACACGCCTCCGGGGGCGACACCAGCGGGCGCGGCCTGGAACTGGTCGACGGGCTCGCCGACCGCTGGGGCTGGCGGCGGGAGGGCTGCGGCAAGTCCATCTGGTGCGAGGTGGACCGGGGCGTACCGGAACCGGCGTACGAGCGCGAGGCGGCCCGCCTGCTGCTCACCGCCCGCCGATAAAACCTCCGACGGCTTCACAGCGCGCGAGGCTTCAGAGCACGGCGACAGGGGCCACCGGCGATCCCGTGCCGCCGACGAAGGGCTCGGGCGCGGCCGAGAGCAGGAAGGCGTACCGGCGCGTCTGTGCACAGGCTGTGGACAAGGTTTCGAGATTCCAGTTCTGGCCCTGCGGCATCCCCATCTCGACCAGGTCCAGCGCGTGCACGGGCAGCCACAGACCCTCGATCTCGGGCGGCGCGACCTCGAAGGTGAGGGTGTCGTTGGCGACGGCGGCGACATCCCGCGCGTGGAACCACTCGGGGGCGCGCACCGAGAGCCCGGGTGAGGGAAAGCCGTAGCCCCGCCGGTCCCCGGCCAGACAGAGCGCGATCTGACCGGTCCGTACGAGCACGACGTCCCCGGCTGCGACGGTCACCCGGCCGAACTCGGCTGCCTCGTCCAGGTCCTCGGGCGTCACCGCGTGAGCGGCGGGGAGCCGGTCGACGCCCTTGGCGCGGGCCACGTCCAGCAGGACGCCGCGCGTCAGGAGCGGGGGGAAGGAGTCGATTCCGCTGAACCGCGCCCGGGTGTGGGCGGTGATGGTGTCCGCCGGGCGGCCGTTGTAGATCCGGCCCGAGTGGGAGGCGTGGGTCAGGGCGTCCCAGTGGGTGGCCGCCTGGAGCCCCATGGTCACGGTGTCGTCGCTGACGGCCACCGCCCCGGGCCCGAACAGCTCCGCGTTGATCTGGGTCATGGTGTGCAGCGGATCGGTCCTGCCGGGGACCAGCCCGCTCTGCACCCCGCCCTGCCGCAGCGGGAGCGCCAGCGGGATCCGCTCCCCGCTCCGGACGGTGGCGGCGGCGGCGCGCACCGCCTCGCCGGTGATCAGGTTCAGCGTCCCGATCTCGTCGCTTCCGCCCCAGCGGCCCCAGTTGTTGACGCGCCGGGCGATCTCGTGGAACTCCGGGGGAAGTGGCATCGCCGATCGTGCCTCCTTCAAGACGCGGGCCCGGGGCTTGTGCTCATGGCTCCGGGCGGGGATGCTGTGCCTCGCCCACAGAAATCTAACGGTCCGTCAGAAACCGTCGGAAGGGGCCGGACATGGGGAACTTCTTGGCAGGCAAGGTCATCGCCGTCACCGGCGCGGGCCGGGGCATCGGCCGCGCGGTGGCGCTGGTCGCGGCGGCCCAGGGGGCGGCGGTCGTCGTCAACGACCACGGCGTCGCCCTCGACGGCCGCGAGCCCGCGTCCGAGGTCGGCGAGTCCGTCGCCCGGGAGATCGCGGCGGCCGGGGGGAGAGCGGTCGCCGTCGCCGACGACATCTCCACCATGGCGGGCGGGCAACGGGTGGTGGATGTCGCGCTCGCGGAGTACGGGCGGCTCGACGGGGTCGTCTGCGCGGCCGGGATCCTCCGCGAGCGGATGCTCTTCAACATGACCGAGGAGGAGTGGGACCCGGTCCTCGCGACCCACCTCAAAGGCACCTTCACCGTCTTCCGCGCCGCCTCGGCGGTCATGCGCCGACAGCGCTCCGGCACCCTGATCGGCGTCACCAGCGGCAGCCACCAGGGGTCCGTCTCCCAGGCGAACTACTCGGCCGCGAAGGGCGGCGTCGTCTCCCTCGTCCGCAGCGCCGCCCTCGGCCTCCACAAGTACGGCGTCACCGCCAACGCGGTCGCGCCCGTGGCGCGCACCCGGATGTCGGCGAACGTCCCCACCGAGCTGAAGGAGATCGGCGAACCCGAGGACGTCGCCGCGCTCGTCGTCTATCTGCTCTCCGACCGGGCCCGCGAGATCACCGGGCAGGTCTACACGATCGCCGGCCCGAAGATCGCGCTCTGGGCGCAGCCGCGCGAGGTGCGCGCCGGGTACGCGGAGGGGGCCTGGACGCCGGAGCGGATCGCGGAGTTCCTGCCGGGGACGGTGGGGGCGGATCCGATGCCGCTGCTGTCGCTCCTCGAACGGCGCGACGGGCATGGCTGACGACGACGGGTTCCGGGCGCGGGCGCGGGCGTGGCTGGCGGAGAAGGTCGGGGAGGAGTACCGGGGGGTCGGGGGCGGGCCCGGGAGCGAGCACGAGGGGCTGCCCGTACGGCGGCGCTGGGAGCGGGAGCTGGGCCGGGCCGGGTGGATCGGCATCGGCTGGGGCGAGGAGGGGTACGGCAACCGCACCGCCACCCTCGCGCAACAGGTCGTCTGGGCCGAGGAGTACGCCCGCGCCCGCGCCCCCGCCCGCGTCGGCCACATCGGCGAGAACCTCCTCGCCCCCACCCTCCTCCGCCATGGCACCCGGGCCCAGAAGGACCGCTTCCTGCCCCCCGTCGCCCGGGGCGAGGAACTCTGGTGCCAGGGCTACAGCGAACCCGGCGCGGGCTCCGACCTCGCCGCGATCAGGACCGCCGCCGTCCGGGACGGCCGCGCCTACCGGCTCACCGGCCAGAAGATCTGGACCTCGCTCGCCCAGTACGCCGACTGGTGCTTCGTACTCGCCCGCACCGACCCCGCCGCCGCCCGCCACCGGGGCCTGTCCCTCCTCCTCGTACCGATGGACCAGCCGGGGCGCGTCGACGTCCGACCCATCCGCCAGCCGACCGGCACCAGCGAGTTCAGCGAGGTCTTCTTCGACGGGGCGCTCGCCCGCGCCGACCATCTCGTCGGCGGCGAGGGCGACGGCTGGCGCGTCGCCCTCGGCCTGCTCGCCAGGGAACGCGGCGTCGCCACCCTCGTACAGCAGATCGGCTTCGAACGGGAGCTGGCGGACGTCGTTCGCACCGCGCTCGCCACCGGCGCGATCGACGACCCCCTGCTGAGAGCGCGGCTGGTCACCCAGTGGGCCGAGCTGCGCGTCATGCGGTGGAACGCGCTGCGCACCCTCGGCACCGAGGACGGCGGCGCGGGCGCGCCCAGTGTCGCGAAGCTGCTGTGGGGCGGCTGGCACCAGCGGCTGGGGGAGCTGGCGATGGCCGTACGGGGAGCGGCGGCCACGGCCGGGCCGTACGACTGGAGCGGGGAACGGCCGTACGCGCTCGACGCCGCGCAGCGGATGTTCCTGTTCACCCGGGCGGACACCATTTACGGCGGCGCGGACGAGATCCAGCGCGACATCATCGCCGAGCGGGTGCTCGGCCTGCCGAGGGAGCCACGATGAGAGGTGTCGTCTTCGACGGCGTCACGGCGGAGGTCGTCGGCGATCTGGGGGTACGGGAGCCGGGCCCGGGCGAAGTCCTCGTCGACATCGCCGCCGCCGGGCTCTGCCACAGCGACCTCGCGGTGATCGACGGGACCATCCCCTTCCCGGTGCCCCTCGTGCTGGGGCACGAGGGCGCGGGGGTGGTCGCGGCCGTCGGCCCGGGGGTGACGCATGTCGCGCCCGGCGACCATGTCGCGCTCTCCACCCTCGCCAACTGCGGCACTTGCGCGGACTGCGACCGGGGCCGCCCCACGCTGTGCAGGCGCGCGATCGGCCGCCCCGGCAGGCCCTTCGACCGTCTCGGCGCGCCCCTCCACCAGTTCGCCGCCAGCTCCGCCTTCGCCGAGCGCACGGTGGTCCGGGCCGTGCAGGCGGTACGCATCCCGGCGGACCTCCCCCTGACGTCGGCCGCGCTGCTCGGGTGCGCCGTGCTGACCGGCGTCGGGGCGGTGCTGAACCGGGCCGGGGTCGGCCGGGGCGAGAGCGTCGTCGTCATCGGCGCGGGCGGCGTCGGCCTCAACGCGGTCCAGGGCGCGCGGCTCGCGGGCGCGTCCGCGATCGTCGCCGTCGACGTGGACCCGGCGAAGGAGAAGGCCGCCCGGCTCTTCGGCGCGACCGGCTTCCACCTCTCGCCCGGGGCCGTGCGGGACACCCTGCCGACCGGCGCCGACCATGTCTTCGAGTGCGTCGGGAACACCGCCCTCGTCCGGCAGGCGATCGACCTCCTGGACCGGGGCGGCCAGGCCGTCCTCCTCGGCATGACCGCGCCCTCGGCCGAGGCGTCCTTCCCACCGGCCGCCATGTTCCTCGACAAGTCGATCCTGGGCTGCCGTTACGGGTCCTCCCGCCCCCAGCACGACATCGCGCTGTACGCGGACCTCTACCGGCGCGGTCTGCTGCTCCTGGACGAACTGATCACCCGCACCTACCCCGTGGAGGAGTTCGCCCGCGCGGCGGACGACGCCCGGGGCGGCCGGGTGACGCGCGCGGTGCTCACCTTCTAGCTAGTTCTCAGAGGCCGGTGAGCCGGCCCGGAAGGTGCGCCGGTAGACCGTGGGAGCCACCCCCAGCGCCGACTGGAGGTGCTGCCGCATCGACTGGGCCGTGCGGAACCCGGCGTCCCGCGCCACCTGGTCCACCGACAGCTCCGTCGACTCCAGCAGCTGACGGGCGCGCTCCACCCGCTGATGGGTGAGCCACTGCCCGGGGCTCACCCCCACCTCCTCGCGGAAGCGGCGGGTGAACGTCCGTACGCTCATCGACTCCCGCTCCGCCAGATCCCGTAGCTGGATCGGCTCGTGCAGCCGCCCCATCGCCCAGCCGCGCGCGGTGGAGGTGGTCGCGAACTGCGGCTCGGGGACCGGCCGCCGGATGTACTGCGCCTGGCCGCCGTCGCGGTGCGGCGGTACGACGCTGCGCCGGGCCACGTCGTTGGCGACGGCCGAGCCGTGGTCGCGGCGGACCATGTGGACGCAGAGGTCGATCCCGGCCGCGACGCCCGCCGAGGTCAGCACATCGCCGTCGTCCACGTACAGCACGTCCGGATCGACGCGGACCGAGGGGAAGAGCCGCTGGAAGCGGTCGACCGCGCTCCAGTGGGTCGTCGCGGGACGGTCGTCGAGGAAGCCTGCGGCCGCGAGGAAGAAGCCGCCCGTGCAGATGGACGCCATCCGGGTCCCCGGCCGGATGTGCGCGAAGATCTCGGCCAGCTCCTCCGGGAGCCGGCCGTCCTCGGTGAGGGCGGGTGTCCGGTGCGCGGCCGGGACGATCACCGTGTCCGCCTCGGCCAGCGCCTCGGGGCCGTGCGCCACACACACCTCGAAGTCGGCCTCGGTGGCGACCGGTCCGGGGACGGCGGTGCAGGTGGTGACCGTGTAGAGCGGGTCTCCGGCGGGGGAGAGCGCCCGGCCGAAGATGCGGTGCGGAATGGACAGCTCGAAGGGGATCACCCCGGGGAGCGCCAGGACGACGACGCGGTGCGGCGGGGAAGCGGCCATGGCCCGATTCTAACGGAAGGTGTCCTCCGGGCCAGTCGATGGCGGTGGGCCGTGCGCCGGAAGCTGGATCCGTGACCGAGACACGCCAAGCCGAACCCGTTCCCCTCGCCCCCGATCCGCCCGCCCGCCGCTTCACCGTGCACCGCGCCTGGTCCGTCGCCGCCGTCGCCTTTGTGACGATCATCGGAGCCGCCGGATTCGCCTCCCTGCCGGGGCTGCTGATCGAGCCCCTCCACGAGGAGTTCGACTGGTCGCGCGGCAGCATCGGCTTCGCCGTCTCGGTCAATCTCGCGCTGTACGGGCTGACCGCCCCCTTCGCCGCCGCCCTGATGGACCGCTACGGCATCCGCCGGGTCGTCGCCGTCGCCCTCACCGTCATCGCGACCGGCTCGGCGCTCACCGTGGTCATGACCGAGCCCTGGCAGATGGTGCTGTACTGGGGTGTTCTGGTCGGCCTCGGCAGCGGCTCGATGGCGCTCGCCTTCGCCGCGACCGTCACCAACCGCTGGTTCGTCAAGCGGCGCGGCCTGGTCACCGGCATTCTCACCGCCGCCGGGGCCTCCGGCCAGCTCATCTTTCTGCCGCTGCTCTCCTGGCTGGTGGAGCACCACGGCTGGCGGCCCGCCGCCATCACCGTCGCCCTCTCCGCGCTCGCCGTCGTCCCCTTCGTCTGGCTGCTGCTGCGCGACCACCCCGCCGACACGGGCACCACGGCGTACGGGGCCGAGGTCTTCACCCCCAAGCCCCCGCCGGTCCCCGGCGCGGCCCGCCGCACCGTCGCGGTGCTCCTCAAGGCCGTGCGCACCGGCCCGTTCTGGCTGCTGGCCGGCACCTTCGCGATCTGCGGAGCGACCACCAACGGCCTGGTGAAGACCCACTTCGTGCCCGCCGCCCACGACCACGGCATGCCGATCACGGCCGCCGCCTCGCTGCTCGCCGTCGTCGGCGTCTTCGATGTCATCGGCACCATCGCCTCCGGCTGGTTCACCGACCGCTTCGACGCCCGCAGGCTGCTGGCGGTCTACTACGCGCTGCGCGGGGTGAGCCTGCTCTTCCTGCCGATGCTGCTGGCCCCCTCCGTCGAGCTGCCCATGGTCTTCTTCATCGTCTTCTACGGCCTCGACTGGGTGGCGACCGTCCCGCCGACCATCGCCCTGTGCCGTGAGCACTACGGCGAGGACAGCGCGATCGTCTTCGGCTGGGTCCTCGCCTCGCACCAGGTGGGCGCGGCGGTGGTGGCCTTCGCGGGCGGGGTGGCGCGCGACGCCTTCGGCTCGTACGACGTGGTCTGGTACGCCTCCGGGGGTCTCTGCGCGATGGCCGCGCTGATGGCCCTGGTGATCACCCGGCCCGCGCGGAGCCCGAGCCCGGACCTTCCGGCGCTCTGAGTTCGCGGAACCGCCCCCGGTGGAAGACGAGCGGCTCGCCGTCGCCCGTGGTGCCGAGCGCCTCGATCCGGCCCACCACGATCAGATGGTCGCCGCCGGTGTGCACCGCCCGGATCACGCAGTCCGCCCAGGCGGTGCCGCCCGCGAGCAGCGGCGAGCCGGTGACCGGCGCGGGGGTGTGCGCCACCCCGGCGAACTTGTCCGCCCCGCTGACCGCGAACGCCCGGCACAGCCCGCCCTGTTCCCCGCCCAGCACGGTGGCGCAGAACGCCCCGGCGCGGGCGATCCGGGGCCAGCTTGCCGAGGCGCGGCCGACCAGGAAGAGCACCAGCGGCGGATCGAGCGACAGCGACGAGAACGACTGGCAGGCGAACCCGGCCGGGCCCTCCTCGTCGCGGGCGGCGATGACGGCGACCCCGCTGGGGAAGTTCCCGAGCACCCGCCGCACCTCCGCCGGGGAGACCGGGGGCCGTCGGTCGGCCCCGGGCGGTACGGGCGGTATGGGCGCCCTGGATGCTCCGGATGCTCCGGATGCCCCGAGCGCTTTGAGGCACCTGACGGCGGTGGCGGCCATGGCCGCGTGTCCCATCACCACTCCATTGAAACTGACGGATCGTCAGATGAGAACCCTGGCGACAGCGCGGAAAAGCCCCGGGCGTACGGTCGGTCACATGGGACGAATGGGAGTTTCCCGGCCCTGGCGCTGGGAACCGAGGGATGTCGCCGTGGGGGCGGGCGCGAGCGCCGTGCAGCTCGCCGTCGCCCTCACCGCGTACTTCATCGTGGAGACGGTCACCGAGGACGACTACGGAGTGCCGCCGTCCGCGTTCGGCTTCCTCTGTCTGCTGGTGGCCGCCCCGCTGATCGTGCCCGTCGCCGGGCTGCTCTTCGCCATCGCCCTCCCGGTGCCCGTGCACAAGGTCGCCGCCTGGGCCGTACGCCGCGCGGGCGGGCCGTCACCGCGCCGGACGCTGCTCCTCCCCGCCGCCTTCACCGCCTTCGCCGCCGCCTTCGCCGCGCTCTGGGCCGTACCGCTCGCCCTGCTCGGCGCCGGATACCTCACGGCCTGGGCCTGGCTCACCGCCGGGACCGTACCGCCGCTGCTCGCCATGGCCCGCTACCGCCGCGCCGAAGCCGCGCGGGAGACCCCGTACACCCGGCTGGGCATCTGGTTCCACGCCTTCGGCGCGACCGTCCTGCTGGTGCCCGCGACGGTCGGAGCGCTGGCCCTCGCCACCATGGGCGGGGTGATCGAGGAGTACGAGCCGCCCCAGCTCACCGCCGGCCGGCTGGCCGGGGAGTGGGAGGGCCCGGACGAAGCCCTGATCCAGCTCGACGCGGACGGCGGCGCAGCCCTGATCGACGCGCCGATGGGACCCGAGGGCGAGGGCTGTCAGGGGGTGGGGGACTGGTCGATCGACGAAGAGGAGTACGGGTACCGCGACGCCGTCCGGGTGACCGGCTGCGGCGACGAGCAGTTCTGGCTGATCGCGGGCACCGACTCCCGGCCCGAACTCTCCGTGCTCGTCGGAGACCCCGACGTCGGCGATGTACGGATCTTCCTTCCCCGTACGCCCTGAACCACGGCTTCGGATCAGCGGCCCTCGAACGAGGGGCTGCGCCGCTCCACAAAGCTCGCCACGCCCTCCCGCGCGTCCCGCGTCGACATATTGATCTCCTGCGCCGCCGCCTCCGCCGCGAAGGCCGTCGCACGGTCCGACTCCAGCGAGGCGTTGACCAACTGCTTGGTCAGCGCCAGCGCCCGCGTCGGCCCCCGGGCCAGCCGCTCGGCCCACTCCCGGGCCGTCCGCTCCAGCTCGCCGTCCGCCACCACCCGGTTGACCAGCCCGATCCGCTCGGCCTCGGCGGCCGTGAGCGAGTCCCCGAAGAACATCAGCTCCTTGGCCCGCGCGGGCCCGATCAGCCGGGGCAGCAGATACGCCCCGCCGCCGTCCGGGACCAGCCCGCGCCGGACGAACACCTCGATGAACCGGGCCCCTTCCGCCGCCAGCACCAGATCGCAGGCGAGCGCGAGATGCGCGCCGATGCCCGCCGCCGTGCCGTTGACCGCCGCGATCACCGGCTTCTCGCACTCCAGCACGGCGGCGATCAGCCGCTGCGCCCCGCGCCGGACCGTCCGGGCCACCTCGCCCGTCTCCCGCTGTGCTTTCGGCCCGGCGGAGCCGCGCAGATCCGCGCCCGCGCAGAAACCCCGCCCGGAGGCGGTGATCACCACGGCCCGTACCGCCGGATCGGCACCGGCGCCGTCGAGCAGCGCGACGATCCGCTCGCGCTGCTCCCACGTCACCGCGTTCATCACCTCCGGCCGGTTGAGGGTGATCCACAGAACCCCGCCGCCGACCCGGTCCAGCACCTCGTCCCCGTACCCGTCCCTGTCCCTGGCTCCGGTCCCGCTCATCGGCACACCGCGAGCGCGTCCAGCGCCACCGCCCCCTGGCCGCGCTCCAGCACCACCAGCGGATTGATCTCCAGCTCCGCCAGGCCGTCCCCCAGCTCCAGCGCCATCCGCTGCACCCGCAGCACGACCTCCACCAGCGCGTCCACATCCATCGGCGGACCGCCCCGCACCCCCTCCAGCAGCGCCCGCCCCCGCAGCTCCCCGAGCATCGCCCGCGCCTGGTCCTCGCCGAACGGAGGGACTCGTACCGCCGTGTCCTGAAGCACCTCCACCAGCACCCCGCCGAGCCCCACCGTCACGGTCGGCCCGAACAGCGCGTCCTGGGAGACGCCCACGACCATCTCGACCCCCCGGTCCACCAGCTGGCAGACCAGCACCCCGTCCAGCTCGATGTCCTCCAGGCGCGCGATCTCGGTCAGCTCCCGGTAGACCTCCCGCACCTGACTGGCGGAGGTCAGCCCGACCGCGACCAGCCCCAGCTCCGACTTGTGCGCGAGCCGGTCCCCGGACGCCTTCATCACCACCGGGTACCCGATCAGCGCGGCGGCCCTGACCGCCGCCGCCGCGCTGGTCACCAACTGCTCGCGCGGCACCCGGATCCCGTACGCCCGCAGCAGTTGCTTCGCCGCGTGCTCGCTCAGCCGCCGGCCGGGGCTCAGCAGCTCCCGCGCCTTGCGCGCGGAGGGCGAGGGGACGCGCGGGGCCTCGTCGAAGGGCGAGCGGTAGCCGCTGGTGAAGCGGTGGTGGTCGAGATGGGCGCGTACAGCGGTGATGCAGTTGCCGAAGGTACGGAAGGTGGCGACCCGCGAGGAGCCCAGCAGCGTCTGCCGGTACGCCGCCTCCGTGCCCACCGGCGACCCCCACACCACGCACACCAGCTTCTCGGTCGCCTCGGCGGCGGCCACCAGATCCTTCGCGAGCCGGTCGCTCAGCGGCGGGAAGGGCCCCGTGATCGGACAGATCAGCACCCCGACCGCCGGGTCCGCCAGAATCGAGTCGATGATCTTCCGTCCGCGCCAGTCGCCGACCGGATGCCCGCCGTTGTCCACCGGGTTGGCGACACTGAGGTACTCCGGGATCCACTGGTGGAGTTCGCGCTGCCTCGCCGGGGAGAGCGTCGGCAGCCGCAGCCCGGCGGCGGTGGCGAGATCGGCGAAGTGCGCCCCCGTGCCACCCGAGATCGAGTACACGACCACCCCGTCCGCGACCGGCTCCCGCGCCCGCGCCAGCAGCGCCGAGGTGTCCTGAAGCTCATCCAGACCATCGACCCGGATCACCCCGTACTGTCGCATCGCCGCGTCCACCACCCGGTCCGCCCCGGTCAGCTTCCCGGTGTGCGAGGCCACCGTCCGCGCACCCGCCTCCGTCCGCCCCACCTTCACGGCGACCACCGGCACCCCGCGCCGTGCCGCGCGGTCGGCGGCGAGCAGAAACGCGCGTCCGTCCTTGAGCCCCTCGACGTAACAGGCGATGGCCCCCACCTCGGGCCGCTCACAGAAGTACGAGATGAAATCGGCCGTCTCCAGATCCGCCTCATTGCCCGTGGGCGCCCAGTGAGACAGCCGCACCCCCAGCTCCTGAAGGGTGAAGACCGGCCTTCCCTGGTGCCCCGACTGCGTGATCAGCGCGATCGCCGGCCCCGGCAGATCCTCCCGGAACGCCTCGAAGGCATTCAGATTCGTATTCGGCCCCAACAGCCTCACCCCGGCCCGCCGCGCCTCCTCCGCCAGCCGCTCCTGCGCCCGCGCCCCCTCCGCCCCCGTCTCCGCGTACCCCGACGCGAACGCCACCGCGAACCCGATCCCCGCCTCCCCCAACTCCCCGACCAGCGGAAGCGGATCCCGTACCAGCAGCACCGCCAGATCCACCGGCTCCGGCAGCTCCCCCAGCTCCCCCACCGAGCCCACACACCGCAGCCCGTACACCCTCTCCCGCCCCGGATGCACCGGGTGCACCCGCGCCCCCACCCGCTCGGCCCACCCGATCAGCCGCCGAGTGATCCCCGCACCCGGCCTCCCCTCCTGATCGGACGCCCCGACCACCGCGACCGCCCTGGGCCGGAACAACCGGTCCAGATCGGGCACCGGCGCGTACAGCGGCCGTCCGCTGACATCCAGATCACCGTCGCTCGCGGTCGCCGACACGGCGTCGCGGACCGCGTCGCGGGGATCGACTCCGCAGGCGACGACACGTGCGCGGAGGCCGGAGGTGAGGGTGCCGTGAGTGGATCCAAGCATCGCTGAGCCCCGCTCCTGCTCGGTGCAAATAGCTGACGCTCAGTCAGGTTACTGGCCGGGAGCGGAGTCAGGAAGGGGTGAAGTTCCGGGATGTTCCCAGGCGTACGGAGTGCCACATGTCATGATCGTTGGCGGCCTTCGCGCCGAAGACGATTGACCACCTGTTGATGAGCTGGGGGAAGACATGGCCGAGCGCCAGAACGGCACTGTGAAGTGGTTCAACGATGAGAAGGGGTACGGCTTCATCACCCCCGAGTCCGGAGCCGATCTGTTCGTCCACTTCCGGGCGATCGAGGGCAACGGCTTCAAGTCCCTCAAGGAGGGCCAGAAAGTGACCTTCGAGGCGGTCCAGGGACAGAAGGGCCTCCAGGCCGACAAGGTCCAGGTAGCGGGCTAGCACTCCACGCCCCGCCCGCACCGGTGCCCACCGGTGCGGGCGGCGGAGTTGACCGTCACCACTCCCGTTTCACGGTCGCCTTGCCGCCGGTCACCAGGCTCGCCGGCGGAACGTCATCGGCCACCACCGCACCTGCGGCGATCACAGCGTCACGTCCGATGCTGACGCCGGGCAGGATGGTGGCACCGGCGCCGATCCACACATTCTCCGCCACATCGATCGGCGCACCGGTGAGATACAGCCGCCGCTCCTCGGGATCAACCGGGTGGCCGCCGGTGATGAACGTGACCTTCGGGCCGACCATCACCCGCTCGCCGAGCCGGATGCCCGCATAGTCCAGGAACGTGCAGTTCTGGTTGATGAAGACGCGCTCGGCCAGATCGAGGTTGAGTCCGTGGTCCGTGTAGAAGGGCGGATAGATCGTGACTCTCGGCAGCAGCGGTCTGCCGAGGATCCGTTCAAACAGTTCCGCCTTGCCCGCTTCGTCCTCGAAAGGCAGGACATTCAGCCGGGAGGTCAGCTCTGTGACCCGCAGGACCCTCTCGGCCATGGCCTGGAACTCGGGACTGTGGATGGGCATGAGGCGGTCACTGGGCATGTCGCTGTCTTTCCGGTCTGTCGATGTCAGTTGGCTCCGCTCCCACGTTCACCTGTGACGCCTCTTCAAGCAGGAGTGGTGTCGAGGAGAAGAGCGTCCAGGGCCGCTGCGGTGGCGGTGGGGTCGGTCGTGTGATGCACGGTACGGATGCCCAGGGCCTCGGCGGGCGGCAGGTTCTCCGCGTGGTCGTCCACGAAAACACACTCCGGACCGGTCAGGCCCAAGGAATCGAGAGCCCGCCGATAGATGAGCGAAGACGGCTTCCGTACGCCTTCCAGCTCCGACAGGATCACCACGTCGAAGAAGTCCGTCCACAACCCCTTGTCCTCGTACGGGTTGTACGGCTCGATCCCGAACGAGTTGCTCAGCATCGCGACCTTGATCCCGGCCGCACGAGCCCGCTCCGCCGCAGCGACGATCTGTGGTTCCGGGCGGAGATTCGCCAGGGCGCGCCGCATCAGGTCGGTGGAGTCGATACCCAGGATGCCGCCGATGACACGGTTCCAGTCCTCCTGGGTGGCCTCACCGACCTCAAGCGCCGCGTAGATCGCGACGCCGTCGGGATGCTTGCCCAGGGCTGCGAAGTACGCGCCCGGAGCCAGTCCTTCCGATCTCTCGAACGCCTGTCCGTTGAGCCGCATCCGAGTGGTGAGCACACCACCGAAGTCGAGGATCAGGCCACGGTACGGAGTGGGCATAGCGGCCTCCCAGCCGATCTGGTCATGCGTGTGAGTGGTCGCTGAGGTCGGGAGCGGAGCCAGGAAGAGGGGACGCGAGGGCGGCCGGTCCCGAGGTCAGCTCATCGCTTGGGCGAGTCGCCGACCCAACTTCTCGTCATGCAGGGTGTCGGCTGCTCGCCAGGCGGCATCGGAGACTTCTTCGGCCTGGAGTTCACCGATGCCGGCCGCGGTGCGGAAAAGGAAGCGGAAGTCGAAGTGCTGGTGAGCGGTCTCGTCCTTGGCGGGATTGGCGTCGATGGGGTGGATGTCGATGTGCAGCGGGGTCTCTCCCTCCGGGGTGACCAAGTGAGGCGGGATCCCGGTCTCCTCGGCCAGCTCCCGGCCCGCGGCCCGCAGAAGCGTCTCGTCGGAGGACTCCAGATGGCCGCCGGGCAGAAGCCATTTCCCGGTCGCGTTGTGGAGGATGTGCAGTACGCGTCCGTCCGCGCCGACGAGGACCGCGCCTGCGGTGATGTGGCCGGGCAGCGTCTTCCGGCTGGTGAGATCGCCGACGCCGTCGATCAGGCCGAGTACCGCTTCGAGCGCGCGCTCGTCCTCGGGGTACCGGTCGAGATAGGCGGCGATGGTCGTACGGATGTGTTCTTGCGTGATGGTCACGGTGATCACCTGTTGAAGTAGGAGAGCCAGGTCGCCGCGATGGCTTCCCGGTCGGGTGCGGGGACCTCATGGATACCGGGGGCGAGGTCTTCGCGGGTGAGCATCCTGATCGCGGCGAGGATCTCGGCCTGGACCAGGAAGATGAACGGCCCAACGCTCGCGCCGTGGAGGAAGTTGACGGCGTTGCCGCCATTCACCAGATAGAAGTAGTGGCCGGTGGTCCGGTAGCGGACGACATGGTCGCCGGCCTGACTGCGGGTGTAGACCTCGGGAAGCCCGGCGAGGTCGAGTTCGTCCTCGCTGGAGGTGACGGTGGCGATGTAGGCACCGTTGCGCAGATGGGCGAAGTCCTCGCCACGCAGCGAGACCGCACCGGTCGCGCAGAGCACCAGACCGGCCCCGGTCAGCGCGGCTTCGCGGTCGCGGGCGACCGTGAAGCCCTGGGACAGGGCCTGGGTGCGACGGACGGGGTCGATGTCGAAGACGGTGACCCGCACACCCTTGGCGTGCAGCAGGCGGGCGATGCTGGAACCGAGCTTGCCGAAGCCGATCACCAGGGCCGGGCGGCCATGGAGGATGTCGCCGCGTCCGCGCATGACAGCCTCGGTGGAGAAGACCACCGACTGGCCGACGAGGAAGTCCTCGGGGTCTTTTAACGGAGACCGGGCCACGGAGACGACGGGGCAGGGCAGCTTGTCCAGTTCCTCATATCGGCGGTGCCCGTTCTCGGTGTCCTCGATCACCCCGGCGAGCCGCCCGGTGAAGCGACTGTGGACCTCGGCAAGGCTCGGGGCGAAGTATCCGCCGACGTCCAGGAGACAGACCGTCTCGCCCGAGGCCCGGTCTTCGAGGTACTCCAGAGCGGTGCCGTCGTCGGTGAACAGCTCACGGGTGAGGGCGTCGATCCTGTGTGTCCGCTCGACCTCGCGCTCCGCGTCCGGCTGGACTGACTTCGGCTTGGGCAGAACTGCGGCGAGCCGGGTCATCGCGGCGACCGCCCGGACGAACGCGGGACGCTCGGCCAGCAGGTGCGTGATCAGGAACGAGGTGCACTGCTCAGCGGGAGCGAAGTGAGTGGCGATCCGGGCGAAGTAGGCGTCCAGCCTCGCGCGTTCGAAGGTTTCCATATCGATGCCTCTCATCGGGGCACTGGTGGCTGCTGTCGTAGCCATGTCCCGGACCCTAGAAGCCGGGGGTCGGCCGGCGATACGCTGTTTTCTCGAATTTGCTCGATGGTGGATGGAGATTGCCGGTGTTTTCTCCCAGCCTCTGCCCGACCTTGTGGAATCGAGCCGGGCACCCGGCCATGCTGTGGGATCGACACCCCGGGAAGGGAGAGCGTCCATGGCTCGTCGGTTGCGCTTCACCGGCACAGACAGCAAGGTCGGCGGCTGCCCCGCTCTGCACGCGGACGAGGACAGCGGAGAGGTCATCGTCCAGGGCACGCCCGTCACCGACCCCGAAGACCTCGAACAGCTCCAGCACCTCGGGCCGGACGAGGCAGCGGTGGTCGTACCACGCGAACTGCTTGTGAACTGGGGGCCGAAGGAGATGGAGCGGGTGCCGGAACTGGTCGGCCAGGACACCTTTCTGCGCCTCTTCGAGACCTTCGAGCACACCGCCTGGCGGCTGGAGACACGGCGCGGCTACGCGTCGGACCGACAGGACCCCGACTACCAGGCGTTTCTGGCCACGGGCTCCTCACCCTGCGACCCCGAAGAGCCCTGGTTCATCAACATCAAGAGCCAGACGGACGCAGGCAAGACAGTCGGCCGCGTCCGCGTCGCCGACGACCCGCCCACCACGGAACAGCTGTTCCTGCTCGACTACGCCCGGCACAACGCGGCCGTCGGCGAGGACATCCGCTACCTGCGACGCGAGGACGCCGCTGCCCTGCCCGCCGAAGACTTCTGGATCTTCGACTCGCGGCTTGTGGCCCTGCTGCACTTCGACGACGCCGACAACCTGCTGAACATCGAGCTGATCACCGAACCGGCCGAGGTCGTGCGGTACGCCATCGCGCGTGACGCCGCTATGCATCACGCCGTGCTGTTCGACCGGTTCGCCGCACAGGCAGCCCCGGCCGAGTAGCGCGCGAGACCGGTGAGCACCGACTACCAACAGGCACGGGCGGCCTTGGGGACACGGCTGCGCGAACTGCGTCTCACGTGCCCTGATGGTCGGCTCACCGGTCAACAGCTCGCGCAGCGGCTCGGCTGGCCCGGCTCCAAGGTCAGCAAACTGGAGAACGGCAAGCAGACGGCCACCCCCGAGGATCTCAGGGCATGGGCCACAGCGACCGGGCATCCTGGCGCGTACCCCGAGCTCGCCGCCCGCCTGGCCGGGTTCGAATCCCACATCAGGTCATGGCGTCGGGCCCTGGCGAACGGCTTCAAGCCGATGTACGAAGGGCTGAGCGCGGAGATCGACCGCACCTCGGAGATGTGGATCTGGGAAGAGTCGGTCATCGCCGGGCTGATGCAGACCCCCGAATACGCCCGCCACGTCCTCCAGCGCTATTCGAAGCTGCTGGGGGGCGCCGACGACATCGAGGCCGCCGTACGCTCCCGGGCGCAGCGCCAGGAGTGGCTGTACCGGCCCGGCCACAAGCTGCACGTGCTGCTTTGGGAAGCCGCCTTACGGTCACTGATCTGCCCGCCCTCAGTGCTGGCCGCCCAGCTCGACCGCCTTACCGGGATGCTCGGGATGGACACCGTCGAGCTGGGCATCATCCCGTTCACGGCACCCGTCAAGATCGCGCCCGCCAATGGCTTCTGGATTCTTGACGACCGCCTCGTGGTCGCCGAGGACTGGCACGCCGAGCTGTGGTTGGACGACGCCGACAACATCGCCCTGTATTCGAAGGTCTGGCGCACCCTTCGAGAGTCGGCCGTGTACGGGGCCGATGCCCACAACGTCATCAACGCGGCCAGGAGAGACTTGAATCCGCGTTGACCGGAGAGGCCGTCTGCTTTCGCGAGCACGCCATCGACCTCGGGGTCCCCGCCGAGGTGATCCTGCTGGAGCCCAACGCGACGAACACCGGGCAGAACATCACCCTGGCCCGCGAGGTTCTCGCCGCTGCCGGGATTCACCCGGCCACCGTGCTGCTGGTCTCCAAGCCCTACATGGAAAGGCGGTCGTTCGCGACCGCCCGCAAGCTGTGGCCCGGCGTCAAAATTCTCTGCGCCTCGGAGTCGCTGGAGTTCGACGAGTATCTGAAGTCCGTCGGCGACGAGAAACTCGTCCTGGACATGCTCGTCGGCGATCTCCAGCGGGTGATCGAGTATCCGGGGCTCGGGTTCGCCATCGAGCAAGAGGTTCCCGAGGATGTGCGTGCCGCGTACGAGTCCCTCATCGGCGACGGCTTCACCAGCCGGCTCATCGCCTCTTGACCTTCCCGAGCCGGGCGGGCTGTGCGCGATTCACCAACCGAATCTCCTGCCTCGGCTGACCGCGCTGGCCAAGCTGTTCGCGGCGGACTACTGGATCGTCAAGGATCAGGCCACGGTGCAGAAAGGACAAAGCTACTTCCCGGCTGGGCATAAGTGGCATGAGTTCCCTGGGCTCTCCGTTGCGACGGGCACTTCAGGCGGCCTGCGGCGGATCTGCTTGTTGGTCAGCGGCAGATCCCGTCCACCCCGGAGACGAATGCCGAGAATGACTCCTGCCGGAACAGCAGAATGGGGCCTTGCGGGTTCTTTGAATCGCGGACGGCGATTCCCTTGCGAGGTGTGTATGCGCAGTTGGCGACCTCTACGCAGTCACTTTCGCCGGCGCTGGCGGCTGCTTTCTTCCAGGCGGATTCGGGAATGTCTGCGAAAGGCAGGGCTGTCTTGTCGCGCACGGATTTCATGAACGATTCCTTTTCTCGATACCGATCAGGAGGTGCATGCATCCTGCATGAAATGAATGAAGGGTTCGACGCTTGCGGTAGGTGCAACCTCCATTCCGTTCTGCGTTCGGGGCCCCAGTTTTCATGTGTGGTGTCCCGCCAGGGCGCGGATGTCTTCTCGTAGGCCTCGTGCCGCGCTGCTTTCCGGCAAGGCGCGGACGAGATCGCGCATTCGTGCATTGACCATGGCCATGCCCATGTAGCCATGGGAAACAGCCGTATCGAAGGCTCGCCGAGCCGCCCACACGCCACGCTCCACGTCGCCAACCTTTACATGTGCCATCGCAGCGTCGCACAGCACGGCGATACTGATCTTTGGCTGCCCATCGCCCAGCCGGGACAGGGACTCATCCGCCTGCCGCGCTGCTTCCGGATGTCCCAGCCGGGTGTACGTCGACACCGCCATGGAGTCGAGACGAGCCGGCCGGAGGAAGCGCACCCAAGACTGCTCCCGCTCAGGAACGGCGTACTCGTAAGCCAACCGTGCGCGATCCAGAGCGCGCACCGCGTCGCCCGACTCTCCGGTTCGGGCATGCTCTTCCGCCTCCCTCGCCGCTGTCCACGCGAGTGCGGTGGCGTACCCGGGCCCTTTGACCATCTCTTGGGCCTCGCGCAGCAAACGGGCGGCTCGGACCGGGTCGTTCATCCCGTAGGAGCCGTACGCCATGGCCAGAGTCTCCAATGGAGGGTGCCCGGCCTCTCGGGCGGCTTTTCGCACGGCCCGGTAGTAGTGGGACGCGGCATCACGATCCCCTTGGTCCCAGGCCGCCCATCCCGCGAGGGCGGCGGTTTCACCGGCGGCGATGATCAGTTCCTTGCGATGGCGGCCCGCGCGGGGGATCACCGCCGTGATCATGTCGACATGACCGGCAAGGCGTGCGGACAACAGTGCTGCCGGAACGTGTTCCTCATCGAGATAGAGCGCGGCCGTCGCATCCGTCAACTGCCGTGCGAGCGCTTCGTCCACAGCTCCTCCGGAGAGCGCCGCAGCGAGCCGCCCCCAAGGCTCCGCGACCGATCCCGCTGTTATGGCCGCCGTACCGAGAAACTTCCTCCGGTCCACTGGACCCTCCGTATCACCGTCTCGTAGTGAAAGCCGTTCGACCCTGCGCAGCCGCCGGGTCGTTGCCGCCGCTCTGCCGAGCAGGCTCGTCGGCACACCGAACGACTCCGCCAACTGCCCCCGCCAGTAGGGGCCGGGAATCACACACCGCTCCCAGTCAGAGACCTGATGCCGGTCCACATACCGCCCGGTCAAGCGGTTCAGCTCGTCGGCCTGCTCCTGCTGGGTACGCCCGGCGTTCTGACGCAGTTCTCGCAGCAACGCCCCGATGCTCTGTTCTCGCATAGTGCACCCTCCGGCTCAGCACGCCCAGCACGTATCGCAGACGCCAACACCGCAAGCCAACACGAGGTAACGCCCCACACAGGGCCGACTCCCCCACTTCGTTCCCCGCCCTTGAATGGTGTGCGCCGCCGGATCGATCCCCGGCCCGCGCGGCATTGACCGAGCATCCGGCCCCTTCCCCAAGGGGCTGTGTTGAACCACCCGGAGGGAAGACCTCGTGCCGACAACGGCGATCAGGGCCGTCTTGGACCGTCACTGCTACAGCCGGACCCTGCCCGGCAAAGCGGTGTCCGCACGCAGCGCCCGTACGCTTATTCGCGAAGCGCTGGAAGCCTGGAAGCTCGGCGAGTTCGAGCACACCGCCGCACTGATCGTTTCCGAGCTGGTCGGCAATGCCGTGGTCCACACCGCGTCCCGGCGAATCCGGGTCTCCGTCAGCAGGCCGGCTATTGATCGGGTGCGAATCTCCGTCTCCGACAAGTCCGTCAGGCAGCCCGAGCCAGGGCGGCCGGAGAGGGACGACGGCGGCGGCCGGGGCCTGCTGATCGTGGAGGCGATGGCCTCGCGCTGGGGCAGTGACAGAAGACGTTGGGGAAAGGTCGTCTGGGCTGAGATCCATACCCCGATCAGGCCGAGTGACGACAGCCGGTGACAGCCGCAGAGCGAAGACGCACAGCGCGGCGTCCCGTTGCCCGTTCCCCCGGCCGACCTGTTCCCACTCGGCGACCAGGACCACCCCCGTACCCCCAGAGAACAGGAGCCAGAAAAGTGCCACGCCGTACGCCGGTGGAGACGGCGGCCGCGCGCAGCCGCGTCGTCGCCGACCGGGCCACCGTCATCGCGCGCTACACCCGGGGCGACTCGCTCAAAGCCATCGCCCGGGCGTACGACGTCCACGCGCCGTGGCTCGTGGCACGGCTCACTCGGTGGGGTGTGGAGCTGCGGGAGCACAACGCGCCCCCGGCGGCCACACCCATGTGTGCGGGGGCGGTGGGACGGGGGCGGTGACGGGCGTCCGCTGCCCGGGCAGGGGGTGTGGGCGGCGGACGCCGGGGGGTCAGCGGACGTCGACGAAGTCGCCGCTGGTGAGGGTGGTGGAGGTGGAGGTGGTGCCGGGGAAGTTCCAGCGCCAGTAGCCGTCGGTGGTGGCCTTGACGGTGGTTTTGAGGTTGCCGGTGGAGTTGGTCTTGACGAGCTTGACGGTGGAGTAGGAGTTGGTGCCCTTTTTGCGGAACTGGAGCTTCACGGGCTGGTTGGTGTAGCCCGCGTAGCGGAGGGTGTCCCAGTTGGCGCGGGAGAGCTTGCCCGTGATGGTGAGGTTCTTGTTTTTGCGGACGGGCTCGGGGCCGGCGTCGACGGTGAGGGCGGCGCGGCGCTGGAAGGGGTGGGTGCCGTGGTAGGCGCCGTAGTAGTCGCCGTCCTTGGCGGTGAACTGGAGGTAGACCTGCCAGTTGCCGGCGAAGTAGTTGCGGGGGAGGTCGTATCCCTTGGGTTCGCTGGTGAAATTGGAGGTGCAGACCGAGGTGGTGCGGTTCTTCGCCTTGCAGGTGGGTTCGAGGAAGTAGCCCCAGTAGTTGTCTCCCACCTCCCGCTTGATGCCGAGGTACGGGAGACCCTTGTGGTCGATCCCCGAATTGTCGGAGACGGTCACCGATATCGAGAACTTCTCGTTCTGGCCGGTGCCGATGACGATGGGCTTGCCGCCGTTGACGACGAGCTTGTCGATCTTCACGCCGGTGTTCGCGGCGGGCGCGGCCTGAGCGGCGGACGCGGCGGGCGCGACCGCGAGGGCGGAGGCGGAGAGGGCGAGCACAGTGCCGAGGGTGGCGGCTGTGGACGAAATGCGCATGGAACCCCACTGGTTGAGATGGCCGTCGGCATGGTGACTCGTGTCGGCCGGACGGCTGGATGAAAGCAGGTGGCGAGAGGATACGTGCCGAGGTTTGGATGTCGGCAGGGAGGGTAGCGGGAACGCCGGTCAGGTGCGGGACAGGGCTTTCGCGATGCGCTGGGCGTCGATCGACATCTCGCGGAACATCCCGCTGATGGGGTTGGTGAACCCGGTGAAGTACAGCCCCGGGGCCCGCGCGGGCGACCGGCCGCCGCGGGTCAGAGGTCGGCCGCGGGAGTCGAGGACCTCCAGATGGCCGAGGAGGTTCTCCAGGGCCCGCCGGTAGCCGGTGGCGGCGATCACGGTGTCCGGGGTGGTGCGGCTGCCGTCGGCGAGGACGGCCGTATCGCCGTCGAAGGAGGAGAGCGCGGCGACGGGCTCGACCCGTCCGGCGCGCACGGCCTTGACCAGACCGACGTCCTGGACGGGGATGGCTCCGGCCCGGACGCGGGAGTAGAGCCCTTCGGCGGGGCGGGGGAGCCCGTGGGCGGTCAGATCGGGTACGGAGATGGTGGCGAGGGCGGAGCCGAGTCCGTCGACCAGGCGGGTGGGCAGGCGGCGGACGAGGATGCCGGTGCGCTGGGCGGGCCAGCCGACCGTGGAGCGGCGGACGATGTGCGGGGGTGTGCGGATCGCGAGGCGGACCCGGGCGGCGCCGCCCTCGACCAGGTCGACGGCGATCTCGGTGCCGGTGTTGCCCGCGCCGACGACCAGGACGTCCTTGCCCTGGTACGGGGTGGGGTCGCGGTACTCGCCCGCGTGGAGCAGCCGGCCGGTGTAGCTGTCGCGGCCGGGCCAGTCGGGCAGCGCGGGGGTGTGGTTGTATCCGGTCGCGACCACGACCGCGCGCCCGGTCAGCCGCCGTCCGCCGGTGGCGTGGAGCAGCCAGCCGTCCTCGGTCGCCTCGACGCGGGTGACCTCCACGCCGGTCACTATCTCCAGCTCGTGGAATTCCGCGTACTTCTCCAGATAGCGGATCACATTGTCGCGGGAGACCCACCGGCCGAAGGACCGGGGCATGGGGAGCCCGGGCAGTCCGGAGAGCTTGCGAGTGGTGTGCAGATGGAGCCGGTCGTAGTGGCGTCGCCAGGACGCGCCCACCGCGTCGGACTTCTCCAGCACCACGGCCCGTACGCCCCGCTCGCGCAGCGCGGCCGCCGCGGCCAGGCCGCCAGGGCCGCCGCCGATCACATAGACGGGCCTGTCGTCCGTTCTGTCCATGAAGCGTGAGCGTACTGCGCACCCACCTTGATGGGTCTCGGTCAAGTCGGAAATCCATACCGAATTGATCACGACCGATCGTCTGATGATGGGACTTGGATCGGTTCTGGCCAGGTGGTGGCCGACCCTTGCGGGGCGGGGCCGGCTTCAGGTGAACTGACGTTACGTCAGAAATGCTGTACGGCACCGAACATGGGGGACCCGAACGGCAGACCGTGCCCCGGCGGCGCGAAACGGGCGGCCCGCCGGGCCGAAACGGCTTTCGGCCTCCCCCGAGCCCGGCTCCCCGCCGCACACCGGCGGGCCGCACCGATCGGAGTCCGCCGATGCCCGCGACCCCCGCTTCCCCCGAGGCCGACGACTTCACCCGCCCGTTCTGGGACGCGGCCCGGGAGGGCCGGCTGCTGCTGCGCCGCTGCCGGGGGTGCTCCGCCGCGCACCACTATCCGCGCGAGTTCTGCCCGTACTGCTGGAGCGAGGACGTCCGCTGGGAGACCGCGAGCGGCCGGGCCGCGCTCTACACCTGGTCCGTTGTCCATCGCAACGATGTGCCGCCGTTCGACGCGCGGACGCCGTATGTCGCGGCCGTCGTGGATCTCGCGGAGGGCCCGCGCGTGATGACCGAGGTGGTCGGGTGCGCGGCGGGGGAGTTACGTGTCGGGATGGCGTTGACGGTCGCCTTCCGCGCGGAGGAGGGCGGGTTCGCGGTCCCGGTCTTCCGGCCGACCGGAAGGCCCGGGTGACCTTCAGGGCCAGAGCAGCTCCCGGGACCAGCCGTCCCAGCCGTCCCCCTGCTCCTCGCGCCGGTAGCGCAGCCGTACGTGCTGCCGCCAGGCGTCCCCCTGGAAGAACTCCACCTCCCGGGGCTCCAGCACATAGCGGGTCCAGCTCGGCACCCGCGCCTCCGGCTCCGTCCTCGCCCGCTCCCAGGCCGCCGCCGAGGCGTGCGCCAGCTCCTCCCGGCTGCCGAGCACCTCGCTCTGGCGCCCGGTGAGCGCGGCGGCGAGCGCGCCCGTCGAGCGGGCATGCAGATCGGCGGCGCTCTCCGCCGCGTCGATGGTGGCGACCGGCCCCCGGACCCGGACCTGGCGGCCCCGCGCGGCCCAGTAGAAGCCGATGGCCGCCTCCGGGCGGGCGCTCAGCTGCCGGCCCTTCGCGCTGGTGGAGTGGGAGGCGAAGTGCCAGCCGCGCCGGTCGGCGTCGTGCAGCATCAGGGTGCGTACGTCCGGACGGCCCGCCTCGTCGGCGGTCGCCAGCGTCATGGTGTGCGGCTCGGGCTGCCCGGCGGCGACCGCGTCAGCGAACCACTGGTGGAAGAGGGGCAGCGGGGTGCCGGGGGCGGTCGCCGGGTCGAAGGAGGGGAGGTCGATGTCCCAGACGCGCTGGGCGTTCAGCAGCACCCGGAAGGCGTCCTGGGCGTGGAAGGGGTCCCGGGGGGCTCGGGCGGCCCCAGGGTCCCGGGCGTCGTTGTCCATACTCTCCGCACTCTCCATGGCTCCAGTGAACACCACTCGGGCCGTAGTGGTCCGCCTATAGTGGTCGAACGGCTGAACCCTTGAGGCTCGAAGGAACGGTGACACCCCCATGCGGCAGAACCTGGCCAGGCGCGCCGCGCTGGTCGACGCGGCCATCGAGGTGCTCGCCCGCGACGGGGCGCGCGGGCTGACCTTCCGGGCCGTCGACACGGAGTCCGCCGTCCCCAAGGGCACCGCGTCCAACTACTTCGCCAACCGCGACGATCTGCTCAACCAGGCCGGGGCCCGGATCTACGAGCGGATGCGCCCCGACCCCGACACCATCGCGGCGATGAACGAGGGCCCGGCGAACCGGGAGCGGACCGCACGGCTGGTACGCGAGGTGGTGGAGCGGGTCTCCACCTTCCGCACCGGATATCTCGCCCTGCTCGAACTGCGCCTGGAGGCCACCCGCCGGCCCGCGCTGCGCACCCTGCTCACCGAGCGGGTCAGGGCCGATCTGGAGGCGAACGTCGAAGGCCATCTGGCCGCCGGGCTCCCCGGGGACGCCGACGCGGTCAGGATGATCTACCTCGCCGCCAACTGGCTGGTGGTGGAGCGGCTGACGCTCCCCGAGGTCTTCCCGGAGGAGTCGGCCGCCGAGCTGATCACCGCCCTGGTCGAACGCCTCCTCCCGCCGGACGGGATCCTTCCGCCGGATGCGATCCGTCCGCCGGACGGGATCCTTCCGTCGAACGGATCCCCGGAACCGGCTTGACCCTCACGCCGCGTGAGGCCGGAGGCTGAGGTCCATGAGCGATTACTACAACGCCTTCGAGACCAGCCCCGTGCCCGCCCCCGGCCCCGACGCGGTCCCCCCGGAGCTGTTCCGGGGCATCTACGGAATGCCCGCCTTCGTCACGATCCCTACGAGCGACCTGGCGGCCTCCGTGGAGTTCTGGACCCAGGGGCTCGGCTTCTTCGAGCTGTTCGCCATCCCCGGCAGCCTCGTACATCTGCGCCGATGGGCCTTCCAGGACGTACTCCTCGTCCCGGCGGAGACCGTTCCGGAGCACCCGCCGGCGATGAGCGTCAGCTTCTCCTGCGTACTCAGCCAGCTCGACTCCCTCGTCGAGGACTGCCGCGCGCTGCGCCCGGACTCTGTCGAGGGCCCCCGGGACACCCCCTGGAACACCCGCGACGTGGAAGTGATCACCCCCGAGAACGCGCGGATCGTCCTCACCGCCGCGAAGCCCTTCGTCCCGGACAGCCAGGAGGCACGGAACCTTGAAGCCATCGGGATCACCCCACCGGACAATGGAGGGCCTGCCTGACGCCGACGGTCTGACCGTCGGCCAGGTCTCGGCGCACCTGGGCGTCACCGTCCGCGCGCTGCACCACTGGGACGGGATCGGCCTGGCGCGCCCCTCGCTGCGCACGCACGCCGGATACCGCCTCTACACCGCCGCCGATCTGGAACGCCTGCACCGCATCGTCGTCTACCGCGAGATCGGCCTCGGCCTGGACCGGATCCGCACCGTCCTGGACGACCCGACGGCGGACGTCCCCGGCGCGCTGCGCGCGCAGCGCGACCGGATCGCGGAACGGATCGAGCGCCTCCAGCGGCTCGGCGACGGGCTGGACCGGATGATCGAGGCCCATGAGCGCGGCCCGCTGCTCACCGCCGAGCAGCAGAGGGGGATCTTCGGCCCCGGGTGGGACCCGGAGTGGCCCGCCCAGGCCCGCCGGAGCTACGGGGACACGGCGCAGTGGCTCCAGTACGCCGAACGCTCGGCCGCTCGCGGCCCGGAGGAGTGGCGGGACGTCGCCGACGCCGTCGCCGGTCTCGACCGGGCCCTCGGGGACGCGATGGACGCGGGCGTCCGGCCCGGCAGCCCGGAGGCGGAGCGGCTCGTCGAGCGGCACCGCGAGGTCTTCGCCTCGTACTTTCCGCTCACCCGGCGGATGCAGGTCTGTCTGGGCCGCAGATACGAGGCCGATCCGGCGTTCGCCGCCCACTACGACGGCATCCGCACCGGCCTCGCCGCCTGGTTCCGGCGGATCGTCGACGCCAGTGCGCGCGCCCACGGCATCGACCCCGACACCGCGACCTGGGAGTAGGGAACAGAGGAAAAACCTACTCCCGGCCGAGCACCACCGTGCCCGAGGAGCAGAACCATCCCCCGGTCCCGCAGGCGACCGCGAGCCGGGGCGGGGCCCCGCCCGGCAGCCGGACCTGATGCCCGCCCGCCTCGCCGCGTAACTGGCGTACCGCTTCGACCAGCAGGAACAGCCCGCGCATCCCCGGGTGGCAGGCGGAGAGCCCGCCGCCGTCGGTGTTCACCGGCAGCTCGCCGCCGGGCCCGATCCGGCCCTCGGCGACGAAGGCCCCGCCCTCCCCCTTGGCGCAGAAGCCCAGGTCCTCCAGGGTCACCAGGGTCATATGGGTGAAGGCGTCGTACACCTCGGCGATGTCCATCTCCGCCGGGGCGAGCCCGGCGCGCTCGAAGGCCAGCCGCCCCGAGACGGCCGCCGGGGAGACGGTGAAGTCCTCCCAGGAGGACATCGCGGTGTGCGAGACGTACTCCCCGGTGCCCAGGATCCACACCGGGGGCTTCGCGGTGTCGGGCAGGAACTCCTCGCCGGCCAGCAGTACCGCGCACCCCCCGTCGCTGCGGACACAGCAGTGCAGCTTGGTGAACGGGTCCGCGATCATCGGCCCGGACAGCACCTCGTCCACGGTGATCGGCGCGCGGAACATCGCCTCCGGGTTTCCGGCGGCGTGGGCGCGGGCCTGGACCGCGACCGAGGCGAGCTGCTCCAGGGTGGTCCCGTACTCGTGCATGTGGCGGCGGGCGGCCATCGCGTACTTCGCGATCAGGGTGTGCCCGTACGGGGCCTCGAACTGGAGCGGGCCCCCGCCGCCGAAGGAGAGACCGGCGGTGCGCCGACCCGCCCGGATGTCGGCGCGCGCGGTGGATCCGTAGGCGAGGAGTACGGCGCGCGCGTGCCCGGCGGCGATCGCGTCGGCGGCGTGCGCGGCCATCACCTCCCAGCTCGCGCCGCCGACGGAGGTGGAGTCCACCCAGCGCGGCCGGATCCCGAGGTACTCGGCCGCCTCGGCGGGCGCGAGGAGACCGAGCCCGGCGGAGCCGAAGCCGTCGACGGCCGAGCGGTCGAGACCGGAGTCGGCGAGGGCGCGGCGGGCCGCCTGGGCGAGCAGGGAGTAGGGGGTGCGGCCGTCGATCCGGCCGCAGTCGGAGAGGGCGGCGCCGACGACGGCGACCTTGCGGGAGGTGGCTGCCATAAAACTGACGGTACATCAGATATGGGTCCCGAATGGAGACACGCGGTGCACGCTCTCTGTCCAACGGCCGCCCCACTCCCTAATATGACGGCCCATCAGCTCGGGAGGTCCCATGGACACCGCCTTCGCCGCGCTCACCGACGAGCAGCGCGAGATCCGCCGCACCCTCCGCGAGGTGCTGGCCGCCCGCTGCGGCCCGGACCGGCTCAGGGCCGTGGCGCTGACCCCCGCCGGACACGACCCCGAGCTGTGGACCCGCCTCGGCGAACGGCTCGGACTGCCGGGGCTCGCCCTGCCCGAGGAGTACGGGGGAGTCGGCTGCGGCCTTCCCGAACTCGCCCTCGCCTGCGAGGAGACCGGCCGCGCGCTGCTCCCCTCCCCGCTGCTGGCCACCACCGTCCTCGCCGCCCCGCTGATCACCGCCCTCGGCTCGTCCGCCCAGCGCGCCGAGCTGCTGCCCCGCCTCGCGGACGCCTCGCTGACCTGCGCCCTCGTCATCCCCGGCGGCTCCCTCGCCACCGCCCTCGGGCTGATCGGCGACAGCGGCAGCGACAGCGGTGGCGCGTGGGCGGCGGGCGGCGGCCGGGCCGGCGGTGTCCAGGCGCGGCCCGCGCCCGGCGGGGGCTGGCTGCTGTACGGGGAGGCCGGCCAGGTCCTCGACGGGCACAGCGCCGGGCTCCTGCTGGTCGCCGCCCACGCGGGCGGCTTTCCGCACGGGCGCACCCTGCTCTTCCTGGTACGGGCAGAGGCCCCGGGCCTGACCCGCGCCCGGCTCACCGCACTCGACCAGACCCGGCCGCAGGGCCGCGTACAACTGCGCGACTGCCCCGCCGCGCTGCTGGGCGACGACGACGGCCCTGCCGTGGCCCGGGCGCTCTCCTCGACCGGCGCCCGGGCGGCGGCGCTGCTCGCGGCGGAGTCCTCGGGGACGGCGGCGTACGCCCTGGAGCGGACCGTGGCGCATGTCCGCGAGCGGGAGCAGTTCGGCCGCCCGATCGGCTCCTTCCAGGCGGTGAGACACCGGCTCGCCGATCTCCATGTCCAGGTCCGGGCGGCCCGTTCGGCGGCCCGGTACGCGGCATGGGACCCGGCCGGGGCGGGCACTGTGGCGCTGGCGCAGTGCCTGGAGACGGCACGGACGGCGACGGCGGAGGCGGTGCAGTTGCACGGCGGGATCGGGTTCACCTGGGAGCACGAGACGCATCTGTACTTCAAACGGGCCGCCGGGGACGAGCTGCTCCTCGGCCCGGTCCACGGGCTCCGGGAGCGGGCCGCACGGGAGGCCGGGCTGTTCGCGTCGGAGACCCCGGAGACCCCGGAGACCCCGGAAGCTTCGGCCTTCGGCGCGGCCCGGTGAGCCGCGCCCCGGCGGGCGTCCGGCTGGTCCGGACCGTCTCCTCGACCCGCCTCTTCGCCCGCCTCGCCCCCCGCGTCATCCCGTCCCTGGACCGCGCCGTGCACCGGCTGACACGCGGCAGGGCCATGCTCAGCACCCTGATGCTCCCCGGTCTGGTCCTCACCGCCCGGGGCGCGAAGACCGGACTCCCGAGAGCCGTCCCCCTGGCCTGCATGCCCGAGGCCGACGGCTCCTGGATCCTCATCGGCTCCAACTTCGGCCGCCCCGGCCACCCCGCCTGGACCGCCAACCTCCTCGCCCACCCCGACGCCGACATCAGCTGGAAGGGCGAGGACATCCCCGTACAGGCCCAGCTCCTCGAAGGCGAACAACGCCGCCGCGTCTGGTCCCGGGTCCTCCGCTTCTGGCCCCCCTACGCCACCTACCAGGCCCGGATCACCCGTCAGATCCGCCTCTTCCGCCTCACCCGCCGCGAGCGGCCGTCCCCGCCCCGGCTGTGCCCCTGACGGCGGCTCCGACAGCCGGTCGCCCGCTCAGGCGGACTTGCCGTCGAGGACCGCGTCGAAGTCCGTGCGGCTCACATAGTCGGAGAAGGGCCTCGGCTCACGGCCGATGGCACGGCGGACCCCGTCGGACAGCTCGGCGCTGCCGCTGACGCTGATGTGGTGGAAGAGGTCGCTGAAGACCTCGCCGTAGGCGCGGGGGTAGCCGCGGGCCTCCATTTCCTCGATGTACTGCTCGCGGGTGACGGGGGTGTAGGTCAGAGGGCGGCCCGTGGAGGTCGAGACGGCGGTGACGACCTCGTGGAGGGTGAGGGCCTCGGGCCCGGAGAGCACATAGGTCTCGCCCGCGTGGCCGTCCTCGGTGAGGGCGGCCACGGCGACGTCGGCGAGATCCTCCAGATCGACGAAGGGCTCACGGCCCTCACCGGCGGGAATGCGCAGCTCGCCCTCGGAGAAGGGGACGGTGTACCAGGGCTCTTCGGCGAAGTTCTGGTTGAACCAGGCGGGGCGGAGGACGGTCCAGTCGAGACCGGACTCCTGGACGGCGCGCTCGGTGGCGAGGGTCTCGCCGCCCAGCTCGCCCCAGACCCGCGCGGAGAGCAGCACCAGCCGCTCCACCCCGCTCGCCTTCGCCGCCTTCGCGAAGGCGGCGACCTCGGCCGGCGCCTCCGGACCCTGGGAGTCCACGACATACACCGCGCGGACGCCCTCCAGGGCCGGGCCCCAGGTGGCGTCGGAGTGCCAGTCGAAGCGGACCTCGCCGGAGCGCGAGGCGATCTTGGGGGTGAAACCGGCCCGGGTCAGGGCCGCGGCCACCCGGCGGCCGGTCTTGCCGGTGCCGCCGAGTACCAGAACAGGGGTAACTGAGGAGGAAGTCATGAGGAACAGTCAACCCGCGCCGGACGGAACGGAGGATGGCTGTTCCTCTCATTCAGATGTTTGAGCGTCTCATTTTTTGATCCCGCCACCCACGGCCGGTTCTAGACTCCTGCCATGGATGACGCGCTGTCGACCCTTCTGCACGACGTCCGCCCCCGGGGGGCCCTCTTCGACCAGTCCGCCTTCGCCCCGCCCTGGTCCCTGAGATTCGTCGAACCGACCCCGCTCACCCTGCTGACCATGCTGAGCGGCGAGGCCTGGGTGACCCCCGACGGAGGCGAGGCCGTGCCGCTGCGCCCCTGGGACGTCATGATCGTCCTCGGGCCCGAGCCGTACACCGTCTCGGACGCCCCCGGCACCCCGCCGCGCCTGGTGGTTCACGGGCCCGACCGCTGTACGACGCCGGACGGCCGGGTCGTCGTCGGCGAGCAGCCGATCTGCGGATACGCGCCCTGCCCGGAAGGGACGGAGGAGACGGCCGAAGGGGCGGAAGGGGCGGAGGAGACGGTCCTGATCAAGGGCACGTACCAGGTCAGCGGCAGCGTCTCGGGACGGGTGCTCGACGCGCTGCCGAGGATCGCCAGGATCCCCATGGGCGCGGGCGGCTGCCCGGCGCTGGACATGATCGCGTACGAGCTGGACCGGGAGGCCCCGGGCCAGCAGGTGGTGCTGGACCGGCTCCTGGATCTGCTGCTGGTGATGAGCCTGCGCGAGTGGTTCGAACTGCCCGAGGCCCAGGCCCCCGCCTGGTACCGGGCCCAGGGCGATCCGATGATCGGCCGGGCGCTGCGGCTGATCCACGGCGATCCGGCCCGCGCCTGGACGGTGGCCGGGCTCGCCACCGAGGCCGGGGCCTCCCGGGCCCGGTTCGCCCAGCGGTTCAGCGATCTGATGGGCCAGTCGCCCATGGCGTATCTCACCGAGTGGCGGATCTGCCGGGCCGCCGATCTGCTCGCCCGGACCGATGCCACCGTCGAGGCCGTCTCCCGCCAGGTGGGCTACTCCAACGCGTACGCCCTCAGCGTGGCCTTCAAACGCACCATGGGCGTACGCCCGAGCGAGCACCGGGCGAGGTCCCGGGGCCCGGTGGAACAGTACGACGAGTGGCCGGCCGGGAACGGAAAACGCGGAAAAGAATTGAGGGATTACCGCATCGATCGAGCGGCCGGGTGATTGATTGACCCTTGTTCCGTTTATACGGGAGTGTCGCCGACGCCGTTGAGTTTCTCCTGATCAGCCTGTCCAAAGAATTACCGGACAGATACCCAACAGGAGAACTCCACGTATGAGAGCAATCCTCGCGCGATTGCGACAACGGTCCTGGACCGCGGGCATGGCCTGTGCCGTCCTGACCGTCACGGCCCCCGCCCTGGCCCTCGGGCCGGGCATGCTGCCCTCCGGCGCCGCACTGGCTCCGGCGGGGAAGACCACCGTGGTGAAGGCCGCGGCGGCCGCACCGCTGCCGGGCGGTCTGGGGCCATGTATTCCGGGCGACTGCCCGGACCCGTTCCCGCCGATCAGCAACGGCCCCATCATGGGCCGGGACGCGAACATCAACGTCTTCGTCGGCAATGACTTCCTCGTCCGGGAACGGGCGGCGGAGGCCGAGGGAAAGGTTGTCGTCCTCAACAACTTTGATCAGAACAAGTCGGTGGGCGGCAGTGTCATCTACAACCTCGGCATCGTCGGGGTCGGATCGCGCGTGCCCCCGCCGGACGGTTCGGACTTCCTGACCACCGGCGGCAACGTCACCATCGCCCCCGGTCAGCGGCTGCTCGCCGAGGGCGGGGTGGTCCGCCACGCGGGCGCCTACACCGGCACCGCGGTCGCCGACGCCGTGGTCCAGGACCCGAACGCGGCAGCCCCCTATCTGGCGCTGCGCGACCAGCTGACGGACTCCAGCCAGTGCTACGCGCGGGACGAGAACGGGCCCAGGCCCGCCACCGGAACCGCCGTCAACACCGGCGGCGAGACCGTCTTCACCGGTGACGGCACCTCCGCTCTCCAGGTCTTCAACGCCGACTTCAACCTGACCACCGCGAGCGGCGGTCAGCAGGGTATTCGGTTCGAGAACATCCCCGCGACCGCGACCGTCCTGGTCAATGTGGTCGGGGCCAACCGCTCGATCAACACCTACAGCGGCGGCATCACCGACGACGACCCGCTCAACGCGCTCCGCGACCGGCTGCTGTGGAACTTCCCCGACGCGACCGCCGTGGGTCTGCGCGGCACCGGCCAGTTCCAGGGCAGTGTCCTCGTCGGCAACCAGGGGTCGATGACCACCGTCACCCTGCCGGGCGTCAACGGGCGCTTCTTCTCCACCGGCTCCCTGACCCACACCAGCGTGGTGGGCGGCGGCGGTGGCCAGGAGTTCCACGCGTACCCCTTCAACGGCGATCTGCCGGACTGCACGGTGGCCCCGGTCACCGCTCCGGTCCAGGTCGTGAAGCGGGACGCGGACACCCTCGCCCCGCTGGCGGGCGCGGTCTTCGAGCTGTGGGAGGAGACCAACGGCGTCGCCGGTCTCCAGACCACCGGGGCCACCCCCGACACCAAGGTCGGGGCCGACTGCACCACGGGCGCGAACGGCGTCTGCACCCGTACGGTCATCCTCGGCACCTACTACTGGCGCGAGACGACCGCACCCCCGGGGTACGATCTGCCGCTCAATCCGGTCTTCGGTCCGCTGGTCCTCGGGCCGGGCAATGTGCCCGACGGGGTCACCGTCAACGCGGACAACAGCCGTACACCGGTGACCGGTGAGATCTCCGTCGAGAAGTCGGACTCGGTGACCGGCGCCCCGCTGGCGGGCGCGGTGTTCGAGCTGTGGCAGGACACCAACGGTGTCGCGGGCCTCCAGACGTCCGGGGCCAATCCGGATACCCAGATCAACGGCCCCTGCACCACGAACGTCGGCGGCGAGTGCGCCGCCCTGGTCCAGACGGGCACCTACTACTGGCGCGAGATCCAGGCCCCGCCGGGCTACGACCTTCCCGGCGACCCGGTCTTCGGCCCGCTGATCCTCACCGAGGAGAACGCGGCCGGCGGAGTCAACGTCGATGTGGAGAACACCCCGACCCCGGCCGTGACCGGCGATGTGACGGTCGTCAAGACCGACGCGATCACCGGAGTGCCGCTGGCGGGCGCGGGCTTCCAGCTGTGGGAGGAGACCAATGGCATCGCCGGTCTCCAGACCAGCGGCGCGGACCCGGACACCCAGATCGGCGGCGTCTGCACCACTGGCGCCGACGGCATCTGCTCCAGCACCGTCGAGGTGGGCACCTACTACTGGCAGGAGACCTCGGCCCCGCCGAACTACGACCTGCCGGTGAACCCGGTCTTCGGTCCGCTGGTGCTGACCGAGGAGAACGCCGCCGACGGCGTCTCGGTGACGGCGCAGAACGCCCAGACCCCCGTGGTCGAGGGCGATGTCACCGTCGTCAAGACGGACTCCGCCACGGGCGACCCGCTCGCGGGCGCGGTGTTCCAGCTGTGGGAGGAGACCAACGGGATTCCCGGTCTCCAGACCACGGGCGCGGACCCGGACACCCAGAACAACGGCCCCTGCACCACCGGTGCGAACGGCGAGTGCACCCGCACCGTCGTGGTCGGCAGCTACTACTGGCTGGAGATCACCGCACCCCCCGGGTACGACCTCCCCGCCAACCCGGTCTTCGGACCGCTCGTCCTGACCGACGCGAACGCCGGCACCGGCGTCACCGTGACGGCGCAGAACACCGAGACCCCGGCCGTCACCGGCGATGTCATCGTCGAGAAGTCGGACGCCGGGACCGGGGCGCTGCTCGCGGGCGCGGTGTTCCAGCTGTGGGAGGAGACCAACGGCGTGCCCGGTCTCCAGACCTCGGGCGGGAACCCGGACACCGCGATCAACGGTCCCTGCACCACGGGTGTCAACGGTCTGTGCACCCGCACGGTCGAGGTGGGCACCTATTACTGGCAGGAGACGGCGGCCCCTCCCGGGTACGTCCTCCCGGCGAACACGGTCTTCGGACCGCTGATCCTCACCGCCGAGAACGCCTCCACCGGAGTCACCGCCCACGCGGAGAACGAGCAGACCCCGCCCATCATGGGGAATGTCACCGTCGTCAAGACGGACGCGGCCACCGGCGCACTGCTGGCGGGCGCGGTGTTCGAGCTGTGGGAGGACACCAACGGGGTCACCGGTCTCCAGGTCTCCGGGGCCAACCCGGACACCCAGATCAACGGCCCCTGCACCACCGGTGCGAACGGCGAGTGCACCCGTAACGTCCAGGTCGGTACGTACTACTGGCGCGAGACCACCGCACCCCCCGGGTACGACCTCCCCGCCGACCCGGTCTTCGGACCGCTCGTGCTGACCGCCGCGAACGCCGCCGACGGCGTCTCGGAGACCGCGCAGAACGACCAGACGCCCGTCATCACGGGCGATGTGACGGTCGTGAAGACGGACTCCGAGACCGACGAGGCCCTCGCGGGCGCGGTGTTCGAACTGTGGCAGGAGACCAACGGCATCGCCGGTCTCCAGACCACGGGCGCCAACCCCGACACCCAGCTGAACGGCCCCTGCACCACGGGAGCCGACGGCGAGTGCACCCGCACGGTCGGCATCGGCAGCTACTACTGGCGGGAGACGGCCGCCCCGGCGGGTTACGACCTGCCCGCGAACCCGGTCTTCGGCCCGCTGAACCTCACCGCCGAGAACGCCGGCACCGGCGTGATCGTCAACGCCTCCAACACCCCGACCCCCGCTGTCACCGGCGAGGTCACGGTCGTCAAGGAGGACGCGGCCAGCGGCAACCCGCTCGCCGGTGCGGTGTTCCAGCTGTGGGAGGAGACCAACGGCATCGCCGGTCTCCAGAACACCGGAGCCAACCCCGACACCCAGAACAACGGCCCCTGCACCACCGGGGCGAACGGCGAGTGCACCCGCACCGTCGGCATCGGCACCTACTACTGGCTGGAGACGGCGGCACCCCCCGGGTACGACCTTCCCGCGAACCCGGTCTTCGGACCGCTCGTCCTCACCGCCGAGAACGCCGCCGACGGCGTCTCGGTGACGGCCGACAACACCCAGACCCCCGTGGTCACCGGTGAGGTCACCGTCGTCAAGGAGGACGCGACCACCGGAGCCCCGCTCGCGGGCGCGGTGTTCCAGCTGTGGGAGGAGACCAACAACATCCCCGGTCTCCAGACCACGGGAGCCAACCCCGACCTGACGGTCGGCGGCCCCTGCACCACCGGTGCGAACGGCGAGTGCACCCGCACCGTCGAGACCGGCACCTACTACTGGCAGGAGACGGCGGCGCCCCCCGGGTACGTCCTCCCGGCCAACCCGGTCTTCGGACCGCTCGTCCTCACCGTCGCGAACGCCCCCCAGGGTGTGACGGTGACGGCGGAGAACTCGCAGACCCCCGTGGTCACCGGCGAGGTCACCGTCGTCAAGGAGGACGCCGCCAGCGGCGACCCGCTCGCGGGCGCGGTGTTCGAACTGTGGGAGGAGACCAACGGGATCCCCGGTCTCCAGACCACGGGCGCGGACCCCGACACCCAGAACAACGGCCCCTGCACCACCGGGGCGAACGGCGAGTGCAGCCGCACCGTCGAGGTGGGCACCTACTACTGGCGGGAGATCACCGCGCCTCCCGGCTACGACCTGCCGGCGAACCCCGTCTTCGGTCCGCTGGTGCTGACCGTCGCGAACGCCGCCGACGGTGTCTCGGTGACGGCCGACAACACCCAGACCCCCGTGGTCACCGGTGAGGTCACGGTCGTCAAGGAGGACGCCGCCAGCGGCGACCCCCTGGCCGGTGCGGTGTTCCAGCTGTGGGAGGAGACCAACAACATCCCCGGTCTCCAGACCACGGGAGCCAACCCCGACCTGACGGTCGGCGGCCCCTGCACCACCGGTGCGAACGGCGAGTGCACCCGCACCGTCGAGGTCGGTACGTACTACTGGCAGGAGACGGCCGCGCCCCCCGGGTACGACCTTCCCGCGAACCCGGTCTTCGGACCGCTCTTCCTCACCGAGGCCAACGCCCCCCAGGGCGTCTCGGTGACGGCGGAGAACACCCAGACCCCCGTGGTCACGGGTGATGTGACCGTCGTCAAGGAGGACGCGGACACCGGTGACACCCTCGCCGGTGCGGTGTTCCAGCTGTGGGAGGAGACCAACAACATCCCCGGTCTCCAGACCATCGGCATCAACCCGGACACCACCGTCGGCGCCCCCTGCACCACGGGCGCCAACGGAGTCTGCTCCCGCACGGTCGAGGTCGGTACGTACTACTGGCAGGAGACGGCCGCGCCCCCCGGGTACGACCTTCCCGCGAACCCGGTCTTCGGACCGCTCGTCCTGACCGCCGAGAACGCCTCACAAGGTGTGACGGTCACCGCCGAGGACACCAAGACCCCGGTGGTCAAGGGCAAGATCACTCTCCACAAGACCGACGCCAAGAACGGCCGTGAGCTGGCCGGAGCGGTGTTCCAGCTGTGGGAGGAGACCAACGGCGTGACCGGTCTCCAGACCTCGGCCTCGGGCACCACCCCGTCCGACACCCCCGTCGGCAACGGCTGCTCCACGGACGCCCAGGGCGTCTGCCTCTTCGAGGACCTGGACACCGGGACGTACTACCTGCTGGAGACCGACGTTCCGGAGGGTTATGTCCTTCCCGCGAACCCGGTCTTCGGTCCGTACGTCATCACCCCGGAGAACGCCTCCGAGGGTGTGACGGTCGACATCGCCAACAAGCGCAGTGAGCCCGGCAAGGGCGACAAGGGAGGTCCGAGCAAGCCCCACAAGGGCTGATCCCCGATCCTCCTGAAGTTCGGTGAGGGCGTGTACGGGCCGACCGGTCCGTACACGCCCTCACCGGTTTGGCCCATCGCCCGGGGCGGGCCGGTGCCCCGGCTGGTTACCTGTGGAGCGGGGGCTGTGTGTGTCGTGTGTACGAGAACGGAGTACGCAATGCGAGGAAGGACCAGCCGTATACACGGCGTCGGAGGCCGTCGGCGGGATGGCGGTGTCCGCGGCCGGCCGGCGCGCACCGCGCTGCTGGCGGCGGTGTTCGCGGCGGTGGCCGCCACCGCGCTGACCGCCCCGCCCGCGGCGGCCGCCCCCGAGCCCTGCATCGCGGGGACCGGCCCCTACCAGCGGCAGCTGGAGGAGTATCTGGGACACCCGGTGGACGGCGTCCAGTCGAAGGCCGACTGCGAGGCGATCCGGACGTTCCAGACCGAGCACGCCATCGACCCGGCCGACGGCTACGCGAACCTCGCCACCTACCGGTGGACCGTCGCCCTGGCGGCCCGCGCCAACCCCAACGCGGCGGGCGACTGCCCCGTCCGCTCGTACCGCGTCACCTGCGTCGACCTGGACCGGCAGCTGCTGTGGACGCAGCGCGGGACACGGGTGGTCTTCGCGCCGGTGCCGATCCGCACCGGCCGTGACACCGAGGAGACCCGCCTCGGCTGGCACAGCATCTACTGGCGCAGCCGTGACCATGTCTCCACGATCTACGACGACGCGCCGATGCCGTACGCCCAGTTCTTCGACGGCGGTCAGGCCCTGCACGGCCGTCTGGACGATCTCTACGACGGCGGGGGCTCGGCGGGATGCGTGAATCTGCGTCTGGCGGACGCGGAGGCGCTGTGGAATCTGCTGGACATCGACGACCAGCTCTACATCTGGGGCGTCAAGCCGGGGACGGACGGCTGAGACGGCCGAGGTACGGGGACCCGCGCGGGCGCGGGTCCCTACTTCGTGGGCTTGCGGCCCGTGATGCCGAGGTGCACCAGCAGCGCGAGGTTCGGCCGCAGCTCGGCCTGCTTCACGCCCCAGGTGGTGAACCCCTTCTGGTGCGAGGCGACCGCGGCCAGCATCGCGACCAGCGAACCCGCCATCGCGGCGGGGCTGACGTCCTTGTCGACCCGGCCCTTGGCCTGGAGCTCCTTCACCGACTCGGTGAGCGAGTTGGTGACGGAGTTCAGGATCTTCATCCGGATCTTGTAGAACCGCTTGTCGCCCTCGGCCGCGCCGAGGTCCACGACCCGCAGGATCGCGTCATGGCGACGCCAGAAGTCCAGGAAGCCCTCGACCAGATCCTCGGAGCTCTGCCAGGCCGCCTTCCCGGCCCAGCTGCGGCCGGAGACCAGCGCGGTGAGACCCGCTCCCTCCTTCGCCATCTCCTCGGCGATTTCGAGGACGGCGCCCTCGACGTCGGGGAAATACTGATAGAAGGTCGCGGGCGATGTGCCCGCCTTCCGGGCCACGTCGATGACCTTGACGTCCCGGTACGGCGACGAGCTGAGCATCTCGCTGAGGCAGTCGAGCAGCTTCTGCCGCGTCGCCTGCCCCCGTCGTCCGGCCACCCGGCCGTCGACAGTGCGTACTTGTCCTGTCATGCCGTCAGCTTACCGAGGGGTGATCGGCGCGCGATTCGGCCGACTGCAAATGGGGTGCGGCCGGGGCGGGGCGTCGCCCGCCCGGAGCTGGTCAAATGTTCGATTTCATCCGCTGCGATGCCCGCGATGCCCCGTTAACTTGAGTGTGACGAGCACCACTCGGTGCAGCGAAGGAGCCGGGCCCATGGCCGTATTTCCCGAGGGTACGCCGTGCTGGGTGGACGCGGCGCTCCCCGACACCGAGGCGGGGAAGCGCTTCTACGGGGAGCTGTTCGGCTGGACCTTCCGGCCCGGCGACGGCCCCTGGACCGACGCCTACAGCGATGGACTGCTCGCCGCCGCGATAGCCCCCAAGGGGGACGGCCGGATGCCCACCATCTGGAACGTCTACCTCGCCGCCGACGACATCACCGCCCTCGCCGCCCGTGTCCCGGAAGCGGGCGGACACCTCATCAGCTCCCCCCGCCCGGTGGGCCGGCTCGGCGCGGTCGCGATGGCGGCCGACCCCGGCGGCGCGGTCTTCGGGCTCTGGCAGGCAGGTGGCGAGACGGGCGGCGAGGCGGGCGGCCGGGCCGGCTTCGAGACCCGGGGGGTGCCGGGCGCGTACTGCTGGACCGAGGTCTACACCTGGCGCAAGGACCGGGTCGACCCCTTCTACGAGGAGGTCTTCGGCTACACCGGCACCGATCTGCCCAGACCCGCCGAACTGGGCCCGGGCTGCGGCCCGGCCATGGACATCCGGCTCTGGTCCCCGCGTACCGCCGACCCCGCCGACCCCGCCGACCCCGAAGAGGCGGACGAGCCGGGCGAGCGAACGGCCGTGGCGGGCCGCTGCGTTCTCACCGAAGCCTTCCCGCCGGAACTCCCGGGCCACTTCCTTGTCTATTTCTGCGTCAAGGATTGCGATGCCGCGGCGGCCACTGTCGTACGCCTGGGCGGTCGCGTCCAGGCCCCGCCCTTCGACATCCCCTACGGGCGAATCGCCGTACTCATGGACAACCAGGGTGCCCTCTTCGCCGTCCTGGCCGAGACCTGACCCCGCTCCGGCGCGGAACCTACTGGCTTCCGGTCCGCCACTGTGTCCGAATCCGGATGAGACACCCCGATCCGCCCCCGGGTTCGCCACCGTTGCCTCGGACAGGAAGAATCAGGGTGGGTACCGCCGCTGAGGGTCTCGGTGGTGTGACAGGGACCCGTACGGGGAGGTGGCAGGCAGGTATGCAGCAGCTGACGCAGCACGATCCGAGACGGATCGGCCCGTTCGAAGTGCTGGGCCGGCTCGGAGCCGGAGGCATGGGGCTGGTCTATCTCGCCCGGTCGGCGTCCGGCCGACGGGTGGCGATCAAGACCGTACGGACCGAACTGGCCGAGGATCAGCTCTTCCGTGTCCGCTTCACCCGCGAGGTGGAGGCCGCCCGCGCCGTCAGCGGGTTCTACACCGCGGCCGTGGTCGACGCCGACCCCCGGGCCCCCGTGCCCTGGCTGGCGACCGCCTATGTGCCCGCCCCCTCCCTCGAAGAGATAGTGAACGAGTGCGGGCCCCTCCCGGCCCAGGCCGTCCGCTGGCTCGCGGCGGGCATCGCCGAGGCACTCCAGTCGATCCACGGCGCGGGACTGGTCCACCGCGACCTCAAGCCGTCCAATGTCCTGGTGGTCGAGGACGGCCCCCGAGTGATCGACTTCGGTATCGCGTCCGGGGTCTCCAACACCCGGCTGACCATGACCAACGTCGCCGTCGGCACCCCCGCGTACATGTCCCCCGAGCAGGCCCGCGACTCCCGCAGCGTCACCGGCGCGAGCGATGTCTTCTCCCTCGGCTCCACCCTGGTCTTCGCCGCGACCGGACATGCCCCCTTCCACGGGGCCAACCCGGTCGAGACCGTCTTCATGCTGCTGCGAGAAGGCCCCGACCTGGAGGGACTCCCGGCCGAGCTGCGCCCGCTGATCGAATCCTGCATGCAGACCGAGAAGACCCTCCGCCCCACCCCCGAGGACCTCCAGTCGCAGCTCGCACCGCATCTCTTCGCCTCCGGCGGCGACGACAGCGGTACGGCATCGGCCTGGCTCCCCGGCCCGGCGACGGCGATGATCGAGCTGCGCAGGGGCGGCGGCAGAACCGTCCCCGCCGTACCGGCCGCCCTTCCGCAGCGACCGCCCGAGCCGCCCCCGATGCCCCCGGCCCCGCCGCGCCCGGCCCCGCCGCGCCCGGCCCCCGACTGGAGCGCCGACCCGCGCACCGGAGCGCCCGCCGCCGCCGGTCCGGTGCGGCTGCCCGGCGTCGGCGTCCCGATCGGCCCCGGCCCCCGGGTCGCCGACCCGGCCCGTGCCGCCGTCGCCCAGGCGGGCCCCGCGACCGGCTGGATCCGGCCGCCCGCCGGACTCCACGCCCTCCCCGCGGCGGCCCCCGCCGCCCCCGCCCGGCCCCCGGCGGTCCCGCCGCCCGCCCCGTCCCCGCAGGCTCCCGCCCACTGGCGGCCCTGGCGCTTCCGGATGTCGAACGACGTCTGGGGCACACCCGTGGTCGCCGGCGAGCTGCTCTACGTCACCTCCTTCGAGGTCCACGCGCTGGACGTGGCCACCGGCCGCCGCCAGTTCAAGACCAAGGACGTCGCCTGGACCATGGCCGTCGACGGCGGCCTCATCCACGGCTCCGACGGCCCCACCCTCTACGCCCTCGACGCCACCGGCGGCCAGGAGCGCTGGCGGTTCCAGACCGAGGCCTGGGTCTACTCCCTGCGCGCCTCCCGGGGCACCGTGGTGACCGGCTCGCGCGGCGGCGGCGTACAGGCCTGGGAGGCCTCCAACGGCGAGAAGCTGTGGGAGGTCACCGGGGTCCAGACCGACTTCGAGACCCCCGAGGCCGGACCCGTCATACACGAGGACACCGTCTACGTCTGGCGCGACGCCCGGCTCTGCGCCCTGGAGGCCCGCACCGGCGTGGAACGCTGGTCCTACCCCGTCGGCGACGCCGCCTCCTGCGGCAATGTCCCCGTCCGGGTCCACCCCGCCCCCGACGGCGATGTCTACATCTCCGCCGGGACCCGCGTCCTCGCCGTCGACACCGCCACCGGCCTCGTCCGCTGGCACTTCGAGGCCCCCGCCGTCTTCCTCTCCCCGCCCGCCTTCGCCCCCGGCCCCGCCGTCACCGGCGGCGGCGTCTACCTCGCCGACTACCTCGGCACCGTCTACGCCCTCGACGCCGCCACCGGCAAGGACCGCTGGCGCATCGCCACCGAGTCCCGCCCCTCCGCCGAACCCGTCCTCGTCACCGGCGGCAACATCCACGTCGGCAGCGGCAGCGCCCTCTACACCCTCGACGCCGTCACCGGCACCCCCCTGTGGCGCTTCGCCGCGGGTGGCGAGGTCATCGGCACCCCCGTCGTCGCCGACGGCCGCGTCCACTTCGGCTCCGCCGACCACGTCCTCTACACCCTCGACGCCGCAGGCGGCCAACTCCGCTGGAAACTCGCCACCGGCGGTGAGATCACCGGCTCCCCCGTCGTCAAGGGCGGCGTCGTCTACGCGTGCAGCAAGGACCGCTGCGTCTACGCCCTCGACGCCGTCAAAGGCACCGCCACCGGCCGACCCCGGTAGCGAGCCCCCCGCCCCCGGCGTAGCGTCGGTCCCGGCGGCCGCCGTCCGGACCCTTCCGTGAGACCGGTGCGACGGCCGTCCCCCCGGCGAGCCCCGGCGGGCGCGCCGTCACCCTGGCATGCCCGGGCCCGGGCCGGGGAGGTCACCGATTCAGGTCCGGGGCAGCCGCTGATGGGTGGCCGAGTGCCCGCTGCATCAGCGTGGTGTCGAGCCAGCGATCGTGCTTGTGGCCGACGGAGGCCAGCCGCCCCGCTTCGGTGAAGCCATGACGGCGATGCAGCGCGACCGAGGCGTTGGCACCGGCACCGGTGTCGGCACCGGTGCCGGCGATGACGGCGATCAGCTGCCGTACATGAGTCCGGGCACAGGCGGTCAGCAGGGCTTCCAGCAGAGCGCCGCCGAGACCCTGGCCCGTCCGGCCGGGGGCGAGGTAGATCGAGGTCTCGGCGGTGTGCCGATAGGCGGGCTTGGGACGCCACGGGGCCGCGTAGGCATAGCCCGCGACCTGGCCGGACAGCTCGGCGACCAGAAAGGGCAGACCTTGGGCGGCGAGGTCGTCGAGCCGCCGGCGCCAGGCGGCCACCGGCGGAGGGGTCTCCTCGAAGGTGATCACGGTGTGGCGGACGTAGTGCGTGAAGATCTCGGCCACGGCGTCCAGGTCGCTCGCGACCGCCGGGCGGATCACTGACTCCAGGGCTGTCACAAGGGGGGAGTGTAGGACGGGGCGGAGGTGCCGCCGGAGGGCGGGGCGGCCCCGGTGGTGCGGGAGCGGGGGGCGGTCCGACGCGCCCCGCGGCGCCCCGGGTCATCGCACCCGGTACCCCCCGCCCCGCCCCCCGAACAGCTCGCCCTGCTCCGCCGGGGCCAGATTGCCGAGGGCGATCAGATGGGGGGCGAGGCCGAAGGCCTGGGCGCGGGCGGCCTGGGCGGCGGCCCAGACGGCGCGTACGGTGCCCTGGACCGCGCCGGTGGGGTGGGAGGCGACCACGGAGGCGGCGCGGAGGGCGGCGGTCACGGCCTGGCCCGGTGGGGTGAGTTCGGAGACCAGGCCGGTCTGATGGGCGCGGGCGGCGGACATCCGCTCGGCGGTGCCCATCAGGGCGAGCCGCGCCACCTCCCCGTACGGCATTCGCTGGGCGAGGTAGATCGACTCGTACGCGCTGACCATCCCGTAGGTGGTGTGCGGATCGAAGAAAGTGGCGTCCCGCGAGGCGACCACGAACTCGCACTCGCCCAGCAGATAGAACGCCCCGCCGCACGCCATCCCCTCGACGGCCGCCACCACCGGCTTCCAGAGGTCGTTCGCCTTGGGGCCGATCGCGATCAGCGGATCGTCCACCGAGTACGGAGACGGCGGCTGCGGCACGTCGACCGAGCGGTCGATCCCGGTGCAGAAAGCTTTCGTCCCCGCGCCGGTCACCACCACCGCCCGTACCGAGTCGTCGTAGCGGAACTCCCGCCAGGCCGCCGACAGCTGCCCGGCCATCTCCAGATCGATCGCGTTGTGCTTCGCGGGCCGGTCCAGCACGACGAGGGCCACCCCCCGCTCCTTGACCTGCTCCAGCTCCACCCGCACGCTCATGCCCGCTCCAGCCGCCAGCGCGGCAGCCGCAGCCCGCCGCCCGACGGGACCACCGACGAGAACACCACCCGCACCGCCGCGCCGATCCGCAGCCGCCCCGGTTCGACCGAGTTCAGCGGCGCGTCCGGCCCGGTCACCACATTGCCCACCAGCCGGATGCGCGGGGCGTCGAGCAGCTCCACCACCACCGCGTTGTACGGGGCCAGCTCCGCGTACCCCGGCAGCAGCGGCGGGTGCGGCACCACGAACGACCAGATCCGGCCGCGCCCGCTGGTCAGCCGCCACTCCGCGGCGAAGGACTGGCAGTGCGGACAGCACGGCCGGGGCGGGAAGCGCGGCTCCCCGCAGGGGACGCAGCACTGGACGCGGAGCTCGCCCCGGGCCGCGTACTCCCAGAACGGCGCTCCGTCGTCGTCGGGCACGGGTTCCAGCAAGGCCATCTCAACTCCTCAGCAGCACGGCCGAGGTGGGCACACCCTCGCCCGCCGTGACCAGACAGGTGGCGGCCCCCGGCACCTGCGCGGTGGAGGTGCCGCGCAGCTGTCTGACGCCCTCGTTGATCAGGTTGAAGCCATGGACGTACGCCTCGCTCAGCCCGCCGCCCCCGGTGTTCAGCGGCAGCCTGCCGCCGATCTCCAGCGCGCCGCCCTCGGTGAAGGCCGCGCCCTCCCCGCGCCCGCAGAAGCCGTACCCCTCCAGGGAGAGCGGGATCAGCGCGGTGAACGCGTCGTAGATCTGCGCCACGTCCACGTCGTCGGGGCCGAAGTCGGCGGTCTTCCAGAGCTGCCGGGCCGCCGTCCAGGCGGGGCCGGTGAGCGGGTCGTCGTTCCAGTAGTTCACCATGCCGTGGTGCTGCGCGGGCAGTCCTTGCGCGACCGAGTGGAGGTACACGGGCGGCTGCCGGCAGTCACGGGCGCGTTCGGCGGAGACGATCACACACGCCAGTGCGCCGTCCGTCTCCAGACAGTTGTCGAAGAGACAGAGCGGCTCGCTGATCCACCGCGAGGTCATGTACATCTCGCGGGTCAGGGGCCGCTCGTGCATCATCGCCGCCGGGTTCTGGTTGGCCCGGTTGCGGCAGGCGAGCGCCACCTGGAAGAAGTGCTCGCGGGTCGCCCCGTACTCGTGCATGTAGCGCCGGGCCAGCATGCCGATCTCGTCGGCGGGCCGCAGCACCCCGAAGGGGCGGGTCCACTGGGCCGGTGTCGGCAGCCGCGCCGCCGTGTCCGTCCAGGGGCGCGGTCCGCTGCCGCGCTTGCGGGAGCGCCAGGCCACCCCGACGCTCGCCTGCCCGGTGGCGATGGCGGCGGCGAGATGGGCGAGGGTGGCGCAGGAGCCGCCGCCGCCGTAGCCGACCCGGGAGAAGAAGGTGACGTCGCCCGCGCCGATCGACTTGGCGATCTCGACCTCGTCGGTCTCCTCCATCGTGTACGAGGCGAACGCGTCGACCTCCGACGCGGCGATCCCCGCGTCGTCGAGCGCGGCCGTGATCGCCCGGCAGGCCAGCGTCTTCTCCGGCTCGGGCAGCTTCTTGGCGAACGCCGTCTGCCCTATCCCGGCTATCGCCGTCGCGTCCTTGAGACCGGGCACGGACACCTCCGAGGCTCACCCCAGGTTGCTGACAGTGCGTCAGATTACCGCTAATCTGACGATGGGTCAGCCAGTGTGAGGGGAGCGGTTTCCATGCGCGGCGACGATCTGGAGCAGGGCACCATAGGCCGGCTGGTACGGGACGCCGCCGCCCGGTACGGCGAGCACGAGGCCGTGATCGAGGGCCGCACCCGGCTGAGCTACGCCGCACTCGGCGACCGGGTCGAGCGCGCCGCCGCCGCCTGCATGGCGGCGGGCGTCGAGCGCGGCGACCGGGTCGCGATCTGGGCCCCCAACACCCTCGACTGGATCGTCTCCGCGCTCGGCGCGGTCACCGCCGGCGCGATCCTCGTACCGGTCAACACCCGCTTCAAGGCCGCCGAGACCGCCGATGTGCTCCGGCGCGGCCGGGTACGGCTGCTCTTCGTCACCGGCCCCTTCCTGGGAGTCTCGTACGCCGCCGCCCTGCGCCCCGAGCGGGCGCGCCTGCCCGGCCTTGAGCGGGTCGTGGTCCTCGCCGACGACGCCCCCGGCTCCTGCCGCACCTGGAAGGAGTTCCTCGCGGACGGCGACCGCGTCACCCGCGAGGAGGTCCGCGCCCGCGCCGACACCGTCGAACCCGGCGACCCCTCCGACATCGTCTTCACCTCGGGCACCACCGGCCGCCCCAAGGGCGCGGTCATCACCCACGCCCAGACCCTGCGCTGCTACCGCCTCTGGGCCGAGCTGGCCGGACTCCGCCAGGACGACCGCTATCTGATCGTCAACCCCTTCTTCCACACCTTCGGCTACAAGGCGGGCATCATCGCCGCCCTGACCCGAGGCGCGACCATGGTCCCCCGGCCCGTCCCCGACCTCGACACCCTCGTCGCTCACATCGCCGCGCTGCGGATATCCGTACTCCCGGGACCGCCCGCCCTTCTCCAATCCCTCCTCGACCACCCCGCCCGCCACCGCGCGGACCTCTCCTCGCTCCGGCTGACGGTCACCGGCGCGGCCGTCATCCCGCCACGCCTGGTCCAGCGGCTCCGGGACGAGCTGGGCATGGCCACCGTACTCACCGCGTACGGCCTCTCCGAGGCCTCCGGCCTCGTCACCATGTGCCGCCGCGACGACCCGCCCGCCACCGTCGCCGCCACCTCCGGCCGCGCCGTCCCTGACACCGAGATCCGGGTCCTCGCCGCCCCCGGCCACCCCGGCGAGATACTGGTGCGCGGCCCCCAGGTGATGCGCGGCTACTACGAGGACCCGGCCGCCACGGCCGCCGCCGTCGACCCCGACGGCTGGCTCCGGACCGGCGACATCGGCGTACTCGACGAGCACGGCAATCTCACCGTCACCGACCGGCTCACCGACATGTTCGTCGTCGGCGGCTTCAACGCCTACCCCGCCGAGATCGAACGCCTCCTCGGCCGCCACCCCGACCTCACCGACATCGCCGTCGTCGGAGTGCCGGACGCACGCCTCGGCGAGGTCGGCAGGGCGTACGCGGTACGGCGGCCGGGAGCCGCGCTCACGGCGGACGAGCTGATCGCCTGGGCCCGCCGGGAAATGGCCAACTACAAGGTCCCCCGCGAGGTCGAATTCCTCCCCGAACTGCCGCGCAACGCCTCGGGAAAGCTCCTCAAGACCGAGCTGCGCGCCCGCCGGGCGTCCTGACCGGGCGGGCGCGGCGAGTGGATCAGTGGGTGTACGACGAGCCGAAGCGGTCCGAGATGCCGGGGTTCATACCCAGCATCGCGGGGTTGACGGTCAGGGAGCCCTTGCCGGTCGGCCCGGAGGCCGTGGCGGGCAGCACCCACAGTTCACCGGCGCCCTTGTTCTCGCCGATGGCGGTGACGGCGAGTTCGCTGCGGCCGTCGCCGTCGGCGTCGAACAGCTTGGTGTGGGAGCCGAAGTGGTCCCTGGTCTCGGACGTGCCCGGCATGCCCGGGGTGTTCTGGGTGAACTCCTTGGCCTTGGTCGCGGTCGGGCCGCTCTTGGTGCCGCGCAGGGCGACCACCGAACCGGAGCCGACCCGGATGTCGGCGTACCGCTCCGACACGCCGATCACGATGTCGCCGTAACTGTCGCCGTCGAGGTCGCCGACGGAGACCGCCGAGCCGAAGTCGCCATCGTCCTCGGGGCTTCCCGGGATCCCGGGGCTGTCCAGGTGGAAGACGCTGCCCTTCGCGCCCGAGACGCCCTTGGCGCTGCCGGGGAGGTAGGTGACCGTGCCGCCCTTGATCCCCTTGCGGATGTGACCGGAGTAGATGTTGCCGACGACGACGTCCCGGAAGCCGTCCTTGTTCACATCGCCGACGTCGAGGCTCCGCCCGTACACCGACTTGCCCTTGCTGTCCTTGACGGCCTGCGGGGCGGCCGGCCCCTTGGCCGTTCCCTTCCAATGGACCAGCTCGGAGCTGTAGGGGTCGTCGTTCTCGTGCAGACCGAGGATGTCGGTCCTGCCGTCCTTGTTCACATCGCCGGTCTCCAGTGCGATGTACCGCACGTCTCTCGTGTTGTTCGACCGGACGCGCGTCTTGCCGGCGGGAGTCCCGTTCTTGCTGAACGGTCCGTGCCACACGGTGAGATCGCCCTTCCTTCCGCTGCCGCCCGCCAGATCCGGTCTGCCGTCGCCGTTGAAGTCACCGGCGACCAGCACCGAGCCCATCCCCTCAGGGCTCCCGCCCGTGGTTCCCGCCGGGGTCGCTCCCCGGCCGAGGCCCTTGGCGCTGCCCCAGACCACCGTCAGATCGTCGGCGGTCCCGGGGGCCGGGTGGAGGTTGTCCCGTGTCGCTCCGATCACCAGGTCCGCGTACCCGTCCCGGTCGAGATCGGCGGAGGCGAGCGTGCCGCCGAACTCGTCCCCCTTCTCGACGACCCCGGGTATCCCGCCCTTGCCCTGGCGGAGCACCTGCTTGCCCGAGGTCTTCAGCCCCGACTTCGAGCCGTACAGCACGGCGACATAGCCCGCCCGCTGCTGTCCGTCGACCGTCGCGTTGGGCGCCGCCACGGCGAGGTCCTGGTAGCCGTCGCCGTTGAAGTCGTCCCGGGACTTGCCCTTGGCCTTCTTCGCGGCGGCGGCCGATGCGGCCTTCTCCGTGGGTGCGGAAGCGGGCGCGGCGAAGGCGACCGGCGCGGTCAGGGCGGCGACGGCGGCGATGGCGGTGAGCAGTCCCAGACCTCGGGTCGTGCTGCGGGTGTTCATCTGGACCTCTTTCGGGAGAGGAGCGTGGTTGAGGGAGTTCGGACGGGCGGGGTCAGGAGGTGTAGCGGCCCCCGAAATTGAGCCCCGGCACGGACGGGATGCCGAGGAGCTTGGGCCCGTGGACGGAGGTGCCGTTGACGGTCACTCCGTTCTTGTCGGTCTTGAAGATCCAGACGGCCCCGGCCGCTCCGTCCTCGCCGGGTGCGCTGACGGCGAGTTCGTTCCGCCCGTCGCCGTTCGTGTCGAGCGTCTTGGCGGAGGAGCCGAAGGAGTCGTCCTGCTCGGCGGTGCCGGGGACGCCCTTGGTGTTCTGGTGAAGCTCCTTGGCCTTGGTGGCGGTCGGTCCGCTCTTGGTGCCGCGCAGGACGACCGCGAGGCCCGCGCGCGGCCGGCCGCTGACGGTCGCCCTCTCGGCTCCGACGGCGATGTCGCCGTACTTGTCGCCGTCGAGGTCGCCGATGGAGACCGCCGAGCCGAACGCGGGGCCGTCCTTGGGGCTGCCGGGGATGCCGGGGGTGTCCAGGTGGAACACGGTTCCGCCGGTGGGGCCCTTGGCGCCGCCCTTGAGATAGGTGAGCTGACCGCCCTTCGCCACGGGGTTGGGGTCCAGGTCTCCCTTGAACTCCAGGCCGACGGCGATGTCGTCGTAGCCGTCCTTGTTCACATCGCCGACGTCGAGACTGTCGCCCCGTACCCGGTTGTTCCGGTGGTCGGTGACCCGCTCGTAGTGGGCGGGCCCGCCGGCCGTGCCCTTCCAGAGGACGAGTTCGGGGCGGAATATGGCGTTGTCGTCCCAGCCGTGCAGACCGACGATGTCGGTTCTGCCGTCCTTGTTCACATCCCCGGCCCGCAGACCGCGCAGATCCCGGTCGTACGGGGAGGCCATGGCCTTGACCAAGGACTCCCGCTCGGGCTTGCCGTCCTTCCCGAACGGGCCGTGCAGCACCTGGAGGTCCGCGTTCCCGTGGCCGATCGCGATGTCCTGGTCGCGGTCGCCGTCGAAGTCACCGGTCACCAGGCCGGGGGCGTAGGTACTGGTCCCTTGCACGACGCTCGCCGGGGTCGCGCCACGGGCGAGGCCCTTCGGGCTGCCCCACACCACGGTGAGCTGGTGGGCGCCGTACCCGCCGGGGGCCGGAGCCTTCCCGTACGCGGCGGCGACCAGGTCGGCGTATCCGTCGCGGTTGAGGTCGGCGGAGGCGAGGGGGCCTCCGAAGCGGCCGTCGGCCACCGGCTTGCCCGGCACTCCGCCGGAGCCCTGGCGCAGGAGCTGCTTGGTCGAGGTCTTCAGCCCCGACTTCGAGCCGTACACCACGCTGACGAGACCCGTGTTGTTCGTCTTGCCGGTGTCCGCGCCGGGCACGCCGATGGCGAGATCCTGGTAGCCGTCGCCGTTGAAGTCGTCCTGCGGCTTTCCCTTGGCCTTCTTGGCGGCGGGAGCGGACGCGGGCGTGACGGGGGCGGCGAAGGCGACCGGTGCGGTCAGTGCGCCGATGGCGGCGATGGCGGTGAGCAGCCCGAGACCTCGGGCCGTACTGCGTGTGTTCATGAGCGGGCCTTTGCCGGAATGGAAGTGGTGGAAGCCGGTGGAAGAGGCGACACGGTCAGTCGGTGAGCACCGCGCCGAATCGGACCGGGTCGGGGTCGAGGCCGAGGGCCTCGGGTCCGTAGACGAAGGAGCCGTTGGGGGTGACTCCGTTCTTGTCGGTCTTGAAGACCCACATGGCTCCGGCGTCCTCGTTCTCGCCGGGTGCGCTGACGGCGAGTTCGTTCCGTCCGTCGCCGTTGGCGTCGAGTGTCTTGAGGTGGTTGCCGAAGAGGTCCCCCTTCTCGGCGGTGCCGGGGACGCCCTTGGTGTTCTGGTGGAATTCCTTGGCACCCTTGGAGGTCGGTCCGCTCGCGGTGCCGCGCAGGGTGATCACGGAGCCCGCACCGTTCTGGCCGTTGACGGTCGTCCCGACGACGCCGATGGCGATGTCCTCGTACTTGTCGCCGTCGAGGTCCCCGATGGAGACCGAGGTGCCGAAGCCGGAGTTCCATTGGGGTGTGCCGGGGACACGGGGGCTGTCCAGGTGGAAGACGCGGTTCCGGCTGCCCAGGGGGCCCTTGGCGCTGCCCTTGATGTAGGTGACCTTGCCACCCTCCGGGATGTCGCGCCCCGTTCTGCCGCCGTACAGCAGGCCGACGGCGATGTCGGCGTACCCGTCCCCGTTCACATCGCCCACATCCAGGGTGTCGCCCTTGAAGCCCCAGCCGGCGTGGTCCCTGATCCGCTCATAAGGAGCGAGGCCGGTGGGCGTGCCCTTCCAGAAGACCAGGTCGGGACGCCAGTGGTCGTCGTCGTCCCAGCCGTACAGGCCGACGATGTCGGCGATCCCGTCCCCGTTCACATCGCCCGACTTCATCCCGAAGAGCCACCGCATGTCGGAGTCTTCGGTCGGTGGAATGTACGACTCCCGTACGGGTTCGCCGCCGGTGCCGAACGGACCGTGCAGCACCCGGAGCGCGCCGCGCCCTTCGCTGGTGACGAGGTCGGGGTTGCCGTCGCCGTCGAAGTCGTCCGCCAGCAGGTGATAGGTCCCGCCTCCGAAGTCCTTCCCGGGGGCGGTGCCGCGCCCCAGCCCCTTCGGGCCGCCCCACACCACCGTCCTCAGCCCGTAGAAGGGGTTCTCGGGGTCCTCGCCCCTCCTCACCGCGATGACCAGGTCGGTGTAACCGTCGCGGTTGAAGTCGGCGGAAGTGAGGGCGGTGCCGAAGTAGTCGTTGGCCTGGGGAGTCCCCGGCACTCCTTCCGCGCCCTGGTGGAGGAGCTGCTTGCTCGCGGTGTTCAGCCCGGACTTCGAGCCGTACACCACGCTGACGTATCCGGCAGCGCCCTCCTGGCCGACGCTGCCCTGGGGGGAGCCGACGGCGAGGTCGGCGTATCCGTCTCCGTTGAAGTCGTCCTTGGGCTGCGCGGGGAGCTTCTTCGTGGCGGAGGGAGCGGCGGGTACGGGAGTGGGTGCGGCGAAGGCGACCGGAGCCGTCAGGGTGCTGATGGCGGCGATGGCGGTGAGCAGGCCCAGGCCTCGGGCCGCACTGCGGGTGTTCATCGAGAACCTTTCAGGGGGAGGGACGGGAGGGGCGGACGGCCCGGTCAGGAGGTGTACGTCGAGCCGAACATCAGCTCGTTGTCGGCGGGGAGGCCGAGGGCCCTGGGCCCGTAGACGAAGGAGCCGTTGGGGGTGACGCCGTTCTTGTCGGTCTTGAAGACCCAGACCGCCCCGGTCATGTCGTCCTCGTGCAAGGAGCTGACGGCGAGTTCGTTCCGGCCGTCGCCATTGCCGTCGATCAGGTTGACGACACCGCCGAAGCGGTCGCTCTGCTCGGCGGTGCCGGGGACGCCCTTGGTGTTCTGGTGGAACTCCTTGGCACCCTTGGAGGTCGGTCCGCTCGCGGTGCCGCGCAGGGTGATCACGGAGCCCGACATGGTCTTGCCGTCGACGGTCGTCCCGTTCGCGCCGACGGCGATGTCGCCGTAACTGTCGCCGTCGAGGTCCCCGACGGAGACCGAGACGCCGAATCCCTGGCCTGTCCTGGAGCTCCCGGGCACGCCGGGGCTGTCCAGATGGAAGACGCGGTTCCGGCTGCCCAGGGGGCCCTTGGCGCTGCCCTTGATAAAGGTGACCTGGCCGCCCTTGTGGACCCCGGGGCCGACATCGTTCGCGTACCGGATGCCGACGGCGATGTCGGCGTAGCCGTCCTTGTTCACATCGCCGACGTCGAGGCTCTCGCCGGGGATGAGCTGACGGCGGTGGTCTCCCACGTACCGATAGGGGGTGGGCCCGGTGGCCGTGCCCTTCCAGGAGACGAGCCCGGTGTGCCAGTAGCCGCCCTCGTCCCGCACATCGATCAGCCCGACGAGGTCGGTGTTTCCGTCCCCGTTCACATCGCCGGCCTTGAGGCCGATGAGGTTCCGGTACTCGTTCTCGTTCGGGTGGGGTGTCGGGACGGACGATTCGCGAGCCGGCTTGCCGAGCGCGTCGAAGGGGCCGTGCAGCACCCGCAGGACGGCATCCTGATAGCGGGCGGAGATGAGATCGGGGTTGCCGTCCCCGTCGAAGTCCCCCGCCACCAGCTCATCGCCATGATCGTTGAACCGGGTCGTCGGCTTCGCCCGCGCCAGGCCCTGCGCACCGCCCCACACCACGACCGTCTCCCCGGTGATCTTCTCCCCGGGGCGCGGCGCCTCGCCCTCCGCTCCGATCGCCAGGTCCGCGTATCCGTCGCGGTCGAAGTCGGCGGAGGTGAGAGAGGTTCCGAAGTGCTCCATGGCCCGGGGAGTCCCCGGTATCCCCTTCGATCCCTGGTGGAGGATCTGCTTGCTCGCGGTGTTCAGCCCGGACTCCGACCCGTACACCACGCTGACGTACCCGGCACTGTTCTCCTGCCCGATGCGGCCCTGGGGGGAGCCGACGGCGAGGTCCGCGTACCCGTCTCCGTTGAAGTCGTCCTTCGGCTGTGCGGGGAGTTTCTTCGAGGAGGCGGGTACGGGAGTGGGCGCGGCGGGTGCGGCGAGGGCGACCGGTGCGGTCAGGGTGCTGATGGCGGCGACGGCGGTGAGCAGTCCCAGGCCTCGGGCCGTGCTGCGGGTGTTCATCTGGAGCCTCTTTCGGGGAGAGGAGCGTGGTGTACGGAGTCGGGGACTGCCAGGTCAGGGGGTGTACACCTGGCCGTACTGGATCGATCCGGACTCCTCGTCGAAGGAATCGGACCGGAGGGCGAAGGAGCCCTTGGCGGTGACTCCGTTCTTGTCGGTCTTGAAGACCCAGATCGCCCCGCGGTTTCTGTCCTCGCCCGGTGTGCCGACGACGAGTTCCCCGCGCCCGTCGCCGTCGGCGTCGAGGATCTTGGTCCGGCTGCCGAGACGGCCCTCGGCGGTGCCCTCGATGTAGGTGACCTTGCCACCGCTGGCGCTGTTGTCCAGGCGGCCGACGGCGATGTCGTCGCGGCCGTCGTTGTTCACATCGCCGACGGCGAGGCTGTCGCCCCAGATGGGCTGACGGCGGTGGTCCGTGACCTTCTGATAGGGGGAGAGACCGTCGGCCGTGCCCTTCCAGAGGATGAGTTCGACATTCAAGCGGCGCTTCTCGTTCACTGATTGATACCGGCTGACGAGGTCGGCGATCCCGTCCCCGTTCACATCAGCGGCCTTGAGATCAAAGTGATCCCACTCGCCTTCCTTGGTGCCGTGGGGCATCGGGACGGACGATTCGCGGGCGGGCTCGGCCGCGGTGTCGAACGGGCCGTGCAGCACGCGGAGGTTCTTCTTCGAGCGGTCGACGGATACGAGGTCGGGGTTGCCGTCGCCGTCGAAGTCCGCCGTCAGCAGCCGGCTGCCGCTGTCGTCGATCGTGGCCAGCAAATGCCCGCTGTCCGGCAGCCCCTGCGCGCTGCCCCACGCCACCATGGTTTCCCCGAGACCTCCCTCATCCTCGTACCAACTCAGGCCCGGTGCCCCGATGACCAGGTCCGTGTATCCGTCACGATTGAGGTCGGCCGAGGTCAGAGCGGCTCCAAAACGGGCTGTGTCGTACTGGCCCCCCTGGGTGAGGAGCTTGGTGCCCGAGGGCTTCAGCCCGGACTTCGAGCCGTACGACACGGTGACGAAACCGGCGCGGTCCGCGAAGGCGACCCGGCCCTCGGGGACACCGACGACGAGGTCCGCGTACCCGTCCCCGTTGAAGTCGTCCTTGGCGGCGGTGGGCGCGGTGGGCGCGGTGGGCGCGGAGGGCGCGGCGGGTACGGGAGTGGGCGCGGTGGGTGCGGCGAGGGCGACCGGTGCGGTCAGGGTGCTGATGGCGGCGACGGCGGTGAGCAGTCCCAGGCCTCGGGTCGTGCTGCGGGTGTTCATCTGTGAGCCTCTTTCGGGGTCGGCCGGTCAGGAGGTGTACGTCGAGCCGAACATCAGCCCCTTCTCGGCGGGGAGGCCGAGTTCCTTGGGTCCGTAGACGAAGGAGCCGTTGGGGGTGACTCCGTTCTTGTCGGTCTGGAAGACCCAGACCGCACCGGTCGCGTAGTCCTCGTGCAAGGAGCTGACGGCGAGTTCGTTCCGTCCGTCGCCGTCGGTGTCGAGGGCCTTGGTCCGGGCGCCGAAGCGGTCGTCCTGTTCGGCGGTGCCGGGGACGCCCTTCGTGTTCTGGTGGAACTGCTTGGAGCCGGTGGAGGTCGGTCCGTTCTTGGTGCCGCGCAGGGTGATCACGGAGCCGGCGTACTTCTTGCCGTCGACGGTCGTCCCGTTCGCGCCGGCCACGATGTCGCCGTAACCGTCGCCGTTGAGGTCCCCGATGGCGACTGACGCACCGAATCCGGAGCCGCGCTCGGGGGTTCCCGCGACGCGGGGGCTGTCCAGGTGGAAGACCTTGTTCCGGCTGCCGATGCGGCCCTCGGCGGTGCCCTTGATGTAGGTGACCTTGCCGCCCACGGGTATCTCGCCGCCGCTTCTGGTCCGGTGCATGAGGCCGAGGGCGATGTCGTCGCGGCCGTCGTCGTTCACATCGCCGACGTCGAGGCTGTGGCCCCCGAAGAGCTGACCTCGGTGATCGGCCACGGGCTCGTAGGGGGCGGGACCGCTGGGTGTGCCCTTCCAGAGGTGGACTGAGGATCCCGAGGTCGCATCGTCGCCCCTCCACTGATACAGGCCGACGATGTCCGTGATGCTGTCCCCGTTCACGTCACCCGCTTTGAGATCCCAGGAATCCGCGTAGTCACCCTCGTAGGGGTAGGGCAACGGGAGGGATGATTCGCGGGCGGGCTCGGCGGCGGCGTCGAAGGGGCCGTGCAGCACCCGGATTTCTTCCTTTCTCTGATCGAGGGATGCCAGGTCGGGGTTGCCGTCGCCGTTGAAGTCCCCCGCCAGCAGCGGGACACCCTCGTTCTTGAACCGGGCCGCCTGATCCGTCCCGCGCGCCAGGCCCTTCGCGCTGCCCCACACCACGACGGTCTCCCCGTAGCGGTTCCACCCGGAGAGCGAAATCCTGGTCGACATCCTGATGACCAGATCCGCGTATCCGTCGCGGTTGAGATCTGCGGAGGCGAGGGAACTCCCGAAGTACTGGGAGAGCTGGGGTGTCCCCGGTATCCCCTCCGCGCCTTGGTGCAGGATCTGCTTGCTCGCGGTGTTCAACCCGGACTTCGAGCCGTACACCACGCTGACGTATCCGGCGGCGGGTTCCTGGCCGACGCTGCCCCCGGGGGTACCGATGGCGAGGTCGGCGTATCCGTCCCCGTTGAAGTCGTCCTTGGGCTGTGCGGGGAGTTTCTTCGAGGCGGGGGGAGCGGACACGGGCGCGGCGAGGGCGACCGGTGCGGTCAGGGTGCCGATGGCGGCGAGGGCGGTGAGCAGCCCCAGACCTCGGGTCGCGCTGCGGGTGTTCATCTGGAGGCTCTTTCGGAAGCTGGGTGGCGGGCGGAGGGTGTACGAGCCGGTCAGGAGGTGTACACCGAGCCGAAATTGAGATGCGGGGTGATCTGGAGTCCGAGGATCTTGGGGCCGTAGACGAAGGAGCCGTTGGGGGTGACTCCGTTTTTGTCGGTCTTGAAGACCCAGACCGATCCGGCGTGGTGGTTCTCCCACGGCGCGCTGACGGCGAGTTCGTCGCGCCCGTCGCCGTCGGTGTCGAGCGTCTTGGTGCGAAGGCCGAAGCGGTCGCCCTTCTCGGCGGTGCCGGGTACGCCCTTGGTGTTCTGGTGGAGTTCCTTGGAGCCGGTGGAGGTCGGTCCACTCCTGGTGCCGCGCAGGGTGATCACGGAACCCGCGCCGTTCCGGCCGTCGACGGCCATCCAGCCGACGCCGACCACGATGTCCTCGTAGCCGTCTCCGTCGAGGTCCGCGACGGAGACCGAGGCGCCGAAGCCGGAGTTGAACTTGGGTGTGCCGGGTACACGGGGGCTATCCAGATGGAAGACGCGATTCCGGCTGCCCAGGGGGCCCTGGGCGCTGCCCCGGACAAAGGTGACCTGGCCACCCGGGGGGATCTCGGGTCCGTCGTACTGCTCGCGTGTGTAACCGACGGCGATGTCGGCGTAACCGTCCTTGTTCACATCGCCCACATCGAGGCTCTCGCCCCAGATGGCCTGACGGCGGTGGTCCGTGACGGGCCGGAAGGCGGTGGGACCGTCGGGCGTGCCCCGCCAGAGGACGAGGTGGTGATTCAGATCTCCCACGGTGTCGTCGTCCCAGGTGTAGAGGCCGACGATGTCGGTGATTCCGTCGCCGTCCACATCCCCGGACTTGATCTCGCCGAGCGATCGGCGCGGGTGGGGGACAGACGGCGGGACGGACGATTCCCGGGTGGGCCCGCCGGCGGCGTCGAAGGGGCCGTACAGCACCCGCAGACCGCCGTCCTCGGCACCGGATGCGAGGTCGGCGTTGCCGTCACCGTCGAAGTCGCCCGTCAGCAGCCGCCCGCCCTGCTCATCGAACCGGGTCGCCGGAGTCGCCCCGCGCGCCAGGCCCTTCGCGCTTCCCCACACCACGAGCGCCCGTTTTCTGTACTGCATCCCGACGGCCAGGTCCGCGTATCCGTCACGGTTGAAGTCGGCCGAGGCGAGGTAACTCCCGAACCTGTCTGGGGCGGAAGACTCCGGTATTCCTTCGGCTCCCTGGAAAAGGACCTGGGTGTCCGAGAGGTTCGGGCCGGACTTCGAGCCGTACGTCACCGTGACGTACCCGGATTCGGCCCTCAGCCCGAGATGACCGTTGGGGGTGCCGACGGCGAGGTCCGCGTACCCGTCCCCGTTGAAGTCGTCCTTCGGCTGCGCCGGGAGCCCCTTCGCGGTGGCTGCCGTGGGCGGGGCCCCGGGCGCGGCGAAGGCGACCGGAGCCGTCAGGGTGCCGATCGCCGCGACGGCGGTGAGCAGCCCCAGGCTCTGGGTGACGCAGCGTGAGTTCATAAATACCCTCATAGGACGGTCATCGTGACGGATGTGCAGAGAAAGGATGTGACTGCCATAAGGCGACTCACGTCCCTCCTTGACCCTTGAGAATCCGGAAGGGTTGCATCACCACCACGTGATATCCCGCCGCCCCCGTGATGGGGTTCCGGCCAACCCGCCCTCCGGGGCAACCCGGACCCTCTCGATCGGGTCACTCCCGGTGACAGAGGGCGGGTTGCGGTATCCGGCCAACCTCTCCTCGCCGATCAACCCTTATCTCCTGGTTTGCGGTCATTCCTCGTGATCACGAAAAGAGTCCGCCGGGTGCGGGCAACTACCCCAGGAACAGAGGCACATGACAACCAGGAGAACAGCGCGCACGGGCATCGTGGCCCTCGCCGCGGCGGCGGTCGCCGCCACCGCGTTCACCGTCCCCGCCCAGGCCGACGCGCACGCCCCGAAGAAGCCCAAGCGCCACGCGGCGACCCAGCGCGCGATGGACGACCTGGTGAAGGCGGGCACCCCCGGAGTCATCGCCCAGCTGCGGACCGGCTCCGGTGTCTGGAACGCCACCTCGGGCGTCTCGGACGTCACCACCGGCAAGCCCCGCTCCGCCAAGGAGCGCTACCGCATCGCCAGCATCACGAAGACCTTCGTCGCCGCCGTCCTCCTCGACCAGGAGGCGGACGGACTGCTCAGCCTGGACGACACCGTCGACACATGGCTGCCCGGGGTCGTCCGGGGCAATGGCAACGACGGCCGGAAGATGACCGTACGCCAACTCCTCAACCACAGCGCCGGACTCTTCGAGTACTCCGCCGACCCCGAATACTTCCGCAAGCACTACACCAAGGCCTACCTCAAGCACCGCTACGACACCTGGACCCCGCTCCAGACGATCCGCGTCGGCCTCGCCCACAAGCCCGACTTCGCCCCGGGGGCCATGCACGCGTACTCCAACACCGGCTACGTCCTGGCCGGCCTGGTCATCGAGAAGGCCTCCGGCAACTCCTACGCCCACGAGGTCCGCAAGCGGATCCTCAAGCCCCTGGGGCTGCGCGACACCACGCTCCCCGGGAACAGCGTCAGCATGCCCAACCCGCACAGCAAGGCGTACGGCAACCTCTCCGAGGACCCCAACAAGCTCGACGTCCACGACGTCACCGAGCAGAACGGCTCACAGGCCTTCGCCGACGGCGACATCATCTCCACCAACAGCGATGTGACCCGCTTCCTCCAGGCACTGCTGAGCGGTGAGCTGCTCCCCGCGAAGCAACTCGCCGCGATGAAGGCCATGCTCCCCAACAAGGGGCCCATCACCTCCTACGACGAGTACGGCCTCGGCCTCTACAGCCTCAAGACCAGCTGCGGCGTCAAGGTCTGGGGCCACAGCGGCGGCGCGTCGGGCGCCGGGTCCGAGGTGGTCGGCACGGAGGACGGCAAGAAGGTGTTCGCCCTCAACATCAACGGCGACTGGGACTGGTCCGACCAGATCCGCGACTCCGCCTTCTGCGGCACCAAGACCAAGTCGGCCGCCCCCGCCTTCAAGCCACTCCGCTGACGTCCGCCCGGGGTACGGCCGGGGCCCCTGGGGTTCCAGGGGTCCCGGTGCAGCCGGTACCTCGGATCGCGCGGCTCACAGAAGCGGCGTTCCCTCGGCCGACCCCGTCAACGCCGTGTACGCGAACTCGGCCCGGCGGGCTTCGGAGCTGCCCTCCGGGGCATGGGCGAGGAAGCCGTCGGCACTCCCGTTGTAGGTGATCCTGCCGTTGACCAGGACGGTCACATGGTTCGCCTCGTCGGCGAGATCGGCGATGTCATGGGTGGACATCAGGACCCGTACGTCGTCCGTGGCCAGTCGGAGAACGAGATCGCGGAATACGCGGCGCTGGGTGGGGTCCATACCGGCGGTTGGTTCGTCGAGGAGCAGAGTGCCGGCGCCGTGGACCAGGGCCGAGGCGACACCGACGCGGCGGAGCTGTCCTCCGGACAGATGCCGGGTCTTGACGTCGGACTGGTCCCGGAGCTGGACCTTCGCCAGGGCGGTGGCCGCCGCTTCCCACGCGGAGCTGCGGCTCATCCCCTTCAACCAGCCCGTGTACGCGACCTGCTCCCTCGCGGTGAGACCGGTCATCGCGGTGATCTGCTGAGGCATCCAGGCGACTCGCCGGAGGAAGCGGCGGTCGTGCGAGGGCAGTTCGCCGAGCCGGACCGCGCCGGTTCGAGGCTGGTTCAAACCGCAGGCGAGGCGCAGCGCGGTCGACTTTCCCGCTCCATTGGGGCCGAGGAGGACCGTGAACCCGTCGGGTACGGAGTAGGAGAGGGAGTTCAGCACGGCCGGGCGGGACCGCCCGTAGGAGTACGAGACCGAGTCCAGTTCGACGGTCGGCATGACGGAGCCTGATTCTGTGAGCATCGATTCCGTGTGAAGGGCGGGCCCACACGGACTGTCGGATGGAGCGTCCGCCGGACGCGTTCAGGGCGTCGGCGGTCGTACGAGCAGCAGCACGAAGACTCCCGCGATCAGCGCGGCAGCGGATTGGGCGAGCGCGACCGGATGGGTCGCGGAGTGTTCGAGGACCGACCAGAAGCGCGGGTTGCGATAGGCGTCGCTGCCGAGGAACACGGAGAGGAAGACCCAGCCGATCGGCACGGCCGGAGCCGCCTGGGGGAAGAGGCCGTGCGCGATCAGCATCAGACCGGTCAGAAAGGCCGTGTTCCGGCCCACCGCGTAGGCCCCGCTGTCGGCCGAGGGGGCCAGTGCTCCGATCGTCAGTCCGGCGAGAGCGGCGAAGAGCACGACAGCGAGCACAAGGGTCAGATCCATGCGGCGCACCGGACGCTCCGGTCGCCACTCGGCCTCCGGCAGACGGCAGGTGAGGGTGTGGTGAAGAGCGGCGACCAGAGGAACCGGCAGAAAAATCAGCAGACGCACCGAGGCGCTGCCGCCGGCCAGTGAGGGGAGCGTCGCCGTCCACGGGCGGGCCATGGACAGGAGCAGCAGGAAGAGCAGGCAGACAGGGGCGAGGACGGTGTGAATACGACGGGCCTTGAGCCACCAGATCACGAGGCGGACTCCTCGCCGGTGACGAGCAGGCAGGCTTGGGACAGTTCGCGCTCGTACCAGGACACCTGATCGCGAGCGGACAGCCGTTCGGCCTTGTCTGCGCGCGCGACCACCGCGTCGAGGATTTCGCGGGGATTTTCCAACTCGACGTACTGGCTCTTGCGCCATGCCATGAAGGGTTTTTCGACATTCGCGGTGCGAGCCATCCACAGCTTCGCCGCATCGGCGTGGACGATGTACGCGGGCTCCTTCGCACTCCCGAACGAGACGGGAAGCCGACAGGGGAACCGGGCCACGGCCATGGCGACGGAATGGCGCACATACTGGGCGCCGCCCTTGTCGCGGCTGATCTGCCGAGTCAACGGAAGCTGCCATTCCTGAGCTGTGGAGCGGCTGCCGGGACGTCCCTCCGTGTCGCGGATTCTCGCCGGGACGCTGACCTTGACGCCACTCCGCTCAATGTCCCGGAGCGTTTTCACGATTTCCTCCCGGACGGAGGGGAGATGCTGGGCGGAGCCGCCGAATTCGGCCATGCACACGCTGGGAGTTTTCCCGAGACAGACCTCAGTGGCGTGGCCTGCGGTGGACGGCGGCTCCAGGGACCACCGGTCGGCCGCGCCGGCCGCCGTACTCACCAGCACCGCGGCGAGTGCTGTGACTCCGGTACGGAGCACCACCCGGCGGCCGGCCGTTCGCGGCCGAACCCACCACACGGCGACAGCCGCGGCCACGGCTCCGCAGAAGACCAGCGGCATCAGCACCGCTTCATAGGTCAGATACGAACCGAACTCGACGGACCATCGCCGCGCGAGGACATTTCCCGGCCAGGCCGGCTCGGTGTAGGTGACGGTGAAGGCGACCATGTACCAGCACCCGGCGGCCAGCGCGGGCGCGGCGATCGTCCGTGGAACACGCAGTCCGACGGCGAAGCCGACGGCGCTGAACGCGAGCACGACTCCTACCCCGACGGCAACAGGAAGCAGCGCTCGCGGGTCCGGTGCGAGCCGGAACTCGATCAGCCCGCCCACTGCGGGGATCACCAACATCAACGACGCGGCGACGGACGACGGAAGCAGCGCCTCGGCGGCGATCCGAAGGCGCGAGCGCGCCGGAGCCAGCTCCCACACCCCGTCCCGGCGCAGACGGCCCGCCTCCCAGGCACCCAGAGCGGAAGCCAGCGCGAAGGCGAACGCGTAGAAGTGCTCGGTGGCTTCGAGGACGACGGAGGGGGCCCAGTGCAGCTCTGCGCGTTGGCTGCTGAAAGCCCCGGTCGCGATGTGCAGTCCCCAGATGTAGTACAGCAGGACGATGCCCAGCCAGAGCGGGGCGGTCCACAGCGCCGCCGAGGTCTTCAGGAGGGAGCGGAGTCTCAAGTGAAGTGATCTTCCGTGCGGGCCGCATGCGCCGAGCGCGGCGGAACAGGCCTCGGCACACGCGGCCGAGTCTGTGTTGCGGCGATGAGGGCCGGCCGGCGGGCGTCGTGCCGACCGCCACCTTTCGGCGAAAGCCGGAGGGAGGTGTGCCCACCGGTAAAACGGCGAATCCCCCGATTCGAATAGTTGGTCGGTTGTGACTCCATCACGGCCCCAGCCGTACGGCTAGGACGGAGGCCACACCTCCGTATTTATCGGCGGGGGCTTTATATTGTCCGTAAATCGCTGTCGAGTGGAGAACTGGCACCCTGAAGCGCTGAAAAGGCGAGAGGGCATCTGAAAGCGGCCTCGGTTTCACTGGCTCATTTCAGCTCATCGACACCAGCCGCATCCTGGCCCGGACCTTCCCCTCACCGGCCCTGCTGATCTTGTTCCGCTCGGCCACCGCCTCCCACTCCCGCCCACCCCGCGGAGGCCGCAGCGTACAGCGCGTACCGCACTCACTGGTCCGGGGGATGTTCTTTTCGGGCACGGCAACTCCTCTCTGTAGTGAATTGACTACCAGGAGATTCAGAGTGGGCTAGAGTCCAAGAGTCTTCAACTTGCGTTAACTGCTCGGGTAGTTAGGGGGTATTCCGTTGCATCGGAAAGAACTGGACCCGGAGTCGTCGGCGGCGGCAGCGTTCGGAGAACGTATCCGCAGGCACCGGGACGAACACGGCTGGACCCAGGAAGAGCTGGGAAAGCGGATGGGGTGCTCCGGCACGCATATCTCGGCGGTGGAAACTGGCCGTCGTCCACCAACTCGCCGATTCGCGGAGAGGGCCGACAGGGTGTTCGGCACCGGCGACAGGCTCGAACGCCAGAGCAGGGCCGTGCGGCACACGGCAGTGCTTGAGGGGTTCCCGGAGTACGTCACGCACGAGATGCGCGCGGCGGAGGTCAGGCTCTACGAGGTCGGCATCATCCCGGGAATCCTCCAGACAGCGGAGTACGCCTCAGCGCTCACCGTACGTACCGTCGAGCGGGGTGCGATCACCTCCGAGCAGGGAGACGAACGGATGTCGCTCATCAAAGAGCGACAGGCCGCGCTCCTTCGGACACCGCCACCGCTGGTCTTCGTGGTCCTCGACGAAAGCTGTCTCAGAGTCCCGGTTGGCAGTCCCGAAGTCATGGACGCCCAGTTGGCGCGTCTGATCGAGTTCGCCGCGCTGCCGAACACCGTGCTCCAGGTCGCCCCTTTCGCCATGGGTGACCGTCGCTCGATCCGCTTGCCGCTCTACATTCTGACGACGCAGAGCCGGTCTCTTGTCTCCTACGCGGAGTCCGCCCATCGGGGCCAGCTCGAAAGGGAAACCTCTTCCGTAGTACCCATACTGACGGCCTATCATCAGCTCCAGGCTGAAGCACTCTCCCAAGCGGCATCCGTGGCCATGATCAACCAGCTACGAAAGGGCACCCCGTGACGACCGAACCTCCCCGCTGGGTCAAGTCCTCCTACAGCGACAACGGCGGCGCGTGCGTCGAGTGGGCCCCGGCGAGCGTGTCCACCGCCGGTGTCGTCCCTGTCCGTGACAGCAAGCGGACTGACGGCCCCGTTCTGATGCTCACCCCTGCCGCTTTCGCCGGGCTGGTAGCGCTCGCTCGAAACACCGATGTGAGCTGACGGCCCCCGGCCCTGGTGAACCCCGTTCGGCGACCGAGCCGGCTGCCGTCGACCAAGGACTTGTTCATCGAGTGCGGCGTGTGTCTGGCACGACTCGTTTGAGCGGCGGCTGAAAGGTTCAGAGACCGGGCTGCGGTGAGGAGTGTTGGGCCTCTACCGTGGGTCAGCCGAAAGGGGACCGGGAACGTGCAGTCGAGGAGATGCCTTGGATCCGGTATCGATGGGAGTGCTGGCGGCGCTGGCAGGCGGGGCCGGGGGCGAGCTGGGGCGGCAGGCATGGGCGGCGCTGAGCGAGTTGGTGCGGAGACCGTTCGGCGGGCAGGTGGAAGCCGCGGCACCCGGGGAGGCTGAGTTGGCGGCGCTGAGCGAGGCGCCGGGCGAACAGGTACGGGCGGAAGCGCTGAGTGGTGCCCTCGCCGCGCGGGCGGTCGTTGACCCGGAGTTCGCTGCCGCGCTGGACTCGTGGCGTGGCCGGGTGCCGGCGTTGGTCGAGGGCTCGGTGACCAACACGGTCAGCGGCGGTACCCAGTATGGATCGGTGATCCAGGGGCGGGACTTCTCCGGCATCACCTTCAGCAATCCCGGAGTTCCTCCGGCGCGGGAGACGCGGGAGAGCTGAAGGCGCTTGGGTTGCCCCGGGGAGTGCCGTGTGCACTGGCGGATTGCCTGATGTACGCATTCAGGTGTGCCCGGTATCGTTGAGGCTACTGTCAGTGATGCTGTGGGACTGGAGGCAGTCGTGGCCCGCGCATGGGAAGCCGATCCGTCCGCGTTATTCGTCAAGCGTCTCGGTAAATCGGCGGCGGAGCTGGGCAACTCCAAAGACGACGACGAGTGCCCGGACATCTGGCAGCTGAGCAACGGTGACGTTGCCGTGATCGGCCGCGATCTCACCGCGCACTACCGATCGTGCCTGCCGGCCGAGGTGAACCTTGGGCCGGACGAGCGGCTGGTCGTCATCCCGGGCAACATGCTGAGTGCGGCGAAGGCGGACATTCCCGATGCTTGATCTTCTTGCTCCTGGACTTCCGGACGATCTGGGTGAGCGACTCACCCGTGAGGACTACAAGCGTGACTTCCGGGAGCGGCGCGCGGTGATCCGCGACGGGGAGTCCTGGAAACTGGAACGGTTGCAGCACTTCGAGGAGACGAACGACGACAGCCGGGAGGCTCTGCGCCAGGGGGACTGGCCGGCAGTGCTGCGGCTGTTCGAGGCTGAGCGTGACGCCTTGGTCCGAAAAGCCAGGGACGAAGCGTCGCGCGGGGCGGTCTTTCATCGTATTCGTGTGGTTGAGGAGCCGCTGACGCCGTATGTGCAGTGGGAGCTTCACTGGCTACGGCTGAGCGCGGAATGCGAGCATTCCGTTCGCGTCCTGCCTGCTTCCTCGGTCGCCGCCGCAGAGGGCGATGCGCTGCTGCCGGAGTTGAACCTTCTGGACAGTCGGACTCTGTACCGTGTGCAGTACACGGCTGCCGGTCAACCGGACGGGGCGATTCGCTTCACCGATCCCAGCACCGTGAGGAACTGGGCGGAGTACCTTCAGGAACTGTACGCGGCCGCGGAGGACGTCCAGGCGTACTTCGACCGTGCCGTGGCCGACCTGCCTCCGCCGCCCGCGGCCTGACGAAGGCGCATCGACCGACGTGCCCACAGAGGACAGCAGACGACCCGGGGACTCGCGGAACGACCTCTCCGGGTCGTCTCGCGATGTCGTGCAGGCCGGGAGCGTCACTGGTGACATCCACTTCCATCAGGTGTCCGCCCGGGGGCCGTCGGGGCCCGTCCCACGCCAGCTCCCGGCCGACGTGAACACCTTCGTCAACCGCTCCCACGAACTGGGACAGCTGAACGCGGTGCTCGCCGACCGAAACGGCGGGCGCGTCGTCGTCTCCGTTCACGTGGTGGCCGGCACGGCGGGCGCGGGCAAAACCTCGCTGGTCCTGCACTGGGCGCACCAGGTCAAGGACCAGTTCCCCGACGGCCAGCTCTTCATCAACCTCCGCGGGTACGACCCCGGAGAACCGGTCACGGCCGCGCAGGCGCTTCAGCGCTTTCTTCGGGCCCTGGGCGTGGCCCCGGCCGAGGTTCCCCAGGACGTCGACGACGCGGCGGCGATGTACCGCTCACTGATCGCCGACCGCCGGGTCCTGATCCTCCTGGACAACGCGGCCACGGTCAGCCAGGTCCGGCCGCTGCTTCCCGGCGGAGGAGACAGCCTTGCCGTGGTCACCAGCCGCAGCCGCCTGGCGGGTCTCTCGGTGCGAGACGGCGCCCAGAGGATCACCCTCGGCACGCTTCCGGAGCCGGAGGCAGTCGCTCTGCTGCGCGCGGTCACGAGGGGCTGTCGGCCCGAGGACGACGGCGACAAACTCGCGGAACTGGCCCACCTGTGCGCTCGTCTGCCGCTTGCCCTGCGGATCGCTGCCGAACGCGCCGCCAGCCACCCACACATGCGACTCGACGATCTCATCAGCGATCTGCGGGACGAGTCCGCCCTCTGGGACGCCCTCAGTACCGGCATCGATGACGAGGCCGAAGCCATCCGTTCGGTCTTCACCTGGTCCTACCGCGCTCTGTCCACGCACTCGGCACGTCTCTTCCGTCTCCTTGGCCTGCACCCCGGAGCGGCGTTCAGTCTCCCCGCTGCCGCCGCTCTCGGCGAAGTCACACTCAGCCGAACACGCCAGCTACTTGACGATCTGGTCGGGGCTCACCTGCTGGAGCAGACCGCTCCGGACCGGTTCCAGTTCCACGACCTCTTGCGCGCGTACGCCGGCGACCTCGCGCAGGCATCGGAGCCGCCCGGCCAAAGGCAAGCTGCGCGACGACGCGTCCTGAGCTGGTACCTCCACACCGCTGACGCCGCCCAGACGTGGCTCTATCCGCTGGAGGATCACCTGCCACTGCCTGGACCCCCGCCGGAAGTCGCACCTCTCGTCTTCGCCGACCGCAACGCCGCCGTCGACTGGTCCGAACGGGAACAGGGCAACTTCCTCCCTGCCGTGCGCGACGCCGCCCGAAACGGAATGGACGAGACGGCTTGGCAGTTGGCCACCGTCCTGTGGTTCGCACGTCCCGCGTCCTCGTCGGAACGGGACTGGCTGGAACTGGGCCGAATCGGGTTGGAGGCAGCGACAAGGCGAGAGGACCAGAGAGCGCAGACACGGCTTCTCATCAATATGGGCATCGCGCACAGGGCTCTGAACGGTTTCTCCGAGGGCTTGGACGCTCTGGAGCGAGCTGTCATGTTGGCTCGCCGCTCGCAGAGCCGGTTCAACGAGGCCCAGGCCCTCAACCTCATGGGCCTGATTCATCTACGGCAGCGCGAACTCGGCCTGGCGGACACATATTTCGGGCAGGCCATGTCCATCTTCCGAGACCTGGGAGATGGCGGACGAACCGCCACCGCGCTGTCCAACATCGCCAGCACGCGCCTGAGCGCCGGCCACCTGCCCGAGGCCGCCTCGGTCGTCGAAGAGGCGCTTGCCGCGCACCGGGCCCTGGCCAATCGCGGCGGTGAAGGCAACCTCCTTCGGATCGCAGCCGACCTGCGCCTCGAAGAAGGCGACACGGGTGGTGCCCGGCGATCCATCGACGAGGCTCTCGACATCGCGCTCGCCCTCCGCGACCACACCCGGGAAGGCTTCTGGCTCCTCACCCTCGGCGACATCCAGCGCGCCGTCGCCCAGCACGGCGACGCCCTGACCTCCTACCAGCGCTCCGCCATGCTCCACCGACGCCTCGGCGACCGCAGCCGCGAAGCCCTGGCCTGGCGCGGCACGGGGCAGACGTATGCGGCGATGGACCGCCACGGCGAGGCCGCCACCTTCCACAGTCAGGCCGCGGCCGTTCATCGCGATCTGGGGGACGCCTGGCAACTCGCTTTGGAACTCGACCTCCTGGCCGCAGTCGTTCACCCGGAGGACCCCGAGACTGCCCGTGGCCACTGGATCGAGGCCCTGGCCCATCTGACCCTCTACAGCGACCCCCGGGCCATGTCCGCCCGCTCCCGCGTAGAAGCGCTGCTGGCCCGAGCTGCCGGTTGACGCTCGTCGCTGATGTTGCCGACGAAGCCACCACCATTCGTCGACGACGTGCTGGGTGTCAGCCACGGCGGGCCGCCGGGCCCGGCTGGGCAGGGGTCTTCTTGATCTCGGCGTGGGCGACCTTGAAGCCGCCCTTGACGACGGTGGTGAAGGGGGCGGGGGCCATGCAGGTGCCGGCCTGGGGCCTGGTGGGGATGCCGTTGTCGTCGACGTGTCCGGGGAGGATGTTCACCACGCCCCAGGAGAAGCCGAGCCGGTCCGGCTCGCCCTTGCCGCCCTGCTGGACGCTGATGCCCAGCCGTGCGCCGGGCTTCTCGACGTTCGACTTGGTCACGATCGCGGTCAGGGTCGCCGTCCGGCCGCTGGTGACCAGGCAGTCGACGCGGGCCTCGGCCCACCCGGCGGCTCCGCCCGGGGCGGTGTGGGAGAACTTCAGGGTGCCCCGGGCGTCGGTGGCCAGTCCGTTGGGAGCGATGGGGAGGATCGGGCGGCTGAAGGGCACCTGTTCGGCGTCGATGGTGAAGCGGATGTCGTGGTCGGCGGACTCGATGTAGGAGATCCGGGCCTTCCCGTGGACGCTCGCGGCCTTCACCGGCTTCCCCTCAGGGGTCTCGTGCGCCTCGGAGGCTGCGGCGGAACCGGTGACCAGCCCGGCGAGGACGGCGAGGAGGGAGACGGCTGTCGTGGCGGTACGCATGGGGAACTCCCGTGTTCCAGAGGGTGGGTGGATGGGTGTGCCGCCGTGGTCGGCGGAACGGCTCAAGCCTCGCTCCCGGCACCCCCGCGATCCCATCCGCCGATCGGCATAAAGATCGCGCCGCCGCCCCGCCCCTCTCTGCCGATCGGCAGAGAGCCCCGCCGTATCGCACACCCGTACGCTGATCGCCATGTGGGAATCAACCGACCCGGCCGTCAGGGCACTCGGCGCGCTGCCGACGCTCGCGGCCACGGGCGTGCTGGTGTGGGCCGTCGCCCGCCCCCGTGCCGGGGTACGGCAGAGGCTGGGGCGTCTCGCCCGGCCGGCCGCGGTCTGCGCGTGCCTCTCGCTGATCACGAGCTTCGCCCTGCCGGGGGCGGGCTTCGGCGCGGGCTGGAAGCTGGCGGAGGCGGCCGTACTGCTGCTGCTCCTGGCAGCGGTCACCCGCTGGTCACCCCCGCGCGAACTCAGAACGGCCCTCCCGCCGACTGTTCTCGCGGTGGCGCTCTGGCCGCTGCCGCTGGTCGACGGCGAATCCTTCCTGGAAGCCGTCGGGATCGCGGCCTTCTGGCTGCTTCCGGCCGCCGCCGCGGTGGCCGTCGGGGCGTACCCCCGCCGTCAGGCGCGCCGCCGCCGGAACGCGGTGGCCGAGGCCCGGAGCGTCCAGCGGCTTCAGCTCTCGCGTGATCTGCACGACTTCGTCGCGCACGACATCAGCGGAATCGTGGTCCAGGCGCAGGCGGCCCGCTTTGTCGCCGAAGCCGACCCCGCGCAGGCGCTGCTCGCGCTGGAGCGCATCGAGAGGGCGGGGCTGAGCGCGCTGGCCGCGATGGACCGGACCGTGCGGATGCTGCACGGCCCGGAGGGGGCCGTCACCGAGGCGCTCCCCGATGTGTCCCGGCTGCCGTCCCTGATCGAGGACTTCACCTCGGCGGGAGGCACCGAGGCGCGGTTGGAGCTGCCGGCCCCGGTCGCGGAGGCGCTCTCCCGGGAGCGGGAGCGGGAGGCGGGCTGTGCCGCGTACCGCATCGTCGTCGAGGCGCTGACGAACATCCGCAGGCACGCCCCCGGGGCCTCCCGCGCCACGGTCGTGTTCACTCCCACGGCCGCCGCCGTGGAGATCAGAGTCACCAACGACCGGGGAGACCACCCGAAGGCCCCGGCCCGCCGCAAGGGCTCCCGGGGCGGCCTCGGCATCCCCGCGCTCACCGAGCACGCACGGGCCCTCGGCGGGACCCTCTCGGCGGGGCCGCACGGCGAGGGCGGCTGGCAGCTCACCGCCGTCCTGCCCGCCACGTTCCCGGGAGAGACGCCATGACGCAGGCCCCCGGCCAGGCCCCCGGCCCGACCCGCATCCTGATCGCCGACGACCAGGAGGATGTACGCAGCGGCTTCCGGCTGATCCTCGGCTCGCAGCCCGACATGACCGTCGTCGGCGAGGCGGCGGACGGCCTCACCGCCCTCGAACTGGCCCGCGCCCTCCGCCCCGATCTGGTGCTCGCCGACATCCGGATGCCGGGCCTGGACGGCCTGGAACTCACCCGGCGGCTCGCGGGCCCCGGCGTACCCGATCCGACGCGTGTCCTGGTCGTCACCACCTTCGACCACGACGACTACGTACGCACGGCACTGCACGACGGCGCGTGCGGGTTTCTGCTCAAGCGCTCGGGCCCCGGGCTGCTGATCGAGGGGGTCAGGGCGGCGATGGCCGGGGACCTCCTCATCAGCCCCCAGATCACGGTCCGGCTGCTCCGGACCCTGGCCCCTGCCGCCGCCCCCGCAGCGCCCATGGGCGCCTCGCCGCTCACCGCCCGGGAGAGCGAGATCGCCCGGCTGGTCGCCGAGGGCCTCACCAATGCCGAGATCGGCGCGAAGCTCTTCATCTCGGCGGGCACCGCCAAGACCCATGTCGCCAACGTCCAGGCGAAGGTGAAGGCCCGCAACCGGGTCGGCATCGCCGCCTGGGCCTGGGAGAACGGCCTCGCCGGGCCCGTACCGAAAGAGACCCGGGCCCCTCAGCCCGGCTGGGGATAGCCCCGGGGGGCCGGCTCGGTCGGGCTGGGATCCAGCAGTACGGGGATCTCCTGCCAGCCGAGGCCGATGAAGGAGGGGAGCTGGCGCAGCTCGCGGGGCGGCACGGCGAGACGCAGGGCGGGGTGGCGCTCGAAGAGGGCGGGGAGAGCGGTACGGGCCTCCATCCGGGCGAGCGGAGCGCCGATGCAGCGGTGGACGCCGATGCCGAAGGAGAGATGGTCGTCGGCGCTGCGCCCCGGGTCGAAGTCGCTCGCGTCGGGGCCGTAGTGCTCGGGGTCGAGACCGGCGGCGGCGTAGGTCGTCAGAATGGCGTCCCCGGCGGGGATGGTCACCCCCGCGACGGTGATGTCGGAGACGGCGAACCGCAGCGGCAGATTGGCGATCGACGGCTGGACCCTCAGCACCTCGTCGATGACCGCCTCCCAGGAGAGGTCCCCGACCCGTACCGCCGAGAGCTGGGCGGGGTGCCGCAGCAGGGCGACCACCGCGTTGCCGATCAGATTGACCGTGGTCTCGAAGCCCGCGCCGATCACCAGCAGCAGGGTCGACAGCAGCTCCTCGTCGCTCAGCCGGTCGCCGTCCTGGTCGCGGACCCGGAGCAGCTCGGTGGTGAGGTCGTCGCCGGGGTGCTCGCTCTTGTGGGCGATGAGGGCGGGCAGCACCGTGGCGACCTGCTGCTGCGCGGAGGCCGTGTGCTCGGGGCTGGGGTCCGACGTGTCCATGATGGTCGAGGCCATCCGGGCCGTGGCCTCGCGCAACCCGTCCGGGACGCCGAACAGCTCGCAGATCATCCGCAGCGGCAGGGGGTGCGCGTACCCCGTCCGCAGATCGACCGGCCTTCCGCCCTCCCCGGCGGCGGCCAGCTCGTCGAGAAGCTCCTCGGTGATCGCCTCGACCCTGGCCCGCATGGCCTCCGTGCGCCGGGCGGTGAAGCTCGGGGCGATCAGTTTGCGCAGCCGGGTGTGGTCTGTGCCGTAGGCGGAGAGCATATTGACGACGCCCACCCAGTTGAGGATCCAGCTCCACTCCGGCCGCCGGGGGATCTCCGCGAAGAGCGACCAGTGGCGGCGCGGATCCCGGCTGACCCGGGGGTCGAGGATCAGGGCCTTCAGCGTGGCGTAGCCGGTCGGAGCCCATGCCGGTATCCCGCCGGGCAGCACGATCGGCACCAGCGGACCGAGCGCGCGCAGCCGGGCGGTCTCTCCCGGGATGTCGGTGCCGAACGGGTCGATGGCCACCGGAGTGGACACGGTCATCCAAGGTCTCCTGACTGCTCGGGGATACGGGCCTGATCGGGCGTACGGGCGGTGAACTGGACGGGGAACGCCGTCAGCGACCGGTGGAAGGGGCCCGGACGCCAGGTCAGCCGCTCCCGGGGGAGCACCGGGCTGAGGTCGGGCAGCCATTGGGTGAGCCGCTCGATCGCCTCGGTCGCGATCAGGAGGGTGTGCTGTTTCACCGGGCAGGCGTGCGGCCCCGCCGACCAGGACAGATGCGAGGCGTCGTTCGTACGGTGGGTGGACCGGGACTCCTTCTCGGCGAAGTAGGCCAGCGCGCCGTAGGAGACGACGACCGGCACGGCGGCCTGTATCCACACCCCGTGGAAGCTCAGTGGTCTTCGGGCGTAGTGGATGCCGTAGTTGGCGAGTGGGGTCTCGAAGCGCAGCACCTCCACCACGGCGTCCATCACGGGACGGGAACCGCTGGTGAGGGTGGTGTAGTACGCCGGGTTCCCCAGGATGCGCGAGAGCGCGTTGGAGACCAGATTGGCCGTGGGCTCGTGGCCCGCGCCGAGGGTGAGGAAGACCTGCCAGGTCACTTCCTCGGGGGTCAGATTCAGCGGGTGGTCGAGGAGCCAGCTGGTGAGGTCGTCGCCCCGGCGGGCCATCTTGGCGGCGATGAGTTCGAGGACGTACCGCCCGTACTCCACCTCGGCCTGGGCCGAGCGTTCGGAGCCCTCGATCATCTGGGCCATGGAGTCGGTGAGCCGGTCGCTCTCGCTGTCGGGCAGCCCGAAGAGATTGTTGAAGATCAGCCCCATCAGCGGGCGGCAGAAGTCGGAGACCAGATCGGCGCGGCCCCGGGGGCCGAACCGGCCGACGAGGATGTCCGCCGCGCGGTGCACCCGCTCCCGCAGATCGTGCGGTTCGACCAGGCTGAAGGCGTCGACGAGGGTCTGGCGGTAGCGGATGTGCGACTGGCCGTCGGCGAAGAGGGTGTTGGGCCGCCAGCGCATCATCCCGAGGACCGGTGAGTCCTCGGCGACGGTGGCCTCCCAGGGGCGGGGATCGTGCGACCAGATCTCGGAGTCGTGCAGCAGATCGAGGGCGGCCCGCCGGTCGACCACGACGTACGCGAAGATCCCGGGGGCCAGTTCGGCCCAGCCGACCGGGCCCTGGGCCCTCAGTATCTCGTAGTAGGCGCGCGGGTCGGCGGCGAAGCCGTCCTCCCAGAGCCGGACCGGGGAGGCGATCGAGGGCACGGGCGTGGCGTTGACCGGGGCGTTCACCGGACCTCCGGACTGGGCACGGTGTCGTACGGCAAGGGCTCGGCGCTGTCGGCCGCCGGTCCCTGGGACCGGTGGCCCATCCGGGTCAGCAGATGCTGCACCAGCGAGATCAGCGCGTCGATGGAGGCACGGGTGTCCCGGGCGTCACAGGCGATCATGGGGGTGCCGGGTTCCAGATCCAGCGAGGTGCGCAACTGCTCCTCGGTGTACTGGCGCGCGTCCGGGAAGGTGTTGAGCGCGACCGCGTACGGCAGCCCCGCGTCCTCCACCAGCCCCAGCACCTCGAAGGAGTCGTCGATGCGCCGGGTGTCGACCAGGACGAGCGCGCCGAGCGCCCCGTAGGCGATGTCCTTCCAGAGCGAGCGGAACCGCTCCTGGCCGGGGGTGCCGAAGAGATAGAGCACGATCCCCCCGTTCAGGGAGATCCGCCCGAAGTCGATGGCGACGGTCGTGGTGGTCTTGTCCCGTACCCCCGCGAGGTCGTCCACCGCGACGGAGGCCTCGGAGAGCTGTTCCTCGGTGTGCAGCGGGCGGATCTCGGACACGGAGTCGATCAGGGTGGTCTTGCCGACTCCGAAGGGGCCGGCGACCAGGATTTTCACCAGTTCGCGAGCGCTGTCCGGCAGGTGCAGGCCGTTAGAGCTTGAGGGCGCGGAGGCCATCGGCGACTCTCTCCAACAGATCAAGGTCGGGCTGGGCGGCGAACGGGATCGGCGGGCGGGCGCTCACCAGTCCCAGGTCGATGAGGTGCGCCGCGAGTACGCGGACGGCGGAGACGGGCAGTTCGAGGACGGCGGCCGTCTCCACCACGGTGAGCGACCCGCCGTCCAGGGTGCCCAGCAGTGTGCGCTGGGCGGCGGGAAGACCGGGTGGGACGGACGGTGCGGACGGTGCGGACGGGATGGGGGACGCGGCCGGTACGGGCGGTGCGGCAGGGGTGTGCGACGGAGGGGCGGGCGGCGGCGCGTTATGACGTGCCCGGCGTACGTCGTGTCCCGTGCCGTGGAGCGGTATGGGCGGCCCCGCGCCGCTCGACTGCTCGGCGGGGCAGACCGTCAGACCGGTGAGTACGGAGAGGCGTTCCAGGCTGTTGCGGCTCGGCCGGGTCTTGCCGCCGGTGGAGACATAGGCGGGGACGAGTGGCCGGCCGGCCCTCCGCCCGCTCACAGCGGAGTGTGGCCGCTGGCTCCCCGGGGAGCGGCCGCCATCGCCTTCTCACCGAGCCGGGCCACTTGGGAGTGGACCCGGTGGGCGAGCAGATCGAGCCGTACCTCGGGATCGCCATAGGCGGCCACACAGGTGCCATGGGTGGTGGGCGCGACCAGGATGTATCCGTGGTCGGACTCGACGACCACCTGGCGCACCTCCGCGCCGTCCTGGTCCGCGAAGGCGGCCGCCGCGGTGCGGCAGGCCCCCTGCACGGTGCTGGTGATCGCGGCGACGCGTTCGGCGGACGCCTGGGAGAGCCGGTCGGAGTAGCCGGACACAAGGCCGTCCCTGGTCAGCAGGACGGCGGCTCGGACATGGGGGATTTCCAGGATCGGATCGAGCACCCACGCGGTATCGCCGGTGTCGCGGGAGGTGCGGCTGGTCATCGGGGGTCGTTCCCTTCGGGGTCGGCGGCGTTGCGTGCGGCTGCGGTCCCGGCCTGGAGCGCCCCGAGGGCCGCGGCGGCCTCTTCCGGGGAGCGCGCGGGCGGCCGGGGGCGGGACGGGACCTCGCCGGGGTGTCCGGCGGCATGGACCCGGCGGCGCCGGCGGGGCAGCGACTCGTCGTCCGGGCCGGGGACGGGGTCGTGGGTGATGGCCTCGGAGACGGTACGGGTGGGGTCGGGGGCCGTACGGACGGGGAGGGCGGGGGACGGGGGGGTACGGGCGGGGGGGAGGGGGACGGCCGGTGCGGCCGGGGCGGGGGTTTCGGACCGGACGGGCGGTGCGGGCCAGGAGTGCCCGGGGTCGGCCGGGGCGGACGGCTGGAACGCGCCGTGGTGCTCGGCGACGGGGGTGTCCCGCTCGCCGGGGTGGGGCGGGGGGACGGCGGGGAACCCGGGCTGTCCGGGGGCCGCCGGGAAGAAGGGGTCGGGGGCGTTGCCGCCCCGGGTGGAGTGGGGCGCGCTCGCCGCCTGCGGCCGTTCGGCCGGGTCGATGTGGCTCAGCAGATGGTTCTTTACCAGCAGCACCGCCCGGACCCCGCCGTAGGGAGAGGGCGACGACAGATCGACCGAGAGGTCGAACTGCCGGGTGAGCTGGCCGATCGCGGCCAGTCCCATCCTGGGCGGGTCGCCCAGTTCGGAGAGGAGGATCGGTTCGCGGCCCGCCACCATGCGCTGCGCGTAGGCCCGTTCGTCGGCGGCCATGCCCACGCCCGCGTCGTCCACGGTGACGGTGACGCCGTGGTGGGCGCGTTCCAGGTTCACTGTGACGGTCGTGTCCGGCGAGGAGTGGCGCAGCGCGTTGTCGAGCAGTTCGGCGACGATGATCGCGACCGGTTCGACGGCGTGGGAGACGAGTGCGGTGCCGGGCTCCAGATGGTTGCTCATGTGGACGCGCTGATAGCCGATGATGCGGGACTGCCCGCCGGTCACCGCGTCCACGAGGTGTGACTCCTCGCGGGCGAGCCCCACCCAGGCTCCGCAGACGACGGCGGCCACCTGGGCGCGGCGCAGCGACTGTTCGTTCTCGTGGTCGAGTGAGTAGAGGGTCTGGGACAGCTCCGGGTCGTCGTAGCGCTGCTGGAGGCCGCGCAGTACGTCCTGGAGCCGGTAGAGGCCGGCCTGGATCTCCCTGGTCGCGCCGCGCATTCCGGCCCGGGCTGCGGCGTCGACGCGCTTGCGTTCCTGGAGCATCGCGGTGGCGACGCCTTCGAGGGCCGTGTGCAGGGCGGTGCCGAGTTCGCTGTCCGTGAGGGTGGGGTCCAGCGGCCCGGGCACCTGCACATGCGGGTGGGCGGCGCGGGTGGCCGCGGCGGGGATGCGGTCCTGTGCCAGATGGACTACTTCGGCGACACAGGCTCGTGAGGTGTGGTCGGTTCTCCGCCGGGCGGCGTCGAGTTGGGTCTGGAGGGAATCGATCTCTTCGCGCTGTCTCGCCCGTTGGCGGCGGGAGCGCAATAGTTCGTTTCCGATATAGAAGGCGGTCATGGTCCCGGCGGCGACGATGGCCAGATCCGGTATCTCGATCATCGAATAGACCTCGGGGAGGGCGGTGGTGAGAGTCGTTTTGGAAACGACCCGCCCAAGTACACACCGTCATCGACTGATCGCGGGGGGTTTTGGCCGAAGTAATTCTGAAGTTGTGCCGCCGACCGATCACTTGCGCTTCGAGTGACCGACGGTGCTTCGGTGGCCCGTTTGGGCAGAGGTGGCATGGTGGGGGAGGGCGTACGAGGTCGGGCGGGGACGGAAAAAGGCCGCGGCGGGCGGTCTTCCGCGCCACCGCGGCCTTACACCTTCGGGTGAAGCCCCGCTCAGTCCTTCGTATGCGAGTTCCTCACTCAGGGTTATTTCCCGGCCTTTGATTTGGTGTCAGGACCGGACCTGGAGAGTGGATATTCAGCTCAGGACCTTGTCATTTCAGGTCTTTTTCCGCCTGGAGATCTGTCCGCGGATCCGGCTCGGGGATACCGTACGAAGATCGGTTCGGGGAATCCGTCCGCGGGCTTCCGGGCGGGCTTCCCGGCGGGATTTCTCAGGGCCGCGGCGGCGCGGGCGCGTGGTTGTCCTGGGGCTTGGCCACGGAGTCCGTGAGCTTCTTCTTCGGACCGCCGCCGCCGCTGCCGCCGCCGACGGGCGGCGGGGGCGCGTGGTTGTCCAGGGGCTTGAGGACGGCCTCGCCGAGGAACTTCGGCGCGGGCGCGTGGTTGTCCTGAGTCCGGACGGGCGACCCGCTGAGAAGGCCGTTCAAGGGCGGCGCGGGCGCGTGGTTGTCCTGCGTGATGAACTCGTCGGTCTTCTGGTCGGTGCTGTTCATGGTTCCCCCATGGATCGTGCGTGTCGTACGTTTCGTACCTGAACTGGGTACGGCCTTCCGCCCGGAGACTCCCCCGAGGGTCGCCGGACGAAAGGCCGTGGGATCTCGACCTTCCCCCCGGAGAGGTGAGAGTCCCAGGTGATCCGTCTGCCCCCCGACGCGACGGATCGTTGTGTGCCTGAGCATCTCCGACAGGCATAAACATTCGATGAACGTCCAGGCAGCGGGCTGTATCAGCCTACGGGTGGCCGGATTCGGCGGTGGGCCGGGGCCCGATTCCGGCCCTGCCGCTCCGCTCCGGCGCGGGGCTCCCGGCGGGGGGTTCCCGGCGGGGCCCCGGGGCCGGGCGTACGACGCCGTCGGCCATCAGAACGCGCCGGAGCGCCGAGCGGTTCACCGGCTTCCGCGCGACCTTTCCGGAGGCCCTGCCCCCGGATGGGGTCCCGGAGGCCCCCGGAGGCCGCTCAGGGGCCCTCAGGCGGCGTTGAGCGGGGCGAGCAGCCCTCGTACCTCCGCCGCCTCCGCCGCCCCCGAGGCCTCGTGCACGGCGAGCGCCTCGCGCCAGCAGGCGCGGGCCCGGTCCGCCTGGCCGAGGGCGGCCAGCGCGCGGCCCAGGGTGATGAGGACGTTGGCGCGGGTGTGGTCGCCGCCGATGCAGCCGATCGCGAGGGCCTGTTCGGCGTGCTGGGCGGCGCGGGCCGGGCGGCGGGCGGCCAGATGGGCCTGGGCGATCCGGTAGAGGGTGGTTCCCTCCCACAGCCGCTGACGGTTGGTCTCGAAGCCGTTCAGCGCCCCCACGAGCTGGTCCAGCGCCTCGGTGAGCCGTCCCGCCTGGGTCAGCGCGATGCCCAGCGCGTAGCGGGCGTTGGCGAGCCGCATGGTGAGCCCGTTGCGGTCGTAGATGTCCATGCCGCGCTGGACGAGGTCTATCGACTGCTCGGTACGGCCCATGGAGAGATAGAGGCGGGAGAGATTGCACAGGGCGCTCGCCTCGCCCGGTCCGTTGTCGTCGGCCCGCGCCTCCTCGATGGCCTGCTGGAGGAAGCGGTCGGCCTCGGCGTGCCGGCCCATGCTCAGGGCGATGATCCCCCGGTCGTTGTGGGACCAGAAGACCGGGGTGGGGTCCTGGGCCCGGGTGGCCAGCAGATCCGCCTGCCTGGCGTGCTCGTCGGCCTCCTCGTACCGCCCGGCGATCAGGCACACATGGGTGAGCGTGGTGTGGGCGCGGCCCTGGGCGCGGGCGTCGCCCGCCGTCCGGGCGGCGTCGCGGGTGACGAGCGCGGCGGACTCGTACTGCTTGGAATTGGCCCCGGACTCGGCCAGGTCCTTCGCGGCCCACAGCAGGTCGACGGCGCGCCTGAGCCGGCCGCCGGCGGCGGCCTGCTGGGCGCAGGCCAGCAGGCAGTGCGCCTCGGTGTAGAGCCAGTCGAGCGCCTCCTGACGGCCGTCGAAGGGCAGCCCCTCGTGCTCGGTGGCCTCCAGATGGTCCGGCAGCCGGTCGCCGGGGCGTTCGATCGTGTACACCCGGGTCACGGTGGCGAGGTAGAAGTCCAGCAGCCGGGAGAGGGCGGTCTCATTGGCCTCGGGGCTCTCGTCCCGCTCGGCGCAGGAGCGCGCGTAGAGGCGTACGAGGTCGTGGTAGCGGTACCGGCCGGGCGCGGCGGACTCCAGGAGGGAGGTGTCGACCAGCGCCTCCAGCAGGTCCTCGGTCTCCTGGACGGGCAGCGCGAGCGCGGCGGCGGCCGCCGCGAGAGAGACGTCGGGGCCGTCGGCGAGGCCGAGCAGCCGGAAGGCGCGGGCCTGGTCGGGCTCCAGTTGGCCGTAGCCGAGTTCGAAGGTCGCCTTGACGGCGAGGTCCCCCGCCTGGAGCTCGTCGAGCCTGCGGCGCTCGTCGGCGAGCTTGGCGGCGAGCACGGAGACGGTCCAGGTGCGGCGGGCGGCGAGCCGGGAGGCGGCGATGCGGATCGCCAGCGGGAGGAAGCCGCAGGCGGCGACGACGTCCAGGGCGGCCTTCCGCTCGGAGGTGACGCGTTCCTCGCCCACTATCCGGGTGAAGAGCTGAAGCGCCTCGTCCGGGGACATCACATCGAGGTCGACCAGATGCGCGCCCGCGAGGTCGACCATCCGGACCCGGCTGGTGATCAGCGCGGCGCAGCCGGAGGCCCCGGGCAGCAGCGGGCGGATCTGGGCGGCGTCGCGCGCGTTGTCGAGCAGGATCAGGATCCGGCGGCCCGCGATGGTGGAGCGGTAGAGCGCGGCCCGCTCCTCGGGCGAGTCGGGGATGGAGGTGTCCTGGACGCCGAGCGCGCGCAGGAAGGAGCCGAGCACGGCGGCCGGTTCGGCGGCCCGGCTGCCCGCGCCCTGGAGGTCGATGTAGAGCTGGCCGTCCGGGAAGTGCGGGCGGGCCTCGTGGGCGACATGGACGGCGAGCGTGGTCTTGCCGACGCCGCCGATGCCCGCGAGCGCGGAGACGGCCATCACCGAGCCGTCGGAACCGGCGAGGCGCGCGCCCAGCTCCCGTACGAAGGAGGCCCGGCCGGTGAAGTCGGGGACGGTCGCCGGGAGCTGCGCCGGGCGGGCGATCTGGGGGCCGGGGGCCTGGTCCTCGCTGGGGCGGTCCAGCTCCTCGTCGGCGCGCAGGATGCGCTGCTGCAGCTGGGAGAGTTCGGCGCGCGGGTCGACGCCCAGCTCCTCGGCGAGGAGCCGGCGGGTGTCGGCGTACACCGCGAGGGCCTCGGCCTGCCGTCCGCTGCGGTAGAGCGCCAGCATGAGCAGCTCGCGCAGCCGTTCGCGCAGCGGGTGGGCGGCGGTGAGCGCGGTCAGCTCGGAGACGGCCTCGGCGTGGCAGCCGGTCTCCAGGTCGAGTTCGAGACGGGTCTCCAGTAGCTGGAGCCGCCATTCGTCGAGCCGGGTGCGCTGGTTCTCGGCGTACGGCCCCGGGACGTTGGCCAGCGCCTCGCCGTCCCACAGCCCGAGCGATCTGTCGATCAGGGTCCGGGCCTGGTTGCGGTCCCCGGCCGCGCGGGCCTTCTCCGCCTCCAGCGCCAGTTCCTGGGCGACGAAGAGGTCGACGCTGTCCCGCCGGATCCTTATGGCGTAGCCGCCGGACTCGCTGACCAGCGCGTTCGCGGTGAGGATCTTGCGGAGTCTGGAGGCGTAGGTGCGGACGGCGGCGAGGGCCTGGGACGGTGGGTCCTCGCCCCAGATCGCGTCGATCAGCTCGGAGGCGGTCGCGGTGCGGCCGTCGCGCATCAGCAGCGCGGCCAGCAGGGCGCGTTGCTGAGGTGAACCGGACGGCAACACTTCGCCTCTTCGCCGGGCCCGCACCGGACCGAGCACGCTGAAGTACAGCTCAATAACCTCACTGGGCGCCGGAACTCGCTGCTCCGGTACGCGTGGCCCGTTGTCACGGTCCATTGCTGCCCCCTGCCCCGAACTGCCGATTCGCACCCGACAGTCTGCCTTGTGCATGGCGGCCCCGTCAGTAACGGGATGCTTGCAGATCGCGTTTTGTCGCTGTGGGACGGGGGCCGCCTCGCCCGTCCGGGGCCCGGCACGGCTCTGTGCGCGGGCTTCCCCGAGGGGCTGGTTCCCCCGGGGGCGGGCAGGGCCGGACAGCGGCGTATCGGCTGTTCCGGGCCCTGCGGGGTCAGGGGCGATAGATCTCGCCCGGGTTGGCCTTTGCCGGTGCGAGGAGCTGGGAAACGGTGACGAAGGTGTAGCCGCGGTCCTTGAGTCCCTTGATGATTCCCGGGACCGCGGGGACGGTTCCGTCGTAGATGTCATGCAGAAGGATGACTCCGTCGCGTGACGCCTGCTTCAGTATTCGCTTGGTGATCAGGGCGGAGTCATTGGTGGAGTAGTCCTTGGCGGTGGCGCTCCACAGGACCTGCGCCAGCCCCAGTTCCTTGGTGACGGCGGTGACGTCGTCGTTGATCCGGCCCTGCGGCGGGCGCATCAGGGTGGGCTTCTTGCCGGTGATCTTTGCTATCGCGTTCTGCGCGAGCTCCAGCTCCTCGCGGATCTTGTCCGGCTTGAGGCGGTCGAGGCGCTTGTGGGTCCAGGTGTGGTTGGCGACCTCGTGACCCTCGTCGGAGAGACGTTTCACCACGGCCGGGTACTTGGTGATGTGCTTCTTGCCGAGCAGGAAGAAGGTCGCGGGGACCTTCTCCTTCTTCAGGGTGTCGAGCAGCTCGGGGGTGTCCTTGCCCGGTCCCGCGTCGAAGGTGAGGGCGATGCACTTCTCCTGCTCGCAGTCGACCGGGTCGGCGGGGCTGACGTCGGTGGCGGGGACGGCGGTGTCGGCGAGCGACTTCCCGCCCTCCAGCGCGTCGGCGCGGGCGTCGGCCGGCGCGGTCGAGCCGGCGCAGGCGCCGAGGGCGAGGGTCAGCGCCGCGGCTGCCGCGACGGCGGCGGCGACCCTGAGCCTCCTGGGGCGAGCGGGCATGAAGGGTTCCCCCTGGGTGGTTCGCGATGGGCTGGAGTGTGCTCTCACCGTGGCCACCGGCGGGCTCTGCCGACTATACACATGGTGTATAGCTACTCGACTCGCCGGTCACCAAGAGGGGAAAAGGGGGATCGGGGTTCACTGGCGGGGGGCTTTGGTGCTGGTTTCGGGGGCGGTGGCGGTCGGCGGTGGTGGTGGCGGCCGGTGCGGCCCGTGTGGCTGGTGCGGCCCGTGGGTCGGTGTGGGTCGGTGGTCGGGGTGCGGGTCCGCTCCGGGTTCGGGTCCGGGACTGCTTTCCTCACCGCGCTCCGCGCGAGCTGCGCCGCTTTACGTCCCGGACCCGAACCCTGCGCGGCCCCTCCGCGTGCGTGTTTCCGTCCGCTGGGGTTGCCCGCGCCTGCCCCCGCCCTGCGCGGCCCCTCCGCGTGCGTGTTTCCGTCCGCTGGGGTTGCCCGCGCCTGCCCCCGCCCTGCACGGCCCCTCCGCGTGCGTGCTCCCTCTCGCGTAGCTGACGTGCCGTCAGATCGGCGCTACCGTGAAATCCATGGAGACCTTCCCGAAGATCATCTCGGTGGACGACCACACGGTGGAGCCCCCTCATGTCTGGCGGGACCGGCTCCCGTCGAAGTACCGGGACGTCGCCCCGCGTGTGGTCCGCGCCCCCCTCAAGGAAATGACCTTCCTCGGCGGACGCTTCGCCCCCGTCATGGGCGAGCGCGGCGACGACGGCCCGGTCGGCGACTGGTGGGTGTACGAGGATCTGCGCCGTCCGCTCACCCGGCTCGACACCGCCGTCGGCTACGACCGCGACGAGATCAAGCTGGAGATCATCACCTATGAGCGGATGCGGCCGGGCTCCTACCGGGTGCCCGACCGGCTCGCGGACATGGACGTCAACCATGTGCAGTCCGCGCTCTGCTTCCCGACCTTCCCGCGCTTCTGCGGCCAGACCTTCACCGAGGCCGCGGACCGCGAACTGGCCCTGCTCGGCGTCCGCGCCTACAACGACTGGATGGTCGAGGAGTGGTGCGGCCCCGAGGCCGGCGGCCGGCTCGTCCCGCTCACCCTCGTACCCCTGTGGGACGCCTCCCTCGCGGCGGCGGAGGTCCGCCGGAACGCGGCGCGCGGCGTGCGGGCGGTCGCCTTCTCCGAGATACCGCCCTTCCTCGGGCTGCCCTCCATCCACGGCGACGCCTGGGACCCGTTCCTGCGCGCCTGCGACGAGACCGGCACCGTCATCGCCATGCACATCGGCTCATCCTCGAAGATGCCCTCCACCTCCGCCGACGCGCCCCCCGCCGTCGGCTCCACCATCACCTTCGCGAACTGCTGCTTCTCGATGGTCGACTGGCTGATGAGCGGCGTCTTCGAGCGCTTCCCCAAGCTCCGGATCATGTACGCCGAGGGTCAGATCGGCTGGATCCCCTACATCCTGGAGCGCGCCGACGCCGTATGGAAGGAGAACCGCGCCTGGGGCGGCGTCGCCGAGAAGGTGCTGCGCCCGCCGTCGGAGCTGTTCGCCGGGCACATATACGGCTGCTTCTTCGACGACGCCTTCGGCCTGCGCAACCTCGACGCCGTCGGAGCGGGGAACGTCCTCTACGAGACCGACTACCCCCACTCGGACTCCACCTGGCCCGACTCCCGCCGGGTCGGCGAGGAGCAGATGGCGCATCTGCCCCCGGAGACCGTCCACCGCATCGTCCGGGGCAACGCCATCGACCTCCTCGGCCTCACCCCGGAAGGACTCTGGGCGGGCTGAGCCGCTTCTCAGATGACCGGCGGCCGTCCCAGCTTCGCCATCCACCACACCGTCGACCACTTCATCGGCTTCCGCTCCCCACAGGGCTCCCGCACCCCCTCCGCGAACCCGCCGGCCCACGCCTTCAGCCCCTCCCCGGACCGCGTCCGCAGCAGCGTCAGCGCGGTCCAGCTCCCCAGATAGAGCGGCACCAGCGGCGCGGGAAGGTTCCGCTTCGCCAGCCAGACCCGGTTGCGCGCGGTCATCCGGTAGTACACGGCGTGCCGCGCGGGCGAGGTCTTCGGGTGCTGGAGCAGCAACCGGGGCTCGTAGAGCACCTTCCACCCGTCGTCCAGCGCCCGCCACGCGAGATCCGTCTCCTCGTGCGTGAAGAAGAACTCCTCGGGCCACCCCCCGGTCCGCTCCAGCATCGGCATGGACAGCGCGTGCCCGCCTCCGAGGAACGTCGTCACCAGCCCCCCGCGCATCGGGTCCTTCGCCCGCAGCCTCGGCACATGCCGCCGCTGCGTCTCCCCATGCTCGTCCGCGATCCGGAACGACACGATCCCCAGCTTCGGATCCGTCTCGTACAGATCCGCGATCCGCGTGAAGACATCCCGCTCCACGAGCAGCCCGTCGTCGTCCAGATCGACCAGCACGTCGACGTCGCCGAACTCCCGGAGTCGCTCCATCGCGACATTCCGCCCCCCGGACACCCCCAGGTTCTCCGGCACCTCCACCGCCGTCACCCCCTCCGGCAGCTCCGGCAACGGCGCTCCATTGCCCACGACCACGACACGGGCGGGGGGCTCGTCCTGCATCGCGACGGAGTCGAGCAAGGCCCGGAGCTCGACGGGCCTGTTCCCCATGGTCAGTACGGCCACACCCACACGCGGTCGCGTCACGACTCGACTCCACTCCACCATTTGTCCGTCCCGAAGCCGCGATGCTACCCACTGGCCACCTGCCGCTGCTCCGGCGGCCCGCACCCGCTCCGACCGGGCGTGCGTCAGGGCCTGCGGGCCGCGAGGGCGGCCCGCACGGTCTTGCCGACCTGCGGCCTGAGGCTCCAGGAGACGCGAGCGCCGAGCCCGCGGACGACGAGCAGCCCCCGTCCGTCACCTGCTGGAGCGCGCCGAGCGGGATCGGGCACTCGCCGAGGCCCGAAGGGTCCTGCGGCCGGGCGGTCTGGTGGCTGCCGCCGCCATCGGGCGTTATGCCTCGCTGTACGAGCATGTGGCGACCACGCTCCTCGGAGGTGAAGCCGTCGGCGAGGCCGTGGCCGACATCCTCCGGACCGGACGCCATGAACCGGGGCGGAAAGGATTCACGGCCGCGTACTTCCACACGGCGGAAGGCCTCACCGAGGAACTCACGGCCGCCGGATTCGGCGGAATCGCCCTCCACGGCGTCGAGGGACCGGCCTGGGCCTGCCTGAAGGCCGCCGAGCGGCACAGCGGGGAGAGCCTGATCGACTCCCCGATGTTCACCGCCGCACTGGCCTCCGCACGGCTCGCGGATCCGTACCCCGCGCTGCTCGCGTCCAGCTCGCACCTGCTGGCGGTCGCGAGGGCGTGAGGGCTCGGACCGGGGTCCGGGCGGCGGGCTTCCGGCCTGGTCGCGGGGGGTTGTCAGTGGGCGGGTGTTCAATCGGGGGTATGGCGATCAGGCGTGAGAGGGCGAATGGCGATCCGGGTGCGGGCGGAGGCTCAGGTGCCCGATGAGGAGCGGATCGTCAGGGGGGAGGACTGGTACGGGAGGGAGCTGTCGGGGGAGAGGTTTGTTCGGTACACGTTCTACGACATGGACTGGACGGAGGTGGTGAATGACGGGGCGGTTTTCGACGAGTGCACTTTCTCCGGGGTGAAGTTCAACGCGTCGCGGCATGTGAACGCGGCGTTCACCAACTGTGTCTTCAAGGGGTGCGGCTTCTTCGACGCGGCCTTCGAGCAGTGCAAGGGGGTCGGGAGCCTGTTTCAGCGGTGCACCTTCGGGCTGTTCAAGGTGGTCGGAGGGGATTGGTCCTTCGCCGGGCTGCCGGGGGCGGATCTGAGGGGGGCGGTGTTCGAGGGGGTGAGGATGCGGGAGTGCGATCTGACGGGGGCGCGGCTGGAGGGGGCGGCGGTGACGGGGGTGGATCTGTCGGGGGCGATGCTGCACAGCGCGCGGTTGGCCGGGGCGGATCTGCGGGGGAGTGAGCTGTCCTCGCTCGATCCGCTGACGGTGCGGATCGAGGGAGCCAGGATCGATCTGGGGCAGGCGGCCGTGATCGCGGCGGCGCTCGGCTTCGAGGTGGGCTGACCGGCCGGGAGCCCGACCCGGAGTGTGAAGGCCGCGCGGGGCCGGTGTCTCCGTCGATGCGCCGCGTGCGCGGGCTTGTCTGATGGTGTGTCAGCTATCACGATGGGCTCCGGGCCGTGCCCCGGTGTGCCTCCCGGCACACGGGCTCTTCCCCGCCTGCCCTCGGAGCTGTCGGAGCTGTCGGAGCCGTCCTGCCGCATCCGGTACGAGGGGCCGGGGATGTCGGGTGTCGGCCACGGCAGTACCTCCGGCGTTCGGCCGGATCGAGGCGAGGAGGCCGCTCGTATGCCACCATCCGCGCGAATCCTGCCCGAGGGGCGGCTGTCGTACGGGATGCAGCTGCCCGTTCAGTCGCAGTCCGCCCTCTTCGCGGAGGACTGGGAGGCCGGGGCCGGGGCCGAGGATCTGGCCGAGGTCGCCAGGGCCGCCGATCGGGGTGGCTTCGCCTATGTCGGGGTCTGCGACCATGTCGCGATCCCGCGAAGGCTCGCCGCGACCATGTCGACGGTCTGGTACGACCCCGTCGCCACCCTCGCCTACCTCGCGGCGATCACCCGGCGGGTGCGGCTGCTCAGCCATGTCGCCGTCGTCGGGCTGCGCCACCCCCTGCTGACCGCCAAGCAGTACGCGACCCTCGACCATCTCTCCGGCGGGCGGCTGATCCTCGGGGTCGGCGCGGGGCATGTCCCCGAGGAGTTCGCCGCCGTCGGGGCTGACTTCGCCCGGCGCGGTGCTCTGCTCGACGAGAGCGTCGACGCGCTGCGGGCGGCGCTCGGGCCCGAGGAGTACCCCGAGTTCACCGGGGAGCGGTTCTCCTTCGCCGATCTCGGACAGCGTCCCAGGCCGGCCCAGCCGCGCGTCCCCCTGTGGGTCGGGGGCTCCTCGCCCGCCGCCCTGCGCCGGGCCGCCGTCCGGGGTGACGGCTGGCTGCCCCAGGGGGACCCGCGCGGGCGTCTCCCCGCTCTGATCGGCCGGCTGACCGCGCTGCGCGAGGCCGCCGGAATCGCCGAGCCGCTGGTGATCGGGGCCGTCGCGGAGCCCATCCACATCGGCGAGCCCCGCCGGTATGCCGACCGGCGGACCCTCTCGGGCGGCCCCGAGGAGATCGCCGAGTCGCTGCGGGAGTACGCCGCCATGGGCGTGCACCAGATCCAGGTCCGGTTCCGCAGCCGGAGCCGGACCGAACTCACCGACCAGATGGCTGCCTTCGCCGCCGGGGTCGCCCCGCATCTGAACCCCGCCCGCTGACCCCCGTACCCCGTTGACCGAAGCCAGTCGAAGGAGACATCCATGGGAAAGCTCGACGGCAGGGTCGTCCTGATCACCGGCGCCGCCCGGGGCCAGGGCGAGCAGGAGGCCCGTCTCTTCGCGGCCGAGGGCGCGAAGGTCGTCCTCGCCGACGTCCTGGACGGGCCCGGCGAGGCCGTCGCCGCCGATCTGGGCCCCGACGCCCTCTACGTCCGTCTCGATGTCGCCCGGGAGGACGACTGGGCCGCCGCCCTCACCGCCGCCAAGGAGCGCTTCGGCAAGGTCGACGGGCTGGTCAACAACGCGGGCATCCTGCGCTTCAACGCCCTGACCGCCACCGCGCTCGCGGAGTACCGGCGGATCACCGAGGTCAACCAGACCGGCGTCTTCCTCGGCATCCGCACCCTCGCGCCCGAACTGGCGGCGTCCGGCGGCGGCACGATCGTCAACACCGCCTCGTACGCGGCACTGACCGGCGTGGCCCTGCTCGGCGCGTACGCCGCTTCCAAGCACGCTGTCCTCGGCCTCACCAAGGTCGCCGCCCTGGAGCTGGCCTCCCAGGGCATCCGCGTCAACGCGATCTGCCCGGGTGCGGTGGACACTCCGATGGCCGCCCCCGAGTCCCTCCGCCCGGGCGTCGACCCCCGGGCGGTGCGCGAGGGGATGGACCGGATGTACGAGAAGGTCGTCCCGCTCGGCAGGATCGGCCGCCCCGAGGAGGTCGCGAAGCTCGCGCTCTTCCTGAGCTGCGAGGACTCCTCGTACATCACCGGGCAGCCGTTCGTCATCGACGGCGGCTGGCTGGCGGGCATCAGCGTGCTCTGACCGCCGGGACCCGCCGCCCGCACCCTCTATATATGACGGTGCGTCAGCTCTTGACGGTCCAACCCCCCCGGTGGAACAGTCGGCCGCATCACGATCTGACGATGCGTCAGAAAAATAGGGACGGTGAACCCCCTTGGAATTCGGGATCTTCGTGCAGGGATACGTCGGCAGGCGCGCCGAGACCGACCCGCTCGCCGAGCACCGGGTGCTGATGGAGGAGGCCGAGTACGTCATCCTGGCCGACCGCTCCGGGTTCAAGTACGCCTGGGCCTCCGAGCACCACTTCCTGGAGCAGTACTCGCACCTCTCCGCCAACGACGTCTTCCTCGGCTACCTCGCCCACGCCACCGACCGCATCCATCTGGGCTCGGGCATCTTCAACCCGCTCGCCCCGGTGAACCACCCGGTCAAGGTCGCCGAGAAGGTCGCCATGCTCGACCACCTCTCCGAGGGCCGCTTCGAATTCGGCTCCGGCCGGGGAGCGGGCAGCCACGAGATCCTCGGGTTCCTGCCGGGCGTCACCGACATGAACCGCACCAAGGAGATCTGGGAGGAGACCATCGCGGAGTTCCCCAAGATGTGGCTCCAGGACGAGTACCCCGGCTTCCGGGGCAAGCACTGGTCCCTGCCCCCGCGCAAGATCCTCCCCAAGCCGTACGGGAAGTCCCACCCGGCCATGTGGTACGCCGCCGGGTCCCCCTCCTCGTACGCGATGGCCGGGAGCAAGGGCCTCGGCGTCCTCGGCTTCAGCGTCCAGCGCGTCTCCGACATGGAGTGGGTCCTCGACTCGTACAAGTCGGCGATCGGGCGGGCCCGGCCGGTCGGCGGCTTCGTCAACGACAACGTCATGGTCACCACCACCGCCGTCTGCGCCGAGACCCACGAGCGGGCCGTCGCGATCGCCGCCGCCGGGGAGCTGAACCACCTCCAGTCGCTGCTCTTCCGCTACCACGACACCTTCCCCCGGCCCGACGGCATCCCCGAGTGGCCCGAGCTGGTGCCCGGGTACACGGCGGAGATCGTCGAGCTGCTGATCGCCGAGGAGCTGCTGATCTGCGGCGACCCGGACGAAGTGCTCCAGCAGTGCAAGAGGTGGGAGCAGGCGGGGGCGGACCAGCTGTCGTTCGGACTGCCGGCCGGGATCCCTTACGAGGACACCCTGAACACGATCAGGCTCATCGGCGAGCACGTGATCCCCCAGATCGACACCGACCCGATCCACCGGACCACCCGCTTCCGCCAGGCCTGAAGCCGGGGCCTGAAGCCGGGGCCCGAAGCCGGGGCACAGGGCTGATCCCAGGGGAAAGGACCCCCATGCTCGACCACCTCATTCGCTCCGCGACCGTCGTGGACGGCACGGGAGCCCCCGCCCGCGTCGCCGACGTCGGCATCCGCGACGGCCGGATAGCCGCCGTCACCGAACCGGGAGCCCTCCACCACCGGCCCGCCGCCACCACCGAGGACGCCGCCGGACTCGTCCTCACCCCCGGATTCGTCGACCCGCACACCCACTACGACGCCCAGCTCTTCTGGGACCCCCGCGCCACCCCCTCCATGAACCACGGCGTCACCACCGTCGTGGGCGGCAACTGCGGCTTCACCCTCGCCCCGCTCCACCCCGAACGCCCCGAGGACGCCGACTACACCCGCCGGATGATGTCCCGGGTCGAAGGCATGTCCCTGACCGCCCTGGAGCGGGGCGCGCCCTGGAACTGGCACACCTTCGGCGAGTACCTCGACGCCCTGGAGGGCCGCACCGCCGTCAACGCGGGCTTCATGGTCGGCCACTGCGCGCTCCGCCGCCACGCCATGGGCCCCGACGCCATCGGCGGCCGGCCCACCCCCGAACAGCTCCGCCGGATGCTCGGCCTCCTCCACGACGCGATGGACGCCGGAGCCTGGGGCCTCTCCACCACCCAGTCCGCCACCCACTCCGACGGCGACGGCGCGCCCGTCGCCTCCCGGCACGCCGCCCCGGACGAACTGATCGCCCTCTCCGAGGCGGTCGGCGAACACGAGGGAACCCAGCTGGAGGCGATCGTCGCGGGCTGCCTCGACCAGTTCGCCGACGACGAGATCGACCTTCTCGTGGCGATGACCTCCGCCGCCGGACGGCCGCTCAACTGGAACGTCCTCACCATCGACGCCGCCGTCCCCGAACGCGTCCCCCGCCAGCTGCTCGCCGGCGAGCGCGCCCGCGCGGCGGGCGGCCGGATCGTCGCCCTCACCATGCCGATCCTCACCCCGATGAACATGTCCCTCGGCACCTTCTGCGCCCTCAACCTCATCCCCGGCTGGGGCGAGACCCTCGCCCTTCCCGTCCCCGAGCGGATCGCCCGGCTCCGCGACCCCGCCGTCCGCGCCGAACTGCTGCGCCGGGCCCGCTCCAAGGAGGCCGGAGTCTTCCGCAGGCTCGCCGACTTCGGCCGCTACGTCGTCGGCGACACCTATACGAAGGAGAACGCGGGCCTCACCGGGCGCGTCGTGCGGGACATCGCCGCCGAGCGCGGCCAGGACCCCTTCCACTGCCTGACCGAGATCTGCGCCAACGACGGACTGCGCACGGTCCTGTGGCCCATGCCCACCGACAACGACCCCGCCTCCTGGGAGCTGCGCCGCCGCACCTGGGAGCACCCCGACGTACTCCTCGGCGGCTCCGACGCCGGGGCCCATCTCGACCGGATGTGCGGAGCCCCGTACACCACCCGCTTCCTCGGCGACTGTCTGCGCGGCCGTGGACTCGTCCCGCTGGAGACGGCGGTCAGGATGCTCACCGACGACCCCGCCCGGCTCTTCGGGCTGCGCGACCGGGGCCGGATCGAGCCCGGCTGCCACGCCGACCTCGTCCTCCTCGACCCCGCCCGGATCGACGCGGGCCCCGCCACCCTCGTACGAGACCTCCCCGGCGGCGGCCCCCGGCTGGACGCGAAGGCCGTCGGGATCGTCTCCGTGCGCGTCAACGGAGTGGAGACCGTCCGCGAGGACCGGGCCACCGGCGCGCTCCCCGGCACGGTGCTGCGCTCCGGCCGCGACACGAGAACGGTGTCGACCCGATGACCATGGAACGCCGGCCTCAGCGGCTCTTCATCGGCGGTGAGTGGGTCGAGCCCGACGGAGGCCATTACGAGGTGGTCGACCCGGCCACCGAGGAGAGCGTCGGCCTCGCGCCCGAGGCGAGCCGCGCCCAGGCCTTTGAGGCGGCCCGGGCCGCCCGTACCGCCTTCGACGCCTGGTCGCGGACCGAGCCGGAGGAGCGCGCCCGGATCCTGCGCGCCGCCGCCGGTGTCATCGCGGCGAACGCGGGCCCGTACGCGGACCTCGCCCGCGCCGAGAGCGGCGCGACCGCCGCCACCGCCCGCGCCCTGCACATCGGGGTGGCCGCCGCCCGCTTCCGGCGGTACGCCAAGGGCGCGCTGGAGCCGGTGGAGCAGCCGCTGCCGCCGCAGCTCACCCCGGCGGGGCCGCTGGGCCGGGCGGGCGTGGTCGGGTCGCTCGCCGTGCGCCGGCCGGTGGGGGTGGTCGCCTGCGTCACCTCGTACAACAACCCCTGGGCCAACGCGGCGGGCAAGGTGGCCCCGGCGCTCGCCATGGGCAACACGGTCGTCGTGAAGCCCGCGCCGCAGGATCCGCTCTCCGTCTACCGGATGGCCGAGGCACTGGCGGAGGCGGGCGTTCCGCCCGGGGTGGTCAATGTGGTCAGCGGTTCCTCTCCCGCCGTGGGGGAGGCCGTCGTCGGCTCCCCGGACGTCGACATGGTCAGCTTCACCGGCTCCACGGCCGTCGGCCGCCGCATCGCCGAGGTCTGCGGCCGGGACCTGAAGCGCCCGCTGATGGAGCTGGGCGGCAAGGGCGCGGCGCTCGTCTTCGACGACGCCGACCTCGGCGCGGCCACCCTGGGCATCGGGACGACCTTCTCCTTCGCCAGCGGCCAGATCTGCACCGCGCCCACCCGGGTCCTCGCCCAGCGCGGGGTGTACGAGGAGCTGATCGCCCGGCTCGCCGCCCACGCCTCCCGGCTGAAGGTCGGCCACCCCGCCGACCCCGACACCGTCGTCGGCCCGCTGATCTCCGCCGCCCACCGCGACCGCGTCGAATCCTTCATCGCCCTCGGCCGCGAGGAGGGCGCCCGCCTCGTCACGGGCGGGGTCCGCCCCGACTCACCCCGGGGTTTCCATGTCGCGCCCGCCCTCTTCGCCGACTGCGACGGCGGGATGCGGATCGTCCGCGAGGAGATCTTCGGCCCGGTGGTCGCCGTCCTCCCCTTCGACACCGAGGACGAGGCCGTCGCCCTCGCCAACGGCACCGACTACGGCCTCATCGACTACATCTTCTCCGCCGACGTCCCCCGCGCCTTCCGCCTCGCCTCCCGCCTCCGCACCGGCGGCGTCGCCGTCAACACCGTCGCCCGCAACCTCGAAGCCCCCTTCGGCGGCTTCAAGCACAGCGGCCTCGGCCGCGACTGCGGCTCCTTCGCCCTGCACGCCTACTCGGAACTCCAGTCCTTGACCTGGCCGGGGTGAGCCGGGGGCGGGGGCCGGGGGCGCCGGTCCGGAGCCCCTGCCCGGGCGGCTCACTCGCTCTCCTGTGCGGCTCGTCGGCCGGGGCGGTCTCGCGGAGATGAGGCCGCCGAGGTGGGGGAGGGTCGGGACGCGGGAAAATTAAAATCACCTGATAGCGGACACTGTTGCGGTTATCGCACCTGGGGAAATGTGGCTTTCTCCTTGTAAGGGGATCGCGACACTGCCATTGGGTCTTTCGAGTGCAGGTTCTGTGCGGCATCTGCCGATGAATCTAAGGTTCGGCGTGGAGGTGCTTCCTCTCCATATGTGGAAACCGCAGCATTTAACGTCCTGTTCATGACTCAGTTGGATGCGCGGCCGCCGGCCGGAGACAGCGCCGGGGCGGCCCCGCGCGTGCGCGGAGGCGGCGTACGGGCCAAGGGTCTCGGCGGAAACTCCGTGGGTCTGACCGGCAGCGCGGTCATCGGCATTTCCACCGTCGCCCCGGTCTACTGTCTGACCTCCACCCTCGGCTCCACGGCCGGTGAGGTCGGACTCCAGATGCCGGCCGTCTTCCTGGCCGGCTTTCTGCCGATGCTGCTGGTGGCCTTCGCCTATCGCGAGCTGAACCGGGTCATGCCGGACTGCGGCACCTCCTTCACCTGGACGGTGAAGGCGTTCGGCCCGCGCGTCGGCTGGATGTGCGGCTGGGGTCTGGTGATCGCCTCGATCATCGTGCTCTCCAATCTCGCGGGCGTCGCCACTTCCTTCTTCTGGCTGCTCGCGGGCGAGATCACCGGCAGCGAGTCCGTCGCGGCGCTGGACGACAACAAGGCCGTGCACATCCTCACCGTGCTGGTGCTCATCGCGATCGCCACGGCGATCAGCTATCGGGGCATGACCGCGACCAAGGGCCTCCAGTACGCCCTGGTGGGCCTGCAACTCCTCGTACTCGCCCTCTTCGTCGCGATGGCGTTCGGCAAGGCGGACTCCTTCGAGACCTCGATCTCCTTCTCCATGGAGTGGCTGAACCCGTTCGCCGTGGAGTCCTTCGCGGCCTTCACCGCGGGCCTCTCCCTGTCGATCTTCATGTACTGGGGCTGGGACGCCTCCCTCGCCGCCAACGAGGAGACGGCCGCCAGCGACCGCACCCCCGGCCGCGCCGCCCTCATCGCCATGGTCGTCCTGGTCGGCGCCTACCTCGCCACCGGCATCGCCGCCCAGATGGCCGTCGGCTCCGGCGAGAGCGGCCTCGGCCTCGCCAACCCCGACACCTCCGACAACGTCTTCGCCGCCCTCGCCGGCCCGCTGATGGGCCCCACCCTCGGCATCCTGCTCTTCGTCGCCGTCCTCGCCTCCGCCGCCGCCAGCCTCCAGACCACCTTCATCCCCGTCGCCCGCACCGTCCTCGCCATGTCCGCCTACGCGGCGCTGCCCCCCTCCTACGCCAAGGTCAACACCCGCTTCAAGACCCCGGGCCGCGCCACCGTGGTGGCCGGCGTCGCCACCGGCGCGTTCTACACCGCGATGACCCTCATCAGCGAGAACGTACTGATCGACACCATCTACGCCCTCGGCCTGATGATCTGCTTCTACTACTCCCTCACCGCCTTCGCCTGCGCCTGGTACTTCCGCCGCGACCTCACCCGCTCCTCCCGCGACCTCTTCTTCAAGGGCCTCTTCCCCCTCACCGGCGGCACCCTCCTCGCCGCCGTCTTCGCCAAAACCCTCTACGACATGCGCGACCCCGCCTACGGCAGCGGCTCCGCCGTCCTCGGCCTCGGCTCCGTCTTCGTCATCGGCGTCGGCCTGCTCCTCCTCGGCCTCGTCCTCATGACCGTCCTGTCCCGCCGCAGCCCCGCCTTCTTCCGGGGCGAGACCCTCACCCGCGACACCCCGTCGCTGATCGTCCCCGAGTAGGGCAACGCCCTCACCCCACTTACTGAAAGGTGGGTACTTGAGGGAACGAATGCGACCGCCCAGCATGGAGTGAGTGAGCGTCCCGCCGAGACCAACAGGACCGGCGCTGACGTGCCCATTCGTGATGCGCGAGTAGACGCGTGAGTACTGGAGCGAGGCATGGCCATGGCTACGGAGGCCTGGGCCGCCGGGCACGGTGCGCGGTTTCTCGCGGGGGCGGTCAAGAATGTGCCCTCGGCGGTGGGGGAGCCGGACACTCTGCTGTATTGCAGCGGCGACTACACCGACGCCGCGTCCTCCGTGAACCTGTTCCTCGCGGGCGCGGCCCACGACGACGAGTTCCGGAAGGAGACCGGAGTCGAGACCGACTGGCTCGCCCCCCTCAACGACCTGGTGAGACGCGCCGTCGACGCGGGGCACGGCGAGCACAGCATCGCGGCGCTGACCGAGGTGCTGAAGGGGGCTGGGCCGGGGGGCGCCCTCACCCCAGGAACACCGGGTTCGTGAACCCCACCAGCCCCCCGGCGGCCCCCCTCACCTCCCCCCGCACATACCCCGCGTACCCCGCCGTCGTCCCCCACTCGATCTCGCCACCGTCCGACCCGTCCCCCGACCCGTCCCCCGACCCGCTCCCCGACCCGTCCCCCGGCGCCTTCTCCGTCCTCAGCACCCCCTGATCCGTCACCAGCCGCAGCGAGCACCCCGCTTCCACCCCCGCCGCCCCGAACCGCACCACCACCGGCTCCTCCGCCCCCACCCGCAGTCGCTCGCCGATCCCCGCCCGCCGCCGGCCCCGCCTGTCCGCCGCCGACAGTGACAGAGTCACCGCCGACGACTGGACGACATAGCTGTGCCCTCGCCGCAGCCCTTCCAGTACCGCTGTACGGGTCAGATCGTCGGCGAGCACCACCGTCTGCGGGCTGCCGACCGGATCGGGGTCCCGGTGGGCGTCGCTGTTGCCCATAGCGGGCACCCAGCGGCCCCGGGCCAGGGCCGCGTCCCAGGCCTGGAGGGAGACCTCGTCGTCGGCGGTGTAGGAGCCGTTCCACACCTCCACCACATCGGCCTCGCCCATTCCGAACTTCCAGGCGCATCCGACGCAGTTGGCGTGCGGGTGTGCGGGCACCACAAGGCCACCGGCTCGCCGGATCTCCCGGGCGAACCGCCCGAAGCGGTTCTCCCGGGCCCGGTACCGCCAGTCGACGAAGGTGCCGGGGTCCGTCCCCAGGGCGAGGACGTGCCCGTTGCGGGTGGTGACCTCCTCGCCGGTGAGGATGAGGAGGTCGTCCCCCGCGTGGTCGGCCCAGAAGGGCTGCCCGGCGTGGGTGTTGTGCTCGGAGGCCTGGATGAAGTCGAGCCCGGCGGCCCGCGCCAGCGCCGCGATCTCCGCCGGGGTGCGCCGCCCGTCCGAGTGCCATGAGTGGAGGTGGCAGTCGCCCCGGTACCAGGCCCGCCCCCGCCCTCTGGCCCGCTCGGGCGGATAGACCCGTTCGGGCGTGCGGCCGGGCTCCCCGTACCGCAGGGTGATCGTCACCTCGTACGGGAGTCCGCCGGGCGCGACCGTGTACGGCCCGAGGACGATGTGCCAGGTGCCCGCCCGTACCGGCCCCGCCACATAGCCGGGCGTGGCCTCGTCGGCGCGGAGGAAGAAGGAGGAGCGCGCCCCGCCCGACCACCCCCGGAATCCCGCCCCGCCGAGGCCGGTGCCGCGCTCGTCGAAGACGCCGATGTCGAGCGCGTTGCCCGCCGTCCCGGCCGGTACGGCGGGCCGTTCGTAGGTGTACGAGACGGCCAGCTCGCGCACCCCCGGGGGCACCTCCACCGGGAGATGGACATAGTCGGGCGCGCCGGGCGGCAGCACCCCGCGTACGACCCTGGTCTCCTCGCCCTCGCGGGGCGCGGCACGGGCGAAGCTCACATTTCCCAACGTAAGGGCCGAGGCGGCGCCCGTCATCAGCAGCCCGCGCCTTCCCATGGAATCGCTTGTATCGCGCATATCGCACATGAAGGGTCTCCACTCGGCGGAAGCGGTGCGTGCACTGATGACTCTGTTACCGACCGATGAACAGGCGCGCAAGACCGGGAGCGAACCGCCTCGGAGAGGGTAAACCGGGGAAGAAGGACACCCACCGTCGACGAGAGGGTCTCTGTGCGCCTGTCCACCTCGATTTTCCTGACCGACCGGACCATCACACCGGTACGCCTCGCCCGTGCGCTGGAGGAGCGGGGCTTCGCCGGGCTCTACATCCCGGAGCACACCCATATCCCGGTGGGGCAGAATTCCCCGTTCCCGCTCGGCGGCGACATCCCCGAGGAGTACGGCCGCACCCTCGACCCCTTCGCCGCCCTCGCCCAGGCCGCCGCCGTCACCACCCGCATCACCCTCGGCACCGGCGTCACCCTCGTCGCCCAGCACGACCCGATCGTCCTCGCCAAGCAGGTCGCGACCCTGGACCATCTCTCAGGCAGCCGCTTCACCTTCGGCGTGGGGTACGGCTGGAACCGCGAGGAGGCCGCCGACCACGGCGTCGAGTGGGCCACCCGCCGCGCCCGCGTCCACGACCACCTGACACTGATGCGCGCCCTGTGGGCCCCCGAACCCACCGCGTACGAGGGGGAGTACGGCTCCGTCCGGGCCTCCCGGGCCCACCCCAAGCCCTCCGGCGGCGCCCCGCCCGTCCTCCTCGGCGGCGGCGCGGGCCCCAAGCTCTTCGCCGCGATCGCCGCCCACGCCGACGGCTGGTTCCCCCTCGGCGACACCGACCTCACCGAGACCCTTCCCCCGCTGCGCACGGCCTGGGAGGCGGCGGGCCGCGACCCGAAAACCCTCCGGATCGTCCCGTTCGGCCCCACCCCCGACGCCGACAAGCTCGCCCACTACACGGACTTCGGCATCGAGGAGATCGTCCTTCGGCTCCCGTCCGCGCCCGAGCCGGAGATCCTGCGGGCCCTGGACGAGTACGCCCAGTATCTGTAGACCTCCGGGCCTCATCGCACCAGCGCCTCCCCCACGCTCGTCCGGGCGTAGAGCACCACCCGCCCGGTGCGGTGCGCGCTCACCAGGCCGGCCGCGCGCAGGGCGGTCAGATGCTGGGAGACGCCCCCGGCCGAGAGGCTGATCCGCCGGGCGAGGTCGGTCGTCGAGGCGGGGGCGGTCAGCTCCGCGAGGAGGCGGGCGCGGGTGCGGCCGAGGACTCCGGCCAGGGCGTCGGAGCAGGGCTGGGGGCTCAGCTTCCAGAGCGCGCCGATGCCGCGCGGGGGATAGCGCAGGGTCGGCTGCCAGTCCTCGCGGCCGAGGTTGGAGAAGATCTGCGGCCAGGCGAAGGCGGACGGCACCAGCAGCAGCCCCCGTCCGCCGAGCCGCTGGGTCGCGCGGCTGGCGCGGCGCACCCGCTGGAGGGTGCCGGAGTCCCAGCGGAGCTGGGGGCCGAAGTCGTCGAAGAGGCGGCGCGCCCCGCCCTCGGCGAAGTGGATGGCGCGGTGCAGGATGTCCCCCTCGAAGAGGGCGAGCATCCGGGGCCAGTACGGCGCGATCGCGATCTCCCAGTACGCGGCGATCAGCTCCGTCAGCCGCCCCAGCTCCCGCACCGGGTCGGACCGCAGCTCGGCGGCGTACTCCTGCGCCCCCGGGCACGAGGTGCGCAACAGCTCCGGCGGGGTGGCGCGCAGCGTCGCCAGCTCCACTTCGAGGGAGGGCTGCGGGGTGGTCGGCGGGGGCACCAGGAAGGACGGGATGCTCTCCACCGGGGTGGTGATCAGCCGGGCCAGCGGGGTGAGGTCGAGCTTCGCCGCCGCGAGCAAGGGCCTTACCTGTTCGCACCATTGACGGTGCATTCCCTGATCGTCGGTCTCCATGAGGACCCGTACACTCGCGACCACCTCCCACAGGGGGGAGACGGCGAATCGCGTACGCGCCATGTCCTCGGCCGTGAATTCGATCTCGACAGCGCCGCCTTGAGCACGCCCCACTCGCACCATTCAGTCCACACTAAATGATTGGTACGGGAAATGGACCCCTAGTAGGGGTGCACCAAGTCAAGTCGGGGTTCCGGCGGCCCCGCCCCGGCCGGTACGACGGCAGGCGCGAGGCCGCGTCGCGGACACTGGGGGAATAACCCGAACGAGGAGTGCCCGTGAGTGAGTTGACCTATCGGGGCAGTGACGGATGCCCTCTCCACGCGGAGGTGACGGGCACCGGACCGTCCCCCGTGATCCTGCTCCACGGCGGCGGCCCCGACCACCGGAGCCTGCTGCCGCTGGCCGCCCGGCTCCCGCCCGGCCACACCGCGATCCTGCCCGACATCCGGGGCTGGGGCCGCTCCGTCTGCGCCGACCCGGCCCGCCACACCTGGTCCCGGTACGCCGACGACGTCACCGCGCTCCTCGACGCCCTCGGCCATGAGCGGGCGGTCCTCGCCGGCACCGGACTCGGCGGCACGATCGCGCTCCGCACAGCGCTGGAACACCCCGGGCGCGTCCGCGCGATCGCCGTGATCAGCGTCGAGGACATCGAGGACGACGAGGCGAAGGAGGCCGAACGCCTCTTCTTCGAGCGCTTCGCCGCCCGCGTCCGCACGGAGGGCCTGGCCGCCGCCTGGGCCCCGGTCCTGCCCGCCCTCGCCCCGCTCATCGGCGAACTGGTCCGCGAGGCCGTCCCCCGCTCCGACCCGGCGAGCGTCGCCGCCTTCTGCGCCCTCGGCGAGGACCGCGCCTTCCGCGAGGTCGCCGAGCTGCGCGCGATCACCGCCCCCGCCCTGATCGTCCCCGGCACGGACGCCCGCCACCCCACGGCACTGGCCGAGGAGGTGGCGAGGACCCTTCCGTACGGCAGGCTCGCCCCGGTCGCGATCTCGGCCGAACTGCGCACGGCGGAGGACCTGGGCGCGGCGATCGGCCCGCTGCTCGCGGAGTTCCTGGCGGAGCTGTAGCGGGCCACGGCGGGGGAGTCGCTTACTGCGGGAAGTTCGCGCGCAGGAACGGTTCGGTGTACCGGCCCGTGGCGAGGACGGTCGAGCCGCCGGTGATCAGGAGGCTCTTGTAGTCGCTGCTGGAGATCAGCAGGTCGGCGATGCCGTCCCGGTCGAAGTCGCGGAGCCGGATGTCGTTGCCGAAGCGGTCGGCGCGCTCCGGGTCGCCGGGGATGCCCGGGGTGGCGCGGGTGATCCACTGGGATCCGGCGCCGGTGAGGCCCTTCTTGGAGCCGTGCAGGACGTGGACGCCGCCCGCCGCCTCGATGGAGCCGATCGTCTCGGCGGTGCCGACCGCGAGGTCGGGGTAGCCGTCGCGTTTGGTGTCCCCGGCGGAGAGCGAGACCCCGAAGACGTCCATGGTGCGTGTGCCGGTGGCGATCCCGGGGGTGTCCTGGGTGAGCCGGTAGGAGCCGCCGGGGCCGTTCGCCGCGCCGCGCAGAACGAACACGGACCCGGCGAAGTCCTTGTGCTGGTAGTCGCCGAGGGCGAGGTCGCCGTAGCCGTCCTTGTCGAAGTCCGCGATGACGCTCCTGAGGCCCGAGTAGCCCTGGATGGCGGAGTTGTACGTCGTGCGCTTGCCGGACTTCATGGTGGAGCCGCCGCGCAGGAACCAGGCCCACGCCTGGTCCCTGTCCTCCTTGGAGCCCTGGCCGAGGAGGTACAGATCGGTGGCCTTGTCCTTGGTGACCTGCCCGGCGACCAGCTCCATGGGGATGAGCCGGGTGTCGCTGCCCGGCTTGTGCCGGGTGACCTCGCGGGTGCCGCCGTCCTTGGAGGAGAAGCCGCCCCGGTAGATGTGGACGGAGTCGTCGTCCATGACGGCCAGGTCGGGCTTGCCGTTGCCGTCGAAGTCCCCGGCGGCGAGAGACATGCCGAAGTTCTGGTCGGCGTAGGGCGACTTGACCGCGAGGGTGGTGGCCTTGGAGCCGAGCCCCGACTTCGAGCCCCAGACGATCACGACGAGGCCCCGGGCCCTGTGCTTCCCGACCTTCTCGTGCGCGTCGCTGACGGCGAGGTCCGCGTATCCGTCGCTGTTGAAGTCGGCGGTGGCCATGGCACGGGTGAATTCGCCGGACGCCCGGTCGCCGGGGATGCCGGGGCTGTCCTGGGTGAACGACATGGTCCTGCCGCCCGGGCCGGTGGCGGTCCCGTAGGTGACCGTCACCGTGTCCGACGACTCCACGAAGGCGAAGTCGCGGTATCCGTCGCCGTTGAAGTCGTCCGCGTACTGCGCGGGCTTGGCGGGCGCGGCGGTGGCCGCCCCCGTCGAGAGGCCGAGCAGCCCGCCGGTGAGCGCGGCGGCGGTGGCCGTCGCGAGGCCGAGACGGAGGTGTGTGCGCGTGAGCATGCCGTTCCCCTGCTGAGTGCGGACGCTTCCACGGCCGCGCCGGTGTGAATACAAGGGAGACCCCGGAATCTGATCAACGGTTGTACGAAATATCCGGGTGATACGCGCGATATCGAACGCGCTGTTGTGGCCCGCCGTGGCCCGCCGTGGCCCGCCGGGAGTGCGCGGGCCACGGCGGAGAATCGTTACTGCGGGAAGTCCGTGCGAATCCTCAGCTCACGCGGCGATCCTGTGGTGATGCCGGTCGGGCCGGCCTTCAGCAGCAGGCTCGTCTTCTCGTGGTAGCCGGTGGAGACGAACAGGTCGGCGTCGCCGTCCCGGTCGTCGTCGCGGAGTCGTATGTCGAAGGCGAACATGTCGACCTCGGAGGGCTTACCGGGGATGCCCTTGGTGTCGCGGGTGATCCACTGGGATCCGGTGCCGGTGAGGCCCTTCTTGGAGCCGCGCAGGACGTGGACGCCGCCCGCCCACTCGGCGGAGCCGATGGTCTCCATGGTGCCGGCCGCGAGGTCGGGGTAGCCGTCCCGGTTGGTGTCGCCGGCCGAGAGCGAAACCCCGAAGCCGTCCCGCATGCTCATCCTGGTGGCGATCCCGGGGGTGTCCTGGGTGAGCCGGTAGGAGCTGCCGGGGCCGTTCGCCGTACCGCGCATCACGATCACGGACCCGGCTTCATCCTTGTACCCGGTGTCGCCGACGGCCAGGTCGCCGTAGCCGTCCTTGTCGAAGTCCGCGATGACCCCGGCGGGCGCGAAGTCCGGCGCGGAGGAGTTGTACGTCTTGGGCTTGCCGGCCTTGATCGTGGAGCCGCCGCGCAGGAACCAGCTCCCCGAGGTGCTGCGGTCCGCGTTCAGCTCGCCCACACCCAGGACGTACAGATCGGTGGCCCTGTCCTTGGTGACCTTCCCGGCGACCAGCCCGCTGGGCTCGTTCAGCACATTGCCGCTCGGCTTGTGGTGGGTGACCTTGCCGGTGCCGCCGTTCTTCGAGGAGAACCCGCCCCGGTAGATGTGGACGGATGTGGCGTCGGTGACGGCGAGGTCGGGCCTGCCGTCGCCGTTGAAGTCCCCAGTGGCGAGGTGGCTGCCGAACCACTGGTCGGCGTAGGGCTTCGCGAGGGGGAGGGCGGTGGCCTTGGAGCCGAGACCGGACTTCGACCCCCACACGATCGTCACCAGTCCCGCCAGGCCCCGGCTGCCCACCGTCTCGGTCGGGTCGCTCACCGCGAGGTCGGCGTACCCGTCCCCGTTGAAGTCCGCCGTCGCCATCGCCTCACCGAACATGTCCTCCTCGCGATCCCGTGTGCCGGGGATGCCGGGGCTGTTCTGGTGGAACACCTTCGTCTTGGTCCCGATGCCGCTCTTGGTCCCGTAGGTGACCCTGACCGCGTCGTCGCTCTCGGTGGTGGCGTAGTCGCGGTATCCGTCGCCGTTGAAGTCGTCCGCGTACTTGGCGGGCTTGGCGGGCTTGGTCTGCGCGGGCTTGGCGGGCGCGGCGGCGGCTGTCCCCGTCGAGAGGCCGAGCAGCCCGCCGGTCAGGGCGGCGGCGGTGGCCGTCGCGAGGCCGAGACGGAGGTGTGTGCGCATGAGGGTGCCGATCTTCTGCTGGGTGCGTCCCGGCTGGTAGCCGGGACGCACTGGTCCAAATACAGAAGAGACTCATGAAGATGATCAACGGTTGTACGAGAGTGCTTACTGCGGGAAGTTCGGGCGCATATTCGGCTCGGTGAACGCCTTGGTGACGATGCCGGTCGCGCCGCCCTTCAGCAGCAGGCTCTTCTCGTGGTAGCCGGTGGACAGCAGCAGATCGGCGTCTCCGTCCCGGTCGAGGTCGCGGAGCCGGACCTCGGCCCCGAACGTCTCGATGGCGCGCGGGTCGCCGGGAACGCCCGGGGTCGCGCGGGTGAACCACTGCGATCCGGTGCCGGTGAGGCCCTTCTTGCCGCCGCGCAGGATGTGCGCGCCGCCCGCCCCCTCGGCGGAGCCGATCGTCTCCATGGTGCCGACGGCCAGATCCGGGTAGCCGTCGCGGTTGGTGTCGCCCGCCGAGACCGTGTAGCCGAAGGCGTCGTCCTTGGTCATCTTGGTGGCGACCCCGGCGGTGTCCTGGGTGAGCCGGGACGAGGAGCCGGGCCCGCTCGCCGAGCCGCGCACCACGAGCACGGCCCCGGCGTAGTCCTTGTACGAGCCCTCGCCGATGGCCAGGTCGCCGTAGCCGTCCTTGTCGAAGTCGGCGACGACCCCGGTGGCGAGGTAGTTGGGGTTCGCGGTGTTGTACGTCTTGGGCTTGCCGGCCTTGATCGTCGACCCGCCGCGCAGGAACCACGTACTCGCGACCTCGCTGTTCACGTACCCCGAGCCGAGGACGTACAGATCGGTGGCCTTGTCCTTGGTGACCTTCCCGGCGATCAGCTCACTGGTCTCGATCAGCGCCTCGCTGTTCGGCTTGTGGTGGGTGACCTTGCCGGTGCCGCCGTTCTTGGAGGAGAACCCGCCCCGGTAGATGTGGACGGACCTGCCGTCGGCCACGGCCAGGTCGGGCTTGCCGTTCCCGTCGAAGTCCCCGGCCGCGAGCGACCGGCCGAACGCCTGGTTCCCGGAGGACGACTTGACGGCGAGGGTGGTGGCCTTGGAGCCGAGCCCGGCCTTCGACCCCCACACGATCACGACCAGCCCCCGCTCCTTGTGCTTCCCGACCTTCTCGACCGGGTCGCTCACGGCGAGGTCCGCGTATCCGTCGCTGTTGAAGTCGGCGGTCGCCGTCACATCCCCGAAGGCGTCCTCGCCGGTCAGCGCGCCGGGTATGCCGGGGCTGCTCTGGTCGAAGGTGTTCTTCTTGCCGAGCCCGGTAGCGGTCCCGTACGTCACCGTGACCGAGGCGTACCTCTCCGCGGTCACATAGTCCCTGTACCCGTCCCCGTTGAAGTCGTCCACGTGCTTCGCGGGCGCGGCGGCGGCTGTCCCCGCCGAGAGGCCGAGCAGCCCGCCGGTCAGGGCGGCGGCGGTGGCCGTCGCGACGACGAGGCCGAGGTTCTTGCGCATGATCATGCGGATCTCCTGATGAGGACGGAAGCTAAGGAGAAGACCCGCGAATCTGATCAACGGTTGTGCCCATCACGCGAGTCGATTCGCGTGATTCGAGTGATGGGGCCGCGAACCGTCCGGCCGGGGAGCGACCTACCCCAATAAGAGCGCTCCCCGGCCGTTCGGCTCACCGCTGCCGATCAGCCACCGATGCGGTAGCCGTCGTACGTGCCGCCACTGCAACCCAGGAAGATGTAGTGGAAGGTGATCTTGCCGCCTCCGTCGATGCAGCCCTGGGGGCTGACGTAGCGAATGGCGGGAACAGCGGCGGCGGCGGGGGCGGCGGCCGAGGCGGTACCGGCGAAGCCCATGGTGAGGGCGGATCCGAGCACCGCGAGGGAAAGCAGACGACGTCGCATCAATTGGCTCCATTTCGGGAGGGGTGATTGCCGGAGCAAACGTAACGACGTGTTCCGGAAGGTGACTATGTGCAAGAAATGACTCAGGGGGCAACAGGGGCAACTAAGGGGCCACTTATCAGCCACGAGGAGTACGCGGAGCCGCCGCTGTCCGGACTCGGAGGAGGGGGCGCGCTGGTCCGGCACAAGTACCGCGCACCGTACTTGTGCCGGTCGTTGTGCCTGGTGACGGCTGTGGCCCGGCTGTTGGGATGGGCGATGAAGCCCCCCGACGGGGGATGAACGGGGCTACTGGTGCGGCTGGTTGAGCGCCCGCCCTTCGCTGGAGATGAGGAAGAACGTGAGAGTCGGAAAAGGTGTGACCGGGCTGATGGCCGCCGCGTGCGCGAGCGTCCTGCTGGTGCCGTCCCCCGCCGCCGCGGCCCAGGCGCCGGAGACCAAGCCGGATTCCCACTGCGCCATGAATGCCGAAACCGGCAGCGTCACCTGCTACGACACTTTCCGCGAGAGTGTCGCCGCTGCCACCGGCGGTCGGATCACGGACGCGCCCGCGCCGGAGAAGGCCGGCAAGGACAAGCGGTTCCTGGCGAAGCTGAACGCGCCTTCCCGGGAGCCGGCCCGCGCGGGCACCGCGGGCGCCCACTCCCGTGCGGCGAGCGGTGTCGTGCGCGTCGTGCTGTACGAGCACGCCCACTACGAAGGGTCCTCCCTCACGGTCTGGGGCCCCAGGTGGTGCAAGAACGACGGGAAGTGGGACGGCGAGATCGAGAAGCTCGGAGGCACGTGGAACGACAGCGTCAGCTCTCTGATCCCCGCGAACAGCTGCCACGTCGAACTGTTCTCGGACCCCTACTTCCAGGGTGCACGCCAGCTCTACACCTCCAGCACTCCGTACGTCGGCCACGCCATGAACGATCGGGCCAGTTCCCTGGGACTGACGTGAGGCGATAGGGCCTGAGCCCCGGAGGCTCATGCCCGCGGGCCACCCCCGCCGGCTCAGCGGTGGGCGCTGTCGAGGGTGCGCAGTTCGGCGGCGGCCTCGGCTCGGCGGGGGTGGTGGTGGGCGGTGAGGGTGTGCAGGGCGGTGGTCAGCGCCGTGCGGGCCTCGTCGGGGCGGTCGAGATGGCGCAGGACGCGCCCTAGTTCGAGCTGGGTGGGTCCGAGCCACGCCGGTATGTCCAGCTCTTCGAGGATGTCCCAGGACGTACGCAGGGCGGCTTCGGCTTCCTGCCATCGTTCGAGGGCCGCGTAGTCGTTGCCGAGGTGTTGCAGGATGACGCCGTGGTAGATGGCGAGGAGATGGGGTGTCTGGCCGGGGATTCCCTTGTTGTGGATCTCCAGGCTGTGGAGGTGGGCTTCAAGAGCCCGATCGGGGCGGCCGTGCTGGAGCAGGGCTTCACCGAGGGTGTTGAGGGAGGTCAGTTCGGCGAGCCTGCCTTGGGGGGTGGGGTTGTCGTGGTGACAGGCGGCTGATGCGCGGAGCCGGGCGATCGCCTCGTCCATCCGCCCGAGACGGCGCAGCGCACCGGCTCCGTGCCCCAGGGCCCAGCCGGTCTGAAGCTGGTCCTGGCAGGCGCGGGCGAGGGAGAGTGCGGCGTCGGCGGCTCCGAGGGCGGCGCGGGGATCGTGGGCGCACCGGTTGTGGGCCCAGGCGAGGTTGTTGAGGTGGGTGGCCTCCTCGTGTCCGCTGCCGAGGGCACGGGCGGCGTCGGCGGCGCACCGGAAGACGTCGACCCACTGGGGCCAGTGCTGGGTGAGGTCGGAGAACCAGTACATGGCACGGGCGGCGTCGACGGCCTGCCGGTGCCGGCCGGTGGTACGGGCGTGGTGCAGGGCGGCGAGCCACTGCGCCCGCTCGGCTTCGAGCCAGGCGCGGGCCGGGTCGCGGCCGATGGGGGCGGTGGCCGGGTCGGGGTCGCCGGACGGGCCGTTGTGGGGTTCGGCGTCGAAGTGGAGGGCCGCCGCGGTGGCACGGTCGAGCATCCAGCGGGCGGTCCGGTCCAGGGCCGCGTCCCGGCTCGGCGGATCGTCCTCGGCGGACGCCTGCTCGGCGGCGAAGAGCCTCAGCAGGTCGTGGAAGCGATAGCGCTCGGCCGCGGGGTCCGCGTGGAGCAGCCCCCGGTCACAGAGCCGTTCCAGGCGGAGTTGGGCGTCCCGCAGCGGGATGCCTGCGAGGAGCCCGGCGGTCTCGGGGCTCACGTCCGGGCCCGCGGCGAGCGCGCAGCGTCGCCAGAGGAGGCGGGAGACCTCGTCGAGCTGCCGGTAGGAGAGCGCGAAAGCGGACCGGACCTGGCGGTCGCCGGTCTGGAGCAGATCGAGCCGGCGATGCTCGCGGTCGAGGAGGGCCGCGAGTTTGGCGAGGGATTCCCCTGGCCGGGCGGCGAGGCGCTGCCCGGCGATCCGCAGGGCCAGCGGCAGCCGGCCGCACGAGTCCGCGAGGTCGCGTGCGGCCTGCGTCTCACGGGTGATCCGCTCCGGGCCGACGATCCTGGTGAGCAGTTCGACGGCTTCCTCACGGCGCAGCAGGGGCAGTTCGACGCGGTGGACGGCTTCGAGCCCGCTGAGGCAGTTGCGGCTGGTGACGATGGTGAGACAGGTGCCGGAGCCGGGGAGGAGAGGGCGTATCTGCTCCTCGTCGGCCGCGTTGTCGAGGATCAGCAGCAGACGGCGGGCAGCGGTGAGGGAGCGGAGGAGCCCGGCCCTGTCCTCCAGCGCCTGGGGCACGGTCTGGGCTGCGACGCCGAGAGCGGCCAGCAGCCGGGCCAGCGCGTCGCCCGGCCGGACGGGCTCGGGGTCCATGGCGCGCAGGTCCAGATACAGCTGCCCGTCGGGGAAGCGGGCGGCGAGGCGGTGGGCCGCGTGGACCGCGAACGCCGTCTTCCCGAGACCGGGCGCGCCCGCGACCACGACCACGGCGGGCCGGCCGGGCTCCGCACCGTCGGCCAGCTTCTCCAGGGCGGTGAGCGCGGCGCCGCGTGCGGTGAAGTCGCCCGCGTCCCGCGGCAGCGAGAGAATCCCCGGCGGGGTCGGTCCCCCGGCCGTCCCCGGTCCGCGCCGTGCCCGCCCGGGTACGGCCGCCGCCTCCAGCGACCGGGTCTCGTCGGCGTCCAGCCCCAGCGCACGGGACAGGGCCTGAACAGTGTGGCGCTGCGGCCCTGTGGTCCGGCCGCGCTCCAAGTTCGCCAGCGCCCGCACGCTCAGCCCCGCGCTGTGGGCGAGCTGCTCCTGACTCAGCCCGGCACCAGCACGCAGGGCGCGCAGACGCTGCCCGAACTCCCCGGGTATCGGGCGGGTCATGTTCGGGCTCCCCTGCTGTCCGCCCCCGGAGAGGGTGCGTTGATCCGGCGCAAGTGGCATGCACCACAGCGTGCTTGTGCCGGGACCCGCGCTCGTCCGTGTGACGGACATTGTGCCTGGTGACGACCGTGTCCCGGTACTGGAACACGCCGTCGGACGGACCCGTCGGCGAGATCAGGCGGTGGCGGCCCGGCCCAGAGCCAGGGCCAATTCGACGATCTCGGCCGGGGCCTTCGCCACCGATCCGGTGTCGAACGGGGGCTGCGGGTCGTACTCCGTGTAGAGCTGGATCGCCTGGGCCGTCGGCTCGTCCGTGAGCAGGGCCGTGAGCTGAATCGCCATGTCGATCCCGGAGGAGACCCCGGCCGAGGTGATCACCCGGTCCTGCCGGACCACCCGCTCGGACGTGTAGACCGCGCCGTACGACTCCAGATCCGCGGCCGCGTCCCAGTGAGTCGTGGCGGTCAGCCCCTCCAGCACCCCGGCCGCCCCGAGCACCAGCGAACCGGTGCAGACCGAGGTGGTGAACCGCGTCCCCGTATGCATCCGGCGCACCCAGCCGAGGAAATCGGGATCGTCCACCATGGTCAGGAAGCTGCCCCCGCCCGGGATCAGCAGAACGTCACAGCGCTCCACCTCGGAGTACCGCGTCGGCACCTGCACCGGCAGGGAGCCCAATACGTCCTGCACCAGACCGGGTTCGGCCGTCACGAACCGCACGGTGGCACCGGGCACGTACCCGAGAATCTCGTACGGTCCGATCGCGTCGAGCGGCTCGAACCGGTCGAAGAGCGGTATCACGATGTCCATGGGTCAAACCCTCTCGATCCGGTTCCGCAGAAGACAGAATTCATTTCCCTCGGGGTCCAGCAGAACCCGCCAGCTCTCCGCGCCCGTCTGCCCGATGTCGGCGGCCCTGGCCCCCAGCGCGAGCAGCCGCTCCAGCTCGGCGTCCTGGGCGCGGTCGGTCGCGCTGACATCGATGTGCAGCCGGAGCTTCCCGGGCGGCCTGGGATCGCTGCTGGGACTCAGCACCAGCGTGGGCAGCGGACCGCCGAACCCCACCCCTGGCGGCCCGATCTCGATGCTTCCGTCCTCGTCCCGGCCGAGTTCGACGTACCCGAGAACCTCGCTCCAGAAAGCGGCGAGCAGGTCGGGATCGGCACAGTCGATGACCAGTTCACTGATGCGGCATGCCATGCCCGGCAGTGTACGCAGGCGATGTCGGCGCCCTTTTCTGCGCTGACGCCATGGGGAGGAGGAGGGGCGCGGTCTGTGGCCGCGGCTGTACGGGGCCGATCCTGCGGCCGGAGTCCTTCAGGCCGCCCCATCACGTCCCATGGGACGCTCTCTCGCTGCTGAGCTGATCCGCCGCTTCCACGCGGCGGGACAGCCGCCAGATCTGCTCCTCGCCGGTCTCGGCCGGGGCGAGGCGTTCGGCGGGGCGGCGGAGGTGTTCGGTGAAGCCGAGGCGGGTGGGGACGGCGCCGCTGGGGAGGTTGGCGGGGTCGTGGACGATCTCGACGCAGTCGATGCCGGGGAGCCGGAAGCCCTGTTCGACCAGGGCGCGGGCGGCACGGGTGGCAAGGCCGCGGCCGGTGGCGGCGGGGTGGAGCCAGTAGCCGATCTCCCGCACGTCGGCCGGGGTGTCCTCGCGCCGGAGCAGTGCGCAGACGCCGACGATGGCCCCGTTCAGCACGATCGCGTAGGTGAACTCTTCGCCGCTCTCCCAGAGCGCGGCGCGGCCCGCCAGGAAGTCGGTGGTCTTGGCCAGGCTGTGTTCGGCGACCCAGGGCATCCAGGGGCGCAGGTGTTCCAGGGACTCTTCGATGACCTGGAAGAGTTCCGGGAGGTCCGTCTCGGGGCGGAAAGGGCGCAGTGTCAGGTCGTCGAGTTCGATGACCCGCTGGGGAAGGTCCATGTCAGAGGATCGCGCGCGGCCGTCCCGGCAGGCAAAGGGATTTGGTCCGCCACCCCGGGACTCGATCGATGGTGGGGTGGCGGTGGGAGGGGTCAGACGGTGTGGGTGCGCGCGTACGTGAGGAAGGCGGACCAGGTGGGGGCGGGGAGGGTGAGGTGGCCCTCGGTGGGCTGCTTGGAGTCGCGTACGTGGATGAGGGTGGGGCAGGTGGCGACCTCGACGCATGCGCCGCCGGAGCCACCGCTGTAGCTGGACTTCTCCCAGGTGAGAGCGACTTCGAGGCAGTTGCCGCCGGAGCCGCTGCTGTAGCTGCTCTTGACCCAGTGGAGGTGCTCGCCGTTCATTGTGCTCCCAGCAACTTCTCGATGAGGGACAGGGATTCGTCGGTGCGGAGGGCCCGCGATCGCATAATCCCATAGCGCTCGCTGAAGACACGCACCTCTTCCTGGTCGGTGATCAGCTTGGGGTAGCCCTGTGTTTCGATATAGGCCACCTGCTTTCGACCCTTGGGAGTCAGCAGGGTGAACGAGCCATCCAGGGAAGGGTGGTCCGGGCAGCTGATTGGCATTACCTGGATCTCGATATTGCGCTTCTGTCCTGCTTCCAGCAGCTTCCGTAGCTGCTTCTTATGAACAGCTTTTCCGCCGGTGGGCCGCAGTAGCAGTGCCTCTTCCAGGAGGAAGGTGAAGGTGGGGGCGGGCCACTTCTCCAGGATCACCTGGCGGGCCATTCGGTCGGCGACCCGCTTCTCCATGGTCTGCTCGCTCAGTAGCGGACGCCAGTGCAAGAAATTGGCCCGAGCGTACTCCTCGGTCTGGAGCAGCCCTGGAATCGCCTGCACGCTGTAGTCATGCAGCGCAACCGCCTGCGCCTCCGCGTCGGCGAAGTCCCTGAACCAGTCCGGGTGCCGCTTCCGCGCCTGCGCCAGCGCCTTCTCCACGTCGTCCACCGCTGCCTTGAGCAACCCGCCCGCGTTGAGGACCACGTCGGCCCGGTTGAGGAACTCCGCCTGGGTGGGACGTACCCCCCGCTCGACGGAGGAGACGAGGTCCTCGCTGTAGTTGAGCGCCTTGCCCAGGTCCTTCTGGCTCATGCCGGCGAGGGTGCGGAGGATCCGCACCTGTAGGCGCAGGGTGTTGAAGAGGAGAGCCGTCCCGTCCAGCTCGATCGGGAGTTCGGGCCGCCGCTCGTGCTCTGCGTCTGCCATGTCCGTACCGCCTTCGTGTGCGTGCCCGATGGGCACGGCCGGGATCCCGTACAGCGCACCGCACGCACCCGTACCGCTACCCAGCGTCGTGCGTCACTGCTGTTCAGCAGTATGCGGATGGGGCCACGCTCTGTGACATGAATCCCCAAACCCCCACTCACACGGTTGAATTCACCCAGCGCTTCCCCGCCACCCGCAAATGTGCCCAGTTGGCGCGACTGCTCGCCGTGCACGCCCTCGACGGCTGGGGTATCGCTGTCGGCACCGGGCCGTCCGACGCGGCGGCGCAGATCGTCGCGGAACTCGCGGCGAACGCGGTGACGCACGCGAAGGTCCCGGGGCGGGAGTTCGAACTGCGGCTGTCCCGTACCGCCGACACCCTGCGCATCGAGGTCTCGGACGCGCGCGCCGAGTGTGCCCCGGTGCCCCGGAATCCGGGGGTCGACGCCGAGTCGGGGCGGGGGCTGTTTCTGATCGAGGTGCTGGCGTCCTCCTGGGGAACCAAGGAGAGAGTCGTGGGGAAGACGGTCTGGGCGGACATCGGCCTGGCCCAGGTACTCGGGCAGAACTGAGTATGCGCACTCTGTTCGACCGTCCGGCGAGCCGTGACGCTTGAGTCATGCGACAGCGACTGACGACTTTCGGCTTCCACCTGCTGATCACCCTGGCGGTCATCGCGGCCACGGCGGCCGTATGGGCCTCCTGGCTCGGCTGGGACCAGGTCCGCGACGAGGCTCCCGACGGCTCCTCGACCGGCCCGTACGAGGCATGGCAGGTGATCGGCCTAGTGCTGACCCTGCTGCTGCCGCTGTGCTGGGCGGCGACCCGGCGTTACCACATCGGCGCTGTGGTCGGCATCCCCATCGGTCTGACCGCCGCGTCCTACTACGACTGGCAGGCGGACGACACCAGCGGGCTCTTCGCGATCGGCGTGGCGATCGTCCTGGCAGCGAGCATCGCCGCGACGGTCGCCGTCTCCTCGGTGGTCAAGGTGATGGCGGAGAGCAGGCAGCGCCGGGCAAGCGTCGCCTGACGGCAGCGCCTAAGAATCCGGCCGATCCCGGACACATACCGGCCATGAAGCCCTTCCGGAAGACGAAGCGCCTCGGCCCGGGCCGCGAGACGGACGAGGAAGGCGTGCCCACGACCATCGCCCCCGTACGGGTCCTGGCGGCGGCGAAGGGGACATGCGTGGCCGGTTTTCCTGCATAACTGCTCCGATGGCTATCGGAACTGGCGAGGTGGTGGCCATCGCGCTTCAGGTCCGTCAGAATGACCGTGTGTTGATGCCCAACGACGACCCCGAAATCCTCGCCGCTGTTCGACGCTATGTGCTGCCGGACAGGAGGTACATGAAGCTCCGAGGGTGGAATATTAGACACATGAGCGAGGCTGGGCAGAGGGAATTTGGAGCATCGCTTGCGAAGGCTGCCTCAGAATGCACGGACAGGGAGATCATCGCTCTGTTGAAGGCGGACTGGCGGGCAAGTCTTATTGGCTCCTGGTTGGCAGGGATCGATTTGCGAACAAATTTTCGCGACATCGTGGGGGAGCTGCTTTTTCTCAATGAAAGCCCCGAGAAGGCCAAGGGGTACTGTTTCGCGCTGAGTCGATTTGGTGAGCATGAAGACGCGGCTGTTCTTTCGGCTTTCCTGAGGTCTTCTCCTTCTCCCGGGGCCGGGGGGCATGCGAAATCATGGGCCCTTGGTGGGCTTCTCTTTATTGACTCCAGGCTGCGGACTTCATATGCTCAAGAATTCTTGGGAGAGGATGGCTTGCCCGGCTCAGGCGGAGATCCTGACGAAGTGCGGCTTATTTCATTTCTTTGTGAATTCTCGGAACGATATGGAAGTTTGAATCGCGAACCTTCGAGATGCGAGCCCGATTCAATTGCTTCCCTCTTTCGTGGGTGGCGCTCTCACGCGCTCCCGCAGAACTGGGAGATCATGCAGCAGGAGTCGGAACGGGTCCGTACGGACATGCTGCTCCAGTCGTTTGGAACCGGCCGAGTCGGCGATCCGTTCAGCAGTGTGCCACTGTCGGTCGCGGTCAATCCTGTGACTGGTGAGGTGCTCTTTAATACAAGTCCAGGAAAAGCCGACTGGGTTGTAGTTCGAATGGGTAGTAATATTGGTGCCGGGATTCCTTCCTTCGAGATGTTCTCGGACATTGAAGCTGTCTGGCAGTTCCTGATTTCTGGGCGGCTTGATCGGTAGGGTCACGGTCGATGCCAAGGGCCCCCCGCGATGCTTATTTCGGCGCCCTGGACGGTACCCAGGAGAGTGACTTCGGACTCGTCGTAAGGGTATGAGACGCCCGGAACCCGAGAGTACCCAGTGCCATCTCCGTTGGGTATGCGCAGAACGACACCGGGGCCATTTCCGTATTGGCTCGACTCTCGTGCGACGTCCTCCAAATCTGTTGTCCAGGATGTGAATACACTCCACGTCCCCTCGTCGCCTCCTACATGCCGCTGGACGTCCGAGTGGCCGCCAAGAGGTTCGGCTCGCCCTGACAGTGCATTCTGGTACATGGTCTGCCAATGCTGCGGGGCCGATCCATCGGAAAAACTTATTCCGCGATAGATGTACGGTGCTTCATCAGGGTCCCAGCTTCCTCCGTTCGGGCAGGGTGAGAGGCCCAGCGGATCGGATACGACATGTGGATTATGCACATACGTGGATGGGTTCGGTGCAGGTGCAAGTCGGAGTGGGTCGGGCGATAGATATCGCGCACTCTCTGGGTCGTAGTAACGATGAACGTTGTAATGAAGCCCCGTTTCAGGATCGGCATATTGCCCTGGAAATCGTATTGGTGTATATGCTGCCGCATTCACATTCCACGTTGTGATTCCCCAGAGTGATGCCTGGTTTCGCCAAGCCGACTCGCCTGCTTCGGTGAGCAACTCTGTCGGGGTTCCGATGAGATCGGTGACGATTACAAAGAAACGTTCGTCGATCGTCTGCTGAGGATCGGCGGCGGCTGTTATGCGCTCAGTCTGGGCAAGGGGGCGCAGGCCGTCATGGTCCCAGGTGAGGGTGACAGGGTTGGGCAGCGTGCCCGATGTCGTGGTCTGTTCGCAGAGGGTGGCACCGTCCCAGGTGAAGGTGGTCTGTTCGAGGATGGTGTGGCCGTCGGCGGCGAGGTGCTGTTTGGCGGTGCGGCGGCCGAGGGGGTCGTAGTGGTAACGCCACTGGGTTCCGTCGGGAGGAATGACGGCGGTGAGGTTCTCGGCGTCCCAGGTGTAATGCCACGTGTCGGGTTTACGGGAGAGACGGGGCTTGCGGCGGATGATGGCGCGGCCGAGGGCGTCGTACTGGTAGCGCACGGCTCCGGCGCGAGTGAGAGTGGTGCCGGTGTAGACGCGGGGGCCGGTTGCTTCTTGCCCGGGATGGGAGATTGGCCAGGAAGCGTCGGTCTGGTTGCCTGCCTCGTCATAGGCGTAGGTCTCGGTCCAGCCGGCGGCGTGCACGGCGGTGACACGGCCTGTGGTGTCCAGATCGAAGGTCTGGGTGCCGGTGAGCTGATCGGTCAGGCCGGTGAGGTGGCCGTCGGCGCGGTAGGTGTAACCCCGGCGCTGAAGGCTGCGGCCGCCGGCGGTGGTCAGGTGTTGGTCGGTGAGACGGCCCAGGGGGTCGAAGGCCGAGGCGAGGGTGAGGGTGTCACCGATGTGGCGGGCGATTTCGCGACCGGCTGCGTCACGTTCGAAAGTGAGAGTGCGCCCGGAGGCGGTGAGAGCGGTGCGCCGCCCTGCCGGGTCGAAGGCCCAGGTGCTGACCACACCTGACGGAGTCGTACGGGAGACACGTCGGCCGAGGACGTCGTAGCCGTAGGTGAGGGTACGACCGTTGACGGTCTCTGAGATCAGACGGCCGTACCGGTCCCGAAGGCGGGTGAGGGCTGTGTCCGAGCCGGTGGCTTCGGCGAGTTGGTCGAAAATGTCATAGGAGAAGGTGCTGATCGCGCCGTCCGCATCCTTTGTGGTGATGCGGTCCAGAGCATCTCGCTCATAGCGGATGGTCTGGCCGAGCGCGTCGGTGCGGGCGATGAGGCGGCCGGCCGGGTCATGGGCGTAGGTGAGGGTGCGGCCGTCGAAGTCGGTCTCTGCGGTGAGGCGACCCGCTGGGTCGTAGGTGTAGGTCCAGGTCAGACCCTGTGGGTTGGTGACCTGAGTGAGACGCAACTCCGCGTCGTGTTCGAAGGTGTAGCGGACTTGGTCGGGCCCGGTGCGGGCGGCCAGGAGGTCGAAGTGGGTGTACTCGAAGCGGGTCACCGCACCCGTGGCGTCGGTGCTGCTGACGCAGTTGCCCTCGCCGTCATAGACCCATGACTGTTCAGTACCGTCCGCCGCGGTGCGGCGGGCTATGCGGCCCTCGGGTGTCCACTCCATACGGGTGACCGAGCCGAGAGGGTCGGTGATCGCGACGGGGCGGCCGAATGCGTCCCGCTCATGCCGGGTGACCGCCCCCAGCGGGTCGATGACTTCGATGGGCAGGCCGGCCCGGTCGCAGCGGAGCAGGGTGAAGTGACCGAGAGGGTCGGTCACCCCGCTGAGGTGGCCTGATGCGTCGTACGTGAAGGTCCTCGTCGCGCCGGACGGATCGGTGATGGCGGTGCGGTTGCCCCGGCTGTCGTATGTCTGACGGGTGAGCATCCCACTGGCGCTGCGCACCCTGACAGGGAGCCCCAGTTCGTTGTACTCGGCGGACAGCTGTCGGCCGTCCGGTCGTATCACCCCGGTCATCCGCCCGGCGTCGTCGTACGTGTACCGGGTGGTGTGCCCCATGGGATCGGTTCGGGAGAGCAGGCGGTTGTAGCGGTCGCGCTCATAACGGGTGACCGCACCCAGTGCGTCAGTCTCCGCGACGATCTGGTGTGCCGCGTTGACCAGGTAGCGGCGGACCGCACCCCGGGTGTCGGTCACGGTCGTGGTCCGCAGACCGGTGGCCCGGTCGAAGCCGTACTCCAGGCGTACCGCCAGGTGTCCAGCGGTGCCGCCTTCGTCGACGCAGCGGTTCTGGTCGTCGTAGACGTAGTCGTAGCGGCTGTCGTTGGTGTCGGTCCAGGAAGTGATACGGCCGTGCTCGTCGTAGCTGAAACGCAGCGGCAGGCCGGAGGAGTTGGTGACCTCGGTGAGGTGGCCGTCGGTGTATCCGTAGTCCAGTAGGCGCTGCCCGGCGTTCGCGAGGTGGAGGGCGGTCACCCGGCCCTGTTCTGTAGTGAGGGTCAGGTGGTAGCCGCCGTGGTGGACGATCTCGACGGGGGCATCCGTCTCGTCGTCGTACGCGAAGGTGATCCAGTTGCCGTTGCGGTCCTCGATCTGGGTGAGGAGGGCGAGGTCGTCGTGGCGAGTGGTGAAGCGGTGGACGCGCCCGGTGTCGGGGTCGGTGACGGTGTAGTCCCCGTCCGGAGTTCGGTCCAGTGGTCGGCGCGGACCGTGACTTGGCAGAACCGGCACTCCGGGGGCCGGATGTGGATAGGCGAGGAGGAGGCCGTCGTCACAGACGAGGACTATGCCCTCGGAGTCGATCTCCAGGCGTTGGTCGACGGTGGAGGTCCAGGTGGGCCCGAACCAGCGGCCCGCCCGGTAGTCGGAGGCGGCGCGGCGGCGGAAGACCAGGGGCAGTACTCCCGGCAGAACGATGTCGGTCTGTGGCAGGAACATCACTCCGGTCGCCAAGTCCACCGGGTCCGTGCCGTCTTCCTTGACCGCGTTCTTGGTCCGCGACTGCTTTGCCGGGTCCTGCACCGCTCCTCGGGCGTTGGGCACCGTGCCCCCGGGTCCCTTCGCCCCCGCTCGCACCGCCCCGCGGACCACACCCGCGCCCTTGGCTCCGACGATCTCGGGGATCAGCCGCCCCAGGAACTCGCTCGGATCTCCCTTCGCCGCGTCCCACGCGTTCTTCAGAGCCCGGTCGGGGTTGGCGGCGGTCGAGGCCAGACCCGCGAGGGTCATATTGACGTTCTTGTAGTACTCGGCGGGGTGGGTGAGGTTGTACGCGTCCAGAGGGTTCACGCTGCGGACGAAGTTGAGCAGGCCCGCGGTGCCCTTTACGACGCCGCCCACGACGTGCGTGACCTCGGTGCTCTGCGCCATCGCGAGATCGAGCCCATCGATCTTCAGCCGGTCCCAGCCCTCGGGCTCCTGCGGCGCGTGGGCGAGAGCGCCGGAGATCGCCCCTTTCGCCAAGCCGGCTGCGTCGTCCCGCTGGCGGCGAGCCTCCTTGAGGATCTGCTTCGCGCGCTCGCGCTCCGCCTTCCCCGGGTCGGTGAAGGGTTCTGGTTTCGCAGGTGGGTTGGGCTCGTTCCGTGCCGCGTTGTATGCGTCAACGCGCTTGTTGTACGCGTCCACCGCGTCTTTGGAGGTCTCGGTGCCCTTCTTGTGGAGAGTGATCGCCTCGCGAGCCTGGCTCTGCGCCCAGGTCACCGTTTTGGCGAACGACTCAAGGGCCTTCGCCGCCGCTTCGAACGCGTCGGCGGCCCGTAGCCAGTCTGTCGGGAGGACGGAGAACTTGTCCCGGAAGGCGTTCGCTCCCTCACCCTTCCAGTTGGTCGAGTCGAGCTTTCGCATGCCCGCTCCCACGGCGTCGAACGCCCTCTGGAAGTCCCGCAGATTTTTCGCGGAGGCCTCGATCTTCCCCGGGCTTCCGTGGATCAGCTCATTGGCCTCGTTCGTCTGCCCGAGCTGCTGCTCATCGACATCGGCTCCCAGCGAGGAGGCGGTGGAATCCCCCCAGTCCTCGACCGAGTCCGCCCAGTCCTCGGCCCCCACCTTCTCCAGGGCAGCCCCGGCCTTGTCGGTGACGTAGTCGACGCCCTCACCGACGATCTCCTTGCCCTTGTCGACCCCATCCCGCACACCGTCATAGATCGCGCCGCCGACATCCTTGAACTTGTCGCCCAACCCCATCCGAACCCCCGCTGCTGGAAACTTTGACGCCTATCCTTCACGTGCCTGCTTGACTGCGGCTTCGGAAGGATCGAGGTTCTCCCGCATCTGCTTGTCCATAGCCTCGCGAGCCTCCGGGGCGAGCACCCCGGAACCCTCCAACGCGTCGTTCAGGCTGTCCTGGACGTCGTACGTCGTGTCCTTCCAGGTCTGCTTCACTTCCTGGTGCGCCTGCTCGAAGGACTCCGCGCTGTAGTCGGCTTCGTCGTAAGGAGTTTGGGACCGGATCTCGTCCCAGCCCTTCGCCTTGACCTCGTCCTCGCTCAGATGCGGATTGCCGTTGACGGAGTTGACACCAATCTTGATGGTGTCCTTCACGTACCGTTCCTGCTCGGCATACGCGCCCGCCGACAGGCCAACCTTCTCGGCGAAGCCATTCCCCCTCTGCATCAGCGTGCGGACGCCGAACTCCCAGCGGGTGCAGAAAGTCCTGAACTGATCGGCGAGCCCTTCGTGGCCCAGATCCACCCCGGACAGTGCCAGTTCCGAGAAGCCGCGGCCCGCCGTGGCCTGGCCGATCATCCCAAGGTCCTTCAGCTCCGCGTGTGCCTCATTGATGCCTTTCGCGATCTGCGCCAGTGCTTCCGGCGGCGCGACCAGATCCCCACTTCCGCTCACTGAGCCTCCTCAAGGCCGACAGCCGAAGCGTCGGGCACGATCCCGGCCACTGGCGGGAAGAGCATGCCCTCGTCGCTGCCCGCGTCCAGCGCCACCCCGGCCGGTATTCCCAGCATCGGAACCATCACGTCCAGCAGCCGCGCACCGAGAATCGTTCGGTACGTCCACTGTCGCCGGGCGTCCCCCTGGAGCGATGCGAACCGTGCGAGAGCCTCCTCGTCCGAGAAAGCACAGATCCAGCGCACCCCGCCCTGGTCCGCCGTCCACAGGCTGTCGTACGGGTCGAACGGCACAAGCACCGCCGTACGCCGGAACTCGCCCAGTGCCACGGCGAACTCCCGCCGCGCCCGCTCCGCCGGATCTCGGAGGGAGTTCTCCCGGAGATCCGGCGGGTCTGGTGGAGCTGGTGGCTCTGGAACATATGGCGGATCGATGAACTCCGTAAGACGCGATGGCCGTCGCGGCTCCGGCACGGTCCCTCCGTTGTCCGTCATGCCGGCCATCGTGGCACGAGGGGTTCCACGGGAAGGCCCATTGCGGCGACCTGGCGCAGGCCCGGCCGGTTCCCGCCGTCCGCGCCCCATGTCGCCGGGTGGGGGACCGCCAGGTGTCGGAGGCAGCTCGTATGCTCGATTCATGACGGATCAGATGCCCGTGCGCCCTACCGAGAACGCGATGCGCCGTGCCCTCAAGCGAGCGAGGGACGGGGTGGCGCTCGATGTCACCGAGGCCGCTGTGCTGTTGCAGGCGCGGGGGAGTGATCTGGAGGATCTGTGTCGGTCGGCGGGGCGGGTGCGGGACGCGGGGCTGGAGGCGGCGGGGCGGGCGGGGGTGATCACGTACTCGAAGAGTGTGTTCATTCCGCTGACGAAGCTGTGCCGGGACAAGTGTCATTACTGCACGTTCGCGACGGTGCCGGGGAAGCTGCGCCGGGCCGGGCACGGGATGTTCATGTCGCCGGACGAGGTGATCGAGGTCGCGCGGCGCGGGGCGGAGATGGGGTGCAAGGAAGCGCTCATCACGCTGGGGGACAAGCCGGAGGACAGATGGCCCGAGGCCAGGGAGTGGCTGGAGGCGGAGGGGTATGACGACACGATCGCGTATGTGCGGGCGATGTCGATCCGGATCCTGGAGGAGACGGGGCTGCTGCCGCATCTGAACCCGGGGGTCATGAGCTGGACGGACTTCCAGCGGCTGAAGCCGGTCGCGCCGTCGATGGGGATGATGCTGGAGACCACGGCGACCAGGCTGTGGAGCGAGCCCGGCGGCCCGCACTACGGCTCGCCCGACAAGGAGCCGGCCGTACGGCTGAGGGTGCTGGAGGACGCGGGGCGCAGCTCGGTGCCGTTCACCAGCGGGCTGTTGATCGGGATCGGGGAGACGTATGAGGAGCGGGCGGATTCGCTGTTCGCGCTGCGGAGGGTCTCGCGTTCGTACCACGGTGTGCAGGAGCTGATCCTTCAGAATTTCCGGGCGAAGCCGGACACGGCGATGCGCGGTATGCCGGACGCGGAGCTGGACGAGCTGGTGGCGACCGTCGCCGTGGCGCGGCACATCATGGGGCCCTCGGCCTGTCTCCAGGCCCCGCCGAATCTGGTGGACGCGGAGTACGCGCGGCTGATCGGCGCGGGGATCGACGACTGGGGCGGGGTCTCGCCGCTCACTCCGGACCATGTGAACCCCGAGCGCCCCTGGCCCAGGATCGACGAGCTGGCGGAGCACTCGGCCGCCGCCGGGTTCCGGCTGGAGGAGCGGCTGTGCGTCTATCCGGAGTTCGTGCGGCGGGGCGAGCCGTGGCTTGACCCGAGGCTGCTGCCGCATGTGCGGGCGCTCGCCGACCCGGAGACGGGGCTCGCCCGCGCGGGCGCGATGCCGGTGGGGCTGCCCTGGCAGGAGCCCGATGAGAGCTTCACCGCGAGCGGGCGCACCGATCTGCACCGCACCATCGACACCGAGGGCCGCACGCACGACCGCAGGGACGACTTCGACGCGGTGTACGGGGACTGGGAGGCGCTGCGGGAGGCCGCCGTGCCGGGGATGGTGCCGCAGCGCATCGACACCGATGTCCGGCAGGCGCTGAGCCAGGCCGCCGACGACCCGACCCGGCTCAGCGACGACGAGGCGCTCGCGCTGCTCCACGCGGACGGCCCCGCCCTCGACGCGCTGACGCGGATCGCGGACGAGCTGCGCCGGTCGGTCGTCGGCGACGACGTCACCTATGTCGTCACCCGGAACATCAACTTCACCAATGTCTGCTACACCGGCTGCCGCTTCTGCGCCTTCGCCCAGCGGCGCACCGACGCCGACGCCTACACCCTCTCCCTCGACCAGGTCGCCGACCGGGCCGAGCAGGCGTGGGACGTCGGCGCGGTGGAGGTGTGCATGCAGGGCGGCATCCACCCGGACCTCCCGGGCACGGCGTACTTCGACATCGCCCGCGCGGTGAAGGCGCGCGTACCGGGCATGCATGTGCACGCCTTCTCGCCGATGGAGGTGGTCAACGGGGCCTCGCGCACCGGTCTGTCCATCGCGGAGTGGCTGACGGCGGCGAAGGAGGCCGGTCTCGACTCCATGCCCGGCACGGCGGCCGAGATCCTCGACGACGAGGTCCGCTGGATCCTCACCAAGGGCAAGCTGCCCACCGCCACCTGGATCGAGGTCATCACCACCGCGCACCGGCTGGGCATCCGCTCCTCCTCCACGATGATGTACGGGCATGTCGACCAGCCCCGGCACTGGCTCGGCCATCTCCGCACCCTGGCCCGCATCCAGCAGGAGACGGGCGGCTTCACCGAGTTCGTCACCCTCCCCTTCATCCATACCAACGCCCCCGTCTATCTCGCGGGCATCGCCCGCCCCGGGCCGACGGTCCGGGACAATCGCGCGGTCACCGCGATGGCCCGGATCCTGCTCCACCCGCACATCACCAACATCCAGACCAGTTGGGTGAAGCTGGGCGCGGAGGGCGCGGCCGAGATGCTCCGCTCCGGGGCCAATGACGTCGGCGGCACGCTGATGGAGGAGACCATCTCCCGGATGGCCGGCTCGCGCTACGGCTCCTACCGCTCCATCAAGGACCTCATCGCCATCGCCGATCTCGCGGGCCGCCCCGCCAAGGCCCGCACCACCCTCTACGGGGAGGTCTCCGAGGAGCGCATGCGCGCCGCCCACGGCTCCGACGGGCACCTTCCCCAGCTGCTCCCGATCGTCACCGAGTAACCCCTCCCGGCCGAGAGCCACGGCCGAGAGCCACGTCCGGGAGCGAGGAGCGGGCACAAGACGAAAGTCGCTCCCGGCCGCGACCCTCGTATGACGCGCTCCGCCCCCGCCGCCCCGCATGATGGAACCAACGGCTCCGGATCGGTGGGACGCGAGAACAACGGGGGTATGCCGGGGCGCCGCACCCGGCATGCCGTCCCGCCGGTCCGGCCGCCGTATGCGCGCGGGGGCCTCTCCCGCGCACCCGCGAGGGCTCCCGCACCCCCGCTCCCCGGGTATCAGCCGATAAGCTGCTCGGCGTCATCGCCCTCCGAGGGGGGCTGGGAGCGCGCTGAGGAGACAATTGCCCGATGGCCCGTCAGATATCTTCCGGGGCGTTGGTGACAGGGCTCACCTCGGCGGCGCTCATGGGCGTACTCCTGCTCGCGGTGCAGGCGGGCGAGTCGGCTCCGCTGAACCCCGCCGCCGCCGGTAAGCCGGTGGGGAGCCCCGGGCCGACCCCGTTGCCGCAGAAGCCCAAGACCGCGCCGAAGCCGCCGGCCGTGCCCGCCGAGTCGGGGCAGGGGAAGCGGGTCGTGTACTCGCTGGGCCAGGACCGCGTCTGGCTGGTCGACCACACGGAGAAGGCACTCCGTACCTTCACCGTGTGGCCGGGCAATGTGGAACCCGCACTCGGCATCCACAAGGTCACCACCCGGACGCTCACCGCCACCGGCACCGACGGGGTGTCCGTGGAGAACGTCGTCTTCTTCTCCGCCCTGGGCAATGTCAACATCGCCTTCTCTGCGGCGGTCGACGGCTCGTCCCCCAAGCCGATACCCGGAAAGCAGACCGGCGCGATACGGGTGGGCACCGAGGACGGCCAGAGGATCTGGGACTTCACCGTGAAGGGCAGCGACATCGTCGTCGTCCGCTGACAACACCGAATCCACCGCCCCCGCACTCTCTCTCCACCCGCTCCACACCGCTCGCCCGGCTGTGGAACACCGCCCGGGCCGGGCGTCCCCCGTTCGATTACAGTGCTGCCCCGGCAGAGGTACGGACCAGAGGTACGGACCAGAGACACGGACCAGGTTCCACGTCCAGGGAGGGCGAGCGTGAGCACAGCGGCCACCGTCGTCTGGGGACGGGCCGAGCAGCAGGACTTCCGGTCCCGGGTGCGCGGCGCACTGCTCGGCGGAGCCGTCGGCGACGCCTTCGGGGCGGGCGTCGCGACCCTCAGCCTTGAGCGGATACGCGGAGCGCACGGCCCCGAGGGCGTCGTGGACCTGGTGCCCGCCCACGGCCGCCGGGGAGCCGTCACCGCCGCCACCCAGCTGATCCTGTTCACCGTCGACGGGCTGATCCGCGCCCAGGTGCGCCGCGACACCGGAGCCTGGCACCCGCCCACCGACATCCACCGCGCCTATCTGCGCTGGGCCGCCACCCAGCACCACTGGGGACCCGACGAGCGCCGCACGGACAACGGCTGGCTCGCCCGAGAGGAGTGGCTGTACACCCGCCGCGACCCGCCGCGCGCCACCCTGCTGGGCCTCGGCGACGAACGCATGGGCACCCTGGAGAGCCCGAAGAACCCCGAAGCGCGCGACGCCGGGGCGCTCGCGCGCTCCGCGCCCTTCGGACTCCTCGTCGGCTGGGAACCGCAGCTCGTCTGCCAGCTCGCCCTGGAGTGCGCGGCCCAGACCCACGGCCACCCCACCGCCTTCCTCTCGGCCGGCGCGTTCGCCGTCATCGTCCACGGCCTCGCCCGGGGCGAGACCCTGGACGCCTCCGCCCGCCGCGCCCTCACCCTCATCGGCGCGCGCCCCGGACACCAGCCGGTCACCGACGCGCTGACGGACGCGCTCGACGCCGTACGCCAGGGAGTCCCCGACGCCGACCGCGTCAGCCGGCTCGGCGGCGAGGGACACTCCGAGAACGCGCTCGCCGTCGCCGTCTACTCCGCCCTCGTCAGCGAGGACATCCGGCACGGCCTGCGCCTCGCCGTCAACCACGACGGGCCCTCGCAGATCACCGGCACCGCCACCGGCACCCTCCTCGGAGCGCTCCACGGGGAGACCGCCCTGCCGCCCGCCTGGCTCGCCGAACTGGAGGGCCGCTCGACCCTGCTGGAGCTGGCCGACGACTTCGCCATGGAGATGACCCAGGGCCCCGCGCTGCACAGCCCCACCGCCGCCGCCCCCGGCTGGCTCGCCCGCTACCCCCGGGGCTGACCGCCCGCTCCCTTCCACGGGGCAACCACCCGAAAGAACCGCGCCGTTCGTTTAGCATCAACGGCCATGGACCCCACCGCTGCCCTCGCCGCCCGGCTCGCGTCCAGCGTCATGGGCCCCCTGGTCAAGAAGCTCTTCCGGCAGGAGCCCGCCGGTGCCGGCCTGGTCGACAGACCGGTACGGATATCCGCCCTGGTCTCCTTCCGGGGCGAGCGGCGCACCCTCGGCGAGAAGGACCTCCGCAAGCTCGCCGCCGAACTGGTCACCCGCGCGGCACAGTCGTACGGCCCCCACGAGGCCCCGACCGCCGAGATCCGCGAGGAACTCACCGACGCCCTCACCCTCGCCCTCCACAGCCTCGGCGACGTGGACATGGACGACATACAGGCCGTCCGCCTCGGCCCGGAGGAGTTCGCCGCCCGGCTCGCCCGCCCCACCGGCCTGTCGGCCGCCGCCGAGCCCTACTACGGCCCCCTCCTCCACACCGCCTCGCTCCACATCCTCAACTTCTTCACCCGGCGCTCCACCTTCGTCGCCCGCACCCTGGTCGACCAGACCCGCACCCTCGACCGCCTCGTCGCCCACCTCGACGTACTCCTCGAACGCCTCCCCTCCCGGCTCGCCGAGGACACCCGCTTCGAGCAGCGGTACGCCGAGCACATCGCGCGCAAACACGGCGAGCTGACCATCTACGGCCTCGACCTCAACCAGGCCCGCGAATGGCGCCTCGACACCGCCTACGTCTCCCTCGAAGCCGTCGGCGCCCACGACGCCGAACCCCTCTCGCTGCCCGCCGAAGCCGTCCTCGCCGGCCGCGACCGCGTACTGCTGCGCGGCGGCGCGGGCTCCGGCAAGACCACCCTCGTGCAGTGGCTCGCCGTCACCGCCGCCCGCCAGCGGTACGAGGAGTTCGACGAACACCTCACCCAGCTCATCGGCCGGATCCCGTTCGTCCTGCCGCTGCGCCGCGTCGTACGCGACGGACTGCCGCCCACCCCCGGCGACTTCCTGCGCGCCGTCCGCAGCACCGTCGCGGGCGCGGAGCCCGAAGGATGGGCCGACCGGGTGCTCAGCGCGGGCCGCGCCCTCGTCCTGGTCGACGGCATCGACGAGATCCCGCAGCGCGAACGCGAGGAGACCCGCCGCTGGCTGCGCGACCTCATGGGCGACTTCCCCGGCAACCTCTGGGTCGTCACCGCCCGCCCCTCCGCCGTCGGCGAGGAGTGGCTCGCCGACCTGGGCTTCACCGAGCTGACGCTCTCCCCCATGACCCGCGACCACGTCACCCGCTTCGTCCGCCGCTGGCACACCGCCGCCGCAGCGGACGCCGAACTCGCCGACCGGCTCCTCACCTCCGTACGCACCAACCCCGACCTCGGCCGCCTCGCGGTCAACCCCCTGATGTGCGGGCTGCTCTGCGCCCTCCACCGCGAACGGCGCGGCTTCCTCCCGCACAGCCGCAAAGACCTCTACGACGCGGCGCTGCGCATGCTGCTGGAGCGCCGCGACACCGAGCGCGGAGTCCTCGCCGGCGATGATCTGAGGCTCTCCTCCGAGACCCAGATCCTGCTGCTCCAGAAGCTCGCCCACTGGATGATCCGCAACGACAGCGCGGAGATGGAACGCTCCGACGCCCTCGCCCAGCTGGAACGCGCCCTCGTCCACATGTCCCACATCCAGGCCCCGCCGGAGCGCGTCCTGCGCCATCTCCTCGAACGCTCGGGGCTGCTGCGCGAACCGGCCGCCGGGCGCGTCGACTTCGTCCACCGCACCTTCCAGGACTATCTGGGCGCGAAGGCCCTGATCGAGGAGGGGGACTTCCCGCTGCTGCTGAAGAACGCGGAGCGGGACCAGTGGGAGGACGTGGTGCGGATGGCGGTCGCGCTGGGGCGGCCGATGGAGCGGGAGCGGATCCTTCGGGGGCTGATCGGGCAGGTCGAGAAGATCTTCGACGCCGAGGTCGACGAGCACGAGCTGGTATCCATCCGGGGGATCCTGCTGGCCGCGAGCTGTCTGGAGCATGCCACCGAGGTCTCCCCGGACATCCGCAGCCGCGTCATGAACCTCACCTCGCAGATGATTCCGCCGCCGCAGGGGGCATGGGCCAGGGCCCTCGCCGAGATGGGCGGGCCCCTGGTCCTGGGGCTGCTCCCCGGCCCCGGGGAAGTGACGGAGGAGCAGGCCAAGAACGTCGTCATCACCGCGTCCCGCATCAGCACCGAGGGGGCGCTCTCCTTCCTCGCCCGCTTCCGCGACCATCCGTCGCTCGATGTGCGCCGACAGCTCTCCTGGGCCTGGCACCGCTTCGACACCCAGGAGTACGCGGACGAGATCATCGCCCATCTCGATGAGACGGACCTGTACTTCGCCGCCCACAGCCCCGACCACTTGGCGGCCCTGCGTGCCATGGGCGGACGTGAGCGGATCCAGATCTCTGGGGCGCATGCCCTCAGGCACCTGGTCGAAAATAGCGACACCGACCGGCTGACCCATCTCTGGATCCGTGGGGCCGTCGTCGTCGGCCCCGTCGAGTGGCTCCGTGCCTTCCCCCGGCTGCGGACCCTCACCCTCTCCTACGATTCGCTGACCGAAGCGGAGATCCCGCCGGGGATCACCGTCGAGATCGTCCCGGAGCGGTACGTGGACCGGAGGCGCTACCCGGAAGCGAACTGACCCCCGGGCATGGCCGAGCCCCCTCGGCCAGGACGGCGGACCGGTCGAGAGGGCTCTGTCAGGTGGTGCGCCGGATCCGCTGACGCGCCGGCTCTGCCGCGCACAGGATCCGGGTGGTTCGGCGCGGCACTCAGCCGAGGTCGAACGCGTCCATCTGGCTCACAAACACATTCCACGAGCCGGGGACGAAGGTGATGCTCGGGCCCGCCGGGACCTTGGAGTCCCGGACCGAAATCGCCTGACGGACCGGCGACTTCACCTCGACGCACGCACCGTTGCCTCCGGAGTACGAGGACTTGGTCCAGGTCTCCGTGGCTCCCTGAATGATGGCCATTTTTGCTCCGCTTCGGGCGAGTGGTTCTGAACTGCGCCAACGTTTTTGTTGACTCGATGGACGCTACTCGCCGCAACCGACCCATGAGGCCCGCGTTCACTCGGTCGGATGGCATATTCCAATGGACACCCCGTCGTCCCGCGGCGGAGGTGTAGCTTGCGCCTCCCCCACCCCTCCGCCACGGCCGCCGGGCGATTCTCACGGCTTGGTGTACCGCTTGGCGATGTTCTCGATGAACGCCCTCGTCTGCTCGACATTCAGCGCCTGGGCGCGCAGATGTTCGTACATCACGCTGTACTTGTGCACATCATTGGCCTTCTCCAGATACAGATCACTGGTGACGCCCTCGATATAGACGACGCTCGAATCCGTCGCATCAGGGAACTCCAGGATCGCGTACTGACCGTTGATGCCTGGATGCGCTCCCATCTCGAACGGCAGCACCTGCACGGTGACATGCGGCAGCTGGGAGAGTTCGATCAGATACTCCAGCTGCTCGCGCATCAGCTCCTTGCCGCCGACCACCCGGTGCAGCGCCGCCTCGTCGATCACCGCCCACAGCCGCAGCGGCTGCTCGCCCGCCTTGACCCGGTCCTGGCGGCGGATCCGCACGCTGACCCGCTTGTCGATGTCGGGTACGCCGCTCTCCGGCAGCGCGCCCGCGATCAGCGCCTCCGCGTAGGAGCGCGTCTGCAACAGACCCGGCACCACCTGGGGTTCGTACACCCGAAGGCTCGCCGCATCGGTCTCCAGACCGATGTAGACGCTGTACGGGATGTCGCCGAACGCGTGCCACCAGCCCTGCTGGCGAGAGTCCTTGGCCATCTGCATCAGCGAATCCACGATGCGGTGGTCCTCCACCTCGTAGACTCCGCAGAGATCGCGCACATCGCGCTGACTGATGGAACGGCGGCCGTTCTCCAGACGGCTGATCTTCGACTGGGAGACCAGGAGGCGCTCCGCCACCTCTTCGGCCGTCATGCCTTTGAGTTCCCGGAGCCGGCGCAGCTCCAGGCCCAATCGGCGTCGCCTGACGGTGGGATTGACGTTGGACGCCACGGAAACTGCACCTCCGACTGCGTAGCTGAGCGTATCTACTGCTCAGCAGACTGCCACCAAACGGCACATGCGCGCTGCAAAATCACAACACGAGTCGCATTCGCGGGAGACGCGTTCGCCGTCGCTGTGTGTGAGGTCGCACGTTCGCGCGTCACATGGGAACGCGCGGGACAGCCTATGGCCGCCCCGCGCGTCATGTACGGCGAGTGAAAAGGCCGTTGACACGGCCGGGGGGTGCGGTGGTCCGGCAGAGGGTTTTGGGATGCCGGTTTCCGCGCGGTGTTGCTCGGTACTGCTCGATATTGCTCTGTTGTTCTGGGTGGTACGGCTGTGCTCAGTGCGCGGCGACGCGGGCCATGCTTCCGCGGCGCGGCTGCATCGACACGGCTGCCTGACGGCCGCCGGCGGACGCGGAGGGGCTGCGGCGCGGCTGCGCCGCCACCCCGTTCTGGACGTCCATCACGGCATGCGCCACGAGTCCGCCCATGGGGTCGTGTCTGATCAGGTCCCGCAGCCGGGACCGCGAGGAACGACCCTCGTTGCCCGGGTACAGGTGCTTGCCGAGTCCGACCGCGTGGGCCAGCGCGGCGAGCGCCGCGGTCCGCGGGTCCGGCGGTACGCCGGTGCGGATCGCGTTGTCCAGCCGGGCTCTGATGTCCCGGCTGATCGCCGTCTCCGTCGCCTGATAGCGCGTCGTAGGCAGCACCCCGCACATCTGGCCCGCCACGGCATGAACCATGCCGCACCGCTCCAGGTGCGCGAGATAGATCTGACGCAGCCCCAGCCGGGGCCCGCCGATCCAGTGGACGGCCCGGACCGGGCTGCCGCGTCTGCGCAACAGCTCCAGTGCGGAGTCCAGTGTCGGATCTCCTGTCGGCCGTGGCATCACCACGGCGATACGATCCCCGTCTGGGGCTATCCGTCCTGCCAGAGCCAGCTCTACTAGCTGGGCTCCGGCCAGGCCGAGGTCGAGCGACTGCGGCTGCGCTGTGGTACCCGTGGCCGGGTCCAGAGCGAGCAGCAGAAGCTCCTCCGGAATTGTTCTGCGGCTCCTGCCCATCCATGCCTCCCCGCGTGGATGAATGACAGGGTGACCCCTCTCACATTGGTCTGTCGAGAGCGCCTGTGGGCTTTGTGTGGGAACCGATAGGTATGTCGTTCTCGTCTACACACAGGGGCCGTGCTCTCACACAGGACACTGATAGATGGTTCGGACAACACGGGCCGCCGATATCCGGCGTCCCGCAGTGCGTCGTATGGCAACGGCGCATGACTCATGGAGGAGGCACGGTGGCGGGCGAGTCCCCCGACAGGTCGGAGCAGCGGAAGTCGTCGGGGGAGACGGCTTCAGGCGAACACGAACCGCGTGTCGCCGTGCTGGGCCGGGCGGGGTCATCGGGTGTGGATCAGCCGGCGTCCTCCGGGGGAGGGCGGCCCGAACCGGGCACCGAGACCGGGTCGGTGGAGAAGGACAAGCAGCTCCGGTCCGCGGTGGCGGCGTGGGTCGCCTCCGCCGACGAGGAGCCGGACGGCGAAGGTGAGGGCTCGGACCCCGCCGACGAGACCGCCGCACTGCCCGAGACGGCGGCCGAGTCGGCGGCCGAGGAGACGGCGCTGCTGCCCGAGGTGAAGGTGGGGGCTCCTGCGAAGCCCGCCGACGCCGACGCGGACACGGGTGCCGAAGAGGACGCCGGGGACGCCGGCGCCAAGGACGGCGAGACCATCGCTGTCCCCGCCGTGAAGGCCGATACGGACGAGGACGACGAGGACAAGGCGTCCGGCGAGGACCCGGCCCCGAAGAAGGAGTCGGCCAAGGAGTCGGCCAAGGCTCCCGTCAAGGACGTGGACAAGGCTCCGGCCGCCGCCCCGGCCAAGCCTCCGGCCAAGGCGGACAAAGATGCCGACGCCGACGCCGACAAGGCCGCCGCCAAGGCCGACGACGACGAGGTCGACCACCCCACCACGGCCTTCAAGGCCATCACCAAGCCCGAGCCCGCCGACGACAGCCCCACCCGGGCGCTGAAGATCCCGCCCGCCCCGCGCACCGAGTCCAACCCGGCCCGGAAAACCCCGGCGGAGCGGCCCAGCACCTTCGTACCGCTGCGCGGTGACGAGGACGTGCGGACGGCGTCCTGGGGCCGCAAGGACACCCCGGCCGCCCCGGCCGCCGCCTCGGCCCCGGCGCGCGCCTCCGAGGACCGGCCCCAGGGCCCCGCGAGCCCCGCCGGTCCCGCGGGACCCGCAGGGCCCACCGGCCTCGCGGAGGCCGAGCGGACCAGCCAGCAGCCGCTGCCGCCGCAGCCCCCGCTGGACCTGCTCGCCCAGCTGACGAACACCCCGGACACCCCGGTCCGTTCGGCGCTGCGCCGGGTCAAGATCTGGACGCCGCTCGTGCTGCTCCTGCTGGTCGCCTTCGCGGTCGTGCAGGTGATGCGCCCGCTGCCCGAGCCCCGGATGACGCTCTCCGTCGACCCGTCCTTCACCTTCGAGGGGGGCAAGCTCGGTCTGCCGTTCCCCGGCGAGGGCCAGGGCGCGGTGGAGGTCGAGGGCGTCGGCATGGTCGCCACGTACGGCGCGCAGAAGCCCGCGCCGATCGCGAGCGTCACCAAGACGATGACGGCGTATCTGATCCTCAGGGACCACCCCCTCACCGGCAAGCAGGTCGGGGAGAAGATCACCATCGACCGGCGCGCGGACGAGGAGTACGAGAAGGGCGAGGACATAGAGTCCGTCGAGCCCGTCGAGGAGGGCCAGCAGTACACCCAGCGGGAGATGCTGGAGATGCTGATGATCTCCTCCGCGAACAATGTGGCCCGGCTGCTCGCCCGCTGGGACGCGGGATCCGAGAAGGCGTTCGTGGCGAAGATGAACGCCGCCGCCAAGGACCTCGGGATGAAGGACACGGTCTACACCGACCCGAGCGGTCTGTCGAAGACCACCGTCTCGACCCCGCAGGACCAGCTCAAACTGGCCAAGGCCGCGATGAAGAACGACGTCTTCCGCTCGATAGTCGACACCCCGCACGTCGAGATTCCCACCCTCGGCGAGACGATCTACAACGGCAATGGCCGGGCGCTGCTGAAGGCCGGCATCGGCGGCATCAAGACCGGCTCCTCCACCCCGGCCGGCGGCAATCTCCTCTGGGCCGCCCAGGTGCCGGTCGACGGCAAGGACCGCCGCATCCTCGGGGTCACCCTGGGCATCCAGGACGCCCCGAACCTGACAGCCAAGGTGGAGCTGGCGGTCACCCACAGCATCCGGGTCATCGAGAAGGCCCAGGAGGCTCTGACCTCGGCCACCGTGGTCAGGAAGGGCGATGTCGTCGGCCGGATCGACAACGGTCTCGGCGGGGTCACCCCGGTCGTCGCCACCAAGGATCTGAAGGCCATCGGCTGGGCCGGTCATGAGGTCAGGCTGACCATCGACGGCGGCGGCAAGACCGTCCCGGGCAGCGGGGCGGCCGGGGACGAGATCGGCCGTATCTCCGTCGGGACCGGCCCCGGCCTGGTCTCCGCGCCGGTCGCGCTCCAGCGGGACATGGCGGAGCCCGGCTTCGGCGAGAAGCTGACCCGGGTCGGCTGACCCGCCTCCCGCTCGCTGACCCGCCTACCGCTCCGAGCGGTGATACCGGCCCTCTTCCGGCCGGGTGCGAGGGCGTCCCGGATCCCCGGGACGCCCTCGTGTTAGCGTCCGGGCAACTGAAGAGCGCCCGAACACGTCCTGGAGGGCGGCGGCGCACGGCACGGATCCACGGATCCACGGATCGAATCCACCACCACGCCCATACCGACACCCACCCGGCGGCATGACCAGCACCTGGACGGGAAGACGGGGAGAGAGTCGCAGTGAGCACCGCTGAGCCGGTCCGGACGGACGGCCACAGCACCCGTACGGGACCGCGCCCCGATCTGTCCTCCGCCGGCTCGGACCCGGGGGACGGGGGGCGCGGCCGTGTGCGAGAGGCCGCCGCCGACCTCCGGGACCGTGCCACCCGCCGTCCCGTGCTGGTCACGACCGTGGCAGCGGCGCTCACCCATGTGCTCTGGTTTCTCTTCGTCGCCAACAGCGGGGGCGATCTGGCGGCCCAGGACGCCTGGACCGAGTTCGTCGGCCGCCATCCCGACTCGGCGTACAACCTCGCCTGGTACGGCGGGATGCACCCCGTCTCGTACAGCGTCGTCTCGCCGTATCTGATGTCCCTGATCGGCGTCCGGCCGACCATGATGCTCGCGGGCACGGCCTCGGCGGCGCTGACCGCGCTGATCCTGGTCCGGATACGGGCCGTGCGGAATCCGCTCGCCTGCTCGCTCGCCGGGGTCTTCGCCTTCCTCTGCAACGCGCTCTCCGGCCGGGTCACCTTCGGCCTCGGCATGATGTTCGCGGTGGGCGCGGTCGCGGCCTTCTTCTGCTGGCCCTACCTCTGGCTGCACAGGCGCTGGGCGAAGGCGGCCGTGACCGCCGTCCTCGCGGCGCTCGCCACGGCCTCCAGCCCGGTCGCCGGGCTCTTCGTCGGTGTGGTGGCCGCCGCGCTCTTCCTCACCGGGCGCAGGCCGGGGGCGTACGTCCTGGGCCTGCCGCCGGTCGCGGTCGTGGCGCTCTCCTCCTGGCTGTTCCCCTTCTCCGGGACCCAGCCGATGTCCTTCGGATCGACCTCGCTCCCTCTCGTCTTCGGGATCGCGGTCCTTCTGCTGGTGCCGAAGGAGTGGCGCACGGTCCGGGTCGGGGCCGCCTTCTACTCCGTCGCGACCCTGCTGACCTGGGTCATCGACTCCCAGATCGGCTCGAACATCTCGCGGCTGCCGATGCTCTTCGCCGGGGTGGCGCTGCTGGCCGCCCTGCCGTACACCGTCCGCCGCTCCCGGAAGTGGTACGCGCTCGTCCTCGCCTTCGCGGGGCTCAACTTCTGGATCGGCTTCAAGGCCGTGGACGACATCGTGCGGACGGCCCCGACGGCGTCCTGGACGTTCGAGCTGGCCCCGCTGGTCGACAAGCTCCAGGATGTCAAGGCCGAGCGCGGCCGGGTCGAGGTGGTCCCCGCGAGCAGCCATCGGGAGGCGTCCGCGCTCTCGCCGTACTTCCATCTGGCCCGCGGCTGGAACCGCCAGGCCGACATGGAGCGGAACCCGATCTTCTACGACAAGGAGACCCCGCTGGGCTCCGCCGACTACCGGGCCTGGCTGGACCGGTGGGCGGTGCATTACGTCGTCCTGCCGGAGGGTCCGCCCGACACCGGCGGGCGCGCGGAGGCGGAGCTGGTGAGCCAGGGGCTGCCGTATCTGGACCGGATCTGGTCCGACGAGAACTGGCAGCTCTTCGCGGTCCGCGACCCCCAGCCGATGGCCGACCCGCCCGCCGTCGTCCAGCGGGCCGCCGCCGACCAGGTGCGGATCAAGGTGGACAAGCCGGGCCGGGTCATGATCCGTGTGCCGTACTCGCCCTGGCTGGGCCTGGTGGACGCGGACGGCGAGAAGGTGCGCGTACCGGAGGAGACGGAGGAGTCCAAGCTTCGCGGGGAGAGCGAGCCGAGATCCTTCGTGAACCTGGACGGCTGTCTCCTCAAGGCCGAGGAGGACGCGCAGGGCGACGAGTGGACCGAACTGGTCGCGCCCCGGGCCGGGGAGTACCGGCTGGCGGCCCCGTACGGCATCTCGCGCGGGACCCCCTGCCCCGAGGAGCTGCGCGGGCCCTGAGGCCGCCGCCCTCCCTCGGTGTGGTGGCGTCACCCGGACGCGGGGGCCGTTTCACTCTCCCGCTCCGTGGGGCGCGCGGGGCCGCCGGGACTCGCCAACGCTGAGGACCGACAGCCTTCCCCCAGCAGAAACGAGCCAGCCATGGCTGTGTCCTCCCTGCCCGCTTCCTCCTCCGGAGCCGGAGCCGGATCCGGCTCCCCGGGGCCGCGCCGCCGCCGCGGACTCTCCCGTACGGGCGCGCTCGCCCTCGTCGCGACCGCCGCCCTGTTCGCGGCCGGCCCCGCCGTCGCCGGCCCCGAGGACCAGGAAACCCCCGAAGGCACCGGCGACCGGGTCAGGCCGACGGTGGTCCTGGTGCACGGCGCGTTCGCCGACGCCTCCGGCTGGAACGACGTGGTCGAGCGGCTCCAGCACCGCGGCTACAAGGTGGTGGCCCCGCCGAACCCGCTGCGGGGCGTCAGCAACGACTCAACCTACGTGGCCTCGGTCCTGAAGTCGATCGAGGGCCCGATCGTGCTCGCCGGGCACTCCTACGGCGGCGCGGTCATCAGCCAGGCCGCCGCCGGGAACCCCAACGTCAAGGCGCTGGTGTACGTCTCCGCCTTCATGCCGGACATCGGCGAGTCCCCCGAGGGGCTGTCGTCCAAGTTCCCGGGCAGCGAACTGGCACCGGCCCTGAACCCCGTCCCGTACACCGATGCCAACGGCAGCGGCACCGACCTCTACATCAAGACGGACAAGTTCCACGCCGTCTTCGCCGCCGACCTCCCCGAGGAGCAGACCCGGGTGATGGCGGCCGAACAGCGGCCCGTCGCGGCGGCCGGATTCGCCGAGGAGGCGACGGCGGCGGCCTGGAAGACCATCCCGTCCTGGTTCGTCGTGTCGAAGAACGACAAGGCGATCGCCCCCGATCTGGAGCGCTTCGAGGCCGAGCGGGCCGGCTCGCGCACCGTCGAGATCGAGTCCTCGCACGTGTCGATGATGTCCCACCCCGATCTGGTGACACGGGTGATCCAGGACGCGGCGCGGTCCGAGGTCCCGTAGCAGCACCGAGGAGGGGGTACGGGGAGCTCTCCCCGTACCCCCTCCTCCTTTACTTGCTTTGTGCGGCTACTCCGAGCGCAGACCGTCCGGGCGCATCATCCGCCACAGCGGCGGCAGGCTCAGCAGCGTGATCAGCAGGATCAGCCCGGCCCCGACCCCGATGATCGGCAGGAAGACCAGCCAGTCCGTCGCGATCGTTCCCACCATCAGCAGCAGCACCTGGCCGAGAAGCATCCCTCCGACCGTCGCGAGCGCCAGCCCGAGACCGATCGGCACGGCCGTCTGCCACAGCACCGACCAGCAGAGCGTGGAGCGCCGGGCGCCGAAGGCCATCAGCACCGCCAGCAGCCGCTTGCGGTCCCGGAGCTGTTCCAACGTGGTGACCAGCAGGGAGACCGCGATCAGTGCCATCGTCGCCGTCGCGCCGATGAGGAGACCGGTCCTGATACCGGCGAACTTCGCGTTCACCTCGTTCAGCTCGATCTCCCGCACGGTGGTCGGCTGGGGCGGCGGGGCCAGCTCGGCCACCGCGTTCCTCGCGTGCTCCATGGCGTTCGGCGTCTTGAAGTCCAGCTTGATCATGGCCGTGGCCCAGGGCTTCGACAGCTTCGCCAGATCCACGGCGGAGGGGGTGGCCAGCACTCCGCCCGTCCGCTCGCCGGACGGGTCGATGAGAGCCTTCACCCTCTTGGCGTCGGCGGGGATCTGCCACGCCAGCTGCTCACCGGCATCGCCGTGGTTCCGGTTGCCGCCCAGCGAGAGCTTCTGCCCGGCACGCGGGTAGTACGTGTACTGGTCGTATTTGTCGACCTTGTCGACGGTGAAGACATCGCCGTCCTCGCAGGACGGCAGCTTCGCGAGCTGCCGCAGCGACGCGCAGTCGCCGACCGTGAGAGCCGTGAAGAGGAACTCCTCCTCGCCCGCCGGTTTCGGCCCCGTCTGGTTGGCCGTCGACTCCACGATCCCGACCAGCCCGGCGACGCCCCTGGAGTCCGCGTACTGCCCGAGCTTGGCGCGTGCCTCGGCCCCGTCCCGGACCTGCGAGGAAACATGGAGATGGGCCTGCTCGGTGTCCGCCCCGGTCGGCTTGATGAAGTTGCCCTCCACCGAGCTGAAGAGCGTCTGGAGCGCGATGGCCCCGGCCGCCGCGACCACGATGCCGCTGATCGCGCGGGCCGCCGTACCGCTGCTGAGCTGGAGCCGGCGCGTCGCCAGCTGCCAGGCGACCGGCCCGCCGTCCAGCCGCTTCACCACGGCCTCGACCAGCCAGGGCAGCAGCACGGTGATCCCCACCAGCACCATCAGCGCGCCCGCGCCGATCAGCAGCGAGTTGATCGAGGTGCCGCCCATCGAGATCGAGCCCGTCTGCGTCAGCAGCAGCACCAGGCCGAGCACCGGCATCAGCACCCGCCACCACACCTTGCGGGTGCGCGGCGTGCTGTTCCGTACGACACCGAGCGGCTCGATCGACACCGAACGCAGGGTGAAGAGCGTGACCACGATCGCGGCGGCCGGCACGGCGACGGCGACCAGCGCGATCAGCGCCGGAGCCGGAGAGAGATCGGAGGGGAACGCCGAGATGTCCCAGACCGTGACCTCGCTCGCCCAGTGGCGGGCGAGCGTGAACAGCCCACCGCCCACCAGCAGACCCAGCAGTGCCCCGCACAGCGACTCGCCCGCGGCGATCCTGTTCGCCATCGACCGGTCCGCGCCCACCAGCCGCAGCGCCGCCAGCCGGCGGTCGCGCTGCTCGCCGCCGAAGCGCACGGCGCTGGAGATGAAGACCGCGACCGGCAGCAGCAGGGCGATGAAGGCGATCAGGACGATCAGCAGCAGTATCCCGTTGAGCGGTTCGCTGAAGCGGGGCCCGCCGCCGAAGCCCTCGGAGCGCCCGCCCGCGCTCGCCTCCGTGAGAGCGGAAGTGCCCGCGTAATAGGCCAGCTCGTTCGGCCCGGTCAGACCGGTGTCCCCGATCGTGGCCGTGATCTTGTACGGCAGCCGGTCCTTCAGCAGCGCCCCCTCGGGAGAGGACAGCAGCTCGGCGAGAGCGGGGGAGACCGCCATCTCGCCCGGCTTCGGCAGCTCCGTCAGACCGGGCGGGGCCGCGATGTCACCCTTGCCCTCCGCCTGGAGGAGCATGCCGGTCACCGTTATGTCGTGGTAGTCCGTGTTGTTGGGGAAGTAGAGGAACGAGCGGTCCGACGCCTTCTCGGAGTCGTACTTCGCGATCTGACGGGCGTCCCCGCGCCCATCGCGGTTCTCCAGCATCTGCGGGATCGACGAGGCGACCAGCAGCATCGCCACACCCAGCCCCACGCCGAAGGCGGTCAGAGCCGTGCGTATCCAGCCACGCCGGCCGCCGGTGACGGCGAACCGCAGCCCCAGCGCCAGCTCCCTGACCCAGCCCCGGACCCCGCCCGCGCCGTCGGTATCGGTCTCGGTGACCATGACGACAGGGGGTTTCGTGAGCTGACTCATACCGTGCCTGCCATGTCTCGAACCTTGCCATCACGCACAACGATTTCCCTGTCCGAGTATGCGGCCACCCTGGCCTCGTGCGTCACCAGGACGACCGCCGCATCGGTCTCCCGCGACGCGTCCGTCAGCAGCTGCATCACCCGTTCCCCATTGAGCGAGTCCAGCGCCCCCGTCGGCTCGTCCGCGAAAATCACCCTCGGCGACGTCACCAGCGCCCGCGCCACCGCGACCCGCTGCCCCTGCCCTCCCGAGACCTCCCCCGGCCGCTTGTCCCCGACCTCGGCCACCTCCAGCCGCGCCATCCACTCCAGCGCGGCCCGCTGCGCCTCCTTCCGCCCGACCCCCGCCAGCCGCAGCGGCAGCGCCACATTCTCCGTACACGTCAGCTCCGGCACCAGCTGCCCGAACTGGAACACAAAACCGAACTCCGACCGCCGCAGCGCACTGCGACGCGCGTCCGACATCGTCGCCAAATCCTGACCGCCATAGCCGATCGACCCCGAGTCCGGGGAGATGATCCCGGCCAGGCAGTGCAACAGAGTCGACTTCCCCGACCCCGACGGCCCCATCACGGCCACGACCTCACCCGCGCGAACGGAGAAGGACGCCCCGTCGAGGGCGGGTGTGGGGCCATAGACCTTCCGCAGATCCTGGGCCCAGAGAAGAGAACCGGGGTACGCGCTCACGCGCCGACCTCCTTAGCGAGCCGGTCCAGACGCGCGGCTGTCAGCTCCAGCCAGCGCAGATCGGCTTCCATATGAAACAGGGCGTGGTCGCAGATGAGCTGATCAGCGAAGTCTCCGCCGCGTTTGCGGTCGGTCAGAATGCGCATCATCCGCAGATGTTCGGCCCGCTGCGTATCCAGCAGACCCGCCGCACTCCGCCCCGTGACCAGGGCGAGCACAACCTTCGTATAAAGCGTCGACTGCAGATACGGCTGCGGCTTCTCCGGCCGCCCCAGCCACTGCCCGACATCACTGATCCCAGCCTCAGTGATCGCGTACCGCTTCCGCTCCGGCCCGCCACCACCCGACTCCACACCATCGATCGCCACCAACCCACTCTTGAGCAGCCGCGACATCGTCGCGTAGATCTGCCCGTAATGGACCGGCCGGTCATGGCCGAACTTCTCATCGAAGGCGCGCTTGAGGTCATAACCGTGGCGCGGCCCGGACTCCAGGAGCCCGAGCAGTGTGTGACCCATGGACATGCCGAGGACTATACACACTGCGTATACATGGTGTGTATAGCCGCTTGCGGCGGGGCTGCGGGGGCTGTGGGAGGCAGAGGGCGGGGCGGGTCACAGCCAGAGGCTTGGGCATCCTGTACGGGCTGCCCCCTCCGGGCAGCGGATCGTTCTGTTGGCGGCGGTCCGTAAGGCGAGGTGCGTGAGGCGGCGGAAGCCGAGCGTGCGCATCAGGCCCAGGAGGTCTGCGAGGCCGGGCACGGACGCGCCAAACACGCCTGCGATCGCCGCAAGGAGAGTTGATGAATTACAGCGCGCGAGGAACGCGCCGGGCCCGCCAGTTTCCGTACCTCTCCGGCAGGTGAACCCACTGCGAGCCGGTCTGGAACTTGAAAGCGATCGCGTCGATCGCCTCGCGGTGGTCACGCCACCGGCCACCGCGCTTCGGCGTCCGATCCGGCGGCAACGGTTCAATCCGCGCCCACTGTGCGTCAGTCAACGACCCACCCAGGCCAACGAGCAGAAGATCCAAACGAAACTGCCTAGCTGGCTTGGACGAAGGGCGGGTACTCCTCGGGCGGGAAGCCGAGTCGGCGGCTGGCCTCCGTTGCCTCGTCGCCGGCCTGGTCAGCTATGGAGTCGAGCTTAGCGAGCACCGCTCCGGGCTCGGGCAGGTCGGCCCGGCTCAACGGTCCTCCCGCCATCCCGGTCCATCGTCCCGGCAGCCGCGTCCCTGGCGCGCTTCTCGATCTTCTTGGGGACCTCTCGCTCATCAAGAACGAGCAGCCGGCCGCCGACCAGCCGCGTGATTGTCTTCCAGCTCAGACGGCTCCCGGCCTCGCGTGCCGCTCGCCGGACGTCCTTATGTGTGCTGCACGCCGGAGATCCTGTCGCCCTAGTGAACGACAGGGCCTCTGACCTGCTGCTTTAGCGTGTCCTCGGCAGGATTCGAACCTGCGACACCCGCTTTAGGAGTGGGGTCGAATCCTTGCTGGGTGATGCCTGGCGCTGCCGCGCGCGGTGCTGTTTCCCCTGGTCAGAACCGCGCGGCGAGCCACTTGATCCGGCTCATGCCGCCCTGTATCGGGCAGTCCGCTCACGCATTGCTCACGCACCTGAGGTATCTCGGTGTCGTGCCGGCGCATTTCTATCTCGCCGTAGTGGGGGCTGCGGCGCCCGGTTTGCTTTGCATTTTCCAACGCCAGCGGAGTTGCCGCTCCGGCTACACGTGCAAGCACCTGGGTCGATCAGGAAGAGCATGCAGAGGAGGTCCCATGGCTGAACCACGGGACGGTGGCTGCTACATCTGGCAGAGTGACGTCATTGCTAGACGATTCTCGTGAGGAACCTTGTGAGCACGCTCGGTAGCTTCATCTGGTTGATCGCTGACCAGCTTCGGGGCCCCTATCGCCCGAACCAGTACGGGACAGTGATTCTTCCGTTCACGATCCTGAGACGGCTCGACTGTGTACTCGAACCGGACCGCGCGATGGTACAGGAGCTGACTGCGAGGTACGAGAACCCGAACCGGCTCAAGGTCGAGGTCAAGAAGGCCACGGGGCGGACGTTCTATAACACGTCCAACTACGAGTTCGCGAACCTGCTGGCCGATGCGGACGGGCTGGCGGACAACCTCGCCGACTACATCGACCGGTTCTCCGCCGACGTGGACGTGTTCGAGTACTTCGACTTCAAGAAGGAGATCCTGGCCCTGGAGAAGGCCGGGCTCCTGCGCGAGATCGTCAAGTCCTTCGGCGCCGTCGACCTGCATCCCGGCGTGGTGTCCAACGCAGACATGGGGGATGCGTTCGAGTACATCATCCGCAAGTTCAACGAGGCAGCGAACGAGACCTCCGGAGACCACTACACGCCGCGCGACGCGATCCGGCTGCTGGTCGACCTGCTCTTCGCAGAGAAGGACGTCGACCTCACCGAGGGTGGCATCATCCGGTCGCTGTACGACCCCACCGCCGGTACCGGCGGCATGCTCTCCCTGGCAGAGGAACACCTGCTCGCCGAGAACCCCGAAGCGAAGCTGAGCCTGTACGGCCAGGAGTACAACCCGCAGTCGTACGCCATCTGCAAGTCCGATTTGCTCGCCAAGGGCCACGACACCTCCAACATCGCCTTCGGGAACACGCTCACCGACGATGCCTTCAAGGGGCGCCAGTTCGACTTCTGCATGTCCAATCCGCCCTATGGGGTGGACTGGAAGCAGTATGCCAAGGCTGTCAATGAGGAGCGCGATTCCGCTGGCCCCTATGGTCGCTTTGCGCCGGGGCTTCCTGCGACATCTGACGGTCAGATGCTCTTCCTGCTTCACCTGACCCACAAGATGCGTGAACCCGAGGACGGCGGGGGGCGCGTCGGGATCGTAATGAACGGTTCGCCACTTTTCAACGGAGGTGCCGAATCCGGCCCTTCCGATATTCGCAGATGGCTGCTGGAGAAAGACCTCGTCGAGGCGATCGTCGCTCTGCCGACCAACATGTTCTTCAACACCGGCATCGCCACCTATATCTGGATTCTTGACAACACCAAGCACCCCGATCGTCGGGGCAAGGTGCAACTCATCGACGGCACGTCGTTCTGGACCAAGATGCGCAAGAACCTAGGGTCCAAGGGGCGCGAGATCAGCGACGACGACCGCGCCAAGGTCGTGCGGCTGTACGCCGACTTCGAGGACGCCGACCCCGAGCTCTCCAAAGTCCTGCGCAACGATGAGTTCGGCTACTGGACTGTCACCGTCGAGCGCCCTCTGCTCGATAGGGGCGGGAATCCTGCCGTCGACCGAAAGGGCAACCCGAAGCCAGACTCGAAGAAGCGCGACACCGAGAACGTGCCCTTCACCTATGGTGGCTCGACCGTTGGTGCGGCAGGGGAGCGCGAAGTAATCCAGGCGTACTTCGATGCGGAAGTGAAGCCGCACGTTCCTGACGCCTGGGTTGACTTGGCCAAGACCAAGACTGGCTACGAGATCCCCTTTACCCGCCACTTCTATAAGTACGTTCCGCCCCGTTTGCTCGCCGAGATCGACGCCGACTTGGAGAAGCAGGTCGCTAAGATCCTCGAATTGCTGCGCGAGGTCGAGGGATGATGATGTCGTACGCCGAGTATCAGGACAGTGGTGTCCCTTGGGTTGGCCGCATCCCTAAGGGGTGGGACACAGTGCCGCTGATGTCTGTGCTCCACGAGTCGAAGGTCAAGAACGTTGGCCTGACCGAGAGTAATCTTCTGTCCCTCAGTTTCGGACGCATCATTAGAAAAGATATCGACGCCATTGGGGGTCTCCTGCCTGAGTCCTTCGAGACTTATCAAATCGTCGAGCCGAACCATTTGGTCTTTCGCTTTACTGACCTTCAGAACGACCAGCGCAGCCTGCGATCGGCGCGTGTGACTGAGCGCGGGATCATCACGTCCGCATACGTCTCGGCGAGGCCAACCGGAATTGACGCGCGTTACGCCGAGTACCTAATGCGGTCGTACGACGTGACCAAGGTCTTCTACGGTCTTGGCGGGGGCGTCCGTCAATCGTTGAAGTTCTCGAATGTTGCTCGCTTGCCCGTCATCCTGCCACCGGCTGATGGGCAGCGCGCAATCGCCGACTACCTTGACCGCGAAACGGCCCGCATCGACACGCTCATCGAAGAGCAACAGCGGCTGATTGAAATGCTCCGGGAGCGGCGGTTTGCGCTCCGTGTCAACGTTGCTTTGCATGGAACAGTGCCGACCGATGAGGTCGAGAGCCCTCTGCCGTGGGCAGAGAATCTCCCAGCTGATTGGCGTGTTGTCCCGCTCACGTCAGTCGCCGAGCTGGAGAGCGGGCACACGCCGAGCCGCTCCCGCGAGGACTGGTGGCGGGACTGCTATATCCCATGGGTAAGCCTCCACGACGTTGGGATGATGCGGGGCGTCAAGTACCTGCAGGACACGGCACAACACATCAGCGACGCTGGGATCGCCAACAGTTCTGCCCGGCTCCTTCCAGCAAGAACCGTTGTCCTCTCGCGAGACGCGACTGTCGGCCGGACGGCGATCATGGGTGCCCCGATGGCGACATCTCAGCACTTCGCGGCGTGGGTGTGCGGGCCTGACCTTGACCCTGAATACCTCTGGGTCTTGTTCGAGGATGCGATGCAGCCATTCTTCGACTCGTTCCAGAACGGATCGACGATCCGAACGATCGGGATGGGTGACCTGAAGGCCTTCCGTATCCCGCTCCCGCCGCTCGACGAGCAACGCCGCATCGTCCAGTGCCTGGACGGAGAGACCGCGAAGATCGACGCGCTCATCGCCGAGTCGGACCGGTTCATCGAGCTCTGCAGGGAACGTCGGTCTGCGGTGATCACGGCTGCGGTGACGGGGCAGATCGACGTACGAGAGGTGCCGTGATGGCTGACCACAAGGAGGTGGTCTTCGAGACAGAGATCTGCGAGTACCTCAAGGGCTGCGGCTGGCTGTACTCGGCCAACGACACGGGATACGACCGCGAGCGGGCACTGTTTCCCAAAGACCTGTTCGCATGGCTGGAGAAGACGCAGAAGCTGGCGTACGAGAAGGCGTTGAAGTCGGCGGGCTCGCAGGCGAAGTTCCTCGACGTACTGACCGCGGCGCTTGACCGGCCGCTGGAGCACGGCGGTGGGACGCTGAACATCCTGCGCAACGGGGTGCAGTACATAGGCGGTGGCCGGTTGAAGATGGCGCAGTTCCGACCGGAGACGTCGCTCAACGAGACCACGACGACGCTCTACGAGGCGATGCGGGTGCGGGTGGTGCGGCAGGTGCACTTCTCGACCGCTGACCAGCGCAGTATCGATCTGGTGTTTTTCATCAACGGGCTTCCGGTGGCCACGGTGGAGCTGAAGACCGACTTCACCCAGTCGCTGGACGAGGCAGTCAACCAGTACAAGCTGCGTCGCAATCCGCTGACGAACGGGCGGCCGGAGCCATTGCTGTCGTTCGGGTACCGGGCGCTCGTGCACTTCGCGGTCTCGAACGACCTGGCGGCGATGACCACGAGGCTGGAGGGGGAGAAGACCCACTTCCTGCCGTTCAACATTGGTTTCGACAGTGGAGCCGGCAACCCGCCCGGTGCGGACGGCCGGTCGTCGACGGCGTACCTGTGGGAGCGTGTCTGGGAGAAGCACGCCTGGCTGAACATCATCGGGCGGCTGATGATCGTGGAGACCAAGGAGGAGTGGGACGTCACTACCGGCACCTCGGTGCGGCGTACGAGCATGCTTTTCCCGCGGTTCCACCAGTGGGAGGCCGTCACGAACATCGTCGAGGCGGTGAAGGAAGAGGGTGTCGGGCAGCGGTACCTGATTGAGCACTCGGCCGGGTCGGGGAAGACGAATACCATTGCCTGGACGGCTCACCGGCTGGCGCGGCTGCATGTCGACAATCAGAAGGTCTTCGACTCGGTCATCGTGGTCGTGGACCGCACTGTGCTCGACTCCCAGCTGCAGGATGCGATCCGGCAGATCGACGGCACCGACAAGATCGTCAGGACGATCAGCCCCGAGGACGTCCGCAAGGCTGGCCTGAAGTCGAAGTCGGGTCTGCTGGCGCAGGCGTTGAAGAACGGTGAGCTCATCATCGCGGTGACGGTGCAGACCTTCCCGCATGCGCTGAACGAGATCCGGAGCAACGCTGGCCTGAAGGGCAAACGGTTCGCTGTCATTGCCGATGAGGCGCACTCCTCCCAGTCGGGGCAGATCTCTTCGAAGCTGAAGCAGGTGCTGACGGCCGAGGAGGTCAAGGAGATCGAGGAGGGCGGCGAGGTCGATGTGGAGTCGATCCTGGCCTCTGAGATGACCGAGCGGGCCGAGTCGGACAACATCTCCTACTTCGCCTTCACCGCGACGCCGAAGAATAAGACGCTGGAGCTGTTCGGCCGCAAGGGGGCCGACGGGAAGCCGAACGAATTCCACCTGTACTCGATGAAGCAGGCGATCGAGGAGGGCTACATCCTCGACGTGCTCAGGGGTTACCAGCACTATGACACCGCGCTGAAAATCGCCGGCAAGGCCGAGAGCGGCGACGGCGGGGAGGTCGAGGAGGCCACCGCCCGCAAGGGTCTGATGCGGTGGGTGAAGCTCCACCCGACGAACATCAGCCAGAAGGTGCAGATCATCGTCGAGCACTTCCACGCCAACGTCGCCTACCTGCTCGAAGGCAAGGCGAAGGCGATGGTGGTGACCGACTCGCGCAAGTCTGCGGTGAAGTACAAGCTGGCCATCGACGCCTACATCGCCAGGCGCCGCACCGAGGATGCCTCGTACAACTACCGCACCTTGGTTGCCTTCTCCGCCGGGGTGACGATGGTCGAGGACGAGACCTGGCACAGCGACTGGGGCCCGCGGCCGTCAAAGGATGACGAGTTCACCGAGGCCAATATGAACCCCGGTGCGGGGGCTGATCTGGCAGCCGCGTTCAAGGGCGACACCTACAAGATCATGCTGGTCGCCAACAAGTTCCAGACTGGTTTCGACCAGCCTCTCCTCTCGGCGATGTACGTTGACAAGAAGCTGTCGGGGGTCGCTGCGGTGCAGACGTTCTCGCGGCTCAACCGCACCCACCGCACCGCTGGTGGGGAGCAGAAGCGCAAGACGTTCGTCATCGATTTCGCCAACAAGCCTGAGGACATCAAGGCGGCCTTCGAGCCGTACTTCAAGAACGCGACCCTGGAGACCGAGACCGATCCGTACGTCGTCGTCCACCTGGCTAACAAGCTTGCCCAGGCCGGAATCTACACCGAGGACGACGTCCGCAAGGTCGCCGAGCTGTGGGTGACCCGGAAGGGCAACAACGCGCTCTCGGCGGCGATCAGCTCGGCGCAGCACGACTTCCGGCGCCGCTACGCGCGGGCGATCGAGGAGGAGGACAAGGTCACGCTCCAGGCGCTCGACCTATTCCGCAAGGATGTCTCCACCTACGTACGTCTCTATGACTTCATGTCCCAGATCGTCGACTACGGTGACCCCTACATGGAGATGCTCTCGATCTTCCTGCGCCTGCTGGAGAAGGTCATCGCCGAGTCCGCCTGGGCGGCCGACGTGGACCTCTCCGACGTGGTGCTGGTCGGGGTCAAGCACAACAAGGCAATCCCGGTCAACATCTCGCTCGTGGGCGACGGGCAGCTGAAGGGCATCAGCGCAGCCGGCACGGGAATGAAGAAGGATCCGAAGTACGTCGCGCTCCAGGTCGTCATAGACAAGATGAATGACCTCTTCGGCGCCGAATCGTTCGCCGAGTCCCAGGTCAGGGAGTTCGTACAGGGACTCGTCCAGCGGTTGCTCGCCGACCCGAACCTGATCAGGCAGACCAAGGTGAACTCCAAGAAGCAGTTCGTGGAGTCACCAGACTTCCAAGCAGCCGTTACGGAGGCGGTCGCAGACAACCAGGACGCCCACAACACGATGGCTGACTACTTCTTCACCGACGGGCCGGCCATCAACTCGATCATCGTCGCCCTCGCGGATGCCTTCTACGAAGCAGCGGTCGATCAGCAGGTGGATTCTTAGTACGGCAGCACACAGGTCTTGCCTCCAGCAGACCACTCCACACATAGGTGAAGGCAGACAGGGTCCGTACCACTGCTGCCCGAGCCTCTGACCTCGGGGCCGCTTGTCAATAACCGGGCGCGGCCTGGAGATGCTGCTGACTGGCGCGGCGTGTGGCTCCCCGGTCTCCAGGCTCGGTCCGCCACGATACTGGGCGACGCGGAGACCGTACAGGTCAGCCAACGAGCAGAAGCTGACTACTGGGAGCATGTGACGCAGAGAGCACCTCCGATGCGACCCGCGTCTGGGTCAGCTGTTGGCGTGGACCATCACGGTGAGGGACGGCGAGGCTGGTGACGGCTGACTCTGTCCAATGTCCTGGTACCCCCACGACCTGTAGAGCGCGTGGACCTTTCCGTCGCCAGCGGCAGGGTTGACCATGAGCGTTACGTAGGGCTCCTGGCGGGCGGCGAGGAGTGCGTCGTGGATGCGGCGGGCCGTGCCGGTCTTCCGCCAGGCCAGGCGGACGCCGATCTCCTTCATGGCCAGCGTTGGGCGCTCGGTGTACTTCTCGGCCGGCTCCGGGGTGGTGCGCTGCCAGTAGCGGTCGCCGCGTTCGATGGTGTTGCCGTAGGCGTAGCCGACTGGTTCGTCGTCCGTGTAGGCGAGGACGGCGACGAAGCCCGGTTCGGTGCCGTGGCGGTCCAGGCGTTCGCCGAAGGTGGTGACCGCGTAGTTCGGGAGGTGGAGGAGGGGGGCGCGGACGTCGGCGTAGACGTCGAGGAGGTCGCCGCGGATCGGGCCGAGGGTGGTGAAGGTGCGCAGTTCGATGGTGGGGGCCGTGGTCATGCGGTGGTCCTCCAGGTGGCGGCGTGCTCGGTCCATGTCTGCGCGGTGATGCTGCCGGGAGCGGTGGCGCGAAGGGCGGCGCCGAACTCCTGGAGCATGCGGGCTACCCGGGCATGGTGGGTGGCGACGTCGGTGGGGACCTTCATCGCGGTGGCCGTGGCGGCGTCCGCGGCCCCCTGCGCGAGCTGGGCGTGTGCGAGGCGGGTCGTCGCGATGGCGCGGGATCTGATCATGTGGGGGCGGAGCGCGGACAGGCAGCGGTGGGCGTGGTACTCGGCGGTCGGGTAGTCGCCCAGCGCCAGGTTCGCGGACAGGGCCAGTGAGTCCAGCTCGGCCTGGTCGTAGAAGGCGAGCATCCACACGGGGCGGTAGTCCGTCGGGTTGGAGCGCAGCATGGCCTCCTGTGCCTGGTCGAACGTTCGACGCATGCCGCTGCGATCCTGGGCTGTGCCCAGGATGGCTCCCTGCCGGGCCAGGCCGAGGGACGCGAACAGGGGGTCGCGCCGGGTGAGGAAGAGGTTGCGGGCCACGTCGTTCGCGGCGAGGGCGTCTGCGGGGCGGCCGAGGTGCCGGTACATGGTTCCGGTGTGGCTCCAGATGCGGAACTTGATCGCCTGGTCACCGGACATCTCGGCGAGGGTCTGAGCTTCCCGCATGTGGGTCTTGGCGTCGTCGTAGCGCCGGCCGTCGATCGCGGCCCACATCGCCGAGGAGCGGAACGCTGCTGCGGAGGCGTAGAGGCTGCTGCGTACGCGTTGGGTGGCGCTTCCCGCGTTCTGGAGGTTCAGTGCCTCGTCGGCGAGGGCGGCGGCTCGCTGTTCGATACCGAGCCGGCCGCCGTGCCGGTGGTCGCTGGCGATGATCTCGGCGAAGCGCTTCTGGAGACGGTCGACGTCGCTCATGCCGATCCTGCGTGGCGACGCGGTGCCAGGTGAGGCCGCGGCGACGGCGGCCGTCGCGAGCCCGCCGACGAGTGTGCGGCGCTTCATGTCAGGGTCCTCCTGCTGCGGTGGAACCAGGGCCGACAGAGTCCTGCCCCGTGGTACGAACCCTAAAGCGGTGGCGGGCAGACCAGCGATGTCTTCAAGGGCCTTGCGAGTGGCTGACTTCGGCCACTTCACGCGGCCGGCCTTCCAGCCCCGGACCGATGATCCGTCGAGCCCTCCGGGCCTTCCGGTCAACTGCTCTAAGGACCTGTTCACAGCGTCGGCGAGGCTGTTGGAGCTGTAGCCGTGCTCTGCCATCCACGCCTCAAGAACGGTGTTGCGCGTGGCATCCATCCCGGCACGGTAGCGCTCGCGTGGCCCAGTCGTCAGGTAAACGCTGGGTCAAATCGCCCTAGGTCGGCCCTTGAGCGCCTGCCTGATGGCCCTAACCAGCCGAACGGAAACCGGGGTTATCTGGGTGTCGGCCGCCCACCATCCCGGGCGGCTGTTGACGGCCCGGTCCGCACGCTCACATCTCGCAAGGGGCGGACCGGGCACCGAGACAACCCGAAGGCTCCATCCCCATGACGAGTCTCAACACACCTGTTCATGCCGCCCGTGTCGGGCACCCCGCCTACAGCCAGACCATCCCGTGCCAGCCGTCCACCGCTGAGACCGGCCGCAAGCTAGTCCAGCGTGTACTCGGTGCGTGGTGCCTGGATGAACTCGCCGACGGTGCCGTGCTGATCGTCACGGAACTGATCGCGAACGCGTCGAAGCACACCTCGTGCCACGACATCCGTCTGACCGTGGGACGCCCGAGCGCGTCTCGGGTCCGGGTCGGCGTCGTGGATTGGGAACCGGAGCGTCTGCCCGCCGCCGGCCACGCGGACCACGGTGACGAGTCGGGCCGCGGCCTGCTTCTCATCGACGCGGTGTCGGACTGCAGGGGCTATGACCTGTACGGCTCGGACAGGTGCCCATGGGGAAAGGAGGTCTGGGCCGAGCTTCAGCTCACCAGCGACGGATGAACGACCCGTCGGCTGCATCAACCAGTGAACCCACGAAACAAGGAGGTAGTCACCATGACGCGCAACATCGTGATCCCCAGTCTCACCCAGGTCCGCCCCCGGACGCCCGAGGCATCGGACAGCTTCGACCTGGATGTCTCCCTCGTCGAGATTGCCGACCCGGCTGGGCTGGTCAATCTGACCGACGACAACTGCGGCACCACCTGCGGGGCCTGCACGACCAACGTCGCCTGACCTGCCCTTGGCCAGTTCGGCTGGTGCCGCTGCCTCCGTGCGGCGGCACCAGCCGCCCGTTCCCGCACCCTACGGAGGTAGTCGGTGGTTACCGTGACTGCTGCGTTCCGCGCTGGAACAACCGTGCTCGTGCGCGCCGTCGCCCGGCCGCCGCTGGCGGTCCCTCCGTGGCCCGACCTGAACGACGGGCTGACCGATGCCGCAGCAAATCAAGCGGCGTGGCTGCGTGCGGTCTGGGCGAACCAGGTCTTCGCCGAGAGCTTGCAGCACTCCAGTCCGGCGCTGGCCGCGCAAGTGCAGAGCCTGTGCACAGCTCAACGGCCCGATCTGCGGGCCCTTCGGCGTACGGTACTTTCCGTGGTCCGGTATTTGTTGCGGGCCCAGCACCGGGCGACTCCCTTTGGGCTGTTCGCCGGTGTGGCCGCCGCATCATTCGGATCGCGGGCGAGTGCGGACTGGGGCGAGGAACACGTGCTCGTCGGCCGAGCCGGGGCGGAGTGGCTGGCCACGGTCGTACAGCGGCTGGAGTCGTGCCCGGAGCTGCTCGAACGGCTGTCCGTCGTTGCCAACAACACCGCGTCGGTCCGTGAGGACCGGCTCATCGTGCCGTTTCAGTCTGATGCCCGAGGCGACGAGACCCGCGCCGTCGAGGCATCGCTGGCCCTTACCGCACCAGTGCGGGCGACCCTCACCGCGGCCGAGGTGCCGATCAGGGTGGGCAGGCTTCTGAGCAAACTCCGGGCGGAGTTCCCCGAGGCCGGGCCGGAGAAGACCCGTCGGCTGTTGGCGGAGCTGATCCGACGGCGGGTGCTGATCACCGGCCTGCACGCCCCGAGCACGGAGACCGACGCTCTCGGGTACCTCGTCGACCAGCTCGACGCCGTCGAAGCCGAGAGCATTGCACGGACCTCGAAGACGGTGGCCGAGCTGCGCGCGATCCGGTCAGCCTTGAGGGAGTGCTCCACGCATGACGGTCGGGACAGAGCCGCCGCGCGGATGCGGGAGCTCGTGCCGGACGGGAAGCGCCACCCCATCGCGTTCGACCTACAGCTGAACGCAAAGCTCGTCCTGCCGGAGGCATTGGCCCGGGAAGTCGAACGTGCCGCGCTCGTCCTGACCCGGTTGAGCGCTCGCCCGTACGGAACCGCTGCTTGGGGCGAGTATCACCAGCGGTTCTACGAGCGGTACGGCATCGGCACGATGGTGCCCCTCAAGGAGGCCGTGGCGGACAGTGGCGTCGGCTATCCCGACGGCTACCCGGGCACTCCGGCCCGTGCGCGCCGGCCTCGGGTCTCCGCTCGGGACGACGTACTCGTACGCCTGGCGCAGACTGCCGCGCTCGAAGGCCAGGAGGAGGTCGTCCTCACCGACGAGCTGGTCGCCGCTCTCGATGTGGGGCCCGACGACCTGCGGGTTCCACCGCACCTGGAGGTAGGTGTACGGGTGCACTCGGCCGGCTCGGAGGACTTGCGGCGCGGGCGGTTCCGGCTGGAGATCGTGAGCGTGTCACGCGGCGTCGGCGTTTCCACGGGACGCTTCCTCAGTGTGCTGGAGCCCGCAGACCGTGAGGCGCTGAGCACGGAGCTGGCTGATCTCCCGACCGCGGACGGTGACACCGTGCCCGCGCAGCTCTCCTTCCCGCCGCTGCTCCCCGAAAGCGCTCATGTCACTCGTACACCCCAGGTCCTGCCCACCGTGATCAGCCTCCAGGAGCACCGAGCCCCTGACGCCGGCGTTCTCACCCTCGACGATCTCGCGGTCGCGTGCGACGGACGCCGGATGTACCTGGCCGCCCCCGAGCGGGGCCACCGCATCGAAGCGGTGGGAATGAACGCGCTGAACCTGCGCACGCACACCCCGCCGCTGGCACGCTTCCTCACCGAGCTGTCCCGGGCCCAGTGCGCGCAGGTCACCGTGTTCGATTGGGGTGCCGCTGCAGCGATGCCGTTCCTTCCGCGTCTCCGCTACGGACGTACGGTGCTGGCTCCGGCGCGCTGGCGGCTGGAGTCGTCGGAGTTGCCCAGCGGCGCCAAGTGGCATGCGGCCCTGGCCGACTGGCGGGTTCGGCGGCAGCTGCCACGGCAGGTCTATCTCGTGGAGGGAGACCAGCACCTCTTCCTCGACCTCGACGAGGCTGGTCACCGAACGCTGCTCCGCCAGCACCTCGACCGTGCGCACACCGCCGTGCTCGTCGAAGCCCCGGAGGGGTACGGCTGGTGCGGCGGGCGTGCCCACGAGGTCGTCTTGCCACTCAAGGCGGTACGGCCGACGGCGTGGCCGCCCCTACCCGCCCCCACCCCGGCTCGTGCGCTCTCACCAGCACAGATGCAGCCGCCAGCCACCTCCCCCGTACTCCTGTCCACCCTGTACGGAGACACCCGCCGCCAGGACACCGTGCTCGCCCAGCACCTGCCCGACCTACTGAAGCAGCTCGGCAACCCACCCTGGTGGTTCATCCGCTTCCGCGACCCGGCCCAGCACCTCCGCCTCCGCATCGCTCTTCCCCATCCGGATGACTTCGGCGAGACCGCCCGTGCGGTGAGCGAGTGGGCCGACGAGCTGCGCCGGGCCGGCCTGCTTGCCGATCTGCGCTATCCGACCTCGTACCGCGAGATGGGCCGCTGGGGTTCCGGCGCGGCGTGGGAGGCCGCCGAGGATGTCTTCCGGGCCGACTCGCGTGCCGTGGTGGCGCAGCTCGCGCAGCGGCAGCGTCCCGGCCAACGTGCCCTGGTGGCGGCGCACACCGCCGCCATCGCCTCCGCCTTCCTCGGCAGCACGGAAGCCGGGATGCGGTGGCTGCTCGACCACATTCCACCGACGGCTCCCGCACCCGTATCGCGCCCGCAGTTCACTGAGGCCGTACGACTGGCCGACCCCCGCGACGACTGGGCGGCGCTGCGCGGAGTACCAGGCGGGGAAGCCATCGTGTCCGGGTGGGCGGACCGGGACGCGGCCCTTGCTGCCTACCGGCCCCACCTGCCGGGTCCGGACACCCAGGGAATCGCCGTCGACGACGTTCTGACGTCCCTCTTGCACGTCCACTTCGTGCGGCATGTCGCGGTGAACTTCCCCGAGGAAGAGGTGTGCCTCTACCTGGCGCGCGCTGCCGCTCTCGCCTGGACCGCCCGTGGAAAGAGGAGGCCGTCATGACCACCCACCCGGCTTTCGACCTGGCCGCCGCCATCGCGTCCCAGCTCGCCGATCCCGACGTGCCCCGGTCCTGGGCAGTGCCCTCGTACGGGCAGCACCTGGCCTACGGCCCTCCCGGCATCGCACTCCTGCACATCGAACTGGCCGCGCATGGCCTCGGACCATGGCAGCGGGCTCACGACTGGCTCGCCGCTGCCTCCCGCCAACCCCTCACCAGCGGTCCCGACAGCCACCCCTTCTACGGGGCTCCCGCCCTTGCCCATGCCCTGGCCTGTGCGGCGGACCAGGTTCCCGGCTCATACCAGCGCGCCTTGGAGGCAATGGACCAGCAGATCGCGATCGATGTTGGGCGCCGGTTGGATGCCGCCCACCGCCGCATCGACGCCGGGCGCCTGCCTCAGCTCGCCGAGTTCGATGCCATCCGAGGGCTCACCGGGTACGGGGCATATCTTCTGCGCCGCAGCCCCGACGGCGACACGACGCGTGCCGTGCTCGACTACTGCGTACGCCTCACCGAACCGCTGACCGACCAGGACGAGACCCTGCCCGGCTGGTGGACGGAGACCGGCCCCTCGGGCAACCCGGACGACCGCTTCCCCGGCGGCCACGCCAACCACGGCATGGCGCACGGCATCGGCGGCGTACTCGCCCTCTTGGCCTTGGCCGCCCAGCACGGAACCGTCGTCAGCGGGCACCACGCGGCGATGCGGACGATCCTGGCGTGGCTGGACCGCTGGGAGACCGGGCCCGGTCCGGCGTGGCCGTACTGGATCACCCGGGACGAACTGCGGGCCAACCGTCTGACTCCGTCCGTGCCCCGGCGACCGTCGTGGTGCTACGGGACCGCTGGCCTCGCCCGTGCTCAGCAGCTCGCGGCGCTCATCCTCGGAGACGCCCACCGCCGGATCGAGGCCGAGAACGCCCTCGTGGCCGCCCTCACTGACTCCGATCAGCTCAAGGTCATCACGGACGACGGCCTCTGCCACGGCTTCGCGGGGCTTGCCCACCTCGCCGCCCGTGTCGCCGACGACGCCCATGCCATGACCGCGGACCGGATACGCGCCGCGATCCCGGCTCTCCTGGACAAGATCCACCCACCGGGCGCGGCGCTCAGGAGCGGAGATCCCGGCCTTCTCGACGGTGCTGCCGGTGTCGCCCTGGCGCTCATCGCGCCCAGCACCACCACCCCGCCCCGATCCTCCTGGGACTCCTGCCTGCTCATCGCCTGATCCACCGACCGAAGGACCCCGATGCCTTCCGACCGCTGGCACCAGCACAGCATCACCTTCGTCGACCGCCCGCGCGCCCAACTCGTCATCGCCAAACGCCTCGCCCCAGCGCTGATCACCGCCGAGGCGGCCGGGCAGCTCTCCGGCTGGTGGTTCATGAACAAGCAGCCCTGGCCCTTGCGGTATCGCGCCGACAAACCGGCCTCAGTCGTGGAGTCGCTGCTGGACGACCTGGTCGGTGAGGGTTCAGTCGTATCGTGGCGGCCTGATACCTACGAGCCCGAGACCGACGCGTTCGGCGGCCGGGCCGCCATGGACGCAGCCCACGAGCTGTTCCACAGCGACTCCCATCACCTGCTGACGTACCAGCCGGGCCCGAGGCACCTGGGGCGGCGAGAGACCGTCGTCCTGCTGGTGAGCTCCATGCTGCGCGGTGCCGGGCTCGACTGGTTCGAGCAGGGGGACGTCTGGTCGAAGGTCGCCGCCCTTCGACCGGCCACCGATCCGCTGCCGGCCGAACGGGCCGCCGAGCTTGCTCCCACCGTACGAAAGTTGATGACGGCCGACGCCCGCAGTCTCTGCCACCCGGGCGGCCCGTTCCACAGGCATGACGAATGGGTCACCGCCTTCGAGCGGGCCGGGGCGGCGCTCACCGATCTCGCGAACCACGGTGGTCTCACCCGTGGCCTGCGGGCGGTGCTCGCCCACCACGTGATCTTCCACGCCAACCGCGCCGGTCTCCTTCGGGACGACCAGAGCGCTCTGTTCAACATCGCACGAGAGGTAGTCATGGGAACCAGTGACAACACCGCAGCGCTCAGCGGGGCAGCGGCGGACGTCGACAACGTCGGCGCGGTGAACACCGACACGATCACCGCCGACTCGGCGGAGGCCGAGCGCCTCCGGAACACCCTGGTCGACCAGATCCGGGCGAACGGACACGCCGGCACCGCAGCCGTCGAGAACGCCCTGCGGACCGTCCCCCGCCATGCGTTCGTGCCCGACGCGTCACTCGAAGACGCCTACGCCAACGCGCCGGTGCACATCAAGTACGACACCGACGGCACCTCCATCTCCTGTGCCTCCCAGCCGGGGGTCGTCGCCCTCATGCTGGACCAGCTCGACGTTCGTCCCGGCGACCGCGTCCTCGAACTCGGCGCCGGAAGCGGCTACAACGCCGCACTTCTCGCGCACTTGGTCGGCGAGACCGGTCACGTCACCACCCTCGACGTGGACGAAGACCTCGTGGAGGGCACCCGCGCCCACCTCGCCGCAGCCGGGATCACCAACGTCGAGGCCGTTACCAGGGACGGCGCTCTCGGATACGCGGAAGGCGCACCATACGACCGGATCATCGCCACCGTCGGCGCGCACGGTGTGCCGCACGCCTGGCTGGAGCAACTCGCCCCCGGGGGAAGGCTCCTCGTCCCCCAGCGGCTCAAGGGCAGCGTCGCCCGCTCCATCGCGTACGAACAGCGCGGCGGCCGATGGGTGTCGCTCGGCAGTGAGATGAACACCTTCATGCCGCTCCGGCGAGGCATCGCCGACGACGACCGGCGGGTCGTTCCGCTCAGTGCCGACGGCACCGTCCGGCTTCAGGCCCCCGCCGGACAGGACATCGACGCCGACGCCCTCGCCCGCGTTCTGGAGCAGCCGCGCATCGAGGAGTGGACCGGGATGACGGTCCGCGCCCTGGAGTCGCCGGAATGGATGGAGCTGTTCCTCACCTGTTCCCTGCCCTCCGGACTGATCCGGATGCTCTTCCCGCAGAGCGCCAAGGGCGGGCTGCTCAGCGAGGACCCGTACCCATCGTCCACCGCGGCTGTCGAGAAGGGCGCCGTCACGTACCTGGCCCGGCGGCTGCTGGAGAAGAGGACCTCGGAGGGCGGCAAGCTCTGGGAGTTCGGTGTCATCGGCCACGGCCCCGGCAGCGATGAACTGGCCGCGAAGGTCGCCGACGCCATCCGCACCTGGGACCGGGAGTACCGCGGCCGGGAGGCCACCTTCGAGATCCAGCCTCTCGACGCCCCACCCGTCGAACAGCGTCCCGGTCTCTTCGCCCTCAACACCCCGCTGAACCGGATCGTCGTCGACTGGCAGTGACAACCGACAGATAGACGGCGGTGCCCGTCGGCCTACGGCGGGCGGGCACCGTCCCCAACCACGCCCCGGGGGACTCATGGACCCGCACGGACCCACCGCCCAGCGCTTCCCGCTCGTCGCCCGATTCCGCCCCGCCTGCTCACCCCTGCCCCAACGTATCCGCGCGCTCGCCGATCTGGCCGACACCGCGGTACGGAAGCCCGACCAGGGCCTGGCATCGGCCGTCTACAACCAGGCCGCGCTCATCGCCTCCGACCTCGGCCTTCCCCACCTGGCGCGCGAGCTGTGCCACCAGCACGCCGCCGCGTACCTCCACGCCTGTCCGCTGTCCGGGACGAGCGCGATCCGAGGACTCGAACCCGTCGTCAACCTCGCCCGCCTCCAGATCCGCGTCGGCCGCGCCGACGAGGGACGTCAACGCCTGCTCGACCTGTACGGAGCCGTCGAGGCAGGCGCACATGCCCGCTTCGACGGCGTCGGGATACCGGCGGACCTCACGGCGACCGAAGCCGACCGCCAAGAGGTCCGTGCCTGGCTCTGGCGGGTACTCCTCGCCGACGGCACACGCACCCTCACCACCGCCGGACGCTGGGTTGAGGCCCTGACGCACATCGAGTCCCACCGGGGCGTCGGCAAGCGGATGCTCGACGGCCGCCAGGTCGCCGTACTGACCGCCCTCGTATCCGGCGACACGGCATCGGCAGCAACGCTCCTCCACGACACGACGCCCGGAGACCCCTGGGAACAACTCGTCACGGCGTGCCTGGCCGTCCTGTGCCGCCGCGAGGCCCAACAGCCATGCGATGACCACCTGGCAGAACTGATCGCGGCCTACCTTCAACGGTCGGCAGAGCCCGGGATGACCGTCTTCGACATCCGGCTGGGCCTCACCATTCTCGACACGGTCGACACCGTCAAAGCACCCGCCGCGCAGCACATCGCGGAAGACCTCCACCGCAGGACGACCGAAGCCGAGGACGGCTACGCGGCACGCGAGGTTATGGCCCACCCGTGCTTCCTCACCCTGGCCACAGATCGGGAGGCCCAGGACTGCCACGCCCTGGTCCGGGCCTGCGCGCTGGGTGCCGGGGCCATCCCGGACCATCTGCACGGTGAGCTGTCGGCGGCCCTGCGTACCAGCGACAAGGTGATCCGGGACAGCTTTGCACTGTGGTGATCAGTGTCACCGGATGGTGTTGATCCGTGGGAGGAATTTTGGAGATCGACTCTCCGTCCGCGCACGCAAACGGCCTCGGACGAGGAGTCCGAGGCCGAGTAGAGCGCCTTCCTGGGTGAGAAACCCCAGGTCAGAGCGGTAACCGTTGTGCCCCCGGCAGGATTCGAACCTGCGACACCCGCTTTAGGAGAGCGGTGCTCTATCCCCTGAGCTACGAAGGCGAGGAGTGGCGCTCGCCAGCGGACTGGCGTACCGCCGTCAGTGTAGCCGGTGAGGGCGGCTGGAGTGATCGCCTCGGGGTGGGCGGGGTGGGTGCTCGGCTCGGTCTGGGTGGCGGAGCTGTTGCGAGTCCGTGGCGGTGGATTTGTTCCGGTGGGGGTGCTGTTTTGTGTGGGGTGTTCTCTTGGGGGATGGGAGGGGTGGTGTTGGTGAAACCCTTCGGCGGGTGCCGGGTGAGGTTCTGATATTCAAGGTTCGGCGCATTGTTGTATCGAGAATTGACCTGTTTGGTATCGGGCCGCCCGACCCTTGTTCCCGATGAGAGAGGCGGCTGCCACCTGCGGATCCTTGACGCAGGCATGCCCTGTCAGTAGACCCCGCCGCCCGCCGAAGTGTCCAATAACTCAATTCATGATGCCAATAATCTGGCCTATGGGGAAACGCTGGTAAGGGGGTCGGTAAATGCATCGTTGACAAATTCGCGCAATGGTTTGTAGCGTCCGTCCGTCGGTCTGGATTTATCGGCGGCGGTATGGGCCGCGGGGGAAGAGGAAGCATGCGAAGCGGCAGCCACCCGGAAGCCTCGGCCCCCGTCCCGCCCGGAATCCCCGTCCCGCTTGGAACCCCCGCCCTGTACCCGCTGACCGCCTACCAGCGGGACATCTGGGCGGCGGCGGTGCTGCTGCCGGGGGATCCGCAGTTCAACTGCCGGTTGCACGAGAGGCTTGAGGGTGCGGTCGACCGGGATGAGCTGGCTCGCCGGGTTGAGCGGGCGTTCGGTGAGTACGACACGTTTCGGCTGAGGTTCGAGGAGCGGGACGGGGTGGCGCGGCAGTGGGTCGATGAGGGGCCGCTGAGGGTGCGGAGGGTGGATCTCTCGGGGGAGGGGGATCCGGCGGGGGCGGTGGCCGGGTGGCTGGAGAGGGAGATGGCGCGGCCGGTGGTGCTCGGGCGGGGGCCGGTGGTTGAGGCGGCGCTGGTGGTGGAGAGTGCCGGGGTGGTGCATTTGGTCGTCAAGGCGCATCACATCGCGGTGGACGGCTGGACGCTGAATCAGCTCAGCCGGCGGATCTTCGAGGACTACGCGAGTGTTGTCGCCGAGGGTGTGGAGCTTCCGCCCGTCGGGGGTCCGTCCAGTGTCTCGCTGGTGGAGCGGGAGGCCGAGTACAGGTCGGGGCGGCAGGCGGCCGAGGACCGGGAGTTTCACCGGAAGGCCATGGCGGGGGTGGAGCCCGCGCTGTTCGCTCGGAGGGCGCCCAGTGGTGGGCGGCGGATGGTGCGGTACGGCTTCACGGTGGGGCCGGAGCTGATGGATCGTATCGGCGCTCGGTACTCGCCCTTCGCGTATGTGGCCACGGTGCTCGGGGGGTGGCTCGCGAGGGTGCACCGGGTGGATGAGGTGGTGCTGGGGGTGCCGCTGCTCAACCGGCGGTCGTGGGAGGGGGCGCCGCTCGGGCAGCTCGCCAATACGCTGCCGTTACGGGTGCGGGAGGTCCATGGGCGGCCGTTGGAGGAGGCCGTACGGGAAGTGCGTGCCGATGTACGGGAGTTGCAGCGGCATGAGCGGACCTCCTTCGGGGACGTGTTGCGGGATCTCGCGGCGGACGGCTCTCGTACCAGGGAACTCTTCGATGTGACGGTGTCCTATCTGCGGTACGAGCGGCCGAGGCCGCTGGACGGCGTCGAGCGGGAGACGGGTATTACGGCTCCCGGGCGGGATCAGAGCGTTCTCAATGTCTATATAGAGGACTTCAGTGATGTGCCCGGCATGCGGGTGGATCTCGTTCACGCGACGGATGTGTTCGACGAGGATCTGCCGGTTGCCGCCGTCGCGGAGCAGCTCAAGAGGCTGTTGGCGGCGGGGGTGGAGGCGCCGGACCGGCCGCTCGCAAAGACGCCGCTGACGGGCGGGGAGGAGCGGGCGGCCGTGTTGGCGCTCGGGCGGGGGCGGACCGTGCCGGGGCAGGGGCGGCGGACGGTGCATGGGCTCTTCGAGGAGAGCTGTGCCCGGCACGGGGAGCGGACGGCGGTGACGGACGCCGCGACCGGCCGCTCGCTCACCTATGGCGAGCTGGACCGGCGGGCGAATCGTCTGGCGAGGGCCCTGCGGGCGCGGGGGGTGGGGGAGGAGGACCGGGTCGCGGTGGTGATGCGGCGCGGGATCGATCTTCCGGTGGCGCTGTTCGGGGTGCTGAAGGCGGGCGCGGCGTACGTTCCGGTGGACCCGGACTACCCGGCCGAGCGCATCCGGTTCATGCTCGCGGACAGCGGGGCCCGGGTCGTCGTCCATGACGGCACCTATCAAGCGGATGAAACGGGCAGTGCTCGCGCGTACGGCTTCGCCGAGCTGCTCGCCGCCGAGACCCGTACGGACCCCCCGGAGCCGGTCGCCACCCCCGGGCATCTCGCCTATGTCATCTACACCTCCGGCTCGACCGGCCGCCCCAAGGGCGTCATGGTCGAGCACCGCTCGGTGGTCAACCGGCTGGAGTGGACCCAGCGCCTCCATCCCATCGGCGCGGCGGACACCCTGCTCCAGAAGACGCCGATCTCGTTCGACGTATCGGTGTGGGAGCTGTTCTGGTGGGCGGCCGACGGGGCGGCGCTGGTCCTGCTGGAGCCCGGGGGCGAGAAGGATCCGCGCACTCTGCTGCGGACGGTCGGCGAACACCGTGTGAGCGTCCTCCACTTCGTCCCCTCGATGCTCGGCCCCTTCCTGGACCTGCTGGAGGGGGACCCCTCACGGCTCGGGGAGGCCGCGTCCCTGCGGTATGTCTTCTGCAGCGGCGAAGCGCTCCCGCCCGACCGCGTCGACCAGTTCCACCGGGTCTTCGCGCACCGGGTGCCGGCCCCGCCCCGGCTGGTCAATCTGTACGGGCCGACCGAGGCGGCCGTCGATGTCACCTCGTACATCTGCGCGGCCGAACCGGACGGCCGTCCCGTCCGACGGGTCCCGATCGGACGGCCGGTGGACAACACGGCGCTGTACATCCTGGACGAGTACGGACATCCGCAGCCGCCCGGCCTCCCCGGCGAGCTGTACATCGGCGGGGTGCAGGTGGCGCGCGGCTATCTCGGCCGGCCCGAACTCACCGAGGAGAGATTCGTCCCCGACCCCTTCACCCCGGGCGGGCGGCTCTACCGCACCGGGGATCTCGCCCGGCTGCTCGCCGACGGGAACATCGAATACCTGGGCCGCCTCGACGGACAGGTCAAGGTGCGCGGCAACCGGGTCGAGACCGGAGAGGTCGCCGCCGCGCTCGCCGCCCTGCCCGGTGTCCGGGACGCGGTCGTCGTCGGCGGTCCGTCGCCGTCCGGCGGCACCCGTCTGATCGGCTATTACGCGGCGGGCGAGGCCGACGGCCCGCCCGAGGCGGAGATCCGGGCGGCCCTGCGTGACGCGCTGCCGGAGTACATGGTTCCCTCGCTGCTGCTGCGGATCGACCGGCTCCCCCTGACGCCCAGCGGCAAGACCGACCTCCGCGCGCTGCCCGCCCCGGAGACCGCGCCGCGCGCCGTCGGCGGCGACGGCGGGGAGGGGGAGGCGCCCCGTACGGAGACGGAGAAGGCACTCGCCGAGATCTGGGCCGAGGTGCTCAAAGGAGAAGGAGAGGGATCCGGCGGGGTCGGGGTCGGGGTCCACGACGACTACTACGCGCTGGGCGGGGACTCGATCCTCATGCTCACCGTCCGCGCCCGCGCCGAGCGGCGCGGACTCCGCTTCGAACTCGCGGACCTGGTGCGCCACCCCACCGTCGCGGAGCTGGCCCGCCACACCGTCCCGGTCCCGGACGGCGGCGGGGAGGAAGCCGAACTTGCCCCCTTCGCGCTGGTGTCGCGGGTCGACCGGGCCGCGCTCGAAGGCGCGGAGGATGCCATTCCGCTCACTCGGCTCCAGCTCGGACTGATCTACCACAGCCGTGGCGAGCGCCACTCCGCCCTGTACAAGGACGTGTTCCGCTACACCCTCGCCATCCGCTGGGACGAGGACGCCTTCCGCGCCGCCGCCGAGCGGCTGACCGCCCGCCATCCCGCCCTGCGCTCCACCTTCGACCTGGGCAGTCACTCCGAACCGCTCCAGATCGTCCACCCGGCCGCCGCTGCCGCCGTACCGCTCGACGTCGTCGATCTGCGCCCGCTCCCCGGGACCGACGCCGGGGCCGGGGCCGACGCCGACGCCGACGCCGAGGCCGAGATCCTGCGCCACGCCGAGGAGCGGAGCCGCCACGCGTACGACATGGAGCGCGGCCCGCTGCACCACCTGCGGGTGTATCTCCGGGACCGGGACCGGGGTCAGGACCAGGACCAGGATCAGGATCAGGACCAGGACACCGTCGAACTGCTGCTGAGCTTCCACCACGCGCTGCTCGACGGCGGCAGTGTGGCGAATCTGCTGCGGGAGCTGCTCCAGGAGTACGCCCACGGCATCGGCCTGGACATCGGTCCGGTGTCCGAGGCCCCGCCCCCGTCGGCCGCCCACCACGTCCGCGCCGAACGGCGCGCGCTCGAATCCGGCCGGAGCGGGGAGTACTGGCGGGAGGTCCTGCGCGGAGCCGGGGCGGACGCCGTCGAGGGGATGCGCCGGCACACCGCCCCCGGCGAAGAGGAGCAGTTCGTACGCGATGTCGAGCTGCCCGCCGAACTCGTGGCCCGGGTCCGGCGGACCGCCGCCGAGCAGTCGGTGCCGGTGAAGTCGGTGCTGCTCGCCGCGCACAGCCTCACCCTGGCGATGTTCACCGGCGCGGAGGACGTCGTCACCGGACTGATCACCCATGGCAGGCCGGAGCGGGCCGGGGGCGAACGCGCCGTCGGACTCTTCCTCAACACCGTTCCGCTGCGGGTGCGGACCGCGGGGAAACCGTGGTCGGCGGTGATCCGGGAGGTGTCCCGGCTGGAGCGCGAGGGCTACCCCCACCGGCGCTACCCGCTCAGCGCGATCCAGGAGGACCACGGCGCTCCGGTCTTCGAGCACGCCTTCAACTATGTGCGCTTCCACCAGCTCGGGCCGGTGCTGGAGCTGCCCGGAGTGCGGCTGCTGGACTTCCGCACCTGGGAGCGGACGAACTTCTCGCTGCTGGTCAACGCGGTCAGCGACCCCGTCGGCGACGGAATACGGCTGCGCCTCGACTTCGACGGACGGATCTTCAGCGCCGGTCAGGCCGATCTGCTGGCCCGCACCTGGGCCGCGATCCTCGACCGGATGTGCGAACGGCCGGACGAGGAGGTCGGGTTCGGCTTCCTCGCCCCGGCTCCGACCCGTGCCGAGGTCTCCCCGGACGCGGATCTTCCGGTCACCGCGCGCTTCCTGGCACAGGCCGCCCGTACCCCGGCCGCCCTCCCGTTGCCCTGGGGCGGGGAGTGCGGGCCCTACCGGCGGCAGGCCGCCCCCGCCCGGGCGGTGGCGGCGCGGCTGCCGGCGGCCGGGATCCGGCCCGGCGACCGCGTCGGCATCGCCATGGACCGCTCGCCCGAGACGATCGCCGTGGTCGTCGGCACCCTTCTCGCGGGGGCCGCGGTCCTTCCGCTGGACCCCGGCTATCCGGCGGCCCGGCTCGCGGCGATGATCGCGCAGGCACGCCCGCCGCGCGTCATAGCCTCCGCCCGCCACGCCGCCCTGGTCCCGGACCCGGCCCTGCTGCTCTCCGCCGAAACGCTCACGGAATCGGTCACGGAATCGGTCACGGAATCGGTCGCGGGCTCCCTTCGAGGGGACGCCGAGGCCCCCTCGCCCGCCTCCACCGCGTATGTCCTCTTCACCTCCGGCTCCACCGGCGTCCCCAAGGGCGTCGCCGTGCCGCACCGCTCGCTGGCCAATCTGATCGGTTGGCAGAACCGGATGCCCACCGGGGCCGTCGGCGAACCGACCCTTCAGTACGCGCCGCTCAGCTTCGACGTCTCCTTCCAGGAGATCTTCTCCACCCTCTGCGGCGGCGGCACCCTGGTCCTCGTCGGCGACGAGGGCCGCCACGACATGGCCGCCCTGCTCCGGCTGATAGACGAGGAGGGCGTCGTCCGGATCTTCCTGCCGTACGTGGCGCTCCAGCAGCTCGCCGAGGCCGCCGACGCGCTGGGCATCGCCCCGCGCGCGCTGCGGGTGCTGATCTCCTCCGGCGAGCAGCTCCGTGTCACCGAGCAGATACGCCGCTTCGCCGCCGCGCTCCCGGGCGCGATCCTGGAGAACCAGTACGGGCCGACCGAGTCGCACGTCGTCGCCGTCTTCACCATGACCGGACCGCCGGCCGCCTTCCCGTCCCTGCCGCCCATCGGCCGCCCGATCGGCGGGGCCGAGCTCCATGTGCTGGACGCGCGGCTGCGGCCCGTGCCGCCCGGGGCGCGCGGCGAGCTGTACATCGGCGGGGTCTGTCTGGCGCGGGGGTACGAGAACCGGCCCGGCCTCACCGCCGAGCGCTTCGTCCCCCACCCGTTCGGGGACGGAGCCGGACACGGACACGGACACGGGCACGGACACGGACACGGTTCGGAGCGGGCTCCGTACGGGGTGCTGTACCGCACCGGCGATCTCGGCCTCGTCCTCCCGGACGGCGACATCGTCTGCGTCGGCCGCGCCGACTCGCAGGTGAAGGTGCGCGGCCACCGGGTGGAACCCGCCGAGGCCGAGGCCGCCGTCATCGGCTTCGGCGAGCTGCGGCCCGGCATCAGGGAGGTCGCCGTGGTGCCCCGGCGCGGCCCCGGCGGCGACACCGCGCTCGCCGCCTTCCTCGTCGGCTCGCCGGACTTGGTCCCCCTGGAAGACCTCCGCAAGCATCTGCGCTCGGTGCTCCCCGCGCATCTGGTCCCCGGCCATTTCGCCTGGCTGCCGCGCCTGCCGCTGCTGCCCAGCGGCAAACGGGACGACGCGGAGCTGAGCCGCCTGCCGCTGCGCCCCGAGACCGGAACCCAGGCCGAGGCCGAGGCCGAGTACCGGACCTTCCGGGACGGCTACGAGGCCTCCCTCGTGGAGACCCTCGCCGAACTGCTGGAGCTGCCGCCCTCGGCCGTCGGGGTCCACGACGACGTCTTCGACCTCGGGGCCACCTCGCTGACGGCGATGCGACTGGTGGTGATCATCGAGCAGCGGTACGGCATCACCGTCCCGCTCTCGGAGTTCATCACCCGCCCGACCGTCGCCGGTCTCGCGGAGCGGCTCCGCTCCACCGGCGCCGCGCCCGCCTTCGACCCCCTCGTACCGCTGCGCCGCGAGGGCTCGGGAGCGCCCGTCTTCCTGGTGCACCCCATGGGCGGCAATGTGCTCTGCTACGTACCGCTCGCCCGGCAGCTCCCGCCCGGACGGCCGCTGTACGCGCTCCAGGCGGCGGGCGCGGACCCCGGGACCGAGCCGCGGCGGTCGGTGTCCGAGCTGGCCGCCTACTATCTGGCCGCGGTGCGCCGGGTGCGGCCGAAGGGCCCGTACTCGATCGCGGGCTGGTCCTTCGGCGGGTTCGTGGCCTTCGAGATGGCACTCCAGCTCACCCGCGCGGGCGAGACCGTCGAAGATCTCCTGCTGCTCGACACCACCGCGCTGAACCCCGGCCACCGCCTCCGCCACGAGGAGGACGCCCTGCTGGGCTGGTTCTTCTGGGAGCTGCTGTCGCTGAAGCGCGGCGGCGAGTCCCCGTTGGAGACGATCCCCGGGGAACTGACGACACTCGACGAGAAGTTCGACTTCATCGCGCGGTTCGCCGCCGAGACCGGGGTGCTCCCCGAGGGCAGCTCCGGCGCGGTCGTCCGCAGGCTCTTCCGCGTGTACGAGGCGAACTGGAACTCCGCCCTCGACTACCGCCCGCACGAGGCCCGCCAGGACCTCACCCTGATCCGCGCCGAGGAGCCGCTGCCCCGCGTACTGCTGGACATGCACACGGCGGGCGGCAGCAGGCACGAGGACCCGGCCAACGGGTGGCGGGCCATGACCGCGGGCCGGGTGCGGGTCGTCCCGGTGCCCGGGGACCATCTCTCGCTCATGGAGCACCCCCATGTCGTCACCACCGCGCGGACCGTGGCCGGTCTGCTGCGGAGCGGTCCCGGTCCCGGCCCGCAGGAAGACCTCCCCCTTCCCGATATCGAGCAGTGACGGAGCTGACGGCATGGCGAGCGGCAGGGCGAATTCGGTTCGGCGGACAGAGGTCGCCGTCGTGGGAGCGGGCATCGGCGGACTGACCGCCGCCGTCGCGCTGCGCCGCCTCGGCGTCGGCGTACGGATCTACGAGCGCGCCACGGAGCTGCGGGCGGCGGGCTCGGCGCTGTCGGTGATGGGCAACGCGATCAGCGCGCTGCGGTCGCTCGACATCGATCTCGGTCTGGAGAAGCGCGGACAGGTCATCGAGACCTTCTCGATCCGCGACACCCGGGGCGAGGTCATCCGCGACCTCCCGATCCGGGCGGTCACCGAGCGGCTGGGCGTGCCCTCCGTGTGCGTCACGCGCGCCGATCTCCAGGAAGCGCTGCTGGAGGGGATCGGAGATGTGCCGCTGACGCTCGGGGCGGCGCTCTCCGCCTACGAGGTCGGCGAGGCGGGCGTCACCCTGCGCTTCGAGGACGGGAGCGAGGCGAGGGCCGACGCGGTGATCGGGGCGGACGGCTTCAACTCGGCCGTCCGCGGACAGCTCGCGGGCCCGGAGGAGTCCCGGGACGGCGGCTACATCTGCTGGCTCGCCGTCGTGCCGTTCGAGCACCCCGCGCTGCGCCCGGGGTATGTGGGGCACTACTGGGGGACCGGCCGCCGCTTCGGCCTCGTCGACGTCGGGCACGGCCGCTACTACTGGTGGGGTACGAAGAACATGCCGGCCGCCCGTTCGTACGGCTGGGACGGCGGCAGGGACGAGATCGCCGACACCTACGCGGGCTGGGCGGACGAGGTGACGGAGATCATCCGTGCCACCCCGGCGGAGGCCGTGCTCGCCGTGCCCTCGCGGGACCGCGCCTTCCTGGAGCGCTGGGGCGAGGGCCCGGTGACCCTGCTCGGCGACGCCGCCCACCCGATGCTGACCAGCCTGGGGCAGGGCTCCGCGATGGCTGTCGAGGACGCGGTGGCCCTCGCCCGCCGGCTGGCCGCCGCGCCGGGCGATCCCGCCGCCGCCTTCCGGGCGTACGAGGACGAACGGCGCGAGCGCACCCGGGAGATGGTCGCCGCTTCCCGCGCCGTCAGCGAGCTGGAGCAGCTGGCGGACCCCGGGGAGTGCGCGTTGCGCGACGAACGGCTCCGGCTGACGGGCGAGGAGGAGTTGGAGCGGCAGCAGGAGGCGGCGCTGCGCTGGCCCGGGTGAGCCCCCGGCGGGCCCGGGGCCGGGCCGGGGCCCGGTGGTCTCAGCTCCAGGTGCGCCCCTGGTCGAGCAGCCTCTTGTGGGCCTCGGACACCTCGGGGTGGGCGATGTCCCCCTCCCGGACGGCCAGATAGGTGGTGACGATCGGCGGTACGGCGGGTTCGAGGAGGTTCACCAGAGTGCCCCGGGCGATGTCGTCGGCGCACAGATGGGCGGGGACGACGGTGATGCCGACCGAGGCCCTGACGGCCGCGAGCACCGCCCGGTGGTCGGGCAGCACCACCTCGGGGGTCCGGGAGGCAGGGGTGTGGAAGACGGACCACCAGTAGTGGTCGATGAGCGGGAGGGACTCGGCGAAGGCGACGAGCGGGTGGCCGTCCAGAGCCTCCAGAGCCTCCAGGACCTGCGGGACCTGCGGGGCTTGCGGGGCCTCCAGGGCCAGGAGGTCCCCGGGAAGGGCGCGCGCGATCCCGGGGGCGGCGACGAGGCTGCACTCCTCGTCGTACAGCGGCCGGGCGGAGACGCCCTTCAGCCGGGGACGGGTCCGTACGACGGCGATGTCCAGCTCCCCGGAGACCAGTTGGGACAGGAGCGTGTCGGAGAGGGCGAGGGTGGTGCGGAGCTGGATCCGGTCCATGAGCATGTCGGCGAGCGCGGGCAGTATCCGGTCGCTGATCAGATCGCTGGGCGCGCCCAGCCGCAGCGGGCGGCGCGGATCGCCGGTGCCGAAGTGGCGCTTCAGCACGGAGTCGAGGGCGTTCACCGGCCCTTCGGCGTCGCGCGCGAGCAGATCGGCGGCCGGTGTGGGTTCGGAGCCGGTGGCGTGACGGACGAAGAGCCTTACCCCGGCGCGCTGTTCCAGCCCCCGTATCTGCTGGGTGACGGCGGGCTGCGAGATGTGCAGCCGGTGGGCCGCCTTGCCGAAGGAACCCGCCCGGTAGACCTCGATGAAGGTGCGGAGCCAGGCCGGGTTCAGTGACGCGATGTCCTCCCGGTCCGCCGTGTTCTCTTTCTCTTTTCCCGGTGTGCGAGACGGGGGCATACAAGGCTCCATGAGTTCGGCCGAGCGAGTGGGGGGATGGGGGCGGGGCGGACGCCGGGGAATGCGGCACCCGCCCCGCCGCCCAGGTGGGGCGTCATCTCCCACAGGAGCATGCGACGTTGCGGCGATCTCGAAACAATATTCGACTCGGGTTATCGCGCGTGCGGTGAATTGTGGCTTCGTAAGGTATTCGGCGTTTATCGCGCAATCCCGTGATGCGCCGAAGCCGTGAATGTGCAGGGGCCGGTCTTGACGGGTCCAAGGCCCCCGCATAGCGTCGCCGGGTCGAGCTGGGGCGGACGGGGTACGAGGAGTGGCCGGGGTGCGGACGGACGGAGTGCTCACAGGGCCCGGGGCGCCCTTCGCCGTGGTGCGGGGCGAGGACGGGAGCCCGCGGTACGCCGACGGGCCCCGCACGCTGGTCGAGTTCGTGGAGCCCGTCTGGGCCTTCGGGGACCGGGTCTTCCTCATCGGGGAGAGCGCCTCCTACACCTACCGCGAGTTCTTCGCCGCCGCCTGCGCGCTGGCCCGGCGGTTCGCCGAGGTGTACGGACTGCGGCCCGGCGACCGGGCCGGGATCGCGATGCGGAATCACCCCGAGTGGCAGATCGCCTTCTGGGGAGCGCAGCTGGCCGGGCTGATCGCCGTACCGCTCAACGCCTGGTGGACCGAGGCGGAATTGACGTACGCCCTCGACGACTGCGCCCCCGCCGTGCTGCTGGTGGACGGGGAGCGGCTCTCGGCGGTCGACGGCTGGCGGCGCGGGAGCGGGGCGCGGGCCGTGGTCTTCGATGGTGAGCAGGACGGGCGGGACGGCTGGGGCACAGGGGTCGAGTGGTACGAGGACTTCGAGGCCCCCGACCCGTACGGCGCGCCGCCCGCCGTCGAGATCCGGCCCGAGGACGACGCCACCATCGTCTACACCTCCGGCACCACCGGGCGGCCCAAGGGAGCCGTCGCCACCCAGCTCGCCATGGCCGGGGCCGCCACCCACCCCCGCTACCACGCGGCCGCCGCCGCCCTCGCGCGCGGAACGCTCCCGGGGATGGGGCCCGCCCCCGTGACGCTGATGACGTACCCCTTCTTCCATGTCGCCGCGTTCACCGCGCTCTGCTCGGCGATGGCCGTCGGCGGCACCCTCGTACTGCTGCGGAAGTGGGACGCCGAACGCGCCCTCGCGCTCATCGCCGAACACGGCGTCACCCACTACGCGGGGGTGCCCGCCACCGCGCTCGGGCTGCTGGCCGCCGCCGAGCGCCACGGCTCCCCGCTGACCACGCTCACCCATCTCGCCACCGGCGGGGCCCCGGCCCCCGGCGACCTCGTGGCGCGGCTCACCGCCCGCCACGGGCGGCGGATCGAGCCCCGCAACGGCTACGGCCTCACCGAGACCGGCGGAGGCGTCCTCGCGAACTTCGGCGACGAGTGCCGCCAGGAGCCCGCCTGCGTGGGGCGGCCCGCGCCCGCCGTCGAGACGAGGATCGCCGGGCCCGACGGGCGGGAGCTGCCCGAGGGCGAGGTCGGAGAGCTGTGGCTGCGCGGGCAGTCGCTCGTACGCGGCTACTGGCGCGACGAGCGGGCCACCGCCGAGGCGTTCCGGGACGGCTGGTTCCGGACCGGTGATCTCGCCGTGGCGCGGGACGGCGGGCGGATCACCGTCGTCGACCGGATCACCGACATGGTGATCCGGGGCGGCGAGAACGTGTACTGCGCCGAGGTCGAGTCCGCCCTCCACGAGCACCCGGAGGTCGAGGACGCGGCCGTGTTCGGGGTTCCGGATCCCGTGCTGGGGGAGCAGGTCGTCGCCGTGGTGCGGCTGCGGGCCGGGGCGGCGGCGGAGGTGTCCGGGGAGGCGCTCAGACGGTACGCGGGGCTCCGGCTGGCCGCCTTCAAGGTGCCCGCCCGGGTGGCGCTGGGGGAGGTGCCGAGGAGCCCTACGGGCAAGGCGCTCAAGCGGGAGCTGCGGGAGGCGTTCCTCGCGGAGCACGGGGTCGACGGCCTCAGGAGCGGCGGGTGACCCGGACCGTGTAGCCGCCGCCGCGCTCCTTCCGGACCACCGAGATCTTGATTCCGTTCTTCTTGTCGGTGAAGGACTGACCGGGCTGGTAGGGCGCGTCCGAGAGTTCCGCGTGCACATTGGGACGGCGGGTGCAGCCGCCGCTGTCCCGCTCGCTGTCGGCGACCGTGACCGGGCCCTGCCCGGTGTCCACATCGCCGTGCACCCGGTAGATCAGCACCCCCGGCCGGCAGATGGCCTCGTCGTTGCCCGCGCGGGTGCGCACCTCGACGGCGTATCCGGAGTCCGGGGTCAGCGGGACGATCGTCATCTTCGCGCCGCCCGGGGCGGCGAGCGGGGTCAGCGTGTATTCGGCGGTGCCGGGGGCGGACGCGCAGCCGAGCTGGGCCGAGTCCAGCCAGCCGAGCTTCCACTTGTGCCAGCCCAGCAGATCGTTGTTGGCCCCCCAGTCCTCGGACATGATGTCCCAGTGGCCGACCGCGCCCCCGCCCTCGGAGGTGTAGAGGTCGGGCAGTCCGAAGACATGGCCGTTCTCGTGCGGCAGCACCCGGAACCCGGTCTCGGCGTACGAGCCGGAGCCGTCGTCCTGGCGGCTGTAGACGAACGACGTGTTGGCGAGCGGGACGCCGTCGGCGATCGGGGCCTCCGCGTTGCCCGAGAAGGTCACGGAGAGCACGGTGTCCAGGGCCGAGGGCCCGGCGTTGGGTGTGACGAGCACATTGACCAGGTCGTACGCGCTGAAGTCCACCTTCGAGTCGGCGACCGTGACCAGGTCCTCGACGAGTTTGCGATAGCCGGGCTCATACGGTGAGCCGCGCTCGATCCCGTACTCCTCGAACGACAGCGGCATCCGCAGCCACTCGGTGACCGGCGCGTGCGGGCGGTAGTCGAGACGGCCGTACGAGCTGGTCCTGAACCAGTCCGAGGTCTGCGGGAAGAACTCGGCCAGCCGGTCCAGCGCCTTCCCCTCGCCCTCCGCGTCCGAGAAGTCGATCATCAGATTGAGGGCGCGGACCTCGCCCGTGGAGCGGGTGTAGCCGGGCGGGGTCGGTATGCCCTCCGACATCTGGATGTCCCGGGCGGCGGGGATACGACAGGACCCGAGCCCGGTGGCGTCGGCCAGGGCCACCGGCCCGGCCGAGGGGACGGGGGCGGGCGGGCCGCCGCCGGCCGTGGTCAGGGCCGCGAGCGACAGCGCGGTGAGAACGGCCGCGAAGCCTATTCGACGGCCCCTGCCCGACCCGGCCGCCCGGCGGCCGGACCCGTTGGCCCCGCTGACCCGGCCCGACCCGTCCGCGCGGCGGGCCCGGCGTATCCGGTGGCGTATGCGGGCCATACAACCGCCTCGGGTCCTCGACAGCAGGCCGGCCCTGACTGCGCTCTGTGGATCAGCCTGTGACGGGCGGCCGGACGGCGCGCGCGGGGTGGGCCGTACGAGGGATCGAGGGTGTATCGGGGGTGTACGGGCAGGGCCCAAGTGAGAGTGACGCGGGTCACGGAGCGGAGGGGAAATAACCGGGGAGGCGCTCCCCGTTTGCACCCGTGTCATGGAGAACCGGGGAACTGCTCCCCGTTTGAAGATCGGGAGAGCCGTGGAGAGGGAGGGGACGGAGCGATGAGGCCCGTCGGGACCGGGACACAGGGCGGGGAGTGCGCGCGCAGCGCCCCCGCCGGATGCGACGGCGCGGACGCGCGCCCCGTGCCCAGGCCCAGGGCGGACGCCCTGCGGAACCGGGAGCGGATCGTGGCGGCCGCGCGCGAGATGTTCGTGGAGTTCGGTTCGGCCGTCCCGCTGGACGAGATCGCCCGGCGCGCGGGCATCGGCAATGCCACGCTCTACCGTCACTTCGCCGACCGCCCCACCCTGATCCACGAGGTCGTCCTCTCCGTGGTCTCGCGCATCGCGGACCGCGCGGACGAGGCGGCGGCCGAGGAGGACGACCCCTTCGACGCGCTGCGCCGCTTCGTCCACGCGGCGTCCGCCGAGCGCATCGGCGCGCTCTGCCCGGTGCTCTCCGGAGCCTTCGACGTGGGCCGCCCCGAGCTGGACGCCGGGCGCGCCCGCATGGAGCGCACCGTGCGGGAGCTGATCGAGCGGGCCCAGGCGGCGGGCCGGATGCGCACCGACGTCGCCGTCGGGGACGTACTGGTCGCCATCGCCCAGCTCACCCGGCCGCTGCCGCACACCGGCTGTCCGGACATGGGGGATTTCATCCACCGCCATCTGGAGATCTTCCTGGACGGTCTCCAGGCCCCCGCCCGCTCACAGCTGACCGGCCGGGCGGCCACCATCGAGGATCTGCGAGCCCCCATGGCCCACTGACACCGAGCGGCAGAGAACCAGGGCGGGGCCTGAACCGGACCCTGAGACGGGCCTTCAACCCGAAACGGGCCCTCAGCCCGAACTGAACGACTTCAGCCGGACCTGAACCGGGCCGGTGAGCGACGCGGCGAGCGGTGCCGCGCTTTCACATCTTTTTGATCGATTCGCACCAAGAGGTGGCTACTCCCATGCCAAAAACATCCGGAACCTCCCTCCCTGATTCAGGATCCGCCGATCCGAATCGGTGGAAGGCGCTGGTCTTCATCGCCCTCGCCCAGCTGATGGTGGTGCTGGACGCGACGATCGTGAACATCGCGCTCCCCACCGCCCAGCAGGACCTGGGGATATCCGACGGAAACCGGCAGTGGGTCATCACCGCCTACGCCCTGGCCTTCGGCGGTCTGCTGCTCTTCGGCGGCCGCATCGCCGACCTGTGGGGACGCAGGCGCACCTTCATCGTCGGCCTGATCGGCTTCGCGGCCGCCTCCGCGCTCGGCGGCGCGGCCACCGGCGAGGCCATGATGCTGGGGGCGCGCGGCCTTCAGGGCGCGTTCGGCGCGCTGCTCGCGCCCGCCGCGCTCTCCCTGCTCGCGGTGATGTTCACCGACGCCAAGGAGCGCGCCAAGGCGTTCGGCATCTACGGCGCGATCGCCGGAGGCGGCGGCGCGGTCGGCCTGATCCTCGGCGGCTTCCTCACCGAGTATCTGAACTGGCGCTGGACCTTCTACGTCAACATCCCCTTCGCGATCGTCGCGGCCGTCGGCGCGTACCTCGTCATCCGGGAGCCGGAGAGCGCCCGCAACCGCTCCTCGCTCGACATCCCGGGCGTCGTCCTGTCCACGCTGGGTCTGGTGGCGCTGGTCTACGGCTTCACCCGCGCCGAGCACTCGGGGTGGACGGACGGTCTGACGGTGGGCGTGTTCGTCGCCTCCGTCGTGCTGCTGGCCGCCTTCGTCATCACCGAGGCGAAGGTCAAGGCCCCGCTGCTGCCGCTGCGCGTGCTCACCGAGCGCAATCGCGGCGGTGTCTATCTCTCGCTGGGTCTCGCCGTCATCGCGATGTTCGGGCTCTTCCTCTTCCTGACCTTCTACCTCCAGATCGTCCGGGGGTACTCGCCGGTCAAGACCGGTTTCGCCTTTATGCCGATGATCGTCGGCATGATCGTGGGATCGACCCAGATCGGCACCAGGCTGATGACCCGGGTGCCGCCCCGGATGCTGATGGCGCCCGGCTTCCTGGCCGCCGCGGCGGGCATGCTGATGCTGACCCAGCTCGATCTGAACAGCTCCTACGCCGGTCTGATCATGCCCGCGCAGCTGCTGCTGGGCCTCGGCATGGGCACGGCGTTCATGCCCGCGATGTCGCTGGCCACCTATGGGGTGGACCCGGCCGACTCCGGTGTCGCCTCCGCGATGGTCAACACCTCCCAGCAGGTCGGCGGCGCGATCGGCACGGCGCTGCTGAACACGATCGCCGCCTCGGCGACCACCTCGTACATCTCCGACCGGGCCGCCGGCGCGGCGGACCCGAAGCTGCTTGAGCTTCAGGGCATGGTGCACGGCTTCACCTCCGCCATCTGGTGGGCGGTCGGGATCCTGGTGATCTCGGCGGGCATCGCCTTCGCGCTCATCACCAGCGGCCGGCCGGACACCCGCCCGGCCGGGGGCTCCGCCGACGGGGCCGAGGACGAGATCAGGATCCCGGTCGTCGCGCACTGAGCGCACTGACGGCCGGATCGGAGAACACGAAGGGCCCTGCCCGACACACTCGGTGTCGGGCAGGGCCCTTCGCGTTCTTTCCCCGTACGGGGCTACGGGGCTCATCTCAGCCAGGGCAGATCCGCGCCGGAGTCCTCCGGCTGGAGCCCTTCCGCGAGCACGCGCATGATCTCGCCGAGCTGCTCCACCTGCTCCGGGGTGAGCCGGTCGAACATCGCCTGCCGCACCGTCTCCACATGCCCGGGCGCGGCCTTCTCCAGCACCGCGAAGCCGGCGTCCGTCAGGATCGCGTTCTGTCCGCGCTTGTCGGACGGGCACTCCTCGCGCCGCACCCAGCCGTTCTTCTCCAGCCGGGCGACGGCGTGCGAGAGACGGGAACGGGTGATCTTGGCGTCGATGGCCAGCTCGGTCATCCGCTTGCTGCGGCCCGGGGCGTGCGAGAGCTGCACCAGCAGGCCGTAATAGATGTGTGGCATCCCCGCGTCCCGCTGGAGCCGGCGGTCGAGATGGTCGTCGAAGAGGGTGGTGGCGTGGAGGTAGGCGCGCCAGACACGCTGCTCGTCGTCGGTGAGCCAGCGCGTCTCCCGCTCGCCCCCGCCGGTGGGTGCGGTTGTCATGGGTCCACTGTACGACCACTTCTTGAAAGTTGAACTATATGGGTCTACGGTGAGTATCGCTTTAACTTTCAAGAATTCTTTGTGTTCGAGGATCGGAGTCGTCACGATGACCGCCACCCCGGTCGCGGAGCGGATGCCCGCGATCTACCTCTCGCACGGCGCCCCGCCGCTCGCCGACGACCCGCTCTGGCCCGGCCAGCTCGCCGCCTGGTCCGCCGGACTGCCCCGCCCCAAGGCCGTCCTGATGGTCTCCGCCCACTGGGAGGAGGCCCCGCTCGCGCTCGGCGCGACCGAGACCGTGCCGCTGGTGTACGACTTCTGGGGCTTCCCCGAGCACTACTACCGGGTGCGGTACGCGGCCCCCGGCGCGCCCGAGCTGGCCGAGACCGTGCGCAAGATGCTGCGCGGCCCCGGCAGCCCCGTACAGGACATCCCCGACCGGGGGCTCGACCACGGCGCGTACGTACCGCTGGTGGAGATGTTCCCGGCGGCCGACATTCCGGTGCTCCAGATCTCGATGCCCACCCTGGACCCGCGCCGGCTGATGGAGATCGGGCGCAAGCTCGCCCCGCTGCGCGACGAGGGAGTCCTGATCGTCGGCAGCGGCTTCTTCACCCACAATCTGGCGGCGCTGCGCCAGGGCGGGATCCCCGGCTGGTCGGCGGAGTTCGACGACTGGGGGAACCGGGCGCTGGCGGCGGCCGACGTGGACGCGCTGCTGGACTTCGAGCACACCTCCCCGGCCGGGCGGCTCGCCCACCCGAGGACCGAGCACTTCGCCCCGCTCTTCGTCACCCTGGGCGCGGCCCAGGACGAGCTGGACGGCGCGCGGAGCGTGATCGACGGGTTCTGGATGGGGCTCGCGAAACGCTCGGTGCAGTACGGCTGAGTCCCCCGGGTCGGCCGAGTCCCCGGGTCGGGTCGCGTCCCCCAGGTCGGGTCGTGTCCCCCGGGTCAGTACGGGAAGGGCTCGTTCAGCTCGATCGAGCGGACGGCGGCGGTCAGCGCGCGCTCGTCGCCGATGTCGAGAGCGGTGTCGGTGAACTTGATGGTGTGGTCCTCGCCGTGCGCCGCCGCCCGCTCGAAGATCTCCTGCGCGCTCGCCCGGGTCGGGGTGTACGCCGCCGGGGCGTCCGGGCTGTAGGCGGCGGTCACCGCCGCGCTCGCCGCCCACGCGGCGGCCAGGCTGACCGGCCACAGCTCACGGGGGAGCGCGGGCAGCACCCGCAGTACGGCGTTGGGCGCGGTCGCGGAGTGCACCAGCATCACCGGCTCGCCGTGGCCATGGGTGGCGTAGCGATGGGTCGCGGCGGTGACCAGCTCGCGCAGCCGCGCGTGCGCGGCGTCGGGGTCCAGGGGAGCGGCGGTGGCCGGGGGCCAGCCGGGGAAGGCGGTCAGCTGCCTCAGCCGGTGCTCGATGCCGCCGGACCGGTCGGCCACCACGGGGACCGCGTCCAGCGCGGCGGCGGCGCTCGGCACGGCCGCCAGGGTCCGCGGCCCGCCCAGCGGGGAGTGCCGGGCGGCCCAGTAGCCGAGGGCGTGGGCCAGCTCGGTCACCCGGGGGCGGGTCTCCTCGGTGGTCAGCAGGGTGCGCACGGCATGGCCCGTCCGGATCACCGGGTGGGTGGCGCCGCCCGCGATACCGGGCAGCAGCCGGGGCCACCACTCGGCCAGGACCTCCCGCCAGGGGTGCTCGGCGGTCTCCCGCTCGAAGTGATCCGTCCAGTCGGTGATCCGCGCCGGGTCGCCGAGCGCCTCGCGCCAGTTCGACCCGGTGACCGGGGTCTGCCGGGGAGGCATCTCCTCCAGCTTGTCGCGGTAGCGGTCGAGCCAGCGGTGGACGGCCCCCGCCTGGCCGTGGCGCGCGAGCGCCTCGACGGCCATCGGGGCGTGATTGCTCAGCCAGCCGAGGTACTCGGGGCCGGAGGCGTGGATACGGTCGAGCGCTTCGTCGAGAGTGCCGGTGGTGTCCATGCGCCGACCGTAGGCGCGGGCCCGCCGGGTCCGTAACGGGCTGGAGTCCTACACCTGGTCCTACACCTCAGGGCCGATCCCCGCCTGATCCCCGCCCGGTACCCGGCGCGGCCCGGGCGGGGCGCGGCGTCGGGGTTCCGGGCAACCCGGGAGCGGTGGAGACCGTCCTTCAGGGTGGGAACGCGGTCCCGGACGACGTTGTTCACAGATACGTCGGCGAGATGAACGTGGCAGGCGTGACGGACGTCTCATGGGGTAGTCGCGCAGCGCGCCGCCGAGGGCGTCGGCCGACTGCCACGACCGGTCTGACCTGCGCCTCCAGTGATTCTGCGGTCATCTGTTCCGCCTCGGCGGCGGGACAGGGTACTGCAAGATCGTAAAAGTGGGGGTGCCACATGGGAATTCTGTCCGGATTCCAGTCGTTGTTTCCATCGGATGCAGGGCACCCGGAAGGGTGTCGCGACCTACTCAGCAAGGGAGCTCGCATGGCAACCCGTGCCGTCGCCCGTCGCCAGTCCGAGACCACCAGGACCACCGGCCGGGCCAGCAGCGTTCGCGCGGTGAGCGGCGAGATAGCCGACCGCGACCTGGTCGGCATGTACCTCGACGAGATCGCGCGCACACCGCTGCTCGACGCCGCCAAGGAGGTCGAGCTGTCCCAGATCATCGAGGCGGGTGTCTATGCCCGGCAGATCCTGGCCGGCGATGCCGAGAGCGAGAGCGGTGCCGCGGGTGCCGCGCGCGAGGAGCTCGAAGCCCTGGTGGCCGAGGGAGAGCGCGCCAAGGACGTCTTCATCCGCTCCAACCTCCGGCTGGTCGTGGCGGTCGCCCGGCGCTATCCGCGCAGCGGGCTGCCCCTGCTCGACCTGATCCAGGAGGGAAACGCGGGCCTGGTGCGCGCGGTCGAGAAGTTCGACTACGCCAAGGGTTTCAAGTTCTCCACGTATGCCACCTGGTGGATCCGCCAGGCGATCACCCGCTCCATAGCCGATCAGTCGCGCACCATCCGGCTCCCCGTCCATCTGGTGGAGGAGCTGGGCAGGATCCGCCGGGTGCAGCGCGAGTTCAACCGTGAGAAGGGCCGCGAGCCGGAGCCCGCGGAGATCGCGGAGGAGCTGGCCTCGACCCCCGCGCGCGTCATCGACGTGCTGGACTGGGCGCGCGACCCGGTCAGCCTCAACATGCCGGTGGACGACGCGGGCGAGACCCAGTTCGGCGATCTGCTGGAGGACACCTCGGCGGTCTCGCCGGAGCAGTCGGTGCTCACCCTGCTGCGCAGCGAGGGGCTCGACGATCTGATCGGCAAGCTCGACCAGCGCACCGCGTCGATCATCCGGATGCGTTACGGCATCGTGGACGGCCGTGAGCGGACGCTGACGGAGGTCGGCAAGGAGCACGGTCTGACCCGGGAGCGGATCCGGCAGATCGAGAAGCACGCTCTGCTGGAGCTGAAGAAGATGGCACGGGACACCGGCTTCGACGCCGCCGCGTGACCCCGTCCGCCGGGCGGGACCGCGTGATCCCGCGCCCGCCCGCCCAGAGCCGGGCCCCGAGGCCATCTCCCCCCTTGGCCTCGGGGTCCTTTCTTCTGCCCCCAGGCCTTCTGCCCCCAGGCCTTCGGCCCCGATGCCTTCCGCCCTCAGGCCTTCGCGGTGGCCGAGCGGGTCAGCCGGGCCCCCAGCTCTTCGAGGTGCGTGACCAGGGCCGGCGGCCCGTGCACGGTGAACTCGCAGTCGACCAGTGCCAGCCGCAGGGCCAGCCACTCCAGTGAGTCGGCCGACCGTGCCACCAGCCGGCAGCTTCCCTCGCCCGTCGGGGAGGGGGTGAGCGACTTCGGCAGCCGGGCCGAGACGAAGGCCGCCGGGGCCTCGAAGTCCACGTCCACCGCGTGCTCCTGCCGGTCCGGGCGGGTGTGTTTCAGCAGGTCGGCCCCCGCCGCGGGCAGCTCCCGGGGGGTGAAGCGCGCCCCCGTCGGGAATGGCTCCGACACCCGGTCGACCCGGAAGGTCCGCCAGGCCTCCCGCCCCACGTCGTACGCCACCAGATACCACCGGTAGCCCGTCGAGACCAGCCGGTGCGGCTCCACCAGACGCTTGCTCTCGACGCCGTCGCCCGCCCGGTAGCCGAAGCGCAGCCGCTCCCCGCCGGTGGCCGCGCTCGCGATCGTGGTCAGGGTGCGGGGGTCGATCGTCGCGCCGTCACCCCTGGCCAGCGGGACGGTGGCGGCCTGGAGGGCGGACACCCGGTGCCGCAGCCGGGCGGGCAGCACCTGCTCCAGCTTGGCCAGCGCCCGGACCGACGCCTCCTCGACGCCCTCGATCGCATGGCCCGCCCCGGCCCGCAGCCCCACCGCGATCGCGACGGCCTCCTCGTCGTCCAGCAGCAGCGGGGGCATCGCCGCTCCCGCCACCAGCCGGTATCCCCCGACCGCGCCCTTGGTCGCCTCGACCGGATAGCCCAGCTCCCGCAGCCGGTCGATATCCCGCCGGATCGTCCGGGCGCTGACCGAGAGGCGGCGGGAGAGCTCGCTGCTCGGCCACTCGCGCGGGGTCTGAAGAAGGGAGAGGAGATTCAGCAGCCGTGCCGGAGTATCCGTCATGGGCACCAGGATGCCTTCGATATAGGACATGTTCTGGCCTAGAAGACACTTAATGTCTTCCTCATGAGTCAACAGAGCCAACAGCCCGTCCCAGTCGGTGGCACCTCGGACCGCCGCCGCTGGATCGCCCTCGCCATCGTCATGACCGCCGCGTTCATGGACCTGGTCGATGTCACCATCGTGAATATCGCGATCCCCAGCATCGAGCGGGACCTCGGCACCTCCTTCAGCGAGATTCAGTGGATCACCGCCGGTTACGCACTCGCCTTCGCGGCCGGTCTGATCACGGGCGGTCGGCTCGGTGACATCTACGGCCGTAAGCGGATCTTCCTCATCGGCATCGCCGGCTTCACCCTCGCCTCCGCGCTCGGCGGCTTCGCCGCCAGCTCGGAGATGCTGGTCGGCTCCCGGATCCTCCAGGGCGCGATGGCCGCGCTGATGGTGCCGCAGGTGCTGTCGATCGTCCACGCCACCTTCCCGGCGCATGAGCGGGGCAAGGTCTTCGGCCTGTTCGGCGCGGTCGTCGGCCTGGGCGCGGTCTCCGGGCCGCTGCTCGGCGCGCTGCTGACCCAGTGGAACCTCTTCGGCCTGGAGTGGCGGCCCATCTTCCTCATCAATCTGCCGGTGGGCATCGCCGGTCTGATCCTCGGCCGGAAGTTCATCACCGAGTCCCGTGCGCCCAAGGCGCTGAAGCTGGACCTGATCGGTGTGCTGATGGTCACCGCGGCCCTGCTGCTGCTGATCTACCCGCTGACCCGGGGCCGTGAGCTGGACTGGCCGCTGTGGGGACATCTGTGCATGGCGGGCAGCCTGGTGGTGCTGACCGCGTTCGTGGCGTACGAGCGGTACAAGACCCGCAAGGACGGCTCGCCGCTGGTCGAGCTGTCGCTGTTCAAGGTGAAGAGCTTCGCCGCCGGTATCGCGGTGCAGCTCGTCTTCGGGGTCGTCCTCGGGGTGTTCTTCCTGGTGTGGACGTTGTACATGCAGATAGGGCTGGGCTGGACCCCACTGCGGGCCGGGCTGACGGGTGTTCCGTTCTCCATCGCGGTGTCGGCCGCCGCGGGTGTCTCCGTGCAGAAGCTGGTGCCGCGCTTTGGACGGAAGGTGCTTCAGGCGGGCGCGCTGACGATGGCGGCGGGGGTCCTGCTCTACATCTGGGCGGCCGGGCACTACGGCACCGGGATCAACTCCTGGCAGATGATCGCCCCGCTGGTCGTCATGGGAGTGGGCATGGGGCTGATCGTGGCCCCGCTGACCGACGCGGTCCTCTCCGATGTGCCGCGCGAGCACGCGGGCTCGGCCTCCGGGCTGATCAACACGATGGGCCAGACCGGCAACGCGCTCGGCCTCGGACTGGTCTCGGTGGTCTTCTTCGGCTCGATGAGCGGCTCGACCGGCGACGGGATCTCGGAGCACTCGGGGGCCGGCGCGGGCGCGGGGGTGCCGGAAGCGGTCGGCGAGGCTTTCGCGGACGCCTTCCAGAACTCCCTGTCCTGGGTGGTCGCGGTACTCGTAGTGATCTTCCTGGTGATGTTCGCGCTGCCCGCCCGGCCCAGGCCGAAGCCGGAGGCCGCCGAGCCCACCGAGCCCGAGGCGCACCGGGAGCCGGTGCTGACGCACTGACCCCTGCGCGGCCTCCTGCCGCGCGGGCGGCAGCCGAAAGACCTCACCGCACCCGCGCGCGCAGCTCCATGGCTTCGCGCGCGGCGTGCTCCGAGAGGTACACCTCGCACATGTGACGGCCGTCGGGGGTGGCGGTGTGCTCCACCTCCCACAGACTGATCTCGGCTCCGTCCAGCAGCAGGAACGCGTGCTCGTAGAGCGTGAACCCGGCGTCCTTGCCGCCCACCAGGCACTGCCGGGCGGAGACCTGGGTGATGTGGTGGGCGAAGGAGGAGCGCAGCAGCCGGGCCGTCTTCTCACCCGGCCGGTCCGCGTTCTCCGCGCGGCGCAGGACCCGGCGGGCGTGGTCCGCCGAGTCGTCCGGCGCGTACATCCGGGGGAGCGCCGCCGGAGGCGCGGCGATCAGATCGGCGAGCAGCGCGAAGTCCGCGTCGGGATCGTCTGACGGGCCCGTCGGTCCCGGGCGGGCGGCCTCCGGCCGGCCGGAGGACCAGGCGGGTCCGTCGTCCGCGCGGGGCGGAGGGAACGGGGACGGCGCGATGCCGCCGGGCTCGTCCGTGTCGGCGAAGCCGGGGAACCCCGCCGGGAGCCGGGACGCCGCGAGGCGCACCTCGGACTCCTCCGTGTACAGCTCGTGCTGCTCGACACCGCCCCGGGGACCGGTGCTGTGCACCAGCTCCCACAGCGTGAGCGCGCTGCCGTCGCTCAGCAGATAGGTGTGCCGGTAGGTGGCGCGGTCCAGCGAGCCGCTGTGGTGCGAGGAGTGCAGCGAACTCGCGTGAGCCAGTGCCGAGTCCAGTCGTTCGACCGTGGTGTCGGGCAGGTCGAAGGAGTTGAGCGCCCGGCCCAGGAGTCGCTTGAGGTGTGCCTCGGTCGTCTCATGCGGATCGTTCAAGGTGGGTCTCCAGGCCGTCGCCACAAGTAACTCGTTGATTGCTAAAAGTAGCCCCTTGTCCTTGCGACTCGTCCCCTCGTTGCGAAAAACGAAGCAAGTCTTTGTGAAGTTCCCCGCTTCGTGTCAACGGGCATGGCCCATGGATCAGTTGATGCCGTACAGCTCCCGGTACGAGGGGAAGACCCCGCCGGGGCCGCTCACGCTCTCGGCCGCCATGACCGCCTTCACGATGGCCCGGCTGACGCAGTCCGCGCCCGCCGCCAGCACATCGTTGAGCGCGAGCGGGTTTCCGGCGGCCGGCTCCACGGCCCCGGTGGCGAGGGTGAAGACGGTGTCCCCGTCGTTCAGAAGGTGCACCGGGCGCACGGCGCGCGCGATGCCGTCGTGCGCCGTGCCCGCGAGCTTCTGCGCCTGGGCCCGGGTGAGCGCGGCATCGGTGCCGACCACCGCGAGCGTGGTGTTCAGCGGCTGCGGACCGCTCGCCGCGACCGCCTCCGCCAGCCTCCGGGCCGCCCGCGCGTGCACCGCCGGCCCGGGAGGGCGTACGGCGCCCTCGAAGTACCTCCCGTACAGCACCCCTGTGAGCGGATCGACCGCCGACCCCACCGCGTTGACGGCCACCAGGGCCGCGACGGTGATGCCCGGGCCCGGCAGAAACACGCTCGCCGTCCCCACCCCTCCCTTCAGACCGCCGACCACCGCGCCCGTCCCCGCGCCCGTGTTCCCCATCGCCACCGGCGCGCCGAGCGGGCCGCGCGCCGCGTCCTCGATCGCGGCCCGCCCGGTGGCCGCGTCGGGCCGGGCCCGCCACTGGCCGCCGCGCCCCAGGTCGAAGAGGCAGGCCGCGGGCACCACCGGCACCACCTGCCCGGGGCCGCCGACCGGCACCCCCCGGCCCCGCTCCTCCAGCCAGGCCATCACCCCGCTCGCCGAGTCCAGCCCGTAGGCGCTGCCGCCGGTCAGGACGACCGCCTCGATCCGCTCCACCAGATTGCGCGGGTCGAGCGCGTCGGTCTCCCGGGTGCCCGGACCGCCGCCGCGCACATCCACGGCGGCCACCGCCCCGCCCTCCGGCGCGAGCACGACCGTCGTACCGCTCAGCGCCCGCTCGCCCGCCACCCGCGCGTGCCCGACGCGCAGCCCGGCCACATCCGTCAACGCGTCGTTCCCGCCCGGCGGCCTCGCCCAGTCGCTCATGCCTCCCTGGGTATCACGGCCGGGCCCCGGGGGCGGTCCGCGCGGGCCCGTTACGCCCGTACGGGCAGCGGGGTCCGCGCGCGGTCGCTGAGGATCACTCCGGCCGCGACGGTGGCCGCGGCGACCAGTCCGGCCGCGAACACCGCCCAGCCGCCCGCGAAGGTGCACCCGAGGATCGCCACCGCCGCCAGCGGGAGGGTCAGCTGCTGGACCGTGCCGTGCTTGAAGTGCCGGGCGTGCAGCAGCCAGACGGTCAGCAGGAACACGGCGGTGGGCACCGTGACGGACGCTCCCGCCGCGAACGAGGAGATGTGCGCGACCCCGGCCCCGTGCTCGACGGCCACCTCCATGCCCGCCCCGATCGCCGCCGCCGAGCCGAAGATCAGCACATGGCCGTAGCCCCAGGGCAGCGCCTGCCGGTTGGAGATCAGCCGTTCGTGCGCCGGCACGGCGAAGTAGATCCACCACGCGGAGAAGATGATCAGCAGCCCTCCGGCGGCGATGGGCAGCAGCTCGGCGACCGCCTTGTGCTCGTCCACCGCCGACTGCACGGCGACCGTGCTCGCCGCCATCGTCTCGCCCAGCACGATCAGGGTGAACAGCCCGTACCGCTCCACGATGTGGTGCGCGTGCCACGGCGTCTCCCGGCGCCGCTCGGCGAACGGCGGGACCAGCAGCTCGGCCACGACCACGATCGGGAACAGCCAGTGCCGCCAGCCCTGCGGCGCGAACAGCAGGGCCACCCAGCCCGCCTGGCAGAGCATGATCCCGGCGGCATACGTCAGCGCGACCGCCCTGGCCCGGCCCCGCTCCGCCGAGGCCGCCCGCAGCCACTGACTCGTCAGCGCCAGCCGCATGATCAGATAGCCGGCGACCGCGACGTTCCACTCGTTCTCGTTGAAGGCCCGGGGAACCCCGGCCGCGTAGACGAGGACGCCCGCGATCTGGACGAGGGTCGCGATCCGGTAGGGGACGTCGTCGCAGTCGTACGCGGAGGCGAACCAGGTGAAGTTCATCCAGGCCCACCACACGCCGAAGAAGACGAAGCAGTAGCCGACGAGGCCGGTGGCGGGGTGGCCCTCGGCGAGCGAGTGGACGAGCTGCGCACCGGCCTGGGCGACCGCGACCACGAAGCACAGGTCGAAGAACAGCTCCAGCGGGGTGGCCGCGCGATGTGCCTCGTCCCGGCTGCGGGGAGCCATCCGCCGCAGCGGCTCGTAGCCGTCCGCCTCGCTGCCCGTCCCCGCGCCGGGCCCGTGCGCCGGGTCCGGGGCCGGGTCCGCTGTGTGCCCCGGGTTCTCCGGGTTCTCCGGGTTCTCCGGGGCGTCTGAGCTGCCTGAGCGCGTCATACGTCCAGAACAGCAGAGACCCCGCCGCCGGGCGGCGGGACGCGCGCCCGGCGGATGACGTCCCATCCGCCCGGCCCTTCGGCCCCGGTTTCGGCCCCGGTTTCGGTCCCGGTCCGGGACCCGGGCCGGGGGAGTGCCGGGCGCCGCCGCCGTACCCTGGAGACATGAGCACCGCCCCCGCCCCCGGACCGCGAGACGCGAAGCCTTCCCGACAGCGGCCCGCCGCGCCGAGGATCGACTTCGACGATCCGCTGGACCAGCCGTCCTCGGACGATACGGACCGGGGATGGGGCGAGCGGCCCGCCGCGAGCGGCGGCTCCGCCGACGACTTGGCGCGCTTCCTCGACGAGAAGCCGCCCCACCACCTCTGAGCGCGGGCCCTCCCGGCGTCGGGCCCCGCTCCCGCTACAGCCTGCCGGGCCCGGATTCCGTACCGGGACCGGAGCCGGAGCCGGAGCCGGGACCGCTGCCGAAGCCAGTGCCCGATCCGGGAGCCGAGCCGCCCCGGGACTGCGCCACCAGCGCGTCCCGGATCTCCTTGAGCACCTCCAGCTCGGACAGCTCCACGACCTCCTTGGTGCCTTCCTTCGCCGCGTCCCTGGCCGCCTTGCGCGCCAGGTACTTCGACATGGGCAGCACCATCAGGAAGTAGACGACGGCGGCGGTGATCAGGAAGGTCAGAATGGCCCCGAGGACGGAACCCCAAAGGATCTTGATGCCGTCGACCTCGCCGTTCACCACCTTGCAGGTGCCCTTGAGGCAGGAGCTGTAGGCGTCGAGGTCCTTGGTGCCGAACGCGCCGACCAGCGGGTTGATGATGCCCTTCACCACGGAGTTCACCACGGAGGTGAACGCCGCGCCGATGACGACGGCCACCGCCAGGTCGATCACATTGCCGCGCATCAGGAAGGCCTTGAAGCCCTCCAGAACGCTGACCTTCTTCTCGCTCACAAGTGAGCCTTTCTTCGCATTTCGTACAGGGGACGGAACAAAACCTCCCGCAACCTACGGCAAGGCCGGGGCGGGCTGTCCACTTCACGGGTACGAAGAGGTGACGCGTCGGTACGTCAGTACGAGTGAACGCCCTTTCCACTCCCTGCCGACGGCTCAGCACAGGCTCACCGCCAGGGCGCCCGCCGCGCTCGCGGCGGCCAGTTCGGCGGCGACGGCGCGCGGCACGGAGAGCATCACCAGCGCGCCGCCGTCGGCCGGCCCGGCGGCCCTCGGCACCCCGGCCACCCGCACCCCCGTCGCCACCACCCGGGCCCCGGGCTGATCCGCCCGGTCCGAGCGCGGCGGCGGGGGGAGGGGCATCGCGATCACATCCACCCGGTCGCCCGGACGCAGCAGCCGGACCGTCGCCGCGTCGGCGATCCGCACCGGGGCCGAGACCAGCGCGTGGACCACGGGCCTCCGCGAGGCCCGCTCCCCGCCGCCCGCCCCGTCCGGAACGGCCCGCCCGCTCCCGGCCCCGGGCCCGGCACTTCCGCCGTCGGCACCACGGGGAGCCGACGCGGCCAGCGCCGCCGCCGTCAGCGCGACCCCGGCCGCCAGCGCCCGCCGCCGCCTCCCGACCGCCCGCCGCAGCCGGTGCGCCCCGCCCCGGACCCGGATCGGCGCGAACTCCGGGACCCCGGAAGGCGGGCCCCCGGAAGACGGGCCCCCGGAAGAAGAGGAAGAGGAAGAGGGAAACGACATCGGTACCCGCACCGCCCGTCATGGAGAGGGTGTCCCGGCCGCCACCGGCCGGAACCTCGCCCCTTCACGATGCGCCGTCCGCCCCGATCCCGCCGAAGCCTGTGGACGGCCCACGGCCTGTGGACAACTCCCTCACCCGGACGGGTCCCCGAACGAGTCCCCGAGCAGCGGTCAGGGCAGCTCCATCCCCAGCTTCCACCCCTCGTGAACACTCACGCACAGACAATCCCGCTCCCCGGTCGCCGGGAGCGCCCCCACCGCGTCGAAGAGCACCTTCCGCAGCTCCCCCACCTTCTCGCCGAAGACCCGCATCACCTCCGTGTGCGAGACCCCCTCCCCGGTCTCGGTCCCCGCGTCCAGGTCGGTGACCAGCGACAGCGAGGTGTAGCAGAGCTCCAGCTCACGAGCGAGCACCGCCTCCGGATGCCCGGTCATGCCCACCACCGACCAGCCCGCCGCCGCGTGCCAGCGCGATTCGGCCCGGGTGGAGAACCTCGGCCCCTCTATGACGACCATCGTTCCGCCGTCCACCGCCTCCCAGTCGCGCCCCCGCGCCGCCTTCAGCGCCACGGCCCGGCCGGTCGGACAGTAGGGATCGGCGAAGGTGGTGTGCACCACGTTGGGGACAACGCCGTCAGCCCTGGGCTCCCCGTCGAAGTACGTCTGCGCCCGGGTCTTCGTCCGGTCCACCAGCTGATCGGGTACGAGCAGCGTCCCCGGCCCGTACTCGGGCCGCAGCCCGCCCACCGCGCACGGCCCGAGCACCTGCCGCACCCCCACCGAGCGCAGGGCCCACAGATTGGCCCGGTAGTTGATGCGGTGCGGCGGGATGTGGTGGGAGCGGCCGTGCCGGGGGAGGAAGGCGACGCGCCGCCCGGCCACCTCGCCGAAGAACAGGGAGTCGCTGGGGCTGCCGTAAGGGGTGTCGACCTCGACCTCGGTCACGTCCTCCAGGAAGGAGTAGAAACCCGAGCCGCCGATGACACCGATCTCTGCGTTCATGTCCACGTCCACGTCAGTCATGCCGAGCACACTATCGACGCGCGGAAGAGGTCCACGGGGCCCACGGGGACGGATACGCCGAGGGCCCCGCCGTGTGGAACGGCGGGGCCCTCGGCGGAAAACGATGGAGATCGGTGAAGGCCGGTGAAGGCCGGTGAAGAAGAAGAGCCGGAATCAGGCGGCGGAGCTGCTGCCGCCGGAACCCGTGGAACTCGACGACGACGAAGAAGACGAGGTCGATGAAGAAGAGGACGAGGACGACGAGGACGCGGACGCCTTCGCGTCGGACGACGACGACTTCGTGTCGGACGACTTCGACGTGGACGACGCGGCAGGCGTGCTGCTCGACGAGGAGCCCCTGCTGTCGTTGCGGTAGAAGCCGGAGCCCTTGAAGACAATGCCGACTGCCGAGAACACCTTCTTCAGGCGTCCCTCGCAATTCGGGCACACGGTCAGGGCGTCATCGGTGAACTTCTGCACCGCCTCAAGGCCCTCGCCGCATTCGGTGCACTGATACTGGTAGGTCGGCACTGTGTCTTCCTCCTGGCACTCTGACTCAATGAGTGCTAACGACGGTCCATAGTGACGTATTCCGCTGCGTCAGTCCACCGCCACCGGCTCTCGGTGATCCATCCCACTCGCCCCACGGGCGGCGATCAAGCCCCCGCCCTGGCCCCCGCCGCCCTGCGGCGAAAGCCGGGAACGCAAGGTCAGAAGCGTGATCAGAGCCAGTACGGTGCCCACGAGCGGCACCACGAAACCCGCGCTCGCGCCCTTGGCGTCGGCGAGCTGTCCGGCCGCCGTGACGGCCGCCGCCTGGCCGAGAGCCACTGCTCCCGTCAGCCAGGTGAAGGCCTCGGTCCGGGCCGAGGCCGGCACCAGCGACTCCACCAGGGTGTAGCCGCCGATCAGCGCGGGGGCGATGCAGAGCCCGACCAGCAGGCCGAGCGCCGCGAGCAGGGCGACCGAGTGGACCGCCCAGAGCCCGGACGCGGCCAGGGTCAGCCCCACGTAACCGATCACCACTCTGCGTCGCGGGCCGCTCTTCCAGGCGATGGCGCCGCAGGCGACGCCCGCGAGCATATTGCCGCCCGCGAAGATCCCGTACAGCAGTCCGTTGACGCTCGGATCGCCGATCTCCTCGCTGAAGGCGGTCAGCGAGACCTGCATGCCGCCGAAGACCGAGCCGATGCCGAGGAAGGCGATCACCAGGACGCGTATGCCCGGGATGGAGAGCGCCGAGACCCGGGGGCCGGAGCCGTCGGCGGAGCCCCGCGGCAGCACCTTCGGCTGGGTGCGCTTCTGCGCGGCGAAAAGCAGACCGCCGACCAGGGTCAGGGCCGCTTCGGCGATCAGGCCGGCCGCCGGGTGGACACCGGCGCAGAGCGCGGTGGCGAGGACCGGTCCGACGACGAAGGTGAACTCGTCGGTCACCGACTCGAAGGCGGCGGCCGTCGGCATCAGCGGCGAACCGTCCAGCTTCGCGGCCCAGCGGGCGCGGACCATCGGGCCTATCTGCGGTACGGAGGCGCCCGTCGGCACCGCCGCGACGAACAGGGCCCACAGGGGGGCGTCCGCGAGCGCCAGGGCGGTCAGGGCCGATACGGACGCGGTGTGGATGAGCACGCCCGGGAGCAGGACGGCGCGCTGGCCGAAGCGGTCGGCGAGCTTGCCGCTCTGCGGGGCGAACAGGGCCATCGAGACACCGGTCGCGGCGGCGACGGCTCCGGCGCTGCCGTAGGAGCCGGTGGTGTGCTGGACCAGCAGCACGATGCCGATGGTGAGCATCGCGAAGGGCTGTCGGGCGGCGAAGCCCGGAAGCAGGAAGGTCCAGACGCCGGGGGTGCGGAGGAGCTGTCCGTACCCGGGGCGGGGGTCTTTCGTGACCGTGGATGCCACGGCCCGTGCCTTTCTGCCGCCTGGTGACGTCCCCGGGGGTACGGGGAGGCCGAGAGCTGTCCTCTACGCGCGGGACTGCGGTAGATACCGGGTCCTGGGGGGACGATTCGGCCGCCATACGGTCGCGCCAGCTCTGCGTCAGGCAGAGGTGGTCGATCAATACCCGCTCATATTACAGGGAGCCCCGGCCCGCCGTCCTGACCGGCCGGAACCGGCCGGTCAGGACGACGGGCGGCGGACGGGTCACGGTCCCGTGCCCAGCCAGCCCGCGAGCTTGCCGCCGTGCGCGACGGCCCGGAGGCGTTTCTCGGTGGCGTCGCGCACGGGGTCGGTCGCGACGACGAGCAGTTCGTCGCCCCGGCGCAGCACGGTGGCCGGCAGCGGGACGAAGCTCTTCCCGTCGCGGACGACGAGGGTGACCGCCGCCCCCGGCGGCAGCCGCAGCTCCGCGACCTCGACGCCGTGCATCTTGGACTCGTCGGGGATCGAGACCGAGAGCAGATGCCCGCGCAGCCGCTCCAGCGGCGCGGACTCCACGCCCAGGTCGGACGGGTCGCCGGGGCCGATCTTCAGGGCCCTGGCCAGCCAGGGCAGGGTGGGGCCCTGGAGCAGGGTGTAGACGACGACCAGGACGAAGACGATGTTGAAGATCCGGTCGCTGCCCTCGACCCCGGCCACCATGGGGATGGTGGCCAGAATGATGGGCACCGCCCCGCGCAGCCCCGCCCAGGAGAGCAGCACCTGCTCCCGCCGGGGGATGCGGAACGGCAGCAGGCTGAGGAAGACCGACACCGGCCGCGCCACCATGGTCAGCACCAGTCCCACGGTCACCGCGGGCCAGAAGTCGTCCACCAGCTCGTGCGGCGTCACCAGCAGACCGAGCAGGACGAACATCCCGATCTGGGCGATCCAGCCCAGCCCCTCGGCGAAGCCCCGGTTGGCGGGGGCGTGCGGCAGCTTGGCGTTCCCGAGCACCATGGCGGCGAGGTAGACCGCGAGGAATCCGCTGCCGTGGACCATGGCCCCGGCCGCGTACGCCACCACCGCGATCGCCATCACGGCGATCGGGTACAGACCCGAGGCGGGCAGCGCCACATGCCGCAGCCCGAACGCGCCGAGGAATCCGGCCGCCAGACCGACGGCCGCGCCGATGGCGAGCTCCAGCGCGATCGTGCCGACCAGGACGTACCAGTCGTCCACCGGACCGGCCGTCGAGAAGGCCACCACCAGGATGACCACCGGGGCGTCGTTGAAGCCGGACTCGGCCTCCAGCACACCTGTCACCCTGGACGGCAGCGGCACCTTGCGCAGTACGGAGAAGACGGCCGCCGCGTCCGTCGAGGACACCACCGCGCCGATGATGAGCGCCTGCCGCCACTCCAGGCCGACCAGATAGTGCGCGGCGGACGCGGTGATGCCCACGCTGATCGCGACACCGGCGGTCGAGAGCGCGACGGCCGCGGGCAGCGCGGGTTTGACCTCGTGCCACTTGGTGCCCAGTCCGCCCTCGGCGAGGATCACCACAAGCGCGGCATAGCCGATCACCTGCGTCAGCTCGGCGTTGTTGAACTCGACGTCGAAGAAACCGTCCTGCCCTATCGCGATCCCGATGCCGAGATACAGCAGCAGGCTGGGGAGCCCGCTGCGCGAGGAGACGCGTACCGCCGCGACGGCGATGAGCAGCACGAGCGAGCAGATGAGCAGGAGTTCGTTGAGCTGGTGGACAGTCAGTGGCCGATCCTTCCCCTCGCGCCTCTACGTGCCGGATCGCTGATCCGGGCGGCGACACTTCGTTACCTTACCTAATCTTTAACGTTTCCTTGACGCCCGATCCCGCGTGGATCTTCTCCATGGGCCGCCGTGCGCCCGCCCCGTGAACAGGGGCCCCTCGCTCTCACCCGGTGCACCGCTTTCGGATACCGCGTCAGGGGCGGTGGGGCGCTGCGCCTATGGTTGGCTCCAGCACTCCTGTACCAGCCTGCGCCTCGAAGGACAGCGATGCCCTCCAACACAACCGCCTCTTCCCCCAAGAAGAAGAAGGGGCGACGCGCCCGCCTGCTTGTGATCTTCCTGGTACTGGCGCTGCTCGGCGGCATCGGATACGGCGGGTACTGGGGTGTCAGCACCGTGCGCGCCTCCTTCCCGCAGACCACCGGCACGATAGAGATCGAGGGCCTGCGCGGCGAGGTCGAGGTGAAGCGCGACGACTACGGCATTCCGCAGATCTACGCGGACACCGACGAGGATCTCTTCCGCGCTCAGGGCTTCGTCCACGCTCAGGACCGCTTCTGGGAGATGGACGTACGCCGTCATATGACGGCGGGACGGCTCTCCGAGATGTTCGGCGAGAGCCAGGTCGAGACGGACGCGTTCCTGCGTACGCTCGACTGGCGCGGCGTCGCGCAGAAGGAATACGACGAGAAGCTGACGGCCGAGACGAAGAACCACCTCAAGGCGTACGCCGCCGGTGTCAACGCGTATCTCGCGGGCAAGGGCGCGAAGGATCTCTCCGTCGAGTACGCGGCGCTCGCCTTCACCAACGACTACAAGCCCGAGCCGTGGACGCCGGTCGATTCGGTGGCCTGGCTCAAGGCGATGGCGTGGGACCTCCGGGGCAACATGGAGGAGGAGATCGACCGCTCGCTGCTGACCAGCAGGCTGAGCAAGAAGCAGATCAAGGAGCTGTACCCGTCGTATCCGTACGACAGGAACAAGCCGATCATGGAACGCGGCGGGATCGACCCGGTCACCGGGAAGTTCGACCCCGAGGCCACGCCCTCGGGCACCGCCAACGGCCAGACCGCGCCGGTCGGTACGGGCACGGGCACAGGTACCGGTACGGGTACAGGTACGGGCACGGGTACGGGCACGGGTACAGGTACGGGCACAGGTACTGGGACCGGCACGGGCACAGGTACGGGCACCGGCACCGGCACGGCCGGCACCCCCGCCGACGCCACCCAGGGCCTCAACACCCAGCTCGCCGCGCTCGCCGACACCCTCGACACCATCCCCGCCCTGCTCGGCCCCAGCGGCAACGGCATCGGCTCCAACTCCTGGGTCGTCTCCGGCAAGTACACGACGACCGGCAAGCCGCTGCTCGCCAACGACCCGCACCTCGCTCCCCAGCTGCCCTCGCTCTGGTACCAGATGGGCCTGCACTGCCGGAAGGTCAGCGAGTCCTGCCAGTACCAGACCGCCGGTTTCACCTTCTCCGGAATGCCCGGTGTGATCATCGGACACAACGAGGACATCGCCTGGGGCTTCACCAACCTCGGCGCGGACGTGACCGACCTCTATCTGGAGAAGCTCACCGGCAACACCTACCAGGTCGGTGACGAGCAGAAGAAGCTCATCACCCGCAAGGAGGTCATCGAGGTCGCGGGCGGCAAGCCGAAGCCCATCACGGTCCGCGCCACCGAGCACGGCCCGCTGGTCTCCGACCGCAGCACCGAGCTGGCGCAGGTCGGCCAGAAGGCCCCGGTCTCCAACGCCGCCCCGGACCGCGCGACCGGCTACGGCGTCGCGCTCCAGTGGACGGCCCTCCAGCCCGGCAAGTCGATGGACGCGGTCTTCGCGCTCAACCGCGCGAACGACTTCGCCTCCTTCCGCAAGGCGGCCAAGGACTTCGAGGTCCCCTCCCAGAACCTGATCTACGCCGACAGCGAGAACAACATCGGCTACCAGGCCCCCGGCAAGATCCCGCGGCGCGCGGCGGGCGACGGCTCCGCCCCCGCGCCCGGCTGGGACCCGGAGTACCGCTGGAAGGACTACATCCCCTTCGACGAGATGCCGTACGAGTTCAACCCGAAGCGCGGCTACATCGTCACCGCCAACCAGGCCGTCGTGGACGCCGACAAGTACCCGTACGCCATCACCGAGGACTACGGATACGGCGCGCGCAGCCAGCGGCTCAACAATCTGATCGAGTCCAAGATCAAGGGTGGCGGCAAGATCTCCACCGAGGACATGCGGACCATGCAGATGGACAACGCGAGCGAGATCGCGAAGCTGCTGACCCCGCATCTGCTGAAGATCGACATCGACGACCCGTATGTCCGCGAGGCCCAGAAGCTGCTGGAGACCTGGGACTACACCCAGGAGCCGGACTCGGCCGCCGCCGCCTACTTCAACGGTGTGTGGCGCAACATCCTCAAGCTCGCCTTCGGCAACAAGCTGCCCAAGGAGCTGAGGGTGGAGGGCGAGTGCCTGAGCGTCCGCCCGGCGGACAGCACCGTTCCGGACGACGAGCTGAGCGAGCGGGTCATCGAGTGCGGCGAGCGCGACGCGGACTCGGCGCAGCCGGACGGCGGCGACCGCTGGTTCGAGGTGGTGCGCGGCATCGTCGAGGACGAGAAGAACCCGTGGTGGCGCGCGCCCGCCAGCCGCTCCGACAAGGCCGCCGACACCCGTGACGAGCTGTTCGCACGGGCCATGGAGGACGCCCGCTGGGAGCTGACGGCCGAGCTGGGCAAGGACATCGACAGCTGGAGCTGGGGCCGGCTGCACCAGCTCAAGCTGAAGAACCAGACCCTCGGCACGGACGGCCCCGGCGTCCTGAAGTTCCTGCTCAACCGGGGCCCCTGGGACCTGGGCGGCGGCGAGGCCACCGTCAACGCCACCGGCTGGAACGCGGCCGCGGGCTACGACGTCGTCTGGGTGCCGTCCATGCGCATGGTGGTGAACGTGGGTGACTGGGACAAGTCGGACTGGATCAATCTGACGGGCGCGTCCGGGCACGCCTACAGCGCGCACTACACGGATCAGACCGACAAGTGGGCCGAGGGCGAACTCCTCGACTGGTCCTTCACCGAGGAAGCGGTCGAGACCAACACCGTCGACACACTCACGCTGAAGCCGTAAACCGGCGCACCCCCTCGGGGGTGACCACAGCCTGTACGGGGTGGTCGTGCGGCTCCTCCGGGACCCGCGCGACCACCTCGTTCGCGTACAGCAGCACCACCAGCGCCGGGTGCGCGCCATGGGCCGCGAGCCGCGCCAGCACCCGGTCGTACGAGCCGCCCCCGCGCCCGAGCCGCAGCCCCCGGCCGTCCACCGCGAGCCCGGGCAGCAGCACGGCCCCGGCGGCGAGCACCGCGTCCGGGCCCAGCCGGGGCCCGTCCGGCTCCAGCAGCCCGCGCCCGGCGGCGACGAGGTGCTCCGCGCCCCGGTACTCGCCCCAGTCGAGATCGTCGTCGGCCATCAGGACCGGCAGCAGCACGCGTACGCCCCGGGCGCGCAGCGCCTCCAGCAGCGCGCGGGTGCCCGGCTCGCTCCCCACCGAGACATACGCGGCGACGGTGGCCGCGCCCGACAACTCCTCCAGGCGCGCCGCCCGGTCCGCGAAGGCGGCGTCGGTCTCCTTCAGCAGCTCGGGGGTGAGCCGCCGCCGTGCGGCCAGCAGTTCACTCCGAATGGCGCGCTTTGTCGTCATTTCTTCGCTCATATGGGATGAAAGGCCTCTCCTGTGCGGCTCGGGGCGGAGGGCTTGTCCGATGCCCGCTCCGCCTCCCCGGTCACCGGATATTGTGCTGAACATGAATGAGTCGAACACCAGGATCAGCAAGGCGGTCATCCCCGCCGCCGGCCTCGGCACGCGCTTCCTGCCTGCCACCAAAGCCACTCCCAAGGAGATGCTGCCTGTCGTCGACAAGCCCGCGATCCAGTACGTCGTGGAGGAGGCGGTCGCCGCCGGACTCTCCGACGTGCTCATGGTCACGGGCCGCAACAAGCGCCCGCTCGAAGACCACTTCGACCGCAACTACGAGCTGGAGGAGGCGCTGACCCGCAAGGGGGACGAGGAGCGCCTGAAGAAGGTCCAGGAGTCCAGCGACCTCGCCACCATGCACTACGTCCGCCAGGGCGACCCGCGCGGCCTCGGCCACGCCGTCCTCTGCGCCGCCCCGCACGTCGGCGACCAGCCCTTCGCCGTCCTCCTCGGCGACGACCTGATCGACCCGCGCGACCCGCTGCTCGCCCGCATGGTCGAGATCCAGGAGCGCGAGGGCGGCAGCGTCATCGCCCTCATGGAGGTCGAGCCCGAGCAGATCCATCTCTACGGCTGCGCCGCCGTCGAGGCCACCGGCGAGTCCGACGTCGTCAGGGTGACCCGGCTGGTCGAGAAGCCCTCCGCCGCCGAGGCCCCGAGCAACCTCGCCATCATCGGCCGCTACGTCCTGGACCCCGCCGTCTTCGCCATACTCCGCGAGACCGAACCGGGCCGGGGCAATGAGATCCAGCTCACCGACGCCCTGGAGAAGCTCGCCGCCGACGAGACGATCGGCGGCCCGGTGCACGGCGTCGTCTTCAAGGGCCGCCGCTACGACACCGGCGACCGGGGCGACTATCTGCGGGCCATTGTCAGACTCGCATGCGAACGTGAGGACCTGGGACCCGAGTTCCGGAGTTGGCTCCAGACGTATGTGACCGAGGAGATGTAACGACGGTGAGCAGCGCGATCTGGTCGGTGGACGACCACCTGGAGGACATCCTCGCGACGATCCGCCCACTGGATCCGATCGAACTGCAACTGATGGACGCGCAGGGCTGCGTCCTCGTCGAGGACGTCACCGTCCCCGTCGCCCTGCCGCCCTTCGACAACAGCTCCATGGACGGGTACGCGGTCCGCGTCGCCGATGTCCAGGGGGCGAGCGAGGAGTTCCCCGCCGTCCTCACCGTCATCGGCGACGTCGCGGCCGGCGGCGGCGAGCCGCCCGCCGTGGGGCCCGGCCAGGCCGCCCGGATCATGACCGGCGCACCGCTGCCGCCCGGGGCCGAGGCCGTCGTCCCGGTCGAGTGGACCGACGGCGGCAGCGGCGGCGGACCCGCCACCGAGATGCGCCCCGCGGGCCGGGCCCCCGAGGACGCGAGCGGCGAGGTCCGCGTCCACCGCGCCGCCGCCGAGGGCGCGCACATCCGCTCGCGCGGCAGCGATGTGAAGGCCGGGGAGCTGGCCCTCGCCCGGGGCACCGTCCTCGGCCCGCCCCAGCTCGGCCTGCTCGCCGCGATCGGCCGGGGCACGGTCCGGGTGCGCCCCAGGCCGCGCGTCGTCGTGCTCTCCACCGGCAGCGAGCTGGTGCAGCCGGGCGAGAGCCTCGGCGAGGGCCAGATCTACGACTCCAACAGCCATGCCCTGGCCGCCGCCGCGCGCGACGCGGGCGCGCTCGCCTACCGGGTCGGCGCGGTCACCGACGACGCCGACACCCTCCGCTCCACCATCGAGGACCAGCTCATCCGCGCCGATCTGCTGGTCACCACCGGCGGCGTCAGCGTCGGCGCGTACGACGTGGTCAAGGAGGCCCTCAGCTCCGTCGGCGAGGGGGAGGACGACCCCGGCACCGGGATCGACTTCCGCACCCTGGCCATGCAGCCCGGCAAGCCCCAGGGCTTCGGCACCATCGGCCCCGACCACATCCCGCTGCTCGCCCTGCCCGGCAACCCGGTCTCCTCCTACGTCTCCTTCGAGCTGTTCGTCCGCCCCGCGATCCGCACCCTGATGGGTCTGACGGACATCCACCGCCCCCGGGTGCGCGCCGAGCTGAAGACCGACAAGGCCCTCACCTCGATCCCCGGACGCCGGCAGTTCCTGCGCGGCGCCCACGACCCGGCGGACGGCTCCGTCACCCCCGTGGGCGGCTCCGGCTCCCATCTGGTCGCCGCCCTCGCCCATGCCAACTGTCTGATCGTGCTCCCGGAGGAGGTCGAGTCGGCCGAGCCCGGCACGGAGGTCCAAGTGGTCCTCCTCGGCTGACGCGGCCGCCGGGAAGGTACCGTGTCTGCCCACATGGGCCCTGGCGGCCCGATGCCCGGACCGGGAGCGGCGACCAAGACATGAGCACCGACGGCAGGCTGACGCACATCGACGATGCGGGGGCGGCCCGCATGGTGGACGTCTCCGAGAAGGACGTCACCGCACGCACCGCCCGGGCCACCGGCCGGGTCCTGCTCTCCCCCCGGGCGGTGGAGCTGCTGCGCGGCGACGGCGTCCCCAAGGGCGACGCGCTCGCCACCGCCCGGATCGCCGGGATCATGGGGGCCAAGCGAACCCCCGAGCTGATTCCGCTCTGCCATCCGCTGGCGGTCTCCGGCGTCACGGTCGACCTCACGGTCGCCGACGACGCGGTGGAGATCGCCGCCACGGTACGCACCACCGACCGCACGGGGGTCGAGATGGAGGCCCTCACCGCCGTCTCGGTCGCCGCGCTCACCCTCGTGGACATGGTGAAGGCGGTCGACAGGACCGCCGTCATCACCGACGTCCGCGTCGAGGCCAAATCGGGCGGCCGGTCCGGGGACTGGAGCTGCGCATGACCACCGCCCGCCGCGCGCTGGTGATCACCGCCTCCAACCGGGCCTCCGCCGGGGTCTACGAGGACCGGGGCGGCCCGATCATCGCCCAGGGCCTGACCGCCCTCGGCCTCACCGTCGACGGGCCCCGGGTCGTCCCCGACGGGGACCCCGTCGAACAGGCCCTGCGTACGGGCGTGAGCGCGGGCTACGACCTGATCGTCACCACCGGCGGCACCGGCCTCTCGCCCACCGACCGCACCCCCGAGGCGACCCGCGCCGTACTGGACCGCGAGATCCCCGGCATCCCCGAGGCGATCCGCGCCCACGGCCTGACCAAGCTCCCGGCCGCCGCCCTCTCCCGGGGCCTGGCCGGAATCGCCGGTCACACCCTGATCGTCAATCTCCCCGGCTCCACCGGCGGGGTACGGGACGGCCTGGCCGTCCTCGAACCGCTGCTGCTCCACGCGATCGACCAGATCCACGGCGGCGACCATGCCGCCCACGGCGGCCACACGGACCAGGGCCACCCCGGCGGCGGCCCGCCACGAGCCGCCGGGAGCCCGAGCTGAACGCGCCCTGGCCGGTGGTGCTGACGGACGGCGAGATCGTCCTCCGTCCGATAAAGCTGCGCGACCAGAGCGCCTGGCGCGAGGTCAACCGCCGCAACCGCGACTGGCTGCGCCCCTGGGAGGCGACGGTCCCGCCGCCCGTCCCGGGTGTCCCGGCCTCCCGCAGGCCCACCTACCGCCAGATGGTCCGTCATCTGCGCGCCGAGGCCAACGCGGGCCGGATGCTGCCCTTCGTCATCGAGTACCGGGGACGGCTGGTGGGCCAGCTGACCGTGGCCGGCATCACCTGGGGCTCCATGTGCTCGGGCCATGTCGGCTACTGGGTCGACCGCGAGGTCGCGGGCCGCGGCGTGATGCCCACGGCCGTCGCGCTCGCCGTCGACCACTGCTTCCACTCGGTCGGGCTGCACCGGATGGAGGTCTGCATCCGCCCGGAGAACGGGCCCAGCCGCCGGGTGGTCGAGAAACTCGGCTTCCGCGAGGAGGGTCTGCGCCCCCGATATCTGCACATCGACGGCGCGTGGCGCGACCATCTGGTCTTCGCGCTGACCGCCGAGGAGGTCCCCGACGGGCTGCTCCGCCGCTGGCAGCGGGTGGGCCCACGGGCGACGCACCCCGACCGAGAGTGATCCTGACCATACTCTGATCGGAACAATCAGAAAAAAAGTCAGTGATATTAGCGGGATCGCGCGACACACCGGGCCAATTGGCGGATCCTGCCGCCGGAATCCCTCTACGGTGTGACCGTGAGCAGCAGCGGCCTCATCTACGCAGTCATCGTCGGGGCCTGGGCCGCCTACCTGGTGCCGATGTGGCTCCGCAGGCAGGACGAGTTGAACGAGGCTCGTCCGACAGAGCGCTTCTCCACCGCCATCCGGCTGTTGTCCGGACGCGGGGCGATGGAGCGCCGGTACGCCAAGGAGTTGCGCGAGCGCGCCGGGGAGCAGCCCGGTCCCGACGCCGACCCGGACGCCGCCACGGACCGGCTGAGTACCGTGGACGTCCGGGGCTTCGCCGCGCCCCGGACCGATGTCCGGCCGGCCGCGCAGGCCCCGCCCCAGCCCCAGGTCCAAGCCCCGGTTCAGGCCCCGGCCCCGCAGGCCAGGGCCCCCCGGGGCCGCCGTCCCGCCCCCGGTGACGGCGCGGCCACCGAGCGGGCCCGGCGCGGCAAGGTGCTGGCCCGCCGTCGGCGTACGACCATCCTGCTCTTCCTGGCCTTCACCCTCGGCTCGGTCGTGGCGGCCGTCGGCGGCCTCGGTTTCCTCTGGGCTCCCGCGCTTCCCGCCGTCCTGCTGAGCGTGTACATCGTGCATCTGCGCGGCCAGGAGCGCCGCCGCTTCGTGGTGGTCATGGACCGCCGCCGCGCCGAGCAGGCGGCCCAGCGGCTGCGGGAGAACCGCCCGCGCCGTCACCAGGCCCCGCCCGCCGGTCCCGCCGACCCCTCGGCCTCCGAGCCCGAGGCGGGCCCCGAGCCCGCGCCGGCCAAGCTCTCCCCGCAGGCGGCGGACCGCCGGGCGCTGGTCGAGCAGACCGACCACGCCGAGTGGGTCGACCAGCAGCGCGACCGCGGCCCGGCCACGGGCGACAGCTGGGAGCCGGTCCCGGTCCCGCTGCCGACCTATGTCACCGCCCCGGTCGCCCCCCGCGCCACGGGCGGCGTCGACATGAACGACCCGGAGACCTGGAGCTCGGCCCGCTCCTCCACGGCCGACCCCACCGCCGCCCACCCCGACCCCGCCGACCCGCCCGCCCATCCCCGGCGCACCCCACAGCCCCGCCGCACCGCCCGCGACCGTGGCCGCACCCCCCTCTTCGATCAGTACGCCGACGGCGACGACCGCCCCCGCGCCGCCAACGAGTGACCCGCCGTCCGGCCGCCGGGGACGGGTCGTGACCAGCGGGGGAGCGGATTTCCAACCACCCCGGGGAGGGTGCTAGAGTTTCACTCGTTGCAAGGGCCTGTGGCGCAGTCTGGTAGCGCACCTCGTTCGCATCGAGGGGGTCTGGGGTTCAAATCCCCACAGGTCCACAACGCAACGGTTCCAGGGTTCGCCCCGGAATCGCTGACGGAATCCCGTCCGATCGTCAAGATCGGGCGGGATTCCGTCGTTTCGGGTCCGGAGCGCACGACGGCCGGGCCCCTCGGGGCCCGGCGGGCGCGGTCAGATCAGGGGCTTGACGAAGCAGCGGCTGCTCTCGTGGTCGCGGTAGTGGCCGAACTTCCTCGGGGCGGGGAGGTAGCCGGTGGAGGTGTAGAGGGCGATCGCCTCCGGCTGCTGGTCCCCGGTCTCCAGCACCATGCGGCTGCGGCCGGCCGCGCGGGCGTCCTGTTCGAGGGCGGTGAGGATGCGGCGGGCGAGGCCGAGGCCGCGGGCCTCGGGGATGACGTACATGCGCTTCAGCTCGGCGTCGCCGTCCGAGTAGCCCTCTTCGTTCTCGTCCATGGCGCGCCAGCCGCCGGTCGCCACCGGGTGGTCCCCGTCGTCGTAGGCGATGAGATACAGCCCGCTGGGGGGAGCGAACATCGAGGGGCTCAGGGGGGTCTCGTCGCCCTCCCCGTCCCCGTACCGCTCGATGTATTCGAGCAGTACCTGGTCGCTGAGCTTGACGGCGTCGGGGTGGTCGAACGGAGTGGGTCGTACATCCATGCGATCGATCGTACGGGTACCGGAAATGTGGGTCTTCGCGTCGGTCCTGGGTATCGTGCCGGGATGCTCACCGTGACTTCCGTGAATGTGAATGGTCTCCGCGCCGCCGCGAAGAAGGGCTTTGTGGAGTGGCTCGCCGGGACGGCCGCCGAGGTCGTCTGCCTCCAGGAGGTGCGGGCCGAGCCGGAGCAGCTCACGGAGGGGGTGCGGCGGCCCGAGGGGTGGTTCACGGCGCACGCTCCGGCGGCGGCGAAGGGGCGGGCGGGGGTCTCGCTCTACACCCGGCGGGAGCCGGACGAGGTGCGGATCGGATTCGGCTCGGCCGAGTTCGACGGGAGCGGGCGGTACATCGAGGCCGATCTGCCCGGTGTCACCGTCGCCAGCCTCTATCTGCCCTCCGGCGAGGTGGGCACCGAGCGCCAGGACGAGAAGTACCGCTTCATGGACGAGTTCCTGCCGTATCTGCGCGAGCTGCGGGAGCGCTCGGCGGCGGCCGGCCGGGAGGTCGTCGTCTGCGGCGACTGGAACATCGCCCACCATGAGGCGGACCTGAAGAACTGGCGCGCCAACAAGAAGAACGCGGGCTTCCTGCCCGAGGAGCGCGCGTGGCTCTCGCGCGTGCTCGAAGAGGCGGAGTACGTGGACGTGGTGCGGGCGCTCCACCCGGACCAGGAGGGTCCGTACAGCTGGTGGTCCTATCGGGGCCGGGCCTTCGACAATGACTCGGGCTGGCGGATCGACTACCAGATGGCCTCGCCGGGGCTGGCCGCGCGCGTGCTCAAGGCATCGGTCGAGCGGGCGGCGACCCATGAGGAGCGGTGGAGCGACCACGCGCCCGTGACGGTGGTCTACGGCCCCTGAGGGCCTCGCCTACCGGCGGATGATGTCGCGGCCCGGGCCGCCTTCGAGGGTGTCCTTCCCGGGCCCGCCGTCGAGCAGGTCGTCGCCGCCCTCGCCGTGCAGGGTGTCGTTCCCGCCGCCGCCGAGGATGATGTCGCGGCCGTCGCCGCCCATGGCGTGGTCGTCGCCAGGACCGGCGTGGATGAGGTCCGCTCCGCCGTACGCCTCGATCATGTCGTGGCCCCGGCCGCCCCACAGCCGCTGGGCGCTGTCGTCGCCCATCAGATGGTCCGTGCCGTCGCCGCCGTCCAGGACCGAGTGGCCCATGACCATGTCGTCCCCGGCGTCGCCCCGCACGGTGTGCGCGCTGTGGGCGTGCAGGGTGTCGTTCCCGGGGCCGCCGCGGACGGTGGAGACCGCGGGGTCGCTGGTGACGATCGTGTCGTCGCCCTCGCCGAGGAGGACGTCGATCCGGTCCGGCCGGGAGGCCCCGGTGGGCAGTTCGCAGACGACGAAGGTCTGGTTGCCGGGTTCGAGGTACGAACAGTGCTCGCCGGGTTCGAGCGGGACCGCGTCGCGGAAGCCGATCCGCCGGATGCCGGAGCCGGTGTCCATGGGGATGACATGGAGGTCGTTGACCTGTCCCGAGGCGTCGGTGAAGAGGATCGACTGAGCCGCCCAGTCGGCGCCTACGCGGGACAGCGCCCCGGAAGTCCCGGAGGCTCCGGAAGCGGCGGCCACCGGGGCGGCGGCGAGACCGGCGGTGAGACCGGTGGCGAGCAGGGTCACGGCGACCGCGCGGGCGGTGGCTTCGTGTCGGTTCATGGGACCTCGTCTCGATGTGGGGTGATCGATGGGTCAACCTGGCACTGAGTACGGATATAGGCATGGGCATGCCAAAGGGGCACTCCGCGACGGAAGCGTACCCAACTTGGTCTAGACCAAACCGGTGCTTCGGGTGCGCACCCGTGAGGCCGGTGGGACCGGACGGGGATCGGACGGGGATCGGACGGGGATCGGACGGGGTTCAGACCGGGTTCAGACCGGGTTCAGGCCGGGTTCAGGCGGGACCGTCCGGCCGGAGCCTGCGGTCCAGGGCCATCGACAGCTCCGCCTCCACCACGCTCTTCGCCAGCGGGCGGAGCCGGCCGGCCGCGCCCGCCTCCGGCGCGTGCGCGCCGAGAACCTCGGTGAACAGCTCGGCCAGCGCGTCGGCGTGGACGCGCACCCGGCGGGCCGCCTCCAGTACGGCCGAGAGCGGCACCCCCTCGCGGACCAGCGCGGTGGAGACGTCCAGCAGCCGGCGGCTGATGTGCACGATCTCGTCGCCGTCCGGGGCGAGATAGCCCAGCTCCAGCGCGGTCGCCAGATTCTCCGGGGTGGCCTCCCCCGCGAAGCGGTCGGCCAGCTCCTCGGGGGTGAGCCGGACCGGGACCTCCTCCGTCGGCCCGCCGGGACGGAGGCCCAGCAGCTCGGCGGCGTCCCGGCCGCTCTCGAACACGGTCGCCAGATCGGCGATGCCGTTCAGGGTGTGCCCGCGCTCCAGCAGGGCGGAGACCGTGCGCAGCCGGGCCAGATGATGATCGTCGTACCAGGCGATCCGGCCCTCGCGCCGGGGCGGCGGAAGCAGTCCCCGCTCACGGTAGAAGCGCAGGGTGCGCACCGTGATGCCGGCCTTGTCGGCCAGCTCCTCCATGCGGTACTCGCGTCCCTCTGCCACGGGCGAAGCCTATGTTGTACCGCCAGTAACTTGGCGTGTCCTGCCCCTACCGCACGGTAGCCCGCTGCTCTACGCTCCCAACTGTGCCAGTGATCGCTGGCAGAGTGGTGGCTTTCGGTGGGAGGCGGCATGAGCCGGCGGGAACAGGAGCACCAACAGCATGTGAGGGTCGCGGTCGTCGGATCCGGCTTCGGCGGTCTCGGGGCCGCCGTCCGGCTCCGCCGCGAGGGCATCACCGACTTCGTCGTCCTGGAGCGCGCCGACTCCGTCGGCGGCACCTGGCGCGACAACAGCTATCCGGGGTGCGCCTGCGACGTGCCCTCGCATCTCTACTCGTTCTCCTTCGCCCCCAACCCCGACTGGCCCCGCACCTTCTCCGGGCAGCGGCACATCCGCGCCTATCTGGAGCATGTCGTGGACGTCTTCGGGCTCCGCCCGCATCTGCGGCTGGGCCACGACGTACAGAAGATGACCTGGGACAAGGACGAGCTGCGCTGGACGATCGAGACCAGCGAGGGCGACTACACGGCCGATGTGGTGGTCTCCGCCACCGGCCCGCTCTCCGACCCGAAGATCCCCGAGATCCCCGGGCTCGACTCCTTCCCCGGCGAGGTCTTCCACACCGCCCGCTGGGGCGACGGCCGTGAGCTGCGCGGCAAGCGCGTCGCGATGATCGGCACCGGGGCGTCCGCGATCCAGATCGTGCCCAGGATCCAGCCGGAGGCGGCGCGGCTGACGCTCTTCCAGCGGACCCCGCCGTGGGTGCTGCCCAAGAGGGACCGGCGGATCACCGAGGCCGAGCGCGGGCTGCACCGCCTGCTGCCGTTCACCGCGTCCGTACGGCGCGGAGCGCTCTGGGCGCTGCGTGAGCTCCAGGTCTCCGCCTTCACCAAGCGGCCCGGCCGGCTCGGTCCGGTGGAGGCCATGGCCCGGGCCCATCTCGCCAAGTCGGTGAAGGACCCGGCGCTGCGGGCCGCGCTGACGCCCTCGTACCGCATCGGCTGCAAGCGGATCCTGCTCTCCAGCGACTACTACCCGGCCGTCGTCCGGCCCAATGTGGAGATCGTGGCGTCCGGGCTCGCCGAGGTCAGGGGCTCGACGCTGATCGCCGCCGACGGGACCGAGACCGAGGCGGATGTGATCATCTTCGGCACCGGGTTCCGGATCACCGACACGCCGATCGCCGAGCGCGTCGTCGGCGCGGACGGGATCACCCTCGCGGAGTCCTGGAAGGACGGCATGCGCGCGCTGCGCGGCGCGACCGCCGCCGGTTTCCCCAACTGGATGACGATCATCGGCCCCAACACCGCTCTGGGGAACTCCTCGATGATCCTCATGATCGAGTCCCAGCTGAACTATCTGGCCGACTATCTGCGCCAGCTGAACACCCTCGGCGGGCGCACCGCGCTCGCCGCCCGCCCGGCCGCCGTCGAGGCGTGGAACCGAGAGGTCCAGCAGCGGATGCGGCGGACCGTCTGGAACACCGGCGGCTGCGCCAGCTGGTACCTCGACGCGAGCGGCCGCAACACCACGACCTGGCCGGGGACGACCGCCGAGTTCCGCCGGGTCACCCGGCGGGTCGACCTCGCGGAGTACGACGTGCTGCGCGCGCGGGCGACGGCGACGGCGACGGCGACGGCGGCTTCGGTGGAGGAGACCGTATGAGGCGGCACCGGCTCGACGGACAGGTCGCTGTGGTCACCGGCGCGGCCCGAGGGGTCGGCGAACTCCTCGCCCGCAAGCTCTCCGCGCGCGGGGCCCGGGTGGCGCTGGTGGGCCTGGAGCCCGAGGAGCTGAAGCGGGTCGGCGGCCGGCTCTACACCGAGAACGACTGGTGGCAGGCGGATGTGACCGATCACGAGGCGATGGCCCGGGTGGCGTCCGAGGTCAAGGCGCGCTTCGGCAAGGCCGACATCGTCGTCGCCAACGCCGGGGTGGCGTCCGGCGGCCCCTTCGCCGACTCCGACCCGGCCTCCTGGCGGCGGGTGATCGAGGTCAATCTGATCGGAAGCGCGATCACCGGACGGGCGTTTCTGCCGGTGCTGACCGAGAGCCGGGGGTACTTCCTCCAGATCGCCTCGCTGGCGGCGATCGTCCCCGCGCCGCTGATGAGCGCGTACTGCGCTTCCAAGTCCGGGGTCGAGGCCTTCGCCCACAGCCTGCGCGCCGAGGTCGCCCACCGGGGCGTACGGGTCGGGGTGGCCTATCTGTCCTGGACGGACACCGACATGGTGCGCGGGGCCGACCGGGACGAGGTGATGCGCGAGACACGCGGGCGGCTGCCCTGGCCCGCGAACCGCACCTATCCGGCGGGCCCCGCCGTCGACCGGATCGTGGCGGGGATCGAGCGCCGCTCCGCGCAGGTGTACGGGCAGCGCTGGCTGCGCTCCACCCAGGCGGTACGGGGGCTGCTGCCGCCGCTGGTCGCGGCGGCGGGCCGACGGGAGATGACCCGCCTCGGCCCCCGGGTCGCGGGCGTCTCCCAGCGCCTCGTCGGCGCGGGCGGCGCGGCGGACGAGGCGGCGCGCGGGCCCGGGTGATCCCGCCGCGCTGAGGGGCGGCCGGTCCCTCAGCGCGGCGGGAGGACGGGCCGCCGGCGGTCCGGTACGGCGTCGTAGCCCGGCGGGCTCGCCGCCGGGCGTTCGGCGAGCATCTCCAGCGCGAGGCGGACCGCGTCGTCCAGGCCCGCGTGGCGGCCCTCCGCCCAGTCCAGGGGGGTCCGCAGTGCGGGCAGATCCGGTTCGACGCCATGGTTCTCGACCGACCAGCCGTAGGCGTCGAACCAGGCCGCGTTCATGGGCACGGTGATCACCGTGCCGTCGCCCAGCTGGTGCCGTCCCGTCATCCCCACCACCCCGCCCCAGGTCCGGCAGCCCACCACGGGCCCGAGGCCCAGCAGCTTGAACGCCGCCGTGATCATGTCACCGTCCGACGAGGTCGCCTCATCGGCCAGCGCGATCACCGGCCCGCGCGGCGCGTTGGAGGCGTACGAGACCGGCTGGGCGTCCCGGGTCAGATCCCAGCCGAGGATCCTCCGGCTCAGCTTCTCCACCACCAGCTCGCTGATGTGGCCGCCCGCGTTCCCCCGTACATCCACGATCAGCGCCGGACGGGAGACCTCCAGCCGCAGATCGCGGTTGAACTGCGCCCAGCCGGAGCCGCCCAGATCCGGGATGTGGAGATAGCCGCAGGCCCCGCCGCTCAGTCTGCGGACCACCGCACGGCGTTTCGCCACCCAGTCCTGGTACCGCAGCGGGCGCTCGTCCACCAGCGGGACCACCGCGACCCGCCGGGAGCCGGGGCCGCCCTCGGCGGGCCGGAAGGTCAGCTCGACCGTGGTGCCGCCGGCAGCCGACAGCATCGGGAAGGGGCCCGCGACCGGGTCGACCGGGCGGCCGTCCACATGGGTGATCGCCGCGCCCTCGCGGATCCCGGCCCCGGCCAGCGGGGAGCGCGCCTTGGAGTCGGAGGACTCGCCGGGAAGAATCCTTTTCACCAGCCAGTTCCCGTCCCGGCAGATCAGATTGGCGCCCAGCAGCCCCATCGGCCGCTGGTAGTGCGGCGGCCCCTCGTTCCGGCGCGCCGGGGAGACATAGGCGTGCGAGGTGCCCAGCTCGCCCAGCACCTCGCGGAGCAGATCGGCGAACTCGTCCGGCGAGGCCACTCGCTCCACCAGCGGCCGGTACTGGTCGAGCACCGCGTCCCAGTCGACGCCGCTCAGCCCCGGGTCCCAGAAGTAGGCCCGGATCAGCCGGCCCGCCTCGGCGTACGCCTGACGCCACTCGGACGCCGGGTCCACCTCGTGCAGGATCCGCCGCAGATCCAGCAGCACTGTCGAGTCCCCGTCGGCGGGCTCGGTCGCCGGGACCGCGCTCAGCTCGTCCTCGTCGACCACCACCAGCCGGGTGCCGTCCCCGCTCACCGCGAACCAGTCGAGATCGCCGACGAGTTCGGTGCGCCGCGCCTTGGAGATGTCGAAGTGCTCCAGGGTGGGCCGCCCGGACATGTCCGCCGGATTGGCGAAGGTCTCCCCGAGCGCGCCGGAGATCGGCCAGCGCAGCCAGACCAGCCCGCCGCCGCTCACCGGGCACATCGCCGAATACTTGGACGCCGCCACCGGGAACGGCGTCACCCGGCTCTCCAGCCCCTCCATCTCGACCATCAGCGGCGGTGCCGCGCCCTCGGACTGCGGGGCGTCGGACTCCTCCAGCGGATCGAGCCCGCCCGCCGCGGGCCGTCCGTCCGGCGAGAGCGCGAAGGGCGAGGGGGTCGCCGAGGACAGGGGTACGAGATAGGGGCGGCAGCCCAGCGGGAAGGACAGATCCCCGGTGTGGACGTCGTACACCGGGTCGAAGCCCCGCCAGGAGAGGAAGGCGAGATAGCGGCCGTCGCCGGTGAAGACCGGATTCTCGTCCTCGAAGCGGCCGTCGGTGAGGTCGACGACGGTCCGGTCCGCGATCCGGGCCAGCTTGATCTGCCGCAGCGAACGGCCGACGCCGGGCTGGGACCAGGCCAGCCAGGAGCCGTCGGGGGAGAAGGCCAGATCGCGCACCGGGCCGTTGTCGGACCGGGCCAGCTCGACCAGACCGCCGCCGCCCGCCGTACCCGTCCCCGCCCCCGCCCCCGTCCCCGCCCCCGCCCCCGTACCCGTGTCGGTGTCTTCCGGCTCTTCCGGCTCTTCCGCCTCCCGCGCGTCCAGCAGCAGCAGCCGCCCGTCGTGCGAGGCGATCGCCAGGACCTCCCCCGCCGGGTCCGACACCATCTCCTGCACCCGGCCCAGCGGCCCGGCCGCCGGGCGTCTCGGCTCCCGGTCGCCGCTGGCCCGGGGCAGATAGGCGATCTCGACCGCGTCCTCGCCCTCCGCGTCCGTCACATACGCCACCTGCCCGCCCGCGCCGAGCATCACCGGCAGCCGCACCCGTACCCCCGGGGTGTCCGCGATGGTGCGCGCCGGGCCGTCGCGGTGGGTGAGCCAGTACAGACTGCCGCGCACGGAGACGGCGCTCGCCCGGCCGGTGGTGTCCACCGAGACCGCGTCCACATGGCTGGCGGCGGGCACCTGATGGACGCGCCGGCCGGTGCGCGGCCCGCCGAGCCGCACTTCCAGCCTGCGCGGGACCGAGGCGGGATCGGTCAGCTCCCCGGCGATCCACAGCTCGCCCGCGCACTGGTAGACGACCCGCCGGCCGTCCGTGGAGGCATGGCGGGCATAAAAAGCGTCATGGTCGGTATGACGTCTCAGCCCGGAACCGTCCGGCAGACAGGAGTAGAGATTTCCGATGCCCTCGTGGTCGGAGAGGAAGGCGATCCGGCCGCCGACGAACATCGGGCACTCCAGATGCCCGTCCAGCTCGGCCAGCAGCCGCCGCCCGTGCAGCCAGAGCCGCCCGGTCGCGCCGCCCCGGTAACGCTTCCAGAAGGCGGGCTCGTGCGGCGGCTTCCCGGTGAGCAGCAGGGTGCGCCGCTCGCCGCCGGGGTCGTCGGCGACGGCGATGTCCGAGACGGGACCCCAGGGGAGCTGTCCGCCGGGGGAGCCGTCGGTGGGGACGCTGTAGGCCCAGGAGAAGTACGAGAAGGGCTGGCCGTGCGAGGAGACGGCGAGCACCTGGCCGTCGGGGGTCCAGCCGCAGACCCGGGTGTCGGCCGACCCCCAGTAGCTGAGCCGCCGGGCGGCGCCGCCCGCCACCGGGACGAGATGGATCTCCGGGTCGAGGCTGCGCCAGTTCGTGTACGCGATGCTCCCGCCGTCCGGCGAGAAGCGGGGGTGTCCGACCCGGGTCCGGTCGACGGTGAGCCGCCAGGCCCGGCCCGGCCGGTGGCCCTCGGGGACCAGCGGCGCCACCCAGAGATCGTCCTCGGCGGCGAAGCACAGCAGATCGCCGTGGAGATGCGGGAAGCGGAGATACGCCACGTCGTCGCTCACCCCCCAATGCTTTCCGCGCTCCGGGGCGGCGGCAACTCCGGCGGCGACTCCGGCGGCGGAGGCCGGGGGCGACCCCCGGTGCCGCCGGGGCGTGACCGAGGACACAAGCGAAACGTTTTCGTTTCGATGAGCGGTGGAGTAAATTCCTAAGTGTACGAAACCGTTTCGTTCGGTTGATCATTCGATCGGTGAGGGGAGGCCCGCCATGACCCGCAGCCGGCTGACGCCGGAGCGCGAGGGCGAGCTTTTTGGCGCCGTCCTCGATCTGCTGCGCGAAGTGGGGTACGACGCCCTGACGATGGACGCGATCGCCGCCCGTACCCGCTCCAGCAAGGCCACCCTCTACCGTCAGTGGGGCGGCAAGCCCGAGCTGGTGGCGAAGGCGCTGCGCGAGCTGTCCCCGCACAACAGCAGCGAGGTCGACACGGGCTCGCTGCGCGGTGACTTCCACGCGATGGTCTGCCGGGGCGACGACGCCGAGATGGCGCGGGACACCGCGCTGCTGCGCGGGCTGTTCCAGGCCATCCACACCCATCCGGATCTCCACCGCGCGCTGCGGGAGCAGCTCGTCGAGCCCGACTCGGGCGAGCTTCAGACCGTGGTGCGGCGGGCGGTCGAGCGGGGGGAGATCCGTGAGGACAACCCCGCGAAGGATTTCCTGCCGCACATGCTGCTCGGTGTGTTCTTCGCCCGGGAGGTGGTCGACGTCCGGCCGCCGGACATCGAGTTCCTCCGCCAGTATGTGGACGCCGTCGTCCTTCCGGCGCTGGAGGCCTGATATGCGTCACCGTACTCCCGGCGGCCGAGGAGTGGGCGGCTGCCCCCGCTGTCGGCCCTCCCCGCACCGCTGAGTCTCCGTGAACCCCCCACCCGAGCCCTGAGCCCCGCCCCTTCTGTTCCCCCGCTTCTCCTGCTTTCCCTGTTCTCCCTGAGACTTCGGGCCCCCTTCCCCAGCGGGCCCGCGGGTTCCCCCGAGCCCTTTTCCGAGCCCCGGCTCTCCCCAGAGCCTCTCCCCACCCCGCTCACCGCACCACCCCGTACCTGACGCGCGCTGCTCTCGTCCGTCGGGCCGACTCCCCATGTCCTGTTCCGTCTTCAATAACGGGAGTAAGCCCTCGTGGCCACGTTCCTCTACAAACTCGGCCGGTTCGCCTTCCGCAGACGCCGGTTCGTCGCCCTGATATGGGTGGCGCTGCTGGTGCTCGCGGGTGTCGCCGCCTCCAGCGCCTCCACCCCCAAGGACCCGGGGTTCGCCCTCCCGGGCACCGAGTCCCAGCAGGCCTTCGACGTCCTGGAAGAGCGGTTCCCGGGGGCCAGCGCCGACGGCGCGACCGCCAGGATCGTCTTCAAGGCCCCCGACGGTCAGAAGATGACCGACCCGGCCAACAAGACCGAGGTCAACAAGGTCGTCGCCGATCTGAAGGCGGGCTCCGACCAGATCGCCTCCGTCGCCGACCCGTACACCGCGGGCGCGGTCTCCAAGGACGCGGGCACGGCGTACGTCTCCGTCAGCTACAAGGTCAGCGGCATGGAGCTGACCGACGAGACGCGTGACGCGCTGACGAAGACCGGTGAGAAGGCCCGGGACACGGGGCTGACCGTGGAGATCGGCGGTGACGCCGCCGCGGCGGAGGTCGACCCGTCCTCCGCCGAGGTCATCGGCATCGTCATCGCGGCGATCGTGCTGGCCATCACCTTCGGCTCGCTGATCGCGGCCGGTCTTCCGCTGCTCACCGCCATCATCGGCGTCGGCATCGGCATCTCCTCGATCACCGCGCTGGCCAACGTCTTCGACCTGGGCACCACCACCGGCACCCTGGCGATGATGATCGGTCTCGCGGTCGGCATCGACTACGCGCTCTTCATCGTCTCCCGCTACCGCGCGGAGCTGCTGGAGGGCCACTCCCGCGAGGAGGCGGCGGGCCGGGCCACCGGCACCGCGGGCTCCGCGGTGGTCTTCGCCGGTCTGACCGTGGTCATCGCCCTGGTCGGCCTGGCCGTCGTGAACATCCCGATGCTCAGCAAGATGGGCTTCGCCGCGGCCGGCACGGTGGTCATCGCCGTCATCATCGCGATCACCCTGATCCCGGCGCTGCTGGGCTTCGCGGGCGAGAAGGTGCTGGGCCGCAAGGTCCGCAAGGCCCGCAAGGAGGCCAAGCTCTCCGGCCACCAGAGCCCCGAGCCGGTCTCCGGCAAGCCCAACATGGGCACCCGCTGGGCCCGCTTCGTCCTGCGCCGCCCGATCGCCGTGCTGCTCGTCGGCGTGGTGGGCCTCGGCATCGCCGCCGTCCCGGTCGGCTCGCTCCAGCTCGGTCTGCCCGACGAGGGCTCCTCGGCCCCCTCCTCCAGCCCCCGCAAGGCGTACGACCTGCTCTCCGACGGCTTCGGCCCCGGCTTCAACGGTCCGCTGACCCTGGTGGTCGACGCCAAGAAGAGCGAGAACCCCAAGGCCGCGGTCGACGAGGTCGCCGAGCGGATCGGCAAGCTCGACGGGGTGGCCGTGGTCATCCCCGCCCCGCTGAACGAGGCCGGCGACACCGGTCTCGTCACCGTGGTCCCCAAGGACCGCCCCTCCTCGGTGAAGACCGAGAACCTGGTGCACGACATCCGTGACTCCGGCAAGGACATCACCTCCGACACCGGTGCGAAGGTCCTGGTCACCGGCACCACGGCGCTGAACATCGACTTCTCGCAGAAGATGAACGACGCGCTGGTGCCCTATCTGGCGCTGGTCGTCGGCCTCGCCTTCCTGCTGCTGGTGCTGGTCTTCCGCTCCATCCTGGTTCCGCTGAAGGCGGCCCTCGGCTTCCTGCTCTCCGTCCTCGCGGCGCTGGGCGCGGTCGTCGCGGTCTTCCAGTGGGGCTGGCTCGGCGAGCTGTTCAATGTGGAGCAGCCCGGTCCGATCATGTCGATGATGCCGATCTTCATGGTGGGTGTCGTCTTCGGTCTGGCCATGGACTACGAGGTCTTCCTCGTCACCCGCATGCGCGAGGCGTACGTCCACGGCGAGCGCCCCGGCGAGGCCGTGGTGACCGGCTTCAAGCACGGCGCGCGGGTCGTCACCGCCGCTGCGGCGATCATGGTGGGTGTCTTCGCGGGCTTCATCGGCTCCGGCGAGCAGATGGTCACGATGATCGGCTTCGGTCTCGCGATCGCGGTGATCTTCGATGCCTTCGTGGTCCGGATGGCCATCGTGCCCGCGGTGCTGGCGCTCCTCGGTCACAAGGCGTGGTGGCTGCCGCGCTGGCTCGACCGGGCGCTGCCCAATGTGGACGTGGAGGGCGAGCAGCTCCAGAAGCAGCTCGCCCACGCTCCGGGCGGTCCTGACGACGATCGCGAGCTGGCTCGCGTCTGACCCTTCGGGATCCCGCCGGTCCGCCGTGCGCGGATACGGATACGGATACGGATACGGATACGGGATACGGATACGACGGTGGCCGCACTCCTCCAGGCGGGGGGTGCGGCCACCGCCGTATTCGGGCGGGCCGGGCGGGCGCCCGGCGTACGCCGCTCAGCGCGCCGGGGTCGCCGCCGCGTAGGTGTGGCGCAGGAATCTGTTGAGCGCGCTGGTGTCGAACTGCACCACCGAGACCCCGTCCGCGGTGTGCAGCTCCACCACCGCCTGGACCCGGCCGCAGGGCCAGACCTCCACATCGCCCTCGCGCACGGGGGAGCGCAGCCCGCTCTCCAGCAGCTCGCGCGGGAAGGTCCAGTCACGGGGGACGTCACGCCCGCCCGGGAAGGAGAACCGGACCGCTGCGGGGTCCTCGGACGGTTCGTAGCAGAGGGCGACGCGCACGGGACGCTCCTGGGGAGCGTCGGTGACTATCCGGCCCCAGGCGAGATCTTCGACGGCGGCGGCGGGCATCGATCGCTCCTCACACTCGTCTTATTTGCCCTCTAATGTCCCATATTTTACGTGAAGCATCGATTCCGCATGGTGTTCGACGGGATGTTCGATCCTTCGTTCGACCCCTTTCTGTGACCGGTCCGCTCTTGCGAGCGATGTGCAACAGGCCCACTATCGACGGCAGTGACCGGCCGGGCAGTGCACGGCCGAGCAGTCCTCGTCGCAGTCCTCGCCGCAGTTCTTTCCGCAGTCCTCGCCGCAGTCCTCGTCTGTCCGATGCGGAGCGCGCCATGCATGTGCCCGACGGATTCATCAACGCACCCGTGTCCCTCGCGGCGGGAGCCACGGCCGCCGCGGCCCTCGCGATCAGCCTCCGAGGAGCCCGCCGGGAGTCGGCCGCGGGCCCCGCCACCGCCCTCGGCCCCCACCCCGAGAGCACCGCCCCGCTCGCCGGGCTCCTCGCCGCCTTCGTCTTCGCCACCCAGATGCTGAACTTCCCCGTCGCCGCGGGCACCAGCGGCCATCTGCTGGGCGGCGCGCTCGCCGCGATCCTCGTCGGCCCCTTCACCGGCGTCCTCTGCGTCTCCGTCGTCCTGCTGACACAGAGCCTCCTCTTCGCCGACGGCGGCCTCACCGCGCTCGGCGTCAACATCGTCCTCATGGGCGTGGTCACCGTCGCCGTGGCGTACGGGGTCTTCCGCGCCCTGCTCGCCGTGCTGCCGCGCGCCCGGCGCTCGGTCACCGCCGCCTCCTTCGCCGCCGCGCTGATCTCCGTACCCGCGTCCGCCGCCGCCTTCACCCTGCTCCACGCCGTCGGCGGCACCACCGACGTACCCACCGGCACCGTGCTCGCCGCGATGACGGGCGTCCACACCCTCATCGGCGTCGGCGAGGCCGTCATCACCGCGCTCACCGTCGGCGCGGTCCTCGCGGTACGGCCCGACCTGGTCCACGGAGCGCGGGGACTCGCCCCCGCGCTCAAGCTCCGCGTCGGCGGGCGGCTGGTCGACGCGACGACGGTCACCGCTCCCGGCCCCGCCGCGTCCGCCTCCTCCTCTGCCTCCTCCTCCGCCGTCTCCTCGCGCCGGGTCCGGCTCGCGGGCCTGGCCGCCGCCCTCGTCCTCGCCGGGGGAGTCTCCTTCTACGCCTCCGCCAGCCCCGACGGCCTGGAGAAGGTCGCCGCCGACCACGGCATCGACGCCAAGGTCCGCGACCACCCCGCCGCCGGCTCGCCGCTCGCCGACTACGGCGTCGCGGACCTCACCGACCCCCGGCTCTCCGTCGGACTCGCCGGAGTCATCGGCGTCGGCGCGACCGCCGCCCTCGGCATCGGGCTCTTCCACCTCACCACCCGCAACCGACGCCGACGCCGACACCGCCGACGGCGGCCCGCCCGTGCGCCGGAGACCCCCTGACATGGGCGGCGCCCACCGCTCCCACCACCGCCCCGGCCACTCGCCGGTCCACACCCTCCCCGCTCACTGCAAGCTCGTCGCCGTCCTCTGCTTCGTCCTCGCCGTCGCCTGCACCCCGCGCACCGCCCTCTGGGCCTTCGGCCTGTACGCGCTGCTCCTCGCCGCCGTCGCCGCCCTCGCCCGCGTCCCGCCGGGCCTCCTGGCCCGCCGGCTGCTCATCGGGGTCCCCTTCACGGCCTTCGCGCTGCTGCTCCCCTTCGTCGTCCCCGGGGAGCACACCACCGTCCTCGGCCTCCCGCTCAGCGTCCCCGGCCTCTGGGGCGCGTGGAACATCCTCGCCAAAGCCACCCTCGGCGTCACCGCCTCCCTGCTCCTCGCCGCCACCACCGAACCGCGCGCCCTGCTCCTCGGCCTCCAGCGGCTGGGGCTCCCCGCGCAACTGACGCAGATCGCCTCCTTCATGCTCCGCTACGGCGAGGTCGTCACCGACGAGCTGCGCCGGATGTCCGTCGCCCGCGGATCGCGCGGCTTCGAGGCCCGGGGCGTACGCCAGTGGGGCGTCCTCGCCAAAACGGCCGGCGCGCTCTTCATCCGGTCCTACGAACGCGGTGAGCGGGTGCACCTCGCCATGGCCAGCCGGGGGTACACCGGATCCCCGCCCGCGCTCGACCACCCCGCCGCCACCCGTACCCAGTGGGCGTACGCGGCCGTCCTCCCCGCCGCCGCGTTCACCGTCTGCCTCCTGGGAGTGACCCTGTGACCGCCGCCCGCACCGCCGTCCCCTCGCTCGACGTCCGGGGCCTCGCCTACGCCTACCCCGACGGACGCCAGGCCCTCTTCGGCGTCGACCTCACCGTCCAGCCCGGCGAACGGGTCGCCCTCCTCGGCCCCAACGGCGCGGGCAAGACCACCCTCGTACTCCATCTCAACGGCATCCTCGCGGGCGGCGCGGGAACCGTCACCGTCGCCGGGCTCCCGATGGCCCGCGAGAACCTCGCCGAGATCAGACGGACCGTCGGCATCGTCTTCCAGGACCCCGACGACCAGCTCTTCATGCCCACCGTCCGCGAGGACGTCGCCTTCGGCCCCGCCTCGGCCGGTCTGCGCGGCGAGGAACTCCGCACCCGCGTCACCCGCGCCCTCGACCGCGTCGGCATGAGCGAGTACGCCGAGCGCCCGCCGCACCACCTCTCCTTCGGCCAGCGCCGCCGCGTCGCCGTCGCCACCGTCCTCGCCACCGAGCCCGAGATCCTCGTACTCGACGAGCCCTCCTCCAACCTCGACCCCGCCTCCCGGCGCGAACTCGCCGACATCGTCCGCGCACTGGACATCACCGTGCTCATGGTCACCCACGATCTGCCCTACGCCCTGGAGCTCTGCCCCCGCGCCGCCATCCTCAGCCGGGGCGTGATCGCCGCCGACGGCCCCACCGCCCGACTCCTCGCCGACGAGACCCTCATGCGCGCCCACCGCCTGGAACTCTCCTACGGCTTCGACCCGCGCTCGGTCCCGGCCGCCCCGGGCCGCCGGGCGGGCGGGTCCTAGGTCGTGTCTTCAAAGTCTCGTCTGCCTGTCGTGCCCTGGCACGCACGCTCGCGGCGTTGTCGTCGGTCGCCGACGCTCCGCGTCGACTCCCTCCTCCGCCTTGCGATCGCACGCACCAGACCCCGCCAGACCCTCCCTACGGGCGGACGACGCCACTTTGAAGACACTCCCTAGCGCAGCTCGCCCTCCAGCAGCCCCATCGTGTACTGGTCGTACCAGCGGCCGTCGCGGCGGAAGACCGAGCGCAGCCGCCCCTCCTCCACGAAGCCGACCTTGTCGTACACCCGGCGCGCGGCGTGGTTCTCGACGACGACGGTGAGCGAGATCTTGTGCAGCCGCATGTCCTCGAAGCCGTAGCGGCAGACCCTGCGCAGGGCGTCGGTGGCGAAGCCGCGCCCCCAGTACTCCTTCTCGCCCAGATAGACGTCCAGCTCGGCGCAGCCGGTCTCCGGCTCGGCGTCGCGGAGGCGGACCAGGCCGATGAGCCGGCCGTCCTCGGAGGCCTCGACGCCGAGGAGGACGTCGCCGTAGGAGTTGCGGGGGCGCTCCTGAAGGGAGGCGAGGGTGCGGGCGAGGGACTGGGGGTGGCCGTCGTCCATCCAGCGCATGACCTCGGGGTCGTGGTTCCAGCGCCACAGGGCCTCGGCGTCCGACGGCTCCAGGGCGCGCAGCCCCACCAGCTCTCCCCGCATCATGTTCTTTTCTCCGTGCGCTCGCTCAGGCAATGACCCGGAAGTAGTAACACGGGCCGATTTCCGGCTCAAACGGGTTTCCGTCATCCCTCGCCCGGCCCCGGAAGCGAGCGCCGATCCGCGCCGTTGCACCATGGGAGAGGTCGACGGAGCGGGAGAGTGGACACAGTGGACGTCCAGGGCACGGTGGCGGAGGGCTTCGAGGCGGTACGCGACGCGTTCGTCCGCAACTTCGAGGAGCGCGGCGAACGGGGGGCGGCCGTCGCCGTCTACCGGCACGGGGTCAAGGTGGCCGATCTGTGGGCCGGTACCCGCGATGTCGACGGCGAGGAACCCTGGGCGGTGGACACCGCGCAGGTGGTCCGCTCCGTCACCAAGGGCGTCGCCGCCGCCGTGGTGCTGCTGCTCCACCAGCGGGGGCAGATCGACCTGGACGCGCCGGTGGGCACGTACTGGCCGGAGTTCAAGGCGGCGGGCAAGGAACGGGTGCTGGTGCGCCATCTCCTCTCGCACCGCGCGGGCCTGCCCGTGCTGGACCGGCCGCTCACCCCCGCCGAGGCGATCGACGCGAGGAGCGGCCCGGCGGCGCTCGCCGCGCAGCGCCCCGCCTGGGAGCCGGGGACCGATCACGGCTATCACGCGCAGACCTACAGCTGGCTCGTCGCCGAACTGATCCGCCGTGTCACCGGCCGCACCGTGGGCCGCTGGGTCGCCGAGGAGATCGCCCGCCCGCTCGGGCTGGACTTCTGGATCGGGCTGCCCGCGGAGGAGGCCCACCGGGTCGGCCGCATCGGACCGGTCGAGGAGCCGCCCACCGCCCCCGGACTCACCCTGCGCCCCAAGCGCGCGGTCTCCGCGGCCTACCTGGACCCCGACTCGCTCACCCGCCGCGCCTTCGGCGCGATCGACCCGCTCCCGGACGAGAACGACCCCGGCTACCGCGCCGCCGAACTCCCCGCCTCCGGCGGCATCTCCACCGCCCGCGCCCTCGCCCGCTTCTACGCGGCCACCATCGGCGACGTCGACGGCGGCCGACGGCTCTTCGCCCCGGCCACCCTCACCCTCGCCCGCACCGAGGAGTCCGCGGGCCCCGACCGCGTCCTCATCGTGCCCACCCGCTACGGCCTCGGCTTCATGCTCCACGGCGCGGCGGCCCCCCTGCTCGGCCCCGGCTCCTTCGGCCACCCCGGCCGCGGCGGCTCCCTCGGCCTCGCCGACCCCGAGTCGGGGGTCGCGCTCGGCTATGTAACCAACGGTCTGCGGAAAGGAGTTACCGCTGATCCCCGTGCTCAGGCCCTGATTCGCGCTGTACGTTCAGCGCTATGACTGAACCGTTGAGGCGTTTTGAGGGGTACGGGGTACTGATCACGGGCGCGGCCAGGGGGATCGGCGCGGCCACCGCACGGAGACTGGCCGAGGAAGGGGCACGCGTACTGATCAGCGACCTGGACGAGGAGGAGGCCGCGAAGACCGCCGGATCCATACCCGGCGCCGACTCCATCCGCTGCGACGTCGCCGACCGGGACCAGGTCGAGGCCGCGGTGGCGTACGCCGTCGAGCACTTCGGCACCCTGGACGTCCTCGTCAACAACGCCTTCGCCTGCGCCACCGACGCCCCGCTCTTCGAGGACGAGCCCGACGACACCTGGCAGCGCGACCTCGACATCTCCCTGACCGGCGCGTTCCGCTGCGCCCGCGCCGCGCTGCCCCACCTGGTCGCCTCCGGCCGGGGCGCGATCGTCAACATCGGCTCCGTCAACGCCGAGATCGACTTCGACGGCCACTCCTACAGCGCCGCCAAGGCCGGCCTGGCCTCCCTCACCCGCACCCTCGCGGGCCACGCGGGCCCCCGAGGCGTCCGCGTCAACCAGATCAACCCCGGCACCGTCCGCACCCGCGCCTGGGCCGACGACTCCAAGGGCCTCGCCGAGCTGGGCCGCCGCCTCTACCCCCTCGGCCGCGTCGGCGAACCCGAGGACATCGCCTCCGCGGTCGCCTTCCTCGCCTCCCGCGACGCCTCCTGGATCACCGGCACCACCCTCCGCGTCGACGGCGGCATCACCGCCGTGAACATGGCCTTCCGCGACATCCTCGCGGACGCGGACGCGGACCCGGGCCCGGACCCGGACCCGGGCCCGGACGCGGGCCCGGACCCGGACCCGGCAGCCGGGTAGCCCTTGGGCCGGGACCCGCCCGGTCCCGGCCCACCCCGAGGTCAGACCACGAAGAGCCCGTCGGTGAGCATTTCGTCGAGGCTCTTCTCGAAAGCACCGGCGATCTCGTCCAGATCGCCCGCGGTGTGAGCGGCGCTGATGAGGAAGCTGTGCAGCTCCGGCAAGTACACCTGGTGCTTTCGCATGTAGTACGCGAGGGCGATGGTGGCCTTGAAGTTGCTGCCCGCCATGCGTTCCCGGTAGAGCGTCGCCTCACGGTGGCTGAAGGTGAGCGAGAAGATGGAGTTGCGGGCATTGATCCGGCAGGCGATGTCGCGCTGAAGCGCCGACTCACGCAGCATGGCGGCGAGCGTCCGGGTGTTCTCCTCCAACTGGGTGTAGAGCTGCGGATTTCCCTGGAGATGGCGCAGGACGGCCGAGCCCGCGGCACAGGTCAGGGAGTTCCCGCTCAGCGTGCCACCGGCGAAGACCTTGTTCTCGTAGTCGTAGAACGGATCCTGGGAACTCTTCGCCATGTCGATGAATTCGGCCCGTCCCACCACCGCGCCGCACGGCAGACCACCGCCGATCACCTTGCCGAGACAGGTGAGATCGGGATGGATGTCCACCATGCTCTGGACCCCTCCGTAGGCGACCCGGAAACCGCTGACCACCTCGTCGAAGACCAGGGGGATGCCCAGTTCGGTGCAGAGCGCCCGCAGTTCGGCGAGGAAGGGCACATCGAGGGTGACCACCGAGGTCGGCATCGGCTCCAGGAGCACGCAGGCCAGCTCGTCGGCGTGCTCACGAAGCCGCGACAGACCCCCCAGATCCCCGTACTGCAACACCAGCGTGTTGTCGACCGTGCCGGGATCACTGCCCAGTGACCCCGCGATGGGCTCGGGCCGGTCCTTCTCCCCGGAGAAGCGGAACCAGGAACTCACCATGCCTTGGTCGGAGAAGCCGTGGTAGTGCCCCTCGAACTTGGCGACCATGCTGCGCCGTCGGTACCCGCGGCACATCCGGACGGCGAACAGGATCGCCTCGGTGCCCGAATTGCACATCAGGGCCTTCTCCGCCGTGGGAAGCGAATCGACGAGCAGTTCGGCGAGTTCGACCTCGTGCGGGTTGCCGATGCCGTTGACCAGTCCGCGTTCGAGGGCGGAGGAGATCGCCGTGTTGATGGCCGGATGCGCGTAGCCGAGGAGATGCGGGCCGTATCCGCCGCACAGATCGAGGTAATCGTTGCCGTCGAAGTCGCGTACACGGCCGCCCGAGGCCTGCCGTACGAAGACCGGGAAGGAGCTGGGGAAGAAGTAGCGGTCGGCGTGGCCGGGGGCCACCAGCGTGTCGCGGGCGCGTTCGCGCAGTTCCAGCGTGGCCGGCATCTGCTGGGCGAAGCCGGCCGCGAAGCGGCTCTCCACCTCCGCACTCATATAGGGCGAGTAGCGGTCGGTGAATTTGCGCGCGTTGGCCCAGATATTGATTCCGGGGTCGATCTGCGTGACGAATCCTTCGGAGGAGAGGAAAACCAGCTCGACCTTGGTGAAATTCGTGGTGTACTGCGCATCGTACTGCCCCAGCAGCTTCAGTACGTCGCCGACATAGGTCATGGACGACCACTGGGTGGAGTTGATGTCGAAGTGATGGCGCAGAATTTCGACCATCTGCCGATCGTATTCGGCGCGCCTGGCTTCCAGTTCGGGGCTGGTGAGTACGAAGTGTCGGGTGAAGCGCTCGCTCGCCAGACTCCACTCCTTGCGAATGCAGGCGTAGTAGAACGAGGACAAGCCCCATTTCTCGTTCTCGCTCAGCTCCACGGTGACACCGAAGTCGAGCAGCACCAACTCGCCCTCGGGGGTGAACAGAATGTTCCCGGGATGCGGATCCCCATGGCTGAATCCATGCATGTACAGCATGGTGTAGACGACATCCTGGAGCCGTCGGGCCAGCCTCTCGCGTGGAAATCCGACCGTTTCGGCGCGGTTTCCCGGGATTCCGTCCATGAATTCCATGACGAGCATCCGCCCGGTCACCAGCTCGGGCAGTACGGCGGGCACCCGCACATAGGGGTGATCGGCGAAGTTGGTGTGGATGCGCTGCTGTTGGCGCGCCTCGTGTTTCATGTCGGCCTGCGGCCGGAGCAGCCGGGCCAGCTCGTCGAAGCGGGTCGGGAGGTTGAGTCCGCGCGCCCGTGGCACACCGCGGTGGACCAGCCTCACGAGCGTACCGAGCGTGCGGAGGCTCTCCTCGATCTGCGCGGGGACCCCGTCCTTGACCAGTTTGACGGCGACCTCGCGCCCGTCGCGCAGGGTGGCCTTGTGCACCTGGGCCACGGAGGCGCTGGCCACCGGCCGCAGTTCGAAGGCGCTGAAGACGGACTCCAGCGCATCGCCCAGTTCCCGCTCGACCGCCCGGCGGGTGCGCTGCGGCGACATGTGCGGGGTCCGGTCGTGCAGACTCCGCAGCGTGCTCACCCACTCCGCCGGCAGCAGATCCGAACGGGTCGCGGCGATCTGTCCGATCTTGATGTAGAGCGGGCCCATACGGGTGAGGAAAGCCAGGATGGCGTCGGCGCGGCGCTGGTCGCGTGTCGCGGCGTCGCGCTCGCGTACCCGGGCGAGCGCGTACTTCGCCGTCTCCAGCGCGGTGGCGGAGGCCGCTTTGACCAGATGTGGCAACATCTCGGCTCCTGTTCGGTGGCTCAGAGAACGAAGGTGAAGGCGCCGAAGGACATGCCCGCGCTGCCCATCAGACCGACCGCGCGCTGCCCCGGCCGAAGCTGCCCCGAGTCGATGGCGGAAGCGAGGGCCGCCGGCACCGAGGCCGATACGACATTGCCGATCCGGTCGAAGACATGGTGGGTCACCGGGCCGAGCCCGACCGTGTCGGCGAAGGCCTGCCACGCGCGCTTGCTCGACGCGTGGGTGACCAGCGCGGCCACCTCGTCGACCGGCGGATCCAACTGGTCGAACACCGCCTGCACCTCGGCCCTGCCCACGTCGTGCATCTCGATGCCGAAGGAGGTGAAGACGCCGATGCCGTTGCGGGCCAGCTTGTCCGAGGGGTCGCAGTAGCCCTCGTAGCCGTCGAGCGTGATGTTGCACAGCGGTGCGAGGTCCGGCCGCGAGATGAAGCGGAACTTCCACGGTTCACCGGCGTCGTCGGCGGTGAGTACGGTGGCGGTGGCGGCCTCGCCGAGCGTGTAGGCGGGCAGCTTTGATTCCAGGTCTTCGATCCGCTTCAGCCGGAACACGTGCGGGAGGACCGCACCGCCCCGGCTGACGGCGAATTCGGCGTTGACGATCATGGCGCTGCGGTACTGTCCGGTCCGGAACAGGGACTCCGCGAGCTGTACGGCCCTGGTCCAGCTCATGCAGGCGTCGAGGACGTCGAAGCAGTGAGCGTTGCGCAGCCCGATGGCGGCCGCCGAGTGGTAGGCGCCGCCGGGTTCGAGGAAGCCGCGGCCCACCCCTGTGTAGATCAGCAGATCGATCTGTTCGGGTGCGAGGCCGGCCCGTGTCAGCGCGGAATGCGCGGCGGTACGCAGCAGATCGATCGGGCGTTCGTCGGCTTCGAGCCAGTAGCGGGTGTCGGAACCGGTGAAGTTCAATAGATTTCCGACCTTGCGCTGAGCGCCTTTCAGATTTCCGGTGAAGAGATCGGCACTGTGCTCGCCGATGAGTTCCAGGATGTCGGTATTGGTGATCTTACGAGAGGGGATTGCACTGGTGACAGCGCGGAGTTTCATATCAACGCACTCCTGTGTTCGTGGTGGCCCCGGTCCCCGGTGTCGGTCATCGGTTCGGGCTCATCCGGCCCGGCTCTCCGGTCGTGGAATCTCCTGCTCGATGTCGCTCAGCGGTCGCACGATGATGCGTGCGCCGTCTCCGGGCAGGACGGTGACGTTTCTGGCGACTTCCTCCTCCGGCTTCTGCCGATCGGTGGTGATGACGCGCTTGGACAGCAGGACCCGCAGCACCTCGGTGGCCTGCATCAGGGCCAGATGCGCGCCGATGCACCGCCGGGCGCCGCCGCCGAACGGAATGAAGGCGTGCGGAGGGATGTCGTCCTCCAGGAAGCGTTCGGGGCGGAACTCGTCCGGGGCCCGGTAGTTCGCCGGATCCAGGTGCACGACTCCGAGCATCGGCATGACCGTGGCCCCTTTGGGCAGCCGGAGACCGGCCAGCTCGACGTCCTCGGCCAGGGTCCAGATGGACTCGAAGATCGCCGGGCGCCGTCGCAGCGACTCCTTCACCACGGCTTCCAGATAAGCGGAGTCGTCCAGGAGCGCGGCCCGTGCCGCGTGCTTCGCCACTCGTGGGTTGCGGGCCAGTTCGTGCAGCGTCCAGGCGAGTGCCGTGGCGGTGGGCTCGTGCCCCGCGAACAGCAGTGTGACGAGCTGATCGCGGATCTCGACCGGGCTCAGCCGCTCCGCGCCGTCGAGGCTGACCAGCCGGGACAGGACATCGGTACGCCGCTCCAGGTCCGGCGCGGTCCTCCGCCGCTCGATCGTCTCGTAGATCAGCTCGTCCATGCGGCCGAGCAGTCTCGCCGTCCGCCGCCACGGCCCGAAGCGTCGTGCCTGAGGGCTGTTGAGCCCCATGAGGATCAGGAGATCCACGACCGGGAGCCGTCTGACGATTCCGCGGAGACGGGCGGCGTCCGGGCCCTCGTCGGGGCCGAAGATGACGCGCCAGATGATGTCGAGGATCAGTACGCGGCACCGGTCGAGGCTCTTGAAGGGCCTCCCCACGGGCCAGCGCTCCAACTCGCGCTCGGTCAGCTCACGCACCGCGCCCTGGTGGCCGCGCACGGCGGCCCTGCCGAAGAGCGGCGCCAGCGTCTTGCGCAGCCGCCGGTGCTCGTCGCCGTCCGCGGTGATCAGGGCGTGCTCGCCGAACACCGGAGCCAGCACCCGGTTGCCCTCGCCGGCGTGGAATCTGGACGGCGGTGAGCCGAACATGGCCCCGATGTGATCGGCGGTGAAGACGAGGATCACCGAACCCCATGGGAAAACCTTCAGCGCGACCACGTCGCCGTACTTCTCACGCAGGCTGTTCGCCCACCGCTGCCGCTTCCAGGTGAAGATCGCTGTCTGCACCGGCGACGGCAGACGCGGACCGGGCGGGGTCGGCCCACGGGCCTCGCCGCTCCCGATTGTTCTGATCGACACGGTATTTTCTCCTTCCCGGAGCTCAGGAACCGATCGGCCGCTCCGCCACAGCCCCGGTGCGGCCGGACGATGCTCCGCCGCCCGGCCGCCGCCGGGTGGTTCAGGGGATGCGGATGGCCTGTCCGGCGTAGGCCAGACCGGAGCCGAAGCCGACCAGTACCGCCCACTGGCCCGAGCCGGCATGCTCGGTGGACAGCAGCCGGTGCAGGGCCAGCGGGACGGACGCGGAACTGGTGTTGCCCGCCAGCCGCACATCGTCGGCCACCGCCACTTTTTCGGGCAGGTCGAGGGATCTGGCGATCCGCTGGATCAGTTTCCAGTTCGCCTGGTGCGGGACGAACATGGCCACGTCGTCCCAGCCGATCCCGGTCACCGACAGGACCTCACGCACCACGGCCGGCACGGTGGAGCAGGCCCAGCGGGTGACCGCCAGGCCGTCCATCTTCAGCTCCGCGCGCACCGAGCTGTTGTTGTTGGCCTCGAACATGGTCGGGCGCATCTCCAGCGCGGCCGCCCGGTCGCCGGAGGAACCCCACACCACAGGCCCGATCCCGGACGGCCCGTCCGTCACCGAGACCAGCACCGCGCCCGCTCCGTCGGCGAAGACCGGGGCGGTGGCCCGATCGCTGGGGTTGACCATGTCCAGCATCCTGTCCGCGCCGATCACCAGCACCGTGTCGCAGCTGCCGGCGACGATCAGCGATCTGGCCACGTGCAGCGTGTAGCAGAACCCGGAACAGGCGATGTTGATGTCGAACGCCGCCACCCGCAGGCCGAGCGCTTCGGCGACCTGAGGGGCGATGGCCGGGCAGAGCTGCGGGTTGGTCGACGTCGCCACCAGGACGGCGTCCACCGTGTCCGCCGAGACCCCGGCCGCGGACAGGGCGTCCTGGGCGGCGAGGACGGCCATGGCGACCACGGACTCGGCCGGTCCGGCCACCCCGCGGGTCTCCACTCCGGTCCGGGACACGATCCACTCCCGGTCCACCCCCAACTGCTCGGCCGCCACCAGGGAATCCACCGGCGTCGGCCGGTACGCGCCCGCCGACACGACCCTGCACGACCGCCCGGCCTCGGTGATCACTGGCCGGTCCGCGTCTCATGGGCTGTCACGAACTCCAGTACCGCGCGGGGGGTGTCCAGCACCCCCGCCTGTACGTCGCTGATCTCGATCCGGTAGGTGTCGCTGATCGTCTCCACCATTTCCGCCCGGGCCAGTGAGTCCACATCCAACTGGTCGAACGTTTTATCGAGATCGCTTTCCGGAAGCGTCACCACTCGGTCGGTGGACGGATTGTCGCCATGCACAATGTTCGTGATGAGCTTTTCCAGCTCGGAGGGTGTCATGGGGTCTCCCATCTCGATTGATAGGCCCCCGGGCGGGCAGTAATCGAATATACGTACGTCATGCATCTGTACGAAGACAAGGAAATGTCATTTCGTGCGGCGCCCGTCGGCCGTGGAACGTGACTTGTTTAGGATGCAACGACTGTCGACTACCGGTAAATGCTTGTCAGTCCAAATAAATTGAGCGAGAGTCCTCGTATGGGCGCACCACCGTTTCTGGGTTCGATCAATCCCGATCCGCTCACTCACACCCTCGGTGTGACCGGTGCGCGCTGTGTACTCGCCAGAGGGCTCACCGCCGGCGGGGCCTGGGCCCTGCGGTTCCCGGCCCCCGGCAGGCTCAAGGTCCACGCCGTGCTCAGCGGAGTCAGCTGGCTGACGGTCGACGGAGGCGAGCGACCCGTACTCCTGGAGCCGGGAGACGTCGTGGCCCTGAACGGAAGCCTGCCCTATGTACTGGCCGCCGATCCGGCCCTGCCGCCGCAGGACGCGCTGGCGCTGCTGGAGACCTCGCCCCATCTCTTCGCCCACGCCGGGCAGGAAGGCGTCATCGAGGTCGTGTCGATCGGCGCCCATTTCGAACTGAACACCGCGGGACGGACCTTACTGCTCCAGGCGCTGCCCCCGGTGATCCACATGTCCCGTGCCGGGGAGGAGGCGGCCACGCTGTGCCAGCACCTCCAGCAGCTGCTGAGAGAGATGAGCGCCGACCGCCCCGGTGGGAACAGGGTGGCCGAGCAGCTCTCCCAGCTTGTCTTCGCCCATGTCCTGCGCGCCTATCTCGCCGGGAGCGAGTCCTTTCCCGTCGGCTGGCTCCGGGCTCTCGCGGACGAGCGCATCGCCCCCGCCCTGCGGCTGATGCACACCGATCCCGCCCGGCCCTGGCAGCTCGCCGAACTCGCCCGGGCGGCGGCCATGTCCCGCAGCGCCTTCGCCGGGGTCTTCACCTCCGTGGCCGGGGTGCCGCCGCTCACCTACCTCCACCAATGGCGCATGCGGCTGGCTGAACAGAGCCTGCTCCAGGAGGACACACCAGTGTCGGAACTGGCGCTCTCCCTCGGCTACGCCTCCAAGAGCGCCTTCAGCCACGCCTTCAAACGGGCGACCGGAGTCGCGCCCAAACGCTTCAGGGAAGCCGCTCGCGTGCCACGGGACCGGGCCGAAGTGGCACGGGCGGTGGCCGCCTCGTACCGTCCCCCGGCCCGGCCGGGACCGGATCCGTATTAGCGGACGTCGATGAAGTCGCCGCCGTTGGTGATGGCGGGGGTGGTCGAGTTGCCCGCGAAGGAGTAGCGGTAGGTGCCGTCGGCGGAGGCCTTGACGGTGGTCTTCAGGTTGCCCTTGCTGTCCGTCTTGACGGTCTTGACCGTGGTGAAGGTCTTGCCGCCCTTCTTGCGGAACTGGAGCTGCACCGGCTGCTTGGTGTAACCGGCGTACTTGCCGCTCTCCCAGTTGGCGCGGGTCAGCGAGCCGGTGACGGTGAGGGTCTTGCCCTTCTTCACCGGCTCGGGCGAGACATTGATGGAGATCTTCGACAGACGCTGGAGGAGGGCGCTCCGCGCGTTGCCCTTCACCGCCAGGTCCTCGTCCTTGGCGAGCGCGGCGATGCCGAGCTTCCAGCGGCCGGCCATGCCGTTGTTCAGGAAGCCCGACTTCGGGTCGAAGGTGAAGGTCATCTTGCAGGTCTTCGTGGCGCTCTTGCCCGTGCACCCGACCTCGGGCTGATCTGCTTCGATGGCCGCCTCCATCTCGTCGAGGTTCTTCCCGCGCCACAGCCCGGCCGACCCGAGGACGCCGGAATTGTCGCTGGCGTTGAAGGTCAGCGTGACCTTCTTCTTCTTGCTGACACCGACGATGATCGGCTTGCCGCCGTTGAGGACCGCGTTCCACACCTTGGTGTTTCCGATGGTGATGTCGTCGCCCTGCATCTTCACCGCGAATGCCGACGGCCCTGCCGGCTTCTCGGCGGCCTGGGCCGCGGGGGCGGTGAGACAGGTGAGGGCGATCGCCCCGGTGGTGATGGCGGCGGCGGATGTCCGGATGCGCATGTGCTTTTCCGTTCGGTCGGTGAATCTTGTGACTCACCGACCACAGACGGACAAGCCGGGTGAAAGGTTGTATCCGCTGGTCGGACCGTGTCGGAGCAGACACGGCCGGGGTGTCAGCGGACGTCGATGAAGTCGCCGCCGTTGGTGATGGGGGCGGTGGTGGAGGTGCCGTCGAAGGCGTAGCGGTAGGTGCCGTCGACGGTGGCCTTGACGGTGGTCTTGAGCTTGCCCTTGGCGTCGGTCTTGACGGTCTTGAGGGTGGTGAAGGTCTTGGCGCCCTTCTTGCGGAACTGGAGCTTCACGGGCTGCTTGCCGTAGCCGGTGTACTTCTTGGCCTCCCAGTCGGCGCGGGCGAGGGAGCCGGTGACGGTGAGGGTCTTGCCCTTCTTCACGTCTTCGGGGGAGGCGTTGACCGAGATCTGGGAGGCGCGGTGGAGGTTGGTGGTCTTGGCCTTGAAGATGGCGCGGACGCTGCGGTCCTTGCCGAGGGCGGAGACGGCGAGGTGCCAGCCGCCGCCGGCGAAGGAGTTGGTGGCGTCGTCGGCGCGGGGGTCGAGGGTGAAGGTGACGGTGCAGGTGGCCTTGGTGCCGCCCTTGCACTTGACCTCGTCCTGGTCGGGGCGGATGCCTTCCTTGGCGGAGGTGAAGTCCTTGCCGCGCCAGAGGAGACCGGAGCCGGACTCGATGCCGGAGCTGTCGGCGGCCTTGAAGGTGAGGGTGAACTTCTTCTTGGCGGTGCCGAGGGCGAGCGGCTTGCCGCCGTTGAGGACGATGTCCGTGATCTTGGTGTCGCCGGTGGAGATGTCGTCCTGGGGCTTGGCGGCGAAGGCCTTCGAGAAGCCGGCCGGCTTCTCATCGGCCTGGACGGCGGGGGCGGAGAGGCCGGTGAGGGCGATCGCCCCGGTCACGACGGCGGCGGAGACACGAAAGCGCATTTGTTTCCCTGGTGCGATGGCGGCCCGGAGGGCCGTGGAGGGGGTTGTGAGGATGCGCCGGATGCCCGCGGCCGGGAAGGGCGCGGGCATCCGGGGGAGAGGGCCTTCGGGTGGAGGCCTTCAGAGCTGTCGCGTCAGTTGACGTCGACGAAGTCGCCGCCGTTGGTGACGGGGGCGGTGGTGGAGCTGCCCGCGAAGGAGTAGCGGTAGGTGCCGTCGACCGTGGCCTTGACGGTGGTGCTCAGGGCGCGGCTGTCGCCCGTCTTGACCGTCTTGACGGTGGTGAAGGTCTTGGCGCCCTTCTTGCGGAACTGGAGCTGCACCGGCTGCTTGGTGTAGCCGATGTACTTGCCGGACTCCCAGTCGGCGCGGGTCAGCGACCCGGTGATGGTGAGGTCCTTGCCCTTCTTCACCGGCTCGGGCGCGGCGTTGATCGAGATCTGGGAGCCGCGGTTCAGGTTGAAGGACTTGGCCTTGTACATCGCACGGACGTTGCCGTCGTTGGCCTGCGCGGCGGCCATGACCCGCCAGCCGCCGCCCGCGTCGGTGTTGGACAGGTCGAAGCTCGGGTCGATGGTGAAGGTCATCTTGCAGGTGGCCTTGGTCTTCTTGCCGCTGCCGCTGCACTTGACGTCTTTCTCGCCCGAGTCGGCGAAGAAGAAGCCCTGGGGGTCCTGGGGGTCGTTGCCCCGCCACAGATAGGCGAAGGCCACGTTGACGCCCGAGTTGTCGATGGCCTTGAAGGTCAGCGTGACCTTCTTCTCCTTGGTGGTGCCGACGATGACCGGCTTGCCGCCGTTGAGGGAGACGTCCGAGATCTTGATGTCGCCGATGGAGATGTCGCCCTGGGGCTTGGCGGCGAAGGCCTTCGAGAAGCCGGCCGGCTTCTCATCGGCCTGGGCTGCGGGGGCGGAGAGGCCGGTGAGAACGACGGCACCGGTCACGACGGCGGCGGATATCCGAAAACGCATGTAATTCCCCGTACTCAGATGTGGCTCATGAGTCTGCTGACTCGCACACGTAGACACGGGACGGGAGTGAATGGTTGTACGGGGAAGGGAAGTTGCCCGGGATTTCTCAGGCCGCGCGTTCGCGCACGTCCACCAGCCTGCCGCCCGCGTGCTCGATCAGCGTCTTCGGGTCGAGCGGGAACACCGTGTGCGGGGTTCCTGCCGCAGCCCACACCACCGGGTGGTCCAGCAGGGCGCGATCGGCGAGCACCCGGGTCCGGGTGAGATGCCCGAAGGGCGGTACGCCGCCGATCGCGTAGCCGGTGGTCTTCCGTACGAGGTCCGCGTTCGCGCGCTTGACGGCGTCCGCGCCCAGCTCCTCGCGCACCCGCTCCAGATCCACCCGGGAGGAGCCGTCCAGCAGCACCAGCACGGGATCCCCGTCCACCGCGAAGATCAGCGACTTCACGATCTCGCTGACGTCGCAGCCGATCGCGGCGGCGGCCTCGGCGGCGGTGCGGGTCGCGTCGGGGAAGCGGCGTACGGGCACGTCGAGGCCCAACTCCCGCAGGGCCTCGGCGAATCGGGGATGGGCATCGGTGGCTTGATCGCTCATGGCGACACGCTAGCGCCCGCACCGCCCGCCGCGCGAGAATCTTTCGGCCGACCGGGGCCGACCGGGGCCGACCGGGGCCGACCGGGGCCGACCGGGGCCGGGCGGCCCCCCAAGGGCCCGGCCGGGCTCAGCGGGCGTTGAGCACCTGAGCCACCACCGGGCCCGCCGCGTCGCCGCCGTGCCCGCCGGCCTGGACGACCGCCGCGGCGGCGAGGTCGTCGGCGTAGCCGGTGAACCAGCTGTTGGACTTGCCTTGGCCGTCCACCTCGGCGGAGCCGGTCTTCGCGCCCTTGACGCCGGTCACCGAGGCCATCGCGGCCCGCCCGGTGCCCGCGCCCCGGGTGGTCGCGCCCATCATGTCCCGCAGCGCCCCGGCGACGGCTCCCGGCAGTGGCTCGGCCTCGGCCAGCCGCCGGTCGTCGAGGGAGGCGGGGACCAGGATCGGCTGCTTGAAGGCCCCGTTCTTCGCGGTCGCGCTGATGGACGCCATGGTGAGCGCGTTCATCGTGATCCGGCCCTGGCCGATGTACGAGGCGGCCGTCTCGGTCCCCGAGGACGCGGGCACGCTGCCGTCGAAGCTGGGGATCCCGGTCTGCCAGTCGAGGCCGATGCCGAAGTACTTCCGCGCGGTCTCGCCCAGCGCGGTGTCCCGCGCCCCGCTGCCGAGCGGGGTGACCGCCTTGATGAAGGTGGTGTTGCAGGAGCGGAGGAAGGCATCCCGGAAGGTGGCGTTCGGGATGTCGAACTTGTCGAGGTTCTGGAAGTTCGCGCCCGCCCAGCCGACCGTCGCCGGGCACTCCACCTTCGCGTCCGGCCCCTTGACGATGCCCTTGTCGAGCATCATCGCGGCCGTCACGATCTTCATGGTGGAGCCGGGGGCCTGTGTCCCCATCATGGCCGCGTTGAAGCCGCCCGCCGGGCTGCCGGCGACGGCCCGGATCTCCCCGGTGCTGGGCTGGATCGCCACCGCGGACGCCTGCCCGTACCGCTTCACCGCCCGCTCGGCCGCCGCCTGGACGTCCGCGTCGAGGGTGGTCCGCAGGGTGCCCGGCCTGCCCTTGTGCAGCGGCAGCAGGGTCTGGTTCGCCACCCCCTCCAGGGTGGAGGAGAGCACCAGCCGGGTGGCGGGGGTGCCGCCCGCCTCCTCGCGGCCGTACCTCTGGCGCAGGGGGTCCAGGACGGTCGAGAGCGAGGGGTACTTCTCCTTCGTCAGCGGCCGGTTCTCACGGTCGAGGGCCTTGAAGCCGGGGGCCGCCGACTCGTCCAGCTCCAGTGTGGTGGTCTCCGTCAGCCGGGGGTGCAGCACGGAGGGCTTCCAGTCGACCAGCGGCCGGCCGGTGGTTCTGCCGCGCACCACGGTCAGCTCGGAGGAGTACGACCAGGGCTTGCTGCCGTGTTCGTGCGTCACCGTCGCCTCGACCCTGAACGGCACCTTCGCGCCGACCGGCGTGCCCGGGGTGATCACCGCCCTGGAGACCTTGGCGTCCTCGCGGTAGCCGGTGAGCCGGGGCTCGGCGTCCACCGGCTTGTTGGTCAGCTGGGACGCCTCGGGGGTGCGGCCCTCGGCCCAGGCGGCGAGAAAGGCGGTGCTGGTCCTCTCGATCTCCTGGGCGCTCGGCGGGCCCGTTCTGATCTTCTCCGCGCGGGGGGCCTCGCGGCCGCCGCTCCCGTCGCTCAGCATGGCGTAGCCCCCGTACCCCACACCGCCGGCTATGACCAGGAAGACGCCGCCGACGACGGCGACCTTCGCTCCACTCCGCATGGCTTGCAGCCCCTCTTCGACACCTCGACACCTTCCTTCTTGAACGCGTTCAAGAAGGAACCGGCCCGTGCACCCTACGGGACGCGGACGCTCCCGGGGCAGCCTTGTTACTGGACCGGAACGTATGCGGCGGCCCGCGCCCGGCGTGCCTGACCGCCCGTCATCCCGCAACTGTCGGAATATGGCCAAATGGCGAAAACAATGACGAAGGGCGAGTGGCACACGTTCGTCTCGGAGGGCACCCGCACCGCGAAGCTCTCGACCGTACGGGCCGACGGCAGCCCGCACATCGCTCCGGTGTGGTTCCTCCTCGACGGCGACGAACTGGTCTTCAACACCGACAAGGAGTCGGTCAAGGGCCACAATCTGATCAGGGACGGCAGGGTCGCCATCTGTGTGGACGACGAGACCCCGCCGTTCGCCTTCGTGACCCTCCAGGGACGGGCGGAGGTGAGTGAGGATCAGGAACAGGCCCTGCACTGGGCGACCCGGATCGCGGCCCGGTATCTGGGCGAGGACGTGGCCGCCGCGGTCGGCGCGCGCAACAGCGGCCCGGGTTCGATCACCGTACGGATCAGGGTCGCCAAGGCGATCGCGGTCTCCGGGCTCACCGACTGAACCCGCCCCTCCGCCCGGACCCGGACCCGGACCCGCCACCGGGTCCGGGTCCGGGTCCGGGCTCGGGTCCGGGGATCAGACCCAGGTGTCCAGCCACATCCGGTCGCGCCACTCCTCCACCGGGATCGGCGTCCCCGTGTACAGCGGATAGAAGTAGATGAAGTTCCAGATGATCAGCAGCACCAGCACGCCGGAGCCGATCGCGCCGATCGTCCGCCGCCGCTCGTCCGACCCCGGCGGGCCCAGCATCGCGCCGATCATCATCGCGACCGCCAGACAGAGGAACGGAACAAAGACCACCGCGTAGAAGAGGAAGATCGTGCGCTCCTGGTACAGGAACCACGGCACCCATCCCGCCGCGATACCGCAGGCGATCGCGCCCGCCCGCCAGTCCCGGCGGAAGGCCCACCGCCACAGGATGTAGCAGACCGCGAAGCACGCCGCCCACCACAGCAGCGGCGTCCCCAGCGCCAGCACCTCGCTCGCGCACTTGTCGGCGGCACTCGCGGGACAGCCGTCCTCGCCCGCCGCCGGGTCCTCGTAGTAGTACGAGACCGGGCGGCCCAGGACGATCCAGCTCCAGGGGTTCGACTCGTAGGTGTGCCCGGACTTCAGATTCACGTGAAAGCTGTAGACCTCGGTCTCGTAGTGCCAGAAGGCGCGCAGCGCCTCCGGGACCCAGGTCATGGAGAACTGCGGCAGATCGATCTGCCCCAGCAGCGGCAGCGTGACGCTGTCGGGCGAGAGCCCCTCGCGGCCCTTCGCCCAGTCCCGGAAATAGCCCTTGTCCGTGATGAACCAGCCGGCCCAGGAGGCCATGTACGCGGCGAGCGCCACCGGCACCGTCGAGACGAAGGCGGGCACCAGGTCCTTGCGCAGCACCGCGCGGTACGGCCGCACCGCGCCCGCCGTGCGCCGTGCGCCGACGTCCCACAAGACCGCCATCAGACAGAACGCGGCCATCACATAGAGGCCGTTCCACTTGGTGCCCGCCGCCAGGCCCAGCATCACGCCCGCGGTGATCCGCCAGGGCCGCCACCCCAGCCGCAGGGTCTGGGCGATGTGCGCGTCCGGCCGCAGCACCCCCTCCTCGTCCTCGGGCAGCGCGCCCGCCAGCCTGCGCCGCGCCCAGTCCCGGTCCAGCACCAGAGCCCCGAAGGCGGCCAGGACGAAGAACATCAGCACCAGGTCGAGCAGGGCGGCCCGGCTCATCACGAAGTGCAGCCCGTCGACGGCGAGCAGCGCGCCCGCCAGACAGCCGAGGAAGGTCGAGCGGAACAGCCTGCGGCCGATCCGGCAGAGCATCAGCACCGACAGGGTGCCGAGCACCGCGACCATGAAACGCCAGCCGAAGGGCGTGAAGTCGAAGAGCTTCTCGCCCAGGCCGATGATCCACTTGCCGACCGGGGGATGGACCACATAGCCGGGGTCGGTGGGGATGGCGACGGCCGAGGGATCCTTGAGGATCGACTTGTCGATGTCCTTGGGCCAGTTGCCCTCGTACCCCTGGTTGATCAGCGCCCAGGCGTCCTTGGCGTAGTACGTCTCGTCGAATATCACCTGGTTCGGCTTGCCCAGGTTCCAGAACCGGAGCAGGCCCGCGACCAGCGCCACCAGCAGCGGCCCCAGCCAGGCGGAGGCCCGCAGCAGCGGTGCCACCGCCGAGGGGGCGATGCCGAGGACGGGCCACAGCCGGGTCGAGGGGCGGACGTAGGGCGGCACCAGGCGCTCGCGCAGCCCGATCACGGCCGGGGACGTGTAGCCGAATCTGCGCAGCCGCTGCTGCCGGCCGGAGGGCGGCGGCTCGGCGTCCCTGCCCTGGTGGGTCTGTGGCGCGGTACTGGTCACCGCGCCATCGTAGGGAACGTATGTATGCGAGGTGCGCCTCCGGCCCCGCGAGGACCCCCTGAGAGCCTCGCGGGAACCCCCGTCGGCCCTCCTGGGACCCGCCGCCGGACCGACCCCCGCCACCGGTGCGGGACAATGGCCGGTGTGACCACTGAGCCCCGCGACACGCCCCCCGGCCCCCCGGCCCCCGCCGACCGTTCCGGCTCGTCCGGTCTGCTGGTCCTCGCCGGGACCCCGATCGGCGATGTCGCCGACGCCCCGCCCCGGCTCGCCGCCGAGCTGGCCGGAGCCGATGTCGTCGCCGCCGAGGACACCCGACGGCTGCGCCGGCTGACCCAGGCGCTCGGCGTCCAGACGAGCGGAAGGGTCGTCTCCTACTTCGAGGGCAACGAGTCCGCGCGTACGCCGGAGCTGGTCGACGCCCTCATCGGCGGCGCACGGGTGCTGCTGGTCACCGACGCGGGGATGCCCTCCGTCTCCGACCCCGGCTACCGGCTGGTCGCCGCCGCCGTGGAGAAGGACATCAGGGTCACCGCCGTCCCCGGCCCCTCCGCCGTGCTCACCGCGCTCGCCCTCTCCGGGCTCCCGGTGGACCGCTTCTGCTTCGAGGGCTTCCTGCCCCGCAAGGCGGGCGAGCGCCTCACCCGGCTCCGCGACAACGAGTCCGAGCGCCGCACCCTCGTCTACTTCGAGGCCCCCCACCGACTGGACGACACCCTCACCGCAATGGCCGAGGTGTTCGGAGCGGATCGCCGCGCCGCCGTCTGCCGCGAGCTGACCAAGACGTACGAGGAGGTCAAGCGCGGCTCTCTCGCCGAGCTGGCCGCCTGGGCCGCCGACGGGGTGCGCGGCGAGATCACCGTCGTCGTCGAGGGCGCCCCCGCCCCCGGCCCCGGCGATCTCGACGCGGAGGAGCTGGTGCGCCGGGTACGGGTCCGGGAAGAGGCCGGAGAGCGCCGGAAAGAGGCCATCGCGGCCGTCGCCGCCGAGGCAGGGCTGCCCAAGCGAGAGGTGTTCGATGCCGTCGTGGCGGCAAAGAACTCTGCTCGACCGAACCCCTGAGACGGTAAAGGGATACCGTAGAAGGCAAAGCGCAGACCGGCTCCGGGGCCCTTTGGGCATGGGAAGCCCAAAGACCAATCCATTATTCGACAGCGCTGATGCGCTCCCGCCGGAATAGGCGTCCACTGGGTCAGTGGAAAGGAGCAGGCATGAGTGAGATCACAGGCGCCGCCACGGTCCACGAGGCATATGCCTTCGCGTGCATGCGCTGCGGGCACGGCTGGGAGCAGTCGTACGACATCGAGCACCACCGCGACCCCGCCGGGCACGAGTACGTCGTCTACAAGGCGAACGGAGAGCGGGTTCCGTCCCCGCTGTCCAGCCCCACCTGCCTGAACTGCGGGGGGCACGTTGTACGGATCATGCGGGCCGGACAGGTCTCCTCCGTGCTGGACCTGATGGCGAGGACCGCCAGTCCGGCGCGTATCGCGCCCCCGCACCGGGAGGCGATGCCCCCGGGCAAGGGCACCGGGGCCGGCGCCGCCGGGGAGGAGCCGCCGGCCGCCAAGCCGGCCCACCACTGGCACCTGTCGGATCTGCTCCACCCCTTCCAGCGCAGGTAGCACGGGGTCCTCGGCCGGGGTCATGGGCGCGTGCCTCGTAGGATCACGCCCATGACCTCGAAGTCCGACCCGCCGCCGCTGCCCGAACCGCTCCGTGTCCCGGTCGCCGATTCCCATACCCACCTGGACATGCAGCAGGGCACGGTGGAGGAGGCACTCGCCCGGGCCGCCGCCGTCGGGGTGACCACCGTCGTCCAGGTCGGCTGCGACATCGAGGGCTCCCGCTGGGCCGCCCGCACCGCCGCCGAGCACGCCGCCGTGCACGCGGCCGTCGCCCTGCACCCCAACGAGGCCCCGCGCATCGTCTTCGGCGACCCGGACGGCACCGCGCGCCAGGGGGCCCGTGAGGCGGGCGGCGAGAGCGCGCTCGACGACGCGCTGGCCGAGATCGACGCGCTGGCCGCGCTGCCGCAGGTGCGCGCGGTCGGCGAGACAGGGCTCGACTATTTCCGCACCGGACCGGAAGGGATCGCCGCCCAGGAGCGGTCTTTCCGCGCCCATATCGAGATCGCCAAGCGCCGTGGAAAGGCCCTGGTCATTCACGACCGGGACGCGCACGCGGACGTTCTGCGCATACTCGCGGAGGAGGGCGCGCCGGAGCGCACGGTGTTCCACTGCTATTCCGGCGACGCGGAAATGGCGCGGTTGTGCGCCGACGCGGGCTATTACATGTCCTTCGCGGGCAATATGACCTTCAAGAACGCCCAGCCGCTGCGCGACGCGCTCGCCGTCGCGCCCAGGGAACTCGTCCTGGTGGAGACCGACGCGCCCTTCCTCACCCCGATGCCGTACCGAGGACGGCCCAACGCGCCCTATCTGATCCCCATCACCCTGCGTGCGATGGCGGCGGTGAAGGGGCTGGACGAGGACACCATGGCCGAGGCGGTGGCGGCGAACACGGCCGCCGCGTTCGACTACTGACCGTACCGACCCGTACCGACCCGTGCGGCTGTACGGGAGCGCGCGCGTACGAAGGTGACGCCGGGTGGCGGAATGGCTTTGGAGAGTCACCGCGGCTGCCGATAGCGTCCGGCCCACAGGGCCGTCCCGGGACGACCCGGACCTTACGGAGCGTCGTCGTGAGCCATTTCAGCCATCAGGGCCACAACGGGTACGGACACGGATACGGGCAGGGGTACGGCCAGGGGTACGGGCCGGGGTACCGGCCGTACGGCTACGCCGAGCCACGCCCCCGGGCGGCCGACGACACCGTCATCCTCACCCCGCGCCCCGGCGCGCCCGCGTACACCGCCCCGTACCCCGCCCACCCCGCGTACGCCCCGCCCGTCCCCCCGCCCGCCGCCGTCCCGCCCCTCCTCCCCTTCTCGCGGCGGAACACCGCCCCGCCCGGCCGCACCGAAGGCGGCAGCGGCGCCCACAGCGGCGGCGGAACCGTCATCGGCGGGGCCGTCGGCGGGACCCTCGGGGGAGGGGGCGGGGGCCGTCGCCGCCGCCCCGCCGACCGCCCGGAGACCGGTCTGCGCCGACTCGTCCCCCAGGCCCTGGTCGTCGTCATCCTCGCGGGCGGCACCTCGGCGTTCGTCGCCAGCGACAAGGCGGTACGCCTCACCGTCGACGGCCGCCCCCGCACCCTGCACACCTTCGCCGACCGCGTACAGGAGCTGCTCGACGACGTCGGCGTCGGCGTCGGCACCCACGACCTCGTCGCCCCCGCCCCCGGCACGGAGCTGACCAGCGGCGACGAGATCGTCGTCCGCCATGCCCGGCCCGTCGTCCTCACCCTCGACGGAGAGCGCCGCGAGGTGTGGACCACCGCCCGCACGGTCGGCGGCGCACTGCGCGAGCTGGGCGTACGGGCCGACGGCGCGTATCTCTCCGCCTCCCGCTCGGCGGCGATCTCCCGCGCGGGCCTCGCCCTGGACGTCCGCACCGAACGGACCGTGACCTTCCGCGCCGACGGCCACGAGCGCGCCATCCGCACCAACGCGGCCACCGTCGCCGAGGCGCTCGCCGAGGCCGGGATCACCCTCGGCGGCCAGGACACCACCTCCGTACCGCCCGCGAGCTTCCCGCGCGACGGGCAGACCGTCACCGTCAAACGGATCACCGGCAGCCGCGAGGTGCGCGAGGTGTCCATCCCGTACGAGGTCGTCACCGTCGAGGATCCGGTGCTCTTCGCGGGCACCGAGATCGTCGTCCAGCAGGGCCGGGCCGGGGCCCGCCGGGTCACCTACGAGCTGCGCACGGTCAACGGCGTCCGCCAGCGGCCCCGGAAGGTCGCCGACGTGGTGCTGCGGCAGCCGGTCACCCAGCGCGTCCACACCGGCACCCGGCGGATGCCCGACGCCGTGCCCGGCGCGGACGGCCTGAACTGGGACGCGCTGGCCCGCTGCGAGTCCGGCGGTCGGCCCTCCGCCGTCTCCCCCACCGGGGCCCACGGCGGGCTCTACCAGTTCGACGTCCTCACCTGGCGGGCGCTGGGCGGCCGGGGCCGCCCGCAGGACGCCGCCCCCGCCGAGCAGACCTTCCGCGCCAAGAAGCTGTACATCCAGCGCGGCGCGACTCCCTGGCCGCACTGCGGCCAAAGCCTGTACCGCTGACCCGTACGCTGTATCGGTGAGCACCACTGAGCCCTCCGACGTACTCCTCGGCCCCGCCGACATCCGCGAACTCGCCTCGGCGCTGGGCGTCCGCCCCACCAAGCAGCGCGGACAGAACTTCGTCATCGACGCCAACACCGTCCGCCGGATCGTCCGCACCGCCGGTGTCCGCGAGGACGACGTGGTCGTGGAGGTCGGCCCCGGGCTCGGCTCCCTGACGCTGGCGCTGCTGGAGGCGGCGGACAAGGTCGTCGCCGTCGAGATCGACGATGTGCTGGCCGCCGCGCTGCCCGCCACGATCCTGGCCCGGCTGCCGGAGCGCGCCCCCCGCTTCTCCCTGGTGCACTCCGACGCGATGAAGGTCGACGAACTGCCCGAGGAGCCGACCGCGCTGGTCGCGAACCTCCCGTACAACGTCGCCGTCCCGGTGCTGCTGCACATGCTGGACCGCTTCCCCACCATCGACCGCACCCTGGTGATGGTCCAGGCCGAGGTCGCCGACCGGCTCGCCGCCGCGCCCGGCAACAAGGTCTACGGAGTGCCGTCGGTGAAGGCCAACTGGTACGCGGAGGTCAAGCGCGCCGGCTCCATCGGCCGCAATGTGTTCTGGCCCGCGCCCAACGTCGACTCCGGCCTGGTCTCGCTGGTCCGCCGCGACCCGCCGAAGACCACCGCCGCCAAGTCCGAGGTCTTCGCCGTGGTCGACGCCGCCTTCGCCCAGCGCCGCAAGACGCTGCGCGCCGCCCTCGCCGGCTGGGCGGGCTCGCCCGCCGCCGCCGAGACGGCCCTCGTGGCGGCCGGGATCTCCCCGCAGGCCCGGGGCGAGTCGCTGACCGTCGAGGAGTTCGCCCGGATCGCGGAGGCCAAGCCGTGAGCACCGCGGACGAAGCCCTGAGCGCCGTCACCGTCCGCGTCCCCGCGAAGGTCAACGTCCAGCTCGCGGTGGGCGCCGCCCGCCCCGACGGCTTCCACGACCTGGCCAATGTCTTCCTCGCGGTCTCCCTCTTCGACGAGGTGACCGCCCGCCCCGCCGCCGCCCTCACCGTCACCTGCGAGGGCCCCGACGCGGCGCGGGTCCCGCTGGACGCCACGAACCTCGCGGCCCGCGCGGCGATCCTCCTCGCCCAGCGCCACGGCCGCACCCCCGACGTCCATCTCCACATCGTCAAGGACATCCCCGTCGCGGGCGGCATGGCGGGCGGCAGCGCCGACGGCGCCGCCGCGCTCCTCGCCTGCGACGCCCTGTGGGGCCTGGGCTCCACCCGCGAAGAGCTGCTCGACATCTGCGCCGAACTCGGCAGCGATGTGCCCTTCAGCCTGGTCGGCGGTGCCGCGCTCGGCACCGGCCGGGGCGAGCGGCTCACCGCGCTGGACGTCGGCGGCGACTTCCACTGGGTGTTCGCCGTCGCCGACGGCGGACTCTCCACCCCGGCGGTGTACGGCGAGTTCGACCGCCTCACCGCGGGCGCCGAGATCCCCGAGCCGACGGCGTCCCCCGCCCTGCTCGCCGCCCTGCGCACCGGCGACCCGGTCGCCCTCGCCGCCGCCCTCACCAACGACCTCCAGCCCGCCGCCGTCTCGCTGCGCCCCTCCCTGACCGCCGTCCTCGACGCGGGGACCGCGGCGGGCGCGCTCGCCGCCCTCGTCTCCGGCTCCGGCCCCACCACCGCCTTCCTGGTGAAGGACGCCGCGTCCGCCGTCTCGGTGGCCGCCGCCCTCACCGCCTCCGGCACCTGCCGCACCGCCCGCACCGCCTGCTCCCCGGCCCCGGGCGCGACCGTCCTCCGCTGATCCCCGGCGGCCGGCGCGGGTCAGGTGCTCTCTACAACCACCGCAGTAGACGTCAACCTCCTCATGTCCGACCTGGGTTGACGGTTCATGCCCCAAGGGATGATTTCTCCGGCGGCGAGACACGAAAGGGTTGGCCGTACATCTGTACGGGCCCTGTACGCACCCTGTGCGAGCCCTGTACGTACGCCGACCGGAAGGATCTTCCTTGTGCGCAGCCGACGGTTAGTGCCCCTGATCGCGGTGAGCCTTCTCGCCACCCTGACCCCCGGCCTCGCCTCCGCCGCAGCGGCGGCGGCCCCGGCCACCCCGGCCTCTCCGGCGGCAGCCGCCGTGGCCCCGCCGGCCCAGTACACCGGGCAGACCCCGGACTGGAAGAGGTGTCACACCGCCCTGCCCGCCGACTTCCAGTGCGCGACGATCAAAGTGCCGCTCGACTACGCGGAACCCGGCGGCAAGAGGATCGACATCGCGATATCCCGGTTCAAGGCCGCGAACCCGGCCAAGCGCCACGGTGTGCTCCTCTCCAACCCCGGCGGCCCCGGCGGCCCGGGGCTCGGCCTCCCGGCGGAGCTGGACACGATGCTGACCGCCTCCGTGCGCGAGCGGTACGACCTCATCGGCTTTGACCCCCGGGGCACCGGCGCGAGCACCCCCGTCGTCTGCGGACTGACCCCCGACGAGCGGCCCTGGCCGCGTCCGTACAAGGCGAAGACCTTCGCCAAGGACGTGCGGTGGGCCAAGTCGGTCGCCGACAAGTGCCGTGCACAGCACGGCGACATCCTCCCGCACATCACCACCCGCAACACCGCCCGGGACATGGACGTCATCCGCGCCGTCCTCGGCGAGAAGAAGATCTCCTACCTCGGCTACTCCTACGGCACCTACCTCGGGTCCGTGTACACCCAGATGTTCCCGAAGCGCGCCGACCGGTTCGTCCTCGACAGCGCGACCGACCCGGGGAAGGCATGGCGCGGAATGGTCCGCGACTGGGGCCCCGAGGCCGAGTCGGCGTTCGAGCGGTGGACCGAGTGGACCGCCGAGCGCTCGGCGACGTACCGGCTGGGCGACACCCCCGCCAAGGTCTCCCAGTCCTTCTGGGACCTCGTCGCCCACGCCGAACGGGAGCCCATCGTCTACGGCGGGATGGCCTTCGACGGCGCTCTGTTGCGCGGCGCGATGCGGCCCGCGGTCTTCGACGTCCGCGGCGCGGCCGAATCGGTCGTGATCTTCAAGGACCTCGCCGACGGGAAGCCCGTCCCGCAGCCGCCCGCCGCCGAGCCGGTGCCCGACGCGATCATCTCGTCCCAGTGGTCCGTGCTGTGCGGTGACACCACCTGGCCCCGGAACCCCGAGACCTACCGCGAGGACTCCCGCCGCGACGCGGCCCGCCACCCGCTCGTCGGCGACCACGTCTCCAACATCACGCCCTGCGCCTTCTGGGACCGGGCCGTCGAGCCCAAGACCACGGTCGACAACAAGGTCGGCGCGCTGATCGTGCAGAGCGAGTGGGACTCGCAGACCCCGCTCTCCGCCGCCCTCGGCATGCACCGGGCGATGAAGGGCTCCAAGATGGTCACGGTGAAGGGCGGCGAGGGCCACGCCGTCTACCTGCTCAACCGCAGCGCCTGCGCCGACCGCACCACCGACGCCTATCTGGCCACCGGCCGGCTCCCCGCCGGAAACGTCACCTGCGCGCCCAACCCCCGCGAGGGCAAGAGCGAGTCGGCCACCGTCCTGCCCGTTCCCCCGCGGTCCCCGCTTCTCCCGGTGACCATCGGCTGATCCGTCCCCGAGCGGCTCCGGCCGGCCTTCGGGAGCGGTCCGACTTATCACTCCGATGGCCGGGGGGCGGCCCGCGCGGTTCGACGCGGTGTCGTCCCAACCGCTACGAAGGTCTCGTTCATTCAGTGATCTTCGTAGCGGCGGACGCCGGCTGTGCGACCGGTGAGAGCGGCACGGAGGCTCCTCAGGAGAGAAGCACCCTCATGACCCATGTCTTCAACCGGCTGACGCTGGTCTTCACCGTCCTCACCGCCCTGCTGATCGGACTGACCACAGGCACCGCGAACGCCGCCCCCGGCGACAACTTCCGGATCACCAACAACGCCACCGGCGGCACCCTCATCCCCCAGGACTTCGGCGGCAACTCCTCGGACAACATCCTCATGTACGCCTGGCACGACTACGACACCCGGGGCGGGGAGCAGTGGAACCTGGAGCGGACCCCCTCCGGGTATCTCCTCATCCGCAATGTCAGGACCGGCAAGTGCCTCAAGCCCGGCGGCGAGTTCCACTTCAAGACGTCGGTGACCCAGGGGGCCTGCAACGACACCTACGAGTACCACTGGCAGGACAAGGCGAACGTCCTGGGCGACACCTACAAGCTGATCTCCCGTTCGGCCAACAAGGTGCTCTCGCCCTACTTCGGCCAGCAGCCCGGTGAGGTCGTCGTGCTGGAGACGGACAGCAACATCGCGAAGAACTGGTGGTCCATCAGCCGGATCTGACCGGACCTGATCGGATCTGGCCGGGGCGCGCCGACCGGGGGATCGTCAACTCCCGTACACCGCAAGGTCCGAGAGTCATTCGTTTGAGGTGATTGCGGCGATAAGTCGGCGTTTTTGGCTGGTACGGCATCATCTGACCGGCACGCTGGGCGACAGTCCGATCCGGCTTCGCCCAGCGGTCCGGGCCATTTCACGCCCCACGTATGCACAAGGAGCATGTTCCATGTCGCAGATTCAGTACCCGGGTGCCGACACCTCCGACGAGCCGCAGAAGAAGCGCAACCCCGAGCTGGGGGAGCGCCGCGAGGCGTCCTACATCGAGGTGGAGACGGTGGCGGGCAGCGCCCTCCAGGGCAAGGCGCGGGCCAAGCTCAGGGCCACGCTCACCGATGAGAACAACGAGCCGCTCAAGGGCCAGTCGATCCGGTTCTACGTGCGCACGGGCGGCCAGACCTTCGGCACCGTGAAGACCGACCGCGAGGGCGTCGCGGAGTGGGACACCGGCCAGCACATCAGCGACCCCCAGCTGATGATCACGGCGGCGGTCTCCGGTTACGTGGCCGAGTACAAGGGCTCCGCGAACTACGACGGCGCGAAGGCCATCGGCAGCTTCAACGTCACCACCTGAGCCCCTCCGCCCGGCGCGCGCCCGCGGCCCCCGCCCCGGGGCCGCGGGCGCGAGGGGCCGCGGTCACGAGGCCGCGGGCGCGGCCTTCCCGGCGGCGCAGACCATCTCGTACGTCTCCTTCATGTAGTCGTTCCTCGGGACGGTCCCGCACTCGAACATCCCGCCGAAGCGGTTGTGCCAGGTCGTGACGGACCCGTAGACCGGTGCCGCCCCGGAGCCGGCGCAGGTGCGGACGAAGGTCGCCTCGACGAACTCCACGCCCTCCACGGAGACGGCGTCGAAAGCCTTGCCGACGTCCTGGAACGAGGCCTCGTCCGAGGACTTCGGCAGCGGCTTCCCGGCGCGCGCCAGGCTCCCCGGTACGGCCTTCATCCGCTTCTCCAGGGACGCGAGGACGGTCTCCTCGTCCAGCTTCGCGCTCGACGTCACCTCGGAGCGCACGGCCCGGACGGGGATCGGCGTGAATGTGATCTTCTTGTTCACCATCTCGCTGGTGACGGTGACCGGACGCGAGGCCTTCACTATCTTGTTCCGCTCCCGCGGAGTGCTCCAGCTGAACGTCGCCGAGGCGCACTCCGCCTCGGCGACGGTGGTCGCCCCGGCGGCGGCCCGCTTGGCGCTGGGCTTGGCGGCGGGCTTGGCGGCGGGCTTGTCCGGAGCGTCGGAGGAGGAAGGCGAGGTGGCCTGACAGCCGGCCAGCGCTGCACACGCCAGACCGGCCAGCACAGCTCTGGACAGGAACGTTCCCTTGGTGTGCCGTGTCATCAGCCGACTCTCCCCGTTTGTCGATCTTCGTCTTCGCGGGCAGATCTTGCCACGTCGGCCGAAAGTCGACCGCCTACTCCGCCGCCGGCCAGGAGTACGCCGGGATCAACTCCGGTACCACCTGCCACCCGTTGACCTTCCACACCAGCCGCCAGTAGCGGTCCGCCTGGAGGTCGGGAGCGCCGTCGATGCCGGGCGCCAGTCCGACCGACCGCCGTGCCGCCGCCTTCCGCATCCGGGTGCGGAAGCCCTCGTCGCCGACCAGCTCCGCCAGCTCCACCCAGGCGGCCACCTGCTCGGCGGAGGGATCGTCGGGGAGGTCGGGGGTCGCGGCGCGGACCATGGCCAGCGTCTGTGGATCGGCCGCCGGGCCGCCGAACGTACCGTCGATGAACTCGTCGATCAGACGCCCGCGCTCCTCGCGGGACAACTGCGTGAGCCTGTGCATGGACTGCGTCTCCTCGGGGCCTGCCCCGCCCAGGGCCGCGACTCGCAGAACGCTCTGCCGCATCCGCAGCGCCCGGATCTGTACATCCAGGGCATCGGCGTGCGCCGCGGCGACTTCCGCCACCGAGACCTCGCGGTCCAGCACCCGCCGGATCGTGGGGAGGTCGATGCCCAGCTCGCGCAGGGTCCGGACGAGTTCGAGCCGGTGCGGTGCTTCGAGGTCGTAGAGCCGGTAACCGGCGGGGGTTCGACTGGTCGGCGCGACGATTCCCGCATCGGAGTAGAACCTGATCGTGCGCACCGGCAGTCCGGTGCGCCGGGAGAGTTCGCCGATGGAGAGGAGAGCCGCGCTGTTCATGCCCCCAGCCTGGGGCCTCCAGCCGGTGGAGACTCAAGAGGGAAACCCTGTGTACGCGCCCGCTCCCGGAGCGTGTGTGTACGTCCGGCCTCTCACCAGCGGTTTCGGTCGCCGGAGTCACACGGCGCGCCACCGCCGTACGCTGGCCTCCGGAACCGCGATCCCCCGGAGCAGGAGAAAAATGGCCGTCAATCTGGTCAATGTCGAGGCTGTCAGCAAGGTGTACGGGACCCGTGCACTGCTCGACGGCGTATCCCTCGGCGTCTCCGAGGGGGACCGCATCGGCGTGGTCGGCCGCAACGGCGACGGAAAGACCACCCTGATCCGGATGCTGGCGAAGCTGGAGGACCCCGACACGGGCCGTGTCACCCAGAACAGCGGCCTGCACCTGGGCGTCCTCACCCAGCACGACTCGCTCGACCCCGAGGCGACCGTCCGCCACGAGGTGATCGGCGATCTCGCGGACCACGAGTGGGCGGGCAACGCCAAGATCCGCGATGTGCTGACCGGGCTCTTCGGCGGGCTCGACCTCCCGGGCTTCCCGCAGGGCCTCGACACCGTGATCGCGCCGCTCTCCGGCGGCGAGCGCCGCCGGATCGCCCTCGCCAAGCTCCTCATCGCCGACCAGGACCTGATCGTCCTGGACGAGCCCACCAACCACCTCGACGTCGAGGGCATCGCCTGGCTCGCCGACCATCTGCGGTCCCGCCGCTCCGCGCTCGTCTGCGTCACCCACGACCGGTGGTTCCTGGACCAGGTCTGCACCCGGATGTGGGACGTCCAGCGCGGTTCGGTCTACGAGTACGAGGGCGGCTACAGCGACTACGTCTTCGCCCGCGCCGAGCGCGAGCGCATCGCGGCCACCGAGGAGGCCAAGCGCCAGAACCTCATGCGCAAGGAGCTGGCCTGGCTCCGGCGCGGCGCTCCCGCCCGTACCTCCAAGCCCCGCTACCGCATCGAGGCGGCCAATGAGCTGATCGCCGACGTGCCGCCGCCGCGCGACACCAGCGAGCTGATGAAGTTCGCCAACGCCCGCCTCGGCAAGACCGTCTTCGACGCCGAGGACGTCACCGTCCAGGCCGGGCCCAAGGTCCTCCTCAAGCATCTGACCTGGCAGCTCGGCCCCGGCGACCGCATCGGTCTCGTCGGCGTCAACGGCGCGGGCAAGACCTCCCTGCTCCGCGCCCTCGCCGAGGCCGCCCGCAGCGGCGGCGAGATCCAGCCCGCCGCCGGACGGATCGTCGTCGGCAAGACCGTCAGGCTCGCCTATCTCTCCCAGGACGTCACCGAGCTGCCCGGCTCCCTCCGCGTCCTGGAGGCCGTCCAGCAGATCCGCGACCGCGTCGATCTCGGCAAGGGCCGCGAGATGACCGCCGGCCAGCTCTGCGAGCAGTTCGGCTTCGGCAAGGAGAAGCAGTGGACCCCGCTCTCCGACCTCTCCGGCGGTGAGCGCCGCCGCCTTCAGATCCTGCGGCTGCTGATGGACGAGCCCAATGTCCTCTTCCTCGACGAGCCCACCAACGATCTCGACATCGAGACCCTCACCCAGCTCGAAGACCTCCTCGACGGCTGGCCCGGCTCCATGGTCGTCATCTCCCACGACCGCTTCTTCATCGAGCGCACCACCGACCGGACCTTCGCCCTCCTCGGCGACTCCACCCTCCGGATGCTCCCGCGCGGCATCGACGAGTACCTCGAACGCCGCCGCGCCATGATCGAGTCGGCGGCCCCGGCCCCCGCCAGGCCCGCCGAGCCGACCGGCGCCACCAAGACCAAGTCGGCGGGCGAGTCCCGCGCCGCGCAGAAGGAGCTGTCCCGCATCGAGCGCCAGCTCGACAAGATCTCCGCCAAGGAGACCGGGCTTCACGACCGGATCGCCGAGAACGCCACCGACTTCGCCAAGGTCGCGAAGCTCGACGCGGAGCTGCGTGGCTTGATCACCGAGCGCGAGGAGCTGGAGATGCGCTGGCTGGAGCTGGCCGAAGACTCCTGATCAAAGGGTGTGGCGCACCCATACATTCGGCTCCGCGTACACCGCGTACCCCCGCTCGGGCTCGCAGTGCACCGGCACCAGCGCACCGGGGACCTCCACCCGGGCCACTCGCGCCACTGGTCCAGGGTCCCCGGTAGCGTCATCGACGCCGGTGCCACCGCTTCCACGACGCCCCCGGGCCGGGCGTGGACCGGTCGTACGGCAGCCCGTCCGGGCGGGTGCGGAAGGCGTACTCCTGGATGGACTCGCCCACCTCCAGATGCTTGGCGGTCAGCCGCTGTCGCTGTCGCTGTCGCCGAGCAGCCGGGTGGCTTCCCGCGCGGCGATGTCCAGGGCCTGGGCGAGTCCCTCGGGGCGGCGGCCTCCGGCGGCGGCCAGCGGGCCGCGCCCGCCGGAGCCGCCGCCGACGGCGCGGGCCGCGCCGGTGAGGAGCTGGGCGGCCTGGACGCCGGACCGGTGGAGGCCGGGGGAGACCGCGGCGGCGAGGAGGGCCTTGCCTTCGTGTTCGGCTCCCAGGATCACGGCGGCCGGGCCTTCGCCGAGGCGGGTGAGGGCCTCGGAGGCCAGAGTGCGCAGCTCGTCCGGGGTGACGCCGGTGACGCCGGTGACCCGCTGGACGACCAGCCGCCCGCGACCGGCGGTACGGGCCCGGCCCGCGAGCTGCCCGGCGCGCTCCCGCAGCTCCTCGGCCCGGTGCCGGGAAAGCTGCCGCTGGGCGTCGGCGAGGGCGTCGAGGCGCTTGCGCAGGGCCCCGGGGGCTTCGGCCGGGCGGGTCCCGACGAGCCGCGCCAGTTCGTTCAGCAGCCGGCGTTCGGTGTCCTGGTGCCGCAGCGCGCCGTGGCCGGTGAGCGCTTCGACGCGGCGGAGGTTGGAGCCGATGGACGACTCGCCGAGCAGCCGGAAGGTGCCGACCTGGGAGCCGTGGGCGACATGGGTGCCGCCGCACAGCTCACGGGAGAAGTCGCCGATGTCGACGATCCGTACGGTCTCCCCGTACTTCTCCCCGAACAGGGCGATCGCCCCGGCGGCCTCGGCCTCGGCGCGGTCGGCAAACCAGGCGCGCACCTCGGGGTCGTCCAGGACATGCCCGTTGACCGCCGACTCGATCCGCGCGAGCTGGTCCGGGGTGAGAGCGGCGAAGTGCGCGAAGTCGAAGCGGAGCCGGTCGGGTTCGACGAGAGAGCCCTGCTGGCGGGCGTGGTCGCCGAGGGTGGCCAGCACGACGGCGTGCAGGATGTGGGTGGCGGAGTGCGAACGCGTCAGACCGGCCCGCCGCCCGGCGTCCACCCGGGCCTCGCCGACCGCCCCGGCGCGGACCTCCCCCCGGAGGACGCGCGCGGTGTGGACACGGAAGCCCTCCAGGCCGTAGCGGGTGTCCGTGACCTCGACGACGGTCCCGTCGCCCATGGTCAGGGTCCCGGTGTCCCCGATCTGGCCCCCGGCCTCGGCGTAGAACGGCGAGCGGTCCAGTACGAGCCCCACCTCGTCCCCCTCGGCGGCGACGCCGCCCGGGACGCCGCCCGTGATGAGCCCGGTGACCGTCGTCTCGGCGATCAGGCTGTCATAGCCGACGAACTCGGTCCGGGGGACCCGCGCGGCCAGCTCGCGGTAGGCCTCCAGCCTCTTCAGAGCCTCGGCCGTCTTCGCCTTCCCGCCCGTCTTCGCCCGGCGCCTCTGCTCGTCGAGCAGGGTCCCGAAGCGATCCTCGTCGACCGTGAGCCCCGCGTCCCGGGCGGCCTCGACGGTCAGCTCCAGCGGGAAGCCGTAGGTGTCGGCCAGCTCGAAGGCCGTCTCACCGGCCAGGGTCACCGACCGGCCCTCGCGGGTACGGGTGATCGCGGCGTCCAGCAGCCGGGTGCCCTGGGCCAGAGTCCGGGCGAACGACTCCTCCTCGGCGGTCACGACCTGCTCGATCAGACCGGCCCGCCCGGTCAGCTCCGGCCAGACGTCCCCCAGATTGGCGACCACGCTCGCGGTCGCGGCGGGCAGCACGGGCCCGGTGATACCGAGCAGCCGGGCATGGCGCACCGCCCGCCGCATCAGCCGCCGCAGAATGTACCCCCGCCCGTCCTTGGCCGGCAGCACCCCGTCCGCGATGAGGAAGGCGGCGGACCGGGCATGCTCGGCGACCACCTGGAAGGACACCTTCTCCTCCCCCTCACCGGGGTACTCCCGGCCGGCCAGCTCCTGGACCGTGTTCAGGGTGGGCAGCAGCAGATCCGTCGTGCAGACGTTCTCGGCCCCCTGAAGGACCGCGGCCAGCCGGTCCAGCCCGAGCCCGGTGTCGATACTCCTGCTCGGCAGCTCCCCGACGATCGGATAGTCCTTCTTCGCCGGGCCCTCACCCCGCACGGTCTGCATGAAGACCAGGTTCCACAGCTCGATGTACCGCTCCCCGTCGACGGCCGGCCCGCCCTCTTCCCCAAACCCCGGACCCCGGTCGTAACTGATCTCCGACGACGGCCCACTCGGCCCCGGCACCCCCATCGACCAGTAGTTGTCCTCCATCCCCAGCCGCTGGATCCTCCCCGCCGGGACACCGATGCGCCGCCAGATCCGCTCGGCCTCGTCGTCGTCCTCGAAAACGGTGATCCAGAGCCGCTCCTTCTCCAGCCCGTACCCCTCGGTCATGAGCTCCCAGGCGAAGGCCGCGGCGTCCTCCTTGAAGTAGTCGCCGAAGGAGAAGTTCCCCATCATCTCGAAGAACGTCGCATGCCGATTCGTACGGCCCACCTGGTCGATGTCCGAGGTCCGCGCGCATTTCTGAATGCTGGTGGCCCGGGGGAACGGCGGGGCGGTCTCACCCAGGAGATAGGGCTTGAACTGGTTCATCCCGGCATTCGCCAGCAACAGGGTGGGATCGTCCGGGATCAGCGAACTGGACGGGACGGGCTGATGCCCGCGGGAGACGAAGAAGTCGGTGAACGTCTGACGGATCCGCGTCGAGCGCATGGCGGCGTGGCCTCACTGAAGAGTCATGGAAGGTGGGGGTCGATCACACGCCGAGCCGGGCCGAGAACAGGGACTGAGAAAGTTCTCAGTTCTCCGGCTCGACGCAGATAGCTCGCGCCCCCACGGTGTGCACCATGACTCCAGATCCATCGATCGCATCAGTGACGATACGGGCGGACCCCAAAGGTCGGAGGCCGCCACACCGTCGACTGTAACGGGTCCCGCGTCGAGAGCGCCCGCCGTTTTGCCGCCGCGATCTGGTCGATCTTCCTGACTGCCGGAAGGCCGGAGACAGCCGGAAATGGACACCTGTACCTATTGAGGCGCGGTGTTCTGGCCATGTCCGCTGCCGAGGCGTCTGGTCCGATCAGCCCTCTTGCACCACTCTGGCCGGAACGACGGACCGGTGAGGAGGACGTTCCATGGGCAAGCACGAGAAGCCGCCCGCAGACCTGTCCAAGGGGAAGCCGCCGCCGGGGAACACGGACGGGCAGGTACCGCCCCAGCCGCCCTCGGACGGAAAGCGCAAGAAGTAGATGAGCCACCTCGCCGGCCGCCGCCGTCTCGCCCGGTCGATGGAGCAGCGGGGCGATTGGCCGGCGCGGTCGCCGTGGATCCGTGAGGCCGTGGACCGACTGCCCCGCGACCTGTTCGCCCCGGACCGGCTGTGGCGCTGGGACGGGACGGCGTACGTGCCCGTGGACCGGGGGACGGATCCGGAGGGATGGGCGGACGAGCTGTACGGGGATCCCGACGCCGCCGCCGTCACCCAGGTCACCGGGGGAGTCGCCACCTCCAGCCTCTCCTGCCAGGCCATCGTGGTGGACATGCTCGACTCCCTTCGGCCGGAACCCGGTCAGCGTCTCCTGGAACTCGGCACCGGAACCGGCTGGAACGCGGCCCTCGCCTCCCGCCGCGCCGGTCCCGTCACCACAGTGGACGTGGACGCCTCCCTGGCCGAAGCGGCCCGCGCCCGGCTCGCGGCCCATGCCCCCGGTGTACGGACCCACGTCGGCGACGGGGCGCGGGGCGTACCCGAGTACGCGCCCTACGACCGGGTCATCGCCACCTACGCGGTGGATCGCGTCCCCTGGTCATGGGTCGCGCAGACCGTGCCCGGCGGGCGGATCGTCACCCCCTGGGGGCGGCTCGGACATGTCGCCCTCACCGTCGCCGCCGACGGGCGCTCGGCCGGCGGCTGGATCCAGGGCCTGGCCCAGTTCATGCCCGCCCGTGCCACCGCCACCGCCCGCGCCACCGTCGAGGCGGACTTCACCACGGTCCGCGCCCGCTCGCCCCAGGAGAGCGAGTCGCCCTGGAAGCGGGACCTCACCCCGCTCCGCGACGACTGGGACCTCGTCTTCGCCCTCCGCGTCGCCCTTCCCGAGCTCCGCTTCACCGTCGCCCCCGACGCGGACGGCCTCAACGCATGGCTTCACGACGGCATCTCCTCCTGGGCCATGCTCTCCGCGCTCCCCGACGCCACCACCCTCGCCCACCAGGGCGGCCCCCGCCGCCTCGCCGACGAACTCGACCATGCGTGGGAGACCTGGACCCGGCTCGGCACGCCGAGCCGCTTCGACTACGGCCTCACCGTCGAACCCGACCGCCAATACGCCTGGGCCAAGAACGCGGACACGGGACCCCGTTGGGACCTTGCCCCGCCGGAAGCCGACTGACCGGCCGAGACGTGTCTACGGCACGGCTCCGTCCCCGCGTCGCCTCAGCCGTGCCGAGAGATGGTGCAGCAGCGGTTGGCCGACGGCCGCGAGGTCGTGGACGAAGTCGAGGGTGTCCCCGTCGGTCAGGGTGTAGCGGCGGCGGGTGGCGTCGACCTTCTTGGCGGTGGGGGCGAGGGCCACCTCGTGGGTGGCGAGGTCGACCACGCCGTCGGCGGCGCGGCCGACCGAGATCTCGGCGATGCCGGTGGGCTGGGTGATCAGGGCCTCCACCCGCCCGTCGGGCTGGAGCCGCCACCACCCGCTCTCCCGGGCCGACGGCCGCAGCGGCGCGCCGTCCGGGCCGAGCAGCCAGGCGCGGGCCTCGTAGTGGAGGAAGGGCCGCCCGTCATGGCTGAAGGTGACCTGCTGGGCATAGGCGAACTCCTCGTCGAGCGTGGGGTACTCGCCGCGTCCCCGGCCGGCCCAGGAGCCGAGAAGCCCGGTCACCGGCGCGAGCAGAGGGTGTGGAGCAGGGGTTTCGTCCGGCCGGAAGGCATCGGGGTACGGAGGGGTCTCGGGCGGTTCGAACACGGTGCGCGCTCCTGGGTCGGGGCCGGTGTCAGACGGCAGGCTACTGCCGCGATCACGGGCCGTCGCCGAGCCGGAGCCGGACCGTCGCCGGGATACGGTCCTGCCATGTCCCGATCAGCCGAGCCCGGCCTCTCCCCCTCCCCCGTCACCGCGGACGACCTCGACCTCGCCGTACGACTGGCCCTGACCGCCCTTCAAGAAGTGCCCCCGGCCGCGTGGGACGCGAAGGCGGGCACGCTGGAGTGGGACCGCTGGGAGACCGTCGAGCACCTCAGCGACGACTTCTTCGCCTACGCCGTGCAACTGGGCCCCAGCACACCGCCCATGGACGACGATGTGCCCTTCGTCTTCGAACGCCACCGGCCCGGCGGCCCCTCGCTGGCCATCCGCGCGGACCGCGCGGCGGGGCCCGCCGGGCTGCTGCGGGTGCTGGAGGCGAGCGGCGCGCTGCTGGTCGCGATGGTGCGCACCACACCCCCGCGGGTCCGCGCCCATCATGTCTTCGGCGCCTCCGACGCCGAGGGTTTCGCCGCGATGGGCATCGTGGAGGCACTGGTGCACACCCACGACCTGGCCCAGGGGCTCGGGCTCGCCTGGCACCCGCCCGCGGATCTCTGCTCACGGGTGCTCGCCCGGCTGTTCCCGAACGCCCCGGACCCGACGGACCGCACGGATCCCACGGACCGCACGGACCGCACGGACCGCACGGACCCCTGGACCATCCTGCTGTGGGCCACCGGCCGCGCCGAACTGCCCGGCCGCGCCCGCCTGACCACCTGGCGCTGGGACGGCAGCCCCCGCAGGTAGCGCTCAGATCTCCTTGACGAAGACGATCGCGTCGAGCTGGTCGACGGTGGCCGGATCGAGGGAGAAGTACGTGTGGTCGGCCGGGATCCGGGGGACCGGCGCCCGGGTGAGGGCGGGGCGCAGCCGGGCGGGGGCGATGACGGTACGGGGGTGGGGGAGGGTCGAGAGGAGGCCTTCGAGGGTGTCGGGGGCGGGCACGTCGGCGCCCCGGGTGCCGAAGGCGGAGGCGGCGAAGGCGTACTGGTCGCCGAGACGGGAGCCGATGATGGCACCGGCGCTCCACCACCGGACCGCCCGGTCGCCGAACCGCATGCCGCTGATGTCGCGCTGGAGATGGCTGTTGTGCGTGAAGGCGAGGGTGGGGCCGCGGCGGGCCTCGCGGCGGACGATCGCGTCGAGGTTGTCCGCCATCATTGAGGCACGCAGCCCGAGGAGGGCGTCGAAACGGGTGGGCGTGGCGTCGGCCATGGCCGCGTGATAGCGCAGCAGTCCGGCGGCGGTGCGGGCGTGCAGCCCGGCGCGCCAGAAGCCGTCCGGGGAGGCGGTTGCCGTCAGCGGGGGAGTGTGGGCGGTGAGCAGCGCGCCCAGATCGTCGGCGATCAGGCGCAGCTCCCGGGCCTCGGGGGTACGGCCGACGGAGTGGACGGGGTCGTACATGGCGGCCGGATCGCTCCAGCGGTCGTCGGGTCCGAGCAGCTCGTCGAGGCGCTCACGGCTCCAGGGCAGTTCGAGACGGCCGGCGAGGCAGTCGTACAGCGCGGTCAGGGCCGGGCGGGGGCTCGCGGCGCCGGATGTCTCCAGGGGGCCGTCGACGCCGTAGAAGCGGAGCCGGTCGTGGGCGGGACGCCCCTCGTTGTGGGCGCGCATCCAGCGCAGGAGTTCGCGGTTGGCGGGCGAGGAGCCGAAGCCGTGGCTGAAGCCGCCGCTCATCGCCGCGTCGAGGGTCCCGGTGCCGTCGGCGACGTACGCGTCGGCGGTCAGGGCCGACAGACAGTCGCTCTCCAGGGCGATCGAGCGGTAGCCCTCGTGCTCCACGAGGTGGCGGAACAGCTCGTTGCGCAGTTCGGGGAAGGCTTCGACGCCATGGGTGGGCTCGCCGAGGCCGAGCAGCCGGATGGAGGGGGACAGGAGCGAGGTGAGGGCGTCGCCGGTGAAGGCAAGGGCGGCGTCCTGGATCAGGTCCGTCATGACTTCAACCGTATCGTTGAAGCCTCGGTGTAAACTTTTCCGCCATTTATGGCCGCTGGACAGAGGTGAACCTTCAAAGTGCCGTTGAGGCCCATCGATCTGGCGCGTGAGCACGGACTGTCCACCCAGGCGGTGCGCAACTACGAGGAGGCGGGGATCCTGCCGCCCGCCGGGCGCACCCCGAGCGGCTACCGCGTCTACGGTCCGCGCCACGCGACGGCCCTGCGGGCCTTCCTGGCGCTGGTCCCCGCGCACGGCCACGCGACCGCCGCGGCGGTCATGCGGGCCGTGCACGGCGGCGCTGTCGAGGACGCGCTGCGGCTCATCGACGAGAGCCACGCACAGCTGGCCGGCGACCGGGACACGCTCGCGGCCGTGGAGCAGGCGCTGCGCGACCTCGAACCGGCGGACGGGCCGGAGCCGGAGCCGGAGCCGGACGGGCCGGAGACCGGCGCGGTGTTCATCGGCCCGCTCGCGCACCGGCTCGGCCTCCGCCCCGCGACCCTGCGCGCCTGGGAGCGGGCCGGGCTGGTCGTACCCCGGCGCGATCCGCGCACCGGCTACCGCGTCTACACCTCCGCCGATGTACGCGATGTACTCCTCGCCCACCAGCTCCGCCGGGGCGGGTACGGGCTGGAGCGGATCGCCCTGGTGCTGGAGCGGGTACGGACGGCGGGCGGGCCGGAGCCGCTGCGGTCGGCGCTGCGGGAGTGGCGCGACCGGCTGACGGCGCGCGGCCTGGCGATGCTGGCGGGCGCGGCCGCGCTCGACGCCTGTCTGGGACAGGCCCCGACCTCCGATGTCGGCCGTCAGCCGCCGCGCTGATTTCGCGTCATGCTCCGGGCTCGCGGAGTGCCCCGCGGCTGGCCGTGGAATACCTGGATGCGGATGTGTTCGACGGAGACCGGGGAGGCTCGATGGCACAGGACGGGCAGGACGGGCAGGACGGACGGCGGGCGGTGGTCGGGGCGCGCCTGCTCGACGAGGCGATCGGTTACGCGGTGTCGGCCGCGCTGCGCGCCGTCGCCGCGTGCGGAGTGGCCGACCGTCTCGCGCACGGGCCGCGCACCGCGGGTGAACTGGCCGCCGCCACCGGCCTGGACGAGGGCAGCCTCTACCGGGTGCTGCGGCTCCTCGCCACCCGCGAGGTGTTCACCGAGGACCCCGAGGGCCGGTTCGCCCTGACCGAGGCGGGCGGCATGCTGCGCGGCGATGTCCCGGGGTCGCTGCGCGACGCCGTGCTGATGCTCACCGACCGCACCTTCTGGGAGCCGGCCGGGCGGCTCGACCACTGTCTGAGGACCGGCGGGTCGGCGTTCACGGACGTCTTCGGCCGGTCCTTCTTCGACCACTTCGCCCAGGACGCCGCGACGGCGGCCGTCTTCCACGACGGCATGGCCGCCATGTCCTCGGCCGAGGACCGGCCGATCGCCGACGCCTACGGCTTCCCCGAAACCGGCCCCGGTGCCGTCGTGGACATCGGCGGAGGCCAGGGCGGGTTCCTCGCCGCCGCACTGCGCTGCGGCAAGGGTCTGACCGGCACTCTCTACGACCGCGGACACGTCCTCGCGGGCCACGGTCTCGGCGCGCACACGGACCTCACGGGACGCTGGAGCACCGAGGAGGGCGACTTCTTCGAGGAGGTGCCGTCCGGTGACTTCCTCGTCCTCAAGCGCATCCTGCACGACTGGAGCGACGAGGAGTGCGTGCGGGTGCTGAGCAACTGCCGCCGGGCCCTCGCGCCGGGCGGGCGGGTGCTGGTGGTCGACGCCGTGCTGGTGTCCGACGGGCGGCCGCATCAGGGGAAGACCCTGGATCTGCTGATGATGGCGTCGCTGACGGGCCGGGAACGCACCCGGGAGGAGTTCCGCGAACTCTTCGCCGGGGCCGGGCTGCGGCTGACGCGTGTCGTGCCCACTCCGGCCGTGCTCAGCGTGGTCGAAGCGGTCGCCGCCTGACCGGATTCAGCGCAGGCCCCGTAGCCGGATTCATACGGTGAGCACTCTCGTAACAGGGGGATGACGGCTCGGTTCGCCCTTGGGTACAGCCGTGGACCGGGCCGGGGCGGGGGCCGTTCGGGTGATAGAAAGAAGCCCCGCTCAGTGTCGTGAATACACGGGACCCTGTCCGAAAACGCTCCTTTCCGGGCCGTGGCACCCGCTCCGAGGTGCCCGCCGGAACGCGGGGGAGAACGGTTCGGGCGGGGGATCGTAGGAAAGGGGACGCGCGATGTCTCAGCCGCCCAGCCAGCAACCGCCGGGAGGCTTCGGGGCTCCCCAGGACCGGCAGCCGGATCCGCGCCAGTGGACGCCGCCGGACCAGCCGCAGGACCAGCCGCCCGACCAGCCGTCGGATCCCCGGGTGGACCCCCGGCAGAACCCCTGGGCGGCCGACCCCGCTCCGGAGCAGCGGGCCGACCCCCGGTACGGCGGCCCGCACATACCGCCGCAGGACGCGCGCCCGCCGGTGATGCCTCCGTACCAGGGACCGCCGCAGACCCCGCCGCAGCCGCAGCCGTACCCGCAGTCGGAGCCGTACCCGCAGAGCCCGCCGCCGGGGTACGGCTATCCGCAGCAGCAGCCACAGCCCGCGTACGGATATCAGCAGCAGTACCCGCAGCAGCAGCCCGGCCCGTACGGCCAGCAGCCCCCGGCGCCGCAGCTCGGCTACCAGTGGCAGGACCAGGGGCAGCCCCCGTACAGCACCCCGCCCGGCGGCGGCACCGGCGGCGGTGGCGGGTTCTTCAAGCGGAAGCCGGCCGTGGTGATCGGCGCGGCCACCGCCGCGCTGCTGGTCATCGGGGCCGGGACCTACTTCGTCGTCAGTGAGGGCGACAGCGGGGGCAGCCGCAAGAAGAACGTCAGCAAGAGCGACGGCCCGGGGCCCGCCGACCCCGCCTCCGAAGGACCGGCCTCCGGCACGGACCCGGAGAAGGAGGACCCCGGCGCCGAGGCCGGCGAACGGCCGGACGGCGACGGGGACGGCGAGCTGAACGCCGGACGCCAGAACGGCGAGGCGAAGATCGCGTTCGTCACCACCAACGATGTCGACCTGCCGCGCAACGGCGTCGACGCCTTCGGCCCCTGGGTCGCCGGGGACACCGTCGTACGCGCCATGTACAAGCGGATCGTCGGCTACTCCGCCGCCGACGGCAAGAAGAAGTGGACCGTGCCGGTCGACACCGAGATCTGCTCGGCGACGCTGGAGCCCTCCCCCGACGGAAAGATCGTCGTCGGGGTGAAGGACGGCCACACCGAGAGGGCCGAGTGCCTCGACCTCCGGATGATCGACCTGAAGACCGGCAAGCCGGGCTGGAAGAAGACCCTCCGCACCGGCGAGGGCTTCAACGCGCTCACCGACTTCACGCTCACCATCAGCGGCGACACCCTCGGAGCCGCCGGACTCGGCAACTCCTTCGGCTTCTCGATGGCCGACGGCAGGCAGCTCTTCAAGGGGCCGGTCAGCGGCTGCAAGCCGTTCGCCTTCGCGGGCGGTCCCAAGCTGCTCGCCGCGACCCAGTGCCCCACCACGGACTGGAACAAGCCCAAGCACCAGCTCCAGGAGATCGACCCCGCCACCGGCAGGGCGAAGTGGACCTACAAGGCCCCCGAGGGCTGGGAGGTCGAGAAGGTCTTCTCCGCCGACCCGATCGTCGTCTCGCTCAAGCAGTCCAAGGAGAAGAAGTGGGGTGTCGTCGCGCTCAACGCGAACGGCACCGAGCGCTCGCGGATCCAGGGCGGCAAGGACAAGTTCCAGCCGAGGTGCGGCGGATCGTTCGTCGTCCTGGGCGAGAACCTGGAGGGCTGCATCGGGGTCGCGGCCGATGCCGACGCCCTCTACATGGCCACCCAGTCGGCCCGCCCCGGCGGGGCCAACGAGGTCGTCGCCTTCGACCTCGACAGCGGCCGGCCCACCTGGCGCACACCGTCCGGCGGTGACAGCACCATCATGCCGCTGCGGATGGAGGGCGGGAACGTCCTCGCCTACCGCGAACCGACCTGGGACAAGGGCGGAATGCTCGCCACCATCTCGCCGTCGGGCGGCGCGCCGAAGGCGCTGCTGAAGCTCCAGGACGCGACCGCGCAGGAGGAGAGCACCTTCTACTCCTCGCGGATGGTCTACGACGGCGGCCGGTTCTTCATCGCCAGCGGCCGGGTCAGCGCCCGCAACGACGCGGAGGAGATGCGGACGAGGACGATGATGGCCTTCACCAAGTGATCACGGCGGGTTCCGAACCCTGCTCGTCCCCACCCGCTCCGATCCGCCCCGAGGTACGCACGCCATGACGCAACCGCCCCCGCCCCCGCCGAATCAGCCGCCGCCCGGTTTCGGGCCGCCGCAGGAGCCCCCGCCCGGTTTCGCGGGAGGCTTCGGCCCGCCCGTACAGCCGCCGCCCGGCTACGGGTACCCGCAGCAGCAGTACCCGCAGCAGCAGTACGGGTATCCGACGCAGCCCATGCAGCCCCACCCCGGCTCCGGCTCCGGCGGTGCCAAGAAGCCCGGCAGGCGGACCCGGACGATCGTCGCGGTGGCCGGTGCGCTGCTGCTGATCGGCGGCGGCGGGATCGCCTACGCGGCCTTCGGGGACCGGGACGACCCCGCCCGCCCCGCGGCGGGCGCGGGCGGGCACAAGAAGAAGGACGACGGCGGGAAGAGCGGGAAGGAGGAAGGCGGCAGCGCCCCCGACGGCCCCGGCGCGGAGAAGGTTCCCGCCGACCCCGCCGCCGGGCTCGCCTTCCACCGCCCCGAGCCCGAGGTCAAGAGCATCACCTCGGTCAAGGGCTCCTGGATCGCGGGGAAGACCTTCGTCAAGCCCGGCCTCAACTCGATCGTCGGCCATGACGCGGACCGGGGCACGGTCTCCTGGACGCTCTCCCTCCCCGGCCAGATCTGCGCCTCCTCCCTCCACCAGTCCGCCGACGGCAAGGCCGCGATCCTCTTCGAGGCCGCCAAGCGCACCGGGCCGCGCTATTTCCAGCCGTGCACCGAGGTCGGTGTGGTCGACCTTGCCAGTGGCAAGCTGCTCTGGCGCACCTCGGTCACCAGCGCCACCGGCGGCGACGCCAAGGTCGTCTTCGCCGAAGTCACCCAGAGCGGCTCGACGGTCGCCGCGGGCGGTCTGAACGGCGGCGCGGCCTTCGACCTGAACAGCGGCAAGGTGCGCTGGAAGCCGAAGGCCTCCGCCGACGGCTGCCACGACCGGGGGTACGCGGGCGGGCCCGCGCTCGTCGCGGTCCGCCAGTGCGGCCGGGTCGGCGAGCCCCAGGTCACCGTCCAGGGGCTCGACCCGAAGGACGGCCGCCCCCTCTTCACGTACAAGATGCCCGAGACGGTGAAGTACGCGAGCGTCGTCTCGACCAAACCCCTGGTGGTGGCGGCCGACGTCGGTGACACCGCCGGATCCTCCGGCTTCTCCGACCTCTTCTCGGTGGACGAGAGGGGCGGGCTGCGCGCCAGGATCCCGGCCGCGCGGGACGCCTATGAGGCCAAGTGCCGGGTGACCGAGGTCGAGAACTGCAAGAAGATCGTGGTGGGCAACGGCAGGGTCTATCTGCCGACCGCCGCGCGGGAGAGTTCCTCGGGATTCCAGGACACCAATGAGATCGTCTCCTTCGATCTCGCCACCGGCAAGCCGACCAGCGACCGCACTGAGGCCGGAGCCCGGCATCTGCTGCTGCCGATGCGGATGGACGGCGGAAATCTGATCGCCTACAAGACGGCGGCATATGACACCGGCGGACAGGTGATCAGTATCGACGGCGGCACCTTCCGGCAGACGGTGCTGATGAAGAACCCGGGGGACAAGGAGTCCAGCGACCGGGAGCGGAGTTTCACCGCCGACGGCGACGAGATGCGATTCGCGGACGGACGGCTGTTTCTGAGCGGATCCCTGATCAGCGAGCACACCTACGGCGACCGGACCCTGATCCTCGGCTACCGGACCGGCTGAATCGAACGCCCGCCCCAACCGATGGATTCAGCTGAATCGGCCGAATCTCGACCGCATCGACCAGGCCCGGACTTTCCCCACTCGGAAAGGCCGGGCCATGGTCATGTGTTGGTCATGGTCGAGTCATAAGGGACCCTGTTCAGCTAAGAATTCGGCACTGTGGGGGACTTCTGCCGAGATATTGACGCGCGCAGTCGAACAAGCGTGTAACTTGCCGGGGCAGGTCCGGGGTTCACCGCTGCCGGGGGATGGGGGTTGCTCAATGGGCGTACGGCTCATGGTGGTCGACGATCACCGATTGCTCGCCGAGGCGCTCGCCTCGGCCCTGAAGCTGCGCGGGCACCGAGTGCTCGCCGCGGCCGCGCCGGCCGCGGGCGCGGCCGATCTGGTGGTCAGCAGAGCGCCGGAGGTATGTCTGCTGGGCACGGCCGCCCCGGCCGAACCGGGGGCCTTCGACCCGGTGGTGAAGATCAAACGCGAGCGGCCCCAGGTCGCCGTCGTGGTGCTGGGCCCGGTGCCCAGCCCCCGGGGGATCGCCGCGGCCTTCGCCGCAGGCGCCTCCGGCTATGTCCGCCACGACGAGCGCATCGAGGGCGTCGAGCGCGCCATGATGAAGGCGCGGGCGGGCGAGGCCGTGGTGGCCCCCGCCCTGCTCCAGGGCGCGTTCGCGGAACTGCTCAACCCGGTGGCCCAGCCCGACGACGAGGGCCAGCGGCTGCTGCACCTGCTCACCCCGCGCGAGGTCGAGGTGCTGGTCCGGGTCGCCGAGGGCGAGGACACCCGCCTGATCGCGGCGGGCATGGGCATCGCCCCCAGCACCGCCCGCACCCATGTGCAGCGAGTCCTGATGAAGCTCTCCGTGGGCTCCCGCCTCGAAGCCGCCGCCCTCGCCGCCCGCACCGGCCTCCTCGACCGGGCCACCGTCGCCGTGCGCTAGCCCACGCCTTCGAAGCCCCGTCCGCCCGCCGTGCCTTGGCGCGCACGCTCTTCCCTGCCGCCCTCGGGCCCCTCGGGCACGGAGTGCTCCCGGCGGAGTCGGGGAAACCCGCGGTGTCGTCGTCGCTCACCGATGGCCTCTGTGCCCTGCGGGCACGGGCCGAGGCGCACCGCCCGGGCCGGACCCGGCGGAGGCCAGGGGGCGCCCCACCGTGTCGGCTCTTCCCGGGCTTCGCGGCCCCCGGCGCGACCGGCCGCGCCCGGCACCCCCGTCCCGCCGTGCGAATCCCTTTCGCCGACGCGCGCCTTCACGCACCCCTCAATCCCGCACTTTCAGTGGATATGCGAGTGAATGTCATAGGTAAGCGCATGTGTTGCACCCATTGACGCTTCCTGTTGGATCATGCTTTGTTGTGTTTGATTGTGTTGGGGATGGTGAGGGGGCTTCACCGTGAAAAAGACGTCGACCCGGCTGGCCGACGGACGCGAACTGCTCTATTACGACTCCCGCGACGACACCGTGCGCGACGCCGTCGACCGCCGGACACTCCCACCGGTCGACACCGGACCCAGACCCGAGATCCGCCACGACCCGCTGCTCGGCGACGCGGTCGCCGTCGCCGCCCACCGCCAGGACCGCACCTACCGGCCGCCGGCCGGGGAGTGCCCGCTCTGCCCCTCCCGCGAGGGGCGTCTCTCCGAGATCCCGGCCGCCGACTACGACGTCGTCGTCTTCGAGAACCGCTTCCCCTCCCTCGCCGGGGACTCCGGCCGCTGCGAGGTCGTCTCCTTCACCTCCGACCACCACGCCTCCTTCGCCGACCTCGGCGAGGAGAGAGCCGCGCTCGTGCTCGACGCCTGGACCGACCGGACCGCCGCGCTCGCCGGGCTGCCCCAGGTCGAGCAGGTCTTCTGCTTCGAGAACCGGGGGGCCGAGATCGGCGTCACCCTCGGCCATCCGCACGGCCAGATCTACGCGTACCCCTTCGTCGCCCCGCGCGTCGAGCTGATGCTCCGCACCGGCGCCGCGCACCGCGAGCGCACCGGCCGCAATCTCTTCGACGACGTCGTGGCGCGCGAACTCGCCGAGGGCGAGCGGATCGTCCTCACCACCGCCCACTGGGTCGCCTTCGTGCCGTACGCCGCGCACTGGCCGTACGAGGTCCATCTGCACCCCCGGCGGCGGGTGCCGGACCTGCGCGCGCTCGACGCGGCAGCGCGCGAGGAGTTCCCCGGGATCTATCTGGAGCTGCTGCGCCGCTTCGACCGGATATTCGGCGCGGACACCCCGCCCACCCCCTATGTCTCGGCCTGGCACCAGGCCCCGTTCCGGGCGGCCGGACGGGAGGACTTCGCCCTCCATCTTGAGCTCTTCACCATTCGCCGCACTCCCGGCAAGCTGAAGTTTCTCGCGGGTTCCGAGTCCGGCATGAGCGTGTTCATCAACGATGTGCCGCCCGAGGCGGCGGCGGCCCGACTGCGAGAGGCAGCGAGCGAATGAGCAAATACCTGGTGACCGGCGGGGCCGGATACATCGGCGGTGTGGTGGCGCTCCATCTGCTGGAGGCGGGCCACCGGGTCACCGTCCTGGACAATCTCTCCACCGGCTTCCGCGAGTCCGTCCCGGCCGCCGCCGAGTTCATCGAGGGCGATGTGCGCGACGCCGCGAAATGGCTCTGTCCGAGCTATGACGCGGTCCTGCACTTCGCCGCCTTCTCACAGGTCGGCGAGTCCGTCGCGCGCCCCGAGAAGTACTGGGAGAACAATGTCGGCGGCAGCCTCGCGCTGCTCGCCGCGATGCGCGACGCGGAGGTGCGCACCCTGGTCTTCTCCTCCACGGCCGCGACCTACGGCGAACCCGACCGGGCCCCCGTCACCGAGTCCGCCCCGACCGTGCCGACCAACCCCTACGGGGCGACCAAGCTCGCCGTCGACCACATGCTCACCGGGGAGGCGGCGGCCCACGGACTGGCCGCGATCTCGCTGCGCTACTTCAATGTGGCCGGGGCCTACGGCGGCCAGGGCGAGCGCCACCAGCCCGAGTCGCACCTCATCCCGCTGCTCTTCGAGGTCGCCCTCGGCCGGCGCGAGTCGATCTCGGTCTACGGGGACGACTATCCGACGCCCGACGGCACCTGTGTACGCGACTACATCCATGTCGCCGACCTCGCCGAGGCGCATCTGCTGGCGCTGGCGGCGGCCCGGACCGGCGAGCATCTGATCTGCAATCTCGGCAACGGCCAGGGCTTCTCGGTCCGCGAGGTCATCGAGACCGTGCGGGACGTCACCGGCCACCCCCTGCCGCAGGCGCTCGCCCCCCGCCGCCCGGGCGACCCGGCGGTGCTGGTCGCCGCCGCCCAGGCCGCGAGCGACCGGCTGGGCTGGCGACCCCGGCGGCCGGAGCTGACCCGGATCGTCGCCGACGCCTGGGAGTTCGCCAGGAGCGCCAGGAGCGTCGGGAGCACCGGGAGCCCCCGGTGAGCGAGGGCGTCTGGGAGGCCCCCGGCCGGGTCAATCTGATCGGCGAGCACACCGACTACAACGACGGGCTCGTGATGCCCTTCGCCCTGTCGCGGACGGTGGTCGCGACGGCCGCCCGGCGGGACGACGGGATCCTCCGGCTGCACTCCGCCGATGCCCCGGGCGCCCCGGGCGGGCAGGGCACCCCGGGCGGCCCGGTCGAGCTGCGGGTCGACGCCCTCGCCCCCGGCCGGGGCCCGCGCGGCTGGACCGACTACCCGGCGGGCGTCCTGTGGGCGCTGCGGGAGGCGGGCCACCGGGTGGGCGGCGCGGACCTCCACTACGAGTCCACCCTCCCGGCCGGAGCCGGACTCTCCTCCTCCGCCGCGCTGGAGGTCGTCACCGCGCTCGCGGTCACCGAGCTGTACGGGGTGGAGCTGGGACGGCGGGAGATGGCGCTGATCTGCCGGCGCGCCGAGAACGCGTACGCGGGCGCGCCCACCGGGATCATGGACCAGACGGCCTCCGCCTGCTGCGCCGAGGGACACGCCCTGTACCTCGACACCCGCGATCTCTCCCGCCGTCAGATCCCCTTCGACCCGGCGGCGCACGGACTCGCCCTGCTGCTGATCGACACCGGCGTCAAACACGCCCACAGCACGGGCGCGTACGGGGAGCGCCGGGCCGGCTGCGAGTCGGCGGCGGCCGCGCTGGGCCTCGGCTCGCTGCGGGAGATACCCCAGGAGGAGCTGCCCGGGGCCCTGACCCGGCTGACCGACCCCGTACAGCGCGCCCTGACCCGGCACGTGGTCACCGAGAACGGCCGGGTGGAGCGGGTGCGGGCGGCGCTGGAGGCGGGGCGGGCGCGGGCGATCGGCCCGCTGCTCACCGAGGGCCATGCCTCGCTCCGCGACGACTTCGCGGTCTCCTGCCCCGAGTTGGATCTCGCGGTCCGTGCCGCGCTGGCCGCCGGGGCGCTCGGGGCGCGGATGACCGGAGGCGGGTTCGGCGGCTCCGCGATCGCGCTCGTGGAGGCGTCCGCGCGGGAGCGGGTGGCCGGATCGGTGGAGCGCGCGTTTGCGGAGGCGAGTTTTCGCAGACCGGAAATCTTCGCCGCCGCACCGGCCGCCGGAGCGCGCCGGCTCTCCTGACCGGCGGCCGTTCCCCCTGCGGCGAGGCGGTGCGCCATGTTCGGAGCCGTCGATCAATGTCGATTTCCGTCTCACTGTGAAACTTTTGGCACACCGTGAACACCGTGAGCCATCAGTTCTGCAAATAGGCTTCCCCTCCCGCCCACCGCCCGTACGCTGATGCTCAGCACCGGTGGGGGCCGGTGTTGATCAGGGGGCGAGAACCATCGGGTACGACGCCCGGGGCGGGTTGTTCAGCCACAGTGCGGCGGCGGCCGGACGAACGGCGTTCTCCCTCTCCCGGGCGGCGTACCCGCGTCGGTCCGCTCTCCGAGCCAGGGGGTGTCTGTGGTCCGTATCCGGGTCCTGGTGGTGGACGACCACCGAATCTTCGCCGAATCGCTCGCCGCCGCTCTCGCGGCCGAGCCCGATGTCGATGTGGCGGCGGCCGGCAGCGGTCCCGCCGCCGTGCGATGTCTGGAGCGGGGGATCGCCGAGGGGCGCAACTTCGACGTCATGCTCGTCGACGCCGATCTCGGCGGCAACGCGGCACCGCCGGGCGCCCGCGCGCCCGTCGCCCGCGCCGTCTCCGACGACGGGGAGGATCCGGTCGTCGACGGGATATCCCTGGTCGCCGGGGTCAGATCGAGCCAGCCGCGCGTCCGTACGGTGGTGCTCGCCGAGAAGGACGATCCGCGCCGGGCCGCCCTGGCGCTCCAGGCCGGGGCCTCCGGCTGGGTCGCCAAGGACTGCTCGCTGCAACGGCTGCTCGCCGTCATCCGGGGCGTGCTGCGGGACGAGACGCATCTGCCGCCCGCGCTGCTCACCGGCGTACTGCGGGAGCTGACGGCCGCGCGCAAGCACCGCACCGAGAGCGAACGGCTGGTGGAGTCGCTCACCCCGCGCGAGCGGGAGGTGCTGCGGTGCATGGTGGCGGGCCTGGGGCGCAAGGCGGTCGCCGAGCGTCTCTTCCTCTCCCCGCACACCGTCCGCACCCATATGCAGAATGTGCTGGGCAAGCTCGGGGTGCACTCCACGCTGGCGGCGGTGGCCCTGGCGAGACGGGCGGGCGTCGGCCCGGTCGATCTAACCGGGAGTGTTGTCGAACGGGGCGGTCAGCTGGCGTAGCAGGGCGGCCAGCTCGGCGCGCTGGGCCCGGGACAGCTCCGAGAGGATCGCCCGCTCCTGGTAGAGCAGGCCCGCCAGGGCCTGGTCCGCGCGGTCCTGGCCCTCGGCCGTCAGCCGCACCAGCACTCCGCGCCGGTCGCTGGGGTCAGGCAGCCGCTCGACCAGGCCCTTCTTGGCGAGCCGGTCGATCCGGTTGGTCATGGTGCCGGAGGTGACCAGCGTCTGGGTGAGCAGCTGACCGGGGGAGAGCTGATAGGGGTCGCCCGCGCGCCTCAGCGAGGTCAGCACGTCGAACTCCCATGGTTCGAGCTGGTGCTCGGAGAAGGCGAGCCGCCGGGCCCGGTCCAGATGCCGGGCCAGCCGGGAGACCCGGCTGAGCACTTCGAGTGGTTCCACGTCGAGGTCCGGGCGCTCGCGGCGCCAAGCTGCGACCAGTCGATCGACCTCGTCCTCCATGACGATCAGTGTAGAGGGTCCCTCGACATGAAGTCTCTTGACGTCAAGATACTTCTTGCCTCACGATGACCGCATGCCCTCCACACCCATCTGGGATCCGCAGCAGTATCTGCGCCATGCCGGACACCGCACCCGCCCGTTCCTCGATCTCCTGGCCCGGATCCCCGATCCGCCGGCCCCGGAGGGGCGGCGGCTGCGGATCGCCGACCTCGGCTGTGGCGCGGGCAATGTCACCGCGCTGCTCGCGGACCGCTGGCCGGCGGCCCTGATCACCGGCTTCGACAACTCCCTGGAGATGCTCGCCCGCGCCGGGAAGCAGTACGCGGGCCCCACCCCGGGCGGCGGCAGCCTCGGCTTCCAGACGGCGGACGCCGTCCACTGGAGCCCGGACGAGCCGTACGACGTGATCGTCTCCAACGCGCTCTTCCACTGGGTGCCCGGCCATCTCGACTCCTTCGCCCGCTGGGTCGACGGCCTCGCCCCGGGCGGGATCTTCGCCTTCCAGGTCCCGGGGAACTTCGACGCCCCCAGCCACACCCTCCTGGCGGAGCTGTGCGGATCCCCGCGCTGGCGGGACCGGATCGGCGGCGACCAGGGCCGCTCGTACACCGAGGCGCCGGCCGTCTATCTGGACCGGCTGACCGGGCTCGGCGGAGAGAGCGGCGGCGGGACGGGCGGCGGGATCGACGAGGTCGACGTCTGGGAGACCACCTATCTCCAGCTGCTGACCGGTGAGGACCCGGTACTGGACTGGATCAAGGGGACCACCCTGCGGCCGGTGCTCACCGCGCTGGAGAGCGACCCGGCCGCCCTGGAGGCGTTCCTCGGCGAGTACCGCGCACTGCTGAGGGAGGCCTATCCGCCGGGCCCGCACGGCACGGTCTTCCCGTTCCGCAGGATCTTCGCCGTGGCCAGAAAAGCCGTCTGACCGGTCCCGGGACCGGTTCGGCCCCGGCCGGTGGGCGGCCGTCAGCTCTTGCGGTGGCCTATCAGCCGGGGCTTGGGCTCCAGACCGTCCAGACCGTTCCACGCGAGATTGACCAGATGCGCGGCCACCTCGGCCTTCTTCGGCTGCCGGGCGTCCAGCCACCACTGACCGGTCAGCGCCACCATCCCCACCAGCGCCTGCGCGTACAGCGGCGCCAGCTTCTGGTCGAAGCCCCGGTTCTTGAACTCCATGCCGAGGATGTCCTCGACCTGAGTGGCGATATCGCTGATCAGCGAGGCGAAAGTGCCCGTGGACTGCGCCACGGGGGAGTCCCGCACCAGAATGCGGAACCCGTCCGTATACCGCTCGATGTAGTCCAGCAGCGCGAACGCCGCCTGCTCCAGCAGCCCCCGGGGATGGCCCGCCGTGAGCGCGCCCGTCACCATGTCCAGCAGCTGGCGCATCTCGCGGTCGACCACCACCGCGTAGAGCCCCTCCTTGCCGCCGAAGTGCTCGTACACCACCGGCTTGGAGACCCCGGCCCTGGCGGCGATCTCCTCCACCGAGGTGCCCTCGAAACCCTTGTCGGCGAAGAGCGCCCGACCGATGTCCAGCAGCTGTTCCCGGCGCTGCGCGCCCGTCATCCGCACCCGGCGGGCCCGCCGGCCCGTCCGGTTCTTCTCCGTGCCATTACTGCTGCTGCCGTCGGTCGCCACGTCTTCCATCATGCCGTGTCGGCTGATGTGGTACTGCGACGGGCTTCGATCCTCGAAGAGCTGGGCCAGCGCACGTCCGAGGCCCATCCCAGCTGCTCGAACCAGCGGATCAGCCGGGCGCTGGAGTCCACCTGGCCGCGCAGCACACCGTGCCGGGCGCTGGTCGGGTCCGCGTGGTGCAGGTTGTGCCAGGACTCACCGCAGGAGAGCACCGCCAGCCACCACACATTGCCCGAGCGGTCGCGCGACTTGAAGGGCCGCTTGCCGACCGCGTGACAGATCGAATTGATCGACCAGGTCACATGGTGCAGCAGCGCCACCCGCACCAGCGAGCCCCAGAAGAACGCGGTGAACGCGCCCCACCAGGACATCGTCACCAGACCGCCGACGATCGGCGGGATCGACAGCGACAGAATCGTCCACCAGATGAAGTCACGGGAGATCCGGCGGATCGCCGGGTCCTTGATCAGGTCCGGGGCGTACTTGTGCTGCGGCGTCTGCTCCTCGTCGAACATCCAGCCGATATGGGCCCACCACAGGCCCTTCATCAGCGCGGGCACCGTCTCGCCGAACCGCCACGGCGAGTGCGGGTCGCCCTCGGCGTCCGAGAACTTGTGGTGCTTGCGGTGGTCGGCCACCCAGCGCACCAGCGGGCCCTCCACCGCCAGCGACCCGGCGACGGCGAGCGCGATCCGCAGCGGCCGCTTCGCCTTGAAGGAGCCGTGCGTGAAATACCGGTGGAAACCGATGGTGATCCCGTGGCAGCCGATGTAATACATGACCACCAGCAGGCCGATGTCCAGCCAGCTCACCCCCCAGCCCCAGGCCAGCGGCACCGCCGCGATCAGGGCGAGAAAGGGCACCGCGATGAACAGCACCAGGGCGATCTGCTCGATCGACCGCTTGCTGTCACCGCCGAGCGTCGCCAAGGGAAGATCGCCCGCACCCGGCTCGGCGACCCCCGACTCCGGGACGTCGTCCTTCAACTCGGGGCTTGTTGTCATAGTGGGGTCCCCTGTGGGGTGAGAGAGAGATGACCACGCCAGGCTACGGATCCGTAACCTACGGCTTCGTAAGTATGTCAGCGCGCCGCCCCACGGCAAGGGCCCTGTGGATAACCCCGGAGAGTCGGGCCCCTATCCTGGGTCACGTCGGACAGCGCGGTCCGCAGCCTCCAGTACCCCTCCAGACGTGCTCAAACACTGCAAGGAGCCGCACCTGTGAGCAGTGCCGACCAGACCCCGACGGCCAGCGCCGAACTCCGGGCCGACATCCGCCGACTGGGCGACCTCCTGGGCGAGACCATCGTCCGCCAGGAAGGCGCCGAACTGCTCGACCTCGTCGAGCGTGTGCGCGCCCTCACCCGCAGCGACGGCGAGGCAGCAGCACAGCTGCTCGGCGACACCGATCTGGAGACCGCCGCCAAGCTGGTGCGCGCGTTCTCCACCTACTTCCACCTCGCCAACGTCACCGAGCAGGTGCACCGAGGCCATGAGATGCGCGAGCGCCGGGCCGCCGAGGGCAGCCTGCTCGCCCGCACCGCCGACCGGCTCAAGGACGCCGACCCCGAGCATCTGCGCGAGACCGTGCGGAACCTCAACGTACGGCCCGTCTTCACCGCCCACCCCACCGAGGCCGCCCGCCGCTCGGTGCTCAACAAGCTGCGCCGGATCGCCGCCCTGCTCGACACGCCGGCCGCCGCCGCCGACCGCAGGCGCTACGACCTGCGGCTCGCCGAGAACATCGACCTCATCTGGCAGACCGACGAACTGCGCGTGGTGCGGCCCGAACCGGCCGACGAGGCGCGCAACGCGATCTACTACCTGGACGAGCTGCACGCGGGCGCGGTCGGCGACGTCCTGGAGGACCTCGCCGCCGAGCTGGAGCGCGTCGGCGTCGAACTGCCCGCCGGCACCCGCCCGCTGACCTTCGGCACCTGGATCGGCGGCGACCGCGACGGCAACCCCAACGTCACGCCCGCCGTCACCCGCGAGGTGCTGATCCTCCAGCACGAGCACGGCATCACCGACGCGCTGGAGCAGATCGACTCCCTGCGCGGACAGCTCTCCAACTCCATCCGCTACACCGGGGCCACCGAGGAGCTGCTCACCTCGCTCCAGACCGACCTGGAGCGGCTCCCCGAGATCAGCCCCCGCTACAAGCGGCTCAACGCCGAGGAGCCCTACCGGCTCAAGGCCACCTGCATCCAGCAGAAGCTGGTCAACACCCGGGAGCGGCTCGCCCGCAACACCCCGCACGAGCCCGGCCGCGACTACCTCGGCACCGCCGAGCTGCTGGCCGACCTCACCCTGATCCAGACCTCGCTGCGCGAGCACCGGGGCGGCCTCCTCGCCGACGGCCGTATGGACCGCACCATCCGCACCATCGCCGCCTTCGGCCTCCAGCTCGCCACCATGGACGTCCGCGAGCACGCGGACGCCCACCACCACGCGCTGGGCCAGCTCTTCGACCGGCTCGGCGAGGAGTCCTGGCGCTACTCCGACATGCCGCGCGAGTACCGGCAGAAGCTGCTCGCCAAGGAGCTGCGCTCGCGCCGCCCCCTCGCGCCGTCCCCCGCGCCCCTGGACGCGGCCGGAGAGAAGACCCTCGGGGTCTTCCTCACCGTCAAGGAGGCCTTCGAGCGCTTCGGCCCCGAGGTCATCGAGTCGTACATCATCTCGATGTGCCAGGGCGCGGACGACGTCTTCGCGGCCGCCGTCCTCGCCCGTGAGGCCGGACTGATCGACCTCCACGCCGGCTGGGCCAAGATCGGCATCGTGCCGCTCCTGGAGACCACCGACGAGCTGCGCGCGGCGGACGTCATCCTCGACGGAATGCTCGCGGACCCCTCGTACCGCCGGCTCGTCTCGCTCCGGGGCGATGTCCAGGAGGTCATGCTGGGCTACTCGGACTCCTCCAAGTTCGGCGGCATCACCACCTCGCAGTGGGAGATCCACCGGGCGCAGCGCCGGCTGCGCGACGTGGCCCACCGCCACGGGGTGCGGCTGCGGCTCTTCCACGGCCGGGGCGGCACGGTCGGCCGTGGCGGCGGCCCCTCGCACGACGCGATCCTGGCGCAGCCGTGGGGCACGCTGGAGGGCGAGATCAAGGTGACCGAGCAGGGCGAGGTCATCTCCGACAAGTATCTGATCCCCTCGCTGGCCAGGGAGAACCTGGAGCTGACGGTCGCCGCCACGCTCCAGGCCTCGGCCCTGCACACCTCGCCCCGCCAGTCGGTGGAGGCGCTGGCGGGCTGGGACGCGGCGATGGACACCGTCTCGGACGCGGCGCACGCCGCCTACCGGGCCCTGGTGGACGACCCGGACCTCCCGGCGTACTTCTTCGCCTCGACCCCGGTGGACCAGCTCGCCGATCTGCACCTGGGCTCGCGCCCCTCGCGCCGCCCGGACAGCGGCGCGGGACTCGACGGCCTGCGGGCCATCCCGTGGGTCTTCGGCTGGACCCAGTCCCGGCAGATCGTGCCGGGGTGGTACGGGGTCGGCTCGGGCCTCAAGGCGCTGCGGGAGGCCGGGCACGGCGAGGTGCTCTCGGAGATGCACGAGCGCTGGCACTTCTTCCGCAACTTCATCGCCAATGTAGAGATGACGCTGGCGAAGACGGATCTGCGGATCGCCCGGCACTATGTGGACACCCTCGTCCCCGAGGAGCTGAAGCACGTCTTCGCCACGATCGAGGCGGAGCACGCGCTGACGGTGAGCGAGGTCCTGAAGGTCACCGGCGGCGCGACCCTGCTGGAGGCCAACCCGGCGCTCCAGCAGACGTTCGCGATCCGGGACGCCTATCTGGACCCGATCTCCTACCTCCAGGTCTCGCTGCTGGCCCGCCAGCGCGGCGCGGCGTCCCGCGGCGAGAGCCCGGACCCGCTGCTGGCGAGGGCGCTGCTGCTGACCGTGAACGGTGTCGCGGCCGGTCTGCGCAACACCGGCTGAGCCTTACGCGCGATCCTGCCGCCGCTGCCCGGCGCTCACGAGTGTGTGAGCGCCGGGCAGCGGTGCGTACAGGGGGTACGGGGGTGCGCTCGGCGCGGGGCTCAGAGGGTGACGAAGGTGCCCACCAGGACCACCCCGCCGATCCCGGCGCTGGTCCACGCGACTCTCGGCAGCCCCACCCCGCCGCCGATGATCACCGCCGCGAGCAGCAGCGCGCCGCCCAGCGGCAGCCAGGCGTGGAAGATCCCGCCGGTGCCCCGGCGTACGACCTCGTCGGTGCCGGGTTTCACCACGACGGAGAGCTTCGCGCCCTTCTTCACGGCGACCGACTTGTCGATGGTCAGCCCGGGGCGGGAGGCGGCCGCGGAGTCCGGGGCGAACCGCCCCGAGCAGGTCTGTTCGCCGCAGCCGTCGACGGTGATGGTGCCGTGCTCACGGCCCTTGGCGAGCATGACGTGCTGGGCGGTGCCCCACGAGGCCCAGCCGCCGGCGACCAGCAGCAGCAGCGCGACCAGACTCATGGCGGCGCGGCGACTGTGGAGGAGCATGCGACTCATGGGGCGCGATCCTTGGGCATCGGGGTGCGCCCGGTCAACCCGTCGCGGGGACTTGCCCCGGTTGTCAGGAGTTGTACGTGCCCTGGGCCCGCTCCAGGCCCTCGGAGATCAGGGCCTCCACCGCGTCGGCGGCGCGGTCCACGCAGTAGTCCAGCTCTTTGCGCTCGGTCGAGGAGAAGTCCTTCAGTACAAAATCCGCGACCTGCATCCGGCCGGGCGGGCGGCCGATCCCGAACCGCACCCGGTGGTAGTCGGGGCCCATCGACTTGGTCATCGACTTGAGGCCGTTGTGCCCGTTGTCCCCGCCGCCGAGCTTCAGCCGCAGGGTGCCGTAGTCGATGTCCAGCTCGTCGTGGACCGCCACGATGTTCGCGGTGGGGACCTTGTAGAAGTCCCGCAGCGCGGTGACGGGACCGCCGGAGAGGTTCATGTACGACATGGGCTTCACCAGCACCACCCGCCGGCTCGCCGGTCCCGGCGGGCCGATCCGCGCCTCCACCACCTGGGCCTGGGCCTTCGGGGCGCGCTTGAACGTACCGCCGACGCGGTCCGCGAGCAGGTCGGCGACCATGAAGCCGACATTGTGCCGGTTCGCCGCGTAGTCGGGGCCGGGGTTGCCGAGGCCCACGATCAGCCAGGGGGCGTTCGGGTCGGGGGTGGTCATCGGAGCGTCTCCATCCAGACACTCGACCGCCGCCCGACACGGTGTGGTGTCGGGCGGCGGCCGAAGAGAAGGTTCCAGCGGGCGAGGATCAGGCCTCGGAGCCCTCGGCGCCCTCGGAGTCGGCGGCCGGCTCCTCGGCCTGGGCGGCCAGGACCTGGAGGACGACGGCGTCCTCGTCGATGGCCAGGGTGGAGCCCGCGGGCAGCGGGATGTCCTTGGCGAGGATGGACGCGCCGGCCTCAAGGCCCGCGATGGAGACCGTGACGGCCTCGGGGATGTGGGTGGCCTCGGCCTCGACCGGCAGCGTGTTCAGCACGTGCTCAAGGAGGAAGCTGCCCGGGGCCAGCTCGCCCTCGGTGTGGACGGGGATCTCGACGGTGACCTTCTCGCCGCGCTTGACGACCAGCAGGTCGACGTGGACCAGGCTGCCGCGGATGGCGTCACGCTGGACGGCCTTCGGGATGGCCAGCTCGGTGCGACCCTCGACGTCCAGGGCGATCAGCACGTTCGGGGTGCGGAGCGCGAGCAGCAGCTCGTGGCCCGGCAGGATCACGTGGACAGGGGTGCCACCGTGGCCGTAGAGAACGCCGGGGACCTTGTTGTCACGGCGGACACGGCGGGACGCGCCCTTGCCGAAATCGCTGCGGACCTCTGCGGCGAGCTTTACCTCGGACATGTGCACTCCTCGTAGAACAGACGGATCTGATGGTCACCCGGCCACGAATGGCCTGCTACGCCTGCTGCGAAGAGCGCGTCGATAACGGACCGCCGCACCTGGGGTGCGACCTCCCTCGCCGAGCAACCCGGACAGTCTAGCCGGGCCCGCCCCCGCGCACCCAATCGATCACGGACGGCGGCCCCGGACAGCCCGAAGGGCCGTGCCCCCGGGCGGGGGACACGGCCCTTCGGTACGTGGATCAGAACTGCTCGTCGAAGAGGCTGGTGACCGAGCCGTCCTCGAAGACCTCGCGCACGGCGCGGGCGATCGTCGGGGCCATCGAGAGCACCGTGATCTTGTCGAGCTCCAGCTCGCTCGGGGTCGGCAGGGTGTTCGTCAGGACGAACTCGCTGACCTTCGAGTTCTTCAGACGGTCGGCGGCCGGGCCGGAGAGGACTCCGTGGGTGGCCGTGACGATCACGTCCTCCGCGCCGTTGGCGAAGAGGGCGTCGGCGGCGGCGCAGATGGTGCCACCGGTGTCGATCATGTCGTCGACCAGGACACAGATCCGGCCCTCGACATTGCCGACGACCTCGTGGACGGTCACCTGGTTGGCGACGTCCTTGTCCCGGCGCTTGTGGACGATGGCCAGCGGCGCGCCCAGACGGTCGCACCAGCGGTCGGCGACGCGCACCCGGCCGGCGTCCGGGGAGACGACGGTGAGCTTGCTCCGGTCGACCTTCGCGGCGACGTAGTCCGCGAGGATCGGGAGCGCGAAGAGGTGGTCGACCGGGCCGTCGAAGAAGCCCTGGATCTGGTCGGTGTGGAGGTCCACGGTGAGGATCCGGTCCGCGCCGGCCGTCTTCATCAGATCGGCGACGAGGCGGGCGGAGATGGGCTCGCGGCCGCGGTGCTTCTTGTCCTGGCGGGCGTACCCGTAGAACGGCACGATCACGGTGATGCTCCGGGCGGAGGCCCGCTTCAGAGCGTCGATCATGATCAGCTGTTCCATGATCCACTTATTGATGGGAGCCGTGTGGCTCTGCATCAGGAAGCAGTCGGCGCCGCGGGCGGACTCCTGGAAACGGACGTAGATCTCGCCGTTCGCGAAGTCGAAGGCCTTGGTCGGCACCAGGGTGACGCCCAGTTGATGTGCGACTTCCTCGGCCAGCTCGGGGTGGGCGCGGCCGGAGAAGAGCATCAGCTTCTTCTCGCCGGTCGTCTTGATCCCGGTCACAGCACTGTCTCCTCAGAGGGGTTTTCTCTGGCCGCGCGGGTGATGGGGACGCGAGCCAGCCGAATTTGTGTGCATGTATCACGGTACGCCGAGTTCGGCATACCTGTTTCCGGTCAGTTCTCTCCGGTGGCCCGTTCGGATACCGCTTCGGCGGCCTGCGCGGCGGCGCTGCCGGGCCGCTTCCGGGCGACCCAGCCCTCGATATTCCGCTGCTGGCCCCGGGCCACGGCGAGTGAACCGGCCGGTACGTCCTTGGTGATGACGGAGCCCGCGGCGGTGTAGACGCCGTCCCCGACCGTGACCGGTGCCACAAACATGTTGTCCGCCCCGGTCCGGCAGTGGGAGCCGATCACCGTGTGGTGCTTGACCTCTCCGTCGTAGTTCACGAACACGCTGGCCGCGCCGATGTTCGTGTGATCGCCGACCGTCGCGTCCCCCACGTACGACAGATGGGGGACCTTGGAGCCCTCGCCGATCGTGGCGTTCTTCATCTCGACATAGGTCCCCGCCTTGGCCTTCCTGCCGAGGCGGGTGCCGGGACGGAGATAGGCGTACGGGCCGACAAGGGCTCCGTCGCCGACTTCGGCGGACTCGGCGACCGAGTTGTCCACGCGGGCGCCGTCGCCCACGGTGGTGTCCTTCAGACGGGTGTTGGGGCCGACCTCGGCGCCTTCGCCGAGATGGGTGGCGCCCAGGAGCTGGGTGCCGGGGTGGACGATGGCATCGGGCTCGAAAGTGACGGTGACGTCGATCAGGACCGACGCCGGGTCGACGACGGTGACCCCGGCGAGCATGGCCTGCTCCAGGAGTCGCTCGTTGAGCAGTCGGCGGGCCTCCGCCAGCTGTACGCGGTTGTTGATGCCCAGGATCTCACGGTGGTCAATGGCCACGGACGCGCCGACCCGGTGACCGGCCTCACGCAGTATCCCGAGGACGTCGGTGAGGTACTCCTCGCCCTGGCTGTTGTCGGTGCGCACCTTGCCGAGGGCCTCGGTGAGCAGCTCCCCGTCGAAGGCGAAGACCCCGGAGTTGATCTCCCGGATGGCGTGCTGCGCGGGGGTGGCGTCCTTGTGCTCGACGATCGCGGTGACGGCCCCGCCGCCGTCCCGCACGATCCGGCCGTAGCCGGTGGCGTCGGGGACCTCGGCGGTCAGCACGGTGACAGCGTTGCCGTCGGCGTCATGGGTGGCGGCGAGCGCGGTGAGGGCGTCGCCGGAGAGCAGCGGGGTGTCTCCGCAGACGACGACGACGGTGCCCGAGAGATCCTCGTCCAGCGCCGTGAGAGCGGTCCGGACGGCGTGTCCGGTGCCGCGCTGCTCGGCCTGGTGGGCGGTGCGGATCCCGGGGTGGCGCTCGGCGAGATGGGCCGTGACCTTCTCGCCCGCGTGCCCGACGACGACGACGAGATGCCGGGGGTCCAGCTCACGGGCGGCTGACACGACATGGCCGACGAGCGAACGCCCGCAGATGTCGTGCAGAACCTTGGGGGTCCTCGACTTCATACGGGTGCCCTCACCCGCTGCGAGGACGACGACGGCTGCCGGGCGGTTGGCGCTCACGGGAATGCCCTTCGGCTTCGGGTGGTGGACATCCGAAGGATACCGGGGTGCTTACCGGAGGAAATAAAGGGCGGGCCGGGCATCCGGGCAGGACTGCCGAGGAGGGAGGGCTCCCCCGCCAGGACTCGAACCCGGACAAATGGCACCAAAAGCCACTGTGCTGCCGATTACACCACGGGGGACAGCGGGCCGACGGGCCGGTCGTGGTGACCTGGCTCTCCGACCAGCAACCCACACTATGCCGTACCACCCGCCTCTCTCGCGACGGTACTTGTCCACGCTCTTTCCCCGCGGCCTTCCCATGGCCTTCCCCTGGCCTTCCCGGGACACTGCTCGGGGACACCGCTCCGGCGGGCGGGCGGCGACCGGGAAAACCACTCGCGTCCGCCCGTAGGCTGAGACGCATGACCACAACGGGGGCATACCGAGAGGCCACGGGTTCGACCACCCGGGGCTGGCTGTGGTGGGGACGCCGACGCAGTGCCGCGCTGGACGTGGGACTCGCGCTGCTCTCCGCCCTGGAGTGCGCTGCCGAGGGCGCGTGGTTCGCGGACGAGACCGCGACGCCCGTCCCGCTCGGAGTGCTGTTCGGACTCATCGCCGGGTCCGTCCTTGTCCTGCGGCGACGCTGGCCCGTCGCCGTCGTCCTCGTCTCGGTGGCGGTCACACCCGCCGAGATGGGCTACCTCCTCGGCCTCGTCGGCCTCTACACGCTCGCCGCCTCCGACGTACCGCGCCGGATCATCGGCACCCTCGCCGGGATGGCGCTCACCGCCACCTTCATCGTGAGCTTCGTCCGGGTCGGCCAGGACGTCCGGGCCTCCGACCTCGCCGACCCCGGCGACTGGTACGTACCGCTCATGGCCGGCTTCGTCGCGGTCGGCGTCGTCCTCCCGTCCGTCCTCTTCGGCCTCTACATCGGCGCCCGCCGCCGGCTCATGGAAAGCCTGCGCGAGCGCGCCGACAGCCTGGAGCAGGAGCTGCTCCTGCTCGCCGACCGCGCCGAGCAGCGCGCCCAGTGGGCGCGCACCGAGGAGCGCACCCGTATCGCCCGCGAGATGCACGACGTCGTCGCCCACCGGGTGAGCCTCATGGTCGTCCACGCGGCGGCGCTCCAGGCGGTCGCCCCCAAGGACCCCCAGAAGGCCGTCAAGAACGCCGCGCTCGTCGGCGACATGGGCCGCCAGGCCCTCACCGAGCTCCGCGAGATGCTCGGCGTCCTGCGCACCGGCGACGGCGAGCGCCGCACCGGCGCGCCGGTCCCGCTCGCCTCCGTCGGCGCCGCCGCCGCCGCTGCCGCCGCCAGGGGCGGGGCCGCGGGCGGCGGGGCTGGGCCCTGCATAGCCGATGTCGAGGACCTCGTCGGGCAGTCCCGCCAGACCGGCATGGTCGTCGAGCTGGCCGTCCAGGGCGACCCCCGCGAGTACGCCCCCGAGGTCGAGCAGACCGCCTACCGCGTCGTCCAGGAAGCCCTCACCAACGTCCACAAACACGCCGCCGGAGCCAAAGTCACCATCCGCCTCGCCCACCGCGACGCCGAAGTCGCCATGCAGGTCGAAAACTGCGCCCCCGGCCAACCCGACCCCACCTCCCCCGCCCTCCCCAGCGGCGGCAACGGCCTCCTCGGCATGCGCGAACGCGTCCTCGCCCTCGGCGGCGTCTTCGTCTCCGGCCCCACCGACACCGGCGGCTTCCGCGTCTCCGCGGTGCTCCCCGCGGGGTAGGGGGGGACAATTCAGCCCCGCCGGCGATTGAGGCGCGGGGGTTCGGGGGCTGGCCCCCGACGAGGGCCTGTGGTCGGCAAGGGACCTGAATTGACGGCCCCGCCCGGTGCGGGTCCTTGTGGCGCGGGGTCCGTCCTCAATCTCCCCCTGGCTTCGCCGGGAGGTACCCCCAGCGGGGCTGGAATTGGGGACCTGGTCAAAACAAGCCTCGCCTGTGGGCACTTATGGCGAAGCCGGAGGGAGCGCCCCCAACGGCTGGGAACCGGCCTCCCGGGGCTCAGGTCCCCGTGGTCAGCCGGGCGGGCTGGAGGCCCGTGACGAGGGTGGTGAGGGCGTGGTCGATGTCGGGGCCGAGGTACCAGTCGCCGGTGTGGTCGATGCTGTAGACACGCCCCTCGGCGTCTATCGCCAACACGGCCTGATCCTCCCCCTCCACCCCCAGCGGAGCCACCTCCGTCCCCAGCGCCCGCCCCAAATCCGCCAGCGTCCTCGCCAGATGCAGCCCCGCCAGCGGATCCACCCGCACCACCGGGGGAGCCGTCTGCCGGCCCGGCCCCAGGGCGACGATCCGCAAGCCCCCGAACTCGGCCCAGGCCTCCACCGCCGCCGGGAAGACCGCGTGCCGGTGACCGGCGGGCGACTCGAAGGCGCGGAGGGTGTCGGCCCAGTGCTCGGCGAGCTTGATGTCCCAGCGGCCGGGCCGCCACCCCGCCTCCTGGAGGGCCGCGTCGACGGCGACCGGGAACCGGGTGGTGCTGAGGTTTTCGGGCATCGCTGCTGGTTCAGCCATTCGTGAGATCCGTCGCGGCCGGGTCCACTGCGCGGACCCCGAAGTGGTCGAGCATCGCCGTACAGGAACGGCAGGGCGGTGCGTAACTGCCGTGCAGCGGGTCACCGTCCTCACGGATTCTGCGCGCCGTCAGCTTCGACTGCCGCAGCGCGCGCTTCGCCTCGCTGAGGGCCAGCGGCTTGCGCCGTGCCCGTTTGGAGCGGCCCGCCTCCGCCGCCGTGAGATGGCGGGACAGCAGGATCGCCTCCGGGCACCGCCCGGTGAAACGCTCCCGCCGGCTGCTGCCGAGCCGGTCCAGGAAGTCCTGTACGAGAGGGTGGAGCACCGGCGCCCGGTCACCCTTCCCCGCGGTCGACTTGAGCGTCTCGCCGCGTACGGAGAGCGCCGCCGCGACCGCCGGCAGGATGCCGTCCCGCCGGTGGCTGAGCGTGGGCGGACCGGCCTCCTCGCCGCCCCTCCAGCTGAGACGAGGATCACCCGTCGTGGCCGGAGTACCTGCTTGCGCTGTGTGCATGGTGCTTTTGTCCCTCCCCGCACTCCCCCGAAGTGAATGAACAGCGTGCCAAATGCGACGCAGTGTGCGGTAGCTGGGTCACTGAAACGTGTCGCGCCGTCGGCGTTCGGTCACCCGTTTGTGACAGTTGGTGACCGCCGGGCCGGGCCCGCCCGGGGGCGGCCCATGACCCGCGCTCCCAGGCGCCCCACCGCTTAGGCTGTCCCGGACAGTCAGTAGCCAGCAGGGGGCGGATCGCCATGACGACAGATCGGCAAGGCCTGGGGACGCCTCCCGGTCCCCGGTCCCCGGGATCCGGGGGACATCCCATACCGCCGGACGGACCCGTGAAACCGCCCAACGCGGCCTACGCCGGTCAGACCGTGCACTTCCCGGACCCGGTGAGGGCCTCCCGCCACCCCCGGGGCGTCCGCGTGGACGCCGACGGCCACCCGGACTTCTCACCGTACGCCCGCGCCGCCGCCGAGATCGCCGAGCCCCCGGCCGGCTTCGGCGTCGACGAACTGCGCCTCACCGACTATGTGTCGGCCAACGCGGCGCTGCACGCCGCCGGGCACGAGCTGTGGGACACCATCCCGGCCGTCGCCACCCCGCACGGCTGGACCTGGCACCATGTGCGCGGCACCCGCCGGCTCGAACTGGTCCCGGTCGAGGTGAAGGCGCTGCTGCGGCACCACGCGGGCCTCGCCGCCACCGAGGTCGACCACGACAAGCGCGGCACCCGCCCGCTCCAGGAGGTCCGGCCCGTCCACTTCGGGCTCCCCAAGGGCGCGCTCTCGGTCACCGAGCAGCAGCTGCTCGGCGCGGAGGAGGAGCTGGGCTACCGGCTGCCCGGCGCGTACCGCTCCTTCCTCAAGGCGGCCGGCGGCTGCGCCCCCGTCGGCGCGGCGCTCGACGCGGAGCTGGGGCTGCTGGTGGACCAGCCGTTCCTGACGATCCGCGACGAGGCGGCCGTCAATGACCTGGTGTACGTCAACAAGTGCCTGCGCGACCATCTGACCAAGGACTACCTGGGCGTCGCGTTCGTCCAGGGCGGCATCCTGGCGGTCAAGGCGCGGGGCGCGGCGATCGGCTCGGTCTGGTTCTGCGCCTACGACGACGCGCGCGACCGCGACGGTCTCCATGTGCAGCAGCGCGTGGATCAGCTGCTGCTGCCGTGCGGCGACGACTTCGACGGCTTCCTCCGGCGGCTGGCGGGCAATCCGCCGGAGCTGGAGACCGTGGCGAATCTGATGGTGGACGGCGGCTTCGCGCGCGCCGTCCCGGTCTCTGGCGAGGAGTGACGCTCCAATGGTGACCTTCGCGCAGGCGCAGGAGCGCGCGGAAGAGTGGGTCAACGGCGACGTGCCCCCCTATCAGCACCGCGAGGTGCGGGTGAGGGAGTTCGGCCTCGGCTTCGTCGTCTGGGCGGAGGACCGCGAGAGCGGCGTCCGCTCGGACGGCGGTGAACAGCGCCTGGTGATAGCGCGGGACAGCGGCGAGGCCTCGCTGTGGCCCGGGCTGCCGGTGGGCGAGGTGATCAGGCGGTACGAGGAGGAGTACGGCGCTCCGGTCGCCCCGGCGGGTGCGGCCCCGGCCGAGCCGCCGCAGCGGATCGACCAGAACCAGACGTCGTTCCTGCTGACTCCGCCCGAGTGGCTCCAGGAGGCGGCGAACCGGCCCGGCTCCGGGAAGAGGAAGACGGCGGCCGAGCCGCCGGAGGACGACTGGCCCCTGGCCGGGCCGACGCGCAACGCCTCCCAGGCGGGCGGCGGATCGCGCGGCGGCGACTCGGCCTGGTCCGACTCCCTGGGGGCGGGTCTGCCGGCCGCTTCCGGTTCTGGGTCCGGTTCCGGTTCCGATTCCGGTTCCTCGGGTGCCGAGCTGCCGTCACCGGCGGCGGGTGTGCCCGTTCCCGAGGCGCCCAAAGCGCCCGACGCGGCTGTTCCCGATGCCTCCGAGGTTCCCGAGACCTCTGACCCGTCCGCGACTTCGGGTTCCGTTCCGGCTCCGGCCAAGGGCGGCGACGGCTCCGAGGCCCCCGGCGGAGCCCCCCGTACCGGTACGGAGACCTCCTGGACGGACACCAGCGAGGCGGGCGCGGACGACGTCTCCGTACCCCTGCCCGACACCGTGTACTCCCCGCCCGTGCCCGGACGGGGAGACGGTGAGGCGGCGGTGGACGCGGACGTCCCGACCGCGCTGATGCCCGGCGGCAGTCAACTGCCGCCCACGGCGGTCCGTCCGACGCTCAGGGAGACGGTGCCCGGCACCGCCCCCGGCGGGGCGGCCGAAGCAGCGACCAGCAGGGCCCAGCGGCCCCGGCGCGGCGGCGGCCCGACGACCCCGCCGCCGCCCGGCCCGCCGCCGAGTGTGCCCGGCGCGCCCCCCGTCCGCCCGGGGGCGACCCCGCCGCCTTCCGGAGCGCCCGCCGCCGGATACCAGCCGACCCAGCTGAGCCCTCAGCTGCCCGCCGAGCCCGCCCGGCCGCCCGGCCCGCCGACCCCGCCGCCGCCCTCGCCCCCGGCCCAGCCGCCCGCGGGCGGGGTGCACCAGGCGGCGACGGTCTTCTCCGACCCCGTCCGGCCCGGCCCCGGCGGACCCGTGATCCCGCCCCGCCCCGGCCCGCCGGGCCCGGTGCCCGGAGCCGTACCGCCGCCGCAGGGCGGCATGCCCCCCTCGTACGGCTATCCGCAGCCCGGGGTGCCGACCGTCGGCCCCGGCTACCAGGCCGTGCTGCGCTATCGCGCGCCCGACGGCTCGGAGGCGCAGATCATCCGCAGATCCGCGCCCGGTACCCCGCACCCCGAGTGGCAGATCCTGCACGAGCTGCGCGCGCTGAACGTGCCGCCGCAGCAGGTGCTCGAACTCCACACCGAACTGGAGTCCTGTCTGCTGCCCGGCGGCTACTGCGCCCGCATGATCGGCGAGACCTGGCCCCAGGCGCGGATCACCAGCATCGCCCCGTACGGTACGGACCACACGAGCCGGCAACAGGGCATGCGTCAACTCATCACCCACCAGGGTGAATTGCATCAGGTCGCCGACGGCCCGGCGCGCCCCGCCCCGGTGCGCGCGCCGCTGCCGCAGGTCCAGCGGACTCCGCCGGTCCCGCCGCAGGCGGTGGCGCAGGAGCTGGTGTCGGCGTTCGGGCCGCAGGGCATCCTCCGGTTCGACCAGCGGGCCGTGTCCCGGCAGGGAGTGCCGGACACCGTCGCGGCGACGCTGGTGTGGGCGGGGCTGCCCGCCGACTTCAACCCCTTCTTCTGGGCGCAGCCGGCCCATCCGGTGGTGCCGACGCTGGCCGAGCTGGCGGCGCAGCGCCAGGTTCAGGCCGCCATGGACGCGGGTTCGTATCTGGTCGTGGGCAATGACTTCGGCCGGGCCATCTGTGTGCAGTACGGGACCGCGCACATCGTCGCGGTGCCGGTGGAGGCCGCTCCCGGCGGCCGTCCCACCCCGCCGCAGTTCGTGAACAGCGGGCTGCCGGAGTTTGTGCGCTGCATGGCGCTGCTCGGCCGGATGTGGCGGTTCCGCTACGGCCTCAACCCCGAGCAGGCGGGCCGCTGGACCGTCGACTTCCAGGCGCAGCTGGCGGCGCTGGACCCGGCGGCGCTGTCCTCGCCGGACAACTGGTGGTCGGTGCTGCTGGAACAGATGTGGGACGGCCTGCTGTAGCCCGCCGCCCCGCCTCGGGTACGCCACGGGGCGTCCGGTCCACCGTCGTCATGGACCGGACGCCCCGTTCGCTTTCTTCTTTTGCCTGATGCCACAGTGTCGCGTTATGAGCGTTTGTTTTGTATCCGGAAGGATATGAGCACAATCGCGTAATGCATCGTTGTGGATCTGGAAAGGGACTCCAAGGATGAGCGCTGAATCGGTATCGCCTCACGGCTTCGCCGTCGTACGCCGCGGCTACCGCATGGAGACGGCCGACGCCCATGTCAGCGCCGTCTCCAAGGACCGTGACGACGCCTGGGAGAGAGCCGCCCGGCTGACCGTGCTCGCCAAGGAGATGGAGGCGGAGGCGGCCCGGCTCCGCGAGGCGGTCGGGGCGCTGCGGCCGCAGACCTACGACTCACTGAGCGATCGGGCCAGGGAGCTGCTGGCGCTGACGGAGGAGGAGGCGTCGGAGGTCCGGTCGGCGGCGCGCGGGGAGGCGCTGGCCTCGCTTGAGGCGGCCAAGGAGGACGGGCGACGGCTGCGGGACGCGGCGCGCGAGGAGGCCGACGGGGTCCGGGCCGCCGCCGACGCGCGCGCGGAGGAGATCCTCGGGACGGCCGGGGAGGCGGCGGCCGAACGGCTCGGCCAGGCCCGCTCCGAGGCGGAGGTCCGGCGTGCCGACGCGCTCTCCGTGTGGCAGGAGACCCGGCTGCGGGCGGAGGGGCTCCTCGCCGATCTGGAGTCGGGGCAGGCCGAGCGCTGGGAGTCGCAGGAGCGCGAGCTGGCCGCCCGCGAGGCGGAGCTGGACATCCGCCACGCCGAGCTGACGACCCTCGCCGAGACGGCCGTCGAGGAGGCCGCACGCGTACTCTCCGAGGGGCGCGAGCAGGCCCGCCACGGCCAGGAGGACGCGGAGGCCCGGGCGGCGGAGCTGCTCGCCCAGGCGCGGATGAGCGAGGAGCGCACGGTCCGTGAGACGGAACGGCTGCTGCGCGAGCACGAGGAGGCGCGGGACGAGATGAACGCGCACATGGCCCACATCAGCGACAGCCTCGCCGCTCTGACCGGCCGGGCCCCCGCCGGGGAGTAGTGCTTCTCGCGCTTCCAGTGCTTCCCGTGCTTTAGGCGGTTCGGGGGGCCGGGTCCTGATCCGGCTCGTCGGCCGCCACCGGGAAGTGGCGCGGGGCCATGAACAGCAGGACGAGGAGGGCGGCGACGGCGGCGGACGCCGCCCCGACGTACACATGGTCGACCGCCGCGTCCACCGCGAGCCGCAGCCGTTCGGCGGCCTCCGCGGTGAGGGAGGCCGGGTCCTCCAGGGAGCGCGAGACCGACTCCAGGTCGCCCGCGCCGCCCAGCCGGGAGGCCAGCACCGCGTTGGCCACCGCGCCGAAGAGCGCCGCGCCGACGCTCTGCCCGATCTGGCGGTAGAAGAGTATGGACGCGGTCGCCGTGCCCCGCTCCGACCAGCCGACCGCTCCCTGGACCCCCACGATCAGCGGGAGTTGGAAGATTCCCAGCGCCCCGCCCAGCAGCAGCATCAGCAGGGCCGGCTGCCAGGGGGCGGCGGGGTGCGGGAGCAGCGGGAAGGCCGCCAGACAGAGCGCGGCCAGGAAGATGCCGGTCATGGCGGTCCGGCGGACGCCGATCCGGTCCGACACCCGGCTGGACAGGGCCGCCGTGATGGGCCAGCTGAGGGTCATCACCGACAGCACGAACCCCGCCGCCACCGGCCCCAGACCGAGCACCGACTGGGCGTACAGCGGCAGGAAGACCATCGGCGCGATCATCAGCAGCCCGAGCGCGCCGAGCGCCAGATTGACCGAGGCGATGGCCGGCCGCCGCCAGACCCAGCCGGGCAGAATCGGTTCGGCGGCCCGCCGTTCGACGAGGACGACGGCCACGACCAGCACGGCCCCACCGCCCAGCAGCGCGAGCGAGGGCGCGGAGAACCAGGGCCAGGCGATACCGCCCTGGACGAGCGCGGTGAGCAGCGCCGCGCCCGCGCCGAAGATCGTCAGCGCGCCGGGCCAGTCGACTCGGGAGGCCCGGGAGGCCCGGGAGGACTGGCAGGCCCGGGACCGGGGCGTACGACGGCGGGGCCCTGTCGTGCCGCCGGGGCGGCTCGTACCCCCGGGGCGGCTCGTACCGCCCGGGCCCCTGCTGTCGCCGGGGCCCCTCGTACCCTCCGCGCGGATCTCCTCCGTACCGGAAGGCGTGCCGGAGGGCGTACCGGAATGTGTGCCGGAGGGTGTGCTTGAGGTCGTTCCTGAGGGCGTACGGTCCTTCTCCGCGAGGGCCGCCGCCGCGCGGGCGCGCGCCCGGTCGCGGCCGGGCTCCCGCAGATGGCGGGTGATCAGCCACAGCGCGACCGCGCCCACCGGAAGGTTGATCAGGAAGATCCAGCGCCAGTCGGCGTAGGTGGCGAGCAGCCCGCCGACCGCCGGTCCGGCCACCGCCGACACCGCCCACACGGTGGACAGCCTGGCCTGGATCTTCGGGCGCTCCTTCAGCGGGTACAGATCCGCCGCGATCGTCTGGACCGTGCCCTGGAGCGCCCCGCCGCCCAGCCCCTGGACGATCCGGAACGCGATCAGCGAGGCCATGTCCCAGGCGAGCGCGGAGAGCAGCGAGCCGATGAGGAAGAGGACGATGCCGGCGATCAGGACCGGCTTGCGGCCGAAGGTGTCGGAGAGCTTCCCGTACACCGGCAGTGTCACGGTGACGGCGAGCAGATAGCCGGCGAAGAGCCAGGAGAAGACGGAGAAGCCGCCGAGGTCGCCGACGATCTGCGGGACGGCGGTCGACACGACCGTGCCGTCGAGCGAGGCGAGCGCCATCGCCGTCATCAGCGCGGCGACCACCGCCTTGCGCGAGCGGGCCTCGTCCGCCGCCTCGGTGGCCGCCGGCCCGGGCACGGACAGCTTCGGTATCTCCCCCACGCCAATTCCCTTTCCCCCTGCACCTATTCCTGCCGGGGACACCCTCTCACTTGAGGTCGGCGCGACGGCAGGGCGTGAACCCCGAGGAAAGACGCCTCCTGAAGCCCGTGGCCCCTAGGGGGCGCCCCTCGCGAACGGCCGGGGCGTGTTCGTCCCGAGGGACGACGTGCCGGGCGGGCCGGGCTCTTTACGTTGTTGGGGGTACGGGCCGCATCGCCGGAGGGTGGGGAAAACCCCCGGTTCAAGACTGCGCTGGGCACCAGCGCGCCGGAGCGCCCCCGTCGACAGACTTGAGTGGCACACGGCGACACCCGTCCCGTACACACGCGGCAATACCCATACAGGCAACGAAAATAGGAGACATCTCGTGACAACGGCTGTGAGTATTCCCCGGCACGGGGACACCGGAGGGCGCACGGCCGTCGCCGCGCGTGGACGGCAGGTCGTCAAGGCGTACGGCGCGGGGGAGACCCGAGTCGTGGCCCTCGACCATGTCGACGTCGACATCGCCCGGGGGCAGTTCACCGCGATCATGGGGCCTTCCGGCTCCGGCAAGTCCACCCTGATGCACTGCCTCGCCGGACTCGACACCGTCACCTCCGGCACCATCCACCTGGACGACACCGAGATAACCGGGCTCAAGGACAAGAAGCTCACCCAGCTCCGCAGGGACCGTGTCGGCTTCATCTTCCAGGCGTTCAATCTGCTGCCCACGCTCAACGCCCTGGAGAACATCACGCTCCCCATGGACATCGCGGGCCGCAAGCCCGACGCGGCCTGGCTCAACCGCGTCGTGTCGACGGTCGGCCTCTCCGAGCGGCTCAAGCACCGGCCGACCCAGCTCTCCGGCGGCCAGCAGCAGCGCGTCGCCGTCGCCCGGGCGCTCGCCGCCCAGCCTGAGATCATCTTCGGCGACGAGCCCACCGGAAACCTGGACTCCCGCGCGGGCGCCGAGGTCCTCGGCTTCCTCCGCCGCTCCGTCGACGAGCTGGGCCAGACCATCGTCATGGTCACCCACGACCCGGTCGCCGCCTCCTACGCGGACCGCGTCCTGTATCTCGCCGACGGCAGGATCGTGGACGAGATGTTCCGTCCCACCGCCGACGCCGTGCTCGACCGCATGAAGGACTTCGACGCCCGGGGGCGTACCTCGTGACCGTCTTCAAGACCTCCCTGCGCAACTTCTTCGCGCACAAGGGCCGCATGGCCCTCTCCGCCGTGGCCGTGCTGCTGTCCGTGGCCTTCGTGTCCGGGACGCTCGTCTTCACCGACACGATGAACACCACCTTCGACAAGCTCTTCGCCGTCACCGCGACCGATGTCACCGTCCGGCCCGCCGAGAGCGACGGCGACGAGGCGGCCGAGCGGAGCGGCAAGCCCACGACGCTGCCCGCCGCCGCCCTGGAGAAGGCCAGGTCGGCCGAGGGGGTGGAGTTCGCCGAGGGCGCGGTCAACAGCATGGCCGTCACCGTCGTCAACGCCGACAACAAGGACGTGGGCCCGTCCGGCGGCCCGCCCACCATCGTGGGCAACTGGACGGAGAACGACCTCAAGTCCATGGAGATCACCTCGGGCAACGCGCCCCGGGGCCCCACCGAGATCATGGTCGACGCCGACACCGCCGAGAAGCACAAGCTCAAGCTCGGCGACGAGCTGCGCGTCATCACCGCCAACGGCGACGTCAGGGCCAGGATCAGCGGCATCGCCTCCTTCAAGGTCACCAACCCCGGCGCGGCCATCTTCCACCTCCACCTCCCCACCGCCCAGCGGGCGCTGCTCGGGGCCGAGGGCCGGTTCTCCTATCTCGGGATCACCGCCGCCGACGGGGTGAGCAACGAGACCCTCAAGAAGAACGTCGCCGACGCGCTCGGCGGCGGCAAGCTCACCATCAAGACCGCCGAAGAGGCCACCGAGGAGGGCCGTGACGAGATCGGCAAGTCCCTCGACGTCCTCAAGTACGCCATGCTCGGCTTCGCCGGGATCGCCTTCCTCGTCGGCATCTTCCTCATCGTCAACACCTTCTCCATGCTGGTCGCCCAGCGCACCCGCGAGATCGGCCTGATGCGGGCCATCGGCTCCAGCCGCAAGCAGGTCAACCGGTCCGTCCTCGTCGAGGCCCTCTTCCTCGGCGTCGTCGGCTCCCTCACCGGCGTCGCGGCCGGTGTCGGCCTCGCGGTCGGACTGATGAAGATCATGGGCTCCATCGGCATGGAGCTGTCCACCGGCGATCTGACGGTGAAGTGGACGACCCCGGCCGTCGGGCTCGCCCTCGGCGTCATCGTCACCGTCCTCGCCGCCTATGTGCCCGCCCGCCGGGCCGGCCGGGTCTCCCCGATGGCCGCCCTGCGCGACGCCGGCACCCCCGCCGACGGAAAGCCCGGCTGGGTACGGGCCGCCCTCGGCCTCCTTCTGACCGGCGCGGGCGCCGCCGCCCTGCTGGCCACCTCCCAGACCGAGAAGGCCGCCGAAGGCTCCCTCTACCTGGGCGTCGGAGTGCTGCTGACCCTCCTCGGCTTCATCGTCATCGGCCCCCTGCTCGCCGGCTTCGTCGTCCGGGCGCTCGGCGCGCTCGTGCTGCGGATGTTCGGCCCCGTCGGCCGGATGGCCGAACGCAACGCCCTGCGCAACCCCCGCCGCACCGGAGCCACCGGCGCCGCCCTCATGATCGGCCTCGCCCTGGTCGCCTGCCTCTCCGTCGTCGGCGCGTCCATGGTCGCCTCCGCCACCGACGAGCTGGACCGCAGCGTCGGCGCGGACTTCATCGTCCAGTCGGACAGCGGACAGCGGATCGTGCCCCAGGCCGAGAAGGCCCTGCGCCAGGCCGACGGCATCGACCACATCACCCGCTCCCGCGACGTCCTCGCCAAGGTCAGCGCCGACGACGGCAGCACCGCCCTGGAGAGCATCGTCGCCACCGACCCCAGCTACGCGCGCGACCTGCGCCGCGAGATGGTCGACGGCGAGCAGGCCGACGCCTACCGCGCCGACTCCATATCCGTCGGCGAGGACTACGCCACCCGCCACAAGGTCAAGGTCGGCGACACCCTCACCCTCGCCTTCGAGAAGGGCCGCACCGCCAAGCTCAAGGTCGCCGCCATCACCTCCGACGGCGGCGCCATGGACCAGGGCGTCAAATACATCTCCATCGCCACCGCCGAGAAGTACATCCCCGCCGAGCACATGCCCCGCGACTACATGCTTCTCGCCACCGCCAAGGACGGCCAGACCAAGCAGGCCCAGGCCTCCCTCAAGGCCTCCCTCGCGGACTACCCCCAGTACAAGGTCCGCGACCAGACCGACTACAAGAAAGGCCTCCAGGAGCAGATCGACCAGCTCCTCAACATCATCTACGGCCTTCTCGCCCTCGCCATCATCGTCGCCGTCCTCGGCGTCGTGAACACCCTCGCCCTCTCCGTCGTCGAACGCACCCGCGAAATCGGCCTCATGCGCGCCATCGGCCTCTCCCGCCGCCAGCTCCGCCGCATGATCCGCCTCGAATCCGTCGTCATCGCCCTCTTCGGCGCCCTCCTCGGCCTCGCCCTCGGCCTCGGCTGGGGCACCGCCGCCCAACAACTTCTCGCCCTCGAAGGCCTCAAACTCCTCGAAATCCCCTGGCCCACCATCGCCACCGTCTTCATCGCCTCCGCCTTCGTCGGCCTCCTCGCCGCCCTCGTCCCGGCCTTCCGCGCCGGCCGCATGAACGTCCTGAACGCGATCGCCACCGAATAGCCCCACCGCGGAGACACGAAGAACCCGGCTCCGGGAGGCTCGCCACGAGCTTCCCGGAGCTTTTCGGGCGGGTGCGGCGGGTGTGGTTCGGCGGGCGGGGGGTCCGGGGGCGGGCGTACGCTGGAGGACCCCGGCCCGTGAGACGTGTCGGGCCCTTCGCGTTGCCCCTCGCTCTGCCTTCCCGGGAGGGAAACCCTTTCATGAGCCTGCACGGTCTGCTCGATGCCGTCGTCAACGACCCCGCGCTCGCCGAAGCGGTGCGGGCCGCCCGGGGCGCGGGCCGTGCCCATGTCGATCTGGTGGGGCCGCCCGCGGCGCGGCCCTTCGCGGTCGCCGCGCTGGCGCGGGACAGCGGGCGCCCGGTGCTCGCGGTGACCGCGACCGGGCGGGAGGCCGAGGACCTCGCGGCGGCGCTGCGCTCGCTGCTGCCCGAGGAGGGCATCGTCGAGTACCCCTCCTGGGAGACCCTGCCGCACGAGCGGCTCTCGCCGCGCTCGGACACGGTGGGCCGCCGGCTCGCGGTGCTGCGCAGGCTGGCGCACCCCTCGGCGGACGATCCGGCGGCCGGGCCGGTGTCGGTGGTCGTCGCGCCGATCCGCTCGGTACTGCAACCGCAGGTGAAGGGCTTGGGCGAGCTGGAGCCCGTCGCGCTGCGCACGGGGCAGCAGGCCGATCTCAACGAGGTCGTGGACGCGCTGGCGGCGGCCGCGTACTCCCGGGTGGAGCTGGTCGAGAAGCGCGGTGAGTTCGCCGTGCGCGGCGGGATCCTGGATGTCTTCCCGCCGACGGAGGAGCACCCCCTGCGGGTGGAGTTCTGGGGCGACGACATCGAGGAGATCCGCTACTTCAAGATCGCGGATCAGCGTTCCCTGGAGGTCGCCGAGCACGGACTGTGGGCCCCGCCGTGCCGGGAGCTGCTGCTCACCGACGAGGTCAGGCGGCGGGCGGCGGCGCTGGCCGAAGCCCATCCCGAGCTGGGCGAACTCCTGGGCAAGATCGCCGAGGGGATCGCGGTCGAGGGTATGGAGTCCCTCGCCCCGGTGCTGGTGGACGAGATGGAACTGCTGCTGGACGTGCTGCCCAAGGGCTCGATGGCGGTGGTCTGCGACCCGGAGCGGGTGCGCACCAGGGCGGCCGACCTGGTCGCGACCAGCCAGGAGTTTCTGCACGCGTCCTGGGCGGCGACGGCGGGTGGCGGCGAGGCCCCCATCGATGTCGGCGCGGCCTCTCTGCGGGGGATCGCGGACGTCCGGGACCGGGCCCGTGAGCTGGACATGATGTGGTGGTCCATCTCCCCGTTCGCCGCCGACGAGGAGCTGTCGGGGGACACGATCAAGCTGGGCATGCACGCCCCCGAGTCCTATCGCGGCGACACCGCGCGGGCGCTCGCCGACACCAAGGGCTGGCTCGCCGAGGGCTGGCGCACGGTCTTCGTCACCGAGGCCCAGGGCCCGGCCGCCCGTACCGTCGAAGTCCTCGGCGGCGAGGGCGTACCCGCCCGGCTCGACCCCAGCCTCACCGCCATCGACCCGGCCGTCGTCCATGTCTCCCGGGGCTCCATCGAATTCGGTTTCATCGACCCCGGCCTCAAGCTCGCGGTGCTCACCGAGACCGACCTCTCCGGCCAGAAGGCGGCCGGCAAGGACGGCCAGCGGATGCCGACCCGCCGCCGCAAGACGATCGACCCGCTGACCCTGGAGACGGGCGACTACATCGTCCACGAGCAGCACGGCGTGGGCCGCTATGTCGAGATGGTGCAGCGCACCGTCCAGGGCGCGACCCGCGAGTATCTGGTCGTGGAGTACGCCCCGGCCAAGCGCGGCCAGCCCGGCGACCGGCTCTACATCCCCACCGACCAGCTGGAGCAGATCACCAAGTACGTGGGCGGCGAGGCCCCCACGATGCACCGGCTCGGCGGCGCGGACTGGACCAAGACCAAGGCGCGTGCGAAGAAGGCGGTCAAGGAGATCGCCGCCGACCTGATCAAGCTGTACTCGGCCCGGATGGCCGCCCCCGGACACGCCTTCGGCCCGGACACCCCCTGGCAGCGCGAGCTGGAGGACGCCTTCCCCTACGTGGAGACGCCCGACCAGCTCTCCACGATCGCCGAGGTCAAGGAGGACATGGAGAAGACTGTCCCGATGGACCGGCTGATCTGCGGCGACGTCGGCTACGGCAAGACCGAGATCGCGGTGCGGGCCGCCTTCAAGGCGGTCCAGGACGGCAAGCAGGTCGCCGTCCTCGTCCCCACCACCCTGCTGGTGCAGCAGCACTTCGGCACCTTCTCCGAGCGGTACTCCCAGTTCCCCGTCAAGGTGCGGGCGCTCTCCCGCTTCCAGTCCGACACCGAGTCGAAGGCGACCCTCGAAGGGCTGCGGGACGGCGCGGTCGACATCGTCATCGGCACCCACCGGCTCTTCTCGTCCGAGACGAAGTTCAAGGACCTGGGTCTGGTCATCGTCGACGAGGAGCAGCGCTTCGGCGTCGAGCACAAGGAGCAGCTGAAGAAGCTGCGCGCCAACGTCGATGTGCTGACCATGTCCGCCACCCCCATCCCCCGGACGCTGGAGATGGCGGTGACCGGCATCCGCGAGATGTCCACCATCACCACCCCGCCGGAGGAGCGCCACCCGGTGCTCACCTTCGTCGGGCCGTACGAGGAGAAGCAGATCGGCGCGGCCATCCGCCGTGAACTCCTCCGTGAGGGCCAGGTCTTCTACATCCACAACCGGGTCGAGTCCATCGACCGGGCCGCCGCCCGGCTGCGCGGGATCGTCCCCGAGGCGAGGATCGCCACCGCGCACGGCCAGATGTCGGAGTCGGCGCTGGAGCAGGTGGTGGTGGACTTCTGGGAGAAGAAGTTCGATGTGCTGGTCTCCACGACGATCGTCGAGTCCGGCATCGACATCTCCAACGCCAATACGCTGATCGTGGAGCGCGGCGACAACTTCGGTCTCTCCCAGCTGCACCAGCTGCGCGGCCGGGTCGGCCGTGGCCGTGAGCGCGGCTACGCCTACTTCCTCTATCCGCCGGAGAAGCCGCTCACCGAGACCGCGCACGAGCGGCTCGCGACGATCGCCCAGCACACCGAGATGGGCGCGGGCATGTACGTCGCCATGAAGGACCTGGAGATCCGGGGCGCGGGCAATCTCCTCGGCGGCGAGCAGTCGGGCCATATCGCGGGTGTCGGATTCGATCTGTACGTCCGGATGGTCGGCGAGGCGGTCGCCGACTACCGGGCCTCGCTGGAGGGCGGGGTGGAGGAGGAAGCGCCGCTGGAGGTCAAGATCGAGCTTCCGGTGGACGCGCATGTCCCGCACGACTACGCCCCCGGCGAGCGGCTGCGGCTCCAGGCGTATCGGGCGATCGCCTCCGCCAACACGGAGGAGGACATCAAGGCGGTCCGCGACGAGCTGGTAGACCGCTACGGGAAGCTGCCGGAGCCGGTGGAGAATCTGCTGCTGGTGGCGGGGCTGCGGATGCTGGCCAGGGCCTGCGGGGTCGGCGAGATCGTGCTCCAGGGCAGCAATATCCGGTTCGCTCCGGTGGAGCTGCGCGAGTCGCAGGAACTGCGGCTCAAGCGGCTGCACCCGCGCACCGTCATCAAGCCCGCCGCGAAGCAGGTGCTGGTGCCCCGCCCCACCACGGGGAAGATCGGCGGCAAGCCGGTGGTGGGACGGGAGCTGCTCGGCTGGACCGGGGAGTTCCTGACCACGATCCTGGGATCCTGACCGGCGGTCCGCCGAGCTCTCCCCGGCCGTCGCGACAGCCGCCGCGACGGCCGGGGAGAAGTGCTCGATCAGCCCTGGTGGAAGCTGTTCTGAGCGCTGGTCAGTAGGCTGCGGAGGTGAACGAAGCCCGGGTCCCACGACCCCGTACGATCATCGGCTGCCTGCTGGCACTGGCCACGGCGGCGGCTCTCGTGGGATGCGAGACCGACGGTCCCTCGGCCGGAGGCTCCACATCGGCCGGCACCAGCCCGCTGGCCAACCCCAGGGGCACCGGTCCGGGGCTCGCGCCCCTGGCCTCCAGCACGGACCGGGCCGCCGCCCGCCGGCTGATCGAGAAGGTGGCGACCAAGGGACGCGGACCGAAGACGGGGTATGAGCGCTCCCGCTTCGGCCATGCCTGGATGGACACCGCCGACGGGGTCCCGCTGGCCCGCAACGGCTGCGACACCCGCAACGACCTGCTCGCACGGGACGGCCGGGAGCTGGCTTACCGCTCCGGCTCCGACTGCGTGGTCGTCGCACTGACCCTGGACGACCCCTATACCGGGACCTCCATCGAGTGGCGCAAGCGGAAGGCCGCCGCGGTTCAGATAGATCATGTCGTTCCCCTCTCGTACAGCTGGCAGATGGGCGCGGCTCGCTGGTCCGCGGAGAAGCGGCGGCGGATCGCCAACGACCCGCTGAATCTGCTGCCGGTGGACGGTCCGTCCAACAGCTCCAAGGGCGATTCGGGGCCGGCGTCCTGGCTGCCGCCGAACAAGAAGATCCGCTGTTCCTACGCGGTGCGGATCTCTCAGGTGGCACTCGCCTACGAGATGCCGGTGACACCGGCGGACAAGAGGGCGATGCTCGCCCAGTGCGAGTAGCGGGCGGCGGTCGCCGCCGGACGGCCGGCGGTCAGCCGAGCCGCGCCGCTTCCTTGGTCAGAGTGTCCTTGGTGAGGATGTCCTTCTCGGCCGGTCGCACGGCCCGGACCGGCTCCCCGTAGCCGGAGAAGAGTGCCGTGAACGGATCCTTGCCACCGGTCTGCTCGAACTTCAACACGGTCGGCCTGCCCTCGGCGGTGACCTGCACCATGAAGCGCGCGTCCTTGTCCCGGATGGCGAAGACGAGAGTCTCGCGGCCGTTCTCCCTGACCTTCCGGGGCTCGGGAGCGCCCGTCAGGCCGGCGGGCGGCTGCGCGATTTTCTGGCCGAAGTCGCAGAGCTGAAGGCTCTTCTGAACCTGCGGCGCGGACGGGTCCCCTTCCATCCAGCGGTCGGAGAACAGCTTGATGTCGGCTTCCACCCGCTCGGGGCTCTTCCCTCGCGCGTTGGCCCTGATGTGCTTCTCGTTCACCTTCAGATAGGCGCCGTTGTCACGCGTCCTGATCAGCTGGAGGGTGCCCCGGCCTGCGAAGGCCATGACGGTCAGGCACTCGTTCTGCCGGTTGCTCCGGACCTTGGCGCGCATCTGTCCCTCGTCGGTGTCCAGTGACAGGTCGACGGTGGCGGACGAGGCCGCCTTGAGCGCCCTGAACGCCGGAACGCCTCGCTCGGCCCATATCCGGTCCGCGCTCGACGGCGCGGAGCTCTCCTTCTTCTTCCCCGGCTCCGCCGTCCCCTTCGCCTCTTCGGCGTCCTTCGCGTTTCCGCCGCAGCCCGCCGCGCCGAGGGCGAGAACGAGCGCTGCGACGGTGGTGGTGACCGCGGTGCGGCGGCGGGAGGGAAGGAGGGCTCTGACGGGCATCGGATTCTCCGTGGTGCGGGGGCTGAGGGACGGGCGGCCTGCCTGACCGTGGGTCCCGCGCGGTGGCACAAAGCGGGAAACCGGGTCTGACCTGGACGTTAAGGATCTTCGCATCGCCCCGGGCGCGGTGTACCGGCCCCCCCGGTCGGTCACCGCCCGCCGAACTCCCTCACGGTGGCGCTGTCCTTCGCCGGGCGCGGTCGTCAGACCGACAGCTCCCACACCGACGCGTCGAGCAGGATGCCGGGGCTGACCTCGACCGAGAGGGCCTTGGTGCCGGCGGGGGCGGAGAAGGCGTACCTGCCGGTGGACTTCTTGCCGGGGAGGATGGTGCCGGTGACGCCGGAGCCGATCTTGTCGTCGAAGATCTGCTCGGCGGCGACGCCGTCCGCGCCGGCTCGGCCGTCGGTCGTCAGCAGCCCGGTCTCGAACTTCTCGCCGCCGGTGTTCTCCAGGGTCACGGAGACCTCGTACGCCTTGTTGCCGGCGGTGTGTCCGGCGGCGTACTCGCTGGGGGAGTAGCTCTTCGCGGCGGAGACGGTGATCTTGAGGCCGTTCTTGTAGAGGGCGGTCTCCCCGGCGGTGAGGGCTCCGGACTTGCTCCCCTTCCCCTTCTTCTCGTCCTTGCCGTCGGAGCCGGCCGCGGGCTCCTTGCTCGCGCTCATGGAGTTGTCCAGCTCGTTGACCGCGTCGTCCACGGCTTTGAAGGTGATCACCGCGCCGATGGTCGCGCCGATCATCGCGAGGAGCCCGAGTATCGCGCCGATGGTGGTCACCCCCTTGTTGTTGGCCTCGCCGCGCTTCACCCGGCCCCGGCCGACCAGTCCGAGGATCAGGGCGATCAGACCGAGGGTGCCGCCCAGCCAGAAGATCAGGGGGATCGGGCCGGTGATGACGCCGAGGATGCCCAGGATCAGCGCGGCCGTGCCGAGGCCGTTGCGCATCGGCCGGGGGGCCGGGGAGTGGTGTCCGTACTGCTGAGGGTGCTGCCCGTAGGGCTGGCTTCCGTCGTACTGGGGCTGCGGCGCGGCGTGTGACATGAGTGTCCTCCCGGACATGGCGGGTGATCGGGCCCTGTGGGGAGCCCCCGTGGTGATAGGTCAATAAGAACAGAGGCTGTGAACCGAGTCAACACGGTTCACAAGATTGAGTGAACTCCGTGCTGTGAAGTCGTGGATCCATGTGTGACGGGTATGCTCGATGACACAACAAAGGGATTCTGACCAGCGGCGACGGATGACGGAGGCGGCCATATGCCGGAGAACGCGAGCGAGGTGACCGCCGCCGGGATCGCCCGGCTGGCAGGCGTCGGACGGGCAGCCGTCAGTAACTGGCGGCGCAGGCACCCCGACTTCCCCAAACCCGTCGGCGGCACCGAGACCAGCCCCTCCTTCCCCCTCACCAAGGTCGAGCAGTGGCTGCGTGACCAGGGAAAACTCGCAGAGGTCCCCCTGCGTGAACGCGTCTGGCAGCAGCTCGCCGACCACCCCGCGACCACCGCGACCGCGCTCATCCGCACCGGCTGCGTCCTGCTGCTCGTGCGCGAGAGGCCGGCCCTCTGGCAGGAGCTGGCGGCAGCCCCCGACGAGGAGACGGCCCAGCTGCTGCCGACCGCGCTGGAAGCGGTGCTCGCCGCCCGCTTCGGCGACGACCGCGCGCAGCTCTTCCGCGCCGCCTTCCCCCGATCCACCCCCGGCTCGGCCGCGAAGGCACCCGGCTCCACCGCCGTACTGCGCTCCGCCGCCGAACTCGCCGCCGAACTCGGCCCCTGCCAGACCTTCGAGTTCCTGCTCGGCCGCTTCCTCGACGCCAACCTCCGGCAGTACACCCTCACCCCGCCGGGACCCGCGGCCCTCATGGCCGCGCTCGCCGCCCCCCACGAGGGCGCGACCGTCCTCGACCCGGCAGCCGGGGCCGGGGCCCTGCTCGGCGCGGTCGACCGGCCCGCCGCGCTGTACGCCCAGGACACCGACCCCGACCTCACCGCGCTCACCGCGCTGCGCCTTGCGCTCCGCTCCGACGCGGCCGTCCGCGCCCGCTCCGGCGACACCCTGCGAGCCGACGCCTTCCCCGGCACGGCCGCCGACGCCGTCCTGTGCCATCCGCCCTTCAACGAGCGCAACTGGGGCCACGACGAACTCGCCTACGACCCCCGCTGGGAGTACGGCTTCCCCGCCCGCACCGAATCCGAGCTGGCCTGGGTGCAGCACGCCATCGCCCGGCTGCGCCCCGGCGGCACCGCCGTTCTGCTGATGCCGCCCGCCGCCGCCTCCCGCCGCTCCGGCCGCCGTGTCCGCGCCGGACTGCTCCGCCGGGGCGCGCTGCGGGCCGTCATCGCCCTGCCCGTCGGCGCGGCCCCGCCCTACGGCATCCCGCTCCACCTCTGGGTGCTGCGCAAACCCGAGCAGGGGCAGGCCCAGGCGCCCGAACTGCTGCTGGTGGAGACCGCCGAGCTGGCCGCGGCGGCCGGCGGCCGAGACCGGCTCGACTGGCCCGCGCTCCAACAGACCGTGCTCGACGCCTGGCGCGCCTTCGACACGGGCGGCACCCCGACCGGCGACCCGAACACCCGGCCCGGCGACAGGCCCGGCACCCGGACCGGCCATGGACCCGCCCTCGCCGTCCCCGTACTCGAACTCCTCGACGACGACGTGGATCTCGCCCCGGCCCGCCATGTCCCGTCGCCGGACTCCGCCGTCGGCGCGGACGAACTCCTCCGGGTCCGCGAGCGGCTCACCGACACCATCCGGCTCGCCGGGGAGCTGGCCCCGCCGCCGCCCGCCCCCGCGCAGCCCGCGCCCTGGCCCGCCACCACCGTCGGCGAACTGGCCAGGACCGGGGCCCTGCTGATCCGCGCGGGCACGGTCCACCCGGCCGCCGGCGGGCACAGCGGCCCCGGGGCCGTCCTCACCGAGCAGGACGTCCTCACCGGCATGGCCCCTTCCGGAGCCCTCGCCGAAGAAACCGACGACGAACTCGTCCGCGTCGAGTCCGGCGACGCCGTCGTCCCCGTGCTCGGCGGCGGCTCCGTCGTCCGCGTCATCGACGAGGCGACCGCCGGCGCGGTCCTCGGCCGCAACCTCCATCTGCTGCGCCCCGACCCGGCCGCGCTCGACGTCTGGTTCCTCGCCGGTTTCCTGCGCGGCACCGCCAACACCCGCCAGGCCAGCAGCTACGCCTCCAGCGCGACCCGGCTCGACGTCCGCAGACTGCAGCTGCCCAGGCTGTCGCCGTCCGAACAGCGCCGCTACGGCGAGCACTTCCGGGCGCTCGCCGCCTTCGAGGACGCGCTGCGCCTCGCCGGCCGGCTCGGCGAGCAGCTGGTGCAAGGCCTCTACGACGGCCTGGCGGACGGTACCGTGCGCCCCGGCTGAGCCCCGCCGGACCGGGGCCGGGGCCGACTGCCCCCGGCCCGCCGGGAGTCGGGACACACCACGCGGGACATCGGACCCCCTGACCACGGGCCCCGGGCCCCGCCGGTGTATACGCTCGTCACCTACTCAGCCTCGTCCCCAGGCCATCAGGAGCAGGAATGCACGGCCCCGGCTATGCCCCGCAGCCCCCCGACAGACGACCGGGCACCGCGGTTCTCATCACGCTCCGCGTGGTCTTCGTGGCGCTCTCCCTGCTCGGCTTCGGCCTGCTCTCCTGGGCCGCCATGCTCAGGCTCGCGATCGTGCGCGGGCGGCGGCTCGACTGGGTGCTGTTCGGAATCACCTTCGTGACGGCGATCGGGATCATCGTGCTCCTGGGCGAGCTGGAGAGCAGCTCCACCTCCAACTCCCCGAAGTCCGAGGAGCCGGCCGATATGACGCCCCTCGACATCGTCGCCGCGCTCACGATGATCGCCCTGGCGATCGGGGTGTCGGTGCACTACCTGGTGGCGGACATCCGCCACTACCAGCGGCCGTTTCCGGCAGCCGCCGGGCAGCCCTCGCCGTACTCCGTGACCCCTCCGATCCACGGGCTGTCCGCGCCGCCGCACCCGCCCGCCGGCTACGGCTACCCGCCCCAGGGACCGGCCACCCCCGCTCCCGGCTACGGCTATCCGCCCGGCCGGCCCCCCGCCTACGGCTACCCGTCGAACCGGCCCGCCCCCGCGAGCCCGCCGCCCCGCCCCCCGGCCCGGCCCACGCCCCGGCCCACGCCCACGCCCGCCGCCCCGTCCCCGTACACCGCCACACCGCCCACGGTCCCGGCCCCCTCCCCGTACACCGCCCAGGCACCACAGCAGCCCCCGCCCCACCAGCAGCAGCCCGATCCGGTCGCCTACCCCACCCCGCCTCCCGTGGCGGGCACCCCCCGGATCGACCAGGTCCGCGCCGAACTCGACGAGCTGAGCGACTATCTCCGCAAGGAGCAGGGGCGGTGAACGGACGCGTCATCGCGGACAGATACGAACTCTCCACCGTCATAGGCCAGGGCGGCATGGGCCAGGTGTGGACCGCCTACGACGGACGGCTCGACCGGCGCGTCGCCGTCAAGCTGCTGCGCCCCGACCGGATGGCAGCCGCCACCGGGGCCGACGAGATCCGCCGCCGCTTCGTCCGCGAATGCCGGGTGACCGCCCAGGTCACCCACCCCGGGCTGGTCACCGTCCACGACGCGGGCAAGGACGGCGACGACCTCTATCTCGTGATGCAGTACGTCGAGGGCGCGGACCTCGCCGACCATCTCGCCGAGCACGAGCCCTACCCCTGGCAGTGGGCGGTCTCCGTCGCCGCCCAGCTCTGCGCGGTGCTCGCCGCCGTGCACGCCGTCCCGATCGTCCACCGCGACCTCAAGCCCCGCAATGTGATGGTCACCCCCGAAGGCACGGTCGTCGTCCTCGACCTCGGCGTCGCCTCCGTGATCGACACCGACACCACCCGTCTCACCCACACCGGCTCGCCCATCGGCAGCCCCGCCTACATGGCCCCCGAGCAGGCGATGGGCGGCGCGGTCGGCCCGTACACCGACCTCTACGCACTCGGCGTGCTGATGCACGAACTCCTCAGCGGCACAGTGCCCTTCGCCGGCTCCACCGCCCTCGGCGTCCTCCACCGCCATCTCTACGAACCCCCGCTCCCCGTCCGCGGACTCCGCCCCGAGATACCCGAGCCACTGGAAGCCCTGGTGCTCCGGCTGCTCGCCAAGGACCCCCAGCACCGCCCGGCCGACGCGCAGGAGGTGTACGAGGCGCTCACCCCGATGCTGCCCGCACGCGGCGCGGCCGGTGGACCGCTCGACCCCACCCGGCCCTTTCTGCGGCCCTTCGCACCCTGGCCCGACCGCGCCGCCGCGCCCCCGCCCGCCCGGCCGCCGGCCACCCCCCGCCTCGATGTCGCCGCCGCCGTCGACGAGGTCAAGCGTCTGCTCGGCGAGGGCGGAGTCACCCAGGCCGTGGACATCCTCGGCGGCATACTCCCGGCCGCCGCGGCCGAGCACGGCGAGCACTCCCCGGTCGTCAGAATCCTGCGCAAGCAGTACGCCACCACCCTGATGGACGACGGCCAGTACCGCCGGGCCCTGCCCGAGCTGCGCAGACTCGCCGACGACCGGACCGCCGAGGCCGGACCCGGCGATCCGCAGACACTCCAGTTCCGCTACGACGCGGCCCAGTGCCTGGAACAGCTCGGCGAGCCGGCCGAGGCGCTCGCCGAGTACCGCGCCCTGCTGCCGTACCACGAGAGCGGTCCCGACCCGGCCCGCGCCTTCGACGTACGCCGCCGGATCGCCGGGCTGCTCCTCGCCGTCGGCGACCACACCGCCGCCGGACGGCAGTACCAGGCGCTGCTGTACGACGCGGAGCGGGCGTACGGCCCCTACCACCCGCTCGCCGCCGATGTACGCCGCCAGCTGGAGCGGCAGCGGCAGTTCCACAACCCGTGATCACCGCGGCACCGCCGCCGCGGCACCGCCGCCGCGGCACCGTCGGGGCATCACCGCCACATCACCGCCGCCCGCGCCCCCGGGGGCGGCACGTGTGGCACGCTGCTGGAGACCGTCCCGCACACGCACACACACGGAAACCGCACGGGGGAGTTGGCAAGACGATGACAGTCCGGGGTCAGCTGCTGAGATTCGCCCTGGTCGGAGCCGTGAACACGGGAACGTACTACGGCCTGTACCTGCTTCTGCTGAACTGGCTGCCCTATGTGGCGGCGCATGTCGCCGCCTTCGGGCTGAGCATGGTCGGCTCCTTCTTCATGACCTCGTACTTCACCTACCGGACCCGTCCGACCTGGCGGAAGTTCCTGCTCTTCCCGCTCACCAACGCCGCCAACTTCGCCGTGACCACGGCCGGCGTCTACCTCCTGGTGGACGTGCTCGGACTCGGCAGCCGCTACGCCCCGCTGATCGCCTCCGCCGCCGCGATCCCGATCACCTTCCTCCTCTCCCGGACGATCATGCTCCGGCCGGAGCCCGGGCGACGGCGGAGCGCCGAGCCGGAGCGGGCGGAGCCGGTATCGGCCGAATCAGTGGCGGCGAAGTAGTGGCCCGCGCCGCCCGGACTGCCTAACATCAACTCCGCAGGCTTGTGAAGCGCAGCACAATCACGCCGGGAGGCTCCTTTGCACCGCCGCCGTCGCACTGTGATCACCGTCTCCGCCGCGCTGCTCGCCGCCGCGCCCCTGCTCACCGCCTGCGGCAACCAGGCGCACCCCGGCGCCGCCGCCGTCGTCGGCGGCGAGCGGATCGAGGTCTCCGCCGTCCAGGCGAAGGTGAAGGACGTCCGCGCCGCGCAGCAGAGCTCCCCGCAGTCGGCCCAGCTCATCAAGGACAGCGGACAGCTCAGCCGCGCCAAGCTCTACGACCTCATCGTCGGCCGGGTGATCGAGCGCGCAGCCGACGACGCCGGGGTGGCCGCCACCCGCAAGGAGGTCGCGGACGGCCGGGTCGTCCTCGCCCAGCAGGCGGGCGGCGAACAGCAGCTCACCGCGGTCTACCTCCAGCAGCGCGGGGTGGCCCCGGGCCAGGTCGACGAAGCCGTCCGCCGGGACATCCTCGTCGGCAAGCTCGCCGAGTCCATCGGGGCGGCCAACAGCCCCGACGGCCAGCAGCGGCTGAACGCGGCCTTCACCGCCGCCGCCAAGACACTCGACATCGACGTCAACCCCCGCTTCGGGAGCTGGAACGACCAGAAGCTCGAACTCGGCGACTACAAGGCCCCCTGGATCACCCAGGTCACCAAGCAGCCCCCGCCCGCCGAGCCGAGCGGCGCCTAGCAGCCGCCCCGAACCCGCCTCGCGGCCCCCGCCCGCCGCCCGAGCCGGGACCCGCACCTTCCCGGCCAGGGGTCCGCACCTCCCCGGCCTGCCGGGGGCCGGGCGCGAGGTAGGTTCGAGGGGTGACCACAGAACACCCCGCCACCGGCCGCATCGTCCTGCTCACCGCCAGCCACCGCGTCGCCCCGGGACTGCTGTCCTGGCCCGCGTGGCAGACCCTGCGCACGGCCGGGCGGGTGCTGTGCGCCGACGCCGCCCACCCCCAGCTGCCCTACCTCCGCGAGGCGGGCGTCGAGATCGAGATCGCCTCGCCCACCGCCCGGGAGCTGGTCGACGCCTGCGCCCAGGGCGCGACCGTCGTCGTCCTCGCCGCCGGAGAGGGCGACCGGGCGCTCACCGACGGCCTCGCCCGCCTCGCGGGCTCGGGCCGGGAGTCGATGCCCGATCTGGAGCTGCTCCCCGGCTCCTACGACCTCCCCGGAGCCCGGCTTCTCGACCTCGTACAGATCATGGACAGGATCCGCGCCGAGTGCCCCTGGGCCTCCGAGCAGACCCACCAGGGCCTCGCCAAGTACGGCATCGAGGAGGCGTACGAGCTGGTCGAGGCGATCGAGGACGGCGACCGCGACGAACTGCGCGAGGAGCTGGGGGACGTACTCCTCCAGGTCGTCTTCCACGCGCGGATCGCGGAGGAGGACGGCGAGGAGCCCTTCTCCGTGGACGACGTGGCCGGGACGCTCGTGGAGAAGCTGATCCACCGGCACCCCCATGTCTTCGGCGACGCCCGTGCCGAGACCCCCGAGGAGGTCCAGGCGCACTGGCTGCGGATGAAGGCCGCCGAGAAGGAACGCGACTCGGTCACCGACGGCGTCCCGCTGGGCCAGCCCGGTCTGGCGCTCGCCGCCAAGCTCGCCTTCCGGGCGCGCAAGGCGGGCCTCACGGTCCCGCCGCCCGCGGGTGAGGGCATCGGGTACGAGCTGCTCGCCCTCGCCGTACGCGCGGAGGAGTCCGGCACCGACCCGGAGACGGCGCTGCGCGCGGCCGGCCGCGCCTACCGCGACGCGATCCGGGCGGCCGAGGGACAGCCGGCCCGGTAGACGAGAACCCCCGGTAGACGAGAACCCCCGGTAGACGAGAACCCCCGGTGGACGAGAACCCCCGGCGGAGGCCGGGCGGGCCCGGGCCCCGCGTTGCGGATACCGTCGGGGAGTGAGCAGCAGCCCCGCCCCCGGCGCCACCCCCGCCCCCGGCGTCACCCCGGCCCCCGGCCCCGTCCCCGAACTCTTCAGCTGGGAGTTCGCCACCGACCCGTACCCGGCCTACGCCTGGCTCCGCGAGCACGCCCCGGTCCATCGCACCGAGCTGCCCAGCGGCGTCGAGGCCTGGCTCGTCACCCGCTACGCCGATGCCCGGCAGGCCCTCGCCGACCAGCGGCTGTCGAAGAATCCGGCGCACCACGACGAGCCCGCGCACGCCAAGGGGAAAACCGGTATTCCGGGAGAGCGCAAGGCCGAGCTGATGACGCATCTGCTCAATATCGACCCGCCGGACCACACCCGGCTGCGGCGGCTGGTGTCCAAGGCCTTCACCCCGCGCACGGTGGCCGAATTCGCGCCCCGGGTGCAGGAACTGACCGATCAGCTCATCGATGGTTTCCTGGAGCGGGGCGAGGCCGATCTGATCCATGATTTCGCTTTTCCGCTGCCCATTTACGCCATCTGTGACCTGCTGGGCGTTCCCCGCGAAGACCAGGACGACTTCCGCGACTGGGCGGGAATGATGATTCGTCACGGCGGCGGCCCCCGGGGCGGTGTCGCCCGCTCGGTGAAGAAAATGCGCGGCTATCTCGTCGAGCTGATTCACCGCAAACGCGAGAACCTCGGGGACGATCTGATCTCCGGGCTGATCCGGGCCAGTGACCACGGCGAGCATCTCACCGAGAACGAGGCCGCCGCGATGGCCTTCATCCTTCTCTTCGCCGGTTTCGAGACCACCGTCAATCTCATCGGCAACGGCGTCTACTCGCTGCTCCGCAACCCGGGGGAGCGGGAGCGCCTCCAGGCGTCCCTGGCGGCGGGTGAGAGGGGGCTGCTGGAGACCGGCGTCGAGGAACTGCTCCGCCACGACGGACCGGTGGAGGTGGCCACCTGGCGGTTCGCCACGGAGGATCTCGTCATCGGCGGCGAGCGGATCGCGGCGGGCGACCCCGTGCTCGTGGTGCTGGCCGCCGCCGACCGGGATCCCGACCGGTTCGACGAACCGGACGTTCTTGACCTTTCCCGGCGTGACAATCAGCACTTGGGATACGGCCACGGCATCCACTACTGCCTCGGTGCGCCGCTCGCGAGGCTGGAGGGACAAACCGCCATCGCGACCCTGCTCAGAAGGTTGCCGGACCTCCGTCTGGCCGCCGATCCGGCCGATTTGAGATGGCGCGGCGGGCTGATTATGCGTGGATTGCGCACCCTGCCCGTGGAGTTCACCAGCCGTTGAAACGACACTGAACCCACACGGAACTGACGACCCGTCACCGTTGTGACTTTCGCGTGATCTCCGCTGCATCGACTTGTGACTCGTGTTGGAGTGCGGCTACGTTCACCCCGTCTCAAGCAGTCAGGCGAAAGGCAACCGCATGCTCTCCGGTAATGGTCGACATCGCCGACCCCGTCAGGTTCCGGCCCTCGTTGTCGCGGCAGGGGTGACGGGCTCCGCCATCGCGATCCCGTTGCTCGGCGCGGGATCGGCGTCCGCCGCCGAGTCCACGACATGGGACCGGGTCGCGGAGTGCGAGAGCGGCGGCGCGTGGAGCGCCGACACCGGCAACGGCTACTACGGCGGGCTCCAGTTCTCGCAGGCCACCTGGGAGGCGTTCGGCGGTACGGATTACGCCTCCCGCGCCGACCTCGCCAGCCGCTCGCAGCAGATAGCCGTGGCGGAGAAGGTCCTCGCCGCGCAGGGCGCGAAGGCGTGGGCCTCCTGCGCCGAGATGGCCGGGCTCACCACCGGCACCACCGGCACCACCGGCACCGGCACGGGGTCCATCGCCCCGGCCAAGCCGAAGAAGGCCGAGCGCTCCGCCACGGAGTCCGCCACTCCGGCCCCCGCCGAGACCCAGGGCGTGGGCAGCGGCGCGGACCGCGCGGGCGGCACCGGCCCCGGCGCGGACCGGGAGAAGGCCAAGGGCACCACCGAGGCCGTCAAGGACGCGGCCAAGAGCCAGGCCCAGGGCCAGGGCGAGGACAAGGGCCCCGGCAAGCACCGCGGCGAGCCCGCGAAGGAGCCGGCCGCCCCGAAGCGGACCGCGGACTCCGGCGAGCGGGCCGGTGCGGACGCCGGGTCGGCCGCGGGCGGCCCGCCCCGCGCCGACGGGCAGGGCGAGCAGGCCCCGGAGGGTACGAGCACCTCCGGCGACCCGGTCACCGAGCGCGAGGCCGACCCCGGCCATGTCTCCCGCGGCGACTCCCCCGCCCGCGACGGCGTCACTCAGGCGCCCGGCGCGACAGAGGCAGAAGGGGCGGCGGGGAAGGCCGGAGGGAAGGCCGGCGAGAAGGCGGAAGAGGGGAAGGACGGCGCGTACACCGTCCGGCCCGGCGACAGCCTCTGGGCCATCGCGCAGGCGCAGAAGGTCGACGGCGGCTGGAACGCCCTCTATGAGGAGAACAAGGAGACGGTGGGCGGCGACCCCGACCTCATCCACCCCGGCCAGAGCCTCGACCTCGCCGCACAGCAGGGGTAGTTAGGGCGCTTCTGTCCTAGTTTGCTCAAATGAGACAAGCGTCTCTTTGTCGGATTGAATGCGAAACGTTAAGTGGAATCGCCCATTCCATCCCCGACCTGCGGAAACGCCAGGTACCGGAGTGACGGGATGGGCGATTCTCCCCGTTGTGCTCCTTTGAACAACAGGGAGAGCTGCGTCTACGGTCTGAACCGCTCGCCACCGCGGGCCCCGTCGACCGTCACGCCGAATCCTGCCGTCGGTCGAAGGGAATCGACGCTTGAGTGCGCCGAAGGCAGGAGCGGGGGACCCAGGTAAGCGCCGGGCACCGGCCGTTGGAGACGACGGCGGGAACCGGCTTGGGGTGAAGCCGCGCGCTAGGACGCGCGGCCGGGCAACTCACTTGGCCCGAACCCGACAGCTCACCTCGCAGGCGTCGGTGAGGAGAAGTTCCATGCTGTTTTCCGGCAAGGGCAAGCACCGTCGCCCGTCCAAGGCTGTCCGCGTCGTCACGTTCGCCGGTGTCACCGGCGCGGCCGTCGCCGCCCCGCTGATCGGCGCGAGCACCGCGTCCGCCGCCACCGCCGCCGAGTGGGACAAGGTCGCCCAGTGCGAGTCCGGCGGCAACTGGTCCATCAACACTGGCAACGGTTACTACGGCGGCCTCCAGTTCTCGGCCTCCACCTGGGCCGCGTACGGCGGCACCGCCTACGCCCCCACCGCCGACAAGGCGACCAAGGCCCAGCAGATCCAGACCGCCGAGAAGGTCCTCGCGGGCCAGGGCAAGGGCGCGTGGCCGAGCTGTGGCGTCGGCCTCTCCAACACCCCGTACACCGGCACCACCCCGGCTCCGGCCCCGGTCAAGCAGGCCCCGCAGCAGGCCAAGCCGCAGCAGCAGGCCCCGCAGCAGGCCAAGCCGCAGCCGCAGCAGCAGCGCGCCGAGGTCCCGACCACCCGCTCCGAGCGCGCCCAGGCCCCCGCCCCGGCCCCGCAGGCCGCACAGCCCCAGTCGAAGCCCGCCGCCAAGGTCCAGGGCTTCCAGAAGGGCGACGGCGAGTACGAGGTCAAGGCCGGCGACACCCTCAGCACCATCGCCGCGGCCGAGAAGGTCGACGGCGGCTGGGGCGAGCTGTTCCAGCTGAACAAGGACATCGTCCAGGACGCCGATGTCATCTACCCGGGCCAGCTGCTCGACCTGAGCTGACCCGTCCCTCCCTTTCTGGAGCGTCTTTGCGAAAAGGCGCTCCCGGAGCAGTGGACCACCCCGGCCCGGCGCGCTTCCCCCGAACGCGCCGGGCCGGGGTGCTATTCGTCCCCGTTTTCGTTACCAGCCGGTAAACGCGGGTTCTTTTCTCTCGGGACCATCCCCGGACCATCCCCGGACCGTCCTCGGACCTGTCCCCGGACGCCTGAGTTCACGCGCTTTTTCGTCCCAGGGGGCGGGCATCCGCCGGGTGTGACCCGCTGGCCGGTTAGGCTCTTGTCGCAAGGCCAATGAGACCCTGCGTTCCATGCGTCACATCCCATAAAGGAGATGCTCGTGCCGTCCATCGACGTCGTCGTAGCCCGGGAAATCCTGGACTCCCGAGGCAACCCCACGGTCGAGGTCGAGGTTGGCCTCGACGACGGCAGCACCGGCCGTGCTGCCGTTCCGTCCGGTGCTTCCACCGGAGCCTTCGAAGCCATCGAGCTTCGTGACGGCGACCAGAACCGCTACCTCGGCAAGGGCGTCGAGAAGGCCGTCCTCGCCGTCATCGAGCAGATCGGCCCCGAGCTGGTCGGCTACGACGCCACTGAGCAGCGCCTGATCGACCAGGCCATGTTCGACCTGGACGCCACCGACAACAAGGGCTCGCTCGGCGCCAACGCCATCCTCGGCGTCTCCCTCGCCGTGGCCCACGCCGCCTCCGAGGCCTCCGACCTGCCGCTCTTCCGCTACCTCGGCGGCCCGAACGCGCACCTGCTGCCCGTTCCGATGATGAACATCCTGAACGGCGGCTCGCACGCCGACTCCAACGTGGACATCCAGGAGTTCATGATCGCCCCGATCGGCGCGGAGTCCTTCTCCGAGGCGCTGCGCTGGGGCGCGGAGGTCTACCACACCCTCAAGAAGGTCCTGAAGCAGAAGGGCCTGTCCACCGGTCTCGGCGACGAGGGCGGCTTCGCGCCGAACCTCGACTCCAACCGGGCCGCGCTCGACCTCATCCTTGAGGCGATCAAGGAGGCCGGTTACACCCCCGGCCAGGACATCGCGCTCGCGCTCGACGTCGCCGCCTCCGAGTTCTACAAGGACGGCGTCTACTCCTTCGAGGGCAAGTCCCGCACCGCCGCCGAGATGACCGAGTACTACGCGGAGCTGGTCGACGCCTACCCGCTGGTCTCCATCGAGGACCCGCTGTTCGAGGACGACTGGGACGGCTGGAAGGCCCTCACCGAGAAGCTGGGCGCGAAGGTCCAGATCGTCGGCGACGACCTCTTCGTCACCAACCCGGAGCGCCTCGGCCGCGGCATCGAGGAGAACGCGGCCAACGCCCTTCTCGTCAAGGTCAACCAGATCGGTTCGCTGACCGAGACCCTGGACGCCGTCGAGCTGGCCCAGCGCAACGGCTTCAAGTGCATGATGTCCCACCGCTCCGGCGAGACCGAGGACGTCACCATCGCCGACCTGGCCGTCGCCACCAACTGCGGCCAGATCAAGACCGGCGCCCCGGCCCGCTCCGAGCGCGTCGCCAAGTACAACCAGCTGCTGCGCATCGAGGAGATCCTCGACGACGCCGCGGTCTACGCCGGCCGGAGCGCGTTCCCCCGCTTCAAGGGCTGATCCGCACCGGGGCCGATCCGAGCCCCGTCGTACGCACGTCCCCGGCCGCGGTCCCGTACCGTGTCCGGGGACGTATGTACGTGAGGGAGGCGGAAGACATGGCCGGGAAGAGCCGAGACCGGTTCTCCACCGCGACCAGGCTGCGGCTGCTCGGAGAGCAGACCGCCGCCCGTGTCTACCGCTCCCAGACCCGGCGGCAGGCCCGCCGCTCCCGGCTCACCGGGCGCGCGGCCTTCCTCGCCCTCGTCGTCTGCTCGCTGGTGGTCGCCCTCGCGTACCCCATGCGGCAGTACGTCTCCCAGCGCGGCGACATGGCCGAGCAGCGCGACCGGATGGCCGAGGCGAGAGAGCAGGTCGAACGCCTCCGGGACGAGAAGGCGAGACTCCAGGACGACCTCTACATCCGCAGGCTGGCCCGGGAGCATCTGCACTATGTGCTCCCCGGCGAGACCGGATACACGATGATCGATCCGGAGGTCGCGGAACAGCGGCGCACCGAGGACGGTTCGGCCGACCGTCCCTGGTACTCCAATGTCTGGGACGGCGTCGACGACGCGGACCGCCGCTGACGACGCGGACCGTCCTGACAACACGGCACACGGCACGGCACGGCACACGGCACACGACACGGCACCCGGCACCCGGCACCTCCGGCGGACCGCCGGCAGAACCACAGAGACTGTTAGAGCCAAGGCAGGCATGGAAACCCCTCCTCCCCACACCGAATCCACCGTTCCCACCGACGCGGACATCGCGGCGTTCAAGGAACAGCTCGGCCGCCCGCCGCGCGGGCTGCGCTCCATCGCGCACCGCTGCCCCTGCGGTCTGCCGGACGTCGTCGAGACCGCGCCCCGGCTGCCCGACGGCACCCCCTTCCCCACGCTGTACTACCTGACCTGCCCCCGGGCCGCGTCGGCGATCGGCACGCTGGAGGCGAACGGGGTCATGAAGGAGATGACCGAGCGCCTGGCGACCGACCCCGAGCTGGCCGCCGCCTACCGCGCCGCGCACGAGGACTACATCGCGCGCCGCGACGAGATCGACGTGCTCCAGGGCTTCCCCAGCGCCGGCGGCATGCCGGACCGGGTGAAGTGCCTCCATGTCCTGGTCGGCCACTCGCTGGCGGCCGGCCCCGGGGTCAACCCGCTGGGCGACGAGGCGATCGCGATGCTGCCCGAGTGGTGGCGCAAGGGGCCGTGCGTCTCGCCGTGCGCGCCCGCCGAAGCCTGATCCCGAACGAACGAGCCTAGGAGCGCGCATGACCCGGGTCGCCGCCATCGACTGCGGTACCAACTCCATCCGGCTGCTCGTCGCCGATGTCGACCCCGCCACGGGGAGCCTGACCGAGCTCGACCGCCGGATGACCATCGTCCGGCTCGGCCAGGGCGTCGACCGCACCGGGAGGCTGGCCCCCGAGGCCCTGGAGCGGACCTTCGCCGCCTGCCGTGAGTACGCGGCGGTCATCAAGGAGCACGGCGCGGACCGGCTCCGCTTCGTCGCCACCTCCGCCTCCCGGGACGCCGAGAACCGCGCGGAGTTCGTCGGCGGCGTCCTGGACATCCTCGGCGTCGAGCCCGAGGTGATCACCGGTGACCAGGAGGCCGAGTTCTCCTTCACCGGGGCCACCAAGGAGCTGGCGGGCGATGAGGAGCGCCTGGTCGTGGACATCGGCGGCGGCTCCACCGAGTTTGTGCTCGGCCGGGAGCACGTCGAGGCGGCCCGGTCCGTGGACATCGGCTGCGTACGGCTCACCGAGCGCCACATCCGCAGCGACCCGCCCGCCGCCGCCGAGCTGGACGCCGTCCGCGCCGACATCGAGGCCGCCCTCGATCTCGCCGCCGGGACCGTCCCCCTCACCGGGGACCGGACCCTCGTCGGCCTCGCCGGATCGGTCACCACCCTCGCGGGCATCGCCCTCGGTCTGGACGCCTACGACTCGGCCGCGATCCACCGCGCCCGGATCCCCCGCGCCCGCGTCGCCGAGATCACCCGCGCGCTCACCACCGCCACCCACGCCGAGCGCGCCGCGATCCCGGTCATGCACCCGGGCCGGGTCGATGTCATCGTCTCCGGCGCTCTCGTCCTCCTCGCGATCATGGACCGGACCGGTGCGTCCGAGGTGGTCGTCAGCGAGCACGACATCCTCGACGGGATCGCCTGGTCCATCGCCCGGTGAAGAAGTTCGTGAACTTCTTCACAAGGAAAAGAGCCCTGATGGGCGCTGTGGGAGGCCGAAAGCCCCCCTCGCGTGGGCCATTCGGCCCCCTCTGGGGCGGGCCGAGTGGCCCGGGGGACATTTCGACGGTGTGAACCCGGCCGGTGGTCCATTTGTAAGGAAGGGTTAAAGGCCAGCTCACAGGGGGTTCAGTGGCCCGCGGCGGGGGTTTTGGTTCCTTCGCGGAAGCATGATCCCGGTCACGCGGGCCGCGTAGTGTAGCAGGGGGTACCCAACTTCTTGTGAAGGGGCTCACGAGCACCCCCTGTCAGGGGGGTGGATACTCGATGGCATGAGCACCACGGAGCGTCCCAGGATCCTCGTCGTAGGCGGTGGGTACGTAGGCCTGTACGCGGCGCGCCGCATTCTGAAGAAGATGCGGTACGGCGAAGCGACCGTCACGGTCGTCGACCCGCGCTCGTACATGACGTACCAGCCGTTCCTCCCCGAAGCCGCCGCCGGCAGCATCTCGCCGCGGCACGTCGTCGTCCCGCTGCGACGCGTGCTGCCCAAGGCCGAGGTGCTCACCGGCAGGGTCACCACCATCGACCAGGACCGCAAGGTGGCCACCGTCGCCCCCCTGGTCGGCGACGCGTACGAGCTGCCCTTCGACTATCTGGTGGTCGCCCTCGGCGCGATCTCCCGGACCTTCCCGATCCCCGGCCTCGCCGAGCAGGGCATCGGTATGAAGGGCATCGAAGAGGCCATCGGCCTGCGCAACCATGTGCTGGAGCAGCTCGACAAGGCCGACTCCACCACCGATGAGGACGTCCGCCGCAAGGCGCTCACCTTCGTCTTCGTGGGCGGCGGCTTCGCCGGCGCCGAGACCATCGGTGAGGTCGAGGACCTGGCCCGCGACGCGGCCAAGTACTACAACAACGTGAAGCGCGAGGACATGCGCTTCATCCTGGTCGACGCGGCCGACAAGATCCTTCCCGAGGTCGGGCCGAAGCTCGGCGCGTACGGCAAGGAGCATCTGGAGAGCCGCGGCGTCGAGATCTACCTCTCGACCTCGATGGACTCCTGCGTGGACGGCCATGTCGTGCTGAAGAACGGCCTTGAGGTCGACTCCAGCACCATTGTGTGGACCGCCGGTGTGAAGCCCAACCCGGCGCTCGCCCGCTACGGTCTCCCGCTCGGCCCCCGCGGCCATGTGGACACCGCCACCACCCTTCAGGTCCAGGGCACCGACTATGTCTGGGCCGCGGGCGACAACGCCCAGGTCCCGGACCTCGCCGCCCGCAAGGCCGGGGTCGAGAACGCCTGGTGCCCGCCGAACGCCCAGCACGCGCTGCGTCAGGCCAAGCTCCTCGGCGACAACGTCATCTCCGGGATGCGCGGCTTCCCGCAGAAGGACTACAGCCACGCCAACAAGGGCGCGGTCGCCGGTCTCGGTGTCCACAAGGGCGTCGCGATGATCGTCATGGGCAAGACGAAGATCAAGCTCCGCGGCCGGCTGGCCTGGTACATGCACCGTGGCTACCACGGCATGGCGATGCCCACCTGGAACCGGAAAATCCGCGTCTTCGCCGACTGGACTCTTCAGATGTTCCTCAAGCGCGAGGTCGTCTCGCTCGGTGCGATCGAGTCGCCGCGCGAGGAGTTCTACGAGGCGGCCAAGCCCGCCCCGGCCCCGGTCTCCACTCCCGCTCCGGAGAAGGCCAAAACTTCCTGACCTGCAAGAAACCCTGTTCGAAGGGCCGTCCGCCATCCGTGGTGCGGGCGGCCCTTCGGCATGTCCGGCAGGGCCGGGGCCTGTCCTGAAACCGTCGCCCGCTCCCCCCGGCCGGTCGCTGATGCCACCGCCGTGCGAGGGGCTCGTTCAGAATTCTGTGCGAGATCGCGTCCAGACGGGAAGCACGCACAGTGGTCGGCTTGTTGTCCCCGGTGAGCGGGGCACCGGAGCACAGGACCCCGAGGCAGCGAATCATCATCACGGAGGTGTGCGTCATGGCCGACGCCGCACTGCGGCTGACGACCTTAGCCGAAGAACTGCTCAACACTCCCTTCCCGGTGCGTCTGCGCGCCTGGGACGGCTCCGAGGCGGGACCGCCGGACGGGCCGGTGCTGATCCTCCGGCGCCGGCGGGCGCTGCGGAGGCTGTTGTGGCAGCCGGGCGAGCTGGGACTCGCCCGGGGCTGGGTCGCCGGGGACATCGATGTGGAAGGGGACCTCTACACCGCCCTGGACCGGCTCGCGGGCCTTATCTGGGAACGGGCGGATGGGTCCATTCCGCTCCGGGACCCCCGACTGCTCACCGCGGCCCGCACTCTGATCGGACTGGGCGGCGCACTGCCCCCGCCCCGGCCGCCCGTGGAGGAGGCCCGGCGCCGTGCCGGCGGTCTGCACACCAAGTGGCGCGACCGGCAGTCCATCAGCCACCACTACGACGTGGGCAACCCCTTCTACGAGCTGGTCCTCGGCCCGTCCATGGTCTACTCCTGCGCCTATTGGGACGAGACCACCTCGCTGGAGGAGGCCCAGGCCGCCAAGCTCGATCTCGTCTGTCGCAAGCTCGGCCTCACCGAGGGCGAACGCCTGCTCGACGTCGGCTGCGGCTGGGGCTCGATGGCGATGCACGCCGCCCGCGAGTACGGCGTCAGCGTCACCGGTGTCACCATCTCCCGCGAGCAGGCCGCGTACGCCCGCAAGCGCATCGCCGAGGCCGGGCTCACCGACCGGATCGAGATCCGTGTTCAGGACTACCGGGACGTCAAGGACGGTCCTTATGACGCGATCTCCTCCATCGGGATGGCGGAACACGTCGGGGCCGTCCGCTATCTGGAGTACGCCCACCAGCTCCACGCGCTGCTGAAGCCCGGCGGCCGGCTGCTCAACCACCAGATCGCCCGCCGCCCCGAGAAGGACGAGGACGCCTACCGGGTGGACCCCTTCATCGACCGCTATGTCTTCCCCGACGGAGAGCTCTCCCCCCTCGGCCGCACCGTCTCCCTGCTGGAGGAGGCGGGCTTCGAGGCCCGGGACGTCGAGTCGATCCGTGAGCACTACGCCCTGACCCTGCGCCGCTGGGTCGCCAATCTGGAGGCCGGCTGGGAGCAGTCCGTACGTCTCACCTCCTTCGGACGGGCCCGCGTCTGGCGGCTGTACATGGCCGCCAGCGCGCTCGCCTTCGAACACAACCGGATCGGCGTCAACCAGATCCTGGCCGTCAAGACCCCGGAGACCGGGGCCGCCGGGCTGCCGCTGCGCGCCCGTACCTGGAACTGATCCACCGGCACACCGAAAGGCCCCGCCGGGGAGAGCGGTCGGCTCTCTCCGGCGGGGCCCGGGCGGCGCGGTGTCGGCTACTCGGTCTTGATGGCCGTCAGCATGTTCAGCCGGGCGGCGCTGCGGGCCGGCCACATGGCGGCCAGCACTCCGACCGCACCGGCGAGCAGCAGGAAGAGTCCGATCCGGGCCCAGGGGATGACCAGGGCGTAGTCCGGGATGGAGCTCTTGAGGGTCTCGCCGATGGCCCAGCCGAGGAAGGTGCCGAGCCCGATGCCGATCAGCGCTCCGAAGACCGAGATCACCACCGCCTCCAGGCGGATCATGCGCTTGACCCTGGCCCGGTCCAGGCCGATCGCCCGCAGCATGCCGATCTCCTGCTGACGCTCGAAGACCGACATCGCCAGGGTGTTGACGACTCCGAGCACCGCGATGATCAGGGCCATGCCCAGCAGGCCGTACATGATGTTGAGCATCTGGTTGATCATGCCGCCGAAGGAGTTGCGCAGCTCCTGCTTGTCCATGATGTTCATGCCGGGGTCATTGCCCAGCGCCTTCACCAGGGCCTGCTCATTGGCGGCGCTCTCGCCGCCGTCCATGGTCAGCCAGACTTCCTGGATGTCCGGGGTCGAGTCGTACGGGGCGACGACGGAGGCGGAGAGGACGAACGGGGAGATGAACTCGTTCTCCTTGTAGACCGCGCCGACCGTCAGCTCCTTCTTCTCGGCCTTGCGGTCGTCGCCGTCCTGGTGGAAGGCGACCGGCAGGGTGTCGCCGGGCTTCCAGCCGTTCTCCTCGGCGGTCTTCTCGGCGATGGCGATCCGGCCCTCGCCGAGGGTGGCGAGCGAGCCGGAGACCGTGTCGAGCCGGAAGACCTCGCTGACGTCGGCGGCGTCGACGGCGGAGACGATCCGCTCCTCGCCGTCGATCTTCAGGAAGAAGGCCTGCTGGCCGGAGACGGCCTTGACGCCCTCGGCCTTCTCCAGCGCGGTGAGCACCGAGGCGTCCATGGTGTTGCCGCTGGCCATCGTGACCATGTAGTCGGCGCGGACGTTGTCCGTGGTCGCCTTGTCGATGGCGTGGCTCAGGGTGACGCCGATGACGGTCAGACCGGTGACCAGGGTGAGTCCGATCGCCAGCGCGGAGGCGGTCGCTCCGGTACGGCGGGGGTTACGGACCGCGTTCTGCGCGGCGAGCTTGCCGGAGACTCCGAACAGCCGGCTCAGCGGGGGGCGCACCAGGGCGATCACCGGGCGGGAGAGCAGCGGGATCAGCACGATCACACCGATCAGGGCGAGGAAGGCCCCGCCGCCGATCAGCATCCGGCCCTGGCCGCCGCCGGTGGCCGCGCCCGAGACGATCCCGATGGCGCCGGCCAGCGTGATGACGCCGCCGATGGTGTTCCGCACCAGCAGGGACTTGGTGGTGGCGACCGCGTGGGCGCTGCCCATCGCGGCCATGGGGGCGATCCGGGCGGCCCGGCGGGCGGGCAGCCAGGCGGCGAGGACGGTGATCAGCACACCGACGACGAAGGCGGCCAGCACCGAGGTGGGGGCGACGACCAGCGCACCGGCGGGCAGCTCCGCGCCGAAGCTGCTCAGCGCGGAGCGCAGTCCGACCGCGAGCCCGAGGCCCAGCAGGAAGCCGAGGGCGGAGGCGATCGCGCCGACCACCGTCGCTTCCATGATCACCGAGCTTTTGACCTGGCGGCGGGAGGCGCCGATGGCGCGCATCAGCGCCAGTTCCTTGGTGCGCTGGGCGACCAGCATGGTGAAGGTGTTGGCGATCAGGAAGATGCCGACGAAGAGCGCGATGCCCGCGAACACGAGCAGCATGGTGTTCAGATTCTTGAGGCCGGACTCGATGTCCTTGGCCTGCTGGTCGGCGATCGCCTCACCGGTCTTGGCCTTGGCGCCCTTGGGCAGCAGCTCCTTGACCTCGGTCAGCACCTTCTGGTCGGAGACGCCCTGGGCGGCGGCGACATTGATCTCGCTGAAGTGGCCGGGCTTCAGATAGAGCTTCTGCGCCACGGCGGTGTCGAACAGGACCAGGCTGCCGCCCGCGTTGACCTGTCCGTCCTCGGTGGTGAAGACACCGGAGAGGGTGAACTCCCGCACCGGTCCGCTGGTGGAGACCCGTACCGTGTCGCCGACCTCGTACTCGCCCTTCTCGGCGGTCTTCCGGTCCAGGGCTATCTGGTCGGCCTTCACCGGGCCGTCGCCCTTGGTGAAGTCGTACGAGGTGTCCTCGCCGTCCTTGCCGGGGGCGAAGTTCGCCCCGGTGTTGGACCAGCTGCTGCCGATCAGCTTGCCCTTCTGGTCGGCGACCCCGGCGAAGCCGGAGACCCGGCCGACGGCTCCGGCGACGCCCTCCGCGCCCTGGATCTTCTTCAGGGTGGCGTCGGCGAGGCCGTCCTGGCTCATCCCGCCGCCGCTGTCGCTGGTGGGGCTGGAGACGACCACGGCGGTGCCGTCGAAGCTCTTGGCGGTCTGTTTGCGGAAGGCGTTGCCGAGGGTGTCGGTGAAGACCAGGGTGCCGGAGACGAAGGCGACGCCGAGCACGACGGCGAGGACGGTCATCAGCAGCCTGGCTTTGTGCGCGAGCACATTGCGCAGGGCGGTACGGAACATGTCAGTGAGTCCTGGTGTGAGAGCCGGAAGTCTGCTGGGCGGTGGGGATCAGCTGGTCCGGCCCTTGGCGTCGAAGGCCTTCATCTGGTCGAGGACGCCGTCGGCGGTGGGGTGCAGCATCTCGTTCACGATCCGGCCGTCGGCGAGGAAGATCACCCGGTCGGCGTAGGAGGCGGCGACGGGGTCGTGGGTCACCATGACCACGGTCTGGCCCAGCTCGCGCACGGAGTTGCGGAGGAAGCCGAGCACCTCCGCGCCGGAGCGCGAGTCCAGGTTTCCGGTGGGCTCGTCACCGAAGATGATCTCCGGCCGGGAGGCCAGGGCGCGCGCCACGGCCACACGCTGCTGCTGGCCGCCGGAGAGCTGGGTGGGGCGGTGGCTGAGCCGGTCGCGCAGACCGACCATGTCGATGACGGTCTGGAGCCACTGCTGGTCCGCCTTGCGGCCCGCGATGTCCATCGGGAGTGTGATGTTCTCCAGCGCGGTGAGCGTGGGGAGCAGATTGAACGCCTGGAAGATGAAGCCGATCTTGTCCCGGCGCAACTGGGTGAGCTGCTTGTCCTTCAGTGTGCCGAGCTCGGTCTCGCCGATGCGGACCGATCCGGAGCTGAAGGTGTCCAGTCCGGCGACGCAGTGCATCAGCGTCGACTTGCCGGAGCCGGACGGCCCCATGATCGCGGTGAACTCCGACTGCCGGAAGTCGACGCTGACCCGGTCCAGGGCGACCACCTGGGTCTCGCCCTGTCCGTACACCTTGGACAGATCCGTGGCGCGCGCTGCCGCGGTGGTGGCTCGGTGTGCGAGGGGCGTGGTGGTCACGAGGGGGCACTCCTGTTTTCACGGTGGGGTGAGGTGCGGGGACTGACTCCATCCTGACCGCGCCCCGGCTCCGGATCGTCAGCCCGGGTGCCCGTTCCCGGGGCCCTCTCTGGTCGCATCGGCAGGCCCGATCGTCCTCCTTTGGTATGACGGCGCCCCTGAGGTCCCCCATCGCGCCCGGCGGTCCGGACTCCGAGGTTCCGGCAACAGACTGTGATCAGCCAGCGAAGATCAAGTGAGGGTTCTGTGCGCCTTCGATAGCTCCCGGTGTCCGCCGGGTAGCACCCGGTCGCGACCGCGATAAAGAGCGGACGGCTCGCCCGCCCGGCCCCGCCGCGCCGCCCGGCGCACTCGCGGTGCGACGAATTTCCGTCAATCACGGCTGACGACGTGACCGCCCACCTGCTGGGACAGCCCCCTCCGGGTGTTCTGTCACCTGGGCTGACGCCACTTCAGGCGGCAATAAAATAAGACAACATCGGGCCAGCGGCCGACTGGCCCGGCGATCACCCGGATAGGGTCATGTGCTTACGCGGAGCCACGCACCTGGCCCGGATGGTGGAATGCAGACACGGCGAGCTTAAACCTCGCTGGCCTTCATGGCCGTGCCGGTTCGAGTCCGGCTCCGGGCACAATCACCGACACTTAGGGTGACCTGCGAGAACGGCCGGTTACCGCCGCTCCTCTTCTCGTGTTGCTGGCGCACCGCTGGCGCACGCCGCCCTAGCATCCGTCCATGGCGTATGTACAGGGAGTGAAGAACAAGCTCGGGGAGGTCACCAGCTACCGCGTGAAGTGGCGGCTGGGCGGAGGCAGGGACGACCCGTGGCAGGGCGAGAACTTCCAGGACGAGCCGGCCGCCGAGGTGTTTCGGGACGCCGTCAACGAAGCGAACCAGCAGTGGCCCCTCGGGTGGGTGAAGGGCAAGGGGTACATCAACCCGGCGGCCGGCACGGAGGAGGAGTACCGCTTCGACGCCTTCGCCCGGAAGTCCATCAGAAACAGGACCGGCGTGGAGGATCGGTACCGGGCGGCGATCCTCAAAGAGCTGGAAACGTACATCCTGCCGACGTTCGGGAACTGCGACGTCCGCAGCGCCGAGCACTTCTCGAAGGACACGGTGTCCGTCTGGCAGAACGCCATGAGCGAGACCATGGTCTGGCGCGGGTCGGTGAAGAAGAAGATGGCCCCGAAGACGGTAAGAAACCTCCGCGGCCTGCTCTCCTCAATCCTCGACGAGGCGGTGAACCACGAGCCGCCGCTGCGGCAGCGGAATCCCTGCCATCTGGTGCGCCTGCCGCGCATCGACGGCGACGGCGACGACGGCGATGACGACGACGGCGGCGGCGGCGAAGAGATGGAGTTCCTGACCCCGGACGAGATCGAAGGCATCGCCTCGTGCATGCCGACCGAGGAGTCCGGCCAGCTCGTCCGGGACAAGTACGCGACCGGCGCCCGCTGGGGTGAGATCAGCGCGCTGGCGAGGCGGCACCTGATCCCGCCCGGCCAGCGGGCGGACGGCAAGGCTCGGGTACGGATCGCGCGAGCCTGGAAGTGGTCACCCGAGCGCAGCTGGTACCTGGGCAAGCCGAAGTCGCGGAGGTCGAGACGCACACTCCGCGTCGACCGGGTGACGTGGAGCCGGATGGTCGACCGCGGCCTGCTGGCGCTGGACCCGGATGAGCTGATCTACCAGGGGCCGCAGGGCGGCCGGCTGACATACTCGACGTTCTGGGACTGGTGGCAGATCGGTGTCCGGGAGGCCAAGGCGGCCGGCCTGCTCCCGGAGTGGAAGAATCCGACGCCGCACGACCTGCGGCACTCGCTCGCCGCCGCGCTGCTGTCGGCCGGGCACTCGCTGACGTACGTGCAGCGACGACTGGGGCACGAGTCGATCACCACGACGTCGGACCGGTACGGGCACCTGCTGCCCGAAGCGGACGATGCGGCCATGGCGACGATCGAACGGGCCCTGGGCGCCGGCGGGCCGGAGGAGTTCGACGACGAGCCGGTGGCGGCGATGCCGTCGCGGCCGGTGCACGTCGTGCACTGCGGGCCGGTGGTGCTCGGGTTCTGGGACCGGGAGCACGCGGGTGCCACGGCGACGGGGTGGTCGGCGGACGTCGGCGGGCCGGTGTGGGCCGAGACGTGGTCGCTGGAGTGGTGGCAGCGGAAGGTTCCGGGCGGGATGAATGAGGTGCGCGGGGGCGTCCCGGAGCGGGTGCTGCTGTGGGAGCTGGGGCCGGCCCGGTATGCGGCGGACGGTACGGAGCTGGACGCGGGACCGGAGGTGCATGAACCGCGGTCGCGGTGGGTGTGGGACTGGGAGGCCGGTTACACGGATGAGCCCGCGCACCAGCGGGCGGGCTGGGTCGCGGGCGAGGTGGTGACAGAGGCTGCTGCGTGGGGTCTGGACCGTGGAGCGGTACAGGCGGCGTACGGGGTCGCCCGGGGAGATGCTCTTCGGGTGTGCGGTATGAACCCGGTCGTGTCGGTTAGTTGAGGGCGGGGTCGACGGTGCCGTGCACCGGCTGGGGCACGGCACCGTCGCGTGCTCGCTGCCGGGCCGGCATGGGGATGCACGGAGCGGGGCGGGTGACGGTGGCGGCTTCGGGGCGGGGACGGAAGCGGTCGGCGGACTGCTGGAGGATCGTGGCGATGAGGGTGTTGCGCTCCTCGCCGATTTCTTCCAGCTCGGTGCGGAGGCAGGCGTTCTCTTTGCGGGCCTCGGCGAGAGCGTTGAGGAGGGCGGCCGTCCGGGCTTCGCCGATCTTGGCTGAACGGTTCACCGCTGCTTCACGCCGTGTGACTTCCGCGAGGCGGTCGCTGATCTCTTCGACGCAGGCGCGGCGCTGCTCGGCGGCTTTGGCCATCTCGGTTCGGATGTTGGCGGTGTAGCGGTCGAGCCAGCGATGAAGGATGCAGAGGGTGATGACGGTCATGCACGTCAGCGGGGCGATATCGACGGCGAGGGGTGTGATGGTTCCGGCGGGGGGATGCGGAAGGCCGTCGACGAGGGCGATGGCGATTCCGGCTGCCAGGCTGCCGGATGCGGTGATGGCTGTGCGCCGAAGCACTGCTGCTACCTCCTTGCTACGGCCTCCCCCTGCTCGTTGTTCGTGCGCCGGCTGTTGGCCTCGTTCTGGAGACGGATGGCCTGCCGGACGCTTGCGATGAGCATGTCGCGGATGCCGGGCTCGGTGATGCCCCACCTCTCGGCAGCGCCTTCAGGGGAAAGCGGCTCTGTATGGGTGGCTGAGAGTACATCCGATTTGCCACCTTCTGGCCATGCCTCCGCCGAGATCACCTCTGCGGTCACGAGGAGCATGCGCACGTCTGCGTGGACGGCTCGCGCGAGGGACTCGTACTGCTGCGGGAGAGGGAGCGCGCGTCCCTCCAGCATCCGGCCGACCGATGCCGCGCTCATATGTGCGTCGCGGGCGAGGGCGGCCCGGCCGCCGCTGCCGGGCACGAGGTCGTATCCGGCCTTGCTGGCGAGGTCGCTGATGAGCGCGCCGAATCTCTGGGCCTTGGCTGTGCCGGTGCCGGTGACGTTGTGATCTGTGCTCCGCATGCTCGGAGGCTAGCGCCCGGTCAAGCAAGGGGGAATGCCTTGCGCGCACGCAAGTAGCGCAGATGCGGGGGTGCGCGGGTGGTCGGTGCTGGTAGACACCCGTATCGATCTGCACCCGTACGAGAAATAATCACACCAAACCGGATTCGTGTCTTCCTTGCGCGCAAGGAAGGTCTGATCTAGAGTCTTCCTTGCGCGCAAGGCTTGCGTCCGCGCAAGACTCTGAATCACAGGGGGTCTCACTCATGACCATGACCAACGCGTTGGCCTTCCGGTCCGACGTCCTCATCAAGAAGGCGCGGGCGGCGGGCGACACCACGCTCTACGCCATCGCCGTCCGGACGGGGGTGCGGGAGTCCACGATCTCCCGGATCCTTGCCGGCCTGACCATCCCGACCCTGGCGACGCTCGCGTCGATCGCCACGGCGTACGGCACGACGCTCGACGAGCTGGTCGAGCGGGGGAGCTGTCTGCTCGCCGCCGTGCCGACGCAGCGCGGAGAGGCTGCGGCATGAGCGCCAAGCTCACCCGCCGCGCCTACTGCCGCTGCGCGGTCGTCGAGAACTTCGACTACGACCAGGCCGCCGACCGGCTCGGCTGCAAGCGGTCGTGGCTGGAGGCGAACATCGCCGACCTGCCGCACCAGAAGCGGGGTCAGGCGGTCGCGTTCTGCGACTGCGAACTGGCGCTCATCCAGGCGATGACCACCGTCATCCCGGTCGCCGTGCTCGCCCTCCTCGGCGCCGACCAGGCGTCGCAGGACGAGGCGATGCCGGAGCCGGAGGCGGTGCCCGCGATCGCGAGGATCAGCCCCTCCCAGGGGCGGGGACGTACGCGCACCGCTTTCTGACGACGTCGCCGGGAGCGACGGGCCATGCCGGGCCTTGATCGCCGCCCCGACGCCGTCAGGCACCTCAACGACACGAATCGAGGAACCGTGAAGAAGCACTGTACCCAGCACAACCCGCGCACGTGCACGCTGTGCGTGCCGCTGAGGCACCCGTCCCAGCTCCGGACCCGCCGCGCGCTCGCCGCGCTGCCGCGCCAGATGGCCCCGGCCGCCTCGCGCCGCGAGAACGGCGGTGCCTGCTGATGAAGCGCGGACACAACCTCTACATCAAGCACGCGCCGATCGCGGCAGCGGCCCGCGCCGAGCGCGGCGTGTGGCGGCTCGCGGCGGTCTACCCGTCGCCCCAGAGCGGTCAGTCGGCCGCGCGGCGCGTCGGCCGCGCCGAGCGGGTCCCCTCCTACGAGCCGGCCGGGGCGTACGAGGCGTACGCGGCGATGCACGACGACGGCACCGCGGTCTGGGTGCGCTACATCGCCGGGGCCCCGGCCGTCGAGCCGCGCCCCTCGTCCATGACCTACCGGGTGTGCGACCGGGGTACGAGCAGCGGATACCAGGGCGTGCGGGTCGTCACCGTGACGGTGGCCGCCGAGTGCCCGCGCTGCGGCGGCCCCCGCGGTGAGGCCAAGCCGCACCGGTTCCACGAGGACGGCGACTGGTATGTGGTCGACCGATGGTCGAACGCGTGCGGGCACGTCGAGCAGTACACCGACGTCCTCGCCGAGTGGCGCAAGGCCGTGGCCGAGCTGGAGATCGCCGATCGGCGCGACGCGATCCGCGCCATGAGGGCCGGACCCGCCGACGCCGGGGAGTACACGGAGGCAGTTCTGCTGCTGAACGCGGCGGCGGCGCAGATCAAGAGCCTGCATGCCAGGCAGGCCGCCCTGTTTCTCGACATGCGCGGCCACAGCGAGGCCGCCCGCCGCGTCCAGGAAGAGCTGAAGGCCCGCGACGGCCGGATGTCCGCGCGGCAGGCCGCCCTGTTCCTCGCCGACCTGGCCGCCACCCGCGCCGCCTGCACCAGGTGCGACAACGGCCGGATCAACTACCAGTGCCGTGACGGCGAGTTCATCTCCCTGCGCTGCAAGGCGTGCAGGAAGGAGACGGTCCCCAATGCGTGACGTGACCCAGCTCTCCCTTCTCGCCGCCCCGCACCCCACGGAAGGCTCCACGTTGACCACCAGCATCCGCACGGACGCGCCGACCGCGCGTCTGCTGCTCCCCGCCGACGCGTCCCGCCAGGAGTGGGAGGCCACCCGGCGGGCCGGTATCGGCGGCAGCGATGTCGCCGCGATCCTCGGCCTGGGCGGCGGGAAGTACACCAGCCCCCGGCACGTCTACGAGGCGAAGCACGGCCGGCCGGTCCCGGTGGACAGCGAGGCCGCCGAGATCGGTACGGAGATCGAGGCGTTCATCGCCCGCATGTTCTCGAAGCGGTCCGGGGTCCGAGTGGGGATGTCTCCCGGGACCCTCGTGCACGTCGATCACTCGTGGATGCTGGTCAACGTCGACCGGTACACCTACGACGCCGGCATCGACGTCGCGACGGGACTGCTGGAGTGCAAGAACCGATCCGAGTACCAGATCGACGACTGGGAGGACGGAGCGGTTCCCGACGCCCCGGCGATCCAGACGCACTGGGGCATGGCGGTCGGCGGCTGGCAGCACGGCTACCTGGCTGCCCTGGTCGGTGGCAACAAGCTCCGCTGGTCGAGGCTGGAGCGCGACGAGGAGATGATCGGCTACCTCGTCGACTACTGCGGGCGCTGGTTCCAGCGGCACGTCGTCGAGGGCTTCCCGCCCGACCCTGATGGCTACGAGGCGACGACCGACCTGCTGGGCAAGCTCTGGAGCGTCAAGGCCAAGGCGATCGCCGAGATCGACCTGTCGAAGGCGAAGGCGCTGCGGGCGCAGCGGGCGGACCTCAAGGAGCGGGAGAAGGCCCTCGAGGCCGAGATCCGCGCCGTCGAGAACGAGATGCGGCTGCTGACCGGCGAGAACGAGATCGCCAAGGCCGGGGGCGAGTCGGCGTGGACGTGGAAGCAGAACGGCAACTTCGCCCCGAAGCAGTTCGCGGAGGCCGAGCCCGAGCTGGCGGCCGAGTTCACGCACATGGCACCCGCGCTCGACATGGACCGGCTGAAGACCGAGCGGCCCGACGTGTACGCGAAGTACCGCGCCCGCAAGCTCTACGTCCCGGCCAAGGGGGTCTGACCATGGCATTGACGTCGCTGAGGGACCGCGTGCGCGCGGCCACCGAGGAGAAGCCCGCCGCCCTGGCCGGCCCGAAGGTCCGGCCCGCTGAGGTCGTCGCGGACGGCACGGCGGAGGAGCTGCACGCGTCGGAGCGGCAGGAGGGCGGAGAGAGCACCGACGCCGTCCTGGCGTGGCTGGAGCGGTACGGCGACCACTTCACCAAGGCCCTGCCGTCCCACATGGACACCGGGGCATTCCTGGCCGCTGTGCGGGCCGCCCTGCCGGGCCTGGTCCGCTGCACCCCGGCCAGCCTCCTGCAAGCCCTGCTGACGTGCGCCCGGTTCGGGCTCGTGCCGGACGGCCGCCACGCGGTCATCAAGCGCGAGGGCAACCAGGCCGTGTTCGTGCCGATGTACCAGGGTTACGTCGAGCTGATGTACCGGTCCGGCCGGGTCGGCTCGGTGCACGTCGGCCTGGTCCACGAGAACGACGAGTGGAACTACGAGCCGACCGCCCCCGCGCCCTTGGACTTCACGCACAAGCCGCGCGTGGACCTCCCGAAGAAGAACCGGGGCGCGCCGATCCTGGCGTACGCCTTCTGCTGGATGACCTCCGGTGCCCGGTCGCAGGTGATCGTCCTCAGCCGCGAGGACGCCGAGGAGATCCGCGACGAGTACAGCGCCGCGTACCGGCGAGCCGAGGACTCCGGGACGAAGAACTCGTTCTGGCACACCGACTTCAACGCCATGTGGGCCAAGAGCGGGTTGCGGCGGCTGCACAAGGTCGTCCCCATGAGCGCGGAGCTGGTCCAGCTCGGCAATGCCGAGGACGCCGGAGACGCCGGCCAGGTGCAGGTCGTCCACGCCCCGGACGAGGACGCGCAGGCCCTCGCGGACGCGGTGGCCGCGCACTCGGCGGCCGAGGGCTCGCAGGAGCCGACCGGCACGGTCCTGACCCGGAAGACGAAGACGGTGAAGCGGTCGCAGCCGAAGCGCTCGACCCGCAAGGCACGGAAGGGGAACCGCAGGTGACCTGGGCTGACATGCCCTGGGTGGGGTTCGACCTGGAGACCACGGGCGTTGAGCCCGAGGTCGACAGGATCGTCACGGCCGCCGTCGTCTCGTACGACGGCGGCCGGCCCGCCCGGGTCCAAGCGTGGGTGTCGGACGCGGGCGGGGTCGAGATCCCGCCCGGCGCCACGGCGATCCACGGATACACCACCGAGGCCGCCCGCGAGGCGGGCCGCCCGGCCGCCGAGGTCGTCGCCGAGGTGACGGCCGCGCTCGCCGAGGCGTGCGAGGCCGGTCGGCCGCTGGTCGTGATGAACGCGGCGTTCGACCTGACGATGATCGAGACCGAGGCTGACAGGTACGGGCTGCGGTCGCTGTTCGGGTCGTCGGTGCCGTGCGTCCTCGACCCGAAGGTGCTGGACAAGCAGGTCGACCGGTACCGGCGCGGGAAGCGCCGCCTGGAGGACCTGTGCGCCCACTGGGCGGTGCCGCACGGCTCCGCGCACGACGCGGTCGCTGACGCGGTCGCGGCATGCGCGGTCACCACGGCGATCCTCGACGAGCACCCCGAGCTGAAGGGGCTGCCGCTGGACGAGCTGCACGAGCGGCAGGCCCGCTGGTACGCCGACCAGCAGGAGGGTCTGCGCGGGTACTTCGAGTCGACCCCGCACAAGCGGCACCTGGCGGCGTCCGTGCGTACGGACTGGCCGATCGTCCCGGCGCGTCCCGGATTCGGGGGGTTGGGCTCGTGACCGAGGCCCTGGCGGTCGCCCTGGCCGTCCTCACCGTGGTGGCCGTGGCGTTCTTCCTGTCGTCGCCCCGGCCGGCCCGCGCTGCCTTGTTCCGGGTCGGGCCGCTGTGGTCCCTGTGCCCGGCCGAGAAGCGGTGGACGCCGCACCTGGTCGACGTCGGCGTGCGCCGCTGCCTTTCGTGCAAGACCACCAGCACCGTGACGGAGGAGTCCCGTGGATGAGCCGTTCGGCCCGGAGTACATCCGGCCGGCCCAGAAGGACTGCCCGCGCTGCTCGTGCTGCACGGAGGCGCTGTGTCAGCGGGGTCGGGACAGTGTGATGCGCTGCGTGGGGCACACCGGCGATGAGGCCCGTGAGACGGTGTCGGGCTGCCCGTGCTCGGCGGAGACGACCAGGCACACGGCCGCGTGGCGCGCCGCGCAGGTGCGGGTGACCCGCATGGCGCGGGAGCTGCCGCTTGCGCCGGAGGCGGAGGCCCTGCTGCGGGAGATGGCGAAGGGCGCGCACGCCGAGGACCCGGCCGGGATGTTTCCGGAGCTGGAGTTGCGGGGGCTCGGCCAGCTCGTGCACGCGAGGCCCGCGATCACGCCGCTCGGACACACCTACCTGCGGGGCCGGGACGACATCCGCGAGGCCACCGCAGTCCGCGTGATCGACATCGACACGAAGGCCCGTCTGGCGCGCGTGGAGGTCGTCGCCTGGCTGCCGGGCGTGCCGGTGACGGTCCTGATGGACCAGATCGCTTCGGAGAGCGGCTTGGACGTTGACAGCCTCCCGGGCCGGTGGCTGGACGTCGAGGCGAACTGCGGTGCGGAGGACGACGAGCTGGTGCTGACCGCGTTCCGCGCGTCCGCGCCGCTGCCCGAGGACTGGATGTCGGGCGAGGGTGATGCCTCGTGAGCGGGACGAGTCTCCTGCCGGTCGGCGGGAGGGACGCGGACGAGAAGCGGATGCGGCTGCTGGCATCGGTGCTGGCGCCAGACTCCCCGGAGCCGCTGTTCCTCATGCTGCCGGGCACGCCGGCGTCGAAGTCGAGGCCCCGGTTCAGCCGGGAGGGGCGGGCGTACAAGGCGAGCGCGGACGAGGAGGCGGAGACCCGTACGGCCTGGCTGCTGCGACGAGCATTCCGTCAGCCGTGGACCGGGAACCTCGCGGTCGGTGCGGTGTTCTTCCGGCCGGACAGGCAGCGGATCGACGTCGACAACCTGCTGAAGCATGTGTGCGATGCCGGAAACGGCATTGCGTGGGTCGACGACGCGCAGATCACGGCCGTGTACGGGGTGATCGAGCTGGATGCTGCGGCACCTCGGACGCTGCTGGTCGTGGCCCATCACTCCTCGTCGCTGGACCGTACCGGAGTTGCTGCTCCGCGCCCTGCGCAGCGAAGGGGGCGGCGGTGACCGGCGAGAAGACCGCCGCTCTGGAATCGGTCGGGGGACTGCTGGCGCAGCTCCCCGACCGGGGGCGGGGCGTGATCCGCCCTGGCACGACCTGGTACCGCGGCATCGATCTGATCGCTGTGGAGCGTGCGATGTCGCGCCGGGGTGTGTGCCCGCCGCTGACCGACGGGGAGCAGCGGTACGCGGCCGAGGAGATGACGAAGGCCGAGTGGTCGGCGCGGGACATCGCGAACCGGCTGGGGATCTCCAGCCGGACGGTGGACCGCTGGCGCAGGGACTTCGGGGCGGTGGTGACGCCGTGAGCCTCTGGAAAGTGCTGTGGGCCTGCCTCACGGTCGCCGTCGTAGTGGTCGAGATGGCCCCGATCTGGATGCCGCTGCTCCTCGGAGTGGTCGGTCTCCTCGTCGTTTCGCGGTGCTGCCGGGGGAGCGACCGGCACTGCTACGGACATGGTCCGGACGTGTCCGGACCATGTCCGGGTTGCACCCCGGACAACTGGAACGAGGGGGAGTGAAGGGGGTCTGGCCTGCGCGGACATCTGTCCGGACGTGTCCGCGCATCGGGGTTGGACGTGTCCGGACACGACACCGAGGAGGAGCTATGCCGCGCATCCCGAGGCCGGCTGACCGCATCACGCTGCCCCGCCGCGCGCACTGGAGTGATGGTGCCGCGTGCTCCGGCCAGGAGCCCGAGATCTTCTTCCCGGTCGGGACCGGTGGAGTTCCGGCGCAGCTGGAGACCGAGTACGCCAAGGGCTTCTGCGGTGTCTGTCCGGTCCGTCCGCAGTGCTTGTCGCACGCCTTGACGCGCCGTGAGGACTACGGCGTGTGGGGCGGTCTCGACGAGTACGAGCGGGCGGAGCTGCTGCGAGCGGCCCGCCGTACGGCCGAGCAGCAGCGGCGGCAGGCGAAGGCGAAGGCGAAGAGAGAGGCGGAAGCCGATGCCGTCGCATGAGGTTGTGGTGCCGCTGGCCGGCCTACTCGACTGGTCGCACCCGCGGCACTACGACGACGAGGCGCGGCCGTGCTGGCACTGCGGCGCTGCGACGAATCTGCGGGACGGGAAGAAGCTGCCGTCCTGCAAGGTGTGCGCGGAGGCGGATCGGGCGGAGATCACCCGGATCGTTGCCGTCTACGGCGGGGCGGTGCTGCCGTGCTGAGCCCGGATGTGCTGACGCTCTGGACGCGGCAGGGCCTTGAAGCGGCCCGCCACGGCGACGGATGGCTCGTCGCGGACACTGCCGGCCGGATCGTCTGGCAGGCCGAGGCGCTGGATCTGATCGCGGTGTGCCGGGTTGTCGCGGACACCGCGCTGAAGGCCCTCCTCACCCGGCACGGGCCGCCGGACGCGGCCCGGGGTGAGGCGTGGGTCCTCGACCAGCTCGGCGACGCCGAGGGCGACCCGGCCCGGTTGTTCGCGGCCCGGCTGGTCACCGCCTACTGCAACTGCGACGCAGAGACGGTGACCGCCCTCGCGGCGGCGATGGCCGGTGCCTCACCCGAGGAGCGGGCCGAGTCGCTCCGGTCGCTGATGACGTACGCGGCCGGGCTGGACGCCCGCGCCGCCCGGCAAGTCCACCCCCCCGGAAAGGAACTGAGCGATGAACGAGGACCAGGATCAGGAGTCCGTGCGGCGTGGTGTGCGGGGACCGCAAGTCCGGCGTCCGCGCCTCAAGGGCGAAGTCCGCGACCAGCTGCGTGCCGCCGTGGCGGCCGGCTATGCGAGCGGGTCGTCGATCCGGGCCCTGGCGGCCGAGCACGGCCTGTCGTTCGGGCTGACACGGATCCTCCTCATCGAGGCCGAGGTGCCGCTGCGGACCCGCGTCCGGCGACCCGGCGCGGCGGAGTGACCACGTCCTGAACACCCTCGCGGGGCCGGGCACCGGCCTGGCCCCGCCCGTCGTTTCCGGAGCGGAGCCCCTGATGAGCGTTGACCCGATGTCCTTGCCTCGCCTGTTCCACGGCGGCGTGCCCGGCCTCAAGCCGGCCGACCTGATCGAGCCGGGCCACCACCGCACGGTCGACGGGTGTCCGACGTGCGAGGCCCGCGCGCGCGGTGAGAACCGTGTCGTGCCCGGCCTCGGCGTCGTCGACCCGCCGACCGGCCGCCCGGACCGCGTGTATGCGACCTCGGACCGGGAGTACGCACGGCACTACGCATCGATGGCCTGGTACGGCGACCTGTACGTCGTCGAGCTGATCGGCAACGTCGAGCCGTCCGAGGAGGACCACTTCCCGACCTGGTGCGCCCCGGCCGCGCGGGTCCTGTCGGTCTACAGCCGAGCGGTGCAGCTCACCATGGCGGAGCGGCGCCGGCTGAACCGGCGGTGGAGGGTCGCGGACATGATCGCTGACCAGCGGCGGGCCGCGCACGCCGAAGAGGCCGCCTTCGTCGAAGGCGGCCCGCAGTGAACCAGTGGTCAGGCGTCGGGATCGCCCTTGGGGTCGACGGACTCGCCGAGGGCGACCAGGGCGCGCTCGTAGAACTCCATCGGCACGATGGCCGCCGCCCTCTTGCTGCGGCTGGTCAGCACGGTGATGGCCCCGTTGTAGCGGGCTCGCCCGACGGCGTCCGCGAAGGAGTTGCGGACCTTGGCGATGGACTGCTCGTACTCGTCCCTCGTAGCGCTCATGGGCTCACCGTACCTGACGGTCGGCCTAGATGTACATGAAAGCCATGTAGGCTATGATGTGCATCACGATCAAGGGGTGCGCGGATCGCATACGCCCTCGCGCCCCGCCAGCTGAAACACCACCCGACAGCACGACCGAGAAGAGACACCATGCGTCAGGAAGCAGTGCCCAGGGCGGCCGGTACCGCGCCTGCGCTGCTGGGTGTCCGTCCCCTGCGGGGGGTGTCCGATGACTAATTGGGCTCCCGACGTTCCGCAGGTCGTCCATTCCGAGTTGCCGCCCTTTGGGATCAAGCCGCACTGGGTGGCTTTCGCTTTCTCCGCACAGGCGAACCGGCTCTACGACCTCTACAACGCGCACGTGAACCGCGACCGGGGCGACCTAGTCGTCTGGCCGACGCTCGACGACCTGGCCTCGATGATGGGGCTGTCCCGCGGCGACAAGGTTGCCCCGTACATGCGGGAGTTGGAGACCGGCGGCGCGGTCGATGTGGAGACGCTGACGAAGACCGGAGGCAACGGCCGCCGGTACGTCATCACGCTGAGAGTGCACCCTCCGGAGGGCTTCACCGGTCCGCTCCAGTCGTCCGACTGGCACCACGCCAACCGAGACGGCCAGCTGGCCAGGACAACGATGGCCGGACGCGCCCGAGGCGTTCACCCGGATGAACCAGCAGAACAGGAGGTACCCCCTCTGGAGGGGGGGGACGTAGGCCCTCTCCTTGGGGGGGACGTACACCCCCCGGAGGGGGTGGTAACTAAGAACAAGCTCAACCAGAACAAGGAAGAACAACCAGCGCCTTCGGCGCGTAGCGCCGCTGACGCCCGTAGGGCTAGTGCGGGTAGTGGCGTGCGCGAGGAAGACAGCGGCTCCGCCGCGACGGACAAGACCGGTCCCGTCGAGGCTGAGGAGGAACCTGGAGATTCCGTCGCGGCCAGGCCGGTGCCTGGCCCTCGGAAGCCGAAGTCCGCGAGCGACAAGGGCACTGGGCCGGGGAGTCCGTTCCCGCTGGACGTCCGGCAGCGGATCTACGCCACGGAGGCACTGCTCCCGCCGGAGCTGCGGACCGTCCTCGCCGCGCAGTTCCCGTACGGCCACCTGCCGAACGTCAGCCGCCAGGTCATCGCCCGTGCGCTCGGGGACCGGACGCCCGACCAGCTCGGCGTACGGGCTGCCCGGCGTTGGACCGCGTACGGCTATGAGCGCGACCACCACGACGGCGTTCTCCGTTCCCCCCTCGGCGTGGTGGAGGAACTGCTGCGCCCTACCCCGTACTGCCCGGACACGGAGTGCGAGGACGGGCTGAACATCCACACCGGACACGCGTGCAAGCCGTGTGAGGCCCGGATCAAGGAGCGGCGCACTGACCGTCTCGCAGGGCGCTGGGTGCCGGAGCACCGGCCGCCGCGCCTCTACCGGGACCGGGAGCAGTGCGAGGTCTGCGATCAGCCGTTCCCCGGCGTCGTCCCGGACGACCGGGTGTGCCAGGAGTGCCATGCCGGACTGGACCGGGCCGCTGCCCATGTGAACGGCACCCCGGCCGGCGAGGCACCCGTGGAGACCGATCCCGGCAACTGCGCCGCCCCGCCGAGCAGCGCATACCGGCGTTGCCGCGAGCAGCAGGCCCAGACCCGGCTCGACGCCCTCCAGTCACCCGCCGCCCCGTTTTAGGAGGCCCGATGCCACCCCGCCGCTCACCCCGCGTCCCCGCCGCCCGCGTCGTCGGGCTCAAGGATCTCCAGGCGCGCATGGCGACCGCGAATGATCTCGCCTACCACCTGGATCTCACCAGCGTGCCGGAGGACTTTCAGACGGTCATGAAAGCGCTGGAAGAGGCGTACTGGATCGCCGCCGATCTCGCCCACCAGCGATCGAAGACCGGCTGCACCGACCACCCTCACGGCCCGGTCGACCCGGTCGCCCCGGAAGGCTGGAGCAGCTGCCTCTTCTGCAACAACAACCGCCGTCGCGGCGTCCAGCAGCCACGAGCCGTCACCGGGCAGCGCCTCACCGGCGCCACCTCCGGCCGCAACCGGCACGCGGAGCGTGTCGAGGAAGCCCGGCGCCCCTCCCCGCCGGAGGCCGCCCGCTGGCGCGAGCCCGACATCCGGCCCTCTCCCGCCGACGAGGATCCCGAGGCGGCAGTACGGCGCGAGCGCGCCCGGACCCACGCAGCCGCCGTGGACCGCGCCCGCCAGGACCGCGCCGCCCGCAAGAAAGCCGGCACCCCATGAACCCGGACTACCTGCCCCCGCTGGGGGCGTGCCTGCGCAAACTCGGCGAGTACGCCACCCGGCACGATGTCAACGACAGCACCCTCGCCGAGATCAGCGCAGACCTCGACCAGGCTCGCGCGCTGGTTGCCGGCGCGCGCGGCCAGCAGCGCGCCAACCGGTGCACCCGCCACCCCGGCTCCCCCGTGGACCCCAGCGCGACCAACGGGTGCCTGTTCTGCGGCAACCAGCAGCGCAGACCAGCTGCCGAGATCCCATCAGACCTCACCCCCGCCGAGGTACTGGCCTACCTCGACGAGCACGGCCACCAGGCCGCCGTGGACCGCTACGGCGGCCGGGCCCTGGCCCGCGCCCTCTCGATCAGCCAGCACCCCTCGAACACCCGGCTCATCCGCCAAGCCGACGAGCCGGACCACCGCGACGAAGGAGAGACCACCCCGTGAAGCTGCTCACCGCCCAGCCGGAGGACCGGATTCCGTTCCGGCTCTCGGACCGGCCGTACGACGACCACTGGCAGGGCTACGTCCTCGGTGAGGACGCCACCCACCGCTACCTGTGGATCTGGATGGGCTCCAACATCCGCGTGATCTGCGTCCCGACCGGCGAGACCGGCGGCTACGACCACGCCTGGTGCTACCCGCGCGACCCGGCCGCCGTCGAGGCCGCCGTCGAGAAGTGGGACCCCGAGACGCAGGACGAGCCGACCGGCTGGCACAAGCGCCCGACCTCGCCCCGCCGGGCCCCGCGCCGCGACGAGGAGCCGGAGTACAACCGCCCCCGCTGCGAGCACGGCTGCTACATCGCCGACGGCTGCCGGACCCTCAACTGCCGGAACGCCCGATGACGGCCTACCTGGCGGATATCCGGTTCGACCCGGACGACCACACGTCGTACTACTCCGTCGAGATCGACGCATCCGGCCCGATCGTCTACTCCGAGTGCTGTCACGAACGCATGGGCCTCACCACGGCCCGGCTGCTGCACGAGGCGCTCGGCCGCTGGATCGCCGACCAGCCCGGGATCCCGGCCGCGCCCACCACCACCGACGGAGACACCCCGTGACACTTCCTCCGGACTGGCCCGAGCTGGGCGGCATCGCCGAGGGCTACTACGCGGTACACGACCCGACCGCCCCGGACACCGTCATCTACTGGCGGAGGGTCATCACCGCGAAGGTCGACGGACTGAAGCCGTGGCCCGCGAAGGCGTCGTACGGGCCGCCCGTCCCGCGCCGGGCCGACGTCCCCGCCGACCCGGCCGCGCGCGAGCGGTTCGTCACCGCCTGGTCGCAGGTCCGGGCCGCCTACCTGACGAGGGTCGTCGACGCGATCCTCACCGACCCGGTCGCGGCCGGACGGCGGTTCGCCGAGTTCGGCATCCGCTGCTGCCAGTGCGGCCGGCCGCTGCGCGACGCCACGTCGAAGACGGTCGGGATCGGACCGGAGTGCCGCAGCGGCATGGACCCGGCTGTCCTCGCCCGGTACCTCACCCCGCAGGTCGGGCAGATCCACGCCGCCCACCTGGCCACCGAGGCCGCCCAGTGACCGCCCGGACGCCGCGCGGCGCGTTCACCGGACGGCCCTGCCGCTCCTGCAAGACGCCGATCCCGTCCCGGTTCTACCTGTGCTCCACCTGCTGGCTGCTCCTGCCGCCGCCCACCCGCGACGCCCTGTCCCTCCGAGACGAGTCGGCCGTGGCCCGCCTTCGTGCTCTGTACGACCACATCGACAGCGGGCTCCTGCTCGCAGACCTGGAGATCACCTCATGACCTGGAACAGCCGCCTCGACGTCGCCGAGGCACTCGAAGCCGCCGGATGGACCGGCGACTCGGACCGGCCGCTGGAGATCCTGCGCCACCCCTCCGGCGCCGTCTGGGCGGTCTTCAACGACGTCGGCGACTGCGGGGTGACCACCCCCAACGGCGCGAACACGGGCTTCCCCGGCGACACCCCCGACGCCGTCGTGATCGCCGCGTGCCTGGCCGCCTCCCTCCAGCTCGACCCCGCCCGCGTCGCCGAGCTGGAGGAGCGCTCCGCCTGGCTCGACTGCCTGGAGGCCGCCGGGCTCGACAGCTGGCCCGGCGTCGACACCGCCCGCGAGATCCGCAATGAGAAGACCGTCGGCCGGTGAGCACCGAGACCTGCGGCTGCGGTGCCCAACTTGCCACCGCTTGATGCCCGGCCGGCCCGCCCCGAAGGACGCGGGGCGGGCCGGACCGCGGCCCACCATCCCACCGAACCCACAGGAAGGACAGCAGGATGCCCGCCCCCGATCCGCACATCATGATCGAGGCCCTGGCGTATGGAGTCGTCGGCAAACGCGACGAGGGCCTGGCCCTGCTCCAGCCGATCGTCGATCAGGGGCCCAGGGAGACGTTCGCGCTCCTCTCCGCCCTCGCCGAAGCCACTTGCAAGAGGGCCCGCGACCGCGATGGCCCCGACGCCGCTTACGACCTGGTCGTCGAGGTCGCCGACGGCACGGTCTCCTCCGACCTCCTGCCGCCCGATATCCGGTTCGCCGGCCAGTTCATCACCAGCTGGGGCAACCGCCAGTTCGAGACCGCGCACGATCTGTTCTGGGCCATGGCCGAGCCGTCCGACCGTAACGGCACGTCCGTGCTCGCCGACTCGATCAGCGCCGTCTACGAACTCGCCGTGTGCGCCGCCCGCGAGATCGTGTCCGACCGCGTCCGCCAGCGTGTCCAAGACGGCGGCACCCAGTGAACCGGACGCGCCAGGCCGTCATCGCGGCGTACGCCACCGCATACGGTCTGGCCGTCTGGGCGGGCGCGCTCGCCCTCGACGCCAGCGACGCCCTGTCGGCGATCGGCCTGTTCACCGCGTCCGTCGGGCTCCTCGTCGGCATCCACCGCGAGTGCCGCCACGCGGCCCGGGTGATCTACCTCATCGGCACCTACCAGCACCTTCAGCCCGCCGATCCCGACTGTGACGCGGCCGTGGAGTACGCCACCGCAGTCCCTCCCGGCTGCTGGTGCGAGACCTGGTGGACCAGCCTCGGCACCGTCCACGCCAAGCACTGCCCGATTCACCGTTCGGCAAAGGAGGACATCCCGTGATGGACCACCCGCCCGACGGCGTCCCCGCCCTGGTGGCCATCGTCAGCCCGCTGGACCGCGACGAGGAGCCGTTCGGCTGGTCCGACCCCCGGCGGAACGAGGTCCCCCCGGAGATCACCAGCACGGTCCTCGGCCTCCTCGACGCCGAGGGCGTCACCGGAGCTCACGCCACCGAGCACAGCATCATCGTCCCCCTCGACGGACAGGCCCCCGGACTGCCCGGCCCGGCCGCCGCCGGAGAGCACCTGTACGTCCTGTGGGGCGTTCACCGGCCCGAGTGGTCCTGGGGAACCGCCCACCCCAACGCCCCTGCGGGCGGTCACCTCGCGCTGCTCCTCGCCCCGCCCGACCGGCCCGGCCTGATCGCCGATCAGATCATCCGCGTCCTGGCCACCGGCCGGACCCTACCCTGACGCCATCGCCTCCCGGCCGCCGCCCGGCGGCCGGGGTCCAACCCACCCTGGAGAAGCACCTCATGGGACGCTCAACGAACGCCCTCCTCGTCTACGGCTACGACCTCGGCGGCGACGGAGACGGAGACGGCTGGAAGGTGCAGGAAACCGACGAGTACGGCGGCCTCGCCGAACTCGACTGGTTCGACGAGGAGCACCCGGAAGCCGACTTCTGCGACGCCGTCGAGCGGCGGCTCCTGGCCGTCCTCGGCGGGTTTACCGAGGAGTGGACCGAGGATGCCCGGAACACTGGCTACTACGACCGGGAGAAAGCGGCGAAGGCCCGCGTCCACGTGAAGGTCGAGACGCACTGCTCCGACGGGGCACCGAGCTACCTCCTCGCCGTCAACGTCACCACCGCGCGCCGCGGTGACCCGGTCGTCATCGACGTCGACGACCTGACCCGCAGCCGGCTCGCCGCCGACTGGGACGACCTGCTCGCCGAGGCCCTGCAAGCCCTCGGCCTCACCCCCTTGCAGGCTGCCCCGGCCTGGATCCTCGCCTCGTACGCCGACGGCTTCTGACCGAACGGAAAACAGCACCATGAACACCACCCCGGTCCCGGCGACTGGCCCCGAGGCCGCCGCCCGCCTCCACCACACCGACCCCCGCATCCGCGCCCTGGCCATCGCCGCCCACAAGGCATCGCCCGACGCCCGCCGGCCATGGGCCGAGCTGAGCGAGGACGAGCGGCACACTTGGCGAACCTCGGCAAGAAACTGGCTCCGCGCCGCCGTCACCGTCGGCCTCCTCCCGCTCGTCATCCCCTCCACAGGCCAGGCCCTGGCCGCCGTGCCTCTCGACGTCGTCCCCGGCGACGGCCGGCCCCGAGCCGGGAGCCGGGGGCGCGCCCAGACATTCCGCGACGCCGCCCACGCCATCAGGCCCGAAGCGTTCGGCTGGGGTGGCCCCGACCACCACGACGCGTGGACCGAAGCCCGGAAGCGGCTCGACGAGATCGCCGAGGACGAAGAGGGCAGCGTCGGCGACTACCGCAGCGCCGACCAGGCCCACGCTGCACTCGTCCGGGTGGAAGTGTGGGCGGACGACCTTGACGAGGAAGTTCGCCGTACGGCGGAGCGAATCGACGTGTCCGACCCGGTCGCGGACCGGATTCGTGCTCTCCTCGACGGTGCCCGCCACGGCGAAGACCCTCTGTGACGACCGCCGAAGGGCCTACCATCCCCCGGCCGCGCGGCAACTCCTGCCGCGCGGCCACCTGATGAACGGAGCCCCCTCGTGGCCGACACAGCCAGCGTCCCCCCGCCCGACTTCGCCCCCCTCCCGCCGTTCTCCGGAGACGACACGGTGTGCGTGATGTGCTCCCACCCGGAGGCGTTCACCGTCTTCCGGCCGTCCGTCGCCCGCCTCCTGGTCGAGGAGTACAACGGCCGGACCGAGCGGCGCGGCCCGCTCCCGGCCCGGCTGGAGCGCCAGTGCCAGCGCTGCGACTACCAGTGGGACGAGGCGCTGAACCCGTCCCTCGGCCCCCGGCCGGCGACCCTCGACGACATCGCCCTGGCGCTCCAGCACGCCCACCAGGGATGGGCGCTCGACCTGTCCCCGGAGTGCGCCGAGCACATGGCGGAGGCGCTGCTGAGGATGTTCCACCTCCACGTCCGCCCCGACCACCTGCTGTGGGCGCAGGGCCCCCCGCTGCTCCTGATTCCCGCCGACGTCGCCGAGGCGGCCCGCCAGCAGCTCGACCCGCACCTGACCGCCCAGGTCCCCATCGCCGTCCCCCCGCCCGCGCCCGCCCCGGGCCAGCCGAAGGCCGTTCTGAATGGCGGGGGTGAGCCCTGCTTCTTCCCTGCAGCGCCGACCCCGCTCCAGGACCGGCACCAGCCCGAGTCCACCTCGTGACTGCCCTCGGACCGCGTCCGGACGGGCGACCGGACATCCGGACAGAATCCGGGACTGACCCTGACGCAGCGCCGGACACAGCGCAGCCGAGCGGCTGCAACCCCGCCCCCACCAGCCCGGACACCGTCAGGACATGCCTGGACACGGATGCGGCGGACATCCCGGACGGCGTCCGGATCGAGTACCGCGCCCGGGTGCCCCGACACCTCGCCGGCGCAGCGTTCGCCGAAGCCCTGAACCTCATCGCCCGTGAAAAGGGTGCCCACCAGCCCGACAAGGACTGACGACCATGCAGAAGATCCCAACCCTCTTCACCCGCGACTACAACGCCCGGCCCGCGCACGTCCTCCCCGAGATCACCTCCTCCTGCTCGTGGGTCGCCGCCGGCGAAGGCACCCCCACACGGAAGTGGGACGGAGTGTGCGTGATGCTCGACGCCACCGGCGCATGGTGGGCACGCCGCGAGGTCAAGGCCGAAAAGACCCCGCCCCCCAACTACCTCCTCATCTCCACCGACGAGGCAACCGGCAAGCGGATGGGATGGGAGCCCATCGCCCAGGCCAGTTGGAAGAAGATCCACGCTGAAGCCGTCGACGGCCTGGCGTCCGAATCCCCCGGCACCTACGAGTTGGTCGGACCGCGCGTCAACGGAAACCCCGACGGCTACGACACACACGTCCTCCTGCCTCACGGATGGGCCCCCCTGTCCGTGCGCACGGACTGCGACACCGCCCCCCGCGACTACGACGGCCTGCGGCAGTGGCTGCACGCCCGCCCGTACGAGGGCATCGTCTGGCACCATCCAGACGGACGCATGGCGAAGATCAAGGCCAAGGATTTCCCCCGGCCGTGAGCGATACGCCCCCAGCTGCACAGATGAACGCGCCCGCCCCGGCGTACGAACACCGCGCCGACGCCGCCCCCTTCACCTCCGCGCCCGAGTCGCAGCAGACCCTGTCCCCGGCCGACCGGCGCGCGGCCGTCCACGCGATCGCCGCCGCCTTCGACGTGCCCGTCGATCTCCTCCAGAAGGACCCGACCGAATGACCCCCGAGCAGACCCGAGCTGGCACCGCCCTCGTCCTGATCCGCCGGCTCATCCAGCACCAGGGCCTGACTGCCGAGGAGGCTGCCGCCGCCGTCGCTCAGGTCCACCGGGGCGACACTGGCCCCCACACGCGCCTCGTCGCCGAAGAGGCCGCCAGCCTTATGCGCGAGGCATTCGCGCCGATCCATGTGTTCATGGAGGCGCTGCGCCCGGCCGCCGAGGCCATCGCCCCCGTGATGGCTCAACTCGGCCGAGCCCTGCGCGCCGCCGTCCCCCAACCAGTGAACGCTCCCGCCCGGACCCGGCCCCCCTGGGCCTCCCCGTACGGGCCGCCGCCCCGGCGCCGACTTCCGTGAGCTGTCCCACGTCCCGCATGCACTCCATGAGCACACTGGATGGCCCCGCGCGGCCAGCATGAGAGACACCGAATGAAGGAGCCTCCACCATGGCCACGTCCGCCGCCGCCCGATTCGCCGCAGCCTACGCCGTCCTGACCGCCGCCCACGAAGTCGGCGACTACATCGTCCAGCGGGATGAGGAAGCCGAAAGCAAAGGCAAGCCCGGCCCCGAGGGGGCCGCTGCCTGCGCGCGACACGTCCTGTCGTACACGGCAACCCAGGGCGCGGCCCTGTGGGCGGTGAACCGCGCCTTCGGGCTCGGCCTTCGCCCCGGCCGCGCCTTCGCCGGCCTCGCCCTGTCGGCCGCGACCCACTACGCGGTGGACCGGTGCGCCGGGCACTGGGCCGAGGAGGGCGACGACGCCCCGCTCCTGGTCCGCGCCGCCCACGCCACCGGCAAGAGCAATTGGCTCAGCCGCGACCCCGGTGCCGGGGCGCTCCTCGACCAGGCGTGGCACAAGGGATGCATCGCCCTCGCGGCGGCCGTCGCCGCCGGACACGGCTGACCAGCACGGACACCGTCCGGACACGACGGGGGCCGCGATCGGCCGGGAAAGAGGAAACAGGAAACTCCCGGCATGAACCCCGCGCGGCCCCCTCGCCCGGCAAGACTGAAGCCATGACCACACACATCCGCGTGATCAGTTTCGGCTATGGCCACAGCGGCACCCTCGACGACGACGGCCGCACCGTCATCGAACCGCCCACCGCGGATATCACCCTCGACCTCCGGCGCGCCCTCCACAACCCGCACCACGACCCGAAGATGCGTCATCTCACCGGCCTGGACGATGCGGTCTACGAGCGCGTACTGGCCACCCCCGGCGCACAGCTCCTCGCTCACAACGCGGCCCTGGCCGCCCACATGCTCATGGACCAGGCGCAGCCGCAGGCCGTCACCATCGCCACCGGCTGTGCGGGCGGCCGGCACCGCGCCGTCGCGGTCGCCCGCGTGGTCCACACCCTCCTCGTGGACTTCGCGCGAGTCGGGGGATACGAGACGGACGTGGTCCACCGGGACGTTCATCGCCAGGTCCTCCCGTCCAGCAAGCACCGCTGACGGACTGGACATCGTCCGGACGGTGTCCGGATATTCTGTCCGCGCGGGTCGGACCGCTGCTCGCGCGGCCCTGGATCACAACTGGCGACCCTGCATCCGAGAACGACGAGGCCCTTCCCGCTGCACCTGCGGGAAGGGCCTCGTCGTTCTCGACGGCTGGTGGAATCACCCCGGTTGAGCCCGATAAACGAACGATGAACGAGCAGTTCGCGCGCGCCGGTCGGGGGGAGGGGGCGGCCTACGCCGATCGGCCGTCGCCCTCCTTGCTCTCTCCCGGTGACTTCAGGTCCGTCCGGGCACCCTGGCGCTTCGGGTTGTTCTCCATGAATCGGGCCACCGCCGACTCCCGCCAGCGGAGGCGGGTACTTCCTGGCGTCGGCTCCGGGTCGGGGAAGTCCCCTCGCGCCCTCCATCCGTGGATGGTCGTCCGGCTGACGCCGAACCGCTGCTTGATTTGAGCGAGGGAAAGCAGATCGTCCCCCCCTCTGGCCGGGCGCTCCTCAGACATAGGCGTCATCCTCTCCAACTTCTTGACAAATGGCAAGAAGTTGCTAGCCTGGTTGTGTCAGCACAAAGCCCCGGCTCGCGCGGTCGCACGCAAGAGGTCCGGGGCTGCTGAAAGCAGTGGCCCGGGAGTCGCATCCCGGGCCACCACCCCGAACCCGAGCGGTCGCACGCGCGGATCGGGACACGCCAAACCTGCTATCGACAGGAATGACGCATGAGCCAGCTTACTGATCTGAAACTGGCGAGCGAAGAGGCGGCCGTACGTGCCGTCGTCCTCGCCGTCGCCAGCCACTTCACCGAGACGCGCCCCACCGAGGCCCTGGAGCGGCAGGACCTCCTCGTCGCCTTCGGCGCGAGCGCGTACAAGCTCACCGACCGCAGCATCAGCGGCGGAGCCGACACGATCGCCCGCATCGCCCTCGACGCCTCCCCCGAGCCCACCAGCGGGCTCACCCGGGGCGAGTACGCGCTGTGGCTCCGCAAGCACATCGCCGAGACCGACCAGGCGTGGGGCGGTGACGCCGACGAGCGCGTCATCCCCACGCTCCCGCGCCCCCGCACCGAGCCGACCCCGACCCCGACCGGCGTGCCGAAGGGCGGTCGCGCCTGATGACCGAGCAGGAGAAGGCCGCCGCCGCGTACAAGGCCGCCGCCCCGCAGCGCGACCCGCGGTCCGTCAAGGACGCCCAGCGCGCCGCCGCCGCCAGCGCCGGCAACTCGGCCGCCGCGAAGGGAAGGGCCCGATGAGCGACGCCCCGACCTGCTGCGGACGCCCGATGAGCCGCAGCGGCTCGCAGTACGTCTGCAAGAAGTGCAAGAGCTGGGTCCAGCCCGGCGTCATCACCCACCACCCCGGCGACTCCGACCCGAACCCGGACGAGGTCCTGCGCCGCGTCCTCGCCCGCGAGGGGAGGACGCGGTGAGCGAGCAGCAGAACGCCCAGCCCCCGACCGAGCAGCAGCGGTGCCTCCAGGAATACCAGGAGCACAAGGAGCGGGTAGCCGCGACCGGGACCCTCCCGCCGGTCGGCCTTGGTACTCCGACCACCCCGGGCAACGGAGGCAGGCGATGAGCCTGCTCCCCACCTGGCTCCGCAGCGGCAGCGACCGCGCCTTGGCCGCCTCCTCGTACGCGGGCCGCCGGTCCGCCACCGAGCGGGCCGCCGCCAAGCAGCGGACCAGGGCCCGCACCCGCCGACAGGCGGACATCCGAGAGGCCGCCCGCGCCGGACAGGCGTGGGAGGAGCAGGACCGCCGCCGCTTCCGTTAGCGGCGGCAGACCGGCCGGCCCGCCCCGATCCCCCTCGGGCGGGCCGGCCATCCCCGTGTCGCGACACAGAGAGGCAAGACCGATGGACGAGGCCACCGAGCATCGTGTGCCCGGCGTCAAGTACAAGAAGGTCCGACGCCACCGGCAGGAGACGACCGTCATCGACGGCCGCCCCTCCACCCGGCCCGTGGGCTACGACGCCTGGGAGCCCCAGCCGCCGCGCGAGTGGGACGAGACGATCCTCCGCGCCCTCACGTGCATCGCGATCGTCTTCCTCGTCGTTGCCGCAGTGGGGACCGCCGCCAGCATCGGCGGACTCCTCGCCCCCCTCGTACCGGGCCTCGTCGCGTACGGCATGGGCACCGTGTTCACCCTCACCTGGGTCTACTGCCTCGGAATCGAGTGGCTGAACAGGGTTTCCCCGCAGCGGGCCCGCCCCGCCCAGATCGGCGGCTGGGTCGCCCTCCTGGTGGGCATGGCGGCCGTCTACACCTACGGCGAGACCCTGGGCCACCCGGAGGCGGGCATCGTCGGAGCCTGCACCGACCTCCTCGCCAAGGGGGCGTGGTGGCTGCTGCTGCGCCACCACGCTGTGCCCTTGTCGGACCGCGTCGCCCACTGGGTCACCGACCAGGAGCAGCAGCTCGCCGGTCGGGCCATGCTGTCTGACCGCATCACCCGCCTGAACCGGCGCGCTGCTTACCAGAGCGCGATCGGCGGCAAGGAGTACGAGGCGGCCGGGGCGATCCTCGCCACCGAGCAGGCCACCACGGCCCTGCCGCCCGCCCAGGAGCAGCCCGCTCAAGCCCTGGCCCCGCAGATGTCCGGACAGCCGACCGGGACAGTGTCCGTCCAGGTCCCCCCGCCCCCCGCACCCCCGGCCGCGCCGGTGCCTCCCGCGCCAGCACCCCCTGCGTACGAAGAGCCGGCCGGGTCGGTGTCCGTCCAGGTCCCCCCGCCCCCCGCACCCCCGGCCGCGCCCGCACCCCCGGCCGCGCCGGTGCCTCCGGCACCGCCGGTCACCCCAATCTCCGGGGGTTCGATGGCCGCCACGATGCGCCAGATCCTCAAGGCCGACCCGAAGATCAGCGACGACGACCTGACCGCCCAGATCCGCGCCGCGCACGGCGACCGGCCGAACCTCACCGAGACCATCCGCCGCACCCGGTCCCGAATCGAGAAGGCGTCATGACCCTCGCCCTGGTCCTCGCCGCGGTCGCCGTTGCTGCCTGGTACGTCCAGCAGCACCGGCGGCCCGGTGCGGGCTCCTCCGCCGCCGCCCGAGCCCGTAGCCTCCGCAGTCCCCTGGTCCGCCTTGCCGACCTCGCGGGCATCCAGACCGCACGCGGTCGCCAGGCAGACCAGTGGGCCGCCGGGGCAGTGGGGGAGCGGCGCACCGCCGCCCGCCTCCGCCCCCTGGCCCGCGAGGGCTGGACGGTCCTCCACGACCGCGCCCTGCCGACCGGCCGGGCGAACGTCGACCACCTCGTGATCAGCCCGAGCGGCATCGTGATCGTCCTCGACAGCAAGAAGTGGTCGGCCCGCTACCCGCTCCGCGTCTCCGGCGGCCGGCTGATGCACGGCGACCGCGACGTCACCGACCGGCTGCGCGGCATTCGCCACGAGGCCCGCGCCGTCGGCCAGGCCCTCGGATGCCACGCAGCACCCCTGGTCTCCATGGAAGGCGCCCCGATCGCCGCCGGGGAGCTGGTTCTCGACGGCATCCGGATCGTCCCCGCAGACCGCACCGTGCCCGTCCTGCGCTCTCTGAACCGCCGTCACCGCGCGGCGGGGGAGCACCCCGGCCGCCGCGCCGCCGCCCTCTTCACGCCGTACCGAAGGAAGTGACCGCGTGGACCGCACCGACGATCAGCCCGAAGACGAGGCCCCGGCCGAGAGCCCGGCCGAGAGCCCGTTCCGCGTCCGTGACGTCTTCCAGTTCGGCCGGGCCAAGGACGAGCCGGAGAAGAAGGTCGTGGACACGGCACAGCCCGTGGCCGCCGAGCCGCCGGCCATCCCCGCCCAGGTCGCCACCCCGGCGGCCCGGGTGGAAGTGCCCGACCGCGACGGGCACCGCCTCCCCGACTGGTGGGCCCCGAAGAAGGACATCACCCCGCCCCCGCAGCCCACCGGCGACAGCGTGAAGTGGATCAACGGCGTTCCCCACCACGTCCCCGCTCCTGACCCGTGCGAGCACCCGGCCCCGCACGAGGTCCGCGCCAAGCCCACCGGCATGCTCGTCGCCTTCTGGTGCGCGGACTGTGAGACGCAGCTCGACGTCCCCCAGGACTACGACGAACTCGACGAGGAGACCGACGAGGAGACCGGCGAGGACGAGGCTGCCAGCGAGGAAGAGGGCGAGGGTGGCGACACGGTCCCCCCGACGATCCGCCGACGCTGGCTGTACGGCAAGAACCCGAAGAAGGAGTACGAGCGCCCCAGTTATAGGGCGCAGCCCTTCAACCCCAAGGCGTCCGTGACCGAGTGGTGGGGGAGTCTGCGCGGGCCGACCCGCCACGGCCTCTACAACGGCACCGCCCTGGCCGGCGGATTCGCGGGCGGAGTCCCGCAGTTCTTCACGGCCGAGGTCGCCTACCTCGCCGCTACGTACGACTCGTGGACCGACTTCTACGTCTGCATCTGGTACGGCATCGCCGTCGCCATCTGGTGTTTCGACCACAAGTCCCGGAGCTGGCTCCCGCCGATCGCACTCCTCGCCCGTATCCCACTCGTCTCGATGGTCGTCGGCGTCCTGCTGTACGGAACGTCGGCCGAGGTCTAACCCAGAACGGAAATCCTGACCATGTCTGTCATCGGTGGCCTCGGCTCCTTCGGCGTCGCGGCCTTCCTCGTAACGCTCCTCATGTTCGGCACCGGTAAGAACGCCGGCAAGGGGAAGATGCCCGAACTCGGCTGGGGTGCCGTGTTCGGCCTCAGCCTCCTCGCCGGAAGCGGCCTTGCAGCAGCAGGTGATCCCCTGAAGTTCCGCAGCATCGTGCAGGACATCCTCGGGGTCCTCAACGACGTCGGTGTCACAGTCGGAGGTGGCCGGATCACCATGGCTGGCCTTGCCGTGATCCTGCTCTCGATCATCCTGTACCGCAAGCAGACCACCCGCACCCTGGCAGTCGTCACGATCCTGTTCTCCTTCGCCGCCGGATCCTCCGGCGGATCCCTGGCCGTGTTCATGAACATGTTCGATTCGATCGTGAGCCGGATCTCCTGATGAGCCCCGCACACCTTCACGCCGTCCCCGGGCCCGACGAGGAGTCGGGCTCGGGGACATGGCCGGTCCCGACCCCTGCGGTCGTCCCTTCGCTCGACGCCGACGCCGACGCCCCGTCCGCGCATGCGCCCTCCGAGGCCGCCGAAGGAGCCGAGCGCGAGGAGGCAGGGGAGCAGGCCCGCCCCCGCGGCTTCGCCCTGCCTGAACTCCGGCAGTACGCCGACCCGCGCCCGCTCGCCGAGCTGGGCCCGCTCGCCGTCGAGGTCGGCAAGAACGCCAGCCCGCACCTCCTGCGCGGTCTACGCCATCTCCTACGCGCCCTGAGCAGCCTCCTGACCGCCCTGTGGCAGATGCTCTGCCTCTGCGCCACCGGCCTCACCATGCTCATAGTGCTCGGCATCCAGTGGCTCACTGGCCAGATCGGATCGAAGGGCTCCATCGGGGCCCGCTTCGCCGGCACCGGGTTCGCCGTCTACTGGGTGGCGCAGCTGTCACAGCGGAGCTGGATCACGCCCTGGATCGTCGGGGGAGTGGCGCTCACTCTCGCCGCCCTGGTCGCCTCCGGCCAGATCGAACTTCCCGAAAGCAAATCCGTGAAGGGGGCCGCGAAGGGGGAGAAGGGCGAAAAGGGCAAGGCCCCCGCGAAGGACAAGAAGGACGCCCCCGCGAAGAGCAAGGCTTCGGCGGAAGGCAAGAAGGAGGCCACCGAGGAGGCGTCGAAGGAGGGTGCCCCCGCTCCCCGCGGCGGCCTCTTCGCTCGCCTTCGGAAGCGCCAGGAGGCGACCGGCGAGGAGGCCGGCAAAAAGGACGACGAGAAGGTCGACTCGGCCCTCCTGGAAGAGGTCGAAGAGGAGTCGGGAGAGCAGCCGGAAGCGGAGCCTGAAGAGCAACTGGAAGAGGAGCCGGAAGAAGCCGCTGCCAGCCTCTCCCGGCAGGACCTGATCCGGGCTCTCCACCACCTCTACCAAGGGGGCAGCGGAGTGCTTCACACGACCCTCCGCGCACACCTCTCCCTGCCCGATACTCGGGCCGTGAAGGGGCTGCTGGATGAGGCCGGTATCCCCTATCGGGCGGGGGTGCGCTCACCGGCCGGGAACGGGCCCGGCATCCACCACCACGACTTCCCGCCACTGCCCCCTGCTCAGGACCCCCCCCAAGGGGACGTTGTTGTTGCAGGTCAGGCCGCCAACACCAACACCAACAACACCGCCAACGCCCCGGCAGAGGGGGGCGACCCGGCCGCCGAGCGCTGGATCGCGGAGGACATCGCGGCCGGATACCGGTTCATCCAGGACGCCGACCGGGGTCCGACCGCATGGAAAATCCAGCATTATGAGGGGAGGTGATCTGAAATGACGGAGGCAGCGATGGGCTACCAGTACCGGTGCGAGCGATGCAAGACGACGTCGCCCTCGGTGCTCACCCAGGCCGGCGCGACCGAGGAGCGCCGCAGGCACCGCGAGGAGTTCCACGGCGGCCACGTCCCGGACGGCGAGCAGATCATCCAGCCCGAGCCGTTCCGGCCCTCGGACATCCCCCCGGGGCAGTGGATCGCAGGCGGCCTGATGGCTCTTCTCCTCGTGATCCTGATCATGGCCCGCGCCGCCTAGGCGGCCCGCCCTCCCCCGGCGGGCCGGGCACGCGCAGTGGCCCCGCACGAACTCCGTGCGGGGCCACTGCGTGTCTTCCGGGACGGTGCGGCTCCGCCCGTCCGACAGCTGGCAGGAGGCCGTCATGGCAGGTGCGACAGCGTCGCATGCGGGCGTTCCCCGACGGCCACCTCGTCGCGCAAGCAAAGGGCGATATTGCGTGTCAGCACCATGCTTGACTGAGTGCGTGACCACGGAATCCGATACCGGCGACCAGGCCCACGACTGGTACACGGCCAGCCTCCACGATGTCCTGGAGGACGCCGCCCTGGACAACGACGACCGTGCCTTCACCGAAGAGGCGTTTCCCGAGGCGTTCGCCACGGCGCTGGCCAGACTGCGCGCGCTCCCGGGCGTCCCCCCGGAGCGCGATCCGGTCGTGGACGCCTTGGAGCTGGCCCTGTCGGACATCCGGACCGCCGTGGAGCGGGGCATGATCGCGGAGGACCCGTTCCGGGCGGGCCGGTCCGCCTACCTGCGCCTGTTCAACTGAGCCTCCCGCCAGGTCGCCCGGCGGGAGGCAGGGCCGTGTCAGGCGGCGGGCCTGCGCAGGACGATCACGGTCGCGTCGTCCCGGTAAAACTCCCCGGTGTCCTTGTCGTTCTCGCCCTCGGCGGCGGCTACGAGCGCGTCAGCCAGGGCCTGCGGGTCATCGGCGTGCTCCCGGCACAGTTCCTCTGCGGTCTCCGGGGTCACCTGGTCCGAGACCCCGTCGCTGTAAATGATCACCAGCGGGATGTCCTCAGGGATCTCCACCTGGCGGCACGTCATCTCGGTCGCCTGGGAGAGGCCGAGGCGCGCCCAGTTGTCCTGAGTCTCGGTGACCTCGACGGGCAGGACCTTGATTGTCTTGCCGCCGTTCCAGCGCAGCCACTCGCCCATGGTCTGGTCCGTTGACCACAGGGTCAGCTTCTCGCCGTCCCAGCCGCACACCCGGCAGTCGCCGATCCAATGGACGCTGGTCGGGAGTCCGGGCTCCACGGAGGCGATGGCGGCAGACACGTGCGGCGGATACTCGTACGCGTGCGCCATGCGGCCGGCGGTGATCAGGCCGACGAGCCCGCCCATGGCCATCCCCGTCAGGGCGACCGTCGACGGTGCGAGCCGGGCGTAGTCGACGACGACCTCGTGGTGGCCAGCCCCGTCCACGACGACCGCAGACACCCGTTCACCGCGCCGGTGGACGTGCCATCCATCCGCGTACGGCGGCTCGGTCCCGGGCCGCTGCGCAACGCCGACGGTCACCACGGGTGCTGTCGTCTTCTCGGTGTCTGTGTCTGCCACTGGGCTCCTCAGTCGTGGATGGATCGGACGGTGGGCTTCCGAAGCGGCGGAACGCCGTGCTCCTCGGCGATGCTGCGTACGGTCGCCTCGGTCCACGGGGTGTGCTCGGCGACGCGGGCGTGGGACACCTTCGCGGCCCGAAGGTCGTCTGCGACCGCCTTGCGTGTCGCCTGTCGCTTCTCCTCGTAATCCTTTCCGGCCTTGGTGAGGGCGGCGAACGCGGCGGCGATTTCCGGACTGGGTTTGTACGTGGGCGGGTTGCCGCCCTTCGGCCGGGGCGGGATGCCGTGCTCGTTGGCGATGCCGCGTACGGTCTCCTCGGTCCACGGGGTGTGCTCGGCGACGCGGGCGTTGGACTGGCCGGAGGCGCGCAGCTCGTCGGCGACCGCGCGGCGGGCGGCCTGGCGGGCCGTCTCGAACGCTGCCTCCTCGGTCTTCAGATCGGCGAGTGCGGTCACCAGGTCGGCGCTCGGCGTGTAGGGGGTGCGGGTCTTCTTCGGTCGGGCGGTCATGCGGAGGAGTGTTCCACAAGTTGAGTTCGGTAAGCGCGAGTGCCGTTGGTGCTGCGCAATCTTCCTGCGATTTCTTTAGCCAACACGATTTACCTAAGTCTTCTTGGGTATGATGGGGGGTGACCCACTCACCACCCACCTCGAAAGGCCAGAACCATGCCCCACGCGCTCCCCCTCCACCAGCAGGCTGGGATCATCCCGGTCCGCAGTGCCAGCGGCGTCCTCCCCCACTACGCGCAGAGCGCGGTCGACAAGGCCCTGTGCGGCCGGCGGACCGGCACACGCCTCACCGACGCCGAGCTGGCCGACGTCGACCGGTTCTGCTCCCCGTGCACGAAGGCCGCCGAGAAGCTGGCCGCCGAGCGCCCTGCGGCCACCGAGCCTGACTCCCCCCTGACCGCCGCCCGCTGCTCCGCCGACCCGATCGAGCCCGGCGAGCGCAGCGCCGAGATCCTGGCGCTCGCCGAGGCGGCCGACCAGGTCCTCGTTCACGACCGGTACACCTCCGACCCGCACGGCGCGGCCCCTGGCGAGACCTCGACGCTCTGCCACGAGGGCACCGTGAGCGGAAAGCTGGACGAGGAGCAGTCCGCCCTGTCCGGCGAGCGCGAGAAGGCCGCCCAGGTGCGGATCGACCGGCTGATCTCCGAGGCCCGCCAGACCGCCGAAGAGGCTGGCGCCCGGGTGCGCACCAACCCGGACGCGACAGACCCCGAGTGGAAGGCGGCCCTTAACCGCCTGACCATCGCCGTGGACTACCTCGCGAAGCACGACCCGGTGTATGCAGCCGAAGCAAACCGGGCCGCTGCCGAGCTGGAGGCCGCTCCGGCCGCGTGGACCAGGGGCAGCGCCCCCCGGCACTCCGAGCACCCGGACGTCATCGCAGCCCGCACCGTTCTCGCCGGGATGAAGGGCGCGAACCTGACCGACGAGCACGACATCACGGACCCGGCCGACACCGACGTCCCGGTGAGCGGCTTCGCGGTCGAGCCCCGCGGCCACGGCCTGGTCGCCGCCTACTGGATCGAGCGCGGCCTCGCCCGACGCCGGGACGACGGCTTGCACGGCCCGTGCCTCGAAGCCGTCCGTGACCGGTTCGCGGACGCCGGATGGGCTGTCGAGCCCCTGCGCCTCAGCTCCCTGTGCGTCTTCGCCCACCGGCCGCAGCCGGACCCGGCCCGCGCCTGACCCGCACCAGCACACCGGGGCGGGCCGCCCGGCCCGCCCCTCCACCATCCAACGGAGGAGAACCGCCATGTACGACGTCACGATCGAGCACCCCGCCATCGAGGAGCGAACCTTCTTCGCCAGTGGCCCCGGCCCGCTGCGGGACATCGTCTGGGGCGTTGCCCGAGCCCAGGGCGAGCCCGTCACCGACCACCTGGCGATGATCGCCGAGGTCGGCGCCCTCCGGTCCCGCGCCGACATCGAGGGCGAGGGAGAGCTGAAGATCGGCGAGATCACCGTACGCGTCCGGAACGCCGAGGGCTGCGAGGGCCACCAGGGCGAGGACGCGGTGCTCCTCGGCGGCCCGGAGTTCTGCGACGGCTCGTGCAGGCCCCGGAAGCTGTTCAAGAGGGGCGCGCTGCTCGACCTGGCGGACGCGCTGGAGGACGCCGACCTGGAGGCGTCCGGCGGCTGCTCCGGATGCGGGCTGGGTGCCGGGCAGAGCTGCGCGGGCTGCGGGAAGTGCAACTGCGACCGGCACGACGGCTGCGTGAGGCCCAAGAGTCAGTAGTCCGACCGGCTGCGCGGGTGCTCGCCCCCAGGAGGGGGCGGGCATCCGACTTCCAACTCGGCTTCTTTGCCTACCCTTTGCCACCCCAGGAATCCAAACCTATTTTACCTAAAGTCACTTGGGTATGATGGGGGTTGACACCACACACCACCCACCAAAGCGAAAGGGGCGGCCATGAGCGCCACCGAGCCCGCCCGCTGCCTCAAGTGCCACCGGATTCTGCGCTGCCCCTCGCCCGACGGCTATGGCCCCAAGTGCCGGGCCAAGGTCCGCCGGGCCCGCGCCAACGCCACCGGCCATCACGCCTGGCAGGTCACCAAGGCGGTTGAGCTCCTGGAGCTCGGCGCGCTCGTCCCCCTCCGGCGTCACCGCAGCCGGACGCAGATCTTCCTCACCGTCTCCGACGACGGCAGCGAGGTCTACCGGACGGCCGCCTCCGGCCAGTGCAACTGCCCGGCCGGCCTGCGCGGAACGCGCTGCTACCACGTGGCCGCCGCCGCCATCGTCGCCGCCGCCTGAACCACAGAGAGAGGACCGACGTCATGAACGCTCGCTCGAAGGCCGCCCACCGCGCCCTCCTCCTCGCCGGCATCACCCTGGGTCGCGCCGACGGCCACCCCGAGTCCCGCGCCCTGCGCCTCACCGCCCGCGCCCTCGACCAGGCCGCCTCGGTCCTCAACGGCCGGACCGGAGACCAGGACATCACTGGCCGCGCCCGCGCGATTCTCCACCAGGCCCGCACGGCCGCCCCCATCGAATTCCCGTGCGAGGTCATCGGGTACGTCTCCGCGCCCCTCGTCGGCCACCTGCCCGGCGTCGGCGACCTGATGCCCGCCAACCCGCTCCACGCGGTCCGCGAGCGCGAGCTGCGCGCCCGCCTCCTGGCGATCCTGTCCAGCGGCCTCCTCGACAGCAGCGACGGCCAGGAGGTGACGGCCGCACTGGTCGCGCTCCTCGACCTGCACACCGACCACCATCACCTCGCCGGCGAGGTCGCCGACCACGGCCGCGCGGACGCGCACCCCACGGTGTACCGGCCGAGCACCGGCACCCGCACCGCCCAGCACCTCCCCGGACGCCTCACGGTCTTCGACGGCGGCCTGATCCTCGTCGAGCTGCCCGTGCCCTTCGGCATCACCCCCGGCGAGATCTGGCAGACCATCCGCACCGCCCAGCCCGCCACCACGCTCGCCGCGGCCTGACCCACACTCGTCCAAGCAGAGAAGAACGGAGCCCCTATGCGCACCTATACGACTGCCCAGAACACCGGCCTGCGCACCACTCAATGCGACGCGACCGCCGTCCACACGGCCCCCGATGGGACCCGCGCGTACGTCCTCCTCGACGGCATCGGCTCCACGGAGGAGGTCCGTGAGTGGACCCGCACCGCGGCCCGCCGCCTGGCCCGCGCCGCCTCCCGCCGCGCCGACTCGGAGGCCGGACTGCGCCACATCTACGACAGCTACGCGGCCGAACCGAACCGGCAGGACCCGTACATGTGGCGCTACATGCCCTCGGCCGCCGCGGTGGTCGCCGTCCTCGCCCCCGACCAGCGGCTGAAAGTTGCGTGGGCCGGCGACTGCCGCGCCTACCTCCTCGTACGCGGCATCACCCGGCGTCTGACCGAGGACCACAACATGCGCCGGGTGTTGCCGCCGACCCCGAGGTTCCCCAGCGGCGGGAGCCGGAACGAGATCACCTCGTACCTCGGATCCGGGCGCACCGACGACGAGACCATGAGCAGGTATGGCCACCCGGCAATCGAAGCGGTGACCATCCAGCTCGACGGACCGTGCCGCCTCCTCCTCGCCAGCGACGGCGCGTACGAGCCCCACCAGGACGCCGGCCACGACCTGTTCGCCGAGGTCGACGAGGACCTGTCGACCGGCATCGCCCTGCGGTTCGTGGACGCTGCGATCGAGACCGCCGTGCGCGCATCCCTGGCTGAGGGTCCGCATCCCTACGCGGACAACGCCACCGTTCTCCTCGCCGACATCGGCTGACCCGGACGCTCCCGGACGCTGTCCGGACACGTCCGCCCGGACAGTGTCCGGACAGCGTCCACTGTGTCCGAACTGCGGTTTTCTCTCGGATCGCCCCGGAACTCCAGCGGGTCACACGCGTTGGGCGTAGTGACTAACCACTATCCGCCCGGACGGTGTCCGGTGGTATCCGGACACCCCAAAGGAGCCCCAGAGGATGAAGAGTCCCCCCTCCCAAGACCCCGACCGTGGCCATCGCGCGCGTCCTGCTGAGCTTTGACCTCACCCAGGGCAAGGGTCAGGACTTCCGAGTCGAAGGCGGCTCGATCTCGTCGGCGTTGGCCGCGATCGTCTCGTCCGCGTCGCGGGTGAGGGCGAGGACGTGCGTGCCGGAGCGCTCGCCGTTGCGGAACGGCTCGGCCTCTTCGCCGAAGACGCAGGAGCGCGCCGGCGCCCCCCCCCGGGGGGGGGGGGGGCGCGCGGGGCGGCTCGCCCGCTCGGGGGGGCTGCGGGCGGGGGGGGGCGGGGGGAG
>NZ_BMWG01000003.1:0-83674 GCF_014651115.1 Streptomyces inusitatus | reverse complement strand
GGGGGGGCCGGGGGCCCCGCGGCGGGGGGGGGGGGCGCCGCCCCTGCCGGAAGGCGGGGGGGGCCCCCGCCGCCCGGGGCCGGGGGGGCGCGGGCGCTCGTCGGTCGTCAGCCGGTCTGGCGGGCCTTGCGGGCGAGGGCGGCCGAGTTCAGGTGGCCGGAGGCGATGTCCGCGACCCGCTGCGGAGTGACCTCCAGGTGCGGCGCCAGGTCCTCCCTGGTGTGCTGGCCGTCGAGGAGCGCGCGAACGGTGACCTGGCGCTGCTCGCGTAGCCAGCGCTGGAGCGCCGGGACGTCCTTGAGTGCGCGGCCGAGGAGCTGGGCCTGCTCGATGGTCGGCTCGCCGGCGAGGGCGGCGAGGGCGGCGAACGGTTCGGGAAGCTGGGTGCGTGCCATGCCTGAAGGATAGTGGCTAGACACTACGGGCGCGGCTCCGGGCCGCCCCGGAGGTGGCCCGGCAAGGCTCTGACCTGCAAACTTTCCCCGATTTTCCTGGAATCACCCGGAACCCCCGGGGGCGTACATGCGTTGGATATAGTGACTAACCACTACAACCCACCACTCAAGGGATCCCGAAATGGACGCCACCCAGGCCCTCAAGATCCTGACCAACCACGCGGGCAACACCTTCGAGGCCGCCGAGGGTGCCCGCACCCGGCTGACCGAAGCCTGCGCGATCAAGGGCACCGACCTAACCTCCCTGATGGAAGCCGTCATGGTGGCCGACAGCGAGGTCAAGCCCTGGGCCGACCTGCTCGTCCGCATCGAGCGCCACGGCGTCCGCGAGGGCCTTGACCGGCAGCGTGCGAAGGCGACCGAAGACCTCGTCTCGTACGGGATCGCCCTGAGCGCGAGCCTGGTCACCAACGCGGCCCGCCTCCACGGGCACGAGGGTCTGCGGCGCTTCCTGAGCGCCACCAGCGGCATGGGCATCGACGACGACCAGGCTCCGGCCGAGGAGCCCGCCCCGGAGCCCGCCCCGGCGCCCGAGCCCGCGCCGGTCGAGATCCCGAAGGCGACCCCGGCCCAGAAGCGCACGCTGGCCGCCATCGAGGGCGACAACATCCGGCTCCAGGAGTTCGCCATCGGCAAGGGCGTGAAGGTCATGTCCGAGAAGGCCGAGCGACCCCGCAAGGACATGGTCGAGTGGGTGATCGAGCAGGGCTGGGCCAAGTACACGGGCGGGACGTCGATGAGTGCGGGCCGGACCGTCGGCCTCACCGCGGTCGGTACGGCCATCCTCGGCGGCTGACCGCCACCCGAACCGTGCCCGGCCACCGGGCCGCGCCCCTTCCTCCAGAAAGGGCACCACCATGAACGCCACCCAGCTCCCCACCGCCCGACAGGTCCACGACCTCGGCGACGCGGTCGGCAGGATCGCCGGTCTCGCGGCCCTGTCCCTGTACGGGTCGTTCCCGCACCTCGACCTCGACCGCCTGACGGAAGCCTTCACCACCGACAAGGCGATCTCGTTCATCGGCCGCCGCTACCTGGCAGCCATCGAGGAGGGCAAGACCCCGGGCGAGTCCGCCGGTGAGGTCGGGAAGGCCCTGATCTACGCCTGGGCGGACGCCCGGCGGGAGGCCCGCACCCGGCTCGACCGCGAGAAGGTGGAGAGCCCTGCAACGTCCTGACCTGCGATTTCTTGCGATTCCTCGGGTTCCACCCGAAACCACAAGGGTCGTACACGCGTTGGACATAGTGACTAACCACTACATCCCAACCTCACAGGAGCCCGCCATGTCCGTAGACCTCACCGCCCAGCGCTGGATGATCCGCTACTCGTACGCCATCAAGGCCGCGAACGCCCGTGACGGCCGCGACGGCCGCGAGGTGAACACGACCTACCTCAACAACGGCGAGGAGCACCTGAGCCCGCAGGAGGCGGCGGCGGCCATCGCGCGCAGCTTCCGCCACACCGGCCCCTTCGAGGACATCGAGATCTGGCAGGAGGCCCCGGAGGCCCGGGACGCGCGCCTGGCCAACCGGCGCCGCGAGGAGGCCCGCGACCGGGCCGGCATGGGCTGGGACATGGGCGGCGCGAACTGACCCACCCCGACCACTGACGGCCCGGCAACCGCCGGGCCGCCCCCATTCCAGAACGGAGGCCCGCCAAATGGCGAGCATCACGATCAGCCACACCCGAGCCGAGGGCACCGTGCTCGACGGCTCCGCCAAGGGAGACGGCGTCTACGAGATCGTCAAGGACCACGGCTTCCGGTGGTCCCGGCACGTCGGCATCTACATCCGCAACTCCCGGGACAAGGAGGCGCAGCACTGGCGGATCAACGGGGCCAAGGCCGCCCTGGAGGCCGCCGGCCACGAGGTGACCGTCGAGATCAACGAGGGCGAGCGGCGGACCTTCGCGGAGGCCGAGGCCGACCGCGAGGAGCGCGCCGAGGACCGCGCCGAGCGGTTCGGCGACCGCGCGGGCCGGGCGGTCGCCTCGGCCGACGCCCGGCGGGCGACCGCCGACAACATCAGCCGGAGGTTCGAGTTCGGTCAGCCGATCCTCGTAGGCCACCACTCGGAGGGGAAGGCCCGCCGGGACGCCGCCCGGATCGACGCGAACATGAGGAAGTCGTTCGAGGAGCGCGACCGGGCCTCGTACTGGGCGAACCGGGCGGCGGCGTCCGAGGGCTACGCGGAGTTCCGGAACAACCCGCAGCGCACGCTGCGGCGGCTGGAGAAGCTGCGCGCCGACCTGCGCGCGCAGGAGCGCTACCGGGACCAGGAGAAGGAGGCCGGCCGGGAGGGCGGACGGCACGAGCGGCTGATCCTCGACCTGACCGAGGAGATCGAGTACTGGGAGCGGGTGGTCGCCAAGGCCGAGGCCGAGGGCGTGAAGATCTGGGGCCCTGCGGACTTCGTGGCCGGTGACTTCGTGCGCACCCTCGGCTCCTGGTACGAGATCGAGCGGGTCAACCCGAAGACCCTGTCGATCGCGTGGAACCTGCGGCTGGCACCCAAGCAGGTCATGACCTGCGAGGACGCCACGGATCGCGGCCGGGTCTGGACGCACACGGTCGACTACACGAAGGTGTCGGCCCGCTGCCCGGGGGACGCGATGCGCGCCTTCATGGCCGACGGGAAGGTCCCCGGTACCAAGTCGGCGGCCGAGGCGTCCGAGCAGCAGCCAGCGAGCGCCCTGCGCGAGGCCGAGGCGGCGAACCCGAAGCCGAAGAAGAAGTCCACGAGCGACCCGAAGGTGCCGAAGAAGGTGTTCGTCGAGTGCCCGATCGGCGGGGCCGAGGCGACGATGACGTGGTGGAACGGCGGGAGCCGCCCGCACAAGGACTTCCAGCCGGTGAAGCTCACGCCACCGGACGGCGAGAAGTTCAACCGGACGATCTACGGGCGCAACCTCCGGGGTGAGGTCGCCCGGGTCCTGGCGGAGCACGGGTACGAGTGCGGCCCGGACGACTGGGCGCTGTCCCGGGACCGGAGCGGCTACGTGCGGACCATCAAGCCGGTGGAGCTTGCCCCGGTCGAGCCGGAGCCCGCGCCGGCTGAGCCCGAGCCTGCTCCGGAACCCGAGGAGCTGCGGGCGGCCGAGCCGGAGCCGGAGCCCGAGACGCCGAAGATCTGGGGGAGGGCCGACTTCAAGAAGGGCGACTTCGTCCAGACCGAGAACGGCTGGTTCGAGGTGACCCGGGCCAACCCGAGGAGCGTGTCCGTGCCCGGCGAGCCGTACCTGGTCCAGTGGGCGCTGGTGACCGGCCGCCGGAGCGCGGCCGAGATGGCCGAGGCCCTGGCCGCCGCTCACGCCGAGGAGGACCAGGCGGAGCCCGAGGCCCCGGCGGAGGACACCCCGGGGGCGGACGGAGAGACCCCGGAGGGGAGCGAAAAAACGGCTCTGACCTGCGAAAACTCGGAATCTACCCGGAACCACACGGACCCTCCCAGCGTTGGTAATAGTGACTACCCACTACACCCCACCACCAAGGAGGCCCCCCCCATGCCCGCCACCACCACCCGCGCCCGCAAGACCGCCAAGGCCGACGCCCCGGCCAAGGCCGAGAAGAAGACGGCGGCCCCGGTGGCCCCGGCCGCCAAGCCGGTCGAGATCAAGACCGTCCAGAAGCGCGTCCCGGTCGACCGGATCGACCGCGACCCGAGCCAGCCGCGCAAGACCTTCGACCCGGTCAAGCTGGAGGAACTGACCGGTTCGATGCGGGAGCTGGGCCAGCTCCAGCCGGTCAGCCTCCGGTACGTCCCGGGCACCAAGCGGTACGTGCTCGTCCTCGGCGAGCGCAGGTGGAGGGCCGCCCAGGCCGCCGGGATCACCGAGCTGGACGCGGTGGTCACCCACGGCCTGGTCGAGGGCGACCGCGAGACCCTGGCCCGCCAGGTCGCCGAGAACGTCGGCCGCGCGGACATGACCCCGATCGAAGAGGCCGAGAGCTTCAAGAGGCTGACCGACGCCGAGTACAGCATCGACGAGGTCTCCAAGATGGTCGGCAAGAGCCCGGCCTACGTCGGCTGGCGGATCGACCTCCTGCGCCTGTGCGAGCCCGCCCGCGAGGCCCTGGGCAAGGGACACCTCCCGGTCGGCCTCGCCTGGTACGTCTCCCTGCTGAACTGCGACAACCAGATGCGGTTCCTCACCCGGTACGCCCGGGGCGAGTTCAAGAGCACCCGGGACGCCGAGGCGTTCGCCCAGGCGGCGCGCACGGAGGAGAAGCGGGTGGAAGGGCAGGGCTCGTTCTTCGTCCTGGCCGACGAGGCCGCGAAGCCGAAGGACGGGCAGGAGTCCCTGCCCACCCTCGACGTCCCCGCCGAGGAGCGCGAGCGGATCACCACCGACCGGACCAAGCTCGTCGGCAAGATCGACAAGCTGAGCGTGGCCGGCGAGATCCTGTCCGAACTCGCCTCCGCCGACCCCGAGGAGCTGGCCCTGCTGCTCGCCGGAACACCCGGAGGCGTCCCCGGCCACCAGCTCCGGATCGAGCACCTGCGTGAGCTGACCCTGCGCGCCACGAAGAAGCTCCGCGAGGCCCAGGCGATCGCCTCGGTCCGCGCGAACGCGATCGAGATCAACCCGGAGGCCGCCGCCTCGTCCTCGGCCGCCTGACCACCCGCCCCACCGCGCCCCGCCCCGAGAAGGGGCGGGGCGCACCCATACCCGAACGGTGCGCGGAAGGGGGCGAAAACGGCCTTTTTCCCCACCTACCCCCAGGCCCAACGAGGCGGTCACAGCGGCTCTCACGGGTTTTAGGCCCCCAGCCCCCCGCCTCCCCCCTCCACCACCCGACCAGATGAAGGAGCCACCATGCGATTCCCGACGAACGTCCTCTCGGCCCTCGCCGACCCGCGCACCGAGATCCGAGGCGACCAGGTGAAGATCCCGTTCGAGCTGGACCGGCCGGTCTACGAGGCGCTGAACGTCGTGCTCAAGGAGATGGGCGGCCGGTGGGACGGCCGCAAGGCGGTCCGCGCGCACGTCTTCCCGCACCGGATCGAGGAGCACTTCGCCCAGTGCATCGCGGCCGGCGAGTACCCGTCCCGGTACGAGCAGGGCTGGTTCCCGACCCCGCACGCGCTGGTCATGCAGGTGTGCGACCTGGCCGGGATCTACGCCGGGATGAGCGTGCTGGAGCCCTCGGCGGGCGCCGGGGCGCTCACGCAGGAGGTCGCCAAGCGCGGCGGCCTGGTCGACGCCTACGAGGTCGACGAGCGGCGCGCGGACATCCTGCGCGAGCAGGGCGACTGCCGCCGGGTGTTCGCCGGCGACTTCCTCGCCCAGGACCCGATGGAGTACGCGGAGGGCTTCGACCGGATCGTGATGAACCCGCCCTTCTCGAACGGCCTCGACCACATCCAGCATGCGATCGGGTTCATGAAGGACGACGGGATCTTGGTCTCGGTCATGAGCGAGGGGCTGATGTGGCGGTCGGACCGGAAGACCAGCGAGTTCCGGGCGATGGTCGAAGAGGTCGGCGGGGAGATCGAGCCGCTGCCCGCCGACTCGTTCGCGGTCTCCGGGACGAACGTCCGGACGTGCCTGCTGTACCTGCCCGGGTACGCGGGCGGGCCGCTCCGGACGCACGACTGGCTGAACCGGCAGCCGAAGCAGCTCGACCTCTTCGAGTTCGCGGCCTAGGTCGCTGACCTGCACTTTCTCCGAAAACCTGGGGGTTTCCCCGGAACCACAGCGGCCCCTCACGCGTTGGTAATAGTGACTACCCACTACACCACTCGGCACCCAAGGGAGATCCACATGACCACCCAGCCCACCCCCGAGGACGACTACGTCTACAACCCGTTCCCGCCGGAGTTCGTCTCCGACGAGCCCATGGAGGTCTCCGGGCGGGACATGGGCTACCTGATCCCGTGGATGAGGGCCCAGCTCACGGCCCAGGCCAGGCACGACGACAACTCGGACCTCTGCCAGGCCCTCACCGCGATCCTGCGCCAGGCCAGCCAGACCTACGGCACCGAGCCCGGGAACCAGGAGACCTGCGTCTGCCGGGGCTAGCCTCCGCACCCCCTCCGGCCGGGCCACCAGGGCCCGGCCGGACCACCCCACCCAGAAGGGACACAGCAGCATGAGCGACGCTCTGCGACTCGCCACGTGCACGTTCCAGGAGTTCGCCCCGCACATGGGCACCCCAGTCCGCACGACGGCCGGCCACCCGCGCTTCTCGCTCTCGTACCAGCTCGGCGGGCACGCCCGGCTGGTCACCCCGTCCTGGAACCTCGTCCGTGCGAACCTCGCGGCGGACGCGTACGAGTTCCAGTACCGGCGCCAGCTCACGGCCGCCGGAGTCGACGCGATCCGCGACGAGCTGACCGCCATCGCGGGCGCCTTCGACCTCGACGCCCCGGCCGTCCTCCTGTGCTTCGACCGGCTCAACAAGCCCGGCCAGTGGTGCCACCGAACGATGCTCGCCGCCTGGTGGACCGAGCACACCGGCGACCTGGTCCCCGAGCTGGGAGCCCAGCCGGCGCGGCCCAACCCCACCCTCTTCGACTTCTAGCAACCCCGTCCCGGACGGGCGGAGGCGGGAATCCCCGCCCGTCCGGGTCGCCAACCGAACCGGCCTCACAACCGAAGGAGCCCTGATGGGCATCATCGACACCCGCGTGATCGACGACATGTTCGGCCCGCTCGACTGCCAGCTCGCCCCCGACAACCGGTGGAACGGCTGGCTGTCCCCCGCCTTCACCCTCGACGCCACCCGGCAGCTCTCCGCGCAGACCCTCCGGATGGCCGACAAGTACGGGTACGACAGCGTCGACACCATCCACGTCATCGACGGCCGCGCGGACAGCGCGGAGACCGTCCACATCATCGACAGCGGCCTGACCTACGAGATCAACGACGAGGGCGACACCGCGCCCCTGGCGGTCGCGGTCCGGATCAACTGGCGCGCACTGAACCGCGGCGAGTCCGGGGCGACCGAGATCACCCGGGCCAACGCCAGGACCCGCAAGGCGTCCCGCAAGCGGACGCCCGGCGGCCGGGGAGCCCGCCGCCAGGTCGTCATCCAGATCTGCTGGATGTACGCCGATGAGAGTGACACGGCCGCCAACGTCGTTCCGCTCCGCGACGGCCGGTACAGCATCGGCGGCTGGGAACGGGCGTGGCACTTCGCGTCCTGGTGGTGCGTGTGCGGCTCGGCCTCGGACTGGCACGAGCCGGCCTGCGAGGACTGCGACCGCTCGCGCGACGACCAGCCCCCGGTCTCGGCCCCGATGCGGATCGCGGCCAGCCGAGTTGCCGAGACCCTTCACCGCCTGGCCCCCGAAGCGACATCGGTGCTCATTGAGACCGGCACCGGCCAGCCCTACATCTGCTCCGTGTTCGCCGGCGAGGCCGAGATCGACACGGCCGACGACACCGGCCCGCTCGACACCGAGACGCTCGGCGCGGCCGACGAGATCCTGCGCCAGGCCGTGGACACCGCGAGCGGCCCCGGCGAGCTGACCGAGGCCGGATGGCACCGGGTCGAGGACGAGGCCTTCAGCACCGTGTACCGGATCGTCTTCCCCTCCTGACCCCCGGCGGCCGGGACGAGGCGCACCAGCGCCCGTCCCGGCCGCCCCCCTCCACCCCGACCGGAAGAAACGAGGACGTCACATGACCACCCAGCCCCCCACCCGGCCCGCCTACCCGCTCCCCGACAGCGGCACCCTGTCCGTCGCCGCCCAGACCGCGCTGAACGCCAGCCACCAGGCGGCTTACCGCCTCGGCCGGGTGATGGCCGTGGTCGCCGCGGCGGCCGTACGGGACATCCTCACCGGCCACGACCACGAAGCCGCGTTCGACGCGGCGGGCGTCGAGCTGACGGAGACGGCCGACGGCTCGCTGCAAGCCACGGGCTGGTACTGGACGGCCGCCGGCGAACAGCACACCTTCGCCGAGGCCATCGGCGAGCGCGAGGCCAGCTGGTCGGTGTCTGGGATGAACGAGTGGACGTCGTACCTCGACGACAGCAACCGGGATGTCTGGCACCCGCTGTGCACCGAAGCGCTCGACCGCGACGGCTGCCCCGCCTACCGCCTCGACCTCGCCAAGGCGGCGGCCCTCCCCATCGACTGACCACCCCTCACGGCCCCGGGACGGGCGAGGGCGGGAATCCCGCCCGCCCCGGGGCCGCCCCCTGCCCGACCGAGAAGACCTCACGGAGGAACCGATGATCGAAGTCATGGTCTGCGCGAACGACCGCGACCGCTACCCGGCCTGGATCGACCCCGCCGACACCCAGGACGGGTACGTGCGGCCCTGGTTCGACCTCGACACCGTCCAGCGCATCGCGGACGACACCCAGGCCGAGGCCGCCGAGCACGGACACGGCTCGGTGGACACCGTGCACGTCCTCGCCGGCCAGCTCGACGGCGCGGGCTGCGCGGTCGTGCTGAACATCTGCTGGATGTTCCTGGGCGGCGAGAAGCGTCAGGAGGCCGTCGAGGTCTGCCAGCCCAACGCCGCCGGCCGGTACGCGATCGGCGGGTTCGACTGGTGCTGGTATCTGCTCGACGAGCGCCTGAACCCGGTGATCCCGCCGCAGATGAAGCGGCAGCCGCTGCTCCGGTTCCCGAGGCAGCGGTACTGACCTGCGGTTCTTTGCGGTTCCTTTGGTGAAAAAGGAATCACAACACGATTACCCTAAGCACACTTGGGTATGATGGTTGTAGATCAACCAACCACCCAAACACGTGCCCCCCGGCCGGATGGGCGAGGGCGGGAATCCCGCCCACCCGGCCGCAACTGACAGCCTCACGAGGAGCCCCCCCTTGCCCTACATCGACTCCACCACCATCGCCTGGGCGGCCGGCTCCGCGTCCACGTACAAGCACGACGGCTCCGAGCTGACCGTCATGAGCTGGTTCTGCGGCGCGGGCGGCGACACGCAGGGCGCGGACGCGGTCCCCAACGTGAGGGTCACCCGGGCCGCGAACCACTGGGACGTGGCCCTCGCCACGCACGCCTGGAACAACCCGCTGTGCGAGGTCTGGAAGGGCGACATTCGCCGGGCCCCGGTCGAGAAGTGGCCGGTCTGCGACATCTTCTGGGCCTCCCCGGAGTGCCCGAAGTGGTCGGCGGCCCGGGGCGTGAAGCGCGACTTCGACAAGACGCTCCAGGGTCAGATCGACTTCGACGAGCCCGAGTTCAAGACCGACAAGGAGCGGCGGGCGGCCGAGGAGCGCTCGCGCGCCCTGATGGAAGAAGTCCCCATGTACCTGCGCGGCGTGATCGCCAGGGGCGGCCTGGTCAAGGCGGGCGTCGTCGAGAATGTCATCGACTGCCGCGACTGGGACGACTGGGACCGGTGGATGGCCGAGTTCGACAAGATGGGCTACGAGACCAAGGTCTGCGCGATCAACAGCATGCACGTCGACCCGCGCAGCCTCGACCACATCCCGCAGAGCCGCGACCGGCTGTACGTCGCCTACTGGCACAGGAGCCTCGGCCGCACGCCCCAGTGGGACAAGTGGATCCTGCGCCCCGAAGCGTTCTGCTTCAACTGCGACGAGAAGGTCGAGGCCATCCAGGTCTTCCGCAAGCCCGGCAAGGACATGGGCCGGTACCGCCAGAGCTACGACTACCGGTGCCCCCGCAAGAGCTGCCGCGCGATCGTCGAGCCCATGGTGCTCCCCGCAGCTGCCGCGATCGACTGGTCGCTCCCCGGAACGCCGATCGGCGACCGCCCGAAGACCGACGACTGCCCCGAGGGCCTGGCCCCGGCCACGATCGCCCGGACCCGCGCAGGGTTCGCCCAGTACTGGGGCTGGGGAGCGGAGGCGGCGGACGACGACCAGGGCTCGCTGTTCGGCGGACTCGACGACACCCCGCAGTTCACCCAGGCCGGGCCGCTCCTCGTCCCGACCGGCGGGACGTGGAGGGACAAGGCCGTCACCCTCGACCGGCCGATGTCGACCCGCACGACGGTCGAGACCGACGGCATCGTGATCCCGCCCATCCTCGTCCCCTGTGAAGGCCGCGACGGCAAGAAGCCGATGAGCGTGGACGACCCGCTGCGCACCCAGACGGCCCGCCTGGAGACTGCCCTCGCATACCTGCCGCCCTTCGTGATCCCGATGCGGGGCGGCGGCGACAAGGAGAAGGCGCGGCACATCAGCTCCCCGCTCCACACCGTGTCGGCCGGCGGGAACCATCACGGCCTGGTGACCGCCCCGGATCACCTGCTCGTCCCGTACTACGGCAACGGCCAGGCCCGGCCGGTCAGCCATCCGATCGGTGCCCTCCCGACCCGCGACCGGTACGCCCTGGTCGCGGGCGCCCGCGAGTTCAGCATCGACGAGGTCCTGTTCCGGATGCTCCAGCCGCACGAGATCAAGAGGGCGATGGCTTTCCGGGCGGGCTACAAGGTCATGGGATCGAAGCGGCACCAGGTGCGCCAGCTCGGCAATGCGGTCACCCCCGGGGTCGCCGAGAACCTGTACTGCGCGCTGTACGAGGCGATCACGGGCGAGGAACTGCCCCGGTTCGCGGAGGGGCGAGGTCCGCTCTCCCTGACCATGGCCGCCTGACCTGCGATTTCCTGCGATTTCCTCGGGTCTCCCCGGTGCCCCCTGGGGAGACCAGCGTTAGACATAGTGACTAACCACTACAGTCGCTCCCCATGGAGGCCACCATGCCCGCCACCACCACCCCGGTCCTCACCGCCCTGGCCGTCGGCACCGAGGTCGCCACCATCGGCACCTTCCACCTCGCCGAGGTCGTCAGCTCCGAGATCACCGAGCGCGGCAACCGGAAGACCATCCTGCGCTGGACCGAGAGCATCCCGGCCGCCAGCGTCATCAAGAACGCCGAGACCGTCTGGGCGCAGGTCCCCGGGCGCACCCCGCAGTCCATCGTGACCACCCGCAACTGACGCGGGCGCGGCCAGCGGGGGCGCGTAAGCACTGGGAATCCCGCTGGCCGCAAACGCCCAACCGAGGGGCCTCACAGCCCGACCAGGCGTGAGGCCCACCGTACCCCCCCTTTCAGATCACAGGAGGAACGCGTGAGCATCCAGACCACCACCACCGAGAGCGTCGAGTTCATCATCGTCGGCCAGGACCAGGGCACCGGCTACACCCTGTGGGACATCGCCCCCGCCCCGACCAACCCCGGCCGTCGGGCGGCGGTCCTCGAAGAGCTGGGCGTCGACGCCATGGACGCCTTCGGCTCGGTCCACACCGAATGGGCGGCCACGCCCCGCGCGGCCGTGAACCGGCTGCTGGCCGCGATGCGCGACCAGTCCGGCCTGGACGACTACGACCTGACGGCCGACAGCCAGACGGAGAACCTGGGCCCGGAGGAGCCCACGCCCGCCACCGCCGGCGAGGCCCTGCGGCGCGCACTGAAGGCCGCCGGGATCGACACCGATGTCGACGGCGAAGTGGCCGACACCTGGGCGATCGTCGACCTGCCCTGCGGCGCGGAGATCTGGATCACCGACCGGATCACCACCCGGATCGGCGGCCTGGCCGACGAGCACAAAGGCTGGAAGGCCGAGTTCTACTCGACCGGCAGCGACAGCAGCGTCCGAACCGACCTGTACGTCTCGGAGGACACCGACCTGGCGGCCGACACCAACGCGGTCGTGAACGCGGTGTTCACCGCCGTCCACGCCGACCACCACGAGACGCCGCTGCCCCTCGCCCCCCAGACCCTCGACAGCATCGCCGCCAAGGTCCGCCCGCACCTGCCCGACGCGGCGTTCCTGACGCTGGACGCGGCGGACGGCACCCTGCGGGCTGTCCTCGACGAGAACCGGCGGACGATCTGGTACGCCCCCGCGAGCCCGATCGGCCTGCCGGACCCCGCGATCAGCGAGGTCGAGCGCCTGGCGAACCTGCTCCTCGACCCGGCCGGTATGGAGCGCATCCCCGGCCACGACGACACCAGCGAGATCACCCTGCCGCGCCCGTAGCACCCCGAGCACGGCCGCGCCGGGCGGACACCCGCATAGCAACCCGCCCGGCGCACCTCCTCCACCACCCGAAACGCGAAGGAAGGACCCCACCATGACCCACGAACTCCCCTTCGTCCAGTTCCGCCCGTATGGCCCGGACCGTTTCGCCGCGCACCTGCCCTTCGGCCGGGTTGGCCACCTGTTCACCGTCCCCGGGAGCTTCCCGGCGGACACCCCGGCCCACACCAACGTCACCGACTGGGAGATGGCCACGTACCGCTCGTACGGCGAGTGGGAAGTGCGGGACGTCAACGGCAACCGGCGCGTCTGGGGCACTGGCCCCACCCGGCGGGCCGCGGTCGGCTTGGCCCTGCTAGAGATCGCCCGCAAGCGCCGCGAGCGCGCGGCGGACATCGCCGAGAAGCGCGTGAAGGTCCTCGGTCTGGAGCCCGTCCCCCCGTTCGCGGTCGAGGTCACCGGCGCGGTGACCCTGGTCCTCTCCCCGCAGGCGATCGGCATCCTCCGCCAGATCCAGCCGAGCGAGACCGGACCGGCCCGGTACGCCGTGAACGACGTCGACGGCGGCGAGCCCTACGACATCCGCGCGGACGACTCGGTCACCCTGCGGACCACGCAGGTCGGCGTGTTCCACGACCGGTGCGGCCACGACCCCGAGGACGCCTACCGGTTCGAGAACCAGATCGACGCCGAGGTGTACGCGAGGCACGCGCTCAGCATGTGCTGGCCGTGCAGCGGCCTCAACGACTGAACCCCGCCCACCTTGTGGGGCCGCGACCACCGGTCACGGCCCCACAAGGGGTCCTAAGTCCTGAACCGGCCGAGCCTCACCACCCCCCACCGGGCGGAAACGAGGCGGCCACAACCCCACCCAAGACGCCACCCGGGCGGACATCCCCGCCCCCCACCCGACCAGGAAGGCCCCGAAATGGCCGGTCAGCTCGCCCTCGACCTCCCGGGCTTCGGCCCCGAGGTGCCCGACCTCGCCTCATATCACCGGATCGTGGCGAACCTCTCCGGAGGCAAGGACAGCATCGCCATGCTCGTCGAGCTGCTGGCGCACGCGGAGGCCGCCGGCGTCACGGACCGGATCGTCGTCGTCCACGCCGACCTCGGCGACGCCGAGTGGGAAGGCACCCGCGACCTGGCCGCCGAGCACGCCGCTGCGTACGGCCTCCGCTTCGAGGTCGTCGCCCGCACAGGCTCGGGCCTGATCGAGCGGATCGAGGAGCGCGGCATGTTCCCCGACGCCGAGAACCGTTGGTGCACATCCGATTTCAAGCGTGGCCCCGTGCGGCGGCTGTTCACCGCCCTGGTCCGCGAGCTGGAGGCGGCCGGGCACACCGGCCAGGTCCGCATCCTCAACGTCATGGGACTGCGAGCCGACGAGTCCCCGGCCCGCCGCAAGCTGATCGCCTTCACCCACGACGGCGCGTGGACGTGCCCCTGCCGGGAGTGCCGCCGGCGACGCGCGATCGCCGAGCCGTACAAGGCGAAGAAGCTGCCGGTGCCGAAGCACGCCCGCACCGGCCACGGCGCGTCGAACAGCCTCCGGCACGTCGACACCTGGCTGCCGGTGCACTCCTGGTCGACCGACGACGTCTGGCGCACCGTGCGGGAATCCGGGCTCCGCGTCCACGACGCCTACCAGGCCGGGATGCCCCGCCTGTCCTGCGTATTCTGTGTCCTCGCCTCGCGGTCGGCGCTCGTCCGCGCCGCCCAGCTCCAGCCGAAGAAGGCAGCCCGCTACGCCGCGGTGGAAGCGAAGATCGGGCACCGGTTCCGCCTCGACGTCTCCATGGCCGAGATCATCGCCGAGGCCGAAGCCACCCCCGCGGTCGCGGCGGTCGCCTGCTGGGAAGGCTGACCGCGTGTAGGATCGCCACGCGCGACCGGCCCTCGTGGCTGGTCCCGGCGCTGGTAGTGCAACAGCAGCACGCCCGACTTCCGGTCGGGAGGTCCAGGTGCAAATCCTGGTCGGCGCTCCACATCAAAGCCCCCCGGATGGCACCCGGGGGGCTTCGACCGTTCCCGCCCCCGCTCTGGCCTGCGACGACGTGATCCCGAGTCGGCTACCATCCCGGCCCGCCCGACACGCCGAACCCCCGGAGCGCCGATGTTCCACGGCTCGATCCCCTCCGACATGTGCCGCATCGTCCGAGAACACGTCTCGCTGTGGACCGACGTCACCGACGTCTACAACGTCTGCTGCGGGAACTTCACCGTGGAGAAGACGATCGCCTCGCTCGGGAAGCAGCTCCACTCCTGCGACGTGCTGATGTACTCGACCGCCATCGGCCGGTACCTCGCCGGCGACCCGATGCCGCTCGTCCTCACCGAGCAGGCCGCCGGCGAGTTCCCGTGGGTGCTGGAGCACCACGAGACCCCGGCCGACCAGCTCGCCACGATGCTGCTGTGCACCCGCCTCGCCCCGCTCATGGGCAAGAAGGAGACCCACGCGTACTGGGCGAAGGTCCGCCGGGCGTACGAGCAGCAGTGGCCGGACCTCCACGCCAAGACCGTCGCCAAGGTCACCGCGGCGGCCGACGTCCTCAAGCTCGCCTCCTACAGCGCCGAGGACGCCCTGACGTGGGTCGACAAGATCCCGCCCGGGGCCGGCGTCGTGTCGTACCCGCCGTTCCACGGCGCCGGGGCCGCGTTCGTCCGCGACTTCGCCAAGCTGGAGGAGATGTTCGAGTGGGAGCCGCCACCGTTCACGATCATGGAAGACCCGGAGCTGGAGTACCTGATCGGGAGGATCACCGACCGGGACCACTGGCTCCTCGGCACCAACGAAGAGGTGCCGGAGATGGCGCCGTTCCTGCGCGGCCGGACCCGCACGACGAACCGCGGCATCCCGATCTACGTCTACGCCAACAGCGGCCCGATGCGCCTGGTCGAGCCGAGGCAGAAGACCGAGGCGTGGCCCGGCCCGCACCTCGCAGACGAAGAACTCGGCGACAGCATCAGCCTCGCCGTGCTGTCCGGCGGGCAGTTCGCCGCCCTCCGCTCGGCGTACATGAACGCCAACATCCGGCCCGGCAGCGAATCGCTCGGCGTCGCCGTCCTGGTCGACAAGAAGCTCGTCGGCGTCTTCGCCTACTCGTGGGCCCCGACGCTGGGGAACTGGGGCGCCCACCTGCCCCAGCAGCCCACCGTCTACATGCTGTCCGACTTCCCGGTCTCGACCAGCCGGTACGCGAAGCTGTCGAAGCTGATCGTCATGGCCGCGATCAGCCGCGAGGCGCAGTTGCTCACCTGGCGGCACGGCCACCGCCGGTACCAGTCCCTCGCTACCACGGCGTTCACGAAGCGCCCGGTGTCGATGAAGTACCGCGGCGTGCTCCGCCTCCTCAAGCGTGATCAGAAAGACGTGCTGAAAGAGGACTGGGCGAAGGGCATCGACCCGAACGACTCGTACTACGCCCAGCAGTACCAGCTCCAGTACGGAGCCCCCTTCTCCGGCAAGCCGCTCGCCGAGGTCCTGGTCGAGTGGAAGAAGCGCTACGCCAAGGACGTGAAGAAGCGGTGAGCCAGTCAGCCCGCCTCGGTCGGCTCGGTCGGCTCGGTCTCCTCGCCCCCGTGCTGGACCCACCACTCGTACGACACCAGCACTGCGCGCGGCGTCCCGTGCCTCTCCACCACCGTCGCCTCGCCGGCGAAGTGGGCCGCGTCGACCCGCTGCCCGAGCTGCTTGCGCAGGTCCATGACTCCGATTCGCTCCATGCGGCGAAGAGTACACACGGTGCGAACGGTACTGACAGTACGGACAGTACGGTTTGTACCGTGATCATGCTTACGTGCACGAAGTGCAAGGCCGAGAAGCCCGAGACTGAGTTCCACGCCTGCAAGACGACCGTCACCAGGCGGCGCCCCGAGTGCAAGACGTGCCGGAAGACCGAGCGTCGCGCCCGCTACGAGGCGAACCGCGAGAAGGAGGCGGCGCAGATGCTCGCCTACCGGCAGGTCGAGGCGAATCAGCAGTCGGCCCGCCGGCGAGCCCGCGAACAGAAGGCAGTCGCTCGCCAGGACCCGGCGTACCGGAAGCGCGAGACCGCGTTCAACCGCGAGTGGCGGCGCAGGAACCCGGAGAAGATGGCCGCCGCGAACGCCCGACAGCGTGCGCGCGGCCGGTTCTCCCCGGACTGGACGCCCGAGGAGTGGGCGGCCCTCCTCGACCTCTACGGCCACCGCTGCCTCGCCTGCCTGACCACCGGCGTCCGGCTCCAGCCGGATCACGTCGTCCCGCTGTCCTGGCCCGGAGCCAGCAACGCCATCGACAACATCCAGCCGCTGTGCGGCCCCTGCAACCTGACCAAGAGCGACAAGCACATCGACTACCGCCCAGAGCTGAAGGGGACACCCTCATGAAGACCGAGATCCGCACCGGAGACCCCCGCTCGCTGAGGCTCCTCGACTTGAACGCCCGATTCATGCGGCACGAGCAGTACCAGCAGCTCGTCGCCAACGTCCGCCGCGACGAAGCCCTCACGAGCACGCCGTTCGTCTGGCACGACGTCGAGACCGGTGACCGGATCGTCTTGTCGGGGAACCACCGCACCAAGGCGTCGATCGAGGCCGGGATCGACGAGATCACCTGGCTGGAGACCTCCGACGCGCTCACCGAGTCGCAGCGCCTCGCCATCCAGCTCTCGCACAACAGCATCGCGGGAGAGGATGACCTGGCGATCCTGAAGTCGCTGTACGAGCGGATCGACGACCTCGACCTCCGCCAGTACGCCGGCCTCGACGACGCCACGCTGGAACTCCTCGCCGACCTCGACAGCCCCTCCCTCGGCGAAGCGAACCTCTCCTTCCAGACCCTGGCGATCGTGTTCCTCCCCGACGACCTCAAGGACGCCCAGGCCGTCATCCGCGAAGCCCTCGGCCTCGCCGCGTCCTCCGACGCCGTCTGGGTCGCCGCCCTCCGCCAGTACGACCAGACTATGGCCGCCCTTGACCTCGCCTCCAAGAGCGCCGACGTCACCAACGTGGCCACGGCCTTCGGCCTCATCCTGGAGAGCTTCAAGGACCACGCTGCCGAGCTGGTCGATGCCTGGTTCGACCGTGACACAGGAGAGCCCAAGCACCACGGCATGGCCCCGCTCCTCACCCTGTTCCACACCGACGCGATGCCCACTAAGTCCGCCGCGATCGTGGAGAAGGCCCTCCAGCAGGCTGTAGCCCGTGGCGACGTCCCCGCCGAGCACAGGCACAAGGCGCTCGAACTGTGGGCACGCCAGTACCTCGACACCCCCGCCTAGGCCCTCATGAGTACCAACGCCCCTCCGATCACGCTCAGTACGACCCTCGACCCCTGGGAGCAGCAACCCGACGAGACGCCCCGCAAGCACGGCCAGTTCGTCACGTACCGCGACCTCGGGCGGACCCGGACGCTACAGAAGGCTGCGGAAGGGCTACAGCTCCACGCGGTGACGGTCCGGAAGGCGGCGGCGAGGTACCGGTGGCGGGACCGCGTGGAGGCGTGGGACCGGCATCTGGACCGGCTGTACGAGGCCGGGTGGGTCGAGGAGCGGCGGAAGGCGGCCGAGGCCGACGCGAGGATCTTGGGTGCGGCGGTCGGCAAGCTGGCGCAGCGTCTCGGCACGCTCGACGCCGGGTCGATGTCGGTCGGGGACTTCATCCGTCTGCTCGACGTCGCCATGCGGCACCGGCGGACGCTGTTCGGCGACCCCGGGGCGACGATCGCGGTCACCGGCGTGGGCGGGAACCCGCTCGCGGTGCAGCTCGCCGAGTTCGCGCAGATGCCTGCGGAGCAGCGGCACGTCCGCCTCGCCCAGCTCGCGGCGTCGGTGAGCCGCCGGCTGGACGCGGTCGAGGGCGGCGACGACGACAGCGTCGACGGCGAAGACGACAGCGACGACGAGTGAGGGCGCGGCCGGTAACCGACGAGCTGGAGCACCTGGAAGACGCGGAGGTGTACCAGCGGCTCCAGGCTGCCCAGAAGGCGATGAGCCTGGAGATCCTCCGCGACCCGGCCACCCTCGCCCGCGCCCTTGACCCGACGTACCGGATGCGCCCGCACCTGAAGGTGATCAGTGACGCCCTGGTCGGTCTGAGGAACGGCGACTACGACCGGCTGATGGTCTTCACCCCGTCCCAGGTCGGCAAGAGCACCACCGTGGCGGAGTGGTTTCCGTTCTGGTGGCTGTGCCACCACGGAGAGGACCGCGTTGCCGTCACCTCGTACTCGGATGACCTGGCGATGCGCCGGGGCAAGGCGATCCGGCGGTACATCGCCGAGCACGGCCACGAGTACGACCTGGCGCTCCTCGCCGGGTCGGCCGCCGCGCAGGACTACGACACCACGAAGGGCGGCGGCGTCCGCTCCGTCAGCATCGGGTCCGGTCTCACCGGCTTCGACGTGAACCTCCTGGTGGTGGATGACCCGCACAAGGACCGGGCCGACGCAGAGTCACCACGGGCGCGGGAGCACGTCCACGACTGGTGGTCCTCGGCCGCGCTGAAACGCCTTCAGCCGGACCGGAACGCCGTGGCGGTGGTCCAGACCCGCTGGCACCCGGACGACTTCTCCGGCCGCCGGCTGGAGGAGGAAGGCCGCCTGGAGGACGGCGGCCGGTGGAAGGTCATCCACTTGCCCGCGATCGCCAACCCGTCGAAGTTCGGCCCGGACCCGCTCGGCCGCGAGGACGGGGAGCCGCTGCCGCACCCGAAGATCCCCACCCGGCAGCGCAGGAAGCTCATCGCCTGGTGGGACGACGTCAAGAAGACGTCCACGGTGCGCGACTGGCACGCCATGGCTCAGGGCGACCCGCAGCCCGCAGAGGGCGCGCTCGTGTCCCGGGATCTGCTGCGGATGATCCGCGACCCCGGCACCACGGTCGAGCCGCAGAAGATCGCCGTGTCGATCGACCCCTCCGGCGGCGGCCGGGACACCGCAGGCATCATCGGCGGTTTCCTCGGCGACGACTCCCGCGTGTGGGTCACGCACGACCTGTCCGGGCCGATGTCGTCGGCCGAGTGGTCCTCGGTCGCGTGCATGCTGGCCCACGAGACCAACGCCAGCGTGATCTTTGTGGAGTGGAACTTCGGCCGGGACATGTGCGAGCTGGCGATCCGCACGTCGTGGGAGATGTTGCAGCGCGAGGGCATGATCCCGGAGACGGTCCTGATGCCGCTGATCGACCCCGTGCGCGCCAAGCAAGGCAAGTTGTTGCGCGCGGAGCCGGTGGCGCAGCAGATGGTTCAGGACCGGGTACGGCTCCGGGGCGCGTTCACCGACCTGGAGAACGAATGGGCGACCTGGCAGCCCACCGATCCGGACTCGCCGGGCCGGATCGACGCCTCGTGCGTCCTCGTCTACGGCCTGATCCCGGAGGCGAACAAGGGAGCCATTGTCCATGCCCCGTTGCCGACCGCCCCGAGGCCGACGACCCCGGTGCAGGCGGCCAGCGCGTACGCACGCCGGATCGGAAAGTGATCAGGTGGGGCACTGCCGCAGGGCGGGATTGCCGTCCTCGGGCCGGGGCGGTGGCCGCCGAGTGTGGATCACTCTCGGCGCTCCCCTAGGGCACTGGCGTCGAGCAAGACCACCGACCCCGGCGCCCGGAAGGATACCCCTGGTCCCTGGCATGCTGCCGTGCATGAACACGATTACCGAGACGGCGATCCGGCAGCACCTGGCCGACAATCCGGAGACGAACCGCGCGGCGCTCACCGACCCCGAGTGCGCCGCGACCGTGAACCGGCTGCTGCTGATGCTCACGCACGTCGACTCGGCGCTGACCGCTGAGGGCCTGTCACCGGAGGTTCGGCAGCGGGTCGCCGGCCGGGTCGCCTCCGACTGCCTCGGCACCGACGAGGCGAACGCCCGGATGGTTGAGCGAGACCGCGCCATGCGGGACATCAAGGTGACGGGAGCCGCCTACGCGGCCCTGAAGTTCTAGCCCCGGGCAGCAGTCGGCCGCGCCCGGTCCGGGGAGGGGTGACGGATGAGCGCCGATCCGGGGATCGCCAAGGTGTGCCTGAAGGAGCCGTGGCATGCCCGAACCATGATCATTGCTGACCCCGTGGGCTCACCGTAACGAATTGGTGAAAAGACTGTGGGGTCTCGGGACTCGTGAATGCAGCAGAGGTGCTGGCGAGGGGGGATCGTCCGTCAATTTATGGCGGAAAGTTGCAATGGATATCGCTGCTGCTCACTGATACCCGTGGGTCGATTTGCCCCTTTTGCTCCGGCCTCCCGTTGGTGCGCCACCCCGGGGTTTCTGGCGTGCAGTTGCAACTGACCTGCGGTTTTACCGCGCTTCGGAGGCCCTCGACGGAGGCGTAGGGTTGTCCTTGCTCAGTGAAATGCCGCGAGCCCCGCTGCCGTACCGAACTTTCGAAGGTGTGGTGCGGCAGGGGGCTCACCAGGAATGCGATCAATTTCGAACTATCCAGCCAAAGGAGTTTCGTCGTGACCGGTTCCAAGAATGACACTACCCCCTCTTCCGCCTCACCGTCCGGCGGGGGCTCGCACGAAGAGCCCCCAGGACCGCTGCTGTCCCAGCGCACCGTGACCATCGGTACAGCGGCGGCGGCCGGCGGGGGCCTCATCGGCACCCTGACCTACGTGGAAACGGGGAGCCTCGCCGGAGCCGTGTTCGCTGGCCTCCTGATCTTCGGGGCTGCCGTGGGGAAGTTGCACAAGGTCGTCGGCAGCTGACCTGCCGCCGGGAGAAAAGGGCCCGGGGTGCGCTCCGGGCCTACCCGTTTCGACGGGCCCGGCCAGGGGTTCATGACCCATCGCCGGGAGAGTGCCGGAGCGGACTCGCCTCGCTGGGTAGTTGACGCGTCGCGGCCGACCGTGGCCGCGACGCTACTCGTTGAGGTAAGCCTTCGGGATGAGCATCGTCCCGCCGCCGCATGCGCGCGGGTCCGTCGAGTGGAAGGTGATCTCCAGATCCCCCGCGGCGGTGACGCGATCTGTCGTCGTCATCGTTCCCGACTCGCGCAGTGAAGCGCTCAGTTCAGAGATGAAGTCCTCAGCGTTTTTGCCCATGCGCGGAGGGTACTGGGAGGCCGCCGGCAGCAGGGCCGGAAAAAGCCCCGTCAGCCGGTAAAGAAGTCGCCGTCGCCCAAATGGCAACGGATGGCGTAGACCGGGCTTGCCTGAACCGTTGGCAGGCGCACGGCCGGCCCGGCCACACTGGTCGGATGAAACTGCCGCGTGTCCTGTGTAGGAAGTGCGGGCGGCCGATCGCCGCCGGGCCGGTCGCCGGCCGTCTGTCCAAGGGCCGCCCGTGGCGGCATGACCCGATCATCGAGCGGCGCGAGCCCGGCGCGCTGCTGGTGTCCTGCGGCGGGTCGCTGGAGATCGTCGACCTGCCGTACGGGCAGATGGAGATCCCGACCGGCGGGCCCGACCCGGCCAGCGAGGACACCGCCGAGGAGGAATCGCTCCTCTTCGTGATCTGAAAACAGGGTTTGACCTGCGGGAACATCGCCGGACCGAGCTGCGCGGATGGCCTATCATGCACCGCTGACCTCAGCCGGATGATCTCCACATCAGGGGACGAACGATGATTAGCCCCGCAGAACTCGCCCTTCTCGCCTTCGCCGGGTATCGCGGCACCCAGCTCATCGTCCATGACTCACTCCTGGACGGGGCCCGGGACCGCATCATCGCCTGGCAAGGGGGCCGCGCCCGTACTGCTGTGGTGACGCTGATGTCGTGCGTCTACTGCGTCGGCTGGTGGGTGTCCGGGGCGTTCCTGGCCGTGTGGCTGCTGGGCACCGGCCAGTGGCACGGCGTCCCGCTCGTGCTCCACGGCGTCGAGTGGTTCGCCACAGCCGGGGCGGCCGTCCTCCTCAGCCGCTGGGACGACTCGCGGCACGGTGGCTGATGACCGCCCAGGACCTCAGCGCCTCAGCATCCCGCTACACCTCCCGGAAGATCCGGGGTCGCGGCGTGGGGGACCAGTCGTGGCAGCTCCGCGCCTACGACATGTACCACGCCGTCCCCGAGGTGCGGTTCGCGGCCTCGTGGATCGGGAACGCGATGGCCGGCGCCCGGCTCTACGCCGGTCGGCGAGCCGACGACGGCACGATCGAACCCGCCCCCGACAACCACCGCGCGGCTGAGATCGTCGCCCAGATCGCCGGAGGCCCCGACGGCCAGTCGAAGCTCCTCGGCGCATTCGGGAAGCACCTGACGATCCCCGGAGAGGGCTGGATCGTCGTCCGCCCCAACAGCGAAGTCCTGTCCCCGTACGCGCCGGAGGACGGGCACGACTGGCGCGTCCTGTCCGTGCAGGAGGTGCGGCAGCAGTCCGGGAAGCTGGTCGCGGAGATCGACGGCGAGGACATTCCGGTCCCCGAGGGCGACCCGGACGCCATGGACCCCGACGGGCCGGTGGCGATCCGTGTGTGGGAGCCCGACCCGGAGCGGTCGATCGAAGCCGACTCGCCGGTGCGCTCGTCGCTGGAGCTGCTGGAGGAACTCCTCCTGCTGAACGCGGCCGTGAAGGCCATCGCCAGGTCCCGCATCACGGGCCGTGGCGTGCTCCTCGTCCCCAAGGGCACCCGGTTCCCCGTAACCGGAACCCAGAACGGAGGCGAGGACGATCTGATCGAGGTGTTCATGGCGATCGCCGAGACGGCGATCCGTGACCCTGAGAGCGCCGCAGCCACGGTGCCGATCATCCTCGAAGTCCCGGCCGACACGATCGGCGACTTCAAACTGATCCGCTTCGAGTCCGACTTCGACGAACTCGCCCTGAAGCTCCGCGAAGAGGCCATCCGCAGGTTCGCGACCGGCCTGGAGATCCCCGCCGAAATCCTCCTCGGCCTCGGCGACGTGAACCACTGGGGACTGTGGGGGCTCACGGCGGAGGCGATCCGTCTCGGCATCGAGCCCAAGCTCGGCACCGTGTCGTACGCGCTGACGCAGCAGTGGCTGCGCCCGATCCTCGAAGCCGAAGGCGACCCGGACTGGCACCGCTGGCTCGTCTGGTACGACACCGCCCCGCTGCGGGTGCGCACCAACCGCAGCGAGACCGCCCTCCAGGTCTACGACCGGCACGCCATCTCGGCGGCGGCCCTGCGCCGGGAAACCGGGTTTGACGAATCGGATGCCCCTGACCCCCACGAAACCGAGGAGCCCCAGGACATGACCCCCGACACCCCAGCCCCGGATCTCCCCGTCGACGAGTCCGAGACGGAACCCGCCACGCTCCCCGCCTCGGCCGCAGTTCGAGACGGGCTCCTCGCCGCCGCCGACGGCATGATCTGGAGCGCCCTCACCGTGGCCGGCCAGACGCTCCGCCGCACCCCGGCCTGCCCCCGCTCCGAGCGCGCCAGTTTCCGCGACGTCGAGGCGGCCAGCGTTCATACCCTCCTGCCCGTAGCTGCGGAGGGAGTGGACCAGTGGCGGCTCCTCGACGGTGCCTGGTCCCGCACGCCGGAGATTGCCAACCGGTACGGCCTTGACCCGGCCTGCCTGACAGCAGCGCTCGACTCCTACACCCGCAGCCTGATCGTCGCGGGCATCCCCCACGACTACGGCCTGATGCCCACCATCCTCAGCTCCTGCCTCGGTGAGGCGGCATGAGCCGGCCCGGCACCCGCTATCCCGTCGACGTCGTGCTCCACCCGGGAGCCGTCCGCACCGACTGGTGCCCGTCCTGCAAGGCGCAGACCCGCTGCACAGCCGGCCTGCTGCTCCTCACCCCGGACGGCGTGACGGCCGCCGGAACGTGGACGTGGTGCGAGATCTGCAACGACCCCGACAGCCCACTCCCGGCAAGGAGAATCCCCCGTGTCCTCGCGCCCGCTGACCGAGCTGCCTGAATCCGGCCTGCTGTGGCTGATCAACCGCAGCGTCTTCCACCCCCGCGGCCTCGCCCTCGCCCTGGACCTCGACGAGCACGGACACGTCCACGGCTGGCAGCTCCTGCAAGCTGCGCCGGGCGAGCCCTTCGAGTTCACCGACGACGTCGACCGCGCCGGGTTCCAGCGGGCTGAGGCCACGCTGCTCGCGGTCCGCGAGGAGGCGACCGCCCGTGGCTGACGTCCTGCGAAAGGAGGTGCGCCGTGCCGGATCGTGACAGCCAGATCACCCAGGCCGAGGAAACCGTCGCCGCAGCGGTCGCGGAGGCCCTCACTGCCACGGCGGACGAGTTCGCCGACGCGGTCAGGGACGCGACCGAGCTGGTGGCGGCGAGGTTCTCCGTCGGGCGGATCGGCCGCATGTGGGGTGCCCGGATCTCTGGCCTCGTCCGCCGCTTCCTCGGCGTCGCGGAGACCGCGGCCGAGGTCACCGCCGAAGACCTCGACACCGAACTCCCGGAGGGCTGGGACAACCTCCCCGGCCGCTACGACGACGGCCGGCCTCTCCCGGACGGGATCGGCCGATACGTGGAGACCACGGAGCACTTGCTGCGCGCGGTCGGGGACCGTCTCGCGGAGGCCGCGCGCCGGGAACTCGCGGCCGGTGTCGACGCCGGTGAGGATGTCGACCAGCTCCGCGCGCGGCTGCGGGACGCGTTCAGCCGGGAGGGAGCGCAGCTTGGCCCCGGCCGCGAGGAGCGGATCGGGATGACGGAATCCACCCGGGCATGGAACACAGCGACTCTGGCCGCCGCGCAGGCCCTGTCCGGTCCCGACCGGCCGCTGGTGAAGCAGTGGGTGACCCGGCACGACGACCGGGTCCGGAGCGCCCATGACCAGGTCGACGGGCAGCTTCAGCTCCTGGCCGACCCGTTCGTTGTCGGCGGCGTGCCGATGCAGGCCCCCGGCGATCCGACCGCGCCGCCAGAGCTAGTCATCAACTGCCGCTGCCGCCTTACAGTTGCACCTGAAAACCGAGCATCTGCCTACGAACCGAAGGATCCTGTCCGGGGACACGTCTTCGAATCAGAGGAGAGCAGTGTGGAGACAGCCGACACCGTGACCGCCGCCGGCGACGGTCACACGGGCGCGATGATCGCGCTCGTCCCCTGCCCGGAGGACATCGAGCGCCTGGCCCTCGCCGCCCCCGGTGCGACCCCCGCCGACGAGCTGCACCTCACGCTCTTCTACCTCGGCGAGGCAGCCGACTGGAGCGCAGAGCAGCGCTCCGGCCTGATCGACTGCCTCCTCGATCAGGGCGAAGGTCACGGTCTCGGGGATGATCCGATCTACGGCCGGGCGTTCGGCGCGAACCAGTGGAACGCCGACCGCGACGAGCCGTGCTGGGTGTGGTCCGTAGGCGATGACCCCGACCGGCCGCCGGACGCCCCCACCCTCAGCAGCGCCCACTGGACGGCTGTCCATGCCCTGGAGGACATGCACGATCAGCCGGCTCTTCCTGCCCAGCACACGCCGTGGCAGCCGCACGTCTGCGCCGCCTACTCCCGCGACGAGACCCTCCTCACGGCTCTCAACGACCGCCTGGGACCGATCCGGTTCGACCGGCTGAGAGTCGGGTTCGCGGGCGACTACACCGACATCCCGCTCGGCCTCCCTCCAGTAGAGGACGACCATCCGGTCCGGGCCCCCGAGATGACGGCACGCGCCTGGTCCACCCCCGGCGACGCCGCCCTCGCGTTCGAGAACACGGAGACCGGCGACGGCAGGGTCTTCGCCCCGGGCGCGCTCTACTGGGACAGCGGGCCGTGGCCGCTTCAGTACGCCGACGAGATGCTGAGCGGCCACCAGGGCGCTGAACTCGCCGGGGCGATTCAGACCGTCGGCCGGGACGGCGACCGCATCCCCGGCACCGGCGTCCTCTACACCAACAGGCCGGCCGGGGCGGACGCGCTGATGCTGCTGGAGGAGGGCGCGCCGCTCGGCGTCAGCGTGGACCTGGACGACGTCTCGGTGGAGTTCGTCAACAGAGCCGACCCCGACGACGGCGAACTCGACGACGTCCAGGCCGTCGCCTCGCTCTCCTCCGCGTCGCTCATGCGCCTGAACGACGGCGCGTGGGCGCTCACCGCTACGACGGCCGGGGACTGGACCGCGTCCGGCGTGGCGCTCTCCCGCGCGGCGACGACCGTCCAGCTCATTACCGGCCCGGACGGCAGCCTCCCGGCCGCTGCTGTGCACGCCGCGTTCGCCGGGACCGGCGCGCTCACTGCCGCCGCCGGCGACCCCGACGACACGAGCCGGGGCACCGTCGTTCACCGCGAGAACTCCGGCGACCTGCTGCTGAGGGTCACCCGGGCTCGCCTGCGCGGTGCCACCCTCGTGGCGATGCCCGCCTACGACAAGGCCCGCATCGTCCTCGACGATCCCGGTGAAGAGCAGACCGCTTCCGCCGCCGGGCCGAGCGACGCCCACATGCACGTCGTCCGCTACGTCCAGTCCGCCCCGGTCGCGGTCGGTGCCCGCGAGATCGCCCGTGCGCTCGGCATGCGCATGGAGACCGTGCGCGGGCACCTCACCCGCGCCGCCCGCGCCGGCCGGATCATCCGCCTCGCCCCCGGCCTCTACGTCGGAGCCGGGTCGACGCTCCCCGAGGGCGTCCTCGCCGCTGCGATGTCCGGCGACCTCGACCTCCCCGTCCACGACGACCCTGACACTCCGTGGGACGGCGACGCGGCGAAGAGCAAGGTCCTCGCCTGGGCCACCGGCGACGATGACGTGGTGGACGCGGCCAAGCTCGGTGCGGCCTTCCTCTACAGGGATCCGGAGGCCGACCCGGCGACCCTCGCCGCGTACAAGCTCGGGTTCGCCGACGTCTTCGACGGCGAGCTGCACATCGTCGCCCACGCGGTGTACGCGATCGCGGGCGTCCTCGACGGTGCGATGGGCGGCGTCGACCTGCCGCCGGAGGACCGCGAGGAGATCCACGACCGAGTGGAAGAGCTGTACGAACGGCTCGCGGAGGCGTACGACGACCCCTCGATCCGGCCCCCGTGGGACGACGAGGATGCGGACGATGAGATGACGGCGTCGGCCTGGACCGCGATGCGCGACCTGCCGCCGATGCCCGCGGCATGGTTCCGCGAGCCCACCGCGGCCGAGCTGCCGCCCGGGTCCGGAGGCGTGCATTACGCGGCAGGCCGGATCTACGGATGGGTGGCGCGCAAGGGCGAACCGCACGCCGGAATGCCGGGCAAGGTCACCCTCGAATCTTTGGGCCGGATCGACCTCTCTCACTTCCTGCGGACCCGGTTCGAGCTGGATGACGGCCGCACCGTCAGGACAGGCGCGTTCACCATGAATGTGGGCCATCACCGCGACGGCGCGGAATGTGAAACGAGTGCCTGCCAGTTCGACGACACCCGCACGGTTGCCGGAATCGTCACCGTCGGGATCAACTCGGGCGGCATGTGGTTCTCCGGTGCTGCCGCCCCCTGGCTCTCCGAGTGGGACCGCAGGGTATTCCAGGACTGCCAGCCGAGCTACCACATGAGGAAGAGAGGCGGCCGGTACGAGCTGCGCGCGGTGCTCTCCGTCCCGGTGCCGGCGCACTCCTCTCCACTGCTCGCCAGCACGGTGACCGAGCGCTCCAACCTCGCGCTCGCGGCGTCAGCCGCCGTGGCCCTGGACACCCCGGACACATTGTCCGCTCCGGTACCGCGCTTTGGTGCTGACCTGCCCGGACATCGTCCGGACAGCCCGGACACCGGTGTCCGGACACTGTCCGGCATGGGCGAGGTGATGAGCGATCAGTCCCTCGATACCCTCCTGGCCGCGCTGAGCCGCCGCCAGGACCAGCACGAGGCCGAGGCGCGCGCCGAGCTGGAGCGCCTGACTGCATGGTCGATCGGCCCGGCCCGGCTTGCCCTCGCGGCCAGCGGTACCCCGACGAGAGGTGGTGTGTGATGCCCTGCTCCTGCGGCAAGAAGCGGAACCGGTTCGAGGTGGTCGCCGAAGGGACCGGGAAGGTGCTGTTCACCTCCTCATCGGAGGGCACAGCGAATGCGGTGTCGAAGCGGTACCCCGGAAGCACGGTCCGCGAATCGGGAACAAAAGAGATCAATCACTCCAAGTCGTGACGCTTGACACGAGCCGGATATACGGCATCTTGTCGGGCTATGCTGAACGCGGGGAATCACTCCTTGGAGCGCGACCCTGCGAGCCGCTGGTTGTGGGCCGGGCACTCAATCCATCACTGGAGAGTGCCCGGCCATGGCCGCATTCGAGATCCCAGAAGACATCAAGGCCCTCAGCGACGACAGCCTCAACGACGCGCTCGCCGGCGCAGTCAGCGCGTTCGACGCGACCTCCCAGTCCACCACGGTCACCCCCGGGGACCTGGAGTCCCTGCGGGCCCTGGCGACTTGCGTCGATGACATCCGTACCGAGCAGGCCGCCCGCCACCAGGCTGCGGAGGCCGCCGCCGCTGAGATCGACGCCCTCGCCGCCCAGATCCGAGGCGCAGACCCCGAGCCTGACCCCGCGCCGGAAGAGACCACGGCGGCGGCCGACGAAGAGCCTCCCACCGTTCCCGCGCAGGCTCCCGCTCCGGAGCCGATGCCCGCTGCGGCGACTGCTGCGGCGGTGGTGCAGCGCCCGGCCCTGGACCTGTCCGGCATCCGCCGCCGGCAGCCCAGCGTCCTGCCGCCGCCGCCCGCGCCGACCACGGAGATCACCGCCGCCGTCGATGTCCCGGGTTTCACCCCCGGCCAGCGGATCGACTTCGGCGCGGTCACCTCCGGCATCATCGCCCGCGCCAACGCCCTCAAGACGGCCGGCGGCGGCGTCGGCCAGGTGATCAGCTACCGGCATCCGTACCCGCCGGAGCTGATCGTCACCGACTCCTCCTCCGCACCGGAGGGCACCACGGTCGCGATGCGCGCGGCCGACCAGCGACGCCTTCCGCAGAAGGACCTCGTGGCCTCCGGCGGCTGGTGCGCCCCGTCCGAGACTGTGTACGACCTGATCGACACCGCGTGCCCGGACATGCTGTGGGACGCCCCGGAAATCCAGCTCGCGCGCGGCGGGCTGCGGTACTTCAAGCCGCTGAGCCTCGATGTCGCCGCCATGACCTGGGTGCACACCGAGGCCGACGACATCGCGGGCTCAACCAAGCCCTGCTTCAAGATCCCGTGCCCGGAGCCCACTGAGGTCCGCTGTGAGGCGGTCGGCGTCTGCCTCGAAGCAGGCATCCTGACGCAAAGGCATTTCCCGGAGCTGGTCGACTGGTACACCCGCAACGCGATCACCGCACACGAGATCCGGCTCCGCCAGGAGCTGTTCGCCGCTGCGGTCGCCACTGCCACCCCGGTCACCATCGCCGCCACCTGGGGTGCCATGGCGGCCGTGTACGGAGCCGTCGCGCTCCAGACCGCCGACCTGATCGAGCGCCACAGCCTCTGTGAGGGAACCGCGATTGAGGTCGTCTTCCCTTGGTGGACGAGGAATCTGTTCTTCACGGACCTCGCGCGCCGCAACGGCATCAAGCCCGACGAGGTCACTGCGGCCATGGTCCAGGAGCCGTACACCGCCATCAACACCCGGATCCAGTGGGCCCGCGCCCTCCCGCCCGCAGTCCCGGCAGAGATCGGTGGCCCCACCCCGGCTGTCGACTGGCCCACCTCGGTGCAGTTCCTCATGTACCCGGCCGGCCAGCTCCAGATCGGCCGCGGCGAAGAGGTCAACCTCGGCGTCGTCCACGACTCCACCAAGTTTGTGACCAACGACTACACCGCGCTCTTCAGCGAGGAGTGCGTGGCCCTGGTGGACCGGTCGATCGACACCCGCGTCGTCACCGTCCCCGTCTGCCCGTCCGGTGAGACCGGCGCGCAGACCCTGCTGACCTGCCCCGCTGCCTGACCGCCCCCTGACCGCGCGGCGCGGCCGGTGACCCACCCCTGGCCCCGCCGCGCCCCAACCCCCATGCCCAGGAGGCGTCATGCCCTCAGCCGGTCTGCGCCGGTACGTCGAGGCCGTGCCGGGCGAGCCGTTGCCGCACGGCATCCTGTCCGGCTGCACGACGATCATCGACGCCACGGATCCGCACGAGCTGCTGGGCACCGAGTGGCGTCCCCTGTCCTGCGCGGAGGCGCATGACACCACATGGTGCCCCGATGACGACGAGTCCCCCGGTGTCGTCCCGCCGAAGGACTTCTTCCGGCCCGGGTTCTGTACCGCCGCGCCCGTCACCATCTACGCGGGGGCCGAGTGCTCCACCATGGGCCTGTCCTTCGCCGAGGCGCGCGCCCACGCCGCCGAGACTCTGCGGATGGGGGAGCAGCGCGCCCTGGAGGAGTGGCTCCTGCGCGAAGTCCTGTGCACGATCGCCGAGGACCAGACCCCGGCCGCCGGCGCGATCTCGGTCGTCCAGGGCATTGGCGCTCTGGAGGGCTGGCTGGGCACCGAGTACGGCGGCACCGGCGTCCTCCACGTCCCCGCCGGTGCCGCCGCGCTCCTCGGCTGCTGCAACGCCGTCCGCCTGATCGACGGCACCCCCCGCACCTTGCTCGGGAACTGCGTGATCCTCGGAGCCGGCTACGCGGTCAACCTCGGCCCGCCGGATTGCACCCCCGCCGACCCGGGGGAGGCGTGGCTGTACGCCACCAGCCCGATCCGGATCCGCCGTGAGCAAGTGGTGCCGGTGCCCGACGAGGACCGGCAGAGCGTCAACATCCGGACGAATGACCGGCGCGTCCTCGCGGAGCGGACGTTCGTCGTGGAGATCGCCTGCTGCCGGGCCGCCGCCGTGCGGGTGAAGCTGTGCACCGACTGAGGAGACCCATGGTGACCGACATCATCCGCGTCCAGCCCGCCCCCGAGCAGCGGCAGGCATTCGCCCGCTGGGCCGTGAGGCAGACACCGAAGATCCGTACCGTCGACCCGACGACCTTCGCCGTACCGGCGCACCTCTTCGCCATCGCCCCGGAGGCCATCCTCACCGGTGCCCAAGTCGACGGCCACCCCTACATCACCCCGACCCTCGAAGACTTCGAGGACTTCCCGGAGCTCGCGGAAGCTCTGAAAGCCGTGCCGGGCGAACCACTGCCCGACGTCCCCGCCAGTGCCTATCCGCCCGACTCGGTCCCGCTCGACCCGCCCCCCGATGACGGTCTGGACTGCTGCGGCCGGACCTTCAAAAGCCCACGGGCCGTGGCCGCGCACCGCCGCCATGTCCACCCCGAAGAGAGCTGACCGATGCCCGTCCAGCCCCTGCCCTGCGGCCCCGACCCCAGCGCCGGCGATCCGGGATTCGATGTCGAAGGCTCCTTGCTCTGCGACATCGACGCGAACGGCGACCTGATCGCGGTCGCCCTGGTCGAGGCGGTCTACGACGCCGAGACCGGGGTGCGCACCGGCACCCGCCTGGTCAACCCGGCCACCGGCGCCCTCTACGTCGTGCAGGGCACCCTCCAGCCGTGCCCGGCGGACTGCAAGGCATCGGAGTGGCTGGTCCTCTGCGACGTGGTCGAGGACGTCGGCCCGGCACAGGCGATCTGGGACACCACACAGAACACGGATCAGGGCTGGCTGCTCACCGCCTCCGCCGACCCGGCTCCGGCCAACGGAGTACCCCCCTCGCCGCCGATCGTCGAGGCAGACGGGTCCGGGACGTTCTCGTTCAACATCCAGCCCGGCCACGTCGGGAACTTCGCCGGCGTCTACACCTGGACAAAGACGTTCAACGCCCCGACGGCCGGCCCCTACGACCTTGCGTTCAACGCCACCGCCGTAGATGACGTCTGGTCCGGGGTCCGCGTCAACGGCTCCCCGCTGACACCGTCCAACGGCACACAGCGCGTCACGCTGGCGGCTGGCGCGAACACCATCGAGATGGACCTGCGGAACACCGTCACCGGCCACGCACAGCTCGGCGTGAACACCACCTTCGCGGCCGTCACCGACACCTGCGCCCCGTTCCTGCGCCGCATCGTGTCCACCTGCTCCGGGACCGTCGAGTCAACCGCCGACTTCACCATGGACGCGACGACGCCGCACGTCCTCACCGGCACCCCCCAGTCCTGCGACACCTGCGGCTCCTCCGGATCCTCGGCGAGCACGCCGGCCGGCCCGGACGTCGAGGTCGACAAGGTCTGCGACCAGGGCGTCACCCTGGACCGCGTCCGCGTCTTCGACAGCGCGGGCAACGCCACGACGGAGGTGTTCTACGGCACCGGCGGCGCCCCCGTGGCGACGCCGACCGGCTACACCCCCGGGCCGTGCCTCCCGGTGCCCTGCGGGGACACCGAGCACCTGGTGCTGTGCGACACCGCGGTCCTGCCCGGCTCGACGCCGGCCACGTTCAACCTCACCGAGAACCAGACCGTCATCCCCACGACGTCGTTCTTCAGCGCGTTCAAGGCCAACGGCGGGTGGGCGCAGAGCCCGACCACGGCGGCCCAGGAGCAGGCGTTCTGGGACTCGGCGGCGGCCCTGACGTTCCCGGCGGGGTCCGGGGCGGCCAGCCCCAACACGCCGGTGTTCCGCTCCAGCATCGGTGCCGACCTCGACTTCACCACGGACTGCGGCTACGCGACCGGTGACGTCACGTTCACGGTGGACCTGCGGAACACCTCGCTGGACAACCCGGGCAGCGCCGGCCCGGACTACGACATCGCCGAGATCGCACTCCTCAACAAGGCGACCGGCGCGAAGCTCGCGGGGACGTACTTCCAGGCGAGCGAGTTCCCCGTGGGCGGCCCGGCCGTCCTCAAGTCGTTGACGGCGAGCAACGTCCCCGCCTCCGCGTTCCCGAACCTCGTCCTCGTCGTGTGGGTCGTCACCTGGTCCAACTACGCCTTGCAGGGGCTGCACTCCAACTCCTTCGAAGCGAACTTCCACGGCGCGACCGTCAACCTCGACGGCACGTGCTCCCGGACCGAGTTCTTGCGCACCCTCACCCGCGACTGCACGGGCACCGTGACGGCCACCACAGACACCGAGCTCGACGGCGTCACGCCCTACGTCGTCACCGGCGACGTCAGCCAGTGCACCGAGCCGTCAGGCAGCGACACCCGCACCCTCGTTGACCCGGGTACCGACGCCGAGACCATCACCTTGTGCGACGACAACGGGCCGTTCCTACGGACGTTCCTCACGGACGTGAACGGCGTCCTGACCGTGGTCCGGGACAGCGACCTCGCCGGCCTGCCGTACAGTCCGGTCGGCACCGTCGGCCTGTGCAAGTGCGGTGACACCGAGTGCGAGCTGCTGTGTGACGTGGTGGAGGGCTCGGCGAACCCGCCGACGCCGCCCATCGCCGGCCAGCCCACGACGACCGACCGGGCCCCGACGCACAACGTCCCCGGCATCCCGCAGGTGCCGGGAGGCGGTGCCGCTTTCTGGTCCGGCGGCACGACGCACTTCCCCGTGGGCAGCCCCCAGCCGCCCGGCACCCAGACCGCGCAGGCGATCGAGGGCCTGATCACCGCGCCGGTGCCGCCGTGCGTCGACCCGGCCGGGACCGTCCAGGTCGACATCTCGTTCCGCCTCCACCAGCTCGGCCCCAATGCCGGGTTCGGCGGCACCGGCGGGATGACGCTCTACAACGGGGCGGCCTCGGTCGCGTTCGCCGGGCCGCCGAGCAACACGCCGCCGGGCTACCTGGCGACGCTGACCCTGACGGCCACCGTCCCCGTCGCCGACCTGGTCGCCGGGAACATCAGCGCCTACCTCGGCCTGGAGTCCGCGCAGACCGACACGGCGCCCGGGGCGCAGCAGACCGTCAAGGCGTGGGACGCGGACCAGTTCACGATTACCCTGGAGTTCCAGGACGTCATCCCGTGCGCCGCGTCCGTGACGCCGTTCCGCCGCTGCACCACGTACGACTGCAACGGCAACCCGACCGGCACGACGGACACCGACCTCGGCGGTGCCCCGTACCTCGTCCAGGGCGAGGCCCGGGACTGCGGACGCACCGACGCGGAGGAGACGATCCTCTGCGACGACAACGGCCCGTTCCTGCGGCACACCCGCTACACCGAGCAGGGCGCCGTCGCCGAGGTCTACGACACCGACCTGACCGGAGCGGTCTACACCACGGTCGGCACCGTCGGCGTCTGCCCGACACCGGACGTGGACCGGGCGGTCGTCGTCCTGTGCGACACCGCCGCCGGCGGGGCCATGACGCCGTTCCTGCGGCACGTCCTGACCGACGAGACCGGGGCCGTCCTCTCGACCGCTGACACCGCCCTCGACGGGACGACGCCGTACGCCCCGACGGGGACGGTCGGCGTCTGCCAGCCCAAGGACCCGGCCGTCGTCGGCGAGTTCATCCTCTGCGACAACGCCGGGCCGTTCGTCCGGAAGCTGATCCAGACCGCGGCGGGCGCGGTCACGGCCGTCGTGAACCTCACCCTCGCCGGCGCCCCCTATGTGCCGGTCGGCACGGTGAAGCGCTGCGACGACTGCCCGACCGTCCTCGGGGAGGTCTGCTACTCCCCGCCGCTCCCCGGCGCGCGCCTGTCGGACAACTGGGCCGGCTCGACCAGCACCACCCCGCCCGGCTCCCGGGTGTGGACGAACCCGAACTTCGCCGGCGTGGGGATCACGGTCACCGAGACCGTCACCCCCGACACCGGGGCGGCGCTCACGGCCAACGGCGTCCGCAACACGGCGACCTCGCCGGCCACGCAGCACACGTCCATCAACCTCGGGGCGCTGCGCTCGAACGTGGTCGTCCGCCTGGAGTTCTTCGGGGCGGCCTCCGGGGAGCGGCTGCGGAACATCTCCCCGGCGTTCGACACCCTCACCGGGAACGGCACGGCGGTCCTCGGGAACACCGGAGTCGACGGCGGGCCGGCCGCTGACGGGATCATCGACCTGACGTTCATCGGCCCCGTCCAGACGATCGCCTGGGACTACGCCCCCACCGGCGCGGGCCTGAGCGTCCAGTCGAACATCACCTTCACGGAGATCCTGCCCGGCGGCGACTCCGCGCGGGCGGCCCGGGTCCACAACTGCGACGGCACGTACAGCCTCACCGACCTGCGCACCGGCACGGTCCTCAACGAGGCCACGATCAGCGTCTTCGACTGCCCGTGCTGCCCGACCACCACGGCGGAGCTGGTGTGTGCGGACGGCGCCCCGGCGATCCGCCGGGAGACGGTGGACGCGGACGGGACCGTGACCGCCGAGGTGTTCACCACCGCGGGCGGGAACGTCATCACCCCCGCCGCGTGGACGCCCGGCCCGTGCGCCGCCGTGGCGGTGACGGCGCAGCACAAGGACGTCACCGCGGGCACCTCCTGGACGCCGGCCGACGCGGGCGGCACGGTCACCGCGCTGACGTACACCGTGCTGGCCGGGACGGCGACGGTCACGGACCAGAACGGCACGGCGGTGAGCGCCCTGCCGACGGGCCTGACGGTGTCCTGGGAGAACAACGAGGAGGGGACGTTGTCGCCGCCCCAGTCGGTCACGGCTGACGTCGGGAGCCGGGTTCTGGTGCACTGGACGGTGGCAGTCTGATGGCCACCTCCGGAGGGTTCTCCAACCCGTGCCCCGACCAGCCGATGACCCATGCCGCCGTGGTGGCGCTCCGGGACGCCGGCCTCCTCCGGGAGGAGTGCACGTACGTCGTCTCCGACTGGACGCAGGGCACGACCCTGCCCGGCCCGAACCTCGTCGAGCTCCACGCGGTCGCCGGGAACCGGCTCAGCATGGAGGCGAAGGTCACCACCCCGAGCGACCAGGTCGCGTGGGTGGGCCAGTACGACATCGACCAGGGCGCCGTCGGCACGATGCAGGAGCTGCGGGACAACCTGGGCAACGTCGTGAGGGACGCCGGCGACGGGGTGAGCGTCGGCGCCTTCCCCTGGGGAGCAGCGAACTTCACCAACAACCGGATCACGGACTCCGCCCTCACCGGCTGGCCGGCGATGACCGGCACCGTGAACAACAACCTGATCGACCGCGCGGCCGTCGATCTGTCGGGCGCCTGGACGGAGTTCTCCGGGAACGTCATCCAGGCGGCGGCTGCGGCGTCCGCCGGGCCGACGGTGACCCTTGCGGGCGGCTCCGGGGCGCGGTCCTTCACCGGGAACACGGTGCGGGACGGGGCCGGGTACCGGGACAACGCTGGTGGCACGGGCACCCGCACGATCACGGACAACGAGATCGTTGACGGGTTCTTCATCGACATCCAGGCGACGACCTCGGGCGCGATCGTCTTCGACGGGAACCGGTTCCACGGTGCCGCGGTCGGCACCAGCCTGGCCAACTCCGGGCCGGGCGCCCGGACGATCATCCGCTCGATCATCCAGTCCGCCAACAACTCCGGCTTCTCCGGCCTCGGGTTCTCCAGCGGGGCGGCGGTGACGTTCACGGGGGCGATCTTCCAAGGTGGCCGTGTCCAGCAGGGCGGCCCGGCGACCCTCGCGACCCTGTCGATCACCAACTCGATCATCGGGTGCGTCATCAACCAGCCGAGTACGGCGACCGGCGGCAGCGTGGGCATCAGCGGATCGCACCTCTACGCCACCAACACGGCGATCACGCAGAACGGGCCGGGCGGGATCTCGATCTCGAACTCCCTGGTCGGCGCGAACATCGCCAACAGCATCGGCACCGCCCGGACTCTGGCGATCGTCGCCAGCACCATCGGCGTCGGCCAGATCAGCCAGAACCGCTCGGCCAGCGCGGGCACGGGCACGGACACGATCCAGAACACCCGCACCGAGGGCGGAGCCGTCGCGCTGGTCCTGGCCGGCACGGTGGACCCCGGCATGAACCAGCTGATCATGGACCGGTGCAACCTCTCCTCCGGTCACACGGTCAGCCTGACCGACCCGGCCGGGGCGACGATCCTCCAGCGGACCGAGATCAACTCCGGGGCGACGGTCACCGGCACCGGCACCGGCGCCGTCATCAACTGCCGGTTCTCCGCCGGCTGCACCGTCGCCCTCGGGTCGTTCTCCCACACGAGCCTCGTGATCGAGGGCGCGTTCAACAAGGGCCTGACCGCCTCCAACACGAACCGCCTGTGCAACAAGGGCTTCGACGACACGATCTAGGGGTGGGACGGCGTGGCACTGCACGATACCGACGCACTGATCATCGAGACGGACACGGCGGCCGAGTCCCTGCCGGCCCCGGCCACCGTCCCGGGCCGGACGCACGACCTGACGAACACCGGCACCGTCACAGCCGTGTGGTCCGGAGGCGTCGGCTTCACCGAGGGCGGGGCCAACGTCGCCTCGATCAGCGTCGGCCGGGGCCAGTCGAAGCGCGTCCAGTCCGACGGCGCCCGCTGGATCGTCCTCCCGCTCGGCACGGCGCGCCGGGTGTTCGCCGGGAAGGGCGTCACGGACGCGAGCGGGAACGTCACCTTCACGTTCACGCCAGCGTTCCCCACGGTGCCGGTGATCACCCAGGCCGTGGAGACCGCGATCACGGACGTCACGGAGTGCCGCCTCACCGCCGTGGCCGTCGGCTCGGCGACGTTCAACGTCCGCCGGTCCCCGTCCGCGACGGTCCTCGGGATCAGCCTGCTCCAGGTGCCTATCCCGGCGGCCGGGGTGACGGTGCACTGCCTGGCCACCGAGGCCGGGCAGGGCGTTTGATGCCCTACAGCGACACCGAGGGGAAGGACGCGGCCCTCGCCTGGTACGGGCAGATCCGGCCGCACACGGTCATCGACATCGGCGCGGGCTGCGGGACCTACGCTCAGGCGGTGCGCGCCCGCAGCGAGTGGAAGGGCCGGTGGACCGCCGTCGAGGCGTGGGAGCCCTACGTCGAACGGTTCGGGCTCCACGCCCTCTACGACGATGTGGTGGTGGCCGACGCCCGGGAGATGGTCGATCCGTTCTTCCGGGTGGACCTGGTCGTCGCCGGTGACGTCCTGGAGCACATGCCGCGCGCCGACGCGGTCGGGCTCCTGGACGAGGTCCGGGTGCAGGCTGCGCACCTGATCGTGTCGGTGCCCGTCCTGCACCTCGACCAGGGCGCGGTGTACGGCAACCCCTTCGAGGAGCACGTCGCCCACTGGAGCGCCGAGCAGATGCGGGCCGAGCTTGGCCGGTCCGGGACGCTCTGCGCGGAGCTGGTCGGGGACGTCCTCGCCTGCTTCTGGTGGAGCCGGTGAGCCTGCGCGTCCTGCTCTTCCTGCCGGTCTACGGCCGCCCGGACCTGCCGACCGGGGCCGCGATCACCTCGGCCGAGTACGTGGCCGGCCTGGTCGCGGCCGGGCACCAGGCCGAGGTCGTCACCACCCGGCTGGCGGCCGGGACACCGCGGCTGGTGGACGGGGTGAAGGTGTGGCCGGTGACGCACTGGCAGCGGGCCCTCCAGGCGGTGAGACCGCAGCTGGTCGTCTCGCACCATGCCGACCGCCGGGCCGTGCGGCTGGTCGCGGCCACCGGGGGCGTGCCGCACCTGCTGATGGTCCACGGGATGGCGCGGGACCTGGACCTCGGCGGGCCGGCCATGGCCTGGTTCCCGTCGCAGGCGTGCCGCGCCCACTACCCGTACGGCGGGCCGTCGCTGGTCCTGCCGCCGCCGGTCGCCCCGGCCCGGTACCGGACGACCCCCGGTGACCTGATCACGTTGAACGGGTCGACGGGCCCGAAGGGTGCCGACGTCCTCGCCGCGGTCGCCGAGGCCCTGCCCGGGGAGCGGTTCCTCATGGTCCGCACGCCCGGCCGTGACCCGCTCCTCCTGCCCGCGAACGTGAAGCTCGTCGACCGGACCGACCCACGGGACGTCTACGCCCGGACCCGGCTCCTGCTGATGCCGTCCGCGGTGGAGTCGTACGGGCGAGTCGGGGTCGAGGCGATGGTGTCCGGCATCCCGGTGATCGCTGCGCCGCTGCCGGGCATCTGGGAGGCCCTGGGCGACGCCGCGGTGTACGTCGACCGGGACGACGCCGCGGGCTGGGTGCGGGCCGTCGAGGAGGTCAGCGAGCCGCAGGCGTACACAGCCGCCTCCCGGCGGGCCCTGGACCGGACGGCCGGCCTTGACCCCGCGATGAGCCTCGCCGCCTTCGAGAATGCATGCCGGTCCCTGGCGTCCCGGCCGGCCCCGGTGCGCCCGGCCGCGCCCGCAGCGGCGCCGCCAGCCGTCGCGGTGCCGCGCGCACCGGACGTCGTCGCCTGGATCCACTACGGGGTGCCGTACCGTCAGGCCGGCTCGGAGACGATGCTCCACACGATGATGCGGTCCCTGCACGAGGCGGGGCGCAGCGTCCTCCTGGTGTGCTCCGACATGCCGAAGGCGGCGCCCTCCTGGCACGTCGGTGGCGTCCCGTACGTCAGCCTCCCGGCGGACGCCGCCGAGGCGCAGCTCCGGGCCATGCGCCCGCGGGTCATCGTGTCCCACCACCACTACGGGTACCGCGCCGTCACCCTCGCCCGGGAGATCAGCGCCCGGTCGGTGCTGATCCTCCACAACGACCACGAGCAGCCGGCCCTGGACGCCCGGCCGGACCTGTGCGTCTACAACACGCACTGGATCATCCCGGAGCTGGCCGAGCGGTACCCGTGGCTCGGGGACGTCCCCGGGGTGGTGGTCCACCCGCCGGTGATCCCGGGGGAGCATCGGGCCGCCTGGACCGGGCAGAGCGTCACCCTGGTGAACCTCAACCGGGACAAGGGCGTCGAGACCTGGCGGGCCACGGCGCGGCTCCTTCCCCGGCTGCCGTTCCTCGGCGTCACCGGGGCGCACGGCCGACAGCTCCCGCACCCGAGGCACGGGAACATGCGGGTGATCCCGCAGACGACGGACATGCGCGGAGCCGTGTGGGCCCGGACCCGGGTCCTCCTGGTCCCGTCCGTCTACGAGTCGTACGGCATGGCCGCGGTCGAAGCGCTGGCGAGTGGGCTCCCGGTCATCGCGCACCCGACGCCGGGGCTCCGTGAGTCCCTGGGTGACGCGGGGACGTTCGTCGACCGGGAGGACGTCTCGGCCTGGGCCTATGCTGTCCGCCGTCTCTACTCCGGGTCGCAGCGCGCGGAGGCGTCGGCGCGGGCGCGGGACCGCAGCGCGTACTTGGATGCCCAGACCGGCCGGGAGATGGCCCTGTGGGTGGATGTGGTCACCGGCCTGATGTCGGGCCAGCGCCCCGGCTTGCGCTGACCTCCGCGGCTATGCTTCTGGTAGCGCTGCTGGTTGTGGGCCGGGCCTCCTGATTGAGGGAGGTGCGGCATGACGTGTCAGTTCATCGCGAACGCGGACACGATCCGGGTCACACGGCTGGACTCCTGCGGGCGCCCGATCTGTGGCGTCGACAATGGATTCGTTTTCGACTGCTTCGCCGAGCTGGCCATGAACGTCAACGTCGAGGACGGCGAGGACGTCGAGTACAAGGCGGCCAACGGTCGGCTGTGTGCCTTCAAGCGTGGCTGCCCGTCATTCCGAGGCTATGACCTGGAGTTGACGTTCCACGCCGTCTCGCCGGAGTTCATCGAGATCACCACGGGCAACCCGGTCGTGTTCGGGTTCGACGGGCAGCCCATCGGTTATGACGACTGCACCATCCAGTGCCACACGGGATTCGCCCTGGAGCTCTGGGCGGAGGTCATCGGGGAAGACCTGTGTGAGGCCGACGGCACAGGCGGGCAGTGGATCTACTTCCTTCTGCCATGGGTCACCAACGGCTACCTGGGAGACCTCGCGCCCGGGTCGGAGGCGGTCTCGCTCACCCTGTCCGGCGCTACCCGTACGGGCGGCGGCTGGGGCGTCGGCCCATACGACGTGATGCCGATCAACGCGGGCGGGACGGCCGGCCCGCTGCTCACCCCGGTCGGCCAGTCCTGCCACCGGCGCACCTTCCGCACGAGCATCGAGCCGCCTGAGCCGATCTGTGACTACGTGCCGGTCACGGGTGGCGTGTGCCTGGCGTCCTAGTGGATGACATGGACATTGTGGTGCCGGTGCGGGCGGTGCCCAGGGCCGAGCAGCTGCGGTACGCGCTGCGGTCCTGGGCGGCCAACCTCCCGCACCGGCGGGTGTGGGTGGTTGGCCACCGGCCGCCGTGGCTCACCGACGCAGGCCATATCCCGACCGTGCAGGACGGCAGCAAGTACCGGAACACCACGGCGGCGGTGCGGGCGGCCTGCCTCCACCCGGAGGTGTCCCAGACCTTCCTGCTGTGCAATGACGACTTCTTCGTCATGCACCCGCTGCCGGGCGGGATGCCGGTGCTCCACCGCGGCCCCGTCCGTACGGTTGAAGCGGCCTACGCGGCCCGGCCGGGGGAGTATCTGGAGGGGATGCGACAGACCCGGGAGCTGCTGACCGACCTCGGTCACCCGGAGCCGCTGTCGTACGAGCTGCACGTCCCCCTCCCGGTCGACCGGGACGGAATGCTCGACGCCCTGGACCTCGGCGGCCACCTCCCGGTGCTCCACAAGCGCACCCTGTACGGGAACCTCGCCGGGCTCGGCGGCGAGGAGATCGCTGACGTGAAGATCCTCCACCGCGCCCCGCGCGGATACGGTGCGGGGGACCGGTTCCTGTCCACGATGCCGGACAGCTTCACCAACGGGGCGGTGGGCCGGCACATCCGAGAGGCGTTCCCGCAGCGCTGCCGGTATGAGCGCGGAGGGCGGTAACGGTGGCGATCCAGGTAGGGCCCTGCGACCCGTGGCCGGTGAATTTGTGCTGCGACATCCCTGACGGGCTGGAGCAAGCCGACGTCGACCGGTGGACGATGGTGGCCTCCCAGTTGCTGTGGGCGCTGTCCGGACGCCGCTGGGGGCCATGCCCGGTCACCGTACGGCCCTGCCGGAAGACCTGCTTCGACACCGTGCCGTCCTGGCGGGTGTCCTGGGGCACAGTCGGCCCGTGGGTCCCGTACATCGGAACGGACGGACTGTGGCGCAACGCCTCCGTGTGCGGCTGCCGTACGGACTGCTCGTGCACAGAGCTGTGCGAGGTCTACCTCCCGGGCCCGGTGTACGACGTCCAGTCGGTCACCGTTGACGGCGTGGTCCTGGTCCCGGAGGCGTACCGTGTCGACGCCCCCGGCCGGCTCGTCCGCACCGACGGCGAGTGCTGGCCGGAGTGCCAGGACATGGCGGCTCCGGCGGGCGAGGAGGGGACGTTCGCGGTCACCTACCGGTGGGGTCTCCCGTTGACCGAGGCGGCTGTTGCGGCCGTCAGCGAGCTGACCTGTCACCTTCTGCGCGGCTGCGCGCCGGGAGGATGCGGCTGCAAGATCAACCGCTCCCTGACGCGGATCAGCCGGCAGGGAGTGGACATGGAGCTCCCGGACCCGACCGCCCTCCTCGCAGAGGGACTTACCGGCCTCCCGCTGGTGGATCTGTGGCTGACCACCGTCAACCCGGACGGGCTGACGAGCCCGAGCCGGGTCTACAGCCCCGACTACCGGCCGCCCCGGGTGCAGACATGGCCCTGAGCGCGCTGGAGATCCACGATCTCACCGAGGATGTTCTGGCGTGCGTGTGCGCGGCCCTCGCGTCGGCGGCCGAGACCGTGGAGGGTCAGCCGGGATGCCCGTGCAGGGCGTGCGTCGTCCCCGGCACGGTCGCCTGGGACTCCTGCGAGGATCCGTGCGCCGGGGACGGGGCGGGGCAGTTGTCGGTGTCCGTGATCCGGGCCTATGCCGCCACCCTCGACGGCTTTCCCGCCGAGGCCCGAACGGTATTCGGGGTCCGCGGCTGTGTGCCGCCCCCGTTCACCGCCGTGGAGATCGCGGTCACCCTGCTGCGCTGCACCCCCGGCTTCGACGAGCGGGGATGCCCGCCGTCCTGCGACGATCTCGCGCTCGCGGCCCGGCGGCTGCACGTCGACATGGTCACCGTGACGAACGCGCTGCTGTGCTGTCTGCCCGGGACCGCGCCGTCCCTGCGCCGGGGCCGGCGGTTCTCCCTGGGAGCCTCGCGCACGGTCGGTCCGGACGGCGGTTGCGTCGGGCTGGAGCAGCGGGCCACGGTCGCGCTCGGCGGATGCATCTGCCGGCCGGACGAGGGGACTTCGTGATGGGCCGGGGGCGGGCGGGGCCGGGGTGGCTGCGGACACTGGCCCACCACCGGGGGTGGCTCGCCTCACCTTCGCTGGCGTACCGGGGGGTGCCCTTCGGCCCGCAGAAGCGGGACCTCGCGGCCGAGGTCCAGGCCGCGATCCGGCGCGCCCACGACCCAGCGGTGTGCCATCCGTGCGTCCTGTCCAGGAGGGAGGACTCGTGCCCGTTTCTGTGACGATCGACCAGGGGGCCATCGCGCGGGCGCTACGGCTGAGGAGCGGTATCCCCGCGCGGCGGCTCGCCGCCCGCACGGAGCGGACAGCACGGTTCGCCGAGCAGGAGGCCCCCGGCAGCATGGGCTCCCTGATCACCTCGACCGTCGAGGATGGACCCGATGGTCTTCAGGGGGTCATCACGAGCACCCACTATGCGACCCGGTTCGTCCTCGACGGCACCCGGCCGCATCTGATTCGCCCGCGCCGCAAGCGCGCCCTGCGTTTCGAGGTAGGCGGCCGTGTCGTGTTCGCGGCGCTGGTGCGCCACCCGGGCACCCGCGCGAACAACTTCCTCCTGCGGGCGCTCCGCCTGGGACGCTGAGCCGAGGACGCCGAATATGCCCCTCCGGGGCGGGTGCAGTGATCGCGGACGGCGGCAGCCGGCGTCGATACCATGAGGTCACCGCGAGCCCCCTTCCAGGAGACCTCATGACGAACGGCACTCTCCTCAGCGACGCAGAGATCATCGTCCGGGGTATCGGCCTCGGAGGCTCGGCCGATATTGCTGCTGCCGTGAGAACCGCCGAGTTGGAAGGCCCGCTCACTCCCGACCGGATCGAGCGGCTCGCGCACAGCGACTGGGGCCCGGCCAGGGTCGAGGAGTTGCTCACCAGGCCGGTGCCCGAAGGCTGTGAGCAGGTCGGTCTGGCACGGATCTACCCTCTGGTGGATCAGAGGGGTTCGGATGCCAGGCTCTTGGCGGCCTCCGGGTATGGGTGGTTGCCGGGCTCGTACGCGACCCGTGAAGCGGCACTCCTTGCCTATGGCTACGTCCTCGGCGGAGAGGGATCGGGATATCTGGAAGATCTCCGCGACAAGATCACCCGCGGGGAGCGGCGGCCGATCGTCGCGGACGACCTCGTCGCCTTCGCCAGGAACTGATACCCCGGCTGGATCACAGACGCCGGCAGGCGGTCCGGTGCCCGATCAGCCGCCGCAGTCCGATCCTCCCGAACTGCTGCTGGAGCTGGAGGTGTCGCAGCTCGACGAACTGCCGCCGCTGGAGGGCGATGGGTTGGCGGAGGACCAGCCGGTCGATCCCGAATCGATGTAGGCGGTGCTGTCGTCGCGGCGCACCGGCTGATTGGCGGGACCGGCCGGAGCCGAGGACGTGGCGGGACGAGGGCGCTGCTCGCGCCTGCGGAAGACTCTCATGGGATGGCTGTGCCCCGATCTGTCAGCTTCAAAGCCGTTTTGGTCGCCGTGCGGGTGCTCTACTCTTCCCCGTACGTCGCTGGTTGTGGGCCGGGCGGAGGCATGAGACATGGAGTTGCCCCGTGAAGAGATCGTTTGCCCTCAACACCAAGCCCCACGTCGCCGAGGTCGGCGACGTGGAGCTGCTCTTCAAGCCCGAGGTGATGGGGGATGAGTTCCTCGACGCCTACGGACGCCTGGCGGAGACGAGGCAGCAGGTCGGCGCTGATGGGGACGATCTGAGCGGCGAGGATCCGAAGGTGCTGCGGAAGATCACCCAGAAGCTGCGCGTCTTCCTCGCCGCGCTGATGCTGCCGGAGTCGGCCCGCGTGTTCGCCCGTTGGGAGGTCCATGCCGACGGCGATGTGGTTGCGGCGTACGGGGATCCGGAGGAGGCCGAGGACGCAGCCCGGGAGATCGAGGGGGCGCGGGTCGTGGACTGTTCGATGCGGCTCCCGGACCGGATCCTCGTGGATCTGATGCAGTGGACCGTGGAGCTGTACGGCTCGGGGGGATCGGACCGCCCTCCTACGTCGTCTGGCGGCTCTGTGCCAGCATCGTTGAGGGCTGGGACTCCTGGGAGGGCGCGCTCGCGCTCCAAGGTGTAGATGTCCGGTCATGGACGCTGCGGACGATGCTCGCCGCAGCGGAGGCGCAGATCGATCAGTCCGCCGAGGACGACAAGGAGCGGGCCCGGAACCGGGCCAAGCTGTATGCCCCGCCGAAGGGCTGGCTGGCCCCTGGCGGCCGGCGGTCGCGTCCGGGCGCGATGACCACCGCGCAGGCGCAGGCGCTCATGCAGCAGCTTGCCGCCGAGGACGCACGGGTCACGGGCATGCGCAGCAGTTAACCTGAGGGCGCTGCTGGTTCTGGGCCGGGTACCACCACGTTCGCGTGAGGTGCCCCGGTGGCCGACGAGGAAGAATATGGCGTCGGCCGCATCCGGATCGTCCTGGACGATACGGACGCGGTTGCCGAGGCCCGCGACCTTGGCCAGCGGATCGCGCGGGCCCTGGAGCGCAGCACGCGCACTATCGGCGCGCAGATCCGCCGCGACATCCAACGCGGGCTACGCACCGCCGCCCTCACCGTCCAGGTCACCCCCGACCTCAGCCGGTTCGACGCCGCGCTCGCTCGCGGCCTGCGGTCCCTCACCGCCCAGGTCCAGGTCACCCCCGACCTCCGTCGGTTCGACGCCGCGCTCCTCGGCGGCCTGCGCCACCTGGACGGGATCAACATCCCGGTCCTCCCGGATGTCGGCCTCTTCGTCGAGCGGCTCCAAGCCGCTCTACAGGACGAGGAGATCCGGATCCGGGTGGTCCCCGACCTGGACGGCCTGGACGCGCGGATCCGCGCGCACTCCCCGCCCGACATCACCGTCGGCGTCGACGGGGACACCAGTTCTCTCTCCCGGGCCCTGTCCGGCCTTGGCGGCATCGCCGGCCGGGTGGCGGGCGCGCTCGGCGGGCTGCTCCGGTTCGGGGCGATCGGCATTGCGGCTGCCGGTGCGGCACAAGGAGTCGTTGGCCTCCTGGCGGCCCTTGCCCCGGCGGCCGGGATCATCGCGGCGCTCCCGGCCCTGTTCATCGGGGTCAAGGTCGCTGCGGCGACGCTGGACCTTGCGCTCGTCGGGGTCAGTGACGCGTTCAGCGCCGCGTTCGGGACCGCCGAGGAGTTCCAGAAGAGCCTGGAGAAGCTCTCCCCCGCCGCGCAGGCGGCGGCGCGGGAGGTCCGGGCCCTCGCCCCGGCGCTGAAGGCCGTCCAGCAAGCTGTCCAGGACGCGTTCTTCAGCCAGTTCTCCGGCCAGATCACCACGGCCGCGAAGAACCTTCTCCCCCTCAAGGCCAACCTCCAGAACCTCGCCGCGTCCTTCGGGGCGGTGGCCTCCGAGGGCCTGAAGGTCCTCTCGACGCAGCGGTCGCTCGGATCGCTGGGGTCGATCGTCGATGGCACCAGGGATGCTGTCGGCGGCCTCGTCGTCGGAATCGGCCCCCTGGTCAAGGGGCTCCTGGACGTCGCGGCTGCGGTCAGCAAGGCGTTCGGCGCTGAGCTGGGGTCGGGCATCGCCGGCGTCACGACCCGGATCGGCGAGTTCCTGACCCGCCTCGCGGAGTCCGGGCGCGCGGTCGAGCTGGTCGATAATGCGCTGACCACGCTCGCGCAGATCGGCGACGTCCTCGGCAATGTCGGCCAGATCATCTCCGGCATTTTCAGTGCCGCGACCGCTTCCGGCGGCGGGTTCCTGGCGAACCTCCAGCAGATCACCCGAAGCTTCGCCGAGTTCGTCAACTCCGCCCAGGGGCAGGAGGCCATCGGGGCGATCTTCTCCACGCTGGCGACGGTCGCCGCCCAGTTGGGTCCGATCTTTTCGGCGCTGGTCACGCAGATCGGGGCCATCGCCCCCGCGTTGGCACCCGTTTTCGCCGCGCTTGGCCCGGCCATCACCGGGCTGATCAATGCGCTCGGGCCGGCGCTCGCCGCGATCGCCCCCAGCTTGCAGGCCGTCGCCCAGGGCCTCGCCGGGGCCTTCGCGGTCATCGGCCCGGCGCTCGCTCCGCTCGGCACGGCGATCGGCAGCGTCATCACCGCGCTGGCGCCGCTGCTGCCGCTCGTCGGGCAGCTCGTCGCTTCGCTGGCGACCGCCCTCGCCCCTGTCCTGACAACGCTGTCAGCCGCGCTGGCTCCGGTGATCACTGCCCTCGTCGGCGCGCTGATGCCGGTCTTGCCGGTGATCGCGGCTGCGTTCGTGCAGCTGGTCAGCGCGATCGCCCCGCTGGCTACGGGCATCGGCCAGGCCCTGGCCCAGCTCCTGACCGGCCTCGCGCCGGTCTTCACGACGCTGTCCGGCGCTCTGGCGCAGATCGTGTCCGCGTTCGCGCCGCTGATCCAGCAGCTGACCGCGGCGCTCCTCCCGGTTCTCCCGGTGGTGGTGAACGCGGTCCTCGCGCTCTTCCAGGCGCTCATGCCAATCGTTCCGGCCGTCGCCGGGCTCGCCACAGCCCTCGCCCCGCTGCTCAGCGGCTTTCTCTCCCTCGCCGCACCTGTCCTCCAGGTCGTGGCCGCGTTCGCGACGTGGAGCACTCTGAACATCATCGTCCCGATCGTTGAGGGGATCGTGGCCGTCCTTGTCGGCCTGGTGAACGGGATCACCGCGACGATCACGTTCCTGGTCGAGCTGCCGGGCAAGATCAGCAGCGCTCTTTCGTCCATGGGCGCGGCGATCTCCTCGTTCTTCTCGTCGCTGTTCGCCACGGTCGGTGCCGCCCTGTCGACCGGGTTCCAGGTGGTCGTCGGGTTCTTCACCGCGCTCCCCGGTCAGATCGGTGCCGCCCTGTCGATCGGGTTCGAGGCGGTCGTCGGGTTCTTCACCGCGTTGCCGGGCCGGATCGGTGCCGCCCTGGTGGCGCTGCCGGGCCTGCTGTATCAGCTCTTCCTCGACGCCATGTTCGGGCTAGGGTTCGTCGTCGGCTCGGCGATCAGAGCGCTGATCTTCCTCTTCTTCGAGCTGCCGACGAAAATCGCCGACGCGCTGGCCGGCCTCGGCGTGGCGCTGTTCAACGTCTTGACGTCGGCGTTCACCACGGCAAAGTCAGCCATCGGCAGCTTCATCACGGGCGCGGTGGCGTTCTTCGCAGCCCTGCCAGAACGTATTGGCGCGTTCGCTACAGCGCTCGGGGTGCGGCTGTTGTCGGCGTTGACGTCGGCGTTCACCACGGCGAATTCAGCCATCAGCAGTTTCATCACGAGGGCGGTGGCGTTCTTCGCCGCCCTGCCGGGGCGTGCCCGGAGCGCGATCAGCAGTCTCACGTCGACCGTGGTCGGCGTGGTTCGGTCGACGACGACCTCGGCGCTCTCGGCCATCAGTAACTTCATCGGACGGGCTGTCACCTTCCTTCGAGAGCTGCCCGGAAAGGCCCGCTCAGCACTGTCCGGTGCTAAGTCTGCCCTGGTAAGTGCCGGTACGGACCTGATCCTTGGCATGATCAGCGGGATCAAGGCGGCGGCGGACCGGCTCGTGTCGGTGGCCAAAGACGTCGTAGGTTCTGCGGTCGCCGGAGCGAAGTCCGCGCTGGGGATCTCCTCCCCTTCGAAGGTCTTCGCAGAGATCGGCAAGGACACCGGACTCGGCTTCATCAAGGGCCTCACCGGCACGGCCGCGCAGATCAAGGACACCATCGAGCGGATGGTGAAGGCGATCACGGCCGCATTCAAGGGCCGGTCGTCCACCGTCGACGACCGCCTCGTCGCCGGTCTCCGCGCAGCCAACACCAAGCTCCAGTCCCTGGCCAAGCAGCGCGAGGCGCTCGCCAAGCGCATCGCAGACGCCCAGAAGCTGGCGGCCGATACGACGGCCGCCGCCCTGTCGACGTTCTCCTTGCAGAACATCACCCAGGGCCAGACCGAGGTGAACAGCGACACGATCATCCGCGGCCTCAAGGCGGGGCTGAACCAGGTGACGAACTTCACCCGGCAGATCGATGCCCTGGCCAAGCGCGGCCTGCACAAGAACCTGCTGCAACAGCTCATCGGCCTCGGGCCGGAGCAAGGGGCCCAGCTCGCCCAGGCCCTGTCCGAGACGGACAAGGCCACGCTGAAGAGGATCAACAGCCTCCAGAGCGACCTGGTGTCGGCGTCGGGGAAGCTGGGCCGGACCGGCGCTGACGCGCTGTACGACGCGGGCAAGTCGGCGGGCAAGGGCTTCCTCGCCGGCATCAAGGCGGAGCGCAAGGCGATCGAGAAGCTGATGCTCGACATCGCCACGGGGATGCAGCGCGCCATCAGGGCAGCCCTGGACATCAAGTCCCCCTCCGGCGTCTTCCGTGCCATCGGCGAGCTGACGGGTGCCGGGCTCCGTGCCGGGCTGATCACCAGCATCAGCGCGCTCCAGGACGCTGCCCGGACGGCTGCCCGGGGCGTCGTCTCCACGGTCGGCGGCGAGTTCTCGCGCATGGGGCCTCTGCCGCTGAGTGTGCCGGCCGGGGACGTCGTCCCGCTCACCCGGGAGCAGCGCTCCCGGCAGCGGACGCAGGAGGGCGGCGGCGGGCGGGCAGCCGCCGCCGGGCAGGTGATCAACATCAGCATCACCGAGGTCGGGTCCGCGCGAGCCACGGCCCACCGGGTCGTCACCCGCCTCGCCCTCGCGGGAGGCGGGGGCCTGTAGCCCTCTCCTCCAGGAGGGGCGGGCCGGGCCGCCCGTACACTGTCGGGCGCGCCGCTGGTTGTGGGCCGGGCTGTCACCATCCGAGCAGATGGGTAGCCCGTGGCGCTCCTTGACTATTTCTCCCTGGGCGGTGTCGAGATCGCCAACCACGTCCGGCTGGCTGCCTATGCCGAGTCGGAGTCGGTCGGGACGTCGCTGGACAGCTTCTTCCCGTGCGTGTGCCCGACGCTCACCGCCGAGATGCTGGGTGATCTGCCCTACGTGGACCCGGCGACAGATGAAGCGCCCTGGTACGACTCGGCCGTCCCTGCCAGCGAGGACTTCGCCGGACTGCTCGTGCTGTCGATGGATGGCCTGGACGATCACCCCGTGAGGCGGGCGGTGACGAATTCGATCGCCGGCGGGGGTGTCCTGGGACCGGCGCGCGCCGGACCCCTCACGATCGTCGTGACCGCCGTACTCCTGGGACGCACCTGCTGCGGGGTGGAGTACGGCCGCCACTGGCTGTCGGAGGCGTTGCAGGGCTGCGCGGGCAACGCCTGCGAGGGCGACTGCATGACGGTCTTCACGTGCTGCCCGGACGAGGAGCTGGATCAGGAGTGCTTCAACGACGGGCACCGGCGCACGCTGCGGCGGGTCGCCCTGGTCGACGGGCCGAGGGTCATCGGGCGGGCGGGGAGCGGCTGCTCGGCCGGGGAGTGCAGCGCGGGGGCGGACGTGATCACGGTGGAGTTCACGCTCGTCGCCGGGGTGCCCTGGCTGTGGACGGACCAGGTGCCGATCTTCGAACTCGCGCCGCCCGCCGACGACAGCGACACGTGTGTGACCTGGTGTTTCCCGGAAGGGCCGGGCGGGCCGACGGACTGCCTGGACCTGGTCGAGACCTGCCCTTCGGGATCGCTGTCGGTGCCTGCCGGTACGGGTGCGTGCGCGCTGGCGTGGCCGGTGCGCGACGAGTCCGTGCCGTGTGATGCGCCCTGCCGCCACGCGGTCTGCGAGGACCCCACTGCGGCCTGCTCGGACCCGCTGTGCCAGGCGCCCACGCCGCCGTCGGTCGCGGAGCTGAAGACCTGCTACTGCCTCCCGCTGGCCGTCGAGCGGCAGTGCTGCGAGCTGGATCTGTCGGAGTGCCCGGCTTGGTCGGTGGACACTCCGGTCATCACGGTCCGGGCGGGCTCGCACGAGCTGCGGAATCTGACCATCAGGCTGTTCGAGCGGACACCGGCCCACGGGACGATGACCTGCGAGGAGATCGCCGACGCGGACCGTTGTAGCCCCCTCGCGGTCTACCACGTCGCGCATGTGCCGGCGGACGGGGCGGTGACGATCGACGGGCAGACCGGCCGGGCGACTGTGGAGTGCGCCGGGGTGTGTGAGACCAGCAGCGATGTCTACGGGCGGGACGGAGGCCCGCTGACCTTCCCTGTGATGGCCTGCTCCAGCTACATCCTCTGCCTGGAGTCCGACGTGGAGAACCCGCCGGCAGCGGACGCCGTCGTCCGCATGAGCGTCAGCGGCCGGGGCTTCTAGCTACCCTGGGTGCGCCGCTGGTTGTGGGCCGGGCCTCCTACCCATGCGGGGAGTTCCCTCCGTGACCGTAGCTGGATGCGGCAGCCATACCGCCAGGATCATCGACCGCGATGGCGGCACGGTGTCCCAGGCGGACATCCTGGTCGAGGTCGAGTGGTCCCGGCTGCTCGACGACACCAGCACCGCGCGGATCCTGGTGCAGCCGGAGGGCGACTGCTGCGAGCAGCTCGGCCGGGTGCGCGCCTGGCGGCACACCCTGGCGATCTACCGCGAGGGGATGCTGGTGTGGACGGGGCCGATCGTCAGAGTCGAATGGGGCCTCGGCCGGGTCGAGGTGTTCGCGTCGGACATCAGCGTGTGGCTCGACCGGCGAGTCCCGCACGACTCGATGACGTTCACCGACGTGGATCTGACGAGGATCGCCGAGTGGCTCATCACCGACGCCTTCGCCCCGGACGACCCGGGCCACACGGTCACGGTCGTCGGCCTGGCCCGGGTCCATGGCTCCCGGAGTTACATCAAGGAGGTCGGCCAGAGCGGTGACCATCTGCGCGACCTGGCGGAGACCGGCATCGACTACACCGTCGTGGGCGCGAACATCCTGCTGCTCCCCGAGGACCACCAGGCCAGCGTCGGCCGTCTGTCGGATGCGGACTTCCCCGAGGGCCTGGTCGTCGCGGAGGACGGTGCGTCCCTCGCCACCCGGTGGATCGTCGCGGGCGACGACGAGGGCGACGTCCTCGGGACGGCCGGCGGCAGCCACGCCTACTACGGGCTGCTGGAGCAGTACCTCGAACAGACGGCGATCACGGACGACGCGTCGGCCGAGCAGGCCGCCCGCGCGAAGCTGAGGGCGAGTCTCCCGGTGCCGGTGTTCGTGGACTCCCAGGAGGTCACCATTAGCCCCCAGGCCGCCGTGGACGTGGCCACGTTGGTGCCGGGCTGGTGTCTGGACATCACCAGCGCGCTGACGTGCCGGACGGTCACCCAGCGGTTGAAGATCACGGGCGTGCGGGTCGAGGAGGACGGCGGTACCGACGACGACCCGGGCGCGGAGCGCATTCAGGTCCAGGTCGCGGTGACCGGGGCGGAGGGGTCCTGATGGCGACGCGAGGAGGCCCCGCGTACCGGTTCCAGGGGAATCCGCTGGGCGGGATCCTGCGGGACCTGGACCGGCGGGCCCGGTCCACGACGAACCGCGGGGGGAAGGGGCGGACGGGGCCGCGCGGACCGGCAGGACCGCCAGGCCCGCAGGGGCCCGTAGGTCCGGCCCGGTCGGCGGAGAGAGTGGACGCCTCGGTCCTGGAGACCGACGTCGACGGGCGGGCGCGCTGGACCTTCATGCTCCCGTTCACCGGGCTGCCGGTCCTCTCCGCCGTGGCGGTTGATCCGGATCCGGGTGGCGAGCAGCCCGTCGTTGCTGTGCTGGAGGAGGTCGCGGCCACTCACGCGGTGCTCCGGGTCTGGTGGGTACGGCCGCAGCCCGGCTCCGGTGTGGCGGAACCGGCAGGGCCCGGGGTGCGGGTCCATGTAACGGCCCGTCCGGTCTCCGGCTGAGGCCGTGCCGTTACCCTGTGTCCGCTGCTGGTTGTGGGCCGGGCGCGGGTGCTTCTGGAGGGATGAGCCCTGATGGCCAGCGTGTGCGTGTGCACGGACTACTTCACGGTCGACGATGATGGTCAGCTCTGCCTGATCCCCGGCCGCCAGGGCCTGCGGGAGACCCTGATCTTCGACAACCCGGGGACCTTCCAGTTCCAGAAGGCGGACTACCCGTGGCTGGCCCGGGTGATGGTCCGGGTGCAGGGTGCCGGCGGGGGCTCGGCCGGGGCGAACGCCGCTGCGGGGGAGTGCATCGTCCGGCCCGGCGGCACCGGCGGCGGCTACTCGGAGTCCCTGGTCGAGGCCGCGTCCCTCGGGGCGATGGAGACGATCGTCGTGGGGGCGGGCGGCGATCCCGGAGACCCGAACGACGCCGGCGGCGCTGGCGGCAACTCCTCCTTCGGCGGCTTCGCCACCGCGCCGGGCGGCTCCGGCGGGACCGCCTCGCAGACGTCCGGCACGGTCCTCGACGCCACGTCCGGCATCAGCGGGCCGCTGGCCGGCATCGGCGACCTGAACCTCGGCGGCGGCGCGAGCGACGGAGCGATCCGGCTGAACGCCACCAACGGCCTGTCCGGGAAAGGCGGGGACTCCCACCTCGGGACAGGCGGATTCCCCCGCGCCACGGAGGGAGCGGGTACCGCGCCGCGCGGCGTCGGCGGCGGTGCCGGAGGCGCGCTCTCGTACGGCGGTAGCTTCTCGGGGGGAACCGGCGGGATTGGGCTGGTGATCGTGGAGTTGTACGGCTGAGCCCCGACACCCCCTCCCGGACACCTGTCCGGCATCGTGTCCGGACAGCTGTCCGCGCAGGTCAGCGGGATGACCGCCTGAGTGTCCGGACATCCCTCCGTCGTGTCCGGACATGTCCCCGGGCACTGTCCGGACTGGTGTCCGGACCGGTGTCCGGACCGGTGTGCGGGGTGGCGCGTAGACTCGGCCCGACGCCGCTGGTTCTGGGCCGGGCCGAGGAACCCCCTGACACGGGAGGAATCTTGGCGCGCTGCGGCTGCGGAGGCGGGGCCTGTAACTGCTCCATCGACGCCGGCTCGGGAGTGACCGTCAGCGGCTCCGGCACCCCAGCGAATCCCTTCGTCATCTCCGCTACCGCTCTCGACTGCGCAGTGGTCCGGCCCTGCATCTCCGCCGGGCAGGGAGCGACGTACAACTCCGGGACCGGCGTCGTCGCGGCCCGGCCGTCCACCGACGCGGGCAACACCATCCAGTTCGGCGGCGACGGGGGGCTGTACGCGGCAACGCACTGCCCGACAGTGCGGCAGTGCCTCTCCGAGGGCGACGGCATCGACTACAACCCGGCGACCGGGGTGATCTCCGCGCGCCCGTCGACCGACGCCGGGAACAACCTCGCGATCGGCGGCGACGGCGGGCTGTTCGTCCCGACAGGGGCGGCCACCGTCACCACAGGCTGTGGGCTCACCGGAAACGGAGCGGTCGCTACGCCGGTCCGGGCGCAGGTCGGCACCTGGGCCTACCCCTGCGACCTGGACGACCATGCCGGGCAGACTTACTGCGACAGCGCCGGGGTCCTGCGCGGGGAACCGCGCGGCCAGGCGACGTTCGACCAGAGCGTCATCGAGCAGTCCTACCCGTCGCTCGCGGTCCCGGCCGGCACCGACGTGCTGATCGAGACGCGCCCCTTCGACATCACGAACCCCGACCCCTGCCGCGACGCCTTCGTGGTCTTCGAGTGCGAACTCGACGTCGACTTCACCCTGCCAGCAGGCGCCGGGGCAGCCGCGTCGATGTTCACCGACGACATCATCTACATGGAGAACACCGGCTCCAGCACCCAGGATGCTGTCCACGTGCAGGTTTGCAAGGTTTTCCTGCGAACGGTTCCCGCCGGCGGTGTGCTGGCTTCGCCCATTGAGGTGCGGATGGGGCGGGGATCGGGCGGCGCGGCCTACACCAGGATCCAGACCGCGACCAGGGCGTTCATCTTCAACCTGTGAGGAGGGAGGTACCGGTGGGTGAATCGACTCTCTACTACCGGCACGAGGACGGGTCCGTGTCGAGCCAGATCACCACGCGGGCAGCCACGGAGGTGGCCGCCCGGCCGGGAGCGGTCGCGATCACGAAGAGCGTGTTCGACAAGGCTCTCGCGAAGATCGAGGCGGCGAACGCCGAGCTGGTGGCCGTGCGGCGGCTCGGTGAGGCGCGGCAGCGCAGCGAGGACTACGATGCGCTGCTCGCTGCCGGGATCCCGGCAGCGACCGCGAGCCGGCTGTCCGGACACACCCTGGCGGATGCGTGATGACCAGTCAGACACCCAGCGTGGGCCGCATCGTGCACTACGTCTCCCACGGCACCCCGCTCCGTAGCGACGGCAGCCAGGCGTTTCGTTCGGCCTGTCGGGGGGCGATGGTCACCGAGGTCGACTCGAACGACCCCGGCCGCGTCGGTCTCGCGATCGAGAACCCGACCGGCAAGTTCTACCACCCGCTGTCGGACGGCGGTTGCGTGCTCGACGAGGCCGGGTGCGGTGCCGGTCTGGGCGGGACCTGGCACTGGCCGGAGTGGCGGTGACCTCGACGGGCATTCCGTGGCTGGATGCCGTTCTGGTCTGGGGTGGAGCGGCCACCATCCTGGCCGGCCTCGGTGGCATGTTGTGGCGGGGGGGCCGTGCCATGACTCGGACCGGACAGATGGTCGACCGGTTCATGGACGACTGGTGCGGGGAGCCTGAGCGCCCTGGTGTTCCGGCCCGGCCCGGAGTGATGGAGCGAGTCGGAGGGATCGAGGACCGGCTGAGCAGAGTGGAGCATGAGCTGCACCCCAACGAGGGGGGAAGCCTCCGCGATGCGGTCGACCAGATGAACAGCCGGCTTCGGCGGCTGTGTCCGGACCAGCCGGAATCTGACTGCCCGCCATCGCCGTCCCTCGGGGCGGACTAAGACGAGGGCGTCCCGCTCCCCAAGGCTCCGGGGGCGGGACGCCCTCCTTCGCGTGTCGGTCTGGCGAGCGCCCGCTCGGCGCGTATTGTCAATCGCGTCAACAGTCAACGCTGACGCTGCTCATCGCTACGTGGCCCGACGAAGACGCCCCGCCCGGATTCCGAGCGGGGCGTCTTCGCGTGCGGGTCAGGCGTCGGCGCGCCGACCGGCCAGGTCGAGGACCATCGCGGTGTAGAGCGGCGCGTCCTCCCACGGGCGCGCCACCCCGACACTCCGGTAGCCCCACGCGGCGTATGCGGACTGCGCCGGGGATGCCTCCGGCTCGGGCCGGACCGTGAGCGTCACCCGCTCTGCGTCCAGGCCATTCAGAAGGTACGTATGGAGAGCGCGCGCGATGCCTCGTCTGCGCCACGGCGCACGGACGGCCAGCTCCAGGATGGCCCATGTACGGATGCCGTCCTCGCGCATGAAGTCGTCCGACAGCGGCCTGTCGACATTCCTCCACCACCCGGTGATGGACGGCAGGGGATAGCCGTAGGCGAAGCCCACGACGTCGTCGCCGTCGCGAGCGAGGACCAGACGGATACCCTGCTGCGCCGCGTGGACGGTGTAGCTGCCGACGAACCCGGCGACGTCGCTCGGGCCTTCGTTGTACGGAGGCTCGGCGTAGATCTCCTCGTACGCGGGAAGGAACGCGTCGAGCTGGGGCCAGGCCTCCTGGTCGTGGAATCGCTCGTACGTCATCCGGTCGGGCATTACGCCGCTCCTTTCATGTCTGCGTACTCGGTCAGATGCTCGGCCGCTTCCTGCGCGGCGGGGCTGTCGACTGCATGGAGCGCCCCGGCTACCTCGTGCAGTCGCCGCATGACGCGCCCGGACTCGACCTCTTCCAGGTTCTCCAGATTCGCCACGGCGTGAGCGGCTCCTTCGTCGACCTCGCCGGCGTCGATCAGAGCGCGGGCGAAGGTGAACTTGTACAAGGCCCTGTTTCGGCCGTAGTTGGCCTCCTGATGGGCGAGAGCTGCCCGGAGGAAGTGCGTCGCGGCCCCGTGGTGGCCCATCTCCGTATTGAGGAGGCCCTGCGCGTACTCCAGCTCGGCCGGCCCGTGGAAGGAGGTCCACTCGGGAGAAGGGCGGCCACGGCCGTCCTTCTCGACGAACCGCATGGCGTCGGCCAGTCGCCGACTGGCCCCCTTGCCGTCGGCGAGCAGCGACAGCGCCCGCGCTTCCCGGACGGCGATGACGGACTGGAGCAGGGGGGATCCGAGCCGGGCCGCGCGCTCCTGGGCCGCGCGGGCCAGATCCAGGCCGTCACGGACGCGCCCTTCATGGCATGCCTGCAAGGCCATGGAGGAGAAGACCAGGATCTCCAGATTGGTGTCCTGGATCATGGTCGCCGTGGTCAGGGCCTCTCCCCAGTACCGGCGGGCGCTGGGCTGGTCCTCCGCGTCGTAGTACAGCCATCCGCAGTGCTCGGCGATCTCCCCCGAGAGGAGCTGGAGCTGACGTCCGATCGTGTCGGGGTAGTGCCCGGAGTTGATGACGCGGCGGACTCGACGCAGGTGCCGGACGGCCAGCGAGCGGACGTCGCCGCCCCCGTATGCGTCGTCGAGCTGGAAGAGGGCTTGGAGTCCGGAGCGCAGTTCGATGAGGTGGGTGGTCCCGACAGCGCCTGTGTCTCCGAGCAGGCTGAGCGGTCGCTCGTGGGCAGGGAGACCAAGGCCGGCTGCTGCGCCAACGGTATCGGTCAGGAAGGCTCGTCGGTCCACGGAGGTGCTGCCTCTCTGTGTGGGGAGCGGTACGTTCCCCACGGTGGCACCTGGCGGAGGCCCAGGGAACCCTAGGCGGCTCGGGCAGATCCCGAACATGGCGTGCAGAACCCTCCAGGCGCGCGCCCGGGGTGCGGGAGGGTCGGGTTGACGCCATCGCCGGGCCTGGCGGTCGGTCAGCGTGACTGCCTCGCCCAGAACATCGGCTGTGGCCTGGAAGGCGCGCAAGAAGTCCGCCGGTCTGTCCCAGCCTTGCAGGAGGCAGGCCTGCTCGAAGGGCGTCAGCTCTGGCATCCCGTCACCTCCGGTGATCTGAATCCACCTGACGGTAGCGACTCCGGAGGGTCGAAAAGGCCGCTTCGGTGAAAAGTCCGCCTGAAAGTCCGCCTGAAGGTCCGGCGAGGCCGGTTTAGCGGGAGTTGGCTCATATGTGAAGGGGTCAACGCACGGTTTCCATCGCGACGAGCCGCCTGGGAGTGCAATGCCGGACGCACACGCACGAGACGACGAAGAGGGCTCTGCTGCCCTCGCCCCCGTACTACCGACTGCCTCTCTGGAGGCCCGGCGTGAGTGGCACATGGCCGCCGGGCGCTGGCTTCTCTCGGCGGCACGGTCGATCCCGAAGGCCAGCAAGGACTGGGAGGAGCATGGGTCTGCCTGGCTGCGGCCGGGTGCCCTGTTCGGCGCGGTCATCATCCCGGCCGGCCTCATCCATGCGGCGCTGGGTCTGGATGATCCGGCCGCGTGCGCGCCGCCGCTCGCCGAGGTTCTGGGCGGGCCGATGTTCTACAGCTACGACGACTTCGCCCGGCAGGGCTCGTACACGGCGCTGGTCCCTGTGTCCGCCGGACAGGATTGGGGGATGCCCGGGACGGTGGCGCATTCGCACCGCGGGCTGCTCCTGGTCCCGGCACCGGGGGTGATTGAACCTCAGGAGAGGGATCCGTGGTGGGTGGTGCCGTTGGACGGCCCTGATCGGCTGTGCTCGCCCGACCGGCTGGCGGCCCTCATCAGACTGGGCCGCGACGCCATCCGCACGGCCGGTGATGGTGATGCCTGAGCCCGGCCACAGCCTCAGGAGCAAGGCGAGGCCGACTGAGCCCGAGGGCGCGGGCAGGGGTGCCCGCATGCCGATCAGGAGCACCGGGCGCATGCCGATCAAGTCGAAGATGCACGGGAAGCCCTCCTACAGCACGACCCTGCCGAGGGCGGCCGAGTCCGCACGAGACGCGCGTGCCCTTGTCTCCTTGGTGCTCTGCCGGTGGGATCTGGGAGAGGCCGAGTTCGCGGGGCGACTCGTCATCACCGAGCTGGTGTCGAACGCGGTCGCGCATGCCCGGCGGGATCTCGTGAAGATCACCGTGACGCGGGAGAGCCGCACCGGGGTGAGGCTGGCCGTGACGGACTTCTCGCGCGTTCTTCCGCAGACCCGCGAGGCCGGCGATCAGGATGTGTCCGGGAGAGGGCTGGCGATCGTCGAAGAGCTGACCGACGGCCGCTGGGGCGTGGACCTGCTGGGCTGGGGAAAGACGGTGTGGGCCGATCTGGAACTCCCGAGGACGAGGAGTCATGGTGAGCAGTCGCACTGAACAGGTCATGTACGTGGTCGCGGTGCTGTCGATTCTGACCGCGCTCAGCATCGGCGTCTTTGGTCCGGCCCGGTGATCATTACGTGGGTGGTCGGCTGGTGCTGGCGCTGCGAGACTGACGAGGTGCCGGTGACGTGGCTGGGCCCGGTCCAGACCGAGATGTACGGGACCGGCCCGTTTTTCGTGTGCGAGGCGTGCCTTGAGCGCCTTGAGGCGCTGGTGTACGCGTACAACCGTCAGGTCGATCAGTGGGCCTGAGCCGGGGCTCCCGCTCCTTGCCGGGGCGGGTCGTCCACCGGGATCGATGGCGTCCTTTCGGGTGGCGTGGCGTCTTCCGGCCATGATCCCGGAGAGACGGTTGAATGGTGATCCCCCGGCCTCGTGCTCCGCAGCGTGAGGGTCGGGAAGGGGCCCGGCAGGCTATCTGCCGGGCCCTTTACCGTGTGCGCGCCATTCGGTGCGCCAATTGGCGCACGGGGTACCGGCTGGTTGCCTCTGATCCGGTCTGGAAGGGCCTGGATGGGTCTGTTTCGGTGGCCGCGCCGCAGGTCAGGGCGTTGACCTGCGGTGATGCGACCGGGCCCTCCGGTTCGAGTCCGGCTCCGGGCACGACCATCGATACGCAGCGTCACCCGCGGGAACGAACCGGTGACCACGGCACTCTCCTCGCCGGGGCCGGGCCGGCGGCCCTCCGGGGCGGACCCCCGGACCCTCCCGTCGCCCATGAGGGTGGTGCGGGGCGTCGGGTCCCTCACACGGGCTTCACCCGAAACCGTGATCCCAGGTCACAATCCGGAAAGATCCTCCCCAGGCACTAGGGTGCTTGCTTTGCTCCCGCATTACTCTTGACGCAAGGCCGCGCAAGGTGGCCATGGAGGAGTGAGATGAGGAGCAGCAACCCGGTCTTCTCGCGACGGGGGTTCAGCCGCGACAACGGTTCCGCGGGCTTCAACGCGCAGCCGCAGGCCGGGGGACCCGTCGCAGGAAACCCCTATGCCCAGGGCGCCGCGAACCCGTACGCGACCAACCCTTACGCGCCCGAGGCCCAGCTCGGCACGGGCCCCGAGGCCCCTGTGCGCGCCAATGCGATGACGATCGACGATGTCGTGTCGCGTACCGCGATGACGCTCGGCACCGTCGTCCTCACCGCTGTGCTCTCGTGGGTCCTGCTGCCCGTCGACAGCGCGAACATCGGCAAGTCGTACGGCATCGCGATCGGCGCCGCGCTGATCGCCATCGTCCTGTCGCTGGTCCAGGCCTTCAAGAGCAAGCCCGTCCCGGCGCTGATCCTGGCGTACGCGGCCTTCGAGGGCGTCTTCCTCGGGGTCATCTCCAGCGCTGTCACCACCTACGTCAGCGCGGGCGCGGTCCCGCAGGCGGTCCTGGGCACCATGGCGGTCTTCGCCGGTGTGCTCATCGCCTACAAGATGCGCTGGATCCGCGTCAACCGCCGCTTCTACGGCTTCGTGATGGCGGCCGGCCTCGGCTTCGTGCTGCTGATGGCGGTCAATCTGCTCTTCGCCGTCATCGGCGGCGGCGACGGCCTCGGCTTCCGCAGCGGCGGTCTCGGCATCCTCTTCGGCGTCATCGGCGTCATCCTGGGCGCCTGCTTCCTCGCCCTCGACTTCAAGCAGGTCGAGGACGGGCTGGCCTACGGCGCTCCGCGCGAGGAGTCCTGGATGGCCGCCTTCGGCCTCACCATGACCCTCGTCTGGATCTACCTGGAGATGCTGCGACTGGTCTCGCTGATCACCGGCAACGACTAGGAAGACCCGACCCGGGTCGACCGGCTGAAGTGACGAAGGGCCCGCGGGCGCACCGCCCGCGGGCCCTTCGGCGTTCCCGGGTCCCGGGGGCGCGGACCTACAGCAGTTTGCGCGCGGCCCGCCGCAGGTCGTACTCGTGGACGATCGCCTTGGCGTGGCCGTACGACAGGCTGTACTCGCTCCGGAGCCAGCTGATCTTCTCCTCAAGGCGGAGAAGGGACGGGCCGTCCTCGACGGCGCGGAGCCAGTCGGAGATCTCACGACCGGTGCACTGGGGGATTCGGGAGAGCAGATTTCGGTGGGTCTCTTCGGAGAAGACTGGGGACATCGGCGCCTCCGGACGCTTCGCGCGTGTGCTCCTTCACGCCACCGTGCCCGAGCGTTCGCCCGTTGGCAACACTCCCCGGGGTGCGCATAGGGTCGCGGTGTGCTTGATACGACCGATCTCACCGCGGCAGTGGAACGCTTCGCCGACCGGCTGCGGGCCGCCCCGCAGAGCCGCCTCCAGCGGGGCGCGGCAGCCGAGGCGCTGGCGCTGGCCAGGGAATTGGCGCTGCGCGCCCAGCGGGTCGAGACCCCGGACCGGCCGCCCAGGACCATGCCCGACGCGGGAGTGTTCGCCGTCGCCGACCAGCTGACCGTGGCGGCCGCGGATCTGGCCGAAGCACTGAGAACGGCCCCGGCCCCCCGGCAGACAGAGGTGGACGAGGCCGCGCTTCTCGTACGTACGGCGGCGGAGCGCGCGGGGCTGTAGCCGCCGCGCTCGCGACGCGCCGGAGTGCGCCCGGAGCGGCGTCAGAACGAGGCGATGACCCGGTCCGCGAGGATGTAGACGGCCTCGTCGCCGCAGACGAAGGTCAGGGCGTACGCGCCGGAGACGCTGGAACCGCCCAGCAGCACCGGGGCGTCACCGGAGCGCAGCGACTCGGCGAGCCGCTCGGCGGTCTCCCGGTGGCCCGGGGTCAGACAGAGCGTGGTCCCGTCCGCGAAGACATAGACGTCGAGCGTGCCCAGCGGGCCCGGCCGCACATCGGTCAGCTCGGTGTGGGCGAGGGCCAGCTCCTCCAGCCTGCGGACCGTGCGCTCGTGGTCGGTGACGACCGAGGTCTGTACGGGGACGAAGTCCGGGTGCGAGGGATGCCGGCGGCGGGCAGCGGCCAGCTCGGCGGATTCCTCCGCGAACTCGGTCATCTCCGGGAGATCGGCCGGCTCGTCCAGCGCCTCGATCGCGTCCAGGTCCATCGCCTCCAGCCCCAGGAAGTCACTCTGCCTCGGCACATAGAACGGCGGCTCGTCACCAGGAGCACCGGCGCCGCCGCCCAACAGCGGCAGCGGGGCCTCCCCGCCCGGCCGGGCGGAGGCGTCGGCGGCGTCACGGGTCTCCTGCGCGGCCCAGAAGGCGCGCGCCTCCGCCAGCTCGCGCTCCCGCTCCTCGGCGAGAGCCTCGGCGACGGCCGCGCGTATCTCCCCGGCGGGGGTGGGACGGGCCTGCGGCACGGCGACGACGGCCGGGCGGACCCCGGCCGCGGTCGCCGCGGACAGCTCGGTGCGGAGGGCCGTGACCTGCTTGCGGAGTCCGTACGCGGCGTGCAGGGCGGCGGCTCCCACCACCGTGGCCGCGGCGGTGGTCAGCAGCAGGGCAAGAGACATGGCGCTCACTGACGTACTCCCGGTTTCATTCGACACCTCCGACTTCCTACATCAGCTTGCGGGGAGCCGACTCCTCCCGGCAGTGCATTACGTCATGAAATGGACAGGACTTTTGGCCTGGTGTTTACCGGGGCATGGGTTTGACCTGGGGAAATGACGCTCCCCCAGGAGAGAGATCACATCCTGGGGGAGTTTCGGTCACGAGTTGGTTTTCAGGCCCCAGCCGCGTCTCAGCTCAGCCGCTCGTGCTGGTGGTCGCGCTGAGCTTCGACACCGCTGCGGCCGGGTGCGCCCCTCGTTCCTCAGGGCACCCCCAACCCCAGCCGCGTCTCAGCTCAGCCGCTCGTGCTGGTGGTCGCGCTGAGTTTCGACACCGCTGTGGCCGGGTGCGCCCTTCGTTCCTCAGGGCACCCCCAACCCCAGCCGCGTCTCAGCTCAGCCGCTCGATCACCATCGCCATCCCCTGCCCGCCCCCCACGCACATCGTCTCCAGGCCGAACTGCTTGTCGTGGAACTGGAGGCTGTTGATCAGGGTGCCGGTGATCCGGGCGCCGGTCATGCCGTACGGGTGGCCGACCGCGATCGCGCCGCCGTTGACGTTGAGCTTGTCGAGGTCGACGCCGAGATCCCGGTAGGAGGGGATGACCTGGGCGGCGAAGGCCTCGTTGATCTCCACCAGGTCGATGTCGCCGATGGTCAGCCCGGCACGGGTCAGGGCCTGGCGGGAGGCCTCGACCGGCCCGTACCCCATGATCTCGGGGGAGAGGGCGGAGACCCCGGTGGAGACGATCCGGGCGAGCGGGGTCAGCCCCAGCTCACGGGCCTTGGTGTCGCTCATGATCACCAGGGCGGCCGCGCCGTCGTTGAGGGGGCAGCAGTTCCCCGCCGTCACCAGGCCGTCCGGCCGGAAGACGGGCTTCAGCCCCTCCACGCCCTCCAGGGTCACGCTCGCGCGCGGTCCGTCGTCCGCCGTGACGACGGTGCCGTCGGGCGTGGTGACCGGGGTGATCTCCCGCTCCCAGAAGCCGTTGGCGATGGCCTGCTCGGCGAGGTTCTGCGACCGTACGCCGAACTCGTCCATCTCGCGGCGGCTCACGCCCTTCAGCCGGGCGAGGTTCTCCGCCGTCTGCCCCATGGCGATGTACGCGTCCGGCAGCAGCCCCTCCTCACGCGGGTCGCGCCAGGAGTCCGACCCGCCCTCGGCGGCCTTCTCGGTACGGGCCCGGGCCTCGGCGAAGAGCGGGTTCTGGGTGTCGGGCAGGCTGTCGGAGGACCCCTTGGCGAACCGGGAGACCATCTCCACCCCGGCCGAGATGAAGACATCGCCCTCACCGGCCTTGATGGCGTGCATGGCCATCCGGGAGGTCTGGAGCGAGGAGGAACAGTAACGGGTGATCGTGCAGCCGGGGAGATGGTCCATCCCCAGCTGTACGGCGACGATCCGCCCGAGGTTGAAGCCCTGCTCCCCGCCCGGGAGCCCGCAGCCGAGCATCAGGTCGTCGATGTCCCGCGGGTCGAGTCCGGGGAGCTTGTCGAGGGCGGTCCGCACGATGAACGCGGTCAGATCGTCGGCGCGCAGCTCCTTGAGGGAGCCCTTGAAGGCCCTGCCGATGGGGGAGCGGGCGGCGGAAACGATGACGGCTTCGGGCATCACGGCTCCAGGAGGGTGAGGACGGAGGACTCGATGGGAAGCTACCGGTAGGTAGGGGCGGGGTCACCAGCCGTACGGTGTGACACGGGCCTCAATTCTAAGCGAGCGCTCACTTTGGCGTGATCTCGGTGGTCGGAGGGGCTGGAGGGGTCGGCGGGGTGGGAGGGGCGTCGGCGGAGTCGGACAGCCGACGGCGGCGGCGGTGCTTCAGCAGCGCCCAGGGCGCGCGCGCCCCCGTCACCTCGGTGCCCGCCTCCCGCGCGGCCGTCACGGCGGCCTGCGCCACCGGCAGCATCCCCTCGTCCCGCGCCGCCTCCGGCCGGTCCGACTCCGGCCACACTCCCAGCGCCGCGCACACCGTCGGCAGCAGCGCCATCGCCGCCGTGGCGTACCCCTCGGCGGAGGGGTGGTAGTTGTCCGCCCCGAACATCTCCCTCGGGTTCGCCGCGAACTCGGGCCCCAGCAGATCCCCCAGGGAGACCGTCCGGCCCCCCTGCTCCACCGCCACGATCGTCTGCGCCGCCGCGAGCTGCCGCGACACCCGCCGGGCGAGCCAGCGCAGCGGCTGGTAGACCGGCTCGATCGTGCCCAGATCGGGGCAGGTGCCCACCACCACCTCGGCCCCCGCCGTACGCAGTCTGCGCACCGCCGAGGCCAGATGGCGCACCGATCGCGTGGGCGGCATCCGATGGGTGACATCGTTGGCACCGACCATGATCACGCAGATGTCCGGCCGCCGGGAGACGTCCGAGAGCAGCAGTGTCACCTGCCGCGCCAGATCGTCCGACTGCGCCCCCGGCAGCGCCACATTGCTCATCTCCACCGGCCGCTCCGCCACCGCAGCCAGCCCCGAGGCCAGCAGCGCCCCGGGCGTCTGACCGGCCCGCCGCACCCCCTGCCCGGCCGCCGTGGAGTCGCCGAGCATCCCCAGCAGCAGCGGATCGCTCCGTCCGAACGCCAGTCCGTACAGCCCGTCCGCGCGCGGCGGCAGGGGCGCGACGCCGCCGCCCACCGAGCGCTTCGCCAACTGGACCTCCGCGATCACGACCCCCACGGTCGCCGCCCCGAGCAGGCCGATGCTTCCGCCGCCGTAGGCCGCGCCGGCGGCGATGCGCCGCGCCACTCTCGCCCTCGACACCGTCCGGACCTCCTCTCCTCGCCGACCAAGCCGGTCTCCCAGCTAACTGCCCCGCTACGACGGTCGCCCAATCCCGCCCGGCTCCGCATACTCTGACCGCATTCACTACGGAGACCCCGGAGACATTGTGCGCATTCATCACTCGATGATCAGTCTGGTCGGCAACACCCCGCTGCTGAAACTCAACAGCGTCACCGCCGGTATCCAGGCCACCGTTCTGGCCAAGGTCGAGTACTTCAACCCCGGCGGCTCGGTCAAGGACCGCATCGCCCTGCGCATGATCGAGGCGGCCGAGGAGAGCGGAGCACTTCTGCCCGGCGGCACGATCGTGGAGCCGACCAGCGGCAATACGGGTGTGGGCCTGGCGATCGTGGCCCAGCAGAAGGGGTACAAGTGCGTCTTCGTCTGCCCCGACAAGGTCTCCACCGACAAGATCAATGTGCTGCGGGCCTATGGCGCCGAGGTCGTCGTCTGCCCCACGGCGGTCGACCCCGAGCACCCCGACTCGTACTACAACGTCTCCGACCGGCTGGTCCGTGAGATCCCCGGGGCCTGGAAGCCGGACCAGTACTCCAACCCGAACAACCCCCGCTCGCACTACGAGACCACCGGTCCCGAGCTGTGGGACCAGACCGAGGGAAAGATCACCCATTTCGTCGCGGGCGTGGGCACCGGCGGCACCATCTCCGGGACCGGGCGCTACCTCAAGGAGGTCAGCGACGGCGCGGTGAAGGTGATCGGCGCGGACCCCGAGGGCTCCGTCTACAGCGGGGGCTCCGGCCGCCCGTATCTGGTCGAGGGCGTCGGCGAGGACTTCTGGCCGACGGCGTACGACCGGACGGTGACGGACGAGATCATCGCCGTCTCCGACAAGGACTCCTTCCAGATGACCCGCCGGCTCGCCAAGGAGGAGGGCCTGCTCGTCGGCGGCTCCTGCGGGATGGCCGTGGTCGCCGCGCTGCGGGCGGCCGAGCCGCTCGGGCCCGACGATGTCGTCGTCGTCCTGCTCCCGGACAGCGGGCGCGGATACCTTTCGAAAATCTTCAACGACGAGTGGATGGCGGACTACGGCTTCCTCTCCGACTCCGGACCGTCCGCCTCCGTCGGCGACGTCCTGAGCCACAAGGAGGGCGGCGCGATCCCCAGCCTGGTGCACATGCACCCGGAGGAGACCGTCGGCGACGCGATCGCGGTGCTGCGCGAGTACGGCGTCTCCCAGATGCCGATCGTCAAGCCGGGCGCGGGACACCCCGATGTGATGGCCGCCGAGGTCATCGGCTCGGTCGTCGAACGGGAGCTGCTGGACGCCCTCTACACCCAGCGCGCCTCGCTCGGCGACCCGCTGGAGAAGCACATGTGCGCCCCGCTGCCGCAGGTCGGCTCCGGCGAGCCGGTCGGCGATCTGATGAACGTCCTCGGCACCGCCGACGCGGCGATCGTGCTGGTGGAGGGGAAGCCCAAGGGTGTGGTGAGCCGCCAGGACCTGCTGGCGTTCCTCGCCAACAGCGGCAAGTAGTCACCGCCCGCTCCGGACGGGCTTCGCGCGATCGGTACGCGCATGTCATGCGGGCGCAGCACGGGCTTAACACGAGGTCGGCAGAGTGATGGGTGTCGGTTGGGGGCCCTGGCGGGGGCCCTCGCCCGACGCCCTGAACGGCGTCCTGGATCTCCGGAGCGGCTCCCGGTGCCATGGGCGTCCCGGACGTGGCGACCGGTCCTGACCCGGGAGCGCGTCCCACGCGGGGACCGCCGTCGTCCCGCCCTTCGGCCATCGGCCGGGGGTGCGGCGGTCCCCGCGTCACCCCTCCGCGACCGCAGCGACCACTGTGGCTGGAGCGGCTCAGTCCATCCAGGAGTCGGATTCCCTCCGCTCCTCCTTGCGGAGCAGCCGGGACAGCCCTCCCGAGGAGTGCACCGCGTTCACCCCCACGATCCCCGCCCAGGTCACGATCAGCCCCGGCAGCCCGGCGTTCACCACACCGATCGCCGAGAGCGGCACGGCCAGGATCAGCGAGACCACACCGAAGCCGAAACGTTCGCCGAAGCCGGGGCCGGCGTCGGCGGGCTGCCGGGATGAGCCCGTCCCCCGGGCCACCGCCATCTGCCGCTCGGCGAGCTGCCGGCGGGTCCGCCGGTCCACCACGCCGTCGATACGCTGCTCCACCTTGCTCAGAAAGGACTCCACGAGAGCCGACTCATACTCTTCGCCCAGTTCGCGCCGGGCGTGGAGGGTGGCGTCCAATTCCTTCTTCAGCTCCTGGTCACGGGCTTCCATACGGGTACGCTACGTCCGCCCGGCGCGGGCGTCAGTAGGGGTAGCCCCCCGGTCCGGGGCGGCTGGCCCCACCCTCCGGGAGAGGAGAAGGACGAGGTGGACGGCGTGAGCGACAGCCCTGCCGCACGACTGCAACAGTTGTTCGAGGGGCATCGGCTGACCCCCACCCAGCGCCGGATCGCCCACAGCATGGTGCGCCGGGCGGCCGACGTCCCCTTCCTCTCCAGCGTCGAACTCGCCGAGGTCGCCGGGGTCAGCCAGCCCTCCGTCACCCGCTTCGCCGTCGCGCTCGGCTTCGACGGCTACCCGGCCCTGCGCCGCCATCTCCGCGAGATCGCCCCCGCCGCCGCCGAGCCCGCCGAGCACATCCCCAACGAGTACCAGCAGGCGGTGCGCGCCGAGATCGAGAATCTGCGGCGGCTCGCCGAGCTGCTCGCCGACCCCGCCCCGGTCGAACGCGCCGGACGCCTCCTCGCCGCCTCCCGCCCGCTGCCGGTCCTCGGGCTGCGCGCGGCCGCCGCCCAGGCCCGGGGGTTCGCCTACTTCGCGGCCAAGGTCCACCCGGACGTACGTCTGCTGGACGAGGGCGGCACCCTGCTCGCCGACCGGATCGACGCCGCCCGGCGCGCGGGCGCGAGCGCGCTGCTCTGCTTCGCGCTGCCCCGGCACCCCAAGGAGGTCGTGGAGGCGCTGGCGTACGCCCGTACCGCCGGGCTGACCGTCGTGACGGTCGCGGACTCGGCGTTCGCCCCGGTCGCGGGCGAGAGCGATCTGCTGATCCCGGCGGCCGTCGGCACCGGGCTCTCCTTCGACACGGTGTGCGCGCCGATGCTGCTGGGGCGGGTGCTGCTGGAGGCCATGTGCGACGAACTGCCGGACGCCCAGGCCCGGCTGGAGGAGTTCGACGCGGCGGCGGCGGCCCGGGGCCTCTTCGCCGACTGACGAGAGGTCCCGGGCCGCTGTGTTCTGTGCCGCCAGGGGTTGGTACGTACGGTTCAGACCTCCCGCGACCGGTAGCGCGCGGCCACCGCCGACACCCACACCATCGCGGTGATCGCGCCGATCGCCAGCGTCAGCGTCCCGGCCGCCCCTCCGCTCATCGCCCACCCGTTGCCGAGGAGCAGCGCGGTCCCGGCGACCCGTGAGGCGATCGCCCGTCCCCGCTCCCCGGCCCGGGAGAAGTGCCGGCCGAGGACGTAGTTGGCGGCGATCAGCGAGGCGAAGGTGATCGTCCCGGCGGCCATGTGCGCATAGCTCGGCCAGGTCATCGCGGTCGGCATCCCCTCCGGCGCACCGGCCGGGAAACCGTCCGCCGGGTCCATCACAAAGGCCCCGGCCGCCATCAGGCCGATGCCGGCGAGCAGGACCAGCCGCGGCGCCCAGATCCCTCCGGGGGAGCCCCGCAGCACCCGGCGGAGACCGATCGACCCGAGGACGGTCAACACCCCGGCCAGCAGGAAGTTCCCGATCTGGAGCCAGCCGAGCGGGCCGTTGCTCAGGGCGCTCAGCGGATGGCGGGTGATGTCGAACCCCTCCCGGGCCGCGGCCTGGGTGAGGGAGACCACGGCCCACAGGGGCCCGGCGGCGGCGGAGAGCCCCAGCAGTGTGCGGGTCGAGACACGAGCGGCAGGGGCGGTGGCGGTGGCGGCGTGTGCGGCGGTGGTCATGTCGGTCGGTCCCTCTTCGGCTCGGCGGAATCTCTGCGGTCCGGCAATGCGCTTCTCGCCCTCACATCGAACGGGAGATGTGACAGGGAACGCCGCCATTCCCTGTCACATAGGCTGTTCGACGTGTGGGCAGAGCAGGCAATCACCCACCGAGCAGACGGAGAACCCCATGCGCTACCTGATGACGACCAAGGCCACCGACAACGCCGCCGCCCCCGACGAGAAGCTCTTCGCCGAGATGGGCGCGTTCGTCGAGGAGCTCACCGCCTCCGGCGTACTGCTCGCCACCGGCGGACTCGCCCCCTTCGGAGTCCGCCTGACCTCCTCCGGCGGCGAGATCACCGTCACCGACGGCCCCTTCACCGAGGCCAAGGAAGCGGTCGCCGGGTTCGCCCTGGTCGAGGTCCGCTCGGAGGAGGAGGCCGTCGAACTGGCCCGCCGCTTCCGCCGGATCGTCGGCGACGGCGAGAGCGTGATCCAGCAGGTCTTCGGCCCGTGACCGCCGCGAGTACGTCCAACGGGCCCCGCCGGAGCGATCCGCACCGCACCGTCGACGCCGTCTGGAAACAGGAGTCCGCCACGATCATCGGCGCGCTCACCCGGATGGTCCACGACGTCGGCCTCGCCGAAGAACTGGCACAGGACGCACTCGTCACCGCCCTCGAACAGTGGCCCGGCTCAGGCGTCCCGGAGAACCCGGGCGCCTGGCTGACCGCCGTCGCCAAACGCCGCGCCGTCGACCACATCCGCCGAGCCCGCCGCCTGGACGAGAAACAGCACCAACTCGCCCAGGAACAGCACCGGCACCCCCCGGAGCAGCCGGAGCCCGACCGGCTGGAACCGGAACAGGACGACGCCCTGCGGCTGATGTTCCTCTCCTGCCACCCGGTGCTGCCCACCGCGGCCCGGGCAGCCCTCACCCTCCGGCTCGTCGGCGGTCTGACCGCCGGTGAGATCGCCCGCGCCTTCCTCCTCCCCGAGACCGCGATCACCCGCCGCATCGCCGACGCCAAACGCACCCTCGCCGAGGCCCGCGTCCCCTTCGAACTCCCCGAGGACGGCGCGGAACTGACCGAACGCCTCTCCTCCGTCCTCAAAGTCATCTACCTGATCTTCAACGAGGGGTACTCGGCCACCTCCGGCGACGACCTGCTGCGCCCCGGCCTCACCCTGGAGGCCCTGCGCCTGGGCCGCCTCCTCGCAGCACTCGCCCCCGAGGAGCCCGAAGCCCATGCCCTGGTCGCCCTGCTGGAGATCCAGGAGTCCCGCTCGGCGGCCCGCACCGGCCCCTTCGGCGAACCGGTCCGGCTCCATGAACAGAACAGGGGCCGCTGGGACCCGCTCCTGATCCGCCGGGGCTTCGCCGCGATGCTCCGCGCCCGCGACACCCAGCGGGGCCGCCCGCCGGGCCCGTACCTCCTCCAGGCCGCCATCGCCGTCACCCACGCGAGCGCCGCCACCGCCCAGGACACCGACTGGCAGCGGATCGCCGCCCTGTACGAGACGCTGGAGGCACTGCTCCCCACCGCCGTCGTACGCCTCAACCGCGCCGTCGCCCTCTCCATGGCCCAGGACCCCGAGGCCGGTCTCGCGCTCATGGACACCCTCACCACCGACCCGGCGCTGCGCGACTACCACCTCCTCCCCGCCGCCCGGGGCGACCTGCTCATGAAGCTGGGCCGGTACGCCGAGGCCCGCCCCGAATTCGAGCGCGCCGCCGCCCTCACCCACAACACCGCCGAACGCGCCTTCCTGCTCGGCCGCGCGGCGGCCCTGGAGCCGGCCGCCCCACAGGGCCCCACCCTCGCCGAGGCGGCGACCGCCTTCCTCGCCCAGGACACGATGGACCCGGCCACGGCCCGCTCCTACGGGCAGACGCTGCGCAGGCTCCGTACCGCGCTCGGCGACGGGCGTCCCGTCTGCGGCATCACCGCCGACGACATCGCCGGTGTCTTCGCCCTGGCCTGGGGCGGCGCGGCGGCCACCACCTGGAACCGCCATCGCTCGGCCGTCCGCTCCTTCGCCGCCGAGGCCCGCCTCGGCGATCTCGCGGCGGGCCTGGAGCGCCGCGCCGAGACCCCGTCCCGGGCCCGCCCGATCCCCTCCGAGCTGCTCGAAAGCCTCTGGTCCCGGCCCGGACTCCCGCTGCGGGAGCACACCCTGTGGCGGCTGCTCCATGACTCGGGCGCGCCGATCACCACGGTCCTCGCCCTCGACATCGGGGATCTGGACCTCGCCGACCGCCGGGCCCGTACGGCGTCCGGATGGGTGAACTGGCGCGCGGCCACGGCCCTTCTGCTGCCGCGGCTGATCGCGGACCGCACCCGGGGCCCGCTCTTCCTCACCGACCGCCGCCCCGGCCCGGCCCGCCGCCGGGGCGACCGCGACCTCTGCCCGGACACCGGCCGCGGCCGTCTCTCCTACGAGCGCGCCGAATACCTCTTCAAACACACCACCGGTCCACTCGACCCGGCCGGAGAGGGCTGGACCCTCCGCCGGCTCGGCGCCGGGCCCCATCGGACTCAGACGGCACTCAGAAAGCGCGGCTAACCTCGCCCGCGAAAGGGCAGACCGGTACGGAGTCCGGTCACGGAGTCCGGTCGTGGAGCCGGAGTACGGAGAGGGAGTACGCACATGGTTCGCGGTGCGCGTTCGCTGGCGCGGGTGGCGGTGGTGGTACGAGCCGGGGCCGCACCCCTGTGGTGGCTCGGAGTGGTGGCCGCCGGGGTCGGGGCGCTGCTGCCCGGGCTCACCGGCCGCCGGATCGGCGTGCTGACCGGCGCGGCGCTGCTGCTGGTGACGGCCGTCGTCACGGCGCTCGCCCGGCGCGGCCGCTACACCCGGCTCGCCGAGGGGGCCGCCCGCGCCGGGCGCGGCGACTTCCTCCAGGACCGCAAGGTCACCCTGAACACCCGGCGGCGGGCCCGCCGATGGCACTACCTGATCGCCTTCCTGGCCGCCGTGGCCTCCTCCTTCGCGCTGCCCGCCGCCGGCGGGATGCTGCTCGCCGGGGCCGGGGCCGGACTCTGGGCCAAGGCGGTCCTGCTCGGCCACCGGGAGCGGGACACGGAGAAGCTCCTCTGGGTGAGCGCCGACCGTCTCGCCGCGGGCCCGGCCGGCCCGGCGGTCGAGACCTTCGTCACCACCGGCATCGCGGCGGGCGACGCCGCACCCGGCGGGGCCCGCCGCCGCTGAGCCTCGTGGACACCGCGCGTCAGGCGGTGTCCTCTCCGCGCGCCTTCATCACCGCCCTGTTGACCGCCCACAGCCCGACGCCGATGGCGATCAGCACCCCCGCCCGGATGTAGACCTCGGCGTCCCGCTCGGCGAGCGGGCTGGCCAGCACCAGCGCCGTGATCGCGCCGAGGACGGGCAGGGCGGTGGGCGTACGGAAGTGACGGTGCGCCACCGGGTCCCGGCGCAGCACCAGCACGGCGATGTTGACCACCGCGAACACACAGAGCAGCAGGAACGCCGTGGTGTCGCCGAGTCCCTCGATCTCGCCGGTCAGCACCAGCCCGATGGCGAGCACCGAGACGAAGACGATCCCGACGACCGGGGTGCACCGCTTGGGCAGCACCCGGCCCATGGCTTTGGGCAGGATGCGCTCATTGGCCATGCCGTAGCAGAGCCGGGAGGCCATCATGATGTTGATCAGCGCGGAGTTGGTGACCGCGAACAGCGCGATCAGCGCGAAGAGCTGGGGCGGGAAGCCGACGCCGCCCGCCTTGACGACCTCCAGGAGCGGTCCGCTGGAACTCTCCAGCGTCCGGTGGTCGACCAGCAGCGACGACACCAGGGCGACCAGCACGTAGATCGTCCCGGTGACGGCGACACCGATGAAGATCGCCCGGGGGAAGGTGCGCACCGGATCCTTGGTCTCCTCGGCCATGTTCACCGAGTCCTCGAAGCCGACGAAGGCGAAGAACCCCAGCGCGGTGGCGCCCAGCACGCTGGTGAAGAGCGCGTATCCGGTGCCCTCGGCCTCGAACTGGGTGAGCCGGGAGGTGTCGCCGCCGCCGGAGAGCACCGCCCACGCGCCGATCGACAGAATGATCGCGAGTCCGGTCAGCTCGACGATCGTGAGCACCACATTGGTCTTCACCGACTCCGAGACCCCGCGCAGATTGAGCGCGGCGAGGACGACGATGAAGAGGACCGCGATCAGGGTCGACGGGACGGCGTCGGTGAACTCCAGGAAGTAGTCCCCGCTGAAGGCGCGGGCGGCGGCGCTCGCGGACGCCAGCCCCGAGCACATCACCATGAACGCGACGATGAAGGTCAGAAAGGGGACCTTGAACGCCTTCTGGGTGTAGAGCGCGGCCCCGGCGGCCTTGGGGTACTTGCCGACCAGCTCCACATAGGAGGCGGCGGTCAGGATCGCCACCAGGAACCCGATGACGAACGGCAGCCACAGCGCGCCGCCCACCTTGCCCGCGACCTTGCCGGTGGTGGCGTAGATGCCGGTGCCCAGGATGTCGCCGATGACGAAGAGGATCAGCAGCTTGGGCCCGATGGCCCGGCTGAGCGGCCCGTCCCCCTCGGGCTCGTCCGAGGTGCGGTCGGCGGTGGTGGTGGCGGTCAAAAGGCTCTCCCTGGTCGGCTGCGGCGCATACCGCGGTACAGGAGGAGGAGACTGCCCGGACGGCCCGGGGTGATGCCCGGCAGGATGTGCGGGTAATGCGGCCGTTCTGTACACATCCGGCCCGGGAGACCGCCCCGGGAGTCCAGCCCGGGAGTCCGGCCCGCCCGGCCTCATCGGGCCGGCGGGGACCGCCCCTCGACGGCCGCCGCCACATCCGCCAGATCCCGGGCGATCGCCTTCGCCACCGCCCGCGCGCCCAGCGCGCCGAAGACCTTCGCGAGCAGCCCGGCCGCGCCGCCCGGCGGCCGGGCCGTGAAGGTCATCCGGACGTCCGTCGCCTCCGGACCGGCCGGGCGCAGGGCGAAGTCCGAGACATAGTGCGCGCCCCGCGACTCGGCCTCGACCACATAGCCGAGCGGCGGCTCGCTCGCCGTCACCCACATCTCCTCGGTGGCCGACGTGCCCAGCATCCGCCGGGTCTCGCGCCAGCGGGTGCCGACGCCGAAGGGCCCGGGCGAGAGCAGCTCGACCGACTCCACGCCGCTCAGCACCTCCGGGGCCCGCTCCAGATCCGTCAGCGCGCTCCAGACCCGCTCGGCCGGGGCCGCGATCCTCCGCTCGACGACCACGCTTCTGTTCGCCATGACTCCAGGAAAGCAGCCGGGTCGGACAATCGCCCCCGGAGCCCGCACCGAGCCCCTCCCGAGCCCCGCCCGGAGCCCGACCCGGCGCCCCCGGCGCTCACCCCAGCAGCGCGCCCGCCCGGTCCCCGCCCGCCTCGGCCACGATCTCCTCGGCGCTCTGCGCGGCTCTCACCAGCGAGAAGTCAACCGTGTCCGCGCTCACCGCGAAGCCGTGCACCGCCGGCCTCGGCAGGCTGTTGTAGCCGTAGTGGGCGGTGAAGTAGTACGCGCCGGTGTCCAGGGCCGCCACCACGTCGCCCTGTTCCAGCAGCGGCAGCGACCGCCCCTCGGCCAGCAGATCGCCCGCGAAGCAGGCGGGCCCCGCGATGTCCTGCACCGTCTCGGCCCCCGTCTTCGGCCGCCCCTTCGCGTCGTACGCGGCGATCCGCAGCGGCCAGGAGACGGGGTCGTAGACGGTACGGGTGGCGACCTGGACGCCCGCGTGGGTGACCGCGATCGGCCGGGAGCCGGACACCTTCGCGTACTCCACCCGGGCCAGGACCGTGCCGTGCTTGGCGAGCAGCGACCGCCCGAACTCGGTGACCAGTCCGTACCGCCCGTCCAGCAGCCCCGGGACCTCCCGCTTCAGCAGCCGGGCGTACTCCTCGAAGGTGGGGGTGGTCTCCTCGGACGCGAAGTTCACCGGGAGCCCGCCGCCGATGTCGACGGTCTCGATCTGCTGCCGCCCGGCCGCAGCGTTGATCTCCTCGGCCAGCGCGTACACCGCGGCGACGCCCTCGGCCATCCGCGCCAGGGGTATGCCCTGGGAGCCGGAGTGGGTGTGCAGCCGGGTCAGCCAGGGCCGCTCCAGGAACATCCGTACGACTGACTCGCGCGCGCCCTCGTCCCGCAGGGCGAAGCCGAACTTGGAGGTGGCGGTCGCCGTCGACAGCGCGCCGATCGCCCCCGCGCCGATCTGCGGATTGACCCGCACCCCGATCGGGGACGCGGTCCCGGCCGCCGCCAGGGCGTCGATACGGGCCAGCTCCTGCGGGTTGTCGGCGTTGACGGCGATGCCGAGGGCGAGCGCCTCGCGCAGCTCGGCCGGGGTCTTGGCGGGGGAGTCGAGGACGGTGTGCTCGGGGCGTACGCCAGCGGCGCGCGCCAGCGCCAGTTCGCCGGGGCTCGCCACCTCCACGCCGATGCCCTCGGTGTTCAGCAGGGCGAGCACGGGCACCAGCGGGGTCGCCTTCACGGCGAAGGCGTGCAGCACGGGGGCGTCGGTGACGGCGGCGAAGGCCGCCCGCAGCGCGGCGGCGGACTCTCGGATTCCGGCCACGTCCAGAAGGGCGGTGACCGGCTGTTCCCCGGCGAGAAGCCCCTGTTCGACAGCGGCTCGTACGGCTTGATTCCGACGTTCGACAGTCATATGCCTCAGCCAACCATCCGGGGCGCGCCCGGCGCATCTGTTGACTAGGAGTATTCATGAGATCAGGATGTGAATAGCTGACCCAACACCGGCGGCGCGCCGCCGCGAGGAGGCATCGCCCCATGTCCGGACCCCGCCCCGTACGGTCCCCGCGCGGCAGCGAACTGAGCGCCCTGGGATGGCAGCAGGAGGCCGCCCTGCGCATGCTCCAGAACAATCTGGACCCCGAGGTCGCCGAACACCCCGACCAGCTGGTCGTCTACGGCGGCACCGGCAAGGCGGCCCGCGACTGGCGCTCCTTCGACGCGATGGTGCGCACCCTGCGGACCCTGAAGCAGGACGAGACGATGCTCGTCCAGTCCGGCCGCCCGGTCGGCGTGATGCAGACCCACGAGTGGGCCCCGCGCGTGCTCATCGCCAACTCCAACCTGGTCGGCGACTGGGCCAACTGGGAGGAGTTCCGGCGGCTGGAGTCCCTCGGACTGACGATGTACGGGCAGATGACCGCCGGTTCCTGGATCTACATCGGCACCCAGGGGATCCTCCAGGGCACCTACGAGACCTTCGCCGCCGTCGCCGCCAAGAAGTTCGGCGGCACCCTGGCCGGCACCATCACCCTCACCGCCGGCCTCGGCGGCATGGGCGGCGCGCAGCCCCTCGCCGTCACCATGAACGACGGCGTCGCCATCTGCGTCGACTGCGACCCCCGCGCGATCGAGCGGCGCATCGAGCACGGCTATCTCGACGTCCGCGCCGACTCCCCCGACCACGCCCTGACCCTCGCCGTCGAGGCCCGCGACGCCCGCCGCCCGCTCTCGATCGGCGTCCTCGGCAACGCGGCCGAACTGCTCCCCAGGCTTCTGGAGATGGGTGCGCCCGTCGACATCGTCACCGACCAGACCTCCGCCCACGACCCGCTCTCCTACCTCCCCGCGGGCATCGCCTTCGACGAGATGGCCTCCTTCGCCGCCGAGAAGCCCGCCGATTTCACCCTGCGGGCGCGTGAGTCGATGGCCCGCCATGTGGAGGCCATGGTCGGCTTCCAGGACGCCGGGGCCGAGGTCTTCGACTACGGGAACTCCATCCGGGGCGAGGCCCGGCTCGCCGGGTACGAGCGGGCGTTCGCCTTCCCCGGCTTCGTCCCCGCGTACATCCGCCCCCTGTTCTGCGAGGGGAAGGGCCCCTTCCGCTGGGCCGCGCTCTCCGGCGAGGCCTCCGACATCGCCAAGACCGACCGCGCCCTGCTGGAGCTGTTCCCCGGGAACGAGTCGCTGCGCCGCTGGATCACCCTCGCCGGGGAGCGGGTCCGCTTCCAGGGGCTGCCCGCCCGCATCTGCTGGCTCGGCCACGGCGAACGCGACCGCGCGGGCGAGCGCTTCAACGACATGGTCGCCTCCGGCGAGCTGGCCGCCCCCCTCGCCATCGGCCGCGACCACCTCGACTGCGGCTCGGTGGCCTCCCCGTACCGCGAGACCGAGGCCATGCTCGACGGCTCCGACGCGATCGCCGACTGGCCCCTCCTCAACGCCATGGTCAATGTCGCCTCCGGCGCGTCCTGGGTCTCCATCCACCACGGCGGCGGCGTCGGAATGGGCCGCTCCATCCACGCCGGCCAGGTCACCGTCGCCGACGGCACCCCACTGGCCGGGGAGAAGATCCGCCGCGTCCTGACGAACGACCCCGGCATGGGCGTCATCCGGCACGTCGACGCCGGATACGAGTCCGCCGAGACCGTGGCCGCCGAGCGCGGCGTCCGCATCCCGATGCGGGAGGGCGCGTGAACACCAAGAGCCTCCCCGGGGCCTCCTTCCACCAGATGTGGCGAGAACTCGCCCCCGTCGGCCGCGACGCCACCACCGGCGGCTACCGCCGCTACGCCTGGTCGGGGCCGGACGCCGACTGCCGGGCCTGGTTCAAGGACCAGGCGCTGGCCCGGGGGCTCTCGTACGAGACCGACCGCAACGGCAACCAGTGGGCCTGGCTCGGCGACCCGGCCCAGGGCGACGCCGTCGTCACCGGATCCCATCTGGACTCCGTCCCCGACGGGGGCGCGTTCGACGGACCCCTCGGAGTCGTCTCCGCCTTCGCCGCGCTCGACGAACTCCGGCGGCGCGGCGCGAGCCCCACCCGGCCCCTCGCGGTCTCCAACTTCGGCGACGAGGAGGGAGCCCGCTTCGGCGTCGCCTGCGTCGGCTCCCGGCTCACGGCGGGCCGCCTCACCCGGGAACAGGCGCACGCGCTCCGCGACGCCGACGGGATCCTCCTCCCGCAGGCGATGGAGGCCGCCGGACAGGACCCCGACGCCATCGGCCCCGACCCCGAGCGCCTCGCCCGCATCGGCGCGTTCGTCGAACTCCATGTCGAACAGGGCCGCGCCCTCGACCTCTCCGGCGACGCCGTCGGCCTCGCCTCCGCGATCTGGCCCCACGGCCGCTGGCGGTTCGACTTCGCGGGCGAGGCCAACCACGCGGGCACCACCCGGCTCGCCGACCGCCGCGACCCCATGCCCACCTACGCCGAGACCGTCCTCGCCGCCCGCCGCGAGGCCGAACTCCTCGGCGCGCTCGCCACCTTCGGCAAGGTCTCCGTCGAACCCAACGGGGTCAACGCGATCCCCTCCCTGGTCCGCGGCTGGCTGGACTCCCGCGCCGCCGACCAGGCCACCCTCGACACCGTCGTCGCCGCCGTCGAGCGCGCCGCCCGGGACCGCGCCGCCCGCGACGGCGTCGACCTCACCGTCGTACGCGAGTCCTTCACCCCTGTCGTCGAGTTCGAGCACGCCCTGCGCGACGAGCTGAACCGGCTCCTCGGCGGCCGGATCCCGATCCTGGGCACCGGCGCGGGACACGACGCCGGAATCCTCTCCGCCGCCGTCCCCACCGCCATGCTGTTCGTACGCAACCCCACCGGCGTCTCGCACTCCCCGGCCGAGTCCGCGGCCGAGGACGACTGCCTCGCCGGGGTGATCGCGCTCGCCGACGTACTGGAGGGCCTCGCATGCCGCTGACGACGACCTCGTACTGGGCCGAACACGCCTGGCTGGAGACCCATGTCGAGCCCGGGGTGCTGCTGGAGGTGCGCGACGGCCTGATCACGGCCGTCCGCACCGGGACCGACACACCCCCGCCCGGCGCGGAGATCCTGCGCGGCCTGACCATCCCCGGCCTCGCCAACGCCCACTCGCACGCCTTTCACCGGGCCCTGCGCGGAACCGTCCAGGTCGGCACCGGGACCTTCTGGACCTGGCGCGAATTCATGTACCAGTTCGCGTCCCGGCTCACCCCCGACTCGTACCACCGCCTCGCCCGCGCCGTGTACGCGGAGATGGCCCTCGCCGGGATCACGGTCGTGGGCGAGTTCCACTATCTGCACCACGGGCCCCGGGGAGTGCCCTACGACGACCCCAACGCCATGGGCGAGGCCCTGATCGCCGCCGCCGCCGACGCCGGCATCCGGATCACCCTCCTCGACACCGCCTACCTCCGCGGCGGCCTCACCCGCGACGGCCACCAGCCCCTCGAAGGCCCCCAGCTCCGCTTCGGCGACGGCACCGCCGACCGCTGGTACGAGCGCTTCTCCCGGCTCACACCCCGCCCGCACGCCCGGATCGGGGCCGCGATCCACTCCGTACGCGCCTTCGCCGAGGCCGACGGGTACGAGCGGTTCGCCGAGCGCACCGACGGACTGCCGGTCCATGTCCACCTCTCCGAACAGCCCGCCGAGAACGAGGCCTGCCGGGCCGTGTACGGCACCACGCCCGCCCAACTCCTCGCACGCGCCGGATTCTGGAAGCCGACCGTCACCGCCGTCCACGCCACCCACCTCACCGACGACGACATCCGGGCACTGGGCTCCTCCGGCACCGGCGTCTGCATGTGCCCCACCACCGAACGCGACCTCGCCGACGGCATCGGCCCCGCGGTCGCGCTCCAGCGCGCCGGCTCCCCGCTCTGCCTCGGCAGCGACAGCCACGCCGTCATCGACCTCCTCGAAGAGGCCCGCGCCCTCGAACTCGACGAACGCCTCCGCTCTCGCACCCGCGGCCACTGGACCGCCGCCTCCCTCCTCCGCACCGCCACCTCCACCGGCCACACCGCCCTCGGCTGGCCCGAGACCGGCCGCCTCGAACCCGGCGCCCCCGCCGACTTCACCACCCTCACCCTCACCTCCGTCCGCACCTCCGGCCCCCTCCCCCGCCTCGCCGCCGAAACCGCCGTCTTCGCCGCCTCCGCCCCCGACATCCGCGAAGTCGTCGTCGCCGGCCGCCGCATCGTCACCTCCGGCGTCCACACCCTCATCCCCGACGTCCCGGGCGAACTGGCGGCGTCGATCGCCGCGCTGCGGGGGTAGGGGCCTCGCGGTTGGGCCCTGCCGTGCCCGGCGACTGTGCTGGTCACCCCTGTGCCGTGCAGTAGCTCGATCGGGCGGTCTGCTTTCGTTCTCCGTACCTTCCTCGCGGGGTGACGAGTAGTACATACGGTCATGGGAATCGGTGATCGGCATCAGAAGAAGGATGTTGAAGCGGCGCTGAGGAGGGCGGAGGCGGCGGGGCTCAAGGTGATCCATACAGGCAAGGGGCACCGCTGGGGCTGCGTTATCTGCTGTCCCTGCAACCGCAGGTACCCGGTGGCCTGCACTCCCCAGAATCCGAGCGAAGAGGCTCGGGACATCGATCGATTCACTCGGAGGCATGCGAACTGTGCGTAACTGGTACTTCAGCCTGGTCCTTCAGGACGCTCTCACCGAAGAGCAGGACGACGCCCTGACGGAGCTGGCCAGCTTCCACGACGGGCGCATCCACCTGCAGGAGGGGCCGGGCGATTCCCGGTTCAGCTGCTCCTTCGAGGCCGAGACACTGACTCAGGCCATCGCGGACGCGCTGAGCCGATTCGTGGACCTGCCCGGGGTGCTCGTCCGCAGTGTCGAACTGGACGAGATGCAGTTGGAGGACAACGACATGGCGACCCCGGCCGTCCTCCCCGCGCCGCCCCCGCTTGCCGACGCGCCCTGAGACTCCCCGGCCCCGGAGCTATGGTGCGCCCATGGTGTCCGCCCAGCGGCCACGGGTCAGGCGGATGACTCCGTCCGGGGTGACGCGGGCGTCCGCGCCGTACAGGGGCAGTCCGCCCTCGGAGAGCAGCCATGTACGGATACGTTCCACGGTGTCCCACAGTCGCTGAGGCCCGCTCTGGTGGACGGTGGGCGGACGGGTCCGTTCGGCGGAGGCTCTGGCCCATGACCCGTCGGGGTGGACCAGGTAGGCGGTGCGCGTCCGTCCGCTGTTCTCGTAGTCGGTTTCGATGCCCGGGGTCGTCACTTCCAGCATGGACCTGACTTCCCACGCGTCGTCCACGTTCACGACGGGATAGCGGCCGGTGCCGGTCCGCTCCCCGTCCGCCTCTCGGGCGAGGGCGAACAGCCCGGCGAGTGCGGGCGGGTAGTCGTTCCCGGAGCGGGTGAGCATGAACCCGGCCCAGTCGCGTTCGATCCGCCCGACCACGGCTCCGTCCGGCTGTCTCCACCCGGTGAGAATCATGGTGGTCCGGGCGATCGTGGTGACCAGGCGTCCGCCCTCGCGAAGTGCGCCGAGCATGGGACGGAGCCCGGGACCGGGCGGCATTCCGACCGTGGCGATGATCCGGTCGTACGTCCCCGGGATCTCCTCGGTCGCGTCCAGGGCGAGGAACCGTGGCCGGAGCCCCATGGGCGCGAGCCGGTCGGCCGCCGCACTGGTCAAGTACGGGTCCACATCCAGGCTGGTCACATGTCGAGCACCGAGCCGGCGCGCCGCGTAGGCGGTGAGGCCCCCGGCTCCGGTGCCGAGATCGAGCAGATCCAGCCCGTCCCCGAGCCGCCCGTGGCGGAGCATGCGAACGACCAGGCTCGGCAGGGTGGCGGACGATGTGGGCAGCCCCTCCGGGCGGTCTCCCGCTTCGGCGTGGTCGGCGTGGAGCGTCCCGACCCGGGTGATCAACGACCGGTCCGTGTAGGCCGCCTCCATCCATCCGCCGGGGTCGTCGGCCCCGTTCCTGAGCCGCCACCCTCCGTCGCCGTCCCTCTCCCACCACCTGGGGACCAGCTCATGGCGGGGTACTCCTGCCACGGCCCCGAGCCAGCGGGAATCGGGGTCGGTCACCTGTCGTGCGAGCCGTTGCGCATGGTGTTCCCACTCCACGCTCACGACACCTCGTCGTCATCGTCAGGGAAGCTCGGCATGCACGCTTCCGTATTGGCGGGGTCGCAATCCCCCGAGTCGTCCGGCGGGCAAGCGGCACGGGGTGCCGGAATCCTCGCCGAGAGGTCCGCCCACTCCTCGCCGCCGAACAGATCACGGAGCCGCGTCGTCCGCACATTGCCGGCAGGGAAGTCGCGGGACAGCACGCAGCCGGTGAGACTCCCGTCCGGAAGAACGGCACCGCGCCCCCGGGTGCACCGGCCGCACATCTCGTCCAGCGTCGGTTTCGTTCCGGGCAGCCTGGCCCGGCCCACAGCACGCACCCGGTCCGTGTTGATCTGCCGCACCCCCATGGCGCTCAGCTCGGCGCGCGCTTCGGCGACCCGTTGACCGTCGAGGACGTCCACAATGCCGACGTACAAAGGGATCCCGCGCCGGAGCGCCTCCTCAATGTTGGCGCGGGTCCGACGGTAGCTTCCCGGCCTGCCGGTGATTTTGTCGTGCTCGGCGGGGGTGTCGCTGTAGTAGCTGGTCGCGAGTGTCACCCCGTCCCGCTCGAACGTCTCCCACCAGGACCAGGCGACGTTGAACAGATTCGAGTAAATCTGCACCCCGAGTCCGAGCGAGAGAGCGAGTTCGGCGAAGCCGCGCCACTGGGGGTGAACGGTCGGCTCGCCCCCGATGAGCTGGATACGGGGGATGCCGAGATCGGCGGCGTCGGCGATCACCTGCCGCCAGTCGGCGGGGGTCATGGTGCCGTGTGTGGCCTGCGGGCTGGACATTGACAGGCAGTGCGAGCACGAGAGCTGGCACTTCCCGGTGATCTCCAGCTCAAGTGTGGTGATCCCGGCGAACGGGGTGACCGGGGGTTCAGCGACTGACGTCATCGGACTTCCCTTTCTCATGAGGTGGATCGCCTGCCGAGTAGTGGTGTTGCCGAACCCGTCCGGCTGCTCACGGGAACAGCCGGACGGGGGCGACTTCGTATCCCTCACGCCCGCCCCCGGACCGCGACGATTCCCCCGGTCATGAGTTCTTCGATGACCTTGGCCACTTGGCTTCGGGTGAGGCCGGTGGTGTGGGCGAGGTCTTTGATGCGGTGTTCGGTGCGGTCGGTGAGGAGTTGGAGGAGGGGGAGTACGGCGGGGGCGAAGGTCCAGGTTCGGCCGGTGGCGGTGAGTTGGGCTTTGCCGTCCTCGCTGGTGGTGAGGGTGTGGCGGGTGGTGAGGAGTCGTGCGTGGAGGTTGGGGTCGGTGGCCGGGATTCTGGTCGTGTAGGGGTGGCTGGGGTGGGGGCGTGCGGGTGCGTGGGCGTCCTGGTGCTGGAGGTGGCGGTCGATCAGAGTCCCGTCCGCCATCTCCCTGGTGAGGAGTTCGCGGAGTCCGTCGACGGTTCGCTGTTTCTCTTCGGCGGGTCCGAAGCGGGGGAGGTCTTTGCGGAGCAGCTCTTCGGAGAGGAGGGTTTCGGTGATCCAGGTGATGAGGTCGGTGCCGGTGGTGGGGGTGATGGCG
>NZ_BMWG01000002.1:483058-777479 GCF_014651115.1 Streptomyces inusitatus | reverse complement strand
CATGAGCGGCGAGAAGATGTCCAAATCGCTCGGCAACTCGGTGCTCGTCTCCGAGATGGTCAAACGCTGGCGGCCGATCGTTCTGCGCTACTACCTGGGCACCCCGCACTACCGCTCGATGATCGAGTACAGCGAGGAGGCACTGCGCGACGCGGAGTCCGCCTTCGCCCGGATCGAGGGTTTCGCCCAGCGGGTCGTCGAGAAGACCGGCGGTGCCGTCGCCCCCGCCGGAGAGGTCCCGCCGGCCTTCGCCGAGGCCATGGACGACGACCTCGGTGTGCCGCAGGCGCTCGCCGTCATCCACACCACCGTCCGCCAGGGGAACTCGGCGCTCGCCGCCGACGACAAGGAGTCCGCGGTCGCCCGCCTCGCCGAGGTGCGCGCCATGCTCGGCGTCCTCGGTCTCGACCCCTTCGACCCGCACTGGGCCGGCGACGCCGAGGGCGGCGAAGACCTCCACGGCGCGGTCGACACGCTCGTACGCCTGGTGCTCCAGCAGCGCGAGGCGGCCCGCGGCCGCAAGGACTGGGCCACCGCCGACGCCATCCGCGATCAGCTCCAGCAGTCCGGGCTGGTCATCAAGGACGGCCCGGACGGTCCGCGCTGGAGCCTGGGGCCGGTCTGACGGACCGGACCGGACCGAACCGGACCGAACCGGATCGGACCGGATCGGACCGGACCGGCCCGGCCCGGCCCGGACCGGCCCGTGCCCCGGGTCGGTCAATCGGTGCCGCCGGTCAGAGTGTCGGCGGGGGCGGGCCGTGCGCGCCGGGCCGAGGAGGTCCGGACCGCGGTCACTTGCAGGATCAGACCGAGCAGGGCCGCGCCCGCCGCCCACAGCGGCAGCACCGAGCCGCTCCGGCCGAGGGAGAAGGCGAGTCCGCCGAGACCCGATCCGACGGCGCTGCCGAGATAGAGGGCGGATTCGTTGAGGGCCACGGCCACCGGGCCGCCCTTCTCTCCCCGGGCCTCCAGCAGATCGTTCTGCTGCGGCACTTGCAGGGCCCACCCCACCGCACCCCAGATCGCGATCGGCAGGAGCGCGATGAGCGGATGGATCGAGGCGGTGACACGGAAGGCGAGCAGGGCCGCGACCAGGAGCACCAGAGCCCCGACGACCAGGAAGTACGGGCGGCGGACCCGGTCGACCAGGGTGCCGATCAGGACGCTGCCGATGACGCCGCCGATGCCCCAGGCCCACAGATAGGGAGTGATGCTCTCCACCTCGCCCATGGCATCGGTCGCCATCACCGGCGCGATGTAGGTGTACAGGCCGAGGCTGGCGACGGCGGCGAGGAAGGAGACTCCGACGATCGAGGCGACCCGGGGGTCGGTGACGACCTGGGCGCGCTCCCGCAGGGAGAACGAGTGGGTGGCGGGCAGCGCCGGCAGCCGGAGCGCGAGACCGGCGAAGGAGATGAATCCGAGCACGGTGACCAGCCACAAGGTCGAACGCCACCCCGTGTGCTCGGCGATGAAGACGCCCGCGGGCACCCCGATGACCGTGCCGGAACTCATCCCGCCCATGATCACGGCGAGCGCCCGGCCCCGTCGCTCCTTGTCCACGAGGGACGCGGCGGCCGCCGCGGCGAGGGCCAGATACAGACCGGCGCCGACCCCCGCGAAGGCACGGGTCACCAGCAGCACCGGCAGCGAGTCGGAGAGCGCGCTGCCCGCGTTGGCCAGGGCGAAGACGGCCAGGGAACCGAGCAGCCCCGCCCGTACCCGGGAGGCGGAGAGGAAGGTGGCGAAGATCGGGGAGGCGATGGCATAGGCGAGCGTGAAGGCTGTGACCATCTGCCCCGTGGCCGATACGGACGAGTCGAAGTCGTCGGCGATGACCGGCAGCAGACCGGCGGTCACATAGGCGTCGAGCCCGAGCGCGAAGGCCCCGAGCCCAAGGAGGTGGACGAGGTTCACGGCGTCCTCAATGTTCGATAGTCGCGGTCCATAGGTACATGATGCTGATGTGACTCCCGAGGGCAAGGTGGTGGGTGATTTCCGGCCGATCACCCGCGCCGGACTGTGCGACTCTGGAGGGGTGCGCCGTTACTTCCATCCGGACCCTGAGGACATCTGCCTCCCCGAGGTGCTGTTCGCGCTGAGCGACGCCACCCGGCTCGGGATCGCCGTCGCCCTGTCGCGCGGCGACGAGCGCACCGCCGGGGAACTGGGCGGCGAGATCGCCAAGTCGACCATGACCCACCATCTGAAGATCCTCAGAGAGGCCGGCCTCCTCCGCGTCCGCTCGGAGGGCACCCGCTGCTACAACTCCCTGCGCCTCGGCGAGGTGGAGGCCCGCTTCCCCGGCCTGCTCGATCAGCTGCTGGGCTGTGCGACGGAGTCCGGCTACACCTCGGCCGACGCCCGCCGATAGCGATTCCGGCGGGCCCCGCCCGTACGGCGGGTGATTGGACCGCATCCACCGGCCAGATCATGGGATCAGCCTTGTAGATGCCAGCCCATTCGGCCTAACGTACGGCATATGCAGTCGTACACCATTGGCCAGGCCGCCCGTCTTCTCGGCGTCAGTCCCGACACGGCGCGGCGGTGGGCCGATGCCGGGAGGGTCGCGACGCACCGGGACGAGAGCGGGAAGCGGCTGATCGAGGGGCGGGATCTGGCCGCGTTCTCCATCGAGGTGGGGCAGGGGGGAGGCGAGGACGAGGCCTCGTACACCTCGGCCCGCAACGCCTTTCCGGGCATCGTCACCGCGGTCAAGCTCGGGGACGTCGCCGCGCAGGTCGAGATACAGGCCGGGCCGCACCGGCTGGTCTCCCTGCTGACCAGGGAGGCCGTCGAGGAGCTGGGGCTTGAGGTGGGCATGCGGGCCACCGCCCGGGTCAAGTCGACCAATGTCCACGTCGACCTGGTATGAGCGCAGCCCCTCCCTCCCTCCCTCTCACCCCGCCCCGCCCGATCCGTCCCAGCCGAGGAGTCCCGTTCCATGACCTTCCGTCGCCGTGCCGCGGCCGCCGTGTCCACCGCCGCCCTGCTTCTGCCGCTCGCGGCCTGTGGCGGTGACGACGAGGGGGACAGGCTGAAGAAGGTGGACCTGACCGTGCTCGCCGCCTCCTCGCTCACCGATGTCTTCGCGACGGCGGGAGCGGCGTACGAGAAGGAGAACCCGGGGACCAAGGTCGCCTTCTCCTTCGCGGGCTCCCAGGAGCTGGCCGCGCAGGTCCGGCAGGGCGCTCCCGCCGACGCGCTGGTCACCGCCGACACCAAGACCATGGACGGGCTGGCGGCCGAGACCGGGAAGCCGACGGTCATCGCCAGGAACAGGCTGGTCATCGCCGTCGCCGAGGGCAACCCCGAGAAGATCGACGCCCTTGGGGACCTGGCCGACAGCAAGCTCAAGGTCGTCCTCGCCGCGCCCGAGGTGCCCGTCGGCCGCTACAGCGGGCAGATCCTGGACCGGCAGAAGGTCGAGGTGAAGCCGGTCTCGCAGGAGCCCAACGTCCGCGCCGTGCTCAGCAAGGTCGAACTGGGCGAGGCCGACGCCGGGCTCGTCTACAAGACCGACGCGGCCGCCGCGGAGGACAAGGTCGACGCGATCGAGATCCCGGACGCCCAGAACGCGGTCGCGCGATACCCGGCGGCGACCCTCAAGGACAGCGACCACCCCGAGGCCGCCGCCGCGTTCGTGACCTGGCTGAGCGGCCCCGAGGCGCGGAAGATCCTCCAGGACGCGGGCTTCCAGCAGCCGTAGACCGCGCCCGTGCCCGGTGCGCGGGGGCGGACCGCCCGCGCACCGAGCACCATGGACCTCACGTGCATCGCGTACACCAGGAACCCCGATGAAACGCCTTCGCCTCCAAGGGCCCACCGGCACCCGCGTGCCCCTCGCGCTCGCCGTCCCCGCCCTGCTCGCCATCGCGTTTCTGCTGCTGCCCCTCCTGGGCATCCTGGTCCACACCGAGTGGACCGAGCTGGGTACGCATCTGAGCAGCCCGGCCGTCGTCGAGGCGCTCCGGCTCTCCCTCCTCGTCTCCTTCTGCGCGCTCGGCCTCTCCCTGCTGTTCGGGGTGCCGCTGGCCTGGCTGCTCGCCCGGGTGAGCTTCCCCGGCAAGGTGCTCGTACGCTCCCTGGTGCTGCTCCCCATGGTGCTGCCGCCCACCGTCGGAGGCGTCGCCCTCCTGCTGGGCTTCGGCCGCCGGGGACTGCTGGGCCCCTGGCTGGAGTCGACCTTCGGCATCACCCTCCCCTTCCACACCGCCGGCGCGGTCGTCGCCGCGACCTTCGTCGCGATGCCCTTCCTCGTCATCAGCCTCGAAGGCGCGCTGGGCGGACTGCGGCCCGGTTACGAGGAGACCGCGGCCTCGCTCGGCGCCTCTCCGGTACGGGTGTTCCGCACCGTCACCCTGCCGATGGTGGCCCCCGGGCTGGCCGCCGGGGCGGCGCTCACCTGGGCCCGCGCGCTCGGCGAGTTCGGCGCCACCATCACCTTCGCCGGGAATCTGCCCGGCGCGACCCAGACCCTGCCGCTCCAGGTCTATCTGCTCCTCCAGTCCCGGCCGGAGGCGGCGACCTCCCTCTCCCTGCTGCTCCTGGCCATCGCCATGGGCGTGCTCATCGCCCTGCGCGGACACTGGACCGGCGGCGCGGCGGGCGCGACAGCCGTACGGGCGGATCCGGGGAACGGGCAGGCCGAGCCGGGACCGGAGCCGGAGCCGGAACCGGAGCCGGAACCGGGTTCGAAGGGCGAGCCGCCGGCCCGGGTGTCACCGGAGGGCGGCGAATCCTGGTCCCTGCGCGCCGAGCTGACCGGCTTCACCCGGCTCACCCTCGAAGCCGCCCCCGGCACCACCATCGCCGTCGTCGGCCCCAACGGCGCGGGCAAGACCACCCTGCTGCGCGCCCTCCTCGGCCTCACCCCCCGCGCCCACGCGGTTCTGAGCCTCGGCCCGGACGAGGTCACCGAACTCCCCCCGCACCGCCGGGGCGTCGCCTGGGTCCCCCAGGACGGCGCGCTCTTCCCGCATCTGAGCGCCCTCGGCAACACGGCGTACGGGCCGCGCGCGCGGGGCGTACCGCGCGCCGAGGCGCGCCGCGAGGCGCGGGAGTGGCTGGACCGGCTGGAGGTGGGGCACCTCGCCGGACGCCGACCCGCCCAGCTCTCCGGCGGCCAGGCCCAGCGGGTGGCCCTCGCCCGGGCGCTGGCCGCGCGCCCCCGGCTGCTGCTGCTGGACGAGCCGCTCGCCGCCCTCGACCAGACCACCCGCGCCCGGGTGCGCCACACCCTGCGCACCCATCTCGAAGGCTTCGGCGGGGTCTGTCTGATCGTCACCCACGACCCGGTGGAGGCGGTCTCGCTCGCCGACCGGGTCCTGGTGCTGGAGGAGGGCCGCGCGCTCCAGGACGCCTCGCCCGCCGAGGTCACCCGCCGTCCGCGCTCCCCGTGGGTCGCCCGGATGCTCGGCCGCAACGCCTGGGCGGGCACCGCGACGGAGAGCGGGCTGAGCCTGCCCGGCGGCGGCTCTCTCACCGTCGCGGAGCCGCTGCCCGCCGGTACGCCGGCCCTCGCCGTGATCGCCCCCGAGGCCGTCTCCGTACACCGGCTGAGACCGGGCGGCAGCCCGCGCAATGTCTGGCCGGGCACGGTCCGGGAGATCACCGCGAGCGGCAGCAGACTGCGCATTCTCATCACTTCGGCGGGGATTCCCGATCTGGTCGCCGAAATCACTCCGCGGTCGGCGGCCGAACTCGGACTCGCCGACGGTGTCGCGGTGTGGGCGAGTGTCAAGGCGACGGAGATCTCGCTCGGTGAAGTCTGACGGGGAAACGTCTGCGGCAGGCCCTAAGTGCCCAGCACAGGAGGGGAGTCGGCCGGTCCCGGCGCTATGGCCGGCGGTTCTTGAACTCTTGTTCCGCAACGGCGGTTGTGCGAAAGTGAGCCACTCCACGTCCGAACACGGTCGGTTTTGTTCAACCGTTCGTTGAGTTTTGAACAGCCCCACGACGACTTCATCGAACCAAATCCTCTGCCCGCTCGCCCCGGGCCGGACGGCACTGCTCACCCCCCACCGCAATGCCCTGGACGGAAAGACGTCTTATGGCCAATCCCGCCGATCCCCAACACCAGGATTCCTTCCCTCCCTCACGCACCGGCCTCGACTCGGGGGCCTCCGACGAAGGTCTGGCGGCCGCCCTGCGGGCCTCGGACGCCCCCCACGACTCCCAGCCCGTGGCCGCCCTGCTGGCCAGGCACTGGCAGCCGGTTCTCGACTACGCGGCCATCGGCGCCCCCTCCGCCAAGGCCGCCTCCCTGCTGACCGCCGCCGCATTCGCCAGAGTGCTGGAGAATCTCCGGCGCGCGCGGACGACCTCCGCAATCCGTCCGCTGCTTCTGACGACCGCCCGCCATATCGCCGAGGCGTGGGCCTCCGACACCCGCGTCACCGCGCTGGCCGAACTCCAGAATCCCCGGACCGGCCGCACCGCGCACGCCGACATGTTCACCCTCCCCGCGAATCGGGCCCTGGTCGCGCGGGCCTTTCTGGAGCTGCCCGGATCCGCCCAATGCCTGCTCTGGCACAGCGAGGTGGAAGCCGAGGACATATCCGTACCCGCCGTTTTGCTGGCGATGGACCCGCGCGGCGCGGCGCTCCAGCTGGAACAGGCCAGGGAAATGCTCAGGTCGGGGATTCTCCGCTGTCATCTGGAAATCGCACCACAGTGCGAATGCCGTTATTACAATCGGCTGCTCGATCTCTCCGCGCGCCGCGGCGGCGAGCCGTCCCCCGGCGTCCGGGCGCATCTCGCCGTCTGCCGGCACTGCCGATTCGCCGCCGATCAACTCGACCACCGCGAGGGCAGGCTCTCCCCGCTCCTCGCCGAAGGGGTGCTCGGCTGGGCCGCGCAGTCCTACCTCGACTCCCGGCCGGCCCGCCGGACCGCCCGCCACCAGCCCAGGGCCGCGACCCGCGGGCCGCGCCGGGGGCGGCCCCGCAGGCCGCCGTCCCTCCTGCCCCTCGCGCTCCGGGGCCGGAGGCTCTCCCGGCGCGGCCGCACGGCCCTCTTCACCGGGGTGGGCGCGGCCACCGGGCTGCTGATCGCCGCCACGGTCGTCACCGGGCTCCGGGGGGACCACCAGGGGAACCGGGGCGACACCGCAGCGTCCCCCGGGGCGTCCGCCGCGCCGCTGCCCGCAGACGGGGCCGAGGCCTCCTCCGTACCCGCCGCGCGGCCCTCGGCGACCGCCGCCGTCCGCCCCTTCGCACCGCTCACCACCCAGTTCCGCCACGCCGAGTCGGGCCTCTGTCTGGATCTGCGCGGCCGCCGGGCCGAGCCGGACGCCGACGCCACCACGGCGGCCTGCGCCCACCGGGCCACCCAGAGATGGGTGTACGAGGAGGACGGACGGCTGCGCTCCGCCGTCGAACCCGGGCTCTGTCTCAACTCCCGGGAATCGGCGGGCGTGCTCAGCCTCACCGACTGCCCGCCGGCGGACGGGGAGACGGCCGCCGCGACGGGCGTACGGTACGACCTCACCGTCCAGGGCCAGATGGTCCCCCGCTGGCACGGCGGGCTCGCGGTCGCCCCCGGCTCCGCCCGGGCCGGTTCCGACGTCGTCGTCGAGCTGCGCGACGACTCGGCGGGCCAACGCTGGCTGACCGGCCGCGCCCCCGCCGCGACGGAGCCCGACGGCACGCCCGGGGCGACGCCGGGAGGCGGGAGCGCCGACCCCTCACGGCCCGCCGCCGCCGAACCGCCGACGCCGCCGGGTCTGCCGGGTCTGCCCGGCGGCCGGACCCCCGGCGACGGAATGCCCCGGTCCGCCCGCTCCGACCGGGTGTGGGGGATCAGCGACCGACAGGACCCACCTCCGGAACCGCCCGCTCCGGCACTGCTGCGGGGAGAGTGAGCCGCCCGGGGGCGCGCGGGTCCGCGCGCCCTCGGGACAGGCCTCGGGACCGGCTCAGGAGAAGGTGGGCGTCTCGCCCTCCTTGTCCGCCGGATCGATCAGGGTGAAGACCGCGCCCTGCTGGTCCATCACCGGCGCGAACCGCCCGAAGGGGCTGGGATGCGGCCCGTACAGCAGCTGTCCGCCGAGCCGTCGGACGGTGGCGACCGCCGCGTCCACGCCCGCCACGGCGAAGTACACATTGATGAACGGGGGCGCGTCGGCCGGGAAGTTGTCCGTCATCCGCAGCCGGCCCGCCACGGGCTCGCCGCCGATGCTCCAGACGTGGTAGTCGACCTGGTCGCTCTCCATCCTTTTGACCTCGAAGGGGAAGACCGAGGGGAAGAACGCGTCGGCCTTGCGCACCTCCCGGGTGCACAGATCCGCCCAGGCGTACGCCCCCGGCGTACCCGTCCGCTCGAAGCCCTGGTGGGACGCCGGCTGCCAGGCGCTGAAGTGGATCCCGCTGGGGTCCTGGGCGACGACCATCGTGCCGAAGCCGCCGACCTCGACGGAGTCCGCGATCAGCGTGCCGCCGTTCTCACGGATCTTCGCGGCGGTCGCCCTCGCGTCCGAGGTGGCGAAGTAGAGATTCCACGCGGGGGGCCGCTCCGACCCCGGCTCCTGCGGCATCAGGGCGGCCACCGTCCCGCCGTCCACCGATGCCTGGGTGTAGTTCCCGAACTCCTCGGAACTCTCGCCGAACGTCCAGCCGAACAGCTCGCCGTAGAAACTCTTCGCGGCGGCCAGGTCGGGAAACATCCCGTCCGCCCAGCAGGGTGTGCCTTCAGGTCGTACGGCCATGGGGCAGCTCCTCCCGTCGAGAGGGGGCGGCCGGGGTGCCGGCCGCTCCTCTCACGCTAGGCGTCGCCGCTCCCCGGCGCGCGCCGAAGCCACGCCCGGGAATCGAACGGAATGCGAAAACCCCTGGTGGGAGCTAGGCCGTGTCTTCAAAGTCCCGTCTGCCTGTCGTGCCCTGGCACGCACGCTCGCCGCGTTGTCGTCGGTCGCCTACGCTCCGCGTGGGCTCCCTCCTCCGCCTTGCGATCGCACGCACCAGACCCCCGCCAGACCCTCCCTACGGGAGGACGACGCCACTTCGAAGACACTCCCTAGGAGACCCGCAGGGACCGCTTCATGATCTTGCCCATGTCATTGCGGGGCAGCGCATCGAGGAAGCGGACCGTGCGGGGGCGCTTGTGCGGGGCGAGCTGGGCCGCCACATGGGCCGCCAGCTCCTCGGGGGTGGGCCGGGCGCGGTCGTCGTCGGCGACGATCCACGCCACCACGCGCTCGCCGAGATCCGGGTCGGGCTCGCCGGTCACCGCCGCCTCACGGACGCCGGGGTGCTCCAGGAGGGCGTTCTCGATCTCCCCCGCGCCGATCTTGTACCCGCCGCTCTTGATCAGATCGGTGGCCCGGCGGCCGACGATGCGTACGGATCCGTCCTCGTCGCGCACCGCCATGTCGCCGGTGCGGAACCAGTCGCCGTCGAAGGCCGCGGCCGTGGCCTCCGGGCGGTTCAGATACTCGGTGAAGAGGTTCTCGCCCCGGACCTGGACCTCCCCGATGCTCTCCCCGTCGTACCCGGTGATCGCCGAGCCGTCCTCGGCGACCAGCCGCAGCTCCACACCGCGCAGCGGCACCCCCACCGAGCCGGGGCGGGCCCGGCCGTCCACCCGGACGCTGGTGTTCATCAGCGTCTCGGTCATGCCGTACCGCTCGATCACCCGGCGGCCGGTCGCCGCCTCGATGCGCCGGTGGTCGTGGAGGGGCAGCGCCGCCGAGCCCGAGACCAGCAGCCGCGCGCCGGCCAGCGCCTCGCGCAACTTCTCGTCGCCGTCGAGGGCTTCGGCCAGCCGGTGGTACATCGTGGGCACCCCGAAGAGCATGGTGCCGCCGCCGGCCAGCTCGCGCGCCACGCCGTCGACGGAGAATCTGCCGAGGTGCCGCACCTCACCGCCCCGGCGCAGCGGCCCGAGGACACCGAGGATCAGCCCGTGCACATGGAACAGCGGCAGCCCGTGCACCAGGACGTCGTCGGCGGTCCACTCCCAGGCGTCCTCCAGCGCGTCCAGGGTCACGGCCAGGGCGCGCCGGGGCAGCACCGCGCCCTTGGGCGGGCCGGTCGTCCCCGAGGTGTAGACGATCAGCGCGGGGGAGAGCGGCCCCGGTTCGCCGAACGCGGACGCGGACGCGGGCACGGGCGTCGCGGACGCCGCGGGGGTCACCGGTACGTCGATCCGCTCCAGCCCGTCCAGCGCGCCGGGCAGTTCGTCGCCGGGTGCGGCGAGCACCGCCGCCGGGGCGCTGTCCGTGACAATGTGCGTCAGCTCGCGCTCGCCGGTCTTCGGGTTGAGCGGCACCACCGGGACCCCGGCGAGCAGCGCGGCCACCACGCCCACCGCCGTCTCCAGCGTCGGCGTGGCCCACAGGGCGACCCTCGGGGCTCCGCCGATCCGGGCGGCCAGATCGCCCGCGGCCCGGGCCAACTGCCCGTAGGTCAGGGCGCGCTCCCCGAAGCGCAGGGCCGTCCGGCCGGTCGCGGTGTGCAAGGCGGGGAAGAGGTCACTCACTCGTCGTACTCCAAGTCTCCGTCCGTACGGCCCTGGCCGCGGCCGTCTCCCCGCCCAGTACATCAGCACGCGCGGGATGCTGCTCCACCCTGCCCTGCCGGTGTTCGAAGACGGCGGAGCGGTCCACTTTCAGCCACCACGCCAGCGTTCCGCCGAGTGCGAGGGCGAGCAGGACCGCCAGCAGGACGGAGCCCGTCAGCAGCCATCCGAGTACGGTGAGCGCCCGGGGCGCGCGCCGGGGCGCGGGGGTCTCGGGCGTCATAACAGGGGCCGGTGAGTCCGGGTCGTGCCGGGTGTCATGCGCATCTTCGAAGGGTAGCCAGCACGGGCCGCGAGGAGAGGGTGTTGGCACCCATCGGTCACAGCAGCTTCTTACGTCCGGCGGTACGTCCGGCGGTACGTCCGGCGGTACGGGAGAGGGGCGCGGGCCCGGGCCGGGCCGGGCCGGGCCCGCGGCGCTCTCAGCGCGGGGCCTCCCAGCCGAACGTGGTCCCCCGCCCCGCGCCGTCCTCGCGCAGGCCGTCGTCCGTGACCGTCAGCCGCACCCCCGCCGTACCGTCCGTCAGCCGGGCCGTGGCGTCCACCTCCACCTCCACCGAGGTGACGTCGGGCCGCCGGTGCGCCGCCGCCAGCGCGCCCCGGAGCGCGGCCAGCAGCCGCTGGTCCACCGGCTCTCTCAGCAGCGCGTCGACCGGCCCCCGGAAGCGCACCGACGGCCGGAAGCCGAGCAGCGCCGCCGCGCCGCCGGTCTCCCGGAGCACCCGGCCGCGGAAGCTGGCGGGCGCGTCGGCGGGCGGCTGCTGGAGTGCGAAGATCGCCGTCCGCACCTCCTGGATGGTCGAGTCCAGCTCGTCCACCGCCCGGCCGAGCAGCTCGTCCGACTCCCCGCCCGCCGCCCTGCGCCGCGTCGACTCCAGCATCATCTCCGTCGCGAACAGCCGCTGGACGACGAGGTCGTGCAGATCGCGGGCGATCCGGTCGCGGTCCTCGAAGACCGCCAGCCGCTCGCGGTTGTGCTGGGCGTCGGCGAGCACCAGCGCCAGCGCCGCCTGGGAGGCGAACTGCGAGGCCAGCAGCCGTTCCTCCACGGTGTACGGGTCGCCCTGCCGCCGCCGGGGCAGCGCCAGGGTGCCGATCAGCCGGCCCCCGCTCTGGAGCGGCAGCATCATCGAGGGGCCGAAGCGGGTGCGTACGGGGGTCGTCATCCGGGGGTCGGTCGCCGAGTCCTCGATGAACACGGGCTCGCCGCCCAGCAGTTGTTCCAGCACCGGGGAGCCGGGCGCGATGGTGGTGCCCACGATGTCGCCCGGGTCGTCCACCGCGGAGGCGGCGACGATCTCCATCCCGCCCTCGTCGGTGGGCTGGAGCACCACCCCCGCCGAGGCCCCGGCGAGGATACGGGCCTGCTCGGCGACGGTGGCCAGGGCGTCCTGCGGGCTCTTCCCGGTGAGCAGGGCGGTGGTGACGGCCGCCGCGCCCGCGATCCACCGCTCCCGCTGGCGGGCTGTCTCGTACAGCCGGGCGTTGCCGATCGCGATCCCGGCCTGGGAGCCGAGGACCCGCAGCACCGCGAGATCCTCCTCGGTGAAGGCGCCCTCGCGCTTCTCGGAGAGATAGAGATTGCCGAAGACCTCGCTCTGGACCCGGATCGGCACCCCGATCAGCGAGCGCATCACGGGGTGGCCCTCGGGCACGCCCGAGGAGCGGGGATCGGCCGAGAGATCGTTGATCAGCAGCGGCTGCGGATCCTGGACGAGCAGTCCCACCAGCCCGGATTCCCCGCTGGGCAGAGGGCCGATCCGGTCCCGCTCCTCCTGGCTCAGCCCGGAGGTGAACAGCTCGGTGAGGATCCCGCGCTCCGGGTCGATGACGCCGAGCGCCCCGTAGCGGGCCCCGGCGAGTTCGGTGGCGGTGTCGACGAGGTGCTGGAGCGTGGCGGGGAGTTCGAGGTCGGTGCCTACGCTGAGCACGGCCTCCAGCAGCAACGGAAGCCGAGCCTCCGGGCCCGATGCCGTGCCCGCCGCCCCGCCGGGATCGCCCACCGCCGTCGCCTCGCCTCCGTGCTCAGCCGACCTCGGCCAGCGGGTTGAGCACCAGTGGCTGGATCTTGCCCTCCAGCATCGCACCGAGCCCCAGTACCGCGCAGATGTCCGGCCGGTCCGCGATCCGCACCGGCATCCCGGTCGCGTCCCGCAGCATCTGATCGAAGCCGGGCAGCAGCGCGCTGCCGCCCACCATCATGATCCCCCGGTCGGCGAGATCGGCGACAAGGTCGGGCGGGCAGTCCCGCAGCACCTTGCCGATGCCGTCGATGACCGAGGTCAGTGGGGTGTGGATGGCGTTCCGTACGGCGGCGGTGTCCACCAGCACCGAGCGGGCGAGACCGGTGGCCACGTCCCGGCCGTGGATCTCGGTCGACTCGGGGCCGTGCGAATGGAGCCCATTGCTCTGAAGCGCGAGCTGGAGCGGCCGTACCGACTGGCTGGGCAGCATCAGCTCGTGCTGGGTGCGCAGATGCTGGATCACCGCGTGGTCGATGGCGTTGCCGCCGACGGGGATCCGCTCGGCGGTGACGATCGCGCCGAGGGAGAGCACCGCGATCTGTGTGGTGGCCGCCCCGCACACCATGATCATGGTCGCGGTGGGCTGCTCCACGGGGAGCCCGCAGCCCACCGCGGCGGCGATCAGCGTGTCGACCAGCTCGACCCGGCGCGCCCCCAGCCCGACCAGGGTCTCCACGGCGGCGCGCTGCGCCAGCGGATCGCTGAGATGGGGGGTGCAGGCGGCGGCCCGCAGCCGGGGCTTGCGGCGGAGCTGTCTGCGGAGCTTCTCGCCGAGGAGATGGCGGAGCATGCGCTGCGCCATCTCGATGTCCACGACCGTGCCGCCGGAGACCGGGCGGACGACCTGGATGTAGCCGGGGGTGCGGCCGGTCATCTTCTCCGCGAGCGCGCCGACCGCGATGAGCGCGCCGTTACGGGTGTTCACGGCGGCGACGCTCGGTTCGTCCACGACGAGCCCCACGCCCTTGACGAAGACTCTGGTACGGGCTGCGCCCAGGTCGACGGCGACATGGCAGCGGCGCAGCCGCTCAAGACTGACGGTCACGGCGGATCCTCCCGGGTGCGGTACCTGAAGGCATCGTCCGGCCGGGTGGCGGCCACCGCGCGCTGGGTGAGCCGGTCGGGGGGCCCGCCGACCCGGTCGGCCCGGCCGCTCGGCCTGGCACGGCCAGGGCTCAGCCGGCCCCGCCGGGCCGTGACAGCCGCTGGAACAGGCCCCAGGTGAACTCCGCGACGCCCCGCTCCCCGCCGGGCAGCGTCAGAGCGAGCCGCCATCGCCCCGGGGCCGAGCCCTCCGCCGGAACCGCCGGAGCGAAGGCCCGCGCGGCCTCGTCCACGGTGCACGACCACGGCGTCAGATCCTCCGCCGTCCTCAGCCCGGGCGAGGCCGCGCCGGGCGCGCGCACCAGCCACTCGTTCCACACCGCGCCGCCGCCCTTTGCGGCCGCCAGCACCTCAAACCGCAGATCCGGCCAGAGTGGCACCGGCCACTGGAGTGCTTCGCACTCCAGATCGCCCACGGCGCGTCTCTCCGTCCGCTCCGGCTCGCCGAGCACCGAGCGGTAGCGGGCGAGCGCGCCCCGGCTCCGGGGCGAGCGGACCGTCGCCTGCCAGCGGCGGTTCGCCTCCCGCATCCCGGCGGCGGACACCCCGAGCTCCCGGCGGGCGTCCTCGACCAGCTCCGGGTGGTAGTCGGCCATCCGGCGCAGCAGTACGAGCTGGAAATCGAGGGGCCCCAGGGGCGCGACCGCGTGCATACCGCCATCCTGCCCGGTGCCGGGCCTCAGACGGGAGGACCGGCCTCAGGACCGCCCGCAGGACCGGCCCGCAGGACCGGCCCGCAGGACCGGCCCGCAGGACCTGCCTCAGGCGGCCGGTCCTGCGGGGTCCTCGCCCGGCGGGGTCTCGCCCAGCATGCGGCGCAGCAGGTACCGCAGGGTCTCGCGCTCGCCCTCCGTCAGCCCGGCCAGCGGCTCGCGGGCGAAGTCCAGGGAGTCCCGCAGCCGGCAGATCGTGCGCACGCCCTCGTCGGTCGCCGCGGCGATCTTCACCCGGCGGTCGTTCGGGTCGGCGCGGCGCTCGACCAGGCCGCGCTGCTCCAGCCGGTCCACGATGCCGGTGACATTGGACGGCTCGCACTTCAGCTTCCGGGCTATCCGGCGCATCGGCGTCGGTTCCAGCGTGAGCAGCCCCAGCAGCTTGGCCTGCGCGCCGGTCAGCGAGTGCTGGGCGGCGGCCTGCTCGTACTCCGCGTGATAGCGGGCCACCACATCGCCGATCAGATCGATGACGTCGAGTGTCACGGGGTCGGGGCGGGAGTGGGAAGCCATGGCGACATCGTACGTTAAATATTTGACAATATAAAATATTCGCAGCATGGTTGTTTCAGTAAGTGAAACATCCCTCAGGAGGCAGCGAGCCATGTCCGTACTTCCCGCCACCAGCCGCGAATGGCAGCTCGTCGCCCGCCCGCTCGGCTGGCCCAAGAAGGAGGACTTCGCCCTCCGCGAAGCCCCCGTGACCGAGCCCGGCCCGGGCAGGATCCTCGTCCGCAATCTCTACTTCTCGGTCGACCCGTACATGCGCGGCCGCATGAACGATGTGAAGTCCTACCTCCCGCCGTTCCAGCTCGACCACCCGATGGAGGGCGGCGCGGTAGGCGAGATCGTCGCCTCCGCCGCCGAGGGCTTCGCCGTCGGCGACCATGTGGTGCACAACCTCGGCTGGCGGGAGTACGCCGAGGTCCCCGCCGAGCAGGCCGTCAAGGCCGACGCCTCCCTCGCGCCGCTCTCCGCCTATCTGGGCGTGCTGGGCATGACCGGCCTCACCTCGTACGCGGGGCTCCTGCGGTCCGCCTCCTTCAAGGAGGGCGACGCCGTCTTCGTCTCCGGCGCGGCGGGCGCGGTCGGCAGCCAGGTCGGCCAGATCGCCAGGATCAAGGGCGCCTCCCGGGTCATCGGCTCGGCCGGCTCCGACGAGAAGGTCAAGCTGCTCACCGAGGAGTACGGCTTCGACGCCGCCTTCAACTACAAGAACGGCTCCGTCGCCGAACAGCTCCAGCAGGCCGCGCCCGACGGGATCGACGTCTACTTCGACAATGTCGGCGGCGACCACCTCCAGGCCGCGCTCGGCTCGCTCAGGCTCCACGGCCGGATCGCCCTCTGCGGAATGATCGCCCAGTACAACGACACCGAACTGGCGCCCGGCCCGAGCAATCTCCCCCTGATGATCGGCAAGCGGCTGCGTATGCAGGGCCTGCTGGTCACCGACCACTTCGACCTCCAGCCGGAGTTCGTCCGCGACACCGCCGGCTGGATCGCGGCCGGTGAGCTGAAGTACGCCGAGACCGTGGTCAAGGGCATCGAGCACGGCTACGACGCGTTCGTCGGAATGCTGCGCGGCGAGAACACCGGAAAGATGCTCGTCTCGGTCTGACCCGTCCGGCACCCGCACGGCGAAGGGCCGCACCCCCGGCGGTACGCGGGGGTGCGGCCCTTCGCCGCTCGTCCGGATCCGGTCAGTGACTCAGTGGTTCAGCAGCGCGCGCCCGATTTGCGCGAACACACCCTTCGGGTGCGCGCGGAACAGCGGCTCGGTGCCGAACAGCGCCACCTTCGCCCCCGTCGCCGAGGTCCCGCTGACGACCGACGGCTTGCCCGCCGCGTCCGCCGGGCCGCCCGTGCCGTCGGCACCCGCCCGCCAGTGGCCCGAGACCAGCGGATTGCCGCCGCCGTAGGACTGGTCCACCCGTACGCCCGAACCGAGCCCGGTGAACCACACCGGCGAGTAGACGAAGGTGTGGCCCGGAGCGCCACCGGTGATCACACCGCCGGCGTTCGACACCCGCACCACACCGTTGGCGTCGCCGTTGCCCTCCACGGCGGTGGCCTGCAACAGCCCCGCCGCACCGGTGAGCGCCGCGCCGTCCGCGCCCAGACCGACCACCGCGACCCCGCTGTCCCGGAAGGCGTCGCGCGCCGCCGGCGTCAGAGCCGCGTGGCTGAGACCCGTCGACACGAACAGCGCGTCGACGCCCCGCCAGTCGAAGCCCGCGTTGAGGATCGCCGTCGACACCGGCACCACGTCGAAGCCCATCTCCCGCAGCGCGAACTGCTCGCCCGCGGTGCCCGCCGCGGCCACCCGGGTCCGCTCCAGAGGCGCGACCCCGCGCTCCTTCGTCGAGTCGAACACCACCGAGAAACGCTCCGCGACCAGGGCCGCGTGCCTGCGCGCCGAGCCCGGCACGATCGCCGCGCCGTCCGCCGTGCGCCGGATCTTGACGCCCTGCGCCAGCAGCGAGTTCACCGCCGCCAGCTCCCGGGGGTCGTCCAGCCGCAGCCGCAGATCACCGTGGCGGGCCACCGAACCGGTCGGCGCGGCGGCGCGGACCGGACGGCCCAGCACCCGCAGCTCGCCGCTGACGGCCTTGTCCACCGTCGCGCCCCACAGCAGCCCCAGGCTCCAGCCCGAGATGTCGTACATCGCCGACACATCGGGGCTGATGTCCCGGCCCTCGGCCAGGATCACATTGGCGATGCCGCGCTTGGGCTGACGCATGTCCACCACGTACGAACCCGCCGGATACGTCTTTCCGGCCAGCCGGAACGACATCAGCGCACGCTCCACGCGTACGTCATTGGCGACCAGATGGTCCACCAGCCGGCCCGCCGCCGTGGCGCTGCGCTGACCCCGCCCGGCCGGAATCACATAGGCCCGGGGGAAAGTCGTCGTGTAGACATCCTCGGGACCGATCCCGGGCACACCCGGAACCGTCTCCTCCGACACCGGCCGCTGCGCCTCGCCCGCCGCACCGCGCCGGAAGGTCTCGATCTGGTCGGCGATCACCGAACCCCGGTTGGCATGGGTGTAGTCGAGGGTGGCGCGCATCGCCGCGCCCGCGATGTCGGTGTTGATCGCGGACCGTCGGCGCAACTCCTCCACCGGCAGTGTCTCGTACGACTGGTTGTTGACCCGCATCGGGAACTCGATGGTGTGCGAGGCCACCGCGCCCTGGAACGGCATGTACTGCGGGGTGAAGATCGGCGGCCAGTCGTCCCAGCCCTCCGTCTGGTCCCGGAAGGGGATCTCGACCGGCTTCACACCGTCCTTCTCGGCGGTGTAGCCGAGCCCGTTGACGGCCTTCTCCATGCCGAGCGCGTTGGCGTACGAGTTCTTCAGGAAGAGGTCGTACTCGTAGTTCTCGCCGTGCGGCGGAGTCGTCGGCTCGATCAGGGTGCCGTTCACATACCCGTGCAGATCGAGCATGACGGCCGGCTGCTTGTCGATCGCGAGCTGACGGATCGCCCGGGACTCGGGCTGCGAGGCGGTGATGAAGTCGCGGTTGAGGTCAAAGCCGTTGGCGTTGGCCCGGGTGCCGGCGACCCGGCCGTCGGGGTTGGCCGTCACATTGAGATAGATCCGGTTCTTCGCCAGCAGCCCGGCCGTCTTGGCGTCCTTGGCCTTCGCCAGCTCCTCGATGAGCTTCAGGGCCGCGTCCGTGCCCTCCCACTCATTGCCGTGGATGTTGTTGTTGATGAAGACCGGCGTCTTGTACGCGGACTTCAGCTGCTTGTCCCGGGCCGCCGACGCGGGGGAGTTCTCTATTCGCTCCCGCATCCGCTCCTGCTCGCGGACCTGCCCCGCGCTCTCCGGCGCGGTCACGGTGACCAGATACAGCTCACGCCCGTTGGCCGACCTGCCGGCCACCTCCACACTGACCCGGTCGCTCAGCTTCTGGAGCTCGTTGAGGCGGGGCGCTATCGAGTGGTACGGAATGAGACCGAGCTTTATCGACTTGTCGGCGGGATTGGCCGCCGGGGACTTGAGGGCCGTACGCCGGGGATAGCCCCGGTCCTTGACGAACGAGGGGGTCCCGTGGCGGAGCGCCTCCGCGGTGGCCGAAAGTGGCGCCCTGGAAAGCGCCGGGTCGCCGCCACCGCGCTCGCGCGAGGGCCCGGGGCCGCCGGGCGGCCCAGGCTCTCCGGGGAGCGCGACGGAAGCGGGGAGCGCGGTCGCCGGGGCCGGGGCCAGCAGCACGGCCACGGCGAGCGCGGCGGTGGTGACCAGGACGGGTCTGGAAATGCCCATGCGTGAGTCCCTCCGGGGGGAGCGGGGGTCGATCGCCATGACATGTATGCCGCAACGATCAGTACGCAGGGTTTACCTGGTGAGGCCGGAAACAATCAAGGGGTGTTTCCTACGAATCGCTCCCGGACGGGTGCGCGACCGGGCCGGATAGGGTGGCCCCATGCGTGATTTCGGGGCGGGTTTCGGCTACTTGATGAAGGGCCAGCGCTGGGTCGGCGCACACGGCCGCTGGTTCGGCATCGGGCTGTTGCCCGGTCTGGTGACCCTGGTGCTGTACGCGGGCGCGCTCATCGGCCTCGCCTACGGCGCGAACGACCTGGTCGGCTGGGCGACGCCGTTCGCCGACGACTGGTCCTCGCCGTGGGACGGCCTCTTCCGGGGCTTTCTGACCGCCCTGCTCTTCGTCCTCGGGCTCTTCCTCGCGGTGATCACCTTCACCGCGGTCACCCTGCTGGTCGGGCAGCCGTTCTACGAGTCCCTCTCCGAGGAGGTCGACCGCGGCGAGAGCGGCGGCCACGCCCCGGAGTCGGGACTGTCGCTCTGGCGCGACCTCTGGATCTCCGGGCGGGACTCGCTGCGGATCGTGCTGCGGGTGACGTTCTACGGAGTGCTGCTCTTCGCCGCCGGATTCATCCCGGTCGTCGGCCAGACCGTGGTGCCGGTCCTCGGCTTCTGTGTCACGGGCTACTTCCTCGCGGAGGAGCTGACGGCGGTCGCCCTCCAGCGCCGGGGCGTCGAGCTGAAGGAGCGGCTGGCGCTGCTCAAGGGCCGCCGGATGATGACCCTGGGCTTCGGCGTCCCGCTGGCGCTCGCCTATCTGGTGCCGTTCGTCGCGGTGTTCCTGATGCCGGGCGCGGTGGCGGGCGCGACACTGATGGTCCGCGAGCTGCGCCCGGACGCCCCGGTCGCCCCGGAGCCCCCGGCGGCGGACGCGGGCCACCCGGTGGCCGGAGACCGGCCCCAGCCCCAGGTCTGGTCCTCCCCGCAGCAGGGCCACGGCCCGCCCCAGGGACACGGCCAGGCATACGGCCAGGGGCACGGACAGGGCGCCCCCGCCCCCGGAAACCCCTACCTCAACGGCTGACGAACACCGGCTCCGCCACCGCGAGCCCGGGATCCGACTGGGCGGCGGTGGCGAGCGAAGTACCGTCCGGGCCCCAGATCCCGCTGTCGCCGGGGCAGACGCCGATGTCGCTGGGGCCCACCTGGTTGGCCATCACCACATACAGCCCGTTCTCCCGGGCGCGGACGGGATAGACCGACTCGAAGGAGTCGTTCCCCTCCTCCAGCACCGAGCTGGCCAGATACACCTGGCAGCCGTCCTTCCGGGCGCGCTCGGCCAGCTCGGGGAAGCGGTTGTCGTAGCAGACGGCCAGCGCGAAACGGACGCCGTCGAGCGTGAACCGGCCGTCCTCCGTGCCCGCCGCGCAGATGTCCAGCTCCACACCGTGCAGATTCCGCTTGTCGTAGCGGGCGAGCCGCTCCCCGTCCGGCCCGATGACCAGCGAACTGATCCCGGGCCGCCCGTCCGCGGTCAGCACCGCCGCGTTGACCACGGCGGCCGTCCCCGTCTCCCGGCACGCCTCGCGCACCGGCCCGAGCCGGGGATCGTCCTCCGTCAGCCACAGCCCGGGATCCCCGGCGATCAGTTCCATGCCGTACCCCGTCACCGCCAACTCGGCGAAGACAACCAGCCGTACCCCCTGTTCGGAGGCGGTACGCACCAGATCCCGCATGGTCTCGACATTGGCCCCGACATCGCCGGGCACGGAGCTGAACTGAGCCGCTGCTATCTTCATGGGCCCATCATCTACGCCACATCGTCCACGGGGTCCATGGGGTCGGCGGGGTCCTCGGGGGCCGCGGGCAGCCGCGCGCCCCGGCTCTCCGCGATGCGGTGGACATTGCGGAGCGCCTCGGTGAGCTGCTCCAGCGTCAGCCTCAGCCGGTCCGGGGCGACCCCGCCCTCCGCGAGCAGATCGTCGGCGTGGACGAGCAAATCGCCCGCCATGCCGAGCTGGACGTTCTCTATGGTGTCCGCGACCCGCGAGATGTAGCCCGTGCCGTCGCCGTCGAGATAACACGGCTTGCCCTCGGGACTGGACCACGGCAACAGCCGTGCCTCATGCGTTCCCCCGCCCATCACCGTGCTCCCTTCGAGACGCCTGCCGGCGTCCGTCGTTCGAGCCTGTGTGCTCGGCCGGTACGGGGACCCTTGAGGCCCCCCGTACCGCCGTGGCATCAGAACGCTACCCCTGGCCGACCCCCCGGCAATCATGATCGGCCCATGCGGTGATCACTGGCCCGGCCACCGGTCCGGCCACCGGTCCGTCACGACCCGGCCGCCACCCGGATGATCTCCCGCACCTGGGCGATGATGTCCAGCCGGTTCCTCACGAAGACCGGGTCGGTGATCTCCGTGGTGTTCCCCGGACCGAACTCCAGCACCGGGGTGTGCACATGGCCCCCGGGGACGTCCAGCCCGAGCCGGTCCCGCAGCAGCGTCGCCCGGTACGCGATCTCGTTCGACAGGTAGTTGCCGCCGCCGCCCTCCCGGGCCGTCGAACCCGGCGTCGGACCGGCCGGGTTGGTCACGACCGCCGTGCCGCCCGCCGGGATCTCCTTGACCGAGGTGTTGTCGTAGACCGGGAAGCGGCCCGTGGCCGCGGCCAGGATCGCCGTGTGCGGCAGCGTCGAGGACGTCCACTGCGGCTGCGAGGCCGGATCGCTCACCGGCACCGTCTCCGTGCGCGAGACCGTCTCGTTGTCCGGGAAACCGCCCCGCCAGGCCCCGTTCGTCCGCTCGATGTCGATCCGGCCCGGCCGCCCCTGGCTGACCGTGGTGAACAGATCGGCCCGCGAAAGCTGCCCGCGCAGCGTCCACTCCACCGAGCCGTCCGCGAAGTCCTGCCAGCGGACCGGGAAGACCGCCGTCTCGATCCTGGCCGGGCCGTCCGCCGTACGGATCACGGTCCCGTCCAGCGCCAGCGCCGTCGCCCCCGACGGATTGCTGATCCGGACGTCCCGGTCCAGGGTGAACGGGTCGAAGCCCGTCATCACGATCCGCTTGAGGTTCCGGTGGCCCTTCCGGCCGCCGTCACGGTCGCCCGTGTGCATCGAGTCCTGGCCGCGCGAGGCGCGCTCCAGCCGGTCCAGCAGGCGGGCCCGCCGGTCCTCGCTCACCCCGAAGTCGGGCTGCCACTGGCGCAGCTCGCGGGTCATCGCCAGCCGCGCCCAGTACAGCGGACGGTCGTCGTCCCGGCTCAGATCGCCCACCGAGGGCCCGCGCCCCTGCGCCCGGTCCACTGCGCGCTCCCACAGCGCCGAGCCGTGGCGCGCCACCGCCCGCTCGGCCTGCCGGTGGCTCCGCGCGCCGTCCAGCGCCCTCGCGAACCCGGGCGCCACGGTGTCGAAACCGCTCCGCCGCAGGATCTCCCGGGGTACGGCCCGGTCGAGCCGCGCCTCCTCGACGGTGACCGCCGGAGCCGGGGCCGGAGCCGGGGCCGGGGCCCGGGAGGCGTCGGCGGCCGAGGCGGGCAGCGGGGCGGTCAGGGTCAGCGGCAGCAGCAGAGCGCCGATCACGGCGGCTCGGGCGCTTATCGGGGACATGGGGCGATCCTTCCGTCGGGGGTGGCGGAAGTATCGCCCCATGATCATGTTCCTGGCTAGATCCGGCCCTCTCGGCCTGAGGGGTCAGAGCGGCGGGCGGGCCGCCGTGATGTTCCGGTAGGCGATCTCGGCGAGGGCGCTCTGTCCGTCCTTGCTCGGATGGAACCAGTCCCAGCGGCTCAGCAGCTCTTCGGTGAAGCGGTGCTCGAAGACGGCGCCGCCGTCGTACCGGCAGCGCTCGTCCTTGGCGCAGACGTCCTTCAGCACCTTGTTGTACGCGACGACCCGGCCCTGGACCAGGGCCCGCCGGCGGTCGGCCTTGGCGCTCAGATCCTCCGCGTCGCCCAGCATGGTGGCGCAGATGCCCAGATCCCAGACCGCCCGGCCGAGCGCGTCGTCCCGGCCGGTGGACCAGAGCCGTTTGAGATCCGGCACGCTGGATACGTACACATGAGACTTGGGAGCCGCTCGCCGCAGCTCCCGCAGCGCATCCTGGAACGAGGTCCGGAAGTCCGCCACCGGTGTCATCAGCTCAGTCGAGTCGGCGCACGCGTCGTTCGCGCCGACCATCACCGTGACCAGATCGGGTTTTCTGGCCGCGGCCCTGCTCATCTGCCCGCCGAGATCGGCCATCTCGGCACCCGTCCGGGCGTAATTCCAGGCCCGCTCGGCGATGGCCGCCGGCTCGCCGATCAGCCGGCTCGCCAGGCTGCGCACCGTGTCGTCGGTGCCGGTGACCCAGGAGGCCTCCGGGCAGTCGGAGAGCACCGCGCACGCGTCGAAGGCGCGGGTGATGGAGTCGCCGACGGCGGCGATGGTGTCCGGGCTGCGGTCCCAGGGCGGGGCCGGAGCCGGGGGCTTCTTGGCGGGCGCGCCATTGGCCCGGGAGTCGGACGACATGTCACATCCGGTGAGCGCACCGGCCGTGAGCAGTGCGGCGGCGGTCAGAGCGGCGGCGGTCCGCCGCGCCCCCGTCCGTCTGATGGCATGGGCTTGGCGCTTCTCGCGCATCCCCGTTCCCCTTCGAATCCGGCGCCCCCGAGGTCCTGCCGAGTGAAAGCTTGGTGCGTACGGCCCCAGGACCGACATTACGTCACCCCGCGGCCGCCTACGCACGGTAGCTTTTCCCCGTCGCCCCAGAGCATCGTGCCCAGACGCTCCGGTTGTTTCGGTAAATTACATCACGTCACATGCTGTCCCTTTTGTGGAGATTAACTCCTGATGCTGTTTACTGAGGCCGCTGGGAAGGCGATCCTCGTCCCACACTGGAGGTCCCGGTGACGACACGCGGCGTTCTGTACATCCACTCCGCACCGCGCGCGCTGTGCCCGCACGTCGAATGGGCGGTGGCGGGGGTGCTCGGGGTGCGGGTCCAGCTCGACTGGATCCGCCAGCCCGCCTCTCCGGGCACCTGGAGGGCGGAGTTCTCCTGGCAGGCCCGGGTGGGCACCGCGTCCAAACTCGCCTCGGCGCTGCGGGGCTGGCATCTGCTGCGCTTCGAGGTCACGGCCGAGCCCTGTGCCACGGCGGAGGGCGAGCGCTACAGCGCCACCCCCGAGCTGGGCATCTTCCACGCCGTGACGGGGATGCACGGCGACATCCTGATCCCCGAGGACCGGCTGCGGGCCGCGCTGCTCCGGGCGGCCCAGGGCGAGACCGATCTCGCGGCGGAGATCGAGAAGCTGCTCGGCAAGCCGTGGGACGACGAGCTGGAGACCTTCCGTCACGCGGGCGAGGGAGCGCCGGTCCGCTGGCTCCACCAGGTGGTCTGACCCCGCCGCCCCCCACAGGAACGACAAGGCCCGCACCCCCCACCGGGGATGCGGGCCTCAGCTGTCCGTGTCTACGGGCGAACGGATCAGACGGTCGGTCAGACGGTACGGAACGCGAGGACCACGTTGTGGCCGCCGAACCCGAACGAGTTGTTGATCGCCGCGATCGTGCCCTGCGGCAGCGGCCTCGGCTCGCCGCGCACGATGTCGGCGTCGACCTCCTCGTCCAGCTCGTCCACATTGATTGTCGGAGGCGCGAGGCGGTGGTACAGCGCCAGGACCGTCGCGACGGTCTCGATGCCGCCCGCGCCGCCCAGCAGATGACCCGTCATCGACTTGGTCGCGGAGACCGCGACATGGTCGAGGTCGTCGCCGAGCACCTGACGCAGCGCCTTGATCTCGGCGATGTCGCCCAGCGGCGTCGAGGTGGCGTGCGCGTTGAGGTGCGCGACCTGGTCCGGCTTGAGGTCCGTGGTCTCCAGCAGATGGCGCATCGCCGCCGCGATGCCCCGGCCGCCGGGCTCCGGCTGCGCGATGTGGTGGCTGTCCGCGGACAGCCCCTGGCCCAGCACCTCGCAGTAGACCCGCGCACCGCGCCGGGCCGCGAACTCGGCCGACTCCAGGACGACGACGCCCGCGCCCTCGCCGAGGACGAAGCCGTCCCGCCCCTTGTCGTAGGGGCGCGAGGCCTTCTCGGGCTCCTCGTTGTTCTTGGACATCGCCATCATGTTGGCGAAGGCCGCCACCGGCAGCGGGTGGATGGCCGCCTCGGTACCGCCGGCGATCACCACATCGGCCCGGCCGTTGCGGATCATCTCCACGGCGTAGCCGATGGCCTCGGCGCCCGAGGCGCACGCGGACACCATGGCGTGCACGCCCGCCTGGGCGTTCACCTCCAGGCCCACATTGGCCGAGGGGCCGTTCGGCATGAGCATGGGCACGGTGTGCGGGGAGACCCGCCGCGAGCCCTTCTCCTTCAGTACGTCGTACTGGTCGAGCAGAGTCGTGACACCGCCGATGCCCGACGCGATCACCGCGCCGAGCCGCGCCGGCTCGATCTTCTCGTCCTCGCCGGCCGGAGCGGTGTAACCCGCGTCGGCCCACGCCTCCCGGGCCGCGATCAGCGCGAACTGCGCCGAGCGGTCCAGCTTGCGGGCGAGCGGACGGGGCAGAACCTCACTCGGGTCGACCGCCGCACGCGCGGCGATCTTGACCGGGAGGTCGGCGAAGCGCTCGTCGTCCAGGAGCTTGACTCCGGAGCGTCCGGCGAGCATGCCTTCCCAGGTCGATGCGCTGTCGCCACCCAACGGTGTGGTTGCGCCGATACCGGTGACGACCACAATGCGATTGGTCGAGTCCACAGGAATTCATTCTCCACGTGTAGGGGGTGCTGAATGTGCACGACGCCACCGGAAGGTGGCGACAAGCGCGCCTGAGAGGTCAGGCCGTGCCGGGAACCGGACCGGCTACTTGGCGACCTGGTTCTTGGCGATGTACTCCGCGGCGTCGCCGACGGTCTTCAGGTTCTTGACGTCGTCGTCCGGGATCTTGACGTCGAAGCGCTCTTCGGCGGCGACGACGACCTCGACCATGGACAGCGAGTCGACATCCAGGTCGTCGGTGAAGGACTTGTCCAGCTCAACGTCCTCGACCGGGATGCCGGCGATCTCGTTGACGATCTCGGCGAGACCGGAAACGATCTCTTCCTGCGTGGCGGCCATAGTGGCGCTCCTTCGATTCTGTAACAGAGAGTGAGGCGTCCGGAGGATCCGGCAGCCACTCCGGGGTAAACCGGAACGGAATCCGCTCGGAAGCGGGAGACCGGCCCGGAAGATCCGGTTCGACTAGGGGAGGGTAACGACCGTTGCCGCGTAGACGAGACCCGCCCCGAAGCCGATGACGAGCGCCGTGTCGCCGCTCTTGGCCTGTCCGGTCGCCAGGAGCCGCTCCATCGCGAGCGGGATCGAGGCGGCCGAGGTGTTGCCGGTGGTCTCCACATCACGGGCGACCGTGACATGCTCCGGCAGCTTCAGAGTCTTCACCATCGAGTCGATGATCCGCATATTGGCCTGGTGCGGAATGAAGACATCCAGGTCGTCCGCGCTGATTCCGGCCGCGTCCAGCGCCTGCTGGGCGACCTTCGCCATCTCGAACACGGCCCAGCGGAAGACCGCCTGGCCCTCCTGCGTAATCGCGGGGAACCGGTCCACGGTGCCGTCGCGGTACTCGGTCCACGCCACGGTCTGCGTGATCGTGTCGGCCTTGTCGCCCTCCGAGCCCCAGACCGTCGGGCCGATCATCGGCTCCTTCGCGGGACCCACGACGACCGCGCCCGCGCCGTCGCCGAAGAGGAAGGCCGTCGCCCGGTCCTCCAGATCGGTCAGATCGCTCAGCCGCTCCACGCCGATGACCAGGACATACTCCGCCGAGCCATCGACGACCATGCCCTTGGCGAGGGTCAGCGCGTAGCCGAAGCCCGCGCATCCCGCCGAGACGTCGAACGCGGCCGGCTTGATCGCGCCGATCTTGTCCGCGATCTCGGTGGCCACCGCGGGGGTCTGCTTGAAGTGCGAGACCGTGGCGACGATGACGCCGCCGATCTGCTGCGGACTCACACCGGCGTCGGCGATCGCCTTGCCCGCGGCCTCCACGGACATCGCGCTCACGGTCTCTTCCTCGGAGGCCCAGTGACGGGTGGCGATGCCGGAGCGGGACCGGATCCATTCGTCGGAGGAGTCGATCGTTTCGAGGATCACCTCGTTCGGCACGACCCGGACGGGACGGTAGCCGCCCACACCCATGATCCGTGCGTACGGAGCGCCCTTGCTGGGCTTGATCTTCGCCATCTCTACGGCTCTCCTTGTCAGGCTGCGTCGGCGGCTGAGTGCTCGGCGACGAGCACCCGCGCCGCGTCGAGATTCTCCGGGGTCTTCAGCGCCAGCGTGGCCACACCGGGCAGCGCGCGCTTGGCGATTCCGGTGAGCGTGCCACCGGGGCAGACCTCCAGCAACGCTGTGACGCCGTGTGCCGCGAACGTCTCCATGCACAGGTCCCAGCGCACCGGGTTGGCCACCTGGCCGACCAGCCGCGCGACGACCTCGGCGCCGGAGGAGACGACCGCGCCGTCCTTGTTGGAGATGTACGGCACGACCGGGTCGGAGACCGTGAGCTGTGCCGCACGCGCCTGAAGGGCGGCCACGGCCGGTGCCATGTGGTGCGTGTGGAACGCGCCCGCCACCTTCAGCGGGACGACCCGGCGGACGCCCTCGGGCTTGTCCTCGGCCAGGGCGGCCAGCTGCTCGGCGGTTCCCGCGGCTACGATCTGGCCCGCGCCGTTCACATTGGCCGCGGTCAGACCGAGCCCTTCGAGATGCGCGACGACCTGCTCGGTCTCACCGCCCAGCAGGGCGGCCATGCCCGTCTCGGAGACGGCGGCGGCCTCGGCCATCGCCAGCCCGCGGGCCCGGACGAAGCCGAGCGCGGACACCTCGTCCAGCACGCCCGCGAGGACGGCGGCGGTGATCTCTCCGACGCTGTGCCCCGCGACGGCGCCCGGGGACAGCTCGCCGAGCTCGGCGGCGGCCAGCAGACCGGCCGCGACCAGCAGCGGCTGGGCCACGGCGGTGTCACGGATCTCGTCCGCGTCGGCCTTGGTGCCGTAGTGGACGAGGTCGAGATCGATGGCGTCCGACCAGGCCTTGACACGGTCGGCCGCGCCGGGCAGGTCGAGCCAGGGAGTCAGGAAGCCGGGCGTCTGAGCGCCTTGGCCGGGAGCGACGAGTACGAGCACTCTCACACTCTCTCTTGTGTACGGCCTCGGCCGCCCGTGAGGACAGGGACGAAGAACCGTCAGGGGAATTGTTGGTGTCCCACAAAAGTCTAGGTCTGTGAATCTCCGTCGGCCAAGCGTCCGAGGATGAGCGCGATTCGCAGAGTGAACGCGGAGCGTACATCGGAAGGTGACCATCCGGTGACGTCTGTCACACGTCGTAGCCGGTAGCGCACCGTGTTGGGGTGAACAAACAACATTCGTGCCGCGCCTTCGAGGCTGCTCGCCTGTTCCAGATAGACACTGAGGGTTTCCAGCAGCGCCGATCCGGCTTCTTCCAGCGGTCTGTAGATCTCCTCCACCAGCTGCTCGCGCGCCGCCGGGTCGGCGGCGATCGCCCGCTCCGGCAGGAGGTCGTCCGCCAGGACCGGTCGCGGAGCATCCTGCCACGCGGAACAGGCCTTCAGCCCGGCCGCCGCCGCCTGCGCCGATTTGGTGGCGGCCAACAGATCGGGCACCACGGGGCCCGCGACCACCGGACCCGCCGCATACGGGCCGATCAGGGCCTTGGCCACCTGGAGCGGGCTGTCGCTGCCGCCCGCGATGACGACCAGCCGGTCGCCCAGCACCCCGGTCAGCACCTGGAGCTTGGCGTGCCGGGCGGCCCGGCGGATCGCCTCCACCGTCAGCTCGCTGTCGCCGTCCGGCGCGGTGCCGAGGATGACGCTGACATTGTCGGGGGAGTTCCAGCCCAGCGCGGCGGCCCGGGAGATCGCGCCCTCGTCGGCCTCGCCGGAGAGCACGGCGTTCACCACCAGCGACTCCAGCCGGGCGTCCCAGGCCCCGCGCGCCTCGGCGGCCTGCGCGTACACCTGCGCGGTCGCGAAGGCGATCTCCCGGGCGTAGACCAGGAGCGCCTCCCGCAGCACCGACTCGTCGCCGGGGGCGGCGACCTCGTCGATGGCCGTCTCCATCACCTCGATGGTGGTGCGCACCATCTCCACCGTCTGGCGCAGGGTGATCGCCCGGGTCAGCTCGCGCGGAGCCGTCCCGAAGACATCGGTCGAGATGGCCTGCGGGGTGTCCGGATGCCGGAACCACTCGGTGAACGCGGCGATGCCGGCCTGGGCGACCAGACCGATCCACGACCGGTTCTCCGGTGGCATCGCCCGGTACCAGGGCAGCGTCTCGTCCATGCGCGCGATGGCATTGGCGGCGAGCCTTCCGGAGGACTGCTCCAGGCGGCGCAGCGTCGCGGAATGCGGGTGGGCGTCGTTCGTTGCGGGTTCGGGCACGGGGACAAGAGTGCCTTATCCGGACGGCGGAGCTAAGTGCTGGGCCCCGGTCCGGATGGTGGACAGGGCCTGGGTCGGGCCCGTGCGGGCTCTGGCCTACGGTGGGGGAGTGATTGACGTACGCCGCTCGGCGGACCGCTACCGGGGCGGGGAACCGGACTCGGGCATCGACACCCGGCACGCCTTCTCCTTCGGGCCCCACTACGACCCCGACAACCTCCGCTTCGGCGCGCTCATCGCCTGCAACGAGGAACGCCTCGCCCCCGGCGCGGGCTTCGCCGAACACCCGCACAGCCACACCGAGATCGTCACCTGGGTGGCCGAGGGCGAACTCACCCACCGCGACTCGGCGGGCCATGCCACCGTCGTGCGCCCCGGGGACCTCCAGCGCCTCGGTTCGGCCTCCGGCGTCCGCCACGAGGAGCGCAACGACGGCCGGGAACCGCTGGTCTTCGTCCAGATGTGGCTGGTCCCGCCGGAGCCCGGCGGGGAGCCCTCGTACGAAGTGGTGCGCGGCCCCGGCGACGGCTCGGCCTACCGGCTCCCGGGCACGGGGGCGCTGCTCCATGTGCTCCGCCCGGCGGCGGGGGAGCGGGTCGCGCTGCCCGCCGCGCCCGCCGTCTACGTCCATGTGGTCCGCGGTGAAGCACGGCTGGCCGGGGAGGACTTGGGGCCCGGGGACTCGGCGCGGATCACCGGCGGCGAGGCCCCGGAGCTGACCGGGGTGTCCCCACACCGGGCCGAGATCCTGGTCTGGGAGATGGGCGGCTGACGCCCCCGCCCCAGCCCCCCGCCCCGGCTTCCCGGGTCAGCGCAGTTCGGCCAGGACCGCGTCCGTGAACGGGGGCCAGGCCTCGATCGCCCAGGGCCCGAAGGGCCGGTCGGTGAGCGCCACACAGGCCGCCCCCGCGTCCGGGTCGATCCACAGGAAGGTGCCCGACTGGCCGAAGTGGCCGAAGGCGCGCGGCGAGGACGTGCTCCCGGTCCAGTGCGGGGACTTGCCGTCCCGGATCTCGAAGCCCAGCCCCCAGTCGTTCGGCCGCTGCCGCCCGTAGCCGGGGAGCAGCCCGTCCAGCCCCGGGTGGACGACGGTCATCGCCTCCAGGACGGTACGGGGGTCGAGCAGCCGGGGCGTCTGCACCTCCGCCGCGAACCGGACCAGGTCCGCCACGGTCGACACCCCGTCCTTGGCGGCCGAGCCTTGGAGCGTCGTGGACGTCATGCCCAGCGGGTCCAGCACCGCCTGGCGCAGATACTCCTCGAAGGGGATGTCCGTCGCCTTCGCGATGTGGTCGGCGAGCGCCTCGAACCCCGCGTTGGAGTAGGTCCGCCGGGCCCCGGGGGCCGAGGCCGCCCGGTGCTCGTCGTACGCCAGCCCCGAGGTGTGCGCCAGCAGATGACGGACCGTGGACCCCTCGGGCCCGGCCGGCTCGTCCAGCTCGACCGCGCCCTCCTCGTACGCGACGAGCGCCGCGTACGCCGCCAGCGGCTTGGTCACCGAGGCCAGCGGGAACCGGTGCCCGAGGGGCCCGTGCGAGCCGGCGAGGGTGCCGTCCGCTCGTACGACGGCCGCCGCCGCGGTGGGCACGGGCCAGTTCTCGATCATCGCCAGGCTCTCCATGCGTACGAGCCTAAAGCCTGCCGCCCCACCCGCTGCTACGAGGCCCTAGAGGACGAGCCGCATCGCCGGGTCGGGGGTGCGGACGAAGCCCAGGGAGGCGTAGAGCGGCTCGGCCTCGGGCGAGGCCCGCAGATTGACCTGGCTGACGCCCCGCTCGCGGAACCAGCCGAGGAGCCCCTCCACACAGGCGCGGGAGTGGCCCCGGCGGCGCATGTCGGGGTCGGTGGCGACACTGAAGAGATACCCGCCGAGGCCGTGCGGATTCCCGGGGCCGCCGATCCGGTAGCCCACGCTGCCGACCGCGCAGGCCGCGAGCCCGCCGCCGGGGCGGTCCACGACGTACGCGCCCAGCTCGTCGGGGCGCTCGGCGATTCTGGCCCGCAGGGCGGGCAGGGCGAGCGGCTGCCAGTCGGTGTCGCCGCCCTTCCCCCAGTAGGAGTCGAGCATCACCTGTCGCAGGCGGATCAGTTCTTCGGCGTCTTCGGGCTTCGCGAGGCGTGCGTGGCTCATGGGGCGCACGCTAGAACAGGGACGGTGGAACCGGCCATCGGTTTCCGCCGTATTCCGCCGGACCCGCGCTTCCGCTTGCTTCGAGCGCACTCGAAGGTTTTAGCGTTGGCGGCATGACGCTGACCGAGAGCAGTAGCCGTGCGCTCCCCCGCCCGGAAGGGCAGGACCGCTACACGATCAGCGAGGTCGCCGCCCACACCGGGCTCAGCGCGCACACCCTGCGCTGGTACGAGCGGATCGGGCTGATGCCCCATGTGGACAGGTCGCACACCGGGCAGCGGCGCTTCACCAACCGCGACCTGGACTGGCTGGCCTTCGTCGGCAAGCTGCGGCTGACCGGGATGCCGGTCGCGGACATGGTCCGCTTCGCCGAGCTGACCCGCGAGGGCGGGCACACCATCGGCGCGCGGCGCGAGCTGCTCGTGCGGACCCGGGGCGATGTGCTCAGCCGCATCGCCGAGCTGCACGACACCCTCGCGGTGCTCGACCACAAGATCGAGGTTTATTCGGACGCGATGCAGACATCGCCCGAGGAGTAGGAGCGGACATCCGATGAGCGAGGACACGATCGCCCAAGTACGACTGGGCACGGACGGACCCCTGGTCGGGGTGCAGGGCCTGGGCTGCATGGGCATGAGCGAGTTCTACGGGCACACCGACGAGTCCGCGGCCCGCGAGACCCTCGAAGCGGCGCTGGACGCCGGAGTCACCCTCTTCGACACGGCGGACATGTACGGGCGCGGGGCCAACGAGGAGTTCCTCGCCCCCTTCCTGGGCGCGCACCGCGACCGGATCACCATCGCCACCAAGTTCGCCATCGCACGCGGTGAGGACGACGGCTTCCGAGGGGTGCGCAATGACCCGGCGTACATCCGCCAGGCCGTGGAGGGCAGCCTCCGGCGGCTGAGGACCGAGGTCATCGACCTCTACTACATGCACCGCCGAGACCCGGCCGTGCCGCTCGCCGAATCGGTCGGCGCGATGGCCGATCTGGTACGGCGCGGTCTGGTGCGGCGGCTGGGTCTGAGCGAGGTCACCGGGGCCGAGCTGCGCGAGGCGCACGCCGTGCACCCCATCGCGGCCCTTCAGTCGGAGTGGTCCCTCTTCAGCCGGGACGTGGAGGACAGCGCGGTCGGCGCGGCGGCGGAGCTGGGGGTGGCCTTCGTGCCGTACTCGCCGCTCGGGCGCGGCTTTCTGACCGGCTCGTTCCGCGCGGGCGCGGTCTCGGACGGCGATTTCCGCGCCGATCTGCCGCGCTTCTCCGGGGCGAACGCCGAGACCAATGAGGCGCTCCTCGAACCCGTCCGCCGGATCGCGAAGGCCCACGGCGCGACCCTCGCCCAGGTGGCGCTGGCCTGGGTGCAGCAGCGCGCCGAGGTCCACGGCCTGGTGGCCGTGGTGCCGATCCCGGGCACCCGTAAGCCGGAGCGGCTCCGCGAGAACGTGGCGGCGACCCGGCTGACGCTCTCCCCGGCGGAGCTGGCGCTGCTGGAGCCGATCGCCGGACAGGTGGCGGGGGAGCGCTATCCGGACATGTCCTCGACCTCGGCGGCCCGCGAGTAAGGGGTCACCTCAGGGCGAAGACGGCGAACCCCGCCGCCAGCACCCCCGCCGCCGTACGCCGGGCGGTGGCCGTTCCCGTACCGCTCGGCCACGGGGCCTCCAGCACCCGCGCGTACCGGCCGAGGACCACCAGCAGCACGGCGAAGACCGGCAGCCAGGCCACACGGGCCGCCAGCCAGCCGAGGGTGTCGGGCGCGGTGGTGAGGCCGGGCACCGCGCCGAGGCGGGCGGCGGGGACGGCCGCCGCCAGCATCGCCGTCTGGTGCCAGCACAGGATCGTCATCGCGGAGAGATTGACGACCACGACCGGGGCCCAGAGCGCGGGCCCGGCCAGCAGCCGCGCGATCCTGTCGCGCAGCAGGACCGCCGCGCCGCTCTGCGCGGCGGCGAGCGCGAGGACCAGCAGCGAGGGCGGATGGGAGTTGGCGCGCTCCGCGCCCGGCACTCCCACCATGGACGCCGGGTAGCCGAACACCGCCAGCAGCAGCGCGAACAGCGCGATCCCCCCGGCGAGCAGCGCCCGGGCGTGCCGCGCGGTGACCCGCCCGGCGCCCCAGGCGACGCCCAGCTGATAGGCGAAGAGCCAGCCGGGCAGGATGTTCAGCAGACTCAGCCAGGACGGCACGGCATCGGCGTACGGCCCGTACCGCAGCAGATCCACGACGGCGACCGAGCCGAGCAGCGGGGCCGCCGACCAGACGCCGAGCCGGGCGGCGGCGCGTACGCAGTACGGGGTGAGCGCGGTGATCACCGCGTAGACGCCGACGAACCACAGCGGCTGTACGACCAGGGTCGACCCGGTGCGCAGGGTGGTCACCGGCACCCCGAGCCCGTACAGCGCGAGCGCCAGCACCGCCCACACGGCGGCCACCCCGAGCACCGGCCGGCCCAGCCGGGCGACGCGCCGGCGCAGCCACTGCCCGGTGGGGCCGTCGTGCCGCCGGTAGGAGAGGGCCGAGGCGTACCCGCCGACCAGGAAGAAGACGCCCAGCATCTGGAGCACCCAGCTGACGGGCGCGAAGAAGCCGAAGGAGGCGAGCGGGCTGGCGTTGCGGAGCGCGCCGTCCGGGTCGAGGGGGAGTCCGCCGAGCAGCCAGTGCCCGAGGGGCACGGCGAGCAGGGCGAGGGCGCGCAGCCCGTCGATCGCGCGGTCGCGGTGGGCGGGGGTCCGCGCCTCGATCCGGGCGGCGGCCCTGGCGTACGCGCTTCTCATCGCACCTCACCGGTCCGTCCCCGCGCGATGGCGGCGAAGGCGGCCAGCGAGTCGGTGCCGGGGGCGAAGTAGCCGGTGTGCCCCTGGGCCCGCTCGGCCGGGACGCGCCGTGCGCCGAAGCCGGGTTCGGCGGGGTCGCGGCCGTGGCCGAGCCCGAGGAGCCGTACGCCGGGGACCTTGGATATCCAGTCCGACGCGTTCTTGGCGGCCCAGACCCGGGCCCCGGTGTCCAGCTCGGCGACGGAGTCGGCGCGCATCCCGGGGGAGCCGAGGGCGACGATGTCCGAGGCCCCGGCCTCCTTCGCGGCGAGCCCGCAGACGACGGAGCCGTAGCTGTGGCAGAACAGGCTGGGCCTCGGGGCCCCGACCGCCCGGAGCCCCTGGGTGAACCGGACCAGCCGCGCCGCCCCGGCCTCGGCCAGCTCCCCGGACGCGGCGTCCAGACCGATGCCGACGGGGGTGGTGTAACCGGTCCACGCGATGACGGCGGTCCGGTCCCCGGTGGCGGTACGCAGCGCCCGGGCCATTCCGGCAGGGGTGCCGTACGGGTCCCTCGCCCGGTCGAAGCGGGCGGCGTCCATGTCCGCCCCCGGCACGACCACGGCCACGCTCCCGGCCCGCTCCAGATCCCCGTACACCTCGGCGACCTGCCCGCGCCCCCGAGGGTCGAAGGCGAGAATCCGCCGGCCGGGGGCGGCGAGCCGGGCGTGCTCAGTGCCTCGCACCGCGCGGGCGTTGGCCTCGTACCGCAGCTTCACGGGCACCCCGTCGAGATTGCCCACCACCAGCGGATGCCGCCGGACCAGATACTCCCGCTCCGCCTCGCTCAGCCCGGCGAAGAACTCCGCGACCCGCTCCGGCCGCGCGCCCCCGGCGTCCGGCAGCTCCCGCCCCAGCCCCCGGTCCCGCTCCCACGCCCCGGCCCCCGGCGGCGGCCCGGTCACCGCCGACTCCCCGCTCCCCGACGCCCACCCCGCGCTCCCGCCCACCACCGTGACCGCGAGCGCGAGCGCCGCGAGCGTCCTCCTCCTGCGACGGCGCATGGTCCCCGCCCCTTTCCTCCCGTACCGGTGTGACGGGAGGAAAGTAGGAAGCGGACGGGTGAGGGGGCGTCACCCCGGGGAGCCATCTCCCGGGTGCTACCGGGGTACGGGGGGTGTCACCGGGGCTCTCGGCCCTTCGCCCGGGTGAACCGGCAGAGCCCCGGTGAGCCTGGCGCATCTCGCCGACTCTGCTCAAAAGACGGGCGGCCGGCCCGCGCGGGTGAGCCGTACGACCGTGCGCCAGCTCATCGGCGCGCGTTCGCCGTATCCGCCGCGCAGCCCCTCCCCGAATCCGGCGAGGGAGGCCCTGAGGGCGGCCCGGTCGCGGGTTCTCCACAGGGTGAGGAGAATCCAGGTGGCCAGGTTGAGCGGCACCAGGAGGCGGGGCAGATTGCGGCGGGCGAGCCAGACCCGGTTGCGGGCGCCGAGGCGGTAGAAGGTGGCGTGCCTGGCCGGATCGGTCGCCGGGTGATGGACGATGATCCGGGGCAGATAGCGGCCGGTGCCGCCCTGGTCCCAGAGCCGCCAGGCCAGGTCGATTCCCTCGTGGAAGAGGAAGAAGTGCCCCGGCCACCCCCCGGCGGCATCGAAGGCCGAGCGGCGGATCATGACGACCCCTTCGGCCATGACGGTCACGATGCCCGCCCGCTCCGGGTCCGAGGCACGCAGACGAGGCACCCAGCGGCGCAGGGTGACGCCGCTGTCGGGGTCGGTGATGCGGGGCTGCGCGTACGCCAGGGCCGGGTCGCTGCGGAGTTCGGCGGCGAGCCTGGCCAGGGTGTCGGCGGTCGGCAGGATCGCGTCGTTGTCGAAGAAGAACAGATAATCGCCCGTGACGTTCGCGGCCCCGATGTTGCGCCCCTCGGGGATGCCCGCGTTCTCCGCCAGGGCGACGGTCCGCACCCCGGGCGCCACCTGCTCGGGCACGCAGCCGTTGCCGACCACGACCACGTCCAGGTCGACGCCTTCCTGAGCGAGGAGCGAGGCCATCGCCCGGGGGAACTCCTCGGGCCGGTCGTTCATCGTCAGGACCACGGCACCGACGGTGGGCCGGGTTGCGACAGTGCTCACGAGGACGGGTCCTTTGCTGATCGGGCGAGGGCGCACGGGCCCGTCGTCGCCGAGAGGAAGGCCCCTACCTTAGCCCCGGATCCAAGAGGTGCGGAGCGGCCCGGAGGGAGTCCAGAGCGGCTTCCAGCGCGGTGTTCAGGGCGTTTTGGGTGCCGGTGTGGTCCTGGCGGGGGCGGCGGTCGATGAGGGTGTCAGCGACGGCGAAGACGGCTGCCGCTTCGATGTCTCGGTGCTCAGCCACGGCGAAGACGCCAGCGGCCTCCATATCGGCGGTCAGGACGCCGAGGCTGCCGTATCCGGCGATCTCGGCGGCGGTCTCCCGGTAGGGGGCGTCAGTGGTCCATGTGGGGCCTTGCCGCACCGGCACGTCCAGGGCGCGGAGGCTGTCGGCAAGGTGGCCGGTCAGGTGCGGCGAGGGCGTGATGTGCGCTCGGGGCGGCAGGTAGTGGTGGGAGACTCCCTCGTCCCGCAATGCGCTGTCACACACGACGAGGTCGCCGGGGCGCAGATCCGCGCGGAGGGAGGCGGCGGTGCCGACGGTGATGACGCGCCGAGCGCCCAGGGCGATGAGCTGTTCCAGTACGAGGGCGGCTGCGGGGGCTCCCGGGCCGAAGCCCCCACAGATGCCTGCCTCGCCGCCTTGGTATTCAAGGACGCGCAGGTCGGCACGGACCCAGTCCAGACGGCGGGCGGCATGGCGGGAAACGGCCTGTTTGACCATGTGTCGCTGATAGAGGAGGACCACTCCGTCGAGATCCGCCAGTGTCGCCGCAGGCTCCCGCTCTCGGACGTAGGCGGCGTGCTCGGCGGGGTCGGGCACTGCGGGCAGGATGTGTTTGCCCGGATGCAGCGGCAGGCGTCCCTTCATTCCTGAGCCTCCCGGGCGGCGAGGGCAGTGGCGAACTCTCGCTCGGCAGCCGGGTTGACACGGTTGACCGTGTGCCACGGGAGTACGGGCTCGTCCATGTGCCGCAGATGACGGTCGTAGTCCAGGCCCCGTTTGCCCAGTGCGTCCAGGAGTTCGCCCTTGGTGAGGGTCCCCAGGTCGGTTCCGGCGTCGTAGAGGTCTTCCAGGACATGGCCGATGCGCCGATCCCCGCGCGAGCAGACGACTTCGAGGTGCATGCGGCTCGTCTCGCCGTAGAGCACCCGGTAGTGCTTCTCGTACTCGGTGTCGCCGACCAGTTCACGCAGCCGCTCGCCGATCTGGTCCCCGTAGGTGAGGACCACGTCAGGGTCGGCCATCCGCAGGCGCTGGCTCGGGGTGCCGGGCTTTGGCATGAACTGGTGCAGCTTGACGATGACCGTGCCGTCCGGATGCCCGAGCCGCTCGCGGACATCCCGGGCGTAGTCGGCGATGGCGAGGCGGTCGGCGGGGCGTTCGCCAGGGGCTCCAACAATGAAATAGAGCATGATCGTGTTGACGTGTTCGCTTCGGCGGCACAGGTCGATGGCCTTGTTCACGCGTTCGCGTTTCTGGGTCTTGCCATACAGGGCGACAAGGTCGGGGGCGGCCCATTCGGGGGCGATGGTGATGATGCCCCGGGCCTGAGTCAGGTTTAGTTCGGTGAACAGATGGCCGAAGTCGCCGAGTTCGGTGACGGCTTCGAGGTAGTCGGCGCTGATTTCGTCCGCGCGGATGGAGCCGATGATCGTGGTGACCTTCTCCCCCTCGGCCGCCGCCCGGTCGGCGTAGGCGCGGATGTGTTCCAGCAGGGGACGGCGGTGCTTGTACTGGGTGAACGTCGGCGCGCTGATGATGATTGTCCGGACCCGGTGGTGTTCGAGCCGGTCGATGTAGTCGGTAAGAAGGGCAAGGGGGGTCTGTCGGAAGTCGGGGACACCGAGGTTGCAGAAGCCGCAGGTGTGCTGGCAGCCGAGGACGGGGTGGATGCCGGCGGCGGTGCCGTCGGTGATGGGGTAGCAGAAGTGGGCGGGGTGCAGATCGGCGACGGTGAGGTACTGGGCGTGGACGGCCGCCGGGACGGTGAGCCTGCGGGGCCGGATCGCGCTCACGCCTCCGCCGGGGAGGAAGTCGCAGGTGTACATCGAGGGCACGTACAGGCCGGGGACGCGGGCGAGCCGCTCGTGGAGCGAGGTGTTGTCGTCGGGACGGGTGTGGTGGGAGCGGAGGATGCGGAGGAGTTCGGGGAGGGATTGTTCGGCTTCGCCGATGGCCACGGCGTCGAGGTAGTCGGCCAGGGGTTCGGGATCGGCCAGGCCGCTGTTCCCGCCGATCACCAGGGGGTGGACGCCGGGGGTCCGGTCGGCGGTGCGGCGGGGGATGCCGGCGAGGTCCAGAAGGCGGAACACGCTGTGGAGGTCGCCGGAGTTGACGACGGAGATCCCGACGACGTCGGCCTCGTTGACCGGGGCGGCGGATTCGATGCTGCGGTAGGGCTCGCCGTCGGGGGTGGTGAGCCGGTTCCCGTCGCGTACCAGGCAGTCGTACTGGATGGCGCGTTCGGCGACCGCCGGGATGCCCGGGGTGCGGTTGATGAGGTCGTGCAGGCTCATCGGGCCGTTGCACATCAGGCTGTAGGCGTGGCCGAAGGGCATGAGGAACACCATGCGCAACAGCCCGGTGGGGTCCTTGGGCGGGTAGGGGTCGGCTACGGGGATCTCCCGAGCCCGGATGGCGTCGGTTTCCTGCTGGAGCTGGGACACCGGGGTTCGACCTCTCACTCGGTGGTGCCGTGGGTGCGGGCGATGTGCTCGGTGGCCTGCTGGATCGCGTCGCAGATCGCGGCCTCGTCCCCGGGCACCATCCGGGGGTGGAGGCAGGGGCACAGCAGGCGGGAGGCCAGATGTTCGGCCCGGGGGCAGCGCTGGTCGTTGGTGTGGCGGCGGATCAGACGGTGGCCGAGGTAGGTCACCGGGTCGCTGACGATGCTGCCGACGCCGTATCGCTCGGCGAGCACGTTCATCAGCTGGTCCCGGCCGTCACCGGCCCAGGACGCGGGTACGAGGAGGTTGTGCCGGTAGTACAGGTGCTGTCTGTCGTGCCAGGTGGGGGGAAGGGCCAGCTCGGCGACGTGGGTCAGACGCTGGGTGCGGCGGTGGGCCCGGTCGATGCGGGCGGCGTTCATCCCGTCCAGCCGGGTGAGCTGGACCAGGCCCACTGCGGCCTGGGCCTTGGTCATCATCTGGTTGACGCCCCACCGGTCCCGGCCGCCGTAGGTGCGCAGGGTGCGCAACCGGTCGGCGAGAGCCTGGTCGTCTGTGGTGACCATGCCGCCCTGGCCGAAGGTGGTCATGAGCTTCTTCGACTCGAAGCTGAAGACCGTGGCCCAGCCCTCGGCTCCGACTACTTGGCCGGACGGGGTGCGTCCGCCGCAGCACCGCGCGGCGTCCACGATGATCCGGGGCGGGCCGTGCACGGGGTGGGGGTGGCGTTCGGCCAGGGTAAGGAAGGGGCGCAGGTCGGCTGCGGCACCGTTCCAGTGAGTGATCAGGATCGCCCTGGTGCGGGTGGTGAGCACCCGCTCGGTGTCGACGGGGTCCAGGTTGAGGGTGAGCGGGTCGGGCTCGGCGAGAATCAGGCTGCCGCCCTGGCCGATGACCGCGAGATGCGGTCCGACGAAGTTGATCGCACAGGAGATCACTTCGTCCCCGGGCGTGAGCCGGAGGTGGTGCAGCACCATCTCCAGCGCGGTGCCGCCGGAGTTGAACGTCACCGCGTGGGCGGCGGCGGTGTAGGCGGCGAACGCGTCCTCGAAGGTGCCGGTGTACGACGCGGGCCTCCAGCCGGTCCGCCAGTCGTCGGACTCGGCCAGCACTCGCCGGACGGCCTCGTGCTCGTCCTCGGTGTACCAGCCGCCCTGGGCGGGTTCCACCGGCCAGCGCAGGTTCGCGGCCGTACGCGGCACCGTGGCGGGGTTCGTGGGCATCAGGTCCCTCCTCGTGGGGAGTGCGAAGGGTGTGTGGTTCAGCGGGGCTGGTCCGGGGCGGCCGCAGCGTGATGCTGCTGATGCTCGAAGGCGCGAATCGCCTCGATCTTCACGGCGGCCGAGGACGCTGTCTCGAAGCAGCAGGTGAGCCATTCCGCGACCAGGTGCCGTGCCAGGGCGAGCCCGATGACCCCCTGGCCGAAGGCGAGTACCTGGGCGTTGTTGGAGAACACCGAGGCCCGGACGGACAGCGGGTCGTGGGCGGTGACGGCCCGGATGTCCCGGACCTTGTTCGCGGCGATGGCCATGCCGAGACCCGTGTGGCACACCAGGAGTGCGCGGTCCGCCTGGCCGTCGGCGACGAGCTGGGCGGCTGTGAAGGCGACCTCCGGATACGGGCGGCGGGTCCGGTCGTTGGCCCCGATGTCGATCACGGCGGTCACCAGAGGGCTCACGCGAAGGTCGGCGGCGAGGGTGTTCTTGTACTCACGGCCCGCCGGGTCGGAGCCGACCACCACGCGGAGCTTGTTCCGATGCGCGCGCATGCGCGTCCTCCTCGGTCAATGAGGGATCACGGGTCAGATCACCGCGAGGGCGAGGGCGGCGAGAAGCACGGCGACCACGCCGATCAGGACAGCGGACTCGACGCTCTCCCGGCCACGGCGGCTCACCGGGCCCGCCTGCCGCCCGGGTCGCACCGGCAGGCCGGCGGTTCATCGGGCTGCGTCGGCGGATCCGGGCGCGAGACGGCCGTCTGCCGGGCCTCGGCCGCGTCGGCGACGTACGGAGCGAGAATCACGACCGGAGGCAGCAGCCCGAGAAGGCCGAGCAGGGCCAGGGCCCGCGCAAGCCCCGCCCCTTCGGCCGGGTACCGGCCCGCTCACCAGCCCTCCGCTTTCCGCGCGGCCAGCGGAGCCCAGGAGAACAGAACCCGTACGCCGAGCTCCCGGAACCAGGTGATCTCGCCCTGGCGCAGAGCGGAGACGGGACTGATCGCGTTCGGCCAGCGGACGATCACCACGGAGACGGCACCGTCCTCGGCCATCGCCCGGACGCGCAGCCAGCCCGTGCGCCTCGCCGGGTCCGGCTCGCCGTAAGGGTCGGTGATCTCCGCCAGGATGCGCAGTGCGCGCTGCTCGGCGAACGAGTGGCCTTCCTCGACCGCTCGTTCCTCGGCGAGGCCAGGGGCGTCCGGACTGCGCTCGACGCAGATGTAGAGCACCGCCGGGGTGGCGCTGCCGTTGGCGATGGGCCCGCCGCTGAGGGGCGGTGCGGTGGGGTAGGGGAGCGTCAGACGAGTGGCGGGGGTTGTCCAGCCGTCCCCGCCGCCTGCTTGGCCCCGGGCAACAGTGGCCCCGGGCTGTTTGCCGCGCTGCCTTCCTCGCACGGTCACCGGTGCCTCCGTCTCCTCGCAGGAGTGGCGCAGCGATCCGTCTCCGGGTCTCGCTGCTGTGGGCCGACCGGTACTCCGCCTGTTCCAGCGGGGTACCGGTCGGTGGAAAACCACTCAACCGCCTGGCTCCGGAGGGCGGGAGGACCCAACATGTAACCCCGCGTAGTCCTGCGTAACCCACGGGCGAGAGGGCCGGTCGGCCATGGCACATGAGGGAAACCGCCGTATTGATCACCTCATCCGCGACGCCTGCGAGCAGCGCGGTTGGGGTCCCTCCAAACTTGCCAGGGAGCTGGGTATCGCGGCAGGTCAGGGCCCGGACAGCATGAGCCGCCAGTACGCGCGAAAGCTGTTGAGCGGTGACCGCACCCCGGGAGAACACTGGAGGCCGTACGTCATCCAGGTCTTACAGCTGGATCAAGAGGCTGAATCCTCTGCCCGGATCGCCGATTCTGTCGATACCGTGGTTTCAGTCCTGGCCCTGGGAAGGAACGAGAGCATGGACCGTCGCAGCTTCCTGACCTCCTCCGGCGGTGGCGCGTTGTCCTTCCTCGGTGTGCCCGACGCCGACGCCATCACCCGGCGGGTCCTGTCCGCTCCGGTGGGTGCCGTACGGGTCGGCAGTGGGGAGGTGGAAGCCATCCGGCAGATGGTTCAAGTCCTTGGCGACAACGCCGCCGAGTACGGCGGCGGGCATGTACGTCACCTCGCTGTCGGCTACCTCACCCAGAACGTCGGGCCGTGGCTGGAAGGCCGTTACACCGAGGCCACCGGCCGCGACCTGTACGCGGAGGCCTCGCGGCTCGCCCATCTCATCGGCTGGATGACCCAGGACCGGCCCGACGACGACGCCGGCGACATCGCCCGGGGCTACTACACGCACGCCTACCGGCTCGCCGACGAAGCGAATGAGCCGGAACTCGCGGCCACGGCCCTGCGCGGCATGGCGGTCCAGGCCATGGAACTCGGCCCCCGCCACCACGCGAGAGCCCTGGCTCTGTCGGAGAAGTGCGTGGACCGGGCCAAAGGGCTGAGCGATCCCCGGATCATGGCCTACTACCAGTCCACACTCGCCGAGGCCGCCGCCCTGGACGGGGACCACAAGCTCGCAGCCAAGAGCCTGACCGCCTCCCAGAACTCCATCGAGCGCACCGCCGATGCCCCCACCGGCACCTCGTGGGCCTCTCACTTCACCATCGGGCGCTGGGCGCACTCCTCCGGGCTGATCCTCGCCCACATGGGAGATCTTGACGGAGCTCGTGTTCAGCTCCACCAGGCCCTCGCCGTCCACGGCCTGGACCGGCGGCGCAGCCGGGCCAATGTCCTTGGTCACCTCGGAGCCATCCACCTCCGCCAGGGCGACCTGGACGGAGCGCTCACCGTCTGGAAGGACTTCCTGGACTGCGCCGAAGGCGTCCAGTCCACCCGCGTACGGGACTCCGCCGAGGACATGCGCATGCGCCTCGCCCGCTACCCGAATGATGTGGACGCACAGGTCCTTGCCCAAAGGGCCGCCACGCTCCTTGCCCGGCGGGCGTAACCAACAGCCGGCCGGACGGAACCAGGAGTAATAGGGACCGGGTCAGCCCGTCCCGGGCCGCACCAGCCCCGACTCGTACGCGAAGATCACGGCCTGGGCGCGGTCGCGGAGGTCCAGCTTCGCCAGGACGCGGCCGATGTGGGTCTTGACAGTCTGTTCGGCGACGACGAGATGGGTGGCTATCTCCTGGTTGGAGAGGCCACGGGCGATCAGTTCGAGGACCTCGGTCTCACGGGGGGTGAGGCCCTTGAGACGGAGGGAGGGGTCCTTGCGGGAGGGCGCGGGGCGCTGGGCGGCGAATTCGGCGATGAGGCGGCGGGTGACGGAGGGGGCGAGGAGGGCCTCGCCGGCGGCGACGACGCGGACGGCGGCGATGAGGTCGGCGGGCGGGGCGTCCTTGAGGAGGAAACCGGAGGCCCCGGCGCGGAGCGCCTCGTACACATAGTCGTCGACGTCGAAGGTGGTGAGCATCAGCACCTTGGGGATGTGGACCACGCCCGGCGGGGGCCGGAGGATCGCGCGGGCCGCCGCCAGGCCGTCCATCTCGGGCATGCGGACGTCCATCAGCACGACGTCGGGGTGGGTCTCCCGGGCGGCCGTCACCCCCGCGCGGCCGTCGGCGGCCTCGCCCACCACATCGATGTCCGACTGCGCCGACAGCAGCGCGGCGAATCCGGCCCGCACCATGGCCTGGTCGTCGACGATGATCACGCGGATGGTCACTCGGCGTCCTCCGGGGTCGCGGGCGTCGCCATCGGCAGACGCGCGGCCACCCGGAAACCGCCGTCCGGCAGCGGACCGGTGTCCAGCGTGCCGCCGGTCAACCGTACGCGCTCCCGCATGCCGACCAGCCCGTGCCCGGTCCCGGTGGACTCCAGCGGCGACCGGGGCGAGTCCGCCGGGCCGTTGACGACCAGCACCACCAGATCCTCGCCGATCGACGAGACCGACACCCGGGTCACCGCGCCCGGCGCGTGCCGCACCACATTGGCCAGCGCCTCCTGGGTGATCCGGTACGCCGACAGATCCACCGCCTGCGGGACCACCGCCGGATCCACCGCGAGCGACAGCTCGGCCGGCACCCCCGCCCGTACGGTCGCCTCCACCAGCTGCTGGAGCCGGGAGAGCCCGGGCTGCGGGGCGAGCTCGCCGTCCGTGCCGTCGCTGCGCAGCACCGTCAGCAGCCGGCGCATCTCGCCGAGGGACTCCCGCGCGCCCGCCGCGATCGCCGCGAACTCCTCGCGGGCGGCCTCCGGGAGGCCCTCGATCCGGTACGGGGCCGAGTCGGCCTGCACCGTGATCACCGACATGTGGTGCGCGACCATGTCGTGCAGCTCCCGCGCGATCCGGGCGCGCTCCTCCAGCAGGGTGCGCCTGCCGCGCTCCGCCTCGCTGATGGACTCCTGCGCCGTGAGCCGCCGCTGGGCCTCCCGCTGCTCCCGCAGCGCACCGGTGAGCAGCAGCACGGCACCGCTCACCAAGAACAGCACCACAGGGGTGCCGTCGGTGCGCTCCGACGAGATCAGCTCGAAGACAAGCCCGGCCAGGCCCGTCATCAGCCAGACGGCCACCAGGGTGCGGTGCCGCTCACGTACGCCCAGGGCGACCATCAGCAGCAGATATCCGACGATCAGCGGTGGGGTCCACGGCCAGCTTTCTTCCGGTGTCCCGGGGGCGCGCATCAGGGCGACGGCGCCGATCAAGGCGGCGGCGAAAACGATCCACCAGGCTTCCAGCGGCCGGGTCACCGCGAGCAGCAGCGGCGCGGTCTGCGCGGTGGCCAGCAGCGCGGCGACCCCGTTGGTCATTCCGTAGACATCGTTGAGCACCTGGATGGTGACCGGCAGCAGGGCGGCGACCGCCGCGAAGGCCAGGACGTAGGGGACCCGCCGCAGCCAGGGCCTCGCGGACGAGCCGAGGAGCGGTCCGGTGTACTCGGCGGGAGTGCGGAGACCGTCCGCGAGGAGCAGCAGATTCCGCCGGGCGGCGCGTGACAGGGGGACCTGCGGCGTTCGCGGAGGTGAGGGGGGTGAGGGAGGTGATGTCTTGGTCATGGCCCGATCAGGGTAGGCAGCGGGACCGTCTCCGGGCGTCATACCCCGGAGCCGCCCCGCTGTCGTACCCGGGTATGACACGCGCACCCTGCCGGGCGGCGGCTCACAGCTCCGCGAGCAGCTCCGCCTTCTTCGAGCTGAACTCGTCGTCCGTGACCAGCCCGGCCTGATGCAGCTCCCCGAGGTGGCGTATCCGCTCCGCGATGTCCGCCGGATCCCGCCGCCCGCCCCCGCGCAGGGCCATCGCCGGGGTCCTGGCCGATTTCTGGACGGACTCCAGCACGGCGGCGGCGAACGGCAGCGACTCGTGCAGCGGCCCGCCGCGCGGCCCGAACACCACCGCCGCCGGGTCCTTCTCCGGCTGCGCGGGCCGGCTGGGCTCGGAGCGCAGCAGCAGCCGCAGATGGCCGTCGGCGGCCTCCGGGGTGCGCCACTCGACCCCGGTCAGCTCCTGGACCGGGAAGTTCTGGTCACCCACCTTCCACTTCGCCGACGAAGCGCCCGTGCGCGACCAGCGGAAGCCGACGTGCCGGCCGTCGAAGGACGCCCGGCCGTCGTACGCCTTGAACTGAAGCGGCGCGTCGGGCACGGCGTACGGCGCGGCCACCGCGTAGCGGTCGGCGGGCTGGTCCGCGTCGCGCGGGAGCACCGCGCGCAGCTCGTCGGCCCAGCGCAGCGCGAGCGCCGCCCGGTCGGCGGGGATCACCAACCGGTACGGATCGGACTCTTCTCTCAGCTGTCCGGCGGCCGCCTCCATCAGCGGATCCGCCCCGGCTCGGGGTGCCGCGCGCAGCACCGTCGTTCCCCGCTTGCCCGGGGAGAGTGTCACCGATGCCAACGCCTCGTGGGGGATGCGGCGTTCGCGGAGCGCCTGAAACAGCTTCGGCGTGCGGTGTCCCCGTTCAAAGCGGATGAGCACGGAGTCTGACTCGAACTCCCACGTGGCTTGAATTCCCGCCAGTACATCACCCATACGCATCATCGTAGGCGTCACGCGCCCGCGCGTCGCCCCTCAGTTTCAACTGTTGTTCATGAGGTTCTACGCGCGTCAGGCCGCCGCATCTCCGTAAATATCACGGTGGCAGGAGTCGTCCTCGCTCGCACAGCTCACACCGCCGTACGCGCCCACCCCTATTTCGGCGAAGTTGACCACGCTCTCGGTACCCGGCTCGAAATATCCGCTGTGGCCGACGGCCCCCGCCGCCGACATCACCCGGGCCCCGAACTCGGGGGCCACCGGGTCCTCGCCGTGCCCCAGCCCGCCGACCTCCAGATGCGGTACGACCTCGATCCAGTCGTCCCCGTCGCGCATCGCCCAGACCCGGGCGCGGGCCCGCAGCCCCGCCACATTCTCGGCGCGCATCCCGGGGCTGCCCGCGACCGCGATATCGGTGACCCGGTCCGGCAGCCGCCGCGCGGCGACCCCGCACACCACCGAACCGTAACTGTGGCAGAACAGGGCGACTTCGGACTTACCGGGCAGTGCTTCGGTGAGCGAGGCCAGCCGTACCGCGCCCTTGTGGGCGAGCCGTCCGGTGGCGGAGTCCATCCCCACTCCGACGGGCGCGGTGTAGTCGGCCCAGGCGATGACGGCGGTACGAGTACGGGGGGAGGCGGCCCGCTGGGCGGCGTACAGCGACTCCGCCATGCCGGCGGGGGCCGAGTACTTCCCGCTGGTCCGCTCGAAGGTGACCAGACGGGTGTCGACGCCCGGGACGATCACCGAGACGCGCTCGGCGCGTTCGAGGTCGCCGAAGACCTCGGCGACCCGGCCGCCGCCCGCCGGGTCGAAGGCGAGGATCTGGCGCCCGGGCCTCATCAGCGTCTCGTAGCGGTGTATCAGCAGCCCGGCCTGGTGCCGGCCGTCCGCGCTCAGCCTCGCGGTGAGGGCCCGGCCGCGCTCCAGCTTCAGCGAGCGGGCGATCGCCACCCGGTTGGCGCGGTAACGGAGGGCGGTCGGAGCGCCGTTGAGATTGCCGACGATCAGCGGGAAGCGGGTGGCGAGCCGGGTGCGCTGGACATTGCCGAGCGAGGCGAAGAAGGCGGCGAGGCGGCCCGGCGGCTCGGTGGTCCCGGGGAGGGGCCGACCGCCGATCCGGACCTCGCGCCAGTCGCTCAGTTCGGCCTCGGCCAGCTGGGGCGGGGCGCTCGGATGACGTACGGCGGTCCAGCCCGTGGTCGCCAGCATCAGGAACACCACGGCCAGCGCGAGCAGCATTCGCCAGAAGGCGATGGTGGGGGAGGAGTCGAAGGAAGTCACTGCGGGACACCCTAGGAGAAGCACGCGGGGGCTCGCCCGGACCGTGAGGCAGATCACGTGTTCAAGGGTGAATGGAGGGGAAGGGGCGAGCCTTTGCCGACCCGCCGGGTCCGCCCGCTCCGGTCTCCCGGACCTGCCTGCCGCCCGCCGGGTCCGTTCGGTCCGGTCGCCGGGTCCGTCACGTCAGGGGGCCGGGCTCCGCCAGTCCGCCGCCATCGCCGGGCCGAAGCTGTCCAGGGACGCCACCATCAGATCCCGCAGCGCCCGCACGCTCAGATCGTCGCCCTGGCTCCACAGCCGCCCGGCCACCTTCATCACTCCGCTGAAGGCGGCCACCGCGAGCCGGGGCCGGGGGTCCGATGCGTCCAGCCCCTCCCGCTCGGCGATCAGCGCGGCCATCTCCTCCTCCAGCTCCATGGAGCGGCGCAGATGGGCGGCGATCAGCGCCGGAGTCGACTCGATCAGCAGATAGCTGCGCATGTGGAGGGAGACCGGAACGGACTCCCCGATCGCCTCGCCGAGGCTGTCCCAGCCGGCCAGCACCGCGTTGCGCATCGCCTCGAACGGCCTCTCCTCCGGCGGCCTCGCCCGCATCAGGGTTTTGACGTGGGCCTCGATCCGGCTCTGGGAGGCGAGGGCGACCTCCTCCTTGCCGGCGAAGTACCGGAAGAAGGTGCGCTGGGAGACCTCGACCGCTTCGGCGATCTCGTCCACGGTCGTCCGCTCGTACCCCTGGGCGATGAACAGCTCCAGCGAGGCCCGCACCAGCGCCTCGCGGGTGAGCTGCTTCTTCCGCTCGCGCAGCCCTTCAGGCGGTCCCGCACGCAGTCCTGCACGCAGTCCCACACGCAGTCCTTCGCGCGGCTCTGTCGCCTCCGGCGCCGGCCCGACCGTCACACAGTCCCCACTTCTCGTCTCGGCACGACTGCCTCTCCGAGCACCCGGTCCGAACCGGGCGCATATGTGACAGTTACCGACTACTGAAACAGTTTGTCAACTGTCAGTGGCTGACATTAGCCTGACGGCATGACTAGTCAGACCGCCGTCGCCCCACCGCCGAAAGACCCCAAGTCCCCAGCCCCCGCACCGTCGAAGGGGCTCAGGGGTCACCCGTGGGTCACCCTCGTCGTCGTGGCCGTCGGCGTGATGATGGTCGCGCTGGACGGCACGATCGTCGCGATCGCCAACCCCGCCATCGCGGACGACCTCGACGCCACCTTCGCCGACGTCCAGTGGATCACCAATGGCTACTTCCTCGCCCTCGCCGTCAGCCTGATCACCGCGGGCAAGCTCGGTGACCGCTTCGGCCATCGACAGACCTTCCTCATAGGCGTGGTCGGCTTCGCCATCGCCTCCGCCGCCATCGGCTTCTCCGAGACCATTCCGATGGTGGTCGTCTTCCGGGTGGCCCAGGGCCTCTTCGGCGCGCTGCTGATGCCCGCCGCGCTCGGCCTGCTGCGCGCCACCTTCCCCGCCGAGAAGCTGAACATGGCGATCGGCATCTGGGGCATGGTCATCGGCGCGTCCACGGCCGGCGGCCCGATCGTCGGCGGTCTGCTGGTCGAGCATGTCAGCTGGCAGTCGGTCTTCTTCATCAACGTCCCGGTCGGCGTCCTCGCGCTCGTCCTCGGCCTGGTGATCCTCAAGGACCACCGCGCGGAGAACGCGCCGCGATCCTTCGACATCCCCGGCATCCTGCTGCTCTCCGGCGCGATGTTCTGTCTGGTCTGGGCGCTCATCAAGGCCCCCGAGCCGAGCTGGGGCTGGGGCGGCGGCAAGACCTGGGGCTTCATCCTCGCGGCCGTCGCCTGCTTCGCGCTCTTCGCCTTCTGGGAGAGCCGGGTCAAGGAGCCGCTCATCCCGCTGAAGCTGTTCCGCTCGGTGCCGCTGTCGGCCGGTGTGGTGCTGATGGTGCTGATGGCCATCGCCTTCATGGGCGGGCTCTTCTTCGTCACCTTCTACCTCCAGAATGTGCACGGCCTCAGCCCGGTCGACGCCGGACTCCATCTGCTCCCGCTCACCGGAATGATGATCGTCGGCTCTCCGCTGGCCGGTGCGCTGATCACCAAGGTCGGTCCGCGCATCCCGCTGGCCGGCGGTATGACGCTCACCGCGATCGCCATGTTCGGCATGTCGACCCTCTCCACGGACACCGGCAGCCTCACCATGTCCCTCTGGTTCGCCACACTCGGCCTCGGCCTCGCACCGGTCATGGTCGGCGCGACCGAGGTCATCGTCGGCAACGCGCCCATGGAGCTGTCGGGTGTCGCCGGCGGGCTCCAGCAGGCCGCCATGCAGATCGGCGGCAGCCTCGGCACAGCGGTGCTCGGCGCGGTCATGGCCTCCCGGGTCGACACCGACCTCCCGGGCAACTGGGCCGACGCCAAGCTCCCGCCGCTCACCGAGGCACAGCTCGACGAGGCCTCCAAGGCCGTCGAGATGGGCGTGCCCCCGGTCACCCCGGGCACCCCGCCCGAGATCGCGGCCAAGATCGGCGATGTCGCCCACGAGACCTTCATGTCGGGCATGGGGCTGGCCAGCCTGGTCGCCGCCGGAGTCGCGGCGGTGGCCGTCTTCATCGCCCTGCTGACCAAGCGCGGCGCCAACGCCCAGGCGGGCGCGGGCGCGGCCCACATCTGACCCCCACTCCGCCGCCGGGCACACCGTCCCCGCACCGCGTCACCCACAGCCCCGCCAGGCCCAGCCCGGCGGGGCTGTCCCCTATGCGGGTGATCTCCCTCCGGACCCCTTCCCGCCGCCGGGCCGCGCCCGCCAGAGTGCGGTCACATCATCCGTACGACATACCGGAGCCGACCGCCATGCGCACTGCCACCACCACTGCCGCCGCCGCCACCGCCCTGGCCCTCGCGGCGCTCCTGCCGACCGCCGCCCCGGCTGCCGCCACCGCCACCGCCACCGCCGCCCCGGCCGCCGCCGCCCGGCTCGGCGAGTGCCCTCCCGGTGCGCTCTGCCTCTGGGCCGGGGAGTCCTTCACCGGCCTCCGCCAGACCCATGAGCTGTACGAGACCGGCACCGACAGCTGTGTCCCGCTCCCGCCGGGCGACACGGCCCTCTCCCTCGCCAACCGCACCGGCCGGCCCGTCACCGTCCACCAGTCCCCGGAGTGCGAGGAGACCGGCGAGTTCGACACCTACCCGGGCTCGGGCGTCTGGACGCCGAACACCCCCTTCCAGGTGCGGGCGTTCATGGTCCGGGAGAGCTGAGCGGCACCGAATCGCGCCCGGGGGAAAGGGTGTTAGCCTGACCCCGATAGCTAGATAGAACGATCAATCTAGTCCCCTCGGGGCGACAGGAGCCGGAATGAGCGAGCAGCCGATCACCGTCATCGGACTGGGCCCGATGGGACGCGCCATGGCCGGCGCGTTCCTCGCGAAAGGTCACCCGGTGACCGTGTGGAACCGAACCGCGAGCAGGGCGGACGACCTGGTCGCCAGGGGCGCCTCACTGGCCGCCACCCCCGCCGAGGCCCTGTCCGCGGGCGAACTCGCCGTCCTCAGCCTGACCGACTACGACGCCATGTACGCGATCCTCGAACCCGCCGCCGCCGCGCTGCCGGGGAAGACCCTCGTCAACCTCAGCTCGGACACCCCGGACAAGGCGCGCGCGGCGGCCGCCTGGGCTGCGGGCCACGGCGCGCGCCACCTCACCGGAGGGGTGCAGGCGTCCCCCGAGGGCATCGGCCGGCCGGAGACGTTCACCTACTACAGCGGCCCGAGGGACGTCTTCGAGGCCAACCGGGCCGTACTGGAGGTTCTCACCAGGACCGACTACCGCGGCGAGGACCCGGGCCTCGCCGCGCTGTACTACCAGCTCCAGCTTGGCGTCTTCTGGACGACCTCACTGGCCTTCCTGCACGCCCTCGCGGTGGCGCGGAAGAGCGGGATCGACGCCGGGGAGATACTGCCCCATCTCTCCGGCACGGTCGCCGGAATGCCCGACATCTTCGGCTTCTACGCCTCGCGCGTCGACGCCGGACAGCACACCGGGGACGCCGACAGGCTCTCCATGGGCGCCGCCAGCATCGACCATGTGGCACGGACGGCGAGGGACGCCGGGGTCGACGACTCGCTCCCCGCCGCCGTGCTGGCGCTCTTCGAGCGGGGCATCGCGGCGGGCCACGCCGACGACAGCTTCACCCGCCTCGTCGAGCACCTCGCGACCCCCGGGGCTGCCTGACTCCGGCCCCCTACGCGTCGCCGCCCGCCGAACCGGGGTCGGCCGCCCGGACGTCGAGCAGCTGGTAGCGGTCCACCGCCTGCTTCAGCGCCGAGCGGTCGACCTTGCCGTCCCGGGCCAGCTCGGTCAGCACCCCCAGCACGATCGACTCCGCGTCGATGTGGAAGTAGCGCCGGGCCGCGCCGCGCGTGTCCGCGAAACCGAAGCCGTCCGCGCCGAGCGATCCGTACCGCCCGGGCACCCAGCGCGAGATCTGGTCGGGCACCGAGCGCATCCAGTCCGAGACCGCGACGAAAGGCCCCTCGGACCCGGTCAGCTTCCGGGTCACATACGGCACCCGCTCCTCCTCCTCCGGGTGCAGCAGATTGAACCGCTCCACCTCGACGGCCTCCCGGCGCAGCTCGTTCCAGGACGTCGCCGACCAGACGTCGGCGCGTACGTCCCACTCCTCGGCGAGGATCCGCTGCGCGTTCAGCGCCCAGGGCACCGCCACCCCGGAGGCCAGGATCTGCGCCGGGACCGAGCCGGCCGTACCGGCGCTGAAGCGGTGGATCCCCTTGAGGATGCCGTCCACATCGACGTCGGCGGGCTCGGCCGGGTGCTGGATCGGCTCGTTGTAGACGGTCAGATAGTAGAAAATGTCCTCGGGGCTCTCGCCGTACATCCTGCGCAGACCGTCCTTGACGATGTGCGCGATCTCGAAGCCGTAGGCCGGGTCGTACGCCACACACCCCGGGTTGGTGGAGGCCAGCAGCTGGGAGTGGCCGTCCGCGTGCTGGAGCCCCTCGCCCGTCAGCGTCGTACGCCCGGCGGTCGCGCCCAGCACGAAGCCGCGCGAGAGCTGGTCGGCCATCTGCCAGAACTGGTCCCCGGTCCGCTGGAAGCCGAACATCGAGTAGAAGACATAGACCGGGATCAGCGGCTCGCCATGGGTGGCGTAAGCGGAGCCCGCCGCGATCAGCGACGCCGTGCACCCGGCCTCGGAGATGCCGTCGTGCAGCATCTGGCCGGTCGGCGACTCCTTGTAGGCGAGCAGCAGTTCACGGTCGACCGACTCGTACTGCTGGCCGAGCGGATTGTAGATTTTCGCGCTCGGGAAGAACGAGTCCATGCCGAAGGTGCGGTACTCGTCCGGCGCGATCAGCACGAACCGCCTGCCGATCTCCTTGTCCCGCATCAGATCCTTCAGCAGCCGGACGAACGCCATCGTGGTGGCGATCGACTGCTGGCCGGAGCCCTTCCGCACGGAGGCGTACGTCTTGTCGTCCGGCAGCGCCAGCGGCTTCGCCCGCACCACCCGGCTCGGCACATAGCCGCCCAGCGCGCGCCGGCGGTCGTGCATGTACTGGATCTCCTCCGACTCCGGGCCGGGGTGGTAGTACGGCGGCAGACCGCTCTCCAGTACGGCGTCGGTGACGGGGATGTGCAGCCGGTCCCGGAAGCCCTTGAGGTCGTCGACCGTCAGCTTCTTCATCTGGTGGGTCGCGTTGCGGCCCTCGAAGTTCGGCCCCAGCGTCCAGCCCTTGACGGTCTGGGCCAGGATCACGGTCGGCTGCCCCTTGTGCTCCTTGGCCGCCGCGAACGCCGCGTACACCTTGCGGTGGTCGTGGCCGCCGCGCCCCAGATGCAGGATCTGCTCGTCGGTCATGTTCGCGACCATGGCGCGCAGCCGCTGGTCCCCGCCGAAGAAGTGCTCGCGGATATATCCGCCGGTCTCGGTGGCGTACGTCTGGAACTGGCCGTCCGGCGTGGTGTTCAACTTGTTGACCAGCAGGCCGTCGCGGTCCTGCGCCAGCAGCGGGTCCCAGGAACGGTCCCAGACCAGCTTGATCACATTCCAGCCCGCGCCCCGGAACTGCGACTCCAGCTCCTGGATGATCTTTCCATTGCCGCGTACCGGACCGTCCAGACGCTGGAGATTGCAGTTGACGACAAAGGTGAGATTGTCCAGATTCTCCCTGGCCGCGATCGACAGCTGACCGAGCGACTCCGGCTCGTCCATCTCGCCGTCGCCGAGGAACGCCCAGACGTGCGAGGCGGAGGTGTCGGCGATGCCCCGCGCCTGCATGTAGCGGTTCATCCGGGCCTGGTAGATGGCCCCGAGGGGGCCGAGGCCCATGGAGACGGTCGGGAACTCCCAGAAGTCCGGCATCAGCCGGGGGTGCGGATAGCTGGAGAGGCCGTCAGGGGCCTTGGACTTCTCCTGGCGGAAGGCGTCGAGCTGGGCCTCGCTGAGCCGGTCGAGCAGAAAGGCGCGGGCGTAGATGCCGGGGGAGGCATGGCCCTGGAAGAAGATCTGGTCGCCGCCGTCACCGCCGTCCTTGCCCCGGAAGAAGTGGTTGAAGCCCACGTCGTAGAGGGAGGCGGAGGAGGCGAAGGTGGCGATGTGCCCGCCGACCCCGATGCCCGGGCGCTGCGCCCGCGAGACCATCACGGCCGCGTTCCACCGGGTGGCGTTGAGGACCTTGCGCTCGATCTCCTCATTGCCGGGGAAGAAGGGCTCGTCCTTGGTGGCGATGGTGTTGACGTAGTCCGTGCTGCGCATCTCCGGCACGGCGACGCGCTTCTCCCGGGCCCGCTCGATGAGCCGGAGCATCAGATACCGGGCCCGCTCCCGCCCGCGTTCGTCGACGGCGGCGTCGAGGGAGTCCAGCCACTCCTGGGTCTCTTCGGGATCGAAGTCCGGGACCTGGCTGGGCAGGCCGCCAATGATGATCGGGTTGCGATCTGATCCGGAAGCCACGCTGTTCCTTCGCTGCTCGGAGGTTCCGCGGTTTCGCGCGGGAGCGTCCCGTGGGGACCCGCGGAGGCGGAGAGGGTCGGGCGGTGCGGCACCGCCTCCATCGTGTACCCCGGGGAGGCAAACTTCATCTCTACCGAGGGGTAACCCTTGATCTCTCCGGCTTCCGGACCGGCCCCGTGTTGACGCGGGCGACCGGGTCAAGGGCTTGTCCGGGGCTCGCGCGCCCGGGCAAAGCGTAATGTTACGCCCATGCCCGTAAAGCGTTCCGTTTGGGTGTTCGGTTCCGATCGCGCCGCTCTGTGGACGTAAAGTGGCAAACAAGTCCGAATGGTGTGGCACATTGCACGGGTCGTGGCCGAACGTGTCTGGAGTTGCGTCGAGACGGGCGCAAACATCACCGTTTCGGCGGTCTGGACGGCCGGGTACTTGCGCGATCCGCCCCGCCCGTGTGGACTACGGCCAACGCCACGCGTACGCGCGGGGCCGCAGCATCTACCGAACATGATCAGGAGGCAAGCCGTGAGCGCGACCGCGGACCACGCGGAGGAGCGGACCAACCCAGCAGCGAGGCTGGGGTTCGAGCCCGGACAGGTGGTCCAGGAGATCGGCTACGACGACGACGCCGACCAGGATCTCCGCGAAGGCATCGAGTCCGTGACCGGCCAGGATCTCGTGGACGAGGAATATGACGACGTCGCCGACGTGGTCGTCCTCTGGTTCCGCGACGAGGACGGAGATCTGACGGACGCACTGGTGGACTCCATCGGTCTTCTGGAGGACGGCGGTCTCATCTGGCTGCTGACTCCGAAGACCGGCCGGGACGGGTACGTCGAGCCAAGCGACATCAGCGAGGCCGCCCAGACCGCCGGGCTCTCTCAGACCAAGAGCATCAGCGTGGCCAAGGACTGGGCCGGCAGCAGGCTGGTGGCCCCCAAGCGCTGAGCAGTCACAGAGAGTGAGTCCTGGATCCTGAACCGGGACATGAGTTCCAGGCCCCCTCCGGGCATCGCCCGGAGGGGGCCTTGGCACACCCGGACGCGCCCCCGGAGTGCCCCGCGGGTCCCCCGGGGCACCTAGGGTGGACCCATCACCCGAACGGACTCAGTGAAGGGATCCACCCGTCATGGCGATCGAGGTCGGCACCAAGGCCCCCGAATTCACGCTCAAGGACAACCACGGGCGCACGGTGAGCCTCGCCGAGTTCCGCGGCGAGAAGAATGTGGTCCTCCTCTTCTACCCCTTCGCCTTCACCGGCGTCTGCACGGGCGAGCTGTGCGAGCTCCGCGACGAGCTGCCGAAGTTCGTCAACGAGGACACCCAGCTCCTCGCCGTCTCCAACGACTCCATCCACACCCTGCGCGTCTTCGCCGAGCAGGAGGGCCTGGAGTACCCGCTGCTCTCGGACTTCTGGCCGCACGGCGAGGTCTCGCGGGCGTACGGCGTCTTCGACGAGGAGAAGGGGTGCGCCGTCCGGGGCACCTTCGTCATCGACAAGGAGGGCGTCGTCCGCTGGAGCGTCGTCAACGGCCTCCCCGACGCCCGTGACCTGAACGAGTACATCACCGCGCTCAAGGCGCTCTGACCGCCCCCGGATCCTTCGGCCGGCCCGGGCCGCCACGACCGCCCGCGCCAAAGCCTGTCTCGCGCGGGAACCGGTCACTAGGATCCATTCGTTGATCCGAACACCGACGCACCATGGGGGCGCTGCCCCTGAAACCAATGGAGGGACTCGTGGGAGTCAGCCTCAGCAAGGGCGGCAACGTCTCGCTGACCAAGGCCGCGCCCGGTTTGACGGCCGTTCTCGTGGGCCTGGGCTGGGACGTCCGTACCACCACCGGCACGGACTTCGACCTGGACGCCAGCGCTCTGCTGACCAACGCCGAGGGCAAGGTCGCCAACGACGGAAACTTCGTCTTCTTCAACAACCTCAAGAGCCCCGACGGCTCGGTCGAGCACACCGGTGACAACCTCACCGGCGCCGGCGAGGGCGACGACGAGCAGATCAAGGTCAATCTGGCGGGTGTCCCCGCCGATGTCGACAAGATCGTCTTCCCGGTCTCGATCTACGAGGCCGAGAGCCGCAGCCAGTCCTTCGGTCAGGTCCGCAACGCGTTCATCCGCGTGGTCAACCAGGCCGACAATGTCGAGCTGGCCCGCTACGACCTGAGCGAGGACGCCTCGACCGAGACCGCGATGGTCTTCGGCGAGCTGTACCGCAATGGCGCGGAGTGGAAGTTCCGCGCCATCGGCCAGGGGTACGCCTCGGGCCTGCGCGGCATCGCGCAGGACTTCGGGGTCAACGTCTGACCGGACGGTCCCCGTCGCGGGTTCCGGCACCGCCCGCCGCCGAGTCCCTCACCGGGCGCGGCGGCGGGCGTCCGGCCCGTCTGTGGCCACGTCTGTCGTCGAGGAGGATCCAGATCATGGGCGTCACGCTCGCCAAGGGAGGCAATGTCTCCCTCTCCAAGGCCGCACCGAACCTCACCCAGGTGCTGATCGGGCTCGGCTGGGATGTCCGTACCACCACCGGGGCCGACTTCGACCTCGACGCGAGCGCGCTGCTCTGCGGCGGCGGCCGGGTCCTGGGCGACGAGTACTTCGTCTTCTACAACAACCTCAAGAGCCCCGAGGGCTCCGTCGAGCACACCGGTGACAATCTCACCGGTCTGGGCGACGGCGACGACGAGTCGCTGCTGGTGAACCTCGCCGAGGTGCCGGCCGGTGTGGACAAGATCATTTTCCCGGTGTCCATTCATGACGCCGACCGCAGAGGCCAGGCATTCGGCCAGGTCAGCAATGCTTTCATCCGGGTGGTCAATCAGGCGGACGGCCAGGAGCTGGCGCGTTACGACCTGAGCGAGGACGCCTCGACCGAGACCGCGATGATCTTCGGTGAGCTGTATCGGTACGGCTCCGAGTGGAAATTCCGCGCGGTGGGCCAGGGGTACGCGTCGGGCTTGAAGGGCATCGCTCTAGACTTCGGGGTCAATGTTTCATAAATCCGCGCACGGAGCGGGAAACCCGCACTCGGCGCGGGGGCGTCCCTCCCCCGAGGATCCGTCGGGGAGGGCCCCCACGGAAACGATTGGGTGCCAGTGGTTCTGAAAACCTTCGGCTGGTCCTTCGCGGTCACCGCGCTGGGTTTGGTCGCGGCGGTGCTCTACGGCGGATGGGCGGGGTTCGGGATCGTCGCGATCCTGTCCATCCTCGAAATCTCACTCTCCTTCGACAACGCGGTCGTCAACGCCGGAATCCTGAAGAAGATGAATGCCTTCTGGCAGAAAATCTTCCTCACCATCGGCATTCTCATCGCCGTATTCGGCATGCGGCTCGTCTTCCCCGTCCTCATCGTGGCCGTCAGCGCCCAGCTCGGCCCCATCGAGGCCGTCGAACTGGCACTGAACGACAAGGACAAATACCAGGAACTGGTGACCGACGCCCATCCGTCGATCGCCGCCTTCGGTGGCATGTTCCTTCTGATGATCTTCCTTGACTTCGTCTTCCAGGACCGGGAGATCAAGTGGCTCGCCCGGCTGGAGCGGCCCCTCGCGAAGCTGGGCAAGGTCGACATGCTGTCGGTCTGCATCGCCCTGATCCTGCTGCTGATCAGTGCCACCACCTTCGCCAAGAGCGCCCATCAGCACGGCGGCGGACACGCCGACAAGGCGGAGACGGTACTGCTCTCCGGTGTGGCCGGCCTGATCACCTATCTCGTCGTCGGCGGACTCTCCGGGTACTTCGAGAAGAAACTGGAGGACGAGGAGGAGCGCGAGCACGAGGAGGAGGAGAAGGCCCGGCGCAGCGGCAAGAAGGTCACGGCCGTCGCCGTCGGCGGCAAGGCGGCCTTCTTCATGTTCCTCTACCTCGAAGTCCTCGACGCCTCCTTCTCCTTCGACGGGGTCATCGGCGCGTTCGCCATCACCAATGACATCGTCCTGATGGCGCTCGGCCTCGGCATCGGCGCGATGTACGTCCGTTCGCTCACCGTCTATCTGGTCCGCGAGGGCACCCTCGACGACTACGTCTATCTGGAGCACGGCGCGCACTACGCGATCGGTGCGCTGGCCGTCATCCTGCTGGTGTCCATCCAGTACGAGATCCCCGAGGCCATCACCGGTCTCGTCGGGGTCGCCCTGATCGGCTGGTCCTTCTGGTCCTCGATCCGGCGGAACCGGGCGATCGCGGCCCGGCAGAAGGTTCTGGAGAAAAAAGCCTGAGCCGCACTCCGTCGCCGGGGTGTGACCGGCGGTGGAATGAGGAACGCTCTGAGCGGGGCGGTTTCGAGGCGCCGTCCTCGGGCCGCCCCGCGCGGCGCGCAAGCGTTCGGGTGGGGTTCGACGAGAGGACTGGGGGCGGGGCATGGCCTTCTGGGACAGCCTGTGGCAGAGCAGATCGGCGCAGTTCGACATGGGTGTCGGGGCCAACTCCATCGCCCTGACGCGGCGGCGGCCCTCGGTGTCGCTCACCAAGCAGGGGGCGGCGACCGGCCATCTGCGCGTCAACCTCTCCTGGCGGATGCGCGCCTCCGACTTCGGGGGCAAGTCACGGCAGAGCGGACAGCTGCTGCGGCACCCCTTCAAGCTGTTCAAACCGGAAGTGGTCCAGGCGCACACCCAGGGCATGGTCAATGTCGACCTCGACCTCGGCTGTCTCTACGAGCTGGCCGACGGCAGCAAGGGCGTGGTCCAGCCGCTCGGGGACTTCCTCGGCTCGGCCAATGAGCCGCCGTACGTCCGGCTCAGCGGCGACGACCGGTTCGGCTCGGGCACCGGCGAGACGATCTACGTCAATCTCGATCACCACGCCGAGATCAAGCGCCTGCTGTTCTTCGTCTACATCTACGACCAGACGCCTGCCTTCGACCGCACCCATGCCCTGGTGACCCTCTACCCCAGCAGCGGCCCCCGGGTGGAGATAGAGCTGGACGAGCAGGCCCCGCAGGCCCGTTCCTGCGCGGTGTTCTCCCTGGAGAACGTCAAGGGGGAGCTGGTGGTCCGCCGCGAGGTCAAGTTCGTCTACGGCTTCCAGGCGGAGCTGGACCGACTCTACGGCTGGGGCCTCCAGTGGGGCCGCGGTTACAAGACCCGGGCGTAGGGCGCGCCCGCGAGATCCCGTCCACCGGGGCTCCGGGCCGATCGGGGCCGGACGACCCGGGGCCGGACGACTCGGGGCAGGACGGCTCAGGGCCGGATGAACTGGGGCCCCATCGGCGGCAGCCGGAAATCCGGATCGGGGACGAAGGCGGCGGCCGGCTGCGGATAGCCGTAGCCGGCCCGGCCCCGGCCCGAGTCCGGCTGGGGATAGCCGTAGGCGGGCCGCGCCGGATCGGCGGCGGGCCGCTCGGGCACGGCGGGCGGATAGCCGTACGCCGGGGCGGGCGCGGCCGGCGGCCGTGCCGGGGGCGCGGGCATCGCGCCCGGCTCCGCCCCGGCCCCCGCGTTCTCGTCCACCGAGATGCCGAATTCGGTGGCGAGACCGACCAGACCGGTCGGATAGCCCTGCCCCACCGCGCGGAACTTCCAGCTGTCCCCGCGGCGGTACAGCTCGCCGCAGATGATCGCGGTCTCCTGGCCGGTCTCCGCCCGCACATCGAAGACGGCCAGCGGCTCGCCATCGGCCAGGGCGGCGTCGTACAGCAGTATCCGCAGGTCGTGCACCTGCCGGAAGGTGTCGCCGTCCGAGGAGGCGGCCAGCACCACCTGGTCGACGGAAGGGTCGAGCGAGGCGAGATCCGCCTCGACGGTGTCCGTCAGATGGTCGCCGACCCGCTTCTTCGACAGCCGTCGTACCAGCCCCGAGGGGTGGCGCGGCTGGTTGTAGAAGACGAAGTCCTCGTCGGAGCGCACGCGGGCGTCGGGGCCGAGGAGCAGGGCCGAGGCGTCCACATCGGGGAGGCCGGGGCCCGGGGTCCAGCGCAGTACGGCGCGTACCGCGGTGGCGTGGAGCGGAACGTTCGAGCCCTTCATCATCGCGTGCGTCATGCCCGTCATCCTGCCTTCTCGGGGGCGGCCCGGACAATGCGGCGCGAGTGCCGGGGGCCGCCGCCCCCGGCGGGCGGGGTGAGGGGTCCCCGGCTCCCGTGGGGTACATATGGAGAGCATTCAGGTGTTACCGGTAGTTCACGGACTCCGGGAACTGATGACACACATCTGTACGTACTATTACCGGCCACGTCAGTAAGGCGGGCCGCCCGGCAGTACGGGGGAGTTATATGCATCATTTCGGGCAAATCGCGCCCACCGTTCGCGAACGGCTGTTTCATCGCCAGCCCGGCGAGTTCACCGCCGCGTCCTCGCCCCGGATACTCGCGGCGGCCCTCGGAGCCACGCTCTACAGCCCCGCCACCCGTCCGAGGCTCGCCGACGACATCCGCAAGCAGATCGGCAGCGGAGTGGTCTCCATGGTCCTCTGCCTGGAGGACTCCATCGCCGACGCCGAGGTGGCCGACGCCGAGGAGAACCTCGTACACCACTTCGCCGACCTCGACGAGCGCGGCGGTGAGCTGCCGCTGCTCTTCATCCGGGTCCGCGAGCCCGCCCAGATCCCCGATCTCACCCGGAGACTCGGCCACACCATCCGAAGACTGTCCGGTTTCGTCCTTCCCAAATTCACCGAAGAGCGGGGCGTCCCCTTCCTGGAGGCGCTTACCGCCGCCGAGGCCGCCGCCGGCCACCGGCTCTTCGCGATGCCGGTCCTGGAATCCCCCGAACTGCTCCACCTGGAGTCCCGCGCCGAGACCCTCGCCGGGATCGCCCGCACCGTGGACAAGTACCGCGACCGGGTACTGGCCCTGCGGCTCGGCGTCACCGACTTCTGCTCCGCCTACGGGCTGCGCCGCTCGCCCGACATGACCGCGTACGACGTCCAGATCGTCGCCTCCGTCATCGGCGACGTGGTCAATGTGCTGGGCCGCGCGGACGGCACCGGCTACACCGTCACCGGACCGGTCTGGGAGTACTTCCGCCGCCAGGAGCGCATGTTCAAGCCCCAGCTGCGGCGCAGCCCCTTCCTGGAGGTGAGCGCCGAAGCCGTGCGCAACACCCTCATCGAACACGACCTGGACGGTCTGCTCCGGGAGATAGAGCTGGACCGGGCCAACGGGCTCACCGGCAAGACCTGTATCCACCCCTCGCACGTGCTGCCCGTGCACGCGCTGTCGGTCGTCAGTCACGAGGAGTACAGCGACGCCCAGGACATCCTCCGCCCCGAACAGGGCGGCGGCGGGGTGCTGCGCTCCTCGTACACCAACAAGATGAATGAGGTGAAGCCGCACCGGGCCTGGGCCGAGCGCACCCTGCTGCGCGCCGAGGCCTTCGGCGTCGCAAGGGAGGAGATCGGCTTCGTGGAGCTGCTCACGGCCGGTATCACCGGCGAATGACCATGGTGCCGGGGTGCCGGGGTGCCGGGGTGCCGGGGCGCCGGGCGGACGGCGGTGACCGGCCGATGACGGCGGCCGGAGAATGGCGGTGACCGGCGGACCCGCGAGCGGGCCGCCGACGACGAGGACTGCCGGGCGGACGGACCCCCGGCCGACGAAGAGAGAAGAGAGCGCCACGGTGGTCTGGTCGGGTACATGGGTCGCGGAGCGGCTGGGGATCGGCCTGGAGGGCGATGAGCGGCTCCCCGAGCTGCTGGGGCTCGCCCTGCGCCGCAACCCCAAGCGGGCGCATCTGCTGGTCTCCCAGGTGCTGGGCAAGCATGTGCCCACATCCCCCGCCGTCGTGCACGGAGCCGGCCGCGACCTCGGCCTGCGGGTCCGCGCCCTGCTGGGCGACGGGGACGCCGCCCGCGCGGTCGTCGTCGGCTACGCGGAGACCGCGACCGCGCTCGGCCACTCGGTCGCGGACGGCATCGGGCTCGCCCCCTATCTGCACTCCACCCGCCGCCCGGTCCCGGGCGTGCCGGCCGCCGGGGGCTTCGAGGAGGCCCACTCCCACGCCACTTCGCACCTCCTCCTCCCGGCCGACCCCGGCCTGCTGACCCGCCCGGGCCCGCTGGTCCTCGTGGACGACGAGTTCTCCACCGGGAGCACGGTCCTCGGCACCGTCCGGGAGCTGCACCGCGTCTTCCCGCGCGAGCGCTATGTGATCGTGGCGCTGGTCGACATGCGCTCGGCGGCGGACCGCCGACGGCTGGAGTCCTTCGCGGAGGAGATGGGCGCGAGGGTCGATCTGATAGCCCTGGCCTCGGGCACCGTCAGCCTCCCGGACGATGTGCTGGCCCGGGGCCAGGCCCTGGTGGCCCGGTACGATCCCGCCCCCGAACCCACGCCCGCCCCCGCCCCCGGGCCCGCCCCCGCCCCCGGGCCCGCCCCCGCCCCCGGGCCCGCCCCCGCCCCCGGGCCCACGCCCGCTTCCGGTGCGTCCCCCGTGCGGCGGGTCGACCTCGGCTGGCCCGCCGGCCTCCCCGACGGCGGACGGCACGGCTTCCTCCCCGCCCACCGCGACCGGCTGGAGGCGGCCCTCCCCGCGATGGCCGCCCGCCTCGCCGAAGCCCTGGGCCTGGGCTCGGACCCAGGCCCAGACCCAGGCCCAGACCCGGGCCCGGGCCCGGGCGGGAACCCCGGCACACCCCCGCCGCGCCGCGTCCTCGTCCTCGGCTTCGAGGAGCTGATGTACGCCCCCCTCCGCCTCGGCACCGCCCTGGAGCGGCTCACCGACGCCGAGGTGCGCTACTCCACCACCACCCGCTCACCCGTCCTCACCGTCGACGACCCGGGCTACGCCATCCGCACCCGGCTGGCCTTCCCGGCCCACGACGACCCGGCCGACGGCCCCGGCGAGCGCTACGCCTACAACGTCGCGGGCGGCGGATTCGACGCCGTCGTCGCCGTCGTCGACTCGGCCGCCGACACCCCCGCGCTCCACGCCCCCGGCGGTCTGGCCTCCCGGCTCGCCGCCCACGTCCCGCGGGTGCTGCTCGCCGTCGTGCCCAGCCACGTACCCGAAGGGCCCGCCATGAAGCCCGAGCCGATCCCGACGCCGCCGCCTTCGAGGTCCACGTCCGCGACGGGCCTCCCCGCCCCGCTCAGGGGCCCCGGCTTCTCCTCCTACGCCCCCGCCGAGGTCGGCTGGCTGCTCCAGGACCTCTCGGACGCCGAGCTGGAGGCCCCCACCGAGGAGCGCGAGGAGGCGATACAGAGCGGTGGCGCGCACTACGCCGAATCGCTCCCCGTCGAGTACCAGCCCAGCGCCGAGTACCAGAAGCTGTTCCACACCGCGCTGGACGGCTCCGCCGCCCGGATCGCCAGGGCCGTCGGGGCCGTCACCGAGACCGTCCTCGCCGAGACCGCCTCCGCCCGGCCCGTCCTGGTCTCACTGGCCCGCGCAGGCACCCCCGTCGGCATCCTGATGCGCCGCTGGGCCCAGTGGCGCCACGGCCTGGACCTCCCGCACTACGCCGTCTCCATCGTCCGGGGCCGGGGCATCGACGCCAACGCCCTGCGCTGGCTCCGGGAGCACCACGACCCGGCCGACGTCGTCTTCGTGGACGGCTGGACCGGCAAGGGGGCCATCACCCGCGAACTGGCCGCCGCGCTCGCGGAGTCCGCCGAGTTCAAGGACTTCAGCCCGGAGATCGCCGTACTCGCCGACCCCGGCGGCTGCGTCCGCACCTACGGCACCCGCGAGGACTTCCTCATCCCCTCCGCCTGCCTCAACTCCACCGTCTCCGGGCTGATCTCCCGTACGGTCCTCCGCTCCGACCTCGTCGGCCCGGACGACTTCCACGGCGCGAAGTTCTACCGCGAGCTGGCGGACACCGACCTCTCCGGCCACTTCCTGGACACCGTCGCCGCCCGCTTCGCCGAGGTCGCCGACGCCGTGGCCGCCGACACCGCCGAGCGGCTGTCGGCGGACCGCACCCCCACCTGGGAGGGCTGGGCCGCCGTCGAGCGCATCAGCGAGGAGTACGGCATCCACGACATGAACCTGGTGAAGCCCGGCGTCGGCGAGACCACCCGGGTACTGCTGCGGCGCGTCCCCTGGAAGATCCTCGCCCGCGCCGGAGCGGGGGCCGACCTCGACCACGTACGGCTGCTGGCCGCCCAGCGCGGCGTCCCCGTCGAGGAGGTCGGGGAACTCCCGTACAGCTGTGTCGGACTCATCCACCCCCGCTACACCCGGGGCGCGACCGGCGCGGACGGCACGGCGGTGACGGCCCTGTGAGCACCCCCGGCACCACCTCCGGCGTCCCCGGCACCACCCCCGGCGCTCTCGTCGCCAGCGATCTGGACCGTACGCTCATCTACTCCGCCGGAGCCCTCCATCTCACCGGCCCCGACGCGCTGGCCCCCCGGCTGCTCTGCGTTGAGGTGTACGAGTCCAGACCGCTCTCGTACGTCACCGAGACCGCTGCCGGGCTGCTGCCCCGGCTCGCCGCCGAGACGGTCTTCGTGCCCGCCACCACCCGCACCCGCGAGCAGTACGGCCGTATCCGCCTCCCCGGCCCCCCGCCCGCGTACGCGGTCTGCGCCAACGGCGGGCACATCCTCGTCGACGGGGTGTCCGACGAGGACTGGCGGCGCCGGGTCGCCCGCAGGCTCGCCGGCGAGTGCGCGCCGCTCGCCGAGGTCACCGCGCATCTGAGCGCCGCCGCCGACCCGGCCTGGCTGCTCAAGGAGCGCACCGCCGAGGATCTCTTCGCCTATCTCGTCGTCGAACGCGCCCGGATGCCCGAGGAGTGGCTCGAAGAGCTGGCCGAGTGGGCCGACGCCCGGGGCTGGTCGGTCTCGCTCCAGGGCCGCAAGGTCTACGCGGTGCCCCGGCCGCTCACCAAGAGCGCCGCCGTCCGCGAGATCGCCCACCGCGTCGGCGCGGACCGGGTGCTGGCCGCCGGGGACTCCCTCCTCGACGCCGATCTCCTCCTCGCCGCCGACCGCGCCTGGCGCCCCGGCCACGGCGAACTCGCCGAGACCGCCTGGAGCGCACCCCATGTGGAACTCCTGGCGGAGAAGGGCGTCGCGGCGGGCGAGGAGATCCTCCGCCGCTTCCTGGCCGCCTAGGTTCTCCCGGGTACGCCTGAGGCCCGCCTTCCGGCTTTCCGGAAGGCGGGCCTCAGGGTCTGTCCGTCAGCAGGGGATCACCCCGCCGGGGATCACCTGCGCCGGCTGCCCGCGCCCGGCTTGAAGACCCGCAGCCCGATGAAGGCCAGCACACCGAGGACCGCCACCACCAGCACCACCTTGGAGTAGGTGGAGACGTACGCGGTCACCTCGGTCCAGTTCTCCCCGAGGAGATATCCGGCCATCACGAAGATCGTGTTCCAGATCGCGCTGCCCAGCGTCGTCAGCGCGAGGAAGATCGGGATCGGCATCCGCTCGACACCGGCCGGCACGGATATCATCGATCGGAAGATCGGGATCATTCGCCCGAAGAACACCGCCTTCGTGCCGTGCTTGGCGAACCACGCCTCCGTCTTCTCGATGTCCGAGACCTTGACCAGCGGCAGCTTCGAGGCGATCGCGATCGTACGGTCGCGCCCCAGCAGCGCCCCGATGCCGTACAGCGCCAGCGCGCCGATCACCGAGCCCGCCGTCGTCCACAGCAGAGCCGCGTACAGATTCATCTGCCCGGTGCTCGCCGCGAACCCCGCCAGCGGCAGGATCACCTCACTCGGCAGCGGGGGGAAGAGATTCTCCAGCGCGATGGCGATGCCCGCCCCCGGCGCTCCCAGGGTGTCCATCAGGTTGGTGACGAAACCCGGAGCACTGCTCTCGTTAGCCGCAGCGCTGCTCATGATCATGGAATGCATGCCTCTCACGGTAGAAGACCGCAGCTGAAGAAAGACTGAAGTACGCCACAGGCTTCCCTGCGGTGCACCCCAGTGTGCGGACCGGGGCGACCGGCTAGCGTGACCGGTCATGGACAAAGCAGTGGACCGGGTGGCCGGCCGGGCGGTCGCGGCACGGAGTGCGCGCTACGCGGCAGGGCTGACCGTCGGGGCCGCCACCGCCGTGCTTGAACTGATTCTCGCACTCTTCGCGGGCGTGGCCCTGCTGCCGGCCCTGGCCTCACCGCGCGGACGCCCGGCGGCCTCCCGCGCCCTCGCCGCGCTCGCCACCCGGGCGACCGGAATCGAGCTGCGCAGACTGGAGAAGTTCTACGGGGACCGCCTCCGCGAACTGCCGCCCGCCACCCCCTGCGATCCCGCCCGCGCCGCCCGCTACGCCGCCGCCCGCATCCCGCTCGGGCTGCTCGGCGGCCTCATCCTCGGCTGCGCGCTCACCGGGCTCTCCTGGGTGACGATCGCCCTCTTCGGCTGGTTCGTCACCACGATCGACTACCCGCTGGCGGTCGTCGGAGCCGGTCTGCTCGGACTCTTCGTCATCATCCTCTCCGCGCAGGGCGTCTACGGGACCGTTCTCCTGGAGAGCGCCCTGGCCCGCCGCTTCCTCGGCCCCAGCCGACAGGACCTGCTCGAACGCCGGATCGCCCAGCTCGCCGCCAGCCGGTCCGAGGTCATGGACGCGGTCAACGACGAACGCCGCCGCATCGAACGCGACCTCCACGACGGGGTCCAGCAGCGGCTGGTGGTTCTCGGGATGCTCCTCGGCCGCGCCCGCCGGGGCCGCGACCCCGAACGCGCCGACGCCCTCCTCCTCCAGGCCCACGAGGAGAGCCGCCGCGCCCTGGCCGAACTGCGCGAGGTCGCCTGGCGGGTCTACCCCACCGTGCTGGACGAGGCCGGGCTGCACGCCGCCCTGGAGACGGTCGCCGAGCGCACCCCGCTGCCCGTCGGGGTGGAGTACGAGGTGACGCCCCCGGCCGCCCGGCGGGTGGAGACCGTCGCGTACTTCGTGGTCTCCGAGGCGGTCACCAATGTGGTCAAGCACTCCGGAGCCACCCGGATAGGAGTGAGCCTGCGGCGCGACGGCGCGACCCTGCGGCTGAGCGTCGAGGACGACGGCTCGGGCGGCGCGGACCCCGCGGGCGGCGGCCTCACCGGACTGGCGAGCCGGGTCGCCGCACTCGACGGCCGGTTCGGGGTGCACAGCCCGCCCGGCGGACCCACCACGATCACCGCGGAGCTGCCGTGCGCGTAATACTGGCCGAGGACTCGACCCTGCTGCGGGAGGGCCTGGTGCGGCTCCTCGCCGAGGAGGGCCATGAGGTCCTCGCGGCGGTCGGCGACGCCGGACAACTCCTGGAAGCGGTCGAGGCGCGTCCCCCCGATGTCGTCGTCGCCGACGTCCGTATGCCCCCCACCCACACCGCCGAGGGCCTCCGCGCGGCCCTGGAGATCCGCCGCCGATGGCCCGGGGTGGGCGTGCTGGTGCTCTCCCAGTACGTGGAGAAGCGGTACGCCACCGAGCTGCTGACCTCCGACGAAGGCGGCCCCGGCACCGGCGGCGTCGGCTATCTCCTGAAGGACCGGGTGGTCCAGATAGACGAGTTCCTCGACGCCCTGGACCGGGTGGGCCGGGGCCGGACCGCCTTCGACCCCGACGTCGTACGCCAGCTGCTGACCCGGGGCAGCCGGGTGGACCCGCTCTCCCGGCTGACGGCGCGGGAACGGGACGTACTGGAGGAGATGGCGCAGGGGCACGCCAACGGCGCGATAGCGCTGCGGCTGTCGGTGTCGCGGAGCGCGGTGGAGAAACACATCAACGCGATCTTCGACAAGCTGGGGCTGACCGGGACGACGGGGTATTCGCGCAGGGTGCTGGCGGTCCTCCGCTATCTGGGCGGCTGACAGCTCCGTGCTCGGCCTGCGGCACGGAGCCGTCATGGCGTCTCGGCTCGGTTCAGCTCAAGCTCGGCTCAGCCGCAGCAGCCACCTCCGCAGCAGCCACCGCCACCGCCACCGCCGCCCGGAGCGGGGGAGGGGGCGGACGCGGACGAGGACCCGCCGACGGCTACGGCGGACAGCAGCTTGACGGTGTCGTCATGGCCCGAGGGGCAGACGGCGGGGTCGGAGGACTGGGCCATCGGCCGGTTCACTTCGAAGGTGTCGCCGCAGCTGCGGCAGCGGAAATCGTATCGGGGCATGCCCTCAGGCTACGCGTTCCGCGCCGAACTCTCCCTGTGCCGAAGAGGCTTGCTCGCGGCGTCGGCGGCTTTGTCTGATTGCCTACGCCCCGGCCGCGCCCCGCTCCTCCCTGATCCGCTCCACCACCCGGGTGGCGTCGGCGCGAACGGCCTCGTTCTCGGTGAGGAAGCGCCAGTAGTCGGGGTGACGGCCCTCCAGGGCGGCGACGGCCCGGTCCAGCCGGGCGACGGCGTTGTCCAGCGGCCCGGCGTGCCGGGGGTCGGGGGTGTGCCGCCCCGACATGGCGAGCCGCTGCGCGTCGCGCAGCGCGAACCGTGTGCGGTCGATCTCCCGCTGCGGATCCTTCGCGACGGCGTCGAGCCGCCGAAGCCGGTCCCCGGCCGCCGACACGGCCTCGTCGGTGCTGTTCAGCAGCGCCCGTACGGTGCCGAGCAGCGCGGTCGCGTCCGGCCACCGCTGCTCCTCACGCGCCTCGGCCGCCTCCCGGAGCTTCTCCTCGGCCTGCCGGACACCGAGCGACGCCTGCTCGGGCACCGGCTGAAGATCCTGCCAGCAGGCGGCGCTGAAACGGCGGCGCAGCTCGCTGAGCACCGGTTCGACGGAACCGGCACGAGTGGTGAGCGCCTCGGCGCGGGTACGCAGGGACACCAGCCGCCGATCGATCTCGGCCGCGCGCTCGGGCAGCCGCTCCGCCTCCGTCCGTACCGCCTCGGCGTCGCGCAGCACCCGGTCGGCGCGGTGCAGCGTCTCGGGGACGCCGTGCCGGCCCGCGCCCTGATTGAGCATCGTCAGCTCCGGGGCGAGCGCGGCGAGCCGGGCGGCGAGCGAGTCCGCCCGCATTCCAGAGCTCCGCACCGAATCGAGAGCATTGCTCGCGGCGAGGAGCGCCGCTCTCGCCCGCTCCACGGCCGGCGCCAGCCGGGCCAGCTGCGACTCCGCCGTGTCCAGCAGCGGCCCCAGCCCCGCACCGAACCGGTCCAGCTCCGCCTTGACCCCGGCCAGCTCCCCCTTGGCCCGATTCAGCTCGTCCCGCGCCCGCGACGCGACCGCCGGCTCAAGGTCGTCGCGGTCCAGATCATGCGCGTCGACCGCCGCGATATACAGGTGACTGACCTCGTCGATCCGCCGCCCCAGCGCCTCGAAACCCTCCACCGCCCGGCGCGCCCCCGCCGAGCTGTCCACCGCCGTGATCGTCTCGATCGAGATCCGCAGATCCCGCTGCGCGGTGTCCAGCTCATAAAAGGCCGCAGCCGCCGCGTCCTTCGCCGCCTGCGCCTCCGCCCGCTGACTCTCCCCGCGCCCCCCGAACCACCGCCGCGACCCACCCCCGGTGAACGCCCCCGCCACCACGGCCGCCACCAGCGGCACCGGCAGCAACACCAAGGCCAGCACATCCCTGACGGCACTCGCTGTCGCTCCCGCGTGCGGCCGCGTGTGTGTCGCCGTCACATCCCTCTCCCGTGCTGCGTCGCCGTACCCGGTACATTCTCGCACCTGGCACCAGCGAACACACGGGCCGAGACCCCCCGGTCCAGCCACCCCTGGAGCCTGTCTCTCTGATGCGGCGGAGGTGCAACCGATGCGGTGCGGAAACTTTAGTTTACGTCGACAGTATCGGGAACTATAGTTGTCGCATGATGCCCTCTGAGATCACCCCAGAAGAGCAGGCAGAGCTCGACAAGGCCCTGTACGACGCCTTGAATCCCCTGGCCTCGGCCATCCGCTCCCGAGAGACCGGGCTGCCCGCGGACCGTATGTGGGATGCGAATCCCGCCGAAGTGGCGCTGTCCGTCCTGGCCGCTTGGAAGGTGGTGGATGTCGAGACCAAGCGGCTGGCGGAGCGGGCGGCAGCAACCGCCGGCTCCTACGGCGCGAGTTATGAGCAGCTGGGAGCCGTCTGGGGCATCACCCGGCAGGGCGCCCGCAAGAAATGGCCCGACGCCGTCAGTCGCCCGACACCTGCGGCGGCGGGCAGAAGCACACTTGCGCTGTTCGGAGGGACTGCCGAGCTGGTGCAGTCGCCTTCCGGCGATTGGCGCTGGACGGGTAAGGGCGCTGATGGGACATCCGGCACGGTCGCCGATGGGACGCTTTACGCGACCGCGGAAGAAGCGGCGGCCCACGCGGGCGCATTCCTCAAAGAACACGCTCCTGACATCGGCCATCAGTCCTGAAGCTTCTCTCGTGGGTCGTCTGCGGGCCCGGATGAGGATGGCCGCGAGGTGGAGTGCGGCCTGGTAGGCAATCGCGAGCTTGTCCGTTCGCATTACCGGCCCACGCCACTGTTTGAGCCGGTTGATGCATCGTCCGACCGCGTTGCGCTGCTTGTACGCCTCGGCGTCGAAAGCGGGTGGTCGGCCACCCGGGCGGCCTCGCCGCAGACGGTGGCCGACCCGGTCGGACGGCTGGGGAATGACAGCGCGGATTCCGCGTCGGCGGAGGTGGCTTCGGATCGCGCGGGATGAGTACGCGCGGCCTGCGAGGACGGCATCGGGTCGGGTCCTCGGTCTTCCAGGTCCGCTTCGCGGAACACGGATGCCGGCCATGACGGTCTCGAAGGCCGGGGCGTCGCCTGCCTGGCCTGCGGTGACCCGGAGAGCCAGGGGGCGTGCACGGCTGCCGCCGACGAGGTGAACCTTCGTGCTGAGACCGCCTCGGGAGCGTCCGAGCGCATGGTCGTCGGGTTCGGCCCGGCCTGGAGCCCCTTTTTCCTGGCACCGGCGGCATGCTGGTGAGCTCGGCAGACGGCGGAGTCCACCGACACGGTCCAGCCGATGTCGTCAGCACCCTCGGCCGCTGCCAGGACCGCGGCAAAGATGCGTTCCCAGGTGCCGTCCACGGCCCACCGGATCAGCCGTTTGCGGGCGGTCTGGAACGAGCCGAGCTCGTCCGGCAGGTCCCGCCAGGGCGAGCAGGTTCGGCACTTCCATGCGATGGCCTCCAAGGTTCGGCGGTGATCGACCCCATCGCCGACCGCGGGCCGGACCGGTCGGCACCAGCGGCTCGATCCGGCCCCACATCGCATCAGTGATCACTAACCGGACGGACACATCCGATCAACTGACCAACCGGTCAAAGAGACACCTCTAGTCGGCGGCGCGCACCTTCACCCACCCGTTGTCGCTCCGGGCGCTCACCACCCGCGTCCCACCCGAGCCGACCGCCGGGTCGACGTCCACCGTCCCGTTGTCGCTCTCCGCCGTGACCGCGTACGGAGCCCCCGCGCGCGGCAGATCGATCCTGATCCCCCCGTTGTCACTCACCGTCTCCACCCGCTCCGGCACGGCCCCCGCCTTCAGCCCGATCCGGACCTCCCCGTTGTCCGACACCGCCCGCACGGTCTTCGCCGTGACCCTCTCCGTGGTGATCGTCCCGTTGTCACTCACCAGGTCGAGCGCCCCGCTCGTGTCCCGCACCGTCACATCGCCGTTGCCCGAATCGATCTTCAACGGCGTACTGAACCCGGACGCCGTCACGCCCCCGTTCTCATCCACCACCGTCACCGCGACCCCACGCGGCACCTTCACCGTCTGCCGCCCCGAACAGTCACTGACGATCCCCTTGCAGCCCATCCGCAGAACCAGCCGCTCCCCCTCCATCCGCCACGAGGCCTCGGGCCCGCTCCCGACGAACACCCACCCATCGATCTGCCTGCTCACCTCCACCTTCTCCACATCGGCCGCGACCACCTCCACCGCCGAATTGTCACTGTCCACCGTCAACCGATCCCCCTCCAGCGCGAACGCCTTCCGCTCCACCGGCGCCTCCTCCGCCTCCGCACTCCCACACCCCACCAGCGCCCCCATCAACATCCCCCCACCCCCGATCCCCACAGCGACCCGGACGAGCCGGCCCCGCCGAGCGGCAGCACGGTCAACGGCGGTGACGACGGTGTTCGCGGCCATCAAGATCATTCCCCCAGCGGTTCCCCAAGCGATGTCCCCCCACGCTATGAGCCCCCCACCCCCACCACGATCCGGCCGCCCACCCTCCCCACGGTGGGGCTATCCCCCCTCCGCCCCCTGCCCCCTCCCGCCCCTGACCCGCGAGAACGGGTTTGCGAGTCAGGGCCCTCCGCCATGTACGCTGTCCTCTCATCCACGGGTGCGTAGCTCAGGGGTAGAGCGCTGCTCTTACAAAGCAGATGTCGGCGGTTCGAAACCGTCCGCGCCCACCATGGTTGAACAGCAGCGGAGCCCCGGACCGACCTTGGTCCGGGACTCCGCTGCTGTCGTTTCAGGGGATTTTTAGGAGATCGACTCCAGGGAGCCGGACCCTAGGTGACGTACGCGTACGCCAGGAGCGCGCTGCCGGTGAACGCGGCGGTGGTGAAGGTGCCGTCGGTGAGGGTGGGGGGTGTGGTCTGGTTGGTGTTGGTCGCGCCGAGGCCGGGTGGGGTGGAGGCGAGGGCGGTGAGGGTGCCCTCGCTGATGAGGGTGGGCGGGGTGGCGGCGGCGATCATGATGCCGAGGTAGTGGAGCCCGGCGTAGGCGGTGGTGAAGGAGGGGGCGCTGCTCGCTGTCGTGGTCTGGGCGATGGCGAGGGTTTTCGTGGTGTCGGCGGGCCAGGGGGCGGTGGTCTGGTCGGCGGTCCGTGCGAGGGCCGCTCGGGAGGCGTCGTGGAGGGTGAACCAGTGGTTGGTGGGGGACAGCGCGCCGATGGTGCCCGAGGTGAAGCTGATGTTGGAGATGGTCAGGCCCCGTGGAAGCCAGATCGGTACGAGGTTGAGGACGCCGCTGAGGGGGGTGGACGCGGTGCCGCAGCGGAGCCGGCTCGTGGTCTCGTATCTGCCGGGCGGCCGGAGGGCCGATTCCAGGGCGTGCCCCGGGGTGAGGTCGGTGTCGACGATGTTGGTTCCGGGCAGAGTGGTCGTTTCGCCGCCGCCGGTGACGGGAGCGGCGGTGGAGACGGCGAGTGCGGTGGGCGCGTTCCAGGCGTTCTTGCTGAGGTCGTTGCCGAGGAGGATCGCTCCGGTCGCGTTCGCGGCGAGGGAGATTCCGCTCGCGGTGGTTCCGCCGTCTCTGCGAATCTGGTTTCCCGTGGCGAGGCAGCCGGTCGCGGAGGTGGACAGGCGGATGCCCGCGCTCCCGGCCCTCCGGATCTTGTTGCCGGTGATGACGGCGTCCCGGCCGGCGGTCGTGCGGTCGCCGCCGAGGCCGATGTAGACGCCGTGGTTCGTGGTGGTGGTGTCGATGTGGTTGCCGGTGATCGCCGCGCTGACGCTCCCGCTGACGTTGATCGCGTTGGAGCCGGTGGCGCGGAGTGTGTTGCCCTCGATCGACGCGCCGTCGCTGTAGTGAGCGAAGATGCCCGTCGAACCGGTGGAGTCGATCGTGTTGCCCGTGATGCCGGGGGCGGTGCAGTGCTCGGCCTGGATGCCGGTCGAGGCCGCGTCGCGGAGGGTGTTGCCGTCGATGCGTACGCCGCTCAGCTTCGCGGTGGCGTGGCCGATGGCCCGGATCGCCGACTCCCCGGCCGGGCTGTCGACCACGTTCCCCGCGATCACGACGGAGTGGGAAGTGAGGGCGTATCCGGCCGTCGCCGGATCGGGGACGGTCACTTCGATGCCGGAGAGCCCGGTGTTCTCGATGATGTTGTTGGCGATCACTGAGCGGCGCCAGCCGAATCCGTGGACGCCTTCCTGGAGTGTGGAGTCGATTCTGTTGTTCAGGATCTGGATGTTGTCGTAGTGGACGCCGGGGGCGCTGCTGTGCGAGCCGACCGCCCGTCCGAACGGTCCGAGCCGTGCCGAGGGGCCGAAGTAGCAGCCCTGGACGAGGATGTTCCTCGCCGGGGTGTCGTCGAAGAGCCCGATCGACGAGCTGCCGGATTTGGCGAGGTCGATCTGTACCGCCTCGGAGTACCGCCGTGACGCTGTGCCGGAGTTGTCGCGGTACCCCTCGAACCGGCAGTTGATCACCCGGCCGCCGTCGACGGAGTTCATCTCCACGCCGTGTGCCGAACTGGTGTCGCGGATGATCGCGTCCCGTACGGTGGCGTCCGCGCAGTGGACGAATCCGATCACGTTCACCATCGCTGTGACGCTGCCCGTGGTTCCGTCGGCCGCGTTGCCGTCCCATACGCCGCCCAGCACCTGGATCCGGGAGTGGCCGGTGTACCCGGCGAAGGTCTCGGAGCTCAGGAAGTTCCGCAGGATGCCGGTGTTGGCGATGGCTTTGACGGTCGCGCCGTAGGCCGAGATCACCGTGTTGTCGTACACCGTCAGGAAGTCGGCGACACCGTAGACCCGGCCCGGCGGAAGGACCACCGTTCCGCCGCCGGCGTCACGGGCCGCGTTCAGCTGGGCCTGGATCACGGCGCGGTCGTCGGTGATGCCGTCGCCCACCGCGCCGGTCACCGGGAAGAGATGCCCGGTGGGGGCCGTGGGACTCGTGGGACCCGCGGGGCCCGGTGCGCCCGCCGGGGTAGCCCGCGCCGACTCCCACGCCGTCCGGTACCGGCGTACCCGCGTCCCCGCACCGCCGCCGGACCCGGACCCGCCGCTGGACCCGCCGCCGGATCCGGCTCCGGCTCCGGCTCCGGCCCCGGACTCGTATTCGTACTCGATCGCGGGCACGTCCGCGGCCTTGAACAGCCGGATCGCGCCCGGTGCCGCGCTGCCGGACGGGTTGGTGCGGAGGGCGCCGATCGCGGTCACCCCGTCCGCCTCGTAGAGCGTGGTGACGATCGCCCCGGTGGTGGCGGCGCGCACCAGTACCGGATGGTCCGCGAGGACATTGCCGGTCGGGTCGGTCAGAACATCGGCGGGCGTCCCGCCGAAGGTGTACAGAGTCATGGTCGGGGTCCTCGGTCGAGCCAGTGGGAACCGGAGCCGCTGATCCACGCTCGACCGCCGACGGTGCAGCCGACGGCCGTGTAGTCGGTTTTGCCGGTGCGGCAGATCACGAATCCCCGGACGGCGGACCTAAGAAGAAGCGCTTCCCCGGGCAGGGTTCATTCGACCGTGCCGCAGGTGTGGTTGGAGCAGACGTATTGGGGGGCGCCGATTTGATTGCCGTCGGGGTCGGTGTCGACGGTGCGGTACATGGTGCCGCCGCATTTGGGGCAGCCGCGGGTCTGGATGGTCTGTCCCATCTGGGCCTCCAGGGCTCGGGTGATGTGGCGGTCGGCGGCGCGGGTGGGGTGGAGGGTGTCGAGGACGTGGTCGAGGGCGGCGAGGACGGTTTGGAGGCCGGTGTTGTCTTCGCGGGAGTGGGCGAGTCCGCAGCGGAGGCAGATCATGTGTCCTCGATGTGTCCGCAGGAGGCGCAGACGCGGATCTCGCGCTGGAGCCACATGGTGCCCGCGCATACCGGGCAGCCGGTGGTGTGAATGCCTTGGGGCCCCATGAGGGGAGGGTCGGGGGTGCTGGCGGCGTAGGCGATGATGCGGGCGCGTTGGACGGCGTCGTCGGTGCGGGCCATGCGGAGTAAGTGGGCTGCTCGGGAACGGGCTTCGTCGGCAAAGTCGGTCATGTCCCGCGCAGGGTATCGGCGGTCGGAGCGGTGGTGGCGTGAATTCACTCTGACGGGTTATGACCGGCGGATCAGGCGATGGGCGACCCGGTCCCCGTGCCCACCTGCCCGTTCAGTTCGAACATGATCCATTCGAGCCGGGAGGCGTCCAGGGACAGGGGCTCGGCCCAGGCGTGCATGGAGTGTACGTAGGTGACGTAACGGAGGGATCGGCGGCGGCTTCCGGCCGCTGTCGCGCTGGACCAGCCGAGGCGGTTGAGGGAGCGGAGGACGCGGTCGTCGAGGATGAGGGCGCGGGGGGAGGCGGCGTCCCGGTCGTCCGCGGCGGCGAACCACTTGGTGAAGAAGGAGCGGCCGACGCCTCGGACGGCGAAGCGCTCGTAGGCCTGGCGCAGCTCTCCGGCCCGGACGGCGTCGCGGGTGGCGCGGAGGGTCCGGGGGAGCCGGGGGTCGGAGAGGGCGGCGGCGGTGTGGCGGGGGCCGCGGCCGTTGCTGGTGCCGGAGCCCCAGATCATGGTGGCGGTGAAGAGGTCGCGGAGGCCGTCGGGGCGGTCGTCCGCGCGGTCGCGCAGGGTGGCCAGATCGCCGCGGGTGAGGTGGCGGTCCCCGGCGGGGAAGCCGGGGGCGGGGGTTCCGGCGGAGAGGACGCGGGTCGCGCCGTGGGGTTCCAGCCAGGGGCGCCAGGTGGCCGGACGGAACCGTACGGCTCCCTGCTCACGGTCCTGGCAGGCCTCGACCAGCGGTCGCAACCGCTCGACCATGTCCCCCTGAATCGTCATGGGGCAAGGATGCCCTGGAGCGGGCCGGCCGGTGGGTGTCAGGCGTCCAGCCAGACGCGCCGGTCGCGGGCCACGTCGAAGACCCGCTCGACCTGGGCGGCGGTGAGCGCGCCGGACAGCGGGCCCAGAGCGGCGACCTGGCGTTCCTGGTAGACGCGGACATCGAGGTCGGGGGCGGCGACATCGAGCCGGGTGACGCCGACGAAGACGAGTACCGGCTGGACGGGGACGGCGAAGGGGCAGAACCGCTCCAGGACGGCGCGGACCCGGCGGGCCTCGGTGCGGCTCTTCATCAGATGGGGCCGGGGCGGGCCGTTGTCGATCTTCACGGTGTGATCGCCGACCCAGACGGACTTCCGCTCGTGGTGCTTGGTGTTGACGCAGAAGACCCCGCCGGGGCCGATCAGCAGATGGTCGATGTCGACGTCGCGCGGGAGCGGCACCGAGTGCAGCACCCGCCAGCCGTGCCGGGTCAGCCGGTTCAGCTCGGCTCCGACCCGGCGCTCGCCGATCAGGCCCTGACGCCAGGAGTCCCAGTCCGAGCCGCGCCGGAGCAGCCGGTCGAGGAGGCGTTCCAGCAGCCCGGGGCCGGAATCGTCGAGCAGTTCGCGCAGTGCCGCGCCGGGGCGGCGGGAGCTGAGGTCGTCCTCCGGGGTCAGCGGCGGCAGTGCCGGAGCCGGGGAACGGGGGGCGGCGGCCGGGTGCCCGGGTGCGTCGCCGGGGGTGTGCCGGGCGAGGGCGTCGAAGACCGCGTCGCGGTAGCTCGGCCGCAGAAAGGTGACCTCGCCCTTGGCCCGGTCGGCCCAGGCGACCGTAGTACCGTCCGGAAGATTCACATAGAGACGGTCATGTCCGAATCGCTGCCACGAGGTGACCCTCAGCTCTTCCACCCGGACCCCTCCCGCAGCAGCGCCGACCGTGCCGCTATGGCAGCAGCCCTCGTGCCGCGCGCGCAAGACTGCCTCGGGTCCCGGTGGGGACAACTGTCTTATGCTTCCCGGTACTTCGCTCCGGTCCGCCGGACGCCGGGAGTGCGAGCGCGCAGGGGGCAGCGATGAGCACGGTCGATCCGGCCGCCGAGCGGCGGAGACGAGAGCTGGCCCGGAGCCGGAGCCGGAGCCGGAGCCGGAGCCGGGGTCCGGTCCTCGGCGTCGGTACGGCGCTGGGGCTGCTGGTCTTCGGCGGGGCCTGGGGTCTGTTCGGGGTGGGGATCGCCGACATGGCGGCCTACCCGGTGGGCACCGGCTATCTCACCGAGGACACGGAGCCGGTCAACGATCTGCCGGGGTTCTTCTAGGCGACCTTCGCCGGAGCGTTCGCCGGGGTGCTCAGCGGCCTGGGGCCGAGGAGACGGCTGGCCGCCCGGATCGGGCTGAACCTTCAGGAGGCCCTCTCGACGGCGGTCGTCGCCGTGGGCATCGCCCTCGGGTTCTTCTTCGGCGCGCGCTCGTTCTGGACGCCCGCCCCGGAGCCCGGCGTCTTCGTGGACGCGAGCGGGCTGCCGGGCGAGGAGTGGGGCGCGGCGGCGTGGCTGGCGTGGACCTCGCGGTACTGGGTTCCCGCGCTGCTGCTGTCCGTCGCCGTCCTGCGGATCGTCCTCTCGCTGCTGTACGAGCGGGTCCGGCGGCGGCGCGCGGCGCGGACCAGGGAGGTTCTCGCGACGGGGCGGCGTACCCGGGGCGAGGTCACCGAGGCCGCCGCGACCGGGACCGAGATCATGGGCCGGCCCCGTATCCGCTTCGTCGTGAAGTTCACCGATCACACGGGGATCGACCGCTGGGTGACCAAGACCGGGCTCTTCGACCGGGCCGCCCCGCCGCGCCCCGGCGATCGCGCGGTGGTCTGGTTCGACCCGGCGGCCCCGGGCGACGAGCGGGCGATCCCGGTGGTGCTGGCCGCCCCGGCGGCCCTGGACGGCGTGGATCTGGACGAGGCGGTCGCCGGGGGCGGCCTCACGATCCACTAGGCCCCGCGATCCGCCGTCCCTCGCGATCCGCCGGAACAGCCCCGGAGCGCACCGGGCGGGTGCACACTGAAGGCATGTGCCGCAGTATCAAGACTCTCCGTCCGCCGGTCCTCCCCGAGCAGGCCACCGAGGAGGATTTCCACGCAGCAGCCCTTCAGTACGTACGGAAGGTGTCCGGTTTCCGGGCCCCCGCCGCGCACAACAAGGAGGTGTTCGAGCGTGCCGTCGAGGAGATCACGGAGGCGACTCGGGTGCTCCTGGAAGGGCTGGAGGTCCGGGGTATGGCAAAGCCCTGAGACAGTGGTCCCAGGGCGGGCGGTTTTAAGGCCGGTCAGGCCGGTCAGGCCGGTCAGGCCGGTTCAGGCTCTTCAGGCCTCGGCGGCGGCCGGGGCGGCCGTCGGCCGTCTGCGCATGACGTACGCGGCGAGCGCGCCCGCGCCGAAGAGCGCCAGCACCGAGACCGCCGCGCCGACCCAGCTCGCGCCCAGCCACTGGCCGCCGAAGTAGCCGAGGCTCACGCTGTAACCGGCCCAGGCCACTCCGGCCAGGGCCGACCAGGGCAGGAAGTCCTTCACCTTGCGGTGGGTGGCACCCGCGCTCAGGGAGACCACCGAGCGGCCGGCCGGGGCGAAGCGGGCGATCACGACCAGCGCCCCGCCGCCGCGGCTGAGCGTCGCGCCGAGGCGGGCCTGTGCGCTGGTCAGCCTGCGCGATTTGGCGATCGCCCGGTCGAAGCGGTGTCCGCCGCGCCGGGCCAGCCGATAGGCGATCAAGTCGCCGAGTACGGAGGCGGTGGCCGCGCACAACACCAGGATCAGCAGCGAGGGCACCTCGCGCGGGACCTGCTCGGCCGCACCGGCGACCGTGGTGGCGGTGGCCGAGCCGGCCGCGGCGGCGGTCGCCACGGCGATCACCAGCACACCGCTCGGCAGCACCGGCAGGAAGACGTCGAGGAGTACGGAGAGGGCCACCACTGCGTAGATCCAGGGGCTGCTGGTCAGCGACCCCAGACTCTCTAGCACCTTGACTCGCTCCGTTTCGTGGACGTGCCGCGACGCGGGAAGCGGTCGATTTTGGCGGCAGTATCAGCTGTACAGCGTACGCCGGGGCTTTGCCGAGAGATCACCCAGGGGTCATCAATGTTGTGATCATCACTTTCTGTCCTGAATTCAGACTCGGGCCCGGTCGGCCTCTGGGGAAGGCCCCGGGAGAGAGCGGAGCGCCCGGCCCTCCTGGGGGAGGATCCGGGCGCTCGGCCGGGGTGATCAGGCGGCGACGGTGGCCGAATCGCGGCCCTTCTCCCGGGTGCGGTCGGAACCGCGGGAGCCGAAGAGCTTGTCCAGCGACAGGGCTCCCGAGCCGGTGAAGACCAGCAGCAGGAAGGCCCAGCAGAACAGCGCGGAGGCCTCGCCGCTGTTCTCCAGCGGGAAGAGGCCCGCCGACTGGTGCTCCACGAAGTACGCGTACGCCATCGAGCCGGAGCAGATGAAGGCGGCGCTGCGGGTGCCGACGCCGAGCATCACCAGACCGCCTCCGACCAGCTGGATCACTGCCGCGTACCAGCCCGGCCAGGCGCCGGTCTCGACTGTGCCGCCGCCGTGCGCGCCGCCCAGGACGCCGAAGAGCGAGGCCGCGCCGTGACATGCGAAGAGCAGGCCGATGACGATGCGGAACGCGCCTATGACATAGGGCTGGGACTGGTCGAGCTTCGCGGGCAGAGAGGTGTTGGCCATGGGGGACTCCTGCTGTGTGGGGGACAGGGAACCAATGAGCCAAAGCTAGGGAGACGCGATTATTGCTTGCAAGTTCAACATTCAATCGGAGGGTGTTTCTCATAGGAATCTCATGTCGAATATCCGACTAAAACGAGACTGTGCCCTATTCCGGCCCCTCTCCCTGTCACCGGCTGACCGGCGGCCGGTAAGCCGCCGGTCAGCGGTGGGTCGCCCGTAGGCCACCGACCGGTCGGCCATCGGTAAGCCGCCGGTAAGCCGTCGGTCAGCAGCCGGCCAGCGCGGACTGGAGGGCGCTCTTCTCCGCCGTGTCGACGCTCAGACCGTAGGAGTGCTTCACCTGCACCCACATCCGGACGTAGGTACAGATGTACGAGGTGCGCGGGGGCAGCCACTTGGCCGGGTCCTTGTCGCCCTTGGCCTGGTTGACGTTGTCGGTGACGGCGATCAGCTGCGGCTGGACGAGGTCATTGGCGAAGGTCTGGCGCTTCGCCGCGGTCCAGCCGCTCGCGCCCGAGCGCCAGGCCTCGGCGAGCGGCACGAGGTGGTCGATGTCCACGTCGGAGGCCGCGGTCCAGGTCGCGCCGTCGAACTCCGAGTACCAGCTGCCGCTGACCGCCGCGCAGCTGGAGTTCTGCACCACGCCGACGCCGTCGCGCTTGAGGACGACCTCACGGGTGTTGCAGGTGCCCGACTGGGTCGACCAGTGGGGGAACTTGTCGCGGCTGTAGCCGCTGGAGGACCCGTCGGTCCGTACGGTCAGCCCCGCCAGGTACGAGCGCGCGGTGGCCCCGTCCACCGGAGTGGGCGGTGCCGCCTGGGCGGCCGGGGCGGTGGCGAGCAGTCCCGTGAGGGCGAGTGCGGCGGTGGCGGCCAGGGCGGTGACACGGCGGACGGTGGCGCTGCTGCGGGGGTGACGCGCGTAGCGGCTGAACATCTTCAACTCCTGGTCGGTGGCGGGAGCCGGACCGCCGCCGGACGTCCGGGCGGCGGGGCTGGACCATCGGGCCGGCGGTGTTGGCAGGCCCTCGACAACAGGGTGACGACATGGACACGACAGATCAAGTGTTCTGACGGATCAACACATTCCGGTGAAGTGGCCGGGGTTGCTGATGGGGTGTGTACGGATTTCGGAGGTGCGTGGTTCTGACACTTGTTCGGGTGCGAGGTGGGCCCTGCGGCCGGCCGACCGGCGGCCGGGCGTGGGCGTAGGGTTGCCGGGTGCTGCTGACGGTCAATGCCACCTTCGGCGCGGTCCTGGCCGTACTCCTCGCGGTGGCCGCGACGGTGGTCGCGCTCGCCCACCTCCGACGGGCCCGGGAGATCGTGATCGCGGGGGCGCGGGCCGCCGTCCAGCTCGCCGCCGTCTCCCTCGTCATCGGCTGGGTGGTCGGCTCCCTGCCGCTGCTGTTCGGCTTCGTCCTCCTGATGTACGCCGTCGCCGTGCGCACCGCGGGCCGCCGGATCACCCGGGGCGCGAGCTGGTGGTGGGCCGCCGCGCCCATCGCGGCGGGCGTCTTCCCGGTACTGGCCGCGCTGCTGCTCACCGGGCTCGTACCCCTCAAGGGCATCGCGCTGGTCCCCGTCGCCGGGATCCTCATCGGCGGCGCGCTCACCGTCACCGTGCTCGCGGGGCGGCGCGCGCTGGACGAGCTGAAGATCCGGCACGGAGAGGTGGAGGCCGGCATGGCGCTCGGCCTCCTCGACCGCGACGCCCGGCTGGAGGTGGCGCGCGGCTCGGCGGCGGACGCGCTGCTCCCGGGGCTCGACCAGACCAGGACCGTGGGCCTTGTCACTCTCCCGGGAGCGTTCGTCGGGATGCTGCTCGGCGGCGCGTCCCCGCTCCTCGCCGGAGCCGTACAGCTGTTTGTGCTGGTCGGGCTGATGGCGGTGCAGGCGGTGGCGGTCGCGGTGGTGCTGGAGCTGGTGGCGCGCGGAAAGCTGCGCCGCGACGGATGAGGCCGGGCGCGGGGAGGGCGGGCCGCACGGGGGTGGCGTACCCTGAACGGAGCAGAAGGGGAGTAGCTCTTCGCCGGACCGTCGACATACTGCTGGACCCTCGGGTCCGGCCGGCGCCCGGAGGCGGATCGTACTGATCCGCCAGCGAGACCTTCGGCCGCAGTGTCCTATTGACGCTGCCGGGCCGAAGCGACCCCTCTTTCACGTTTGGTCTCTCGGTGCGGCAGCCCCGATCGATTGAGGAATCCCAACCGTGATCAGCTTCACTGTCATGGCGATCACCTTCGGCGTCGTCTTCCTCGCCGAACTCCCCGACAAGACCGCCCTCGCCGGTCTGATGCTGGGCACCCGCTATCGCGCCTCCTATGTCTTCGCCGGCGTGGCCGCCGCCTTCACTGTCCATGTGGCGCTGGCGATCGCGGCGGGCAGCGTACTGACCCTGCTGCCCCACCGGCTGGTGCAGGCCGTGGTGGGCGCGCTCTTCCTGGCGGGTGCGCTGGTGCTCCTGCTGAGGAAGCACGACGACGACGGCGAGAACATCAAGCCCCCGGCCGACCAGTCCTTCTGGAAGGTCTCCGGCGCCGGTTTCATGCTCATCCTCGTCGCCGAGTTCGGCGATCTGACCCAGATCATGACGGCGAACCTGGCGGCCCGCTACGACAACCCCGTCTCGGTGGGGCTGGGCGCGGTGCTGGCGCTGTGGACGGTGGCGGGGATCGGGATCCTCGGGGGGCGGACGCTGATGAAGTACGTCCCGCTGAAGCTGATCACGAAGGTGGCCGCGGGGCTGATGCTGGCGCTGGCCGGGTTCAGCCTGTACGAGGCGATCACGGGGTGAGGCCGGGGGCTCCGGGGGCTCCCGGGGCGGGAGGGGTGTGGGCCGCACGTCCGGTGCTGCTCAGTGGTTGAGGCGTGCGGTCTCCGGAGGAAAGTCGAGCAGGTGCCAGACCCTGGTGTTCTGGGGCACGGCATCTGTACAGCCGGTGAAAGTCAGGGATGATGAGCCAGCTGAAATCATCGGAAGCCAACCGCCTTGTGGAGGCGACAGTGTTTGGTGATGGTGCGACGGTTATTGCAGTGGCTGTTGGCGTAATTCTATTTATCGCCTACTTCGTACCGACGATAGTGGCTTTCACTCGGAACGTCCCGAACAGCGGATCGGTTCTCGTGATCAATCTGCTACTCGGGTGGACTCTGATCGGATGGATTGTCGCGCTGGCGATGGCCGCGAGGAGCCAGTCGCCGCGTGCTACCGAGTAAGCGTGCCCGCTCCCGGAGTTGAACCGGGAGCTCTGCGGGGCGGCCTCCAGGTCTCGTGGGGCCAGGTTCGCGTCCCCCTGGCTTCGCTAGGAGGCCCTCCGGCGGAAGGTGATCAGGCCGTCCGGGGCGGCGGTGATCTCCAGGTGGGTCAGGTCCGGTACGTGGAGGTCGGGGGAGTGGGGGAGGGCGCGGGGGCCGACGCCGATGATGAGGGTGCCGGCGGCGCGGGCGGCGGTGATGCCGGCGGCGGAGTCCTCGAAGGCGACGCAGTCGGCGGGGGTGAAGCCCAGTTCGGCGGCGCCCTTGAGGAAGCCCTCGGGGTCGGGCTTGCTCGCGCCGACGGACTCGGCGGTGATGCGGACCTCGGGCATCGGCAGGCCGGCGGCCGTCATCCGGGCCTGGGCCAGGGCGGCGTCGGCCGAGGTCACCAGGGCGTGGGGGAGATCCGCGACGGAGGCCAGGAAGGCGGCGGCGCCGGGTATGGGCACGACGCCCTCGACGTCGGCGGTCTCGCGGGCGAGCATCTCGGCGTTCTCCGCGTGGTTCAGCTCCATCGGGCGGTCCGGGAGCAGCTCGGCCATCGACGCGTACCCCTGCCGGCCGTGGACGACCTTGAGGGCCTCGTCCGGGTCCAGCCCGTGCCCCTCGGCCCACTGCCGCCAGATGCGCTCCACCGCCGCGTCCGAGTTGACGAGGGTGCCGTCCATGTCGAGGAGGAGGGCGCGGGCGGTCAGGCTGGCTTTCGGCATCGAGGTGCTCCGTACTCCGTGGCGACCGCGGACACTCCTCGAAAACCGCGCGGAAGGAAAGAAAGAAGGAAGAGAGGGTGAAGAGTCAAGCGGCCTCGCCCGCCGGTCAGGGAGTACGGACGAAGCCACTTTGTTTCAATAGGATACAAACCAAAGCGCCACAACGCCACCCCCGCGCCCGCCGGCCCCACCCCCGGCCCCTCTCCGCAGGCCGTAACCGTCCGCACCCCACACGATGGAGAGGACGCGGACCCGAGGAGATCGCCCATGGCGCTGGAAGCGAGCGGCAGCCCCCCGAGCCCGGCCGGCGGCCCGGCCCCGGGCGAGGGCCAGAATCCCCGCTCCGTGATGGTCGCGATCGGGGCCCTGCTGCTCGGGATGCTGCTCGCCGCCCTCGACCAGACGATCGTCTCCACCGCGCTGCCCACCATCGTCAGCGAGCTGGGCGGCCTGGAACATCTCTCCTGGGTGGTCACCGCCTATCTGCTGGCCTCCACCGCCGCCACCCCGCTGTGGGGGAAACTCGGCGACCAGTACGGCCGCAAGAAGCTCTTCCAGGCCGCGATCGTCATCTTCCTGATCGGCTCCGCGCTCTGCGGCATCGCCCAGAACATGCCCCAGCTCATCGGCTTCCGCGCGCTCCAGGGCCTGGGCGGCGGCGGGCTGATGGTGCTGTCGATGGCGATCGTCGGCGACATCGTCTCGCCGCGCGAGCGCGGCAAGTACCAGGGGCTCTTCGGCGCGGTCTTCGGCGCGAGCAGTGTGCTGGGCCCGCTGCTCGGCGGCTTCTTCACCGACAATCTCAGCTGGCGCTGGGTGTTCTACATCAACCTCCCCATCGGCGTCGTCGCACTGCTCGTCATCGCCGCCGTGCTGCACATCCCGGTCCGCTCCACCCCGCACACCATCGACTACCTCGGCACCTTCCTGATCGCCTCCGTCGCCACCTGTCTGGTCCTCGTCGCCTCGCTCGGCGGCACCACCTGGGCCTGGGGCTCACCGCAGATCATCGGGCTCGCCGTGCTCGGCGCGGTGCTGCTGGCGGTCTTCATCCGGGTCGAGCGCCGGGCCGCCGAGCCGGTGCTGCCGCTGCGGCTCTTCCGTATCCGCACCTTCACCCTGGTCGCGGTCATCAGCTTCATCATCGGGTTCGCCATGTTCGGCGCGATGACGTTCCTGCCGACCTTCCTCCAGGTCGTGCACGGCATCAGCCCCACCCTCTCGGGCGTGCACATGCTGCCGATGGTGATCGGGCTGCTGCTGGCGTCCACCGTCTCCGGGCAGCTCGTCAGCCGCACCGGACGGTGGAAGATCTTCCCCATCCTCGGGACCGGGATCACCGCGATCGGGCTGCTGCTGCTCCACCGGCTCACCGAGACCAGCTCCAACTGGCAGATCAGCGTCTACTTCTTCGTCTTCGGCACCGGTCTGGGCCTGGTCATGCAGGTGCTGGTGCTGGTGGTGCAGAACGCGGTCCGCTACGAGGATCTGGGCGTCGCCACTTCCGGGGCGACCTTCTTCCGCTCCATCGGGGCCTCCTTCGGCGTCGCCATCTTCGGCACGGTCTTCTCCAACGGGCTGCGGACCAAGCTCGCCGACGCACTCCGGGGCCGGCCCGTTCCCCCCGGGGCCGACGCCGGGGAGCTGGCAGCCGACCCGCAGGCGATCTCCAAACTCCCGCCGGGACTGCGCCAGCCGGTGATCCACGCCTTCTCCTCCGCGATCACCGACGTCTTTCTGTACGCGGTGCCCGTGGTGGTGCTCGCCTTCATCGTCGCCTGGTTCCTCAGGGAGGACCCGCTGCGCGGCTCGGTCACCGCCCCCGACCCCAGCCAGACCCTCGCCTCCAACCCGGTCGAACGCTCCTCCCGGGAGGAGTGCGCCCGCGCGCTGTCGGTGCTCGGCTCGCGCGACGGCCGCCGCGAGGTGTACGAGCGGATCACCGCCAAGGCGGGGTACGACCTGCTCCCGGCCGCCAGCTGGGTGCTGCTGCGGATCCGCCGCCACGGGACCGTCGAACCCGGCCTGCTCGCCGACACCACCCCCGTACCGCTGGAGGCCATCACCAACGCCTCGCGGCAGCTGGAGGAACGCGGGCTCGTCCGGCGCGAGGGGGTGCAGCTGCTGCTCTCCGAGAGCGGACTCCAGGCCGCCGTCCGGCTGGCCCAGGCCCGGGAGGACTCACTCGCCGAACTGCTCGGCGACTGGTGGGGGCCGGACCGGCCCACCGACCTCGTACAGCTGGTGGAGGAGCTCAACGCGGAGCTGTGCGGATCGGACGGCGAGCGGCCGGGCGGCCCCGGGCCGCCCCGGGACCACCGCGCGCCGTGAGAGCCCCCGAGGCGCTCACAGCTCACAGCTCGCAGCTCGCAACGCTCACAGCTCCTTGGCGTACCAGACGTCCATGTACGGGCCGGTGCAGTACGCGGGGGTCTCGGCGTAGCCGTGGCGGGTGTACAGCGCACGGGCCTCGACCAGGTCGAGCCGGGTGTTGAGCACCATGCGCCGGGCCCCCAGCCCGCGCGCCCGCTCCTCCAGCGCGTCGAGGAGCAGCCCCGCGCCCCCCTTGCCGCGGAACGCGGGCCGCACATAGACCCGGGTCAGCTCGGCGCGGTCGGCGTCCAGCAGCAGGACTCCGCCGCAGGCCGCTGCCGTCGCCTCGCCGCCGTACCGGCCGACGAGGAACTCGCCGGTGGGCGGGGTGAGCAGCTCGGCGCCGTCCCCGGCGAGCCCGCCGGCTATCTCCTCGGCGGTCGCGGGCCGCTTCCAGTAGCGGCTCGCGACCTCGTCGTAGTAGTCATGGCGCAGCAGGCTCGCGTCGGGGGTGCCGACGGCCTCGGGGGCGAAGGTCCAGTGGTTCACAGCACCCTCTCTACCTCAGCCGCCGCACCGCTGACCAGCGATTTTATGGCTCAGACAGGTCAGGCCTTCGGGGCGGCCGACTGGACCACCTCGAACGACCACACCGTCGAACCGGTCGCGGCGGGCTTGGGCTTCTCGCCGCCCTCGCCGCCCTCGCCGCCCTGCCCGGGACCGCCCTGCCCGGAGCCGGCCGCCTGGCCGTGCGCACCGCGCATGGAACCGGCCATCCACGCCTCAAAATCCGCCTCGCTGCGCCAGCGCGTGTAGACCAGATAGTCGTCGGTGCCCTCCAGCGGGCGCAACAGCTCGAACCATTCAAAGCCGTCGGCGCTCTCCACGGATCCGGCACGGGAGGCGAAGCGCTTCTCCAGCACTTCGCGCTGCTCGGCGGGGACGGTCAGAACGTTGATCTTCACCACGCTGGCCACAGGGACATCCTTCGCATAGAGGTGGTCCCGACGGTACCCGCCGCGCTGCCGCGTACGGTCGCCGGGACCACCCCTTCAGTCGGGACCACCCCTTCAGTCGGGACCACCCCTTCAGCCGGGACCGCCCCTTCAGAGGACGGCCGGGGTCAGGACAGGACCCGGGCGATCAGGAACCCGTCGTACCCCTTCGTCCCCACGGTCTGGATCGCCGTCGCCTCCAGGCGCGGCTCCCGGGCCACCACCTCGAACATCTCCCGGGTGCCGGTGACCGCCTCGTCCGCGCCCTCCCCGGAGAGCACCGCGCCGCCGCGGATCACATTGTCGACAATGATCACGCTGCCGGGCCGGGAGAGCTTGAGCGCCCACTCCACGTAATGAGGATTGTTCTTCTTGTCCGCGTCGATGAAGAACAGATCGAACGGGCCCGCCCCCGGCTCCGCCGCCAGCTTCGGCAGCGTCTCCAGCGCCGCCCCCGTCCGCACCTCCGCGATCCCGTCCAGACCCGCGCGGGAGAGATTGGCGCGGGCCACCTCCGCATGGGCCTCGCTGTACTCCAGGGAGATCAGCCTGCCGCCCTCCGGCAGCGCCCTGGCCAGCCAGATCGTGCTGTAGCCACCCAAGGTGCCGATCTCCAGCACGCTGCGCGCGCCCTGGGTCTTCGCCAGCAGATACAGCAATTTGCCCTGATTGCCCGCCACCGCGATCTGCGGCAGGCCCGCTTGGTCGCTCGCCGAGAGAGCCGAGGTCAGCGCCTCGTCGTCGGGGGCGAGCAGATCGGTGACATAGCCGTCGACCGCGCTCCACACATCAGGGTTCCGCGCCAGGGGCTGCTGAGACTTCTGATTCATACGTCAAACTTATGCCAGTGAGGGGTTCCGGGCCCGGGCCCGGCAGCCGTGACGGGCGAGTGCGCGCCACGGCCTGAGGTCCCCCCACGGCCCCTTCAGGCATGTCGTGCCCCGTCATGCCGTCCGCCGCCGCCGGGCATCGGGATCCCGACGGCGGTCAGGCAAAGAGGGGGTTGCCCGAGTCTCCTCGACCGGGCAGTGCAAGGCTCTGGGGCAAGGCTTCGGGACACCGAGCAGAACCGGACACAACGGAACGTAGGGGAGGCGCGGCGCGACGTGGCGAACGCGGAGCACAGCGTGCGCGGGAGTGCGACGACGGATTCGAGGATGGGTGCGGCAAGGATCGCCCTGTGGCTCGTGGCCGCCGTTCTCGCCATACGGCAGACGGCCGCCGTCCTGAGACAGCCCCCCGGCGAACGCTTCATGGAACTGGACGCCTGGATCGGCGAGAACGGCGTTCTGCGGGTCGAGGGGTCGCTGTACGACACCGACCGGTTCACCGGCACCCCCTTCGCGGGGCTGGTGCTCAAACCGCTGACCCACGCCGCCGAAGAGACCCTGGGCATCGCCTGGGCCCTCGGCACCCTGCTGCTGGTCGCCGGCATCGCCCTGGTCGTGGCGCGCGCCCTCCCCGGGCCCGTCTCGCGCCGCAGTCAGCTGCTCGCGGCCCCGGTCGCGCTCAGCCTGCTGATGCTCTCGCTCCCGGTGCGCAACAGCTTCCATCTCGGCCAGACCAGCGTCATCCCCGTCCTTCTCGTCCTCCTCGGCTGCTTCGTGGCGCGCGGCGAGAGACGGTCCGGCCTGCTGATCGGCGTCGCCGCCGCGCTTCAGCCCACCGTGCTGCTCTTCGCCCCGCTGCTCTGGTTCACCGGCCGCCGCCGGGCGGCGATCACCTCGGCCGCGACCTTCGCCGTCTGCTCGGCGCTGGCCTGGGCCGCGATGCCCGGCGACTCGTCGGCGTACTGGATCGACCACGCCGCCGGGGCCGGGCTCGGCACCCATCCCGACGGGCTCGCCAACCAGTCGCTGCACGGCGCGCTGCTCCGCTTCGGCCTCGAAGGGCCGCTGGAGATCGCTCTCTATCTGGCGCTCGCCGCCGCGGTGGTCTGGCTGGGCCTGCGCCGCGCGGTGCGCTACGCCCAGGACGGCCAGCTGCTGCTGGCCGTCGCCGTGACCGGCTGTGTCGCCGTCGCGGTCTCGCCCACCACCTGGCAGCACCAGCTGCTGTGGGTGCTGCTCGCGGTCGTCGGCCGGGTCGGCAAGAGCTGGTCGGACCGGATGCTGTGGCCGGTGCTGACGGTGCTGGCGCTCACCCTGCCGGCCAAGATGCTGCTGCCGAACATCGCCGTGCTCCACCCGGTCCGCGACAACGCGGTGCTGATCGCCGCCCTGGCGGCGGCCTGCGCGGTGCCGTTCCTCCTTCGGACCTCGCCGGGCTTCGGGCAGCCCGTCCCCACCGAGTACCGCAGGCCGCTGCCGTCCCGCTGGAGCCGGATCCCGCTGCTGCCGTTCTGGCGGCGCGTGGTGAGCCGGCCGAATCTGCTGCTCGAACTGATCGTGATCAGGGTCGGCTACTCCGTCTACTCGCAGATCCGCCTCGCCGCGACCGGCGGTGTGGAGGCGGCGCGGGAGCACGCCCGGCAGATCATCTCGATCGAGCAGGCCATCGGCATCGACATCGAGCACTGGGCCAACCAGGCGGTGGTGCGGACCCAGTGGCTGGAAGCCGTCTTCAACTTCTACTACACCTCGTTCCACTTCCCGATCCCGCTGCTGATTCTGGGCGTGCTCTACGTCCGCCGTCCCTCGGACTACCGCTGGGCCCGCTCGGCGCTCGCCCTCGCCACCCTGCTGGCGCTGCTCGGGTTCTGGCTCTACCCGCTCTCGCCGCCGAGGCTGATGCCCGGCATGGGCTTCATCGACACCGTCCACCGGACCGAGGACCTCGCCAATCCGGAGTTCGGCCCGCTGACCCAGGTCACCAACCAGTACGCGGCGATGCCTTCGCTGCATTTCGGCTGGTCGCTGTGGTGCGCCGTGGTGGTCGTACTGCTCGCGCCGAAGCTGTGGATGAAGCTGCTCGCCACGCTCCACCCGCTGATCACGCTGGTCGTCATCGTCGGCACGGCGAACCACTGGATCCTGGACGCGCTGGGCGGCGCGGTCGTCGTCGTCTCCGGCTTCGCCCTGACCTATCTGCTCTCCGGCCGGCGCGAGCTGCGCGAGGAGAACGCGGAGGGTACGGAGGGGTCCGCCGCCGTCCCCGAGACCATTCCGGTTCAGGGCCCGGCCCCGGTTCCGGTTCAGGTCCCGGCCGCGCGGGAGCCCCGGGGGAGCGGGGAGCCGCGGAAGGCCCTCCACTCGAAGGACCCGGGCGATCCTCAGGAGCCGCAGGCGGCGGTCCCGGCCGGACCCCCGTCGTAGCGCGCGCTGCCCCAGGGGGTACGGAAGGTTCCCGTACCCCCTGGGGTGGATCGCCGCGTTCAGTCAGGATCCGCCCGCGCGCCCGATTCCGCCACTCGGCACACTCGGGCCGCCGCCCCTGGTGACCTGGAGTTCCTTGATCCCGTTCAGCCAGGCCGAGCGCAGCCGGCGCGGCTCGCCCGCGAGCCGGAGATCCGGCGCCGCGTCCGCCAGCGCGTCGAACATCAGATTGATCTCCATCACCGCGAGTGACTTGCCCAGGCAGAAGTGCGGGCCGCCGCCGCCGAACCCGAGGTGCGGATTGGGGTCGCGGGTGATGTCGAAGACCTCCGGCCGGTCGAAGACCTCGGGGTCGTTGTTGGCGGACGAGTAGAAGAGCCCCACCCGGTCCCCCTCGCGGATCTCCCGGCCGCCCAGGGTGAGATCCCGGGTGGCGGTGCGCTGGAAGGAGACGATGGGCGAGGCCCAGCGCACGATCTCCTCCGCCGCCGTCTCGGGGCGCTCCCGCCGGTACAGCTCCCACTGCTCGGGGTGGGTCAGAAAAGCGTGCATCCCATGGGTGATCGCGTTGCGGGTGGTCTCATTGCCCGCCACCGCCAGCAGGATCACGAAGAACCCGAACTCGTCCGAGGACAGATTGCCCGCCCCCTCGGCCGCCACCAGCCGGCTGACGATGTCCTGGGCGGGGCACTTCTTGCGGGCCGCCGCCAGATCCATCGCGTACGAGAGGAACTCCACCGTCGCCTCGATCCCGGCCGCCTCGGTGACCGCGAACTCGGGATCGTCGTACGAGGCCATGGTGTTGGACCACTCGAAGATCCGGGCCCGGTCCTCCTGCGGTACGCCGATCAGCTCGGCGATGGCCTGGAGCGGCAGCTCCACCGCTATCTCGCTGACGAAGTCGAAGGAGCCGTCCGCCGCCGCGCCGAGCGCCGAGGCCACGATCCGCCGGGCGCGGTCGTGGAGCGCGGTCCGCAGCGAGCCGATCGCGCGCGGGGTGAATCCGCGCTGCACGATCTGCCGTACGCGAGTGTGCTCCGGCGGGTCCATATTGAGCATGATCAGCCGCTGGACGTCGATCTGGTCGCGCTGGATCGACTCGTTGAAGCGGATGACCGCCGTATTGAGGAAGGACGAGAAAAGCTCAGGGCGCGTGGAGACGTATTTGACGTCCGCGTGCCGGGTCACCGCCCAGTAGCCCTCGTCGTCGAAGCCCGAGGAGCCGCGCCGCTGGGGGACCCAGGACACCGGGGCGGTCTGTCTCGTCAGAGCGAACTCGGGGTGCGGCACACGGGTCCCGAGCAGCTCGGGATCGGTGAAGTCGAACCCTTCCGGCAGATGGGGGCAGGGCATCGGCAACTCCAGCTCTGGCACGGGCGGCAGCATCTCTGACGACCCATCAGAAGTCGCCCGAAAGGTAGTGAGGAGTGCTTCAAGAGGCAAGGGGCACGGCTGGACCGGTCGCCCCGGGCGGCTCCAGTAAGGGCTTGCAAGGCCCTTGCGCAGGACGGGTGGTCCTTATGAGACTGGCGGCAGAACTAGAACGTGTACTAGGTCCGCCCTGGAGTGCCGGGATGCCGACGAGGTCGGGCGCCGGGACGCCGACGCCTGTCAGGAGAGGACGAGCCATGGCCGCGGAACCCGTCATCGTCGAAGCCGTACGCACGCCGATCGGCAAGCGGGGAGGCGCGCTCGCCGCCCTGCACCCCGCCTATCTGCTGGGCGAGACCTACCGCGAACTCCTCGGCCGCACCGGGATCCAGCCGGACTGTGTGGAACAGATAGTCGGCGGCACGGCAACCCACGCCGGTGAGCAGTCGATGAACCCCACGCGCAACGCCTGGCTGGCGATGGGGCTTCCCTATGAGACGGCCGCGACGACCGTGAACTGTCAGTGCGGCTCCTCGCAGCAGGCGTCCCACCTGGTCGCGAACATGATCGCGGCGGGGGTCATCGATGTGGGCGTGAGCTGCGGGGTCGAGGCCATGTCCCGGGTGCCGCTGGGCAGCGCCTCCAAGCACGGGCCGGGCAAGCCCTTCCCGGACGAGTGGAGCGTGGATCTGCCCAATCAGTTCGAGGCGGCCGAGCGCATCGCCCGCCGCCGGGGGCTGACCCGCGAGCGGGTCGACTCGCTCGGGCTGCTCTCCCAGGAGCGGGCCCGCGCCGCCTGGTCCGAGGAGCGGTTCAAACGCGAGACCTTCTCGGTCCAGGTCCCCACCAGCGAGGACGAGCAGCTCGCGGGGCAGGGCATGTGGCGGCTGGTCGACCGGGACGAAGGTCTCCGCGACACCAGCATGGAGGCGCTCGCGGCGCTCAAACCCGTCATGCCCACGGCGGTGCACACCGCGGGCAACGCCTCGCAGATCTCCGACGGCGCGGCCGCGATGATGTGGGCCTCCAAGCGGATGGCCCGGGCGCTGAAGCTGCGCCCCCGGGCCCGGATCGTCGCTCAGGCGCTGGTCGGGGCCGATCCGCACTTCCATCTGGACGGGCCGATCGACGCGACACGGGCCGTGCTGGGGAAGGCGGGGATGTCGCTCCGCGACATCGATGTGGTCGAGATCAACGAGGCCTTCGCCTCGGTGGTGCTGAGCTGGGCGCAGGTCTTCGACCAGGACCTGGAGAAGGTCAACGTCAACGGGGGCGCGATCGCGCTCGGCCATCCCGTCGGCGCGACCGGCGCGCGCCTGATCATCACGGCCCTGCACGAGCTGGAGCGCGCGGACAAGGAATTCGCCCTGATCACCATGTGCGCGGGCGGCGCACTGGCGACCGGGACGATCATCCAGCGACTCTAGGGACCCGCAGGTGAGCCTGCGGGGTCACCCCGCAGAGGGGTCAGTACCAGCCCTGGGTCTGCCAGGTGGTCCAGGCCGCGCACGGGCTGCCGTAGCGGTCCTTCATGTAGTCGAGACCCCATTCGATCTGGGTCTCGGGGTTGGTCTTCCAGTCCGCGCCGGCCGTCGCCATCTTCCCGGCCGGCAGGGCCTGCACCAGCCCGTACGCGCCGCTGGAGGGGTTCTGCGCGTTCACGTCCCAGTTGCTCTCGTGCGTGACGATCTTGCTGAAGCAGTCGAACTGCGCCCTGTCATTGATCATCTTCTCTGCGACCGCCTTCGCGGAGGCGGTCTCGGCCGCGGTGGGCGCGGCGGAGGCCGACGGGGCGTTCACACCCAGCACCATCGCGGCGGAGGTCGCCACGAGGGCCGAGCCGAGCAGGGCGGTGCGGGGGCGCAGGGAGATACGGCTGAGGACGGAGCGGGACACAGAGAGCGCCTAACGTCGGGAACAGGTCGGTCGCACCCGGGCATGCCGGACCCCGCGTCGGTACGAGGGAGTCCGCCCGGTGGCACGGCCCCGGCCCGGCCCTGCCTCGCCGAGCGGCGGGTGGGGCGGGCCGCCGTGCCCGGCGACCTGATCAGTTGTACGGGCCCGCCGGGCGGGTGGCAACGGCGTCCGCTACTAGCCGGGCTCGTACCCGTACCCCCGTCGGGGGAGCGGCGGCGGGGGTACGGGTGCCCCCGGCCGCCCCCGTATGTCTACGCCCCGCCTAGTGGAGGACCAAAGCCCTGTGGGCCGCCTCACCCGCGGGGGGCCCGCGCGGGGTCCTCGAAAGTGATCCGCGCCTCGAAGGCGGCCCGCCGGGTCGCCCTCCGCAGCGCCTTGAGGACGGTGGCCCCGAGGACGAGCGTCAGTACGAGGGTGAGCGCCGCGCGCCCCAGGTCCCAGCCGAGGGAGGTGGCCAGGCAGTAGGCGAGGAAGCGGACCAGGTTCTCCTGGACCGGGTCCCCGGGGTGGAAGGAGATCCCGGAGGAGAGCCCGCCGACGAGGATCCAGCCCTGGAGGTTCATCACCGTGCCGTACGCGAAGGCCGCGACGACGCCGTACGCCCCGAGCATCAATACCTCGGCCCGGCCCCTGATCCGGTCCGCGCCCGGCAGCAGTCCGGCCCCCATGGTGAACCAGCCCATCGCCAGCATCTGGAACGGCATCCAGGGCCCCACCCCGCCCGTGAGCAGCGCGGACGCGAACATCGTCACCGAGCCCAGGACGAAGCCGAACCCCGGGCCCAGCACCCGCCCGCTCAGCACCATCAGGAAGAACATGGGCTCCAGGCCCGCAGTGCCCGCGCCGAGCGGGCGCAGCGCGGCCCCGACGGCGGCGAGCACCCCGAGCATGGCCACCGCCTTGGCGTCCATCCCGGTGTCGGCGATCGTCGCGACGACCACGGCCACCAGCAGCGGCAGCAGCGCGGCGAAGAGCCAGGGCGCGTCGGCGCGGTGCGCGATCAGCCCGGAGCCGGGGTCGGCGAGCAGCGGCCAGCCGAAGGCGATCACTCCCACGGCGCTGACCAGGGCCAGCGCGGCTATGGAGCGCGGGCCCAGCCTGATGGGTCTGGCGGCGGGCTTTTCCGTAAAGCGGCTCACAGCGCCTCCCGTACCTGGGTGACGGTCAGCCAGTGCTGCGGGGCGAGGATCTTGGCGATCTGGGGGGCGAAGGCGGGCGAGGAGACCACGACCTCGGCGGTCGGCCCGTCGGCGACTGTCTCGCCGTCGGCCAGGATGACCACCCGGTGCGCCAGCTCGGCGGCGAGTTCCACGTCGTGGGTGGCGAGCACGATGGTGTGCCCCTTCGCCGCGAGCCCCTGCAACACGGTGACCAGCCGGGCCTTCGCCGCGTAGTCGAGGCCCCGGGTCGGCTCGTCGAGCAGCAGCAGCGGGGGGCGTCCGGTGAGGACGAGCGCGAGGGCGAGCGCGAGCCGCTGGCCCTCGGAGAGATCGCGGGGGTGGGCGGTGTCCGGCACTCCGGGCAGCAGCTCGTCCACCAGGGCGCGGCAGGTGCCCGCCGGGGCGTTCGCGTCGGCGTCGGCGGCCTCGCACTCGGCGGCCACGGTGTCCGCGTACAGCAGATCGCGCGGCTCCTGCGGCACCAGGCCGACCCGCCGGATCAGCTCGGCGGGCGCGGTGCGGTACGGGGTCAGACCGCCGACGGAGACCGTGCCGGAGGTGGGTTCGAGGAGGCCGACGAGGGCGGAGAGAAGGGTGGACTTCCCGGCTCCGTTACGGCCCATGAGCGCGACGGTCTCGCCGGGGGCGAGGGTGAGGCCCACCTCGTGGAGGGCGGTGATCCGGCCCCTGCGGACGGTGAGACGGTCCACGGCGGCGGTGGCCCCCGGGGGAGCGGGAACCGCGGCGGGTGCCGACGAGCGCCGGAACCATCCCTTCCGACCGCCGGGCGTGGGTGCCGGTGCCGGTGCGAGGACCGGTTCCGGAGCGGCCGTCGGCTGCGGTACGGGTACGTCGGCCAGCCGCTCCCGCAGCGCCGCGGCCCGGCGGCGGGCGTCCCGCACCGACAGCGGCAGCGGCTCCCAGCCCGCCAGCCGCCCCAGCGCCACCACCGGCGGATGCACCGGCGACACGGCCATGACCTCGGCCGGGGTCCCCAGCACCGGGGCCTGCCCCGGCCCGGGCAGCAGGATCACCTGGTCCGCGTACTGCACCACCCGCTCAAGGCGGTGCTCGGCCATCAGCACCGTCGTACCCAGGTCGTGCACCAGCCGTTGCAGCACCGCGAGGACTTCCTCGGCCGCCGCCGGGTCCAGCGCCGAGGTCGGCTCGTCCAGCACCAGAACCTTCGGGTGCGGGGTGAGGACCGAGCCGATCGCCACCCGCTGCCGCTGTCCGCCCGACAGGGTCGCGATCGGACGCTCGCGCAGCTCCGCCAGCCCGAGCAGATCGAGGGTCTCCTCGACCCGGCGGCGCATCACGGCGGGGGCGAGGCCGAGGGACTCCATGCCGTACGCCAGCTCGTCCTCGACCGTGTCGGTGACGAAGTGCGCCAGCGGGTCCTGGCCGACCGTGCCGACCACATCGGCCAGCTCACGCGGGCGGTGGGTACGGGTGTCCCGGCCTGCCACGGTGACCCGCCCGCGCAGGGTGCCGCCGGTGAAGTGCGGGACCAGCCCGGAGACCGTGCCCAGCAGAGTCGACTTGCCGACCCCCGACGGGCCGACGAGCAGCACCAGCTCGCCCTCGGGCACGGTGAGATCGACGCCCTGGAGCGCGGGCCGCGCCGCCTCGTCGTAGGTGACCGACACCGCGTCGAACCGGATCACGAGGACTCCTTCAGTACGGGTGTGACGGCCGGTGCGAGGGCGGGCACGGGCGCGACGAACGCGGGCAGCAGCCCCACCGCGACCGCCAGCGCGGGCCACAGCGGCAGGACGGGCGCGACCAGCGGCACGACGGACGGATGCAGCGCCTCGGGGTTCACCGAACCGGCCCAGATCATCAGCGCCGCGACCGCCGCGCCCGAACCCGCCACCAGCCAGGAGCGCGCGCCGAAGAGATCGGGACGGTAGCGGGTGCGCAGCGAGCGCCGCCCGCCCAGCCGCAGTCCCGCCACGGCGGCGGCGAGCCCGGCGGCCAGCAGCGGGAGCCCGTACCCCGCGCCCTCGGCCGCGAGCAGCCCGTAGGACCCGGCGCACACCCCGAGGAGCCCGCCCAGGGTGCAGACGGTGGTGGTGCGGCGCACCGCGCGCGGCACGTCGGCGCTCCGCCCGTACCCCCGCGCGTCCATCGAGGCGGCGACGGCCACGGAGCGTTCGAGCGCGCCCTCCAGCACGGGCAGCCCGATCTGCGCGATGGCCTTGATCCCGCCGGTGGGACGGCCGCGCAGCCGGCGGGCGGTACGGAGTCTGGCGACGTCGGCGACCATGTTCGGCGCGAAGGTCATGGCGACGACGACGGCGACGCCCACCTCGTACAGCGCGCCCGGCAGGCACTTCAGCAGCCGGGCCGGGTTGGCGAGGGCGTTGGCCGCGCCGACGCAGATGAGGAGGGCGGCGAGCTTCGCCCCGTCGTACAGCGCGAAGACGAGCTGCTCGGCGGTGACCGGGCCGCCGATCCGGATGCCCTGCGCCCACTGGGGCAGCGGGACCTCGGGGAGGGTGAGAAGGAGGTGGGAGCCGGGGATGGGGGAGCCGAGGAGGGTGGAGAAGAGGACCCGTACGGCGATGACGAGCAGCCCGAGCTTGACGAAGGCCAGATAGGAGCGGGCCCAGGGCGCGTCGGTGCGGCGGGCGGAGACGACATAGCCCGACACGGCGACGACGAGCGCGAGCAGCAGGGGGTTGGTGGTCCGGGAGGCGGCGACCGCCAGGCCCAGCGCCCAGAGCCACCAGGCCCCCGGGTGGACCGCGTTGCGCCGGTCCGCCTCGGGCGCGCGCCACCGCCCCCACCGGGCGGTGGCCGCTCCGCTGCTCATCGGCCGCGGCGGCGGGACTGCCAGAGGGCCCCCGCGCCGAGCAGGGCGACGGCGCAGACCCCGGCGATCGCGCCCAGGGCCGGGCCGCCGCCGTCGGAGTCGCCGTCGGCCCGCTCGGGAGAGGCCGTCTCCCGGGCGGATTCACTGGACGACACCTGGTCGCCGCAGCCCGTCCTCGGGTAGCCGGAGATCCCGCACAGCAGCGCCTGGCTGTTGTAGCGGAGCGGCTTCGCCACCGCGGCCAGGGCGTCCGCCGAGGTCGCGGCGGTGGGCACCTGGGCGCAGGCGGCGCGGAGCGGCTGCGGGGTCTCGCCCTCGGGCGCGTCCTCGCGGGTGCCCGGGTCGATGACCAGGGCGACGCGCTTGGCGCCGGGCTCGGCGGGGGTCGTCCCGCAGATCTCGGCGAAGTCGGGGGCCCGGCGCGGGCGCGCCGAGTCCGAGCTGTTCTCGCTCACGGAGAAGCGGAAGCCGTTGACGGAGCCGTCGGCCGGTCGGGCCGAGGCGGGGCCCTCGGTCGCGTACGTCCAGGCCGTGCCGTCGCCCTGCCAGAACGACCAGTAGCGGTAGCCCGCCGCCTGTGCCGGTCCCGCGCCGAGCAGCGTCAGCGCGGCCGCGACGGCGAGGGCCCACGACACCAGGGGCCGGGCGCGCCTCACCGCTGGGACTTGCGACGGCCGCCGAACAGCACGCCCACGCCGACCGCCGCCGCGAAGAACGCGCCGATGAACCACCAGGTGCCGGCGTCGGTGCCGGAGTCCTCGGCGGGCTTCTTCTCGGCCTGGGGCTCCGGGCCCGTCGCGTTGAGGCTCGCCACCAGGTCGGTCCCGCCGAAGTCCGCCGGGTCGGTCCCGGCGGCGTCGGCGGCGAGGATGAGCTGCGCGTACGCCGCCGGGCCCGACTCCTTCGCCCAGTCCGCCGCGTTCGACTCCAGCCAGGCCAGCGGCTTCTTCGCCTGCTCGGTCATGCCCTGGGCGGTCAGTGCGACCACCGCGTCGGCGGTGTTGCCGTAGTCCGGCTTCTCGGCCGGGTCGGTGGAGCCGGGCATCGGCGGGGTGAGGAGATGGCCGGTCTTGGCGAGCGCGGTCGCGAGGTAGGCCGCGCCGTTGTGGGCCGCGCCCTCGATCGTCTTGGCGGGCTCGCAGACGGTACCGCCGGAGTCCTTCGGTCCGGCCTTCACGACCAGGCCCTGGCCCTTCGCGCCGACCACGGCGGCGGCGGTGGAGTCGGCGACGATCCCGGGCTGCTTCGGCTGGAAGACGAAGGCCCCGCGCTCCTTGCTGTCGCACGGTGTGGCGAAGGTCAGCAGCGCGTCGTACGGGGACTTCCCGTCCTTCGAGGTCACCTCGGCGGGCTTGGCCCCGGCCGCCGCGAGCGCGCCGATCGCGATGGAGGTGGAGTTGGCGTCGCTGGCCCCGCCGGGGTTGTAGCCCCAGCCGCCGTCGGCGTTCTGCACCGAGGTCAGCCAGTCCACGGACTTCTCCACGGCCTTGTCCTGTCCGCCGAGCGCGGCGAGCGCCTGTACGGCCGCCGCCGTGGCGTTGGAGTCCAGCGGCAGTTTCGCGGCGCAGGGGGCGGCGGTGTCCGCGCGGTACGAGAGGAAGCCGCCGCTGTCGCACTGCTGGCCGGTGAGCCACTCGACGGCCTTGTCCGCGGGCTTCACCCCGGCGGTGTCCTGCGCGAGCAGCGCCAGGGACTGCCGCCAGACGCCGTCGTAGGTCGGGTCGCCCGTGCCGTACAGACCGGCGGGGAGCGCGGGGGAGGGCGAGGGGGTGGGCGCGGCGACGGCGGCGGGCACGGCGGCGGAGGCGATGGCCACACCGAGGACGGCGGAGACGGCGAGCGCTGCGGCGCCGCGGCGGCGAACGGTGGTCATGGGCGGGGCTGGCCTCTCCTGCGGGAGCCGGGCACGGGCACGCTCAAGGCACCAGGGCTCCGGTTCCGTATTCCTCGACGGTGCCGGTCACCGGCGGGCCGCCGGTGGCGCGAGCCGTTCACGGTCGCGTACGGAGCATTCCGGCTCGCCGCTTCCGACGGGTCGGGGAACGGCTCACGGCTGCGGGTCAGCGCCGGATTCGCACCGGCTTCCCCCCGTACGGGTGTGATGACGACCTGCCCACTCTACCGGCCGCCGGGCGATTATCCGGAGGGTAAGCCCCCGCTTACTGTCGCCGCCGGGGGCATTGCCCGTCGCCTTGGGAGGTGATATCTGTTCTGACGCAGTGTCAGATTTTCAGATGCGGTCGGTCGGGGCGACGCGGAGGGCGGCGGCCATGGCGGAGCTGGTGGAACACGGAAAGCTCTTCATCGGCGGGAGGTTCACCGACCCGCTCGGGCGCGCGGCCATCGAGGTCGTCTCGCCCCACACCGAACAGATCATCGGCCGGGTCCCGCACGCCTCCCGCGCCGATGTGGACCGCGCGGTGGCCACCGCCCGCACCGCCTTCGACCAGGGGCCCTGGCCCCGGCTGCCGCTCGCCGAGCGCGCCGCGGTGATCGGCCGGATCAGGGACGCCATCGCCGTACGCCATGAGGAGCTGGCCCGCTCCATCAGCTCCCAGAGCGGCTCCCCGTACTCCTGGAGCGTGCTCGCCCAGGCCCTCGGCGCGATGATGGTCTGGGACTCCTGCCTCACGGTCGCGCGCGACTTCCCCCACGAGGAGACCCGCGCCGGGGCGCTCGGCCCCCTGCTGATCCGCCGCGAGCCGGTCGGCGTCGTCGCCGCCGTGGTGCCGTGGAACGTGCCCCAGTTCACCGCGGCGGCCAAGCTCGCCCCCGCGCTCCTCGCCGGCTGCACCGCGATCCTCAAACCGTCCCCCGAGTCCCCCCTCGACTCCTACCTCCTCGCCGAGATCACCCAGGAGGCCGGACTGCCCGAAGGCGTCCTCTCGGTGCTCCCCGCCGACCGCGAGATCAGCGAATATCTGATCGGCCACCCGGGCGTCGACAAGATCTCCTTCACCGGCTCCGTCGCGGCGGGCAAGCGCGTCATGGAGGTCGCCTCCCGCCATCTCACCCGTGTCACCCTCGAACTGGGCGGCAAATCCGCCGCGGTGATACTCCCCGACGCCGACCTCGAAACCGCCGTCGCCGGAATCGTCCCCGCCGCCTGGATGAACAACGGCCAGGCCTGCGTCGCCCAGACCCGCGTCCTCGCCCCCCGCTCCCGCTACCCGGAGATCGCCGACGCCCTCACCGCCGCCGCCTCCTCCCTCACCGTCGGCGACCCCCTCGACCCGGCCACCCAGGTCGGCCCCCTCGCCACCCGCCGCCAGCGCACCCGCTCCCTCGACTACATCGAGACCGGCCTCCGCGAAGGCGCCCGCCTCCTCACCGGCGGCCCCCGCCCGCCCGCCGCCCAGGACCACGGCTGGTACGTCCGGCCCACCCTCTTCGGCGAAGTCGACAACACCATGCGCATCGCCCGCGAAGAGATCTTCGGCCCGGTCGTCTGCCTCCTCCCCTACGACGACGAGTCCGACGCCGCCCGCATCGCCGACGACTCCGACTACGGCCTCAGCGGCAGCGTCTGGACCTCCGACACCGACCGCGGCATCCGCTTCGCCCGCCGCATCCGAACCGGCACCTACAGCGTCAACACCTTCAGCCTGGACATGCTCGGCCCATTCGGCGGATACAAACACTCCGGCATCGGGCGGGAGCTGGGACCCGAGGGTTACGGTGCTTATCTGGAGCACAAGATGATCCATCTGCCCGCTGGACACACGAGTGACGGAGGCGACTGATGGGGGATCGCTGGCACATCGAGGTCGACCGCAGTCTCTGCATCGGCTCCGGCATGTGCGCCGGGGCCGCGCCGGACGGGTTCCGGCTGGACGGGGCGAGGCAGGCGCATCCGGTGGGGGCGGAGGCCGAGGCGAGTGAGGCGGTGCTGGAGGCGGCGGAGAGCTGCCCGGTCGAGGCGATCGCGATCAGGCTGGTGGGGAGCGGGCAGCCGGTTTTCCCGCCGGACGACTGAGGCCGGGGCGGGTTCAGGACCGGCCGGGGCGGCCGGGGCGGCCCGGGCGGTCGGGGGCGGGCAGGTCGATCAGACGGCACGCCGTCTCGATGTCTATCCGCACCTGGGCGATCGAGGCGCGCCCGGAGAGCCAGGTGATCAGCGCGGAGTGCCAGGTGTGCTCGATCACCCGGACCGCCGAGAGCTGGTCGGGGGTGGGGTGGGCCAGGCCCGTCGCGTCCAGGATGATCGCCGTGGTCTGGCGGGAGACGGTGTCCACCTCGGGGCTGACACTACGGTCGGCGAAGGTCAGCGCCCGCACCATCGCGTCCGCGAGATGAGGTTCGCGCTGGAGGGCCCGGAACGCCCGCATCAGGGTTTCGGTCACCCTTTCGGCAGCGCTCTCCCCGCCCGGGGGGCGCTTGCGCAGGGTGGTGTGCAGATGCTGAAGCTGGTCCTGCATGGTGGCGACCAGGAGATGGATTTTGGAGGGGAAGTACCGGTAGAGCGTGCCCAGCGCGACACCGGCCGCCTCGGCCACCTCGCGCATCTGCACCGCGTCGAAGCCGCCCCGGCTCGCCAGTTGGGCGCTGGCGTGCAGGATGCGGCGGCGGCGCGCCTCCTGGCGCTCTGTCAGCGGCGGCGAGGCGGGCCCCTCAGGCCTGGCTTCGGCTGTCATATGTCCCGTTCCTCACGAGGCGGATCGTCCCGTTCCGCGTGTGTGCGCCACCCGCGCCGGGCGGCTACCGGGCGAGTATCGGACACGGAACGGCCACGCGGCACGAGAGCGCGCCCGCCGTGGTGCGAATCACCTGTTCATGCCCTTACACCGGCGCTACCTGCCGGTAGATTCGAAGCTCGTTGAGCGACCAAGTCTGAAACTTGTTCTAGATTAGCGCGAGCGGTTACGCTCCGGCGAAACGCAGTGATGAAGGGGGCCGTGAGTGACCGCTGAGGCCATCGAGGCCGGCCCTCACGCGAGCCCGGAAAAGGGACTTCGCGCCGGCTCCGGCACCACCGCCGCTGCCGCCGACGGCGGCCCGCCCCTGCGGATCGCTCTCCTCAGCTACAAGGGCAACCCCTTCTGCGGCGGCCAGGGCGTCTACGTCCGCCATCTCTCCCGCGAACTGGCCCGTCTCGGCCACCGCGTCGAGGTGATCGGGGCCCAGCCCTACCCCGTGCTCGACGAGGGCGTGACCCTCACCGAACTCGCCAGCCTCGACCTCTACCGCAGCCCCGACCCCTTCCGCACCCCGGGCCGCGACGAGTACCGCGACTGGATCGACGCGCTGGAGGTCGCCACGATGTGGACCGGCGGCTTCCCCGAGCCGCTGACGTTCTCCCTGCGCGCCCGCCGCCATCTCGCCGCCCGGCGCGGACAGTTCGACGTCGTCCACGACAACCAGACCCTCGGCTACGGACTCCTCGGCGACCTCGGCGCACCCCTGGTCACCACGGTCCACCACCCCATCACCGTCGACCGCAAGCTCGACCTGGCCGCCGCCGACAGCCGCCGCCGGCGGGCCTCCGTACGCCGCTGGTACGGCTTCACCCGTATGCAGCGCCGAGTCGCCCGCAGACTGCCGTCCGTGCTCACCGTCTCCGGCTCCTCGCGGCAGGAGATCGTGGAGCACCTCGGCGTACGGCCGGACCGCGTCGACGTCGTCCACATCGGGGCCGACACCGACCTCTTCTCGCCCGACCCCGCCGTCCCGGAGATCCCCGGCCGGATCGTCACCACCTCCAGCGCCGATGTGCCGCTCAAGGGCCTCGTCCACCTGGTGGAGGCGCTCGCGCTGCTCCGGGCCGAACACCCCGGCGCCCATCTCGTGGTCGTCGGCAAGCGCGCCGAGGACGGCCCGGTCGCCCGGGCCATCGCCCGCCACGGCCTCGCCGACGCCATCGAGTTCGTCAAGGGCATCACCGACGCCGAACTGGTCGACCTCGTGCGCGGCGCGCAGATCGCCTGCGTTCCCTCGCTGTACGAGGGGTTCTCACTGCCCGCCGCCGAGGCGATGGCCACCGGCACCCCGCTGGTCGCCACGACCGGCGGCGCGATCCCGGAGGTCTCGGGACCCGACGGCGAGAGCTGTCTCGCCGTCCCGCCCGGCGACGCGGCGGCGCTCGCCGCCGCGCTCGGCCGCCTCCTCGGCGACCCCGGACTCCGGGCCAGGCTCGGCGCGGCCGGACGGCAGCGGGTGCTGGAGCGGTTCACCTGGACGAAAGCGGCGCAGGGGACGGTGGAGCTGTACCGCGCGGCGATCTCCCGGGTGGCCCGTTGACCCGGCAGCACACCCCGGCCGCCGCACCGCCCGCCTCCGCCTTCCCCACCCCGTACCGCCGCCCCGCCGAAACCCGTCTCCGTCCCCGTCTCCGTCCCCGTCTCCGTCCCTGTCTCCCCACCCTCGACTGCGAAAGCGGGAACCTGTGCTGACCGTCGACTTCTCCCGCTTTCCGCTCGCGGCGGGCGACCGCGTCCTCGACCTGGGCTGCGGCGCGGGACGGCACGCCTTCGAGTGCTACCGGCGCGGAGCCAGGGTCGTCGCCCTCGACCGGAACGCCGAGGAGATCCGCGAGGTCGCCCGGTGGTTCGCCGCGATGAAGGAGGAGGGCGAGGCCCCCGAGGGCGCGACCGCCACCGCCATGGAAGGCGACGCGCTCAACCTCCCCTTCCCCGACGAGTCCTTCGACGTCGTGATCATCTCCGAGGTGATGGAGCACATCCCCGACGACAAGGGCGTACTCGCCGAGATGGTGCGCGTCCTCAAGCCCGGCGGCCGGATCGCGGTCACCGTGCCCCGGTACGGCCCCGAGAAGATCTGCTGGGCGCTCAGCGACGCCTACCACGAGGTCGAGGGCGGCCACATCCGCATCTACAAGGCCGACGAACTCCTCGCCAGGATCGAGGAGGCCGGCCTCGTCCCCTACGGCACCCACCACGCCCACGCGCTGCACAGCCCCTACTGGTGGCTCAAATGCGCCTTCGGCGTGGACAACGACAAGGCCCTCCCGGTCAAGGCGTACCACCAGCTCCTGGTCTGGGACATCATGAAGAAGCCGCTCGCCACCCGGCTCGCCGAACAGGCGCTCAACCCCCTGATCGGCAAGAGCTTCGTCGCCTACGCCACCAAGCCCCAGCTCCCCAAGGCCGAGACCGCGACCGCTGTCGAGACCGGGGCGAAGGCATGACCACACCCCGTACCGAACACCTGGTCCTGCCCGGCGTCCTCACCGCCGAAGAGGCCGCCGAGACCGTCGCGGGCATCCTCGCCACCCAGCGCGAGGACGGTGCCATCCCCTGGTTCCGAGGCCACCACCTCGACCCGTGGGACCACATCGAGGCCGCCATGGCCCTCGACGCGGCGGGCGAGGACGAGGCCGCGGCACGCGCGTACGCCTGGCTGCTGCGCCACCAGAACGAGGACGGCTCCTGGTACGCCGCCTACCACGACGGAGACCCGGACCGGCCCACCGACCGGAGCCGCGAATCCAACTTCTGCGCCTACGCCGCCGTCGGCGTCTGGCACCACTTCCTCGCCACCGGCGACGAGGCCTTCCTCGACCGGATGTGGCCCATGGTGTACGCGGCCGTCGAGTTCACCCTGCGGCTCCAGCGCCCCGGCGGCCAGATCGGCTGGAAGCGCGAGGCCGACGGCACCCCCGTCACCGACGCGCTGCTGACCGGCAGTTCGTCGATACACCACGCGCTGCGCTGCGCCCTGGCCATCGCCGACGAGCGCGAGGAGCCCCAGCCGGACTGGGAGCTGGCGGCGGGCGCGCTCGCCCACGCCGTGCGGAGCCACCCCGAACGCTTCCTGGACAAGAACCACTACTCCATGGACTGGTACTACCCGGTCCTGGGCGGCGCGATCACCGGCCCGGAGGCCAAGGCCCGGATCGAGGAGCGCTGGGACGAGTTCGTCGTCCCCGGCCTCGGTGTGCGCTGTGTCCTGCCCAACCCCTGGGTGACCGGCGGCGAGAGCTGCGAACTGGCCCTGACGCTCTGGGTGATGGGGGAGTCCGACCGCGCGCTGGAGATACTCCAGTCCCTCGCGCACCTCCGCGCCCCGGACGGCATGTACTGGACCGGCTATGTCTTCGAGGGCGAGCGGGCGATCTGGCCGGAGGAGCGCACCTCCTGGACGGCCGGTTCACTGCTGCTCGCGGTCGCCGCGCTCGGCGGCGACGAGGCGACCACCGCGGTCTTCGGCGGGGAGCGGCTGCCGAGCGGGCTCGCCCCCGACTGCTGCGAGCGCTGACCCTCGTACGGCCCGGGCGGGTCAGAGCCCCGGGCCCGGGCGGGTCAGAGCACCAGCTCCGCCCCCCCCGGTCCCGGGCGGGTCAGAGCACCAGCTCCGCCCCCCCGGTCCCGGGCGGGTCAGAGCACCAGCTCCGCCAGGGTCCGCAGGGTGAGTGTGTCCGGGGCGGTCAGCAGCAGATCCGTCACCGGCCCGGACCGCCATGCCGAGAGCCGTTCGGCGATCCGCTCCCTGGGCCCGACGAGCGAGATCTCGTCGGCGTAGGCGTCGGGCACCGCCCGCACCGCCTCCTCCCGCCGCCCCTCGGCGAACAGCCGCTGGATCAGCCGCGCCTCTGACTCGTACCCCGTCCGCGCCATCAGATCGGCGTGGAAGTTCCGGCTCGTGTGCCCCATGCCCCCGATGTAGAAGCCGAGCGCCGCCTTGACCGGCAGCAGCCCCTCCGCGACGTCGTCGCAGACCCGGGCGTGCACCATCGGCGCGACCATGAAGCCCTCGGGCGCGGCGGCGAGCGCCTCGCGGTGGGCGCCCGCGCCCGAGGGGGACCAGTGGAGCGGGATCCAGCCGTCGGCGATCCGGACCGTCTGGGCGATGTTCTTGGGCCCTTCCGCGCCGATGAGCAGCGGAAGCCCGGCCCGCAGGGGGTGGGTGATCGGCTTGAGGGCCCGGCCGAGCCCGGTGCCGTCCGGCCCCCGGTAGGGGTGCGGGTGGAAGCGGCCCGCCAGCTCGACGGGGCCCTGTCTGCGCAGGACTTGGCGGATCACCGCGACATACTCCCGGGTCGCGGTGAGCGGGGAGCTGGGGAAGGGTCTGCCGTACCACCCCTCCACCACCTGCGGTCCCGACAGGCCCAGGCCGAGCAGCATCCGTCCGCCGGAGAGATGGTCCAGGGTGAGCGCGTGCATCGCGGTCGCGGTGGGGGCGCGGGCGGCCATCTGCGCGACGGCGGTGCCCAGCCTGATCCGCGAGGTGTGCGCGGCGATCCAGGTGAGCGGGGTGAAGGCGTCGGAGCCCCAGGCCTCGGCGGTCCACACCGAGTCGTAGCCCAGCCGCTCGGCCTCCCGTACGAGAGCGAGCCGGCCGGGCGCGGGGGCCCGGCCCCAGTGACCGAGCGCCAGTCCCAGTCGCAGTCCCACGTTCCCACCGCCTTCTATCTGATGGTGCGTCAGATTACGCCCGCCGCCCGCCGGAGAGAAGGGAGTGGCTAATCAAGTTTGACTAGTCGAGGAAACGGGGATAACGTTCCCGACTGTCCGAGCGTGATCGTTCCGAACGGGAGAATCCGTATGTCCTTGCTGCCCGACGCCGGTTACACCCCCACCGCCGACGAGCTGGCCGAGATCCACGCATGGTTCGCCGTCTACGAGAAGTACAGCGCCGAGCACCGGATCGAGAGCATGGCCGATGTCGCGGTCTTCCCCCTCAACCTGGTCAGCGACGACTCCAAGGGCGAGGGCGCGGCGGCCCAGTGGGACCGGAAGCGGTTCATCGACACCATGACCCAGGTGATGGGCGGGGCCGGTGAGGACATCAGCTTCGAGTCCACCCGTACGCCCGTCTTCCTCTCGCCCGCGATGGTGATCGTCTTCACCGACTCCGTCATGACCTCGGGCGGAGAGCCCCAGCAGCTGCCGAGGTACGCCGACATCCTGATCAAGCGGAATGGCGCATGGGCGTTCCAGACCATGATCCAGAGCGGCTGGGGAGAGAACCTCGGCTGAGGCATGACGCATGACGCATGACGAAGGGGTGCCGCCGGATTCGCTCCGGCGGCACCCCTTCGTCTGTTCCTTCGTCTGTTTCCTTCGTGTGTTCCCGGCGGCTCAGCCGCGCTGGATGCCCGAGGTGTCCTGGAGCACTCCGCGCCGGCCGTCCTGCGTCTGGGCGACCAGGCCCGCGCCGCGCTGCTCGACCGCGAGGTACCAGGTGCCCGGCGCGAGTTCCGCGATCGGGGTGGGGGAGCCGTCCTCGCCGTACAGCGGACGGGCCACCGGCACCGCGAACCAGAACGGCGCGAAGTCGGCCGCCGGGGCCGGCTGCGGCGCGGCGGCGGGGCCGGGCTGGGCCTGCTGGCCGCCGTAGGAGGGCTGGGACTGGCCGGGCTGCTGACCGCCGTACGGCTGCTGCTGCGCGCCGGGGTAGCCGTAGCCGCTCTGCGGCTGGCCGCCGTAGGGCGCGGGGGCCGCCGGGCGCGGAGCACCGAGGAGCGGGGCCTTGAGCGCTGGGACGAGCTGGCCGCCGACCGCGCCCGCCGCCAGCACGAGGGCCGCGACGAAGCCGAGGATCAGACCGGTGCCCGCGTCGGGGTCCAGCTCGCCGTTGAACGAGCCCGCCGGGTCGAAGATCCCACCCAGCCCGGACCACGCCGTGAAGATCGCCAGCGCGATGCCGAAGTGGCCCAGCTCGATGCCGAGCAGCTTCGGGGGCCGGGGCAGCAGATGGGAGAGGACGATCAGAACCGCGCTGATGATGCCCGCCAGATATACGCCGAGCAGCAGGGAGCCGTTGTCCCAGGCGTTGGGCACATCACCGCAGAGGGCGCCGGAGCAGTCGATCGTATCCAGGAACGAGGCGATGAACAGCAGTACCGCTGCTCCGATCACCACGCCATCACCTCGTGTGAGGGAGCGGATGTTCACGTAAAAAGTCCTTCTTGGGTCGTCTCATCGGGGCGGTCTTCGCTGCCGCCCCGGGGCGGTGTGCGTGGCGCGGGGCCGGGGTGGAGCCCGGGGTGGGACCGGGAGTGGGCTCCCCCTCGTGGGAGTGAATCTATCGTCTGCCCGTTCCGGTCGTCTGCCGGGCGTCGGGAGTCATCTCGTCCCCGAAGGGGCCGGAGGAGGCGGTTCCGGGTGTGCGGACAGATGGGCGCGGAGCCCGTCCGCGATCCCCTGCGCGGCCCGCTGCCGCCATCCGGCGCTGGTCAGCAGCGCCGCGTCCGCCGGGTCTCGCATATTGCCGCACTCGATGAACACCTTCGGCACGGTGGACAGATTGAGCCCGCCCAGATCGGTGCGCACATCCAGTCCGGTGCCGCCGCCGATGTAGTTGGACCGCTCGCTCCCGGTGGTGCGGGCGAAGGCCCCGGCGATCCGCTCGCCCAGCTCCCGCGAGGGGCCGACGATCTTCCGGGTGTCCGCATCGCCCGCCCTGACCGGGCCGGGCAGGATCAGATGGAAGCCCCGGCTGCCCCTGGCCGCGCCGTCGGCGTGGACGGAGACGACCGCGTCGGCGCGGGCCCGGTTGCCGATCCGGGCGCGCTCGTCCACACAGGGGCCGAACTCCCGGTCCCCGTCATGGGTCAGTTCGACCCGCGCGCCCCGCTCTTCGAGGAGGGCGCGCAGCCGCCGGGAGACATCGCGGGTGAAGGCGGCCTCGGTGTAGCCGTCGTCGGTCGAGGTGCCCGTCGCGTCGCACGGCTTGCGGTTGGTCCCGATGTCCACAAGCGCGTTGATCTCGTCCGGGTGCCGGAAGTTGCCGGGGTTGTGGCCGGGGTCGATGACGATCGTACGGCCGTGGAGCGGGCCCTGGCCGCCGCCGCCCCCGGGGCTCGTACCCGTACCCGTGCCCGTGCCCGTACTCGCACTTGATGGCGCGGGTGCGGGTGATGACGCGGACGCGCTGGACGGCGGGGGCGCGCTCTTCCCGGCCCCGCTCTCCTGGGCCCCGCTCACCGACTCTATGGCCAGCCACCCCGCGAGCGCCGCCGCCGGCACGAGCACGGCGGCGGCGATGGCGGGCGGGCCTGGCCTTTGGCGGCGGGGGCGGCCGGTCTCGTCGTACGACACCTGCGCGATGGTAGGGGATCGCCGCCCGTCCGCGCGGTGCGCCCCGGCCCGGTGCGCCGGACAAGGGGGACGATTCCGGGACCGGTACGGACGGACCCGCCGCCGTGGCCGTACGGGCCCGCCGGGCCCCAGGGTTCAGACGCCGGGGCCGGTACGCCGGAGCACGCGCAGCGAGTCGGTCACGGAGACCTCGGTGAACGCGCCGGAGTCCAGCGCCCGCCGGTAGACCCGGTACGGGGCCTGGCCGCCGTCGGCCGGGTCGGGGAAGACGTCGTGGATCACCAGCAGCCCGCCGACGGCCAGCCGGGGGGCCCATCCCTCGTAGTCGCCGTTCGCGTGCTCGTCGGTGTGCCCGCCGTCGATGAAGACCAGCCCGAGCGGGGTGTTCCAGACCCGGGCCACCTGCGGGGAGCGGCCGACCACCGCGATGACATGGTCCTCCAGACCCGCGCGGTGCAGAGTGCGCCGGAAGGCCGGCAGTGTGTCCATCCGCCCCACCTCGGGGTCCACCACCGACGGGTCGTGGTACTCCCACCCCTCCTGCTGCTCCTCGCTGCCCCGGTGGTGGTCGACGGTGACCGCCGTCGTGCCCGCCGCCCGCGCCGCGTCGGCGAGCAGGATCGTCGACCGCCCGCAGTACGTCCCCACCTCCAGCAGCGGCAGCCCGAGCGCCCCCGCCGCCACGGCGGCCGCGTACAGGGCGAGCCCCTCGACCCGGGGCATGAATCCCTTGGCGCTCTCGAAGGCGGCGAGTATCTCCGGCTGCGGGACGGCTTCGTGCATGGCGGATGTTCCTCCGGGAGGCGGGGCGGGGTGTGTGCCTCTCGACGGTACGGGGTGCTCCCGGGCCGTCGCCCGTCGCCCGGCACCCGGGACCCGTCGCCCGGGAGCACCCCATCACGCCGTATCTCCGCCGGGGCTTTGGGCGTGCCCGGAGGGCGGTGGATACGCTGGGACTCCGAGTCGACGTGAGGTCGAGGTGAATGGCCGAGAAGGCTCCGACGGACCTGCTCACCGTCGGCGAGGTCGCCAGCCGGACGGGGATAGCCGCCTCGGCGGTCCGTTTCTACGAGGAGCGGGGGCTGATCTCCGCAGAGCGCACCGGGGGCAATCAGCGCCGCTACCCCCGGCATGTGCTGCGGCGGATCTCGCTGATCCTGGTGGCCAAGCGGATGGGCATCCCGCTCTCCGAGGTGGCCGACGTCTTCGCGACCCTGCCGAACGGCCGGATGCCCGGGAAGCGCGACTGGGAGCGCATCTCCCGGCACTGGGCCGACCTGCTGGCAGCCCGCCGGCGGGCCATCGAGGAGCTGGAGCGCGAGATCACCGGCTGCATCGGCTGCGGCTGTCTCTCCCTCCACCGCTGCCGGGTCCTCAACCCCGGCGACGACCTCGCCGAACAGGGCCCGGGTCCCCGCCGGCTGCCGGGGCCGGAGACCTGTCCGTAGCGGTGCCCGCTTCCGCAGGCCGCCATGACGGCGGGCCTACCATCGAACAGGAACGTGTTCTACCCTGCGGCCGGGGGCTCCCCGGTGACCGAAGGAGAGAGCGCACCATGGCGAAGAGCCACGCGAAAAGCTATGTCGTCGGCGTCGGTATGACCCGGTTCGAGAAGCCCGGGGCCAGGGACTGGTCCTACGGGGACATGGCCGTCGAGGCCGGCTCCCAGGCGCTCGCCGACGCCGGGATCTCGTACGCGGACGTCGAACAGGTCCCCGTCGGCCACTGCTTACAGCCCTCCACGGCCGGTCAGCGCGCCGTCTACGGACTGGGGCTGACCGGGGTCCCCGTCTACAACGTGAACAACAATTGCGCCACCGGCGCCACCGCGCTGATGATGGCCCGTCAGCTCGTGGCGGGCGGCATCAGCGACTGTGTGCTCGCCCTCGGCTTCGAGCAGATGCGCAAGGGCGCGCTCGGCGGCGGCGCGAGCGGCGGCGACCTCGCGGCCTCGCCCGTGGCCCGGCACTACGGGGTGATGGCGGCGGGCCACGGCTTCGCGGCCTCGCCGCCCGCCGCGCAGATCTTCGGCAACGCGGCCCGCGAGCACATGGACCGCCACGGCACCACCGAGGCCCAGCTCGCGGCCGTCGCCGCCAAGAACCACCGGCACTCGGCGCTCAACCCCCGCGCACAGTTCCAGGACGTCTACTCCATCGCGGAGATCCTCGCCGACAAGACCATCCACGCACCCCTGACCAGGCTCCAGTGCTCGCCCACCTCCGACGGCGCGGCGGCGGCCGTCGTCGTGTCGGAACGCTTCGCCGCCGAGCGCGGACTGCGCGCCAGAGCCGTGGAGATCGCCGCCCAGACGATGACGACCGACACCGGCGCGTCCTTCGACTCCGGCTCCTGCGTCGACGTCGTCGGGCGGCCGATGTCACGGGCGGCGGCGCTCGCCGTCTACGAGTCCTCGGGGCTGGGCATCGAGGACGTCGACGTCCTCGAACTCCACGACTGCTTCTCGATCAATGAACTCCTCACCTACGAGGCGCTCGGCATGTGCCCGGACGGCGCGTCCGGGAAGCTGGTGGAGAGCGGCGCGACGACCTACGGCGGCCGATGGGTGGTCAACCCCTCCGGCGGGCTGATCTCCAAGGGGCATCCGCTCGGCGCGACCGGACTGGCCCAGACCGCCGAGCTGGTCTGGCAACTGCGCGGCGAGGCCGGACCCCGCCAGGTCCCCGGAGCCGGAGTCGGCCTCGCCCACAACATCGGCCTCGGCGGAGCCGCCGTCGTCACCCTGTTCCGCAAGACGTAGAGCCTTCACCCGAACCACCCCGATATCCGGATGTACGGACCCGAACACGGCTGAGACCATGACAGCCATGGTCCAAGCCCCGGCAGATGCCCAGCAGAGCCGAATATCCCCTTCCGCCGCCCGTCCCGCCCGTACCTGGCTGGTGATCCTCGCCGCCAGCGCCGGTCAGTTCCTCGTCGTCCTCGATGTCTCTGTCGTCAATGTGGCGCTCCCCTCGATGCGCGCCGACCTCGGGCTCTCCACCACAGGTCTGCAATGGGTGCTCAACGCCTACTCCATCGCGTTCGCCGGGTTCATGCTCTTCGGCGGCCGGGCGGCGGATCTCTTCGGCCGCAAGCGGACCTTCATCTTCGGACTCGGCCTCTTCACCGCCGCCTCCCTCGCGGGCGGCCTCGCCCAGGAGGGCTGGCAGCTGCTCGCCGCCCGCGCGGTCCAGGGCCTGGGCGCCGCCGTGCTCGCACCGGCGACCCTCACCATCGTGACCGCCGCCGTCCCGCCGGGACCGGCCCGCACCCGGGCGATCGGCACCTGGTCGGCGGTGGGCGCGGCGGGCGGCGCGGCCGGCGGTTTCGTCGGCGGCGTCCTCACCGATCTGCTCTCCTGGCGCTGGGTGCTGCTGATCAATGTGCCGATCGGCGCGCTGGTGCTGCTCGGCGCGGCGATCTGGCTCACCGAGAGCCGGGCCGGCGCGGGCCGCCGACTGGACCTCCCGGGCGCGATCCTGGTCACGGGCGGCCTGGCCGCCGTCGCCTACGGCATCGTCCAGACCGAGGAGTCCGGCTGGACCGCCGCCGCCACCCTGCTGCCGCTCTCCGCCGGTCTCGCCCTGCTCGGGCTCTTCGTGGCCGTCGAGTCGCGGACGGCGGCCCCGCTGATGCCGCTGAAACTCTTCCGCTCCCGGGCGGTCACGGCGGCCAATGTGACGATGATGCTCTGTGGTTCGTCCTCCTTCGCCATGTGGTTCTTCATGACGGTGTACGCGCAGAACGTGCTCGGCTACACCCCGCTGGAAGCGGGCCTGGCCCTCGTCCCCAGCTCCATCAGCGTGATCATCGGCTCCAAACTCGCCCCCCGGCTGATGGCACGGGCCGGAGCCGTGAACATCGCCGCCGCCGGAGCGCTGATCGCCGCCGCCGGCTTCGGCTGGCAGTCCCTGATGACCGCCGACGGCACCTTCCTCACCACGATCCTGGGCCCCGGCATCCTGATGATGATGGGCATCGGCCTCGCCGCCACCCCGCTCGCCTCCCTCGCCACCGCCGGGGCCGAGCCGGGCGACGCGGGCCTGGTCTCCGGAATGATCAACACCTCCCGCACCATGGGCGGCGCGCTCGGCCTCGCCGTGCTCTCCACCGTCGCCGCCTCCCGCACCGGCGGCAGCACCGCCCCGGCGGACCTGGCGGCCGGATACGCGCTGGCCTTCCGGGTCGGCACCGGCCTGCTGTTCACCTGCGCCATGCTCTGCCTCCTCTGGCTGCCCCGCCGCACCGAACAGCCCTGACCCAACAGCCCTGACCCAACAGCCCTGACCCAACAGCCCTGACCGAACGGCCCCGGCGGAACCGCCCGGCGCTACAGCCAGCCCTGACGACGGGCGGCCCGCACCGCCTCCATACGGTTGCGGGTGCCCGTCTTCCCGATCGCGGACGAGAGATAGTTCCGCACCGTCGACTCCGACAGATGCACCGCCCCCGCGATGTCCGCCACGGTCGCCCCGTCCACCGCCGCGTTCAGCACATCCCGCTCCCGCGCGGTCAGCGGGCTTGGCCCGGCGCTCAACGCGGCGGCCGCGAGCGCCGGATCGATCACGGTCTCCCCGGTCAGCACCCGCCGGATCGCCCGCGCCAACTCCTCCACCGGCCCGTCCTTGACCAGGAACCCCACCGCTCCCGCCTCCATCGCCCGGCGCAGATACCCCGGCCTGCCGAACGTCGTCAGGATCAGCACCCGGCACTCCGGGACCTCGTCCCGCAGCTCGGCCGCCGCGTCCAGACCGCTGCGCCCCGGCAGTTCGATGTCCAGCAGGGCCACATCGGGCCGCACCTCCAGAGCCTTGGGGGTGATCTCATCACCCCGGCCCACCTGGGCGACCACCTCCATGTCGGGCTCCATCCCGAGGAGCATCGCCAGCGCTCCCCGCAGCATGCCCTGGTCCTCGGCGAGCAGCAGGCGTACGGACTTGGCGGGCCGGTGGTCCCGGGGCATCTCTTCCACGGCGTCATCGTAGGCCCGCCCGCCGCCCCGCCCCCTTCGCCGGGCGGGACCACACCGTGCCGGGGCACGAGGCGCGGGGCACGGGGCACCACGGGGCGGAGGTGAGGCGGTGAGGCGGTCAGCCCTCGAACCCCGGTGTCCGGTACGCGGCGCTCGACCGGGCGGCCCCCGGTATCGCCTCCGCTCTCGGCCCGGAGAGGAACGCCATCGGGTCGTCGTCCATCGGCAGTTCCGCGCTGACCCGGAAACCGCCACGGCCGAGCGGACCGGCCTCCAGCGAGCCGCCCACCGCCGCGAGCCGCTCGGCCAGCCCCCGCAGCCCGGTCCCGTCCGCCCGCGACGCCGGATCCGCCGGATCCGTGGGGAACGGGGCATCCCCCGCCCGCCCGTCGGCCGGGGGGACCCCCACGCCGTCGTCCACGACGGTGACCCGGGCCCGGTCCGCCGTCCCGCGCACCGTGATCTCACAGGTCGTCGCGGCGCTGTGCCGCACCGCGTTGGTCACCGCCTCCCGCACCACCCACCCCAGCAGCGCCGCCGTCTGCGGCGCGAGCGGCGTCCCCGACTGATGGACGACGGGCTCGATCCCGGACGCGGTCAGCGCCAGCCGCGCACGGTCCAGCTCGGTGGTGAGGGTGCCCTCCCGATAGCCCGTGACCGCCTCACGGATCTCGGTGAGGGCCTGCCGGCCGACCGACTCGATGTCCGCTATCTCCGCCAGCGCCGCTTCCATGTCCTTGGGCCCCAGCCGCCGGGCGACCTCCGACTTCACCACGATCACCGACAGCGTGTGCCCGAGCAGATCGTGCAGATCGCGGGAGAAGCGCAGCCGCTCCTTCTCGACGGCGATGCGCGCCAGCTCCTGCCGGGTCTCCAGCAGCTTCCCCACCGCCTCGGAGAGCGCGAGGATCGCCGTCGACACCATCCCCGAGATGAACGTCCCGTAGGCGATGCCGACCGCGCCCCAGCCCTCCCGCAGAAACGCGACCCCGCTCGCCCCGACCGTCAGCAGGACGATCCATATCTTCACCTGCCGGCCGCGCAGCACCGTGCCCGTCGCCAGCCCGAGCAGCGGGAAGAAGAGCAGCCAGGCTCCGCCGTACCCGGCCGCCAGCCCGAAGCCGACGACGGCGAGGGCCAGCAGCAGCCAGCGGGTGGCGGGAGCCTCCCGGGTGGTCTTGTCGAAAGCGCGGAAGGCGAGGTTCACATAGAGGGTGTTGAAGACCAGCAGCCCGATGGCGCCGATCCACGGGTAGGGGGTCCCGCCCTGGAACAGGGTGGAGAGTGCACCCGTCCCCAACAGCAGCCAGGGCAGCATCGCGAAGCTGCTGGGCGGCCCCAGCTCACTGGGGTGCGCCCCGATTCTCTTCATCCACATCGCTGGTTCCCGCTTCCCCCGAGGGCGGTGCCGTACCGCCCTCGGGCACCGACGGTACGAGACGGCCGGAGCCCCGCGCACGGCGAGGGTCCGGCTCCCCGTGCGGCACCCCTCACCGGGCGAGCGAGGCGCCCAGCAAGGTCGCCTCCAGCCGGGAGGTCAGAGCGAGAAAGGCGTCTTCGAGGGAGACGGGGGCGACTTCCAGACCCCGTATGGCGTCCATCCTGGCGAGGGCGACGACCGTGGCATCGGCGTCGGTGGTGGCGAGCCGGGCCCGGTCGCGCCGTATCTCCACGGAGACCACGCCCGGCAGCTCGGTGAGGCCATGGCTGCCCCGGCCGGCCAGATCGACCGCGACGACGGTGCCGCCGGCCGAGCGCCGCAGCTCCTCGCCATTGCCGTCGGCGACGATCCGGCCGTGGTCCATCACCACGATCCGGTCGGCGTTGTCGTCGGCCTCCTCCAGATAGTGGGTGGAGAACACGACGGTGTTGCCCCGCCCCGCGTATCCGTGGACGGCCGCCCAGAAGGCGGTGCGCGCCCTGGCGTCCAGACCGGCGGTGGGCTCGTCCAGAATGATCAGCTCGGGGTCGCCGATCAGTGTGAGGGCGAACCGCAGCCGCCGTACCTCGCCGTCGGAGAGCAGATCCGCGCGGCGGTCGGCCGACTCGGTGAGACCGGCCAGCCGCAGCACCTCGGGGACGGCCAGCGGGCGCGGGAAGGTGTGGGAGGCGAAGGCTATCTGCTCCCGGACCGTGGTCCGGGGGATCGGCCGGCAGTCGTCCAGCATGAAGCCGACCCGCCCCAGGGCCACCGCCTGGGCCGGGGAGTCGCCGAAGAGGCTGACGCCGCCCGAGTCGGGGGCGGTCAGACCGAGCATCAGACTGATCGCGGTGGACTTCCCCGAGCCGTGACGGCCGAGGAGCGCCACCGTCTCACCGCGCCGGACCGTGAGGTCGACGCCGTCCACGGCGGGCGTGGAACCGAAGGACTTGGCAGCCCCGCCGAGGTTCACAGCGGGTGCCGCAGAGGGAGTCTGGGTCATGGGAGCAACGCTACGGACGCTCCCGCGCGCACGGCAGATGCGCAATGTACGGACTCGGCAGTGACAAATGTCCCGGCCCGCCCACCGTCCACCCCCTGAGCCACTCGCGGCCGCACCCGCCCCGCCCCCCATCTGACATCCCGTCAACCCTCTTCACAACCGCCGGGCCCTGCGTTATACAGGGGACCGGCCAATTCTGGAACGCGTTCTAGAACGGGCGCCCGGTCACCGGCTCCGCGCGCCCCCTGTGACGACCTCGGTGCGGCCGGCGGTGCGGACGTCCGCACCGAGGTCTCCCGCCCGCGCGCCTGCCCGAACCCGCTTGTGACCCCGTCCGACCAGCGAGGGAGCAGCCCATGCCCATCGACCCCGTCAGGGCCGTCGCCGCCGCCCCCCGCCGTGCCGAGATCGGCTGGGACCACCGGGACGTCCAGCTCTACCACCTCGGCATCGGCGCGGGAGTCCCCGCCACCGACCCCGCCGAACTCCGCTACACCCTGGAGTCCCGGCTTCAGGTGCTGCCGAGCTTCGCCACCGTCGCGGGCGCGGTGGCCCGGACCACCCCACCGGGTACGGCCACCCCACCGGGTACGAACATCGGCCCGGGTACGAACATCGGCCCGGGTACGAACATCGGCCCGGGCACGAACATCGGCCCGGGCACGGGACCGAACATCGGCCCGGGCGTCGACATCGACCTCGCCTCCGTCCTGCACGGCGGCCAGTCGGTCCGCGTCCACCGGCCCCTCCCGCCCCGTGGCGCCGCCCTCTCCACCTCCAAGATCGCCGCCGTGTACGACAAGGGCAAGGCGGCGGTCCTGGTGCTGCGCACGGAGGTCTCCGACGCCGAAGGCCCGCTGTGGACCGGCGAATCCCAGCTCTACGTCCGGGGCGAGGGCGGCTTCGGCGGCGACCGGGGCCCCTCCGTCCGCGCCGAACCACCCTCCGGAGAACCCGACAAGACGGTGGAGAGGCGGACGCGCGAGGACCAGGCGCTGCTCTACCGCCTCTCCGGCGACCTCAACCCGCTCCACGCGGACCCGGAGTTCGCCGCCCGGGCGGGCTTCGACCGGCCCATCCTGCACGGCCTCTGCTCGTACGGAATCACGCTCAAGGCGGTAGTGGACACCCTGCTCGGCGGTGACGCGGCCCGGGTCCGCTCGTACACCGCCCGCTTCGCCGGGGTGGTGTTCCCCGGCGAGACCCTCCGTATCCGGATGTGGAACGGGACGGACCATGTCCGGGCGTCCGTCACCGCCGTCGAACGCGACGACGCGCCGGTGCTCGCGGACACCGTCGTCGAGCACGCCTGAGCCCCGCCCCCACCGAGAACCGGAACCCGAACCGGAACCCGAACCGGAACCCGAAACGGAACCGCGAGAGGAGCCGCACCGTGCGCGCAGCCGTACTCCACGAGACCGGGCAGCCGAAGCTCGATGTGCTGGACGACGTCGAGGCCGTGGGCTTTGGCCCGGGGAAGGTCAGAGTCCGGATGCGGGCCACCGGACTGTGTCACTCCGATGTCTCCGCGATGACCGGAGTCCTGCCGCAGCCCGCGCCGTTCGTCCCCGGCCACGAGGGCGCGGGCGAGGTCGTCGAGGTCGGCGACGGGGTCACCGGGCTCCGGCCGGGGGACCGGATCCTGGTCTGCTGGCTTCCGCCGTGCGGTACGTGTCCCTCCTGCCGGCGCGGCCAGGGCCAGCTGTGCCTGGCCGGATTCATCAACGCGGGCACCCCCAACTTCAGGCGCCCCGGCGGCGATGTCTTCGGCTTCGCGGGCACCGGCACCTTCGCCGAGGAGGCCGTGATCGACGCGGCCTGCGCCGTGCCCATCCCCGACGACGTGCCCTTCGACATCGCCGCCCTGATCGGCTGCGGAGTGACCACCGGCCTCGGTGCGGCGATCAACACGGCCGAGGTGGCGGCCGGTTCCTCGGTCGCCGTCATCGGCTGCGGCGGCGTCGGCATCTCCGTGATCCAGGGCGCCGGGCTCAAGGGCGCGGCCCGGATCGTCGCCGTCGACCCCATCGCCTCCCGGCGCGAGGCGGCCCTCCGCTTCGGCGCGACGGAGGCGGTGGCGCCCGAAGGTCTCGGCGACGCGCGGAAGCGGATCACCGGGGGCGAGGGCTTCGACTATGTCTTCGAGGTGGTCGGCAAGTCCGCCACCGCCCGTACGGCGTACGAGGCGACGCGGCGCGGCGGCACCCTCTGCGTCGTCGGCGCGGGCTCGATGGACGACTTCCTCCGGCTCAATATGTTCGAGCTGTTCTTCGACGAGAAGCGGATCCTGCCGTCGATGTACGGGGGAGGGGACGTGCTCGCCTCCTACGAGCGGGCGATCGCGCTCTGGCGGGCGGGCCGCGTCGACCTGGAGTCGATGATCACCCATCGGGTGCCGCTGGCCCGGATCAACGACGCGCTGGAGCAGATGCGTACGGGGGAGGCGCTCCGCACCTGCGTCGAGATCTGACGCCCCCGCACCCACCCACCAAGACATCGAAGCCGGAAGCCGAAGGGGAATCGGATGTCCCAGCAACCGCTCGACGGACTCTCCGCGATCGTCACCGGGGCCGGCCGGGGCCTCGGCCGCGCGGAGGCGCGCGAACTGGCCCGCCTCGGCGCGAGCGTGGTCGTCAACGACTACGGAGCGCCCGGCCGCGACGGCTCGGGCGCGGCCTCGGCCGCCCCGGCCGACGAGGTCGTCGCGGAGATCCGCGCCGCCGGGGGCACGGCGGTCGCGCACCACGGCGATGTCGCCGACCACGAGCGGGCCCGCGAGCTGATCGGCCTCGCCGTCGACACGTACGGCAAGCTGGACATCCTGGTCAACAACGCGGGCATCCTCCGGGACCGGATGATCTTCTCGATGAGCGAGAGCGAGTGGGACACGGTGGTACGGGTCCACCTCAAGGGCCACTTCAACACCACCCGCTTCGCCTCGGCGCACTGGCGCGAGCGCTCCAAGGCGGCGGGCGGGCCGGTCTACGGCCGGATCGTCAACACCTCTTCGGAGGCTTTCCTCGCCGGGTCGGCGGGGCAGCCGAATTACGCGGCGGCCAAGGGGGGCGTCGTCGGGCTGACGGTCTCCACGGCGCTCGCGCTGGCGAAGTACGGCGTCACGGCGAATGTGATCTGCCCCCGGGCGCGGACCCGGATGACCGAGGACGTCTTCGCCGGTTTCGCGGAGCCGGAGCCCGGGGCGCTCGATCCGCTCTCGCCCGAGCATGTCTCGCCGCTCGTCGGCTATCTGGCCTCGCCCGCAGCCTCGGCGGTCAACGGCCAACTGCTCGTCGTCCACGGCGGTCTGGTGGCGGTGGTGGAGCGGCCCAGGGTGGCGGCGCGGTTCGACACGGCGAAAGAGGTCTTCACCTACGAGGAGCTGGACGCGGTGCTGACCCCGTACTACGCGGCGGGCCCGCCGGGGGTGACGTTCGCGGCGGCGGAGGTGCTGGGGCTGCGCCACGAGCGGGGGCGGTGAGTGTGCCCGGGCCGGAGTGCCCGGGGCCCGGCCCCGGGAGAAAGCCGGGCCCGCCCGATACCCAGAGGTGGGGCTCTGGGGGCGGGCGGGCCCGGTGCGAATTCAGTGGCCGTGAGTCAGCGGCCGGAATTCAGTGAACGTGAGGTGAGCCGGCGACTCGGAGTGCGAGACGCGAGACGCGAGGTGCGAGAGCGCGAGACGCGAGATCGGGATTCGAGACGCGGGATTCGACAGCACCGAGCCATGCGGTGCGGTGCGATGCGGTGGCCCAGGCAGTGGTCAGGAAGCCTGGTCCATCGACGGCCTGCGGTGCTTGCCGTGCGGCTCGGCCGCCGGCTCCTCCTGCGCGGCAGCGACTCCCCGGTGCTTCCCCGCTCTTTCCCTCTCCCTCTCCGACTCCTCCAGCCCGTGCTGACGACCCTCAGTCGTGACGGTTCGTGCATCAGACATCTGAAAACTTCCCCCAGTGCGTGATCGCTAATAACTTCGCAGCCCGCAGAGTTTAACCAAGCCCCATCCGCCCCATGAGCGGAGCCTGTTGCAAAGGCACGGGCCTGCGACCGGCCGGTGCGACCGGCGCGATCGGCACAGCCCGCGCGCCCGGCCCGGCCGATACGGCCGTAACACCAGGCGGGCCCGATGGTGTTCCCTCCCGTGCGAACACTCCCGCCGCGTCCAGCCGTGCCACCCCGCACCCCTCCGCGTCCCTGACGCAGGGGAGCCCCAGCACCCCGTCCCCGCTCCAGGTCCCGGCCCCCGCCAGCCATCCGGCGGGCGGCGCCAGCAGATGCAGCCTGCGCCCCGCCGGCCGCCACACCCCCACCCGGCTCCCCGCAGGCCCCTCGATCCGCAGCGCCACTCCGCAGCTCTCGGGCCGCAGCGCCTGTCCGGACTGCACCGCGAACGGCGTCACCGCGCACCCGGCGGGCCGCAGGCTCTCCGGGAAGCGCACCGGCCGGTGGCTCCCCAGCACCCCCCACCCCAGCCGCTCCTGCCCCGGCGCGTTCGACCTGATCAGCAGGAGTCCGCTGTCGGGCTCCGCGAGCAGCAGCCGGTCGTCGCTCCCCTCGGCGATCTGGAGCAGCGGCGACACCTCCCCGCCCCGCGCCAGATCCACCGTCACCGCTTTGACCGGCCCCCGCCCCAGCCGCCGGTCGAGCGCCAGCATCCGGCCCGTGCGGTCCAGCCACACCCCGCCCGTGCAGTGCCCGGGCACCTCGGCGACATGCTCGGGGCCGAAGGTGCCCCCGGCCACCAGCCAGACCGAGGTCGAGCGCTCCCCGGGCACCACGGCGTAGGCCCGGGTCCCGTCCGGCGCGGGCGGCAGCAGCCGCAGCTCGCCCGACTCGACCCCGCCGAGCGGGATCTCCCCGGTGCCCGGTCCGGTCGGGTACACCAGCGAGAAGAGATGCCGTCCGGTCACCCGCCGCCGGATCAGCACGCGCCCGTCGGTGAGCGGCAGCACATCGGTGCCGCGCTCCTCGGGCTGGCCGAGCGGCAGCGGTACGGCGTAGGGCTCGGGCCCGTCCAGCGTCCACCGCTCGGCGAAGAGCGCCTCACCCGCTCCCGCGAGCCGGGCCGCGTACGCGCCGTTCGCGGTGATCGTGATCCCTTCACCGGTCCCTGCGGTAGTCCCTTCACCGGTCCCTGCTGTAGTCCCTTCGCCGATCCCTGCGGCGGTCCCGCCACCGGCCTTCGTCGCCCGTTCCGTGGCATTCTCGATGGCACAGACTGTCATCGGTCAGTCACCTCCAGTGACGAAGTTAGGTTTCGCACTTCCTGCCGAACAACACCAGACCGGCCTGTTCACACATAAGGGTGGTCGGATCGTGATTCCGCTGTGCTGGAGAGGCGGTTGTGCTTGTACGTACTGCGGTACGGGTACGACAGCCCTCGGCCAAGGTGGCCGAAAGGTCGCTGCCGGTCCCGGGGGCCGTGGCGGTTCCCCAGGTCCGGGCCCCCGCCCGGGCCCCGCCCCCGCGTGGCGCGGGTAACCTGTTTGCGTGCCCCGTCTGTCTGAAGTCATCGCCGCCCTCGACGCACTCTGGCCCCCCGAGCGGGCCGAGCAGTGGGATGCCGTCGGCACGGTCTGCGGCGACCCCGACGCCGAGGTCCTGCGTGTGCTGCTCGCGGTCGACCCGGTTCAGGAGATCGCGGACGAGGCGGTCGAGCTGGGCGCCCAGCTGATCATCACCCACCACCCCCTCTATCTCCGGGGTACGACGACGGTCGCGGCCGGTCATTTCAAGGGCCGTGTCGTGCACACCCTCATCAAGAACGACATCGCGCTCCATGTCGCCCACACCAACGCCGACAGTGCCGACCCCGGCGTCTCCGACGCCCTCGCGGGCGCGCTCGACCTCCGCGTCGTGCGCCCCCTGATCCCGGACGCGAGCGATCCGGCCGGCCGTCGCGGCCTCGGCCGGATCTGTGAGCTGGACCACCCCGAGACCCTCGGGGAGTTCGCCCGGCGGGCGGCCGAGCGGCTGCCCGCCACCGCGCAGGGCGTCCGCCTCGCGGGCGACCCGGACGCCCTCGTGCGTACGGTCGCGGTCAGCGGCGGCTCCGGCGACAGCCTCTTCGACGCCGTACGCGCCGCCGGAGTGGACGCCTTCCTCACCGCCGATCTGCGCCATCACCCCGTGTCCGAAGCCACCCAGCGTTCACCGCTCGGGCTGGTGGACGCCGCGCACTGGGCCACCGAGTGGCCCTGGTGCGAGCTGGCGGCCGCCCAGCTCGACGAAATCTCCGACCGGCAGGGCTGGAACCTGCGGGTCCATGTCTCGCGCACGGTCACCGATCCCTGGTCATCCCGATTCTCTTCTCCTGGAGCCCCCAACTGAACGCCGCGCCCGCCGACCAGATCCGACTCCTCGAAGTCCAGGCCCTCGATGTACGCCTGTCGCAGCTCGCCCACAAGCGCAAGTCGCTCCCCGAGCACGCCGAGATCGAATCGCTCACCAAAGACCTCGTCCAGCTCCGCGACCTGCTGGTAGCGGCGCAGACGGAGGAGAGCGACACCGCCCGCGAGCAGACCAAGGCGGAGCAGGACGTCGACCAGGTGCGCCAGCGCGCCGTGCGCGACCAGCAGCGTCTGGACTCCGGCGCGGTCGCCTCCCCCAAGGACCTGGAGAGCCTCCAGCGCGAGATCGTCTCGCTGGCCAAGCGCCAGGGCGACCTGGAGGACATCGTCCTCGACGTGATGGAGCGCCGCGAGTCCGTCCAGGAGCGCGTCGGCGAGCTGACCGCCCGTGTCACGGCCGTCCAGGCCAAGACCGACGACGCCACCGCCCGCCGGGACGAGGCGCAGGCGGGGCTGGACGCCGAGTCCGCGTCGGTGACCAAGGACCGCGAGGCCGTCGCCGCCGTCATCCCCGCCGATTTCCTCAAGCTGTACGAGAAGCTCCGCGTCCAGCAGGGCGGCGTCGGCGCGGCCCGTCTCTACCAGCGCCGCTGCGAGGGCTGCCGCCTGGAGCTGAACATCACCGAGCTGAACGACGTGCGCGCCGCGTCCGCCGACGCCGTCCTCCGCTGCGAGAACTGCCACCGCATCCTCATCCGTACCTCCGAGTCCGGCATCTGATGCGGAAGTTCGTCGTCGAGGCGGACGGCGGCTCCCGGGGCAACCCGGGCCCGGCGGGCTACGGCGCGGTGGTGATCGACGCCGCCACGGGCGAGACGCTCGCCGAGGCGGCGGAGTTCATCGGCGTCGCCACGAACAATGTCGCCGAGTACAAGGGCCTGGTCGCGGGCCTGAAGGCCGCGCACGCGCTCGACCCCGAGGCCAGGGTCCATGTCCGCATGGACTCCAAGCTGGTGGTCGAGCAGATGTCCGGGCGCTGGAAGATCAAGCACCCGGACATGAAGCCGCTCGCGGCGCAGGCGGCGAAGGTCCACCCTCCGTCGTCCGTCACCTACGAGTGGATCCCGCGCGAGAAGAACAAGCACGCGGACCGGCTCGCCAATGAGGCGATGGACGCGGGCAAGCGGGGCAAGCAGTGGGAGCCCGCCCGCTCCACGGCGGAGTTCTCCGCCCGCGACGAGGCGGCGGCCCGGATCGTCGGCGACGCGAGCGCGGGCGCGGCGAAGGCCCGCGCGGCCCTCGCCGGATCGGCGGCTTCAGCACCGGCGGCCGTGGCTTCCGCAGGCCAGAACGGATCCGGGTCCACCGCCGGTACGCTCACGGCCGCCCCCTCCGTCGGCTGGGGAGCCTCCGCCGATCTCGGCGCGCCCGCGACCTTCGTCCTGCTCCGGCACGGCGAGACCGCCCTCACCCCCGAGAAGCGCTTCTCCGGCAGCGGCGGCGGCGACCCCTCGCTCTCCCCGGCCGGCCGCCGTCAGGCCGAGGCCGTGGCCGCGGCCCTCGCCGCGCGCGGCACCGTCCAGGAGATCGTCAGCTCCCCCCTCAAGCGCTGCCGCGAGACGGCCGAAGCGGTCGCCGCCCGGCTGAACCTCGACGTCCGCGTCGAGGAGGGGCTGCGCGAGACCGACTTCGGAGCCTGGGAGGGGCTGACCTTCGCCGAGGTCCAGGAGCGGTACGCCGACGATCTCGCCGCCTGGCTCGGCTCGTCCAAGGCCGCGCCCACCGGCGGCGGCGAGAACTTCGCCACCGTCGCCCGCCGCGTGGCCTCGGCCCGCGACCGGATCGCCGCCCGCTCCGCAGGCCGTACGGTCCTCCTCGTCACGCATGTCACGCCCATCAAGACCCTGGTGCGCCTGGCCCTCGGAGCACCGCCCGAGTCCCTGTTCCGGATGGAGCTGTCGGCCGCCTCCCTCTCGGCGGTGGCGTACTACTCCGACGGCAACGCGTCCGTACGGCTGCTCAACGACACCTCGCACCTGCGCGGCTGATCACCTGAGCCGCCTGAGCCGCCTGGTCGGTTCACCGGTTCGGGACGAAGCCCAGCTCCACCGGGGTCCGCGGCGGCCCGTCCCGCCGTACGCCGTCCAGCAGTTCCGCCAGCCGCGGGGGCCACAGCGCCTCCGCGGCGGCGGACAGCTCGGCCGGCGACCACCAGCGCCAGCGCAGGATCGCGTCCTCGGCGTGCGCGTCGGTGAGATCCCCGACCGGGTCGCGCCGGGGCCCGTACCCGAGGTGAATGACCTCGCGCTGCCGGACCGGCACCCCGGCCCGGGTGAAGTCGTGCTCCCACCGGCAGAGCGCCGGACCGGGTTCCACATCGGTCCAGCCCGTCTCCTCGCGCAGCTCGCGCACGGCACCCCGCAGTGGATCCTCGCCCGGTTCCAGACCACCGCCGGGCAGCGCCCAGTGGACGCCGACCTCCTCGTTGTCGTACCGGAACATAAAGACGGCACCGGCCGGATCCAGTACCGCGATCCGCGCGGCCCGCCGGGGTACGCGCTTCACCTCACGCCTCAGCCTTCACACCCACAAAACGAACTGTCAGCTCGTACGCAGGGCGGCGGCCTGCGCGGCCAGCGACTCCACGCGGGCCCAGTCCTTCGCGGCGAGCGCGTCGGCGGGGAGCATCCAGGTGCCGCCGACGCAGCCGACGTTGGGCAGTGCCAGATAGGAGGGGGCGGAGGCGAGCGAGATGCCGCCGGTGGGGCAGAAGCGGGCCTGGGGGAGCGGTCCCGAGAGGGACTTGAGGTAGGCGGTGCCGCCGGCCGCCTCGGCGGGGAAGAACTTCATCTCGCTCACCCCGCGCTCCAGCAGCGCGACGACCTCGGAAGTGGTCGAGACTCCGGGCAGCAGCGCCTGGCCCGAGGCCCGCATCGCGTCCAGCAGCCGGTCCGTCCACCCGGGGCTCACCAGGAACGTGGCCCCGGCCTTGACGGCCGCGTCCACATTCGCCTCGGAGATCACGGTGCCCGCGCCGACGACCGCGTCCGGCACCTCGGCCGCGATGGCACGGATGGCGTCGAGGGCGGCGGGCGTCCGCAGCGTCACTTCAATGGCGGGCAGCCCGCCCGCGACGAGGGCACGCGCGAGCGGTACGGCGTCCTTGGCGTCCTCGATGACGACGACGGGAACGACGGGCGCGAGATCCAGCACGGAGGTCATGCGCTCATCCTGCCGTGGCACCCGCGCGATACGCAACGCACGTTGCACACCGCGCAACAGGCTCAGTGGATCTGACTCACCACGACATCGAGCGCCCACGGCTGCCCCGACCGCGCCGGAGCCTGCGCCTCCACCACATGACCCAGCTCCCGCAGCGTCTCCACCAGCTCACCGGGACCCTTCGGCCTCGCGCCCGAGATCAGCAGATCCCGTACGATCCGGCCCTTGGTCGCCTTGTTGAAGTGGCTCACCACCGAGCGCTTCTCCACCCCGTCGACCAACTGCGCGTGCAGCACCCGCACCGTCGCCGTCCGCCCGGCGAGCGCGCCCTTCGGCTTCCACGCCGCCGCATAGGCCGAGGACCGCAGATCCAGCACCATCCCCCGCCCGGCGGCCTCCGGAATCGCCGACTCCATCGGCTTCCGCCAGTGCGCCCCCAGCGCGCCGAGCCCCGGCAGCCGCACCCCCATCGAGCAGCGGTACGAGGGAATCCGGTCGCCCACCCGCACCGCGCCCCACAGCCCCGAGAAGACCAGCAGCGAGGACCGCGCGCGCCGCCGGGCGTCCGGCTCCAGGGTCGAGAGCCCCAGCGCGTCGTACAGCACGCCCGTATAGATCTCCCCGGCCGGCCGGGTGCCCGCCGTCCGCAGCTCGACATTCTTCGCGATCTCGCCGCGCAGCCCCTCGCTCAGCCCGAGGACCGTCCGCGCCTTCTCCTCGTCGGCGGCGCACAGCTCCACCAGCTCGTCCAGCACGGCCGCGCGCGCCTCGGCCAGCCCGGGCAGCGACAGCGACTCGGGCTTCAGCGGGGCCCCGCGCCCCGAAGCGGCCTTGCCCTCCGACGGCGGCAAAAGTACGAGCACGGACCCTCTCCTCACACGTTCCACCCGGGCAACCCGGGTCACCGGGGGAAAAACCACCCCGCGCCAGGGTACGCGGCCCACCCGGCCCCACCCGGCCGCCATCAGGGGATGTACAGGCTCCTGCCCTGCTCGGACACGGTCGGCTCGCCCTGCGCGACCACCTGGAGGACCGGCCCCGAGCAGTCCCGGCTCGCGAAGACGAGAGCGATCTCATCCGTCCGGTTGTTCACCTGGAACGGCCGCCGGTCGCTGGGGTAGCAGCCGCTGGGCTGCTGGTGCACCGTGCCGTTCAGCATGATCGCGCCATTCGCCGCGAACGCGGCGGAGTGCGGGACGGTGACGGTCAGCGCCACGGCCGCCGCGAGGGAGCCGAGCAGGGAGGCGATACGTCGCACGGGGAATCCTTCGATCGATGACTCGGGGCCGCCCGAGCGGGCCGGCCCCCTCGAAGGTCAACGTAGGGTAGCCGTCCCTGTACCCACAGTCGCCCGTGCGGGTGACCGCCCGGGCCGCGCCTGGACGCCGCCGCCCCCAGGGCCTTTGCCGCCCGGCATGCCGACACCCTCCGCGCGGCCTACGCTCGGTTCCATGCCCCGCCGCCTGATCCACGCCACCGGCGCAGCCGAGGCCCCGCTGCGCACCGCGCTGCGCGAGGTGCGCGAGGCGCTCGGCGTCCCGGGGGAGTTCCCGCCCGAGGCGCTCGCCGAGGCGGCGGAGGCGGCGCGCGCCCCACGGCTCCCGGAGACCGACGCGACCGGCGTCCCGCTCTTCACCATCGACCCGCCGGGCTCCACCGACCTCGACCAGGCCATGCATCTCGCCCGCCACGGCAGCGGCTACCGCGTCCACTACGCCATCGCCGACGTCGCCGCCTTCGTCACCCCGGGCGGCGCGCTCGACACCGAGGCCCACCGCCGCGTACAGACCCTCTACTTCCCGGACGGGAAGATCCCGCTCCACCCGCGGGCGCTCTCCGAGGCCGCCGCCAGCCTCCTCCCGGGACAGCAGGTCCCCGCCCTCCTCTGGCGCTTCGACCTCGACGCCGAGGGCCGCACCCACTCCGCCGACGTCCACCGCGCACTCGTCCGCAGCCGCGCCCGGCTCGACTACGGGACGGCCCAGCGGCTGATCGACACCGGCGCCGCCGAAGAGCCCCTCGCCCTGCTCAAGGAGATCGGAACACTGCGCGAGACGCTGGAGAGGGAACGCGGCGGGATCTCCCTCCAGGTTCCCGAGCAGGAGATCACCGAAGAGAACGGCGCGTACCTCCTCTCCTACCGCGCACCCCGCCCCGCCGACGGCTGGAACGCCCAGATCTCCCTGCTCACCGGCATGGCCGCCGCCGAGATCATGACGACCGCGGGCACCGGAGTCCTCCGTACCCTCCCCACCGCCCCGGACGGCGCGGTCGCCCGGCTGCGCCGCTCGGCGAAGGCCCTGGGCATCGACTGGCCGCACCATGTCTCGTACGCCGACCTCATCCGCTCCCTCGACCCGCGCCGCCCCCGGAACGCGGCCTTCCTCCAGGAGTGCACGGCCCTGCTGCGCGGCGCGGGGTACACGGTCTTCACCGGCGGCGAAGTCCCCTCCCCGGCGATCCACGCGGCGGTCGCCGCCGAGTACACCCACTGCACCGCGCCGCTGCGCCGGCTGATCGACCGCTACACGGGCGAACTCTGTCTCGCGGCCCGCGCCGGGCAGGGCGTGCCCGAGTGGGTGCTCGCCGCGCTCGACGCCCTCCCCGGCGAGATGGCGGACGGCTCCCGCCGAGCCAACACGGTCGAGCGGGAGTCCGTGGACCTGGTGGAGGCCGCGCTGCTCTCGGGCCGGGTCGGCGAGGTCTTCGACGGCTGTGTGATCGACGTCCGGGAGCGCGAGCCGGACACCGGCACGGTCCATGTCGGTATGGTCCATCTGGAGGACCCGGCGGTGGTGGGCCGGGTGGAGAGCCCCCGCCCGCTCCCGCTGGGGGAGCGGCTCCGGGTACGCCTCGCCCGGGCCGCCCCGGGCACGGCGAAGGTCCTCTTCGTCCCGGCCTGAGCCCCTTCGCTCAGCCTTTCTCGCTCAGCCCTTCTCGCTCAGGCCTGTGCTTGTGCCCGCCGCACGGCCGCCACCAGCGCCTGCGGATCGTCCGCGTGGAAGCGGACGGTGCGCGCGGTCCCCCGCCCGCCCAGCGGCCGGGTGTACGCCAGGGGCCCGGCCAGCTCCACCGCCACGGTCGTCTGCCCGCCGACGATCAGCTCCAGCGAGCCGTCCTCGCGCGCCTGCACCAGTTTTCCCACCGGGAACCTGCGGTCCACCCGTACGCCCGTGATCTCCCCGGCCGCCACGCGCAGCTCGAACAGCGCGCCGTAGCGGATCCGCAGCGAGCCGTCCGGCTCCACCACATGGGGCCGGGTGACACAGGCGGCGTGCAGACCCGTCACCATCAGCACCCCGTACACATCGACGACGAGCATCACCCGGTGCGCGAGCGGCCACGGCAGCACCACGGCGAGCACGACCGTCTCGACCAGCGCCACCCCGATCATCGACCACATCACGGCCGTCTGCGGCCCGGTGTACCCGGCCGCGTACGCGCCCCGCCCCACCCCGTGCCGCCGCCCGAGCACCCACAGCCCGATGCTCCCCACCGCCCGCACCTCGTGCGCGATCAGCCTCCGCGGCACGAGCGGCACCAGCGCCCGCACCGTCCCGGCCCAGGCCGCCCGCCTCCCGGCCCCGGCCCGCCGCTCGGCCGCGTACCGCCTGCCGAACACGGCGGCACGCCACCCGACGGCGGCCACGACCAGCACCTCGGCGGCGAGCACCACGCCGTACGGCGGCCGGGCCCCGGCGGCGAGCGCGACGAGCAGCGAGATCTCCGCGAGCAGTACGCCCCACACCGCGATCCGAGCGCCGCCCCTCACGCCGCCCCCTCGTCTCTCCCGGCCCCGGCCCGAGCCCCGGCCCGAGCCCGGGCCGCGATTTTCGCGACCATGTGCCGGACGGTCGCGGCCTGGGCGGGCGTGAAGTCGGCGAGCAGCGCCTTCCCGAAGGAGTCCCCGAGCGGAAGGCGCTGCTCGCCCATCAGCCGCACCAGCTCCTCCGGCACGACCGCCGCCAGCTCGTCCCCGAGCGGCCCCACCCGGGGATCGTCCGGCTCCGCGTCCGCGAGCGCGTCCAGCCGCTCGTACAACCCGTGCACCCGCCCGGCGAGGGCCTCGTCGTCGGCGAACGGCCGAAGCGCCCCGAAGAACCGCTCCCGATCGTCCTCCCCGAGCACCGTGTCGAGCAGCGCCAGATGGCTCCGGTCCTTCGCCGCCACGCCGGAATCCCCGGAATCCCCGGCTCCCACCGCCCCGAGCAGCCCGTACAGCTCCGGCGACACCGGCCCCTCGGCCGGCAGCCGCCCCTCCCGCGCCTGCCTCATCAGCTCCCCGAGCCGCGCCCTCCGCCCCGCGATCACCGCCTCCTGCCGCGCCAGATCCGCGTCCAGCTCCCCCAGAATCTCCACCAGCTCCACCCCCGCCTCGTCCGCCAGCACCTCCCTCACCTCCGCCAGCCCCATCCCCAGCCCCGTCAGCCTCCGCACCCGCGCCAGCGCCACCGCGTGCCGGATCCCGTACTCGCGATACCCATTGGCCAGCCGCCCCGGCTCGGGCAGCACCCCCAGCCGGTGGTAGTGCCGGACGGTACGAGTGGTCACGCCGGCCAGCGCGGCGAGCTCTCCGATCCTCATGCCCCCAGTGGAAACCATGACGTCGCGACAAGGTCAACCCACCCGCCCCCGCCGGGTAGCATGGTCCACACGGCAGACGAGCCGGGCGGACGGCCGCGTGAGGATCTCCGGATCCCCCCGAGGAACGTCCGGGCTCCACACGGCAGGGTGGTGGGTAACGCCCACCCGGGGTGACCCGCGGGACAGTGCCACAGAAAACAGACCGCCGGGGACCGTATTCATACGGACCCCGGTAAGGGTGAAACGGTGGTGTAAGAGACCACCAGCGCCTGGGGTGACCCAGGCGGCTAGGTAAACCCCACCCGGAGCAAGGTCAAGAGGGGCCGCCCCAACCGGCGGCCCTGCGCGGACGTTCGAGGGCTGCCCGCCCGAGTCCGCGGGTAGACCGCACGAGGCCGGTGGCAACACCGGTCCTAGATGGATGGCCGTCGCCCCGACGACCGCGAGGTCCCGGGGCACAGAACCCGGCGTACAGCCCGACTCGTCTGCCCCCTAACACCCGCCTCGGCCCCGGCCGGGGCGCGGTCGTCTGCGACGGTGTGAAGACAGAGGCAGAGGTCTATCAGCGGCACGTATGATTTCTGTGTACCCGGGATGCTGTTCTCCGTGGCATAGCGGTGGTTCCTGTCGGCCATGCCGACGGGGTTTGAGCCGGGGCGCAGAGGGGGGATCGGGCATGCATGCCCAGAGTGCGGCACCGTGTAGGCACGAAGGGGCTCCTCCAGAGCATGTCGTCGACGCTGTGGCCCAGCTGATTCGGAATCTCGGCGGTCAGACCGAGGTGCTGACGCGCCATGGTCTGTCGCAGGATGAGTTCGTAGCGGCGCTCCCGGGCGCCATCGAGAGGATCCGGGGCAGCAAGAGCGCCGGTGTCGCCGACCGCAAGGCTTTCCTCACCGCTCTTCTCCAAGGGCTGGTGAACAGAGGGATCGTCAGCCGCTTGCAGACGCCGAGACACGGTAGCGACACCGTTTACCGCCTGACGGTTCAGGGCGTCGGAGATGTCGCGATCATCCAGAAGGGGTGCCCCGACGGTGCGCACAGCAGCGTCCGCTGGTCCGTGCCCGACTGGGCCGACGAGACGTATCTGTGGTGGCTCTGCGACAGCATGAAATACCAGCCCGGCGAACATGTCGCCAAGGGAGTGAACCGCCTCCGGCAGCGTTTCTTCGGCGATCTCCCCGACACCCTCGACGGTGTCATCTTCCACAACGAACTTTGCGGCGGCCCGGAGCGCCGCTGCCCGAAGCAGGGGTACTCCGTCGATCTGGGCGGGGTCATCGTTCCGCCGCCGTGCGTCTACGTCATGCCGGACCGCGATCAGGGTGCGACAGAGTGGAACTGGGACGGTGGAACGCCCCGGCGCTTCCCGGCGCTTCTGCTCAGTGCGTTCGGGATCTCGGCGGCCCAGGCCCCCTCGTTCATCGGGCATGTGGGGTTCCAGCGGCGTGGCCGGGAAGACCACAGTGTCATCGTCTCGCGGTTCGGCCCCGCGCAAGTCACCAAGTACAGGAGCTGACCCGTGAGCTTTCAGAGTCTCGACCCCGACCGCAGCGCATTCCTGGACGCGAGGTCCAGGGTCGGTAGCAGTCCGGTTCAGGCATGGCCACGGATGGACAAGGACCTCAGCCTGGTTGAACTGGAGACCGAGTGGGTTCGTTTCTCCACTCTGAACCACCGGACCAAGGCGGAGCAGCTGCGGGAGGTACGGAAGCGAGGACGGACCGATCTGTTCACGGCCGACCCCTTGGGCAGCGAGGCGCAGGAAGCGCAGTTCGCCATTCTGACCGGCCAGCAGCGGTTCGGCGACCTCAAGGACGATCTGCTGGAGCGTGGCCAGCAGGAGCCGGCGATCGTGACGGCGGACGGTGTGCTGATCAACGGCAACCGGCGTACGGCCGCACTCCGCCTGCTTCTGCGGGAGGGCAACCGTAACTTCGCGTACGTGCGTTGCTTCGTGCTGCCGAAGGACGCCACGGCCGAGGAGATTCTGTTCCTTGAGGCAGAGCTTCAGGTGGCCCACGATTTCAGGGAAGACTACTCGTGGATCAACGAGGCCCTGATGATCGAGGAGTTGTACCAACTGTCCGGCAGGAACTGGGACCACGTCGCTGCTCAGATGCACCGCCAAGTCGGCCATGTTCAAACGCAGCACGAGAAACTGCTGCTGGTGCATCAGCTGGTGGATCAGTCCCAGGGCACAAGGCTGCACCTCGACTTCACCGACAATGAGTCGGCTTTCGAGGAGCTTGCCAAGCATCTCCGCAGTAGGCCCGCCCTGGAAGGGGAAAGCATCAAGAGCGTCTACTTCGCGGGCATTCTCTCGGGGGTCAACTATCGTCAGCTGCGCCATCTGCGGCGCGACGACGCCGCTCAGCTCGTGGAGCGGGAACTGACGAGCGAGCCGACGCTCCAAGGGGTTCTCGAAGCGGCGCGTGGCCCGCGGACCGCCTTTGACCCGACCGATGTGCTGAGCGAGTTCCTGGGGGAGGAGGCACCGGATTCGCCGTTCTCGGATCTTCTCGACCTCGTCGCGACCCAGCGCCGCGAAGAGGTCGTCGAACTGCCGGACGGCACTCGCGTCGATATGGAGCAGGTCATCGGCAGCCTTGCGAATGTCGTCGCTGCGGCGGCGCACGAGGCCGACGAACGGAGCCGTGAGCAGGATGCTGTGGAAGCGCCCTTGAAGCGAGCCGAGAAAGCCATGGCCGAGCTTCAGCGCATTCCCGGTCTGCTGCCCAAGGCGCGGACCCATGGAGACTGGAGCGAGGCGGCTTTTCAGGAGCAGATCCGTCGACTTGAGAAGGCGCTGGCGGAGATCCGGGAGAGCCGGTGATCTCTGCGGAGCTGGAGCGACGTGAGCGGCCGGTCGTCGTGCTGCGGCGAGGGCCGGGAGCGAGTGCCGGTGCGTGGGCGCGACTTCAGGCGGTGCTCGCGCGCGGCATCGTCGGAGGCGCGCACGATGTGATTGAGGCGCGCGTCGATGTCTTCCTCGCCGAGCTGGAGGCTGTCGCAGCCATGCGCAGGAAGTTTCGCCAGCCCTTCGACTTCGGAGAAGCGCTCACTCGGCAACTCCGTACGCTGACCGAGGACCGCCGCACTCGGGAGAGCGTCCTGACGGATACCCCGGAGGCCGAGGGCGGTGATCTGGCGGAAGAACTCTCCGCAGCCGGTTTCCGTAGATCGCTCAGGCTTTTTCAACTGGAGAACCTCGCCAGACTTCTCCGTCTGCCCCACGGCGCTGACTTCTCGGTGCCCGGCGCGGGAAAGACGACGGTGGCGCTTGCGGGCTTCGCACTCGGCCGCGCCCGGGGGCAGGTCGAGCAGCTTCTGGTGATCGCCCCCATCGCGGCGTTCCAGGCATGGAAGGAGGACTCCGCCGCGTGCCTGAACCCGGTGCCGACGCTGGCCGTCCATGGTGGCCCCCGGACGCTCATTCGCGACGACCTTGAGATCCTTCTGACCAACTACAACCGTGTGGCGGCCGACTATGACCGTATACGCGAGTACATCGACCGACGGCCCACGCAGATGGTGCTCGACGAGGCTCACCGGATCAAGAAGGGCGAGCACGGAGTGCACGGCCGCGCCGTGCTCGACCTCGCCTACGCGGCCCGGCGCCGGGACGTCCTGACCGGAACCCCAGCCCCACAAGGGGCGTACGACCTGGTGGCCCCGGTCCGGTTTCTCTACCCCGGGCAGGACCACAAGATCCTCCCCCGGCGCGCTTACTCGGAACGGGACGGGCGCGATCCGGATGTAGTGGCTGAGACCAGTCAGGCGGTCAGCCGCTATTTCGTGCGGACGCCCAAGTCACGTCTGGGGCTGCCGCCCACCAAGTTCACGGTCGAACTCCAGCCCATGGGGCAGGTTCAGAAGGCCGTTTACGAGGCACTGGAGGGCACCTATCGGGGCGAGTTCACTCTCGGCACGAAGGACCGGCGACGCTTCGGCAGACTCGGCCGGATCATGATGTATCTGCTTGAAGCCGCCACGAACCCCTCGCTCCTCGTCGTAGGCTCCGATGAGCACGATCAGGCCGAGTTCACCCATCCGCCGTTCGAGCTGCGCGGAGACGAGCCGCTCAGCCTGCTGTTGCAGCAGTACGCCGAGTACGAGGTGCCGTGGAAGTACCGCAGAATCCAGCAGATCGTGCGGGACGCCGCAGCCCGTAACGAGAAAGTACTGGTCTGGTCGACGTTCGTACGGAACCTGAAACTTCTCGGCGATCTCCTCATCGATTTTCAGCCCGCGATCGTCCACGGCGGGGTCCCTCCGGCGGACGGTGCTGCCCCCGGGGCGCTCACCCGTGACGCAGAGTTCGACCGGTTCCGCAATGACCCCGACTGCACGGTTCTCCTGGCGAACCCCGCCGCCTGCGGCGAAGGCGTCAGCCTGCACCACTGGTGCCACCATGCCGTCTACCTCGACCGCACCTTCAACGCGGGGCACTACCTCCAGAGCCAGGACCGCATTCACAGGCTGGGTCTGAGCGACGACGTGGAGACCCGCTTCACCCTGCTGCTGAGCCAGGGCACCATTGACGAGACGGTGGAGGGCCGACTCCGTGAAAAGGTCGTCGTGCTGTCCCAGCTGATGAACGACCCGGGTCTCGTCGCGGCGGCGCTCCCCGAGCCCGATGTCAACGAGGCCGTCTCGCCGGTGCTGGGCGACGATGAGACGGCGCTGATCAGTGCGCTGGCCCGGCGGCGATGACGATCCTCCCAGCCACGGCGCGGTATCCGGTTCTGTACCTGGCGCTCGGCGGGGCGGCGGCCCGCGATGTGCGGAGCGTATGCTTCTTGGCGCCTTCCGCTGCCATGGCTCCGCCTTGCTGTCGGGTGCACACCGGGCTGTCCGCGACGACTGTCCTGGCGGGGTCGATGGCGCCGGGCGAGGCGGTTCTCACTGGGTGATTCCGAGGGACGCTTTCCGAGCAGGGTGAGCTGCCTCACTCCGCTCCGGCAGCAGGGTGTGCTGTTGTCGGCCGGTCGGTTCGTCGGCTGCTTCAGTCCGCGCGCCGCGCCTCGGTCACGGCGGCCTCCACACGGGCTGCGGCCTCGATGGGGTCCTCATGCTCCCAGACGCGCACGACCACCCAGCCCGCTTCTGTCAGCCGCTGGTCCGTATCCGTGTCCCGGGCTCGGTTCCGCTCGACCTTCGCGGCCCAGTAGGCGCCATTGCGGACGGCGACGGTGTGGTGCTCGGGGCAGCCGTGCCAGAAGCAGCCGTCCAGGAATACGGCGACCTTGGCGCGAGTGAAGACCAGGTCTGCGGTACGCCGCAGCTCTTTGATCGGGCGGGTCGCGACCCGGTACCGCATACCGCGCCCGTGCACGGCGCGCCGCAGAGCCAGCTCCGGCCCGGTGTCCCGGCTCCGGTTCGCGCGCATGCTCGCTCGGGAGGCATCCGAAGAAGCCCACGATGCCGCTGATCTCTTCCGTCCGCTCTCGCCGTCCGAATTCTCCGGAGCTGTTCCCCGCGCGGACCCGGCACTCGCAACCATGGACATACCGTAGACGCACTCCAGGGGCTCCTGCCTCCAGGCTCTCCCCTTTGCGGTCGGTCCTCTCCCGTAACATCAGCCGGGTGACTGCGACCCTCTTCCCCGTCTCCGAGGCCACCGCCTCCGCCGCTGCCCCGGCTCCTACGGCGCGGCTCCAGGTGGCCGAGTTCTTCGCCGGGATCGGGCTGGCCCGTCTCGGTCTGGAGCGGGCGGGAGTCGATTTCGAGGTCACCTGGGCCAATGACCTCGACCCGCAGAAGCAGGAGATGTACACGGGCCACTTCCGGGACGAGGAGGGCCACTACGTACTGCGTGACGTGCGGGAGATCGCGGGCGACATCGGCTCTCCCTCGGCTCCCGGCCCGGTCCAGCTTGCCTGGGCCTCCTTCCCCTGCACGGACCTGTCGCTGGCGGGTGGACGCTCGGGACTCGCGGGCGAGCACTCGAGCACCTTCTGGGACTTCATCAAGGTCGTCAAGGCGATGGGGGACCGCGACGGCGTGGTGCCCCCGATGATCGCGATCGAGAATGTGAACGGCTTCGCCACCAGCCACAAGGGCGCCGACCTGAAAGCAGCCGTCGAATCCTTGAACAGTCTCGGCTACTGGGTGGACGTCGTGACGCTGGATGCACGCCGTTTTGTACCGCAGTCCAGGCCGCGTCTGTTCGTGATCGCCAGCACTCTGCCGAAACCTGTCTCCGACGGGCTGCCCAACACCGCTCTTCGCCCGTCCTGGCTGGACGGAGTCCTCGACGACGCGACCCTTGACACGCACCGCACCCTCCTGCCCGAACCCCCCGCGCTGCGGGGAAGTGGCTGGACGGACCTGGTGGACGGGGACGAGGACCCGGACGTGGAGTGGTGGGACGGCGGCCGCGTGGCCAAGTTCTCCGCACAGCTCTCCGAGATCAACCGCGGTCGTGTGGAGGAGCTGAGTCAGGAACCCGAGGTCTCGTACCGCACCGCGTACCGGCGAACCCGCAACGGCACCCCAGCCTGGGAGATCCGCGCCGACGACGTGGCCGGCTGCCTGCGCACCGCACGAGGCGGCTCGTCCAAGCAAGCCGTCGTACGCATGCGCAAGGGCGAGCCGTTGCGCGTCCGCTGGATGACCGCGCGGGAGTACGCCAAGCTCATGGGCGCCGACGAGTACGTGCTCCCCGCCAAACGCAATCAGTCGATCATGGGGTTCGGTGATGCTGTCTGCGTCGACGCCGTCTCCTGGCTGGCCAAGCACTACCTGCAGCCGCTGCTCGTCGGCTCGCTCGCGGGCTGCCAGGTCCCTGACCCTCGTCACGCGGACGCGCTGCGCTCGTACTGAGCCCGCTAGGGCCGTAGGCCGCCCGGACCATGTCCATGATGATCGATCCAGCACCCCCATGCCCGCGTATACGCCGCAGCTGTCCCCGTACGCCAGGAGGAACATATGGTCGCCCCGCAGCCCGAAGCTGTCACGACCGGAATCGAAGAAGCCGCCGGAGTCCTCACTGACGCCCTGCGAACCTGGTATGAGGGCCTGCGCGACGCCAATGGCAGGGTGAATACCAACGTCATGTGCGCGGGCTTGTACGTGACGGAGTTCTTCGCCGAGCACTACCCGCTTGAGCCGGAGCACTATCTAGCGCCTTCGCAGGTGAAGACCGCAGGCGGTTCGCAGGCGCATAAGCTTCTCGCTCAGCACGGCGAAACCCGCTCGTTCACGAGAGAAGGCGGACGCACTTCACGGGCGACGATCAGCCATGCCCGTGCCATTGCCGCGCTTCTCAACGAACAGGGCCCCGAAGCGGGCGTCGACGACTGCTCTGCTGCCGAGCGCGCCGTCCTCGCCTCCCTCCTGCAGGCATGGTTTGTGGGCCGCGTGCAGGAGGACCATTTCGGCCGCAAGCGGATTGAGGCCGAAATAAACCCCGATAACCCGGTACGGACATCCGTGGCAGCGCTCATCGAAGCCGGCCGTCAGCGTGGCGGCAATACGGCGGGCGCCATCGTCCAGCATCTTGTCGGTGCCAAGCTGGCTCTTCGTTTCCCGGGTGAAGACGTCAACATCGAGAGCTACACCACCGCCGATGTGCAGACCGGCCGCGCGGGTGACTATCAGATCGGCGACACTGCGATCCACGTCACCATGTCTCCTGGTGAGAAGGTCTTCAAGGAGCGCTGCGCCCACAACCTGCGCCATGGTTACCGACCCTGGGTCCTTGTCCCCGACAACCGTGTCGTGGGTGCCACGCAGATTGCCCAGGATCTCGGGATGGCGGACCGGGTCGCCATTCAGTCCATTGAGGACTTCGTGGGCACCAACATCGAAGAGATGGCGAGTTTCGGCAAAGCCGCCGTCCGCGACGGCATGCGCCGACTGCTCACCGAGTACAACTTCCGCATCGACCAGGCTGAGGCCGACAAGTCCCTGAAGATCCAGATACCCGAGAACCTCTGATTAACCCAGTCGTCCGGGGGCTCTGACCCGCGCCTGCCTTCGCAGCCTTCATTGCGGCGGTCAAGGACGGAGAGACCTGTGCTGTCTCGGGCCGTGCGCCGGGCGTGAACCCGAGAACCCGCCCCCGCCGCCATCACACGGCGGGGCCGGGTTCAAGTCGCTCAGGGCCCGGTGCGCGGGGCCCTCAGAAGGACACCACCGCCTTGTTCCGCATCAGGAAGTCCCCCGTGTAGTCCTCGTGCGGAAGATTCCCGTCGCTGTGCACGGTCGGCGCGTTGACGTGCACATTCTTCACGCTCGGGTCGTGCAGGAGCGTGTTGATGAGGTCCGCGTCCCGGGTGATCGCGTTGATGACGAGGGAGTCGCGCAGGGGGGCGATGCCGTCGGCCTTGGTCCAGGGGGCGACCCAGACGCAGGGGAAGGGCAGCTCGGTTGCCATGAGCCTGTCATGCGGATCGGTGAGGGTGAAGACGGCGGGGCCGAGGACGACGCCGCCGTCCGGGTGGGGGGTGGCGATCTCTTCGAGGGGGATCGCGGGGCGGGCGTGGGAGGCGGTGCGCTCCAGATGGCCGATGAGGGTGTCGGCGGACCGGGAGGGTACGCGGGGGCCGAGGTGGTGGTCGGTGGTCTGGCGGTCGGCGGCGCGTTCGCGGAGGAGGGCGGCGAGGTCGTGGGCGAAGCGTTCGTGGTCGCCCTCGACGAGGACGGCGGTGGTGTTGACGCAGGCGGAGCCGGAGAGGGCGGTGACCGAGTGGGCGATGGAGTCGAGGGTCTCGGGGGTGAGACGGTCGTGGGCGACAAGGGTCTTGGAGCGGCCGGGGCCGCCGACCTTGATGGTGGGGGAGGCGCCGTATTTGGCGGCGACGTCCTCCCCTCCGTAGACGAAGCCCAGGTCGGCGCGGCGCAGCAGGGTCGAGGCCCCCTCATGGGTGGTGGGGAGGCAGGTGACGCTGGTGTCGGGGAAACCGGCGGCGCGGAGCGCGAGGACGACCCGGTGGGCGGTGAAGGGTTCGCGGCGCGAGGGGCGCACCGCGACGCGGTAGCCGAGGGCGAGGGCCTGGAGCCAGCCGCTCTGGATGGTGGGGGCGTTGCCGGAGAGGACGGCGGCGAGGGTCTCGCCGCGCCGGGTCCAGACGCCGCTGCCGCCGCCTTCGGCGGCCTCCTCCCAGGAGCGGAGTGAGCCGTTGGGCCTGGCGCGGTCGGCACGGGCGGGCGCTTCGGCGATCGCGGCGGCGACCGCGCGGCTCAGCTGCTCGGTGAGCGGCGCGTTGTGCCCGGAGACCTGGTTGACATGGGTGAGGTGCCGGGCGAAGGAGATCCCGCCGAGGTCGTCCTCCAGGAATCGCCGGGACGCCTCCAGGAGGCGCTGGGCGCGTTCCTCGGGAGCGAGGGGAGAGGCGCGCCCCTGGGCGAGGACGCTCTGTGAGATGAGCAGATCGGGGCTGAGGGAGAGGGAGGCGAGAGGGCGGCCGTCGACGCCGTGCACGATCTCCCGGGCGCGGGTGCTGTGCGTGCCCCGGTGGGTGAGCAGCGGCAGCGCGAGCAGCTCCCCGGAGGGGGAGGGGCCGGTGCTCATCAGTACACCCCCTCGATGACGGGCTCGCCGTCGAACGCGGCGAGCGGCGCGGGCGAGCTGAGGGAGTCGCCGACGGCCCCTTCGGGAGCGGGCACCCGGATCGCGGAGTCCCTCTCGAAGTTGTTGGGGATGAACATCCCGCTGCTCACATGGGTCATCCGCACCTGCCCCCGCTCGCCGAACTCCACGGGCTCCCGGGTCTCGGGGTCCACGACGGCGAAGCTGACGAACGGCGAGTAGCCGTCGTAGACGGTGGCCGACGCCTCGGTGGCGGCGCGCGGCTTCGCGGTGGTGAGGATCATCGTGCTGCCGTAGATGTTCTGGATCACGGTGTCCGGCAGGGTCTGGGCGATGAGGTCGTACGTGTCCTCGTCGAGGTGCGCCCCGGCGAAGGCCAGGTACTTGAGCGATCCGCGCAGCCGTTCCGCCAGCTCCTCGTGGAGGAGGAGTTCGGAGAAGATCGGCGGTGTGGTGGTGATGGCGGCGATGTCCTGCGAGCGGATGATGTGGCCGAACTGGTCGATCAGATGAGCGAGATACGGGGCGGGGCTCTGGCCCGCCGCGATCAGCTTCTTCACCCAGCGCGGGTCGAGGTCCACGGTGTGGAGGACGGACCGCAGGGCCTTGGCCTGGAGACGGGTGGTGTGTCCGAAGGCGTGCGGGCCCGACGGCATCGCCACCAGCCAGGGCCGGCCCACGGGGAAACCCGCCTCCTGGAGTTCGGCCGTCTTCCAGCCGAGGGCCCGTTTCACCCAGCGTTCGGTGTAGAGGAGGCGCTTGGGGGACCCGGTGGTGCCGCCGGTCTCGAAGACGGAGGGTGGCGGCTCGTCCGCCAGTCCCCTGGGGATCAGGTCCTCTACGGGCCGGTCGCGCAGCTCCGCGGCTATGTCGGGGAATCTTCCGAGGTCCGCGAAGGTGCGGATGTCGGTCAGCGGATCGAAGTCGAGTTCCTTGGCGAGGGCCAGCCACAGCGGGGAACCGGTCTCCTCCGAGAAGTGCCAGCGCAGCGCGGCGCGCAGGAACTCCTCGGGGTCGATCGCCGTGGTCGCCGTGGCGGAGTCTTCGATGTCGAGGATGGAACGTGTCATGGGCTCTGCTTCTCCGTCTTGAGGTGCTGGGTTCGGCCGGTTCTGCCGGTTCAGATGAACCAGTGGCTCAGGACCTGTGCCGTCTGCTCGGGGTTGAGCCGGGGGTCCATGAGCGACCGGTAGCGGGCGGGGTCGCGCGGCTCGACGCCGTTCTCCGTGCACTCGTGCACATCGTCGGGGGTGGCCTCCAGATGGAGGCCGGCGGGACGCTGCCCCGCGTCGATGAGGATCCGCTGGAAGGCGGTGAGTTCGGCGGCGATGTGCTCGACATGGCGCGTCTTGAACCCGTACGAGCTGGTGACCGTGTTGCCGTGCATCGGATCGCTGATCCAGTGCACATGCTCGACCCGCTCGCGCACCCGTCGGACGATGGGCGCCAGCCGCTCCACCTGGGTGTGGCCCATACGGCTGATGAAGGTGATCTTGCCGGGCTCGTCCCGGGGGTTGAGGGTGGCGGCCAGCTCGGCGGCGGTCTCCGGTGAGGTGTCCGGTCCGATCTTCACGCTCACGGGGTTGCTCAGGGCCGCCGCGACCGCGATGTGCGCCCCGTCGTGCTGCCGGGTGCGCGCCCCGATCCACGGCCAGTGGGTGCTGGCGAGATGGTGGCCGTCCTCGCCCCGGCGCAGGAAGTGGAGTTCGTAGTCCAGCAGCAGCATCTCGTGGCTCGACCAGACGGGGTCGAGGTTCGCGGTCGCCCGGTGGTAGTCCGCGATCGCCGCGTACGACGTCAGCGAGGCGGCGTGCGCCTCGGCGACGCGGACCGGCGAGGGCCTGCGGGCCTGCTCCGACGGGTACGGGGAGTTGACGATGGGACCGCGGAAGCTGGGCAGGGTCACCCCGTCCACCACCTCGTGGTCCTGGGAGCGCGGTTTGGCGTACTGCCCGGCGAACCGTCCGACGCCGACGACATGACGGCCGGTACGGGTGCGCAGATGCGAGCGGAAGTGGGTGAGGAAGGCGATCATATTGCGCGTGTCGGCGTTCACATCGGATTCGATGTTCTCGACGCAGTCGCCGAGTTGCAGGATCAGCCCGCCGCCCGCGTCCAGATTGGCGAGTTCGCGCTTGAGTTCGTTCACCGATTCACGGCTCACGAGATCCTGCGGCGGCAGCGCGCGCAGTGTGTCGCGCAGCGCGTCCCGGTCGGGCCATTCGGGCTGCTGACGGGCGGGGAGTGTGCGGAACAGCTCCCATTCGGTGTCGGCGGTCGAATGCGGATCGAGTCCGGTCTGTCCAGCCATGGTGGGTCACCCTTTCGAAGAGAACAGCACGGTCAGTGGCCCTCGGTGGGCTCAGTGGCCCTCGGCGGGCCGGGAGACGCTGCGAGACGTGGTCCAGACGCATCCTTTGCCGCTCTGGTCCTCGGTGAGTTCGTGCGTGGCGCTGAGCCCCTTATTGGTGATCATTCCGGTCGTCGCGGGAACGCAGTATTCGCACGGCGACCGGAGGGTTATCGTGACGCCCCGCTTTCGGGCGAGTTCCCGGTAGTCCCAGATCGCGCAGTGCCGTATACGGAGAACCGCGCGATCCGCGTCGTGCTCGACCCACTCGGTGTCGGAGTCGTAGAGATCGGCCTGCGCGTTCAGCCGCTCCAGCGGGATGACGGCGTCGTGCTTGGGGCCCGGGTCGACGGCCGCGTAGATCGTGCTGTTGGACATCGCCCAGGCCGCGAGGTCGCCGAGGCCGAAGTGGCCGACGACGAACTTCTCCATCAGGGCCTGCCCCCGGAAGAACGCCGCCTTCCACTCCTGCTCCTCCTCGCCTTCCGGGAGCGATTCGAAGATGTCGTGCTTGACCTTCAGGAGTTCCTGCATGTGCACGCCCGCCCGGGCCTCGACCAGAAAGCGGGTCAGCCCCGCCTCCGCTTCGAAGAGGCGTCGTTTCCACAGGGCGGTGCGCCGTGCGGAGTCGGTCAGCGTGCCCGCGTTCGCGTTCGCGTGCTCGGCGACGGTGGCGGTGGTGGTGGTGGCGACGGTGGCGGTGGCGGTGGCCGGAACCTGCTGGATCTCGGTCATGCGTGATACCTCTCCTGCTCCGTTGAAACGTGTTCCGTTGAAGTGCTCCGTCGAACGTGTTCCGTTGAGCGTGTTCCGTTGAACGTGCGTGATTCAGCTCTTGCCGAGGAACCGGGGAACGACCCGTTCACAGAGCGCCTCGAATTCATTCCCGAGAATCGTCTGGAATCCGTCCACCCCGCCCTCCTCGTACCAGCGGCGCAGCTCATCGCCTATCTGCTCCGCCGTGCCGATGAACCGGGCGTGCTCGCTGAGCGAGATCACCTCCGCCGCGAATTCGCCCACGGTCCGCCCGGGCTTCCGTCCGTCCGTCCGGGCGAGATCCCACAGCGGCAGATAGCGCGATCCGAACTCCTCGAACACCTCGTCCGGGTCCTCGGAGATCAGATCGGCGGGGATCCGGTCGGCCGGGCCCACCCCGTCCAGCCGCAGCCCCGGATACCGTGCCCGGAGCTGTTCGAGGGCGAGTCGCCCGCCGAAGACCTCGGTCCGCGCGCGCTCCGCGCTCAGCAGCAGCTCCGCCTCCTCGCGGGTGCCGACGACATGGATGTAGCTGCCCGGCAGCAGCGCCACGCTGTCCGCCGGCCGCCCCGCCGCCACCGCCTCCCGGCGCAGGATGCGGCGCAGCTCCTTCGCCGCGCCCAGGGTGGCCGTTCCGGCGAAGACGCCGTCGGCGGTACGGGCCGCCAGCCGCAGCCCGGTCAGCGAGGACGTGGCCTGGAGGGTGAACGGGAACGCGGCCGAGTAGGGGGCCATGTCGATGGGGCCGGACTGCCGGTAGAACTCGCCCTGGTGCTCGACGTCCTTGATCAGTTCCTCGCGGATGTAGTGGCCCGTCACCGGGTCCGGGGTGTTCGCCTCCGGCGGCCAGCTCGCCCACAGCTCCTTGGCGACCTTGAGGAACTCCTCGGCCTGGGCGTGGTGCCGCGAGCGCGAGACCTCGCGCTTGACGCCGATCGCGGTGCCCGGCCGGAAGGACGAGACGACATTGATCCACGCCCGGCCCTCGGACAGCCGGTCCAGACTGGCGAGGCCGCGGGCGAACGCCGACGGGTGGGCGTACATCGTCGACACGGTCGGCATGACCTTGATCCGCGAGGTCGCCCCGGCGATCACGGCGGCGGCCTGGAACGACTCGAAGAGCTGGAGCGGCGGACCCGAGCGCAGCGCGGCCCGGTTCACACCGGAGAAGTCGGCCTGGAACAGCGCGTCAAACCCGGCGGCCTCGGCCCGCTGGGCCTCCCTCACGAAGGTGCCCAGATGGAACGGGGAGTCGGCGCGGCCGCCCTCCGTCCGCCAGTCCTTGCTGGTCGGCAGGTACTGCGCGTTGAGCAGCAGGATCGGCGCACCGCCGGTCCGCCGGCCGACGACGGGCGACGCGACCGGCGACGAGGTGGGTGACGAGGTGGGTGACGAGGTGGACATTGTTTCCTTTCAGGTGGTTCACTCCCCGCCCGCCGCTCACGTGGGGGGACGCGTGAGGCGGGCGGGGAGCGTTCTGAGGAGGGGCGCACCGCACAGCGGCTCCGCCGGTGCGCCACCCTCGTGGGATCAGTGCGTCACTTCTTCGTGACGCGGTAGAGGATCGGTTCCCACGCGTTGACCGGGAAGGTGAGGTCCCGCACCGCCGAGCGCGCCAGCAGCACCTGCGCGGAGTCGAACAGCGGGATCCCGTACGCCTGGGTGACGATCTCCGTCACCGCCCGGTCCACCAGCGAGTGCCGCTTCTCCGGATCGACCGTGGCGGCCTGCTCGGCGAGCGGCCCGTCGGCCTTGGGCCGGGGCGACTGCCCGGCCCAGGTGGAGAGCCGGGTGGAGTAGAAGGCGGCGATCCCGTCCGCGTCGCCGCGGCTCGCGCCCTGGTAGACCGCGAGCTGCCACTTCCCGGACTTGCGGAGGTCGGCCTGCTCCGCGTCGGAGACCCGCTTGAGGTCGATCGCGACGCCGATGTCGGCGAGCCCGTTCTTCACATACTCCCAGCCGGACTCCGCCGAGCCGATGTCACCGGCGGAGAAGGCCAGCGACAGCCGAAGCTGCTGGCCGTCCTTGACCCGGATCCCGTCCTTGCCCTTCACCCAGCCGGCCCGGTCGAGGACGGACGCGCTGTACTCGGGGTCGTGGCCCAGCAGCTCGCCCCGGTCCTTGTAGGAGGGATGGCCGGGGGAGACCACATCGGTGGCGGGCTCGACGCCCTTCCCGTAGAACGCGCTGACGAGTTCCTCACGGTTGATCCCGCGCTGGATCGCCTGCCGCACCGCCGGGTCGGCGAGCACCGGATCGGCGGTGTTGACGACGAAGGTGTTCACCACGCTGCGGTCCGAAGCGAGAACGGTCTTCACCCCGTTCTGGCCCTTGGCCTGGGCGAGGCCCGTCTCGGTCATCGAGTACGCGAGGTCGTACTCGCCCGACACCACACCGGCGGCCCGGAGGCTCTCCTCGGGCACGATCTGGATCGTCACCCGCTCCAGCGAGGCCGCGCCGTCACGGCCGTAGGCGTCGGGGGCCCAGTCGTACCCCTCCCGCTTGACGTACTCGACCCGCTCGTCCTGAACCGCCTCGTCCAGCACGAACGGCCCCGAGCCGATCGTCCCCTCGGCGCAGCGCTCCTTCGGGCTCTTCGCGAGGGACTCGGGGGCGATGATCCCGAACTGGCCCTCGCTGTTGGCCTGGAGGAACCCGGCGTTGGGCTTCTTGAACGACACCCGCACGGTCCGCGCGTCGAGGGCCTCGGCACGGTCGTAGTTGCGGAGATACGCGCCGGGCGTCGGGGAGACGCCCTGCTCGGCCAGCTTCCACAGCGTTTCAAAGTTGTCGGCGACGACCTGAGCGGTCAGCTTCTCGCCATTGCTGAAGGTCACCCCGTCGCGGATCGTGAACTCGTAGGCGCGCCCGCCGTCCAGGCTCTTCCAGGACTTGGCGAGATACGGTTCAAACTCGCCGGTCTCCGGATCCTCGCTCAGCAGGGTGTCCAGCACCTGTCTGCCGAAGAGCGCGAAGGGATTGGACTGCCCGTAGTCGAAGCAGGTCGGATACCAGCCGTACGCGACACGCAGACGCGTCGTATCCGCGCCGGCGCCGGCGGAAGCGTCGACTCCGCTCGTGCAGCCGGTCAGCAGGAGCGCGGCGGCTCCGGAAGCGGCGAACAAGCGCGTCAGGGTCGCGCGACTCATGGTTGTGACGTCCTGTCGTGAGAAGAAGCAGAAGGAACAGAAGAAGCAGAGGAAGAGAGGGAAAGGGAGGACTTGAGGACCGGCACCGCGTCGAGCAGCGCCCGCGTACGAGGACTGGCCGGAGCCGTGAACACGGACCCCGTGGCCCCGCGCTCCTCCACCCGCCCCCGGTGCATGACGATCACCTCGTCGGCGACGGCGCGCACCACCCCGAGGTCGTGCGAGACGAGCAGATAGGCGATGCCCAGCCGCTGCTGCAACTCGCCGAGGAGCCGCAACAGGGCGAACTGCACGGCCTGGTCCAGCGCCGAGACCGGCTCGTCCAGCACGACCACCTCGGGTTCGAGGGCGAGCGCGCGGGCGATCGCCACCCGCTGCGCCTGCCCGCCGGAGAGCTGCCCCGGACGCCGTTCGGCGATGTCGGCGGGGAGTTCGACCTGCTCCAGCAGCTCCCGTACCCGCTCGGCCCGCGATCGCGCCCCGCCGACGCGGTGCGCCTCCAGCGGCTCCGCGATGACGCGCCCGACCGGGAGCGAGGGATTCAGGCTGCGCGCCGGGTTCTGGTAGACGAGCTGCACCCGCCGGGCGAAGTCCGCGCGCGCCTTCCGCCCGAACCGGTCGAACCGGCCACCGCCGCCCCCGCCTCCGCCGCCCCCACTGCCGCGCACCTCGTCCCCGTCCAGCAGGACGGCCCCGGAGTCCGCGCGCTCCAGCCCGGTGAGCAGCCGCAGCAGCGTGGACTTCCCGGCCCCGGACTCGCCGACGACGGCGACCGTCTGCCCCCGGTGGAGGGTGAGGCTCACCTCCCGTACGGCGTCGACGCGCTCCTGCCCCCTCCCCCCGGCGAACGACTTCGTCAGATCGCGCGCTTCGAGCACGACCCTCGGCGGTGACTCGGCCCGGAAGGCGGGCCGGGCCGGGAGCGCGCTCGGCAGAGAGGTCAGGAGCTGCCGTGTGTACGGATCCTTCGGATCGCCCAGTACCTCGTCGGCCGTCCCGGACTCCACGACGCGTCCGGCGCGCATCACCACGAGGTGGTCCGCGCGTTCGCCCGCCACCGCGATGTCATGGGTGACCAGCAGCACCGAGAGCCCGCGTGCCGTCCGTACCTCGTCGAAGAGGTCCAGCACCCGCCGCTGGACGGTGGCGTCCAGGTTGGAGGTCGGCTCGTCGGCCAGCAGCAGCCGCGGTTCGCCGATGAGGGCGAGCGCGATGAGGATCCGCTGCCGCTGTCCGCCGGAGAGTTCGTGCGGATACTGCCTCAGCCGCAGTTCGGGCCGGTCGACGCCGACCGCTTCGAGCGAGGCGATGGTGCGTACGCGGCTCTCGGCCCGGTCGGTGAGGCCCAGGAAGTGCCGGTGCAGCTCGGCGAAGTGGGCCCCGATCCGCATCAGCGGATCCAGCGACCGTATCGGGTCCTGGGGTACGAGTCCGACGGAGCGCCCGCGCAGTTCGCGCGGGTCCTCGATACGCCGCAGCCCCCCGGCCCCGGCCCCGGCCCCGGACCCGTTTCCGCTGTCGAACTCCAGCCGGTCGAAGCTGACGTGCGCGGTGCGCGGTGTCAGTCCGAGGAGCGCGTGGAGGGTGGTGGACTTGCCCGAGCCGGATTCGCCGACGATGGCGACCGAGCTGCCCGACGGCACGGTGACGGAGAGCCCGTCGACCGCCGCCGGTCCTCCCGGGTAGGCGACCCGGAGCCCTTCCAGCCGCAGCAGCGTGCCCGGGGCCGCAGCCTTCTCGACGATACTCATGCGGGCCCCACTTCCGAGCCGCCGAGCCCGCGCCCCACCCGGTGCAGCGCGAGGACGACGCCCGCGAGCACCGCGCCGGGCAGGGTGGTCAGCCACCAGGCCGTCGCGAAGTAGTCGCGGCCTCCGGCGATGAGGTTGCCCCACTCGGGGTCCGGCGGCTGGGTCCCGTACCCCAGGAAGCTGAGGGCGGAGACGGACAGCACCATGGTCGCCAGCTCCAGCGCGACCAGCGCGGTGATCGGGCCCCGGGCGTGCGGCAGGACATGGCGCAGCAGGACGCGCCGCCCAGGGAGCCCGAAGCCCTTCGCGGCCTCCACGAAGGTCCGGGCGCTGACGCCCAGCACCTCGGCGCGGGTGACCCGGGCCAGGGCGGGGACGGAGGCGATGCCCACGGCGACGGCGAGATTGACCGCGCCGGTGCCGAGCCCCGAGACGATCAGCAGCGAGATCAGCAGCGAGGGCAGTGCCAGCAGTACGTCCACGACGGCCATCAGCACTCGGTCGACGACGCCCCCGAAGTAGCCCGCCGTCAGACCGATGACCAGGCTGGCGACGAAGGCGAACGCCACCGCGAGCAGGGCGATCGACAGGCTCGCCTGGGTGCCGTGGACGACCCGGCTGAGCAGGTCGCGGCCGAGTTCGTCCGTGCCGAAGAGATGCTCGGCGGACGGCGGACGCAGCCGCTGGGAGACGTCCTGGGCGAAGGGGTCGTGGGGTGCGACGGCCTTCGGCAGCAGGGCGGCGACCCCGGCGAGGCCGAGGAAGGCCAGCGCGAGGACGGGCACGGAGGAGGCCCGCCGTCTCGAAGTGATGGGTGGTGCTGTTGTGACGGTCATGCGCGGGCTCCACTGCCTCGGTGACGCGTCCTCGGGTCGAGGATCGGATAGAGAAGGTCGACGGCGAGGTTGACCGCGGCGAAGAGCACGGCCGCCAGCACCGCGATCGCGAGGATCACCGGCGCGTCCTGCGTCTCCACCGAGGAGGCGAGCAGCCGGCCGAGTCCGGCCCTCGCGAACACCGTCTCCGTGATCACGGTGCCGACCAGCACCCCGCCGACGGTCAGCCCCGCCAGCGTCACGAAGGGCAGCAGCGCGTTCCGTGCCACATGGGCGAGGTAGACGCGCCGCCAGGGCAGCCCCCTGGCGCGCAGCAGTTCCACGAAGTCGGCCCGCTGGACGTCGTCCAGACCGCGTACGAGGACGGCGGTCAGCGAAGCGGACACCGGCAGGGCGAGCGCGACGGAGGGCAGTACCAGCGCGGACAGCCCGGTGCCTCCGGCGGACGGGGCCCATCCCAGCGTGAAGGAGAACAGCTGCAACAGCAGCAGTCCGAGCCAGAAGGCGGGGACCGCGGCGACCAGCGCCGGTACGTTCACCAGCATCCGGTGGAGTGCGCTCCCCTGCCGCCAGGAGGTCGCCAGCGCCAGGGCGAGGGAGAGCGGGATCGCGATGACGAGCCCGCCCGCGGCGAGTCCGAGGGTGTTCGGAGCCACCGCCCCGATGATCTCCGGAACCGGTCTGCCCGACTGGAAGGAGGTACCGGGGTCCCCGCTCAGGAGCTGTCCCAGCGTTTCGATGTAACGGACCAGCAGTGGCTGGTCGAGACCGTACTGCGCACGCAGCGCCTCGACCTGTTCGGATGTGCTGCCCCCCGCACCCGCGGAGCGGCGTTCGAGCATGAGGGCGACCGGATCGCTCGGCAACGCGTAGAGCAGGAAGAACGAAAGCGTGTATACCGAGAACACCACGACCACGAAGTACCCGCAGCGGCGCAGCACGTACGCGACGGTCGACGCGCGTGCCGCCGCCGACAGCTTCGGGGAAGTGGTCCCGGGCCGATCCGGGTGCGGGGGCAGTCTCACGTTCTAGAACCTCTCCCAGGCCTCGGAGAGGACTCCGCGCAGCGTCTGCTCGATGAACTCGAACTCCTCACGGCCGACGGTGGCCGGGGGAGCCAGCAGGATCGCCGGGTCTCCGCGCTCGTCGAGCCGGACATGCAGTCCGGCCTCCCGCAGCGCCGGGCCGAGCAGTTCGTCCAGGAGACGGCGGCGCTCCTGCGCGGTGAACGGCTCCCGGGTCTCCTTGTCCTTGACGAGGACGACGCCCCAGAAGTACCCGGCTCCGCGTACGTCGCCGACGATCGGCAGATCCCGGAGCTTGTCCAGGGTGGAGCCGAACAGATCCTCGTTGGCGCGGACGTTCTCGTTGAGCTTCTCGCGCTCGAAGATCGCGATGTTCTCCAGGGCCACCGCCGCGGCGACCGGATGGCCGCCGAAGGTGAGGCCGTGCATGAAGGTGTTCTCCTTCTTGGTGAACGGCTCGAAGAGGCGGTCGCTGACGATCGCCGCGCCGGCCGGGATCACTCCGCCGGTGAGCCCCTTGGCGCCGGTGATGATGTCGGGCGTGATGCCGTATCGATTGATCGCGAAGAATTCGCCGATACGGCCGAAGGCGGTGATCACCTCGTCCGACACGAGAATCACCCCGTACTTGTCGGCGATCTCGCGGACCCGCTCGAAATACCCCCGGGGCGGCGGGATCGCCGCACCCGAGTTCTGTACGGGCTCAAGGAAGATCGCGGCGACCGTCTCGGGGCCCTCGAACTCGATCGCCTCGGCGATTCTGTCCGCCGCCCAGCGGCCGAAGGCGACTTCATCGTCGCGCAGATGCTCCGGCGCGCGGTAGATATCGGTGTGCGGCACCTTGTGCCCGCTCGGTACGAGAGGTTCGAAAGGCGCGCGCAGCCCCGGGAGCCCGGTGATGGAGAGGGCGCCGTGGCTGGTTCCGTGGTACGAGATGGTCCGGCTGATCACCTTGTGCCGGCTGGGCTGTCCGATGGCCTTGAAGTACTGCTTGATGAGTTTCCAGGCCGTCTCGACGCTCTCGCCGCCGCTGTTGGTGAGGAATACGCGGTTCAGATCGCCCGGAGCGCGTTCCGCGAGGGCCTCGGCCAGCTCCGCCGCACGCGGGTGGACGCTGCTCCAGATCGGGAAGTAGTCGAGTTCGCGAATCTGCTTGGCGGCGGCTTCCGCCAGCTCGGGGCGGCCGTGTCCGGCGTTGACGGCGAACAGTCCGGAGAGGCCGTCGAAATGTCGGCGTCCCTTGTCGTCCCAGAGATACGAGCCTTCCGCCCGGGTGAAGACGGGGACTTCGCCACCGGCGGAGAGCTTGGCGTGGTTGGTGAAGTGGAGCCAGAGGTGGTCACGGGTCTGCCGCTGAATGTCTGATGTGCTGTCTGACGTGGACAAGTCGCTCTCCCGGGTTGTTCTGATGAGTTCAGGTGAATTCAGATGAATGAGGGGAAGTGGACGTGGAGGTACTCAGATGGCGAGCTTCGGCGAGTACTGCCGGAACCACGAGGCGAAGTTCAGGACGACCTCTCCCTCGAAATTGCTGACGAGGCCGTGGGACCTCGCCAGGTCGGTGACCTTGCCGGGGGAGAGCACATGCGGGGCGAAGATGTCCGAGAGCCCGTCCGGCGGGTCGGCGACGACGCTCGCGAACTGCTCTTCGAGCTGCCGCGAGTAGTCCGGGTCCGGGGTGGTCGGGTACGGCGACTTCTTCCGCTCCAGTACGCCCACCGGGAGCAGGTCTTTCACCGCGTCGCGCAGTACGCCCTTCTCCCGGCCACCGGCGTTGTGGATGTGCTGCGACAGCGTCACCAGGTGCTCCACGATCCGGTGATCGCAGAACGGGACGCGCACCTCAAGGCCGTTGGCCATGCTCAGCCGGTCGGTCCGGTCCAGCAGCATCGGCAGGAAGTAGCTGGTGGCGAGGTAGATGATCTCCCGGTGCCGTCGCTCCCCCTTGCTCAGGCCCCGGTCGAAGGAGAGCCCGCCGATGGCGGTCGAGTACTCGTCGCGCAGATACTCGTCAAGGCGCAGCGACCGGGCCAGTTCGGGGTCGATCGTGCTCAGGACGCGCTGATGGAGATAGCCGTGGGCGGGGGTGTCGGCGATCCACGGGAAGGTGTCCGCCCGCACCGCCCCGGGCTCGTGGAACCACCGGTAGCCGCCGAGGATCTCGTCGGCCGCCTCTCCGGAGAGCGCGACGGTGGCGTGCTTCCGCACTTCCTTGCAGAGCAGCAGAAGGCTGGTGTCGAGATCGCCGAAGCCATTGGGAAGATCCCGCGCGAGAATCGTGGCATCGCGCACATCGACACCGGCGAGCAGCGAGCTGTCCAGCACGATGTTGGAATGCCGCGAGCCGATGTGATCGGCCGCTTCCTGGGCGTATTTGCGGTCCTGAGCGGACCGCGAGTCGGCCGAGTCGCCCGCGTCGGAGAAGTCCACGGAGAAGGAGCTCACTCCGTCCCGCCCGGGCAGCCGATTGGCGATCGCGGTGACGGCCGAGGAATCCAGACCGCCGGAGAGGAAGGTGCACAGTGGCACGTCCGAGATCGTCTGCCGGGCGACCGTGTCGTCCAGCAGCGAGCGCAGCCGCTCGACCGCGTCGCCGAGGTTCTCCGACTCGGTCGGACGGCCGATGAAGTCCTTGATGTCCCAGTACTGGATCGTACGGACGCCCCGCCGGGAGAATTCCAGGATCTGGCCCGGAAGTACCTCCGAAATCCCGCTGTAGGGATTGGTTCCCGGGAATTTCAGCAAGGGCAGCGCGAGCTGTCGAAGACCGTCCTCGTCGACCGCCGTGACGACGTCCGGATGCGCGAGAATCGATTTCGCCTCGGACCCGAAGATCAGATCATTGCCGTCATGGTAATAGTGCAGCGGCTTCACGCCGAGATGGTCGCGGACGAGCCACAGCGTCTCTTCCCGGTTGTCCCAGACCGCGAAGGCGAATATCCCGTTGAAATGCTCCACGGCGCGCACGCCCCACTCGGCCCAGGCGGCGAGCAGCACCTCGGTGTCGCTCGACGTCCGGAACTTGTGGCCGCGCGAGGTCAACTCGCTCTTCAGCTCAAGGTAGTTGTACAGCTCGCCGTTGTAGGTGAGCGCGAAACGGGTGTCGGAGCCCGGCTCTGAAGGGAGGAGCATGGGCTGCTCCCCGTGTTTGACATCGATCACCGAAAGCCTTCGGTGCGCGAGCACCGCGAACCGGGAGAGCCATACCCCGGACCCGTCCGGGCCCCGGCGGACATGCTCGTCGTTCATTTTCTCCGCGATGGCCCGCGCGTCAGGACCGAGTCCGGTCAGATTGACCCACCCGACTATTCCGCACATGGCAAATCCCTCTCGTTTCTCGGATCCCTCGTATCGGATTCGATGCGGGTGTTGTTGATGGGGTCGGCAAAGAGAGACGGGTGACGGCGTCACGGGTCGCTTTGTCGACAGCGCAGCCCTGTGTCCGACGGCGACGGCGACGGCGGACAGCGCGGAGCCGTCAAGGGCTCAGGAGCTCAGGGGCATGGCTGTGGAAGGCGCTCAGCCACGGCGGAACCGCGGGCGAGCGTGAAAGTTCCGGCGGCCGGGCCGCTGGAGAAGAAGGTGAAGGTGGTGAAGGCGCCCGGCGCGGCGTGCGGACGCGCGCTCACCGGCGCGTCGTCGCGCCGTGCTCCGCGCGGCCTGCGGCCGGGGCGGGTCCGGCTACCTACACTCCCCGCCGATGGGGGATCCGAACTGCTGGGTGGGCCGTCCCGATGTACGGCTGTGTCTCACCGGAATGGTGCGGGTGGGGGTGGCGGCGTTCGCCATCGTGGTGACTCCGGAGGCGTTGTTGCCGGCGTCGGCGCTGCGGCGTGCGACGAACCGGCGGTGGATCAGAACCTGACCGTTCTCAAAGGGTTCAGTTCTGACAACAGACGCACATGACCGGGGCACACTGCACGCCGGGGAGCGTGTCGGCGGTGCGGGTCGGAGTGATCATAGGAGCGAGGATCGCAGTAGGTGTTGTGCCAACGCAAGAACTTACCCCTCAACTTCTCGCAATGTGAGATGAGTTGGATTCGGCCGCCCCGGCCAGAACCCAACTGGCCCAGCTCACACCGGGATTGGCTCGGTCTCCTTCGCGCGCGTGAACTCCTCCTGGAGGAGCTGGGAGAGAACGAGCAGTTGCGGGGTGGTGCGGTCGGTACGCCAGATCAGTCCCATCTGCGAAGGCTCATCGAGCCCTTCGACCGGCAGATAGCGGACGTCGCTGCGGCTGGCCCGCTCGGCCAGCGGCCGGCAGACCAGCATGCCGTGCTCGCCCGAGGCGACGAGCGCGAGCCCCTCCTGCACGGTGGTCATGCCCGCCGTCGAACGGATCGGCGCGCCCAGCGGGGTGCGGTGCGGCACCCGGGCGGCCATCCAGTAGTCGGGGGCGTCCCCGATCGGATGGATCATGTCCAGGCCCGCCAGCTCCTCGACGTCCGCCCGGTCGCCCCGGGCCAGCGGGTGCGCGGAGGAGACGGCGAGCAGCCGGTCCTGCGGAGGGAAGTGGAACCCGATGGTCAACGCGGGGTCATTGACGGGGAGTTCGGCCACGACGGCGTCGATCCGGCCGTCGAGCACGGCCGAGAAGGGCGAGCCCAGAGGGATCTCGCAGAGCGCCAGCGTCACGTCGTGATGGGCGCGCAGCCGACGGAACGCCTCGGTCAGCTCCTCGTACACACTGCCGTGGAAGCCGATGCTCAGCCGGCGCAGAGTCCCGCTGCTGGCGCGCTCACGGGCCTGCGCGACCACCGTGTTCAGCGTCTCGTACGCCGGGCGCACCTCGTCGGCGAACTGCGCGCCGAACCGGCTGAGCCCCACGCTCCGGCTGGTGCGGTCGACCAGCCGGACGCCGACCCGCCGTTCGAGAGAGGCGATGAGCTGGCTGACGCGGCTCTGCGAGCACCCCAGCCGGCGGGCCGTCCGGCCGAAGTGCAGCTCCTCGGCCAGGACGAGCAGGCACTCGATCTCCTGAATATGGACCTGGTTCATCGCCGCTTCCCCTTCCCCTTCGCCCTCACCTGCACCTGCACCGGAGAACCTGCACCGGAGAACCTGCACCGGAAAACCTGCACCGGAAAACCTGCACCGGGATCGTGCACCCGCACCCGTATCGATTACTCCAGCTCATGGAACCTTGAGGAGATCGCTGTTGTTCCCGCCCCGGCGCGCTGCTTGGTTGGGGTCATGGTTTCGCAAGCACCGGTTCAGAACACCGGCCCTGATTCCGCGCACACCACCCCGTGGCAGTGGTTCGCGGTCGTGGTCCTGGCGCTGAGCACTTTCGTGGTCGTCACATCCGAGATGCTTCCGGTCGGGGTCCTCACCCCCATGGCCGACGGCCTGGACATCTCTCCCGGTACGGCGGGCTTCAGCCTCTCCATCACCGGACTGGTGACCGCCGTCACCGCCCCCGCCGTACCGCGCTTCCTGGGCGGGCTCGACCGGCGTCTGGTGCTCGCCGTGTCGATGCTGGTGCTGGCCCTCGGAAACGTCCTGACCGTGCTGGCGAGCGGCTTCGGCATGCTCGTCGTCTCCCGGATCGTCCTCGGTCTCGGCATGGGAGCGGTGTGGGGCCTGGCGGCTGCCGTCGCCACCCGGATCGTCGCCCCCCGCAACATCGGACTGGCCGTCTCCGCCACCGTCAGCGGCGTCGCGGCCGCCTCGGTCGTCGGCGTCCCCCTGGGCACCGTCATCAGCAACGCCTGGGGCTGGCGCTCCGCCTTCGGCATCCTCTCCGCCGTCGCGGTCGTCCTCGCCGCCGGCCTGGTGCTGACCCTGCCCCGGCTGCCCCGCCCGGAGACGCCCGTCGGCGCGGACGGCCAGGCCGCCGTCCAGCAGTCCCTGCTGCGCATCCCCGCCGTCGTCGTCGGCCTGGTGCTGATCGTCTTCATCGTGACCTCGCACTTCGCCGCCTACACCTATGTACGGCCGGTCCTGGAGGACCGCACCGGGCTGGCGCCGGGCGGCATCGCTCTCGTCCTCCTCGTCTACGGCCTCTTCGGTCTCATCGGCAACTTCGCCACCGGCGCGATCGCCATGAAGCGCTCCCGCTCCACCATCCTCGGCCTGACCACCGGCATCGGCGCGTCCATAGCCCTCCTCGCCCTCTTCAGCACCGTCCCCATCCTCACCGGCATCAGCGTCGCCCTCTGGGGTCTGACGTACGGCGGTCTCTCGGTGGGCTGCCAGATCTGGATGACCCACGCCGCCCCCTCCCGCGTCGAGCAGGTGACCGGCCTCTACGTCGGCGTCTTCACCGCCGCCATCGCCCTGGGCGCGTTCCTCGGCGGCACCGTCGTGGAAGCGGCCAGCATCACCACACTCCTCTGGAGCGCCGTCGCCCTCGCCGCCGTCGCCCTCCTCGTCGGAATCCTCGGCCCGGGCCCGACCTCGCCGGAGAAGCCCAAGCCCGAGGCCGAGGCGGCGACCGCGACCGCGACCGCCGAGCCGAGGCCATGAGACCTCTCCCTGGACTCACCACCGCCGGGCGGCGAATATTCCCGGCATGCGGAAAACTCTCCTCCTGGCGGCCCTGCCAGTCCTGGCCCTGACCGGCTGCACCACCGAAACAGCCCTGAACTGCACGAAGAAGGGCATGGACTCGGCGGTCTCCGTCGTCTGGCAGCCCGCCGACTTCGACAGGACCGGAGGCGCGACGATCAGGGTCTGCGCCAACGGCGAATGCGAGGAGGCGACCTCGCGGAACCCCGAGGATCCGTTCGCGAGTCTGTCGATACGGCTGCCGGAGGACATCGGCCCCAAGAAACTGCCGGTCGAACTGACGGTCACCCCCGCGAAGGGCGGCAAGCCGCTCAAGGACACCAAGACCGCCGAACTGGTGAAGGAGCAGCCCAACGGCCCCGGCTGTGAACCCACCGTCTGGCGGGCCGCCTTCCGCGCCCACCCGGAGAAGGGGCTGATCTCCCCCGAGGGCCTCTCCCTCCAGCCGTCCCGGCCCGCCGGGTAGGTTGACGCCCGTCGGAAGAGACCCCCGGAGCAGCCCGGAGGGCGGCGGGGGAGAGGCAGGGCCAGCGGTGGGGCGTCGTGAGGCACCGGTCGATCCGTCGGCGGGACCGGTGGAGCGGTTCGCGTACGAGCTGCGCAAGCTGCGCCAGGAGGCCGGCGGCCCCACCTACCGGGCGATGGCCAAGCAGGTCCCGTACTCCGTGACCACGCTCTCCCGGGCCGCCGGCGGCGAGCAGTTCCCCTCGCTCGCCGTCGTCCTCGCGTACGTCCGGGCCTGCGGCGGCGACCAGCAGCAGTGCGAGGAGTGGGAGGGCCGCTGGCGCGAGATCTCCGGCGAGGTGGCGGCGCGGAGCGCGGCGGAGGACGACGGCGCGGACTCCCCGTACCAGGGCCTGGCCCGCTTCGAACCCGCCGACCACGAACGGTTCTTCGGCCGCGACCAGCTCATCGAAGCGGCCCGCGAACTGGTGCTCAACAGACGCTTCGCGGCGGTCTTCGGCCCGTCCGGCAGCGGAAAATCGTCCCTGCTGAGAGCCGGTCTCGTACCCGCCCTGCGCTCCCGGTCCGGCGAACTCGCCGCCATTCGCATCCTCACCCCCGGCCCGCACCCGCTCCGCACCCACGCGGCGGCCCTCACCCCCAAACCGTCCGGCGGCGACACCCTCGGCGGCGACACCCTCGTCGTCGTCGACCAGTTTGAAGAGGTCTTCACCCTCTGCACGGACCCGGCCGAGCGCGCCGAATTCATCGAACGGCTCCTCGCCGCCCGCGCACCGGACAGCGGACTGCGCGTCGTCATCGCCGTCCGCGCCGACTTCTACGCCCGCTGCGCCGGACACCGCTCCCTCGCCGACGCCCTCGCCGACTCCTCCCTCCTGGTCGGCCCGATGACCCAGGCCGAGCTGCGCGAGACCGTCGTCGGCCCCGCCCATGCCGCCGGTCTGATCGTGGAACGCGAGCTGACCGCCCGTCTGATCGCAGACGTCGACGGCGAACCCGGCGGCCTCCCCCTTCTCTCCCACGCCCTGCGCGAGACCTGGCGCCGCCGCAAGGGCCGCACCCTCACCATGGCCGCGTACGAGGCCACCGGCGGAGCCCACGGCGCGATCGCCCACACCGCCGAGGAGGTGTACGAGACCCTCTCCGACCGGCGGCGCGACCTCGCCCGCCTCGTCCTCCTGCGCCTGATAACCCCCGGCGACGGCACCCCCGACACCCGTCGCCCCGTCCCCGTCGCCGAACTCTCCTTCGGCGACCCCGCCGAGACCGCCCACATCGTGGACCGCCTCGCCCGCGCCCGTCTCCTCACCCTCAGGGACGACTCCGCCGACCTCGCCCACGAGGCCCTCATCACCGCCTGGCCCCGCCTCCACACCTGGATCGACGAGGACCGCGAGCGCCTGCGCGCCCACCGCCGTCTCACCGAGGCCGCCCAGCTCTGGCACGACCTCGGCCGCGACCCCGGCGCCCTCTACCGGGGCACCCGCCTCGCCACCGCCGAACAGCACTTCTCCCACCCCGAACAGTCCGCCGCCCTCACCCCCCTCGAACAGATCTTCCTCACCACCGCCCGCACCGCCGCCACCACCGAACACCGCCGCCGCCGCACCCTCCTCACCACCCTCACCCTCCTCCTCGTCCTCGCCCTCATCGCCGGCGTCGTCGCCTGGCAGGAGAACACCACCGCCGACCGCCGCCACACCGAGGCCGAGGCCCGCCGCATCGCCTCCGTCGCCGAGGCCCTGCGCTTCACGGACCCGAAGCGCGCGATGCGGCTGAGCGTCGCGGCATGGCGGCTGGCGGACACGACGGAGACGCGGTCGGCGCTGCTGGGGGCGGTGTCGCAGCGGGAGGCCGACACGTTCACCACACATGATCTCGGTGCCGTCGGCGAGGAGAGCGTGCGTCTGACGGCGGACGGCCGGACGCTGGTGGTCGCCGGGCAGGACCGCGTCAGAAGCTGGGATCTGCGCGATCCCCGCCGTACGCGCACCCACCCGGGTCCGGTCGGCCACTGGGGGCTGGGCGCCGAGGTGGCCCCGGACGGCCGCAGCCTGGCGCTGCTGAGCGAGGGCGGCGGGGTGGCGATCTGGGACGTCCGGGCCGCCCGGATCACCCGGCGATTCGACGTGGGGGACGTGGCGCAGCTCGCTTTCGGCCGGGACGGCGGCCTGCTGACCGTGGAGACCTTGAACGGTTCCGTGACTGTCTGGGACGTGCGCGACGGCCGTCGTCTGCTGTCGGTGAAGGGGCCGAAACGGGAATCGGGCCTCTCGGAGCTGGCGCTGAGCGGGGACGGCCGGCTGCTGGCCCTGTGCGGGGACGAACATCCGCTGGAGGTCTGGGACATCGCCGCGCGCGAGCGGCTCGCGGCGCCCTGGGGGAAGCGGCCGGGCGGCGAGCGGTCCTGCCTCTGGGGCGATTTCGCCCTCGCCCCCGACGGCCGCTCGGTCGCCGTCGCCACCGACGACGGGGTCCGCAGATGGGCCCTCGCCTCGGGCCGGGAGCTGCCCGGGCTGCCGGGCAAACGGCCGAGGGTGATGCGGTTCAGTGAGGACGGCGCGTTTCTGGTCACCTCGGGCCCCGGCGAACTGCTGCTGTGGCGGCTGTCGTCCCACGAGGCACCGGTGCTCCGGCACTCCCTGGTCAATGTGGAGACGGTGGAGGAGTTCTCCCTCGATACCGGTGCCGGTGTCCTGCGCTACATGGACGAGAACGAGGTGCGGTCGCTGGATCTGGGACGGGCGACGGCGGGCGGGTGGACGCGGGGTGACCATGTCCGTAAGCAGCTCTCCGCCGACGGCCGTACGCTCGCCCTGGTGGCCAACACCACCGGGCGGAAGGGGTTCCGCCTGGTCGACGTGGACAGCGGCAAGACCGTCGGCGAGCCGCCCGGGCAGCCGTGCGTGCCGCAGGAGACCGAGCCGGGGGAGAGCGCGGCGGTGCACTGCGACCTCACCTCGGTGCTCAGCGCCGACGGCCGGTACTACGCCTACTGGGACTACGCGACCGACCGGCTGATCGTCTGGGACGTGGCGAACCGCAGGGAGCACGCGACCGTACGCTCGGCCCCCGACCGGGAGGGCCGCCCCGGCACGGGCCCCTTCGCCCTGAGCGCCGACGGACACCGGCTCTACACAGCCAGGTTGACGGGTGACAAGGACACCGTGGAGATCTGGGACATCCGCCGGGCGGGGCAGGGCCGCGAGGCGGGCACGCTCTCCGGGATCGGCGGCTCCCCGCTGGCCGTACGGCGGGACGCGACCGCCCTCGTCGGCACCGGAGGCGCGGTCGCCGACCTCCGCACCGGCCGTGTGACACCGCAGATCCTCATGGAGGAGGACGCTCAGACCTTTCTGTTCAGCCCCGACGGGTCCCGTCTCGCCGTGGGCGACGCCCAGGGCCGCGTCACCATCTGGGACGGGCGAATGCGCAAGCGTCTGGCGAGGCTCCCGGGCATCGACGGCGGCACCGAGAGCGACAGCGCCATGAGTTACACCGCTGACGAACTGGTGCGGCTGCCCCAGTACGGAGTCACCGCCCTGGCCTTCTCACCGGACGGGAAGACCCTGGCCGTGGGGGAGGGCGAGGGCGGCGTCCAGCTCTGGGACGTCGAGTCCAGCCGCCGCTTGGGATCCCCCCTCCCCACCCCCGGCGACCCCGTTCTCTCCCTCGCCTTCACCTCCGACGGCCGCACCCTGCGCACGGCGGGCCTGCACACGGAGGTGCAGTCGTACGACCTGGGCCCCGCGCGTCTGGCCGCCGCCGTCTGCGAGCGCGCGGGCTCCGGGCTCTCCCGCGCCGAATGGCAGGTCCACCTGCCCGACCTGCCGTTCCGCGAGATCTGCTGAACCCGCCGGGACGCTGCGGCCCCCTGTACCGCAGCGCCCCGGCCCCCCGGGTCCCCCGATCCCCCCCCCGGTCAGACGGTTCAGCTGTACTGAATGCCCCACACATTCACGTTCCGCTTCACCGGCGCGGTGAGCGTCTTCTTGTAGACCGTCTTGACCGCGCAGCGGCCGCTCTTGTTGTAGACGAGGGTCTTCTTCACGGCGAACCTCTTCGCCTCGTGGAACATCATGAGACGGCCCTTCGTCTTGCCGGCCTTCCTCTCCACCTTGGCGGAGTACCTCCAGGTGTCGGACTTGCTCCAGGTCTTGGCGAGCGCGACGTCGTACGACGCGCTCGCCTTGGCCAGGACGGCGTTCAGCTCGGCCTTCGCCCCGATGGTGTTCGTCAGCGTCCAGGAGCCGGTCTTGTTCTTGGCGTACGTGATGTTCACGCCGGGCCGCGCCCAGTCGCTGTGGATGTTGGTCGGCACCCACTTGGTGGACTTCGCGCTGATCGTACGGAAGACCTTGCCGGCGTCGACGCATCCCGGCACGGGAGCCGCCTGAGCGGGGGTCGATATCGCGGTCAGGCTGCCGGCGAGGACTGCGGTGGCGAGCGTGGCGCTCAGGCGTCGGTTCATCGGTGGTGCCCCTTGCACTGGTGGATAGGAGTGGGGTCCGGCCGGTCGGATCCGGCGGGCTCCCCGCTGTTCGACATCAGCTTTCGCCGCCGCAGGTTTGTTGCGCACCCCGTTTCACCAGCGGAAACAATTCAGTGGATCAACTTCAGGCGCGATTTCAGGCCATGGCTGGTATTCCCCTGGCCGTCCTTCGCGGCTATCGTGCTGAGCGCGGGGGTTCCGTCGCGAGGGCGGGCCGGCGCGAGCCGTCCCGATGAAGGGAGGAGCCGCCGTGCGATCGCCGAAGCCTCAAGCCGAGCGCACTCCCGGCACTCCCGGCACTCCCGGCACCTGGGATGTCACCCTCACCCCCGCCGACGGGAACGCCCCCACCGAAGGCATCAGCGCCCCCCTCCTCCGCCGCATCGCCGGATTCCACGCCTCCGGCATGAGCGCGGCCCGCTTCCTCTGGTGCGAGGACGGCGACTGGTCCTGGTGCGCGCTGGGGCCGAGCGAGCGCGACCGGCAGACGATCACAGTCACCCTGGAGCCGCTCGACGGCCCGCCCGCGGGGCTCACCTCCCGCGAGATCGACATCATCTCGCTGGTCGCGATGGGCCTCGCGAACCGTGAGATATCCAGCCGCCTCGGCACCAGCGTCCGTACCGTCACCACCCAGGTCGAGCGGCTGCTCAAGAAGCTGGACCAGGACTCCCGCGCCGGTCTCAGCGCCCTCGCCGTCGACCGCGATCTGATCCGGCTGCCGATCCCCGGCGGCGTGGAGCAGCGCTCGGGCATCCGCGTCCTGGACGTCGAGCGCCACGCCACCACGGCCACCACCACGGACGCCGTTGCGACGGCCACCACCGCCAAGCCCCGAAAAGCACCCCGCGACACCGTCCGCATCGGCACCATCGCCGTCGCCGGAGCCTTCGCCGCCGACGGCCGCGAGACCGCGCAGGGCGCCGCCCTCGCCGTCCGAGACGTCAACACACTGACCGCCGACGGCGGCCGCCCCCTCGAACACGTCCTCGTCGAGGTCGACCCGCTGGACGAGACCTCCGTACGAGAGGGCCTGGCCGCGCTCGTCGCCGCGGACGTCGACGCGATCACCAGCAGCTACGCCAGCGCGCTCAGCTCAGGGATCTTCGACTTCGCGGCCGGCTTCGGCCGCCCCTTCCTCCACACCAACACCTGGACCCGCAGCGTCGACGCGGTCCGCGAGGACCCGCGCCGCCTCGGCCATGTCTTCTCGACCTGCCCCTCCGAGACGGCCTACCAGTCGGCGCTGCTCGCCTATCTGCGCGGCTCCCGGACCACCGGCCCCGCCGACCGCGCCCCCCGCATCGCCGTGATCGAACTCGACGGCTACGGCTGCGCGGTCACCGACGAGACCTTCGAGAGCCGCGCCCGCGAGATCGGCTGGACGGTCGTGTCGACCCACCGCGTCGGTCTCGCCGTCGACCATGTGGACGAGCTGATCGCGGGCGTCCTCGCCGACTGCCCGGAGGTCGTCGTCGTCTCCCACCTCGTCGTGGAGACCGCCGCCGCGCTCCAGAACGCGATCACCGCCCACAGCCCCGACCAGCTCACCTACCACATCTACACCCCCTCGGTACCGGGCTTCGCCCGCCGCATCGAGCACCCGGCCGCCCGAGTGATCTGGTCCACGGTCACCGGCCGTCCGGACGACCCCCTGGGCCGCCGCTTCACCGAGTCCTACGCCCGCGCCTTCGGCTCCGCCCCCGGCCGCAGCCAGGCCAGCGCCGCCTACGACCAGATCCGCATGGTCCACGCCGCCTTCTCCGTCACCGGCTCCCTCCGCCCGGGCGCCGTCGGCGGCTATCTCCGCGACTCCGCCTACCGAGGCGTCAACGGCACCTACCTCTTCGCCGAGCCCGGCCAGTCCGTCCGCGGCTACCCCTACGACACCGCGGACGCGAGCCTCTCCCAGCCCACCCTCACCTACCGCCTCTCCGACGCGGGCCAGGAAATCCTGACGATCGCCTGAGCCCGGTGCCCCTCGCCGCCCCCCCGCTACTTCCCGGTCCAGTACCCGGCCCGCACCTCCCCCTCCGCGAACTCCCGGCGCGGCAGCCCCAGCCCGAGGGACTCCTCCAGCGCGTGGAAGTAGAGCTGATACGTGTTGGTCAGCTCGGGATGGTCCAGCTCGGCGCGGCGCAAGGCGCGGTTGAGGAAGTCCAGCTTCCCGCCCCGGAGATAGGGGGAGCGGCCGTGGTCGTACGCGAGAAGCTCCAGCGCGCCGATGTCGTCGTTGACGCTCTGGCCGTCCTTCACATAGGAGAAGGTGTAGATGGCTTTGCCCAAGGTGGCGGTCAGCCACACACCTTCCCCGACCCCGAGCCCGTCGTACGCGGCCCTGTTGGCGCGGGCCTTCGGCGGGGTGTCGTGATAGAGCAGGAAGGCCCATTCACCGGACTGCCCGAAGCAGAAGCTGTCCCACTGACGGTCCCAGTGGGCGCGACCGCCGTCCCCAGCCCGCAAGTCCTTGAGCCGGGTACCGGCCGCGACCTGCCCGGGATCGGCCCCGTACAACAGAGCCAGTTGTGAGGCGTCCACGGTCCGCCCCGGCTCGGCACGGAAGAAGGCCAGAGTCGTATAGGGGATCTGCTCCCGCCAGGAATCCGCTATCCAGGCGAACCCCTCCAGCGGGTCCCGTCCACACGCCTCGACCACCCCCGTGCCATCCAGACCGCCGGTACGGAACCGTCGCCCCCAGAGCGGATCAATCCGCCCCAGCGCCTCAGCGGTCTCCGCCGGACTGCCGCCGCGCTCGCGTATCGCCGCCTCGGCGATCAGATAAAGCACCTGCTCAAGGTCCCGGGTGACGAAGGACTCCCGATAGGCGCCGTGATAGCCGTGCACAGTGCCGTCCTCGTCCAGCACCAGCGCCAGACCCTCGCCCTCCGCCCCGTCCCACCCCTCCCACTCGTCCAACTCCTCCTCCGAGAGCACCACCTGCGGCAGCCCGACCCCGTGAAGCAGCGCATGCCCGGCGGCCGTCCGCCCCCAGGCATCCTCAAGCGTCCCCTTGCTGATCTCCATGCCTTCAGCATAGGAAGCCCCACTGACAACGGACCTTCCCCCAGAGCCGGTTCAACACCCGACCACTCACCTTTAGAGTGATCATCAGCTCATCGTCATATGTCCGAACCGGGGGAACAGTGAACAGAATCCGAGGGGCTCTCGCCCCGATGCGATGGGCGTGCGCGACTGCCGCCCTCATGACCGCCCTGACCGCTTGCGGCGGAGACACCCCGTCCACCGCCGACGGCGACAAACCGAGCGCCAAGCCCTCGGCCCCCAGCTCACCCAACTCGCCGTCCATGTCCACCGGCCCCGGCAAGAACGCCACCGACCAGCCGACCCGCCCGACGATCCCCCCGGCCCGCAAGCCGGCCCTGCACGTAAAAGCCAACTACACCTACAAGGTGCAGATCATCGCGGCCCGCACCGTGGTGGACCTCCCCGCCGACCCCCCGCCCGCAGGGACCAAGGCGATGACCCTCCTGCTGCGAGTGGAGGCCGACCCGCCCAACCGCAGCATCCAGGCACCGGTCGCCCAAGAACTGGCGATCAATTACCCGCGCCTCAAAACCGACGATCCAAATCTGAACGGAGGCATGCTCGAAGACGGGACCGACCACATGACAGAAGACCAGTTCCTCTTCTCCGGCAGCACCGACGGCGTCCCGATGTTCGGCACCCTCCGCGCGAACACCGTCTACTACCGCTGGGTCTGGCAGTTCGTCCCAGAAAAAGCGGACCTCACCGGTGCGACCCTCTGCAAGAACCTGTCCGAGGACGACTGCATCCCGATCGGCGCGATCGAGGACACGTTCTGACCCCGATCAGGGCCTTTCCAGCACGCCCAAGCCGGAGCCGGAGACCGCCCGCCCGAGCAGAGACGCGATCTCTCGCGGCTGAAGATTGACGGCCTCCAGCGCACCAGGAGTGAGCGCGACCTCTTCCAGCAGATACTCCCCGCGCCCCTCCTCACCGAACTCCGGCCCGGTCCGCGCTTCAAACGCCCATGCCTCGATCGTGGCGAGGTAGAAGTACTGCCGTTCACCGGGGCTTTCCAGCGTATGGAAGAGCCGGAGCACCGTGGGCACACCCGCGATCTCCTCGTGGATCTCGCGCCGCAGCGCGTCTTCGAGACCGGCGTCGGTGGGCTCCACCTTCCCGCCGGGGACGACCCAGTACGGGGGCGTCCCCGGACGGATGCGCTTGATGAGCAGCACGGTGTTGTGTGGGGTGAGGAGGATGGCGCGGACTCGTTCGATCACGGTGCTCGTCCCGGCTTTCCGGTGGTGGGATTGGTGGACTTGGTGGGGTCAGTGGAGGATCCAGCCACCGTCTACGTGGAGGGACTGGCCGGTCTCGCGCCCGGAGGCCCGGCTCCGCACCTGGCCGTTCCCGTCCGGATATGTGGTGAGTAGGTATCGCACCAGCCGGCCCTGTGAGTGGCAAGCTGGCCGCCCGCCCGATCAGCGTTCCAACAGACTGATGCGGATCGCCCGCTCGACGTGCACGGCGGTATCGGCATGCCCTGCGGCGTTCGGGTGGACCACGGTGGCCCGCTTGCCGATGGTGGCGCAGCTCGGCAGAGCGCCGGGGAGGTTGGTGGGCCAGTAATCGGCCGCGTCGCCGCAGATGCCCTCGATCCACTTGGTTTCGGCGGGTTGGCAGGCGTCGTGGCCGATGCTGGAGGAGTAGACGTCGACGTAGCGGTCGCCGAAGAAGTCCGTGACTCGCTGGATGGTGGTGTTCAGCGGCTTGAGGACGTCGTCGCGGAGCCAGTCGACGTCGGCGTGGGTGATCGCGCCGAGTTCGGTGAGGGAGAGGCGATCGCAGTCGCTGCCCGTCTCCGGGAGGACGGCGGGGTAGCCGACCGTGATGACCTTGGCGTTGGGGGCGGCCTGGTGCACCTTGGCGAGCATCTCGATGTACTCGTCCTGGACGCGGGCCAGCTTGTCCTGGATGGTCTCCTCGCCCTCGGGCGGGTTGGTGTAGTACTCGCGACAGGACTTGCCGGTCGAGCCCTGTTCGAGGCACTTCAGCAGGATCTCACCGAAGGACAGGCTGTTGCCGCCGATGCCGATGGTGACGATGTCGGTCTGGTCGCTCAGCTTGGCTCGCAGGGTCTGCGGGTCCACCGCGGGCCAGCCGCCTGTGGGGGGCTGGACGGGGCTGAGCGGGGTCTGCCGGGCGTTGGCGATATGGGCGATGGTGGCGGCGCCGCAGCTTACGTCGGTCAGCCGGACGGGCTTGCCCGGCGGGAACTGGGCCAGCTCTTGGTCGACGATGTCGGGGTAGGCGTTGGTGGTGCGGTCGCAGCCGTCCCGTGACGCGTCGCCGAACGCGGGTCGTGGGTCGCCGATGAAGATGCCCGCGGTGTACGAGTCGCCCAGCGCGGCCCACTCGTACTGATCGGACGCCCCGGCGGAGCCGGAGGGCACGAGCGTGGACGCCGCCAGCGTGAGCCCGACGGCCAGCGCCAGCGCCACCGCCAGCGCTCGCGTACGCGGAAGAAGGACAGGGGGTCGCATGAATCCTCCAGGATCGGCAGAAGACGCCCGGCACTGGAACACGACCTTCCGGGCGAAGGCGCCTCACCCGCTGACCAACCGGCCCAACGATCCCCAATCGGGCTAAGTAGTCAGATCTTTCATGCCGGTCTTTCATGCCGGATCGTTCATACCGAGGAACTCCCCGTAGTCGTACGTCACCCTCGGCTCCGCGCACGGATGCCCCAGCACCAGATGCATCAGCCCCCGCCCCGGCTCGATCACCGCGCTCGCCACCGTCGACCCCCGCGAAAGAGGCTCCTCCTCGCGCGGATCGGGGTGACAGCACACCGCGTCCGGGTAGTTGGCGTGGTCGCTCAGCACCTCGTGCCACCCGGCGACCGAGGGCACCGGCATCAGCTCGGCCAGAGCGGTGGCGCGCTCCTGCCGGAAGAGGGTGTCGGGCATGACGCGCGGCCCGTGGTCGACGCCGCGCGAAGCGAGATCGGCGTCCCCGCCGAGGAAGTGATTGGCGTGTACGAGGAACTCGCCCCGCTCCACGCGCCGCAGGCGCAGATCGTCGGCACCGCCGGGCCGCGCCTCGACGTCGACACCCCGCCCGTCGCCGCCCACGATCAGATAGTTCGCGGACGACGACCGGTGCGCGGAGCGCAGAAGCTCCACGGCGGCGTCGACGGACTCGGACGACAACAGGGCACGCAGCAGCAGGTGGTACGGCATCCCCGGCTCGCCCCGGTCCAGCGAGGTGACCAGCGCGTTGGTCAGGACGGTCACCCCCGCCGAGTTCATGCCGAACTTGGCGAGCAGTCCGGCCTCCACCACCGAGACCCAGCGGGGCCCGGTCTCGGGGACGGCTTCGAGGACGACGACGGTCTGGTGTGAGAAGGGGATCCAGTCCCAGTTCTGCCCCACGACGGGCTCGGGCCCGCGCAGATCGCAGAAGGAGGTGCACTCGCCGGGAGGGCGCGCCTCCAGAGACGACAGCTTCCGGGCCTTCCCGGAGAAGAGGATCTCGGTCCGCAGATTGAGCGCGAGGATGTCCTCGAAGGCGACACCCGCCCCCAGCGCGATCCCCTCCATCTCCTCCAGCGCGCTCGCGTCGAACGCCTCGACCGCCGGGATGTACGTCTCGGCGAGCGCGGTCGCCGCGTCCCACCGCAGGTCGGCGAAGGTGGCGTACACCCGCTCGTAGTTCTCCAGGGAGAGCCGCACCCGCTCCCCGGCGGCGCGACCATACACAAGCCCGCGCTCGCGCGCCCCGCCCTTCACCCGGATCATCGCTATCTCGCTCATGACGCGCCCTGCCCTCCGTCCACGGCGATGACGGTCCCGCTCACATAGGCGGACTCCTCGGAGGCGAGGAAGAGACAGACCCGCGCCACTTCCTCCGCAGTCCCCAGTCGGCCCGCCGGAATGCGCCGCAGCACCTGCTCGAAAGCCTCCGGATGGTGGGAGACGGTGGTCATCGGGGTGTCGATCACCCCGGGCGCGACCGCGTTGCAGCGGATCTCGTACGGTCCCCACTCGACCGCCAGTTGACGCGTCAGGGCCTCCACCGCGCCCTTGCTGGCGCTGTACGCGGCGCTCGGCTCACCCGCGTCCCCGCGCGCGGCGGCGATCGAGGACAGCAGGACGACACTCCCGCCGCCGGAAGCGGTCATCCGCTCGGCGGCAGCGGCGGCGACCAGCAGCGATCCCCGGGCGTTGAGGTTCACGACCGCGTCCCAGTCGGCGGCGGTGGTGAGGGTCGCGGGCTTGAAGCGGTAGACGCCGGCGCAGTGCACCAGGGCGTGCGGGGCCTGCCCGTCCCACAGGGAGTCGACCTGCCGGAAGGCTTCGCGTACGGAGTCCTCGTCCGTGATGTCGCACGGTACGAGCCCTTCCACCTCGGCGAGGTCGAGCCCGGCGACCGTCCACCCGCGCGCGGCGGCCAGCGCGGCGGTGGCGCGCCCGATGCCGGACCCGGCCCCGGTGACGACGAGCCTGCGCGGCCCCGGAACAACAAAACTCATGAGGTGAACACTCCTCCGTTGACGTTGAGGGTCTGCCCGGTGATGTAGTCGCCGCCGGAGAGCAGATGGTGTACGGCGTCGGCGACGTCCGCGCCCGTCCCGTGCCGCCGGAGGGGCACCTCGGCGGCCAGTCTGTCCCGTTCGTCCTCGAAGGAGCGCCCGGCCCGCCGGGCCCGCGCGTCGAGTTCCTCGCGGTGCATGTCGGTCATGACATAGCCGGGGGCGACGGCGTTGACGGTGCAGTGCGGGGCCAGCTCCAGCGACAGGGTGCGCATCAGGGAGTGCACAGCGGCCTTGGAAGCGCTGTACGCGCCCGCGCCGGGCGTGGGCTGCTGGGCGAAGAGGGAGCCGACGACGACGATGCGCCCGGCGGAGCCGCCCTCGGCGGACTCGGCCAGCAGCGGCCGGACCGCCTGCACACTGTGCAGCACCCCGAAGAAGTTGATCTCGAAGACCCGGCGGATCGCGTCGTCGTCGGTGTCGAGGAGAGGGGTGTCGGGCCCGCCGACGGCGGCGTTCGCGACGAGCGCGTCCACGCCCCCGAAGGCCGCCACGGCGGCCTCCGCCGTACGCGCCGCGTCGCGCGGCTTGGACACGTCGGCGATCACGGCGGCGGCGGAGTCGCCCAGCACCCGGGCGGCCTCGACCACGGCGGGGTCGATGTCCGAGAGCAGGACGTTCCACCCCTCCCGCACCAGCCGCCGGGCGATCGCGTGCCCGATCCCGCGCGCGGCCCCGGTGACGACGGCGGTACGAGTACGGCGCTTCACGACCGCACCCCCGGAGCCGCAGCCGTACGGGTCACCCGGGCCACCTCGTCACACCGCGCGAACCAGATCCGGTCCCGCTCCCGCTCCCGCACCCCGGTGAGGAACCTCTCCAGCATCCGCAGCCGCCCCGGCCGCCCGATGATCTGCGGATGGACGGTGAGCGTCACCAGACCTCCGCCGTCGTGGATCGCGGTGGTCTCCTCCTCCCACAGCTCGGCCACCTCGCGCGCCGACCGGATCGTCTTGTCCCAGCTCGTCGCGTCGAACCAGAAGTGCGGAGCGTCGTCCAGCGACCAGTGGACGGGGATCTCCACCAGGTCGTGCCGGGCATGCGGGTATGGGAGGACCGCGTCCATCATGTTGGACGCGTAGTCGAAGCCGTGCTCCACGAGCAGATCCAGGGTGTGGGGGCTGATGTCCCAGGACGGGGAGCGATACCCCGCCACCCGGTCCGTGAACTGACTCAGCACCGCCAGCCCGCGCGCCAGCTCCTCGGCCTCCTCGTCCCGCTCCATGAGATGCGGAGACCGGTGGGAGTAGCCGTGATGGCCGATTTCATGCCCCCGTTCGACCATGGATTCCATGATCGAGGGATATCTTTCGGCGTCGCCGCCGCACACGAAGAAAGTGGCCGGTATCGCGAGCCGGTCGAGCATCTCAAGGAGCTGCGGGACGGCGACCTCGGCCCCGTACCGGGCCTGGGAGAGAACCCCCGGCCGCGAGGCGTTCGCGGGGTCCTCGGCGAGCCACAATTCCTCGGCGTCGAAGTCGACCGTCAGCGCCAAAGCCGCCCTATAGCCTGCTGGCCACATAAGGGGTCCTCTCTCCGTGCGGGAACGAGGAACACGCTAACGACCTGGGAAGTTTTCCGAACTCCGTAAGATTACGTATGTCGGTCACCGCCGGGTTTTGCCACTCTTCGGGCATCGATTGAACTCCCGTTGAACCGACGGGCGCGGAGAGGAATCAAGCCGGTGTCCAGTAGCGAAACTGAGAAAGCGCCCCAGCCGACGCCCCAGCCGACAGGACAGTCGACAGGCAAGCTGACCCGAGTGCTGCGGCTGCCCGCGATCGTGCTCTTCGGCCTCACTTACATGTCGCCCGTCGCGGTCTTCACCACTTACGGGATCGTCAACGACGAGACCGCCGGACATCTCCCGGCGGCATATGTCCTGGCACTCGGCGTGATGATGCTGACGGCACACAGTTACGGCCGGATGGTCCGCAGCTTTCCGGCGGCCGGCTCCGCGTACAAGTATTCACAGAAGGTGTTCGGCGGCCATGTCGGGTTTCTGACCGGCTGGACGCTGATGCTCGACTATCTCTTCCTCCCCATGGTGTCTTTCCTGCTGGCGGGCATCTATCTGCACGCGCAGTTCCCCGGGGTGCCGCAAGGCGTGTGGAGCGTCCTGGTCCTCCTGGTGGTGCTGGTCTTCAACGTCCTCGGGGTCAAGTTCGTCAGCCGTATCACCGCGATCGTCATGGGTGTGACGGCGCTGCTCCTGATCACCTTCGTCACCCTCGGCGGCATCGAGTCCCAGGTCTCGGCGGGCGACGCGCTCCAGTCCTTCATCCCCGAGTCCGGCCAGTGGTCGCTGCTGGCGGGCGGCGCGGCGATCCTGGCGCTCAGCTTCCTCGGCTTCGACGCGGTCTCCACGCTTGCCGAGGAGGCGCACAACCCGCGCCGCACGATCCCGCTGGGCATCATCCTCACCACCGCGATCGGCGGCGGACTCTTCATCCTCGTCGCCTGGGTCGGCTCGCTCGTCCGCCCCGACAACGACTTCACCAACCCGGACTCGGCGGGCGCGGAGCTGATGGAGACCGTCGGGGGCTCCGCCCTGAGCGGGGCCTTCACGGCGGTGTACGTCCTCGGCTGCTTCGGCTCGGCGATGGTCTCCCAGGCCAGCGTCTCGCGGATCATCTTCTCCATGGGCCGTGACGGCCTGCTGCCCCGCCGCCTCTTCGGTCGGCTGAACCCCAGATTCGGCACCCCGGTCGGCGCGCTCCTCGCGGTCTCAGCGGTGGCCCTGCTCTCCACCGTCCTCACGCTCGACCAGGCCGTCGTAATGATCAACTTCGGTGCGCTGGCCGCCTTCTCCATGGTCAACCTGAGCGTGATCAAGCACTACCTCTTCGGCCGGGGCCGCAAGAATGGCCTGGGAGCCCGCTCGCTCCTGATCAACGGCCTGCTCCCGGGCCTGGGCTTCGCCAGCACCGTCTGGCTCTGGACCAGCCTCACCGGCGACACCTTCGTCGTCGGCCTCCTCTGGATGGCGGTCGGCGTGATCCTCCTCGCCGTCTCCACCCGCTTCTTCACCCGCAAGCCCCCGGAGCTGCACATGGAGGAGGGCGGCGAGGAGCTGGCCCCGGGCCCGGAGGAGATCACTCCGGGCAGTACGAAGGTCTGAACGAGGTCTGAACGAAGGTCTGACGGCGCTGTGGGTCTCTCCGCCCGGAGAGACCCACAGCCATGTCCGTACGTCTCAGCGCGCACCCCCCAGCACCGCCCAGGCCAGCGTCCCGGTCAGGGCGAGTACGGACAGGATGCACGCGATCTGCTCGGCCCGTGGACTCACAGCGGGAGCGCCATGCGGGCGATCAGCCGCTCCGCCAGCCGGGGGGCGATCTCCGCTATCGGCACCCATCTGGCCCGACCGCTGGCCACGAGCCGGGCGGGCAGCGCCCGCGAGTGCGCCCGGAACAGATACCGGAACCCGAACCTCAGCCGATGCCCCTCCTCCGGGGCCGCCCAGATCACATCCACCGCGATCGGATCCTCGGCCCCGGGCACGGCCCACACGCCCTCCATGCCGGCGAACTCGCCCAGCACCCGCAGCGCCGCCGCCCCCATCGACTCGTCGTGCGGCAGCGGCGAACCCTCCGCCAGCGCCCACCACGTCCGATGGCTGAAGGCGAGCACCCGTTCCTGCTCGTCCACCACCAGGGCAGCCGCCTTCACCAGCGGGCACTGATTCTCATGGAGACACCCCCCTTGCGAGGAGTGGTCCCGTATGGCGTCGTACAGCGGCATCAATGCCCCTGTCTCCGCCGGATGCTGATGCATATAACTCGTGAGTGCCTTCACGATGTCGCTGTCCGCGACAGGCATACACGCCACCTGCTTCCGTGCTGCGCCCGACCAGGTCTTCCGGCCGGATCGTCCGACGATTCGATATTTCTCGATCGAATCGTCAGGCCACCACTTCTTGTGTCGGCACGGTGCACCAGGTGCAAGAGCCCTTTCTTCCCCAAGTTTGGGCCAGCAGGTCGACGAGCAGCATCCCGCGTCCGCTTTCGTCGTCGTGACTGGGGTAACGGATCCTCGGTACGCCGCTCCCGTGGTCGTCCACTTCGATACGGATCTCCCGGCGCGGGTCGCATTCCAGGGTGAAGCTGACCTCTTCGCCGCCGCCGTGGGTAATGGCATTGGTGACGATCTCGCTCACCAGGAGTTCGGTGGTGTGCAGAAGATCGGGGTCGGTCAGTCCATTGCGATACAGAATTGCGCCGGAGAGATGGCGGACGCGTACGACCCAATCGGCTTCCGGCGGGAATGAGAGCTTGATCCGCTGAATGCGGGCGGTGTGGGGGTCGAGACCGGGCGGCGGGGTGCTGCTGCCGTTGGCCGAAGTTGGCCGGTGGGTGGGGGAGTTGAAGGGTCCGGGCATCGCGAATCCTTTTGCTGGGTGCCTCGTTGAACTTCGGGGCGATGAATCCGCGTCCAGGATGGCACCGGGAGCGCTACTGTAGGTGCCGTCTCAAGGGGCTTCTGAAATCAAAGTTCTGCGGGAACTGCTTCTATTTCGTGGCATGTTCGAAGCAGCGCAGAAGCTCCTGCTGTGGCGCAGAACGTTTCTTGCCTTGGCGGAACCATCGCCGACACACTGGATAACGCGTGCGGGGAGGAAGCAGATGATCACGAACATTGAGTCGGCCACGCCGGCTCTCTGCCGTCTGCACTTGGGTACTGAGTTAAGGCAACTTCGCCTGGCGGCGGAGCTGAGGGCCAACCAGGTCGTGAGAAGGCTGCTCTGGAGCCCGTCGAAGCTGACCCGGCTGGAGACGGGGGAGAACGCGTCGGTGGAGCCGTCGGACGTGATCGCGCTGTGCGACATGTACGGGGCGGACGCGGACAAGCGGGCGCTGCTGACGGCGTACGCGGCGGTGACGAAGACGAAGAAGGACTGGTGGCAGACGGATGAGTACAGGCCGGCCATAAGCCCGACGTTCAAGGCGTATCTGGGGCTGGAGGAGACGGCGGCCTCGATGCACAAGTACGAGGCGGAGTACGTCCCGGGCCTGCTCCAGACGGAGGAGTATGTGAGAGGGCTCCATCAGCAAGTGTTGAAGGGGAACGCCGCCGAGGGCATCGAAAAGTGGGTGGCGGTCCGGATGGCTCGCCAGGAGGTCCTGCGCAGAGCGGAACTCCCCCTCCGCTTCACCGCAGTCATCAATGAGGCGGTGCTTCTCCGCCAGACGGCTAGCCCGGCGGTGATGCGGGCTCAACTGGAGCACATCGCCGAGGTCGCGTCCTCGCTGCCTTCAGTCCGAGTCCAGGTGATCCCCTTCAAGAGCGGCGCGCATGTGGGTATGGATGGCGCCTTCACCCTCCTGCGCTTCCGGGAGAGTGAGGCGATGAAGCCCATCGTCTACCTGGAGGGACTTGTCGATGCTCAAGTGGTCCGCAGCACAGCGGACGTGACACGGTACGACGAGGCCTTCACGGAGCTCCAAGCCGATGCTCTGGGGCCGAAGGAATCCCTGAGCATGATCCGAGAAGCGATAAAGGAGTACTGAGCAGATGACCAATGAACTGCTGGCTGAGGCCCGCTGGTTCACCTCCAGCTACAGCAACGCCCAGGGCGGTCAGTGCGTGGAGGTGGCGCAGTTGGAAGGAGCCCGCTGGTTCACTTCCAGCTACAGCAACGCTCAGGGCGGCGAGTGCGTCGAGGCGGCCCTGTTCCCCAACGCGATAGCGGTCCGCGACTCCAAGACTCCTGACGGCCCCGCCTTCGTCTTCGAGGGTTCCGCATGGGCGGGCTTCGTCACCTCTCTCAAGTCCGGCGATCTTTAACAGCCGTACCGCTCCACCCCACGGGCCACCTCGTCTTCGTACGGCGAGGTGGCCCGTTCTCATGCGTACCGGTTCCGGTTGTGCGCCCCCAGCATGTGCGCCGCGCATAAACCAGACACGCGCCCCCCGTGATCGAAGAGGACAATCGGCCCATACGGCGGACGTTGGCCGATTCCGGTGAGCGCTTTCCGTACTCGCATTTGGCCACGCGTGCCCCTTGACGGCCCAATCTCCCCGGCACCGCACAGCCGACTCTCAGGAACCGGGCCGGGGGAGTGGTCGGCAGTGCCCGTGGCACGTTCCGGAATGGCGTGGATCTTTCGTCGCCCGAGTGAACACCGTATGGCGGGACATTGATTCCGGTGATCCTGCGCTCCTTGTCAAGAGGACGATGAGCAGCCAATCCGCTCTGAGTTCCCTGATGGAAACACCTGCACGGGATCTTCACGTATCACTCGGTACTGACCGGCGCGCACACATTTGCCGGAATCCGACGAAAGTCCATTCGGTGGCTGGGTGTCGCCCTTGCGCCAGTTGTCCACACCACTGGATTCGCTGCGGAAAGCCGGGGGCCCGATTTCGCCACCGTGTGGACTTCTCCACCACAACGCGCGTAGTGCGGCCAAAAGGCGAGCTTGTCGCGACGGCGCAGGGCACCCAGGATCCGTACCACGCCGTTTGACAGGCCCATGACTGCCGCATTGTCGGGGGACTGTCGTCTGCGCCGCAGTGGGCCCGGACATCGAACGGGCCCCGGATTCTGGAGGATTTGTGAAGGTCAAGAAGTTCACCAGAGGTGCGCGACTGCTCGCCGTCGCCGCCAGCCTGGTCACCGCCGCCGCCCTCGCCGCCCCCACTGCCGTGGCCGATTCCCACGCGACCGCCGCCCCCAGCGCCGCCCAGCTCGCCAAGGCGAGCGACGGCGTCCTGAAGGCCGACATCGGCGGTACCTCCTGGTACACCGACAAGGCCACCGGCAAGGTCGTCGTCACCGTCGACAGCACCGTCTCCGCCGCCGAGATAGCCAAGATCAAGAAGACTGCCGGAGACCAGTCCGGCGCCCTTCAGATCAAGCACACCCCCGGCAAGTTCAACCGTCTCATCGCGGGCGGCGAGGCCATCTACGGTGCCGGTGCGCGCTGTTCCCTCGGCTTCAACGTCGTCGGCGGCGGCGTCTACTACGCCCTCACCGCCGGCCACTGCACCAACGGCCGCCCCTCCTGGACCTTCGGCGGCGGCACCCTCGGCAACGTGGCCGCCGGTCAGTTCCCCACGTACGACTACGGCGTGATCCGCCACGCCAACAACGCCAACGCCGACGGCCGCGTCTACCTCCACAACGGCACCTACCGCGACATCGTCAACGCCAACACCCCGAGCGTCGGCCAGCGCGTCGAGCGCAGCGGCTCCACCACCGGCTGGCGCACCGGCAACGTCACCGCCCTCAACGCCACCGTCAACTACGGCGGCGGCCAGGTCGTCTACGGCACCATCCAGACCAACGTCTGCGGCCAGCCCGGCGACTCCGGCGGCCCCCTCTTCAGCGGCAACACCGCCCACGGCCTCCTCTCCGGCGGCAGCGGCAACTGCACCTCCGGCGGCATCACCTTCTACGAGCCGGTCACCCGCCCGCTCGGCATCCACGGCCTGAGCGTCTTCTAAGCCTTCCCCCTCCGGCGCTCCGCGCGGCCCCTGCCTTCGGGCGGGGGCCGCTTGTGGTGCGTTTGGCGTATGCCGGGGGGCGGGGAGCGGCGGTCCGGGATACGGATGGAGTGCCCGTGTCTGTTTCTGCTTTTGGAGACTCCCGTGCCGCTGACTGTGGAGGAACTGATCGACCCTGCCGTGCGGAGGTTCGTGGCGGCGGTGAACGCGGGGGACAGGGCGGCTTTCCGGGCGGCGCTGGCCCCGGGGGCGACGATGGCGGACGACGGGAGTGAGCGGAATCTGACCGAGTGGACCGAGAAGGAGATCTTCGCGCCGCGCGGGCGGATGGAGGTGGAGTCGCAGTCGGAGGACGGGAGGGGGTTGGTGGTGAGGTTCTGGAATGAGGTGTGGGGAGAGATGCGTACGAAGTGGCGTTTTCTTGTTACAGACGGTGAAATCACCCGCTTCGAGACCGGCCAGGCGTGAGGGTGAGCGTTTTTAGGTCGCATGACCTATAGTCGGGCTTATGGTTAATGACGAGCTGGTGCATGACGCTGCCGGACCGGTGCTGCTGGTCGGCGGGTATGGAACGGTGGGGGCGGAGCTGGCCCGGGCGGTGAGTGGCCGGTGGCCGCTGCTGCTGGCGGGGCGCTCCCCGGAGAAGGCGGCGGGCCTGTGCGCCGAGATCTCGGCGGAGGGTTCTGCCGAGGCCAGGCGGTGGGACCTGGCGTCGCCGGAGCCCTTCGGGGCCTCCGTACGCGCGGTGGTCAGCCTGGTGAACGACCCGGACGACCGGGTCCTCCGCGCCGCCCTCGCGGGCGGCATCCCCTACGTCGACGTCACCCGCTGGACGGCCCGCATGCAGCGCGCCATCACCCTCACCTCCCTGGCCTCCCCCTCCGCCCCCGTCCTCCTCTCCTCCGGCTGGATGGGCGGCGTCGTCCCCCTGGTCGCCACCGCCCTCGCCGACCGCCTCGGCGGCCTCGACACCCTCGACACCGCCATCCGCTACGACCTCTCCGACCGCGCCGGCGTCGACTCCGTCGAGTTCATGGACCGCCTCGGCGTCGACTTCGAAATCCTCCAATCCGGCCACCCCACCGTCGTCACCCCCCTCACCTCCCCCCGCACCCTCCCCATCGGCCCCCACCGCACCAAAGTCGCCCGCATCGACACCCCCGAACAATTCACCCTCCCCCTCACCCTCAACCCCCACACCGTCTCCACCCGCCTCGGCTTCAGTAACCCCACCTCCACCACCACCCTCCTCACCCTCGCCAAATCCGGCTTCTTCCGCCGCACCCGCTCCCCCCGCTGGCGCCCCCTCCGCCACCGCCTCCTCTACTCCCCGGGCGAAGGCGGCACCGCCATCCTCCGCATCGAGGCCCAAGGGCCTGGTGGTTCTCTGACCGCAACCGTGACCGACCCGCTCGGCCAGGCCCACATGACCGCCATGGGCGGCCTCCTCGGCCTCCGCCGCGTGCTCGGCGAAGACGGCGCTCCCGCAGCCCGTGCGGGCGTTGTCTTCCCGGAGTCCCACCCGCTCCCCGGGACTGTCCTGGGTGCCCTCTCCGACCTCGGTGTCTCGACCTCCCTCGCCGACACCCCCTCCCAGGCGGCGGCATGACCACCGCCAAGGGCACCGCCCGCCGCGCCGCCCTCCTGGACGCCGCCGAGGCGACTTTGATCGCAGGCGGCCACTCAGCCCTCTCCCTCCGCGCGGTCGCCGACACAGCGGGCGTCCGTCTAGGCCACCTCCAGTACTACTTCCCGACCCGCGACGCCCTGGTGTCCGAGCTTCTCGCCCGGATCCTCCAACGCTCCTTGGACGAGGTGGCCGCTGCTGTTCCCTCGTCTCCGGACGCGCCTCTGGGGGATCTCGTCGCGGTTCTTCTCGCTCAGCAGACCGACGCCGAGTTGGTTCGGGTGTTCGTCGAGCTTTGGGCGCTCGCCGCTCGCGACGAGTCGGTGGCGACGGCGGTTCGAGCTTTCTACGTCCAGTACGCGGACCTGGTCGCGGCTCGGATCGGCGCTCACGCGCCGGACGTTCCGGCCGAGGAGGTTCGGGCCCGGGCGGAGACCTTCATCGCGCTGATCGAGGGCAGCTCGCTGATGCGGTCGGGGGTGGGGGGGAGTCCGTCGGGGGCGACGGATGGGGTGATTTTGCGGACGGCGTTGGGGATTTTGACGGGGAGGTGAGGTGGCCCCGCTCGCGCGGGGCCGACAGGGCGCGGACCCCGTCGATCGTGGCTGGGATCGGAACACCCCCGCACGCGCGGGGCCAACCCAGGAGTAGGGGACCGCCGGCGGACTCCGAGCGGACCACCCCCGCACGGGCGGGGCCAACACTTCCTGACCGGGCCTTTTGTTAGCGATCAAGGCCCGTTTCATTTAGTTGGCTCGCGCCCAGAGCCGTCCGTCCAGCTCCCACCCGAGCACCATAATTCATGAGGTCCCTCCGAAGGCGGAAGCGGCTGAACTACCCTGCACCACCAGGCAGTAGCTCCTGTACGGCAGTGTTCGACGTCAGTCGTTGACTGGCGTCGTTGAGGGTGATCCAGTAGCGGCGCTTGACCCCGGTCTCGGTGCTGCGCACATCTTCGAGGACGCCACCGTTGCTTTCGATGGTGCGCATTGAGCCGACGTTGCCGTCGTCACAGGTGAGGAGGACCCGGTCCAGACCGAGGGCCGGTGCCTTGAGTAGAACCGCTCCCAGTGCCCACGAGGCCAGTCCGCGTCTTCTGACGGAGGGCCGAACGCTGTAGCCGATGTGTCCGCCGCCTTCCAGCAGGAGGGCGTTCAGGTAGTGACGAAGATCGATGGCCCCGAGGTACGTCTCACCGTCCACGATCCACCAGTGGGTAGCGTGGACGCGCCCTTCCCCGACAGGCAGCGACCGGTCCGACTGCTGCCGCAGCCGCTCAGCCCATGAGGTGAACCCTTCTGGGCGGTCCAGGTCATCGTCACCGGCCAGACGCAGGCCGGCCCCGTCCTGGTGAGCACCAGGCTGCCACTCGTCCCGCGCCGTGAGCCACGAGGAATGCAACCGTCCAGTAGGAGCGATCAGTTCAGGCATGCGGAGGACGGTAACACCCGCACCCCTACGTGATCAGGCGCTTTGCCGCTGCGGTTGCTTGGCCCCTACCCAGGGCCCTCCTTCACTCCCTGCCCCCACCCAGAGCCTCCCCCACCCCGGCGCGATTCATCTCCTCGACCTTCGCGTACAGCCCCCGCTTCACCTCCGTCATCCGGGCCGGGTCCGGACGGGGATGTACCCAGCGGTTCCGTCCGAACACGGTCTTCGGCAGCGGGGCGCTGCGAAGGAACTCGGTGAACGCCCCGTCGCACCACGGCGGCACCCATGCGCCGGACCGGCAGACGAAGACCAGATCGAAGACGGCGGCCGGTGCCCGACCGTCGTCGATCGTCATGTCGACGGGTACGAGTGGCTCCTCCCGAGGGCGGTCGAGCGACTGTCGCCAAGGCGGGAAGCGGACGTGGAGGGAAGCCCCGGCCCAGTGGTGCGCGAGCATCCAGGACTCGCACCGGATGCCGTCGCCCGAGGTTCTCCACTCCTCGAAGCTCCGGTGGTTCTGCCGGTACCCGGCGTCATGGTGGGCGTCGTACAGGTGCACCGAATCCCAGCGCTCCTCGGGCCGGCCGAGGTCCGAGGGCCAGAGCAGTCCCGCCCACGCGTTGCTGTCGGCGTGGACGAGCACGGTTCCGGCAGAGAACCGGAACCTGCGCCAGAAGTCCCGCCAGCCTGTCACCTGTGGCAGCTCGACACCGGCCGCTGTGAAGTCGCGGTGCCGTGCCTCCCAGACGGTTTCCGTGTGGAACTCGTCTTCGGCGACCGGCCACTTGAAAAGATCGTCGTGCGGTCCTTGTGGCCCGCCTGCCGCGGGGGTGGGGAAGAAGTAGTCCCAGTCGACGACCAAGAGATGCATGGCAGAGAGACCCCAGAGAGGGAGAACATCGGTGAGCAGTTCGGCATGGCGGCCGACGGGGCCCCGATCCTCGACCGGAGCCCCGTCGGCGATCAGTGGCCGGGCGAACCGCTTCCGCCCTGGCCGTCGCCGTCCTCGATATCGGTGTTGTCGGCGTCGTCGTCGCCGCCGTGGACGGCGGCCTTGCGGGGGAGTGCTTCCTTCAGGGACAAGCGGTACCCTCCTCTGGGGTACGGCGACCCGGAGTCCGCCTGCGGGCCGTTGTGCACCTACAGCCCGCCCCGGTGTGCTTTCCCGAGCTGATGCCGGGGCGGGTCCCTCCTCGCAGACCTCCACGAGAGGGCCGACGAGAAGTCCGAGATCACCTCATGTGGCGTAAAGAGCGGTCGGATCCATGATGGCGACGGCTCTGGCAGCGATCACTGAGATGGCGATTCCTTCCGTGGATGGGAAACAGGCCCGTCAGAGGGCAGGGCTGAGTTTTTCGTCCAATGCCCGGGCCGTTGGGTGGGGATCAGCACCCTTCGTGCAGTGCTTGGACAGTGCGACAACCTTGCCGATGCGGCAGGAGGGAAGGCAACGAAGTTGCGGAGAATTGCGCGCAAGCTCAGAGAGCGTCGATCGCAGACTCGATCAACTTCCGGGCCTTCGAACCGTATACAGCCATCCCGCCCAACCCCTGGAACGCCTTCGTATAGTCGGCGATCTCGCACGGCTGCTTCACATTGATCTCGGCCGTCAGCGTCTCGCATCGCCGTGCCTGTAATTTCCGCAGTCATCACTTACCCCTCCAGAGCACGATTTCCGCCGTGCTGGTAAATCTAGAAAGGGGGAGGGGTGAGATTCCAGGAGTGTGCCGAAACTTGCCAGGTGTTCACCCTAGAGATTCGATGGCAGCGGTGATGAGCTCACGTGCAGCGGCCCCGTGTACGGCAAGTTCGCCCAGCTCGCCGAACGTCCTTGCATACAAGGCAATTTCATGCTTCTGGACGACTGTGAGATGAGCGGAAACCAGTTCAACCTTGACTGTGTGCTCGTCGAACATAAAGAAGCCCTCTACAGGCATGAGCGGGCGATCGATGGTACGGGGAATAATGCCGAGGCTCACCCTGGGCAAGGCCATGGCGCTCAGCAGGTAGCCGAGCTGGTCAGCCATCACCTCTGTGCCGCCGATGCGGTGGTAGAGGGCACTCTCTTCCAGGATGATGGCGAACGTGCGAGGTGTGTGTACGATCCGCTGCTTCTCAAGGCGGACGGCGACGGCCGACTCCACGTCGTCGATCACACCACGACGGTCTCGGATCGCGGACAGCAGAGCCTTGATGTAGGAAGCCGTCTGCACCGGGCCGGGTACGAGCCACGGTGAATAGAAGCGAAACTGCTGCGTTCGCTCCCAGAGCGGTAGGGCTGACTGCTGAGCCCATTTGAGTCCATGGCGCTCCATCTTGCGCCACTCGACATACATGCCCTCGATTCCGCGGGCCGTCGTGACGAGATCCTCCACCTCGCCCTCCGCGCCACATGCCCTGCACCAATCGCGAAGATCGCGCTCCGAGGGCGTGCGAGTGCCGCTCTCGAAGCGCGAAGCCTTCGACTCGTGCCAGCTCAGAATGGTGGCCAGGGCTCGTTTGGTGAGCCCGGCCGCTGCTCGGATCTCTGCCAGGCGCATCCCGAGTGCTTTACGGGCTTCTTGTGCGCTCGAAGATGCCGGCGGTTCCATTGCGGGATGACGGTCCTATGTGAAGTGTCAGTGCGTTTCGAACTCTGAGTGTGGAATCGCCCTGTCCCAGACGGCCTCGAAGGCCGATCCGCAGAGCTTGGCCATCTCCGGGTTGTCAGTGATCTCTGGCTCTGTGGCCTCGCCCTCCCCGTCGAAATGGTTCAGGTACAGCAGCCGGGAGTCGAACACCCAGAAGTCATTGCCCGGAAGGAGCAGGTCCGACGCGCTCCGTCGGGGGAGCCATCGCACCTGCTCGCCCGCTTTGATGTTGAGGCCCTGAGTGACCTCGTGCTCAAAGCGGATGTACTCGCTGACGGGCGTCGACACGATGCGCGCCCGACGTACCTCGACACCCCGCGAGACCGCTTCCGAAACGATGGAGAGCCAGCCACTCCAGCGTTCGGCGGGATCGATGGACTCTCCGGCCTTCCAGTCGACGAAGGCCGAGTCCGTTTTGCTGTAGGCATCGCGTGCTTCCAGATGGATCGCCGTCCTCTGGCAGTCGCGGAACAGCTCCTTAAACGTCGGGATACTCGACACCCTTCTGTACCTCCGGCTCGGCGTCCTCGGCGGCAGTCTTCCTGTCGCTCGGCAGGAAGAACTGCACCATATAGCGAGGGATCTCCACCACCGTCTCGTGCTCGGGGATGTTCATCTGCCCGAGCCGCTCCTCGTCCAGAACCTTGAACCCCTGCACGAGGTACCGGTCCGCCTCATCGTCCACGTAGACGGTGGGCGAGTTGCCGTCGGGGCTGTTCGGGTCCTTACCGAGCATGCGCAGTGCCATGACGTGCCTCCTCGGGTACTGGTGGTACTTCCCGAACCTGAGCTTGCCCTTGTCTTCGCTGCCAGGCGAGGAACTTGCCGAAACTTGCCAGGGCTCGACGAAGTGTCCGTACCTGCCTGTCTCGGGGCGACGAGCACCGATCCGAACAGGGTCTTTGGAAGGCGGCGGAATCCCTTCGTTGTCGGCCCTCTTTTTGGCACCTCCCACGGCGTAGCGCAGGAGCGATGTTCGACACCTGCGCGAGCAGCTTTGAAGCTGTGCGGGAGGCCGCTCGCCCCGTGGAAGGCTGAACCCATGGCTCGGACCGAGTATTACGACGACCCGAACGCCCTGAAGCCCAACAGCATGGTCGTCGCGGCATCCGCCGTCGTGACCGACGACCAGAACCGCATCCTCCTCCAGCGTCGCCGGGACAACGGCCTGTGGGCGCTGCCGGGCGGGGGAATGGACATGGGTGAGTCGCTGCCGGGAGCGGCTGTCCGGGAGGTCCGGGAGGAGACCGGGCTGGACGTAGATATCACGGGCCTTGTCGGTACCTACACCGACCCACGCCACATCGTCGCGTACAGCGACGGGGAGGTACGGCGACAGTTCAACGTGTGCTTCCGGGCGCGCGTCATCGGCGGGACGCCGACCATCTCTGACGAGAGCACAGAACTCCGCTTCGTGGACCCCGGCGAGCTGGCCGCGCTGCCCATGCACCACACCCAGCGACTGCGGTTGACCCACTTCCTGGAGAACCGGCCGGCTCCCTACCTCGGGTGACCCTCGGCTCCATGCGCCCTCAGTAGCCTGCGGATCAACCGCAACCTTCAGGACTGAGGAACATTCCCGCACATGCGGGACTCACGCCTTCCCGGACCTGGGCTTCTCCGACGAGGACGGACCACCCCCGCACGCGCGGGACCCACACTTCCTGACCTGGCTTTTTGTCAGCTGAATAGCACTTCGGCATGTCGAGTTCGCATGAGGCCCGCCCGCCTCCGCTGCCGCAACTCGGTCAACGCCGATTGCCCGCGTCGAGACACCTGCTGCTCGTTCCCCCTCCTCGCCAGTATGCCGAAGACCGGTGAACCAGCTCATCGTGCACGGAAGGGCAGAGAGCACCGCCCCCCGGCGGACCGCTTGATGCTGCCTCAATGGCCCTGATCCTCTCGCGTCGGTTCGTAGAGGCTCGACTTGGACACCTCTGCACCTTTGCTGACAGGACCGGCCTGCCGTGCACGCTCACGAAAGCGCGCCCGATAAAGACGAGCCGAAAGCCCCGAAGCCGCCCTCACCACCGTCACGGCAAGGGCCGCCGGGTGGAGCGGCCGGCCCGGCTGGTTATGCCAGTCCGGCAGGAATGGCGGGGCCGGTCGGTCAGACGGGACAGCTCGTGCGAGGGCAATTCCTGAGCCCAGCCCAATTGCTCCGTGAGGCTGAACGCATCGTCTCCGCGAAAACCATTGGCATCCGGCTTGCTCCGCTGATGGACTGGCGCCCTACCGTGAGTCTGCCGAGTGACGGAGGTAGTGGTTGTGACAGGCTATGACGTGCTTGCCGAGGTGTACGAATGGCTCATCTCGGATGCAAAATTGCCTCCAGCCGAGTTCGCTGCGTCGTACGACGACGTCCTCAATCTCCTGCCGTCGAACGCTCACGTCCTCGACTGTTCGTGCGGAACCGGACAGTTGGCGGTTGGCCTCGCCGGTCGCGGCATGCGGGTTGTCGCGACTGACGCCAGCGAGGGGATGGTTCGTCGGACTGCGGAGTTGTCTGAGGAGTTCGGGGCATCCGTCCGGGCCATCCGGGCGAACTGGGAAGAATTGCCCGACCATTTCCAGGACGACACGTTCGACATGGTGTTCTGCGTTGGCAACTCGCTTCACCACGCCGAGGGCGCGACAGGCAGGGGTGCTGCTCTGGAGTCGATGTCACGGCTTCTGCGCCCCGGCGGGCGCTTGGTACTCACATCCCGCACTTGGGAACTCGTGAGGGCCAGAGGCTCCCGGCTGGAGATCGGTGACCGACTCGTCCGACGGAACGGTCGCGATGCCGTCGTGGTCTACCGCTGGGAGATTGCGCCGCATTGGGAGGAGGAGCACCACATCGAGATTGCGATCGCGCAAGTTGATGCGACCGGGTTGGTTCTTGTCCGCTCGGAACTGCTGTCCTGCTGGCCCTACCGGTACGAGGAACTCGAAGCCGATCTGCACCGGGTCGGACTCCAGACGGAACTGAGCACGTTCGATCTTGAGGCCGAGAATTACATGGTGGTCGCGAGCAAGGTATGAACACCGGACTCTCAGTCCCTGGCCGGACCGCACGGCCGCGCGGACTGCCGGTGGAGGTCCTGGGGCGGATCCAAGCCCTACTGGCCCCGAACCAAAAACAAAGGCAAGGAGATGGATAGAGCTCTCCTTGCCGTTCTCAACTTATAGCGCACTGGGGGGCTTGCCACAAGGCCCCGGTCTGGGCGGAAAATCGTCGACCGACGCCACCAGCAGGTGGTTCGACGGAGTGGGAGGCGCCGGTCGCGATGGCTGAGATGTATGTGCTGGATCTTGAAGAGGTCGATGAGACGCGGACAGCGGTCGTCGGTGGCAAGGGCGCGCAATTGGGCGGGCTGTCGCGGATCGACGGGGTTCGGGTGCCGGACGGTTTCTGTGTGACGACGGATGCCTTCCGGCGGGTGATGGCGGGTATCCCGGCGATCGGGGACCGGCTCGACCGGTTGTCGCGGGTGGACCCGGACGACCGGGAGGGGATCCGTACGCTCAGCGCGGAGGTCCGCCGGGCCGTCGAGGAGGCGGCTGTCCCGGACGATCTCGCGGAGGCGGTGATCGGCGCGCTCTCCCGGTACGGGGACCGGGACGCCGCCTATGCCGTACGGTCCAGCGCGACGGCGGAGGATCTGCCGACGGCATCCTTCGCCGGGCAGCAGGACACGTATCTGAACGTGGTGGGACCGGCGTCGCTGCTCCGGCACATCAGCCGCTGCTGGGCCTCGCTGTTCACCGAACGGGCGGTGGTCTACCGGCGGCGGAACGGCATCGATCACCGTACGGTCCAGATGGCCGTGGTCGTGCAGCGGATGGTGTTCCCGGACGCGTCCGGGATCCTGTTCACGGCCGACCCCGTCACGGGCAACCGGAAGGTCGCCACCGTGGACGCCGGTTTCGGCCTCGGCGAGGCGCTGGTCTCCGGTCTGGTGAACCCGGACGTCTTCGCGGTGCGGGACGACGAGATCGTCGCCAGGACCATCGCCGCCAAACAGCGGGCCGTACTCGCCCTGCCGACCGGCGGCACCCGGGAGGTCGCGGTCGACCCGCGGCGGCAGCGGCAGCCGACGCTGACCGATGAGCAGGTCGTACGCCTCGTAGGGCTCGGGCGGCGGATCGAGGCGCACTTCGGCCGACCGCAGGACATCGAATGGTGCCTGGTGGAGGACGGTTTCCGGATCGTTCAGAGCCGGCCGATCACCACGCTGTTCCCCGTTCCCGTTCCCGAGGCGGGCGACCGGGAGAACCGTGTCTACGTCTCCGTCGGCCATCAGCAGATGATGACCGACCCCATGAAGCCCCTGGGCCTGTCCGTGTGGCAGCTGACGGCCATGGCGCCGATGCGGGAGGCCGGCGGGCGGCTGTTCGTCGACGCCACCGGGCATCTGACCTCGCCCGCGAGCCGGGCGGGCCTCCTGGGCCTGATCGGCAGAGATGACCCGCTGGTCAGGGACGCGCTGGAGACCGTCCTCGACCGCGACGACTTCATCCCCCTGCTCCCGGAACCGGAACCGGAGCCGGACCCTGAATCGGCCCCGGAATCAAGCGGGCCGCCGGCCGCAGCGGGCGCTCCGCCCGCCCCTGTCGCGACGGATCCGGCGGTCGTCACCGGGCTGGTCGAACGCAGCCGGGCCTCCGTCGCGGCCCTGGAGCGCGATATCCGGACGAAGACCGGACCGGCGCTGTTCGACTTCCTGCTGGAGGCCTTCGAGGAGCACAAACGAGTGCTCGCCGATCCGCTCAGCCTTCAAGCGATCATGGCCGGGATGGAAGCCACCTGGTGGCTCAACGACCGGCTGCGGGAATGGCTGGGTGAGAAGAACGCGGCCGACACGCTCACCCTGTCCGCCCCCGGCAACATCACCTCAGAGATGGGACTGGAGCTGCTCGACGTCGCCGACGCGATCCGCCCGCACCCGGAAGTGGTGGAGTTCCTGCGGAGCGTCGGGGACGAGGACTTCCGGGACGGGCTCGACGAGTTGGTGAAGCTGCCCGGCGGAGCCGAGGCGCGCGAGGCCCTGGAGGGCTACCTCAACCGGTACGGCATGCGCTGCGTCGGCGAGATCGACATCACCCGTCCCCGCTGGGTCGAGCGGCCCGCCACACTCGTCCCGGCGATCCTCGACAACGTCAGGAACTTTGGACCGGGTGCCGCAGGCCAGCGCTTCGAGCAGGGGCGGCAGAAGGCGCTGGAGAAGGAACTCGACGTACTGTCCCGTCTGCGGGCCCTGCCGGACGGGGACCAGAAGGCCGACGAGACCAAGCGGATGATCGACCGGGTACGGACCTTCATCGGCTACCGGGAGTACCCGAAGTACGGCATCGTCAGCCGCTACCTCGTCTACCGGCGCGCCCTGCTCGCCGAGGCCGAGCGCCTGGTGCGGTCCGGCGTACTGACCGAGCGGGAGGACGTCTTCTTCCTCACCTTCCCGGAATTCCACGAGGCCGTGCGCTCACAGCGCGTGGACGACGGGCTCATCCGGCAGCGCGAGGACGAGTTCCGCTCGTACGCCGCGCTCACCCCGCCCCGCGTGCTCACCTCGGACGGCGAGGCCGTCACCGGTGCGTACCGCCGCGAGGACGTACCCGCCGGTGCTCTCGTCGGCCTGCCGGTTTCCGCCGGGACCGTCGAGGGGAGGGCGCGAGTCGTCCTCGACATCGCGGATGCCGACCTCGAAGCGGGCGACATCCTGGTCACGACCTTCACCGACCCGAGCTGGTCCCCGCTGTTCGTCGGGATCGCGGGCCTGGTGACAGAGGTGGGCGGTCTGATGACCCATGGCGCGGTCATCGCCCGGGAGTACGGCCTGCCGGCCGTCGTGGGCGTGGACCGCGCCACCCGGCTGATCCGGGACGGGCAGCGGATCCGCGTACACGGGACCGACGGGTACATCGAGGTTCTGGCCTGACGGCTGGTAGGGGAGGGGCTGTCTCCGCACGCGCGGGGCCGATCTGCTGGCCGCCCAGCTTTACCAGGAGTCGAGGGGGCTATCCCCGCATGCGCGGGGCCGACGCGTTCGGCTTGCCGGGAACCTGCGCGATCACCGGGCTATCCCCGCATGCGCGGGGCCGACACTTCCTGACCTCGCCTTTCGTCAGCGATCAAGGCCCATCTCATTCAGTTGGATCCGTCCCTCAAGCCGACGAAAAGCACCACGAGAACCGTAACCCGCATGCCCCTTCCGAAAGCCCCAACCACCCGAACTCCCCGCCCCTGCAACAGCCGGCCCTCGACGCCGGCCACCGCCCGGGGGCGGTCGAAGGGGCGCGGGGCTGAACCGAGCGCTGCTCAGCGCTCATAAGCGCCGCTCGGGGCGGCTCACAGCGTCTCCACCCGGGAGGCCGGGTCGCCGTAGCCTGGCCGTCGGTTCCCGGCAGGTGAGGAGTGCCCCGTCCGGGACCGTACGAGCCTGACGATCACGTTCGCGTTCACGTCTCAGGGAGAGCCCATGTTCTCGTTACGCGCTTCCGCCGCTTCCGCCGCTTCCGCCGCTGTGGCCGCCCTGCTGCTGGCCGGTGCGGGAGTCAGCTCCGGCGCGGTGGCGGCACCGCCGCCCGTCAGCCGTTTTCACGACGGCAGTTTCGAATACCCCAGGGCCCCCGCCAACCTCTTCACCCCGTACTTCCCGGGAGAGGACATCGGCCCGTGGTCCGTGAGCCTCGGGGCGGTCGACCTGATCGGCGCCGGGACCTGGCAGGCGGCCGAGGGGGACCAGTCCGTCGATCTCAATGGCACGAGTGCCGTGAGCCAGACCTTCACCACCACCCCCGGCACCGCGTACACCGTCACCTACGCGCTCGCAGGCAACCCCACCGACACCGCCCCCGCCGTGAAGACGGGCAAGGTACTCATCGACGGCCAGGAGTTCCAGAACTTCTCCTTCGATGTCACCGGCAAGACTTACGCGGCCATGGGGTACGTGAACCGCCAGTTCGCCTTCGTGGCCAACGCCTCCACGACGACCATCGCCTTCGTCAGCACCACGGGTCCCACCGCGGCCAACGGCCCGGTGATCGACGACGTCCGTGTCGAGGCCCGCTCCTCCTGCCCGTCCTCCTGCGACCACCGCGACGCCGCACACAGGTAAATAGGGCGTACGTGGCGTTCTGCGGGTCCTCGGTCGCGCCTCGACGGAAGCGCGCGGCCGAGGGGCCGCCCCCGGCTGTCCGGGAGGTCGCTTCAGTCGCTGACGCGCGTGTAAGTGAGGAACACCGCTCCGCTCTTGAGGACGGTGTGGTCCGCGAGTGTCCAGGTACGCGGGTCGAAGGCGGCTTCGCGGGAGAACAGCGGGATGCCGTTGCCGATGGTCAGAGGGCCGACTTTGAGGATCAGGGTGTCGATCTCGGAGTACAGGGCGCCCGCGAGCTGGGCACCGCCGAGCAGCCAGATGTCTTTGCCGTCCTGGTGCTTGAGCCGGCGAACGGTGGCCACCGGGTCGTCGGCGACGAGTTCGACGGCCGGGTTCGGGCTCTCGGTCAGGGTGCGGGAGAAGACCAGGTGGCGGAGGTGGGGGTAGGCGTCGGCGATGCCGGCGGCGAGGCCGATCTCGTAGCTGCGCCGGCCTTCGAGCACGGTGTCAAAGCGGGTGCCCTCGGCCGTGACAGACAGGGCCTGCCGGGCCTGGACGGGCAGGGTTTCCGGGTACTCGGTCACGAGGTGCTGGACGTAGTCCTCGGCTATGGGCCAGAAGCCGTTCGGGCCGGTGGGGTCCCCGCCGTCCGGGCCTGCGATGAAGCCGTCGAGAGTGGTGCCGATGTAGTGGACGAGTTTGCGCATGCCAGGTCCCTTCGCTTGGTCACGCTGTCGCGGGGGCGCGGCCCGGGGGCCACCGGGTGATCATGGCACCCGGTGGCTCCGGTCATTCGCCCCACTCACCTCACTCGCCCGTTCGGGGCTCTGCCCGACGGCGACGGTAGTAGGCGATGGCCAGGACGATGATGATCGGTCCCCATAGGGCGGTCGGGGAGACGCACACCGTCGCGAGGATCTGCCAGGCGTCGCTGGTGTAGTGGACGGTTTCGATGACGCCGTACGGGGTGAGCCTGTTGCCGTCGCCGATGGGAATGCCGGTGAACATCGCGGTGAGGGCCAGGCCGCCGATGACGGCCGGGGCGACGGCCGCCATCGGCCGTATGCGCTTGCCGCCGATGACCGGGATCCAGGAGGGTGCCACCTCGCCCCATCCCCGTACCAGGCCGATCGCGAGGACCGCGATCGCTTCGGAGAGCACGCTGAGCCCGAGAACGTACGGAACGCTGATCCAGTACGGCGGCATGCCGAGTCCCTGGACCTGGCCCATCTCGAAGTGGAAGGCGAAGGGCAGCCGCCACAGGCACGACGGCAGCAGAAGCCACGGAAGCGCGTAGGCGAGGCGCATCGCCCAGCGGGGGACCGGGCGCTCGGTGTCGTCGACGGATGGGGGAGTGTGAAGGAGCTTCGGGGACATGACCTCAGCCTGGCCCGGCGACCACCGCAAAGGATCACCCTCGCGGGCCGGGCTCATCCCCCATGCGGCGGAGTCGCGTCCACGACCTCAGGTTGAGTGCGCGCGGCACCCTGAAGCACTCCGAAGCACTCCGAAGCGCCCCGAACGCGGACGGCGGCCCGCCGGAACCCTCGTGACGAGGTGCTCCGCCGGGCCGCCGCAGTGGCGGATGCGGTTGCGTGCTGCCGGTGCCTACTTGCCGAAGAAGGCGTTGTGGACGGTCACCTTGGCGGTGCCGCCCTGCTTGTCGGTCACCTGGGCGCGGAGGGTGATGGCCTTGCCCTTGGCGGGGTTCTTCACGGTGGCCTTGTTGTCGGTGATGGTGAGCTTGCGCCAGGTCTTGCCGCCGTCGTAGGAGGCGTGGGCGGTGAGGGACTTGACGTTGTTGCCCTTGGCGGCGGCGCCGTGGATGTGGAGGGGGATGGTCTGGGTCGCGCCGGCGGGGGCGGTGCTGTCGTTGTTGACCTTGGCGTTGGTGAAGCGGACGGTGGAGATCGGGAGCGTCTCGACGTCGTTCGCGGGGGCCTTGCCGGCGCGGAAGGTCCAGTCGGCGTCGATACGGGTGCTCACGCGGGCGGTGGCGGCGCTGCGGGTGACGGAGGTGGTGAGCTTGAACCGGCCGGGCTCGCTGCCGATGGGGAGCAGCTCGCCGCGGGTCAGGGCCTTGGTGCTTTCGGCGATCTGCTTGCCGTCGCGGTGCAGGGTGGTCTTCTCGGACGTGGTCGCGGAGGAGCCGGTGTGGCCCCGGCCGTCGGAGAACAGGGGGACCTGGGCCATCATCCGGTCGTCGAGGCGTGCGAGGGACGACTGTGCCGGGCTGAAGACGGCGGTGTTGAAGGTCTCCTTGTGGGTCTTGCCGGCGGGGTAGGTCTTGGGCCGGGAGTCCAGGCCGGCGTCGACGCGGTAGCCGTTCTGGGGGTCACCTTCGGCGAGCTGAAGGAAGGAGAAGCTCCACTTGGCCTTGTCGCCGGTGGAGACGTACATGGTGCGGGTGTCGGGGAGGGGGCGTGCGAGGCTCAGGTCGGAGACTCCCCAGTCGCCGAGCGGCATGTTCAGGTTCGCGCCCAGGACGGCTTGCTTGCCCTTGGCCGAGGCGCCGATGCCGACCTTCACCGTCGCGAATTCCTCGGCCTTGAAGGCGCGGGTGTAGCCGGTGGCGATCCGCTTCACCGGGCCGCCGGAGGCGGCGTTGTACTCGGTGCCGGTGCCGGTGCCGGTGCCGGTGCCGGTGCCGGTGCCGGTGCCGGTGGCGGCGCCCTTTCCGCGCCAGTTCCCCGCCCACACCTGCTTCAGGGATCCGTCCGTGACCTGCGGGCCGAGGTGGCCGACGCGGAACCGGGCGAAGTCCTCGGTGGCGTAGAACCCGTTGAAGCTGCCGCCGTCCGGTGTGGACCGGGTGAACTGCATGAATCCGCCGACGAAGGAGGTCTTCTTGTCGGGCACGGTCATCTTCACGGGCTTGGCGTGGCGGGCGTCGAGGGTGACCGTCCGGGTCTTGTCGACGGTCAGTTTGGGCTGGATCAGCATGTCGCGCCCCTGGTCGGGGTTGTCCAGGTCGATCAGGGACTGCGCGTCGAGGACGTACTCGCCCTTGGGCAGCCGGAGCGTGACATCGCCGTCCGCGGAATTGACGAAGTGCCATTCCCCGTCGGTCCGGGACGACAGCGTCGACTCGAAGTTCCGGCTCTGCTTTCCGTCCCGTCCGATGTGCTTGAAGGTGACCTCGTACGACTCGACCTCCCGCTCGACCGCCGCGGTGGACCGGACGGTCTGACCGTCGCCGGACGACGCCACGACCGTGGCCGTGAAGTGGCCGTTGTCGGTGCCGACGCGGGTGTCGGCGGTGAAGTCGACGGAGGCGGTGCCGCCGGCCGGGACGGTGACCCGGTCCGTGCCGAGGGCGAAGAAGCCGGCGGGGACGGGCTTGCCGCCGGGGCCGTGCGCGGCGATCTTCAGATCGAGGGCGATGTCCGCCGTACCGCTGTTGCGGTAGGTGATCTTCTTGGTGACCGGGGTGTTGTCGGTGTGCGGCCACGCCTGCTTGCCGAGGTTGAGGGAGGACTCCTCGGCGACCACGGTCTGGTTCATCGCCCTGTCGACGACGATCCGGCCGGTGCCCTGCTCGTACGGGGTGTGCCCGGTGTCCTGCGCGGACGAGGCGAGCGCGCTCCGCAGCTCCTTGGCCTTCCACCGCGGGTGCCGCTGCTTGAGGAGGGCGGCGGCGCCCGCGACATGCGGGGTGGCCATCGACGTACCGGACATCGAGGCGTAGCCCGGGGTGGTGCCGGTTCCGGTGCCGGAGGCCGCGGCGGCGGAGATGTTCACGCCGGGCGCGGCCACATCGGGCTTGAGGCCGCCGCCGAGGCGGGGGCCGGTGCTGGAGAAGTCGGCGAGCTTGTCCGCGTGGTCGACGGCGCCGACGGTGAGAGCGCCGTCGGCGCTGCCGGGCGAGCCGATCGTCTGCGGTCCGCCGTTGCCCGCCGCCACGGCGAAGAGTACGCCGGTCTCGGCCGTCGCCTTGTTGATGTGGGCTTCGAGCGGGTCGATCTCGGGGGTGTCCCGGCCGCCGAGGCTGAGGTTGACGATGTCCGCGCCCTGGGCCACCGCCCACTCCATGGCGGCGAGGGTGCCGGAGTCGCTGCCGAAGCCGTCGTCGCCCAGCACCTTGCCGTTGAGGATCTCGGCCTGGGGCGCGACCCCCCGGTGGGTTCCCTTCGACTGGGCCCCGCTGCCGGCGGCCGTGGAGGCCACATGGGTTCCATGGCCGTTGCGGTCGGTGGCGTCCGGGGACCCGCTGAAGTCCTGGGCCGCGACGACCCGGCCCTTCAGGTCGGGGTGCTCGGCGTCGACCCCCGTGTCGAGTACGGCGATCTTCACCCCCTTGCCCTCGTAGCCCGACTCCCACGCCTTGGGCGCGCCGATCTGCCCGGTGCTCCTCTCCAGCGTCGCCCTGCGGATCCCGTCCAGCCAGATCCTGCTGATCCCGGCCGCCGTGGCCCGCGCCCCGCTGTTCGTCCCCCTGGTCAGCGTCTCCCACAGCTCCGGCGTCGCGGTCACCGCATCCGCGTTCAGCGTCCTCAGCGACCGGTTCAACTCCGTCTCCCCGGCCGCCCGAACCGCCTTCCGCGCCCCCGTCCCGGCCGCCGCCCCGCCGTACTCCACGATCAGCCGCAGCCCGTCCCGGTACGCCTTCCGGCTCTCCGGCCGGCTCAGCTCGGTCACATCGAACAGCCGCTGGTCCAGCCTGCCGTCGGCTATCAGCTCACGCGCGTCATGAGGCACCGCGTACGTGTGACCACGATCGGTGTACGTCTGTACGGCTATCCCCTCCCGCCCCTCGCCGTGATCAAAGCCCGTGACCTTCCCCTGCCCGTCCACCCTGACCCTGTCCCCGGTGACCAGCGCGACCCACTCCGCCGCCACCCCGCTGCCGCTGCTGTTCCCGCCGCTGCCGCTGCTGCTGCCGCCGTGCGGCGAGGAAGCGGTGGCGGCCGCGGTCCCCGCCCCGGTCATTCCGGCGACCAACGCCAGCGAGACCGCGACGGTGAGCGCCGAGACCCCTGCGCGCTGCTGCTTGTTGAACACAAATCCTCCTGGGGGCTGAGCGAGCCGGTGCCGCCTCGCTCACCCCGGGAGAAGTGGAGTTCGGGCCTCCGAGGTTGATTGAAAGGTGAATGATGGCTGGAAATGGATTGTGGGGGTGCGACTTCTGGTCGCGCTTCCGGTGTGGATGAACGGGGTGGGGGGTGCTGCCGTCCTAGTTGGCTTGGGGGGGTACGGGGGGCCGGGTGCGGGGAATCCGCCTCCCCGCCGCAGGCGCGGGGCCGACGCGATCGCAGCCGTACGCCCAGCATGTCCAGCGGACCATCCCCGCACACGCGGGGCCGACATGCACCGTGCGGCGCTGGAACAGACCACGGCGGGAACACCCTCGCTCGCGCGGGGCCTGCGTGGCCGATTGGACGTTTGTGATCACTGGGATCGAGCCATCCCAGCCCGCCACCCCCGGGCCCCACCCCCTCCGCGAGAGCTACTTCCGCGGAGTCAGGGGCTCGCACCCCTGCACCGTGAGCACCCCGTCCGCCTTGGTCAGGGTGATGATGATTCGCTCGTCGGCGTTGGCGCTCTTGATCTGGGGCATCTCGCCCTCGGCCGGCTTGGTGGTGATGGTGCAGAACTCGAAGGGGCCCTTCTTGGCGCCCGGGGTGGTGTAGGTGCCGGCGGGGATGTCCTCGCCGACGAGGTAGTCGCCGTTGCTGTATGACTTTTGGGCGGGCGCGGGCTTCTCGGCCGTTTCCGCTGCCTCTGCCTTCTCTGCCTTCTCTGTCTTCTCTGCCTTCTCCGGCTTCTCGGCGGCGGACGGGATGGAGGGGGCCTTGGCGGTGTCGGGCTTTTTGTCGGTGGGGTCGCTGCTGCTGAGGGCGGCGCCGATGATTCCGAGGATGAGGAAGAAGCCGACGACGCTGCCGAGGACGATGGCGACGGTGGCGCCGGTGGAGAGCTTCTTCTTCGGGGGCGGGGGAGGCGGGCCGTAGCCGGGGTGGTTGGGATAGGGCTGCTGCCCGGGGTACTGCTGGCTCATGCGCCATTCCCCTTGGTGGATCGTGGATGGTGAACGGATGGTGTGTGTGGGGGGACAGCGAATGTATCCGGGGGTGGGTGGGGCGGGGGTGGCGGCCCCAAGATCTGTTACCTCTCCGGTACGACGGGTGGCGGGAGGCGATGTGATCACTGTCGGACCTGCGCTGCCGGACCCGCTCCCGCATGAGGCGGCCTGAGGGACGAGATGTCGAACCTTCAGGCGGTGGCGTTGGAGAAGCCTTCGAAATGCTCCGGGGGGGGGGTACCCTTCCCGGCCGCCGCACACGGCCGGTAGGGGTACGCGCCGGTGACGCGCGGTATGGGGAAGGCTCAGCCCAGCGACCTCGCGGCCACCGCGCCCACTCGCCCTTCGAGTACCGCCGCCGCGTTCGGGGTCAGGGTGCGGAGGGCGACCATGGCCGTGATGATGACGTCGGAGAGTTCGGACTCGACGTCCTCCCAGCGGTGGGTGACGCCCTTGCGGGGGTTCTGGCCGGTCGCCCCGACCACCGCCCGGGCGGCCTCGCCGACCTCCTCGGAGAGTTTGAGGACGCGCAGCAGCAGCTCTTCCTCGCGCGGGCGGGTGGTGTTGTTGTCGTTGAGCCAGGTGTGAAGGCGGTCTACGGCGTCCCAGATCGGGTCGAGGGTGGTGTGATCCATGGGTTCAGCGTCCCATGCGCGGCCCGGCGGAGGACCCTCCTCGGGCCTTGTTCAGCCCCGGCCGATATAGGGCATGGCTGTCGCCATCACGGTCACGAACTGCACATTCGCCTCAAGCGGCAACTCGGCCATGTGCAGCACCGTCCGTGCCACGTCCGCCACCGCCATGAGCGGCTCCACGGCCACTTCCCCGTTCGCCTGGGGAACGCCCGTACGCATTCCCCGGGTCAGCTCGGTCGACGCGTTGCCGATGTCGATCTGGCCGCAGGCGATCCCGTACTCCCGGCCGTCCAGCGACAGTGACTTCGTCAGGCCGGTGATCGCGTGCTTCGTCGCGGTGTACGGGGCCGAGCGCGGGCGGGGCGTGTGGGCGGAGACCGAGCCGTTGTTGATGATGCGGCCGCCCCGGGGGGACTGGGTCCTCATCGCCCGGAAGGCGGACTGGGCGCAGAGGAAGGCCCCGGTCAGATTGACGTCCACCACCGCGCGCCACTCGTCGTAGGGGATGTCCTCGAAGGAGAGGCCGCGCGGCCCGGACGCACCCGCGTTGTTGAACAACAGGTCGACACGTTCGAAATGCTCGCATACTGTCGCAAAAAGCGTGTTCACATCGGTCGGTGACGTCACATCAGTGGGGATACAGAGGATCGTTCCGGTGCTCAGCGCCGCCGTCTCCGCCAGCGCCCCGGCTCTGCGGCCCGCCGCCGCCACCGACCAGCCCGCGTCCGCGAGCGTCACGGCGACGCTCCGGCCGATGCCCGAACCCGCACCGGTCACGACAGCGACCTTCGAGGAGCGCGGGGAATGCGGGGAATTCGGGGAAACAGTCTCAGCGTTCATGGGGCCGCAGCGTAGACCCCCGGCCACACGGGGTGCGCCCATGAACCAGGCCGTCCAGGACCACACCCACGCCCACACCCACGACCCCGAACTCCGCGCCGCCGCCCGCCGTATCACCGAGGGGTGGGCGGAGCGGAGGACGGCTTCGTACCTCCCGCGCCGCGGGCTCGTCGGCGGCGCGGTGGCGGCCCTCGCCTTCGGCATCGGGCTGCCCGGCTCCGGGCACGCGCACGCGGCCGAGGCCGAGGCCGACGCCAAGCGCCTGGCGTCGGACCCCTTCACCCTCGGTGTCGCGTCCGGGGACCCCAAGCCGGACTCCGTGCTGCTCTGGACGCGGCTCGCGCCCCGTCCCCACGAACCCGGCGGCGGACTGCCGAAGGGCAAGATCACGCTTCAGTGGGAGGTCGCCCATGACGCCCGCTTCAGCCGGATCGTCAAACGCGGCAAGGTCACCGCGCACCCCGAGGTGCACCACAGCGTCCATCTGGAGGTCAAGGGCCTCGACAACGACCGCGTCTACCACTACCGCTTCCGGACGGGCGACTGGATCAGCCCGGCCGGACGCACCCGTACCGCCCCCGCCAGAACGGCGCGGATCACCGATGTGAAGCTGGCCGCCGTCTCCTGTCAGGCGTACCACGAGGGCTACTTCACCGCGTACCGGCATCTCGCCGACGAGGATCTCGACCTCGTCGTTCATCTTGGCGACTATCTCTACGAGTACGGGGTGAACGCGGCGGGCGGCGCGCGCGAGTACACCGACCGCACCCTCCCCGCCCACTTCAACCGGGAGACCCGCACCCTGGGGGAGTACCGGCTCCGCTACGGTCTCTACCGCTCCGACCCCGATCTCCAGGCCGCGCACGCCGCCCACCCCTTCGTCCTCACCTGGGACGACCACGAGACCGAGAACAACTACGCCGCCGGGCGGGCGGAGGCCGAGGGGGTGCCGCCCGAGGAGTTCCTGCTGCGGCGGGCCGCCGCGTACCGGGCGTACTGGGAGAACCAGCCGCTGCGGCTGCCGCAGCGGCCGAAGGGCCCGGACATGCGGCTCTACCGGCGGCTGCACTACGGGCGGCTCGCGCAGTTCGATGTGCTCGACACCCGGCAGTACCGCTCCGACCAGCTGTACGGGGACGGCTGGCACCCGCCGGGGCCCGAGCTGGACGACCCGGCGCGGACGATGACGGGCGCGGCGCAGGAGCGCTGGCTGCTGGACGGCTGGCGGGACTCCGGCGCGACCTGGAACATCCTGGCGCAGCAGGTGACCTTCGCCCGGCGGCGGGACGCGCCCGGCGCGGGGCACCGGGTGGACATGGACTCCTGGGACGGCTATCCGGCCGCCCGGCGGCGGCTGCTCGACGGGGCGCGGACCGCGGGGATCGGGAATCTGATGATCCTCACGGGCGATGTGCATGTCGCGTACGGCTTCGACCTCAAGGCCGACTGGGACGACCCCCGCTCCCGCACCCTCGGCACCGAGATCGCCACCACCTCGGTGAGCAGCGGCGGGGACGGTTCCGACCGGCCCGGCAACTACGAGGACCTCACCCGCGCCAACCCGCACCTGCGGTTCTTCAACGGCCGCCGGGGCTACACCACCGTCACCCTCTCCGAGCGCCGGGCGCGCGCGGACTTCAGGACGGTCGCCGCCGTCACCGTCCCGGGCGCGCCGATCACCACGGCCGCGTCCTTCGTCACCGAGGCGGGGGACCCGGGGCTCAAGCCGGTGTGATGTCCCGGCCGGTGCGACGGCCTCGGACCGTCCGGCGAGCTGAGAACATGGGACAGGATTCAACGATACGGAGAGATGTCATGGGGAAGCCGGAGCGCGGCTCGGACGACGGTAAAAGCCGCATACCCGGCGCGGCGGTCGCGGCGGCGGTGGCATCCGGAGCGGGTACGGGGGCGGAAGCCCAGATTCCAGAGGCCAGGGTCCCCGAGGCCAGGGTCCCCGAGGCCAGGGCCCCGGAGGCCCGGGTCCCGGAGGCCAGGGTCCCGGAGGCCAGGGTCCCCGAGGCCCGGGTCCCCGAGGTCCGCGCCTCGGAAGCCGTCGGCACCCCGGCGGGCCCCGGGCTCCCGGTCGCCGCCGCGCGCCGCGTCGGGCTGCTGTTCGTCCTCGTCCTCGGCGGGCTCACCGCGCTCCCGCCGCTCTCCATGGACATGTACCTCCCGGCGCTCCCCGCCGTCACCGAATCCCTCTCCACGCCCGCCGCGACCGTCCAGCTCACCCTCACCGCCTGTCTCATGGGCATGGCGCTGGGACAGCTGGTCGTCGGGCCGATGAGCGACAAATGGGGACGCCGGCGGCCGCTGCTCATCGGCATGGTCCTCTATGTCGTCGCCACCGCCATCTGCGCCTTCGCCCCCACCGCCGAACTCCTCATCGGCTTCCGGCTGCTCCAGGGCCTGGCGGGCGCGGCGGGCATCGTCATCGCCCGCGCGGTGGTCCGCGATCTCTACGACGGCGTGGAGATGGCCCGCTTCTTCTCCACCCTGATGCTGGTCTCCGGCGTCGCGCCCGTCATCGCGCCCGTGATCGGCGGACAGGTGCTGCGGCTGACCGACTGGCGCGGCATCTTCGTCGTGCTCGCGGCGATCGGCGTGCTGCTCACCCTCGTGGTGGTGAAGTGGCTGCCCGAGACCCTGCCCCCGGAGCGGCGGCACGGCGGCGGCGTCGGTCAGGCCCTGCGGACGATGCGCGGACTCCTCGCCGACCGGGCCTTCGCCGGTTACATGCTCACCGGCGGTTTCGCCTTCGCCACGCTCTTCGCGTACATCGCCGCCTCGCCGTTCGTCGTCCAGGAGATCTACGGGGCCTCCCCGCAGACCTTCAGCCTGCTCTTCGCCGTCAACTCGATCGGCCTGATCGCCGTCGGGCAGATCAACGGCAAGCTGCTGGTGGGACGGATCAGCCTGGACAAGGTGCTGGGGATCGGCCTGTCGGTGATCGCGCTGGCGGCGCTCGCGCTGCTGCTGATGACGGCGGGCGTCTTCGGCGACGTCGGACTGATCGGCGTCGCCGGGGGGCTCTTCGTCCTGATGGCCGCGATGGGTCTGGCCATGCCCAACACCAACGCCCTGGCGATGACCCGCGCCTCGCACGCGGCGGGCTCCGCCTCCGCGCTGCTCGGCACCTCCTCCTTCCTCATCGGGGCCGTCGCCTCGCCGCTGGTCGGCATCGCCGGGGAGGACACGGCCGTGCCGATGGCCGTGGTCCAGCTCGTCTGCGCGGTGGCGGCGCTGGGGTGCTTCCTGGGGATGTGCCGCCCGTGGCGACGGCGGTCGGGCGGCCCGGCGGCGGTGTAGCCGGGGACGGGAGGACAGGACGCACGGCCTAAACTCTCCGGGTGCCTTACACCCTCCCTGCCTCGGAAGCCCTTCGCGCCGCCCTCTCCGGGCTGCTCGACGGGCTGCCGCCCACCCAGGCCGCGCGCGCCGTCGACCGGCTGATCGCGAACTACCGGGGGACCACCCCGACCGACGCGCCCGTGCTGCGCGACCGCTCGGACGTGGCCGCGTACGCCGCGTACCGGATGCCCGCGACCTTCGAGGCGGTACGGTCCGCACTCGCCGCGCTGCGCGAGGCCGCACCCGAGTGGACGCCCGCGACCCACACCGACATCGGCGGCGGCACGGGCGCGGCGAGCTGGGCCGTGGCCGAGGCCTGGGCGGCGGACGACGGAGGCATGGACGACGGGGGTACGGAGGGGGGCGCGGGGCCGCTCACCACCGTGCTGGACTGGGCCGAGCCCGCGCTCGCGCTGGGGCGTGAGCTGGCGCTGGCCTCCGGGGTGCCCGCGCTGCGCGCCGCCCGCTGGGAACGCTCTCGTATCAGTGCGGCGATCCGGATCGAGAGCACCGATCTCGTGACCGTGTCGTACGTGCTCAAGGAGCTGACCGCCGCCGACCGCGCCGCCGTCGTCACCGAGGCCGCGCGCGCGGCCGACGCCGTGGTGATCGTCGAACCCGGTACCCCCGACGGCTACCAGCGCGTCATCGAGGCCAGGGACCGGCTGATCGAGGCGGGTATGACGATCGCCGCCCCCTGCCCGCACAGTGCCGGGTGCCCCATCGTGCCCGGCTCCGACTGGTGCCACTTCTCGGCCCGCGTCAGCCGCTCCTCCCTCCACCGCCAGGTGAAGGGAGGCTCGCTGCCCTACGAGGACGAGAAGTTCAGCTATGTGGCGGCCACCCGCTTCCCGGCCGACCCCGCCCCGGCGCGGATCACCCGCAAGCCCCAGATCCGCAAGGGCCTGGTGCTGCTGGAGCTCTGCGACCGGGACGGGACGCTGACCCGGCAGACGGTCACCAAACGGCAGGGGCCGCTGTACAAGTCCTCCCGCGACGCGGAGTGGGGCGACCCCTGGCCGCCCCCGCAGGACTGACCCCACCAGGACCGGGCCCACCAGGACCGGGCCCCGCAGGGCTGATCACTCCCGCAGTTCCTGCGTACAGCACTTCACACTGCCGCCCCCCTTCAGCAGCTCGCCCAGATCCATCCCGATCGGCTCGTACCCCCGGTCCCGCAGCGGCTCGAACAGCCCCACCGCCGCCTGCGGCAGCAGCACATGCCGTCCGTCGCTCACCGCGTTGAGGCCGAACGCCGCCGCGTCCCGCTCGCGGGCGAGCAGCGCGTGGGGGAAGAGCCGGGCGAGCACCGCGCGGCTGCCCGCCGAGAACGCGCCCGGGTAGTACATGACCTCGTCCGAGGCGTCGTCCAGGACGGACAGCGCCGTGTCCAGGTGGTAGTAGCGCGGATCCACCAGATCGAGGCCGATCACCGGCCGGCCGAAGAACTCCTGCGCCTCCCCGTGGGAGAGCGGACTCGACCGGAAACCGCGCCCGGCCAGGACATAGGACGAGGTGACGGCGAAGTCCCCCTCGCCCTCGTTGACATGGACCGGCTCCTGGATCCGGTCCTCGGGCCAGCCAGCCGAGACGAACCAGTCCCGGTGGGCGTCCGCCTCCGCCGCCCGCTCCGGATGGGCGAAACGGGCGAGCAGCACCCGGCCGTCGACGACGGTCGCGCCGTTCGCCGCGTACACCATGTCGGGCAGGCCGGGGCGCGGGTCCAGCAGCTCGACGGTGTGGCCGAGCGAGCGGTAACGGTCCCGCAGATCTTCCCACTGGGTCATGGCCAGCGGCAGATCCACGGGCTTCGCCGGATCCATCCATGGGTTGATGGAGTACGTCACCATGAAGTGCGCGGGTGGGCACATCAGATAGCGGCGCGGCGATGCGTCATGAAGCGATGAGCGCAATGAGGGCTCCTCACAGACGACTGCGACAGCGGCACGCGGTCCGCGTGCCGTGCAGCCATGGTGAGGCCAATCGGGCCGGAACGTCCTGTTCAGTCGCAGGTCCGGGCCGGGGAGGGGCAAGGTCGATACTGAATCGAGACGAAACGTCTCGGTCCATCATTGCTAGATTGAGTGCCATGAACGAGAACCAGCCGAACACCAGAACCCCCGACGCCGGCCGGCGCAGCGAACGCTCCCGCCGGGCCATCTACGACGCCGCCCTCGCGCTCGTCTCCGAGCTGGGCTACGCCCGCACCACCATCGAGGGAATCGCCGCCCGCGCCGGGGTCGGCAAGCAGACGATCTACCGCTGGTGGCCGTCGAAGGCCGCCGTCCTCCTCGACGCCTTCCTCGACCTCGGCGAGCAGGCCACCGAGACCGCCCCCGTCATCCCCGACACCGGCGATCTGGCGGCCGACCTCAAGCTGGTGCTGCGCGCCACCGTGGACGAGCTGACCAACCCCGCCTTCGAAGCGCCCACCCGCGCACTCACCGCCGAGGGAGTGGTCGACCCGGCCCTGTGCGCCCTCTACGTCGAGCGGCTCCTCAACCCCTCGCTCCAGCTCTACGTCGACCGGCTGCGCTCCGCCGAGGCGGCGGGGGAGCTGAGACCGGGGATCGACCACCGTGTCGCCGTCGAACTCTTTGTCGGCCCGCTCACCCACCGCTGGATGCTGCGCACCCTCCCGCTCACCCACGAGTACGCCGACACCCTGGTCGACTACGCGCTCGGCGGTCTCTCGCCCAGGGCCTGACCACCCCCGCCCCGCCCCCGGCCGCCCCCTGTGTGCGCCCCCCGGTGGGGATCCGTGGCCGCTCACGGCGCAGGATGGTGGGACGATGGTAGAGACCACCTGGGGCGAGCGTGAGGTGTGAGGGGATAGATGGCCGACGGTAGAAGCCGCCACAGCGGCACGGAGAACAGGCTCACCTGGGAGAGCCGGCTGCCCCAGTGGCTGCGCAGGCGCCCCAGGGACACCGAGGCCGACGACTCCCGCCGCGAGTCACTGCTGCTCGCTGTCGCCGAGGCCGGCATGCCCCTGGCACCCGCCGCCCACCCCGTCGCGTACCGGTGCTCCTGTGAGCGCATCGGCTGTCCCACGCCCGGCCGGCACCCCGTCTCCTTCGCCTGGCAGACGCAGTCCACCACCGACCGCGCCCAGATCCTGCGCTGGGCCCAGGGACAGCCCGAGGCCAACTTCATCACCGCGACCGGCATGGTCCACGACGTCCTCGACGTCCCCCTGGAGGCCGGGCGCGCCGCGCTGGAGCGCCTGCTCGACCAGGGCATCGAGGTCGGACCGGTCGCCGAGTCCACCGGCGAGGGCGAAGCGGGCCGGGCCCTCTTCTTCACCGCCACCCGGGGCACCCCCGAGGACGAGGACGAGTGGTGGCCCTGCGAGCTGGACTGCCGCCCCGAGACCATGGCCGAACACCCCGGCCTGCGCTGGCACTGCCGGGGCAGCTATGTCCTCGTACCCCCGGCGCTGCTCCCCGGGGAGAACGCCGTCCACTGGCTGCGCGGCCCCGAGCACGCCCTCCCCGACCCGCTCACCCTTCTCGAAACCCTCACCGACGCCTGCGCCCGTTACGCCGGAGAGCACCAGCCCCCGGACCCGGACGCCGAGGACGAACACGCCGACCACCGTCTCGCCTGGCCGCTGGGCCGCCGCTGACCGAGGGCCGCCGAGGGGGGCTTACGCGCCCTTCGCCGAGGTGAGGCCCGTGAGGCGGCCGAGCACATCGACCTTGCCGCCGCCCTTGGCGTCCGCCTTGCCGCCGTCCTTCGCCGGGGGCACGACCACAGCCTGGCTGGAGACGCGCTCCTTGGTGAGCGAGGACTTCACCCGGCCGGAGAGCAGCGCCCGCACATCGGGGGCGATCTTGATGGGGACGCCCTTCGCGGCGGTCTCCCGCTCGAAGTTCCGTACCGTGAAGAAGACGAACGCGCCGCCGTCCTCGGTGGCGAGCGCGAGCGGGGCGAAGTCGCCGCGCGTCACCGGCTCGTCCAGATACTGCTTGGAGCGGCCGGGGCGGCGGGCCTCCTCGGCGCGGGCGGCGCGCCAGCCGGAGGTGTGGGGGCCGTCCTTGAAGGTGCCCGGCGAGCCGGTCCGCAAATAGGAGGCGTACGCGTCGCTCAGCCCGCGCGGCCGGTGCGCGAGGGCGGTGCTGTCCACGGGGACGGGGGTGGCGAAGCCGTCCTGACCGGTCTTGAGGGCCGGGATCTGGCCGGGTGCGAGGATCGTCAGATAGGCCGCGCGCCAGAGCTGGCCGGGGCCGTTGCGGAGAAAGACGATCACCCAGCGGTTGTCCCGCGCGCCCTCGTCCCGGTCGCGGTTGGAGTCGACGTCGGCGACGAAGTAGCGCGGCCAGCCGGCCTTCTTGGTGATGGTGAACCGGGGGTCGGTCAGCTCCAGCGGCGTGTGCCGGGGGTTGCCGTCCGGATAGTTGACGCTGCGTGACTTCAGCCCGGCCTGGTTGATCGAACCGAGCGCCCCGGCGACCCGGGGGGCGGCGAGAGCGGGGTCGTACGCCTTGTCCGCCGCGTTGTAGGCGGCGGTGAACTCCTTCAGGGCCTCGGCCGCTTCAGCCTCCGTCGCGGCCGGCACCACGGCCAGCTCCCCGTGGACCGTCACACAGCCGGTCGCCGTCAGCACCAGTGCCAGTGCCAGCGCCGCCGGGGCGGCCGACGGCATCCGGGTCCGGCCCCGCGGGCCGGGCGTGTGCCGCCTTCTCACCGGAATCGGCCTTCTCATCGGTCGTCTTCTCCTCGCCCCCGGCTGACCGCCCGAAGCCTACCGGGGCACCCGGCAGCACGAGCGCGGGGACCAGACAGAGCGCCCACACCGAGAACTGGACGAAGGTGGGGTCGGCCGGGACGCCGACGATCGCGGTGAGGAGGGTGCCGTACCAGCTGTCCGGCGGCAGCGCGGACCCGAGGTCGTACGCCTTGTCCGAAGCGCCGGGCAGCAGCCGCGCCTCCTGGAGCCGACGCACTCCGGAGCCGAGCATTCCGGCGGCGGCCATCGCCAGCAGTCCGGCCGTCCACGGCATACAGCGGGCCGCCGGGAGCCGCCGTACCGCCCGCAGCGCGGGCAGACAGAGCCCGACGGCCGTCGCGGCCCCGAGCAGCAGCAGGGCGAGCGGCGCCGCGGAGCCGTCGGGGTCGATCGCCGACCGGACCGCCGACCAGGCGAACCGCGCGCTCTCCACCCCCTCCCGCCCCACCAGCAGCACTCCGGCCGCGAACAGCCCGCGCCGGGCCGCGCCCAGCTCCCCGTGCGTCATCCGGAGCACCAGCCTCGCGGCGGCGGCCGCCGCCGCGATCGCGAGTAACCCGCCGAGCACCTCCGCCGCCTCGAACGTCAGCCCCGGCGAGCGGGTGCCGAACTCCAGCGCGAAGCCCGCCCCGAGCGAGCCGAGGACCGCGACCCCCGCGCCGAGCAGCAGCGGATACGGCGACTCCCGCCGCCCGGTCCGGATCAGACACCCGATCAGCACGCAGACGGCGAGGCCCGCCGCGAGCCCCTGGCCCAGCCCGAACAGATAGTTGTCGAACATCCCGCCCTCTCCGACGATCGGCGCACGCGTCGTGGAGCACCGCTCACAAGGACGCTCTGATCAGCGAGGAGGTTCGGTCGGCTCACCCGTTCGGTTCGCCCGTTCGGTTCGCCGGGCTGGGGATCGGGCTGGGGATCGGGGCGGGGACCGGGGCGGGGACCGGGGCGTTGGGCGAGCGCTGCTCGCGACGCGGGACGACGACCGGCTCGCCCGAGCGCGGGTGCGGGAAGACCTCCACCGGCTGCCGGTAGACCCGGCTCAGCAGTTCGTCGTCGAAGACCTCCGCGGGCTCGCCCTCGGCCGCGATCCGCCCCTCGTGGAGCACCGCGACCCGGTCCGCGTACGCGGCGGCGAGACCGAGGTCGTGCAGGACGACGACCACGCCGTCCCCGGCCGCCGCCCGCTCGCGGCAGATGCGCAGGACGAGTTCCTGGTGGCGGAGGTCGAGCGCGGCGGTCGGCTCGTCCAGCAGCAGCAGCGAGGTGCGCTGGGCGAGCGCCCGGGCGAGGGCGACCCGGGCGCGCTCGCCGCCGGAGAGCGCGGCGAAGGTGCGGCCGGTGAACTCGGCGGTCTCCGTCGCCGCCATCGCCTCGGCGACGGCCTCGTCGTCCTCGTCCTCCAGCGCGGTCCCCGCCCAGGGGGCCCGCCCCATCCGGACGACCTCCTCCACCGGGAAGGGGAAGGAGAGCGCGGCGGACTGCGGCAGCACCGCCCGGCGCAGGGCCAGCTCACCGGCCTTCCACTCACCGGCGGGCCGGTCCGCGATCCGTACCGTGCCCCGATCGGCCCGCAGATCGGCGGCGAGCGCCCCGAACAGCGTCGACTTTCCCGCGCCATTGGGCCCGACCAGCGCGAGCACCTCGCCCGCGCGCGCCGACAGCTCGATCCCGGCGAGCACCTCGCGGCCCCCGAGCCGGACATGGAGACCGCGCGCCTCGGCGAGCACCGCGCCCGGGGCCGGCCGCTCGGGCAGCTCGCGCCCTCGGATGCCGAAGAGAGTCCTCACGCCCAACCACCTTGCTTACGACGGGTCCTGCGCAGCAGCCAGAAGAAGAACGGGCTGCCGAAGAGTGCGGTGAGCACACCGAGCGGCAGCTCGGCCGGCTCGGCGACGGTCCGCGCGGCGAGATCGCCGAGCGCCAGCACCAGCGCGCCGCCGAGCGCGGAGCCGGGCACGAGGAAGCGGTGGCCCGGGCCGTTCGCCATCCTCAGCAGATGCGGTACGAGCAGCCCCACGAAGGTGATGATGCCCGCGACGGCGACCGCGGCGGCGGTCAGCAGCGCGACGACCAGGATGAGGACGATGCGCAGCCGCTCCACGTCGACGCCCAGATGGCGGGCGGAGCGCTCGCCGAGCGAGAGCAGATCCAGCTTGCGCGCGTAGAAGGGGGCGATCAGCAGCCCGAGGACGGTGCACGGGAGCACGGCGAGCACCTTGGGCCAGGTCGCCTGCGAGAGCGAGCCGAGCTGCCAGAAGGTGATCTGGGTGATCTGCGCGTTGTCGGCGAAGAAGATGAAGAGGCCGATCAGCGCGCCCGCGAAGGCGTTGACGGCGATACCGGTGAGAATGAGGGTGACGACCTCGGTCTTCCCGCCGGAGCGGGAGAGCGCGTAGACGAGGAGGACGGTCACCAGGCCCGCGGCGAACGCGAAGACGGTGATGGTCCAGTTGCCGAAGAAGGTCAGCCCCAGCGCGATGGAGGCGACCGCTCCCACGGCCGCGCCGGAGGAGATGCCGATGATGCCGGGCTCGGCGAGCGGATTGCCGAACACGCCCTGCATCAGCGCGCCCGCGCATCCCAGCGAGGCTCCGACCAGCAGCGCCAGCACCACACGCGGCAGCCGTACATTCCACAGCACGCTCTCGCCGACCCGGTCGAGCGGCTGCCCGCCCAGGCCCATCCGGTGCCGGGCGGAGGCGATGACATCGCTGAGCGGGATGTCGTACGCGCCGTATCCGGCGGACACCAGCGCGACGAGGAAGAGCGCGCCGAGCAGTCCGGCGGTGAGCAGATACGCGGTGGAGCGGCGGCCCCGGGGGACCGCCGCCGGGGGTACGGGGGTCCTGGCCGGGCGGACGGCGGTGCCCGCTTCGGCGCTGCCCGCCTCGGGGGCGCGGGACTCGGCCTCGGTCGACATGGTCACTCGCCGTTCGCGTACAGCTGGTCCACCAGCGAGGTGAGGACCTCGTCGGTGCGGGGGCCGTAGTTCAGCAGCACCCCGTCCGGCACCGACACCACCCGGCGGTCCATGCCCGCCGGGGTCTGGGCCACTCCCGGGATCTTGACGAGTCCGTCGACGCCGCCGACCGAGTCGAGTCCCTTGCTCATCACGAGGATCGCGTCCGGCGCGGCCTTGGCGAGCGCCTCACTGGTGATCGCGGTGAAGTCCTTCGTCAGACCGGACTCCTTGCCCGCGTCCACCGCGCCCGCCGCCTCCAGGAGGGAGGAGGCCCCGGAGTCCGCGCCGCCGAGGAGATACACGGAGGCGGTGCCCCGCAGATAGAGGAAGGCCACTCGGGGCTTCTTCCCCTCGGCGGGTCGCGGGATGTCCTTCTGGACGGCCGCGATCCGGTCCTGAGTGCGCTTCTCCAGCTCGGCGCCCGAGGCGGGCACGCCCAGCGTCTCGGCGACCTTCTCGATCCGGGTGCCGACGTCGTCGAGGCCCTTCGCGGTCTTCACGACCACCAGCGGAATGCCCGCATCGCGTATCTGCTGGATGGACTCGGCGGGTCCGGAGACCGTCTCGGCGAGGACGACCGTCGGCTTCAGCGACAGCACGCTCTCGGCGGAGACATCGTGGCCCCGGGTCACCACGGGCAGCTTCTCGGCCTGTTCGAAGGTGGCGGTGACATCGCGGGCCACCACGTTCTGGCCGAGGCCCAGGGTGAAGACGATCTCGCTCAGGGAGCCGGTCAGCGGGACGATCCGGTCGGTGGAGCCGACGGTGACCTTCCTCCCGTCCTCGGACTCCACGGTCACGGGCAGCCGCGGCTTCGCGGCCGTGCTCAGCGGCTCGACCCGGTCGGCGGCCACGGCGGGCTTCCCCTTGGCGGCGGAGTCCTTCCCGGCCGGCGAAGCGGAATCACCCGCACAGCCCGTCGCCACCAGGGCGAAGGCGAACGCGGTCAGAGCCGCGCCCACCTGGCGAAATCTGCGCGTCGAACGCGCGGAGGGCTGCGAGAGCACCGAGGGCACCGTCCTGTCGTTCCAAGGCACGCCGTTTCCGGCATGGTTCGGGGGGCGTTCCCCCGCTCGTTCCGGGCCGGTGGCTGAGTTGAGAAAACCGGACCCGGTAGCCAAAACCGGAATGCATGGGGCTACCGGTACAGGCTGGACATAGCTTAGGTTAGCCTTACCTCGCTCTGCCAGACGCTGTACCCCCTCGGAGGGATCTCATGCTGCCGTATCGACGGGCCCGTGTGCTCGCCGTCGCGCTTCTCGCGGCCCTGCTCGGAGCCCTGCTCCCGGTCGGGACCGCCCACGCGGCGGACCGCTCGGTGCAGGGCGGCAGACTCGACTGGGGCATCAAGTCGTCCTTCCAGAAGTACGTCACCGGCCCCATCGCCAACGGCAACTTCCGTCTCACGGCGGGCGCCGCCACCGTCGGCGACAGCCTCTTCCGCTTCCACTCGGCCAAGGGCGCCTACGACCCCGAGACCGGCGCGTTCGAGGCCGCCTTCACCGGCGGCGTCCAGTTCACCGGCCACACCAAGCCGGACGGAAGCAATGAGCTGGAGCTGGCCCTGAGCCGCCCCACCGTCAAGATCTCCGGCGGCGCGGGCACGCTCCACGTCGACATGGTGAGCAAGGCCCGGGGCAGCGGCAAGGTCACCACCATGACCCAGGTCGCCTTCGCCTCGCTCAACCTCTCGGGCATCGACATGAGGGGCGGCGGCAGCCCCGTCGCGCTCAACAACGTCCCCGCCACGCTCACCGCCCAGGGGGCCGCCGCCTTCGCGGGCTTCTACACCGAGGGCACCCCGCTCGACCCGATCAGCCTGAGCGCCGACGTCGCGGCCGGAGCGCCGGAGCAGGGCCAGGACAAGGGCCAGGAGCAGGCGAAGCCGGAGAAGTCGGCCGAGTCCCCGGCCGCCGACAAGCCCGCGGAGAAGGCGGAGAAGGCGGAGAAGTCCGGCGACAAGGCGGAGAAGAAGGCCGCCCCGGTGCGTGACGCCGTCGTCGACTGGGGCGTGCGCCGCACCTTCCGCGAGTACGTCACCGGCTCCATCGCGCAGGGCGAGTGGACCCTCGCCGAAGGGGCCCAGGACGGCGGCGCGCTCTTCCGCTTCCCCAAGGGCAAGGGCACGTACGACGCCGGTAAGCAGTCCCTGAAGGCCTCCTTCGCCGGCTCCGTCCGCTTCACCGGGGAACACCTCGACCTCACCCTCGACAAGGTCACCACCGAGGTGAAGGGCGGCAAGGGCACCCTGAGCGCCGACGTCGTCAGCGAGGGCGAGACCCGCAAGGCCGTTCCGCTGGTCACCTTCACCGCGAAGGACTTCGCCCCCAAGGACGGCCTCGCCTCCCTCACCGAGGCCCCGGCCACCCTCACCGAGGGCGGCGCGAAGGCCTTCGGCTCGATGTACAAGGCGGGCACCGCCATGGACCCGGTCTCCCTCGCCGTGGCCGTGGACGACAAGGCGGCGCTCCCCGCGCTGCCCGACCTCGGCAGCGATGTGGGCCCCACCCCCACCCCCTCCGCGACCGAGTCCGAGCCCGCCGCCGACGCGGCCCCCGCCGCGGACTCCTCCGAGTCCTCCTCCCTCACCTGGGTCTACGTCGCCATCGGCCTGGGAGTGCTCGCCGCGGCGGGCATCGCCCTGGTCCTCGTGCGCCGTCGCCGTACGGCCCAGAACTGATTCTTTTTTAGGAGCCACCCACCATGCCAGCGACCCGCCGACCCATCGTCATCGCCGCGGCGGCGGCCACCGCCGCCGCGCTCGGAGCCACCGCACTCGCCCTCCCGGCGGTCGCGGCCGACACCTCGAAGGCCGCCGAGGACAAGACGGCGGCGGCCGCCGCGCCGGCCGGCTCCTCCGCGATCAAGCTGGAGGCGGGCACGCTGGACTGGGGCTTCAAGGAATCCTTCCGGGAGTACGTCGGCGCCGGGAACATCGCGGTCGCGGACGGCGCGAAGCAGGCCGAGGGCAACGGCCCGTTCACCTTCACGGATGGCACCGGCACCTATGACATGAACGGCCATGTCAACAAGACGTCCTTCAAGGGCAGCGTCGTCTTCACCGCCAAGCGCTTCACCCTCAAGCTCTCCGACGTCCGGATGACCAGCGACCGCGAGAGCGGCACCGTCCAGGGCGATGTCACCCTCGACGGCGAGGTCCGCGAGGACATCCCGATCGCCGAACTGGACATGACCCGGGCGACCCCCGGCGGCGGCGGGTCCGGCGGGGCGATCGTCTTCAAGGACATCCCGGCCACCCTGACCGCCGAGGGCGCGTCCGCCTTCCGCTACCCGGAGGGCGAGGTCCTCGACACCGTCTCCCTCTCGGTCAAGCCGGCGGCCGGCGGCGGCAGGCCGTCCCCGCCCCCCTCCGAGAAGCCCGACCCGGCCCCGGAGCCGAAGCCCGAGCCCGAGCCGGACCCCGAGGGCGGCCGTCCCGCGCCGCCGCCGTCGAAGAACCCGGGCTTCCGGCCCGAGGGCGACGTCTCCGGTTCCGCCGAGTCCGGGACCCGGGCCACCGGCGACGGCGCGATCGTCGACGGCAACCTCGACTGGGGCATCATGGAGCGCTTCCGCAAGTACATCTCCGGCCCGATCGCCCACGGCGAGGCCCAGTTCTCCGGCGGCGCCAAGGCCACCGCCAGTGGCTACCGCTTCCCCAAGGGCAAGGGCGCCTACGACGCGGCCAAGAAGTCGCTCTCCGTCGCCTTCGACGGCAGCGTCCGCTACCTGGGCCACTACAGCGAGAAGACGGGCACCCACGCCCTCGACACGACGTTCAGCGGCTTTGAGGTCAAGGTGAACGGCACCAAGGGCTCGGTCGTCCTCGACGTCAAGGGCAAGAACCAGAAGACGGGCAAGGTCGAGGTCCACAACGACGTCGAGGTCGGCACGCTGACCGTCCCGGCAGGCGCGCTCAAGGTCGAGAACAGCGTCGTGAAGCTCACCGATGTCAAAGGCGTCCTCACCAAGGCCGGGGACGACCGCGCCTTCAGCGGCTTCTACGAGCCGGGCGAGCAGCCGATCGACCCGGTCAACCTCGCCGTCTCGCTGGACAAGGGCGCCGAACTCCCCGAGCCCCCGCCGTCCGGCTCCACCGGCGGCTCCACCGGCTCCACCGGAGGCTCGACGGGCGGTTCGACCGACTCCACCACGGGCGGCACCACGGGCGGTACGACCGGTTCCACCACCGGCGGCTCCGTCGGCGGCTCGACCACCGGCGGTACGACCGGAGGCACCACCGGCGGCACGACGGGCGGCGCGGCCACCGGCGGCTCCACCGGCGGAGCCCTCGCCTCCACCGGCGCGGACATCCCCGCCACCGCGCTGATCGCCGCCTCGGCGGGCATCGCGGCGGCCGGTGCGGGCATCGTCCTCGCCATCCGCCGCCGGGAGGCCGGAGCCGGTTCCTGACCCGCTCCCGCACCCTTTCGGCGGGGCCGTACCGACGCCACGCGCGCCGGTGCGGCCCCGCCGCCGTTCCGCGCGCCCGCGCGACATCGCCCGTCCGGTGCTTCAATGCCCCCGTGAACGAACGCGACCTGCGCCATGTGCTCGATGTCCTCAACGTCTTCTGCGACGCCGACGGGCGGCACGGCAACCCGCTCGGAGTCGTACGCGACGCACGCGGCTACCCGGACGAGGCGTCCCGGCAGAAGCTCACGAACGAGCTCGGCTTCAGCGAGACCGTCTTCGTCGACGACCCCGAGCGCGGCGCCGTCGACATCCACACCCCCGGACAGCGCCTCCCCTTCGCCGGGCATCCGCTCGTCGGCGTGGCCTGGCTGCTCGATCTGCCGGAGCTGTATGTGCAGGCCGGCCCGGTCTGGGCGCGCGGCGACGGGGAGTTCACCTGGATCACCGCACGGGCCGAGTGGGTCCCGCCCAGGCTGCTCCAGCGGTACGCCACCCCCGCCGAGGTGGACGCGCTGCCCGCGCCGCCGCCCGGCGAGGGCTGGCTCTACGCCTGGGCGTGGGAGGACGAGGCGGCGGGCCGGGTGCGGGCGCGCGGCTTCCCCCGGCGCGGCGGGCCGATCGTGGAGGACGAGGCGACCGGCGGGGCCGCGCTGCTGCTCACGGATCTGCTGGGCCGCGCCCTGAACATCACTCAGGGCCGGGGTTCGCAGATCCTCACGGCCCCCGGCCCCGACGGCACGGTGGAGATCGGCGGCCGGGTGCGCCTCGCGTCCCCCGCCGCCGTCCCGGCCCGGGGCATCGAGGGCCCGGCCCCGGTCCCCGCCCGCCGCCTCAGCGTCGCCGACGCCCTGCGGCTCATGAGCTGACGGCGGAAAGCCCCGCGGGCACGGGCCCGCGGGGCTTCTCTCGGCGATCGCTCGGGTGCTTCAGGCGCTTCAGGCGCTGAGCGGGAACTCGCCGTCCAGCGCGCGGAAGACGGCCCCGTTGAAGTCGAAGGCGCGCTTGCACTCGTCGACGATCCGCTGCTTCTCCAGGTCGTCGGTGTCCACCCCGTCCAGCAGCTCGCGGTACCCCCGCTTGAACGCGGCCGGGTTGGTGATCTGCTCGAAGACGTAGAACCGGACGCCGTCGCCCTTGCGCTCGAAGCCCCAGGTCTTCTCCGCCCTGTCGCGGATGATCTGACCGCCGGACAGATCGCCCAGGTAGCGCGTGTAGTGGTGGGCGACGTACCCGGCGGGCCAGACGCGCGCGCACTCCGCGACCCGGGCGGCGTACGCCTCGGTCGCGGGCAGCGCGGTGGCCAGCTCACGCCACTGGGGGCCCATCAGATGCGCCAGGTCCCGCTCCAGCTCCGCTGTGCGGAACAGCTCCGGCTGGATGAAGGGGCCCGCTATCGGGTCGTCCTTGAGCGACTCGGCCGCCTCCTCCAGCGCCCGGTACACGAACCACAGCTGCTCGGTGTAGCGGGCGTACGCGTCGACGCCGAGACGGCCGCCGAGGAGGTGGCCCATGAAGGGGGAGCCCTCCGCCTCGGTGTGCTGCTCGTGCGAGGCGACCCGGATGAGCGTCGAGAAGGGCGTACCGGTGGGCGTGTCGGTGGCGATGGCGTCCAAGGCGGTGACCTCCAGGACCAGGGGGCGGACGAACGGACGGCACGCGGACATGGCCGCTGCCGCCTCCGATCATCCTACTTAGGTTTACCTAAGTCAATGGGTTCCCGACGCCGTGTCGGTAAAAAAATCCGCTCCGCCGCGCGCTCAGGGCAGCGTGAGGATCTCCGCGCCGGTCTCCGTCACCACCAGCGTGTGCTCGAACTGGGCGGTGCGCTTGCGGTCCTTGGTGACCACGGTCCAGCCGTCCTCCCACATGTCGTACTCATGCGTTCCGAGGGTCAGCATCGGCTCGATGGTGAACGTCATGCCGGGCTGGATGACGGTGGTCGCGTGCGGGGAGTCGTAGTGCGGGACGATCAGCCCGGAGTGGAACGAGGTGTTGATCCCGTGGCCGGTGAAGTCACGGACCACGCCGTAGCCGAAGCGCTTGGCGTACGACTCGATCACCCGGCCGATGATGTTGATCTGCCGGCCGGGCTTGACGGCCTTGATCGCCCGGTCGAGCGACTCCCGGGTCCGCTCCACCAGCAGCCGGGACTCCTCGTCCACCTCGCCGCAGAGATAGGTGGCGTTGTTGTCGCCGTGCACCCCGCCGATGTACGCCGTGACGTCGAGGTTCACGATGTCGCCGTCGCGCAGCACCGTGGAGTCGGGGATTCCGTGGCAGATGACCTCGTTGACCGAGGAGCAGAGCGACTTGGGATAGCCCCGATAGCCGAGCGTGGAGGGATAGGCGCCGTGGTCGCACATGTACTCGTGGGCGACCCGGTCGAGCGCGTCCGTGGTGACCCCGGGGGCGATGTGCTCGGCGGCCGCCGCCATTGCCCGCGCGGCGATGCCGCCGGCGATCCGCATCCGTTCAATGGTGTCGGAGTCCTGCACCTCCGGCCCGCTGTACGGGGTCGGGGCGGGCTTCCCGACGTATTCGGGTCGCCTGATGGCGGCGGGGACGGAGCGGGTGGGGGAGAGTTCCCCGGGCACGAGGAGTGACTGGCCAGACATGCCAGCGAGTCTAACCACGGGGTGTGGGGCAGCATGGCCTTCGAAGGCATGGCTGTGTGACGGGAAGGGAGCGGGCGATGGCCCTGTTCAAGAGGCGCACGGTGGGCAAACCGGGCGAGTGGTACTACTGCCTCAAGCACCAGAAGGTCGAGGAGGGCCCCGAGTGTCCGGCGAAGGACCGCTTCGGTCCGTACGGCTCACGGGAGGAGGCGGAGCACGCCATGGCGACCGCGCGGGAGCGGAACCAGGAGTGGGAGAACGACCCGAAGTGGCACGACGCCCCCGAGGACGGGCCCGAGGACGCCCCCAAGGGCGGGTCCGGGGCCTGACGGACGGGTGAGCCGGTCCGGTGTCCCCCCGATACCGGAACCGGCTACTCGCTCGCGGCCTTCTCCCGCTGGGCGCGGCGGAGCTGCGCGTCCTCGTCGGTGTCGGAGTCGTACCGCAGCAGCTTGGGCAGCGCCGCCGTCAGCAGGACCACGCCCGCCACACAGACCACACCGCCGCTCCAGATCGCCGCCCGGGTGCCCGTCCACCCCGCCATCGCGCCGGAGCGGACTTGGCCCAGCTGCGGGCCGACGCTGTACGACAGCACCTCGATGCCCGCCAGCCGGCCCCGCAGCTCGTCCGGGATCGTCTGGTTCCAGATCGTCATCCGGCCGAGTCCGCTCAGTGTGTCGCCCGCGCCCGCCACCGCCAGCGCGAACAGCACCAGCCACACATTGCCGAACCAGCCCGCCGCCGCGATGCCCAGACCCCAGACGGTCGCGCCGTAGATCACCAGCAGTCCGTGCCGCCGCACCTTGGTGGTCCAGCCGCTCATCGTGCTCGTCACCACCGAGCCGACCGCCATCGCGGCGAACATCAGCCCCAGCGACCACGGCGCGTCCAGGTCGTCCGCGAGGAAGGGGAAGATCGCGATCGGGAAGGCGAAGATCATCGCCACCAGGTCGATGACATAGGTCCCCAGCAGCACCGGGCGGGACCAGGCGTAGCGCGCGCCCTCCACGATGCCCCGCAGCGAGGGCTTCTCCGCGTCGTGCGCGGGCGGCGCGGGGGTGAGCCGCAGACACATCAGCACTGAGACGGCGAACCCGAGCAGGGTGATCCCGTACGCCGTGGCATGGCCGGAGTACGCCACCACCAGGCCGGCCGCCGACGGGCCCGCGATCCCGCCGAGCTGCCAGCGCAGATTGTTCAGCGCGGCCGCCGCCGTCAGCTGGTCGTGCGGCACGATCCGGGCCAGCATCGCGTCCAGCGCCGGCCGCTGGAGCCCGGCCATCGCCGATACGCCCGCCGCGACCACGTACAGCGGCCACAGCATCGGCTCCGGCAGCAGCGCGTTCACCATCAGGATCACCGCCAGGACCCCGAGGCCCGCCTCCGTGGCGATGATCAGCTTCCGCCGGTCCATGGAGTCGGCGAGCGCCCCGCCGTACAGCCCGAAGACGATCAGCGGCACCAGCTCCACCGCGCCCATCGCGCCGACCGCCAGCGGGGACCCCGTCAGATCCTTGATCTGGAGCGGCAGCGCGATCATCGCCATCGAGCTGCCGAAGTAGGCGATCAGCCCCTGGACCCACAGCAGCCGGAAGTCGGCGGAGGACCGCCAGGGGGAGAGATCGGGGAGTATCGCGGAGAGCTTCGACGTCACAACGGACCATCGTCCGCGCCACCGACTGCCCCGGGCAACCGAATTCCTTGTGACCTACACGATCCCGGATCCCCGTTCGACCTCCCCGGAGGGGCTCACCAGCGCGCCGGGGGCGGGGCGGTGAGCTGGTCGACCAGGCGGGAGAGGCGGTCGCGGAAGCGGCGGGAGCCGCGGGAGCCGGGGAGGCTGTTCTCTCCGGCGGCGGCGCTCACCAGATGCTGGACCATGTCGAAGTCCACCACCGAGCCGTCCGCCGCCACCGACAGCGTCTCGTGGGCGAGCCCCCGCGTCTCGGCGTCGCCGCCGTCCAGCGCCAGCACCGTGGCACCGGCCCTGCGCGCGTCGTGGACCCGCTCCAGCAGGGCGTCCTCGGGCCGCTCCGGGGCGACCACGAGCAGCGTCTCACCGCGCCGCACCCTCTCCAGCCGGCCGAGGCAGACCCCCAGATGCGGCGGGTCGCCCGGCCGGGCGCGGTGGCGCACCAGCGTGGGGGCCAGCTCCGGCAGCCCCGACCAGGCGGCCTCGTCCACCAGATGCGCGGCCATGTGCCAGGGCTCGTACTCCTCCGTCCCCACCAGCAGCAGCCCGCCCCCCTGCGGCACCACCGACGATCTCAGCACCCCCGCGAACCTCCGGGCCGCGCCCGGCCACTCGGTGCCCGTCAGAACCTCGCGCAACAGCGCCACCCGTACGGCGTCCATGCCTCCGCATCCTTCAGCACCCGCCACGCGCGCGGAGGGCGGTCGGCCGTACCTCACTCATTAGAGAGCCCCCGCCCCCTTCCATACCTGCGAGTAGGGTCGGCCCATGACTTCCACTCAGAACACAGCGCCCAAGGACCCGTGGGACCTCCCCGACGTCTCCGACCTCGTCGTCGGCGTCCTCGGCGGCACCGGGGACCAGGGGCGCGGCCTCGCCTACCGGCTCGCCAAGGCCGGCCAGAAGGTGATCATCGGCTCCCGGGCCGCCGAGCGCGCCGAGAGCGCCGCCGCCGAACTCGGACTGGGCGTCGAGGGCGCGGACAACGCGGAGTGCGCCCGCCGCAGCGATGTGGTGATCGTCGCCGTGCCGTGGGACGGGCACGCCAAGACCCTGGAGTCCCTCCGCACGGAGCTGGCCGGCAAGCTCGTCGTGGACTGCGTCAATCCGCTCGGCTTCGACAAGAAGGGCGCGTACGCGCTGAAGCCCGAGGAGGGCAGCGCCGCCGAGCAGGCCGCCGCCCTGCTCCCGGACTCCCGGGTCGCCGCCGCCTTCCACCACCTCTCGGCCGTCCTGCTCCAGGACGCCTCCGTCGAGCGGATCGACACCGATGTGATGGTGCTCGGCGAGTCCCGCGCCGACACCGACATCGTGCAGGCGCTCGCTGGCCGCATCCCCGGCATGCGGGGCGTCTTCGCGGGCCGGCTCCGCAACGCCCACCAGGTGGAGTCGCTGGTCGCCAATCTGATCTCGGTCAACCGCCGCTACAAGGCCCACGCGGGCCTGCGCGTCACCGACGTCTGACACTCGCCCCCTCCGGCGGGCCGCGAGCGGGGCATGGGGGACACTGGACGGGACGGACATACACCCCGACAGGAGCCTCCCCCCATGCCCCGCCTCGCTCTCTTCGCACTCGTCGTCTGCGCGCTCGCCGTGGTGGCGGCCGTCCTCTCCTTCACCCAGGGCATGTGGATCGGCGTCGTCTGGGTGCTGGTGGCCGGCCTCTCCTCCAACATGGCGATCTACTACTTCCGCAAGGCGAAGATCGACCGCGCCGCCGCCGGCTGACCCGCTCCCGCCGCCCCGGCTGCCCCGCCGCCCGGCTACCCGGCCGGCCTGAGCGTGTACGCGGCGCAGTACTCGCTCTCGCCCTCCCAGAAGCGGTAGAAGTCGAGGCCGCAGGCGCTCACCAGCTCGTCGACGCCCAGCACGCTCAGCACCGCGTCGACCGCGTCGAAGAACACCGCGTTGAGCGCCGGGATGAACAGCAGCGCGAAGACCAGCAGCAGCCCGAACGGCGCGAGCGGCTCCACCTGGCGGCGGATCCGGTACGACAGCCACGGTTCGATCACCCCGTAGCCGTCCAGCCCCGGCACCGGCAGGAAGTTCAGGATCGCGGCGCTCACCTGGAGCAGCGCAAGGAAGCCCAGCGCGTACTGGAAGACCAGCGGCACCCCGTCCAGCGCGTCCAGCCAGAACGGCGCGGTGCACACCAGCGCGAAGAGCACATTGGTCAGCGGCCCCGCCGCCGAGATCAGACTGTGCTTCCAGCGGCCCCGGATGCTGCCCCGCTCGACGAAGACCGCGCCGCCCGGCAGACCGATGCCGCCCAGGATCACGAAGAGCACCGGCAGCACGATGCTCAGCAGCGCGTGGGTGTAGGCCAGGGGGTTGAGCGACAGATAGCCCTTGGTCCCGATCGACAGATCGCCGCTGTGGTGCGCGGTGGCGGCGTGCGCGTACTCGTGCAGACAGAGCGACACGATCCACGCCGAGGTGACGAAGAGGAAGACGGCGAGACCGGCGGAGGCGGCGTAGTCCGTCCACACCGCCCAGCCGGTCACCGCCATCACCGCGACGATCCCGAGGAACACGGGACTGACGCGCCAGTCGCTGCGGCGAGATGTGGTGGGCATGGGCGGGACTCCTGAACGTACGAGGATCTGGCGGACCGAACCGTACAGGCGGCGGACGCGCGGTGGGCCCCAACCCCCGCGGTTTCGGCCGCGCCACCGTGCGGGCCCGCACCGGGGACAATGGCCGGGTGCGTATATCGCTGATCGGCACCACCAGGGTCCTGCGGGCCGACGGCACCCCCGTCGCCGTCGGCGGACCGAGGCTGCGTGCCCTGCTGACCGTGCTGGCGATGCGGCCCGGACGCCCGGTCCCGCTCGGCCGCATCGTGGCCGAGGTGTGGGACGGCGACCCGCCGGCCGACGCGCCCGGGGCGGTGCAGGCCCTGGTCGGACGGCTGCGGCGGGCGCTCGGCCGGTCCGCCGTCGCCTCCGTGGAGGGCGGCTACCGGCTGTGCGCCGAGCCGGACGACGTGGATCTGCACCGGTTCGACCGGCTCACGACCCAGGGCGCGAAAGCGGTCGCGAACGGCGACCCGGACACGGCGGAGACCCTCCTCGACCAGGCGCTGGAGCTGTGGCACGGACCCGTGCTCGCCGATCTGCCCGACCGGGCCGCCGAGGCGTCCCGCTGGGAGGCCCGCCGCACCGACGCCCGCCGCACCCGGCTGACGGCCCTGCTGGCGCTGGGCCGGGGAGCCGAGGCGCTCCCCGAGTCGGCCGCCCTCTGCGCCGCCCACCCGCTGGACGAGCCGCTCCGTCTGCTGCGGCTGCGCGCGCTGAGCGACACGGGCCGCCCCGCGCGGGCCCTCGCGGAGTACGAGACCTTCCGCCGCGATCTCGCCGACCGCCTCGGGGCCGACCCGGGCCCCGCCCTCCGCGCGCTCCACCGGGAACTCCTCACGACCCCGACTCCCGATCCGGAAGCAGCCCCGGAAGCAGCCCCGGAAGCGGCCCCCGCCCCGGAAGCGGCCCCGGCCGCCGCGCCCCGGGGAAACCTGCGCGCCCGGCTCACCTCCTTCGTCGGCCGGGAGCACGACATCGAGGTGCTGCGCGACGATCTCGCCTCCGCCCGGCTCGTCACCCTCACCGGACCCGGCGGGGCCGGCAAGACCCGGCTCTCCCAGGAGGTCGCCGAACGGCTCGCCCCACAGGCCCCGGACGGCGTCTGGTTCGCCGAACTGGCCTCGGTGACCGACCCGGACGATGTCGCCGAAGCCGTCCTCACCGTCCTCGGAGCCCGCCACACCGTGCTGCGCGGCGCGGGGGCCGAAGAGCTGCTGGCCGCCGAACGCCACGGCGACGACGCCCTCGTACGCCTCACCGAGCACTGCGCCCGCCGCCGGATGCTCCTGGTGCTCGACAACTGCGAGCATGTGGCCGACGCGGCGGCCGTGCTCGCCGACACCCTCCTCGCCCACTGCCCCGGGCTGCGGATCCTCGCCACCAGCCGAGAGCCCCTCGCCGTCCCCGGCGAACTGCTGCGGCCGGTCGGCCCGCTGCCCGCGCCCACCGCGCTGCGGCTGCTCACCGAGCGCGGGGCCGCCGCCCGGCCCGGCTTCACCCCCGACGACGACCCGGACGCCTGCGCCGAGATATGCCGCAGACTCGACGGCCTCCCGCTCGCCATCGAACTCGCCGCCGCCCGGCTGCGCGTGCTCACCCCCCGGCAGATCGCGGACCGCCTCGACGACCGCTTCCGCCTCCTCACCGCGGGCAGCCGCACCGTGCTGCCCCGCCAGCAGACCCTGCGCGCCGTCGTCGACTGGTCCTGGGAGCTGCTGGAGGCCCCCGAACGGGCCGTCCTGCGCCGCCTCTCCGTCTTCTCCGGCGGCTGCGACCTGGCCGCCGCGGAAGCCGTCTGCGCCGGTGGCCCGGACGTCGACATCGCCGACGCCCTCGGCTCGCTCATCGACAAATCGCTGGTCGTCGCCGCCCCCGACGGCCCGGACGGCATGCGCTACCGCCTTCTGGAGACCGTCGCCGAGTACGCCGCCGAACGCCTCGGCGAAGCGGGCGACCGGGCCGCGACCGAACGCCGCCACCTCGTCCACTACCGCGAACTCGCCCGCACCACCGACCCCCTGCTGCGCGGCCCCGGCCAGCGCGCCGCCATCGAGCTGTTCCAGCGCGAGTACGAGAATCTGCGCACCGCCCTGCGCCGGGCCGTCGCCGCCGAGGACGAGCAGGAGGCGCTCTCCCTCGTACTCCATCTCTTCTGGTACTGGCAGATACGGGATCTGCGCACCGAGGCCCGGCACTGGTCCGGGGCGGCCACCGCGCTCGGCCCCGACCCGTTCGCGCCCCCCGTCGCCCCCGTGCCCCCGGTCTACGAGCGTTTCACCGACGCCCCGCCGCCCATGGGGCCCGAGCTGCTCCAGGAGGCCCGCCGGGGCGTCGCGCTCATCCATCTCATCTTCTTCAACCACGAGGCCGACGCCTGGGTCGGCCCGGAGAGCATGGACCGGCTGCGCTCGGTGAGCCTGGCCTACCGCCCGGGGCTGCCGCAGACCTGCCGCACCCCCGGCATCCTCTGGTTCTTCGCCATCCTGATGACCGGCGAGATCGAGACGCTCAAGAACATGCTGGACGAGACCATCCGGGTCTGCCGGGACCTCGGGTACGAATGGGAGCTGGCCGGCGCGCTGGAGACCCGCGCGGGCATCCTCGCCAACCGGGGCCGTCTGGCGGGGGACGCGACCCGCGACGCCGACGAGTCACTGGAGATATTCCGCCGCCTCGGCGACGCCTGGGGAGCCGCCCAGGCGCTCTCCGCGCGCGGCGAGGCCAGGGAGCGGCGCGGTGAGTACGGACCGGCCGGCGAGGACTTCGCCCTCGCCATCGAGTACGCCGAGCGGATCGGCGCGCGGGGGAATGTGGGGGTGCTCCGGGCCCGGCTCGGCGGCATCCTGCTGGAGCTGGGCGAGCTGGAGCGCGGCGAGGCGATGATCCGTCAGGTGCTTGAGGACAACGAGGGCCCGGACAACGAGAGCACGGCCGTCGCCCGGATCTATCTCTGCCTCTGGCTGGGCCGCACCGACCGCCGGGCCGAGGCCCGGGAGCACATCGAGCGGCTGCTCGCCCAGTTCAACTCCCACACCATGGAGTTCTTCAAGGGCATGATGATCGGCTATATCGCCTGGCTCGATCTCGGCGACGGCAACCTCCGGCAGGCGCTGGAACACACCAGACGGGCGCTCGCCAGCGCCCGGGAGCCGCTCGCCATGATGATCGCGCCCCAACTGGCCCCGTCGCACCTGGTGACGGCGGCCGGCGCGCTGGCCGCCGGGGGCCCCGAGCGGGCCCCGGACGCGGCCCGGCTGCTCGCGGCCTCCGACAGGCTTGTCCCCGAGGACCACTTCCCCTCCTCCCACGAGCGCGCCTGCCGCGAGGAGGTGGAGGCGGCGGTCCGGGCGGTGCTCGGCGGCGCCGCATACGAGGCCTTCTACGCGGAGGGCGGCCTCCTCACTCTGGAGGAGGCCGCCGGCCTGGTCTGAGCCGCCCCGTGACGGCTCAGCTCCCAGCTCCCGGGGTCAGGTCTTCTTCTGGAAGGCCCGGATCGCCAGCGGCGCGGTGACGACGGTGATCGCCGCCGCCCAGCCGAGGGTCGCCCAGACGGAGGAGGCCAGCTCACCACCGTTGATCAGGGCGCGGGAGGCGTCCGCGAGGTTGGAGAGCGGATTGTGGTCGGCGAAGGTCTTCAGCCAGTCGGGCATGGTCGACGGCTGGGCGAAGATGGACGATCCGAACTGGAGCGGCAGCAGTATCAGCATCGCCATTCCCTGGACGGCCTGCGCCGTCTTCAGCGCGAGACCGAGCAGGATGAAGATCCACATGAGTGAGGCGCCGAAGAGCAGGGAGAGCCCCATCGCGGCCAGCAGCTCAAGGACGGACGTCTTGATCTCCAGGCCGAGCAGAAAGCCCATGCCCAGCAGGATCACCATCGCGACCGTCATCCGGCCGACCTCCACGACGATCTTCGCGATCAGTATCGAGGAGCGGGCGATCGGCATGGACCGGAAGCGGTCCATGACTCCTTTGTTCACATCGGTGTTGATGCCGGTGCCCACCGCCATGGAGATGCTCAGCCCCATCATGGCCATCAGACCGGGGACGAGGTAGTTGACGTACTTGTCCTGGTTGCCCTCGCCGGATATCGCGCCGCCGAAGACATAGGTGAACAGCAGCGTGAAGATGATCGGCATCAGCACGGCGTCGGCCATCGACTCCGGGTCCTGCTTGATCTGAAGGGCGTTCCGCCGCACCAGGGCCCCGATGTGCCGCAGATGCGCCCTCGGGGTGATCCGGCCGCTGTCCCCGCCGGCCGGGGGCCTTGTCCGCGCCGCCGTCCCCGGGGTGACTCCCGCACTCGTACCCGTACTGGTGGTCGTGCTCGTGCTCGTGCTCGTACTCATACGGCGGCCTCCTCGGGAAGCGTCTCGGACCCGGCCGACCTCTCGCCGGTGATCGCCAGGAACACCTCGTCCAGACTGGGCAGCCGGGTGTCGATCCAGGCGATGCCGAAGCCGTGGGCGGCCAGCAGCCCCACCACGGCGGTGAGCTGCTCGTCGGCGAGGATCGGTACGTACAGCTGTCCCTCCTCGGGGGCGGCACTCGCCCCGGCGATCCCGTCGAGACCGGACTCGCGCAGTGCCCGCGCCATCAGGGGCAGATCGGCGGGGTCGCTGGGCCGGATCCGCAGGGTGCGGCCCCCGACCTTCGCCTTCAGCTCGTCCACCCCGCCGCCCGCGATGACCCGGCCCCGGTCGATGACGGTCAGCTCGTCGGCGAGCCGCTCGGCCTCCTCCATGTACTGAGTGGTGAGCAGCACGGTCATCCCCTCGGCGACCATCCGCTCGACCTCGTCCCACACCTCGTTGCGGGTCCTCGGGTCGAGTCCGGTCGTCGGCTCGTCCAGGAAGAGCACATCGGGCTCCCCGACCATCGACGCGGCGAGGTCGAGCCGCCGCCGCATCCCGCCGGAGTACTGCGTCACGGGCTTCTTCGCGGCCTCGGTGAGGGCGAAGCGCTCCAGCATCTCGTCGGCCCGCCGCCGGGCCGCCGGGCGGGAGAGATCGAGCAGCCGCCCGATCATGTACAGGTTCTCCCAGCCGGAGAGACGTTCCTCCACGGAGGCGTACTGCCCGGTGAGCCCGATGACCCGGCGCAGCCGCCGGGCGTCGCGCACCACGTCGTGACCGGCGACCGTGGCGGTGCCCGCGTCGGGAAGGATCAGGGTGGCCAGGCAGCGTACGAGCGTGGTCTTGCCGGCCCCGTTGGGTCCGAGGACGCCGAGGACGGTGCCTTCGCGGACGGTGACGTCCACCCCGTCCAGCGCCTTGGTCCCGCCGTAGTGCTTGACCAGCCCCCGCACCTCGACGGCGGATGCCCGGCCGCCGGCCGGGCTGTGGCCGGTCCGTGCCAGGCCCCCCCGGTTGGCCCCCCCCCCCAACAGCCCCCCAACAGAGCGCCGACGGGCGGGCCGGCGGCCCGCGGGGGGGGGAGGGCCGGCGGGCCGTCGGTCGTGCCGGGAGCGGTCAGTGGAAGGTGTGCTCCTCCTGCGGGAACGCGCCGCCGACGACATCGTCGGCGAACGCCTTCGCCGCGTCGCCGAGGGTCTGCCGGAGGTTCGCGTACTGCTTGGTGAAGCGCGGCACCTTGCCGCCGGTGAGGCCGGTCATGTCGGTCCAGACGAGCACCTGTGCGTCGGTGCCCGCGCCCGCGCCGATGCCGACGGTCGGGATGTGCAGCGAGCGGGTGACCTCGGCCGCCAGCTCGGCGGGCACCATCTCCAGGACGACGGCGAACGCGCCCGCGTCCTGTGCGGCCTTCGCGTCCTTCAGGAGCTGGTGGGCGGCCTCGTCGCTGCGGCCCTGCACCCGGTAGCCCATGGTGTTCACGGACTGCGGGGTCAGCCCCAGGTGCGACACGACCGGGATGCCGGCCTGGACGATCAGCTCGGTCTGCGGCAGGGAGCGCTCCCCGCCCTCCAGCTTGACCGCGCCGACCCCGGCCTCCTTGACCAGCCGGGTCGCGTTGCGCAGGGCCTGTACGGGGCCCTCCTGGTACGAGCCGAAGGGCAGGTCGCCGATGATCAGCGCCCGGCGGGTGCCGCGCACCACGGCGGCGGACAGCAGGGTCATCTCATCCATGGTGACCGGCACGGTGGTCTCGTAGCCGAGGTGGGTGTTGCCCATGGAGTCCCCGACCAGCATGACCGGGATCCCGGCCTCGTCGAAGACGGACGCGGTCATCGCGTCGTACGCGGTGAGCATCGGCCACTTCTCGCCGCGCTCCTTGGCGGCGGCGATGTCGTGGACGGTGATGCGCCTAGTGCCCTTGCCTCCGTACAGCGCCTTGCTGCTGTCGGCGGACTTCTGGGCAGCCTGAAGCGTCATGATCAACGGCTCCTCGTGTCATCTCGAGGCGCCCTGACGGCGTCCCCGGATCACCTCCCATGGTGGCACTTCGTGCCGCCTGCACGGAAGGGGCCCACTCCCTTCACGGAGCGTCGCCCCGCGGGCACCTGTGGTGAGACGGCACGGCGTGTCACCGGCCGCCGGTGTCCACGTCGTACGGACGGCGCGCCGGGCGGCCCGAGGGGATGCGTGCTCGGTCACACCGGCCCCACCCGGCCCGATATCCGGAACCACGCGCGCCGCCCACTCGTCATCGGCACAGAACGGCCGCCCCCGGAGAGGCGGGACAAGTACCGTCATCGCCTAGTGTCATCCGCGAGGCTCGTGTGACGGCGGCAAGGCAGTAAGGACAGCTCCATGGTGCAGGCGTACAAGACGGAGACCGGGAACGACGGCCCGGAGGACCTCGTCACCGATTCCCGCTCCCGGCGTCCGCGCGAACGGTGGCGCGACGACCCCGACATCTGGCGGCGCGGCATCGTCCTGGCGGTCTGCGCCGTGCTGTTCGCCCTGCTGATGGTCTTCCACGCCCAGATCCCCAACCGGATCGGCAACTTGGGCAGCCTGGGGGAGACCTTCCTGCCCTGGTTCGGGGTGGTCCTCGTCCCGGTGCTGTTCGCCGCCGCGCTGTGGCGGCGCTCGGCCACGGCGCTGATCGCCGTGCTCGCGCCCGCCGTCGTCTGGGTCAATCTCTTCGGCGGTCTGCTCACCGACAAGTCCACGGCGGGCGGCGATCTGACGGTCGCCACCCACAATGTCAACGCCGAGAACCCGGACCCCGAGGGCACCGCGGCGAAGGTCGCGGCCTCGGGCGCGGAGGTGCTGGCCCTCCAGGAGCTGGCCCAGGGTCAGGTCAGGGCCTATGAGCGGGCGCTCGCCGGCAGCTACAAGTACCACTCGGTGCAGGGCACGGTCGGGCTGTGGAGCAAGTACCCGCTGACCGGCACCAAGCCCGTCGACATCGGGATGGGCTGGACCCGGGCGATGCGCACCACCGTGACCACGCCCAAGGGCGAGGTCGCCGTCTATGTCGCCCATATGCCGTCCGTCCGCGTGAAGATGCGCGCGGGCTTCACCGCGGGCCAGCGCGACGACAGCGCGGACGCGCTCGGCGAGGCGATCGCCGACGAGCGCGTCGGCAAGGTGGTGCTGCTCGGCGATCTGAACGGCACGATGAACGACCGGGCGCTCAACGCGGTGACGTCCCAGATGCGTTCGACGCAGGGCGCGGCGGGCGACGGCTTCGGCTTCAGCTGGCCCGCGGCCTTCCCGATGGCGCGCATCGACCAGATCATGGTCAAGGGCGTCGAGCCGGTGTCCTCCTGGACGCTGCCCCGCACGGACAGCGACCATCTGCCGATCGCGGCCCGGGTGAGGCTCGGGCCCTGAGACGGGAAGTGCCCTGAGACGGGAAGTGCCCTGAGACGGGAAGTGCCCTGAGACGGGAAAGGGCCCGCGCTCCGCGGGCCCTTTCGCCGTCGGTGTGTCAGTGCGTCGACTCGCGCCAGCGGTTGGTGATCGGCAGCCGGCGGTCCTTGCCGAAGCCCTTCGCCGAGATCTTGGTGCCCGGCGGGTACTGCCGCCGCTTGTACTCGGCGGTGTCGACCATCCTCAGCGTCCGGGCCACCAGCTCCTCGTCGTACCCGGCGGCCACGATGGCGTCCTTGCCCTGGTCCCGGTCGACGTACCGGGCGAGGATCCGGTCCAGCACGTCGTAGTCCGGCAGCGAGTCGGTGTCCATCTGGCCGGGGCGCAGCTCGGCGCTGGGCGGCTTGGTGATGGAGGCCTCGGGGATCGGCGGGGTCTGGCCGCGCTCCTCGGCGGCCCGGTTGCGCCACTTCGCCAGCCGGAAGACCGTCGTCTTGTAGACGTCCTTGATGGGCCCGTACGCGCCGACCGAGTCGCCGTACAGCGTGGAGTATCCGACGGCCAGCTCGGACTTGTTGCCCGGCGCGAGCACGATGTGGCCCTCCTGGTTGGAGACGGCCATCAGCAGGGTGCCGCGCAGCCGCGACTGGAGGTTCTCCTCGGCGAGCCCGGTCAGCCCCAGCGAGCCCATGTAGGCGTCGAACATGGGCTCGATCGACACGGTGCGGAAGTTGAGTCCGGTACGGCGGGCCAGCTCGGCCGCGTCGTCCTTGGAGTGGTCCGAGGAGTACTTCGAGGGCATGGAGATGCCGTACACGTTCTTCGCGCCGACCGCGTCGCAGGCGATCGCGGCGACCAGCGCGGAGTCGATGCCGCCGGAGAGCCCGATCAGGACCGAGCGGAAGCCGTTCTTGGCGGCGTACGCGCGCAGGCCCACCACCAGCGCGGAGTACACCTCCTCGTCGTCGTCGAGACGGTCGGCGTAGCCGCCGGTCAGCTCGGGCTCATAGGCCGGGACCGGCTCGGCGGAGATGACGGCGTGCTCGATCCGCAGCCCGTCGTCGACCACTCCGGAGGGGATCTCGCCCGCGGCGGGGAGCTCCAGATCGAGGACGACGCAGCCCTCGGAGAACTGGGGGGCGCGGGCGATGACCTCGCCCGCCGCGTCGACCACGATCGAGTCGCCGTCGAAGACCAGCTCGTCCTGGCCGCCGATCATCGCCAGATAGGCGGTGGTGCAGCCCGCCTCCTGGGCGCGCTTGCGCACCAGCTCCAGCCGGGTGTCGTCCTTCTCCCGCTCATAGGGCGAGGCGTTGATCGAGAGCAGCAGCCCGGCCCCGGCGGAGCGGGCGGCGGGCACCCGGCCGCCGTCCTGCCAGAGGTCCTCGCAGATGGCGAGCGCCACATCGACGCCGCCGACCCGGATCACCGGCAGGGTGTCGCCGGGCACGAAGTAGCGGAACTCGTCGAAGACGCCGTAGTTGGGCAGATGGTGCTTGGCGAACCGCAGCGCCACCTCACCCCGGTGCAGCACGGCGGCGGCGTTGCGCGGGGTGCCGGCGGGCTGGCCGTATCTCGGCTGGGCGCTCTCGGAGCGGTCCAGATAGCCGACGACGACGGGCAGCTCGCCGAGGCCCTCGTCGGCCAGGCGCGCGGCCAGCGAGCGCAGGGCGGCCCGGGACGCCTCCACGAAGGACGAGCGCAGGGCCAGATCCTCCACGGGGTAGCCGGTCAGCACCATCTCCGGGAAGGCGATCAGATGCGCCCCCTGCTCGGCCGAGTGCCGGGTCCAGTGCACGATCGACTCGGTGTTGCCGGCGAGGTCGCCGACGGTCGAGTCGATCTGATTCAGGGCGAGGCGTAGTTGAGGCACGCCCCCCAGTGTAATCGTCTTTCTGACGCGATGTCCTGGTGGAGCGGTGTGGCACCGCCCACGGGCGGCCGGGGCGGTGCCGGGGACCGCGGGCGGTGTGCCGGGGGCGCGGTGCCGAGGGCGGCCCGGACCGGCCGGGCCGCCCGCGTAAGGGTTACTTCCGGTAGCCGAGCACCGTCATCATGCCCGCCTCCGCGTGGTAGACGTTGTGGCAGTGGATCATCCACAGGCCCGGGTTGTCGGCGTCGAAGTCCACGGTCAGGGTCCCGTTGGGCAGGACGATCGCGGTGTCCTTGCGCGGCCCGCCCGCGGCATTGGCGAGGGCGAAGGTGTGCCCGTGCAGATGGAGCGGGTGCCACATCCCGGTGGGGTTCCTGAAGACCAGCCGGACCCGCTCGCCGGAGCGCACCTCGTGCCGGGGCCCGGGCGAGTACGGCTTCCCGTCGAAGCCCCAGTCGTACTTCGCCATGCCCCCGGTCAGCTCGATCCCGATCGTGCGGTCGGGGGTACGGCGGGGGAGCGCCACGGAGGCGTCGGCGCGCAGCCGGTCGGCGGTGAGCAGCTTCCCGGACAGCTCCTTCGGCCGCACGGAGGCCGCCGGGGCCGCCCCGCCGCCGGTGCGGAGCAGGGCGAGCGCGGTGGCGTTCTTGCCCTCGGCGACGGCGGTCAGCGGGAAGACGCCGTCGCCCGCCGTGATCAGGACGTCGTAGCGCTCGCCCATGCCCAGCAGCAGGGCGTCGGTCTTCGCGTGCCGCACCGGGAAGCCGTCGGTGTGGGTCACGGTCATCTCGTGGCCGCCGAGCGCGACGCGGAAGGCGGTGTCGCCGCCCGCGTTGACGATGCGCAGCCGCACCCGGTCGCCGGGCTTCGCGCGGAAGACGGACGGGTCGCCGGGGACGCGCCCGTTGATCAGATAGTGCGGGTACGCCACATCCCCGGCGTCGCCGCCGAGCAGCTCGCTCCGCGCGCCCATCATCATCCGCGACGGGCCCTCGGGGTCGGGCGCGGTCAGGCTCGCACGGGTCATGCCGCCGCCGTGGCCCTCGTGCCCGCCGCCGCCCCCGCCCCGCATTCCCTTGCTGAGTTCGGCGAGGACGGCGTCCGGGGTGGAGCCCTCCACCCCGTCGACCCAGTCGTCCAGGACGACGACCCACTCCCGGTCGTACTTCAGCGGCTCCTTGGGGTCCTCGACGATCAGCGGCGCGTACAGCCCCCGGTCCTGCTGCACGCCGGAGTGCGGGTGGAACCAGTACGTGCCGGGGTGCGCGAGGGCGAAGCGGTACGTGAACTCCGCGCCCGCCTTGACGGGCCGCTGGGTGAGCCCGGGGACGCCGTCCATGTCGTTGCGGAGCGCGAGCCCGTGCCAGTGCAGCGAGGTCGGCTCGGGGAGGTGGTTGGCGAGGGTGAGCGCCAGGGTGTCGCCCGCGGTGGCCCGCACCTCCTTGCCCGGCAGCCGGTCCCCGTAGGCCCAGGAGGGGACGGTCAGACCGCCCCCGAGGTCGAGCCGCGCGGCGGCGGCCGTGAGCCGCACCTTCCGCTCCGGGCCCCCGCGCCGGGCGGCCTCGGCGTCGGCGACCTCCTTGCCGCCGGGCTCGACGAACCCGTCGGCGGCCTCGGTCTCCTGACCGCTCTTGCCGCTCTGGCCGTGTCCGCCGTGTCCGCCGCTCCCCTCGCCCCCGGAGGACGAGCAGGCGGCCAGGACACCGGTCCCGGCGACGGCGAGGGAGGCTCCGACGACGGAGCGGCGTGTGATGTGCGTACGCATGACTGAGTGCACCTCGTGGTGATGTCGGTGAAGGGCATACGGATGAGCCGCGCGCCGCCGCGAGGGCGGCGTGGGTGCTCTAGATCCGCAGTACCGACAGATGCGTCAGCAGAGTGCGCGGGGGAGGGGCACGGGGTGCGGGGGCGGGTCCGGGCCGGAGTCCGCGCACGCGGACGGCTCCTCGCGCGCGCCGCCGCTGCCACGCCCGTACGGCTCCGAGGAGCGCGATCCCCCAGACGCCGAGCACGGCCAGACAGACCAGCGACGGGTCCGTGCCGTGCCCGCCGGGCGCGGCGGAGCCGTGGTTCGCGTCCGCCGCCGGGTGTTCGGCGACGGTGGGGGCCTGCGGCTGTGTGTGGGGCTGCGCGTGGGCCGGGGCCTGTTCGGCGGCCGCGGCCGGGGAGGGATGGCCCAGGGTGTGCATGGTGGCGAGGCCGAACAGCAGCACGAGCGGCAGCAGCGGCGTCCACAGCCTCCGCGTCCCCCGTACCCTCCACGCCCTTGCCATGGAGCGGATCCTACCCCTACCGGGTAGGAGTGTCCGGACCCCGGTCCGGTCCTCGCACCGCCGGTTCCGACGGGTCGGAGATCATTGTTCATATGATCGCCGTACTGATAGCCCTCGGGGCGCTCGTCTACACGGCCTGGCTGCTCGAAGTCGTCCTCACCACCGGCCTCGACCCCGTCCAGACCTACGTCAGCGAACTCGCCGCCGAAGACCAGCCCTTCGGCGGACTCTTCCGCGCCACCGACCTCGCCGCCGGGCTGCTCGTCCTCGCCGGAGCGCTCTGGGCACTGAAGACGGCGCTCGCCCACGCCTCCCGCACCCCCTGGGACCTCATCGGCTGGGGCGGCGTCGCCCTCTTCGGCGCGGCCACCGCCATCGACTCCAGGCTGCCGCTGAGCTGCGCGCCCACCGCCGACCCCGAGTGCGCCGCCCGGGAGACCGCCGGGCTCGTCCCCGCCACCCACGCCGCGCACGCCGTCAGCTCCTCCCTCGCCATGACCGGTGCGATCATCGGAATCGTCGCGCTCACCGTCGCCGCCCGCCGCCACCGCCGCTGGCCTCTGCTGGCCCGGTTCGGCCCGGCCCTCGTCGTCCTCGAACTCGCCGCCACGGGCTGGACCCTCGCCTCCGTCGCCGCCTTCACGGCCGGGGAGGGCACCTACGCGCTGGGAGCCGGTCAGCGGTCGCAGGTCCTGTTCGTGGCAGTCTGGCTGGGACTGCTCGCGCTGTCCCTGGCGCGGGAGCGCCAAAGTGAGGCGGCACGCTGATGTTCGTACGGATCGGAGGCGTACCCCACCATGTGGTCGCCGAGGGCAGTGGACCGGCCTGTGTGCTGAGCGCGGGCCTCGGGCTCGGCTGGTTCGACTGGGACGCCGTGGTGCCCCTGCTCGCCCCGTACCGGACGGTGGTCCGCTTCGACCGCCCCGGACACGGGCTCAGCGGCCCCGCGCTCGTCCCGCCGTCCGCCGCCGGTGAGGCCCACCGCATCGCGGGCGTGCTCGACGCGCTCGGTCTCGACGCACCGGCCACCGTCGTCGGGCACTCGATCGCCGGGTTCCACGCCGAGGCCTTCGCCCGGCTCCACCCCGCCCGCACCGCCTCCCTCGTACTGGTCGACTCCAGCGTCGAGGAGGACGCCCGCACCCCCGCCGCGCCCGCCGTGCGCACGGCCGCCGCCCGGGTGGCGGGCGGCGCGCTCAGCGCCCTCGGGGTCCCCGCCGCGCTCGGGCCGCTCGCCCGGCGCGCCGCGGTCCGGCTCGCCAGGACAGGCGGCGGCGATCCGGCCCCCGCCGGGCTGGTGCACCGCTGCTACACCACCTCGCGCGTTGTCAGGGGCGCCCTCCTGGAGAACGCCCATTACCGTGCCGTGGCCGCCGAACTCCTCGCCCTGCGTGAGCGGCACCCGCTGGCCGGTACGCCCGTCACCGTCCTCGCCGCGACGGCGGGCGGCCGCCGCTGGACCGCCCGGCAGCGGGAACTCTCCCTGGCGCTCGGCGCGCGCTTCCGCGAGATCACCCCCGCCGGCCATCTGCTGATGCTGGACCAGCCGGAGGCGGTGGCCCGCGCGGTGCTCGGGGACGACGCCCCGGCGGGCGGCGGCGAGGACGACTCGGCTGCCGACGAAGCTGCCGCTCAGCCCCTCGCGTAGACCCGCTCCACCCACCCCGCGAGCTGCTCGTCCGACAGATGCTGGGCGAGATCCGCCTCGCTGATCATGCCGACCAGCCGCTTGTCCTCGATCACCGGCAGCCGCCGGATCTGGTGCGACTCCATCTCCTGGAGCACATCCTCGACACCCGAGTCCGACTCGATCCAGCGCGGGGTGCCCTGCGCCATCTCGCCCGCCGTCACCTTCGCCGGGTCGTGGCCCATGGCCACACAGCCGACCACGATGTCCCGGTCGGTGAGGATGCCGCAGAGGCGTTCATCGGCGTCGGCGATGGGCAGCGCGCCCACATTCAGATCGCGCATCAGCTGCGCGGCCCGGTCGAGCGTCTCGTGCGCGGGGATCCACTGGGCCCCCGCGTGCATGATGTCCTTTGCTGTCGTCATCGCGTACGCGCCTCCTCGAAGTGGCTTCGTGGTGGCTTCGTGGCTTCTGCACGGGCCAGACCCATCGTCGGCTGGGCCAGGTGGAGTACGCGACCGGTGTAGGCCAAAAGAGTGAAAAAATGAAGAAAAGGGAGCGAGGGGCGGCATGGTGGCACTGACACTGCGGATCACCGGTCGGGAGCTGCCCGGCAGCGTTTGCGGGGAGTGGACCGATGTGCACATCGGCACCCAGCGCGGCCGCGAGCCCGATCAGCTCGTCCGGGCCGACGCGGCCGAAGCCGTCTTCGAGATCCCGCTGTCGACGGTGACCGCCGCCGACGGCGGCGTCGACTTCCGGGGCCCGCACGTCCAGGGCCGGCGCGGTGCGCGCTTCGTCTACCTCACCTGGGGCGAGCTGCCGCCGGGCGGCGAGTTCGCCGTGTTCCGCCGCGCCAAGCTCTTCCTGGCGGACCTGCCCGAGGCGGCGATCGCCTCCGGCGGCACCGCCGAGACCGCCGTCGCCCTCACGGACTCCCAGGGCCTGCCGCTCTGCGCGGCCCTCCGCCCGCCCCTGATCAGCTGGTCCACGAGCTGATCGCTCACGGTCCCCGGGCAGCCCGGGAACCGTGAGCGATCAGGTATCAGGTACCAGGCATCAGGTACGGACCTGAGCGCCCCGCTTCTTCAGCAGGTCCACCATCAGCTCGACCTCGGAGCGCTGCGCGTCCACCATGCCCCGGGCGAGTTCCCGCTCCGGTCCCACGGTGCAGAGCCGCACACAGCCCTCGGCCATGTCGACGCCGCCGTTGTGGTGGACGATCATCAGCTGGAGATACTCGATCTCCGCCCGCTCCCCGCTCAGCCGGCCCAGCCGCGCCAGCTGCTCGGCGGTCGCCATGCCCGGCATCAGCGAACCCTCCCCGGCCTTCGCCATGGAGTGCCCGGCGTGCGGATCCTTCCCGTCCCCGCCGCCCGACGCCATCCACGCCATCGGCTCGGCGTCCGGGGCGACCTTCGGCAGGCCCCACAGATCCAGCCAGCCCAGCATCATGCCGCGCTGATTGGCCTGCGTATTGGCGATGTCGTACGCCAGCCGGCGCACCTCCTCGTCGTCCGTGCGGTCACGGACGACGAACGACATCTCCACCGCCTGCTGATGGTGGACGGACATGTCCCGCGCGAACCCGGCGTCCGCCGACTCCGCCGTCGGCGCGGCGGGCCCGGAGGACCCGCCGTCGCCGGCCGTCGCCAGCGTCGCGCCTCCGGCGAAGAGCAGCGCGAGCACCACCGCCGTGATGGACGCCCAGTGCGTACGCGTCATGCCCATCACTTGCCGCTGACGCCGCTGGTGCAGGCCGCGCCCGGCTCCGGGGTCTGCGGGCCCTGGATGTACTTCTCGAAGAACTGCGTCACACGCTTGTCGCTCGCGCTGTCCACGCTCACCTGCTTGCCCCAAGCGGTCAGCATGATCGGGTCGGCCTGGTCCTGGACCGGGCTGATCATCGTGTACGAGGTGTCCTTGACCCGGTCCTCAAGCTTCTTCACCTGGTCCTTGGGAGCCTTGTCGTTGTACGTCACCCACACCGCGCCGTGCTCCAGCGAGTGGACGGCGTTCTCGTTGGGGATCGGCTCCTTGTAGACATTGCGGTCGCAGTTCATCCACGCCTGGTGGTGGTCGCCGCCGACCGGCGGCTTCTGCGGGTAACTCACCGCCTTGTCGACATGGGTACGGCCCAGCTTCTTGGCGTCCCAGGACTTCTCCGCCGCGATCGGCTGCTTGGCCAGGGCCTCGCGCTGCTCCTCCTTGGCGGACTGCTTGTCGATGACATAGACGCCGAAGCCGACCAGTCCGGCGACGACCACGGCGCTGAGGCCGATGGTGATGAAGCGGTTGCGGCGCTCACGGGCCTGCTCGGCCTTGCGCAGGGCCTCTATTCGGGCGCGGCGGTCGTCGGTGTTCTTACGCGTGGCCATGGGTGTGGTCCTTCGTCGAAGAGCGGGGGATCAAACGGGGCGGTGCGGATCGGGGGCGTGGCCCACGGGACAGGCTTTAAGTCCGCAGCACCTGAAGGACGTGCAGATCGGGGGCGCGAGGCCGGGCCGCCGTACTGACCGGGACCCTGGAGCGGGCCGCCCGGTCGAGGCGCGGCAGCCGCGCGTCGGCGACGGGAGGGGCGTCCGGCGGCTGCGGGGTGAGCACGGCGGGGGTGACCGTCGTCATCACACCGCAGGACCCGCTGTCGAAGGGACAGGAGTACGCCGGGGTCAGCTGCGCGGCGGGGCTCGTCGTCAGCAGCCGGGCATGGTCCGTACCGGCCGGGCCCAGACAGATGAAGAGCGCGCCGAGGAACGTCGCCACAGCGCTCAGCAGCGCCGTGGGACGCCATACGCGGGCTCCCGGCCCGAGGCGCGAACCCCCCATGGTCGCAGATCGTAGCGAGCCGGGCCCCCGGGCACCTCATACGGGGCGGCTTAAAGACGCCGTCCCCGGCCCCTTCCCCGCCGCCCCGGCCCGCCCGGGCGGGGGCGGGCGGGCTCCGGGGTCGTTTCCCCGGGGCCGCTCACTCACAATGGGGCTCAGCCCGGGTTCGCAATGTGCCTGAAACCCATGGATGGGATGCTCAGGGGAGCAGGCGGCTTGACCAGCAAGGATTGGGTGGAAATGGATAAGCAGCAGGAATTTGTGCTCCGCACGCTTGAGGAGCGCGACATCCGGTTCGTGCGCCTGTGGTTCACCGATGTGCTCGGCTTCCTGAAGTCGGTCGCGGTGGCCCCCGCCGAGCTTGAGCAGGCCTTCGACGAGGGCATCGGCTTCGACGGCTCGGCCATCGAGGGCTTCGCCCGCGTCTACGAGTCCGACATGATCGCCAAGCCGGACCCCGGCACTTTCCAGATCCTGCCCTGGCGCGCCGAGGCCCCCGGCACCGCGCGCATGTTCTGCGACATCCTGATGCCGGACGGCTCGCCCTCCTTCGCCGACCCGCGCTACGTCCTCAAGCGGATGCTCGCCAAGACCTCCGACCTCGGCTTCACCTTCTACACCCACCCCGAGATCGAGTTCTTCCTCCTCAAGGACAAGCCGCTGGACGGCAGCCGCCCCGTGCCCGCCGACAATTCCGGCTACTTCGACCACACCCCCCAGAACGTCGGCATGGACTTCCGCCGCCAGGCCATCACCATGCTCGAATCCATGGGCATCTCGGTGGAGTTCAGCCACCACGAGGGCGCGCCGGGCCAGCAGGAGATCGATCTGCGCTACGCGGACGCGCTCTCCACCGCCGACAACATCATGACCTTCCGCCTGGTCATGAAGCAGGTGGCGCTGGAGCAGGGCGTCCAGGCCACCTTCATGCCCAAGCCCTTCAGCGAGTACCCCGGCTCCGGCATGCACACCCACCTCTCCCTCTTCGAGGGCGACCGCAACGCCTTCTACGAGTCCGGCGCGGAGTACCAGCTCTCCAAGGTCGGCCGCTCCTTCATCGCCGGCCTCCTCAGACACGCCGCCGAGATCTCCGCCGTCACCAACCAGTGGGTCAACTCCTACAAGCGCATCTGGGGCGGCTCCGCCCGCAGCGCCGGCGCGGGCGGCGAAGCCCCCTCCTACATCTGCTGGGGCCACAACAACCGCTCCGCCCTCATCCGCGTCCCCATGTACAAGCCCGGCAAAACCGGCTCCTCCCGCGTCGAGGTCCGCTCCATCGACTCCGGCGCCAACCCCTACCTCACCTACGCCGTCCTCCTCGCCGCCGGCCTCAAGGGCATCGAAGAGGGCTACGAACTCCCCCCCGGCGCCGACGACGACGTCTGGGCCCTCTCCGACGCCGAACGCCGCGCCATGGGCATCGAGCCCCTCCCCCAGAACCTCGGCGAGGCCATCGCCCTCATGGAACGCAGCGAACTGGTCGCCGAGACCCTCGGCGAGCACGTCTTCGACTTCTTCCTCCGCAACAAGAAGCAGGAGTGGGAGGAGTACCGCTCCGAGGTCACCGCCTTTGAACTGCGGAAGAACCTGCCGGTGCTCTGACCGCTGACCTCTGCGGGCTCCCGGGATGCGGAGGGCGGGTTGTGCGGTGACCCTGGAGGGGACGGGGGAAAGAGTGCTGAAGGGATGAGCCCATGTCCGTACTGGACAAGCTGAAGCAGATGCTGAAGGGCCATGAGTCCAAGGTCGACAAGGGTGTGGACAAGGCGGGTGACGCCTTCGACGCGAAGACCAAGGGCAAGTACAGCGGCCATGTGGACAAGGCGCAGGACAAGCTCAAGGGACAGTTCGGCACGGGCAGTCAGGATCAGCCTCCGCCGCCGCCCCCGCCGCCGGCGAGTTAGCAGAGGGGCGGCGGGGCGGGCGGTGACGGCGGCCGGGATGTGGTCCGGCCGCCCGCCCGGTCGTCAGCGCTGGGACAGCGGGGACGGGGCTTCCTGGACCGACCAGGCGTTTCCGTCGGGGTCGGAGAAGAAGAGGAAGGAGTTCCACTCGCCGCCTCTGCCGTCCTCCCAGCCGCTCGCGCCCACGTGCTGGATCTCGCTGACCGCCACCGACCGCTCGGCCAGGGCCGCCCTGGCCGCCGCGATGTCGGTGACGCAGAGCTGGAGCCCGCGCAGGGAGCCCGGGGCGGCCGAGGGCTGCCCGGGATGGTCGGGGAAACCGCCCATCAGGGCGATCGAACAGCGTGAGCCCGGCGGGGTCAGCTGGATGACCCGGACGCCCGGGGCCACCTCCTGGTCGACGTCGACCGCGAAGCCGCAGCCCTCCGCGTAGAACTTCTTGGAGCGGTCCAGGTCCGTCACCGGGACCCTGACGACTTCGAGTGTCCATTCCATGGGAAAGTCCTTTCGGCGAGGGTTACTTACGGGTGAACTGCCACCGTGTCTGACCGTAGGGTGATTTCGCGAATCCGAAGGCCGTGCGCGGCTCCACCCGGAACACCAGCGCGACGCCCGCGTCGGCGACGAACGCCCCGTCACGGACCTCGAAGGTCCACTCCGCGCCGTATTTCGCGGTGTACGCGGCGGCCAGCGCCCGCAGCCGCTCCTCGTCGGTCAGCCGCACCGCCTCGCCCTCGACCACCAGGTCGTACCCCTCCCGCAGGGCATCGGTCCCGGTGGTGAGAACGACCTCGGGATTCTCCCGCAGGTTCCTGGCCTTGCGCTCCTCGGCACCGGTGCAGAAATGCAGCGCGCCGTCCAGCCAGACGGCGAGCAGCGGGGTGACGTGCGGGCGGCCGTCCGGCCGCACCGTCGACAGCCAGAACAACTCGGCCGCCCGCAGCCGGGCGACCGCCTCGGACCAGTCCGCCGCCGTCGCCGACTCCTCGCTGTAGCGGGCGTCCAGTTCGGCACGGGGCTCGGTCTCCGCCATGGTGGTCCTTCCGTCGGGTCCATCGGGAACATCGGTTCGTCATGATGTGGACCGCCGCGACGGCCATGACTCATCGGTCCCGGCGGTACCGGTTTCATCGGAGGGCGGCCGCTGCGACTAGTCTCGATTCCACCGGCCTTGATCGCAGGACGGGACACCGTCCGGGGCACGGGCGCGGCACCCCGCGCGGCACCGCCGCGCGGAGCGGCTCAGAACGAGGAGACGGCGGGATGACGGCGGTACCCGGGCGCAGAAGCAGTACCTTCACCCGGCTGGTCCGGCACGGCTTCACCGACCCCGGAGCCGCCCACCGGCTGCTCGATCTCCCCGTGATGGCCGCCGTCCACAGCGACCCCGTGCTCCTCGACGCGCTCGGCGCGGTCGCCGACCCCGATCTCGCCCTCGGCGGCCTGGTACGACTGGTGGAGGCGCAGCCCGAGGACGGCCGCCGGGTCCTTCTCGACACCCTCCTCGCCGCCAAACCCCTGCGCGACCGGCTCCTCGGAGTCCTCGGCGCGTCCGAGGCGCTCGGCGACCACCTCGCCCGGCACCCCGGCGACTGGCGGACGCTCGTCACCTGGGAGGCGGCGGACCTCCACCCCGGCGTCGAGGAGTTCGAACACGACCTCGCCGAGGCCGACGACCCGGTGTCGCTGCGCGTCGCCTACCGGCGCAGCCTCCTCGGCATCGCGGCCCGCGACGTCTGCGGCACGATCGACGTCAAGGAGACCGCCGCCGAACTCGCCGACCTCGCCACCGCCACCCTGCGCGCGGCGCTCGCCATCGCCCGCACCGCCGCCCCCGAGGACGCGGCACAGTGCCGACTCGCCGTCATCGCGCTCGGCAAGTGCGGCGGCCACGAACTCAACTACGTCTCCGACGTCGACGTCGTCTTCGTCGCCGAACCCGCCGGCGGCGCGGAGGAGAACACCGCGATCCGGGCCGCGACCCGGCTCGCCTCCCATCTGATGCGGATCTGCTCCGAAACCACCGTCGAGGGCACCATCTGGCCGGTCGACGCCAACCTCCGCCCCGAGGGGCGCAACGGCCCGCTGGTGCGCACCCTCTCCAGCCATCTCGCCTACTACCAGCGCTGGGCCAAGACCTGGGAGTTCCAGGCCCTGCTCAAGGCCCGGCCGGTCGCCGGGGACCCGGCACTCGGCGAGGAGTACATCGAGGCCGTGTCCCCGCTGGTCTGGCAGGCCGCCGAGCGCGAGAACTTCGTCCCCGACGTCCAGAAGATGCGCCGCCGCGTCATCGACAACATCCCGGCCGCCGAGGTCGAGCGCGAGCTGAAGCTCGGCCCCGGCGGACTGCGCGACGTCGAATTCGCCGTCCAGCTCCTCCAGCTCGTCCACGGCCGCAGCGACCCCGGCCTCCGCAGCGGCAGCACCCTCGACGCGCTCCAGGCACTGGCCGCAGGCGGCTACGTCGGCCGCGCGGACGCCGGCCAGCTCGACGACGCGTACCGCTTCCTGCGCGCCATGGAGCACCGCATCCAGCTCTACCGGCTGCGCCGCACCCATCTCGTTCCCGAGGACCCGGCCGATCTGCGCCGGCTCGGCCGCTCGCTGGGCCTGCGCATGGACCCGGTCTTCGAACTGAACCGGGAGTGGCGGCGGCACGCCTCCGTCGTCCGCAGACTGCACGAGAAGCTCTTCTACCGGCCGCTCCTCGACGCCGCCGCCCAGCTCGCCCCCGGCGAGACCCGGCTCTCCACCCAGGCCGCCCGCCAGCGCCTCGAAGCCCTCGGCTACGCCGACCCGGCCGCCGCCCTGCGCCATCTGGAGGCGCTCGCCTCCGGCGTCAGCCGCAAGGCCGCCATCCAGCGGACCCTGCTGCCGGTCCTGCTGGGCTGGTTCGCCGACTCCGCCGACCCGGACGCCGGGCTCCTCGGCTTCCGCAAGGTCTCCGACGCCCTCGGCAAGACCCCCTGGTATCTGCGGCTCCTCCGCGACGAGGGCGCCGCCGCCGAGAACCTCGCCCGGGTCCTCTCGGCCGGCCGGCTCGCCCCCGACCTGCTGCTGCGCGCCCCCGAGGCGGTCGCCATCCTCGGCGACCCCGGCGGCCTCAAGCCGCGCTCCCGGGAACACCTGGAGCCCGAGGTGCTGGCCGCCGTCGGCCGCCAGGCCAGCGCCGAGACCGCCGTCGCCGTGGCCCGGGGCGTACGCCGCCGGGAGCTGTTCCGCACCGCCGCCGCCGACCTCATCGGCTCGTACGGCACCGAGGAGAGCCCCGCCGAGGCCGACACCGGAGCCCTGGCCGACCGCGTCGGCGACGCCGTCACCGACCTCAACGCGGCGACGATCGCGGGCGCGCTCCGGGCCGCCGTCCGCGAACGCTGGGGCGACGAGCTGCCGACCCGGTTCGCCGTCATCGGCATGGGCCGCTTCGGCGGACACGAGCTGGGATACGGCTCCGACGCCGACGTCCTCTTCGTCCACGAGCCGCGCGAGGGCGTCGGCGAACAGGAGGCCGGGCGCGCGGCGCACGCCGTCGTCTCCGAGATGCGCAGACTGCTCCAGCTCCCCACCGCCGATCCGCCGCTCCTCATCGACGCCGACCTCCGCCCCGAGGGCAAGAGCGGCCCCCTCGTCCGCACCCTCGCCTCCTACGAGGCGTACTACCGGCGCTGGTCGCTGGGGTGGGAGAGCCAGGCCCTGCTGCGCGCCGAGCCGATGGCCGGCGACCGCGAGCTGGGGGAGCGCTTCATCGCACTCGTCGACCCGCTGCGCTACCCCCAGGACGGCGTCAGCGAAGACGCGGTACGCGAGATCCGCAGGCTCAAGGCCCGCATGGAGTCCGAACGGCTGCCGCGCGGCGCGGACCCCACACTCCACACCAAACTCGGCCGGGGCGGGCTGAGCGACGTCGAATGGACGGTCCAGCTCTTCCAGCTCCGCCACGCCTGGGCCGAACCCGGCCTGCGCACCACCCGTACCCGGCGCGCTCTCTCCGCCGCCCACACCGCCGGGCTGATCGCCGCCGAGGACGCCCAGATCCTCGACGAGGCCTGGGTGCTGGCGTCCCGGGTCCGCAACGGAGTGATGCTGGTACGGGGCAGAGCGGGCGACACCTTCCCCTCCGACGGCCGCGAACTGGCCGCGCTCGGCCGCTACCTCGGCTACGGCCCCGGCCATGTCGGCGACATGCTCGACGACTACCGCCGCATCACCCGCCGCGCCCGCGCGGTGATGGAGACCCTCTTCTACGACGCCTGACGGGCCCCGGGCCCCGGGCCCGGGCGCACCCGAAATCCGGTGGCACGGCGGCGCGCGGCGCGCATAGCTTGTGCGCTCGTGACCCACGATCCGAAGCGTTCGCCGCAGGCCCCGCCCACTCCTCCCGACGACGACGGCGGCGACGGCACAGGCGGCGGGGGCGAGGGCGGTGACGACGGCGGGGGCGGGGACGGCGGCCTGTTCTCCGGCGCGTACGCCGCCGCCACCTACAGCTTCGCCGCCGTGATGTTCCTGACCGGACTCGCCGCGCTGGCCGTGATCCCCACCCTGCCGACGGCCGCCCGGGACCTCGACGGGGTGGCGCTCTTCCCGCTGGTCGCAGGCTGTTTCGTCGCCGCGAGCCTGCTGGGCGGGGTGCTGGGCGGCCACTGGGCCGACCGGGCCGGGGCCCCGCGCCCGCTGGCCGCCGGCATGGCGCTCGCCGTGGTCACGCTGCTGGTCTCCGGGGCCAGCACTTCGATCTGGCAGCTCGCGGCCGGGCGGTTCCTCGACGGACTGGCGGCCGGAATGGTCGCCGTGGCGATCAACACCGCCATCGGCCAGGCCTATCCCGAGCGGCTGCGCCCCCGCGCGCTCGCCCTGATGAGCACCTGCTGGATCGTTCCCTCACTGATCGGACCGCCGCTGGCGGGGCTGGTCGTGGAGTGGTGGTCCTGGCGCGAGATGTTCTTCGGGCTGGCCGCGCTCACCGCCGTACCCGCCCTGATCGTCGTGGCGCAGCTGCGCGGCGGCTCCTGGTCGCCCGAGCCCCGGCCGTCGTCCGGAGAGCCGTCGGCGACCGGGGCGGCGCGCCCCCCGCTGCTGATCGCCACCGCCGTCAGCATCGGCGCGGCGCTCGGCCAGTACGGCGTGTCCGGCTGGGACGCGCGCCATCTGCTGTTCGCGGTGGCCGGGTTCGCCCTGCTGGCGGTCTTCGCGCCCCGGCTGCTGCCGCCGGGCACCTGGCGCGCCGCGCGCGGCCTGCCGGTCACGGTGCTGCTGAGGGGTCTGGCCTCCGGGGTGTTCTTCACCCTGGAGGCCCTCGTACCGCTGATGCTCGTCACCGGCCGCGATGTCTCGCCCCCGGCGATCGGACTGGCCTTCACCGGCGCGGCCCTCGCCTGGGCCGCCGCCTCCTGGGTGCAGGGAAGGCTGGAGAGCTGCCCGCGCGAACGGCTGGTCGTGGCGGGTGCGCTGGTGATGGTGGCGGCGGTCGCGCCCGCCGTCGTCGGCGCGCACCCCTCGATGCCCTCGCCCGTCGCCGGATCGTCCATGGTCGTCGCGGCCCTCGGCATGGGCCTGCTCGCCCCCGCCGTCACCGTGCTCTCGCTCGCCCACAGCCCGGCCGACCGGCTGGGCCACGCCAGCAGCGCGATGCAGACCAGCCAGAACCTGGGCCAGATAGCCGTACTCGGCCTCGCGTCCGCCCTGTTCAACCTCCTCGCCCAGGGCGGCGCGAGCGACACCGCCGGCTACGCCACCGCCTTCGCCCTGCTCCTGCTCCCGTGTGCCCTGCTCGCACTGCTCGCCTCCCGGGCCCGCCGGGGCGCATCGGAGCGCTGACATCTCTGCTACTCGGTGATACCGTATAGTGGTACTCGGTGCTACGCGGTACCGAGTGCCGAGGAGGACTCACCATGGACGACCTGACGGAGATGCTGAAGGGCACGCTCGAAGGGTGCGTGCTCGAAATCATCGGCCGCGAGGAGACCTACGGGTACGCCATCACCCGCCAGTTGCACGAGCTCGGCTTCGCCGACGTCGTCGAGGGGACGGTGTACACCATCTTGCTGCGGCTGGAGCGGAACAAGCTCGTCCAGGTGACGAAGCGGCCTTCCGGGGTCGGTCCGCCGCGCAAGTTCTACGCGCTCAACGACGCCGGACGCGAGGAACTCGCGAGGTTCTGGACGAAATGGCAGTACGTCTCATCACGTATCGACAGGCTCAAGGAGGGCGGGAGATGAACTTCTGGGAGACCATCACCGGCAGCGATCTCACCAGGGACTGGAAGGCGTTCGAAGTCCGGGCGGATGCCCTGCCGGACGACTGCCGGGCGGCCTGGGGACAGATCAAGGTCCACCTCTTCCCCCACGGCGACTTCACCGGCCGCAATCTGATGCCGATCCTCGACGCCGCCCTGGGGCTGCTCGAAGAGGCGGCGGCGGACGGACAGGGCGTCCAGGAGGTCCTCGGCGACGACATCCGGGGCTTCTGCGCGGCGCTGGCCGGCGGGGAAGGGGCCCGCACCTATCGCGACCGGTGGCGCGAGCAGTTGAACAGGAACGTCGCGAGGAAACTGAGCCGGCTGGGAGGCTGACATGAGCATCCGGGACATCATCGAGGGCAAGAAGCAGTGGCGGGCGCACACCGCCCGGGTCGGGGCGCTCCCGCCGGACTACCGGATCGTCTACAAGGAGATGCAGAAGTACCTGCTCAAGGTCGGACCGATCGATCTGCTCGGCGAATCCCTGCTCCCCGGGATCGTCGACTTCTTCGAGGAGGGCGCCGCCTCGGGCAAGGGGGTCCTGGAGCTCATCGGCAGCGACGTCGCCGCCTTCTGCGACGAGCTGGTCAAGGACTCGCGCACCTACGCGGACGTCTACCAGGAGTCCATCGCCGGGGAACCCGGCACCGCCGGGAAGTGACACCCGCCGGCCGGGCCCGTCGCATCACGTGAAGGCGTGGCGGGCCGGGCCCGTACCGGAGCACACTGGGGCCATGAAACAGGGGGGATACAAGGGGCTGTTGGGGCTAGTGGCCCTCGCTGTGCTCGCGACGGGCTGCACCTCCGGATCCGGCGGTGCGGACGGGTCGGACGGGTCGGACGGCGACGCCAGCGACAAGGCGGTCATCGAAGTCGACAAACCGACCGCGCTCGTGGATGAGCCGGTACGGATCCGGATCTCCGGCCTGCGCGCCGGGGAGAAGATCACCGTCACCTCCGAGGCCGACGACGCCAACAGCGCCACCTGGTCGGGGAAGGCCGCCTTCACGGCGGACGCCCAAGGCTCCGTGGACCTCACCAGGGCCCGCCCCTCCTCGGGGACGTACAAGGACGCCGACGGCATGGGCCTCTTCTGGTCGATGGTCCGGGCGGACGGCGCGGACCCCGACGAGAACTCGTTCGCCGCCAATTCGGGGCAGGCCACCTCGTACACCGTCCGTCTCGCCGTCGAGGCGGGCGACCGCACGATCGCCGACCGTGAACTCACCCGTACCTGGCGCACCGACAAGGTCACCGTCCGGGAGCTGACCGTCGCCCGCGACAAGGTCGCCGGGCGGCTGCTGCTCCCCGCGAAGGGCGGCCCCGAGCGCGCCCCCGTCCTGCTCTTCGGCGGCTCGGAGGGCGGGGGCAGCTCCTCCCGCAGCACCGCCGCCCTGCTCGCCTCCCGGGGCCATCCGACCCTCCTCCTCTGCTACTTCCGCTGCCCCGGCACCCCCCAGACCCTCAGGGACGTCCCACTGGAGTACTTCGCCACCGCCGCCGAACTCCTGGCCGTCCAGCCGGGGGCGGACGCCCGCCGGATGACCGCTATGGGCACCTCCCGGGGCAGCGAGCCCGCCCAACTGCTGGCCCAGCACTACCCGGACCTGGTCCGCGACGCGGTGGTGTTCGCCCCGTCCGACCACGTCGTCGGCTCCTTCCCGTCCGGCGGCAAGGCATGGACCAAGGGCGGCAAGGCGATCCCGGAGGGGCCCATTCCGTACGACCGGACGCGCGGCTCCGTCCTCGCGATCGCGGGCGGCAAGGACACGCTCTGGGCGGCCCAGTCGTTCTCCGAGTCGATCGCCGCCCGCAAGGGCACCGCCGAGCCGCACCGCGCGCTGATCCACCCGGACGCGGGCCACACCGTGGGCTCCTACCCGTATCTGCCGACGGGCACCGTCACCGTACTCCTGGGCGAACGCCTGCCTCTGGGCGGCACCCGGGCCGCCGACGCCAAGGCCCGCGCGGAGTCCTGGCCCGAGGTGCTCGCCTTCCTCAACCGCTGACCGCGGCCCCCGGCGGGTCCACCAGCAGGGGATCGGGCTCCCGGTCGCGCCAGTACGCGGGGCACTCGGTGGCGGCCGCGTCGGCGGCGTACCCGTCGATCTCGTCGAGCATCCTCCACATGTCGCTTTCGGGGGTGATCTCGACCGACAGCTCCGGCCGGGCCGGAATCATGAGCAGCGCGTGCCGCCCCGGCCGCCACTCCTCGTCCACCCGCGCGATCGCGGGATCGGCCACGTCCAGCTCCAGCCGCCGCTGCCCCGCCGCCGGTTTGAACCACCGGGTGACGTCGAACGTCACCCGCATCCGTCCCCGAGCACCACCCCGGCGACCAGCGCCGCCGCTGTGGCCAGCCCCCCGGCCGTCACCGCTCCGGTACCGCGTCCTGTGCGCATCCCCCGCCCTCCCTGTTTCCGTTACGACGGAGCCGCCCCCGAAAACGTTCATCCGGCCATCCGCTTCCGGGGTTCCGGCCAAGGGTCGTGCAGCGGTCAACCAGTACATGCCGCACCGGGTCATCCCGGGTGAATCACCGGTACGACAGACCAGGAGCGGCAGATGTCAGCGGGAAGCAGGACCAGCAGGACGAGCAGGGTGACCAGGACGAGCATCGTCGGACTGGTCGCGGCGGCGGTGGCCGTCACGGCGTTCACGGTTCCGGCCCAGGCCCAGACCGGGGCCGACGGGGAGAAAGGGGGGAAGGCGCGACAGAAGACCCAGCAGGCGCTGGACGCGCTGGTGAAATCGGGGCTGCCCGGGGTGACCGCCGGGGTGCGGGACAAGGGCGATGTCTGGCAGGGCACCGCGGGGGTGGGGGATCTGAGGGCGGGCGAGGCGCGCGGGGCGAACGACCGCTTCCGTATCGGCAGCGTCACCAAGACGTTCGTGGCGACGGTGCTGCTTCAGATGGAGGCCGAGGGGAGGCTCAGTCTCGACGACTCCGTGGAGAAGCATCTGCCCGGCGTCGTCCGGGGCAACGGCAACGACGGCCGCCAGATCACCGTACGGCAGCTGCTCAACCACACCAGCGGGATCTTCAACTACACCAGCGACCCGGAGTTCGGCCGCAAACACCTCGCCGCGCCCGGCTTCCTCACCCACCGCTACGACACCCTCGCCCCCCTGGACCTGGTCAAGGTGGCCCTGTCGCACAAGCCCGACTTCGCGCCCGGGACCAAACACTCCTACTCCAACACCGGCTATGTCCTGGCCGGGCTGATCATCGAGAAGATCAGCGGCGACACCTACGAGAGCGAGGTGCGCGACCGGATCATCAAACCGCTCGCCCTGCGCGCCACCAGCCTCCCCGGGAACAACCCCCACCTGCCGAAGCCCAGCGCCCGCAACTACTCCTTGCTGAGCGACCCCACCGCGACCGAGTTCTACGACGTCACCGCGCACAACATGTCCTGGGGCTGGGCCGCCGGCGACATGATCTCCACCACCGGCGATCTGAACCGGTTCCTCAGCGCCCTGATGCGCGGCAAGCTCTTCCCCGCCAAGCAGCTCAAGGCCATGAAGACCGCGGTCCCCGCCCCCGGCGACCCGCTCTACACCGGCTACGGCCTCGGCATCTACAACCCCCACAACAGCTGCGACACCACCCTCTGGGGTCACAGCGGCGGCACCCCCGGCGCCGTGACCGAGGCCGTCTCCAGCCCCGACGGCCGCCACACCGTCTCCTACAGCGTCAACAGCGAGGGCGGCGGCGGTGTCATCGACGCCGAATTCTGCGGCGACCCGCACTCCAAGCGCCTGGTGCCCGCCCCGGTCCTCTGACCGACCGGAAGGGCCCACCGGAACGGCCCACGAGAACGGCCCACGAGAACGGCCCGTCCCCCGCGCACGAGCGGGGGACGGGCCGTTCTCACAAAAGAAGCAGGATCGCTACGCCTTCGCGGGCCACAGCCGCCCCCGCGCCGGTTCCCGGACGGGGATCTTGGGGAGCTGGTGCGGCAGGGCCGCGTACCAGGCGTAGGAGACCGCGAAGCCGAAGGCGAGGCAGATGATGCCGCCGACGGCGTCGAGCCAGAAGTGGTTGGCGGTGGCGACGATGACGACGAGGGTGGCCGCCGGGTAGAGCAGGCCGAGGATCTTGGCCCAGGGGGTGGTGGCGACGGCGAAGATGATCAGGCCGCACCAGAAGGACCAGCCCATGTGCATGGAGGGCATCGCGGCGTACTGGTTGGACATGTTCTTGAGGTCGCCGGAGGCCATGGAGCCCCAGGTCTCGTGGACGAGCACGGTGTCGATGAAATCCTGGCCGTTCATCAGCCGAGGGGGTGCGAGCGGATACAGGTAGTAGCCGACCAGGGCCACGCCGGTGGTCGCGAAGAGGGCCAGACGGCCCGCCGCGTAGCGGCCGGGGTGCCAGCGGTAGAGCCAGACCAGGACGCCGATCGTCACGATGAAGTGGAGGGTCGCGTAGTAGTAGTTCATCGACACGATCAGCCATGTCACCGAGTTCGCGGCGTGGTTCACCTTCTCCTCGAAGGCGAGGCCCAGGGACTTCTGGGTCTCCCAGATCCAGTCCGCGTTCCGCAGGGCCTGGGCCTTCTGCTCGGGGACCGCGTTGCGGATCAGGGAGTACGTCCAGTAGCTGACCGCGATCAGCAGGATCTCGAACCAGATGCGGGGGCGGCGCGGGGAGCGCAGCTCCTTCAGCCGGGCGAGCCGGGCGGACCGGGGGGAGCGGTCGGCCGGTGCCGCCCCGGTGTCCGGGGCGTGCGCGGTATCGGGGTCCTCGTCCACCATGGGTGACGGGGTGGCGGCCGTCCGGCCTTCCATAGTTTTCACGGTTGTTTCACCCATGGGGGAAGAGTCTGCCAGACGCGGGCGGACCGTCTGATCATCCTTCGGTCCCTGTTTTCCGCCGTACCGGCTCCATCTTACGGAGGACCCGCCCGTCCCGCGTCCGGCGCAGCCGCTCAGACACGGACCGGAGCCGGGGCCCCGGGCCCCGAGGCCGTCGAGCCGCGGACCACCAGCTCGGGCATGAAGACGAACTCGCCGTAGGTCGGGGCGGGCGGGGCGCCCGCGCCGCCGGGCCCGGACTCGCCCTGGATCTCCTCCAGCAGGGTCCGCACCGCGGCCTGCCCCATCGCGGGGACCGGCTTGCGGACCGTGGTCAGCGGCGGATCGGTGAAGGCGATGAGCGGGGAGTCGTCGAAACCGACCACCGAGACGTCGTCCGGGACCTCCAGACCGCGCTGACGCGCCGCCCGGACCGCCCCCAGCGCCATCATGTCGCTGGCGCACACCACCGCCGTGCAGCCGCGGTCCAGCAGCGCGGACGCCGCGGCCTGGCCGCCCTCCAGTGTGTACAGGGAGTGCTGGATCAGCTCCGCCTCGATCACGGCGGGCGCCAGACCGAGCTGGTCCCCGACCGCCCGGACGAAGCCCTCGATCTTCCGCTGGACGGGCACGAAGCGGCGCGGACCGAGCGCGAGCCCGATCCTGGTGTGGCCCAGCGACACCAGATGCGTCACCGCCAGCTTCATCGCCGCCCGGTCGTCGGGCGAGATGAACGGCGCGCGCACCTTCGGGGAGAAGCCGTCGACCAGGACGTACGGCACCCCCTGGGCATGCAGCTGCTCATAGCGCCGCATGTCCGCGGTGGTGTCCGCGTGCAGCCCGGAGACGAAGATGATCCCGGCCACCCCCCGGTCCACCAGCATCTCGGTCAGCTCGTCCTCCGTGGACCCGCCGGGGGTCTGGGTGGCGAGCACGGGGGTGTAGCCCTGGCGGGTCAGCGCCTGCCCGATGACCTGCGCCAGGGCGGGGAAGATCGGGTTCTCCAGCTCCGGTGTGATCAGTCCCACCAGTCCCGCGCTGCGTCGGCGCAGCCGTACGGGACGCTCGTATCCGAGGACGTCCAGTGCGGCGAGGACGGCCTGGCGGGTGGTCGCGGCGACTCCGGGCTTCCCGTTGAGGACGCGGCTCACCGTCGCTTCGCTGACCCCCGCCTGGGCCGCTATGTCTGCCAGTCGTGCGGGTGCGGTCACAGGGGTGGACTGTACCGGGCGCATCTCAGACTGCCCACCAGACACAGGTGTCGCCCGGGACGCGGACCTCGCCGCCGCTGAACTCCAGCGCCGCCGACGAGATCAGCGGCCGCCCCGGAACCGGCAGCACGGCCTCCGCCGCGAGGGTGTTCAGGGTGCAGACCAGCCCGGGACGGCCGAGGGCGAGAACGCCCTCGGGGGCCCGGAGCCACTCCATCGTGCCGTCGCCGAGGCCCGGCAGCGTCTTGCGGAGGGCGATCGCCGAGCGGTACAGCTCCAGCGTGGAGCGCGGGTCGCCGGTCTGCGCCGCGACCGAGAGCCCCTGCCAGGAATCGGGCTGCGGCAGCCAGCTCCCGCCGGGGCCGAAGCCGTACGGAGCCTCCGTACCCGACCAGGGCAGCGGCACCCGGCAGCCGTCGCGCCGGCCTTCCTGGCCGTCGCCCCGGAAGAACGCCGGGTCCTGGCGCACCGCGTCGGGCAGCTCCGTCACCTCGGGCAGTCCCAGTTCCTCGCCCTGGTAGACATAGGCCGAGCCGGGCAGCGCCAGGGTGAGCAGCGCCGCCGCGCGGGCCCGGCGCAGACCGCGCTCCCCGCCGCCGTAGCGGGTGGTGTGGCGGACCACATCGTGGTTGGAGAGCACCCAGGTGGTGGGCGCGCCCACGGAGGCTGTCGCGGTGAGCGACTCGTCGATGACCCGGCGCATCGCCGGAGCGTCCCAGTCGCAGGTCAGGAACTGGAAGTTGAAGGCCTGGTGCAGCTCGTCGGGGCGGACGTACAGCGCGAGCCGCTCGGCGCTGGGGGCCCAGGCCTCCGCGACGCCGATGCGCTGCCCCGGGTACTCGTCGAGGAGGGCGCGCCAGCCGCGGTGGATCTCGTGCACCCCGTCCTGGTCGAAGAAGGGCAGCACCTGCGCGCCGATCAGCTTGGCCTGCTCGCGCAGCCCGATGTCGGGCAGCCCTGCCGCCTTGACCATGCCGTGCGCGACATCGATACGGAAGCCGTCCACGCCCAGGTCCAGCCAGAACCGCAGGATCGAGTCGAACTCCTCGCGCACCTCGGTCCGGTCCCAGTTGAGATCCGGCTGCTCGGGGGCGAAGAGATGCAGATACCAGTCACCGGCCCCGGTACGGGTCCACGCCGGGCCGCCGAAGATGGACTCCCAGTCGTTCGGGGGGAGCTCGCCGTGCTCGCCCTTCCCGGGGCGGAAGTGGTACAGCTCGCGCTCGGGGCCGCCGGCCAGCGCGGCCTTGAACCAGGCGTGCTGCTCCGAGGTGTGGTTGGGCACGATGTCGACGATGACGCGCAGCCCCAGCCGGTGCGCCTCGGCGACGAGCTCCTCGGCGTCGGAGACGTTCCCGAACAGCGGGTCGACCAGGCGGTAGTCGGAGACGTCGTAGCCGCCGTCGGCCTGCGGGGAGGCGTAGAAGGGGGTGAGCCAGACGGCGTCCACGCCCAGGTCCGCGAGGTGCGGCAGCCGCTCGCGGGCGCCGCGCAGATCGCCGATGCCGTCGCCGTCGCCGTCGGCGAAGGAACGGACGTACACCTGGTAGATGACGGCGTCCCGCCACCAGTCCGCCGAGGCGGCGGCGGGCTGGTCGCTGAGGGTGGGAGCGAGCTCCTGGGTCATGTACGTTCCCTTGTAAGTCGTCAAATACATCATCGTTCCGGGATGAAGAGGGATCTTCCCGCTGTACGGGATGCTGCCCCCGGCGGGTGGACGGGCAACGCCCGCCGGATGCGCGGGCCCGTGCCGCGCGCGCCCGTCGCCGCCGTCAGCCCTTGGTTCCGCCCGCCGTGAGCCCGGCGACGAGATGCCGCTGGGCGAAGAAGAAGAGCAGCCCGGCGGGGACCATGATCAGCACGGAGGACGCCGTCAGCAGGCCCCACTCGGCGCGGTGCGGGCCGACGAAGGTCTGGAGGCCGACGGCGAGCGTGTACTTGGTCTCGCTGCTCATGAACTGGCTCGCGAAGGCGACCTCGCCCCAGGCCGTGAGGAAGGTGTAGAACGCGGTCACCGCCAGGCCCGGCCGCGCCAGCGGCATGATCAGCCGCCAGAAGGTGCCGAAGGGGGTGAGTCCGTCGACCCGGCCCGACTCGTCGATCTCGGTGGGGATGGTGTCGAAGTACCCCTTCAGCATCCAGGCGCAGAAGGGCACGGACACCGAGCAGTACGTGAGGATCAGTCCGCCGTGGCTGTCCAGCAGCCCCAGCGCGCCGAGGATGTTGTAGAGCGGCACGATCAGCACCGCCACCGGGAACATCTGGCAGACCAGGAAGGTCCACATCAGCGGCGCGTGGCCGGGGAAGCGCATCCGGGAGAGCGCGTAGCCGGCGCTCGCCGAGATGAGGACGCCCACCAGCATGGTGCCGCCCGCGATGGCGATCGAGTTGAGCATCCAGGTGAGGAACTCGGTGTCGCCGAGGACATGGGCGTAGTTGGAGAGCGTGAAGCCCGTCATCTCCAGCGGGGCTGTCCAGCCGCTCTCGCCCCGGATCGAGACCAGGAGGATGAAGGCGATCGGGAAGAGCGCGACGAGACAGGCGGCGACGAGGGTGGCGTGCAGGGCGACGGAGGCTCCCCGGGAGCGCTCGGCCCTGCCGCGCGCCCTGGTCGCGGGCCGGGCGGCGACGGCGGGGCGGACGGCCCCGGACACCTTTTCCGCGGTGGTCACTTGGCGGCCTCCTGGCGCTTGAGCATGCCCCGGTAGAAGACGGAGAAGACCAGGAGCAGCGAGAGGATCACGATTCCGTAGGCGGCGGAGCCCGCGTAGTCCCGTACGCCCTGGAAGGCGAGCCGGTAGGCGTAGGTCACGAGGATTTCGCTCTCGGTGCCGCCCGCCTGCCCGATCACCAGATAGATGACCGGGAACATGTTGAAGGTCCAGATGGTGCCCAGCAGCACGATGGTGGAGCTGACCGGCCGCAGACCGGGCATCGTCACGCTCCAGAACCGCTGCCAGGGGGTGGCCCCGTCCATCTCGGCGGCCTCGTGCAGCTCGCGCGGGATGGACTGGAGGCCGCCGAGTATCGCGAGCATCATGAACGGCACGCCGAGCCAGGTGTTCACGGCTATGACGGACAGCTTCTGGACGAAGGGGTCGCCGAGCCAGTCGACGGGGCCCATGCCGATTTTGCCGAGCAGCTCGTTGAACACACCGTTGTCGGTGTTGTACATCAGCTTCCAGGCGAACGCGGCGACGAACGCGGGCACCGACCACGGCAGGATCAGCAGCACCCGGTAGAGGGAGCGGCCGCGCATGGGCCGGTTGAGCAGCAGCGCGAGGCCGAGGCCGATCGTGTAGTGCAGGAAGACGCAGCTCGCGGTCCACACCGCGGTCCACATCAGCCGGGGGTAGAACGATCCCTCCTGGCCGGAGAGGATGTTCCAGTAGTTGTCCAGGCCGACGAACTGATAGGTCGCCGGGACGGAGAAGTCCCCGATCGTCCGGCCGATGTTGACCTCGTCGGCGTCGGTGAAGGAGAGATAGACGCCCCGGCCCAGCGGATAGCCGACGAGCACGGCGAGGACGACCACCACGGGCAGGACCATGGCCCACGCGTACCAGTGGGTGGTGAAGGACCGTCCGGTCCTGGCTGTCAGGGTGCTCATCTCTCTCCGATGGCTGAAGGCTGATGGCCGACGGTGCGTGCGCACCGCGTAAGGGCGGGGGCTCGCGCACCGCTGAAGGGCGGGTGCCGTCCGGTCCGGCCGGGCGGGTGCGCGGGGTTCGGTTCCCGCGCCGCGGGGCGCGCTTGGCCCGTCCGGCCGGACCGGGGGTCCGGTGGGTTGCGGGGCCTCGTCAGCCGGTGGTCGTCGTCGTGTAGTCCTTCAGGAGCTTGCTGTTCCACTCCTTCGCGAGGGCGTCGAGGCCGTCCTTCGGGGAGACGTCGCCGCGCAGGATCTTCACGTAGTGCTGGTCGAAGGCGACGAAGAGATCGCCGACGCCGGGGATCACCGGCCGGGGCCTCGCGACGGTCAGCGCCTGCTGGAACGCCTTCTTCGCCGGGTCGGCGGTGACCTCGGCGGTGTACGCCGACTTCCGCGTCGGGAGCGTGTTGATCTCCTTGGCGGTCAGTTCCTGGCTCTTCTTCGAGGCCATGAACCTCACGAAGAGGTACGAGGCGTCCTTGTTCTTCGAGCCCCGGTAGACGGAGTAGTTGTGGCCGCCGATGGGCGCTCCCGCCTTGCCGGCCGAGCCGCCCGGGACATTGGCGATGCCCAGGTTGTCCTTGTCCTTGAAGGCCTTGCCCGCGTAGCTGTCGCTCACCGACCACGGCCCGTTGAGGATCATGGCGACCTCGCCGGCCTTGAAGGAGGTCTGGGCCGCGACATAGCCGTCGGTGGTCGCGGGCTTGAGGGCGACGTCGGACCCGGCCAGCTTCAGGGCGGTCTCCATGGCCCTGACGCCCTCGGCCGAGTTGACGGTGATCTTCTTGCCGTCGACGTCGAGCATGTCCGCGCCCTCGCCGTGGAGGAACGGCAGCGAGAAGTAGCCCTCGGGGTTGAGCTGGGTGCCGGTGACGCCCGTCTTCTTCTTGATGGTCTTCGCGGCGGCGATGAACTCGTCCCAGGTGGCCGGGGGCGCGGCGATGCCGGCGTCCTTGAAGACCTTCTTGTTGTAGAGCAGGGCCAGGGTGTCGGTCACCTGCGGCACGCCGACCGTCTCGTTGTTCCACTTGGCGGTGGAGAGCGGGCCGGGCAGGAAGTCCTCCGCACCGTCGAGCGCGGGGGTGCCGTCCAGCGGCTGGAGATAGCCGAGGTTGGCGAACCCGGCGGACCAGCCCACATCGGTGCGGATGACGTCCGGCGCGCCCTTGCCGGACTGGGCGGCGGTCTTGAACTTCTGCTCCGCCTGGTCGAAGGAGACCGAGGTCCGGTTCACCTTGATCTTCGGGTACTCGGCCTGGAAGGCGGCGATGAGCTTGTCGTACGTCGGGCCCTCGGCCTCGTTGGACGTGTCCCACCAGGTGATGGAGCCCGACACGCTCCGCGGGTCCTCGGCGGCCTTCTTGCCGCTGCTGTCCCCGCCCCCGCCGCCGCTGTCGCCGCCGCACGCGGTGGCGGTCAGGGCCAGTACGCCGGCGATCGCGGCGACCGTTATTCCTCTGCGCATCATGATCTCCCCATTGAGGTCAGGCCCTGCCTGTCCTCGGGCTGGGCTGCTGCGGCGTGAAGCTAACAGTCTTGCAAGACTTTGCGAAAGACCTTGCAGAAAGAAAACGGCAAGATTTCGATGTTGTGACCTCCCTGTGTCCTACAGATGTCCCGGATAGTCCCCAGGGGTTGACCTCCAGTCAGTACGCCTCCTACCGTCTGCTGGCAGGCGGGTCGGGGCAGTTGCTGCAAGAACCTGCAAGATCCATCAGCAACTTTCAGAGAAGCCTGCGAGCGCTTCGGAGCACACCCGCACCCGGTACACCCGCACTTCCCCCACGTACGCACAGCGTTGTGCAGGAGGAAACATGTCCGGCATACCCAGAGCCGGGGTCGGCCGACCCCTCGCCGCCCTGCTCGCACTGACGGCCGGGGCGGCGATCGCCGTCACCGCCCCCGCCGGGGAGGCCGGGGCCGCGCCGCCCGGCCCGAAGGACGTGACCGCCGTCCTCTTCGAGTGGCGCTTCGACTCGGTCGCCCGGGCCTGCACCGAGCGGCTCGGACCGGACGGCTACGGCTACGTCCAGGTCTCGCCGCCCCAGGAGCACATCCAGGGCGGCCAGTGGTGGACCTCGTACCAGCCCGTCAGCTACAAGATCGCGGGCCGGCTCGGCGACCGGGCCTCCTTCGCCGCCATGGTGAACACCTGCCGCACGGCCGGGGTGAAGGTCGTCGCCGACGCGGTGATCAACCACATGGCGGCGGGCGACGGAACCGGCACCGGAGGCTCCGCGTACAGCAAGTACCACTACCCCGGTATCTACTCCGGCTTCGACCTGGACGACTGCCGCTCGGCGATCGCCGACTACCGCGACCGCCACCAGGTCCAGAACTGCGAACTCGTCGGCCTCGCCGACCTCGACACCGGCGAGGAGTACGTCCGGGGCCGCATCGCCGCCTACCTCAACGATCTGCTCTCCCTCGGCGTCGAGGGCTTCCGGATCGACGCGGCCAAACATCTGCCCGCCGCCGACCTCGCGAACATCAAGTCCCGGCTGACCAGGCCTGATGTCTACTGGAAGCAGGAGGCGATCCACGGCGACGGAGAGGCCGTGTCACCGGGCGAGTATCTCGGCGGCGGCGATGTGCAGGAGTTCCGCTACGCCCGCGACCTCAAGCGGGTCTTCCAGCGCGAGAACCTCGCGTACCTGAGGAACTACGGCGAGGGCTGGGGCTATCTGCCGTCCGCGAAGGCCGGGGTCTTCGTCGACAACCACGACACCGAACGCCTCGGCGACACCCTCAATTACAAGGACGGCTCCGCCTACACCCTCGCGAACGTCTTCATGCTGGCCTGGCCCTACGGCTCGCCCGACGTCCACTCCGGCTACGAGTGGAGCGACAAGGACGCGGGCCCGCCGAACGGCGGCCGGGTCACGGCCTGCTGGAGCGACGGCTGGAAGTGCCAGCACGCCTGGCCGGAGATCGCCGCCATGGTCGCCTTCCGCAACACCGCCCACGGACAGCCCGTCACCGACTGGTGGGACGACGGCGGCGACCGGATCGCCTTCGGCCGGGGCGACAAGGCGTATCTCGCCGTCAACCACACCACCGCACCGCTGAGCCGGACCTTCCAGACCTCGCTGCCCGCCGGGACCTACTGCGACGTCCAGTCCCGCCGCCCGGTGACCGTCGACGGCTCCCGCCGTCTCACCGCCACCCTGGCCCCCGGCACCGCCCTCGCCCTCCACGCCGGCGCGAAGAACTGCGCCTGAGCCGTAAGCGTAAGACAGGCTCTCGTACCCAGCACTGGAGACACCCTTGACACGCCCCAGAACGGCGGCGGTCGCGCTGACCGCCGCCCTCTGCGCCACCCTGCTGCCCGGCGCCCCCGCCTTCGCCGACCCCGCGATGAACGCGATGAACGCGATGAACGCGACGAACGCGAAGAAGCCGCCCAAGCCGCCCTCGGATTCACGGCTCGCCGCCGAACCCGCCCGCCACGACCTCACCAGGGAGCAGTTCTACTTCGTCCTCCCCGACCGCTTCGCCAACGGCGACCGCCGCAACGACCGGGGCGGACTGACCGGCTCCAGGCTCAGCCATGGGCACGACCCCGCCGACAAGGGCTTCTACCAGGGCGGCGACCTCAAGGGGCTCACCGGCAAGCTGGACTACATCAAGGGCCTCGGCACCACCGCCATCTGGCTCGCGCCGATCTTCAAGAACCGCCCGGTGCAGGGCGAGGGCAAGGAAGCCTCCGCCGGATACCACGGGTACTGGATCACCGACTTCACCCAGGTCGACCCCCACTTCGGCACCAACGCCGACCTGACGGCCCTCATCGACAAGGCCCACGCCAAGGGCATGAAGGTCTTCTTCGACGTCATCACCAACCACACCGCCGACACCGTCGACTACGCCGAGAAGAAGTACGGCTACAAGCCCAAGGGCGCGTACCCCTACCTCGACCGCACCGGACGCCCCTTCGACGCCGCCGACGGCGGGCGCACCGGCAAGGTCGGCGCCGACTCCTTCCCGTACACCCCGCGCCCCCGCGACCGGGAGAAGGTCCCCGGCTGGCTCAACGACCCCACGATGTACCACAACCGGGGCGACTCCACCTTCGCGGGCGAAAGCTCCGAGCACGGCGACTTCGCGGGCCTGGACGACCTGTGGACCGAGCGCCCCGAGGTCGTCAGGGGCATGGAGAAGATCTACCAGAAGTGGGTCCGCGACTTCGGCATCGACGGCTTCCGCATCGACACCGTCAAACACGTCGACATGGAGTTCTGGACCCAGTGGGCCACCGCCCTCGACGAGTACGCCGCCCGGCGCGGCCGGGACGACTTCTTCATGTTCGGCGAGGTCTACTCCGGCGACCCGGCGGTCACCGCCCCCTATGTCACCCGGGGCAGGCTCGACTCCACCCTCGACTTCCCCTTCCAGGACGCGGCCCGCGCCGTCGCCTCCCAGCAGGCCCCCGCCGACCGGCTCGCCAAGGTCTTCGCCCAGGACTACCGCTACACCACCGACAAGGCCAACGCCTATGAGCAGGTGACCTTCCTCGGCAACCACGACATGGGCCGCATCGGCACCTTCCTCAAACAGGACAACCCCCGGGCCGACGACGCCGAACTCACCCGCCGCGCCCGCCTCGCCAACGAGCTGATGTTCCTCAGCCGGGGCAACCCGGTCATCTACTACGGCGACGAACAGGGCTTCACCGGAGCGGGCGGCGACAAGGACGCCCGCCAGACCCTCTTCGCCTCCCGGACCCCCGACTACCTCGACGACGACCAGCTCGGCACCGACCGCACCCACGCCTCCGACGCCTACGACACCGGCCACCCCCTCTACCGCTCCATCGCCGAGCTGTCGAGACTGACCAGGGCCCACCCGGCGCTCCGCGACGGAGTCCAGCGGCAGCGGTACGCGGAAGGCCAGGTCTACGCCCACTCCCGCACCGACGCGGCCGAGCGGCGCGAATACCTCGTCGCCGTCAACAGCGGCACCGGGCCCCGGACCGTCGAGCTGACCACCGACTCCCCGAACACCGCCTTCCACACGCTGTACGGCGGCCAAGGGGGTGACACCACACCCCGTACCGACGCGGCCGGCCGCCTCACCGTCACCGTCCCGGCCCTGACCTCCCTCGTACTGAGGGCGGACCAGGCGCGGCCGAAGCCCACCGCACAGCCCGTGCTCAGCCTCAGGGCCCCCGCCCCCGGAGCCACCGGCACCGTCGAGATCGACGCCGACCCCGGCGCGGCCGGAGGCCGGGTCGTCTTCGCCGCGCAGATCGGCGACGGCCCCTGGCGCACCCTCGGCTCCGCCGACCACGCCCCCTACCGGGTCACCCAGTACCTCGACGCCACCGTGAAGGCGGGCACCCCGCTGCGCTACAAGGCGGTCGTCGTCGACGCGGCGGGCCGCACCGACAGCGCCACCGGCTCCACCACCGCCGGAGCGACGCCCCCGCCCGCCAAGCCCGTCGCCGTCGACCGCGACTGGGCCGTCGTCCACTACCAGCGCCCCGAAGGGGACTACGAGGGCTGGCGGCTGCGCGCCCAGGGCACCGCCGCCGCCTTCACCGGCCGTGACGCCCATGGCGCGTTCGCCTGGGTCAAGCTCCCCGAGGGCGCGACCACGCTCCCGTACACCGTCGAGAAGGACGGCATCCCCGACGGGCCCCGGCGCGAGATCGACCTCTCCCGCACCGGCCAGGTCTGGATCACCCAGGGTCAAGGCGGCCAGCGCGACACCGCCCCCGCCGGGACCTACCCGCCGCAGGACAAGGGCAAGGCCGTCATCCACTACCAGCGCCCCGGGGGCGACTACGACGGCTGGGGCCTGCACGTCTGGAACGGCGCGGCGAATCCCACCGACTGGGCCGAGCCGCTGAGGCCCGTCCGCAAGGACGCGTACGGAGTGACCTTCGAGGTCCCCCTCGCACCCGGCGCGACCTCGCTCAGCCACATCCTCCACAAGGGCGACGAGAAGGACCTCCCCGGCGACCAGTCCCTCGACCTCGCCACCCACGGCAACGAGGTCTGGCTGCTCTCCGGGCAGCCGAAGCCCCTGCTCCCGCAGGCCGGTGCCGTCCCCTCGCTCGACCTCGGCAAGGCCGAGGCGCAGTGGATCGACCGCGACACCGTCGTCTGGAAGGTGAAGGCCACCGAGGCCACCAGCCAGCAGCTCGTCCACGCGGCGGACCGCCCCATCTCCGTCGTCGACGGCGCGCTCAGCGACGAGGGCCGCTGGCTGCGGCTCGCCCCCGCCGCGCTGACCGACGCCCAGCGCGCCAAGTACCCGCATCTCAAGGAGTACCCGGCGTTCACCGTCGACCCGCGCGACGCCGAGCGGGTACGGGACTCCCTGCGCGGCCAGCTCATCGCCACCCAGCGCAACGCCTCGGGCGCGCTGCTCGCCGCCACCGGGGTGCAGACCGCCGGAGTGCTCGACGATCTGTACGCGGCCAGGGCCACCCGTACCGCCCTCGGACCGGTCTTCGGCCCCGACGGGGTCACCTTCTCCCTCTGGGCCCCCACCGCCCGTACCGTCGCCCTCGAACTCGACGGGAGGACCGTGCCCATGCGCCGCGACGACGCCAGCGGCGTCTGGTCGGCCAAAGGCCCCCGGAGCTGGCGCGGCGAGCCGTACCGCTACCGGGTCACCGTCTGGGCCCCCAGTGTGCGGAAAACCGTGGTGAACAAGGTCACCGACCCCTACTCCACCGCCCTGACCACCGACTCCGTACGCAGCGTCGCCGTCGACCTCACCGACCCGAAGCTCGCCCCCAAGGGCTGGCGGACGCTGAAGAAGCCCGCCGCCGTCCCGCTGCGCGACGCCCAGATCCAGGAACTCCACATCCGCGACTTCTCCATCGCGGACCGCACGGCGAAACACCCCGGCCAGTACCGCGCCTTCACCGACCGCGCATCGGCGGGCAGCAAGCACCTCAAGAAGCTCGCCGACAGCGGAACCTCCTACCTCCACCTCCTGCCCGCCTTCGACATCGGCACCATCCCCGAGCGCGCGTCCGACCGGAAAGAGCCCGCGTGCGACCTCTCGGTGTACGCCCCCGACTCCGCCGAACAACAGGCCTGCGTCGCCGAGAGCGCCGCGAAGGACGCGTACAACTGGGGGTACGACCCCCTGCACTACACCGTCCCCGAGGGCTCCTACGCCTCCGACCCCGAGGGCGCCCGGCGCACCGTCGAGTTCCGTGAGATGGTCGCCGCGCTGAACGGGCAGGGCCTGCGGACGGTCATGGACGTGGTCTACAACCACACCGTGGCCGCCGGTCAGTCCGAGAAGTCCGTACTCGACAGAATCGTCCCCGGCTACTATCAGCGGCTGCTCGCCGACGGCTCCGTCGCCACCTCCACCTGCTGCGCCAACACCGCCCCCGAGAACGCGATGATGGGCAAGCTGGTGGTGGACTCCGTCGTCACCTGGGCGAAGGAGTACAAGGTCGACGGCTTCCGCTTCGATCTGATGGGCCACCACCCCAAGGCGAACATGCTCGCCGTCCGCGCCGCGCTGGACCGGCTGACCCTGGCCCGGGACGGCGTCGACGGGAAGTCGATCGTCCTCTACGGGGAGGGCTGGAACTTCGGCGAGATCGCCGACGACGCCCGCTTCGTCCAGGCCACCCAGAAGAACATGGCCGGCACCGGCATCGCCACCTTCTCCGACCGGGCCCGTGACGCGGTGCGCGGCGGCGGCCCCTTCGACGCCGACCCCGGCGTCCAGGGCTTCGCCTCCGGCCTCTACACCGACCCCAACCCGGCGGCCGACAACGGCGACCGCGCGGCGCAGCGCGCCCGGCTGCTGCACTACCAGGACCTCATCAAGGTCGGCCTGACCGGCAATCTCGCCGACTACACCCTCACCGACAGCCGGGGCCGCACCGTCAAGGGCTCCCAGATCGACTACAACGGAGCCCCGGCGGGGTACGCGAAGGCCCCGGGCGACGCGCTCGCCTACGCCGACGCCCACGACAACGAGACGCTCTACGACGCGCTCGCGTTCAAGCTCCCCAAGGACACCTCGCCCGCCGACCGGGCCAGGGCGCAGGTCCTCGCCATGGCCACGGCGACGCTCTCCCAGGGGCCCGCGCTCTCCCAGGCCGGGACCGATCTGCTGCGCTCCAAGTCGCTCGACCGCAATTCCTACGACAGCGGCGACTGGTTCAACGCGATCCACTGGGAGTGCCGCGACGGCAACGGCTTCGGCCGTGGGCTGCCGCCCGCCGCCGACAACCGGGACAAGTGGGAGCACGGCAGGCCGCTGCTGGGCGCCTCCTCGCTCACCGTGGGCTGCCCGCAGATCGACGGGGCGTCCGCCGCCTACCGGGATCTCCAGAAGATCCGCACCACCGAGCCGGTCTTCGGTCTGGCCACCGCCGAACAGGTGCGCTCGGCGGTCTCCTTCCCGCTCTCGGGCCCGGACGAGACCCCCGGTGTGATCACCATGCGCGCCGGTGACCTGGTCGTCGTCTTCAACGCGACGCCCGAGCGCCACACCCAGCGGCCCGCCGGGACCGCCGGGGAGCGGTACGCGCTCCACCCCGTCCAGGCCAGCGGCGCGGACGCGACCGTCAAGTCATCGGCGTACGAGAAGGAGACGGGAACCTTCTCGGTGCCCGCCCGGACGGTCGCCGTCTTCCAGCGCGGCTGAGACAGCGCGGCTGAGACAGCGCGGAACGGCCCGGGACCCTGCCTTCAGGGGTTCCGGGCCGTTCTCCCGCGCTCAGGCCGTACGGTCGTCGGCGACGACCTGCTCCATCACCGTCGGCGCGATCGCCATCAGCCGTCCCACCAGCTCGCCGAACGGGCCTTCCAGCGGCTCCTGCTCCAGGATCCGCACCACCACGGCGGCCATGCCGTCGTCGTACGCCGCGCTCACCGCGCACAGCGCCGCGAAGTCGTGCACCAGCTGAAGCTCCAGCTCGGCGCGGGGGATCTCCCGGCCGTCCAGCCAGAGCAGCGCGGTCGCCTCGGCCAGCGAGACCCAGGAGCGCACCACCAGGGTGAGGCGGACCGGCGGCTCCGCGATGTCCAGATGGGACATGATCTGCTCGTAGGCGGCCTGCCGGACATCGTCGATCATCGCGTTCGTGGTGGTGGAGCCGACGGCGGGGCCGCCGCGCATCAACGCGGAGAAGCCCGGCCCGTGCTCGTCCACGAAGTCGAAGAACCGCTTCATGACCCGCAGCAGCCGCGCGCCCAGCGGGCCTTCGCGCGGCTCGACGAAGCGCGTGGCCAGCTCCTCGGCGGCACGCCGCAGCGCCGCCTCGTACAGGCTCTGCTTGCCGGGGAAGTAGTGGTAGACGAGCGGCCGGGAGATCCCGGCAGCCGCCGCTATCTCGTCGATCGACACCTCGTCGGGGGAGCGGGCGCTGAACAGTTCCAGCGCCACACCGATCAGCTGCTGCCTGCGCTCCTCGACGCCCATCCTGCGGCGTACCCCGGTCGTCATGGGCATACCCTACCGACTGGCCTCCGCGCACCAGTTCTACAGGTCGAGTACCAGCCGTCCGCCGCTGTGGCAGCGCGATACGCAGATCAGCATCTGCTCCGCCCGCTCGGCGTCGGTGAGCAGCTCGTCACGGTGGTCCACCTCGCCCGCCAGCACCCGCTGCCGGCAGGTGCCGCAGAAGCCCTGGCGGCAGGAGTGCGCGAGGTCCGGCAGCTCGGTCAGCACGGCGGCCAGCACGGACTGGCCCGCCGCGACGGGGACCGTGCGCCCCGAGCGGCCCAGCTCGACCTCGAACGCGCCCCCGGCGCCTTGACCACCGGCGGTGAACCGTTCCAGCCGGGGCGGCCGGTCCTTCGGGAGCAGTGCGGCGACGGCGTCCATCAGCGGGCCTGGACCGCAGCAGTAGACGGCCGTGGACTTGGGCAGCGAGGCGAGGAAGCCCAGCTCCGGCCTTCCGCTCTCGTCCCCGGCGACGACCGTGACCCGGTCCCCGCCGAGCGCCGCGAGCTCCGCCAGGAAGGGCATCGAGGCGCGCGAGCGTCCGCAGTACAGCAGCCGCCATCGCGCGCCCGCCGCCTCGGCCGCGTACAGCATCGGCAGCAGCGGGGTGATGCCGATGCCGCCCGCGACGAAGTGGTACGCGGGGGAGGGGGCCAGCGGGAAGCGGTCGCGCGGGCCCCGGATCTCCACCTCGGCGCCCGGGACCAGCCGCTCGTGGATCTCGCGGGATCCTCCCCGGCCGTTCTCGACCAGCCGGACGGCGACGGTGTACGCGGCGGAGTCGGCCACATCGCCGCAGAGCGAGTACTGCCGGACCAGGCCGGAGGGGAGCACCAGATCGAGATGGGCCCCCGGCCGCCACGGCGGCAGCCCGTCCGGCCCGTCCCCGGCCAGCCGGAGCCGTACGACGCCCTCGGCGGGGGCGGTGCGCTCGACGACGGTGACCCGGCGGGCCGTGCCCCTGACTTCGCTCCGGCTCCGGCTCCGGCCCTGTCCCGAGACCGGCTCCGGCAGGGCGGGCAGCGGCCAGAGCGGGGAGCGTGCGACCCGGCGGCGCAGGGCCCGCCGGGCCTGCCGGGCGAGCAGCGCGGCCCCGGCCCCGGCTCCGGCGGTGAGGGCGAGGGCGAGCGGGCGCGGCGGCATCTCAGCGGCCCCCGTCGGCGCGGTCCGTGCCGCCCGTGCGGTCGATGCCGCCCGTGCCGCCCGTGCGGTTCACGGCGGGGGACGTGGCGAGATAGGCGAGGGCCTGGGCCGTGTCCCCCTCGTCCCGGGGGTGGTAGCCCCGGCTCAGATAGCGCGGCCCGGAGCGCAGTACGTCGGGAAGGGCGGGCAGCACTCCCCGGCGGCCCGCGCGGTGGAACTGCGCGAGGCTCGCCCGCCCGCCGTTCAGCGTCGGGTCGTTGGCCATGAAGAAGCGGATCCCGCGCTGCCAGAGGAAGACCAGCGTGGAGAAGGCCGTCGCCCAGGTCCGCGCCCGCCGCCGGTAGGAGCCGTCGACGTGCTGGAACAGTTCGAAGGCCACCGAGCGGTGCTCCACCTCCTCAGCCCCGTGCCAGCGCAGCAGATCGAGCATGGTGGGGTCCGCGCCGCACCGGTCCAGCTCCTTCGCGTTGAGCACCCAGTCGCCGAGGAAGGCGGTGTGGTGCTCGATCGCGGCGATCAGCGCGACCCGCTCCCACAGCCACCAGCGGCTCGCCCGGCCGGGCGGCAGGGTCCGGTCGCCGAGGAGCTTCTCGAAGAGCCAGTCGACCTGCGCGGTGTAGGGCGTGGGGTCCAGACCGAGCCGCCGCAGCCGGGGGAGTACCTCGTCGTGCGCCCCCGCGTGCACGGCCTCCTGCCCGATGAAGCCGATGACGTCGGCGCGGAGTTCCTCGTCCGTGATGTGCGGCAGCACCTGCCGGTACACCTGGACGAACCAGCGCTCACCGGCCGGCAGCAGCAGATGCAGCACATTGATGGTGTGGGTGGTGAACGGGTCGCCGGGGACCCAGTGGAGCGGGGTGTCCGCCCAGTCGAAGGAGACCCGGCGGGCCGCCAGTACGGGCCGCGTATTAGACATGTCGTCAATGTACTGATGGGTAGCGCGAGATGACAGAGGTGCGGCCCGCATAACGGGCCGCACCCTCACCTCACCCGGTGGCGGCGACGCCGACCTCCCAGCCGCTGAACCGCACCGTGCCCCGCGCCCCACTCCCGCCGTTCGAGGCCGTCATGAACAGCCCCACGTCCTGCGCCGCCCCCGCCCCCGGCACGCTCACGGTCCCCACCGTCCGCCAGCTCACCCCCTCGTCCACCGAGAAAGCGCCCGTGAACGAGCCCGTGAGCGAGCCCGTGAGCGCCGTCCCCGTCTCCCTGGTCAGCCGCAGCAGCACCGGAGCCCGCACCCCCGTCACCCGCCGGTACACATCCAGCGTCCCGTCGCCGTTCGAGTCGTACGACAGCACCACACCCTGCCCCGGGGTCACCGCGAGATTCACGAACCCCGGACCGCCCTGCACCGCCAGATCGTCGCGCGCCACGATCCCCGCCCGCGCCCAGGACGACGTGTTCTCCTGCGCGTCCACCCGCAGCAGCACGCTCACGCCCGGCGTCAGCGCGCCCGCGCGGTACGCCGTGCCGAAGTGCGCCGTCCCCCGCCACAGGTCACTGCCCGCGCCATTGACCGCGAACCGCTCCCCGAGCTGGCCGAAGACGGCCGCGTTGCTGGTGAAGGTCCGCCACCCGGCGGCCATCGGCGCGGCCACGTGGAGCGCCCCGCGCTGCACGACCGCGACCCGGTCCTCGCCGAGCGGCCCGTACCGCACCCGCAGTTCGTACGGGAGCGCCCGCAGCGGCTCCGCCAGCGGCTCGGCCGGGGCGCTCACCCGCCAGGACACCGACCCCGAGCCGCCCGCCGCCACCCCCGGCAGCGCGGTCGGACCCTGCGGCGAGGGGGCCAGCTCGGCCCCCGTCAGCGCGAGATCGACCCGCCCGGAGGCGCGCAGACCGTTCAGATTGCGGAAGCTCGCCGTCACCGTCGCCGAGCCGCCGGGGGTCAGCGCGGCCGGCTCCGCCGAGACCGTCGTGTGCCCCTGGTACGGCGCGGTCGCCAGGGTGTCCCGCACCCGGGTCGCCACCCGGTACGCGTCCCCGGTGGGCCGCACCGGATACGCCCGCCGGTCCACCGTCCACGCCTCCTCGGCCGGATACCAGTCGAAGGTCTTCGGCGCGCGGCCCTCGGCGAGCGCCGTCGCCGCCTCCGTCAGGAACGCCTCCCACTGCGGCACATGGACATCGGCGATCAGCCCGTGCCAGTCCCGGTTGGCGTAGTTGCTCAAATGCCCGGCCACCGTCCGGTCGCCCCAGGTCGTCACCAGCACCCGCGCGGTCCGCTCCAGCTCGACCGCCTCGGCGGGGCTGGTCGCCAGCCGCTTGGCGTCCTCCAGCCACGGCCCGAGCAGAAACGACCGATGACAGCCCGCCATGGTGTCGGCCAGCCGCATCAGCCTCAGCCAGAGCGCGGAGATCCCCCGGAAGCTCTCGACGTCCTTCGCGCCGTACGCGGAGCGCAGCGCGAGCTGAAGCGTCCGCGAACGGTTCGCCAGCGCCTGCCGGGCGAGGTCGGTGAGATCGTGGCGGTACGCGTCGGAGTCGCGCAGCGGCTCCTTCACCCGCAGCAGCGCCGCGAACGCCCGGTCGAAGCCCGCCGGATCGAAGGCCGTGCCGATCGCCGAGGTCAGATTCGGCCTGCGCAGAAAGAGCGAGTCGTGCGGCCTGCCGTCCGCGCTGGTCAGCCGGTACGCGGTGGCCGCCAGCGCGAGATGCGCCTCCTCGGCCGCCGCGTCCTTCCCGCCGTACCGGATCCTCGCGTACTCCGTGAACCAGGCCTCCCGGTCGATCCGCTCCTCGCGCCACGCCAGCTCGCTGAACAGCTCCAGCGCCGCCGGGTCCCGCTCGGCCGCCTCCGGCATGTACGCGGTGCCCACCAGCGCGCTGCCCGGCTTGTCCCGCCAGGCGGTGAACCTCGCCGTCCAGCGGTCGGTGTTCGCGCCGATCGTGGTGCGCCCGCCGAAGTTGGGGATGGTGCCGAAGGCGTACGGCGCGCCGCCCCACTCCTTCTCCCGGTCGGTGACCGTGTCCAGGTCGGAGAGCCCGTCCACGATCAGCACCCGGCTGGTGTCGACGGCGTCCAGCAGCGCCGGGCGCGGATTGGCCTGCCAGCCCAGGATCACCCAGGTCGCCTCGGGCCGGGCGGTGCGCAGCGCGGTCTCCACGGCGCGCGCGGCGGCGGCGACCGGGACGTCCCCGGCGCTGCCGCCCTCGTGCAGCAGATCCATCTTGAAGAAGTCGGCCTCGCCGAAGAGTTCTTCCTGATGCCGGTAGAAGGCCGCCGCCAGCTCGGCGAAGACGGGGGTGCGCGGATCGAGCCAGTCCGGCCGGGGGAGCCCGTTCCAGCTTCCCTGGGGGACGGTCCGCGCGCCGGGGTTGCGGGCGGCGAAGCCGTCCGGGACGGTGCCGAAGTAGCCGGGCAGCACCGGGCGCATGCCCAGCTCCCGCAGCCGCGCGGTGATCCGCCGCCCCAGCTCGGTCCGGGCCGCCAGCAGCGCGGGGGAGAGCGGGCCGCCGTACTCGCTCATGTTCTGGAGCAGCCACCACGGTTGGTGCGAGGGCGCGGGCAGCCAGGTGCGCGACTCCTCGTCCGAGTAGCCGAAGTCCATCAGCAGCCGGTGGTAGACGGCCTCCTGCCCGGTCGTCACCAGCACCTCGTTGCAGCCGTGCAGGGCGAGTACGTCGATCAGCCGCTCCCAGCGCGCCCAGTCGGCGTACGGGCCGGTGTAGCCGTCATGGGTGTCGTTGTACGCGAACCGGTGCGGCACCGTCGCCGACCGCTCCAGCGCGCGGGCCGGCGCGGGCAGCTTCGCCGGCAGGTCGAGCCGGCTGCCCGACCAGGAGACATGCGCCCGGCAGGTGTACTTGAGATACCAGTGCACCCCGGTCAGCAGCACCGCCGCAGAGGTCCCCGCCACCTCGATCCGGCCCGCGCTCCCGGTCACCCGGAACCGCTCGGGCCCGCTCAGGTCCCGCAGCAGGAACTGGTCCTCGTGGTCCGGCAGCAGCCGCCGCAGGGCGGCCCGCGCCGGGGTCAGATCCAGCGCCGCGCCCGCCCGCCGGGGCGGCCCCGTCGCACCGGCGGCCGGCCCCTGCGCGGCGAGGGCCGTGCCCACCCCGATCGCCCCCGCCGTCCCCAGAACCCTGCGTCTCGACAGCTCGAACATCAGCGCCTCCGTGTTACCCACGTCACAGCCGGTGCCTGCGTGCCGCAGGCTATCGGGCACCCGCCCCCGTGGTCCGGTGGTACGGGGCGCCATGGCCCGATCCGCGCACCCGCCCCCCGGCGCACAAGCCACACCCCCCGCCCCCGCCACGGGAGTTGCGCCCCCGGCGCACGCCGCCCGGCTGTTCCCCGGCGGCGGGAGCGCTCGGCGTGGCGAGAGCCCCGGGCCGGGGCATCGCGGGCGCGCGCCCCGCGCCCGGTGGGCCTGACGGCAGTGCCCGCCGGCAGTGGTTCAGGGACTCGTCCTGCTCGGGTACGGGTCCTGGGCCCGGGGTTGTCCGGAGGCCGCTCGGCCCGTGCCGGTGGCTCGGCCGCCCCGGTCCCGGCCCCCTGGGGCGCGACAGACGAGAGCGTCGGGCCGGGCCCCGCCCCGGCGGCGAGAACGCTCGGCAGGGCGAGAACCCCCGGCCCTGGGCCGGGAACCCCGGTCGGGCGGCAGTCGCTCAGAGTTTCGCCCGCCTCGGTGAGGCCCTGGGCCCGGGAGGCCGAGGCGCGCGGCCCGCGCGGCGAGGGCCGCGACCGGTGTGCCTCCGCCCGGCCCGGTGACGCCTGAGCGCGGGCTCTGGCGGGCAATGCCCGTGACGCCCGGGCCGCCTCCGCCCGCCCCGCCTCCGTCCGGGCCGCCGGGCCGGGCCGGAGGAGCCCGCCCGGGCACACGAGGTCCCCGACCCCGGTCCGAGCCGCCGTCAGGCGGCAGCCCCCCGGTCGAGATACGCGAGCACCGCCAGCACCCGGCGGTTGTCGTCGTCGGAGACCGGCAGCCCCAGCTTGGCGAAGATGTTCGAGGTGTGCTTGGCCACCGCCCGCTCGGTCACCGTCATGCGCTCGGCGATCGCCGCGTTGGAGCGGCCCTGCGCCATCAGCTCGATGACCTCCAGCTCACGCGGCGTCAGCCCGCCCATCGGCTCGTCCCGCGCCCGCCGGGAGAGCAACTGCGAGATCACCTCCGGATCCATCGCCGTACCGCCCCGGGCCACCTGCCGCACCGCGCCGATGAACTGGTCCGCGTCGAAGACCCGGTCCTTGAGGAGATAGCCGACCCCGCCCCGCCGGTCGGCCAGCAGCTCACGCGCGTACAACTGCTCCACATGCTGGGAGAGGACCAGCACCGGCATCCCGGGCCTGGCCCGCCGCGCGGCCAGCGCGCACTGGAGGCCCTCGTCGGTGTGGGACGGCGGCAGCCGCACGTCCACGACGGCCACATCGGGCTCCAGCTCCGCGAGCGCCCTGGTGAGTTCGGGGCCGCTCTCCACGGCGGCGACGACGTCGAAGTCGTACGCCTCCAGCATCCGCACCAGACCGTCCCGGAGCAGAAACAGGTCTTCGGCTAGAACAACTCGCAAGGGATCTCCATGCTGACCATGGTGGGGCCGCCCTCGGGCGAGCTGACGGCCAGGACGCCGTCGAATGTACCGAGCCTGCGTTCGATCCCCGCGAGCCCGGTCCCCGCGAGACCGCTTCCCGCGCGGGAGCCCGCGACCGCCCCGCCCCGGCCGTCGTCGGCGACCGTGATCCGCAGCGAGCCGCCCGTGTGCGAGAGATCCACCCGGATCAGGTCGGCGTCCGCGTGCTTGACCGCGTTGGCGAGCGCCTCGCTGACCGCGAAGTACGCCGCCGACTCCACCGGGGCCTCCGCCCGCCCCGACAGCTCCACCGTCACCTCGGCGTCCACCGGCAGCCGCAGCGCCAGCGCCCGGACCGCGTCCCCCAGCCCGCGTTCGGCCAGCACCGGCGGATGGATCCCCCGCACCAGGTCCCGCAGCTCGGTCAGCGCCTCGGCCGAGGACTCGCGCGCCCTGGCGATGAGCTCCCTGGCCCGCGCCGGGTCCTTCTCGATGAGCGCCTCCACCGTCCCCAGATGCATGCCCATCGCCACCAGCCGGGCCTGCGCCCCGTCGTGCAGATCCCGTTCGATCCGGCGCAGCTCGGCCGCCGAGGTGTCCAGGGCGTCGTGCCTGCTCTCGGTGAGCCGCTCGATGCGCTCCTCCAACCGGCCCTCGCGGTCGGGCTGGAGCACCGCGCCGGTCAGCCGGAAGTGGGCGCGCACCAGCGCCGGGTTCACCTTGACCGCGAGCGCGAGGAGCGCGAGCCCCAGCAGCCCGGCGAGCCCCGCCGTACCCCGTCCGCCGACCGGGACGAAGAGGAACCAGTAGGGATCCTCGGCGGCGACGACCGGGCTCCACAGCCCGGCGGCGAGCAGCACCCCGAAAAGGCCCTGCACGATCAGCCAGGGCGCGAGGAGCGCGAGCGCCGCCCCGGCGCTCATGTCCACCAGCAGCCACTGGAGATCGCGCCAGGTCGCCGGGTCCCTCAGCATCAGCGAGCAGCGCCCGGCGAGCCCGGCCGCACCGGGCGGGAGCGGCCGGTGCCCCGCCGTGATCCGGCGGCCCGACCACTGGGCGGCCAGCAGCCGCCGCCGCGCGGCGTGCGCCCGCACCAGCCGCAGCACCGGCGGGGTGGTGAAGAGGCCCACCCCGATCGGTATCAGCGCGACGGAGACCACCGCCAGTACGAGGAGGACGACCGATCCGATCAGCCCCAGCAGCGCCAGCGCGAACCCCCGCCCGGCCGCCACCACCGCCTCTCGTATGTTCGTCATATTCATGGACGTGTCCCCCCGGGTGTACGTGGTCAGGGCCCCAGTCTGTCCCGCCCGCCCCGCGCGGTCACTGGGCCCCGCCACCGGCCCGGGGGTGTACCCAGCAACACCCCTACAACCCCAGCACCTTCGCCTCCAGCTCGGGAGCGAGCCCCACCGCCCGGCGCGGCGGCCGGCCGCCCGAGCGGTCCGCGCTCAGCATCCACTCCCAGGTGTCGGCGACCGTCTCCCGGACCGGCCGGCACCGCAGCCCCGCCGCCAGCGCCTTGCCGACGCTCACCCGGTAGACCGCGTTGTACAGCTCGGTCTCAGTGCGCGGCACCCACACCGGGAGCTGTGTCCACGGCTCTATCCCGGCCTCGACGATCGCCTCCGGCTCCGTCCACCGCAGCTCCGCCGAGGAGCCGGTGACCTCGGCACAGACCGTCAGCAGCTCCTCCATCGTGGTGTGTCCGGGCTCGCCCACCAGGTTGTACGGGCCGCTGCGCCCGGCCTCGGCGGCGGACAGCGTCCACTCGGCGAGATCCCGGATGTCGATGTACTGGAGCGCGTTGTCCCGAGGGCCCGGCGCGAGCACCGGACCGCCCCGCCGGATCCTCCGCAGCCACCACGGCAGCCGGTCGATGTTCTCCCACGGCCCCAGCAGCAGCCCGGCCCGCACCAGCAGCGACCGCTCCTCGCCGAATGCCTCCGTCACGGCCAGCTCGCCGCCGCGCTTCGCCTCCGCGTACGGGACGTCCTCCGCGTCCGCCGAGGACTCCACCACGGGGGCGCTCTCGTCGAAGCCGACGGCCGGCGGCCACGCGTAGACCGAACAGCTCGACACATACGTGTAGTGCCCGACTCTTCCGGCCAGCAGCCGCGCCGAGTCCCGCACCACCCGGGGCGCGGCGGCCCAGGTGTCGACCACCGCGTCCCACTCGCCGTCCCGCAGCGCCTCCAGCCCGTCCGCCCGCGTCCGGTCGCCCACCAGCCCCCGCGTCCCCGCCGGGCCCTCCCGACGCCCCCGGTTGAACAGCGTCACCTCCCATCCGCGCCCCACCGCCGCCTCCGCGACGGCCCGTCCCGCGAACTCCGTACCACCCAGCACCAGAAGTCTCATGCCCCGACTCTTCCCCCGCCGCCGCACCCGCACCACCCCTCTCTGCCCACAGAAGAATCGGCGCGGCGGCACACTCCCGCTCCCGTCACGGCGGCGTCACGTCCCGCGCGAAGGCGGCGGCGAAGCCGGGCTCCCCCAGGGCCGTCCGGACGGCGGCCGTGACGCGGTCGACGTCGCCGCGTTCGGCGGGCGGCAGCGAGGCCCGTACGGCGGTACGGGCGCGGGCGGCGGTGCCGAGGAGCCCGGCGGCGAGTTCGGGGCGGCCGCCCAGGTGGTGCGCGCCGGCCAGGCCCTCCAGGGCGAGGGCGACGGCCCGGGGGTCCCCGGTGGCGCGGGCGGCGGCCAGGCCCTCGGTGTGGAGTCGCAGGGCGGTGCCGTGCTCGCCCCGGAGTTCGGCGATGAAGCCGAGTTCGGCGAGGATGAGGGCGGTGCCGTTCTCGGCCTCGAAGAGACGGTTCCACTCCAGCCAGGTGCGCAGGGCGGACTCCGCCTCCGTGAGCCGCCCCTGACGCCGGGCCCCGAGCGCGAGTCCGAGTTCCGCGAACTCCTGGGCGCGGTGGTCGGCGTGGAGCACGGCGAGCCGCCGGCCGTGGTGGTGCAGTTCCTCGGCCCGCGCGTGGTCGCCCTCCAGAAGGGCGATCCGGCCCAGTTCGGACCAGCGGACGGACGCCTCGGCCCACAGGCCGAGATTCTCGGCGATCCGCAGCCCGCTCCGGTGCTCGGCCTCGGCGGACCGGTAGTCGCCCTCGATCTCCGCGAGCCTGCCCAGCACTCCGAGGGCCTGCAACCGGCCCCACTCGTCGCCGAGCTCGCGGAAGAGGCCGAGGCTCGCACCGGCGTCGGCCCGGGAGCCCGCCAGATCACCGAGCACATAGCGCTGCACGCCCCGCACGCTCAGGGCCGCCGCGATGCTCCAGCGGTCGCCGCGCGCCCGGGCGTCCGCCAGGGTCCGGCGCACCAGCTCCTCGCCGACCTCCATGGACCCCAGCAACGTCGTGGCGTAACCGAGGAACCAGCCCGGGCCGCCGCCGCTCCCGCCCGTGTCACCGGCGCGGGCCATGTCCTCGTACAGCCGCAGCGGCACCCGGCTCACCCGCCCGGAGCCCAGCGGGTCGCCCGACAGCAGGGTCATCCCCGCGTGCCAGGCCGCCACCCGCGCGCGGTCGTCGCCGGGCCCGTCCTCCCCGGGCCCGCCCCCGCCGGACCCGTCCGCGCCGACGGTCAGCGCCGTGGCCATGGAGCGTCTCGCCTCCGTGAGCCGCCCCCGCAGAAACCAGTACCAGGCCAGGGCGCGGACCAGACGCCGGGCGAGCACGCCGTCCGCCGTGGCGACGGCGGTGTCGAGGGCGGCGCGCATATTGCCCGCCTCGGCGTCGAGACGGCGCAGAAAGAGCTGCTGATCGCCGCCGCGCAGCCGGCTCCCGGCCTGTTCCGCCAGCTCGGTGTAGTGGTGGAGATGGGCGCGGCGCAGCCGGTCGTACTCGCTCTCGCTCTCGCTCCCGGTCTCGGGTCTGTGCGCCCGCAGCTTCTCCACGCAGTACGCCGCCACCGACTCCAGCAGCCGATAGCGCGGCCCCGGCCCTTCGGGGCCGTCGGCCCCGCCCCGCGAGCCGTGGGCGACGACGACCAGCGACCGGTCCACCAGCCGGGCCAGCAGGTCCAGGACCTCGCCGGGCTTCACCCCGTCCCCGGAGCAGAGCGCCTCGGCGGCCTCCAGGGTGCAGCCGTCGGAGTGGACGGCCAGTCGGCGCAGCACCGTGCGCTCGGCGGCGGTCAGCAGCTCCCAGCTCCAGTCGATCACCGCCCGCAGGGTCCGCTGCCGCTCCGGCGCGTCCCGCCGTCCGCTCGTCAGCAGCCCGAACCGGTCGTCGAGCCGCTCGGCGAGCGCGGCCACGCCCAGGGCGCGCAGCCGGCTGGCCGCCAGCTCGACGGCGAGCGGGATGCCGTCCATGCGGCGGCAGATGGCGGCGACCGCCTCGGCGTCGCCCTCGGACAGGGTGAAGCCGGGCGACGCGGCGGCGGCCCTCGCCACGAAGAGCCGGACCGCGCTCGACCGCGCCACGTCCGAGGGCGCGGCCCCCGGCTCCGGCACGTCCAGCGGCGGGACCGTCCACAGCTGTTCGCCCGAGATGGCCAGCGGCTCACGGCTGGTGGCCAGCAGCCGCACCCCCGGCGCGGCCCGCAGCAGCAGCCGCGCCAGCGCGGCGACCGCCTCGATCACATGCTCGCAGTTGTCCAGTACGAGGAGGAGCCGCCGGTCCTGCAGGGCGTCGGCCAGCCGGTCCGCCAGCGGGTGCGGGCTGCCGGCCGCCGACGGCGGCAGCGAGCCGGGCCGGGCGTCGTCCCGGATGCCGAGCGCGACGGCCGCCACCTCCGCCAGTTCGTCCACCACGGCCCCCGAGGCCCCGGCCGAGCGCGGCACCCCGGAGAGTTCCACCAGCCGTACCCCGTCCGGGAAGAGCGCCCCGGCCGCCCCGCCCGTCTCCCCGCCCGCCACCTCCAGCGCGAGCCGGGTCTTCCCGACCCCGCCGGGCCCGGTCAGCGTCACCAGCCGCCGCCCCGCGAGCAGCTCCCGCACCTCGGCCACCGACCGCGACCGCCCGATCAGCCCGGAGACCGGGGCGGGCAGCTCCGGCGCGGACGGTCTCGCCCGTGGAGCCCGTACCCCCACCGGGGTCCGGGGGGTACGGGAGGTCCGGCCGAGGATCTCCCGCTGGAGCGCGGCCAGTTCGGGCCCCGGCTCCAGCCCCAGCTCCTCGGCGAACAGCCTGCGCACCTCCCGGTAGACCTCCAGCGCCTCGCTCGCCCTCCCGCTCCCGTACAGCGCCCGCATATGGGCCGCGCGCAGCCGCTCCCGCAAGGGGTGGCGCTCTGCCAGCTCCCCGAGTTCACCGGCCAGCGGCCCGTGCTCCCCGAGCTGAAGCCGTGCCTCGGCCTGCTCCTCCCGTACGAGAAGCCGCTGCTCCTCCAGCCGCGCCGCCGCCGCCCGGGCGAACGGCTCGTCCGCGAACCCGGCGAACGCGGGTCCCCGCCACCGCCCGAGCGCCTCGGCGAACCCGGCCGCCCGCTCCCCGGGATCGACGGCCCTCCGGGCCCGGCCCGCCAGCTCCAGGAACCGCCCCGCGTCCACCGCACCGCCCTCCACCCGCAGCCGGTACCCCGGCGGGCGGTGCACCACCATCCCGTCCCCTCCGGCCGCCGCCAGCGCCTTCCGCAGCCGGGACACCAGCGTCTGGAGCGCCCCGGCCCGCCGCACGGGCGGCGTCCCGCCCCAGATGTCCTCGGCCAGCCGGTCCACCGGCACGACCTGCCCCGGCGTGACCAGCAGCGCGGCCAGCAGAACGCGCACCTTCGCCTCGGGGACCGCCGCGAGTTCGCCGTCCGCCGTCCACACGGCCAGTGGTCCCAGTACCCCGAAGCGCATCGGTTCAGCGTACGGCCGGCGCCCGGCCGACAGCGGCCGACAGCGACCGACAGCGGATCGCGGGCGAATCGAAAGCGCCCTCCCGCAGAGTCGTTCCAGCAGCCGGCGCCAACCCACTCCCCAAGGAGCCACCATGAGCAGGTTCACCGGCCGGAGGGCCGTCGTCACCGGCGGCACCCACGGCATGGGCCTCGCGATCGTCAAGGCCCTGCTCGCCGAAGGGGCCGAGGTCGTCCTCACGGGCCGCGGCGAGAAGACCCTCGAAGAGGCCCGTACGGAACTCAGGGGCGAGGCGGCCCACGTCGTACGCTCCGACGCCGCCAGCATGGCCGACATCGCGGCCCTCACCGACTTCGCGCAGGAGAAGCTCGGCCGCGTCGACCATCTCTTCCTCAACCACGGCATCGCGGAGTTCGCCGAACTCTCCGAGGTCACCGAGGCGTCCTGGGACCGCCACTTCGCCGTCAACACCAAAGGGGCCTTCTTCACCGTCCAGGCCCTGTCCCCGCTCCTGGAGAACGGCGGGTCGATCGTCTTCACCACGGTCGCCAACGACCTCGTCTTCCCCGGACTCAGCGCCTACTCCGCCTCGAAGGAGGCCACCCGCGCCTTCGCCCACGTCCTCGCGGCCGAGTTCCTCCCCCGGAAGATCCGCGTGAACTCCGTCGCCCCCGGCTTCATCAGGACACCCACGATGGGATCGGCCGGTCTGACGGACGAGGAACGCGCCGACTTCGAGCGCCAGGGCGACGAGACCACCCCCCTCCAGCGCATCGGCACCCCGGAGGAAGTGGCCGCCGCCGCCCTCTTCCTCGCCTCCGACGCCACCTTCACCACCAACGTCGAACTCCCCGTCGACGGCGGCTTCGCCCAAGGCCTCGCCGCCGCCCACTGAGCCCGCGCCCCTCCCAGACCCAGGAGCCCTTCATGTCAGCCCAGGACCACCACCCGGTCATCGACAGCCCCGACCCCTCCGTCGCCGAGCACGTACGCCGCTACATCGCCACCGACGGCGCCAGCGGCCACATGGAAGCCGGCATGACCAACCTCATCCTCACCCACCGCGGCCGCAAAACCGGCCGCAGCTACCGCACCGGCCTCTTCTACGGCGAGGACTCCGGCCGCTACATCCTCGTCGCCTCCGGCGGCCCCATCACCCACACCCACCCCCAGTGGTACCTCAACCTCACCGCCCACCCCGAGGTCCGCGTCCAAATCCTCGCCGACCACTTCACCGCCCACGCCCACACCGCCGAGGGCCCCGAACGCGACCGCCTCTGGCAGCTCATGACCACCCTCGCCCCCGTCTACCACTCCTACGAGGCCAAGACCCGGCGCACCATCCCGGTGGTCATCCTCGACCCGGTAAGGCCCGGACCGACGGCCTCCTGAACGGCCCGGCCCTGCCCTACGGGCGCTCGTCACACCGCGATCCCGAGTTCCCGGCGGGTGCGGTGCAGGAAGTCGCGGACGGCGGGCTCGCGCCGCCAGGGGCCGAGGGCCGTGTTGAACTCACGGACATAGTCCTTGGCCCGGGAGGACTGGACGCGGGCCAGGATGTCGACGGACCGGTTGCCGAGTTCCAGGCCGTGGTCGAGATCGCGCGACTGGAGATGGGCGGTCGCCACGATCGCCAGCCGCATCCCGACGGAGCGTGTGAAAACACCGGGCGGCATCGCGGCCGCCCGCTGGTTCCAGGCCAGGGCAGCCTTCGGGTTCTTCAGGTCGCGGAAGACCTCGGCGGCGTCGGCGGAGAGCCGCGCATGGTGATAGAAGTCGATCCAGGCCGGCTCCGGGCCGCTTGCGGCGTCCGCCCGGCCGAGGAGATCTTCGGAGGCCGCCAGGGACCGGCCGGCGGCCTTCGCGTCCCGCTCACGGGCATGCGCACGAGCCTCGATCAGTTTGGTGAAGGCCAATACCCTCGGAGCCGTCCGGCCCTTGGCCCGCTCGAAGGCGCCCTGGGCCATGTCGACGGCCTCGGAGGAGAACCCTCGTAGCAGCGACTGCATAGCCATCGTGGTCAGCACATAACAGCCCAGTTGGACATCTCCGCCCGCCCGGGCGAGGCGGAGGGCCTGGATGAAATGCCGTTGGGCGACATCGTGCTGGCCGGTGTCGAACGCGGTCCATCCGGCCAGCCGCGACAGTTCGGAGGCCACGGAGAACAGTTCGCGGCCGACCGTGTCGGTGAAGGAGCCCCGCAGCAGCGGTGCGGCCCTCTCCTGAAGACAGACCGTGACGGAGTCGGCCTTCCAGTTCCCGCCGCCGTATTTGGAGTCCCAGCGCCGGGCGTCCTCGGCCGCGTCCCGCAGTTCGTCCAGGTCGCTTCGGCCCACCCGCTTGCCCCCCGTGTGGTCGGCGGCCTCGTCGACGGGGGTGACCAGCCAGCGGGTCACGGGAGTGGTGAACGCGGACACGGCGAAGCCGGATCCGGTCAGGAAGTCCCGGCGGTTCACGAAACTCCAGAATGACGTGGCCACCCGGACCGCGTCACCACGGTCCCGGGGGAAATCCAACCCCGCATCCGCGTCCGGTGTCCGCGCGTCTCCCATTCCGATGTCGGCGAGTGCCAGAGGCTGTCCGAGCCGTTCTGCGATCGCCTGTGCGAGGAACGTGGGCACCGGCCATCTGGGGATCATGCCCCGACGGCACCAGTTCGCGATGGAGGTGTGTGAGTAGTCCGCTTCGACCCCGGCCTGCCGGGCGAGCTGGTTGACCCGCAGGGCCAGAGATTTGTGGCTCGCTCCGCAGGTCTCGATGAGACGGACCAGGTCCAGGTTGGGCGGACGCTTCCGACGGCTGGCCGACATCATCCGAACCCCTCTTCCACCAGGGCGCGGAGAGCCGCACGCTCCCCGCGTCTTCAGCCACCGAGGGTATTGCCCCGCAGCTCCGGGCGAACCCGGTTCGTGAGTTGTGAGCCCCCCTGCGAGCCCTGCCCGGCAGCGGTCGTCAACCAGTCTGATGGAGGCACAGGCCGTCGCCGGGACGCCGACAGGCACCAGGTAACAGCTACCGCCAAGGCTCCACGACTTCACGCTCGGGGGTGAACCAGATGTGCGGAATCGCAGGACTGGCCGGAGGCGACGCCGTCCGGCACCGGAAGACCGTCGCGGCGATGGGGGCATCGCAGCACTACCGGGGTCCGAACGGCACCCTGCACCTCACCGGCCGGGACGGGCGGGCGGTGCTGGCGATGAACACCCTGCTGATCGTCGACCCCCGGGCCATGCCCGGCCCCTACCTGGACCAGGAGACGGGGCTGCTGCTGGCCTTCAACGGCGAGATCTACAACTGGCGCTCCCAGGCGGCGGCCTGGGGCATCGAGGTCGGCGAGCGTGAGTCGGACGCCCACTTCGTGCTGCGGGCCTGGGCCAGGATCGGCCCGTCCTGCCTCGACGGGCTGGACGGCATGTTCGCTCTGGCGGTCTATGACCCGCGCCTCGCCACGCTTTTCCTCGCCCGGGACCGGCTCGGGGAGAAGCCGCTGTACTGGCGTCTGGACGGCGGCCGGCTCGCGTTCGCCTCCGAGGTGACCACGCTGACCGGCTACGGGCCCGCTCCGCTGGTCCTGCGGCCGGAGGTCACGGCGATCGAGACCCCGGCCGGGGTGGACACCCCGTTCCAGGGCATTCAGCTACTTGCGCCCGCGACGCTGCTGTCCTTCGATGTCGCCACCGGGTCGATCGATCAGATGGCCTGGTGGCACTTGGAGAACCGGGAACCGTTCACCGGCCCCTACGCCGAGGCCCTGGCGGAGTACTCCACGATCCTGGCCGAGCAGATCCCGTTGCGAGCGCCGTCCTGCGATTTCGCCCTCCTCCTCTCCGGCGGGCTGGACTCGGCGGTGCTCGCCCACCTGATGCGGCCCCCGGTCTGCGTCACCGTCCGCTACCCGGGACAGGACCGTCTGGACGAGTCCGCGGCCGCTGCCACGATCGCCCGGGACATCAAGGCCGAGCTGGTCGTGGTCGAGCCGGACCAGACCGATTTCACCACCGCTCTTCCGCACATGGCGCGCCTGGACTACCCGATGGGCAACGCGTCCACCTTCTCCGAGTACATGGCCTACCGGAAGATCTCCGACCTCGGTCTCCGTGTTGTGATCGGCGGGCTCGGCCCGGACGAGTTCCTGATGGGATACGTCCGTCAGGCTCTGGTCCTCTTCGGCCCCGATGCCGTCCTGGACGCGGGTCTGGAGGCCTACCGGCCGCTGGCCGCCAAACTCCTGCACAGCGTGGACGCTCCCCTCGAACCGGCCGAGACGGCCGCCCGGCTGATCCTGCGCGGCCCTGATCCCGACGGCCGTGTCCGTGACCTGGTCGCGGACGCGATGGCCCGCGCGGGCGGGGACCTGGCCCGCGGACTGACCCTGGCGGATCTGGCGACGGCCTGGCGACCGCTGGTGATGACCAGCGACAAGCTCGCCTCCGCCTACGCGCTCGAACGCCGTTCGCCCTACCTGGCCCGGGACCTGGTCGAGTTCTCCTACCGGCTCCCCGTCGAGTACAAGATCACTGACCCGGCCCAGGGCAAACGGATCCTCCGGGACGCCGCCAGGGCTCTCGGCCTGCCTCGGGAGATCTGGGCGAGCCGGGACAAGCTGGGCTTCGCTTCCCCCGTCCCCGGCTGGCTCAACGGCCGGCTCGCGGCCTGGACGGACGACCGGATCGCTACGGCTCTCACCGACGCCCCGGCCGCCTTCCATCCCCTCCTCGAAGGGGGCCTCACCCGTGGCGGGCGGTTCGACCGCACCCGTATGCAGGCCCTCATGGCAGCAGCCTGGTTCTCGGACCAGGCAGTCCGGGCCGCCGCGTGATCCACGGACGTCCCACCGACGTGCCGGAACGCACCCCGACACCACCGAGGCCCAGGAGCCGGCCACCGCCCGTGGCGCTGTCGCGATCATCGCCAACCATCAGGGCCGACTTCTCCTCGCGCCCGGACGCCTCGACGCTCTCACGATCCCGCCATTCATCCGGGACGGAATCACCGCCTCCCGGCCGCCAGGCCCTCCTGACCAGCCTCTCGCCCCGGGCGGGGCACGGGTGGGGCCGTAAGCCGGCGGCCCCACCCGAAGGGACACCCCGTTCATGAAGATGACCGTCATCGGTTGCGGTTACCTCGGAGCCACCCACGCCGCCTGCATGGCCGAACTCGGCCACGAGGTCCTCGGCATGGACCTGGACACCGACAAGGTCCGCACCCTCAATACCGGCAAGGCCCCGTTCTTCGAGCGGGACCTGGACGACCTCCTCGCCCGGCACACCGCGTCGGGCCGGCTGAGGTTCACCGACTCCTGCCAGGAGGTCGCCGACTTCGCCGACCTGCACTTCATCGGCGTCGGAACCCCGCAGCGGCCCGGCACCGACGCCTACGATCTCAGCCATCTGTTCGACGCTGTCACCACGCTGGCCCCTGGCTTGAACCGCCCTGCGGTTGTCGCGGTCAAGTCGACCGTCCCCGTCGGCACCGCCCCTCGCGTCGCCGAACTCCTCCACGGCATCGCCCCGGCCGGGGATCTCATCGAGGTCGCCTGGAACCCAGAGTTCCTCCGCGAGTCGTCCGCCGTCGAGGACACCCTCCGCCCCGACCGGCTCGTCCTCGGTTTCCAGACCGAGCACTCCTGGGCCGAGGCCCTGCTGCGGCAGGCATTCGCCAAGATCATCGAATTGGGGACGCCGACGATCGTCACCGACTGGGCCACCGCCGAACTCGCCAAGGGCGCCGCCAACTCCTTCCTCGCCACCAAGATCTCCTTCATCAACGCGATGGCCGAGATCTGTGAGAAGTCCGGCGCGAACGTCGCCGAACTCGCCGACATCCTCGGCCATGACATCCGCATCGGCCACCACGGCATGCGCCCGGGCCTCGGCTTCGGCGGCGGCTGCCTGCCCAAGGACCTCCGCGGCTTCATCACCCGCGCCGACGGGCTCGGTGCCGTCGATGCCGTCGAGATCCTCCGTGCGGCCGACACGGTCAACATCCGCCGTCGTCAGCGCGTCGTCGACCTCGTCGGTGAGGAACTCGGCCCTGACCTGCGGGGCAAGCGGATCACCATCTGGGGTGCCGCCTTCAAACCCGAGACCGACGACATTCGCGACTCACCCGCCCTCGCCGTCGCCCAGACTCTTCACAGCCTCGGCGCGAATATCACCGTCACCGATCCCAAGGCGCTCGACAACGCCCGCAAACTCCACCCCGAGCTGAACCACGCCGATGACCCGATCGCCGCGGTCCAAGGCTGTGACCTCCTGATCCACCTCACCGAGTGGCCCCAGTTCACCCACATCGCCCCCGAAGGGCTCGTCCCCCGCACCCCCAAGGTCATCGACGCCCGGGGCACCCTCGACGCCGGCCAGTGGTGTGCGGCCGGCTGGACGATCCGCGCCCTCGGACGCCGCTGAACCCGGCGGACTGCCAGGCTCAGCCCGGCTGCTGGCTTCCGAAGCCATGATCGACAGCGTGTACACAGGCAACGCGGGCAACGACGCGGCACTCGAACGGGGTTGGCTGCTGGGCCACTTCAAGGACGCGTCCGATCCCCGGCACAGCGAGGCCGTGGAGATCAAATGGGGCGTCCACCCGCAGGGTGACGAGCGGGCCCAGTGGGTGAGGTGAGTGATGAGGCTGATTCCGGCGGGTGGGGCGGGAGTGGTCAGTAGTCTCAGTGGGACAACAGTGCACGCCGGTCCAGCGGAACGGGGAATCTGATGCCTGCTTACGTCATCGTCAACGTCGATGTGCTCGACCAGGAGGCCGGTCTGGCCTACGCGACGGCGGCCCGGAGCACCGTTCTCGATCATGGCGGCCGTTACCTGGTCGCGGGTCCCACCCCTGAGCCCGTCGAAGGCACCTGGGAATCCTCCCGGTTCGTGCTGCTGGAGTTTCCCGACATGGACCGGATACGGGAGTGGTACGACTCCCCGGAGTACCGGCGGGCCCGGAAGATACGGGAGGGGAAGATCCGGCTGGGGATCCTGTTCGCGGAGGGTTCGCCGCCCGAGGGCTTCCCCCTGTCCGAACTGGAGACGGTGGAGGGGTAGCGGGGCCGCCGGTGTCGGGCGGTCAGCCGTCCCGGCCCGCCCAGGCCCGTCCCGTTTACGCTTTGCGCGCGGTCAGTTGGAACAGCCGGGCGGTGTGCATGTAGGGCGGGCGCGCGGTGGTGGCGAGTTCCAGCCGTTCGAGGTCGGCGTAGAAGGCCGGGTCGTGCTTCAGGGCGTCGTCGGTGATGTAGTCGCAGAAGCTGCGGATGCCGTAGTGCCGTACGTCCTGACAGCCGAGGCCGTGCAGTACGGGGATGATCTCCTCGGCGGTGTGAAGGGTCAGCGTTGAGTCGAACATCCGGGTCCGGGCCCGGTCGGTGTCGAGCGCGGCCAGTGCGGCGGCGGGGTCCATCTCGCGGACGGCGGTGTTCAGGGCCGCCGAATGCCGGTTGATCGCCATCAGGGAGAACAGCCCGCCGGGCTTCAGCGGGGCGAGGGCCGTGGCGAGAGTGCTCGGTACGTCGTCCAGGTACTGGAGGAGGTTGTGGCACAGCACCACATCGAACCCTCCCTCGGTGAGGTCGGCCGGCAGGGCGGTCACATCGGCCCGTACGCAGGCGATCAGCTCCGCCAGGCCGCCCGCCGATGCCCGCTCGGTCGCGGCGGCGAGCATGGCGGGGGAGTGGTCGACGATGGTGACGTGGTGTCCCGGGCGGCGAGGCGGACGGCGTCGCCGCCGTCCCCGCCGGCGAGGTCGAGCACGCGCAGGGGCCGCCCCTCACCCGGGGCGTCCAGATCGCGGACCAGGTTCGCTTCGGCGACCGCGTAGCGCAGCCGGCCCCAGGGGGCGTCCTGCCACTCCCGCCAGGCGGTCGGCACGGAGTCGGGCTTCTCAGGAGCTTCGGACTCGGACATCCGGCGACGATATCCGGCCGGTCGACGGGATGGCCGAACGGGCCCGTCCCTACTCCGGTGCCGGTGCCGGTGCCTGGAAGCCGCCGATCTCCCGCTCAAGCAGCTCGGCCAGCTGCAGCGGGGTGCGGTCCTCGAACATCGGACCGATGAGCTGCACTCCCACCGGGAGCCCCTCGGGGGACCGGCCCGCCGGTACGGCGGTGGCGGGCAGGCCGGGCATGGTGGCCACACCGGCCCAGACGAGCTGGTCGAGATAGGGGTACTCGACGCCGTCGACGGAGATCCGGCGTTCCAGCAGATCGGGTTCGTGGTCGTGCGGGAACGCGGGAGTGGGCGAGACGGGACACACCACGGCGTCGAACTCGGCGAAGAGCCGCCGCCAGCCGTGGCGGTGGAGCTCGCGACGGCTGTTCGCCTCGATCCAGTCGCGATGGCTGAGCACCATCCCGCGCAGCCGCGCCGCGCCGAGGCTCCGGTCGTCGGCGCTCAGCCCGGCGGCGCGGGTCCGCAGCAGCTCGTACGCGTCGTCGGGAACACCCGCGAGGGAGCCCGAGAACAGCAACTGGGTGTAGAGCACCGCGGCCTCGGTCAGGTCGGGCAGCAGCGGAGTGTGCCGCTCGACGCGGGCGCCGCCGTCGGCGAGCGCGGCGGCCACCCGGGCCACGCCCGCCCGCACAGCGGCCCCGGTCGGAATCAGCGGATGGTCGTCGAGGATCAGGACCCGGTGGTCGCGGAGCCGCTCGTGGCGTGCGGGCGGCAGCGCCAAGGTGTGTGCGACGCCGTACGTCAGCGGGTCCGGTCCGGCCATGACGTCGAGCAGGAGTGTGAGGTCGCGGGCGGAGCGCGCCATCGGACCGACGACGGCGAGGTCGAGGTCGGTCGGCAGTGCGGGCGCGGGCGCGGTCGGCGGGACCATGCCGCGCGCAGCCGCCAGTCCGAGTGTCGGCTTGTGGGCGTGGACCCCGCAGAAATGTGCGGGGGTGCGCAGCGAGCCGCCGATGTCGGAGCCGATGGACAGCGCGCCGAACCCGGACGCCAGGGCCGCCGCCGACCCGCCGGAGGAGCCGCCCGGCGTGCGGCCGTGGTCCCACGGATTGTTGGTGGTGCCGTATATCTCGTTGAAGCTCTGGATGTCCCGCAGCCCCAGGGGCACATTGGTCTTGCCGAGCACCACCGCGCCCGCGCCCTTCAGCCGCGACACCTGCAACGCGTCCTCGCCCGGCAGCCGGTCCCGGTGCGGCGGCATGCCCCAGGTCGTGGGCAGCCGGGCGATGTCGTACGACTCCTTGACCGTCACCGGAACGCCGAGCAGCGGCCGGTCCTCACCCCGGGCGCGCGCCCGGTCGGCCTCGCGCGCGGCGGCCCGCGCGCGGTCGAAGTCCGGCACACAGATCGCGTTGACCGCCCCGTCGTACCGCTCGATCCGGCCGATCGCCGCCTCGGTCAGCTCCGCCGAGGACACCTCGCCGGAGCGTAAGGCGGCCATGACTATCTCCGCCGTCTGAAAACTCCATTCCATGAATCCGGACCGTACAGACCTCCCGGAGAAGCACCGGTCTCTTCTCCCCGAACCCGGGGGCGCAGCCAAACCCTGACAGGGACACCCGGAGCCGGTCGATCGCGGCGTCGCCGGACGTAGGCTCGCCGTATGAACGCGAACGACCTGGGGGATTTCCTCTGCGCTCGGCGCGCCGGGATCGCCCCGGACAGTGTCGGCATCGTCACCGGGAACACGGGCCGCCGGGTGCCGGGGCTGCGGCGGGACGAGGTGGCCCGGCTCGCGGGGGTGAGTGTCGCGTACTACACCCGGCTGGAGCAGGGGCAGGACCAGAACGCCTCGGACTCCGTTCTCGACGGTCTCGCCCGCGCCCTGCGCCTGGACGGCACCGAGCGGGTCCACCTCCACGACCTGGCGAGGGCCGCCGCCTCCCGCCGGACCCGCCGCGAAACGGAATCCGGGACGGATCCCGAGACACCGCATCCGCGCGCCCTCGCCCTCCTCGACGCGCTGCCGCACCTCCCGGCCGTCCTGCTGGGCCGCCGCAGCGACGTCCTGGCGTGGAACAGGCTCGGGCACGCGCTGCTCGCGGGACACCTGGACTTCGCGGCGCCCGCCGACCCCGGGCGACGCCCGTCGACATCAGAGATGATCTTCCTCGATCCGCGCGTGCGGGAAGCGGAAGCGGAGTGGGAGACCCACGCCAGGACCCATGTCGGCTACCTCCGGCTGGTCCGCGGACGCCACCCGGACGACCGGGAACTCGCCGCCCTCGTGGACCGCCTCCAGGCGGACAGCCCGGAGTTCGCGGAGCTGTGGGCGAGCGGCCATGTACGCGACTGCACCTTCGGCACCCGCCGGCTGCGCCATCCCGCGGTGGGGGAGATCACCGTCACCTATCAGGTGTGGCTCCAGCCGGACAGCGACAGCCGCCTTGAGGTCTTCACCGCGGCGCCCGGCACGGCGTCCGCCGACGCCCTCGGCCTCCTCGACACGCTCACACCCCCCGCCGCGCGATAAGCGGCACAGCCCTCACATCCGTGCGGACGGCCCCTTCGGCATGCCCGCACACCATTAACAAAGGAGTACAAATGGGTACGAAGCAACTCGCCCTCGTCGTCGGCGGAACCGGCATAGCGGGCCGTGCCCTGTGCCGCGAACTCGCCGAACAGGGCCGCCGCGTCGTGAGCCTGTCGCGAAGCGCCCCAGCAGCCCCAGCGGCCCCGCCTGCCGGTGTCGAGACGGTACGCGCCGATCTCACGGATCCGGAGTCCGTGGCCGCCGCACTGGCCGGACTGGCCCCCACGCACATCTTCTTCACCGCCTGGAGCCGACGGCCGACCGAGGCCGAGAACATCGCCGTCAACTCGGCGATGGTGCGCCATGTCCTGGACGCCACCGGCCGCTCCGGCCGGCTGCGCCATGTCGCGCTGGTGACCGGGATCAAGCACTACCTGGGCCCGTTCGAGGCGTACGCCGCCGGAACGACGCGCGAGACCCCCTTCCGCGAGAACGAGCCGCGCTTGCCGGTCCCGAACTTCTACTACGCCCAGGAGGACGAACTGTGGGAGGCCGCCGAGCGGCACCGCTTCACCTGGAGCGTCCACCGCTCCCACACGATCATCGGGCACGCCGTCGGCAACGCCATGAACATGGGCATGACCCTCGCCGTCCAGGCCGCCCTGTCCCGCACGGAGGGCCGTCCCTTCGTCTTCCCCGGCAACGAGGTCCAGTGGAACGGCATCACCGACATGACCGACGCGGGCCTCCTCGCCCGCCAGATGATCTGGGCCGCCACCACCGACGGCCTGCCCAGCCAGGCGTACAACACCGCCAACGGCGACGTCTTCCGCTGGCGCTGGATGTGGCCCCGCATCGCCGAACTGCTGAAGGCCGACCCCGAGGGGTACGCCGAGCGCCCCCGCCCCCTCGAACACCAGATGTCCGGCCGGGCGGACGCCTGGCGCGCGCTCGCCGCCCGGGAGAACCTGGCCGAGCCGGACCTCACCCGCGTCGCCTCCTGGTGGCACACGGACGCCGACCTCAACCGCCCCGTCGAGTGCTTCACCGACCTGACCCGCGGCAGGGCCGCCGGGTTCACCGGCCACGTCGACACACTGTCCTCGTTCGCCGCCCTCTTCGACACCCTGCGCCGGGAACGCGTCATCCCTGCCTGACCCGCCCCGCCCGGAAAGCCGCGAGGTCCCGGACCGCCACCGGTCCGGGACCTCACACCATCCGCTCCCGCCCTCAGGTCAGGGACAGGTGACGTTGAAGGTGAACTCGTGGGTGCCTTCCACCCCACTGCCCCAGTTGCCGAGGACGTCCTTCATCTGAACGCCGTAGTAGGACCACAGCTTCCAGGCGCCCTCCTGACAGGGGTAGGAGCTTCCGTTGCTCGCCGCACTGTTCTTGCCGGAAGCTCCGGGGAAGAGAGCGTCCTTGGTCTTGGTGCCGTCCGGGAAGGTGATCTCGTACGAACTGGGCTCCCAGATGCGGCAGCCGTTCGGCGGGTCCGCCCAGCCGATGAACTGCCACCAGCCGCACTCGGTCCACAGCGTCGGGTAGATACCGCCGGATCCGCTGTCGTAGAGACACAGCCAGCTCTTCATCCGGCGGTTTTCAGCGCCGTTGTAGTTGACCCACTCTCCACCGCAATGCGGCTCGCCGACCGTACGCACGGCCGCGGGGGCACTGGTCGGCGCGGAGGCCGCCGCCGCCGTCGTGGCGGTGGGGAAGAGGAGCGCGGCCAGGGAGACAAGGACTGCGGTGGCGCCCAGATACAGCCGATGGGCGGTCCGCTGACGAGGATTGTTCACGGTGGAATGATGAGCGCCGGTCGAGCCCCCGCCGCCGGTCGGTACGGCGATTCACTCGAACGGCGCTTTCCCGCTAAGGATGTTCGCCGAATACGGATACGACGCTGCCGCGAGCGAACGCGACAAGCCCCGCGAAGGCGGCCGGAGAGAGCGTCAGGATCGGCCCGGTGGGGCGCTTGCTGTCGCGTACGGGGACGGTGCCGGTGGCGCTGAGATCGACGGCGACCTCCAGGCAGTCGCCGCCGTTGTTGCTGTACGAGGACTTGATCCAGCGGTGGTGAGTCTCAGTGGTCACGGGGTGCCCTTTCGTCAAGGTCCGCCACAAGAAGCCGGTAGCCGACGTCCAGCGTTTCGCGGTCGAGCAGTTCGGCATGCCGGTCGTGCCAAATACCGGAGGCCAGATCGCCGGCCAGTCGGGCCAGACCCGGGCGGACAACCTCCTCGCCGGTTTGGGCGAGCATCGAGATACCCGCCCGCACTTCCGGATCGAGGTACGCCTCGGGCCGACGCCAGAAGGCCGCGCCGAATCCATCGGTGCAGTCGTACGGGATCGGCACCTCCTCGACGCGCGTGCCGCCTCCCAGCAGCGCGGTCAGCCGGTCGATCGGAACGGAGTGCGCGTCGACGTACTCGGCCACCTCCGGCAGATACTCGTCCAGCAGCCAGAACCTCCGGAACACGGCCTGGTCCCAGGTGAAGACCACGACCCGCCGCCTGCCGATCCGCAGCAGTTCCCCGACACCGGCCTCCAGATCCGTCCAGTGGTGCACGGTCAGCACGGCCATCGCCGCGTCGGCCGAGTCGTCGGCCACCGGGATCGATTCCGCGGACGCCCGAAGGGCCCGCGCCGCTCCGGCCGGACGCTGGGCGATCATCACCGCACTGGGCTCAACCGCCAGCACGGTCTGCGGCGGTTCGTAGGAGCCGGCACCGGCACCGACATTGATGACGCTCCCGGCATCGCCGAGCGCCGCGTAGATCCTGGCCGCGATCCTGAGGTCGGGCCGTCGCGTGTGCTGGTAGGTCGCACCGATGCGGTCATACGTCGTCACGACGGGAGTATGCCCCCGCCGCCCGCCACCTACCGTCGCTGATGAGCCATCTCCGACACGACCGAGCCCCCGCGATGTGCGAGGGCTCGGGGGAGCGGTGCGGGGGCGATCAGATGTCGCTGCTGCGGGCGAGCGCGACGAGCCCCGCGAAGGCGCTGGGGGAGACCAGGAGGGTCGGCCCGGTGGGGCGCTTGCTGTCCCGGACCGGGACAGTGCCAGTGGCGCTGAGATTGACGGCGACCTCCACGCAGTTGCCGCCGTTGCTGCTGTATGAGGACTTGAACCAGCGGGGGGATTCGGTCGTCACGGTGTGCCCTTTCATACCTGGTGAATCATGTCCACGGACGCTGTCTGCGACAGGGATTCAGCTTGTAACTGATGGTAGGCCGACAGGGCGGACAGGACGAACGTGGGTTCACGGTCCAAGTGCCCCTGAACCTGGGACTCCGCGTACGCGACCATGGACCTGTCCGGCAGCGTCAGCAGGTTGATCGGCAGGTTGAACGAGCGCCGTTCGCCTATGTTGTACGGGGCGATCTGGAGCATGGTGTTCGGTAGTGCGGTGAACTCCATGAGGCGCTGAAGCTGTTCCTTCATGACCTCAGCGCCGCCGACTGGGCGGCGGATGCAGCTCTCATCCATCACCACGAGCATCGTCGGAGGCCGGGCCCGCACCAGCGTTGCCTGCCGGTCTGCCAGAACCGAGACACGCTCAGCGGCCTGTTCGGGGGTGATGGTGCCCCGGCGTACGTCACCTTCCGCCAGCGCGCGGGCATACGCGGGTGTCTGAAGCAAACCGGGAATGATCCCGATCTCAAACAGCCTGATTTCCACTGCGTGGGCTTCAAGTCCCAGGTACTCCGGGAAGCCCTCCAGCATCGTGCCGAGCCGGAGTTCGCGCCATGCGCGTTCGAACGTGTCTACTGTTCCCGCTGTCTTGAACGCCGCGTCAGCGCTGCGTGAAAAACGCAAAGTCGGCATCTTGCGACCAGTTTCGACGGCCGAGATGTGCCCACTGGAGAACCCCATGAGGGCGGAAAGGTCGTCTTGCTTCCAATTGTGAGCCTGGCGTGATTTGCGTAGACGTGCACCGAACGCTGCCTGCGGGGAACTGTCGGGGTTCAACTCTTTTTCATTCAACAGGTATCACCGACTTATCTGGCGTAGCTGCCACGTTGATCGGGTCTCGACTCTAGTCCACGCTGAACCTCCCGGTAGTCGATTCGCTACGGAGAGGAGTTTTCATGCCCGGACTCGGGATCGGCACCCTGGCCTACGACATCCGCATCAGGCGGGTGGGAGTCGTCATGGAGGAGTGCGGTACGCATTACGCGCTCCGCCCCCCGCACGGCGGCCGTGAATGGGACGCACCGGCGGACGACGTCCGCCCAGCCACCGACGCCGACCGGATCTCCTCCGCGTTGGCGGAGGCCAATGAGATCAGCAGGCGGGGGCGGCTCTGATGCCCGCTCGGCCGAGCCGTACGAAAGAGGAGAAGGCGGCGGCGCGGGAACGCGTCATCGCCGACCGGAACACCGTCATAGACCGCTACACCCGGGGCGACTCCCTGAAAGCCATCGCCCGGACATATGACGTGCACGCCCCGTGGCTCGCGGCCCGCCTCACCCGGTGGGGCGTCCGGGTCCGTGCCCACAACGAGCCCGCGACCTCCCACACCCACGTACACAGGGACGACCGCACCGGGGCGGTGACGGCGATCCGCTGCCCGGACCCCCGCTGCGGGCGGCGGCGGAGGTTGTAGAGGGGCCGGCTCGGGGCCGTGACCAGCCCAAGCGGGTGGTGGACCGCCGTGGGGCGGCGAAGACAGTGCCGCCGCCCCCCTGCCGCTCCCACCCCCCGGGATGGCAACATGTCCCCACCATGACAGATGCCCGGTCGCCCCTGCGCGCGCTGCGCGCCGCGCTCTTCACGGCGATCTGCGTATCGCTGGCCGCGATGGGCCACGCCTTCGCGTCCGGTCATGACATCCCGCTCCCGGCCCTTCTCGGGGCTCTCCCCGTCACCGCCGCAGCGGGGTGGCTCGCCGCCGCGCGTCGCCGGGGGGCGGTCTCGATCGGGCTGGGGCTGCTCGCGGGGCAGGGGGCGCTGCACCTCTACTTCGCCGGGACGCAGATGCACGGCCCGCCGCCCGGCGGCGGTGGGCATCACGCCGGGGCCGCCGTGCAGGCGGCGCTGCCGGACCCGGGGCTCCTCGGGCAGTCGACGATCACGATGGTGGTCGCGCACCTCGCGGCCGCAGCCGTCTGCGGTCTCTGGCTGGCGAGGGGCGAGAAGGCGTTCCTGCGGCTCGCCGAAGCCGTCGCGGCCTTCGCCTTCGCTCCGCTGCGGCTGCTGCTCGCCGTCGTGGCGCTGCCGTCCGCCCCGGCCGTACCGCTCCGCGAGCGGCCCGCGAACACCCGCAGCCGCGATCTTCTCCTCGGGCACAGCCTGGTGCGGCGCGGCCCGCCGGGCTTCGACGTCCCCCGCGCCACGGCCCCCGAAGCAGCCGCCTGACAGTGCCTGACCTGGGGGTCTTCCCCCATGCCAGTTTCACTGACTCCCCAGGATCACCATGGCCATTGACGCGCCCGCAGAGGGCCGCACCGAGACCGAGCAGCAGGACGCCGCCGCGAGCGGCTCCGCCTCCGTCTGGAGCGCCCTGCGCCCCCTCGCCCTCCGTATCCACTTCTACGCCGGTCTGCTGGTCGGCCCCCTGCTGCTGATCGCCGCCGCGAGCGGTCTGCTGTACGCGCTCTCCTTCCAGGCCGAGAAGATCGTCTACCGGCATGAGCTCCAGGTCCCGGTGGGCGACCGCGCCCTGCCGCTCTCCGAGCAGGTGAAGGCCGCGAAGGAGGCCCGCCCCGACGGCACGGTGACGGCCGTGTGGCCCGGCGCGGAGGACGACGCGAGCACCCGCGTCCTCATGAGTTCGCCGAAGGTCGAGGAGGGCAAGTCCCTCGCCGTCTTCGTCGACCCGTACACCGCCGAGATACGCGGCTCGCTCCCCTCCTACGGCAGCTCCGGCGCGCTCCCGCTGCGGACCTGGCTGGACGAGCTGCACCGGGATCTGCACCTCGGTGACCTCGGCCGCAACTACAGCGAGATCGCCGCGAGCTGGCTCTGGGTCGTCGCCCTCGGCGGACTGCTGCTCTGGCTGGGCCGCAAGCGCCGCGACAAGCGCGCGCTGCTGCTGCCCGAGCGCGGTGCCAAGGGCCGCCGCAAGACGCTCTCCTGGCACGGCACGGTCGGCCTGTGGGCCGTGGTCGGCCTGGTGCTGCTCTCCGCCACCGGACTGACCTGGTCCCGGTACGCGGGGGAGAACATCGGCAAGGTGCAGGACCAGCTCGGCGGGGCCAGCCCCGCGATCTCCGCGACGATCGAGGGCGGCTCGGGAGACGGCGGCGGACACGAGGGCCACGAGGGCCACGGCGGCGGCGACGCGGCCGCCCACCGGGGCGCGGACGTCGGCATCGACCACGCGCTGGAGTCGGCGCGCGCGTCCGGGATCCGGGGCGACAAGCTGGCGATCACGCTGCCCTCGGAGGGCACCGGCTATGTGATCAAGGAGACGGACGCCACCTACCCCCTCCACCTCGACTCGGTCGCCGTGGACCCGGCGAGCGGCACGGTCATCGACCGGCTCCAGTTCTCCGACTATCCGCTGCTCGCCAAGCTCACCCGGGTCGGCATCGACGCGCACATGGGCGTCTTCCTGGGCCTCGCCAACCAGCTCGCGCTGGCCGTCGTCGCGCTCGCGCTCATTCTGCTCATCGTGTGGGGCTACCGCATGTGGTGGCTGCGCAGGCCCACCAAGGCGCGGACCTTCACCGGCGGCCGTCCGATACCGCGCGGAGCCTGGCGCAGGGTCCCGGCGACGGTCCTGCTCCCGCTCGCGGCGGCCACCGTGTTCATCGGCTGGTTCATACCGCTGCTGGGCGTGACCCTGCTGGTGTTCCTGGCGTTCGACCTCGCCCTCGGCGCGCTCGCGAAGTTCCGCGCGGCCCGAAGCCAGTAGTCACGTCACGGGAGGTACGGTCCGGTCCCCCGGGCGGGGGACCGGACCGGCGCTCACGGGGTGTACTTGTAGCCGACCCGCCGCACGGTCTGGATCGTGTGGCGGTGCTCGGCCCCCAGCTTGCGGCGGAGCCGGGCCACATGGACGTCGACGGTGCGTCCGTCGCCCACATGCCCGTAACCCCAGACCGTCGTCACGAGCTGGTCCCGGGTGTGCACCCGGTGCGGGTGCGCCACCAGGTGCGCCAGCAGCTCGAATTCGAGATAGGTGAGATCGAGGGGCTGGTCGTTGACCACCGCGACCCGCTCCACCATGTCGATCCGCACCGGCCCGGCCGAGCCGTCCGAACCGTCGGAGTCGGCGGGCGCGGGCTGCGCGGCGGCGGCCGGGTGCTGGTCGGCCGGGACCAGTACGAGATAGCCGACCATCGGCGGCCGGCCCGGCAGCCCGGGAACGCTGTGCTGCGGCACCGGCAGCCAGGTCGCCCCCGGCGGCAGGAACTCGGCGACATCGACCAGGCTGCCCTGCGGGACCACCTCGTCGCGGTCTATGGCCCGCAAGCGGTGGCGGGCGGGGTTCAGCGCCCCCGCGTGGACGGCGGCGGTCGCGGCGGTGGCGGCGGAGGCCGCGCTGCCGGCGGAAATCGAGGAGAGGGGGCGGTAGTTCGCCATGAGAGGTCAGCTCTCTTTCAACGCGGAGGAGTCGTCAAGTCGGTAGGACGGACGTACGTCGTGCGCGCTGGCCGAAGGCCGGAGGATCGGCTTTAGAGGGCCTGCGCGTTCACCGCGCTGCAACACTCCCGATCGAAGTCATGGTGCTGCCGAGACGGCCAGAACGGCTCAAGGTCGTGGCGACCTGTCGCGATACTCTCCATGCTGGCCATGGGCTCATTGAAGCAGATGAACACTGTGCGAACGAGGGTCACTCTCACTTACCGAGACGCCGATCTCGTCACACTCGCGCCCAGTTGTGGCCCGCCGGGAGCGGGAATCGGCGTCCGTGCGACAACTGCCCCGCTCAGCCCATGCATCGCTCGCGTCAATCCGGCGGAAACACGATCTTCACCCTTCTCCATCCGTGGATCGCCGTCCCAACAGATGGACAGGGCGCCTTCATGGCACGACCGAGGGGGCGTGCGCCCGCGCCCGCGGGGCCCCCCCCCCGGGCGGGGGGGGGGGGGGCCCCGGCCGGCCGCTCCCCGCCCGCGGGGGCGGGGGGCCCCCCCACA
>NZ_BMWG01000002.1:470916-483048 GCF_014651115.1 Streptomyces inusitatus | reverse complement strand
CCCCCCCCCCCCCCTCCGTGCACCCCCCCCCCAAAAGGGGGCCGGGGCGCCTCCGGGCCGCGGGGGGGGGGGCCCCCGGGGGCCCCGGCGAACGCCCCCTCGGGACTGATGCGAGGTCAGCTCCGGCCGGCCTTCTCCAGCGCGGAGCAGCAGGTGTCCACCATCAGACGGGTCACCACATACGGGTCGACGTTGGCGTTGGGGCGGCGGTCCTCGATATAACCCTTGCCGTCCTTCTCGACCTGCCACGGGATGCGCACCGACGCGCCCCGGTCCGAGACGCCGTAGCTGTACTCGTTCCACGGAGCCGTCTCGTGCTGCCCGGTGAGCCGGTCGTCGATGCCCGCGCCGTAGTTCTTGACGTGGTCCAGCGGCTTGGAGCCCTCGCCGAGCGACTCGCAGGCGGTGATGATCGCCTCGTACCCCTCGGGGCCCTCGCGCATCACCTTGGTGGAGAAGTTGGTGTGCGCGCCCGCGCCGTTCCAGTCGCCCTTCACCGGCTTCGGGTCGAGCGTCGCCGACACCCCGAAGTCCTCGGCGGTGCGGTAGAGCAGCCAGCGCGCGATCCACAGCTGGTCCGAGACCTCGACCGGCGGCAGCGGGCCGACCTGGAACTCCCACTGGCCGGGCATGACCTCGGCGTTGATGCCGGAGATCCCGAGCCCCGCCTTGAGACAGTTGTCCAGGTGCGCCTCCACCACGTCACGGCCGTGGATCTCGTCCACGCCGACGCCGCAGTAGTAGCCGCCCTGCGGCGCGGGGAAGCCGCCGACCGGGAAGCCGAGCGGACGGTCGCCGTCGAAGAAGGTGTACTCCTGCTCGATGCCGAAGATCGGCTCCTGCGAGGCGAACCGCTGACCGGCCTCGGTCAGCTCCGCCCGGGTGTTCGACGGGTGCGGGGTCATGTCCGTGTTGAGGACCTCGCACAGCACCAGCAGGTCCGAGCCGCCGCGAATCGGGTCGGGGCAGGAGAAGACCGGCAGCAGCACACAGTCGGACGCGTCGCCCTGGGCCTGGTTGGTGCTGGAACCGTCGAAGCCCCAGAGGGGCAGCTCCGCTCCGTCGGCGAGGATCTTCGTCTTGGAACGAAGCTTGGCGGTCGGCGCGGTGCCGTCGATCCAGATGTACTCAGCCTTGAAGGTCACGGGGCCTCATCCTCTTACGGTCTTGCGGGTGCAGCGGTATGCGATGAAGCTTCGCAATACACCATTTCCCGTCCGTTGCCCGATTGTGAACCCCGTGTTACGCGGTACGGGAAGGGCCTGTGGGACGCCCCACACTGCCACGGCTACCCGCCACCGCCCCCGCCGCCGCGCCGGGGCGCCCGCTCCGCCCCCTCCCGCACCAGCGCCTCGAACCCCGCGTCCCGGATCCGCCGCACCAGCTCCGCCCGGCCGTCGCCGAGCGTCGCCGAAGCCCGGTCGAGATCCCAGTCGTGGGCGCTCAGCACACTCAGCAGATACCCCCGCCGGATCTGCGCGTCCGACAGCCGGAACGTCTTCAGATACGCCGTACGCCCCCGGTGATCCGTGATCACCTCGCCGATGTGCTGCTCCCGCTCCCCGCGCCGGAACGACGGCAGGAACCGCCACAGCGTGAACCCCTCCATCGCGTACACCCGCTCGAAGAGATACGAGGGATCCAGCAGCCGCGCCGCCATCAGCGCGTCATGCCCCTCGGCCCACTCCCGCTCCGCCGCGCGCGCCGCCGCCCGCAGACCGTCCAGCGTCCGCACCCCCCGCCCGTCGCCGAGACGGACGGTGAACTCGGGCACCGGCCCGCCGAAGAACGCGTACTGATGGATCACCTCCCCGTACAGATCCTCGATCAGCGTCGCGTGCAGCGCCCGGTAGTCCTCCGGATGCGGCACCACGAAGGCCGCGGCGAGCGAGTCCGCCGCGTACAGCAGCACCCCGCACTGCCCCGGATGGATCTCGAAGACCCGCAGCGCCTCATCGAGCCCGGGCACCCGCCATCCCCCGTACGCCGCCTCCGCGCGCGGCGGGAGCCCCTGCCGCAGCGCCTCGGCCGACCACTCGTCCCAGGCCGTGGACGGGCCGCCGAAGTGCAGCGACAGATAGCCCTCCAGCGCCAGATGCTGCGGCAGGAACCGCAGCCGCCGCTCGGCCGCCCCCCGGGCGCGGAGGCGCTTGGCCAGCCGGTGATGGGCGCGCAGCGGTACGCACGGCGGCGCCGCGCCGCCCAGCCGGGTCCCGTACACCGCGGACTCCGCACCGCCGCCCTTCGCCCGCCGGTCCGCCGATCCGTCCGCCAGTCCCTCCGCCGACCAGTCCGCCACAAAACCGTGCGGAACATAGGAGACATAGCGCTGACCCGGCCGCGTCTCCACCTCCGCGTACTCACTCCCGTACACCTCCCGGCGCAGCCGCAGCCCCTCCACCGGCGTCCCGCGCACCAGCGGGACCAGCCGGATCCCGCCCCACACCTGCGAGGGCAGCACCGAAAGCCCGCTCAGATCGAGCTTGTTCACCGCGACCCCTCCCGATCCCGATCCCGATCCCCACCCTGGCGGCGGCGCGCCGCCACGAACCGCTCGACACGGCGGTCCAGATACGACTGAAGCTCGGCGAGCCCGGTACGGCCCTCCGCGAACTGCGCGATCTCCACCAGGGCCGGGAGATCCTCCGCGTCCCGGACCCCCGCCGTCGGCACGCTCGGCGCGAGCCGCCGGACGTCGAGACCGTCCGCGTCGTACACCGGATTCAGATGGACGACACTGGTGCGCCGCGCCGGATCGAGCCGGGTGCGCCAGACCCGCAGCACCTCGCCCGCGAGCCCCGGCGGCGCGTTGTCCCAGCCGTCCGAGACGATCACCAGCCGCTCCGGCGGACCCTCCAGCGCGTCGAGTATCCGCGCCCCGACCGGGCTCGCGCCCCACGGCCGCACCAGCAGCGCGTCCGCACGGCCCGAGGTCCAGTGCGCGCGATACGAACCGGCCAGCGCCGCCAGCAGATAGTGCGCGCCCAGCGCGACCGCCAGCGGACGCCTGCGCTTCACCCCCGAGCCGTACGACGAGTAGCTGTCGTCCAGCACCGCCGCGACCTCGCCCCAGCTCCCCGCGTGCGGCCCCGCCGCACGCAGCGCCGAGGCCCGCAGCGCGCCCGTCAGCTCCTCGCGACGCCGTGAGCGCTCGTCGAGGGAGAGCGAGAGGACGTAGAGCGCGAGCCGGGTCAACGGCATCGAGGCGAGATCGGCCCGGGGGGCGGAGGCGACTGCGGAGGTCGCGGCCTGGGTGCGCAGCCGCTCCAGCCGCGTCATCCGGGGCGCGATCCGCTCCAGGAACACCTCGCGCGCCACCCCGTGCCGGGCGGCGAAGCCCTCGGCGACCGTGAACGGCAGCTCGTAGACCGCGCCCTGCTCGTAGTGGGCGCGGCGGTGCGCCTCCAGCAGCGGATGCGCGTAGCGGGTGCGCTTCTTCGGCTCGAAGAGGAAGTCGCCCAGCTCCTTCGCCCCTTCGGCGGGCCCGGGCGGCAGATGGGTGTGCCGGACGGCCGTCCGCAGCCCCTCGCGGTACTTCACCGCGTCCAGCCCGAGATCCGGCCGCGCCGCCAGCCACTCCCGCTGGATCGCCCGGGTGCGCCGGTTGTTGACCTTCGCCGCGCGCAAGGCCCGGAACAGCCGGTACACCCGCTGCGGCGGCAGCACCGCCAGCCGGGCGGCGATCAGCTCGCCCTCCCGGCGCTTCTGCTCGGCGTCCACCTCGCCCGAGGTGCGCAGCAGCCGCTGGATGATCAGGGCCGCGTTGTGGTCGTTGATGTCGAGGGCGAGGGCCGCCGCGTACACCGGGCGATAGTTGACCTGGACGTACTCATGGAGAAAGGCCAGCGAGAGCTGTTGCCCGGCCGCGTCGGAGCGGAACTCGCGCTGTCCGGTGGCGGTCACCGCCGCGTTCACGAAGATCAGTACGTCTTCGGCGGCGACCAGGTCGGCGAGGCTCTCGGCGACGGGATCGGCGACGACCTCGGCGGCTTCGGCGGACTTGCCCACGGTTCTCCCCCTCGGGCGGGCAGCAGGAAGCCGGCCGGGGAATGGGGGCGCGAACGGCGAAATCATGGCTTTACAGAGCGAGTCTCGGAAGTCGCGCCGGAGTCCCGCGGCCGGCCCCGGAAACGTAACACCCGTGCGTGGGTCGCTCCTCCGATTTTCGCCCGGCGGACGGGGCGGGACGGGCACACTGAGCCCCATGCACAATCCCGTGAAGATGTTGCGTTGTGGACTTTTCGGCGCCGGTCATTGGGCGAGGCAGACCCATGCGCCCGCACTCGCCGCCCATGGCGGAGTGGACTTCGTCGGGGTGTGGGCGAGACGGCCCGAGGCCGCCGCCGCGCTCGCCCGGGACCATGGGACGGCCGCGTACTCGGGCGACGAGGGCATCGACGCGCTCCTCGCGGAGTGCGACGCCGCCGCCTTCGCCCTGCCCCCGGACGTACAGGCCCCGCTCGCGGTCCGGGCCGCCGACGCGGGCCGTCAGCTGCTGCTGGACAAACCGGTCGCCACGACGGTGGCCGCGGCCCGCGAGACCGCCGAGGCGGCACGGCGGGCCAAGGTGGCCTCGGTGGTCTTCTGCACCCTGCGCTTCGCCCCCGACACCGAACTGTGGATCAACGAACAGGCCTCCGTCGGCGGCTGGTTCACCGCCCACGCCCGATGGCTCGGCGCGCGCCACGCCCCCGGCTCGGCCGACGGCCGCCACCCCCGCTCGCCCTGGCGGAGCGAGAAGGGCGGCCTCTGGGACGTCGGACCCCACGCCCTGTCCGTACTCATCCCCGTACTCGGCGACGTCACCGAGGTGAACGCCCTGCGCGGCCCGGCGGACAGCGTCCATCTCGTCCTCCGCCACTCCTCCGGCGCCTCCAGCACCTCCACCCTCGGCCTCGGCGCGCCGCCGAACGCGGCGGGCGCGGGCGTCGAACTCGTCGGCGAGCACGGCAGAACCGCGATGCCCCGCTGGAACGACGCCATCACCGCCTACCGCGCCGCCGTCGACGAACTCCGCTCCTCCATGACCACCGGCCGCCCGCACGGCTGCGACGCTTGGTTCGGCCTCCGCCTCACCGAGATCCTGGCGGAGGCGGAGTCCAGACTGAACTGAGACGAGGGGGAATCGATGGGGTGGATGACCGGCGAGGCGCGCTTCGCGCTCTGGTGGCTGCTGGGATTCGCGGCGGTCAACGCGGCGCTGGGCTGCTGGTGCCTGATCCGGGGGTGGACCGACCGCGCGACCATCCGGCGCGTCAAACGCGAGGGCATCGGGCCCGTGGAGGCGTCCTGGCAGGCGGGCGGCGAGCGGACTGCCGCACGGACGGCCGTGGGCCTCCTCGCCCTGCGGGGAGCCGTCGACATCTCCGACGCGGGCGTGATCACGGCCGTGCCCGGCGCTCCCGAACCGTCCGACCCGGTCCTGTCCGCGCTCTTCGAAGGCATCCGCCGCCGGAGCGCCACAAAAAGGACCCGGCTGTACGAGATCCTCGACGCGGACACGGACGACTTTGCACCGTATCGGAGCCGACTCGCCGACCGCGTCCCGGCCGTGCGCCACCACGCCGAACCCGGCCGGGCCGTCGTGGCCCTCGCCGCGTGCGTCATCGGCTTCGGCATCAGCGCGCACGGCCTCGCCGCCGGGGTGCGCCTCCCCTCCCCGTTCCTGGGCGGGGACCCCGCGCTGTGGGTCCTGGTGTGGTGGCCCCTCTGGGGCCTGCTCGCGCTCGCCGCGGCGGCATGGCCCGACGAGGGCGCCCGGCGCTGGCGGCGCTTCAACCGGTACTGCCGGCGGGTGGCCGACGCCGCGCTGGAGGGACTTCCGGACCGGACCCGCCGTGCGCTGAGCAAGGGGGTGTCCCGGCGAGCCCCTCGTCCTCGGCGCGAGCTGAGACCGTCCCGGTCGAAGCGTGACGCTCCGAACCACGGTGGGGGGAACGGCTGGTCCGACGACACCGGTACGCACTCGTGCGGGGGCGGCTGCGGCGGCGGCGACTAGGGCCTGTCTTCGCCGGACGCCTTGACGAGGTCGTTCGCGGCGACGAGCCCGAGCCCCGGCGCGGCCTCGCGCAGCACCTTGACCGCGCGTACATGGTCATGGACCGGATCGGCCTCCGCGTCGCGCAGGGTCCGCCGTACCCATTCCCCCGTCCGCTGCTCGTCCGTCAGCGCCCGGTGGCGTTCGACGATCCGCAGCGCCTCCTGGAGCCCGGCCCGCGATGACGGGTCGGCCGTCTCCAGCGCGGTGACGAGGTCCGCGTGGACGTCGTCGGCGTCGTGGAGGAGCACGAAGGGAAGGGTGCGCTTGAACGCCATGGGGTGATGGGTCCTTTCTTCGGCGGTGCGATGAAAACATCGTATTCGCCGCCTTGGCGCACTCGGCCGCGACGGTCTCGTACGCCGCCCGTACGCCCGCGTTCCCCTTCACGCCCTGCTTCACGCCCCTGCTTCACGCCCCCGCGAGGCTCTCCTCGGCCGGGGGCAGCGCCCGGCACAGGGCGTCCAGCGCGCCGGGGTAGTCGCGTTCGGGCGGGGTGGCGTAGCCGACGACGAGCCCGTCCCGGCGGCCCGCCGGGGCGAGGGGGTGGCGGTACTCGTCCAGCCCCTCGACCGCCAGCCCCTGCCAGGCCGCGGCCTTCACCACCGCTCGCTCGCTCCCCGGCGGCAGCTCCAGCACGGCGTGCAGCCCGGCCGCGACCCCGCCCACCCGGACCTGTGGAGCGCGCTCGGCGAGCACCTCCACCAGCCGGTCGCGGCGGCGGCGGTGCCGCTGACGCATCCGCCGCACATGGCGGTCGTATTCGCCCGAGGCGATGAAGTCCGCGAGGGTGAGCTGCTCGGTGGCGCTCGACCACTGCTCCCGCTCCCCCTTCGCCGCCGCGATGTCGTCCACCAGCGCGTCCGGGAGCACCATCCAGCCGATCCGGAGCGTGGGGGAGAGGCTCTTGCTCACCGACCCCAGCAGCGCCACCCGCTCCGGATCCAGCGACTGGACGGCCCCCACCGGCTGCCGGTCGTACCGCAGCTCCCCGTCGTAGTCGTCCTCCACCACCAGCCCGCCCGTGGCCCGCGCCCAGTCCACGACGGCGGCCCGCCGGCCGGACCCCAGCGGACCGCCGGTGGGGAACTGGTGCGCCGGAGTGAGCAGTACGGCACGCTCCCGGCCGAGCCCGGACACATCGGCCCCCTCCGCGTCGACCGCGAGCGGCGCGGTCTCCACCCCCGCCCCGGTCAGCAGCCCCCGGTGGAAGGGCAGTCCGTACGCCTCCACGCCCCACCGCCCGCCGACCGTCCGTGCCAGCAGCCGCAGCCCGTGCGCCACCCCCGAACAGAGCACGATCCGCTCCGGATCGGTCCGCACCCCGCGCGCCCGCGCCAGATACCCGGCGAGCGCCTCGCGCAGCTCCGCCCGCCCGCGCGGATCACCGGGCCCGAACGCGTCGTTCGGCGCCGCGTTCAGCGCCCGCCGCGCCGAGGCGATCCAGGCGGTACGGGGGAAGGCCGCCGGGTCGGGTTTCCCCTGCACCAGGTCGTACACCGGCTTGCCGACCCGGTCGGGGGTGGTCCGCACCCGGACCGGAGCGACGGGCTCGGCGCGTGCGGCGACCCGGGTGCCCGAGCCCTGGCGGGCGGTCAGCCAGCCTTCGGCGACCAGCTCGGCGTAGGCGTCGGCGACCGTGTTGCGCGCGACGCCCAGATCGGCGGCGAGCGAGCGGTAGGGCGGCAGCCGGGTCCCGGGGGCCAGCCGGCCGCCGCGTACCGCCTCGCGCAGCGCCCGCATCAGAACCGCCCGCCGACTGCCCGGACCCGACAGCTCCAGATGGAGATCCGCCCCCAGGACCTCCGCCGAATTGACCCAAGAATCTTCCATGGAAATGCACCCTACGACCGGTCGCCCGTGATCCTAGATTGGTACCCATGACGACGACACGGAACCCCGCCACCCCCTCTCCCGCCGCCCGCATCGACTTCGCGCGTCAGGCCCCCAAGGTCTTCCGCGCGGTGATCGGCCTGGACGCCGCCGCCCGCGAGGGCCTGGACCCGACCCTCGTGGAGCTGGTCCAGATCCGCTCCTCGCAGCTCAACCACTGCGCGTACTGCCTGCACATGCACACCGGCGACGCCCGCAAGGCGGGGGAGAGCGAGGAACGCCTGCACATGACGGGCGTCTGGCGCGAGGCCAGGCACTTCTTCACCGAGCGGGAGCAGGCGGCACTGGCCCTCACCGAGGCGGTCACCCTCATCGCCGACGGCGGCGTCCCGGACGCGGTCTACGCGGCGGCGGCGGCCCACTTCGACGAGCGGGAGCTGGCCCAGCTCCTGGCCCTGATCATCACCATCAACACCTGGAACCGGATCGCGCTCGCGACCGGCAAGGTCGCGGGCACCGACGAGCGCTGAGCCCGGTGAGCCCGGTCGGGGCGGTCGGCGCGGTCGGACTACGGGACGCGGCCGAGGGCGTCCCGTACCGCCTCCGGTGTGCGCGCCACCACCGCCGTGCCGTCCTCCGCCGTGATGATCGGCCGCTGGATCAGCTTCGGATGCCGCGCCAGCGCCGCGATCCACCGCTCGCGCGCGGCAGGCTCCCGCGCCCACTCCTTCAGCCCCAGCTCCTTCGCCACGGGTTCCTGGGTACGGGTGATCTCCCACGGTTCGAGCCCGAGCCGCTCCAGTACGCCGCGGATCTCCTCCTCGCTCGGCACGTCCTCCAGATAGCGCCGCACGGTGTACCGGGCGCCCTCCGCGTCGAGCAGTTCGAGCGCGCCCCGGCACTTGGAACAGGCGGGATTGATCCAGATCTCCATGCCGCCACGGTACCGCCCCGAAGCCCATAAACACCGTCTGGCCAGGGCCGATTGTCAGTGCCTGGAAGTAGAATGGGGGGTAGTTCGGGAGGGTCCCGCCACCGTGCCTGGAGGTTTGCCGATGGCCGTAACCAGAGTCATGACGAAGCCGACTGAACCGACCACGACGACCACGACGACCACCACCGTGCGCACCACCCGGACGGTGCGCACCACCCGCGCCGCGGCCGGGTGCGCGCCCCTCGCCAAGAAGCCGCTTCCGGCCGGACGGCCGCGCGAGTGGTATGTGACGCACAACCGCAGGCTGAAGGCGATGCGCCTGGCGATCGCCCTGCTCGACTCGGGGATCCACCCCCCGGCGACGGCGGACAACCGGCGGATCCGCGAGACCGCCGACCTGATCGGAGTGCACCCGCCGTCCGACGCCACCTGCCGGATGGTGCGGGCGCTGATCCGCTACGGCCGCTGATTCCTTATCCGTACTCCCGCACGACAGCCGCTGCCCGCCCCGGTGTCCCGGGGCGGCAGCGGCTGTCGTGGAAACCCCTTCAGACGGGCTGTTCGGCTGCCCAGGTCACCCGTACGGCATCGCCCACCGAGAGGACGCCGTGCCGCAGGACGGCGGCCTTCATCCCGAAGCTCACCTTGTTCTCGTACTCCGGCTCCCGCCGGTAGGTGGCGAGCGTCCGGATCGGCTCCGGCCCCGAGCGCACCCCGGTGACCTGGTCGACCATCGGCACCGCGCATCGCATCGCCCGTACCGAGTAGGCGAATTCGGCGGTGCCGATCCCCAGCCCGCGCATCCGGTCCTCGTCGTGCGGCTCGGCGCAGCCGTCGAGCACGATGTTCGGCCGGAACCGGTTCATCGGCACCGGCCGGCCGCCTCCGGCCGTGATCCGGGCGTTCAGATCGTCCAGCGAGCGCCGGGAGGCGATCAGCAGGGCGTGCGCATCGGCGAAACCGACCTTGCCGGGCGTCTCGCCCCAGCCGTCCCGATCGAAGCCGGGCGGCACCCGTACCAGCCGGGACCGCTTCCCGAGCACCTCCGAGAACCACTCGGCCGCCATGTCCCCCTGGTCCGGCACCTCACCGACGGGCCGCCCGAACAGGGTCACCGCCCGCCGCTCGGCATCCGGTTCGACCTCCACCACGACGCTCTCCACCCCGTCGGCGGACAGCCGCAGCCGGGCCCCGCCGTCGAGCACCTCGGGCCGCACGGCCGCCAGCGCGGGCAGCGTCCGCTGACTGCGGAAGGAGCCGTCCTCGGCGTCCACCGCCATGAAGACACGGTCGTGCAGCAGGCCCATCTCCCCGACGGAGGCCGAGTCCACCTCCGTACCGGCGCAGCCCTTCACCGGGTAATAGATCAGCTCTCGTACTGTGATTGCGGGGTCAGAGGCGGGCACGGAGACGCTCCTTCACGGGCGGCCATTCTTCGGCGAGGATCGAGAAGTACACCGAGTCCCGCCAGCTTCCGTCCGGCCGCCGCCGATGCCTGCGCAGCACTCCCTCGCGCCGCGCGCCGAGCCGGGCGATGGCCGCCTGCGAGCGCTCATTGAGATGATCGGTCTTCAGCTGCACCCGGCCCATGCCCAGTTCCTCGAACGCGTGCGTCAGCAGGAGCAGCTTCGTCTCCGAATTGACCGCGGTACGCCAGTACTCCCGGCCGTACCAGGTCCAGCCGATCTCCAGCCGCTCATGCGCCGCGTCGACGTCCAGGAAGGTTGTCCAGCCGACGGCCCGGCCGCTCGCCAGATGCACCACGGCGAACGGGACGTACGTCCCCCGCTCGGCCTCGGCGAGCACCCCGTCCAGCCTCTCGCCCAACTCCTCCCGCGTGCGCGGAGTCGGCCCGCCCTGCCAGCGCCAGATCTCGTCGTCCCCGCCGCCGGCGTCGAAGAGATCGGGCAGATGGGCCCTGGTGAGCGGTTCCAGACGGACATGGCGACCGGTGAGGACGGTCACGGAGGGAGGTGTCGCGGGCATGCGGCAAACGCTAGCCGCTACCTGCACTAGCTGCAAACATTTTTCACACTAATACAAAGCCGATCCGCCTCCGTGCCTCCGTGCCTCAGTGGTCGATTCCGTCGATCAGCTCCCGCGCCCCCTGCCGCAGCAGCGCCACCGCCACCGACGTCCCGAGCGTCGCCGGATCGAGCGGCCCCGCCCACTCGTGCGCGTTCAGCACCCGCTTGCCGTCCGGCGTGAAGACCTTCGCCCGCAGCGACAGATCCCCACCGCTCTCGGCCCGCGCGTACCCCGCGATCGGCGAATTGCAGTGCCCCTGGAGCACATGCAGAAACATCCGCTCCGCCGTCGCCTCCCGATACGCCGCCCGGTCACCGAGCCCGCTCACCACATCGATCGTCGCCTCGTCCCCCTCCCGGCACTGGAGCGCCAGAATCCCCGCCCCGATCGGCGGGCACATCACCTCCGGCGAGAGCACCTCACTGATCACATCCGTACGCCCGATCCGCTCCAGCCCCGCCACCGCCAACAGCAGCGCGTCCGCCTCCCCCGCCGCCAGCTTCTCCAGCCGCCGATTCGCGTTCCCCCGCATCGGCACACACTCCAGCCCCGGATGCGACGCCGCCAACTGCGCCACCCTCCGCACCGACGACGTCCCGATCCGCGTCCCGTCCGGCAGCTCGTCCAGCGTCAGCCCCCCACCGTGCACCAGCGCGTCCCTGACGTCGTCCCTCTCCAAAAACGCCGCGAACACCGTCCCCGCCGGCAACGGCCGATCCGCCGGCACATCCTTCACACAGTGCACCGCCACATCCGCCTCCCCCGCCAACAACGCCGCATCCACCTCCTTGGTGAACGCCCCCTTACCCCCCAACCTCCCCAAATCCCCCATCCACCGATCCCCCGACGTCGTCACCGGCACCACCTCCGTCCGCACCCCCGGCCGACACCTCCCCAACTCGGCCCGCACCCGCTCGACTTGCGCGAGCGCCATGGGAGAGGAACGGGACACGATCCGAATCAGCTCAGGCTCAGACATGCCGCACACCCTAGGGGTTCCGCGGCCCCCATCGACTCATTCCAGCGGCACCCGGGTGACGGGCGCGCCGCTCACTCCCCGTCGGCGACCATCGAGGGAAAGACGGCCCGTCCACTGCCTGTGCCGACGACAGGCTCCCCCCGCGCCGCCGCGGCGTGGGCCTGTCAGGCGTTCTCGTACTCCTGATCGGTCATGCGCACATTCTGTGCCATGGACGGAAACGGTCGGCGGGGCCCGCCTGCCGGGGGAGGGAGGGGGGGGGGGGGGCGGGGGGGAGGCCGGGGGGGGGGGGGGGGGGCGCGCGCCCCGCGCGGGGGGTGG
>NZ_BMWG01000002.1:372604-470906 GCF_014651115.1 Streptomyces inusitatus | reverse complement strand
GGCCTGCCGGGCGTTCTCGTCCTCCTGATCGGTCATGCGCCCATTCTGTGCCATGGACGGAAACGGCCGCCGGCCACGGCTTCCGGGAAGGAAGCGCGTGGCCGACGGCTGGTGGACAGCTCGGGGGAGCGGGGAGATCCGCTCCGGCCCGGGGTGTTCCTAGATGTCGAAGTACAGCTCGAACTCGTGCGGGTGGGGGCGCAGCTGGATCGGGGCGATCTCGTGGGTGCGCTTGTAGTCGATCCAGGTCTCGATGAGGTCGGAGGTGAAGACGCCGCCGGCCTGGAGGTACTCGTTGTCGGACTCCAGGGCGTCGAGGACGGCCGGGAGGGAGGTGGGGACCTGGGGGACGCTCGCGTGCTCTTCGGGGGCGAGCTCGTAGAGGTCCTTGTCGATCGGCTCGGCGGGCTCGATCTTGTTCTTGACGCCGTCGAGGCCCGCGAGGAGGAGGGCGGAGAAGGCGAGGTAGGGGTTGGAGGAGGGGTCCGGGGCGCGGAATTCGACGCGCTTGGCCTTGGGGTTGGAGCCCGTGATCGGGATCCGCATCGCGGCGGAGCGGTTGCGCTGGGAGTAGACCATGTTGACCGGGGCCTCGAAGCCGGGCACGAGGCGGTGGTAGGAGTTCACCGTGGGGTTGGTGAAGGCCAGGAGCGAGGGGGCGTGCTTGAGGATGCCGCCGATGTAGTAGCGCGCGGTGTCGGAGAGACCGGCGTAACCCTGCTCGTCGTAGAAGAGCGGCACGCCGCCCTGCCAGAGGGACTGGTGGACGTGCATGCCCGAGCCGTTGTCGCCGAAGATCGGCTTCGGCATGAAGGTGGCGGTCTTGCCGTTGCGCCAGGCGACGTTCTTCACGATGTACTTGAAGAGCATCAGGTCGTCGGCGGCGGCGAGGAGGGTGTTGAACTTGTAGTTGATCTCGGCCTGGCCGGCCGTGCCCACCTCGTGGTGCTGGCGCTCGACCTGGAGGCCCTGGCGGTCCAGTTCGAGGGAGATCTCCGCGCGGAGGTCGGCGAAGTGGTCCACCGGCGGGGCGGGGAAGTAGCCGCCCTTGTAGCGGACCTTGTAGCCGCGGTTGTCCTCGACCTTGCCGGTGTTCCAGGCGCCGGCCTCGGAGTCGATGTGGTAGAAGCCCTCGTTGGCGGAGGTGTTGAAGCGCACCGAGTCAAAGACGTAGAACTCGGCCTCGGGGCCGAAGTACGCGGTGTCCGCGATGCCGGTGGAGGCGAGGTAGGTCTCGGCCTTCTTGGCGATGTTGCGCGGGTCGCGGCTGTACTGCTCGCCCGTGATCGGGTCGTGGATGAAGAAGTTGATGTTGACCGTCTTGTCCCGGCGGAAGGGATCGACACGGGCCGTCGACAGGTCGGCGCGGAGCGCCATGTCGGACTCGTGGATCGCCTGGAAGCCGCGGATCGAGGAGCCGTCGAAGGCCAGCTCCTCGGTCGGGTCGAACGCCGCGGCCGGGATCGTGAAGTGCTGCATCACGCCAGGCAGGTCGCAGAATCGAACGTCGATGAACTTGACGTCCTCGTCGGCGATGTACTTCTTGACGTCGTCGGCGTTCTGGAACATCCAACTCCTCCTACTCCCGTCCCGGGCGGGGCGGGTTTGTACAGCTCGGTCGTGCGGCCAGTGCGGTGGCGCGCGCAGCCCCGACCTTAGGCAGACGGGATTTCTCCAGCATGACCCATTTGTTTCGCACAAGTTAACCGGGGCGGTACGGGGCGGCGGCCCGGCGCGCCGGGCGTTCCGCCCGGAACCGGGACCGGGCGGAAGGAGGGGAAACCGGGCGCAGTACCGTGGACGGGTGGACAACAGGCAAGTAATCGGATCGTGGCTCTCGGGGCCCCGCGCGGCGGCCGAGGAGATGGGCGCCGACTTCGGGCACCGGGGCAAGCGGCTCGGTCTGCCGGAGGCAGGACCGGGCTCCATGGCCCCCCTCGGACGGCGCTTCGGCGCCCTTTTCATCGACTGGGGGCTCTGCTTCCTGATCGCGTACGGACTCCTCGCCGACGGCGACCGGCAGGCCGCGGGAAACTGGGCCCTGGCCGTCTTTCTCGTACTGAACGTGCTCACCGTCGGCACTGTCGGCTTCACCCCCGGAAAGCGCGTCCTGGGCCTCGCCGTGGTCTCCGCGGACGGGGGCAGGCTCGGCGTCGGGCGGGTCGTGGTGCGCAGCGCGCTGCTCTGCCTCGCGATCCCGGCGCTCATCTGGGACCGCGACGGGCGCGGGCTGCACGACCGCCTCGCCCGTGCCGTACAGGTCCGGATCTAGCACGGAGACGCGGAGACGCGGAGAGACACGGAAACGACGAATGGCTGAGGGGCTCCCGGAATCCGGGAGCCCCTCAGCCATTCGTCAGTCAGTCAGTCGGACGCGCGGAACGCGTGCCTCAGCGGGTCTTCGGGCCGCCGCGCGGCATCCGCATGCCCTTGGGCATGGGCCCCTTCGGCATGGGCATATTGCTCATAAGATCCCCAAGTGCCCGAAGCCGGTCGTTCGCGGCCGCCACCTGCGCGCCGGAGAGTACTCGCGGCAGCTTCAGCATGGTCGTACGGACCTTCTTCAGCGGCACCTGGCCCTCTTCGGTGCCCACGATGATGTCGTGCACCGGTACGTCCAGCACGATGCGCGCCATCTTCTTCTTCTCGGCCGCCAGCAGCGACTTCAGCCGGTTCGGGTTGCCCTCGGCCACCAGCACGATGCCGGCGCGGCCGACGGCGCGGTGGATCACGTCCTGGCTGCGGTTCATCGCGACCGCCGGGGTGGTGGACCAGCCGCGTCCCACGTTCTGGAGAACGGCGGCGGCAGCGCCGGGCTGGCCCTCCATCTGGCCGAAAGCCGCCCGCTCGGCACGGCGGCCGAAGATGATCGCCATCGCGAGGAACGCCAGGAGGAAGCCCAGAATGCCCAGATAGATGGGGTGGCCGACCCAGAAGCCGATCGCGAGGAAGACACCGAAGGTGACGATTCCCACAGCCGCGATGATCAGACCGACCTTCGGGTCGGCCTTTCGGGTCATCTTGTAGGTCTGAGCGATCTGCTTCAGTCGCCCCGGGTTCGCAGCGGCGTCAGCGCCGTCTGATTTTGCCTTCCTCGCCATAACCGGAAGTTTACGTGGCCTGTGGGGCGGTACCAGCCACGGCCTCCAGTACATGCTGGGCCTCGGCCCGGTCCCTGGCCCGGCCGCGGTCCTCCAGCACCGCCGACCAGGCGTTGCGGCGCGCGGTGCGCTGTCCGCCGCCGAGAAGCAGGGACTCCACGGCACGCAGGGCGCCGGTGATGGACGGGCTGGCGGTCGGTGCGGTCTGCATTGGCGGAGGCCCCCCTCTGGATACCTGAGATCCGGACACATTCGGACACTGGGATCAGGTTTACCCGTTGGTGTTACCAGGGGGTGACCGACCGGTCAAACATGGATGAAACCATGACGCCGCGCCGCGCCGGGCCCGGTGAACGCGGACGCGGCCCGTACGCCGCCCCTACCTGCGGGGGGAGTACGGGCCGCGCCATGACCAGCCCTTACCGGGCGGTAGTCGCTTGTGCCCGAATTCACACGGTGGTGGCCTGCTGCACGGTGGCGGCCGACTGGCCGCGCCGCTCCATGGCCTGGCCGAAGAGCCGGCCGGCCCGGTACGAGGAACGGACCAGCGGGCCCGACATCACACCGGAGAAGCCGATCTGGTCGGCCTCGTCCTTCAGCTCCACGAACTCCTGCGGCTTCACCCAGCGGTCCACCGGCAGATGCCGCGCCGACGGGCGCAGATACTGGGTGATCGTGATCAGCTCGCAGCCCGCGTCGTGCAGCTGCCGCAGCGCGTCGGTGATCTCCGCGCGCTCCTCGCCCATGCCCAGGATCAGATTGGACTTGGTGACCAGCCCGGCCTCACGGGCGCGGGTGATGACCTCCAGCGAGCGGTCGTAGCGGAAACCGGGACGGATCCGCTTGAAGATGCGGGGCACGGTCTCGACATTGTGCGCGAGCACCTCGGGCCGGGACGAGAAGACCTCGGCCAGCGCCGCGGGCATCGCGTTGAAGTCCGGTATCAGCAGCTCGACCTTGGTGTGGCCGCCCTCGCGCTCCGACGTCATCGAGTGGATCTGGCGGACGGTCTCCGCGTACAGCCACGCGCCGCCGTCCTCCAGGTCGTCGCGGGCGACGCCGGTGATGGTGGCGTAGTTCAGGTCCATGGTGACGACCGACTCGCCGACCCGGCGGGGCTCGTCCAGGTCCAGCGCCTGCGGTTTGCCCGTGTCGATCAGGCAGAAGTCACAGCGCCTGGTGCACTGGTCACCGCCGATGAGGAAGGTCGCCTCGCGGTCCTCCCAGCATTCGTAGATGTTGGGACAGCCCGCCTCCTGGCACACCGTGTGCAGCCCTTCGCCCTTCACGAGCGCCTGCATCTTGGTGTACTCGGGGCCCATCTTCGCCCGGGTTTTGATCCACTCGGGCTTGCGCTCGATGGGGGTCTGGGCGTTCCGGACCTCCAGGCGCAGCATCTTGCGTCCGTCGGGTGCGACAGCGGACACGTCGGCGCCCCTTTCTGCTATCGCGGCATTCGATTCTGCGGCGCACACCAGGGTACGCCCGTCAATTGTTCGGCCCTACGTCCGGCCAACCCCTACTCACCGGGGCGCATTCCCATCACGCGCTCTACACTGCGCTCTCCACCCGCCTCGGGCGGAGATCGGCGTTCTCCAACACCGACCTCAGGTGTCGCTCCACCACCGGCAGCACCTCCGCGATGGTGATCTCGCGGCCCAGCTCATTCGCCAGCGAGGCCACCCCCGCGTCCCGGATCCCGCACGGCACGATCCGGTCGAACCAGGTGTTGTCCGGGTTCACATTCAGGGAGAAGCCGTGCATCGAGACACCCTTGGCGATCCGGATGCCGATCGCGGCGAGCTTGCGGTCCTCACGGCGCTGACCGGCGTTGGAGGGGGCGTACTCCGGGCCGTTCAGCCTCGGGTCGAACTCCTCGTCCGTGAGTCTCGGGTCGAAGTCCAGCGACAGCCCGCCGAGCGCCGGGCGCTCCTCGACCGGGTCGCCCAGCACCCACACCCCGCTGCGGCCCTCGATCCGGCTGGTCTCCAGACCGAACTCGGCGCACGCCCCGATCAGGGCGTCCTCCAGCCTGCGGACATGGGCGACGACGTCCACCGGACGCGGCAGCTTGAGGATCGGATAGCCCACCAGCTGCCCCGGGCCGTGCCAGGTGATCTTGCCGCCGCGGTCCACGTCGATGACGGGCGTGCCGTCCAGGGGGCGCTCGCTGTCCTGCGTACGCCGTCCGGCCGTGTAGACCGGCGGGTGCTCCAGCAGCAGACAGGTGTCCGGGATCTCGTCGGCGAACCGGGCCGCGTGCACCTCGCGCTGCCTCTGCCACGCCTCCTGGTACTCGACCGCTTCCTCGCCGAAGCCCAGCCGGACGAACCGCAGCTCACTCACGGCACTGCCTCCCTAAGAACCTTCACCGTGCACTTGTCGCGCCCAGCCACTGTACGGCGGTGCACGCGGCCGTGACGGCCGAGGGCGGGCCGTCAGTGTTCACCCGGTTGCTCACACGATCGGATGAATGTGCGGCCGACCCGGCAGTACGCAGGGCAAAGGCCGCTAAATTCGCGCCGTTCCATGAGGGCTGCGACTGGCCCGGAAGGCAGGAGACCGCACAGCTGATGACGGAACGACCCTCGCAGCGCATCCCCAATCGGCAGCTCGCCGCACTCATCCAGGAAGCCGGATTCTCCAACGCGGGCCTCGCCCGCCGAGTCGATCAGCTCGGGCTGGAACACGGTCTCGACCTGCGCTACGACAAGACCTCCGTGACCCGCTGGCTCCGCGGCCAGCAGCCGCGCGGCACCACGCCCGCGCTGATCGCCGAGGTGTTCACCCGACGGCTCGGCCGCCGGCTCTCCGCCCAGGACCTGGGCCTCGACGCCTGCGCACCCGTCTACGCGGGTCTGGAGTTCGCCGCCACGCCCGAAGAGGCGGTGGACATCGTCAGCGGGCTCTGGCGCAAGGACTCGGGCAGCCACGCGGAGCTGCGCAAGATCGCCTTCACCCCGGCGGGACTGGTGGTGCCCAGCCGGGACTGGCTCATCGGCCGGGCCGACGAACGCGTGGGCCGGGCCGCCGAACAGGCCACCACCGGGAGAGTCCCCGCACAGGGCGCGCCCGGAGTGCCCCGCCCCCGGCCCGCCGAGCGCGGCACCGACCGGAGCCCCGGACAGCGGGTCTCCGGCGGAGACATCGCCGCGCTCCGATCGGTCGGCGAACTCTTCCGCACCCTCGACCACGCCTACGGCGGGGGCCACGCCCGCCAGGCCCTCGTCCGCTATCTGGAACACGAGGCCGAACCGATGCTGCGCGGCACCTACGGGGAGGTCACCGGCCGCAGACTCTTCGCGGCCGTCGCCGATCTGACCCGGCTCGTCGGCTGGACCTCGTACGACATCGCCGCCCACGGACTCGCCCAGCGCTACTTCGTCCAGGCGCTGCGGCTCGCCCAGGCCGCCGGGGACCGCGCGTACGGCTCCTACGTCCTCGTCACCATGGCCCGCCAGGCCGTCTACCTCGGCCACGGGAGGGAGGCCGTCCAGCTCACCCGGGTCGCCCAGCAGGGCGTGGGCCCGGCCGCCCCGCCGGTCGTCCAGGCGCTGCTGCACTCCGTGGAGGCGCGCGGACACGGAGTCCTCGGCGACGCCAGGGCGTGCACGGCCTCCCTGGTCCGCGCCGAACGGGCGCTGGGAGCCGCCAGGCCCGGGGACGACGTGCCCTACTGGGCGCGATTCTTCGACGAGGCGCAGATGGCGGACGAGTTCGGGCACTGCTACCGCGACCTCCAGCAGTACCGCCAGGCCGTCCAGCACGCCGAACGCTCCCTCCAGCTCCGCCCCTCCGCCCTGGCCCGCAGCCGGCTCTTCTGCCGCGTGGTCCTCGCCTCCGCCCGGCTGGGCCTGGGCGAGCTGGACCAGGCCTGCGCGCTGGGGGCCGAGGCGGCCCTCCAGGCGGCCGACATGAGGTCGGCCAGGGCGCTGGAGTACGTACGCGACTTTGAACGGAGGCTGGAGCCGTACCGGGACGCGGCGGCGGTGCGGGGGTATCGGGATCGGGTGGCGGCGCTGGGGTAGCGCCTCCGGCGGGGGTCGGGGTGGGGCCGCACGTCCGGTGCGGGTCCGGGTCGGGGCTCCGCCCCGAGCCCCGCGCCTCAATCGCCGGCGGGGCTGAGATTGGCCTCCCTCGCCCCGAACCCCGCGCCTCAATCTCTCCCTGGCTTCGCCGGGGTCCAGGCGGGGGAGCGGCCGCTGAGGGCGATGACTTGGTCGAGGAGGGGGGCGTTTCCGGGGATGGGGACGGCGGGGCCGAAGTTGGTGCCGCGTAGGGGGTCGTCGTCTCCGGCGGCGGCCAGCAGTTCGTACGAGACGCGCAGGCTGGCCTCAGGCAGGGAGTAGGGCTGGCCGGTGGCGCGGGCGAGGTCCCAGCCGTGGACGACCAGCTCGTTCAGGGCGACCTGCCCCGCGACCGGGGCGGGCAGGGTGACGCCGCCGGCGCGGGTGGTGCCCTCCCAGGCCTCGGGGCCGGTCCAGGCCGTCGCCAGCTCCCCGAGCCGCTCCGGCAGGGCGGTCCGCCAGTCGTCGTCCAGCGTCGGAAGGGCACTGTCCGGGGCGGTGTCCGTGGTGGGTCCCAGATCCTTCAGCGCGGTGTCCCGGAAGGCCGTCGCCAGCCCGGTGAGATGCCCAAGCAGCCCCTCTACCGTGTAGCCCGGGCAGGGCGTCGGCTCCCCGAGCTGCCCGTCCGCCACCCCGTCGAGCAGACGGGCCACGGCGTCGGCGGCGGGCCGGAGGTCGGGCGGTGGGTTCTGTGTCGTCGATTCCATACGCTGATGACTTCCCGGCCGGGAAAAATCATCACAAGGGCGCCCGCCACTCAGGCGGCCCGGGCGCTCGGGCGGGGCTCGCGGGGGCGGAGGGCGAAGTCCTGGAGGACGGCGGTGGCCGCGCGGCGGGCCGAGAGCAGGGCTCCCTGGACCGTGCTGGTGCCCCGGTGGTCGCCGCACACATAGAGGCCCGCGAGGACGCGTACGGGCCGGTGCAGGTCGTACGGGGGCTCCATGGCCGGGACCGCGTACGGGTCGTGGTGGACCGCCAACAGCTCCCAGTCGTCCGTCGGCGTCCCGTACACCCGCGCGAGCTGCGCCGACGCCCGCCGGGCCAGCTCCGGCGAGGGCGCGCCCAGCACCGTCGAGGTGATCAGCGCCCGGCCGTCCGGCGCCCGGGCCGGATCCACCTCGCTCATCACCGCCGTGTGCGACACCGGGCCCCCGCCGTCCGCGTCCAGCACCAGCGCCGCGCCCGTCGGCGGCGGGCACGGGGCCGTGTGGTGCAGCACCGTCACCGGGTGGAAGGCGGGCACCCGCAGCCCCGGCAGCAGCTCGGCCGCCTCCCGTGCCCCGGTCGCCAGCACCAGCGCCCGGCAGGACAGCTCGCCGTGCTCCAGGGTGCGGACCCGGTTGATCGCGGTGTCCGTCACCCGTACGCCCGTCAGCACCGTGCCCTCCGGCAGCGCCGCCGCCAGCCGCGCCGGCAGCTCGGCCGAGCCGCCGGCGGGGACGCACAGCCGCCCCCGGGCGAAGCCGCGCAGCGCCAGATCGGCGCAGCGGCTCGATGTCGTCAGCTCCGGATCGCACAGCAGCGCGGACAGCAGCGGGCGCAGCACGCCCTGGACCGTACGGGACGGCAGGCCCCGCACCGACAGCGCCTCGGCGGCCGTACGCTCCGGGCGGGCCGCCAGCCGCTCCACGGAGGTGCCCGCGAGCCGGGCGAGCGAGGCGCGGAGTCTCGCCTCGTCCAGCGGCCGGGGGGCGCTTGCCAGGGCGCGTGCCACCGTCAGTGCGCCCCTCGCGCTTCCGGGCTCTCCGGTACGCCGGACCGTCTCCCCGAAGCGCTGGAGCCGCCCCCCGCTGTGCACGAGCACCCCCGGCGAGAACGGGCGCAGCCCCACCTTCATCAGGGCCGCCACCCGGCGCAGCTCGCTGTACGAGGTGCTGAGCAGCTGCCCGGCGTGGTCCAGCCGGAAGCCGTCGGTCTCCTCGGTCGTCAATCTGCCGCCCGCACGGGGGGCGGCCTCCAGAACGCTGACACTGACGCCGGCTCTGATCAGCCGGTGGGCGGCGGCGAGGCCGGATATGCCGGCTCCGACGATGATGACGTCCGCATGATCCGCACTGTGAGCGGTGCTGATGAGCACGTGCCCTCCCGGAGGTCGGCGCGGCGGGGGCGGCCCGGGGGCCGCCCGGAGAGCCGGGGTTCGCACTGAGGGTAGGGAGGGGGTGGGGGGTGGGGGTGCGCGCATGGGGTGGGGCAACGGAGCGCGGGGGGCGCGTTGTGGCCTCGGGCCCCGGTGTGTGAGGGCCGCACGTCCGGTGCGGGTCCAGGGCGGGGCTCCGCCCCGAACCCCGCGCCTCAATCTCCCCCTGGCTTCGCCGGGGGGACCCCCAGCGGGGCTTGAAATTGGCCTCCCTCGCCCGCATCTCAGGTTTTGGTGAGGGCGGCGGAGAGGGATTGGGTGATGGTGGGGAAGGCGAAGGTGAAGTGGGAGGAGAGGAGTTTGGCGGGGAGGGCGCGCTGGCTGCTGAGGATGTCGGAGGACATGTCGCCGAGGGTGAGGCGGAGGAGGGGGGCGGGGACGGGGAGGAGGGTGGGGCGGTGGAGGAGGCGGCCCATGGCGGCGGTGATCTCGCGGTTGGTGGCGGGGGAGGGGGCGGTGCAGTTCACCGGGCCGGAGAGGGCGGGGGTGTCGAGGATGTGCCGGAGGGCGGCGACCTCGTCGTGGTGGGAGATGAAGCTCCAGTACTGGCGGCCGTCGCCCAGCCGGCCGCCGAGTCCGGCGCGGAACAGGGGGAACAGCCGGGCCCAGGCGCCGCCCTCGCGGGACACGACCAGACCGGTGCGGGCGAAGACGGTGCGGATGCCCGCCTCCTCGGCAGGGGCGGCGGCCTCCTCCCACTCGACGCAGACGCCGGGCAGGAAGCCGTCGCCGGGCGGGGCGCTCTCGTCGACCGCGCGGTCGCCGGTGTCGCCGTAGTAGCCGACCGCGCTGCCGCACAGCAGCACCTCGGGCGGGGTGTCCAGCCGGGTGACCGCTTCCGCCAGCGCGGCGGTGCCCAGGACCCGGCTGTCCCGGATCTCCCTGCGGTACGACTCGGTCCAGCGGTGGTCGCCGATGCCCGCGCCGGAGAGGTTCACCACCGCCGTGCAGCCGTCGAGCCCGGCCGCGTCCACCGTCTGCCGGAGGGGATCCCACTCCACCTCGGCCGCCGACCGCGCGGGGCGGCGGACCAGGGCCACCACCTCGTGGCCGTCCGAGCGCAGTGAGCGTGCCAGTGCTGAGCCGATGAGTCCGGAGGAGCCCGCGATCGCGATCCGCATAAAAACATCCTGCCCCCTGGCCACCCCGTGACACAGTTGTCCCATGCGGGAGACACGGGAGACGGCACCGATGGCGGGGATACGGATTCGGCAGGCCCTGCCCGAAGACGACCAGGCGCTGAACCGGCTCGACCACGAGAGCTGGTCGACCCTGCACGCGGTGCTTCCGCGCCCGGTCGTCGGCGCGCCGTTCTTCGACCGGCATCCGCCCGGTGACTTCATCGTCGCCGAGGACGCCGGGGGCACGGTCGTCGGCTACACCCGGATCACCCCGCCCACCCCGCTCGCCTGCAATCGGCATGTACGCCAGGTGCAGGGGCTGGCCGTCGCCGCCGCCGTGCGCGGGCAGGGGGTCGGCCGGGCGCTGCTGAGGGCGGCGTGCGAGCGGGCGCGCGAGGAGGGCGCGGTCCGCGTCACCCTGCGGGTGCTGGGGCACAACGCGCCGGCGCGCGCCCTGTACGAGTCCGAGGGCTTCGAAGTCGAGGGCGTGCTGCGGGGCGAGTTCTGGATCGCCGGCCGGTATGTGGACGACGTGATGATGGGCCGCGCCCTGCTCTGACCGTCGGACAGGCCCCGGACCCTCACGGTCAGTCGTTGCCGAAGCGCTCCCACAGCCGGGGGAAGCGGCTCGCGAGCACGCCCTCGTCGTCGAAGTCGAAGGGGGTGCCCGAAGGCTCCGCGCTCTGCGCGGTGATCCCGAGATCCGGTGCCACCACCCCGGTGAGCTGCTCGTACGCCTCGTCCGCCGCGTACCCCAGCTCCTCGCCGTCGCCGTCGATGTCCTCGTCGAAGTCGTCGAGGAGCTCGGCGAGCGCGTCCGGCTCGTGCAGCGCGCCCTCGAAGATCTCCCGGCCCTGGCCGATCAGCCAGCAGCGGAAGTAGTCGAAGGCGTCGTCGCTCGCGCCGCCGAGCAGCACGGCGGCCGCGCCCCACAGATCCCAGGTGTAGGCGCGGTTGTAGCGGGCCTCGAAGTGGCGCGCGAAGTCCAGCACGGAGTCCGGGTCCAGCCGCATCAGCCGCTCGACCAGCAGGTCGGCGTGTTCCTCGGGGTCGCCCTCGGCGGCCTCGCGGGTGGTGTCCACGATCTCCCAGAACTCCGTCTCGTCCATCACGGGTCCAGCATCGTGGCTGGAGGGGGCCCGCGCACGCGGAGCCGCCGAAATACCGGCCCGGGAATCCGCCGGGAATGGCAGACAGAAGGTGTCCGGTATCCGTGCGACGGTCGTTCCCATGAAGGAAAACATGAAGGAGAGGACGGCGACCGGCGGACCGCTGTCGGGGAAGGTGGCGCTCGTCGCCGGAGCCACCCGGGGCGCGGGGCGGGCCATCGCCGTACAGCTGGGAGCCGCCGGTGCGACCGTCTACGCCACCGGCCGCACCACCCGTGACCAGGTCAGTGAGATGGGCCGGGCGACGGAGACCATCGAGGGGACGGCCGAGCTGATCGAGGCGGCGGGCGGCCGGGGGATCGCCGTACCCACCGACCATCTGGAGGCCGGGCGGGTGCGGGAGCTGATCGCCCGCGTGGAGCGGGACCACGGCCGGCTCGACATCCTCGTGAACGACGTCTGGGGCGGGAACTCCCTGCTCGACTTCGACACCAGGATGTGGGACGTCGATCTCGACCGGGGACTGAGGATGCTCGACCTCGGCGTCCGCAGCCACATCATCACCAGCAGCATCGCCCTGCCCCTGCTGGTGCGCCGCCCCGGCGGGCTGGTCGTCGAGGTCACCGACGGCACCTCCCGCACCAACAAGGACTTCCGCGAGAACTTCTACTACGACCTCGCGAAAAATGGCCCGATCCGCATGGCCTACACCCTCGGCGAGGAGCTGAAGTCCGTGGGCGGCACGGCGGTGGCCGTCACCCCCGGGTTCCTCCGCTCCGAGGAGATGCTCGACTTCTTCGGACTCACCGAGGAGAACTGGCGCGACGGCATCGACAAGCAGCGCCACTGGGCGCTCTCCGAGTCCCCGGCCTACCTCGGCCGGGGCGTCGCCGCGCTCGCCGCCGACGGGGAGCGGGCCCGCTGGAACGGGCGGTCGCTCGACAGCGGACAGCTCGCGAGGGAGTACGGCCTGACGGACACGGACGGCAGCCGGCCGGACGTGTGGGGCTTCCTGCTCGCGGAGAAGGCCGGGGGGACGCCGGACCTCGCGGAGTACCGCTGACGAGCGGATCAGGCGCTCTCCTCCGGACGCCGGTAGAGCTCCGCCGTCCGCCGCGCCGACTCCCCGAACCGCTCCCGCAGCTCCGCGGGCTCCAGCACCTCCAGCTCCGGGCCCAGCCCGTACAGCTGCGCGTACGCCACCTCGTGGGACTCCACCGGCAGTGTCAGGGTCACCCGGCCCCGCCCGTCCGGCTCGCCCGCCGCCGCCAGCGCGGCGCGGGCGGCGGCGCGGTCCACGGTGTACGGCAGCAGCCGCGCGCCCTCCTCGCTCACCCGTACGACGATCTCGGCCCGGAGCAGGGACCGGGCGAACTGGGCCGCCCGCTCGTCCCAGAAGCCCGGCAGATCGAACCCCTCGTCCCGCTCAAAGGATCCGCCCTCCGCCTCGACCGAGGCGAACCGGTCCAGCCGGTACACCCGGAAGGAGCCCTCCACCCGGGCGCACAGATACCAGACCCCCGCCTTCAGCACGAGACCGTACGGCTCCATCTCGCGCATCACGTCCGCGCCCCGGCGGTCGCGGTACGCGGCCACGATCCGCCGGTCCTCCCAGACCGCCTCGGCGACGTCCGCCAGCAGCGGCGGGGTCTCGGGCTCCTGGTACCAGCCCGGAGCGTCCAGATGGAAGCGCCGGGCCGCGCTGCGCGGGGCGTCGCTGAGCGAGGGCAGCAGCGCCGCCGACACCTTCAGCCGGGCCGCCGACGCCGCGTCCTCCAGACCCATGTCGCGCAGCGCGCCCGGCAGACCGGAGAGGAAGAGCGCCTCCGCCTCGCTGCGGCCGAGCCCCGTGAGCCGGGTGCGATAGCCGCCGATCAGCCGATAGCCGCCGGACCGGCCCCGGTCCGCGTAGACCGGGACCCCAGCCTCGGAGAGCGCGAGCGCGTCCCGGGTGACGGTCCGCTCCGACACCTCCAGCTCACGGGCCAGCTCCGGGCCGGTCATCGAGGGCCGGGACTGGAGCAGAAGCACCATCTTGATCAGCCGGGCAGCGCGCATCCCTCCATGATGACCGCCCGGCGGCGGGCCTCAGACCAGCCGCTCCTGAAGCTCGGTGACCCACTGGGAGCGGTCCTCGGGGCATTCGAGGGTCACCTCACGCGCGTACCCCGCCGCCCGGTGCCCGCCCGCGTCGACCCAGCGGGCCAGCGTCTGGGCCGTGGCCAGCACCTCGTCCATCGAGCCCCGGTGCACGATCGTCGCGGCGCGCTCCAGCGCCGGGAGATCGACCACCGTGAAGCCGTCCCCCGGGCCCGGGGGCACCGAGGACGAGACCGTCACCGCCGCGTGCACCAGGATCGCGCCCTCGCCCTCCGGCGCGTCCTCGTAGTGCGCGATGCCGGGCCCGACGGGCGTGATCCCCGCCGCCTCCAGCCGCGCGAACAGCTCCCCGTACAGCGGACCGATCACCGGGCCGATGTGCTCGGGCGCGTAACTCGCGGAGACGGCGGTCAGCTCGGCCACCCGCACCGGGGGAACGCTCTTCACAATGACGTCGTCGCTGGGCATGTGCCCCTCACTCTCGATCGAACGGAGCCTCGCCTCGACCTGGCCCAGCCTGGCCGCCGCCTCGGCGGCCGCCTGCTCCAGCTCGGCCCGCCGCAGCGTCAGCATCCCGCGCAGCTCCTCCGTACTCACCCGCTCCTCAAGGATCCGCCCCACCTGTTCCAGGGTGAAGCCGAGATCCTTCAGGGCGATGATCCGGTTGAGCCGCGCGAGCTGCGCCGCCGCGTAGTGGCGGTAGCCGCTGAACGGATCGACACGCTCGGGGCGCAGCAGCCCCAGCGCGTCGTAGTGCCGCAGCATCCGGGGCGAAACCCGGCCGTGCCTGGCGAAGTCTCCGATGGTGAACATGGTGTCCTCACTCCAGGGCTTCACCCGGTGTCAAGGTCAAGACAAGAGCCCGGAAAACAGCCCGGAAACAGCGATCACCCCGGGCCGCCGTCGCGAGGACGGCGGCCCGGGGTGATCACCTCATGGCTGTACGGGATGCGTACGGGGTGCTCAGAGGCCGTAGCGCTCCCGGGCCTCCTTGACCACCGAGGCCGGGATCTCGCCGCGCCGCGCCAGCTGCGCCAGCGCCGCGACGGTGATCGACTGCGCGTCCACGCCGAAGTGGCGGCGGGCCGCGACCCGGGTGTCCGAGATGCCGAAGCCGTCGGTGCCGAGCGAGGACCAGTCCTGCTCCACCCACTGGCTGATCTGGTCGGGGACCTGACGCATCCAGTCGCTCACCGCGAGGACCGGGCCCGGGGCGCCTTCCAGCGCCTTGCGGATGTACGGGGTGCTCTGCTCGCCCCGCAGCAGCGCCTCGTCCGACTCCAGTGCGTCCCGGCGCAGCTCGCCCCAGGAGGTCGCGGACCAGACGTCGGCCGTGACGCCCCACTCGTCGGCCAGCATGCCCTGGGCCTCCAGGGCCCAGTGGATCGCCGTGCCGGAGGCCAGGAGCTGGAGCCTGGGCGCGCTCGCGGAGGCGGGCACGCCCTCCTTGAAGCGGTACAGGCCCTTGAGGATGCCCTCCTCGACGCCCTCGGGCATCGCGGGCTGCGGCTTGGGCTCGTTGTAGACGGTGAGGTAGTAGAAGACGTCCTCAGGGTTCTCGCCGTACATCCGGCGGAGACCGTCCTTGACGATCACGGAGATCTCGTACGCGAACGCCGGGTCGTAGTTGAGCGAGGCCGGGTTGGTGGCCGCGATCAGGTGCGAGTGGCCGTCCGCGTGCTGGAGGCCCTCACCGGTCAGCGTGGTGCGGCCGGCGGTCGCGCCGACGATGAAGCCCTTGCCGAGCTGGTCGGCGAGCTGCCACATCTGGTCGCCGGTGCGCTGCCAGCCGAACATCGAGTAGAAGATGTAGAACGGGATCATCGGCTCGCCGTGCGTCGCGTACGACGTGGCGGCGGCGATGAAGTCGGCCATGGAGCCGGCCTCGGTGATCCCCTCGTTGAGGATCTGGCCGTCCTTGGCCTCCCGGTAGTACATCAGCTGGTCGCGGTCGACCGGCTCGTACGTCTGGCCCAGCGGGGAGTAGATGCCGGCCGACGGGAAGAGGGACTCCATACCGAAGGTACGGGCCTCGTCGGGGACGATCGGGACCCAGCGCCTGCCGGTCGTCTTGTCCCGCATCAGGTCCTTCACCAGGCGTACGAACGCCATGGTGGTGGCCATCTCCTGCTTGCCGGAGCCCTTCTCCAGGGCCTTGAAGGCACGCTCCTCCGGGGCGGGCAGCGCGACGGCGCGCACCCGGCGGGCCGGGGCGGGGCCGCCGAGGGCCGCGCGGCGCTCCTGGAGGTAGCGGACCTCGGGCGAGTCGGCGCCGGGGTGGCCGTAGGGCACCACACCGCTCTCGAAGGCGCTGTCGGGGATCGGGAGGTCGAGCAGGTCGCGCATGCCCTTGAACTCGTCGATCGACAGCTTCTTCATCTGGTGGTTGGCGTTCTTCGACTCGAAGCCCTTGCCCAGGGTGAAGCCCTTGACGGTCTGCGCCAGCACCACGGTCGGCGCGCCCTCGTGGGCGAGCGCCGCGCGGTAGGCCGCGTACACCTTGCGGGCCTCGTGGCCGCCGCGGGAGGTGTAGAAGCACTCGGCGATCTTCGCGTCGGTCAGCAGCTTCGCCAGCTCGGCGAGGGCCGGCTCCGCGCCGAAGAAGTGCTCGCGGATGTACGCGACGTCACGGGTGGCGTACGTCTGGAACTGGGCGTCCGGGACGGCGCGCAGCCGACGGACCAGCGCGCCCGTGGTGTCGAGCTGGAACAGCTCGTCCCAGGCGGAGCCCCACAGCGTCTTCACGACGTTCCAGCCGGCGCCGCGGAACTGCGCCTCCAGCTCCTGGACGACCCGGAAGTTCGCGCGGACCGGGCCGTCGAGGCGCTGGAGGTTGCAGTTGATGACGAAGGTCAGATTGTCGAGGCGCTCGCGGGCCGCCAGGGCCAGGGCCGCCGTCGACTCGGGCTCGTCCATCTCGCCGTCGCCGAGGAAGGCCCAGACGTGCGACTGCGAGGTGTCCTTGATGCCGCGGTTGTGCAGATAGCGGTTGAACCGCGCCTGGTAGATCGCGGAGAGCGGGCCCAGGCCCATGGAGACGGTAGGGAACTCCCACAGCCAGGGCAGCCGGCGCGGGTGCGGGTACGAGGGCAGACCCTCGCCGCCCGCCTCCTGGCGGAAGTTGTCGAGGTGGGCCTCGGTGAGCCTGCCGTCGAGGAAGGCGCGGGCGTAGATGCCGGGGGAGGCGTGGCCCTGGATGTAGAGCTGGTCGCCGCTGCCGTCCGCCTCCTTGCCCCGGAAGAAGTGGTTGAAGCCGGTCTCGTAGAGCCAGGCCGCGGAGGCGAAGGTGGCGATGTGGCCGCCGACGCCGAGCCGGGAGCCGCGCGTCACCATGGCGGCGGCGTTCCAGCGGTTCCACGCGGTGATCCGCGCTTCCAGCGCCTCGTCGCCGTCGAGTGCGGGCTCGGCGGCGGTGGGGATGGTGTTGACGTAGTCCGTCTCCAGCAGCCGGGGTATGGGAACCCCGGCGGTCTCGGCGTGCTGGAGGGTACGGCGCATCAGATACGCGGCGCGGTGGGTGCCCGCGTGCTGGGCGACGGCGTCGAGGGAGGCCGCCCACTCGGCGGTCTCCTCGGCGTCGCGGTCCGGGAGCTGGTCGAGCTCGCTCGGAAGCTTGGCTACGGGGTCGGTCATGTCGCCGCCTTCCGGACTGGGGGGAAAGTTAAAGGGGCCATGTCTGGCAGGACAGGGCGACGGGCCGGGTGAAGCCCAAAGGTGACTGTAAGCCGCTGATCGATGATCGATCAAAGTATTCGGAGGTAAAAGTTCTCCGGAGAGCGAAATTGGCATTCCGTGCCCCGAAACAGGGCACCGGGTGCCGTAATGGCGGTACCGGTCACGGCCGGGGCGCGCAGCCGAGGACATGGGCCTTCACCAGGGTCCCGATGGCCGGGTCGCGGCGCTGGAAGGCCTCCACGAGCGCCTGGTGCTCCTCGGCGTACGACTGCTGCACGGTGCCCAGCCAGCGGATCGACAGGGCCGTGAAGACCTCGATGCCCAGCCCCTCCCAGGTGTGCAGCAGCACCGCGTTGTCGGCCGCGCGGACCAGCTCCCGGTGGAAGCCGACCGTGTGCCGCACCTGGCCGGCCGAGTCGCCCGCCCGGTCCGCCGCGTACAGCGCCGCCACATGCGGCTCCAGCGCCGAGCAGTCCCGGGCCAGCCGGTCGGCCGCCAGCTCGGCGGCGATCTGCTCCAGACCGGCCCGTACGGGATAGCTCTCCTCCAGGTCCGCCGCGGTGAGGTTGCGGACCCGGACGCCCTTGTTGGGCGCGGACTCGATCAGCCGCAGGCTCTCCAGCTCCCGCAGCGCCTCCCGGACGGGCGTCTGGGAGACCTGGAGCTCGGTCGCGATGCCGCGCTCCACGATCCGTTCACCCGGCTTCCAGCGTCCGCTGACGATCCCCTCCACGATGTGCGCGCGGATCTGCTCGCGCAGCGAATGGACGACGGGCGGGGTCATGTGGGGGCTCCTTCAGGGCGGGTACAGCCCACCGATTATCCCCTTCGTGGGGTTAGGGAGTGTCTTCGAAGTGGCGTCGTCCGCCCGTAGGGCGGGTCTGGCGGGGTCTGGTGCGTGCGATCGCAAGGCGGAGGAGGGAGTCGACGCGGAGCGTCGGCGACCGACGACAACGCGGCGAGCGTGCGTGCCAGGGCACGACAGGCAGACGGGACTTCGAAGACACGACCTAGGGGCATGTCTGCCCCGCTGGGGTGGAGGGCGGGAAGAACGGGTGGAGGGCGGGAAGAACGCGAGACGCCCCGCCCGGAGTGTTCCGGGCGGGGCGTGGTGTCACATGGCCGGCTGGGTCTACAGACCCAGCTCGATCTCGAACTCGCCTGCTTCGAGGATCGCCTTGACCGTCGTCAGGTAGCGGGCGGCGTCCGCGCCGTCCACCAGACGGTGGTCGTAGGAGAGGGACAGGTAGGTCATGTCCCGGACGCCGATGACGGTGCCCTCGGCGGTCTCGATGACCGCCGGGCGCTTGACCGTCGCGCCGATGCCCAGGATGGCCGCCTGGTTCGGCGGCACGATGACCGTGTCGAAGAGCGCGCCGCGCGAACCGGTGTTGCTGACCGTGAAGGTCGCGCCCGCGAGGTCGTCGGGGCGGATCTTGTTGGAGCGCACGGCCCCGGCCAGCTCGGCGGTCTTCTTGGAGATGCCGGCGATGTTCAGGTCGCCCGCGCCCTTGATGACCGGCGTCATCAGACCCTTCTCGGAGTCCACGGCGATGCCGATGTTCTCCGAGTCGAAGTACGTGATGGTGCCTTCGTCCTCGTTGATCCGGGCGTTGATGATCGGGTGGACCTTCAGCGCCTGGGCGGCGGCCTTCACGAAGAAGGGCATCGGGGAGAGCTTGACGCCCTCACGGGCCGCGAAGGCGTCCTTGGCCTGGGCGCGCAGCTTCATCAGCTTGGTGATGTCGACCTCGACGACCGAGGTCAGCTGCGCCTGGCTGTGCAGCGCCTTCATCATGTTGTCGCCGATGAGCTTGCGCATCCGGGTCATCTTGACCGTCTGACCGCGCAGCGGGGACACCTCAAGGGCCTGGGCGGCCTTCGGGGCGGCGGCCGCCGGAGCGGCGGCGGGAGCGGCCGGAGCCTGGGCGGCGGCCTTGGCGGCCTCCGCGGCGGCGACGACGTCCTGCTTGCGGATACGGCCACCGACGCCGGAGCCCTTGACCTCGGACAGGTCCACGCCGTTCTCCGTGGCGAGCTTACGGACCAGGGGGGTCACGTAGGCGTCGCCGGAGGAGACGGACGGGGCCGGAGCCGGGGCGGCGGGAGCGGCCGCCGGAGCGGGCGCGGGGGCCGGGGTGACGGGTGCGACCTGGGTCGGAGCCGGAGCCGGAGCCGGAGCCGCAGCCGGAGCCGGGGTGGCGACGGGTGCCGGAGCGGCCGGGGCCGGGGCGGCGACAGGGGCGGGGGCGGCGGCGGGAGCCGGGGCGGCCGGGGCCGCGGGAGCGGCCGGAGCCGCGCCCGGGGCGCCGATCACGGCCAGCTTCGCGCCGACCTCGGCGGTCTCGTCCTCGCCGACCACGATCTCCAGCAGCACACCGGCGACGGGCGCGGGGATCTCGGTGTCGACCTTGTCCGTGGAGACCTCAAGCAGCGGCTCGTCGGCGTCGACGGAGTCGCCGACCTCCTTCAGCCAGCGGGTGACGGTGCCCTCGGTGACGCTCTCGCCGAGCGCCGGGAGGACCACGTCCGTACCGGTGGCGCCGCCGGCCGGGGCGGCCGGGGTCTCGGCCTGGACCGGGGCCGGGGCGGTGGGAGCCTCGGCGGCCGGTGCGGCCTCCGCGACGGGCGCGGGGGCGGCGGCGGGCTCGGCCGCGGGGGCCGGAGCCTCTTCGGCGGCCGGAGCCGGAGCAGCCGCGGGGGCGCCCGATCCGTCGTCGATGATGGCCAGCTCGGCGCCGACCTCGACCGTCTCGTCCTCGGCGACCTTGATGGAGGCCAGGATGCCGGCGACGGGCGAGGGGATCTCGGTGTCGACCTTGTCGGTCGAGACCTCAAGCAACGGCTCGTCGGCCTCGACGCGCTCGCCCTCGGCCTTCAGCCAGCGGGTGACAGTGCCCTCAGTGACGCTCTCACCGAGCGCCGGAAGGGTTACGGAAACCGACATGGTTTCAGTTGCTCCTTACGAAAGTGCGGAAGTGGTCGTCGCGCGCCAGGGGCTCAGTCATGGGCGTGCAGAGGCTTGCCCGCGAGCGCCAGGTGGGCCTCGCCGAGCGCCTCGTTCTGGGTCGGGTGCGCGTGGATGAGCTGCGCGACCTCGGCCGGCAGAGCCTCCCAGTTGTAGATCAGCTGAGCTTCGCCGATCTGCTCGCCCATCCGGTCACCGACCATGTGGACGCCGACCACGGCACCGTCCTTGACCTGGACGAGCTTGATCTCGCCCTGGGTCTTCAGGATCTTGCTCTTGCCGTTGCCGCCGAGGTTGTACTTCAGGGCCACGACCTTGTCCGCGCCGTAGATCTCCTTGGCCTTGGCCTCGGTGATCCCGACGGACGCGACCTCGGGGTGGCAGTAGGTCACCCGGGGCACGCCGTCGTAGTCGATCGGGACGGTGGTCAGACCGGCGAGACGCTCCGCCACCAGGATGCCCTCGGCGAAGCCGACGTGCGCGAGCTGGAGCGTCGGGACCAGGTCGCCGACGGCGGAGATCGTGGGGATGTTCGTCCGCATGTACTCGTCCGCGAGGACATAGCCGCGGTCCATCGCGACGCCCTGCTCCTCGTAGCCGAGGCCGGCGGAGACCGGGCCGCGGCCGACGGCGACGAGCAGCACCTCGGCCTCGAAGGTCTTGCCGTCCGCGAGGGTGACGCGGACGCCGTCCTGGGTGTACTCGGCCTTCTCGAAGAAGGTGCCCAGGTTGAACTTGATGCCGCGCTTGCGGAACGCGCGCTCAAGGAGCTTGGAGCTGTTCTCGTCCTCGACCGGGACCAGGTGCTTCAGACCCTCGATCACGGTGACGTCGGCCCCGAAGGACTTCCACGCGGAGGCGAACTCGACGCCGATGACGCCGCCGCCCAGCACGATCGCGGACTGCGGGACGCGGTCCAGCTTCAGCGCGTGGTCGGAGGAGATGATCCGGTTGCCGTCGATCTCCAGGCCCGGCAGCGACTTCGGCACGGAGCCGGTCGCGAGCAGGATGTGACGGCCCTCGACCCGCTGGCCGTTGACGTCGACCGAGGTCGGCGAGGAGAGGCGGCCCGCGCCCTCGATCACGGTGATCTTGCGGGAGGCGATCAGACCCTGGAGTCCCTTGTACAGGCCCGAGATCACCTCGTCCTTGTACTTGTGCACGGCCGCGACGTCGATGCCCTCGAACGTGGCGCGGACACCGAACTGGGCCGACTCGCGCGCCTGGTCGGCGATCTCGCCGGCGTGCAGCAGAGCCTTCGTCGGGATGCAGCCGTGGTGCAGGCAGGTGCCGCCGACCTTGTCCTTCTCGATCAGGGCGACGTCGAGACCCAGCTGAGCTCCGCGCAGCGCCGCAGCGTAACCGCCGCTACCGCCGCCGAGGATCACTAGGTCGAAAACGGTGCTGGCGTCGTTCGCCACGTCACGTCCTCCATGCATGTGCGCCGGGCACCGGGGCCCCCTCACCCGGGGGAAACCGGCCGTTCGGCTGGTGTGCGGCCGATGTCTCGTCGGCCCTTAGGTCGGGCCCTGTCCTGCCGAGGACCCATCTTCGCACTTGTTGCGGAAAGACGGGACGCGGGGCCGGTCTCTTGTGGCGTCTGATCGATCACCTCAGGAGTTACTCACAGGTAATAACATTCCGGCGGCCGGGCCGATTCCACCGAAAGGGATGTTTCATCCACAGCGAACGGCGCTTTCGGGACACCCCGACCGCGTGGGACCGCGCCGTACCGCGCCGTACCGCGCCGTACCGCCCGTTCACGCGGCACGGCCCCGCCCGAGCGCGGGCGGGGCCGTACCGTGGGGCACCGTGAGGCACCGGGGGTCACTCCGGGTGACTAGCCCAGCTCGCCGTCGGCGATCCGCTCGGCCAGCCGCACCAGGGTGCGGACCGAGGAGCCGGTGCCGCCCTTGGGGGTGTAGCCGAACGGCGCGCTCTCGTTGTAGGCCGGGCCCGCGATGTCCAGGTGGGCCCAGGCGATGTCCTCGCCCACGAACTCCTGGAGGAAGAGACCGGCGACCAGGCCGCCGCCCATCCGCTCGCCCATGTTGGCCATGTCGGCGGTGGGGGTGTCCATGCCCTTGCGCAGCTCGGGCGGGAGCGGCATCGGCCAGGACTGCTCGCCGGCCTCCTCCGCGGTCTCGTGGACCGCGGTGCGGAACGCGTCGTCGTTGGCCATCACACCGAAGGTGCGGTTGCCCAGCGCGACCATCATCGCGCCGGTCAGCGTCGCCACGTCCACGATCGCGTCGGGGTGCTCCTCGGACGCCTTCCACAGCGCGTCCGCCAGCACCAGCCGGCCCTCGGCGTCGGTGTTGAGCACCTCGACCGTCTTGCCGCTGTACATCCGCAGCACATCACCCGGGCGGGTGGCCGAGCCCGAGGGCATGTTCTCGGCGAGCGCGAGCCAGCCGGTGACATTGACCGCGATGCCCAGCCGGGCGGCGGCGACGACGGCGGCGAACACGGCGGCGGCGCCGGCCATGTCGCACTTCATCGTCTCGTTGTGACCGGCGGGCTTCAGCGAGATGCCGCCCGAGTCGTAGGTGATGCCCTTGCCCACCAGGGCGAGGGTCTTGGCGTCCTTGTGGTGGGTGTAGCTCAGCCGCACCAGGCGCGGCGGGTTCTGCGAGCCCTGGCCGACGCCCATGATGCCGCCGAAGCCGCCCTTGAGGAGGGCCTTCTCGTCCAGGATCTGGACCTTGATCCCGTGCTCCTTGCCGGCGGCGGCGGCCAGCACGGCGAAGGCGTCGGGGGTGAGGTCGTTCGGCGGGGTGTTGACCAGGTCGCGGGCGCGGTTCAGCTCCTCGCCGATCGCGACGGCGCGCTCGGCGGCGGCCTTGAACGCCTTGTCGCGCGGCTTCGCGCCCAGCAGGGCCACCTCGGCGAGCGCCTGCTTGGGGCCGCCGCCCTTCGCGGCCTTCTTCCCGCCGCCCTGGTACGCGGTGAAGGCGTAGGCCCCCAGCAGCGCGCCCTCGGCCACGGCCCCGGCGTCCTCCGCGTCCTCGATCGGCAGGGCGAAGCCGGCCTTCTTGGACCCGGTCAGCACCCGGGCGGCGGTGCCCGCGGCCCGGCGCAGGGTCTCCAGACCGTAGGTCTCGTCCTTGGCCGGCAGGGTTCCGAGGCCGACCGCGAGGACGACGGGGGTCTTGAAGCCGGAGGGCGAGGGAAGCTTCGTCACCTCGCCCTCGGAGCCGGTGGCCCCGAGGGTCTCCAGTACGGCGGCGAGCTTTCCGTCGAACGCCTTGTCCACGGCCTCCGCGCCCGGCGCGACCACCGGGCCCTTGGCGCCCTTCGCGATGCCGACGACGAGGGCGTCGGCGCGCAGCGTCGCAGCGCCGGCAGTGCTGAGAGTGAGAGCAGTCACGGTGGTGAAATCTCGCTTCCGTTGAGTTTCCAGGGCCTTTGGGGGCCGTTGGGGGGATAGGTCAACACCCCGCCAGGGGAAAAGCGTACGCGCGGTCACGTATCCCGATCACGGCGGAGCCGCTTCCCCGCCCGGCCCGGGCCGCCCCCGGACGCGCTGAGCGGCCGTTCAGCCCAGGGCCAGCGCCACCAGCGCGACCGTCGCCGCCGTCTCGGCGAGAGCGCCGAACACATCGCCCGTCACCCCGCCGAACCGGCGCGCACAGTGACGCAGCAGCAGCTGGGCCGCCGCGAGCCCGGCCAGGACCGCGACCGCCTGGTGCACCGCGCCGTACCCGCCCAGGAGCGCGCCGACGCCCGCGCAGCAGACGGTGACCAGCGCGGCGACGGCCAGGGCGGTGCGTACGGGGACGGTCTCGGCGACCGCCGCGCCCAGGCCCCCGGGGCGGGCGGCGGGGATCCCCGGGCGGGCGGCGAGGGTGAGGGCGAGCCGGGCGGTGACCCCGGCGGTCACGGCGGCGAGCGCGCCGTACGCCCAGCCCCGGTCGTACAGCTGCGCGAGGGCGGCGACTTGGGCGAGCAGGACGAACAGCAGGGTGATCACGCCGAACGGTCCGACGTCCGACTGCTTCATGATCCGCAGCGCGTCCTCGGCGGGCTTCCCGCTGCCCAGGCCGTCCGCGGTGTCCGCGAGCCCGTCCAGATGGAGCCCCCGGGTGAGGACGGCGGGCACCGCGACGGCCGCGACGGCGGCGAGCGCGGACCCGGCCCCCAGCAGCCGGAGCGCCCCGCCCGTGACCGCGGCCGCCAGACCCACCACCAGACCGGCCAGCGGGGCGCAGAGCATGCCCGCCCGGGCGGCCCCGCGGTCCCAGCGGGTGAGGCGGACGGGCAGCACGGTCAGGGTGCCGAAGGCGAAACGTATGCCGGTCAGACCGCTCACACCGCTCACTTCACTCGCTCGGGAATCACTGGGGGATCGCTGGGGATCGCCGAAGGGCGCCGGGAGCCGCCCGGGGCGGGCGGTCCACCGGCGAAGCGTAGCCCGCCCCTCTCACCCCACAAGCGGTAAATTACGCATACCTTTCACAAGGGGGCATTTCGCTATGGGGCGCTGGTTCCAGGAGAACATCACCGAGGCGGGGAAGCTCCCGATGCTGCTCGCCCTCGCCTCCTTCGTCCTCACCTTCCTCATCACCCGCACCATCACCCGGCTGATCAGGGCGGGCATCGGCCCCTTCCGCGACATCACCGCGGGCGGGACCCACATCCACCACGCGGTGCCCGGGGTGGTGCTCACCGTCGTCGGCGGCTTCGGCGCGGTGGGCAGCGGACGGCACGGGCTCACCGCCGCGATCTGCGCGGTCGTCTTCGGGATCGGCGCGGGCCTGCTCCTGGACGAGTTCGCGCTGATCGTCCACATCGACGACGTCTACTGGAGCGAACAGGGCCGCCAGAGCGTGGAGGTCGTCGTCCTCGCCGCCGCCCTCGCCCTGCTGGTGCTCAGCGGCTTCTCCCCGCTCGACGTCGACTCGCTCAGCCCCGCCGAGCGCCAGGACCGCGCGAACCTCGCCCTCACCCTGGGCCTCAACTTCCTCTTCGTGCTGATCACCCTGGTCAAGGGCAAACCGAGGACGGCGCTCATCGGCACGCTCGTCCCTTTCGTGGCCCTCTTCGGCGCGCTCCGGCTGGCCCGCCCCGGCTCGGCGTGGGCCCGCCGCTGCTACCGCTCCCGGCCGAGGGCCCGGGCCAGGGCGCTGCTGCGCGCCTACCGTCACGACCGCCGCTGGGACGGGCCCCGCCGCCGGTTCCAGAATCTGCTCGGCGGTACGCCGGACCCGCCCGCCGCCGCACGGGAGCGATGACCCTCCCGCGGTTCAGCGCCGGGTCTCCAGATGCCTGCGGTGCAGCCACTTCGGCAGGCCGGGGGCCTCCAGGAAGCCTTCGGCGCGGCCCGCCGCCACCCCGATGCGCAGCAGGTCGGCGCTCTTCTCGAAGAGCAGGAAGCGGGGCTCCCAGATGGGCCGGTACTTGGCGTTGGCGCGGTAGAGCGACTCGATCTGCCACCAGCGGGAGAAGAAGCTGAGCAGCGAGCGCCAGAGCCGCAGCACCGGGCCCGCGCCGAGCCGGGAGCCGCGTTCGAAGACCGAGCGGAACATCGCGAAGTTCAGTGAGACCTGGGTGACCCCGAGTCCGCCCGCCCGCTGGAGCAGTTCGATGACCATGAACTCCATCAGGCCGTTCTCGGAGTCCCGGTCACGCCGCATCAGATCGAGCGAGAGCCCGCCGGGACCCCAGGGCACAAAGCTCAGCACGGCCCGCAGGACGCCCTCGCCGTCGGTGCATTCGAGCATCACACAGCGGCCGTCCCCGGGGTCGCCCAGCCGTCCGAGCGCCATGGAGAAACCGCGCTCGGTCTCCCCGTCGCGCCAGTCGTCGGCGCGTTCGAGCAGCACCGCCATCTCCTCGGCGGGGATCTCCTCGTGGCGGCGGACGCGCACCTCGTACCCGGCGCGCCGCACCCGGTTGTACGCCTGGCGCACGGTCCGCATGGCCCGCCCCTCCAGGGTGAAATCGGCGATCTCCACGATCGCCTCGTCGCCCAGCTCCAGCGCGTCGAGGCCGTGCCGGGCGTAGACGGTGCCGGCCTCCTCGCCCGCTCCCATCACGGCCGGGCACCAGCCGTGCTCGCGCGCCTGGGCGAGCCAGGGCTCGATCGCGCCCGGCCAGGCCTCCGGATCGCCGATCGGATCGCCGGAGGCGAGACTCACCCCGCCGACCACCCGGTAGGCGACGGCGGCCTTCCCGGTGGGGGACCACACCACGCTCTTCTCGCGGCGCAGCGCGAAATAGCCCAGCGAGTCGCGCTCGCCGTGCCGGGCGAGCAGGGCGCGCAGCCGCTCCTCGTCCTCCTCGGTGAGCGGGTCGACGGTACGGCGGGAGCGGAAGGCCGCGTACGCCACGGCGAGCAGCAGCGCGGTGGAGGCGGTGTTGATGACGACATCGACCCAGCCCGGGGTCTCGATGCCGGTGATGTGGTCGTCGTTGGCCGCGAGCGAGATCAGCCGGAGCACCCCGTACCGCCAGCGCTCCAGGAAGGTGGAGCCGGTGTCGGCGGTGTTCGTGACGGTGACCAGCAGGGCCGCCAGCAGTGAGGTGACCAGCAGTCCGACGGTGGCGACGGCCGCCGCGAGCTTGGGGTTGGAGCGGTCGCCGATCGCGTAGAACTCCCGCCGGCCCAGCAGCAGGGAGGCGACGAAGGCGGCGGTCAGGGCCAGTGAGACCCAGTTCTGCGGATGCCCGCGGAAGCCTTCCTCAAGCGCCAGGGCGAGCGCGAAGAGCAGCAGGAAGCCCCCGCCGAGCACCAGGTTGAGGATCCAGGCGGCCCGCTTGCGGCGGCGCATGGTGACCGCGAGGAAGAGGGCGAGGACGCCGGAGGCGAAACCCGCGGTGAGCAGGTACGGGGTGAAGTACTCGGCCACGTTGTGGCGTCGCAGGTCCTGGCCGAGCGAGACCCAGACGGCGCTCAGGACATTGATGAACGCCGCCCCGCGCAGATACCAGACGGCGAAGGAGGCGGCGCGCCGGGAGCGGGCGGTGCTCCGGGCGGCCGGGCCGCCGGGCGCGGGGCCGGGCGGCGCGGACTGCGAGTTGCTGGACAAACGGACCTCTCCCATGAAATGCGATGATATGGGGCACCGCTGGGCGGGGGAGGTGAGGGTACGGCCACCACTGGACCCGCGGCGGCCGTACCGACGTGTCCGTCAGTCCGTGTCGATCCCCGTCGGAGCCGGAGCCGAAGCCGGATCCGAAGCCGGATCCGGAGCGGCTTCGGCCTCCGGAGCCTTCTCCTTCTCCTTCTCCGGCAGCTCCGCCGCCAGCGCGGCCGCCGCCCGGACGATGGGCAGTGCGAGCAGCGCCCCGGTCCCTTCCCCCACAGTGACGCCGTGGTCGAGCAGCGGGTTGAGCGCCATCCGGTCCAGCGCCTTGGCCTGCGCCGGCTCACCGCTCAGCTGCCCCGCCAGCCACCAGTCCGGCGCACGGAACGCCGCCCGCTGCGCGACCAGCGCGCACGCCGCCGAGACCACCCCGTCCAGGATCACCGGCATCCGGCGCACCGCGCTCTGGAGCAGAAAGCCGGTCATGGCCGCCAGATCCGCGCCGCCCGCCGCCGCCAGCAGCTCCAGCTGATCGCCGAGGACCGGCCGGGCCCTGCGCAGCGTGTCCCTGATCGCCGCGCACTTGCGCATCCACGCCAGATCGTCGATGCCCGCGCCGCCCCGCCCGGTGACCACCGAGGCGTCGGTGCCGCAGAGCGCGGCGATCAGCGCCGACGCGGGTGTGGTGCCGCCGACGCTCAGATCGCCCAGAACGATCAGATCGGTCCCGGAGTCGGCCTCCTCGTCGGCGAGGGCCATCCCCAGCCGCACCGCCCGCTCGGCCTCGTCCGCGCTCAGCGCGTCCTCGACGTCGATCCGCCCGCTGCCGCGCCGCACCCGGTGGCGGACGATCTCCTCGGGCAGCAGCGCCGGATCGCAGTCCAGCCCGGCGTCCACGATCCGCACCGGCACACCGGCGGTCCTGGCCAGCACGGCCACCGGGCTCGCGCCGTCGAGCACGGCGCGCACCAGCAGATGCGCCGTGCCGGCCGCCCGGCCGGAGACGCCGAGACCGGCGATGCCGTGGTCACCGGCGAACAGCAGCACCTTCGGCTGTCCGACGGGCTTCACCGGCACCGACGCCTGGGCGGCCGACAGCCATTCGCCCAGCTCGTCGAGCCGGCCGAGCGCGCCGGGCGGCACGGTCAGCCGCTCTCTGCGTTCCTCTGCGTCGCGCCGGACACCGCTGTCGGGACGCTCGATCAGTTCGGAGAAGTCATCGAGATTCAGCCTGCTCATTCGCCGAACAGTACCGGGTGCGCGCGGGCTCAGTTCCGGAGTACCAGAGCCTGCCCGGCGACCACCAGCAGCACCTGTTCGCACTCGGCCGCGAAGGCCGCGTTGAGCCGTCCCAGCTCGTCCCGGAAGCGGCGGCCCGCCGCCGTGGCGGGCACCACCCCCGAGCCCACCTCGTTGGTCACCGCCACCACCGTGCGCGGGCTCCGCCGCACGGCGGCGATCAGCTCGGCGACCCGCTCCCGCAGGGCGCGCTCCCCCCGCTCCCGCCACACCTCGTCGTCCCACGCGCCGGCCCGGTCCATCGCGTCGGTGAGCCAGAGCGAGAGACAGTCGATCAGCAGCGGGGGGCCGTCCTCGGCGAGCAGCGGGGCCAGCTCGCAGGTCTCGGAGGTACGCCAGGACCCGGGCCGCCGCTCCCGGTGCAGCTCCACCCGGTCCGCCCACTCCGCGTCGCCCTCGCGCCGGCCGCCGGTCGCCACGTACAGCACATCGGGGAAGGCCTCCAGCCTGCGTTCGGCCTCCACCGACTTCCCCGAGCGGGCCCCGCCGGTCACCAGCGTCCGGCGCGGCACATCGGGCACCGCGTGGTACTCGCCGACGATCAGCGTGGTGCCGTCGGGCACGGCGCGCGCCCCGGCGGCGGCCAGCCTGCGGTCCAGCTCCGGGCCCCCGGGCGCATCGTGGTCGATGTGCACCGCGATCAGATCGGTTGTCGCCCCGATCGCCCCCGCCGCGCGCAGCCTGGCGATCGCGTCCGGCCGCCCGACCACATCCGCGACCACCATCTCGTACGCCGCCAGCCCCTCCGCCAGCCCGGCGGGCGCGCCGCCCGGCGGCAGATACAGCAGCCGGTCGCCCTCCGGCGAGGCCACCTCGTACCCCGTGCCCGGATTGTCCATCGCCACGGCCCGCACCCGATGCCCGCTGATCAGCGTCAGCACCCGCCCGTCCGGCACCCTGCCCGCCGACGGCAGCCCCGCAGGCACATCCACGGCCGGCCCGTCGTGCGGATGCGTCAACAGCACCTGCCGTACGCCCACGAGCGAATGTCCGGCCCGCGCGGCGGCCAGCGCCGCCCCCGGCGTCAGATCCAGCAGCAGCGCCCCGTCCACGAGCAGCGCGGTCGCGGCCCGCGCCCCCGGGCCGCGAGCGGCGGCGCACACGGCGCACGGGCAGTCGGGCCGGGGGAGACCGGCCGGGGCGCCGGTACCGAGCAGTGTCAGTTCCACACCCCTGATCCTCCCGCTTCCCCGCGCCCCCCGCGCCCCCGGCTACGCTGCGTGCGGGACAGAGATCACTTCAGACCCCCAAGGAGGCGGACATGGCATGGACGTGGCAGTTCGAGAAGTCCGACGGGACAAAGGTCCAGCCGGCTGTCGAGCCGGAGGAGTTCACCACACAAGGCGACGCCGAGTCCTGGATCGGTGAGCACTGGAAAGACCTCCGCGACGGCGGCGCCGACCAGGTCACCCTCTCCGAGGACTCCACCCAGATCTACGGCCCCATGAGCCTCCACACCGCCGAGTAACCTTCTCGCACTCCGGCCCGGCCCCCGCAACTGTGGGGGCCGGGCCGATAAATCAAGCTTTCGCTGGGTCCACTCCCTGCGAAGCCAGGGCGTTCACTGAACGGGTGCCTCAAATTCAAGCCCCTCCGGCGATTGAGGAGCGGGGGTTCGGGGGCGGAGCCCCCGACAACGGCCCGCACATTGACCGGGTAACCGAGAGCGTCAGCTCTCAGACCTCCCCCAGCGTCACCTCCGCCGTCCTCTCCTCCCCGTCCCGCACATACCCCACCACCACCTTCTCCCCCGGCTCGTCCGACGCCAGCGCCTCCGCGAGCCCGGTGATCGACGTGATCTCCGACGACCCCACCTTGGTGATGATGTCGCCGGCCCGCAGCCCCGCCTTGTCCGCCGCCCCGCCCTTGACGACCTCCACCACCGCCGCTCCGGCGGGCTGGTAGCTGTCGTCCAGCACGGTCCGCGCGGTGATCTCCAGCGCGGCCCGTCCCGAGTGGGTGACTTTCCCGTTCTGGATGATCTGGTCGGCGACCGTCGTCACCATCGAGACGGGGATCGCGAACCCGATCCCGGGCGCGGCCCCCTCGCCCAGCTCCGGGTCGGTCGCCGCCAGGGTGGGGATCCCGATCACCTCGCTGTCCAGATTGACCAGCGCGCCCCCGCTGTTCCCGGGGTTGATCGCGGCGGACGTCTGCACCATGTTCCCGATCGTCGCGCCGGTCCCGCCGCCGGTGGCGCTCTCGCTCACCGTGCGGCCGATCCCGGAGACGATGCCCTGGGTCACGCTGCTGGACAGCCCGAGCGGCGACCCCATGGCGAGGACGATCTGCCCCACGGCCACCTTCGAGGAGTCGCCGAAGGTCGCGGGCCTCAGCCCGGCGGGAACCCGTTCCAGCTTGATGACCGCCAGGTCCTGCTCCGGGTAGGAGGAGACGAGCTTCGCGGTCAGCGGCTCCTCGCCCGTCGCCACGGTGACCAGGAACGACCGCCCTTCGCCCACCACATGGGCATTGGTGATCACATGGCCCTTGCTGTCGTAGACGATGCCCGACCCGAGGCTGTTCCCGGCCTCGATCTGCACCACGGACGGCAGTACGTTCTTGATGACGGTCTCGTAGTCGGTCTGGAGCTCGTTCACCGAGGAGGGCGGGGCCGCCCGGGTCGAACTCTCCATCCGCTGCCACGAGGACGCCTCGGTGCGCTCCGGCCCGGGAGTCCCCGTGCAGCCGCCGATGAGGACCGCCGCGCAGACCCCCGCGGCCGACGGCAGCAGCCGCCGGAGACGGAGACGGAGACGGCGGCGGGCGGTGCCGCGCGAGAGGGGACGAGGGGATATCTCCATGACCGGAGTATCCCTTTCGCCCCAATATATCGGCATGTTGGACGCCGCCGAACCGGTGACCGGAACCCTCGGCGTCCACGGACATCCGTCTGTGGAGATCCGACGTTCGGCGGTTCAGGCCGCGTTCTCGGGCACCGTCGCCAGGAACTGCGTGGCCGCCAGCTCCCCGTACAGCGGATCGCCCGCCACCAGTTCCTGGTGCGTCCCCACCGCGCGCACCCGCCCGGCGTCCATCACCACGATCCGGTCCGCCAGGGTCACCGTCGACAGCCGGTGCGCGACCACCAGCACCGTCACCTCCCGCGACACCTCCGCGACCACGTCCCGCAGTGCCATCTCATTGACCGCGTCCAGCTGGCTGGTCGCCTCGTCGAGCAGCAGCAGCCGGGGCCGCCGCAGCAGCGCCCGCGCTATCGCCACCCGCTGGCGCTCACCGCCGGAGAGCTTGGAGCCCCGGTGGCCCACCACCGTGTCCAGCCCCTCCGGCAGCCGGTCCACCAGCGCGTCGAGCCTGGCCCGTACGAGCACCTCGTGGATCTGCTCGTCCGTGGCGTCCGGCGAGGCGAAGACCAGATTCTCCCGGAGCGTTCCCGCCAGCACCGGAGCGTCCTGCTCCACATATCCGATGGACGCGCGCAGCTCGGCGGTCGGCCAGTCGCGCACATCCCGGCCGTCGATCAGGATCCGGCCGCCGTCGGCCTCGTAGAACCGCTCGATCAGCCCGAACACGGTCGTCTTTCCGGCCCCCGAGGGGCCGACGAACGCGGTCATCCCGGCGCCGGGCACCTCGAAGGAGACCCCGTGATGGACCGGCGGAAGGTCCTCGCGGTAGCGGAAGGAGACGTTCTCGAACGCGACCGACGCCGCAGGCCCGGTCTGCCCGGTCTTCTCCGCAGGGGCCGTCCGCCCGGTCCTCTCGGTCTGCTCCGTCTCCAGGCGCTCCGCCTCCACGATCCGGGCGATGGCCGCCGAGCCCTCCTGGTACTGGGTCGCCGCCTCCACCAGCTTGGACACCGGGTCGATCAGATAGAAGAGGAAGAGCAGGAACGCCACCAGCGTCGAGACGGAGATCGCGCCGGAGGCCACCCGTGCCCCGCCGATGCCGAGCACCGCGAGGAAGGAGACCTGCACCGCGAGCCCCACCGAGGACCAGGCCACCGACTCCCACTTCGCGGAGCGGACGCCGTGCCGCCACGCGTCCTCGGCCGCCGCGCCGATGATCGCGGTCTCGCGCTCCTCCGCGCCGGACGCCTTGAGGGTGCGGAAGGCCCCGAAGGCCCGCTCCAGCCGGGTGGAGATCTCGCCGACCGCCTCCTGCGAGCGGGTGGCGGCCTGGGCGATCTTCGGCATCACGAGGCCGACGCACCCGCCGATCAGCACGATCACCCCGAGGGTGACGCCGAGCAGCACCATGTCCATCATGCCCATCATCACGACGGTGGCGACGGCGGTGAGACCGCCGGTGCCCGCCGCGACGATCGACTGGGTGGTGACCGCGCGCAGCAGGGTCGTGTCCGAGGAGATCCGGGACATCAGATCGCCGGGCTGGGAGCGTTCCATCTCCGGCAGCTTGAGCCGCAGCAGCCGTCCGATCAGGGTGCGGCGGGCGGCCAGCACCACGGATTCGGCGGTACGGCTCAGGATGTATCCGCCGGTCGCCTCGATCACCGTGCCGAGCACCACCAGCGCGGTGAGCGCGATCAGGATCCCGGTGATCGACTCGTCCTGGCTGAGGCGGTCCACCAGCTCCTTGGCCGCCAGTGGCTGCATCAGCCCGGTGACCGCGCCGACCAGGGCGAAGACCGCGCCGAGCGCGACCAGCCCCCGGTGGGGACGGAAGTGGGCGTACAGCGCCCGCCAGGTCTCCCCGGCGGAGAGTTTCGGGGTCGTCGTCTCGTTCTTCTCGGCGTTCTGGGCCGGGATCTCTGCTCTGCTCACTTGAGGGGGGACGCGAGGGAGCCGCCGTTGCCTGACTCCCTCGCGAAAATCACGGAAATCACTGGAGGGTCGGCCGGGGCTTCAGGAATCCCGGGCCCCGCACAGATGCAGCAGTGCCGCCACCCTGCGGTACGGGTCGGTCCGCCCGGCCCGGTCCTCGGCGGCCAGCAGCCGTTCCAGCGTGCCCTCGTCCGGCACGGGCGCGTCGGCGCCCCAGCCGGTGAAGACCCGTACGCCGTACCAGGCGTGCAGCGGGGCCGCGATCCCGGCGAGCGTCGCGGTGAGCGCCTCCAGCCGGTCGGCGCGCACCGAGGCGCCGCGCCGGTCGGTGCCGGGGTCGGCGTCGAGCGCGGCCAGCGCCCCGTCCCAGTCCCCGGCCAGCCCCGGCCCGAGGGCCAGTGCGTCCGCGTTGCGTACGAGGAGGGAGAGCAGCCCGCGCGGGGCGAGCATCCTGGCCATCCCGGCGAGCGTCGCGTCCGGGTCCTGTTCCTGCGACTCCATCAGCACGCGGTGGCAGAGCACCACGTCGAACGCGCCGGGGAGGAAGTGCACACCGGTGTCGCGGCAGTCGCCCTCGACCAGCCGGACCCGCTCCCGGATGCCCTCGGGCTCGGTGGCCAGGGCCTCCTGAGCGGCGCCGACCAGGGTGGGGTCGGACTCCAGTCCGGTGACCTCGTGCCCGGCGCGGGCCAGCCGGAGCGTCTGCACACCCCGGCCCATGCCGACGTCGAGGATCCGCAGCCGCTGGCCCACCGGGAAGCGGGCCGCTATCTGCTCGTCGAGCCGACGGGCGAGCAGCTCCTGGTGGACGGCCTCCAGCAGACCGCCGGGGGCCTCCCCGGGGCCGTCGGCGAACTGGGCGGCCCGGGCGACTTCGGCGACCTCGCCGACCACCGGGGTGCCCGGCACCGCGTCCACGGCGCCGGGGGCCTCCGTACTCAGGGCCGCTCTCCGCGCTTGACCTGCGGCTTCGGCAGCCGGAGCCGGCGCATCTGGAGCGTACGCATCAGGCCGTAGGCGACCGCGCCGCGCTTGGGCTCGTCGGGGAAGCGGGCGTTCAGCTGCTTCTTCAGCCGGAAGCCCAGACCGATCGAGTCGATCACGATCATCGCGATCACACCGAGCCAGATCAGCAGCGCGATGTTCTGGAGCTGGCCCACCTGGATCATGCTCAGGATCAGGATCAGCACCGCGAGCGGCAGGAAGAACTCCGCGACGCAGAAGCGGGAGTCCACGTAATCACGGGCGAAGCGGCGCACCGGACCCTTGTCGCGCGTGGGGAGATAGCGCTCGTCACCACTGGCGAGCGCCTCCCGCTGCCGCGCCAGGTCCGCGCGCCGGGCGTCGCGCTGGCGGCGCATGGCCGCCTTGCGGTCCAGCGGCTGGGTGGCGGCACGGCGGCGCTGGGTCTGGGCCTCACTCCGCTTGGGGGTGGGGCGGCCCTTCGGGGCCTCGGGGTCACGGGACTGCTGGGAGAGGTCGGCCGTCACCTTGTCGGTGGGGACCTTCTCTGTCTTGGCACGGCTACGGAACACAAAGCCCAAGGGTACGGGGTGGGGCGCGGGTACCCAACGCCGGAGGGGAACGATCCGGCAACGCCCTGTTCCCCGACGTTCCCCCGCGTTCCTCCTACCGGCCCGGAACCCGGCCGGTGACAGCCGTACAAAAGTGGGTATAGAGCGGTATAGGGCAAGGAAAGCCATGAGAAACGGTCATGCTTCCGTGTTTACGCCGGGTTCCTGAGGGGTTCCCTGACGGTCGTCTACTCCTTGCGCCGGATCAATGGCACCGCGCAGTCGTCCTTGGGGATGAGCGCATCCGCGCCTGAACAGTGCGGTAATGGATGCAGGGCCCGTACTGTGGGTTCTGGAGTGCTGAAGCTGTAGTCCGTCAGAAGGGGGCGCGCGAAGCCCATGAGCGGTGTCATGAAGCGTATGGGGATGATCTTCCGCGCGAAGGCGAACAAGGCCCTGGACCGGGCCGAGGATCCGCGCGAGACCCTTGATTACTCGTACCAGAAGCAGCTGGAGCTGTTGCAGAAGGTGCGCCGGGGAGTGGCCGATGTGGCGACCTCCCGCAAGCGCCTCGAACTCCAGCTCAACCAGTTGCAGGGGCAGTCCGCCAAGCTGGAGGACCAGGGCCGCAAGGCGCTGGCGCTCGGCCGGGAGGATCTGGCGCGCGAGGCGCTCTCCCGCCGTGCCGCCCTCCAGCAGCAGGTCAGCGATCTGGAGACCCAGCACCAGACGCTCCAGGGCGAGGAGGAGAAGCTCACCCTGGCCGCCCAGCGGCTCCAGGCCAAGGTCGACGCCTTCCGCACCAAGAAGGAGACCATCAAGGCCACCTACACCGCCGCCCAGGCGCAGACCCGGATCGGCGAGGCCTTCACCGGCATCTCCGAGGAGATGGGCGACGTCGGTCTGGCGATCCAGCGGGCCGAGGACAAGACCGCCCAGCTCCAGGCCCGGGCCGGCGCGATCGACGAGCTGCTGGCCTCCGGCGCGCTCGACGACCCGACCGGGACGGCCAAGGACGACATCGCCGCCGAGCTGGATCGCATCTCCGGTGGTACTGATGTAGAGCTGGAGCTCCAGCGGATGAAGGCCGAGCTGGCGGGCGGCTCCGGCGCCTCGAAGCAGGCCATCGAGGGCGGCGGCGCGGCCGGTCAGGACGCCCAGGGGCAGCGGAACGGCACCAGGCCCAACTTCGACAAGCAGTAGGGACTCGTCATGACCGTCGTTCGGATCATGGGGGAGGGTCAGGTGAGGCTGGCCGACGGCCACCTCGCCGAGCTGGACAAGCTCGACGACGAGCTGCTCGCCGAGGTGGAGCGAGGGGACGAACCGGCCTTCCGGCGGACCCTCACCGCTCTGCTGGACCGGGTCCACGACCTCGGCGAACCTCTTCCGGACGACGCGCTGGAGCCGTCCGGGCTGATCCTCCCGGGTCCGGACGCGACCCTGGCGGACGTCCGGGCGATGCTCGGCGACGAGGGCCTCATCCCGGACCCGGCCGGCTGACCGCCCACCGGGCCGACCGCTGACGGGCCGATCGCACCCGCCCCGCCCACCCGGCGGGGCGGCCGCGACACGCCGTAACCTTGCCCGACGTGACCTCACTCGCCACCGGGCTCGCCCGCACTCAGCGCTGGCTCCGCTCCCACCCGATGGCCTTCGACGGCGCGCTCGCCGTCGTCGTCCTGGTCGCCATGATCGTCGGCTCGCTCGCCGTCAGCGGGGTGCACGGACCCCAGTTCGGCAACCGCACCCCCGACGTGCGCAGCGTGCTCCTGATGGCCGTCGTCTCCGTCGCGCTGGTGCCGCGCCGCCGCAACCCGATGGGCGTCCTGATCTTCACCAGCGCGCTGTCCGCCCTGGAACTGAGTTTCGGCGACCCCTCCGCCCCGGTCGCCATGAGCGCGGTGATCGCCCTCTACACCGTCGCCTCCCGCACCGACCGGCCCACCACCTGGCGCGTCGGACTGCTCACCATGACCGGGCTCACCGGCAGCGCCATGTTCTTCGGCTCCACCCCCTGGTACACCCAGGAGAATCTGGGCATCTTCGCCTGGACCGGCATGGCCGCCGCCGCCGGGGACGCCGTCCGCAGCCGCCGCGCCTTCATCGACGCCATCAAGGAACGCGCCGAACGCGCCGAGCGCACCCGCGAGGAGGAGGCCCGCCGCCGCGTCGCCGAGGAGCGGCTGCGGATCGCCCGCGATCTCCACGATGTCGTCGCCCACCACATAGCCCTGGTCAATGTGCAGGCCGGCGTCGCCGCCCATGTCATGGACAAACGCCCCGACCAGGCCAAAGAGGCCCTCTCGCATGTCCGCGAGGCCAGCCGCTCCGCCCTCAACGAACTCCGCGCCACCGTCGGACTGCTCCGCCAGTCCGGCGACCCGGAGGCCCCCACCGAACCCGCCCCCGGCCTCGGGGTGCTCGACGAACTGGTCACCACCTTCCGCCAGGCGGGTCTGCCGGTCGAGGTGGCCCGCGCCGACGACGGCATCACCCCGCCCGGCGCGGTCGACCTCGCCGCGTACCGGATCATCCAGGAGGCGCTGACCAATGTGCAGAAGCACGCGGGACCGGGCGCCCGGGCCGAGGTGAGCGTCATCCGGGTCGGCCGCACCCTGGAAGTCACCGTCCTCGACGACGGCGGCCCCGCCGACACCCCCGTACCGGAGACCGGCCGGGAGAGCGCCCCGGAGACCGAGACCGAGACCGAGGGCGGCCACGGCCTCCTCGGCATGCGCGAGAGGGTCGGCGCGATCGGCGGACGCCTCAGTGCGGGCCCCCGGTACGGCGGCGGCTTCCGGGTCCAGGCGATACTGCCCCTCACGGCCCGGACGGGAGACGACGGATGACGATCAGGGTGCTGCTCGCCGACGACCAGACGCTGCTGCGCAGCGCGTTCCGGATCCTGGTGGACTCGGAACCCGACATGGAGGTGGTCGGCGAGGCCGCCGACGGCTCGCAGGCCGTCGCCCTCGCCCGCTCGGAACGCGCCGACGTCGTCCTGATGGACATCCGGATGCCCGGTACGGACGGACTCGCCGCCACCCGCGCGATCACCGCCGATCCGGAGCTGGCCGGGGTCCGCGTCGTCATGCTCACCACCTTCGAGGTGGACGAGTACGTGGTCCAGTCGCTCCGCGCCGGAGCCTCCGGCTTCCTCGGCAAGGGCGCCGAACCCGAGGAGCTGCTCAGCGCCATCCGCGTCGCCGCCGGCGGCGAGGCCCTCCTCTCCCCGGCCGCCACCAAGGGGCTGATCGCCAAATTCCTCGCCCAGGGCGGCGACTTCGACGACGACCAGCGGTCCGAGGCGTACTCCCAGCGCCTCGCCGCACTCACCGTCCGCGAACGCGAAGTGCTCGTCCTGGTCGCCGGGGGCCACTCCAACGACGAGATCGCCGAACGTCTCCAGGTCAGCCCGCTCACCGTCAAGACCCATGTGAACCGGGCGATGGCCAAGCTGAGCGCCCGCGACCGCGCCCAACTCGTCGTCATAGCCTATGAATCGGGTCTGGTCCGCCCAAGGGCGGAGTGAATCTCCCGCGCTGTGTACTGCGGTTGCGGTATGGACGGCATAAGGAAACGGGACTTGGGGCCGACGGACGGGCCCTTCTCATGGCTGATCGTATAAACGCGGGCCCGATCCCGCCCGCCATGCCTGCCGCGCAAGCCACAGAAGAGAGTCCCCAAATGTCCTGGCTGTCAAAATTCAGCCTGTCGCAACGCGCCCTCATAGGGCTGATCTCGATCGTGGCGATCGCCTTCGGGGCGATCGCCATACCCCAGCTCAAGCAGCAGCTTCTGCCCTCCATCGAACTCCCGATGGTCTCCGTGATCGCTCCCTATCAGGGCGCGTCTCCCGATGTGGTCGAGAAGCAGGTCGTCGAGCCGCTCGAAAGCTCCATCGAGGCGGTCGACGGCATCAAGGGGATCACCTCCACGGCGAGCGAGGGCAGCGCCGTCATCATGGCCAGCTTCGAGTACGGGGACGGCGCCAAGCAGCTCGTCGCCGACGTGCAGCAGGCGGTGAACCGGGCCCGCGCACAGCTGCCCGACGACGTCGACCCCCAGGTCGTGGCCGGCTCCACGGACGACATCCCCACCGTCGTCCTCGCCGTCACCTCCGAGAACGACCAGCAGGCCCTCGCGGACCAGCTGGAGCGGACCGTCGTCCCCGCCATCGAGGACATCGAGGGCGTCGGACAGGTCTCCATCGACGGAGTCCAGGACCTCCAGGTCTCCGTCACCCCCGACGACCGGGCGCTCGCCGCGGCCGGCCTGAACACCGCCGTACTCGCCGAGGCGCTGAACGCGGGCGGCGCGACCGTCCCCGCCGGCTCCTTCGACGAGGACGGCAAGAGCCGCACCGTCCAGGTCGGCGGCGGCTTCACCAGCGTCCAGCAGATCGAGAATCTGCGCCTGGCCCCCGCGCCGCCCGCCAAGGGCGGACCCGTACGCCTCGGCGACATCGCCACGGTGAAGCAGACGCCGTCCACCGCCGTCTCCCTCACCCGCACCAACGGCAAGCCCAGCCTCGCCGTCCTCGCGACCATGGACAACGACGGCAGCGCCGTCGCCATCTCCGACGCGGTCCAGGAGAAGCTGCCCGAGCTGCGCAAGGACCTCGGCGACGGCGCCGAGATCAGCGTCGTGTCCGACCAGGGCCCGGCCGTCTCCAAGTCGATCTCCGGCCTCACCACCGAGGGCGCCCTCGGCCTGCTCTTCGCCGTGATCGTGATCCTGGTCTTCCTCGCCTCGCTCCGCTCCACCCTGGTCACCGCGGTCTCCATCCCGCTCTCCGTCGTCCTCGCGCTGATCGTGCTCTGGACCCGGGACCTCTCGCTCAACATGCTCACCCTGGGCGCGCTCACCATCGCCATCGGCCGGGTCGTGGACGACTCGATCGTGGTCCTGGAGAACATCAAGCGCCACCTCGGCTACGGCGAGGAGCGCCAGGCCGCGATCATCACCGCCGTCAAGGAGGTCGCCGGAGCGGTCACCGCCTCCACGCTGACCACCGTCGCCGTCTTCCTGCCGATCGGACTGACCGGCGGCATGATCGGCGAGCTGTTCGGCTCGTTCTCGCTCACCGTCTCCGCAGCCCTGCTGGCCTCGCTGCTGGTCTCGCTGACCGTGGTGCCGGTGCTCTCGTTCTGGTTCCTCCGCGCGCCCAAGGCCGTGCGCGGCATGGACCCGGACGAGGCCCGCCGTGTCGCGGAGGAGAAGGAGGGGCGCAGCAAGCTCCAGCGGGCGTACGTCCCGGTGCTGCGCTTCGCGACCCGCCGCCGGATCACCAGTGTGGTCCTCGCCGTCGTCGTCCTGGCCGGCACCTTCGGCATGGCCGGACTGCTGAAGACCAACTTCTTCGACCAGGGCGAGCAGGAGGTCATGTCCATCAAGCAGGAGCTGCCCCCGGGCACCTCCCTGGAGGCCTCCGACGCCGCCGCCGCGAAGGTCGAGAAGGTTCTCGCGGGCATCGACACGATTGAGAACTACCAGGTCACCGTCGGCTCCTCGGGCTTCATGGCGGCCTTCGGCGGCGGTGCGGGAGCCAATCAGGCCTCGTACCAGATGACGCTGAAGGACGCGGGCGACTACGAGCGGACCCGCGACCGCATCGACACCGAACTCGGCGCGCTCAAGGGCATCGGCGACACCACCATCGCGGCGGGCGACGGCTTCGGGAACCAGGACCTGAGCGTCGTGGTGAAGGCCGCCGACCCCAAGACCCTCCAGAAGGCCGCCGAGGCGGTCCGTAAGAAGGTCGCCGGACTCGACGATGTCACCGACGTCCAGAGCGACCTGGCCCAGAGCATCCCCAGGATCTCGGTCAAGGGCAACGACAAGGCCGTCGAGGCGGGCTTCAGCGAGGCCGCCCTCGGCATGGCCGTCAGCCAGGCGGTCCGGGGCACCCCGGCCGGCAAGGCCGTGCTCGGCGACACCGAGCGCGACATCGTCATCACCTCGGCCAAGCCCGCCAAGACCATCGACGAGCTGCGGAAGCTGCCCCTCGGCCCGGTGAAGCTGGGCCAGATCGCCAAGGTCGAGCTGGCGGCGGGCCCGGTCTCGATGACCCGGATCGACGGCGCCCGCGCCGCGACCATCACCGCCAAGCCGACCGGCGACAACACGGGCGCGGTCTCCACCGCGCTCCAGGCCGAGCTGAAGTCCCTCGACCTCCCCGAGGGCGCGACCGCCGCTATCGGCGGTGTCTCCGAGGACCAGGACGAGGCCTTCGGCTCGCTCGGCCTGGCGATGCTCGCGGCGATCGCGATCGTCTTCATGCTGCTGGTCGCCACCTTCCGCTCGCTGATCCAGCCGCTGATCCTGCTGGTCTCCATCCCGTTCGCGGCGACCGGCGCGATCGGCCTGCTGATCCTCACCGGCACCCCGATGGGCGTACCGGCACTGATCGGCATGCTGATGCTGATCGGCATCGTGGTCACCAACGCCATCGTGCTGATCGACCTGATCAACCAGTACCGGGCCCAGGGGTACGGAGTGGTCGAGGCGGTCGTCGAGGGCGGGCGGCACCGGCTGCGCCCGATCCTGATGACGGCCCTGGCGACGATCTTCGCCCTGCTCCCGATGGCGCTCGGCGTCACCGGCGAGGGCGGCTTCATCGCCAAGCCGCTGGCGGTCGTCGTGATCGGCGGTCTGATCAGCTCCACGCTGCTGACCCTGCTGCTGGTGCCGACGCTGTACGCGATGGTCGAGCTGCGCAAGGAGCGCCGGGCGGCCAAGAAGGCCGCCAAGCGCGGCGGGCCCCCGGCCGGCCCGCGCGACCCCGGCGCCCCGGCGGTGGCTGAGCCCGCCCCCGCCAACGCCTGACCGCGCACAAGAACGCCCGGCCCGGACCCCTGTGGAGGGGGTCCGGGCCGGGCGCTTTTCCGGGCGGGGGCCGCTACGGCAGTGCGAGCATCCGCTCCAGCGCCAGCTTCGCGAAGCTCTCGGTCTCCCGGTCCACCTGGATCCGGTTGACCAGCGAGCCCTCGGCGAGCGACTCCAGGGCCCAGACCAGATGCGGCAGATCGATCCGGTTCATGGTCGAGCAGAAGCAGACCGTCTTGTCGAGGAAGACGACCTCCTTGTCGGGGTGCGCGTTCGCCAGCCGGCGCACCAGATTCAGCTCCGTGCCGATCGCCCACTTCGACCCGGCGGGAGCCGCGTCCAGGGCCTTGATGATGTACTCCGTCGAGCCGACCTCGTCCGCCGCCGCCACGACCTCGTGCTTGCACTCGGGGTGGACCAGCACCCGCACCCCCGGGATCCGGGCGCGCACATCCTCGACCGACTCCAGCGAGAACCGGCCGTGCACCGAGCAGTGGCCGCGCCAGAGGATCATCTTGGCCGCGCGCAGCTCCTCGACGGTGAGCCCGCCGTTCGGCTTGTGCGGGTTGTAGAGGACGCAGTCGTCCAGCGAGAGGCCCATGTCCCGGACCGCGGTGTTCCGCCCGAGGTGCTGGTCGGGCAGGAAGAGCACCTTCTCGCCCTGCTCGAAGGCCCAGTCCAGGGCCCGCTTGGCATTGGACGAGGTGCAGATGGTGCCGCCGTGCTTGCCGGTGAACGCCTTGATGTCCGCCGAGGAGTTCATGTACGAGACGGGGACGACCTGCTCGGCCACCCCGGCGTCGGTCAGCGTGTCCCAGCACTCCGCGACCTGCTCGGCCGTCGCCATGTCCGCCATGGAACAGCCGGCGGCGAGGTCCGGCAGCACGACCTTCTGGTCGTCGGAGGTGAGGATGTCCGCGGACTCCGCCATGAAGTGGACACCGCAGAAGACGATGTACTCGGCCTCCGGCCGCGCCGCCGCGTCCTTCGCCAGCTTGAAGGAGTCGCCCGTGACATCGGCGAACTGGATGACCTCGTCACGCTGGTAGTGGTGACCCAGGACGAAGACCTTCTCCCCGAGCTTCTCCTTGGCGGCGCGGGCGCGCGCCACCAGGTTCGGGTCGGAGGGGGAGGGCAGATCGCCGGGGCACTCCACGCCGCGCTCGCTGCGGGGGTCGGCCTCCCGGCCGAGCAGCAGCAGGGCGAGCGGGGTCGGCTGTACATCGAGCACGTCCTGCGACTCCGTACGGGTCTGGGCGGTGGTCACGACACACACCCTTTCTATTTTCTGTACAGACCTTTTCGTCTATTTGACGCTATCTATCATAACCGCTTCATGTCACTTTGACGATGCCCATAGCGTCGATGTGACGCACCCCCGGTCCGCCGTGCCGCACCCCCGGCGGGAGCGGTGTGCGAGCATGAAAGGGAAAGAACGCCTCCGGCCCGGAATGAATCCGCGGCCAAGCCGGTTGCCATTGTCGGCAAGCAGTCTCCGTATTCCCCCGCCTCCGCTGGGGAGACCCATCCCGGGAGTGATGAAGCAGATGTCCGTATCGGACGAGACCACCACCGTGAACGACGGCATCCTCCTCTCCGACGCCGCCGCGGCCAAGGTCAAGGGCCTGCTGGACCAGGAAGGCCGGGACGATCTGGCGCTGCGCGTCGCCGTTCAGCCCGGTGGCTGCTCCGGCCTGCGCTACCAGCTCTTCTTCGACGAGCGTTCGCTCGACGGCGATGTCGTGAAGGACTTCGACGGCGTCAAGGTCGTCACCGACCGGATGAGCGCCCCCTACCTCGGCGGCGCCTCTATCGACTTCGTGGACACCATCGAGAAGCAGGGCTTCACCATCGACAACCCCAACGCCACGGGATCCTGCGCCTGCGGGGACTCCTTCAGCTAAGTCTTCTGAACCGCTGAACGGCGGAAGGCGGCGACCCCCGGTCCAGGGGCCGCCGCCTTCCGCCGTTCAGCGTTGTGGGCGGATCCGGTCAGCCGGACGCCCGGGCGACCTTCTCGCCGCTGTCCGCGTCCACGACCTCGCGGCCGCCCAGCGGCTTCTCCAGCGTCACTGTCTTCCTGATCTCCTTCGCCAGGGCGATGCAGGCCTCACCGGGCTTCAGCTCCGGTTCGACGATCCGCACCGTCACCCGCTCGCCGCTCTCCGCCGCGGTCACCCGGTACTCGCCGCACACCCCGCCCCAGAAGGTGACGGTCAGCGCCCGTCCTTCCGCGCTGTACGACAGGATCCGGCCGTCGCCCGCGGCCGGGGCCTCCGACGGCGAGGGCGCCTCCTTCGGCGGCACCGACGGCTCCCGCAGGAAAGAGGGCTCCACCGCGGGCTCGGCCACCGTGTACGCGGGCATCGAGCCGCCCGGCTCCGCCCGGAACAGCCAGGACGGCACCAGCACCGGCCGCCCGTCCGCGTACTGCGCGGAGAGCGCGAAGGACGCCCCGGTCACCTTGATGACCTTCTTGGCCGGAGGTGCGGCCGGAGTGCTCTCCCCCTCGCAGGGGTCCTCCTCCGGCACCGCCGCCGTCCCCGCCCCGCCGCCGTCCAGCGGCACCGCCGACGCGCAGGCCTGCGGCCCGCACGGGACGTCGTGCCCCGAACCGCCACCGCCGCCCGGCAGCCGGGGCGCGCAGCGGGGATCCCGTACGGCCGAGTCCGTGCCCGCGCCCGGGCCCGCGTTCAGCCGCTCCAGCGTCTCGGCGGCGGAGAGCACCGGGTACTCCTCGCCCTTCACCGGCGGCTTCAGATTCCCGGCGGCGCGCACCACCCGGCCGTCCGCGTCGATCTGGAGATCGGTCGACCAGCCGTACGTCGCCAGCCCGCCGACCACCGGATCGGCGTTGACCACCCGGAGCGAACCGATCGTCTGCCGCGCGTCCAGCTTCGCGCCGTCCTGGCCGAGCGCCTTCAGCACCGGGGCGGCGGCCTCCTTCGCGGTCCGCTCGTCCGGCGGGGTCCCGGTGTCGCCGGTGTCACCGGTGCTGTCCAGCTCCGGGCACTCCTTGCCCCCTCGGCAGTTGTCGCCGCCGGGGGAGAGGGTGTACGTCCAGCTCCCCGGCGCGGCCGTGTCGACCCGGAGCAGGGGATCGGTGCCGTCCCCGCTCGCCCCGATCGTCCACTGGGGGCCCGCCGAGCGGGGCGTCCCCGGCAGTTCCAGCGCCTCGGCGAGCCGGGCCACCTCGGGCCCGGAGACCGTGCCCGTCGCCCGGTAGACCGGGGCCCGCTCCGGGCCCGCGGACAGCTCGCCCTCGACCGTGTACCGGGGCCCTCCCGAGGGGTCCGGCTCACCGGGCGCGATCCGGCCGTCCCGCTCGCCGGAGCCGATCCCGAGCCGGGGCGGGACACTCTCCGGCGCGCCGCTCTTCGCGTCCGTACGGCCGCCGTCCCCGCTCGCGCCGAACCCCGCCGAGGCGAAGTAGGCGCTGCCGCCCCCCGCGATCAGCACCGCCGCGGCCACGGCCGCGATCAGCCGGGGACGCCCGCGAGATGGACCGTCGTGCGTGTTCTCCGTACCGCTCACCGCATCGCTCCTTGTCTCCCGTCCCGGCGACCCGGGGCGTGGGTGGGACGGAGCAGAGGCGCACCCGGTTCCCCGGACGCGTCTGACGGCGCCGGCGCCGTGCGGAACTCCCTCAGTCGCCGTACTCGGACATGGCGTCGACCAGCCGGGCCGAGGCCGCCGAGACGACTACACCACGGATGCGGGACGCGGGCACGGGCACGGGCGCGGCGGTCGCGGGAACCACCCAGTGGGGTGCCATCCGGACGCAGTCACCCCGTAGCTGGGACAGAGTGAATTCGGACTCGCGTACGACAGGGGAACGGCGAGAGTTCGTCATATCTGCACCGTACGCACCAGGGAACACGGTAAAAAGAGCTACTATCGGGTAGTTTCGCCCCATCGGTTGTCGATCCGGGAACGGGTAGCGTTAAGCGTCATCCACACCCCGCCACAGGAGCGCATCGCCGTGCGAATCGCAGTCACCGGCTCCATCGCAACCGACCATCTCATGACCTTTCCCGGTCGTTTCGCCGATCAGCTAGTCGCCGACCAGTTGCACACGGTCTCCCTCTCGTTCCTCGTCGACACCCTCGATGTGCGCAGGGGCGGTGTCGCGGCGAACATCTGCTTCGGCATGGGCCAGCTGGGCACCGGCCCGATCCTGGTCGGCGCGGCCGGCTCGGACTTCGACGAGTACCGCGCCTGGCTCGACCGCCACGGCGTGGACACCGGATCCGTGCGGATCTCCGAAGTGCTGCACACCGCGCGCTTCGTCTGCACCACCGACGCCGACCACAACCAGATCGGCTCCTTCTACACGGGCGCGATGAGCGAGGCCCGCCTCATCGAACTCCAGTCCGTCGTCGAGCGCACCGGCGCGCTCGACCTGGTGCTGATCGGGGCGGACGACCCCGAGGCGATGCTCCGCCACACGGAGGAGTGCCGCTCGCGGAACATCCCCTTCGCCGCGGACTTCTCGCAGCAGATCGCCCGGATGAGCGGCGACGACATCCGCACCCTCCTGGAAGGCGCCACCTACCTCTTCTCCAACGAGTACGAGAAGGGGCTCATCGAGTCCAAGACCGGCTGGAGCGACGACGAGATCCTCGCCAAGGTCGGCCACCGGGTGACCACCCTCGGCTCGCGCGGAGTCCGCATCGAGCGGATCGGCGAAGAGGCCATCGAGGTCGGCTGCCCGGCCGAGGACGCCAAGGTCGACCCCACCGGAGTCGGCGACGCCTTCCGCGCGGGCTTCCTCTCCGGTCTCTCCTGGGGCGTGGGCCACGAGCGCGCCGCCCAGGTCGGCTGCATGCTCGCCACCCTGGTGATCGAGACCCTGGGCACCCAGGAGTACACCCTCCGCCGCGCCCACTTCATGGACCGCTTCAAGAAGGCCTACGGCGACGAGGCCGGCGCCGAGGTCGAGCGCCACCTCGGCTGACGAGCGCCCTCCCCCCGGGCCCGGCGGCCCGGGGGGAGCCCCTGTATGGAGACGCTCTACTCGGCGCGCCGCACCAGATAGGCCGCGCCCCGCTCCCTCTCCTCGGCCCCCACATACTCCTGGCCCCGCATCCCGCACCACGCCGGGATGTCCAGCCGGGCCGCCTCGTCGTCCGAGAGCACCGTCACCGTCCCGCCGACCGGCACCCGGCCGATCACCTTCGCCAGCTCGATCACCGGGATCGGACACCGCTTCCCCAGCGCGTCCACCACCAGCGACGACGGCCCCGCCGCCGCGCCGGCCGCCGCCCCCGCGCCCACCGGCGCGCCGAGGCGCTCCCGTACCGAGGCGACCGCCCCGGGCAGCACCGACAGAAAGCGGTCCACCTCCTCGGCCGGGGTGCCCAGGGGCAGCGACACCCGGACATTGCCCTCGCTCAGCACCCCCATCGCCCGCAGCACATGGCTCGGTTCGAGCGTGCTGGAGGTGCAGGACGAGCCCGAGGAGACCGAGAAACCCTCCCGGTCCAGCTCGTGCAGCAGGGACTCACCGTCGACATAGAGACAGGAGAAGGTGACGAGATGGGGGAGCCGGCCCACCGGGTCGCCCACCACCTCCGTGTCGGGCACCAGCTCCGGCACCCGGGCGCGGATCCGGTCCACCAGGGCCCGCAGCCGTACCGCCTCCTCCCGCGCCTCGGCCCGGACCGCCCGCAGGGAGGCCGCCGCCGCCACGATCGCCGGGATGTTCTCGAAGCCGGGGGAGCGCCCCGACTCCCGCTCGTCCGCCGGTCCTCGCGGCGCGAACCGCACCCCCTTGCGGACCGCCAGCAGCCCCACCCCGGCCGGTCCGCCCCACTTGTGCGCGCTCGCGGTCAGCAGCGACCAGTCGCCGCCGACCGGACCCCAGCCCAGCGACTGGGCGGCGTCCACCAGCAGCGGCACCCCCGCCTCCCGGCAGACCCCGGCCGCCTCGGCCACCGGCTGCTCGGTGCCCACCTCATGACTGGCCGACTGGAGACAGGCCAGCGCCACGCCCTCGCCCAGCGCCCCGGCCCAGTCGGACACCGCCACTCGGCCGTATCGGTCGACGGGCACCCGCACCGCCTCCTCGCCCGCCGCGTGGAGCACCGAGGAGTGCTCCACCGCCGAGACCACCACCCGCCGGCCGACCCTCCGTCGGCCCGCCACCGCCCCCGACACGCCGAGGTGGACCGCGTGCGTCCCGGACGGGGTGAAGACCAGCTCGTCCGGCCGGCAGCCGACCGCGTCGGCCGCCGCCTCCCGGGCCGCGTCCAGCAACAGCCGGGCCCGGCGGCCCTCGCGATAGAGCCTGGCCGGGTCGGACCAGCCCTCGTCGAGGGAGGCGGCCAGGGCCTGGCGGGCCACCGGGTGCAGAGGGGCGGAGGACGCGGCATCGAAGTAGGACACCGCGCCACGCTAACCCCCGGCGGCCGAGGGAGCGTCAGATGCCCGTCCCAGGCTCCGAAAACCTTGCCGAATACCCGGGTGATTCCGAGGGGAAAGCCCACGTTATCCAGGGGGATTCCACCCCTTCGGGGGGGCGGACGGCGCGTTGGGCACCCTCCCCGCGCGACCCCAAATAGCGTCCAGTAGGGTTTGGTCCGCATAAACATCCAAACCCCTGCCCGCGTCAGGGCCGGCGACCGACCAGCGAGACGGCCGCATCCCGTCGCGCGGGCCGAGACTCTCGGGAAGGCGCTACGTGAGTCCCAACGGCTCCGACCGCTCGTCGCGGCGCCCGATGCGGCGGAAGCTGCCGCAGGCGCTGACTGCGGGCCTGATCCTGGTTACCGCGACCGGCTGCGAATACACATGGGAAGACTTCCCACGCCTCGGCATGCCCACCCCGGTCACGGAAGAGGCGCCGATCATCCTCTCCCTGTGGCAGGGATCCTGGGCTGCGGCGCTCGTCACGGGCGTTCTGGTGTGGGGCCTGATCCTGTGGAGCGTCATCTTCCACCGGCGCACCCGCACCAAGGTGGAGGTACCTCCGCAGACCCGGTACAACGTGCCCATCGAAACGCTGTACACGGTGGTCCCTCTCATCATCGTCTCGGTGTTCTTCTACTTCACCGCGCGTGACGAGTCGAGACTGCTCTCCCTCTCCAAGGAGCCTGTCCACAACATCAATGTGGTCGGCTACCAGTGGAGCTGGGGCTTCAACTACATCGAGGATGTAGAGGGCTCCAAGGGCGATGCCAAGACCGACAAGCACCTGAACGCGATTCCGGACAAGTACATCAAGGACCTCCCGGCCAACGCCGGCGGCGTCTACGACTACGGAATCCCGGGCACCCGCAATCCTCAGAACGGAAACCCGGGCCCGACCCTGTGGCTCCCCAAGGGGGAGAAGGTCCGTTTCATCCTGACCTCCCGTGATGTGATCCACTCCTTCTGGGTGGTTCCCTTCCTCTTCAAGCAGGACGTCATCCCCGGGCACACCAATGCCTTCGAGGTGACGGCCACGAAGGAGGGCACCTTCATGGGCAAGTGCGCCGAACTCTGCGGCGTCGACCACTCCCGGATGCTGTTCAACGTCAAGGTCGTCTCCCCGGAGCGTTACCAGCAGCACCTGAAGGAGCTGGCCGAGAAGGGGCAGACCGGCTACATCCCGTCCGGCATCGCTCAGACGGACCCGGCCAAAAACGCGGAGAAGAAGCAACTGTGAGCATCCTCAACGAATCTCAGGGTGCCGCCGCAGCAGCTGACGACTCATACGAGAACGAGCTGCCGGTACGGCGCAAGCAGCCGGGCAATGTGGTGGTGAAGTGGCTCACCACCACCGACCACAAGACCATCGGTACGCTTTACCTGATCACTTCGTTCGTCTTCTTCTGTGTCGGCGGAGTGATGGCGCTCGTCATGCGCGCCGAGCTGGCCCGTCCGGGCACGCAGATCATGTCGAACGAGCAGTTCAACCAGGCGTTCACCATGCATGGCACGATCATGCTGCTGATGTTCGCCACCCCGCTCTTCGCCGGGTTCGCGAACTGGATCATGCCGCTTCAGATCGGCGCGCCCGATGTGGCGTTCCCGCGGCTGAACATGTTCGCGTACTGGCTCTACCTCTTCGGTTCGCTGATCGCGGTGGGCGGCTTCCTCACCCCGCAGGGTGCGGCCGACTTCGGCTGGTTCGCCTACTCCCCGCTGTCGGACGCGGTCCGCTCGCCGGGCGTCGGCGCCGATATGTGGATCATGGGTCTGGCCCTCTCGGGCTTCGGCACCATCCTCGGCTCGGTCAACTTCATCACCACGATCATCTGCATGCGCGCACCCGGTATGACGATGTTCCGTATGCCGATCTTCACCTGGAACGTGCTGCTGACCGGTGTTCTGGTCCTGCTCGCCTTCCCCGTGCTCGCCGCCGCGCTCTTCGCGCTGGAGGCGGATCGGAAATTCGGCGCACACATCTTCGACGCGGCCAATGGCGGCGCGTTGCTGTGGCAGCACCTCTTCTGGTTCTTCGGCCATCCAGAGGTGTACATCATCGCCCTGCCGTTCTTCGGCATCGTCTCGGAGATCATCCCGGTCTTCAGCCGTAAGCCGATGTTCGGTTACTCGGGCCTGGTGGCCGCCACGATCGCCATCGCCGGTCTCTCGGTGACGGTGTGGGCGCACCACATGTATGTGACGGGCGGCGTGCTCTTGCCGTTCTTCTCCTTCATGACCTTCCTGATCGCGGTACCGACCGGTGTGAAGTTCTTCAACTGGATCGGCACCATGTGGAAGGGGTCGCTCTCCTTCGAGACGCCGATGCTCTGGACGATCGGCTTCCTGATCACCTTCACCTTCGGTGGTCTGACCGGTGTCATCCTGGCCTCGCCGCCGCTGGACTTCCACGTCTCGGACTCGTACTTCGTGGTGGCCCACTTCCACTACGTCGTCTTCGGCACCGTCGTCTTCGCGATGTTCGCCGGCTTCCACTTCTGGTGGCCGAAGTTCACCGGCAAGATGCTGGACGAGCGCCTGGGCAAGATCACCTTCTGGACGCTGTTCATCGGATTCCACGGCACCTTCCTGGTCCAGCACTGGCTGGGCGCGGAGGGAATGCCGCGGCGTTACGCGGACTATCTCGCGGCCGATGGATTCACCGCACTGAACACGATTTCGACCATTAGCTCGTTCGTGCTCGGAGCCTCGGTTCTTCCCTTCATGTACAACGTCTGGAAGACGGCGAAGTACGGAAAGAAGATCGAGGTGGACGACCCGTGGGGTTATGGCCGTTCGCTCGAATGGGCGACTTCCTGCCCGCCGCCGCGGCACAACTTCCTCACTCTTCCGCGGATCCGTTCCGAATCCCCGGCCTTCGACCTCCACCACCCCGAGATCGCGATTGTCGACCAGCTCGAAAATCGCGGTGAGGTCGACAAGGCTCTCGTCGGCGGGAAGGGTGCGGCGAAGTGAAGATCCAGGGAAAGATGTTCCTGTGGCTCAGCGTGTTCATCCTCGCTGTGGCCATCCTCTACGGCGTCTGGTCGAAGGAGCCCGCGGGCACCACCGCGCTCTTCCTGGCGTTCGGTCTGACCGTCATGGTCGGCTACTACCTGGCCTTCACGGCCAGGCGGGTGGACGCCATGGCCCAGGACGACCAGGAGGCCGATGTCGCGGACGAGGCCGGCGAGGTGGGGTTCTTCTCCCCGCACAGCTGGCAGCCGCTCGCGCTGGGCATCGGTTCGGCGTTCGCCTTCCTCGCCGTGGCCGTGGGCTGGTGGCTGATGTACTTCTCGGCCCCGCTGATCCTCTTCGGGATCTTCGGCTGGGTGTACGAGTACTACCGCGGCGAGAACCAGAACCAGTGAGCCCCCGGCTCCACTGATCGCCGCACCGCCCGCGCGAACCCTCGCGCGGGCCGCGCAGACGGTCCGGGCCCGGATCCCCCGCTTCACTCGTGCGGGGGATCCGGGCCCGCCCGTTTGTACGCACTCAACGCGCCGCCGTGATGCGATTTTCATACCGTGAGGCTATGAACCAGACGCCTCGCCTCAGCTCAGTTCTCCGCTGCACCCTGCTGGTCCTGGCCCTGGGGTCGGTCGTCACCGCGTGCGGTGGTGAGACGAAGAGCCACCCGCTCTCGGCCAAGCCCTTCGACGCCGCGCGCCAGATCGTCTTCAACACGCCTCAGGGCGCCGCGAAGGCCAGCCCCGACAAGCCCCTTGAGGTCACCGTCGCCGAGACCGAGCGGACGGGCGCCCGGATCACCGATGTCACGGTCGTCGACGACTCGGGCCACCATCTGGCGGGCGAGCTCGCCGCCGACGGCAGCCGCTGGCGTTCCACCGGAGCCCTGTCGGCCGGCGCGAAGTACACCGCAAGGGTCGCCACCGAGGACAAGAAGGGCGCTCCCGGCACCCGTACGCTCGGTTTTGAGACATCCCCGGCCAAGCGGCAGCTGACCGTCGGTTTCGGCCCGGAGGAGGGCACCTACGGCGTCGGACAGCCCATCATCGCGGAACTCAGCGCGCCGATCGAGGACCGCGAGGCCAGATCCGTGGTCGAACGCGCCCTCAAAGTCGACTCGAAGCCGTCGGTCGACGGCGCCTGGCACTGGGTCAACGACGAGGTGCTCCACTTCCGGCCCAAGGATTACTGGCCGGCGGGCGCGAAGGTGACCGTCTCCAGCAACCTCCAGGGCGTCAAGGTCTCCCACCAGCTCTACGGCGGCGCCTCCGACCCCCTCAAACTCACCATCGGCGACCGGGTTGAGGCCTACACCGACGCCTCCTCGCACTGGATGACCGTGCTCCGCAACGGAGAAGTGATCAACACCATTCCGATCACCACCGGGAAGCCCGGCTTCTCCACCCGCAACGGCACCAAGGTGGTGCTGGGCAAGGAGTACTTCGTCCGGATGCGCGGCTCCAGCGTCGGCATCGGCGGCTCCGAGGCCTACGACCTGCCGGTCTACTACGCCACCCGGGTCACCTGGAGCGGCGAGTACGTCCACGCCGCGCCCTGGTCCATCGGCTCCCACGGCTACGCCAATGTCAGCCACGGCTGCACCGGCATGTCCACCGGCAACGCCGCCTGGTTCTACGAGACCGTGCGCGAGGGCGACCTCGTCCATGTCATCAACAGCGTCGGAGACGAGATGGACACCTTCGGCAACGGCTACGGGGACTGGAATCTGTCCTGGGCGGACTGGCGCAAGGGCAGCGCCCTCGTCGGCGCGGTCAGGGACGGCAGCAGCGCCACCGACGTGGCACGGCTGCGACCCCGTATCTGAGCCCCCAGGAGCCCCTGGGGCCCTCGTGGCGCGCCCCTGAAGGCCCGCGACGGCCCGTCAGAGGCCGCCGCGGCCGCGCGGGAAGGCCGTCAGGCCCCCACACCGAGCCTCTCGCGCAGCAGGGCGGCCAGCGCGTCCGCGAACTCCACCGGGTCGACCGGAAGCGTCACAGCGGCCTCCGCGCGGCTCCAGGTGGCCAGCCAGGCGTCCTGGGGGCGGCCGATGAGCAGCAACACGGGCGGGCAGTCGAAAATCTCGTCCTTGATCTGCCGGCAGACGCCCATCCCGCCCGCGGGCACCGTCTCGCCGTCCAGCACACAGACGTCGACCCCGCCCTCCTCCAGCCGCTCCAGCACGGCCGGGAGCGTCGCGCACTCGATGAAGGCGACGGGGGGGACGTCGGCCGCGGGCCTGCGCCCGGCCGCGAGCCGTACCTGCTCACGGGTGTTGGCGTCATCGCTGTAGACCAGCACGGTGGCGGTCGGCTGCATTGTTCCTCCGCGTCGTTGGGTCCCTCTGGATCAGGTACCGGTGGCCCGGATGCTACTCGCTCACCCTGTTCGCAAACAGCGGTTCGGACACCCCGTCGATGGGCCGTTCGGGCCGGACGGGGGCGGCTGACACACCGAACGGCACCCCCCGGAGTGAGGGCGGGATAAGCGACCGACATAATGTCGGTCGTGGCGACAGCAACGACAGTAGAAACCGGGCACGCGCACCCGTCGGTCAATCGGCCGAACCTCGTCAGCGTCGGAACCATCATCTGGTTGAGTTCCGAGCTGATGTTCTTCGCGGCCCTCTTTGCGATGTACTTCACTCTGCGCTCGGTAACGGGTGCCGAGTTCTGGTCCTCGAAGGCCGACCTTCTGAACTTCCCGTTCTCGGCGACGAACACCACGATCCTGGTGCTCTCCTCTCTCACCTGCCAGCTCGGCGTATTCGCCGCCGAGCGCGGCGATGTGAAGAAGCTCCGCACGTGGTTCATCATCACGTTCATCATGGGCGCGATCTTCATCGGCGGTCAGGTCTACGAGTACACCGAGCTGGTCCAGCACGGGATCTCCCTCTCGTCTGACCCCTACGGCTCGGTGTTCTACCTGACCACCGGCTTCCACGGACTGCATGTGGCAGGCGGACTCATCGCCTTCCTGCTGGTCCTGGGCCGGACGTACGCGGCCAGGAGATTCACCCACGAGCAGGCAACCTCCGCCATCGTCGTGTCCTATTACTGGCACTTCGTCGATGTCGTCTGGATCGGCCTCTTCGCCACGATCTACATGATCAAGTAACGGGCGTGGGCGTTCGCGCCCGAAGCAGACACAGTCCAGAAGCATCGACGCAGAAAATCCTGACACCGGGGTAATCCGTGAAAAAGCTCTCCGCACGACGACGCCATCCGCTGGCGGCGGTCGTCGTCCTACTCCTCGCGCTGGCGGCCACCGGGGGGCTGTACGCCGCGTTCGCGCCTGCGGACAAGGCACAGGCCGAAGAAACCTCCCAGTCCCTCGCCATCGAGGAGGGCAAGAAGCTGTACACCGTCGGCTGCGCGAGCTGCCACGGAACCGGCGGCGAGGGCACCACTGACGGTCCCTCCCTCGTCGGCGTCGGCTCGGCCTCCGTCGACTTCCAGGTCGGCACCGGCCGTATGCCGGCGCAGCAGCCCGGTGCGCAGGTGCCCAAGAAGAAGGTCATCTACTCCCAGGCCGAGATCGACCAGCTCGCGGCGTACGTCGCCTCGCTCGGTGCCGGTCCGATCACGCCGACCGAGGACCAGTACAGCCCCAAGGGCGCCGACGTCGCCAAGGGCGGCGATCTCTTCCGTACCAACTGCGCCCAGTGCCACAACTTCACCGGCAAGGGCGGCGCGCTGACGGACGGCAAGTACGCCCCCACTCTTGAGGGCGTCAGCAACAAGCATCTCTACGAGGCCATGCAGACCGGCCCGCAGAACATGCCTTCCTTCCCCGACGGCGTCATGCCGGAGAAGGAGAAGAAGGAGATCATCGCCTACGTCGAGACCATGAACGACCCGGACAAGGCGTCGAGCCCCGGCGGTCTGACGCTGGGCGGGCTCGGTCCCGTCAGTGAGGGTCTGTTCGCCTGGATCTTCGGTCTGGGTGCGCTGATCGCAACCGCCGTCTGGGTCGCGGCCCACACCGCTAAGGCCAAGAAGTCATGAGTAGCCAAGACATTCCAGAAGAGAACCTGCCGGCTGAGCAGGGCACCGCGCACGGCGCGGCAGGGCACGGCGGCACCGCCGTCGCCCAGCGGGTGGACGAGGACCCGTTCCACGATCCCGGACTGCCGGCGCACAAGCCGCGCATCCAGGACATCGACGAGCGGGCCGCTCAGCGCTCCGAGCGCACCGTCGCCCTCTTTTTCACGCTCTCGATGCTGTCCACGGTGGCGTTCATCGCCTGTTTCGTGGCCTTCCCCGTCGACAAGCTCGTCTACATCTGGCCCTTCGGCCGGGTGAGCGCGCTGAACTTCTCGCTGGGCTGGACGCTCGGCGGGGCCCTCTTCTTCATCGGGGCGGGCGCGGTCCACTGGGCCCGCACCCTGATGTCCGACGAGGAGGTCGCCGACGAGCGGCACCCCATCGAGGCCTCGCCCGAGGTCAAGGCCAAGGTTCTGGCCGACTTCGCGGCGGGCAACGAGGAGTCCGGCTTCGGCCGTCGCAAGCTGATCCGGAACACGATGTTCGGCGCGATGGCGCTGGTCCCGCTCACCGGAGTGGTCCTTCTGCGCGACCTCGGTCCGCTGCCGGAGCGCAAGCTCCGGGTGACGCTCTGGGCCAAGGGCAAGCAGCTCATCAACATGAACACGCATGAGCCGCTGCGTCCCGAGGACATCACCGTCGGCTCGCTCGTCTTCGCCATGCCCGAGGGCCTGAAGGACGACAGCCACGACTTCCAGAAAGAGATCGGCAAGGCCGCCCTGATGATCGTCCGGATCCGTCCGGACGACATCAAGGACAAGCGAGAGCTTGAGTGGTCCCACGAGGGCATCGTGGCCTTCTCCAAGATCTGCACCCATGTCGGCTGCCCGATCAGCCTCTACGAGCAGCAGACCCACCACGTGCTCTGCCCGTGTCATCAGTCCACCTTCGACCTCTCCGACGGAGCCCGGGTCATCTTCGGCCCCGCCGGTCACCCCCTTCCGCAGCTGCGGATCGGTGTGAACGCGGAGGGCAACCTCGAAGCGCTCGGCGACTTCGACGAGCCTGTCGGTGCGTCCTTCTGGGAGCGCGGATGAGTACTGCAACTGAGACCAAGCGCCCCGAGCGCAAAGCACCCGCAGGTGAGCGGGTCGCGGACTGGGCGGACGGCCGGCTGGGGATCTACTCCCTGGCCAAGGCCAACATGCGCAAGATCTTCCCGGACCACTGGTCCTTCATGCTCGGTGAGATCTGCCTCTACAGCTTCGTGATCATCATCCTCACGGGTGTGTATCTGACGCTGTTCTTCACCCCGTCGATGAACGAGATCGTCTACCACGGCAGCTACGTCCCCATGCAGGGCGTACGCATGTCCGAGGCCTACGCCTCGACGCTGGAGATCAGCTTCGACGTCCGCGGCGGTCTGCTCATCCGGCAGATCCACCACTGGGCCGCGCTGATCTTCGTCGCCGCGATGATGGTCCACATGATGCGCGTCTTCTTCACCGGCGCGTTCCGCAAGCCGCGCGAGGTCAACTGGCTCTTCGGCTTCCTGCTGCTCTTCCTGGGCATGTTCACCGGTTTCACCGGCTACTCGCTCCCGGACGACCTGCTCTCCGGCACCGGCGTCCGCTTCATGCAGGGCGCGATCCTGGCCGTGCCAGTCGTGGGCACATACATCTCGATGTTCTTGTTCGGCGGGGAGTTCCCAGGTCACGACTTCGTGTCCCGGTTCTACTCGATCCACATCCTGCTGTTGCCGGGCATCATGCTCGGTCTGCTGGTGGGCCATCTGATCCTGGTCGTCTACCACAAGCACACGCAGTACGCGGGTCCCGGCCGCACCGAGAAGAACGTCGTCGGCATGCCGCTGCTGCCGGTCTACATGGCCAAGGCGGGTGGCTTCTTCTTCCTGGTCTTCGGCATCATCGCGGTGGTCTCCGCCGTCGCCACGCTGAACCCGATCTGGGCACTCGGCCCCTACCGGGTCGACCAGGTCTCCACCGGCGCGCAACCCGACTGGTACATGGGCTTCGCCGAGGGTCTGATCCGTGTGATGCCCGGCTGGGAGATCAACGCCTGGGGTCATACGCTCGCACTGGGCGTACTCATCCCGCTGATCGCCTTCCCGCTGGTGCTGGGCGCGATCGGGGTCTACCCCTTCATCGAGTCCTGGGTCACCGGGGACAAGCGCGAGCACCACATCCTGGACCGCCCGCGCAACGCCCCGACGCGTACGGCCTTCGGTGTGGCCTGGCTGACCGCGTACTTCATCATGTTGATCGGCGGTGGCAACGACATCGTCGCCACCCACTTCAACCTGTCGATCAACGCGATCACCTGGTTCGTCCGGATCTTCTTCTTCGCCGGACCGGTCATCGCCTTCATCGTCACGAAGCGCATCTGCCTCGGACTCCAGCGCCGCGACAGGGACAAGGTGCTGCACGGACGCGAGTCCGGCATCATCAAGCGACTGCCGCACGGTGAGTTCGTCGAGGTCCACGAACCGCTCAGCCAGGGTGAGCTGTACCGCCTCACCGCGCACGAGCAGTACAAGCCGATCGAGATCGGCCCGACCGTGGACAAGAACGGCGTGGAGCGGAAGGTCTCGCTCGTCAAGAAGACGCAGGCCAAGCTCAGCCAGAGCTTCTACGGCGAGGGGAACCAGATTCCCAAGCCCACCGCCGAGGAGTACAAGGAGATCACCAGTGGCCACGGCCACCACTGATCGCCTGATCTGATCGTTACGATCGCCACAGCCAAGAGCCCCGTCCAGGCAATGGACGGGGCTCTTGGCCGTCCCCGGGGCTGGATAGGGTGGAGGCCTACCCCTTATCCCCAGATGGACCCTGGAGCGGACCATGAACGTTGTGACCCCGGCAGGCGGCGACAGCGTGGCGGACCTCTCCTGGCCCCTCGTGCTGAACTCCCTCCTCGACCAGCACGACCAGAGCGCGGACGCCACCGCCTGGGCGATGCACCAGATCCTCAGCGGCGCGGCCACCGACGCGCAGATCGCCGGATTCGCGGTGGCGCTGCGCGCCAAGGGCGAGACCGTCGCGGAGATCTCCGGCCTGGTCCGGACGATGTACGAGCACGCGCGGCTCATCGAGGTGCCGGGCCCCAGCGTCGACATCGTCGGCACCGGCGGCGACGGCGCGAAGACGGTCAACATCTCCACGATGTCCGCGATCGTCGTCGCGGGGACCGGTACGAAGGTCGTCAAGCACGGCAACCGGGCGGCGTCCAGCGCCTCGGGGGCCTCGGACGTCCTGGAGAAGCTCGGCGTCAATCTGGAGCTGCCCCCCCAGCGGGTCGCCGAGGTCGCGGAGGAGGCGGGCATCACCTTCTGCTTCGCGGTGAAGTTCCACCCGGCGCTCCGCCATGTGGCGGCGGCCCGCAAGGAGCTGGGCATCCGCACCACCTTCAACTTCCTCGGCCCGCTGACCAACCCGGCCCGGGTGAAGGCCCAGGCCACCGGTGTCGCGGACGCCCGGATGGCGCCCATCCTCGCGGGTGTGCTCGCCGAGCGCGGATCCTCCGCACTGGTGTTCCGGGGCGACGACGGGCTGGACGAGCTGACGACGACGGCGACCTCCCGGGTCTGGGTGGTACGGGACGGCTCGGTGCGGGAGCGGTCCTTCGACCCGAGGGACATCGGGATCCCGCTGGTCCCGGTGGAGGCCCTGCGCGGCGCGGACGCCTCGTACAACGCGGAGGTGGCCCGCCGCCTCCTCGCCGGGGAGAAGGGGCCGGTCCGTGACGCGGTCCTGCTCAACTCGGCGGCGGCGCTGGTGGCCCTCGCGCCCTCGGACGCCTCGCTGGAGGACCAGCTCGCGGCGGCGATCACCCGCGCCGCCCACTCCATCGACTCCGGCGCGGCCGCCGCCGCCCTGGAGCGCTGGGTCGCCGCCACCAGCGCCTGACGCCTTCCCGCCCCCGGGCCCCCGCCGACTTTCGAAGCCGGCGGGGGCCTTCTCGTGTTCCCGGACCGTCTTGGGATGCGGAACGGTCTTGCGCTGTCGCGCTCCGCTGGCATACGGTTCCGGCAGGTCATGAGCGACAGCGACTACGGCCCCGGCCCGCTGTCCGGCAACCCTCCGTCCGTGGCGGGGTGCCCCGGGTGAAGACCAGGCCGTAGGCAGCGAGGTCTGCGGCAAGCGCGGACCCCTGTACGCCCTGGGGTCCTGGTCCTCAAGGGAGCAGTCTCGTGAGCAAGCGAATGCGATAGGGCTGTACGCCCCTTCTTCAGCACACCCTCCACGCGCGGCCTCCGCCGCGCTCCCCGAGGCAATCCCCGGCACGCCGCACTGCGATTCCGCACGCCCGCGGCCGGGTCCAAGAAGCCATTCCGCCTGTCCTGCCGGGAGATATCGCCATGTCCGCACGCCCGAACACCGCCGTCGACACCACCGTGAGCACCCCCCTCGCCGTCCTCGGCCGCGATGTGACGGTCCCCCTCGTCACCGGCGGCGAAGTCACCTACGCCGCCCTGGACTACGCGGCCAGCGCCCCCGCCCTCCAGCGCGTCTGGGACGACGTCGCCGCGTATGCGCCCTACTACGGCAGCGTCCACCGGGGCGCGGGATACCTCTCCCAGCTCTCCACCGACCTCTTCGAGAACAGCCGCCGCACCGTCGCCGAGTTCCTCGACTGCCGCGAGGGCGACCAGCTCGTCTTCACCCGCTCCACCACCGACTCGCTGAACCTGCTGGCCGCCGCCCTCCCCGCCGGCTGCCAGGTCTTCGTCTTCGAGACCGAGCACCACGCCTCCCTGCTCCCCTGGCGCGACGCCGAGGTCACCTACCTCAACGCCCCCCGCACCCCCGCCGAGGCCGTCACCACCCTGGAGCGCGCCCTCGCCGACCGCGACCCCTACGGGCCCGCCCTGGTCTGTGTGACGGGCGCGTCCAATGTGACCGGCGAGCTGTGGCCCGTACGGGAACTCGCCGCCGCCGCGCACGCCCACGGCGCGCGCATCGTCCTGGACGCCGCCCAGCTCGCCCCCCACCACCCGCTCTCCGTCCGCGAACTCGACGTCGACTGGGTCGCGTTCTCCGGACACAAGCTCTACGCCCCCTTCGGCTCGGGCGTGCTGGCCGGCCGCGCCGACTGGCTCCAGGACGCGGACCCCTACCTCGCCGGCGGCGGCGCGTCCCGCAAGGTCGCGCGCCGCGCCGACGGCGGCGTCGAGGTCGAGTGGCACTCCACCGCCGCCCGCCACGAGGCCGGTTCGCCCAATGTCATCGGCGTCTACGCCATAGCCTCCGCCTGCAAGGCCCTCACCGAGGCCGGTTTCGACGAGCTCGTCGCCCGTGAGCAGCGGCTGGTCGGCGTGGTCCGCGCCGGTCTCGCCGAGGTCCCCGAGGTCAAGGTGCTCTCGCTCTTCGGCGACGACGCCCCCAGGGTCGGCGTGATCTCCTTCGTGGTGGAGGGCTGGAACAGCTCGCACTTCGCCGCCGCGCTCTCCGCCGAGTACGGCATCGGCGTCCGCGACGGACTCTTCTGCGCCCACCCCCTGGTCCGCACCCTGCTCGGCAGCGACCCGCAGGACCCGGGGGAGTGCGGCGCGCCGGAGAGCGAGCCGGGCGAGCGCTCGCTCAACGCGATCCGGGTCAGCTTCGGCGCGGGCACCCCCGAGGAGCACGTCGAGCGCTTTGTCCGCGCCGTCAAGGAACTGGTCGCCCAGGGCGCGCGGTGGAACTACCGCACCGAGGACGGCCGGTGCGTCCCGGACACCGCCTCCGCGTGAACCGGTAGCCGCGTCCCGATCAGAATCATCCGCAGGGCACGCTCGGTCGCGTCGGTGAGGAACTCCCCACCGCGGCCGAGCGCCTCCGTGAGCGAGACCGGCGCGGGCAGGATCGAGCTGTACGCGTCCACCCCCGAGGAGCGCACCAGATGCGCGCCCTCCCCGATGGTGCCCGCCAGCGCCAGCACCTCGCGCCCGTGGAGCTTGGCGCGCCTGGCCACCTCGGCCGGCACCTTGCCGCGCGGGGTCTGGTGGTCGAGAGCGCCCTCGGCGGTCACCACCAGATCGGCGCGGGCCAGCCGGGCGTCCAGGTCCAGATGGTCCAGGAGGACGTCGAAGCGCGGCAGCAGCGCGCCGCCGAGCGCCGCGAGCCCCGCGCCCAGACCGCCGGAGGCCCCGGTGCCGGGCCCGTCGTACAGATCGGTGCGGACCGCCAGATCCCGGGTGAGCACGGCCGCCCACCGCTCCAGGCCCGCCGCGAGCAGCTCGACCTGCGCGGGCGTCGCCCCCTTCTGCGGCCCGAAGACCCTGGCCACCCCGCGCTCGCCGCACAGCACGTTGAACGGATTGCAGGCGACCCGGATCTCGGTCCGCGCCAGCCGGGGATCGAGCCCGGAGGCGTCGATCCGCGCCAGCCGCACCAGCTCCCGGCCGCCGCGCGGCAGCTCCCGGCCGCTCTGGTCGAGCAGCCGAGCGCCGAGCGCCTGGAGCGCCCCGGCCCCGCCGTCCGAGGTCCCGGAGTCGCCGCAGCCGACGAGGATCCGCCGGACGCCGGTGTCGAGCGCGGCCGAGATCAGCTCACCCACGCCATAGGTCGTCGTCGCGCCGGGATCGCGCAGCTCACGCGGTACGAGGGAGAGCCCGGCCACCGCCGCCATCTCCACCACCGCGGTCTCCTCCCGCTCGCCCAGGAGCGCGAAGTGGGTGTCGATCGGCTCGCCCGTCGGCCCGGTGGCCCGCAGCCGCACCAGCCGCCCGCCGGACGCGGAGGCCAGCGCCTGCGCCGTGCCCTCGCCGCCGTCGACCAGCGGGATCAGATCGATCTCGGCCTCGGGCACCACCCTGAGTACGCCCTCGGCGATGGCCTCGGCGGCCGACTGCGCGGAGAGGGACTCCTTGAAACCGCTGGGGGCGATCGCGAATCGGGTCAGCATCGTATGAACTCCTGACAGAGGGTTGAACAGAGGGTTGAGGATCCGGGGGACGGGCGGGCCGTCAGCGGAGCGGTACGCCGATCAGCGGCCAGACGGCGACCGCGAACAGCAGCACCAGCGCCGCGGTCATCGGGGCGAGCACGGCGGAGAGCCGTAGCAGATCGCGCGGGGTGTACGTGGGGGTCCCGGGGATCTCGGCGAAGAGGGTGACCGGCTTCGCGGAGGCGGGCAGGGTGTGGCAGAAGCCCGCGGCGGCGGTGGAGGCGAGGGCGGCGGCGACCGGGTTGACCCCCGCGCCGACGGCCGCGGCGACCACCAGCGGCACCAGGACCGAGGATCTCGCCGACCGGGACTGGAGCACCAGGTGCGCCATGGTGGAGACACCCACCACCACGGTGAGGAACAGCCACGGCGGCAGATCCAGCGGCACCCCGCCGACCAGCCACTTCGCCGCCCCGGAGTCGGCGAGCGCCACACCCATCGCCATGGTCGCCGCCATGAACAGCAGCAGCGACCACGGCACGGTCTTGAGCGCGTCCTTCAGCCGTACGGTGCCCAGCGCCGGCGAGGCCGCCACTATGGCCCCGATCAGCGCCACCACGGCGGGCGGCACCCGGTGCAGCGGCTCGCTGCACCACAGGACGACCACCGTGGCCAGCAGCAGGGCGCACCGGGTCTCGGCGGCCTCCAGCGGGCCGGTGACCGGCTTGTCGCTGTGCTTCTGGATCTCCTCGGCGGTGATGTGCACCGGACCCCCGCGGTCCTCGCGGCGGGTCGTGGTGAACAGCACCGCCTCCGCCGCCAGATGGGAGGAGACCACGGCCAGCGGCAGTCCGATCATCAGCCACTCGGTGAAGCCGATGCGCTCCCCGGCCGCCTCCCACAGCACCGACACGGTGATCAGATGCGCTCCCGCGCCGATCAGCGTGGCGACCGCCGACAGCAGGATGACGGTGGGGAAGAGCAGCGCCAGCATCACCACCAGCCGCTTGCGGTCAGACAGCGCCTTCGCCAGCGCCAGGAAGACCGGCATGGCGAGCGCGGCCCGCCCCGAGGTCGCGGGCACCGCGAAGGCCGTGACCACCAGCGCCGCGGTGGTCAGATGGACCAGCTGCCGCACCGTGCGCGCACCGCCGACCAGGAAGGCGGCGGCCCGCCCGGCGAGCCCGGTCCTGGCCACCGCGGCGGCCAGCACGAAGGCGCAGATCAGCAGCCACACGGTGTCGTCACCGAGGGTGCCGAAGAGTTCGTCGCTGCTGATCACCCCCGTCGCGGTCAGAGCGAGCCCCGCGCCCAGGGCGATATAGGTGTCGTCGATCGGCGTGCCGATCCAGGCGCAGGTCGCCAGGGCGAAGACGGCGAGGGTGATACGGGCGTCGCCGCTCAGCCCCGGGAAGTTTCCGGGGACGATGAGCAGTGCGCAGATGCTCAGGGCCACGCACAGGGTCGCCGCTTGTCGCAGGTTCAAGGTCACATGGAAGAGATTTCACCCGGGCGGTGAGGGCTCCATGAGCACTTCATGAAAGGAACTTCACGCGCCCGCTCACTCGGGCAGCCGGTATCCCATCCCCCGTACCGTCTCGACCCGTCCGGCCCCCAGCTTCTTGCGCAGGGCGCGGACATAGACGTCGACGATGTTGGAGCCGGGGTCGAAGTCGTACCCCCAGACGTGCGACAGGATCTGCTCCCGGGAGAGCACCTGCCCCGGGTGGCGCAGAAACAGCTCCAGCAGGACGAACTCACGCGCGGTCAGATCCACCGTCCGCTCGCCCGAGCGGGCCCGGCGGGTGCGCAGATCGAGCGTCAGCTCGCCGTTGCGCAGGACCGTCACCTCGGGCGCGCCCGCCGCGGTGCGCAGCCGCAGCCGCACCCGGGCGAGGAGCTCCTCGAAGCGGAAGGGCTTGGTCATCCAGTCGTCCGCGCCGCCCTCCAGGCCGGCCACGGTGTCCCGTACCGAGTCCCGTGCGGTGAGCACGATCACCGGCACCGAGACCCGGGCCTCGCGAAGCTGGCGCAGCACGGTGAAGCCGTCCTTGCCGGGCAGCCCGATGTCCAGCACGATCAGATCGAAACCGCCGGTCACGGCGTAGTCGTAGGCGGCGTCTCCGTCGCCGACGACGGTGGTGGTGAAGCCGTTGGCCCGCAGCCCCTTCTCCACGAAGGAGGCGATGCGTTCCTCGTCCTCGACGATGAGTATCCGATTCACAGGGTCGCTTCTCTCTGGAGTGCGAGGACGAAGGTGGCGCCGCCGCCTTCGGTGGGGCGCAGTTCGACCCGTCCGCCGTGGCCCTCGGCGATGGCCTTGACGATGGCGAGCCCGAGCCCCGCGCCGGTGGCGCGCGCGCCGCGCCGGGCGGTGCCGCGCCGGAACCGTTCGAAGATGACCTCGGCGTCCTGCGGCTGGACGCCGGGGCCGGTGTCGGCGACGTACAGCTCGATGCCGTCCTCCCGGCTGCGGGAGCCGATGGAGACCCGCTGGCCGGGGACGGTGTGCTGGACGGCGTTCTGGGCGAGCTGGACCATGGCCTGGGTGATCCGCTGCGCGTCGACGTGCACCTCGGCGTCGGCGACCCCGGCGAGGGTCCACTCCCGTTCGCCGAGCGCGCGCGCCTTGACGAAGACGTCGGCCGTCAGCTCGCCGAGCTGCACCGGCTCCGCGGAGACGAAGTCGGGCCGTTCGGCCTTGGCGAGCAGCAGCAGGTCCTCCACGATGCGGCTCATCCGGTCCAGCTCCTCCATGACGATCCGTACGGTCTCCTCCCGGTCGACCGGATCGTCGCCCATCAGCTCCAGATGGCCGCGGATGATGGTGATGGGGGTGCGCAGCTCGTGGCCCGCGTCGTCGACGAACTCCCGCTGCGCGGCGAAGGCCCGTTCCAGCCGGTCCAGCATCGCGTTGAACGTTTCGGCGAGGGCCGCTATGTCGTCGCGGCCCTCGACCGGGATCCGCCGGGTCAGATCCTGTTCGGTGAGCTGCGCCGCGGTGGTGCGCACCAGCCGTACGGGCTGGAGGATGCGGCCGGCGACGGCCCAGCCGACGCCGGTGGTCATCAGCAGGGCCACTCCGGAGATGGCCAGCAGCATCAGGAAGATGTCGTTGGCCTTGTCCTGTTCCCCCTTGGGGTGGATGGCGACGACGAAGGCCGCCGACTCGTGGCCGGGGCCGGAGTCGATCTCCACCTTGGCCCAGCGGACCTCGCCCTGCGGGCGGTTCAGGGTGCCGGTGGCGTGCGGGGACTCGAAGACGGCGGCCAGTGAGGCGGAGTCGTCGGCGAGCGGCTTGTAGGCCCTGGCCTCGCGCTCCTGTGCCTTGCTCGCCGGGCCCATGCCGGCCCGGCCGACCAGGCCGAGCAGCTCTTCGTCCGGGTCGGCGTACTGGCGGGCGAGGAAGACCCGCAGCAGCGGGTTGGGGTCGCTGAACTTCTTGCCGTTGCTGGGGTCGACGCCCTGGGCGACGAAGTTGGCGAACTCAGCGGCCTCCTGGACCAGGAGGCCGTTGATCCGATGGTCCACATCGCGTAGCAGTACGGAGCGGGTCGCCGTGGCCACCGCGCCCAGGGCCACTGCCATGACGAGCAGCAGCCAGAGCAGGATGCGCAGCCGTGCGGAGACCCAGCGGCGTACGGGGTCAGCCGTCGTCACCGAAGTCGTCGCCGCCCGGGCCGTCGTCGCCCTGTCCGTTGCCGTCGTCATCGTTGTCGTCGCCGCTCGGGGGGTTCTCGCGCACGGGGGGCCCGGAGACGGTCTCGTCGACCGGCTGGGAGGGGGTGTCGGAGCCGGGGCCGGGCTGCTGGGTGCTGACCGTCTCGTCGCTGGGGACGGGGCGGGGTGAGGAGGGCCCCGAGTCGGCGGGCCGGGGCTCGGTGGGCTCCTCCGGGGTCACCGAGGAACCGGACGAGCCCGCCGGGGTGCCCGTCGGGAGCTCCACCTTCGGGGGAACCTTGCGGTCGTCCGGGCTGTCGGTGAGGGCGTAACTGGTCACCGCGATACCCAGGGGGATCGCGACGACCGCGGCGAGTGCCGCTATGCGATGAGAGAAGACCATGTGTTCGATACTGGCCAGATCACGAGAGAAGCAGGATGAGACGAAGATGAGGAAGTCTTCATCTTGGGGGTTCGGGGCTCAGGAATCCAGCCCAATCGCGAACGCCGCCTCAAGGTCGTGCTGCGAGTAGGTGCGGAAGGCCACATGGGTGTCGGTCGCCTCCACCCCGGCGATCTTGCTGATGCTGCCCGGGATCACCTCGGCCAGATCGTCGTGCCGGGCCACCCGGACCATCGCGATCAGGTCGTACGTACCGGTGACGGAGAAGACCTCGCTGACGCTGTCCAGGGCGGCGATCGACTCCGCGATCTCGGGGATCCGGTCCACGCTGGTCTTGATGAGCACGATCGCGGTGATCACGGCTTGCTTTCTCCCTCGGTGGCCGCTGCTGAGGACTTCACTCTAGCCCCACGTCCAAAACGTCCCCATGCGTAGAGGAATCCGGCCCCGAACCCCACCAGATGCGCGAGATACGCGACTCCCGGCCCGCCGCTTCCCGCCCCCGAGGCCGCCAGCCACTGGAGCGCGAACCAGAAGATCAGCACGATCCAGGCGGGGAAGCGCAGCGGCAGGAAGAAGAGGAACGGGAAGAGACTGGTGACCCTCGCCCTCGGGAAGAGGAAGAGAAAGGCTCCGAGCACCCCCGAGATCGCCCCCGACGCTCCCACCAGGGTCTGGTCGGACCCGGCGTTGGCCGCCGCGTAGGCGCAGAGCGCCACGTACCCCGTGACCGTGTAGAAGAGGATGAACTCGGGCTGGCCGAGCCGCTCCTCGGCCATCGCGCCGAATACGTAGAGGAAGAGCATGTTGCCGAGGAGATGCAGCCAGTTCCCGCTGACGAAGAGCGCGGTGAAAGGTGTCAGCAGAGTGCCGGGGTCCCCGCTCATCAGTTCGGCGGGGATCACCCCCCATCGCTCGAAGTACGCGCTCTGGGCCGCCAGCAGCGCGTCCCCCGTCCCGTAGGACGGGTTGAGCCCCGAGACCGGGGAGACCAGGAAGACCGCGCAGCACACGGCGATCACGCCGTATGTCACGGTGGGCCCCGTCGCCGCACCCCGGATCGCGCCCAGGGCCACACCCCGCCAATCGACCATGGACAGATGATGGCGTAGTGGAATGGAACGGTACAGAGTGCCTCGCCGTGTCCCCGGATACCCGCGAGGCCATAGAGTTACGGGGAGTACACCCGCAGTTCGACGGCGCACCGCGGCAACCGGAAAACCGCACAACGGAAGAGGACGCGACTATGACGACGGTTCCCTCGCCGACCGCTGACACCCGCTGGCGTTGCACACTCTGCGGCAATCTCACCCGTTTCGATGTCACCCGCTCGTCGAAGGTCGTCGAATACGTCCATCTGGACCTGGCGGGAGAGCCCAAGGTCGAGGAGCGCGAGGTGCTCAGTGAGACCATCGAGTCCGTGCGCTGTCGCTGGTGCAACGCCGTGGACAAGATCGAGTTGGTGGACCGGCCGGGCGCGGACTCCTGACGGAGCCCGCGCGAAGGGTAGTGGACCCCGCGCGAGCGGGTGTTTCCGGGTAGTGGGGTGACGGATTGTGGAGCAGCCTGACAGCGGCGCCGAACCGGCCGGTGCGGCCGGTGACGCCGCCGAGGCGCTCGACCGGCCGTTGCCGGAAGGCGTCCGGCGCCGAGTGGTGGCACTGGTCTCGGACGCCTTCGGCGGTCTGACCGTCGGAGAACTTCCCGCCCAGTTGCGGCAGTACGCCCGGTTCACGCCCTCCCGGCGCGCCAAATTCGCGGGCAACGCGATGGCGGCGGCGCTGGAGAGCGACCCGCTCTTCCGGCAGCGCATCGGGGAGCGGCTGACCCAGGTCCAGTCCGAACTGTGCGCCGCGCTCGCGGCCGGCTCCCCGCCGGCCGCGGCCGACCCCCTCGATGTGGCCGCCGCCGCCTATGTGCTGAGACCCGCCGGGTGGGTGAAGCTGGTGGCCGCCGCGGGCGAGGAGGCCCAGCGCGCGGACGCCGAGCGCGCCGACGAGGCGGGGCGGCGCGAGCTGGAGCGGCTCCGCGAGGAGCTGACGGAGGCGCGCGGGCTCACCAAGAGCGAGACCGAGCGGCTCCGCGCCGAGCTGGACGCCTCCCGCAAGGACGCGGAGTCGCTCCGGCGCAAGGTGCGCAGCGCCCAGAGTGACATCAAGCGCGGTGAGGCGGCGCTGCGCCGGGCCGCCGCCGAGATCGAGACGGCCAGGGCGGAGTGCTCCGCCCAGGTGTCGGCCGCCGAGAGCGAGACCCGGCGGCTCAGGGCCCGGCTCGTCGAGGCGGAGGCCGCCGTGGAGGCGGGCCGCCGGGCGGCCCGGGAGGGCCGCTCGATCGAGGACATGCGGCTGCGGCTGCTGCTGGACACCGTGCTGGACGCGGCCCAGGGGCTCCGCCGTGAGCTGGCGCTGCCGCCGGTCTCCGTCCACCCCGCCGACACGGTCGACGCCGTCGAACCCGGGCGGATGTCCCCCAAGGACATCGCGGCCCGCGCGCTCTCCGAGACCGATCCCGCCCTCCTCGACCAGCTGCTGGCGCTGCCGCAGGCGCATCTGGTGGTCGACGGCTACAACGTCACCAAGACCGGCTATCCGACCATGCCGCTGGAGAAGCAGCGGCTGCGGCTGCTCGGCGGGCTCTCGGTGCTGGCCGCGCAGACCGGCGCGGAGATCACCTGTGTCTTCGACGGGGCCGAACTGGCCGCTCCGGTCCTCCTCGCGCCGCCGCGCGGGGTGCGGGTGCTCTTCTCCAAGCCGGGGGTGACCGCGGACGAGCTGATCCGTCAGCTGGTGCGCGCGGAGCCGCCGGGCCGGCCCGTCGTGGTGGTCTCCACCGACCGGGAGGTGGCCGACGGGGTGGCCAAGGCCGGTGCCAGACCGGTCGCTTCGGCGCTGCTGCTGAAACGGCTCTCCAGGGTCTGACCGCCCGTCGGCCGTCACCTCGGCCGTCACCCCGGGCGTCACCCGGCCGTCACCCCGGCCGTCCTCTCGGCCCTTACCTCAGCTCCTGTGCCGAATCGGGGCTGATGTCAACTCCCATGCCCAATGACCGTATTCGTTCTCATATGAACGGGACGTAGCGTCAAATGCTCATCACTACGGGTGTGAAACGGGTAAAGAATGCGTGTCCGACCGAGATTTTTTCCCACAGGATTTGAAGTGATCACAAGTGGGTCACTAGTGTCGGGCCTCGAACCTTCGCGCGGTTGATCACCCATCCGGGGTGGCAGCGGAGGACCGCCGAGTCCGTGCGCCTCAGCCGTTTCCCGGGAGCTGTGAGTACGGAGCCGGGGAAACGCCTTCACTCCCGGTAGGCGGCTTCGAGGAAGAAGGAGCCGTCCTTCGTGGCGTCCCACCGTCGTCCCAAGCAGCCGAGCCGCGCCCGAGTGACCGTGCTCACCGCGACCGCGGCCGCCGCCGTCGCCCTGACCTCCCAGACCGCTCAGGCCGATCCCAAGCCGAGCAAGGCCGAGGTCAAGGAGAAGGTCGACAAGCTCTACGACGAGGCCGCGCAGGCCACGGAGAAGCTCAACGGCGCCAAGGAGCAGCAGGGCAAGCTCCAGAAGCAGGTCGACAACCTCCAGGACAAGGTCGCCCGCGGTCAGGACGACCTCAACGAGCTGCGTGACAGCCTCGGTTCGGTGGCCAGCGCGCAGTACCGCTCCGGCGGCATGGACCCGGCCCTTCAGCTCTTCCTCTCCTCGGACCCGGACGACTACCTCGACAAGGCCTCCGCGCTGGACCAGCTCGGAGCCAAGCAGACCGAGGCGATCACCGAGATCCAGGACAAGCAGCGGACCCTCGCGCAGCAGCGCAAGGAGGCCCAGGGCAAGCTCGGCGACCTCTCCGACACCCGCAAGGAGCTCAGCTCCAAGAAGCAGGAAGTCCAGTCCAAGCTGGGCGAGGCGCAGAAACTCCTCAACTCCCTGACCGCGGCGGAGCGTGCCGCGCTCAAGAAGGAGGAGGACGAGAAGGCCGCCAAGGCCCAGCAGGCCGCGGAGAAGGCCCAGGCCGCCGAGAGCGACCGCGCCACCGGCGGCGACGAGGACCGCGCCAGCCGTACCGCCGACCGCCCCTCCACCGAGAAGGCCAAGCCCGCCTCGGGCCGCGCCTCCTCCGCGTACGCGGCCGCCCAGAGCGTGCTCGGCAAGCCCTACGTCTACGGCGCGTCCGGCCCCAGCTCCTTCGACTGCTCCGGCCTGACCTCCTGGGCCTTCGCCCAGGCCAACATCTCCATACCCCGCACCTCCCAGGCACAGACCGGCATAGGCACCCGGATCAACTCCCAGAGCGATCTGCAAGTCGGCGACCTGGTCTTCTTCTACTCCGATCTGCACCACGTCGGCTTCTACGCGGGCAACGGACAGGTTCTGCACGCCCCTCGCACCGGCACCGTGGTCCGGTACGAGGCGATGAGCAACATGCCGTACATGTTCGGGGTCCGCGTCTGACCCTCCACGGTCCGGACCCCGGGCGCGGCCCGTTCATGCCGCCCATTCGGGGGAATTCCCGATCCGCTCGCTGACGCCGCGCCCCGCCGGTGACCTGTGGTCTCCCGGCGGGGCGCGGTTGTGCGCGCCGGGCGATGTCTTTGGTCAGCGTGTGGTCGCCCGACTACTGTCTGCCGCGCAACAGCCCTCGTACGGCGTTCGCGTCCGCTCCGTCGTGCACGGTGTGCCGCACCCGTACGCATTCCTCGCACATGCGGAAGGGAGCGCGGTCAGTGGCGTCCCATCGACGGCCCTCACAGTCCGGTCTCACTCACAGTGCCAAGGTCACCGTCCTCTCCGCCGCGGCGGTCGCGACGGCCGCCGCGGCGTTCGGAGGCGTGCCGGCGAGCGCGGATCCGCACGGCGGCTCCCCACAGACGGCACAGGCGCGGGTGGACCGGCTGTTCGAGGAGGCGGAGAGCGCCACCGAGCGGTACAACGCGGCGGGCGAGCGGTCCGTGAAGCTGCGCCGGGCGCTCTCCCGGACCCAGGACGGCGTGGCGCGCGGCCAGGAGAACGTCAACCGGATGCGGCAGGCGCTCGGTTCGGTCGCGGGCGCGCAGTACCGCTCCGGCGGCATGGACCCCGCGCTCATCCTGCTGTTCTCCTCCGACCCCGACAGCTATCTCTCCAGGGCCGAGGCCCTGGAGCGCCTCGGCGAACGCCAGAACGCCGTACTGCGGGAGTTCCGCGTGGTCCAGCGCGAACTGGTCCAGGAGCGCTCGGAGGCCGCCCGAGCCCTGGCCGAACTGGAGCGCACCCGCGCCGCCGTGGCCCGCAGCAAGCGCGTCGTGGAGCGCAAACTCGCCGAGGCGCAGCGGCTGCTCAACACCCTCACGGCGCGCGAGCGGGACAAATTCACCCGCGCCTCCCGCTCCGGCCGGGACCGGGCCGCCCCCGGCGCCGTCGGCGCGCCGGCCGCCTCCTCCCGGGCCGCCGCCGCGCTCGGGGCGGCCCGGGCCGCCGTCGGCCGCCCCTATGTGTGGGGCGCCAACGGCCCCTCCGGCTTCGACTGTTCGGGCCTCACCCAGTGGTCGTACGCCCAGGCGGGCATCTCACTCCCGCGCACCTCCCAGGCGCAGCGCAACGCCGGCCGCCGGGTCTCGCTCGCCGAGGCCCGGCCCGGCGATCTGATCACCTACCGGTCCGACGCCAGTCATATCGCGATGTACGTGGGCAATGGCCAGGTTCTCCACGCCCCCTATCCGGGGGCCTCGGTCCGCTACGACCCGGTCGGGATGATGCCGGTCTCCGGGGTCACTCGCGTCTGACCGGTGCCGGGGTTCCGTACGATCGGCAGGGTGGCGGACGACAGGCGCGCGCGGCGCGCGAGGGGACGTGCCGGGGCGGGCCTCGCGCTCGTCGCGGCGGTGCTGGCCCCGGTGCTGCTCGCGGGCTGCGGCGAGGCCCCCGGGGACCGGGCGGGCGCCCCGGCGGAGATCCGCCGGGTGCTGGACGCCCGGGCGGCCGCCGTGCTCGCCCGCGACGAGCCCGGCTATCTCGCCGCGCTGGACCCCGCCGCGGACCGGCTGCGCGCCGAGGAGCTGCGGCACTTCCGCAATCTGACGGAGGTGCCCCTCGCCTCCTGGGAGTACCGCCTCGGCGAGGTGCGGCGGCGCGGCGACCGGGCGACCGCCGAGGCCGAGCTGCGCTACCGGATCTCCGGCTACGACTCCGGCCCCGTCACCGCCGCCCGCACCCTGGAGCTGGCCCGCCGCGACGGCCGCTGGCACCTCACCGCCGACCGCGCCGCCGAGGGCGGCGCCCAGCAGCTCTGGCACCAGGGCCCGGTCCGCGCGGTCCGCGGCGAACGCAGCCTGATCCTCGGCGTCGGCCACGACGAGGCCCGCCTCACTGCCCTCGCCCGCACCGCCGACCGCTCGGTCCCCGCCGTCTCCGACGCCTGGCCCACCCGCTGGGCCGGCCGGGTCGTGGTGCTCGCCCCCCGCTCACTGGAGGCCATGGGGGCCCTCCTCGGCGCCCCCGCCGCCGGATACCGCGGCATCGCCGCCGTCACCACCGGCGAGACCGGCACGACGGGGGAAGCCCCCGCGGACCGCGTCATCGTCAACCCGGCGGCCTACGACGCCCTCGGCGATTTCGGCAAGCGCGTCGTGATCACCCACGAGACCACCCATGTCGCCACCCGCGCCCACACCTCACCCGCCACCCCCATGTGGCTCTCCGAGGGCTTCGCCGACTGGGTCGCCTACCGCGACACCGGCCGCACCGCCGCCCAGACCGCCCCCGAACTCCACCGCGCCGTCCGCCGCGGCGACCTCCCTCCCACCCTCCCCGCCAACGACGACTTCGCCTTCGGCGGCTCCCCCCAAACCCTCGCCCGCGCCTACGAGAGCGGCTGGCTCGCCTGCGAACTCATCGCCGACCACTGGAGCGAGACCCACCTCACCGACTTCTACCGCGCCCTCACCCAAGCCCCCGACCCCACCACCGCCCTCCCCTCCGCCCTCACCACCATCCTCTCCACCACCCCCGAAGCCTTCACCGCTCTCTGGCACGACTACCTCCGCCAACGCCTGACCGACAAATAAAGCCTCAATCTCAGCCCCGCCGCGGCGGCACCGGGCCAGGTAAAAATCAGCCCCTCAGGGGCGTTCACCAGACGGGTGCCTCAAATTCAGCCCCGCCGGCGATTGAGGCGCGGGGGCTCGGGGGCAGCGCCCCCGACAACGGCCCGCACCCTCGTGCGCACCCGCAGCACCCCCCCCCCCCCCCCCCCCCCCCCCCCCCCCCCCCCCCCCCCCCCCCCCCCCCCCCCCCCCCGGGGGGGGGGGGGGGGAGCCCGGCGAGCGGGAGCGGCTGCGCCCGACGGACCCCTCGGCCGTCGCGGGCTACCGGCTCCTCGGCCGCCTCGGGGCGGGCGGCATGGGCGTCGTCTATCTGGGCCGTACGGAGGCGGGCGAGCTGGCCGCCGTCAAGGTCACCCTCGCCGACCAGGCGGAGGACCCCGACTTCCGGGCCCGCTTCCGCCGCGAGGTGGCCGCCGCCCGGCGGGTCTCCAGCCCCTGGGCGGTCCCGGTGACCGCCGCCGACCCGGACGCCCCCGAGCCCTGGCTCGCCACCGCGTTCGTCCCCGGCCCCTCGCTCGCGGAGGCGGTCGCCGCGCACGGCCCGCTGCCCCCGCGCAGCGCCCGGATCCTGGGCGCGGCGCTCGCCCGCGCGCTCGCCGCCGTCCACGCGGCCGGTCTGGTCCACCGCGACGTCAAACCCGGCAATGTGCTGCTCGCCGCCGACGGCCCGCGCCTGATCGACTTCGGTATCGCGCGCGCCGCCGACGAGACCGGAACCGCGATCACCGCCACGGACATGATCGTCGGCACCCCCGGCTTCCTCGCCCCCGAGCAGGCCGAGGCGCGCGGCTCCGAGATCGGCCCGCCCAGCGATGTCTTCGCGCTGGCCTGTCTGCTGGCGTACACCGTCACCGGACGGCTCCCCTTCGGCCGGGGCGCGGTGGACGCGCTGCTCTACCGCACGGTCCACGACGACCCCGACCTCCGGGGCGTCGAGGACGACGGACTCGCCGCGCTGCTCGCCGACTGCCTCGCCAAGGACCCGGCGCTGCGCCCCACGGCCGCCGAGGTCGCCGGGCGGCTGACCGAGGACGCCCCGCACGGCGCGGACTGGCTGCCGCCCGCCGTCGTACGGACCATCGCCGAGCGCTCGGCGAGGATGCTCGCGCTGCCCGACATCGAGCCCACCGAGCCCGGGAGGCCCCGGCCGCCGAGGACCGCGGGCCGCCGGAAGGCGCTGCTGGCGGCCGGTGGCGCCCTGCTCGCGGCGGGCGCGGGCGGCGGTCTCTGGGCCGCCCTGCGCCCGGAGGAGGGCTCCGGGGCCGGCCCGGACCGCGAGCGGAGCTGGACCATCGGCGTACAGGCCGATCTGACCGGCCCCCAGCGGGCACTGGGCATCGAGCAGGAGCGCGGGGCCCGGCTCGCGGTCGACGCGTTCAACACCCGCGCGGACCGGCCCTTCTCGCTCACCCTGACCACGGCGGACGACGCGGGCGACCCGGCCCGGGCGCTCGCCGCCGCCCGCCGTCTCGCCGCCGACCGTGAGGTCGCCGCCGTACTCGGCTCCACCGGCGACTACACCACCGAGGCGGTGCTGCCCGTCTACGAGGAGGCCGTGCTGCCGCTGATGTCGGTCTCGGCCGGATTCAACCGGCTGACCGAGGGGGTCAGCCGCTCCTTCACCCGGGCCTGTCCCGCGCACCCGGCGACCGCCGCCCAGCTCTCCTACGTACTCCAGTCCTTCTACCAGCGGCAGCTCAAGCGGCCCGTCGGCCGCCCGGGGGTGCTCCAGGACCGCGTCGACGAGCAGTACTCCTGGCAGTTCGCCGTACGCGCGACCTCGCTGCTCCGGAGCTACGGCCACCGTGTGCACCCCCGGGTGGTGCCCGCCTCGCTCGGCTCGTACGACTCCGTGATCGGCGAGATGGTGGACGCGGGCATCGACGCCTACCTCCACGCGGGCGGGGCCGCGACGGCGGCCAAGGCGGCCCGCGCGCTCAAGACGGCGGGGTTCGACGGGCCGCTCCTCGCCGGGCCGCGCGTGCTGAGCGAGGATTTCCTCAAGCTCGCGGGGGACGCCGCCGACGGCTGGGTGATCGGCTCCCCGGCCGCCGACACCGCCGGGGAACCGGCCGCGAAGCCCTTCGTGGCCGCGTACCGGAAGAAGTACGGCCGTACCCCCGGCTTCTACGCGGGGGAGGCGTTCGACGCGGTCGGTCTGCTGATCGGGCGGCTGGTCATGACCGCCCGCGAGCGCGGCGGTCCGCTGCCCGACCGGGCGGCGCTCGCCGACGCGGTGCGGATCAACCACTACCGGGGCGTCATGGGGAGCTACCGCTTCGACCGCGAGAAGGGCGATCTCGACACTCTCGGCACCCGGCTCTACCTCGCCGAGCGCGGCAGATTCCGCTTCCTCTCCGACGCCCCCACCGAGAAACCCGCCCCCGCCCGGAAGACGACCTGAGCCGTGCCCGAGCCCACGGCGGCGCTCCTGCCGCCACCCGGAGTCGCCGTATGCGCCCGCTGAAGACCGCCGACCCGTCCTCGATCGCCGGGTTCCGGCTGATCGGGCGGCTGGGCGCGGGCGGCATGGGCGTCGTCTATCTCGCCCGCTCGGCCCGGGGCACGCTCTGCGCGGTCAAGGTGATCAGGGCCGAGCACGCCGCCGACCCCGGCTTCCGGGCCCGCTTCCGGCGCGAGGCCGGGATCGCCCGGCTGATCACCGGCCCCGGGGCGGTGCGGGTGGTCGACGCGGACCCGGAGGCCGAGGAACCCTGGCTCGCCACCGAGTTCGTCCCCGGCCCCTCACTGGCGGAGGCCGTCGCGGCGCACGGCCCGCTGCCCGAGCACACCGTGCGCGCCCTCGGCGGCGGGCTCGCCGGGACCCTCGCCGGGGCGCACGAACAGGGCCTGATCCACCGCGACGTCAAACCCGGCAATGTGCTGCTCGCCCTCGACGGCCCGCGCCTGATCGACTTCGGCATCGCCCGCTCGGCGGGCGTCACCGCGCTGACCGCGACCGACGCCATGATCGGCACACCCGGCTATCTCTCCCCGGAACAGGCGCGGCTGGCCGGATCCGCCGAGGTCGGCCCGGCCGCCGACGTCTTCTCGCTCGGCTGCGTGCTCGCGTACGCCCTGACGGGCCGACGGCCCTTCGGTACGGGGATGGCGGCCGCGATCGTCTTCCGCACCGTCCACGAGGAGCCCGACCTCGACGGCGTACCGCCCGGACTGCTGCCGCTGCTGCGGTCCGCGCTGGCCAAGGACCCGGCGGCCCGCCCCACCGCGCGCGAGCTGGGGGCCGCGCTCGCCGATCCGCGCACCGGCGCGGCGGGCGGCCCCGGGACCGACTGGCTGCCCCCGGGGCTCCCCGCCCTGATCGCGGAGCGCTCGGCGCGCGTCCTCGATCTGCCCGTGCCGGAGCCGACCGTGGCCGTGGGGGGCCCGGCGACGCCGGGGGTACGGGGCTCACGCCGCCGCTTCCTCCTCCTGGGGACGGCGGCCGGAGCGGGCGGGGCCGCCGCGCTCTGGTTCGGCAGCCGCCCGTCCGGGCCCGGCACCGGGGCCGAGGCCGGGGCCGCCCCGCCGCGCCGGGTCATCGGGGTCCTCGCCGATCTGAGCGGCCCGGACAAGGCCGGCGGCAGAACCCGGGAGCGCGCCGCCCGGCTCGCCGCCGAGACCTTCAACGCGGCGCCCGACCGCCCCTTCGAGCTGGCCCTGCGCGTACGGGACGACGGCGGAGACCCTGGCAGGGCCCGTACGGCGGCCGAGGCGCTGGCGGCCGACCCGGCGGTCCTGGCCGTCGTCGACCTCACCGCCCGGAAGGTCACCCGGGCCACGGCGCTGCGCCACCGCGCCGCGCGACTGCCCCTGGTGGCGGTCGCGGCGGACTCCGCCCTGGCCCTGAACCCCGCCGAGCGGCGCGCCTACTTCGAGCTGCGTCCCGGGCACCGGTTTCTGCTCGGCTCCCTCACCCGCTACTTCGCCGTCCGGGGCGTCCGGCGCGTCGCCGTCGTGGCCGACCGGGCGAGCCCCGACTTCTCCTGGCCGGTCGCCATGCTGGCGACCGAAGTGCCGTTCGGCGCGGACGAGGTCGTCGTCCACTCCGTATCCGCATCCGCCCGGACCGAGGACTTCACCGCCCTGGCCCGCGCGGTGCTGACCGGCCGTTTCGACGGAGTGATCTACGCGGGGGACTCGCCGTCCCGCGCGGCGCGCCTGGCCCGTGCCCTGGCCGACCGCCGCTACACCGGGGTGCGCGGCGCGCTCGAACCCGTGCTGGAGCCGGAGTTCCTCGCCCGCGCCGGGGCCTCGGCCGAGGGCTGGGTCTTCGGCACGGCGTACACCGGCCCGGCGGCGCGGTCGGCGGCGGGTTCCCGGGCCGGGGCGTTTCTCGCCGCGTACCGAAAGCGCTGGAAGTCCTCGGAGCCGGAGCCAGGGCCGGGGCGGTACGCGGCGGAGGCGTACGACGCGGTGCTCTGGCTCGCCCGGGCGGTACGGGAGCCGGGCGGCGGGGGCGGGTCCGGTCGCGCCGCGCTGCTGGAGCGGCTGCGCGGGGTGAGGCACGAGGGAGCCGCCAAGACGATCGTCTTCCGCGACACCACCGAGCTGCTGGACGAGAGCGCGGGCGCGCTCTTCGTCCACCGGGTGGAGGGCGGCCGGGCCAGGTTCCTCGGCGAGCGCGGGACGGTCACCGCGAAGAGCTGAGGGCGCACGGGAAGGGCCCGGGAACGCCCTCGTCGGGTGTTCCCGGGCCCCTGCCCCTGCCCTTTGGACCGGCGCGTTATCCGGCGACGGTCCAGGTGTCGTTGCCGGCGAGGAGCGCGCCGAGGTCGCCCTTGCCCTGCTGTTCGACGGCGCTGTCGAGCTGCTCGGCCATGAGGGTGTCGTACACCGGCCGCTCGACGGAGCGCAGCACCCCGATCGGGGTGTGGTGCAGAGTGTCGGGGTCCGCCAGCCGGGAGAGCGCGAAGGCGGTGGTGGGGGAAGGGTTGTGGGCGTCGTGGACGAGGATCCGCGACTGGTTCTCCTCGGTGACCGCGACGACGGAGAGGTCCCCGGTCAGCGGGTCGCGGACGACGCCCTTGGCGTTGTCCGCGCCGAAGAGGATGGGCTGGCCGTGTTCGAGGCGGATGACGGCCTCCTGGGCCCGCTCCTTGTCCTTGAGGGCCTCGAACGCGCCGTCGTTGAAGATATTGCAGTTCTGGTAGATCTCGACCAGGGCGGTGCCGGGGTGGTCGGCGGCCTCGCGCAGCACCTGGGTGAGGTGCTTGCGGTCGGAGTCGATGGTGCGGGCGACGAAGGTGGCCTCGGCCCCGATCGCGAGGGAGACCGGGTTGAAGGGCGCGTCGAGTGAGCCCATCGGGGTCGACTTGGTGATCTTCCCGACCTCGGAGGTGGGGCTGTACTGGCCCTTGGTCAGCCCGTAGATCCGGTTGTTGAACAGCAGGATCTTGAGGTTGACATTGCGCCGCAGCGCGTGGATGAGGTGGTTGCCGCCGATGGAGAGGGCGTCTCCGTCGCCGGTGACGACCCAGACCGAGAGATCGCGGCGGGAGGTGGAGAGCCCGGTGGCGATCGCGGGCGCACGTCCGTGGATGGAGTGCATCCCGTAGGTGTTCATGTAATAGGGGAAGCGGGAGGAGCAGCCGATGCCGGAGACGAAGACGATGTTCTCTTTGGCGAGACCCAGTTCGGGCATGAAGCCCTGCACGGCGGCGAGGATGGCGTAGTCGCCGCAGCCGGGGCACCAGCGGACTTCCTGGTCGGACTTGAAGTCCTTCATGCTCTGCCGGGCTTCGGCCTTGGGGATCAGGGAGAGTGCCTCAGTCATGGATGGCCTCCTTGAGGGCCGTGGCGAGCTGGGCGGCTTTGAAGGGCATGCCGTTGACCTGGGTGTGGCTGTGGGTGTCGACCAGATACTTCGCCCGGAGGAGGGCGGAGAGCTGGCCGAGGTTCATCTCCGGGACGATCACGCGGCGGTAGTGGGCGAGGAGGGTGCCCAGATTCGCCGGGAAGGGGTTGAGATGCCGCAGATGCGCCTGGGCGATGGGGACGCCCTCGGCGCGCAGCCGGCGGACGGCGGCGGTGATGGGGCCGTAGGTGGAGCCCCAGCCCAGGACGAGGGTGGTCGCGCCGTCCGGGTCGTCGACCTCCAGATCGGGGACCCGGATGTTGTCGATCTTGGCCTGGCGGGTGCGGACCATGTGCTCGTGGTTGGCCGGGTCGTAGGAGATGTTGCCGGTGCCGTCCTGCTTCTCGATGCCGCCGATGCGGTGTTCGAGGCCGGGGGTGCCGGGGACCGCCCAGGGCCGCGCCAGGGTCTCGGGGTCGCGCTTGTAGGGCCAGAAGACCTCGGTGCCGTCGGCCTCGGTGTGGTTGGGGCCGGTGGCGAACTGAACCCGCAGGTCGGGCAGGGTCTCGGTCTCCGGTACGCGCCAGGGCTCGGAGCCGTTGGCGAGATAGCCGTCGGAGAGGAGGAAGACGGGGGTGCGGTAGGCCAGCGCGATCCGCGCCGCCTCCACCGCCGCGTCGAAGCAGTCCCCGGGGGTCATCGGGGCGACGACGGGCACGGGGGCCTCGCCGTTCCGTCCGTACATCGCCTGGAGCAGGTCGGCCTGTTCGGTCTTGGTGGGCAGACCGGTGGACGGGCCGCCGCGCTGGATGTCCACGATCAGCAGCGGCAGCTCCAGCGAGACCGCGAGTCCGATCGCCTCCGACTTGAGCGCGACACCGGGCCCGGAGGTCGTCGTCACGGCGAGGGAGCCGCCGAACGCCGCGCCGAGGGCCGCGCCGATGCCGGCGATCTCGTCCTCGGCCTGGAAGGTGCGGATGCCGAAGTTCTTGTGCCGGGACAGCTCGTGGAGGATGTCCGAGGCCGGGGTGATGGGGTAAGAGCCCAGGTAGAGCGGGAGCTCGGACTGCCGGGCGGCGGCGATCAGGCCGTAGGACAGGGCGAGGTTCCCGGAGATGTTGCGGTAGGTCCCGGTGGGGAAGGCGCTGGTGGCGGGGGCGACTTCGTAGGAGACCGCGAAGTCCTCGGTGGTCTCGCCGAAGTTCCAGCCCGCGCGGTAGGCGGTGATGTTCGCCTCGGCGATGTGGGGCTTCTTGGCGAACTTGGTCCGCAGGAACTTCTCCGTGCCCTCGGTGGGGCGGTGGTACATCCAGGAGAGCAGCCCGAGGGCGAACATGTTCTTGGAGCGTTCGGCCTCTTTGCGGGTGAGGCCGAAGTCCTTGAGCGCCTCCACGGTGAGTGTGGTCAGCGGTACCGGGTGGACGCGGTAGGCGTCGAGGGTGCCGTCGTCCAGGGGCGAGGTGGTGTAGCCGACCTTGGCCATGGCGCGTTTGGCGAACTCGTCGGTGTTGACGATGATCTCGCCGCCGTGGGGGACGTCCGCGAGGTTGGCCTTGAGCGCGGCCGGGTTCATCGCGACGAGGACGTCGGGCGCGTCGCCGGGGGTGAGGATGTCGTGGTCGGCGAAGTGGAGCTGGAACGAGGACACGCCCGGCAGGGTTCCCGCGGGGGCGCGGATCTCGGCGGGGAAGTTCGGCAGGGTGGACAGATCATTTCCGAATGAGGCGGTCTCCGAGGTGAACCGGTCACCCGTGAGCTGCATGCCGTCACCCGAGTCCCCCGCGAAACGGATGATCACCCGGTCCAGCCGGCGGACCTCTTTCGGCCCGGTTTCGGCGCCGGCGGCGGGCCCGCGCTGTTCACCGACGAGTGCCTCGTCGGCCCCGTCGGCCTCATCGGCGTGCTCGGCTGGGCTACTGACCTGACTGGTCACTGAACTGAACCTCCCTTGAGGCGGCTGTCCGGGCCGGTCGTCCCACTGGCCGGCCCAGAGCCACCCTACGTCGGTAAGGGTGGCCTACCCCGGACAGGCCGGGGAGTGGACGTCCCTTTGAGACACTTGGATGACCTGTTTTGTCATAATTTATCCACCCCGATATGGCGTCCAGTACAAGGCTCCCGCTCATTCTTTGGGTCTAGGACCAGGGGCTTTCGGCTCCGGGGCGGCGGCCCGCGCGGCTCACCGCGGGATCGTCACTGACGGAGCGTCAGCCCGCTGGGGGTCCCGCTACGAGTTGATGTACGTCAGCACCGCCAGCACCCGGCGGTGGTCCCCCTCGCTCGGGGAGAGGCCCAGCTTCTGGAAGATGTTGCTGACGTGCTTCTCCACCGCGCCGTCGCTCACCACCAACTGCCGGGCGACCGCGGAGTTCGTCCGCCCCTCGGCCATCAGACCGAGGACCTCCCGCTCACGCGGAGTGAGATTCGCCAGTACGTCCTGCTTACGGCTGCGGCCCAGCAGCTGGGCCACCACCTCGGGATCCAGCGCGGTGCCGCCCCGGGCGACCCGTACGACGGCGTCGACGAACTCCCGCACCTCCGCCACCCGGTCCTTGAGGAGGTATCCCACTCCCCGGCTGCTGCCCGCCAGCAGCTCGGTGGCGTACTGCTCCTCCACATACTGCGAGAGCACCAGCACCCCGATGCCGGGATGCTCCTTGCGCAGCCGCACGGCGGCCCTTACACCCTCGTCGGTGTGGGTGGGCGGCATCCGGACATCCGCCACCACGACATCCGGCAGCGCCCCCTGGTCCGCCAGCTCGCCGATTGTCTTGATCAGGGCCTCGCCGTCACCGACTCCCGCGACCACATCGTGGCCCCGGTCCTTCAGCAGACGGGTCAGCCCCTCCCGGAGCAGCACCGAATCCTCGGCGATGACCACTCGTACTCTGTCTCTGTCTCTGTCTCTCGCGGCGTCGTCTCTCACGGCGTCCCGCACGGCGTTCTCCACGGCGCTGATGCCCCCCTGTCGATCCCGGTACCGCCCTGTCCCCACCAGCATCCCAGCAACACGGCCGGAGTGCGGAGGACGGAGTGCGGTCCGCGGAGAGCCTCCAGGCGGACCGGGGTCAGCCGCGCCAGGGCAGCTCGGCGGTCACCGAGGTCGGCCCGCCGGCCGGCGAGTCGATGGCCAGGACCCCGTCGACCGCGCCCAGCCGCTCGGCCAGCCCGCGCAGACCGCTGCCCGCGGCGAGATCCGCGCCGCCCCGGCCGTCGTCCGTGACCTGGAGCATCAGCCGGCCGTCGGAGCACCAGACGTCCACCGAAGCCCGGCTCGCCCGGGCGTGCTTGCTGATGTTCTGGAGCAGCTCGGAGACGGTGAAGTAGGCGATGCCCTCGATGGCCGCCGCCGGGCGCTCCGCGAGATCCACCTCCACGGTCACCGGTACGGCGCACCGCGAGGCGATGGCGGAGAGCGCGGCGCTCAGGCCCCGGTCGGTGAGGACGGCGGGGTGGATGCCCCGGGCCAGGTCGCGCAGCTCCCGCAGGGCGAGCTTGACCTCGCCGTGGGCCTCGTCGACCATCGCGGCCGCGGCCTCGGGGTCCTCCAGGAGCTTCTCCTTCGCGAGACCGAGATCCATGGCGAGGGCGACGAGGCGGGCCTGCGCCCCGTCGTGGAGGTCGCGTTCGATGCGGCGGAGGTCGGCGGCGGCGGTGTCCACCACCACGCCCCGGTCCGACTCCAGCTCCACCACCCGGGTCGCCAGCCGCGAGGGCCCCAGCAGACCGCTGATCATCAGCCGGTCCACCTGCGCGAAGCCCCGGATCAGCCAGGCGGAGAGCAGCACCGTCGCCAGCCCCGCCGCCGACGCGCCCGCGATCTCGAAGGAGGTGTCCAGATAGAAGTTGTTGTTCCGCCCGTCACCGAAGACCTGGATGCCCGGCTGCCCGACGTAGGTCGGGAAGACCCACTGCCACAGCGGGTACGCCAGCAGCGCCCACCCCGTGACCCACAGCGTCAGCGACACCGTGAACGAGGTGATCGCCCAGGGGAGGTGCAGCAGCGCGTAGAGCAGATGACGCCAGGACACCCCGCTCTTGAGGACCGCGCCGACCCACGCCATCACGCCCTTCCCCTGCGGCCTGACCGGCTCGGGACGGTCCACGTCCAGCCCCAGCAGCGCCCGCGCCCGGCCGCGCTCCAGCGCGCCGAGGCCCCGGCAGGCCATCAGCCCGGCGGCCAGCACCGGCACACCCAGGAAGGTGATCAGCAGGCCCGCGCCGAGCGAGACGGTCACGACGGCGAGGACGAAGAAGAGCACGCTGATCGGCAGCCCCAGCAGCAGATGGCCGAACTCGCGCCAGGTGCGGCCCTCGAACGGGGCGCGCAGAGCCGGGGGGACGAAGGAGGAGCGGCTGCTCTCGGGCCGGTCCTGCCACTGGGCGCGGGGGTGGTCCGTGGCCATCGGTGCCGTCCGTTCTGCGATGCGGGCTGTCATGGATACAGAGTGCGCCGGTGGCGAGGCACGCACCATGAGGGAGGTCGCCCTCTCCGGGCGGGGGTTTTCCCTACCAGGGCTCCGGTGTCCGGCCACTGGCGATCACCGGGCGGGGGCAGGGGCGGTAGGGCGGTCGGGCGGTCGGCCGGGGCAGTCGGGTGGTCGGGCGGTCGGCCGGGGCGGTCGGGCGGTCGGCCGGGGGTTTTCCTGCCGGGCCGCTCAGAGCGCGCCGCGCTCGCGCCACGGCACCTCGACCGTGACCGTGGTCGGTCCGCCCACCGGCGAGTCCAGCACGAACAGCCCGTCGACCGCGCCCAGCCGCTCGGCGAGCCCGGCCATCCCCGTACCGCCGTCCAGCCGTGCCCCGCCCCGGCCGTCGTCGTCGACCTGGATCAGCAGCCGGTCCGCGGACCGCCACACCTCCACCGAGGCGCTCTTCGCCCCCGCATGCTTGCTGATGTTCTGGAGCAGCTCGGAGACGGTGAAGTAGGCGATGCCCTCGATGGCCGCCGCCGGCCGCTCGGAGAGATCGACCGACACCCGCACCGGAGCCGTGCAGCGGGCGGCGATCGAGGAGAGCGCGGCGCTCAGTCCCCGGTCGGTGAGGACGGCGGGGTGGATGCCCCGGGCCAGGTCGCGCAGCTCCTGGAGGGCGAGCTTGACCTCGCCGTGGGCCTCGTCGACCATCGCGGCGGCGGTCTCCGGGTCCTCCAGGAGCTTCTCCTTCGCCAGCCCCAGGCCCATGGCGAGGGCGACGAGGCGGGCCTGCGCCCCGTCGTGGAGGTCGCGTTCGATGCGGCGGAGGTCGGCGGCGGCGGTGTCCACCACCACGCCCCGGTCCGACTCCAGCTCCGCCACCCGGCGCTCCAGCTCGTCCGAGGGCGACAGCAGCCCGCGCACCATCGCCCGGTCGGCGTTGGCCAGCCCGCGCGCGACGAAGGGGAGCACGGGCCAGAGCAGGAACAGGCTCACCATCATCACGGCGAAGGTCAGCACCCCCCACGGCAGCCGGATGAAGCAGTACAGCGCGGTTCGCCACGCCACCGGGTCCTTCAGCCCGCGCACCACCCGGGCGACGAACCCGGTCCGCCGCCCCGGCCCGTGCAGCGGACTCGGCTCCTCCACCCGCACCCCCAGCAGCAGCCGCGCCCGGGCCCGCTCCGACCTGCCGATCAGCCGTGCCCCGGCCAGCCCGAGCGCGAGCAGGGGCAGCCCGATCACGGTCACCGACAGCCCCACACCCAGACCGATTGTGAACGCCACGTAAATAAAACCGATCAACGCAACCGGCAGATTGGCCAGAAGATGAGCTGTCTCCTTCCAGGTGTGGCCGGTAAGGGCGATCCTCACGGGCGGCGGACGGTCGTCGCCGCCGGGCGCTTCGGAGGCGGTGCCGTACGAGGTGTCGGTCGCGGTCATGAAGCCAGCCTGCCTGGCCGCCCACGGCGCGCGCCATGGGGTACCTGGGTGGGATGAAGTGGGGATAACCCCACCTGAAGCGGGATGCGACTGCGGAGGGTCCCCTTAGCAGGGCCTAGACTCCCGTGCGTACAGAACACGGATCACCGAGCAGATCGCCGGCAGCCACTGCGCGGGAGATCCGCGAGGTCGAGGTCAGGGAGCGAGGGGCGGACGTGCCGGAACCCACCGTGGCCGTGCTCGCGGCGGATTATTTCGCCAGTTATTCGGTCGTGGGGCTGCTGGCCCTGATCGGCGTGATGTTCGTGGCCGTGGCCTTCGGAGCCGGGCGGTTGCTGCGGCCCGTGGCCCCCACCCCGGAGAAGCTGCTCACCTACGAGTGCGGAGTGGACCCCGTCGGCGAGGGCTGGGCGCACACCCAGGTCCGCTACTACGTCTACGCGTTTCTGTATGTGATCTTCGCCGTCGACTCGATCTTCCTCTTCCCGTGGGCGACGGTCTTCGCCGCCCCCGGATACGGCGGGACGACCCTGGTGGAGATGTTCATCTTCCTCGGCTTCCTGGCCGTGGGACTGCTCTACGCATGGAAGAAGGGCGTCCTCGCATGGACGTGACCCCGACCCAGGCCCAGACCCCGGCCCCGGATCCCACTCCGGGCCCGGCCGCGGGAACCTCCCCGGCACGGACGGCCGCCGCGCCGGTCCCGCTGCCGGAGCCGCAGCGGCTGGGCATCCTCTCCCGGCTCGCCCCCGAGCCGATGAAGGTGGTCCTGAACTGGGGCCGCCGCTACAGCCTCTGGGTCTTCAACTTCGGTCTCGCCTGCTGCGCCATCGAATTCATCGCGGCCTCGATGGCCCGCCACGACTTCATCCGGCTCGGGGTGATCCCCTTCGCCCCCGGCCCGCGCCAGGCCGACCTGATGATCGTCTCCGGCACGGTCACCGACAAGATGGCCCCGGCCGTCAAGCGGCTCTACGAGCAGATGCCCGAGCCCAAGTACGTCATCTCCTTCGGAGCCTGCTCCAACTGCGGCGGCCCCTACTGGGACTCCTACTCGGTGACCAAGGGCGTCGACCAGATCATCCCGGTCGACGTCTATGTACCCGGCTGCCCGCCGCGCCCCGAGGCGCTCCTCCAGGGAATTCTGAAACTCCAGGAGAAGATCGCCCGCGAGTCGCTCAGCGAGCGGTACGGAACGGGCCGCGCGTCCGTCTCCGAGCTGCGCAGCGGTCTGGTCGCCCCGCCCGCCGCCCCGGCCGCCGGGGGAGAGAAGTGAGCGCGTACGACGGCCTGCCGGACTCCGTCACCGAGGTCTTCGGCCCGGACGCCACCGCCGAGCTGGCCTACGACCTCCTCACGGTCGATGTGCCTGCCGACGGCTGGATCGCCGCCCTGGAGACCGCCCGCACCACCCTGGGATGCACCTACTTCGACTGGCTGAGCGCGGTCGACGAGCCCGGCACCGGCTTCCGGATCTGCGCGCACGTCGCCGCCCTGGAGACCGGACGGGTCCGCAGACTGCTGCTCCGGACGACCGTCCCGCACGACGCCCCCGCCCTCCCCACCGCCAGGGAGGTCTACGCGGGCGCGGACTGGCACGAGCGGGAGACGCACGAGATGTTCGGCGTCGACTTCACCGGCCATCCCCATCTGGTTCCGCTGCTCCTCCCCGAGAACTTCGAGGGCCACCCGCTGCGCAAGGACTTCGTCCTGGCCGCGCGGGTCGCCAAGGCGTGGCCCGGGGCCAAGGAACCGGGCGAGGCCGAGCACGGCGGGCCCAAGCGCCGCCAGATGCTGCCGCCCGGCGTCCCCGACCCCAACGAGTGGGGCCCCCTCAAGGGCCAGCTCCCGCCCGCCCCGGCCCGCCCCGCCCGAGCCGCGCGCACCCCGCGAGCGGCCGGTGCAGGCGCTGCCGGTGCCGGTGCCGCAGGCGCCGAGCGCCCGGTCCGCCGCGCCCGCCCGGCGGCCGACGGCACCCCGGACGCCCCCGGCACAGCCCCGGCCCCGGCGGCCCGCCGCGCGCGCACCGCCGCCGAGGGCTCCGCGAGCCAGACAACACCCGCACCCGCCACGCCCCCGGCCGCCGAGGCCACCCCGGAGACCCCGGCCCCGGCCCCCGCCGCCACCCCGCCGCGCCGCACCCGCAGCGCGAGCGACGGCTCCGCGAGCCAGACCCCGCCGGACGCGGCCCAGGCCCCGGCCCCGGCCGCCGAGACCACCCCGGCCCCGGACGCGCCCTGGCACCACGCGCGCCCGGCGTTCGACGACACGAAGCCGGCACCGGAGCGCCCCCCGGCGGACAGCCCCGCCCCGGCCGCCCCCGCCCCGGAGGCGACCCCGGCCCCCGAACCGACCCCACGGCCCCAGCCCGAGCCCGAGTCCGGTGACGGACCCGAGGGCGGCGAGCCCACCGAACGCACCGGAGGCGACCCCGCGTGAACGACGCCCTAGACGTCGCCTTCCGGCTCCTCCTCGTCTTCGCCGCATTCATCGCCCTCCCGCTCGTCATCGGACAGGCGGAGCACAAGGTGATGGCCCATATGCAGGGACGCCTCGGCCCGATGTACGCGGGCGGCTTCCACGGCTGGGCCCAGCTGGTCGCGGACGGAGTGAAGTTCGCCCAGAAGGAAGACGTGGTCCCGGCCAACGCCGACCGCCGGATCTTCCAGCTCGCCCCCGCCGTCGCCCTGCTCCCGTACCTCCTCGTCCTGGTCGCCATCCCGATCGGCCCCGGCGAGGGCGCGGTCGGCCAGGTGGTCGACGCGGGCATCTTCTTCGTGATGGCGGTCATGGGCGTCGGCGTCCTCGGCTCGCTGATGGCGGGCTGGGCGTCCGCCAACAAGTTCTCCCTCCTCGGCGGATTGCGGACCGCCGCCCAGCTGCTGGCGTACGAACTGCCGATGCTGCTGGCCGCCGCCTCCGTCGCCATGGCGGCCGGCACGGTCTCGCTGACCGGCATCCTCGACGCCTTCGAGTGGTGGTGGCTGCCCTGGCAGATCGTGGGGGCCATCGTCTTCTTCGTCGCGGGCCTCGCCGAGCTCCAGCGTCCTCCCTTCGACATGCCGGTCGCCGACTCCGAGATCATCTTCGGCGCGTACACCGAGTACACCGGCCTCCGTTTCGCGCTCTTCCTGCTCGCCGAGTACGCGGGCATCGTGGTGCTCTGCGGTCTGACCACCGTGCTCTTCCTCGGCGGCTGGCACGGGCCGATGGGCGACGACGGCCTGGGCTGGGTCTGGACCCTGCTCAAGACGGCCGTGCTCGCCTTCATCATCATCTGGCTGCGGGTGAGCTACCCGCGGATGCGCGAGGACCAGCTCCAGAAGCTCGCCTGGACCACCCTCGTCCCCCTCGCTCTCGCCCAGATCGCCCTCACCGGCGTCGTGAAGGTGGTGATTCAGTAACCATGCCTCCCATCCCCGGCTCCGGCCTGGCCAAGGGCTTGGCCGTCACCCTCCGCACGATGACGAAGAAGACCGTCACCGCGCAGTACCCCGACGTCCAGCCCGAGCTTCCGCCCCGCTCCCGCGGCGTGATCGGACTGTTCGAGGAGAACTGCACGGTCTGCATGCTCTGCGCCCGTGAGTGTCCCGACTGGTGCATCTACATCGACTCCCACAAGGAGACGGTGCCCGCGGCCGCCCCCGGTGGCCGTGAGCGCAGCCGCAACGTCCTCGACCGGTTCGCCATCGACTTCTCGCTCTGCATGTACTGCGGTATCTGCATCGAGGTCTGCCCCTTTGACGCGCTGTTCTGGTCGCCGGAGTTTGAATACGCGGAGACGGACATCCACGAACTCACCCATGAGCGGGACAAACTCCGCGAATGGATGTGGACGGTCCCCGCACCGCCCGCGCTCGACCCGGCCGCCGAGGAGCCCAAGGAGATCGCGGCTGCCCGCAAGGCCGCCGAGAAGCTCGCCGCCGCCCAGGCCGAGCCCGCCCCCGAGGCTCCGGCACCCGAACCCCCGGCCGCAGCTCCCAAGACCCCCGAACCCCCGGCCGCCCCCGCCGCCGGCGACGGAGGCACGGCATGAACCTCGCCGCCACGACCCAGGGCTTCCTCTCGCCGACCGGCGTCGAGATCGCCTTCATCCTCGTCGGCCTCGTCACCCTCGGCGCGGCCGTCATGACCGTCACCACCCGGCAGCTGGTGCACGCCGCCCTCTGGCTGGTGGTCGCGCTCGGCGGCCTCGCCGTCGAGTACCTGCTGCTCACGGCCGAGTTCATCGCCTGGGTCCAGGTACTGATCTATCTCGGCTCCGTGGTCGTCCTCCTTCTCTTCGGGCTGATGCTCACCAAGGCCCCCATCGGCCGCTCCCCGGACGCCGACTCCGGCAACCGCCCGGTCGCCCTCGCGGTGGCCGGCACGGCCGCCGCCGCCCTGGTCTGGGTCGTGGTGGACGCCTTCCGCACCAGCTGGATCGATCTCGACGGACCCGCCCAGGGCTCCACCGACACTGTCGGCGCGATCCTCTTCCGGCACTGGGTGCTGCCCTTCGAGGCCCTCTCCGTGCTGCTGCTCGCCGCCCTCGTCGGTGCGATCGTGCTCTCCCGCAAGCATGCCAAGGGCTCCGAAACGGGCTCCGCCACGGATTCCGATTCCGAGGGAGAGCGCTGATGCACCTCGCCTACCCCGCCGTGCTGAGCGTCCTCCTCTTCTGCACCGGCCTCTACGGAGTGCTCGCCCGGCGCAACGCGATCCTGGTCCTGATGTCCGTCGAGCTGATGCTCAACGCCGTCAACCTCAACCTCGTCGCCTTCGACGTCTGGCTGCGCGACGCCCTCCACTCCGGCCAGGCGCTCACCCTCTTCACCATCGCCATCGCCGCCGCCGAGATCGGCATCGGCCTGTCGATCGTCCTGATGGTCTACCGCAACCGCGGCAGCTCGGACGTCGACCGGCTCCGGGACACCGCCGAAGGCCCCGACGACGACAGCTCCGACGACCCTGACGCGGCCGCCCCGGCGCAGCGGACGCAGAAGGCTGAGGCCACCGCGTGACCACCACCACCCTCGCCGTCCTCGTCCCCCTCCTTCCGTTCCTCGGCGCGGCGGCCGGACTGCTCCTCGGCCGGAAAGCCCCCGGCTTCGTCCGTCCCCTGGCGATCCTGCCGACTCTCGCGGCGGCCGTTCTCGCGGTCGTCGTCGCCGTCCGCCAGGGCGGCGGAGAGACGATCGACGCGGCCACCCGGTTCACCCCGACCGGATCGGTCCCCATCGACCTCGCGCTCCACCTCGACGGCTTCGCCGTCCTGGTCGCCGCTCTGGTCGGCGTCGTCGCCTCCTGTGTGCAGATCTACTCCACGGCCTATCTCCGCGACGACCCGCGCTACCCCTCCTACGCCGCCCTCGTCTCCCTCTTCACCGCCGCGATGCTGCTCGTCGTCTACTCCGGCGATCTGATGGTGCTGCTGGTCGGCTGGGAGATCATGGGCATCTGCTCGTACTTCCTCGTGGGCCACTACTGGGAGACGCCCGAGGCGCGCGCCGCCTCCCTGAAGGCGTTCCTGGTCACCAAACTGGGCGACGTCCCCTTCCTGATCGGTCTCTTCGCGCTCGCCACCGACGCCGGAACCTTCCGGATCACCGGCATCCTCGACGCGGTCGAGAAGGGCGGCATCGACCACCCCACGCTGATCGCGCTGCTGCTGCTCGCCGGTGTGGCGGGCAAGTCGGCGCAGTTCCCGCTCCACACCTGGCTGCCCGACGCCATGGCGGGCCCCACCCCCGTCTCCGCGCTGATCCACGCCGCGACGATGGTCGCGGCCGGCATCTACTTCGTGGCCCGGCTCCTTCCGCTCTTCGCCTCCTCCGCCGCCGCGCTGATCGTCCTCGCCGTGATGGCGGCGGTCACCATGGTCGGCTCCGGACTCGCCGCGCTCGCCCAGGACGACATCAAGCGAGTGCTGGCCTACTCGACCATCGGCCAGCTCGGATACATGGCGGGCGCCCTCGCGGTCGCGGACCGGGGTGCCGCCGTCTTCCACCTCATCTCGCACGGCGCCTTCAAGGCACTCCTCTTCCTCGCGGCCGGTGTGGTCATCCACGCCGCCGGGACCAACTCGCTGGCCGCCATGTCCAGGATGAGCGGGCTGCCGAAGCGGATCCCCGACGCCTACTGGACGATGACCGTCGCCCTGCTCGCGCTCGTCGCCATCCCTCCCTTCGCGGGCTTCTTCTCCAAGGAAGCAGTCCTCGTCGCCGCCGAGCACAGCGCGCTCGGCGGCCTCACCGCCCCCGCGGCCGCGGGCTGGACCGTGCTCGTCGCCGGCCTGCTGGCCGCCCTGCTCACCGCCGCGTACGCGACCCGGCTGTGGCTGCTCGCCTTCCGGGGCCGGGGCGCGGAAGCCCCCGACCACGGCCGCGAACCCCGCGCCATGACCTCCGTGCTCTGGCTGCTCGCGGTGCCCTCGCTCGGCCTCGGGGCCGCCTTCGGCTACTTCGACGAGTGGTTCGACGGCCGGGGCCTCGCCCCCACCCTGCTCACCGCCGTCCTCGGCACCGGTGTGGCCCTGATCGGCGCGCTGCTGACCTACGGAGCCTGGCGCACCCTGCGCCACCGCGACGGCCTGGCCGTCCCGATGCCCGCGGCGGCCGTCGTCGCCCACCCGGACGCCGCGCCCTCCGCCGTCGAGGCCGAGGCGGTCGCCACCCACGAGGCCGCCTACGGCTCGGTCGCCGGGGCACCCGACCCGGCTGACCCCGGCCGGCTGCTGCTGGGCCCCCTCCATCGCCACGCGGTGACCGGCTTCCACCTCGACGCCGTCTACCACCTGCTCTTCGTCCGCCCCGTACAGGCCGGCGCCGAACTCGTCCGCTTCCTCGACCGCGAGGTCGTCGACACCTATGTGCGCGGCTCGGGCACCGGCGCGAACTGGCTCGGTGTCCTCGTACGACGCGCCCAGACCGGCAATGTGCAGACCTATGTGAGCGTGCTCCTCGCGGGCACCGTGGTCCTGGCGATCGCCGCCGTCGTCCTCTCCAACGTCAACGCGGGATCGTGAGCCGTGATCGATATCAGCGAGTCCGTGATGCAGTTCCTTCTCGCGTTCATCGTCGTCGGCCCCCTCCTGGGAGCCGCCGCCGCCCTGCTGCCTGCCCCGCCCGGACTGCGCGGCAAGAACCCCGACCAGGCGGTCCTGCGCCACGGCGTCACCGTCACCGGGGTGATCCTGGCGGCCGCGATCGCCCTGGTCATCGGGTTCGACCACGACCAGCCGTCGAACATGCAGGCCACGACGGACATCAGCTGGATCCCCGCCCTGGATGTGCGCATCCATCTCGGCGTCGACGGCATTTCCCTCCCCCTTCTGGTCCTGACCGCGCTGCTGACCTTCCTCTGCGCGCTGTACAGCTACTACAAGATGCCCGCGGGCCCGTCCCCCAAGGCCTTCGTCGCACTGCTGCTCTTCCTCGAATCGGGGACGCTCGCCACCTTCGCCGTCCTCGACCTGGTGCTCTTCTTCCTGGCCTTCGAGATGGTGCTCATCCCGATGTACTTCCTCATCGCCCGCTGGGGCGGAGAGGCCCGTCGGCCCGCCGCCTGGAAGTTCATCCTCTACACCCTGCTCGGCTCCGTGATCATGCTGCTCGGTCTGCTGCTGATCGGGCTACAGGCCGGCACATTCGACATGGTGGCACTCGCCACTGACAACGGCCGGGCGCTGACCGCGTCCACGCAGCTCATCGCCGTTCTGGCGATCGGCATCGGCCTCGCGGTCAAGACCCCGATGTGGCCGCTGCACAGCTGGCTGCCGGACGCCCACACCGCCGCGCCGACCGTCGGATCCGTCCTGCTGGCCGGCGTCATGCTGAAGATGGGAACGTATGGATTCGTCCGTATCGTGCTGCCCATCGCGCCCGACGGCATGCGGACCTTCGCGCCCTACCTCGCCGCCTTCGCGGTCGTCGGCATCATCTACGGATCCCTCGCCTGCCTCGCCCTCGCCAAGAAGGGCGCGAGCGGCGACCTCAAGCGCCTGATCGCGTACTCCTCCGTCGGCCACATGGGCTTCGTACTCCTCGGCATCGCCACCATGACGCCCACCGGAGTCAACGGCGCGCTCTTCGCCAACGTCGCCCACGGCCTCATCACCGGCCTGCTCTTCTTCCTGGTCGGAGCGCTCAAGGACCGCTACGGCACAGCGGACCTCGACACCCTCGCCGGAGCCACCGGCGCTGCCCTCTACGGCCGCGCGCCCCGGCTCGGAGCCCTGCTCGCCTTCGCCGCCGTCGCCTCCCTCGGCCTCCCCGGCCTCGCCGGGTTCTGGGGCGAGATGCTCGCGCTGTTCGGAGCCTTCGACCCGGCCCCGGGGCTGAACCGCCCGGCCTTCCTCACCTTCATGGCGATCGGCGGCTTCGGCACCCTGCTCACCGCCGCGTACCTCCTCATCGTCGTCCGCCGCGTCTGCATGGGCGTGCCACGGCCCAAGGACCAGGAGACCAGGGCGATCGCCGACGTCCAGACGTACGAGCTGGCCACCTGGTCGCCGCTCGTCGCCCTCACCGTCCTCGCCGGACTCTGGCCCGCGGTCCTCCTCGGCCTGACCGACCCGGCCGTGCAGAAGCTGCTCGCAGGAGGCAAGTCGTGATCACGACCATCGCAGGGGGCGCGCCCGCCGTCGTCACCGCCGCCGGCGACGTCCCCAGCGTCGTCCAGTCCGTCGACTGGCTCGCGATCGCGCCGCCCGTCATCACCGCGGTGGCCGCGCTGTTCTGCCTGGTCGCCGACTTGTTCGTGGCCGAGAAGCACAAGCGTCTGCTGGGCGCCGGCGCGATCGTCGGACTGCTCGCCGCGATCATCACCCTCGTACCGCTGCGCGACGGCGAACGCGAGACGTTCTGTCTCACCACGGACCCCGCCACCTGTAGCTACACCGCCGATCACTTCACCCTGGCGATCCAGCTGCTGGTACTGGGCGGAGCCCTGCTGACCGCGCTGCTCTCGCTCCACGGCGAGCGCGGCAAGCCCCCCGTCGGCGAGTACTGGTTCCTGCTGCTCTCCTCCGCCGCGGGCGCCGCGCTGCTGCCCGCCGCGCGCGATCTCGCCACCCTGGTCGTCGCCCTCGAAGTCGCCTCACTGCCCGCCTTCGCCCTCGTCGGAATGCGGCGCGGCGACCGGTTCTCCAGTGAGGCGGCGCTGAAGTTCTTCCTCTCCTCCGTCACCGCGACCGCCGTGACGCTGCTCGGCGTGAGCTTCGTGTACGCCACCACGGGCACCCTCCACCTCACCCGGATCGCCTCTGAGCTGGGAGAAGTCCCCGGTCAGCTGGACACCCTCGCCAAGACCGGTGTGGCGCTCACACTCATCGGCTTCGCCTTCAAGACGGCCGCCGTCCCGTTCCACTTCTGGGTCCCCGAGACCTATGTGGGCGCACCGCTGCCCATCGCCGCCTTCCTCTCCGTCGTCGGAAAGGCGGTCGGCTTCTCCGGGCTGATCCTGGTGACCGTGATCGCGTTCCCCGGGTACGCCGATGTCTGGGGCCCGGCGATCGCGGTGCTGGCCGCCCTGACCATGACCGCGGGCAATGTCGCCGCCCTGCGCCAGTCGGCCACCCGGCGATGGAGCGCGGTACGCCTGCTGGCCTGGTCGTCGGTGGCACAGGCGGGCTACATCCTGGTGCCGATCGCCGCCGCCGCGTACTCCAGCGACGACCAGATCGGCGCGACCGTCTCCTACGCGCTCATGTACGCCGTGGTGAACCTGGGCGCGTTCGCGGTGGTGGTCCTGGTGGCGCGCACGAAGCCGCTGAACCGGATCTCCGACTATCGGGGCCTCTACGCGAAGAGCCCGCTCACCGCCCTGACCATGGGCTTTTTCCTGCTCTGCCTGGCGGGTCTGCCGCCGGGCATCATCGGGCTCTTCGCCAAGGTGGTCGTCTTCTCCTCGGCCGTCGACGCGGGCCTGGGCTGGCTGGCCGTGGTCATGGGCGTCAACGTCGTGATCGCCTTGTACTACTACCTGAAATGGACCGCGATCCTCTTCAAGGCCCCCGCCGGGGCCCCCGCGGCCTCCGGGGAGACCACCGAGGCCTCCGAGGCCGCCCCGCGCCCCGCGCACGGCCGCGTCCCGGTCGCCGTCACCGCGGCCATCGCCCTGGCCGCGGTCCTGGGCGTCGTCCTGTCCGGCTACCCCCAGCTGGTCCTCCGCTTCGCGGCGGCAGACCTCTTCTGACCGGACCATCACCCGAACGGACCGGCCCCCGGCACGGAGCACAAGGGAACTGGCGTCCTTCGCCTGGCGTTGACCAGTACAGAAGGGTCCACTGGAGAGTGGAGCACCACGCAAAAGGGTTCCCCTGCCGCACCACCTGGAGGGCGTACCGTGCACCGCCGGCACAATGGGCTGAAGACCGCCGTACTCCTCGGGGGACTGTCCGCACTCATCCTCGTCATCGGCAGTTTCTTCGGCCGTACGGGGCTTCTCGTCGCGCTCGTCGTCGCGCTCGGCACCAACGCGTACGCGTACTGGAACAGCGACAAGATGGCGCTGCGCGCCATGCGCGCCCGCCCGGTCAGCGAATTCGAGGCCCCCGGCCTCTACCGCATCGTCCGCGAGCTCTCCACCTCGGTCCGCCAGCCCATGCCCCGGCTGTACATCTCGCCCACCCAGGCCCCCAACGCCTTCGCCACCGGCCGCAATCCCCGCAACGCGGCGGTCTGCTGCACGGAAGGCATCCTCTCGCTGCTCGACGAGCGCGAGCTGCGAGGCGTCCTCGGCCATGAGCTGAGCCATGTGTACAACCGGGACATCCTGATCTCCTCGGTCGCCGGAGCCCTCGCCTCGGTCGTGATGTTCCTGGTGAACTTCGCCTGGCTGATCCCCGTCGGCCGGTCCGACGACGACGGGCCGGGCTTCGCCGGAATGCTCCTGATCATGATCCTGGGGCCGGTCGCCGCCGCCATCATCCAGCTCGCCGTCAGCCGCTCGCGGGAGTACGAGGCGGACGCGTCGGGCGCGCAGCTCACCGGCGACCCGCTCGCCCTGGCGAGCGCTCTGCGCAAGCTCGACGCCGGCACGAAACAGCTGCCGCTGCCCGCCGAGCCCCGGCTGGAGACCGCGAGCCACATGATGATCGCGAACCCCTTCAGACCTGGAAAGATCCTGTCCAAGATGTTCTCCACCCACCCGCCCATGGCGGAGCGCATCGCCCGACTCGAACAGATGGCAGGTCAACGCCCATGAAGACGATCCTGAATGTCATATGGCTGGTTCTGTGCGGGTTCTGGATGTTCCTCGGCTATCTCCTCGCCGGTGTTCTGCTCTGCATCACGATCATTGGAATCCCCTTCGGTCTCGCCGCCTTCCGGATCGGTGTCTACGCCCTCTGGCCCTTCGGCTACACCGTGGTCGAGCGCCGGGACGCGGGCGCGCCCTCGTGCGTCGGCAATGTGCTGTGGCTGGTCCTGGCCGGCTGGTGGCTCGCCCTGGGACACATCGCCACCGGCATCGTCCTGTGCGTCACCATCATCGGCATCCCCCTGGGCATCGCGAACTTCAAGCTGATCCCCGTCTCCCTGATGCCGCTGGGCAAGGAGATCGTCCCCTCCGACCAGCCCTTCGCCACCCGCTGACCTCAGCTGATACCCGCTCGCCGGGAATGCGGCCCGTCGTTCTGAACCGGCGCGAAGGCCGACTGTCAGTGGCGTACGTCACCATGGAGGCATGTCCCGCTCGATGCTGGACATATGACTGACAGTGAGTGACAGCACGGCAGTCGACCCGGCGCCGGGGCCCCTTTCGGAACCAGAAGGGGCACATCCGGCGTCATCAGAACAACACCGTACGAAAGGCGGGTTCAGGACATGGGCATCATCAGCTGGATCATTCTCGGTCTGCTCGCCGGAGCCATCGCCAAGCTTCTGCTCCCGGGCCGCGACCCGGGCGGTCTGATCATCACCACCCTCATCGGCGTCGTCGGCGCGTCCCTCGGCGGCTGGATCTCGGCCCGCTTCTTCGACCGGCCGTTCACCAAGGATTTCTACGACGGGACCACCTGGGCCGCCGCGATAGGCGGCTCCCTGGTGCTGCTGATCGGCTACCGGCTGCTGTTCGGCCACTCCCGCTCGCGCTGACGCCCCACCCCGCCCGGGGCGGCGTCTCAGCCGGTCAGCCCGGTCTCCCGCAGGGTGATGTTCAGCCGCCCCCCGCTCAGCCCCGCGGCGGGGTCGGCCGTCCCCGGATACACCTTCGGCACCCCGTGGTACGCGAACCGCGAAGGCCCGCCGAAGACGAACAGATCTCCCGACGCCAGCTCCACATCGGTGTACGGACGCCCCCGGGTACGGGTGTTGCCGAAGCGGAAGACACAGCTGTCCCCGACGCTGAGCGACACCACCGGAGCGTCCGAGCGCTCCTCCTTGTCCTGGTGCATCCCCATCCGCGCCGCGCCGTCGTAGAAATTGATCAGCGCGGTGTCGGGGGTGTACCCCCGGCCCGGCTCCCCGCCGCCCTGCCCGTACGCCGCCGCCAGCGCCGTACGGCCCAGCTCCACCAGCCAGCCGGGGAAACCGGCGACCCGCGCGCCGTTCACATCGTCCGCCGTCCGGCTGTAGCGGTACGGCTGCCAGTGCCAGCCCACACACACCGTTCGCACCGACATCACCCCACCGCCCGGCAGCGCGGTGTGCCGCAGCGGCACCGGTCCGCGCGCCCAGGCACGACAGGCCGCCACCAGCTCCCGCTGCCGCTCCGGCGACAGCCACCCCGGCACATGCACCGCCCCCGGGGCGATCACCGAGGGCTCACCGGCCCGTCGGCCCCCGGGCGTTCCCGAGACCAGCGCCCTCGGAAAGAGAGCCTCGGCGCCCTCAGTCACGACTCAGCGCGCCCTCCAGCCCCAGAAGCCGCTCCTTGCGCTCCAGACCGGCCGCGTAGCCGCGCAGAGCCCCGTCCGCACCGATCACCCGATGACACGGCCGCACCACCAGCAGCGGATTCCGCCCGATCGCGGTCCCCACCGCCCGCACCCCGACCCGGGACGTCCCGACCCGCTCGGCGATCTCCCCGTACGTCGTCGTCGCCCCGTACGGAATCTCCTCCAGCGCCCGCCACACCCCGCGCTGGAACTCCGTCCCCGACTCCGTGAACTCCAGGTCGAAGCCCGTGGCCCGGCCCCCGAAGTACGCGGTCAGCTGCCGGCCGACCTCCTCGAAGGCCCCCGGATCGCGCCGCCCGTCCTCCGGGACGGCCGCCGCGCCCTTCTGCCCGGGCAGCGACAGCGAGGCGAGCGCCGTACCCCCCGGAGCCGTCTCGGAGACCACTCCGACCAGCAGAATCTCGCCCAGCGGGCTGTCGATCGTCGTATGGACCGTCATGCCGGTCATGACCGTTCGTTCCCTTCCTCACATCTGGCGGCGCGTCTCCCGAGTCAGCGCCACCCTTTTCGAGTGTGCCCCTCCCGCACCACGGTGTCCGGCAGGTTTCGGACATCACCCCCACCGCCGCCCGATACGGAGAACACACGGAGAACACGGGGACACGGAAAGGTGGTCGGCGAGGGGGACCCACCCCACCCCCCCCCCCCCGTGCGCGGCCCCCGCGCGCGCCGGGGCGCCCCGCTCC
>NZ_BMWG01000002.1:353806-372594 GCF_014651115.1 Streptomyces inusitatus | reverse complement strand
GGCCGGGCACGGACACACCGGAAAGTCCCGTGTGTCCGTGCCCGGCCGCCGCGCCCGCGCCGACTCCGCTCCCCGCCCGTCCCGCGAAGGGAGGGCCGGGCCGACGGGTGGGTCAGCGGTAGTTGACGTACTGGAGCGCGAAGTCGAAGTCCTGGGACTTCAGCAGCGCCTGCACGGCCTGGAGGTCGTCACGGCTCTTGGAGCTGACGCGCAGCTCTTCGCCCTGGACCTGGGCCTTGACGCCCTTGGGGCCCTCGTCACGGATGATCTTGGCGACCTTCTTGGCGTTCTCCTGGGAGATCCCCTCCACGATGGACGCGAAGATCTTGTACTCCTTGCCGGACAGCTGGGGCTCGCCGGCGTCCAGCGCCTTCAGCGAGATCCCGCGCTTGATCAGCTTGGTCTGGAACACGTCGAGGATCGCGGTGACCCGCTCCTCCGAGTTCGCCTGAAGCAGGATCTTCTCGCCGGACCAGGCGATCGACGCCCCGACGTTCTTGAAGTCGTAGCGCTGGGAGATCTCCTTCGCCGCCTGGTTGAGGGCGTTGTCGACCTCCTGCCGCTCGACCTTCGAGACGATGTCGAAACTGGAGTCGGCCATGTCCTGTGGCTCCTTGGGTCAGGTGTGTGGAGGGCGGCCGGAGTCCCCGAACCGCTCGGCCAAGCCTAGGGCCTGTCTGACGGACCTTGCTGGGCTCGCGAGCCCTGGCACCGCGCCTCGCCGCGTTGTCGTCGGTCGCCAATACACCACATTGGCTCTCCCCCTGGGCTTCGCCCGGGTGGTACCCCCATCCTCCGCCTTGCGATGCACGGCACCAGACCCCGCTCACTGATCCAGCCTGATCCGTCAGACAGGCCCTAGCCACCCGGACCGACCCGGACCGCTGATCAATCCGGTGGCGTAGCACCCCTGGGCATCAGGTATCGTTTACGTCGTCGCCAAGGAGCACCGCCACAGAGCGGATCGCCCAAGGCGACAACATCCATGGCGGTGTGCCCGAGCGGCCAATGGGAGCGGACTGTAAATCCGTCGGCTTAGCCTACCCAGGTTCGAATCCTGGCGCCGCCACGCGATAGAGATGGCCCCTGATCAGCGGAAACGTTGATCAGGGGCCATTTTCGTTGACGGCCGGAGAGCGCGGGAGAGAGCCGGGGAGAACCGGACCGGCCCCCGAAGGCCGGGCGGCAGCGGCCCGGCCCCAAGAGCAGCCCCGGTCAGTTCCCGGCGACGTCCTTCACCGCGACGGAGACCGGCACCGACCCCCCGATCAGCTCCAGGGTCAGCCCGGCCGTCGCCGGAGTCTCCAGCAGCTCCGCCAGAACGGCCGCCACATCGTCGCGCGGCACCGGACCGCGGCCGGTGGAGGCGTTGAGCCGGACCAGACCGGTGCCGGCGTCGTTGGTCAGGGCACCCGGGCGCAGGACGGTCCAGTCGAGGCCGGAGCGGGAGCGGATGTCGTCGTCGGCCGCGCCCTTCGCGCGCAGATAGGCGTCGAAGACCTCGTCGCCCCGGTGCCCGGCGTCCGCGCCCATGGACGAGACGACCACATACCGGCGCACCCCGGCACGCTCCGCCGCGTCCGCGAAGAGGACGGCGGCCCCCCGGTCCACCGTGTCCTTGCGGCCGATTCCGCTGCCCGGACCCGCGCCCGCCGCGAAGACGGCGGCGTCCGCGCCGCGCAGGGCTTCGGCGACCTCGTCCACCGAGGCCGACTCCAGGTCCAGGAGCACGGGTTCGGCTCCCGCCTCGCGCAGATCCGCGCGTTGCTCCGGATCGCGGATCACACCCGCGACCTCGTGTCCGCCCGCCGAGAGCAGCCGCTCCAGGCGGAGTGCGATCTGTCCGTGTCCTCCAGCGATGACAATGCGCATGCCCCCGACCGTACGCCCCACGGCGCGACGGTGCCCGCCGCCGCCCCGCCCAGCCCAGCCCGCTCCACCGCCCCGCGAGGAGGGGTGAGACGGCGTCAGGGGCGGCCCTGGCGCGGGAGGTCGAGCGCCACGGCCACCGCCGAGTCGCAGTACTCGCGCACCGCGCTCGTCCGGGCCACCACCCGACCCCGGTGGATGACGATCCGGCTGTACGCCAGGGACAGCACGCCCGCGAGCCGCTCCCCGCGCACCGCGAGCAGCTCTGCGGGGAACCCGGCCTCCACCCGGACCTCCGGGAGGCCCATCGCCTCCCGCGCGGTCTCCGCGACCGAGCGGTACGCGTCTTGGGCCCCCAGCCCGCCCTGGGACGCCAGCAGATAGGCCGCCTCCAGCGGGTCCCCCCGCCCCACCGGGTTGGAGACGTCCCGCAGCGCCCCGCCGCCCGCCGCGACCCTGACCCCGGCCGCCCGCAGCAGCCGCACGGGCGCGCTGCCCCGGTGCTCGCTCGCGCCGCAGCCGCCCTGGGGCAGACAGATCACCGTGATCCCGGCCGCCGCGAGCCGGTCCGCCGCCCGGGAGGCCACTTCCCGGGGCATCCGGGACAGCCCCGCGCACGGCCCGACGGCCACCCCCGCGCGCAGCCCGCCCGCCATCGCGGCCAGCCGGGCCAGCCGCGCCGGATCGTCGCCGTGGGTGTGGAGATCGACGGGGCAGCCGTGTTCCGCGGCGACCTCCAGCACCGCCTGGACATAGCCGGTCGGATCGGGGTCGGTGTCCGGACAGCCGCCCACCACCGCCGCGCCCATCTTCACCGCGTCCCGCAGCATCGCCAGCCCGTCCGCCCCCGCGACCCCGGTCAGCAGCCGGGGCACCGCCACCGCCGTCAGATCGGCGAGCCCGCGCAGCGAGCGCCGGGCCTGAAGCACGGCCTCCAGCGGCCCGAGGCCCTGGACGTCCCCGATCCGTACATGGGAACGCAGCGCCGTCGCCCCGTGGCCGAGCTGGAGCAGCGCCGCCTCGGTGGCCCGCCGCTGGACGTCCTCGGGGGCGTAGGAGACCGGGCCGGGGCAGTCGGCGGTGAGCGCGGTGTCGCCGTGGCCGTGCGGTTCGGCGGGCGCGGGCAGCAGCAGATAGCCGCTCAGATCGACCCGGGCGGAGTGCGGCGGGAGGCTGCCGGCCGTGCCGACGGCCTCGATGCGTCCGCCGCCGAGCCGTACGTCGACCGTGCGGCCGTCCGTCAGCCGGGCGCCGCACAGCAGCAGTGCGCTGGAGTCGGCGGTCGTGCCGTCGGGGGGCCGCGGTTGGCTGTCGGGCATCGCGCTCCTGCGGGGAGGGGGCGGTCTCGGGCCGCGCGGGGGAGAGAAGGATCACGCAGCGTGAGTCGAGCCTAGGGGCGCTGCGGCCGGGCTTCGAGGAGGAGCGGAATAGTCGTACCGGTGTGGTTGCGCGAGACGTACGGGACGGCTGGGGCGTGCCCCCGAAGGTCCCCGCGAAGGCCCCCGCGACCAGGACGCGACCAGGACGCGACCGGGATACGGCGGGACCGCCACCGGGCCACTGCCCGGCCGCCGCCCGGCCGCCACCGGGCCGGAGAAGGCCCTGGCCCGGCTGCCGGAGACCGCCGCGAGGGGGCCGACCGGGAGGGAGCGGCCGATGCCGGACAGGGGCCCACGAAACGGATTTGGGCGATCGGCGGAGGACCGTGTAATGTCTTCATCGCTCGCCCCAATAGCTCAGTCGGTAGAGCGTCTCCATGGTAAGGAGAAGGTCTACGGTTCGATTCCGTATTGGGGCTCTGATATCGGAGATCCTCGCCCTCGGGCGAGGGGACCCGATATCGCAGCGGTGTAGCTCAGTCGGTAGAGCAAGCGGCTCATAATCGCTGTGTCACCGGTTCAAGTCCGGTCACCGCTACACATAGTAGCCGATTGCGGGGTCGGTCCTCGGATCGGCTACTCTTGTTGCGTTTGCGTTAAAAATCCGTCCATCCGTCCGTCCAAGGAGCACTCACGTGGCTGCCACCGACGTCCGCCCGAAGATCACGCTGGCCTGCGTGGAGTGCAAGGAGCGGAACTACATCACCAAGAAGAACCGGCGTAACAACCCGGACCGACTGGAGATGAAGAAGCACTGCCCGCGCTGCAACTCTCACACGGCGCACCGCGAAACGCGCTGATACAGGCTCGTACATGAGGCCGTCCCCGATTCGGGGACGGCCTCATGTCGTTTCTCCGGCGTTCCGGCGTCCCGTCAAGGCCGCTCGGGACACCGCGCCTGCCCGCCGCAGAAGCCGGCGGGCGAGATCAAATCTGTCAGGAGGAAGCCACGCCATGGCGCTCGACCAGTCCTTCGTGGGGCGGACCTATCCGCCCACCGAGCCCTATGAGGTCGGCCGGGAGAAGATTCGTGAGTTCGCCGAGGCGGTGGGGGACGACAATCCCGCGTACACCGACCCGGACGCCGCGAAGGCACTCGGTCACCCCGAGGTGATCGCCCCGCCCACCTTCGCCTTCGCGATCACCTTCAGGGCCGCCGGAATCGTAATCCGCGATCCGCGGCTCGGGCTGGACTACGACCGGGTGGTGCACGGCGACCAGAGGTTCGCCTACACCCGCCCGGTCCGGGCCGGCGATCGGCTGAGCGTGGTCTCCACCATCGAGAGCATCAAGTCCCTGGCGGGCAATGACGTCGTCACCGTCCGTGGTGAGGTGCACGACGAGACCGGCGGGCATGTGGTGACCGCGTGGACCAAGCTGGTGGCGCGAGCCGCCGAGGGGGCGTGATGACGGCGAAGATCGCGTACGGGGACGTCGAGGTCGGCACCGAGCTGCCGGCCCAGAGCTTCCCCGTGACCCGGGCCACCCTGGTGCGCTACGCGGGCGCGTCCGGCGACTTCAACCCGATCCACTGGAACGAGCGGTTCGCCGTCGAGGTCGGACTCCCCAATGTGATCGCGCACGGCATGTTCACCATGGCCGAGGCGATCCGCGTGGTGACCGACTGGACCGGCGACCCCGGAGCGGTGGTCGAGTACGGCGTCCGCTTCACCCGGCCCGTGGTGGTGCCCAACGACGACAAGGGCGCGGTCATCGAGGTCAGCGCCAAGGTCGCGGCGCTCCTGGAGGACAACCGGGTACGGGTCGATCTGCTCGCCACCAGCGGCGGCGACAAGGTGCTCGGCATGTCCAGGGCCGTGGTCCAGCTCGGCTGAGCCGACCCGTGGCACGCCCACAGGGGCGCCCCCGCTCAACGAGGCGGAGGCGCCCCTGTGGCGTACCGGGGACCCGGCCGCCCCGCGCGGACACGGACCGTACCCTTGTGCGCGTGCAGGAAATTCACGACGCTCCCCTCGCCCCCCTGACCACCTTCCGCCTCGGCGGCCCGGCGACCCGGCTGGTCACCGCCGTCACCGACGACGAGGTGATCGCCGCCGTGCGCGAGGCGGACACCGCCGGCGTACCGCTGCTGATCATCGGGGGCGGCAGCAACCTGGTCATCGGCGACAAGGGCTTCGAGGGCACGGCGCTGCGCATCGCCACCCGGGGATTCGCCCTCGACGGCGGCCGGCTGGAACTGGCCGCGGGCGAGGTCTGGACGGACGCGGTCGCCCGTACCGTCGAAGCGGGCCTCGCGGGCCTCGAATGCCTCGCCGGGATCCCCGGCTCGGCAGGCGCCACCCCCATCCAGAACGTGGGCGCGTACGGCCAGGAGGTCTCCGCCACGATCAGCGAGGTCGTCGCCTACGACCGCCGCGAGGACCGGACGGTCACCCTCACCAACGCCGAGTGCGCGTTCTCCTACCGCCACAGCCGCTTCAAGCAGCACCCCGACCGCTATGTCGTGCTGCGCGTCCGCTTCGATCTTGAGGACGCCGACGGGCTCTCCGCCCCCGTCCGGTACGCCGAGACCGCCCGGCTCCTCGGCGTCGAGCCCGGCGGCCGGGCGGAGCTGTCCGCCGTCCGCCGCGCCGTGCTGGAACTGCGCGCGGGCAAGGGCATGGTCCTGGACCCCGCCGACCACGACACCTGGTCGGCCGGCTCGTTCTTCACCAACCCGATCCTGGACGCGGGGGAGTACGAGGCCTTCCTCGGCCGGGTCCGCGCCCGCCTCGGCGACGAGGCCGCGCCGCCCGCCTACCCCGCCGCCGACGGCCGGACCAAGACCTCGGCCGCCTGGCTGATCGACAGGGCCGGCTTCACCAAGGGGTACGGCAGCGGACCCGCCCGTATCTCCACCAAGCACACGCTCGCCCTCACCAACCGGGGCGAGGCCACCACCGAGGATCTGCTGGCCCTCGCCCGCGAGGTCGTGGCCGGGGTCCGGGACGCCTTCGGGGTGACCCTGGTCAATGAGCCGGTGACCGTCGGCGTCAGCCTCTGAGGCGCCCGGACACGGTCTGACGGTCTAGGGCCTGTCTGACGGATCTTGCTGGGCTCGCGAGCCCTGGCACCGCTCCCCCTGGGCTTCGCCCGGGTGGTACCCCCATCCTCCGCCTTGCGATCCACGGCACCAGACCCCGCTCCCTGATCCAGCCTGATCCGTCAGACAGGCCCTAGGCGGCGATCCAGTCGTCGATCCCGGACAGCAGCTTGGCCCGGACGTCGGCGGGCGCGGCCGAACCGCGCACCGACTGCCGGGCCAGCTCGGCCAGCTCCGCGTCGGTGAAGTCGTGGTGCCGCCGGGCGAACTCGTACTGCGCGGCCAGCCTGGACCCGAAGAGCAGCGGATCGTCCGCACCCAGCGCCATCGGCACCCCGGCGTCGTACAGCGTGCGCAGAGGCACGTCCTGAGGCTTCTCGTACACCCCCAGCGCCACATTGGACGCGGGGCACACCTCGCAGGTCACCTGCCGTTCGGCGAGCTTCCGCAGCAGCCTGGGGTCCTCGGCGGCCCGTACGCCGTGCCCGACCCGCGAGGCGCGCAGATCATCCAGGCAGTCCCGCACGGACGCGGGCCCGGACAGCTCGCCGCCGTGCGGGGCCGCGAGCAGCCCGCCCTCCCTGGCGATGGCGAAGGCGCGGTCGAAGTCCCTCGCCAGCCCCCGGCGCTCGTCGTTGGAGAGCCCGAAGCCGACGATGCCCCGGTCCGCGTACCGCACGGCGAGCCGGGCGAGGGTACGGGCGTCCAGCGGGTGCTTCATCCGGTTGGCCGCGACCAGTACGCGGATCCCGAGCCCGGTGTCCCGCGAGGCGCTCTCCACGGCGTCGAGGATGACCTCCAGCGCCGGGATCAGACCGCCGAGCATGGGGGCGTACGAGGTCGGGTCGACCTGGATCTCCAGCCAGCCGGAGCCGTCCTTGAGATCCTCCTCGGCGGCCTCTCTGACCAGCCGCCGGATGTCGTCGGGGGAGCGCAGACAGGACCGCGCGATGTCATAGAGGCGCTGGAAGCGGAACCAGCCGCGCTCATCGGTGGCGCGCAGCCTCGGCGGCTCCCCGCCGGTCAGCGCGTCGGGGAGGTGGACGCCGTACTTGTCGGCCAGTTCCAGCAGGGTGGCCGGGCGCATCGACCCGGTGAAGTGCAGATGCAGATGCGCTTTGGGAAGCCGGCTGACGTCTCGTACATGCTCCATCCGAGGATCCTGCCGTACGACCGGCCCGCGAGGTAACCCGGATTCCCCGATCGGGTTCTTGTCAGAACATACGAACGACCCCACCGGGAGAGTTCCCGATGGGGCCGTTCAGCGAGACGGACGGTCAGTCGGTCGCCTCGGCCAGCAGCTTCTGGATCCGCGAGACGCCCTCGACGAGATCGTCGTCGCCCAGGGCGTACGACAGCCGCAGATAGCCGGGGGTGCCGAAGGCCTCGCCCGGAACCACCGCGACCTCGACCTCGTCCAGGATCAGCGCGGCCAGCTCGACGGAGGTCGCCGGGCGCTTGCCCCGGATCTCCTTCCCGAGGAGACCCTTGACCGAGGGGTACGCGTAGAACGCGCCCTCCGGCTCCGGGCAGATCACGCCGTCGATCTCGCCGAGCATCCGCACGATCGTCCGCCGGCGGCGGTCGAAGGCCTCCCGCATCTCGGCCACCGCGTCCAGGTTCCCGGAGACCGCGGCCAGCGCCGCGGCCTGGGAGACGTTGGCGACATTGGAGGTGGCGTGCGACTGGAGGTTGGCCGCGGCCTTCACCACGTCCTTCGGGCCGACGATCCACCCGACCCGCCAGCCGGTCATCGCGTACGTCTTCGCCACGCCGTTGACCACGACGCACTTGTCGCGGATCTCGGGGACGACCGCCGGGAGCGAGGTGAAGACGGCGTCGCCGTAGACCAGGTGCTCGTAGATCTCGTCGGTGAGCACCCACAGACCGTGCTCCACGGCCCAGCGGCCGATCGCCTCGGTGTCCTCACGGCTGTAGACCGCGCCGGTCGGGTTGGAGGGGGAGACGAAGAGCACCACCTTGGTGCGCTCGGTACGGGCCGCCTCCAGCTGCTCCACCGAGACCCGGTAGCCGGTCGTCTCGTCGGCGACGACCTCGACCGGGACGCCGCCCGCGAGCCGGATCGACTCGGGGTAGGTGGTCCAGTACGGAGCGGGGACGATGACCTCGTCGCCCGGGTCCAGGATCGCCGCGAACGCCTCGTAGATCGCCTGCTTTCCGCCATTGGTGACCAGCACCTGGGCGGGGTCGACCGCGTAACCGGAGTCGCGCAGGGTCTTCTCGGCGATGGCCTTCTTCAGCTCGGGAAGGCCGCCGGCCGGGGTGTAGTGGTGGTACTTCGGGGTGCGGCAGGCCTCGATCGCGGCCTCGACGATGTAGTCCGGCGTCGGGAAGTCGGGCTCACCCGCGCCGAAGCCGATCACCGGACGCCCGGCGGCCTTGAGGGCCTTCGCCTTGGCGTCGACGGCGAGGGTGGCGGACTCGGAGATCGCACCGACGCGGGCGGAGACCCGGCGCTCGGTCGGAGGGATTGCAGCGCTCATACAGCCCATCGTCCCAGACGCGGAACCCCTCCGGCACAGGTGTTTCGACTCCCGGACACAGGGCCGGACGGGTGTCCCGCGATCGGCCCGCGATCAGCCCGGGGCAAGGCCTCCGGCGGGTCCGCGGGAGCGCCTTCGCAGGCCCGGAGGGTGGCGGACAAGACCCGCTCGGGAGCTGTCTGTTCGACGTCGGGCCTGTGAGCACGTACACTCACCTGTCGTTGGCCCCCACCGACCACATCTCCGGATGCGGTAGGTTGGGGAAGCCACAAAGGGTCGTAGCTCAATTGGTAGAGCACTGGTCTCCAAAACCAGCGGTTGGGGGTTCAAGTCCCTCCGGCCCTGCTACACACACCTTCGCCAGGTGTGTGCGCATGTACGTACATTTAATGAACCGCCGTGCGGCTCCACCGGGCGCGGCATGGCCACGACCCGGAATCAGGTGAAAGAACGTGACGGACGCCGTGGGCTCCATCGACACGCCTGATGCCGAGGACGAAGCGCCTCAGAAGTCTCGCCGAGGTGGCAAGCGCGGGAAGAAGGGCCCCTTCGGGCGTCTCGCGCTCTTCTACCGGCAGATTGTCGCCGAGCTGCGCAAGGTCGTCTGGCCCACACGCAACCAGCTGACGACTTACACCACCGTGGTGATTGTTTTCGTCGTCATCATGATCGGTCTGGTGACCGTGATGGACTATGGATTCCAGGAAGCCGTCAAGTACGTCTTTGGCTGATCCCGCGAAGGGTGCCGGCCAGGGGCGTATCCGCTTGGCGGCGGCCTTTCGCACGTTCCACCCATCTGTATCCAGAAAGAAGCAGCCACCGTGTCTGACCCGAACCTGAACGAGGCCGTTGAGCCCGGCGACGAGAGCATCGAGTCCGCCGAGGACCAGCTCGACATCGTTGAGGCGGCCGACGAGGACCAGGCGGAAGCTGCTGACGCCGAGGCCGGCGAGCCGGCCGAGGAAGCTGCGCTGCACATCGACGACGACACCGAGGCCCTGATCGAGGTGGACGCCGACGGCGTCGCCGAGGTCGTCGGTGAGGTCTCCGACGAGGACGCCGAAGACGCTTCCGAGGACGAGGACGCCGAGGAAGAGGCTTCCGACGAGGACGCCGACGCCGCCGACGCCGCCGAGGACTCCGAGGACGAGGACTCCACCGAGGCCGCCGAGGAGCCCGCCGCCCCGGTCGACCCGGTCGCCGCGTTCCGCGACGAGCTGCGCACGCTCCCCGGCGAGTGGTACGTCATCCACACGTACGCCGGGTACGAGAAGCGCGTCAAGGCCAACCTGGAGCAGCGCGCCGTCTCGCTGAACGTCGAGGAGTTCATCTACCAGGCCGAAGTGCCCGAGGAAGAGATCGTTCAGATCAAGAACGGCGAGCGTAAGAACGTCCGCCAGAACAAGCTTCCCGGCTACGTCCTGGTCCGTATGGACCTCACCAACGAGTCCTGGGGCGTCGTGCGCAACACGCCCGGCGTCACCGGCTTCGTCGGCAACGCCTACGACCCGTACCCGCTGACCCTGGACGAGATCGTCAAGATGCTCGCCCCGGAGGCCGAGGAGAAGGCCGCCCGCGAGGCCGCCGAGGCCAAGGGCGAGCCGGCTCCGGCGCGCCGGGTCGAGGTCCAGGTGCTGGACTTCGAGGTCGGCGACTCGGTCACCGTCACCGACGGCCCCTTCGCCACCCTCCAGGCCACCATCAACGAGATCAACGCGGACTCGAAGAAGGTCAAGGGCCTGGTCGAGATCTTCGGCCGGGAGACCCCGGTCGAGCTGAGCTTCGACCAGATCCAGAAGAACTAGCTCCTGGCGGCATCCGCCGGGGCGCGAAGAATCCGACCAGGTCAGAACGGCCCTTCACGGCCGTTCTGACCTGTCGGTTTTTAACCGGACACCCATACCCGTTATCGTTGTGCGGTATGCCTCCATCCGGATGACCGGGTGGGGTGCTGAAAACTCTCACTAGGACCCGGAGAGAGCAATGCCTCCCAAGAAGAAGAAGGTCACGGGGCTTATCAAGCTCCAGATCAATGCCGGCGCGGCCAACCCGGCCCCGCCGGTCGGCCCCGCGCTGGGTCAGCACGGCGTCAACATCATGGAGTTCTGCAAGGCCTACAACGCCGCGACCGAGTCGCAGCGTGGCATGGTCGTGCCGGTGGAGATCACGGTCTACGACGACCGTTCCTTCACCTTCGTGACCAAGACTCCCCCGGCCGCCAAGCTGATCCTCAAGGCCGCTGGTGTGGACAAGGGCTCTGGCGAGCCGCACAAGACGAAGGTCGCCAAGCTCACGCGCGACCAGGTCCGCGACATCGCCACCACCAAGATGCCCGACCTGAACGCCAACGACCTGGACGCCGCCGAGAAGATCATCGCCGGCACCGCCCGTTCCATGGGCATCACGGTCGAGGGCTGACAGTCCCCGTTTGACCTCTGTGGCAGGACCACGCGCTGGTCCGCACCACAACTCCACACCTGAACCACCAGGAGAAGCAGTGAAGCGCAGCAAGAATCTCCGCGCTGCGGACGCCAAGATCGACCGGGAGCGTCTGTACGCCCCGCTTGAGGCCGTCCGTCTCGCCAAGGACACCGCGTCCACCAAGTTCGACGGCACCGTCGAGGTCGCCTTCCGCCTGGGTGTCGACCCGCGCAAGGCCGACCAGATGGTCCGTGGCACCGTGAACCTTCCGCACGGCACCGGTAAGACCGCCCGGGTCCTGGTCTTCGCGACCGGTGACCGTGCCGAGGCCGCGCGTGCCGCGGGCGCCGACATCGTCGGCGCCGACGAGCTGATCGACGAGGTGTCGAAGGGCCGTCTGGACTTCGACGCCGTCGTCGCCACCCCGGACCTCATGGGCAAGGTCGGCCGCCTGGGCCGCGTGCTCGGTCCGCGTGGTCTGATGCCGAACCCGAAGACCGGCACCGTCACCCCCGATGTCACCAAGGCTGTGACCGACATCAAGGGCGGCAAGATCGAGTTCCGCGTCGACAAGCACTCGAACCTGCACTTCATCATCGGCAAGGTCTCCTTCGACGAGACCAAGCTGGTGGAGAACTACGGTGCGGCGCTGGAGGAGATCCTCCGTCTGAAGCCGTCCGCCGCGAAGGGCCGCTACATCAAGAAGGCGACCCTGACCACGACGGTTGGCCCCGGCATCCCGCTGGACTCCAACCGCACCCGCAACCTGCTGGTCGAGGAGGACCCGGCCGCCGTCTGATCCTGACGGCAGCCGCTGGTTCTTCCGCCTGGCGGAGCGAGGCAGTACCGAGTCCGGCCCCCGCGTCTCTCACGAGGCGCGGGGGCCGGATTTTTTCATTGTCGGGCTGTCAGTGGCGTGGGATACCGTCCATCTGTTCGTAAAAGATGGAAAAAAGAACAAGGGACGGGTCATGAGCAAGACCGCGTGGAAGCGTGCCGGAGTCTCGGCGACGGCGATAGCCATGGTCGTCGGAGCCGCCGGCTGCGGCACCGAGTCGGGCGCGCAGGAGCGCACGGTGACACAGGCCCTCACCGCTTCGTACAAGAAGACCGAGAAGGCCAGGACGGTCGAGGTCGCACACGAGATCACGTTCAAGAACGGCCCGAAGGGGGACAACGGGACCGCGAAGATCTCCGGCGTCCAGGGCTGGGACCCCACCCTGATGGACCTCACCATGACCGGCGGCGGCGAGCTCTTCGGCGCCGGGTCCGGCGGCCCGGAGAAGATCCGGATGAAGTGGGTCGACAAGGCCCTGTACATGGACATGGGCGCGGAAGCCGCCAAGGACATGGACGGCAAGCGCTGGATGAAGATGGACCTCGGCGCGGTGGCCGAGATGTCCGGCGAGAAGGGCGACAAGGAGCTTCAGAAGCAGCTCACCGGCGGCCTGGACTCGATGAACCAGGACCCGGCCCAGCAGATGGCCCTCCTCCTGGAGTCGCCGAACGTCAAGCGCGTCGGTGAGAAGAAGATCGACGGAGTGCGGGCGCAGCACTACAGGGGCAGCCTCACGGTCGAGGAGATGCTCAAGGCCGGCAAGACCCTGGACCTTCTCGACGGGAAGGAGCGCAAGGAGCTCCTCGACGGCATGAAGGCCTCCGGCGTCAAGACCTACGACACCGAGCTGTGGATCAACGAGGACGATCTCCCGGTGCGGATCGAGGTCTCCATGAAGATGTCCGACGGCGACATGGACATGGTCTCGACCTACTCCGGCTACGGCGTCGAGGTCAAGGTCGAGGCCCCGCCCGCCGGCCAGACCGTGGACATGATGGAGATGTTCATGGACCTCGGGAAGGCCATGGAGGAGTCCGCGCCCGCCGATGAGCCCGCGGCCGAGGGCGAGCCCGCGACGGGCGCCGACGAGACCCCGATCGGCGACGAGCTGGAGAAGGCGCTCAAGGACCTGGAGGAGCTGGGCGTCGATGTCGAGGGGGACCCGAGCCTGCAGAAGGAGCTCAAGGAGCTGGAGCAGGCCGAGAAGGACCTGAAGAAGGCCGAGGCGGAGCTGAAGGAGCTGGAAGGCTCCACAGCCACCGGCTGATCCTCCCGGGGGCGCTGAAGCGACTCCCGGCCGTGTCCGGGCCGGGAGCCGCGGGACCGTCTTCGGAGGCCCGGTTGTGCGGATTTGCCTCCGCGTATCCCGCTCGCGTACTCTTCCGGAGAAGCCAAAGACCGCTGGTCGTTGCCGTGCCCTCGCAAGAGGATGCGGCGGCCGAAGGATCCGCTAACCACGGACGACCCGCGCAGGTGACAGTGGAAAGTTCCCGGACTCGTTCCGGTTGAGCTATGCCCCGTGCGCCTGCGCCGGGGCGTTTTGTTTTTTGTGAGTCTCCTTCGGGTCCGCGCGGTCCTCATCACCCGGAAGGAGGCCGACGCTCATGGCAAGGCCCGACAAGGCTGCCGCGGTAGCCGAGCTGACGGACCAGTTCCGCAGCTCGAACGCCGCCGTGCTGACCGAGTACCGGGGTCTCACCGTGGCTCAGCTCAAGGAGCTGCGCCGTTCGCTCGGTGAGAACGCCCAGTACGCCGTGGTGAAGAACACGCTGACCAAGATTGCGGCCAACGAGGCCGGGATCAACTCGCTCGACGACCTGTTCAACGGTCCGACGGCAGTTGCCTTCGTCACCGGTGACCCGGTGGAGTCGGCGAAGGGTCTTCGTGACTTCGCCAAGGACAACCCGAACCTGATCATCAAGGGCGGTGTCCTTGACGGTAAGGCGCTGTCCGCCGATGAGATCAAGAAGCTCGCGGACCTTGAGTCCCGCGAGGTTCTGCTCGCCAAGCTGGCGGGCGCCATGAAGGGCAAGCAGTCCCAGGCTGCCGCGCTCTTCCAGGCGCTTCCCTCGAAGTTCGTCCGCACCGCGGAGGCGCTTCGTGCCAAGCAGGCCGAGCAGGGCGGTGCCGAGTAATTCGGCTCGCGCATTGATCGGTGCCGCCGCTTGAGGCGGCGCTGATCGCAGCGGGCCGTACGCCCGCCGACACATACACCCGGCACACGCCGAATTAGTGGAAGGATCGCCCATCATGGCGAAGCTCACCCAGGACGAGCTGCTTGCCCAGTTCGAGGACATGACCCTCATTGACCTCGCCGGCTTCGTGAAGGCGTTCGAGGAGAAGTTCGACGTCACCGCCGCCGCCCCGGTCGCCGTCGCCGCCGCCGGTGGCGCTGCCGCCGCCGCCGAGGCCGTCGAGGAGCAGGACGAGTTCGACGTCATCCTCACCGCCGCCGGTGACAAGAAGATCCAGGTCATCAAGGTCGTGCGCGAGCTGACCTCCCTGGGCCTCAAGGAGGCCAAGGACCTCGTGGACGGCGCCCCGAAGCCCGTCCTGGAGAAGGTCGCCAAGGACGCCGCCGAGAAGGCCGCCGAGTCCCTCAAGGGCGCCGGCGCCTCCGTCGAGGTCAAGTGACCCATCGAGTCACCCTGTGACTCTCCGGGCCTCTCAGAGGGCCGCTGAGGCTCCGGGAAAGGGCTGAATACTCCGCCCCTCCCCGGACCCCGGCGCGGCCTCCCAGGGCTCAGCGAAAGGCGATCACCCATCCGGGTGGTCGCCTTTCGGCGTTGTGCGAGGGCTGCGTTGCACTTCTCGGGGCGGGGAGTATGGTGATCATCGCCGTGCGCATCAGGCCCAGGTCAGCCCCTGGTCAGTGACGATCCCAGCAGCCAGTCCGGGGCGGGGGGCCTTGACGAACCGCACGCAGCGCGCAATTCTCAGGACGCGTCGTCACAACGATCCGGATCCGAGGCATGGATCGACGGCCGAACGGGCAGTATCGAGGTGCGCCTCATGGCGCGGGGTAGCGCGGAGTTGAGAACAACGAGGGTCATCAGAACCCGCACTGGACATCAGTGTGCCAAGTGGCTACACTGACCCTTTGCGCTGCCTGTTAGCTGCCCCCTGCCCGTCACCAGGGGCATCCCCTCGCATTCAGCACAGTGGATTGATCCATCCCTGACCTGGGATTTCTCTCCCTGTGCCTGGCTTGGGACCGGTACGCGCGTAGTGAGTCCGAGCCCTCGGAAGGACCCCCTCTTGGCCGCCTCGCGCAACGCCTCGACCGCGAATACGAACAACGGCGCCAGCACTGCCCCGCTGCGCATCTCCTTTGCAAAGATCAAAGAGCCTCTTGAGGTTCCGAACCTCCTCGCGCTCCAGACCGAGAGCTTCGACTGGCTGCTCGGCAATGCCGCGTGGAAGGCTCGGGTCGAGGCGGCTCTGGAGAGTGGACAGGACGTCCCCACCAAGTCAGGTCTGGAGGAGATCTTCGAGGAGATCTCTCCGATCGAGGACTTCAGCGGGTCGATGTCCCTGACCTTCCGGGACCACCGCTTCGAGCCTCCCAAGAACTCGATCGACGAGTGCAAGGAGCGCGACTTCACCTTCGCCGCGCCCCTCTTCGTCACGGCCGAGTTCACCAACAACGAGACCGGCGAGATCAAGTCCCAGACGGTCTTCATGGGCGACTTCCCGCTCATGACCAACAAGGGCACCTTCGTCATCAACGGCACCGAGCGTGTCGTCGTGTCGCAGCTGGTCCGCTCGCCGGGTGTCTACTTCGACTCCTCCATCGACAAGACGTCCGACAAGGACATCTACACGGCCAAGATCATCCCCTCCCGGGGTGCCTGGCTGGAGATGGAGATCGACAAGCGCGACATGGTCGGTGTCCGCATCGACCGCAAGCGCAAGCAGTCCGTCACCGTGCTGCTCAAGGCCCTCGGCTGGACGACCGAGCAGATCCTTGAGGAGTTCGGCGAGTACGAGTCGATGCGCGCCACCCTGGAGAAGGACCACACCCAGGGCCAGGACGACGCACTGCTCGACATCTACCGCAAGCTCCGCCCGGGCGAGCCGCCCACCCGCGAGGCCGCTCAGACGCTGCTGGAGAACCTCTACTTCAACCCGAAGCGCTACGACCTCGCGAAGGTCGGCCGCTACAAGGTGAACAAGAAGCTCGGCGCGGATGAGCCGCTGGACGCCGGGGTGCTCACCACCGACGACGTCATCGCCACGATCAAGTACCTGGTCAAGCTGCACGCCGGCGAGACCGAGACGGTCGGCGAGTCCGGTACGCAGATCGTCGTCGAGACCGACGACATCGACCACTTCGGCAACCGCCGTCTGCGCAATGTGGGCGAGCTGATCCAGAACCAGGTCCGTACGGGTCTCGCCCGTATGGAGCGCGTCGTGCGCGAGCGCATGACGACTCAGGACGTCGAGGCGATCACGCCGCAGACCCTGATCAACATCCGGCCGGTCGTCGCCTCCATCAAGGAGTTCTTCGGCACCAGCCAGCTGTCGCAGTTCATGGACCAGAACAACCCGCTCTCGGGTCTCACCCACAAGCGCCGTCTGTCGGCGCTCGGTCCGGGTGGTCTCTCGCGTGAGCGGGCCGGCTTCGAAGTCCGTGACGTGCACCCCTCGCACTACGGCCGCATGTGCCCGATCGAGACCCCCGAAGGCCCGAACATCGGTCTGATCGGCTCGCTCGCCTCCTACGGCCGGGTCAACGCGTTCGGCTTCGTCGAGACCCCGTACCGCAAGGTCGTGGACGGACAGGTCACCGACGACGTCGACTACCTGACCGCCGACGAGGAGGACCGCTTCGTCATCGCCCAGGCGAACGCGATCGTCTCCGACGAGATGCGCTTCACCGAGCCCCGCGTGCTGGTCCGCCGCCGCGGTGGCGAGGTCGACTACGTGCCGCCGGCCGAGGTCGACTACATGGACGTCTCGCCGCGCCAGATGGTGTCGGTCGCGACCGCCATGATCCCCTTCCTGGAGCACGACGACGCCAACCGTGCCCTCATGGGCGCGAACATGATGCGCCAGGCCGTTCCGCTGATCACGGCGGAGTCGCCGCTGGTCGGCACCGGCATGGAGTACCGCTGCGCGGTCGACGCCGGTGACGTCATCAAGGCGGAGAAGGACGGTGTGGTCCAGGAGGTCTCCGCGGACTACATCACCGTCGCCAACGACGACGGCACCTACACCACCTACCGGGTGGCCAAGTTCTCCCGTTCCAACCAGGGAACCTCGGTCAACCAGAAGGTCATCGTCTCCGAGGGCGACCGGGTCATCGAGTCCCAGGTCCTCGCCGACGGCCCCGCCACCGAGCAGGGCGAGATGGCGCTCGGCAAGAACCTGCTCGTCGCGTTCATGCCGTGGGAGGGTCACAACTACGAGGACGCGATCATCCTGTCGCAGCGCCTCGTGCAGGACGACGTCCTCTCCTCGATCCACATCGAGGAGCACGAGGTCGACGCCCGTGACACCAAGCTCGGCCCCGAGGAGATCACCCGGGACATCCCGAACGTCTCCGAGGAGGTCCTCGCCGACCTCGACGAGCGCGGCATCATCCGTATCGGTGCCGAGGTCGTCGCCGGCGACATCCTGGTCGGAAAGGTCACGCCCAAGGGCGAGACCGAGCTGACCCCGGAGGAGCGCCTGCTCCGCGCGATCTTCGGCGAGAAGGCCCGTGAGGTCCGTGACACCTCGCTGAAGGTGCCCCACGGCGAGATCGGCAAGGTCATCGGCGTCCGCGTCTTCGACCGCGAGGAGGGCGACGAGCTGCCGCCCGGCGTGAACCAGCTGGTCCGCGTCTACGTCGCGCAGAAGCGCAAGATCACCGACGGTGACAAGCTCGCCGGCCGTCACGGCAACAAGGGCGTCATCTCGAAGATCCTGCCGATCGAGGACATGCCGTTCCTGGAGGACGGCACCCCGGTCGACATCATCCTCAACCCGCTCGGCGTGCCGTCCCGAATGAACCCGGGACAGGTCCTTGAGATCCACCTCGGCTGGCTCGCCAGCCAGGGCTGGAAGGTCGAGGGCAACGAAGAGTGGATGGAGCGCCTCAAGGCGATCGGGGCCGACGACGTCGCCCCCGGCACCAATGTCGCGACCCCGGTCTTCGACGGCGCCCGCGAGGACGAGATCTCCGGTCTCTTCGAGTCCACCATCCCCAACCGCGACGGCGACCGCATGGTCCTCCCGTCCGGCAAGGCGAGGATGTTCGACGGCCGCTCCGGCGAGCCGTTCCCGGAGCCGATCTCCATCGGCTACATGTACATCCTCAAGCTCCACCACCTGGTCGACGACAAGCTCCACGCGCGTTCGACCGGACCGTACTCGATGATCACCCAGCAGCCGCTGGGTGGTAAGGCCCAGTTCGGTGGCCAGCGATTCGGTGAGATGGAGGTGTGGGCGCTGGAGGCTTATGGCGCCGCGTACGCCCTCCAGGAGCTGCTGACGATCAAGTCCGACGACGTCACCGGCCGCGTGAAGGTCTACGAGGCCATCGTCAAGGGCGAGAACATCCCCGAGCCCGGCATCCCCGAGTCCTTCAAGGTGCTCATCAAGGAGATGCAGTCCCTGTGCCTCAACGTGGAGGTGCTGTCCTCGGACGGCATGTCCATCGAGATGCGCGACACCGACGAGGACGTCTTCCGCGCTGCGGAAGAGCTCGGCATCGACCTGGCCCGGCGCGAGCCGAGCAGCGTCGAAGA
>NZ_BMWG01000002.1:331804-353796 GCF_014651115.1 Streptomyces inusitatus | reverse complement strand
GCCCCCCCCCCCCCCCCGCCCGCGCGGGCCGCGCGCGGGGCGGGGGGGGCCGGGGGGCCCGGCGGGGCCCCCCGGGGGGGCCCCCCCCCCCGCTGCCCCGGACCCCGTACAGACCACCTTGAGACACAACCCTGAGAGGGATTGACGCATAGTGCTCGACGTCAACTTCTTCGACGAGCTTCGGATCGGCCTGGCCACCGCTGACGACATTCGCCAGTGGTCCCACGGCGAGGTCAAGAAGCCCGAGACGATCAACTACCGCACGCTCAAGCCCGAGAAGGACGGACTCTTCTGCGAGAAGATCTTCGGCCCCACCCGGGACTGGGAGTGCTACTGCGGTAAGTACAAGCGTGTCCGCTTCAAGGGCATCATCTGTGAGCGCTGTGGCGTCGAAGTCACCCGCGCCAAGGTGCGCCGTGAGCGGATGGGCCACATTGAGCTGGCCGCGCCCGTCACCCACATCTGGTACTTCAAGGGCGTTCCGTCGCGCCTCGGATACCTGCTGGACCTCGCGCCGAAGGACCTTGAGAAGGTCATCTACTTCGCCGCGTACATGATCACGTTCGTCGACGAGGAGCGCCGCACCCGCGACCTGCCCTCGCTGGAGGCGCATGTCTCCGTCGAGCGCCAGCAGGTCGAGAACCGCCGCGACGCCGACCTTGAGGCCCGCGCCAAGAAGCTTGAGACCGACCTGGCCGAGCTTGAGGCCGAGGGCGCCAAGGCCGATGTGCGCCGCAAGGTGCGCGAAGGCGCCGAGCGCGAGATGAAGCAGCTGCGCGACCGCGCCCAGCGCGAGATCGACCGTCTCGACGAGGTGTGGAACCGCTTCAAGAACCTCAAGGTCCAGGACCTTGAGGGCGACGAGCTGCTCTACCGCGAGCTGCGCGACCGCTTCGGCACCTACTTCGACGGTTCGATGGGCGCCGCGGCGCTCCAGAAGCGTCTGGAGTCCTTCGACCTCGACGAGGAGGCCGAGCGCCTCCGCGAGATCATCCGCACCGGCAAGGGCCAGAAGAAGACCCGCGCGCTCAAGCGTCTCAAGGTCGTCTCCGCGTTCCTCCAGACCAGCAACAGCCCCAAGGGCATGGTGCTGGACTGCGTCCCGGTCATCCCGCCGGACCTGCGTCCGATGGTGCAGCTGGACGGTGGCCGCTTCGCGACCTCCGACCTGAACGACCTGTACCGCCGCGTGATCAACCGGAACAACCGCCTCAAGCGTCTCCTTGACCTCGGCGCCCCCGAGATCATCGTGAACAACGAGAAGCGGATGCTCCAGGAGGCCGTCGACGCGCTGTTCGACAACGGCCGCCGCGGCCGCCCCGTCACGGGCCCCGGCAACCGTCCGCTGAAGTCCCTGAGCGACATGCTCAAGGGCAAGCAGGGCCGTTTCCGTCAGAACCTCCTCGGCAAGCGAGTCGACTACTCGGCCCGTTCCGTCATCGTCGTCGGCCCCCAGCTGAAGCTGCACCAGTGCGGTCTGCCCAAGGCCATGGCGCTGGAGCTCTTCAAGCCGTTCGTGATGAAGCGCCTGGTCGACCTGAACCACGCGCAGAACATCAAGAGCGCCAAGCGGATGGTCGAGCGCGGCCGCACGGTCGTCTACGACGTCCTCGAAGAGGTCATCGCCGAGCACCCGGTTCTGCTGAACCGTGCGCCCACCCTGCACCGACTCGGCATCCAGGCCTTCGAGCCCCAGCTGGTCGAGGGCAAGGCCATCCAGATCCACCCGCTCGTCTGCACCGCGTTCAACGCGGACTTCGACGGTGACCAGATGGCCGTCCACCTGCCGCTCTCCGCGGAGGCGCAGGCCGAGGCCCGCATCCTGATGCTGTCCTCGAACAACATCCTCAAGCCGGCCGACGGCCGTCCCGTCACCATGCCCACCCAGGACATGGTGCTCGGCCTCTTCTTCCTCACCACGGACGAAGAGGAGCGCGAGGTCAAGGGCGAGGGCCGGTCCTTCGGCTCCACCGCCGAGGCGATCATGGCGTTCGACGCCCGTGAGCTCTCCCTCCAGGCCAAGGTCGACATCCGCTTCCCGGTGGGCACCATCCCGCCGCGCGGCTGGACCCCGCCGGTCCGCGAAGAGGGCGAGCCGGAGTGGCAGCAGGGTGACAGCTTCCGGCTGCGCACCACCCTGGGCCGCGCGCTCTTCAACGAGCTGCTGCCCGAGGACTACCCCTTCGTCGACTACTCGGTCGGCAAGAAGCAGCTCTCCGAGATCGTCAACGACCTCGCGGAGCGCTACCCCAAGGTCATCGTGGCGGCGACGCTCGACAACCTGAAGGCGGCGGGCTTCCACTGGGCCACTCGTTCCGGCGTCACCGTCGCCGTCTCGGACATCGTCGTCCCGGAGGCGAAGAAGGCGATCGTCGCCTCGTACGAGGCCAAGGACGAGAAGATCCAGAAGCAGTACGAGCGCGGCCTGATCACCAAGCAGGAGCGCACGAACGAGCTGATCGAGAACTGGACCCGCGCGACCAACGAGGTTGCCGAGGCGATGAACGCGAACTTCCCGAAGACCAACCCCATCTTCATGATGGTGGACTCGGGTGCTCGTGGAAACATGATGCAGATGCGTCAGATCGCCGGTATGCGTGGTCTGGTGTCCAACGCCAAGAACGAGACGATCCCCCGTCCCATCAAGGCGTCGTTCCGCGAGGGTCTGTCCGTGCTGGAGTACTTCATCTCCACCCACGGTGCCCGTAAGGGTCTGGCGGACACCGCCCTGCGTACCGCCGACTCGGGTTACCTCACCCGTCGTCTGGTGGACGTCTCGCAGGACGTCATCATCCGCGAAGAGGACTGCGGCACCGACCGCGGCCTCAAGCTGCGGATCGCCGAGAAGAGCGCCGAGGGCGTTCTGCGCAAGACGGACGACGTCGAGACCTCCGTGTACGCACGGATGCTCGCCGAAGACGTCGTGGTCGACGGCAAGGTCATCGCGCCTGCCAACGTCGACCTCGGTGACGTCCTCATCGACGCGCTCGTCGCCGCCGGCGTCGAAGAGGTCAAGACCCGCTCGGTCCTGACCTGTGAGTCCGCGGTCGGCACCTGTGCCTACTGCTACGGCCGCTCGCTGGCCACCGGCAAGCTGGTCGACATCGGTGAGGCGGTCGGCATCATCGCCGCCCAGTCCATCGGTGAGCCCGGCACCCAGCTGACGATGCGTACCTTCCACACCGGTGGTGTGGCCGGTGACGACATCACCCAGGGTCTGCCGCGTGTCGTCGAGCTCTTCGAGGCCCGTACGCCCAAGGGTGTCGCCCCGATCTCGGAGGCGGCCGGCCGCATCCGTATCGAGGAGACCGAGAAGACCAAGAAGATCGTCGTCACCCCCGACGACGGCAGCGAGGAGACGGCGTTCCCGATCTCCAAGCGCGCCAAGGTCATGGTCCACGAGGGCGACCACGTGGAGGTGGGCCAGAAGCTCACCTACGGTGCGACCAACCCGCACGACGTGCTGCGCATCCTCGGCCAGCGTGCGGTCCAGGTCCACCTGGTCGGCGAAGTCCAGCGGGTGTACAACTCGCAGGGTGTGTCGATCCACGACAAGCACATCGAGATCATCATCCGGCAGATGCTGCGCCGTGTGACGATCATCGAGTCCGGCGACGCGGAGCTGCTGCCGGGCGAGCTGGTCGAGCGGTCGAAGTTCGAGACCGAGAACCGTCGTGTGGTCACCGAGGGCGGTCACCCCGCCTCCGGCCGTCCGCAGCTGATGGGTATCACCAAGGCCTCGCTCGCGACCGAGTCGTGGCTGTCGGCGGCGTCCTTCCAGGAGACCACCAGGGTTCTGACCGACGCGGCGATCAACGCCAAGTCGGACTCCCTGATCGGCCTCAAGGAGAACGTCATCATCGGTAAGCTCATCCCGGCCGGTACGGGCCTCGCCCGCTACCGCAACATCCGGGTGGAGCCCACCGAGGAGGCCAAGGCCGCGATGTACTCGGCCGTCGGCTACGACGACATCGACTACTCGCCGTTCGGCACCGGCTCCGGCCAGGCCGTCCCGCTGGAGGACTACGACTACGGTCCGTACAACCAGTAAGAGTGGTTCCGAAGGGCGGTCACCCCGACAGGGGTGGCCGCCCTTCGGCGTGCCCGGCGGGAGCGGCCGGGCCGCTCAGCGCGAGGACTCAAGGTAGGGCCGGAGCCGGTGCAGCCGGGTGTGGAGGTCCGGGTGCGAGGAGAGCAGCTTGCTGAGCGCGCTGGGCTCCTGGAGCGGCACCCCGCCGTTGTACGCCATGGCCACCTGCGCCCGCTGCTGATCGGCCTGGTGCAGCCGGTCCAGCACGGACGCCAGCATCGGCGCGAAGCCGAGCGCCGCCGCGTGCTGGTCGGCCCGCAGCTCGGCGCGCCTGCTCACCGCGGCGAGGGCGTAGGGCACCGCGAGGATGAGCAGCGGCAGCCCGTACAGCGTGCTGATCGTGGCGATGGCGAAGGCCCCGAAGACCAGCACGAGCAGGCCGACCCCGAGGCAGGAGAAGACCCGGGACACCTTGTAGACGCCCCGCCCCACGGCCCGCATCACCCGCCAGGCGATCCGGCCCGGCAGCGCGTACCAGTAGCCGAGCAGCGAGGACCAGGAGTGGCCGCCGACATGGTGGCCCAGCTCATGGGCGAGGACGGCGGCCAGCTCGCCGTTGGGAAGCTGCCCCAGGGCGAATCGGGTGACGCCGACGATATGGCCTGCGGCCGCCACGGCGTTCAGATCGTCGCTGTCCTCCACCCACAGCTCGTAGTTGTGTCCCGCGACGCCCGCGCGCGCGGTGACCTCCCGCCAGACGGGCTCCAGCCGGGCGCTCTCCTGGAGAGTCGGGTGGCGCAGCCCCAGCAGCCGCCGGGCGATGGCGCTCTCGGTGGGCCGGTGGAAGATCAGCGCCCCGCTGAGCAGCCAGGCCAGCACGAAGATGAACCCGAAGTCGCGGAAGAAGAGCGAGAGCAGCGCGATGACGAAGAGGCTGCCGATGAAGTTGGGCAGATGCAGCAGCAGACTCCCCACGGCGGTGGCGTCCGCGCCGCGCTGGTGCGCGGAGAGATGGACCCGCCGCTGCTCCATGGGGATGTGGTGCGGGTGCTCGACGGGCTCCTCCGACCGCTGCGGGGCCGCCGCCGCCGTCGGTGCGGGTGCGGGTGCTGGGGGCGGGTCCTGCGGGGCGGCGGGCTCGTCCGGGGGCGCGGTGGGACAGACCGGCTCAGGGGGTGCGGTCGGGTAGGCCGGTTCCGGGCTCTGGGCGGGGTACGAGGGTTCCGGGTCCGTCTGCGGCTCGGGGCTCCTGGCGGGGTACTCCGGGGCCTGCGGCGCGGCCGTCGGCTGCTCCGGGGCCATGGTCGGGTAGGCGGGCTCGGGAGTCCGCGCCGGGTAGGAGGGCTCGGGCTCGGGCTCGGGGCTTCGCGTCGGGTAGGCCGGTTCCGGGGCGGTGGCCGCGACATCCCGCGGGTAGGCCGGTTCCGGGCCCGCCGGATGGGCGGGGGTGGGCTCGCTCGGCGGTCGGGCGGCCGGTGGATGGGTCATCGTGTGTCCTTCGCGGGTACGTCAGCCGATGAGCAGGGAGGCCGGGAGCAGCACGGTGCCGACGCTGAAGGCGATCAGTCCGGTGCGTATCCACTGGTGCTTGCGCGCCGCGATACGGCTGGTCTCGGTGAGCGCCGCCGTGAGTCCTGCGGCGGGGTGCAGGTCCTGTGCGTCGAGCGCGGCGGCCAGCTCTCCGGTTCTGGCGGCCTGCCGCACATCGCCGAAGTAGGTGAGCGGCTGTCCGGGTGTCCAGCGTTCCTTGCCGTAGCGGGGGAGCACCGCGAGCAGCAGCGCGGTCAGGGCGAGGGCGAAGGAGATCGCCCCTGCCCACCAGACGGCGGACGCCGGGGTGGACAGCTCCCGGGGTGTCCAGTCCCGCCCGGCGAGCAGTCCGCTGAACACACCCGCCGTCATGCCGAGCGCCGCCACCAGGACCGATGCCTTGCTGTCGGCCCGGGCGATCTCGGTGCGCAACTCGTTGAGCAGGCGTTCCGCCGAGGTCGGGTCGGGCCCGGGGAGCGGGGGCGCGGTGGTCATGAGGGTGTCTCCTCCTGCTCCGGGCCGTCGTCCTCGCCCGAAGGCGGCGCGGGTGCGGGTGCGGGTGCGGGCGCGGGTGCGGGTGCGGGGGCAGGGGCGGGTGCCGGGGAGCTGCCGTAGCCCGGCGGCGGCTGCCAGCCGGGGATCGTGGCCGGGGTGTCCGCCGCCGCCTCGGCGCGGGCGGGCGGCAGCACATCGCCGGGGGCGTACGAGGGCCTGGGCGGGACCGCCGGGGGGACCGGCGGCGGGGGCGCGGGCTCCGAGACCGAGGCCGTGGAGATCGCCGGCTCCGGGCCCTGCTCCAGCTGGGGCTGCTGTGTGACGGTGGCTGTGGCCGTGGCCGAGGGATCCCCTTCCGGAAGCACCGGCGGGTTCTGACCGACCCCCGGGAGCCGCTGGTTGAGGATGTCGCTCATGGTCCGCAGCGCCAGCTTCTTGGGCCCCTCCAGCTCATAGCTCTCCGCGGTGTCCCCGGCCAGCAGCTGCTTCACCAGCTCCATCTGGGACTGGATCAGCCGCAGCTGGTCGTCCCGCATGTTGTTCATCACCAGCAGCGAGTCCTCCGGGTGCTGGGCCAGATGCAGCGCCCACTGGTGCACTCCGCCCTGCTGGAGATGCCACTGATAGAAGTCGATCTTCTTGGCTTCGAGCTTCTGGAGTTCGATCTCCTGATGGCTCCGGAGCACGGCCCGCTCATGCGCCCACCGCTGCTGCTGAAGCGCCAGCTCCTGTTCCGTCCTGCCGTACTCCGCCGCCCGGCCGAGCTGGAGCTGATCCTGCCGACGGGCCCGCTGGTCGAGCGAGACGTCCGACTCCATGCCCCGCTCCGCCGCCCGGATCTCCTCGGTCGACGAGTGGTCGATGGCCTGGAGCCGCAGCTGATGCTCGATGTTCTCCTGGTCCCGGCGCAGCCGCACCGTGCAGTTCACCCGGAGCCCGGCCGAGGAGCCCAGCGGCCCCATGGCGGCGATCGCCCGCAGCATCGCCTCCTCCGCCCGGGCGCTCTGCGCGATGGGAAAACCCCGGGTCACCGGCCGGGCGGCGAGCTGGAGTTCACCCACCAGCAGGGCCGGTACATCGCGGTGGCCGCTCCTGACGAACTGCCCCGGATTGGCCACCTGCCAGGAGAGATCGACCGCGGCTTCGAACTCGAAGGCGTCATTGTCGCTGGGCAGCGCCAGCGCGGTACGGAAGGGGTGCACACCCATGTCCACCTCGTACACCGAGGTGTACCGCTTGGCCGCGACCTCCGAGCGGGAGGGCCGCAGGGGCGGCAGGAAGGCGTCGTAAGCGCCCTTCGGGCTGGTGAAGACCAGCGCGTGGTCGATGCGCGTCAGCCCCTTGCGGGAGAACTCGAAGCGCGACAGCTGCCGCACGGTGAGCACCGGGTCTATCAGCGGGGTGTGCCGGTCTGCCGCTTGCCGCCACTCGGGCGGGCGGTGGAAGTCGGCCATTTCGGGTCTCTCCTCGGGGAACGGGTGCCGATGGGTTCGGCGGACAGACAGACGTGCGTAGGTCAGCGGAGTCTTGGCAGGACCGTGAGCAGTCGGGCTGCGACGGGCGGCGGGTCCGTGCCGTCCTCGCTGGGCATGGTCCGCAGCAGATGGGCCAGGCGCTGCGCCTCCGACGCCTCGGTGACCAGCGCGGGCAGCAGCGCCGCCAGCGCCCATTCGGCGGCCTCGGAGCGCTGGGCGGTGAGCACCCAGTCGCGCATCCGCTCCAGCGCGGTGCGGGTGTAGTGCCGGTCGCCGAGGGAGGCCCGCCAGAGCGCGGCGATGTCGGCGGCGACCGGGGAGCCCTCGGCGGCGGCCCGCGCGTACCGGGCGAGGAGCATGGGCATTCCGTACCGCTCGGCGTCCTCGGTGTGGCGGCAGCCGCTGAGGAAGCCGCCGAGGGCGAGATCGCGCACGGCCGGATCGTCGTCGATGGTCCGCCGCAGCTCGGAGAGGACCTCCTCGTCGGCCTCGGACAGCAGCAGGAGCGCGATCGATTCGCCCAGCTCGCTCGCCATCAGCGGATCGGGGTCCTTGCCCTCCGCCACATTGGCGTAGAAACCGCGGGCCGCGCCGCGCAGGGCGGCCAGGGTCTGCGCGGGGCGCTCCGGCCCGATCAGGGCGTAGGTCCTGACCGCGACCCAGCACAGGCCGAGATCCCTGGCGTGGCACCACTGGTCGAGGATGCGCGGGACATTGGGCGTGCCCAGGGTGTGGGCGAAGGCCAGCGCGTTCGCGGCGACCAGCTTCTCCCGGTAGAGCTCGGAGAGCGCCCACGGCTCGATGATCAGCGCCATGGCGGAGGGCAGATCGGTGCGGGCGAGGATCGCCACGGTGGAGGCGGCCCGGGTGCGCACCAGCGGGCGGCCGTCGTCGGCGAGTTGACGCAGCCAGTTGACCAGGGCGGGCCGGGCCGAGGGGTGTCCCGTCCACAGCTCGCTCAGCAGGATCAGCGCGGCCCGCTCGTCGTGGAAGGCGGCCTTGGACTGGCTGACCGGGCCCCACTCGGTGTGCTCGTCCTCCTCGTACCGCTCGGCGCGCGCCAGTTGGAGCCGTTTGCCGACATGGGTGCCGAAGACGGGCACGGCGGGTGGCGCGGACGGGTTCTCGGTCTTCAGGAGTGAGGCGTACAGCAGATCGCTCAGCTCGGCGGTCAGTGAGTACGGCCCGCCGTCGAAGGCGGCGAGGGCGACCAGGAACGCCTTGTCGCGGAGGGGGATCGCGGTCTCGTCCTCCTCGAACCACTCCTGGATCTGGGCCTTGAGGACCGTCCCCGAGAAGCCCGCCACCTCCTCGGCCTCGGCCTCGCCCCGGGCGTGCCGGGCGAGCACCTCGGCGAAGGCCGCGACCTCGCGCGGCTGGTGGCTGCGGTCGAGGAAGGCGGTGGTGGCCGGGAGCGCCAGCATCCGGCCGGTGGTGTCGTCGTCGGTGAGCGCCCGCAGATGCGCGGCGAGCAGCTGGGCGGCCGGGGGCGGACGCCATTCGACGGCGGTGACGCCGTCCAGGGCGGCGGTGGGCCCCACGGTGATCACCAGATGGGCGTTCTCCTCGGTGAGCCGGTCGCGGGCGGCCAGCAGATGGGTCTCCCGAAGCGGCCGGTCGCGGCGGGTGACCAGGTCGCAGAGGAGGTGTCCGCCGGCCCGCTGCTCCGGCCCGCCGCCGTCCGTCTCCTCGCCGGCGCCCGAACTGCCGAGGCGGGCGAGATCGGCGGGTGCGGTGTCCCGGGCCAGCGCGCGGACGGAGGCGACGCCGAGGCGGTGCAGCAGCATCAGGGCGGCGGTGCGCCGGCCGGAGAAGTCGGGTCCGGTGAGCACCAGGACGCGTTCGTCGCGGAGCCGCTCCAGCAGCTGGGCGAAGTGCTCGTCGTCGGCGGTGAAGAAGCCGTCCAGCCGGTCCAGCGTGGAGCGGGGCACGATGCCCGAGGCCTGGGCCGAGGCCAGGCCCCCGATCCGGTAGTGGATCTCGGTCTTGCCGCCCATGAAGACATCGCCGGTGACCTGTCCGCCGGAGACGCCGTGCTGGTCCCCGCCGACGAGGCTGCCGCCGAACCGGCCCGAGCCGCCCACCCGCATATTCCTCGGGCTGTGGCCCTTGAGGTCCCGCAGCGCAGACCAGGCGTCCTGCGGCTGATCGGGCCGGTCGGCCTCCTCACCGCCCTCCTGCTCGCCCGCCGCGCCCGCTTCCCTGCCCTCGTCGGACGCGGGCTTGGAGCCGTCGGACGGGCCCGCGCCCGGCCCCGCCGGGCCGGGCGGCGGCCTGACGCCGGGGGCCTCGGTGTCGGTGGCGCTCATCGCCGGGTCTCCGGTTTGCCGCCGAGGTGTACGTCCCCGGTGACCTGTCCGCCGGAGACGCCGTGCTGGTCGCCGCCGACGAGGCTGCCGCCGAAGGAGGGCGAGCCGCCCTGGAAGGTGATGGTGACGCCGCCGACGGGAGCCGGGTGGATGTCCGGCACCGGGCGCTCCCCCACGCCGCCCGGTGCCGGAGTCTCTTCCTCTTCGCGGTGGTCCTGGGCCTGCTGGTGCTCCTGGGCCTGCTGCTGAACGGGTGCGCCGACCGGCAGCCGTCCGTGCAGCCATGCCTTCAGCGGGCCGTTCTTGCTGTCGACGGTGATGGCGTGGAACTGCTCCCGGGGGATGCCCGGGTGGTCGTGGCGCACGATCCCGCTGTGCACGCCCTCCGAGACGCACAGGGCGAAGTCCTCGGCCCGCTCGCGCAGCGCGTCCCGCAGTAGCTGGGCGTCGAGCAGCCGGCAGGCGTGATTGAGGTCGGAGCCGACCCAGCCGTTGAAGCCGTCCACGGCGACATAGCCGCTGGCCACCACCGCGCGCAGCCGGATCTGGGCGGACTTGGACGCCATCCGGTTGATCATCCGCAGCTGTACGGGGATCTCGCCGAGCACGGCCCTCAGCAGAGCGACGGGGGAGGCGTTGGCGTCGATCAGCTCCATGACGGAGTCACCCCGGTCGGCCCGCAGCCGGCTGGTCTCGTCGATGCCCGCGGACTCCAGGACCTGATCGGCGATGTCGTAGAGCATCCGGCGCAGATAGGCCTGCTCGACGTCGTCCCGGTCGCTGTACTTCTCGATGTCCAGCAGCAGGATCATGCGGTTCACGGGATCGGACATGGCCGCCTTCCGGTGGGGGTGGGCTCGCACGAGAAGCTTCCCGCCGGAGGGGCACAGAGCGTGAGGACGGATGACGCACTCGAAGTGTGACCGTGTGCACAGAGCCGCCCCGAGCCGTGGAATGGCCGTATGTGGCCGTACACGGCCGCCGTCCCGGGCGCCGGAGCACCCGGGACGGCAGACCCTCGGGAACGCGGCTGTCAGGCCCCGATCTGCCCGATCTGCCCGGGCGGATCGGGCAGCGCGTCCCGCTGTGGCGCCCCCTGCTGGGCGGACATCCCCTGCTGAGCGGGCAGCGGCCCCGCCTCCCCCGGCCGTTCCGAGCGGGCGATCCGGCGCAGTACGTCCGGGCGCATGATCACCAGCGCCCGCCGCCCGGTCGACACCGCCTCCCGGTCCCGCAACTCCTTGAGCAGCCGCTGCACCATCTCCCGCGACGCCCCGACCGAGCCGGCCAGCTCCTGCTTGCTGAGCCCCACGGACAGCTCGATGCCCTCCTCGGTGCGCCTGCCGTGGGTCCGCGCCAGTTCGAGCAGCAGCGCGGCCAGCCGCTCCCGTACGCTCATCGACGCGAACTCCAGCCGCCGCCGGTCCGCCGCCCTCGTACGGTCGGACGTGAGCCCCAGCAGGGCGAAACAGACGGCGGGGGAGCCGCTGAGGAACTCCGTGAAGCGCTCGCGCTCCACCGCCACTGTCCCCACCGCCTCCAGGGCGGTCACCGTCGCCGAGCGTGACCGCCCGGTCAGCGCCGAGGCCTCTCCGACGATGTCGCCGGGGCCGCGCAGCGCGAGGAGCGCCTCGTAGCCGTTGGGAGCCGAGGCGGTGACCTTGGTCCAGCCGCGCACGATGATCAGTACGTGCGAGGAGGGCTCGTGCTGGCGGAGAATCACCGCCCTGGGCGCGAAGGTCATCTCGCGGCCGAGCGCGAGCAGGGCGGAGCGGTCCTCGCCCTCCAGCCTGGCAAGAAACGGAACCCGGTCGTCCAGGCCACCGTCACTGAGTGAGTACGCTGCCGTCATCCAGTCCCCCGATCGTCGTGCGGCGTCCGAAAAGGTACTGAAGGGGGGCGTCCAATGGACCCGGAACGGCGGTATCCGGCCATGGAAAACGGTTTCTCCGCAGAACCGGGCGTCCTCATGGGCGAATGAGGGCGGAACGTCCGGCGCGTCGCGGTGGACTCCATTTGTTTTGACCGCAGCCCATGCGGTAGGTACGCTCTGACCTTGTGCCTGGGGTGTGCCTGGGCTCCCGTGCGTGTCCTCAACCGCAGGGCGAGCCCGATCATCGGCCACCGTATTCTGCGCCTTTTCTCGCTTCAGGGCGAGGGTCTCGCAGTTTCGACACACCCGACCGCGTGGGTCGGCGACGTTCCAGGTTAGTTTCACGAACGGCACACAGAAACCGGAGAAGTAGTGCCTACGATCCAGCAGCTGGTCCGGAAGGGCCGGCAGGACAAGGTCGAGAAGAACAAGACGCCCGCGCTTGAGGGTTCGCCCCAGCGCCGCGGCGTCTGCACGCGTGTGTTCACGACCACCCCGAAGAAGCCGAACTCGGCCCTGCGCAAGGTCGCGCGTGTGCGTCTGACCTCTGGCATCGAGGTCACGGCCTACATCCCGGGTGAGGGACACAACCTGCAGGAGCACTCGATCGTGCTCGTGCGTGGTGGCCGTGTGAAGGACCTGCCGGGTGTTCGTTACAAGATCATCCGCGGCTCCCTTGACACCCAGGGCGTCAAGAACCGCAAGCAGGCCCGTAGCCGCTACGGCGCCAAGAAGGAGAAGTAAGAATGCCTCGTAAGGGCCCCGCCCCGAAGCGCCCGGTCATCATCGACCCGGTCTACAGCTCTCCTCTTGTCACCTCGCTGATCAACAAGCTTCTGCTTGACGGCAAGCGTTCCACCGCCGAGCGGATCGTCTACGGCGCCATGGAAGGCCTCCGCGAGAAGACCGGCGCAGACCCGGTCATCACGCTGAAGCGCGCGCTGGAGAACGTCAAGCCCTCTCTTGAGGTCAAGTCCCGCCGTGTCGGTGGCGCCACCTACCAGGTGCCGATCGAGGTCAAGCCCGGTCGTGCCGCCACGCTCTCGCTGCGCTGGATCGTGGGTTACTCCCGCGCCCGTCGTGAGAAGACCATGACCGAGCGCCTCATGAACGAACTGCTCGACGCCTCGAACGGCCTCGGCGCTTCGGTCAAGAAGCGTGAGGACACGCACAAGATGGCCGAGTCCAACAAGGCCTTCGCGCACTACCGCTGGTAGTCCCTACCCACATCGAGACCGAGAGAAGACTGAGCCATATGGCCACCACTTCGCTTGACCTGGCCAAGGTCCGCAACATTGGGATCATGGCCCACATCGACGCGGGCAAGACGACGACCACCGAGCGCATCCTGTTCTACACCGGTGTGAGCTACAAGATCGGTGAGGTCCACGACGGCGCTGCCACGATGGACTGGATGGAGCAGGAGCAGGAGCGCGGCATCACGATCACGTCGGCCGCGACGACCTGTCACTGGCCGCTCGAAGATGTCGATCACACGATCAACATCATCGACACTCCGGGTCACGTCGACTTCACCGTCGAGGTGGAGCGTTCGCTCCGTGTCCTCGACGGCGCTGTCACCGTGTTCGACGGCGTCGCCGGCGTTGAGCCGCAGTCCGAGACCGTCTGGCGTCAGGCGGACCGCTACGGCGTTCCGCGTATCTGCTTCGTCAACAAGCTCGACCGCACCGGCGCCGAGTTCCACCGTTGCGTCGACATGATCAGCGGCCGCCTCGGCGCGGTCCCGATCGTGATGCAGCTGCCCATCGGTGCCGAGATGGACTTCAAGGGTGTCGTCGACCTCGTCACCATGAAGGCCTTCGTCTGGTCCGCCGAGGCGTCCAAGGGCGAGATGTACGACGTCGTCGACATCCCGGCCACCCACACCGAGGCTGCCGAGGAGTACCGCGGCAAGCTTCTGGAGACGGTCGCCGAGAACGACGAAGAGCTGATGGAGCTGTACCTGGAGGGCACTGAGCCCACCGAGGAGCAGCTTTACGCCGCGATCCGTCGTATCACCATCGCCTCCGGCAAGTCCGAGGGCGTCACGATCACCCCCGTCTTCTGCGGTACCGCGTTCAAGAACAAGGGCGTTCAGCCCCTGCTCGACGCGGTCGTGCGCTACCTGCCCTCCCCCCTGGACGTCGAGGCCATCGAGGGCCACGACGTCAAGGACCCGGAGCTGGTCGTCAAGCGCAAGCCGTCGGACGACGAGCCCCTGTCGGCCCTCGCGTTCAAGATCGCGAGCGACCCGCACCTGGGCAAGCTGACCTTCATCCGGATCTACTCCGGTCGCCTGAACTCGGGCACCGCGGTACTGAACTCCGTGAAGGGCCGCAAGGAGCGCATCGGCAAGATCTACCGTATGCACGCGAACAAGCGTGAGGAGATCGAGTCGGTGGGCGCGGGCGACATCGTCGCCGTCATGGGCCTCAAGCAGACCACCACCGGTGAGACGCTGAGCGACGAGAAGAACCCGGTCATCCTGGAGTCCATGGACTTCCCGGCGCCGGTCATTCAGGTCGCCATCGAGCCCAAGTCCAAGGGTGACCAGGAGAAGCTGGGTGTAGCCATCCAGCGTCTCGCGGAGGAGGACCCCTCCTTCCAGGTGCACACCAACGAGGAGACCGGCCAGACCATCATCGGTGGTATGGGCGAGCTTCACCTTGAGGTGCTGGTCGACCGGATGCGCCGCGAGTTCCGCGTCGAGGCCAACGTCGGCAAGCCGCAGGTCGCCTACCGCGAGACGATCCGCAAGGCCGTCGAGCGCGTCGACTACACGCACAAGAAGCAGACCGGTGGTACCGGTCAGTTCGCGAAGGTGCAGATCGCGATCGAGCCCATCGAGGGCGGCGACGCGAGCTACGAGTTCGTGAACAAGGTCACCGGTGGCCGCATCCCCAAGGAGTACATCCCTTCGGTGGACGCGGGTGCGCAGGAGGCCATGCAGTTCGGCATCCTCGCCGGCTACGAGATGACGGGCGTCCGTCTGACGCTCCTCGACGGTGGCTACCACGAGGTCGACTCCTCCGAGCTCGCCTTCAAGATCGCCGGTTCGCAGGCGTTCAAGGAGGCCGCGCGCAAGGCCAGCCCCGTGCTGCTTGAGCCGATGATGTCGGTCGAGGTGACCACGCCCGAGGACTACATGGGCGATGTCATCGGCGACATCAACTCCCGCCGTGGCCAGATCCAGGCCATGGAGGACCGTGCCGGCGCCAAGGTCGTCAAGGGCCTGGTGCCGCTCTCGGAGATGTTCGGCTACGTCGGAGACCTCCGCAGCAAGACCTCGGGTCGCGCAAGCTACTCGATGCAGTTCGACTCCTACGCCGAGGTTCCGCGGAACGTCGCCGAGGAGATCATCGCGAAGGCCAAGGGCGAGTAACTCACCCGAGTACACGCTTTAGGCTTGTCACCGGAGCCTGCCGCGGACATTCCGACCGAATACCTGCGTAGACGGTTGGAATGTCCCCGGGCTCCGGCAATCCAGCAAAGATCACCTGGCGCCGATGAAGCAAGGCGTACAGAACCACTCCACAGGAGGACCCAGTGGCGAAGGCGAAGTTCGAGCGGACTAAGCCGCACGTCAACATCGGCACCATCGGTCACATTGACCACGGTAAGACGACCCTCACGGCCGCCATTACCAAGGTGCTGCACGACGCGTACCCGGACCTGAACGAGGCCTCGGCCTTTGACCAGATCGACAAGGCTCCCGAGGAGCGCCAGCGCGGTATCACGATCTCGATCGCGCACGTCGAGTACCAGACGGAGTCGCGTCACTACGCGCACGTCGACTGCCCGGGTCACGCCGACTACATCAAGAACATGATCACGGGTGCGGCGCAGATGGACGGCGCCATCCTCGTGGTCGCGGCCACCGACGGCCCGATGCCGCAGACCAAGGAGCACGTGCTCCTGGCCCGCCAGGTCGGCGTTCCGTACATCGTCGTCGCCCTGAACAAGGCCGACATGGTGGACGACGAGGAGATCCTGGAGCTCGTCGAGCTTGAGGTCCGTGAGCTCCTCTCCGAGTACGAGTTCCCGGGCGACGACCTGCCGGTCGTCAAGGTCTCGGCGCTCAAGGCGCTTGAGGGCGACAAGGAGTGGGGCCAGTCGGTCCTGAACCTGATGGCCGCCGTCGACGAGTCGATCCCGCAGCCCGAGCGCGACGTCGACAAGCCGTTCCTGATGCCGATCGAGGACGTCTTCACGATCACCGGTCGTGGCACCGTCGTCACCGGTCGTATCGAGCGTGGTGTCCTCAAGGTCAACGAGACCGTCGACATCGTCGGTATCAAGACCGAGAAGACCACCACCACGGTCACCGGCATCGAGATGTTCCGCAAGCTGCTCGACGAGGGCCAGGCCGGTGAGAACGTCGGTCTGCTCCTCCGTGGCATCAAGCGCGAGGACGTCGAGCGCGGCCAGGTCATCATCAAGCCCGGTTCGGTCACGCCGCACACCGAGTTCGAGGCCCAGGCCTACATCCTGTCGAAGGACGAGGGTGGCCGTCACACCCCGTTCTTCAACAACTACCGCCCGCAGTTCTACTTCCGTACCACGGACGTGACCGGCGTTGTGACCCTCCCCGAGGGCACCGAGATGGTCATGCCGGGTGACAACACCGTCATGACGGTGAACCTCATCCAGCCCGTCGCCATGGAAGAGGGCCTGAAGTTCGCCATCCGTGAGGGTGGCCGGACCGTCGGCGCCGGCCAGGTCACCAAGATCCTCGCCTAATTCGGCGAAGTTCTGACCTGGTAGCTCCGCACAGGGCACCAAGAGAGAGGCCCCACACCGCGAGGTGTGGGGCCTCTCTTCTTCGCTTTATACGATTTTTTACGATGCTCAGCGCGCCGCCGCAGTGTCGTCCGCCGCCGCCACCGCCTCCGGGCGCCAGATCCACGGCCGGGCGTCCGGGCCGAGCCCCACGGCCGTCACCCCGCGCGGGCTGTCCAGCAGCGCGGCGGACTCCAGCGCGAGCGGCCCCAGCTCCCGCGTCACCACCCGGCCCCCGTCGCTCAGCAGCCGCAGCCGGCCGCGCGAATCCCGCGACATCACCGCGTCTCCCCGACGGGTGGCCACGGCGTGAACCGGCCCGTACCCCCGCAGACCGACCGCCTCGGCGGGCCGCCCGCCCGGGGGTACGGAGGTGACACCGGCCGTCGCGGGCTCCCGGTAGTACAGCTGTACGCCGCCCCTGCGGCCGGGCAGCGCGGCGACGGGCCCGCCGGGCAGCGGCCCGATCCCGGCCGGCCGGAAGGCCACATCCGCCCCGGGCGCGGGCTGGGCCCAGTGCCGTACGGTGTCCTGCCCCGCGCCGAAGACATGCACCAGGCCGTCCGCGTCCACCACGGCCGACAGCCCGTCCTGGATCGCCTCCCCGCCGAGCGCCCGCCAGGGACCCCAGCTTCCGTTCTCCGCCCGTACCCGCGTGCTGACCTGCCGGTCCGCGTTCCGTACAAAGAGATGAACGCGGCCGTCCGGTGCCGTCACCGCCACCGGGACGCCGATCCGCCGCCCCCGGTCGTCCGTCTCCTCCGGATTGCCGAGCCCGGTCCACGCGAGAAACGCCCCGCCCGCCGACCGCTGCTCCAGCAGCACGATCTCCCGCCGATTGGCCGCGCCCCGCCCGCCGAGCGCGGCGATCCGCAGCCCGAACAGCAGCTGCCGGCCGTCCTTGAGGGCCGTCGAGCCCAGTACGGGGGCGAGCGGGCCGCCGCCGAGATCCTCCGGCCCGCCCCAACGGCCGCTTCCCGCCTCCGTCTCGCGCCAGCGCACCGCGCGCAGCCCGAGCACTCCGTACGCGGCGAGCCGCCCGTCCCGCCCGTCCCGCCCGTTCTGGCCGTCCCGCTCGGCGAAGACGGCGGGCCGGGGCCCGGGGTGGCGGTGGTGGGTGGAGCGCACCCACCCCTTCTTGTTGGTCAGCGGCCGGTCGCCGCCCACGCCGTAGTCGCCGCAGCCGGCCGTGTTGCCGCACTGCCACTCCGGGTCGCCGCCGTAGGGCACCAGATGGCCGGCCTTCTCGCGCAGCGTCCCGGGCGGCAGATTCTTCGGCCAGTGCCGGTTGTAGTAGCCCCGGAAGGCGTTCGCCACAAAACCGGGCACCTGCCCGCCGTTCTCCGTCGCCTCCGCGACCCAGCCGATCATCGCGGCCCAGGCGAAGAGCGCGGCCGTGGTGTGGTCGGCGTGGTCGGAGTAGCCCGGCTGCTCGCTGTCCTTGCGCCGGGTCCGCTCGTCGCTGAGCTGGATGTCCGGGTCGGGGTCCAGGGTCTGCACCACGGTCGGCCGGTACTGCTGCATCAGCCCGACGAGCACCCCCAGCAGCGCGTCATGGTCGTATTCCACGTCCTCGCGCAGCGGCGAGCCCTCGGCGACGACGGTCCGCACGCTCATCGAGCGGTCGTGCCAGAGGTCCGGCAGCGCCTTCCAGTGGCGGCGGGTGTGCTCGGGCAGATTGAGGAAGATCAGCTCCACCCGGCGGTTTCCGCTGGTGAGCGTATTGATCTCGGCCCGCCGGTCCCCGCGCAGCGAGGCGGTCCCCTTGGTCCACGGGGTGAATTTGTCGAGCCCGATGAGCGACGCGTACGCCTGCCGCAGCCCCTGGTGCCGGGCGGAGGTGTACGCCTCGGTGTCGGCGGCCACCTCGGGCCCGCCGGGGGCGCGGTTCACGCCGGTGTGCTCACCGGCGGTGATGTAGACGCTGACGAGGGGGACTCCGGAGTCCAGCATCCGCTGGGTGTCCGGGTTCATGAAGTACAGATCGTCGTCCGGGTGCGCGAGTATCTGCATCAACTGCGCCCGCCCGGCGCTCGCGATCGGCATCCCCGGCGCGGGGTCCGCCGCCGGTACGGGACGTCGCCGGGGCTCGGGCACCGAACAGCCCGCGACAGCAGCCGCGGTGGCTGCGGCGAGGGCGGCGATCACGCTCCGGCGGCGGGGTCCGGCTTCGCGCCGGGGCTCCGGTATTCGGGCAGCCGTCATCGCGGCGTCGCCGGGTCCGTTGTTCACTTGTGCGCTGCTCCGTCCGCTTCCCCCGCAGCGGCCGGGCTGTGCCCTCTCGTCTGCGTGCTGTGCTGTGCCGTGCTTGTTGCTGCTGTGCTTCTTGCTTTGGGTGCGAACGGGTTGGTCAGGCCCGTTCGCGCTGAACTAGACGGATAATCCTATCGGGGGGTTGCTTTTGGGTCGGCGGAAGTGTTCCGCTCCTGACGGAGGCCCTGGTCGCCGGGTGAAATCACCCCGGGTGATTTCTTGTCGCGTCGCGCGGGCCGCTGCGAAGATCTTGTTCTTCTTCATCTGGAGAATCGATTCTTCGGGTGGGGGCGCAGGTGTCGAAACAGGGGGAACCGCCATGTCAGTGCACCACTCGCGTTCGCCGTACTTGTCCCTGGCGGCAGCCGTCGCGCTGCTGGCACTTACGGGGTGCTCGTCCGGGTCGTCGGAGGAGCGGGCCGCCGAGAGGCCGTCGTCCTCGGCGAAGCCCTCGAAGTCCTTGGAGCCCTCGAAGCCCTCGGCGGCCACGGCGGCCCTGCCCGTACTGGACGACAACCACGGGACCGTCGTCCTCCGCCAGGGGGAGACCCGGGGCGGCGCGGACCTCGCCTTCGGCCCCGGGAAGAAGGACGACTCCCTGGCGGTCGCCGTGAACTGCCAGGGCAAGGGAACCCTTCAGGTCACCCTCCGCCCGGTCGGTGCGAGCTTCCCCATGACCTGCGTCGACGGCGAGGTGACCACCATCCAGAACCACACCGTCACGAGTAAGTCCGAGCGCGCAGGCACCGTCTCCGTCGACGCCCACTCCGGCGTCCGCTGGTCCCTGACCATCAGCCGGGGCCCGGCCCCGCAGGCGGACCTCGGGTCGGAGCCGGGCGAGGCGTAGCCCAACCTCAGGGTGTGGGCGGCCCCTGATCCAGCTCCGCCCCGGATCGTGGGGCTTCGGTACGCTCGGCTGTCAGCCGCCGCCCTCGCCGAAGAGCCCCTCCGCCTCGGCCACGGTCAGCGCCCGCTCCAGCCACCGGCTCAGCGTGTCGAGATCCGTACAGCTGACGATCCGCTCCCTCGTCGCCGGTCTGACGGGAACCCTCCGTTTCTCCAGGATCCTCAAGATCACCCGTACCCGTTCCGAGGCGAAGGCCTCTTTGTGAGTGCCGGGTTTCCGCTTGGGCTCGTATGAAGAAGTGACCATGAAAGGGACGCTAGAAAGCTCGCTCCTGCATGGCTATGCCATTGGCACATGACAACTCGAACGGGCTCACTAGGAGCCGATGGTTGACACCAGGCCCGAAGAAGCGAGGTTTGCGCGGGCCGCGGCCATAAAGGCGGCCTTGTGTTCCTCAAGGTGCTCGTTGACCTCGATGTCGCCGATCTCCCGCCAGACCGCCTGGTTGAGTGCCCGGCCGTATGCGTGCACGGGGGCGTGCAGAGCCTCGTCGCAGAGGAGCGCCAGATGCCGCTCCGCGATCCAGAGGCTGGTCATCGCGGCCGAGGCGGTACTGCTCCAAGCCTCGTCGTCACCCCAGGACTCGGGACGGCTATAGGCCGCCCGCTCGGCGGGAGTCAGATCGCGGACGACTACCGGTACGGCGACTTCGGTCGCCCCGGCGCTGGAGATCTTCATGCGTCCATCCCACCATCCCAAGGAAGCCGTGGGTCAAGGCATCTCGGGCATCTGCTGTTCATCGGCGGGCTCAGGTGAGACGTTCGCCGAGTTTGGCCGACTGCCGCTCGTGGCCTTTGGTGTGCCACCAGTCGAAGAGCTGCGCACGGGTCAAGCTCGCGATGTGGCGGACCAGATGCGGTGGAGGGGAGCCGTCGAAGAGCGCGCTGTCCGAGTTGTCCCTCGGCAGACGCACGCGCCACCGCTCCCCGTGGGCCAGCAGTTCGACCACCAGGTCGAAGCTCCGCCCCCGCTCGGCGATCTCCAGACCGGTGACTTCAAGCGTGGCTGAGGAGTCGTCGAGCCGACCCGTCAAGTGGGGTGCGAGAAGGTCCCGGACCCGCTGTGCGTCGGTGCGTCGGGTGTCATGGCCCAGTCACTCGGGCTGAGCTGGCGGAGGCTGTTCCTCGCAGAGCAGGCTCCAGCCGAGGTGGGCCGTGAGGAACGCGGCCAGCTTCTCCGTGTCGGCGACTTCCGCGGGGAGGTCCCCCGGCCGGGGCTGGTAGAACGCGAGCAGCTCGTCCCGGAGTGGCTCGTCGAGGATCGGGACTTTCCAGTCGCCGATGGTGCCTCGGTAGAACATCCGGGCGGAGATCCGCAGGGCGGGGCAGCGGCCAGGCTCGGCTCCGTCCTGCCAGTGGAGGTCCTGCCAGGAGCCGATGTGCAGGTGGGTGGCGTGCTTCAGCGCTCTGTCGAGGATCGGGGTGGGCAGGTCCTTCATGCGCCAGTAGATGTGGGCTTCGGCTTCGGGGATCGGCTCGGGGAATGCGGCCAGCCAGAGGTGGTTGTTGATCATTGAGTCAGCCTGTCATGTGGCTTTGTCCTGGGTGTAGGGGGTTTTGTGTGACCTCGTCAGCGGTCGACGCGGTCACGGCGGGGGTCCCGGCTGGTTGCAGGAGACGGTGCGGGTGACGATCCGCCCGTCGGGGATCCGCTCGCGGGTGCGCCGCAGATAGCCGAAGGCCTCCAGCTCGCGCAGGGCGGCGGATATACGGCTCGCGCCCTCGGTGAAGCGGGCGGCGAGCGTCTTGATGTCGACCCGGGCCCCGGTTGGCAGGGACTGGATGTGCACGGCCAGACCGATCGCCAGCAGGGACAGCTCCGGGTGCTGGGCTAGATGGTTGCCGATGACCGTGAAGCGGGTGGTGTGGCGGGAGTTGGCGTGAGTGACGCCGTACGAGTGGTGTGGGCGTCGCGTGTCGCGGGTATCGCCGGACGGGGGACGCGCGGGGGCGTTAAGCTGCTCGGTATCCAACGGGAAGGTCCTTGCTTCCTCGATGGTCAGGCCCTCGCACTGGGATTGCCGTCCCGGCGGGGGCCGACGCATGTCTGCGATCGGGTTGTGCCGTGAGCCTAGGGCACTCAACCCCGCTCATTACCAGCTCAGTTGAGCATGTTCACCCGTGCGGGTGAGGCCGGGGCGGTGGGGCGGTAAAGGTGGGGTTTGGCGAGGTTCTTTCCTCCCGGTTCTTTCCTGGAGGAGACCGCTCGCACCACCGGAACCCGCACGGCCGTGCTTCGGTCGGTGGGCCGGGTGTGGACCGGAACGCAGGCAGGCCCGGCGGGGTGCCCCCCCGCCGGGCCGGGCGATCCCTGCGGGGGGGGGGGGGCTCACCGCGTCCCT
>NZ_BMWG01000002.1:258069-331794 GCF_014651115.1 Streptomyces inusitatus | reverse complement strand
CGGGCTCGGGCGGGGGGGGGGGGGGTGGACCGGACCGCAGGCAGCCCGAGAGGTATCCCCGCAGGCGGTGGGGGGATACCTCTCGGGCAGCGGTGGGCTACGCCTCTTCGAAGATCTCTTCGGCGGCCGACACGGTGAAGGCGCGGACAAGCCAAGTGTCCAGGAGCTCGGGGTCGGCGCAGCCCGTGATGCGAAGGCGGGCCTCGTCGGAGACGGTCACGCCGCGCTGCTCCAGGGCGACCAGGATGCCCCGGGACAGGCCCTTGACCTCACCTTCGGCTCGGAGTTCTTCAGACATGGGAGATGTGTAGAACGAAAGGTCCACGGCCACCAGATTCCTCCACTGTTGTGCGACCGGGCGCTTGCCCAGGCCTTGAGCGATGAGTTCGACGATGGGGTTGGCGATGGTTTCCGGCACGTCCCGCAGAGCGGTGGACATCGCTTTGAGTATGGCACCGGCCTCCGGTTCGGCGGCGTGTGTAATCGCCGCCAGAGTGGCGAATGCCAGGTCTTTGCGGGCCTCGGCCGCATTGGTGATCAAGGGCATGTTGTGCGGGCCCACCACCAGAGGGCGCAGGGTGAGCGAGGGCCACTCGGCCGGGCCGATGGTGACCGGGCGGGCGGCCCATTCGGCGGTGGCGCGGTCCTGGCAGATGACCAGGAGCAGGGGCGGGACCTGGTACTTCGTATACAGGTACGAGAGGTAGTAGGCCCAGCTGCCCGGCTTGTCCGGGTCCTTCTTGCCCTGGGCCTCCACGGCGAGAAGAAATGCGCGGCCGTCTTCCGTGTCGAAGTCGAACCTCAGCAGGGTGTCGACACGCCGTTCGACGGGCCGGGACTCGGTGAGGTCGGTCGGCAGAACGGTCGTCGAGACAGGTGAGGGAAAGTTGAGGCCGAGCACCTGGGAGACCCCGGTGAACAGTTCCGGGTACTCCTGGAAGATGCGGTGCATCGCCTCGTGCGGTGAGCTGACCATGGGATTCCTGGGTAGTGGGAGCAGCGGATCGGCTGACCGAGAAGCGCGTGATGCGGGCGAGTCGGCGTGAGTGACGCCGTACGAGTGGTGTCAGCGCCGCGTGTCGCGGGTAGGGCGAGGCACCGGGTCCGTGAGGCCGGACGGAGGGTGCGTGGGGGCGCTAGGCTGACGGCTGTCCAGCGGGGAAGCTCCTACTTCCCGGTGGTCAGGCCCTCGCGGTGGGATTGCCGTCCCGGCGGGGGCCGTCGCATGTCTGCGATCAGGTCGTGCCGCGAGCGTAGGGCACCCAACCCCTCCTATTACCAGCCAAGTTGGCCATGTTCACCCGTGCGGGTGAGGCCGGGCGGCGAGGTGGAGGAGGACGCATGCCGCCGGAACCGGCATGGCCGTGATTCGGCCGCCAATACCCCGTGCATAGGCCATGGTTACCGCCCTTCGGTCGACTGCTCCGCCGTCGCGGATAGGGTCCGAAGTGGTTTGAACGGGGACGAGGGGGAGTACGCGGTTCATGGCGTGGGACGAGTGGGAGCAGATCAAGGCCGGAGTGGCCGAACGGCAGTCTGGCGGAACACAGTTGAATCAGCTGTCCGCCGAGACGGGGTCGTCCGCCGGAGCGGGGACGGGCGGGCTGAAATCCAGCAAGAAGGCGTGGTTATCCGCCGGCGAGGGAGTGGGGTCGCTGCGCGGGCCCGTCGGTACCGCGCTCGGGAAGCTGGCGGACGGGCAGGCGGGGCTCGGTGAGGGCGAGGGGTGCCTCAGCGCTGCGGCGCAGAAGGAGCTGTACGCCTCGTGGAAACGGTACGCGGAGGACGTCGGCAAGCGGTGCGGGAGCCTCCAGAAGATCCTGGAGCAGGTGGGGCACGACCAGCTCAGGACCGATGAGGCCGTGAAGGGCGAGTTCGACAGGGTGAAGTCGGCGTACGCGGACACGGCGGCCGTCGGCGGCGGCGCACCGCAGGGCAGGTGATGGGGGAGTGGACCTCAAAACCCTCAAGGAACTGAAGCCGGCCGAGTACGAGAGCGCGGCTGACGGATACCGGGCCCTCGCGGACATGGCCCGGACGGCCAAGGATCGGCTGGAGACCAGCGTCGCCGCCGGGATGCGGAACTCCTTGGAAGGCGAGGCGGCGGACGCGGCCCATGTCGAGCTTCAGGAGCTGGGCGCGAATTTTCAGTACACCCAAACCGAGTGCGGTGTGGTCAGTACGGCCCTGAACGGCTTCGCCTTCGACATGGCCGCCGCCAAGCGGAAGCTGGAGGCTGCCATCGTCGACGCTCAGGCAGATCGGATGACCGTGAACCCGGACGGGACGGTGACCTACCCGGCCGGTCCGGACAAGGTCAACGGCGCGATCCCCGACGGAGGCTCCACCGGGGGCTACAGCACCCCACAGGCCCAGGCCGTCGGCCGCCAGGCCGCGAATCTGAGCCCGAACCCGTACGCGGCCCGCGCCCAGGGCATCGCCGACCGGATCTCCACCGCGCTGGCGGAGGCCACGGCCGCCGACGAGAAATGGGCGCCGCAGCTGCGCTCCCTGAGGGCGGACGACGACCTCACCGTCTCCGCCCGGGACTGGGCGGACACCGGCTCTGACGCGAGCGGGGCGCGGGGAGCCGCCGACCGGTACCTCGACGCGATCGCCGGGCCGCCGAAGGACGCGTCGCCCGCCGAGAACGCCCAGTGGTGGAAGAGCCTCTCCGACGAGGAGCGCGACGCCCACATCACCATGAACCCGGCGAGCGTCGGAGCCCTCGACGGCCTCCCTGCGGGGGTGCGGGACGAGGCAAACCGTACGGTCCTCGCACAGAAGCAGGGGCAGTACCAGGCGGCGCTCGACCTGCTGCCGCCGCCACCGACGAACAAGTACGTCACTCTCGCGCACGGCAAGGCCGGCCACAGAGTGCCCACGGTCGAGTACAAGGAGTGGCTGCAGAAATACGGCGAGGACTACGAACGTCTCACTCATTCGCTCAAGGGCATGCAGAGCATCGAGGAGCGGTTCGCCAAAACAGGGGCTGAAGGGCTGCCGGAGGCGTATCTGCTCGGGTTCAGCGCCGAGGGAACCGGCCGGGCGATCATTGCCAACGGCAATCCCGATACGGCCGATCACACGGCGGTCTACGTTCCTGGTACGACCACCAATCTCGGGAGTATCGGCGGAGACATCAACCGCATGACCAACCTCTGGCGGGACGCTGACAGGGCCGTCGGGGCCGGTTCGGTCTCCACGATCACCTGGCTCGGCTACGACGCGCCTCAGAGCATCGCCAAGGACGCGGCGTTCAGTCACTATGCCGACGAGGGGGCACCGGCGTACAACCGGTTCCTCGACGGGCTGGACACCTCCCGGGCCGTCGACACGCCGAGCCACACCACTGCCATCGGCCACTCGTACGGCTCGACGCTCATTGGCTCCGCCGCCCGGCAGGGCGATCTGAACGCGGATGATGTGATCTTCGCGGGCAGCCCGGGTGTCCAGGTCGGTTCCGCCGGGCGAATGGACGTGCCCCAGGGACACGTCTGGAACCAGGAGGCGGCCTGGGACGTGGTTCCGGACTTCGGCCGTGCTGCGCACAGCGGTAATGAGTGGAGCATGGGCGGCGGCGTGATGATCATTCCGAGTGATGCGGCGTTCGGCGCGAACCAGATGGTCACGGGCACCTCGGGGCACAGCGACTACTGGGAACCCAATACCACCAGCTTGCAGAACCAAGCATCGGTAGTGGTGGGGCAATACGGGGATGTGAAAATTGAAGATTAAGCAATTGGCCGCGGCTCTGCCCCTCGGGCTGGCGCTCGCCTTGATCACGGGATGCGCTATGGGTGATTCAGGTAATTCCGTCCCTTCGGCGGGCACGAAGAGCGTTCAGGAGGCCACCAGCGCCACGAAGCAGATCTCCAGCGAACTTCTTGACCTCATCGGGATCAAGGGGGAGTCGTCCGAGCCCGGCCCCGGGGTCAGCGAGTGCGGGGATGGGAAGGACCGGGAAAAATACTTCACGATGTATCACCCCTGGAGCTTCGTTCCGGCCTCGGGCGATCAGCTCGCGGAGGTCATGGAGCGACTCAAGGCCGAGCTTCCCGGGCGCGGCTGGAAGATCGTCGAGTACGGCCCGGACTCCAGTCAGAACAAGAATCTGAACCTGACCGCTGACAACGACGAGCGGAAGTTCAGCGTGAACATCGTCCACAAGGCGAAGGGCACCCCGCAGAACCTCTCTGTGACCGTCGTCTCCGGCTGCTACCAGGTTCCGGACGGGCAGCGGGTCGAGCACTTCTGAGGCCTCACCGCCCAGGCTGCGTCCCTGATCGCCTTCGGGGTGTCCCAGGGGCGTAGCGCTCGGTGAGCTGGGGTACTCTCTACGGCTCGATTGGCCAGGTCGGTGCCCGGTATGGCAGACTGTCGGGGTTGCTCGGTTGAGTGCCAATGCTGCACGCCTCCCGCCGGGAGGACCGGAAGCGAGTCCCACAGTACTCGTCGCGCCATCTGCCCCTGGGCAGCGCTGGGGCGGACGTACGGGAATCTTCCGGGAAGTGTCAGTGGGGTGCCGGCCAGGCACTCGGCGGGAGCTCTTCCCTCTGATGCGCGGGCTGGGCCCGCACCCCCTTGGTTGGGAAATCCTTCGGGATTTCTGCGTAGAGGGAGTGCGACACGCCCGACCGCGTGGGTCGGACAAGAGTGCGGTACTCACCGAGTTGCCAGAGCGTTTCCACAAACAGACAGGACTACGAAGTAGCCATGGCGGGACAGAAGATCCGCATCCGGCTCAAGGCCTACGACCACGAGGTCATCGACTCTTCGGCGAAGAAGATCGTCGAGACGGTGACTCGCACTGGTGCGTCGGTCGCAGGCCCGGTGCCGCTTCCCACTGAGAAGAACGTGTACTGCGTCATCAAGTCTCCGCACAAGTACAAGGACTCGCGCGAGCACTTCGAGATGCGCACGCACAAGCGCCTGATCGACATCCTCGACCCGACGCCCAAGACCGTTGACTCGCTGATGCGCCTGGACCTTCCGGCCGGCGTTGACATCGAGATCAAGCTCTGAGAGGCACGGAAGAGATGGCAAAGCAGATCAAGGGCGTCCTGGGCGAGAAGCTCGGCATGACCCAGGTCTGGGACGAGAACAACCGTGTCGTCCCGGTCACTGTCGTCAAGGCTGGGCCCTGCGTCGTTACCCAGGTCCGTACGAATGACTCCGACGGCTACGAGTCGGTCCAGATCGCCTTCGGCGAGATCGACCCTCGCAAGGTGAACAAGCCCCTCAAGGGTCACTTCGCCAAGGCCGACGTGACCCCCCGCCGCCACCTGGTGGAGCTCCGCACCTCCGACGCCAGCGAGTACACGCTCGGCCAGGAGATCACCGCGGCCGTGTTCGAGTCCGGCGTCAAGGTTGACGTCACGGGCAAGAGCAAGGGCAAGGGCTTCGCCGGTGTCATGAAGCGTCACAACTTCAAGGGCCTCGGCGCCGGTCACGGCACCCAGCGCAAGCACCGTTCGCCCGGCTCCATCGGTGGCTGCGCCACCCCGGGTCGTGTGTTCAAGGGCATGCGCATGGCGGGCCGGATGGGCAACGAGCGGGTCACCACCCAGAACCTGACCATCCACGCCGTTGACGCGGAGAAGGGCCTGCTCCTTATCAAGGGCGCGGTTCCTGGTCCCAACGGCGGACTGGTCCTGGTCCGCACTGCGGCCAAGGGGGCCTGAGGACTATGAGCACCATTGACATTCTGTCGCCCGCGGGCGACAAGACCGGGACCGTTGAGCTCCCGGCCGAGATCTTCGACGCCAAGGTCAGCATCCCGCTGATCCACCAGGTCGTCGTCGCGCAGCTGGCCGCCGCCCGTCAGGGCACGCACAAGGTCAAGCGTCGTGGCGAGGTCCGCGGTGGTGGCAAGAAGCCTTACCGCCAGAAGGGCACCGGCCGCGCCCGTCAGGGTTCGACCCGCGCCCCGCAGTTCGCCGGCGGTGGCGTCGTGCACGGCCCCACGCCGCGCGACTACTCGCAGCGGACCCCGAAGAAGATGAAGGCCGCCGCCCTGCGCGGTGCCCTCACCGACCGGGCACGCAACTCGCGCATCCACGTCGTCACCGGCGTGGTCGAGGGTGGCGTCTCCACCAAGTCCGTCCGTACGCTGATCGGCAAGATCTCGGAGCGCAAGAACACGCTCCTGATCGTCGAGCGTTCCGACGAGGCCGCGTGGCTGTCCGCCCGCAACCTGCCCCAGGTGCACATCCTGGAGCCGGGCCAGCTGAACACGTACGACGTGATCCGCTCCGAGGACGTGGTCTTCACTCAGGCCGCCTTCGAGACCTTCGTGTCTGGCCCCGAGGCCAACGAGACCGAAGGGAGCGACGCCTGATGGCTGAGGCGACCGTCACCACCAAGACCTTCACGGACCCGCACGACATCCTCGTCAAGCCGGTTGTTTCCGAGAAGAGCTACGCGCTGCTCGACGAGAACAAGTACACGTTCATCGTCGACCCGCGTGCCAACAAGACCCAGATCAAGCAGGCCGTGGAAGCGGTCTTCTCGGTCAAGGTCACTGGGGTCAACACGATCAACCGGCAGGGCAAGCGCAAGCGCACCCGCACCGGTTTCGGCAAGCGCGCCAACACCAAGCGCGCCATCGTGACCCTTGCCGAGGGCAACCGTATCGACATCTTCGGCCAGGCCTCCTAACGGAGCGCCCTGGTCCGAATATCGGACGAGGACTGAGAAATGGGTATCCGCAAGTACAAGCCGACGACTCCGGGCCGTCGTGGCTCCAGCGTCGCCGACTTCGTCGAGATCACGCGGTCCACGCCGGAGAAGTCGCTGGTCCGCCCTCTGCACAGCAAGGGTGGCCGTAACAACACCGGTCGTGTGACCGTCCGCCACCAGGGCGGTGGCCACAAGCGCGCCTACCGTGTGATCGACTTCCGTCGTCACGACAAGGACGGCGTGCCGGCGAAGGTCGCTCACATCGAGTACGACCCCAACCGCACCGCGCGTATCGCGCTGCTGCACTACGCGGACGGTGAGAAGCGCTACATCATCGCCCCGCGTGGCCTGTCGCAGGGTGACCGCGTAGAGAACGGTCCGGGTGCTGACATCAAGCCCGGCAACAACCTGGCGCTGCGCAACATCCCGGTCGGTACGACCATCCACGCCATCGAGCTGCGGCCCGGCGGCGGCGCGAAGTTCGCCCGTTCCGCGGGCACCTCCGTGCAGCTGCTGGCGAAGGAGGGCACGATGGCCCACCTTCGTATGCCGTCCGGCGAGATTCGCCTGGTCGACGCCCGCTGCCGCGCCACCATCGGCGAGGTCGGCAACGCCGAGCAGTCGAACATCAACTGGGGCAAGGCCGGCCGACTGCGCTGGAAGGGCGTTCGCCCGACCGTCCGCGGTGTCGCGATGAACCCGGTTGACCACCCGCACGGTGGTGGTGAGGGCAAGACCTCCGGTGGTCGTCACCCGGTCAGCCCGTGGGGTCAGAAGGAGGGTCGTACTCGTTCTCCCAAGAAGGCGAGCAGCAAGTACATCGTCCGCCGCCGCAAGACGAACAAGAAGCGCTAGGAGCGGGTTTAGATGCCGCGCAGTCTCAAGAAGGGGCCCTTCGTCGACGACCACCTGATCAAGAAGGTGGACGTACAGAACGAAGCAGGCACCAAGAACGTCATCAAGACCTGGTCCCGTCGCTCGATGATCGTCCCGGCAATGCTGGGCCACACCATCGCGGTGCACAACGGCAAGATCCACGTCCCGGTGTTCGTCACCGAGTCGATGGTCGGCCACAAGCTCGGCGAGTTCTCGCCGACGCGCACCTTCCGCGGCCACGTCAAGGACGACCGGAAGTCGAAGCGCCGCTAAGGCGGGGTGTGACCGATCATGACAGACACTGAAGGGACAACCATGGAAGCCAGGGCCCAGGCGCGGTACATCCGCGTCACGCCCATGAAGGCCCGCCGCGTGGTGGACCTCATCCGTGGCATGGATGCCACGGAGGCTCAGGCGGTCCTGCGTTTCGCCCCGCAGGCCGCGAGCGTGCCGGTGGGCAAGGTGCTGGACAGCGCCATTGCCAACGCCGCGCACAACTACGACCACAGTGACGCCTCCACGCTGATCATCAGCGAGGCGTACGTGGATGAGGGTCCGACCCTGAAGCGGTTCCGGCCGCGCGCCCAGGGTCGCGCCTACCGGATCCGTAAGCGGACCAGCCACATCACCGTGGTCGTCAGCAGCAAGGAAGGAACCCGGTAATGGGCCAGAAGGTTAACCCGCATGGGTTCCGGCTCGGTATCACCACGGACTTCAAGTCCCGCTGGTACGCCGACAAGCTGTACAAGGACTACGTCAAGGAAGACGTCGCCATCCGCAGGATGCTGACGTCCGGCATGGAGCGCGCCGGCATCTCGAAGGTTGAGATCGAGCGCACCCGTGACCGCGTCCGTGTGGACATCCACACCGCTCGCCCGGGCATTGTCATCGGTCGCCGTGGCGCCGAGGCCGACAAGATCCGCGGCAAGCTGGAGAAGCTGACCGGCAAGCAGGTTCAGCTGAACATCCTTGAGGTCAAGAACCCCGAGGTGGACGCTCAGCTGGTGGCCCAGGCCGTCGCCGAGCAGCTGTCCTCCCGTGTCTCCTTCCGTCGCGCCATGCGTAAGAGCATGCAGTCGGCGATGAAGGCGGGCGCCAAGGGCATCAAGATCCAGTGTGGTGGCCGTCTCGGCGGCGCCGAGATGTCCCGCTCGGAGTTCTACCGCGAGGGCCGTGTGCCGCTGCACACGCTCCGCGCGAACGTCGAGTACGGCTTCTTCGAGGCCAAGACGACCTTCGGCCGTATCGGTGTGAAGGTCTGGATCTACAAGGGCGACGTCAAGAACATCGCCGAGGTCCGCGCCGAGAACGCCGCTGCCCGCGCCGGCAACCGTCCGGCCCGTGGTGGCGGCAACGACCGCCCCGCCGGCCGTGGTGGCCGTGGTGGCGAGCGTGGCGGTCGCGGTCGTAAGCCGCAGCAGAACGCCGCAGCCGAGGCCCCCAAGGCCGACGCCGCTGCCGCTGCTCCGGCTGAGAGCACCGGAACGGAGGCCTGACCGACATGCTGATCCCCCGTAGGGTCAAGCACCGCAAGCAGCACCACCCCAAGCGCAGTGGTATGTCCAAGGGTGGTACGCAGGTTGCGTTCGGCGAGTACGGCATTCAGGCCCTCACTCCGGCGTACGTGACCAACCGCCAGATCGAGGCGGCGCGTATCGCGATGACCCGCCACATCAAGCGTGGCGGCAAGGTCTGGATCAACATCTACCCGGACCGCCCGCTGACCAAGAAGCCCGCCGAGACCCGCATGGGTTCCGGTAAGGGTTCCCCCGAGTGGTGGATCGCGAACGTCAAGCCCGGTCGGGTGATGTTCGAGCTCTCCTACCCGAACGAGAAGATTGCTCGTGAGGCGCTCACCCGCGCTGCTCACAAGCTTCCGATGAAGTGCCGCATCGTTCGGCGCGAGGCAGGTGAGGCGTGATGTCGGCCGGAACCAAGGCGTCCGAACTGCGCGAGCTGGGCGGCGAGGAGCTTGTCAACAAGCTCCGCGAGGCCAAGGAAGAGCTGTTCAACCTCCGCTTCCAGGCGGCGACCGGGCAGCTTGAGAACCACGGCCGGCTGAAGGCCGTCCGCAAGGACATCGCCCGGATCTACACCCTGATGCGTGAGCGCGAGCTCGGCATCGAGACGGTGGAGAGCGCCTGATGAGCGAGAGCAACGTGACTGAAGAGAACACCGCCGCACGCGGTTTCCGTAAGACCCGCGAGGGTCTGGTCGTCAGCGACAAGATGGACAAGACCGTCGTCGTCGCCGTCGAGGACCGTGTGAAGCACGCGCTGTACGGCAAGGTCATCCGCCGTACGAACAAGCTCAAGGCTCACGACGAGCAGAACGCCGCCGGCATCGGCGACCGTGTCCTCATCATGGAGACCCGGCCGCTGTCCGCCACCAAGCGCTGGCGTGTCGTCGAGATCCTCGAAAAGGCCAAGTAATCCATACCCGAGGCCCCGTCGAGTGATCGACGGGGGCCCCTCGGGTCAGTTCCGCCAGGCTCGGCGAGGGGCTCCGGAGACGGACCCCTCGCCGGGAACCGGCAGACAAATCAGGAGATAGACGTGATCCAGCAGGAGTCGCGACTGCGTGTCGCCGACAACACTGGTGCCAAGGAGATCCTTTGCATCCGTGTTCTCGGTGGCTCGGGTCGCCGCTACGCGGGCATCGGTGACGTCATTGTCGCCACCGTCAAGGACGCGATCCCCGGTGGCAACGTGAAGAAGGGTGACGTCGTCAAGGCGGTCATCGTTCGCACCGTCAAGGAGCGCCGCCGCCAGGACGGCTCGTACATTCGCTTCGACGAGAACGCCGCTGTCATTCTCAAGAACGACGGCGACCCTCGTGGCACCCGTATCTTCGGCCCGGTGGGCCGTGAGCTGCGCGAGAAGAAGTTCATGAAGATCATCTCGCTCGCGCCGGAGGTGCTGTAAGCATGAAGATCAAGAAGGGCGACCTGGTTCAGGTCATCACCGGTAAGGACAAGGGCAAGCAGGGCAAGGTCATTCAGGCCTTCCCCCGCGAGGACCGCGTCCTGGTCGAGGGTGTCAACCGGGTCAAGAAGCACACCAAGGCCGGTCAGACCGCTCGCGGTTCGCAGACCGGTGGGATCATCACCACCGAGGCCCCCGTCCACGTGAGCAATGTTCAGCTCGTTGTGGAGAAGGACGGCAACAAGGTTGTGACCCGCGTCGGTTACCGCTTCGACGACGAGGGCAACAAGATCCGCGTTGCCAAGCGGACGGGTGAGGACATCTGATGGCTACCACCACCACTCCGCGTCTCAAGACGAAGTACCGCGAGGAAATCAAGGGCAAGCTGCTTGAGGAGTTCTCGTTCGAGAACGTCATGCAGGTTCCCGGCCTCGTCAAGATCGTGGTCAACATGGGTGTGGGCGACGCCGCCCGCGACTCCAAGCTGATCGACGGTGCCATCAAGGACCTCACCACGATCACCGGTCAGAAGCCGGCCGTCACCAAGGCCCGTAAGTCCATCGCGCAGTTCAAGCTGCGTGAGGGCCAGCCGATCGGTGCCCACGTCACGCTTCGTGGCGACCGCATGTGGGAGTTCCTGGACCGCACCCTGTCGCTCGCGCTTCCGCGCATCCGCGACTTCCGTGGTCTGTCCCCCAAGCAGTTCGACGGCCGTGGCAACTACACCTTCGGTCTCACGGAGCAGGTCATGTTCCACGAGATCGACCAGGACAAGATCGACCGCGTCCGGGGTATGGACATCACCGTGGTCACCACGGCGACCAACGACGCTGAGGGCCGCGCGCTCCTCCGTCACCTCGGCTTCCCGTTCAAGGAGGCGTGAGCCGTGGCGAAGAAGGCTCTCATTGCCAAGGCCGCCCGCAAGCCCAAGTTCGGCGTGCGTGCCTACACGCGCTGCCAGCGTTGCGGTCGTCCCCACTCCGTGTACCGCAAGTTCGGCCTCTGCCGTGTGTGCCTTCGTGAGATGGCTCACCGCGGCGAGCTGCCGGGCGTGACCAAGAGCTCCTGGTAGTCCTTTCAACTCGTCGTCCGGACACCGCTCCTTGAGGGGAGCGGCTCAGGACGGCGGCGTTGAATCGGATCACTGGAGTCTCTCGGTAAGCAGAGGGCTGGCGGAGGCCCCTCTCTCCATGGCTTAGGCTGGGAGGGTTGGGCGTCCGCCGCCCGTACGACTTACTACGCCGTAGGTCCCCGCGCCGCACCCGTCCCGCCCCTGTGTGGGGAGAGGGATGGCGCATACAGGAAACCCCGGCGAGAGAGGCCGAAGGCCAATTCATGACCATGACTGATCCCATCGCAGACATGCTGACGCGTCTGCGTAACGCGAACTCGGCATACCACGACTCCGTCGTGATGCCGCACAGCAAGATCAAGTCGCACATCGCGGAGATCCTCCAGCAGGAGGGCTTCATCACGGGCTGGAAGGTCGAGGACGCCGAAGTCGGCAAGAACCTCGTCCTGGAGCTCAAGTTCGGTCCGAACCGTGAGCGCTCCATCGCGGGCATCAAGCGGATTTCGAAGCCGGGCCTCCGCGTGTACGCGAAGTCCACCAACCTGCCCAGGGTTCTCGGTGGCCTCGGCGTGGCGATCATCTCCACGTCGCACGGTCTCCTGACCGGCCAGCAGGCTCAGAAGAAGGGCGTGGGTGGGGAAGTCCTCGCCTACGTCTGGTAGTCGGGAACGGAGGAAAAGCAATGTCGCGTATCGGCAAGCTCCCCATCCAGGTTCCCGCCGGTGTGGACGTCACCATCGATGGCCGCACGGTAGCGGTGAAGGGCCCCAAGGGCGCCCTGATCCACACCGTCGCCGCGCCGATCGAGATCGTTAAGGGTGAGGACGGCGTGCTCAACGTCGTTCGCCCGAATGACGAGCGTCAGAACAAGGCCCTTCACGGCCTGTCCCGCACGCTGGTGGCGAACATGATCACCGGTGTGACCCAGGGATACACCAAGGCGCTCGAAATCAGCGGTGTCGGTTACCGCGTCGCCGCGAAGGGCTCCAACCTGGAGTTCCAGCTCGGTTACAGCCACTCGATCACGGTGGAGGCGCCCGAGGGCATCTCCTTCAAGGTCGAGTCGCCGACCAAGTTCTCGGTCGAGGGCATCGACAAGCAGAAGGTCGGCGAAGTCGCCGCGAACATCCGCAAGCTGCGGAAGCCTGACCCGTACAAGGCCAAGGGCGTCAAGTACGCGGGCGAGGTCATCCGCCGCAAGGTCGGAAAGGCGGGTAAGTAAGCCATGGCATACGGTGTCAAGATTGCTAAGGGCGACGCGTACAAGCGCGCTGCCATCAAGCGACGCCACATCCGCGTCCGCAAGCACGTCTCCGGTACGCCGGAGCGTCCGCGCCTGGTCGTGACGCGTTCCAACCGCAACATCGTGGCTCAGGTCATCGACGACATCGCGGGCCACACGCTCGCGTCGGCGTCGACCCTGGACGTCTCGATCCGCGGTGGCGAGGGTGACAAGAGCGCCCAGGCCAAGCAGGTCGGTGCCCTGGTCGCTGAGCGCGCCAAGGCCGCCGGCGTCGAGGCTGTCGTCTTCGACCGTGGTGGCAACAGGTACGCCGGGCGCATTGCCGCTCTGGCTGACGCCGCCCGCGAAGCCGGGCTGAAGTTCTAAGCCCCGGTTCCGGGACTAACGGACGTAACAGAGAGAGGTAATCCAATGGCTGGACCCCAGCGCCGCGGAAGCGGTGCCGGTGGCGGCGAGCGGCGGGACCGGAAGGGCCGTGACGGCGGCGCAGCCGCCGCCGAGAAGACCGCGTACGTTGAGCGCGTTGTCGCGATCAACCGCGTCGCCAAGGTTGTGAAGGGTGGTCGTCGCTTCAGCTTCACCGCGCTGGTCGTGGTGGGCGATGGTGACGGCACCGTCGGTGTCGGTTACGGCAAGGCCAAGGAGGTGCCGGCCGCGATCGCCAAGGGTGTTGAAGAGGCCAAGAAGGCATTCTTCAAGGTTCCCCGTATCCAGGGCACCATCCCGCACCCCATCCAGGGCGAGAAGGCCGCAGGCGTCGTTCTGCTCAAGCCTGCTTCCCCCGGTACCGGTGTTATCGCCGGTGGCCCGGTGCGCGCCGTTCTGGAGTGCGCCGGCGTTCACGACATCCTGTCGAAGTCGCTCGGCTCCGACAACGCGATCAACGTCGTGCACGCGACCGTGGCGGCCCTCAAGGGCCTGCAGCGTCCCGAGGAGATCGCGGCTCGCCGTGGTCTGCCCCTTGAGGACGTCGCCCCCGCGGCTCTGCTTCGTGCGCGTGCGGGAGCGGGTGCGTAATGGCCCGCCTCAAGATCACGCAGACGAAGTCGTACATCGGCAGCAAGCAGAACCACCGCGACACGCTGCGTTCGCTGGGCCTCAAGCGGCTCAACGACGTGGTTGTCAAGGAGGACCGCCCCGAGTTCCGCGGAATGGTTCACACCGTCCGCCACCTCGTGACGGTTGAGGAGGTCGACTGACATGGCGGAGAACAACCCGCTGAAGCTCCACAACCTCCGTCCCGCCCCGGGTGCCAAGACCGCCAAGACCCGTGTGGGTCGAGGCGAGGCGTCCAAGGGTAAGACCGCTGGTCGTGGAACCAAGGGCACCAAGGCCCGCTACCAGGTTCCGGAGCGCTTCGAGGGTGGGCAGATGCCCCTCCACATGCGTCTCCCGAAGCTCAAGGGCTTCAAGAACCCGTTCCGCACCGAGTACCAGGTTGTCAACCTGGAGAAGCTCGCTTCGCTCTACCCCGAGGGTGGCGAAGTCACGGTGGCCGGTCTGGTCGCCAAGGGCGCGGTTCGCAAGAACAGCCTCGTCAAGGTCCTGGGCCAGGGCGAGATCTCCGTGGCGCTGACGGTGACGGTTGACTCCGTCTCCGGCTCCGCCAAGGAGAAGATCACCGCTGCCGGCGGTAGCGTCACCGAGCTCGTCTGAGACCAGTTCAGTGGCTAAAGGCTGAAACATCCGACCGGGGATGCCCTCTCAAATGGGGCATCCCCGGTTGGTCGTTCCAAGGGGGGCACTGTCGCCGGTAAGGTGGCGTGCACTGTTGCTGTAAAGATGCGGGGGCTCTGTCCTCGTGCCCGCATGGTCCGCTTGCTCAGGGGCCGTGAGGGATTGTCTGATTCGTATTCGTCGATCCTCAAGACCGTCACCTCTGACGCAGTAGCGCGGGGGTCGCAGGAGGCACCGTGCTGACCGCGTTCGCCCGGGCGTTCAAGACGCCCGACCTGCGCAAGAAACTGCTCTTCACGCTCGGCATCATCGTGCTGTACAGGATCGGGTCGCACATCCCGGTTCCGGGCATCGATTATCAGAACGTACAGTTCTGTGTCAAACAGGCTTCGGAGAGTAACAACAGCCTGTTCGGCCTGGTGAATATGTTCAGTGGCGGAGCGCTGCTGCAGATCACCATCTTCGCGCTGGGCATCATGCCGTACATCACGGCGAGCATCATCCTGCAGCTGCTGACCGTGGTCATTCCGCGACTGGAGGCCCTCAAGAAGGAGGGGCAGTCCGGAACCGCGAAGATTACCCAGTACACCCGTTATCTGACGGTCGCCCTCGCGGTACTCCAGGGCACCGGCCTGGTCGCCACGGCTCGCAGCGGCGCGTTGTTCAGTGGCTGTCAGGTCGCCAATCAGATCGTGCCGGACAGATCCATCTACACCACGATCGTCATGGTGGTCACCATGACCGCCGGTACCGCCGCCACCATGTGGCTCGGTGAGCTGATCACCGATCGCGGTATCGGCAACGGCATGTCGATCCTGATGTTCATCTCGATCGCGGCCGGCTTCCCCGGCGCCCTGTGGGCCATCAAGGAGAGCGGCAAGCTCGCCCAGGGCTGGATCGAGTTCGGCACCGTCATCCTGATCGGCTTCGTGATGGTGGGCCTGGTCGTCTTCGTGGAACAGGCCCAGCGCCGAATCCCCGTGCAGTACGCCAAGCGCATGATCGGCCGGCGTTCCTACGGCGGCACTTCCACGTACATCCCGCTCAAGGTGAACCAGGCCGGTGTCATCCCGGTCATCTTCGCCTCGTCGCTGCTGTACATCCCGGCGCTGGTGGCTCAGTTCTCCAGCGGTACGTCCGGGTGGAAGACGTTCATCGAGTCGTACTTCGTCAAGGGTGACCATCCGTACTACATCACCGCGTACTTCTTCCTGATCGTGTTCTTCGCGTTCTTCTACGTGGCTATCTCGTTCAACCCCGAGGAAGTCGCCGACAACATGAAGAAGTATGGTGGCTTCATCCCGGGAATCCGGGCTGGTCGACCTACTGCCGAGTATCTGAGCTACGTGCTCAACAGGATCACTTGGCCGGGCTCGCTGTACCTGGGTCTGATTGCTCTTGTCCCGACGATGGCGTTGGCAGGCTTCGGAGGCGCGAACCAGAACTTCCCGTTCGGCGGGACGAGCATCCTCATCATCGTGGGTGTGGGTCTGGAGACCGTGAAGCAGATCGAGAGCCAGCTCCAGCAGCGCAATTACGAAGGGTTCCTCCGCTGATGCGAATCGTCCTCGTCGGGCCTCCTGGTGCCGGCAAGGGAACGCAGGCCGCGTACCTTGCCGAGAACCTCTCGATCCCGCACATCTCAACGGGCGACCTCTTCCGTGCCAATATCAGCAAGGGCACAGACCTCGGTCTGAAGGCGAAGTCCTTCATGGACGCGGGAGAGCTGGTGCCCGATGAGGTCACCATCGGCATGGCCAAGGACCGGATGGAAAAGCCGGACGCCGAGAACGGCTTCCTGCTCGACGGCTTCCCGCGCAATGTCTCGCAGGCCGAGGCGCTGGACGCGATGCTGAAGTCCGAGGGCATGACGCTGGACGCGGTGCTCGACCTGGAGGTCCCCGAGGACGAGGTCGTGAAGCGGATCGCGGGTCGCCGGATCTGCCGCAACGACTCCAGCCATGTCTTCCATGTGACGTACTCCCCGCCGAAGCACGAGGGTGTCTGCGACACCTGCGGCGGCGATCTGTACCAGCGCGACGACGACTCCGAGGACACCGTCCGGAAGCGTCTTGAGGTCTACCACACCCAGACCGAGCCGATCATCGACTACTACCGGGGCCAGGGCCTCGTGGTGACGATCTCGGCGCTCGGCAAGGTCACCGATGTGACCGGGCGTGCGATGGACGCGCTGAAGAAGCCCGAGAAGGCGTAGCGGTAAAGCGGTAAGCGTTACTGAACGGTACGGCCGCGATGTCCCCAGGGCATCGCGGCCGTACTGTTGAGCGGTGTCCGTCCGTACCGCTGAGCGGCGCCACGGGCACCGGCCAATAATGAAGAGACCACAGCGGAGCGCGATCGCCTCCGCGAAAGCGGCGGCGGGCCCGCCGCACAGAGGGGCAGGCAAAAGGCCATGGTGCAGATCAAGACCCCGGAGCAGATCGCGAAGATGCGCGAGGCCGGGCTGGTCGTCGCCGCGATCCACGCCGCGACCCGCGAGGCCGCCGTGCCGGGCGCCACCACCAAGGATCTGGACGAGGTCGCCCGGAAGGTGATCGCCGACCACGGGGCCAAGTCGAACTTCCTCGGATACGGCGGATTCCCCGCCACGATCTGCACCTCGGTGAACGAGGTCGTCGTCCACGGCATCCCGGACGACAAGACCGTCCTCAAGGACGGCGACATCCTCTCCGTCGACGCCGGCGCGATCATCGACGGCTGGCACGGGGACGCGGCCTTCACCGTCTTCGTGGGCGGCGGTCACGCCCCGGAGCTGATCGAGCTGTCCCGGGTCACCGAGGGGTCCATGTGGGCGGGGATCGCCGCCATGAAGCAGGGCAACCGGCTGGTGGACGTCTCCCGGGCCATCGAGACCTACATCCGCCGCCAGCCGAAGCCCGGCGGCGGCCGGTACGGGATCATCGAGGACTACGGCGGGCACGGCATCGGCACCGAGATGCACATGGACCCGCATCTGCTGAACTACGTCGCCCGCAAGCGCGGCAAGGGTCCCAAGCTGGTCCCCGGCTTCTGCCTGGCCATCGAGCCGATGGTGTCGCTCGGCACGCCGCAGACCGAGGTGCTCTCCGACGACTGGACCGTGATCACCACGGACGGCACCTGGTCCTCGCACTGGGAGCACTCCGTCGCCGTCACCGAGGAGGGCCCTCTGGTGCTCACCTCGCCCGACTGCGGCCGCGCCAAGCTCGCCGAGCTGGGGATCACCGCCGCGCCCGACCCGCTGGGCTGAGCCGGTCCCACTGTCCTCCACCCGCCGGGCCCGTGATTCCGGGCCCGGCGGCGGGGCGTAAGGATCTTCCAGGCTGGGCATTCATGCAGGATTAGTCATTTCGAATGGGCTGACGTAGACTGATGCGTCGGCTCTCGTGTACCCGTGTGTCTGCATACGGGGTGTCGGGAGTCGATCAAGGTAGCCGATTCGAAGGGCGAAGCGTGGCCAAGAAGCAAGGTGCCATCGAGATCGAGGGCACCGTGATCGAGTCCCTCCCGAACGCGATGTTCAAGGTGGAGCTTCAGAACGGTCACAAGGTCCTCGCGCACATCTCCGGCAAGATGCGGATGCACTACATCCGTATCCTCCCGGACGACAGGGTCGTGGTGGAGCTGTCTCCGTACGACCTGACGCGTGGCCGGATCGTCTACCGGTACAAGTAGATCTTGTCGCGCCTTTCCCGGTTTCGGGACTGGTGTCGGCACTGACCCGGAGAACCTGACATCCCATGAAGGTCAAGCCGAGCGTCAAGAAGATCTGCGACAAGTGCAAGGTGATCCGCCGTCACGGTCGGGTCATGGTCATCTGCGACAACCTGCGCCACAAGCAGCGCCAGGGCTGACGCACACCGATCTGCACTACCGCAGTTCTTCGCGCGACGCGAGCAATTCGTACATACGCAGAACCCGCCCAGCCCGTGCAACGGGCCGGCGACACCTCCGGCGGGGGCCGGGGACCCGGACGTACCACTCCACATCAGTGGGGTCGGCGGTCGGGATCCGGTTCTGTGGAAGACCCCCGAAAACACAGGAGCCGTTGAATGGCACGCGTTTCCGGTGTCGACATCCCGCGTGAAAAGCGCGTGGAGATCGCACTCACCTACGTCTTCGGTATCGGGCGCACCCGGTCCAAGGAGATCCTCGCCACGACCGGCGTGAACCCGAACACCCGCGTTCGTGACCTGGCCGAAGAGGACCTGGTCAAGATCCGCGAGTACGTGGACGCCAACCTCCGCACCGAGGGTGACCTCCGCCGCGAGATCCAGGCCGACATCCGCCGCAAGGTCGAGATCGGCTGCTACCAGGGTCTGCGCCACCGTCGCGGCCTGCCGGTCCACGGCCAGCGCACCAGCACGAACGCTCGTACCCGCAAGGGCCCGCGTCGCGCCATCGCCGGCAAGAAGAAGCCGGGCAAGAAGTAGTCCTCAGCGGACGCTGCGGAACGCCGGAGGGCGACCTCCGAGCCCCGCACAGCCAAGCGGTCTTCGCTGTAGGACCGACCACCTCCCGTAGGAGATATAGATGCCCCCCAAGGGTCGTCAGGGCGCTGCCAAGAAGGTGCGCCGCAAGGAAAAGAAGAACGTCGCTCACGGCCACGCGCACATCAAGAGCACGTTCAACAACACGATCGTCTCGATCACGGACCCGTCCGGCAACGTGATCTCCTGGGCCTCCGCCGGCCACGTCGGCTTCAAGGGCTCGCGCAAGTCCACCCCCTTCGCCGCGCAGATGGCCGCCGAGTCGGCCGCCCGCCGCGCGCAGGAGCACGGCATGCGCAAGGTCGACGTCTTCGTCAAGGGTCCCGGCTCCGGCCGTGAGACCGCGATCCGCTCCCTCCAGGCCACCGGCCTTGAGGTCGGCTCGATCCAGGACGTCACCCCCACGCCGCACAACGGCTGCCGTCCGCCGAAGCGCCGTCGCGTCTGACGCAGGCTGCACCCAGGCCGGCTCACCTTGCTGGGGGTGTGGGGGTTATCCCCCACATATCCGCAGCATGGCTGCCGTCCGCCGAAGCGCCGTCGCGTCTGACGCTCGCTTCAGCTGAGTGTCCGGGCGGTACGACCCCTTTTCGGGCCGTGCCGCCCGTACCCTTGTCTCACATATGTCGGGCGTCAAATAGTGGGCGCCCCCGACTGAAGGACCGATTCACATGTTGATCGCTCAGCGTCCCTCGCTGACCGAAGAGGTCGTCGACGAGTACCGCTCCCGGTTCGTGATCGAGCCGCTGGAGCCGGGCTTCGGTTACACCCTCGGCAACTCCCTGCGCCGTACGCTCCTCTCCTCGATCCCGGGTGCGGCGGTCACGTCCATCCGTATCGACGGTGTCCTGCACGAGTTCACCACCGTGCCGGGCGTCAAGGAGGACGTCACCGACCTGATCCTCAACATCAAGCAGCTGGTCGTCTCCTCGGAGCACGACGAGCCGGTCGTGATGTACCTGCGCAAGCAGGGCCCGGGTCTGGTCACCGCCGCCGACATCGCGCCCCCGGCCGGTGTCGAGGTGCACAACCCCGACCTGGTTCTCGCCACGCTGAACGGCAAGGGCAAGCTGGAGATGGAGCTGACCGTCGAGCGCGGTCGCGGCTATGTCTCCGCCGTCCAGAACAAGCAGGTGGGCCAGGAGATCGGCCGGATCCCGGTCGACTCCATCTACTCCCCGGTGCTCAAGGTCACGTACAAGGTCGAGGCGACCCGTGTCGAGCAGCGCACCGACTTCGACAAGCTGATCGTCGACGTCGAGACCAAGCAGGCGATGCGCCCGCGCGACGCCATGGCCTCCGCCGGCAAGACCCTGGTCGAGCTGTTCGGTCTCGCCCGCGAGCTGAACATCGACGCCGAGGGCATCGACATGGGCCCGTCCCCCACGGACGCCGCCCTCGCCGCCGACCTGGCGCTGCCGATCGAGGAGCTTGAGCTCACGGTCCGCTCGTACAACTGCCTCAAGCGTGAGGGCATCCACTCGGTGGGCGAGCTCGTCGCCCGCTCCGAGGCGGACCTGCTCGACATCCGCAACTTCGGCGCCAAGTCGATCGACGAGGTCAAGGCGAAGCTGGCGGGCATGGGCCTGGCGCTCAAGGACAGCCCTCCCGGATTCGACCCGACCGCTGCGGCCGACGCCTTCGGCGCGGACGACGACGCGGACGCCGGTTTCGTGGAGACCGAGCAGTACTGATTCGCCTCCGGCGGGGCTCGCGGGATTGATTCCGCGGGCCCGGCCCCGGGGCCCCGGCCCCGAAAGACTTTCCCGTGGCAGCCGCCTCGGGGGAACTGACACCGGTACCTGATACGGCCGGTGCAGCACACAAGGAGAAACACCATGCCGAAGCCTGCCAAGGGTGCCCGTCTGGGCGGCAGCGCCGCGCACGAGCGTCTGCTTCTCGCGAACCTCGCGAAGCAGCTGTTCGAGCACGGCCGCATCACCACGACCGAGGCCAAGGCCCGCCGCCTGCGTCCGGTCGCGGAGCGCCTGATCACCAAGGCGAAGAAGGGCGACATCCACAACCGTCGCCTGGTGCTGCAGACGATCACGGACAAGGGCATCGTGCACGCGCTCTTCACCGAGATCGCTCCCCGGTACGCCGAGCGCCCGGGTGGCTACACCCGTATCACCAAGGTCGGCAACCGCCGCGGTGACAACGCTCGTATGGCCATGATCGAGCTGGTCGAGGGCGAGATCGCCAAGAAGGCCACCGTCGCCGAGGCCGAGGCCGCCGCCAAGCGCGCGGTCAAGGAAGACGCCCTCAAGAAGGACGACGCGTCCGCCGAGGCCGTCGAGGACGCCAAGCCGGCCGAGGCCGCCGAGGAGTCCAAGGACGCCTGAGCCACAGCGCTCCGGTGACCTGTGAACGGGTCCGCTCCCTCCGGGGAGCGGGCCCGTTCCGCTGTTCGGGGACTCTGAGAGGATTTGTCGAGTGAGTGATGACGTGGAGCCCGGGTCGGTCCGGGTGCGGCTGGATCTGTCGTACGACGGAAAAGACTTCTCCGGGTGGGCCAAGCAGGCCGGCGGGCGGCGCACCGTCCAGGGGGACATCGAGGACGCGCTGCGGACCGTGACCCGGTCCGCCCGGACGTATGAGCTGACCGTGGCGGGCCGCACCGACGCCGGGGTGCACGCGCGCGGGCAGGTGGCGCATGTCGATCTGCCCGTCGAGGTCTGGGAGGAGCACCGGGAGAAGCTGCTGAAGCGGCTCGCCGGGCGGCTCTCGCGCGATGTGCGGATCTGGCGGGTGACCGAGGCCCCGGCGGGGTTCAACGCGCGCTTCTCGGCGATCTGGCGGCGGTACGCCTACCGGGTGACCGACGAGCCGGGCGGGGTGGACCCGCTGCTCCGCGGGCATGTGCTCTGGCACGACTGGCCGCTGGACGTCGAGGCCATGAACGAGGCGGCGGCCGGTCTGGTGGGGGAGCACGACTTCGCCGCGTACTGCAAGAAGCGCGAGGGCGCGACGACCATCCGCACCCTTCAGCGGCTCTCCTGGGAGCGGGATGAGTCGGGGATCGTCACCGCGACCGTGCGGGCCGACGCCTTCTGCCACAACATGGTGCGCTCGCTGGTGGGCGCGCTGCTGTTCGTGGGCGACGGGCACCGGCCGGTCCAGTGGCCCGCCGAGGTGCTGGCGGCGGGCGTACGGGACTCGGCCGTGCATGTCGTACGCCCGCACGGGCTGACCCTGGAGGAGGTCGGCTACCCCGCCGACGAGCTGCTGGCCGCCCGGAACCGGGAGGCCCGCAACAAGCGGTCGCTGCCCGGGTCAGCCGGCGGGGTCGACAACTGCTGCTGACGCCTGGGCGTTGCCCCGGCGGACGATCTGGCGGAAGGTGAACTCCGCCAGATCGTCGCCGGCCTGGAACGCCGGGCGGTCGCCGGGGGTCACCGACTTGGGCGTGGTGTAGCCGGTGGCGGTGAAATAGGCGTAGCGGCCGTAGGAGTTCGCGGTGTAGCGGCAGACCGGGCCGCCCTTGCAGAAGGTGGGCACGCCGGGGCTCATCAGCGGGGCGATGGTCTTGCCCCTGGTGGTCCGGGAGACGGCCCGCTTGGCCTCGCTCTCCCGGCCGAAGACCGCTATCCCGACGGTGACCGCGATGCCGTCGCGGCTGTACGTGGCGCGGAAGACCTGGTCGCAGCCGTTGTCCCGGAGGACCGTGCCGAGGCCGCCCTGGGTGGCGGGGGCGCACTGGACGGTACGGGCGACCGCGCCCTTGGCGTACGCCCGGCCGCCCATCGTGAGCTTTCGGCCGGGGAAGAGGGTGTCGACGGTCAGCGGGGCGGTGTCCTTCAGCTCGCTGGAGACGAAGTCCTTGGGGTCGGGCGCGGTGGGCGGTGCGACGGAGGAGAAGGCGGGGTCCGGCTCGGCGGACTCGCCGGGCAGCTCCTGCGGGCCGGGCAGCGCGCTCGCGGTGCCCTTGGGGGATGCGGCGTCGCCGCGGCCGTCCCGGGAGACGATCGCGGTCGCCACCAGGCCGGCGATCGCGGCGGTGGCGAGGATTCCGCCGCCGATCAGCAGCCAGCGCTTGCGGCGGGAGCGGGCCGCCGACTGATCGGCGAGCGCGGCCCAGTCGGGAGTTCCGCCGGACGGTCCCGTCCCCCGCGGATCGAAGGGACCGGGCGCCCCCTGCTGGGAGTGGTAAGGATCCTGATGCTGTCCGCCGGACCCCCATGGAGGTCCCCCCTGGCCAAAGCTCATGCCGCGAATCTTAGGGCCTGGCCTTAAACCGGTTGGGTCCTGTGGGCGGCGGGGGCGAGAATCGCGTTATGGGACATCTTGAGGCGGCACATCTGGAGTATTACCTTCCCGACGGGCGGGTGCTCCTCGGCGACGCCTCGTTCCGGGTGGGCGAAGGGGCGGTGGTCGCGCTGGTCGGCGCGAACGGCGCGGGCAAGACGACGCTGCTGCGGCTGATCTCGGGGGAGCTGGAGCCGCACGGCGGCTCGGTGTCGGTCAGCGGCGGGCTGGGTGTGATGAGCCAGTTCATCGGCTCGGTGCGGGACGGGCGGACCGTACGGGATCTGCTGGTGTCGCTGGCCCAGCCCCGGGTGCGGGACGCGGCGCGGGCGGTCGACGAGGCGGAGGAGCTGATCCTGACCGTCGACGACGAGGCCGCGCAGATGCGGTACGCGCAGGCGCTGAGCGACTGGGCGGAGGCGCGCGGCTATGAGGCGGAGACGCTCTGGGACATGTGCACCATGGCGGCGCTGGGCGTCCCGTACGAGAAGGCGCAGTGGCGCGAGCTGCGGACGCTGAGCGGCGGCGAGCAGAAGCGGCTGGCGCTGGAGGCGCTGCTGCGGGGGCCCGATGAGGTGCTGCTGCTGGACGAGCCGGACAACTATCTGGACGTTCCGGGCAAGCGCTGGCTGGAGGAGCGGCTGAAGGAGACCCGTAAGACGGTCCTCTTCGTCTCCCACGACCGTGAGCTGCTGGTTCGTACGGCGCAGAAGATCGTCAGTGTGGAGCCGGGCCCGGCGGGCTCGGACATCTGGGTGCACGGCGCCGGTTTTGACACGTACCACGAGGCACGCAAGGAGCGGTTCGCGCGCTTCGAGGAGCTGAAGCGGCGGTGGGACGAGGAGCACGCCCGGTTGAAGGCGCTGGTCTTCCGGCTCCGGCAGCAGGCGGCGATCAGCCCGGACATGGCGTCGCGCTACCGGGCGATGCAGACCCGGTTCAAGAAGTTCGAGGACGTGGGTCCGCCGCCGGAGCCGCCGCGCGAGCAGGACATCCGGATGCGGCTGCGCGGCGGGCGTACCGGGGTGCGGGCGCTGACCTGTCAGGGGCTGGAGCTGACCGGTCTGATGAAACCGTTCGACCTGGAGGTCTTCTACGGCGAGCGGGTCGCGGTGCTGGGGTCGAACGGCTCGGGGAAGTCGCACTTCCTGCGGCTGCTGGCGGGGGAGGGGACGGTGGCGCACACCGGTTCCTGGAAGCTGGGCGCCCGGGTGGTGCCCGGTCACTTCGCGCAGACGCACGCCCACCCGGAGCTGATGGGCCGCACGCTGGTGGACATCCTGTGGACCGAGCACGCCAAGGACCGGGGCGGCGCGATGTCGGTGCTGCGGCGGTACGAGCTGGAGCGCCAGGGCGACCAGGGCTTCGACAAGCTCTCGGGCGGGCAGCAGGCGCGCTTCCAGATCCTGCTGCTGGAGCTGGCGGGCACCACGGCGCTGCTGCTGGACGAGCCGACAGACAACCTGGACCTGGAGTCCGCCGAGGCGCTCCAGGACGGTCTGGAGTCGTACGAGGGGACGGTGCTGGCGGTGACCCACGACCGATGGTTCGCTCGTTCGTTCGATCGCTATCTGGTTTTCGGCTCGGACGGGGTGGTCCGGGAGACCGATGGGCCGGTGTGGGACGAGCGTCGGGTCGAGCGGGCCCGCTGAGGCCCTTTCTGGCCGGTTTCCGCCCTTCGGGGCGGCCTTCGCGGCCCGGGTGCCCGCCGGGCGCTCTGTAGGGATTTCCGGGGATGTGGCCCAGTGCCTGGTGGGGCCGTCCGGACGGGTCGCCGCCCCGGCGTTTTGACCCGTCCGGCGGTGCGCGGGTAAGCTTCTGCTTCGTTATGCGTATTGGCTTGCTCTATCTCACGTGAGGGGCCCTTACGCCGGTCCACCGGCTGATGACCAGCGGCAAGCGCTCGGGTTGCGTCCCCGTAGTGCTGCCACAGCTGTCGTCGTCGTCCGGCTGGCCTTGTCAGGACCCACTCCTGGTGCCCTCGGGCACAGGGAGACCCACTCACTGAAGAAGCGAAGGCTACGACCGTGCGTACGTACAGCCCCAAGCCCGGCGATGTCACGCGCCAGTGGCACATCATCGACGCGCAGGACATCGTCCTGGGCCGTCTGGCGACTACGGCAGCGAACCTCCTCCGGGGCAAGCACAAGCCGACCTACGCCCCCCACATGGACATGGGCGACTTCGTCATCATCATCAACGCCGAGAAGGTCCACCTCTCCGGCAACAAGAAGACCCAGAAGATGGCGTACCGCCACTCCGGCTTCCCGGGCGGTCTGCGCTCCGTCCGTTACGACGAGCTGCTTTCCAAGAGCCCCGAGAAGGCTGTGGAGAAGGCCATCAAGGGCATGATCCCCAAGAACACCCTGGGCCGTCAGATGCTCTCGAAGCTGAAGGTCTACGCGGGCGAGAACCACCCGCACGCTGCTCAGCAGCCTGTACCGTTCGAGATCACCCAGGTCGCGCAGTAGTTCCGGCCATCCCCTAAGACGAAAAGAATCTGAGGAAAATCGTGGCCGAGACCACCGCCGAAGCCCCCGTCGTCGAGGTCGAAGAGACCGAGACCTACGCCGAGGTCACCACCTTCGAGTCGGAGGCGCCCGTCGAGGGCGAGTACACCTCCGAGTCCCTCGCGTCCCGTTTTGGTGACCCCCAGCCGGCCGCCGGCCTGGGCCGTCGCAAGAACGCCATCGCCCGCGTCCGGATCGTCCCGGGCACCGGCAAGTGGAAGATCAACGGTCGCACCCTTGAGGACTACTTCCCCAACAAGGTGCACCAGCAGGAAGTCAACGAGCCCTTCAAGGTGCTTGAGCTCGACGACCGCTACGACGTCATCGCCCGCATCTCGGGCGGCGGTGTCTCCGGTCAGGCCGGCGCGCTGCGCCTGGGTGTGGCCCGTGCGCTGAACGAGGCGGACGTGGACAACAACCGCGCCACGCTGAAGAAGGCCGGCTTCCTGAGCCGCGACGACCGTGCGGTCGAGCGCAAGAAGGCCGGTCTGAAGAAGGCCCGTAAGGCCCCGCAGTACAGCAAGCGTTAATCGCCTGCTCGGCCTGTATTTCCGTACGCCCCGGCAGCACTCAGTGCTGCCGGGGCGTACGTCTTTCCCATGGCCGGGCCGTGAACGCGCCCATTCACCACGGCCCGGAGCGCGCATTCACCAGCACCTCGGGCGTAGAACGGGCATAACGCGTTCATAGGCTTGCTGTTTCGGAGCATCACGGACCAATTTCGGAGGACAGCTGTGGGACGACTCTTCGGCACGGACGGTGTGCGCGGTGTCGCCAACGCGGATCTGACGGCGGAGCTGGCGCTGGGCCTCTCGGTGGCCGCAGCGCATGTGCTCGCCGAGGCGGGAATCTCCGCGGGGCACCGGCCGACCGCCGTGGTCGGACGAGATCCACGGGCGTCGGGGGAGTTTCTGGAGGCCGCCGTCGTGGCGGGCCTCGCGAGCGCCGGTGTGGACGTCCTGCGGGTCGGCGTGCTGCCCACTCCGGCGGTGGCGTATCTGACCGGCGCGCTCGACGCCGACTTCGGCGTGATGCTCTCCGCCAGCCACAACGCCATGCCCGACAACGGGATCAAGCTTCTCGCGCGCGGCGGCCACAAGCTCGCCGACGAGCTGGAGGAGCGGATCGAGGCGATCTACGAGCAGCACCGCACCGGTGCTCCGTGGGGCCGGCCGACCGGGGCGGGCGTCGGCCGGGTCACCGACTACGACCAGGGCTTCGAGCGGTACGTCACCCATCTCGTCGCCTCCGTGCCCAACCGGCTCGACGGGCTCAGGATCGTCCTGGACGAGGCGCACGGAGCGGCCGCGAAGGTGTCGCCCGAGGCCTTCACCCGGGCCGGCGCGCAGGTCGTCACCATCGGCGCGGCCCCCGACGGGCTCAACATCAACGACGGCTGCGGATCGACCCATCTGGGGCAGCTCAAGGCGGCCGTGGTCGAGCACGGCGCGGACTTCGGCATCGCGCACGACGGCGACGCCGACCGCTGCCTGGCGGTCGACGGATCCGGCGCGGAGGTCGACGGCGACCAGATCCTCGCGGTGCTGGCGCTGGCCATGCGCGAGGCGGGGACGCTGCGCGGGAACACCGTGGTCGGCACCGTCATGTCCAACCTCGGCTTCAAGATCGCGATGGAGCGCGAGGGAGTGGAGCTGGTGCAGACGGCGGTCGGCGACCGCTACGTCCTCGAATCGATGAAACGCGACGGATACGCGCTCGGCGGCGAGCAGTCCGGGCACGTGATCATCCTCGACCACGCCACCACCGGCGACGGCACCCTCACCGGGCTGCTCCTCGCCGCCAGGGTCGCGGCGACCGGGCGGTCGCTCGCGGAGCTGGCCGGGGTGATGGAGCGGCTGCCGCAGGTGCTGATCAACGTCCCCGATGTCGACAAGTCGCGGGTCCACACCTCCGCCGAGCTGGCGAACGCCGTCGCCGAGGCGGAGCGCGAGCTGGGGGCGACCGGGCGGGTGCTGCTGCGGCCGTCCGGGACGGAGCCCCTGGTACGGGTGATGGTGGAGGCGGCCGACATCGAGCAGGCGCGCTCGGTCGCGGAACGCCTCGCCGATGTGGTGAAGCTGTCGCTGGGGTGAGGTTTGCCAGGTTGTTGGGTGCGGGGCCTTGTGGTGCGGGTTTTGTCCTCAATCGCCGGACAGGCTGGAATTGACCTCCTGTACAGCTAAAAGGATGGCTTCCTGAAGCTCCCCCTGGGCTTCGCCCGGGGGGAGCCCCGGGCGGGCTGAGACCCTGTGGGTCAGCCGGTGCGGGGCAGCCTGTGCCGGCGGGCCCACAGGATCTTCTGGACGACGAGGGTCAGCGTCCCCGCGAGGGCGATGCCCAGCAGATTGAGCAGCAGCTGCTCGACGGACCCCCAGGCCTGCCGGTACTCCTGGAAGGAGAACGCCACCGCCGCGTTCGCCGCCGCCGGGACCGTCGTCACCGAGATGGCGACACCGACCAGGGCCCCGGACTTCGCGGAGGTCAGGGAGAGCATCCCGGCGATGCCCGCCAGCACCGCCACCACCAGCGAGAAGGTGTCCGGCTGGTAGATGAAGCTCGTGTTGGGCCGGGCGGCCTCCAACTGCGCCACATCGAACTGGCCGAGCCAGGCCATCAGGAAGCTGAACCCCACGGTGATCGCCATGGCCGCCGCGAACCCCACCACCAGCGCCACCAGTGAGCGCCACAGCAGCTTCGGAGCCCGCTGAACCAGCCCGGCGCAGACCCCCGCCAGCGGGCCGAACTCAGGACCCACCGCCATCGCGCCCACGATCAGGATCGCGTTGTCCAGCACCACCCCGCAGGCCGCGATCATCGTCGCCAGCGACAGGAAGGCGATGTAGGTCACGGAGAGCGTCGACTCCTCGTGGGACGCGTCCGCCAACTGCTCCCAGATCACCGCGTCCGCCCCCTCCCCGGGGGCCTCCCGCTCCGCCTCGTCGGCGTGCTGGGAGAGCGAGAGATCGATGTTCTCGACGGCGATCGAGCCGCACTCGTCGATCCCGAGCCCCCGCAGCGCGCCGATCAGCTCGTCCCCCGCCTCCCGCGCGACGTCGCACATCACCAGATCGCCCTGCGGATGGAGCGCCGCGCCCGGCACCACGGCCAGATGGGTGGTGCCGACGGTCCGCTCCACCAGCCGCACCACCTCGGCGGTGCGGTCGGCCGGGGTGATCAGGCGCAGATGCAGCACACGGGGCTCCTCAGAGTTTGCGCAGCGACAGGCGCTGGACCTTGTGATCGGGGCCCTTGCGCAGCACCAGCGTGGCACGGCCGCGAGTCGGAGCCACGTTCTCCAGCAGGTTCGGCTTGTTGATCGTGCGCCACATGGTGCGGGCGTAGTTCAGGGCCTCCTCCTCGGAGACCTGGGTGTACTTCCGGAAGTACGAGAACGGGTTCTGGAAGGCGGTCTCGCGCAGCTGGCGGAAGCGGCTCAGATACCAGCGCTCGATGTCGTCGGCGCGGGCGTCCACGTACACCGAGAAGTCGAAGTAGTCCGCGAGCCCCATCCGGGTGCGGCCGTCGCTGCCCGGCAGGGCGGGCTGGAGGACATTGAGGCCCTCCACGATCAGAATGTCCGGCCGGCGGACGACCAGACGCTCGTCGGGGACGATGTCGTAGATCAGATGGGAGTAGACCGGCGCGCTGACCTCGTCCTTGCCCGCCTTGATGTCGGCGACGAAGCGGGTCAGGGCCCGCCGGTCGTAGGACTCGGGGAAACCTTTCCGCGACATCAGCCCGCGCGACTGGAGCTCCTTCATCGGGTAGAGGAAGCCGTCCGTGGTCACCAGCTCGACGCGCGGGTGCTCGGGCCAGCGGGCGAGCAGGGCCTGGAGGGTCCTGGCGACGGTGGACTTGCCGACGGCGACCGAGCCGGCGACCCCTATGACGAAGGGGGTGCCGCGCTGCTCGCCCTGGCCGTGTCCCGCGTCCCCGAGGAAGGTGTTCAGCGCGCCGCGCAGCTCGCCGGTGGCCTGGACATAGAGGTTGAGCAGCCGGGAGAGCGGCAGATAGACGTCCCGTACCTCGTCCAGGTCGATGACGTCCCCGAGGCCGCGCAGCCGCTCGACCTCCTCGGCGGTCAGCGGCAGCGGGGTCTTGTCCCGCAGGGCGCTCCACTCGGCGCGGGTGAGGTCGACGTACGGGGTCGGCCCGTGCTCGGCCCGGCGGTGGGCGGCGGAGGGCGAGCCCGGCGAGGCGGCCCGTGTGCTCTGTGGCGGCGAAGAGATCACCCTCACATTGTCGGGGGTGCGCGGGGCTTACGGGTGGTGTGCTCGGTCACGCGCGGCCGTCGCGGGGCCCCGACATGTGCGGCAATCATGGGTTACGTCGGCCGTCGGCCGTGGTTTGCCATGATGGCGGACGGCCGGGAGTCCGGCGGAACGGTGACAGCGGAGTGAGCGGATGATCATTGGGGTGGGGATCGATGTCGCGGAGATCGACCGGTTCGCGGCGTCGCTGAGGCGTACGCCGGGCATGGCGGCGCGGCTCTTCCTGGAGAGCGAGCTGCTGCTGCCCAGCGGGGAGCGGCGCGGGCCCGCCTCGCTGGCGGCGCGGTTCGCCGCGAAGGAGGCGCTGGCCAAGGCGCTCGGCGCGCCCGCCGGGCTGCACTGGACCGATGCCGAGGTGTACGTCGAGGAGAGCGGCCGGCCGCGCCTTCGGGTGTACGGGACGGTCGCGGCGCGGGCCGAGGAGCTGGGGGTGCGGTCCTGGCACATCTCGCTGAGCCATGACGCGGGGGTGGCGTCGGCGGTGGTGATCGCCGAGGGGTGAGCCCTGTATCGCGCACGGGCGTGGCCCGGCCCCCCTCCCGGCCGATGAGCGGGAGGGGGGCCGAGCCGGTCCGGGCCCGGTTTACGCCGGGATTCGGCGTCGCAGCATGACGGCCGCCGCGCCGGCGGCGGTCAGGATCGCCGCGCCGAGGGCGATCGGGATCATGGCGGAGCCGGTGGAGGCGAGCCTGCCGTCCCCGCCGTGGGCGGAGGCCCCGCCGGTGGTGCCGGTGGTGCCGCCGCCCGCCGTGCCGCCGGAGGCTGAGCTTCCGGTGCCGCCGGAGGTGCTCGGGCCTCCCGAGTCCGAGCCTCCGGTGGAGCCGGTGTCGCCCGAGCCTCCGGCGGAGCCTTGGGACCCGCCGGTGTCACCGGGGTCGGGTTCCGGGTCCGGGTCCGGATCGGGGTCGGGATCCGGTTCCTCCTCGCTCGGCGACGGATCCGGGTCTGGATCCGGGTCGGGGTCGGGCGCCGCGGTGACGGTCACCTCGGCCCCCGCAGAGCGGGTGCTGCCGACCGGGTTGGAGAACACGGCGCGGTAGCGGTTGCCGTCGTGCTCCACGGTCGCCCTGAAGGAGAACTCTGTGCCGTAGGCGTGGGAGATCGGCTGCCAGCTGCCGCCGTCGTCGCCGCTGACCTCCCAGGAGACCTTCGGCTCGGGGGTCGCCGCGGCGGTGGCCCTGAGGACCGCCTGCTCGCCCGCCCGCACCGAGACCGCCTTCGGTTCGGCGGTCACCGACGGTGAGACCTGGCGCTGGGTCTGGACGACCGCGCCCGTTCCGTTCGAGACCGTGAACAGCGTGTGGTTCTCGGCGTCCAGGGTCAGGCCGGTGGGCCGTTTGCCGGTCTCCAGCGTCTGGACGACCTTGTGCCGCGCCATGTCCACGACGGCGACCGTGCCGCCCGTGAACTGGGTGGCGTAGAGCAGCCCGGTGCCGGAGTCGTACGCGAGCGACTTCGGGTTGCCGCTGACCACCACCGATCCGGTGACCTTGTTGGCTTCCAGGTCCACGGTGTAGATCGAGTTGTCCGCGGTGTTGGCGACGTAGCCGGTGCCGCCCTCGGAGTCGATGGTCACGCCCTGGCTGCCCAGCAGCCCGGTGCCGAGGTTGAGGGTGTCGACCCGCTTGCCGGTGGCTCCGTCGAACGAGTCGAGATGGTTGATGTAGTGCCGCTGCTTGGTGTCCGGGTCGGCGACCGCTCCCACGGAGACGGTGTGGCCGCGGTGCCGTTCGGTGTCCACGGAGAGATCGGTCGCCATGGCGGCGAGCTTGACCGGTTCGCCGACCGCCTCCCACTTCTCGTTCTTGGTGTCGTAGACCGTCACCGTGGGCGCGGTGTAGCTCTTGTTGGTGACATAGAGCCGGTCCGCGGCCGGGTCCATCGCCAGCAGTCCGACGCTCGTCTCCTTCACGGGTGTCCGCTCGTCGAAGAGCAGGCCCGACTCGGGGATGTACGTGGCAACCCGGCCGTCGAGTCCGAGATGCAGCTCGCCGGAGTCGCCGTCGAGCGCCAGCGACTGGGCGACGCCCGGCAGTTCGACGGGCCGGCCGACCAGGGCCCCGGACCCGGTCTCGTAGACCGAGAGCCGCCCCTTGCCGGCGGTGCCGACGCTGCTGACGTAGAGCCGTCCCTTGGCCGCGTCCACCTCGGCGTCCACCACGCCGTTCTGCGGCACGTACTGGCGCACCTCGGTGTGGCGCACCGTGCCGGGGGGAACCTCCGGGGTGGGCGGTGTGCCCTTGCCGAAGGTGACGGGGACGATGACGTCCTGGTTCCGGTCGCCGGTGTCCGTGTGGTCGGCGCGGGTGACGATGCCGCAGGTCTGCCGACCGCAGTCGGCGTTGCTGTCCTTGATCTTGATGTTCAGATCGAAGGTGAAACCGCCTTTGCCGTCCTTCACGGTGAAGGGCCGGGTGAGACCCTCGCCGTGCGACGGGGGGTTGTTGGAGATCCAGATGGAGGAGCCCGAGCCGCCGGTCAGATCCATGCCGCCCAGGCAGGGGCTCGGGGCCTCGCCGGGCTTCTTCGGAAGGGCGCAGAGGGCCAGATAGACGCCCTGGAGGGGGTCGTAGCCCGAACCGGTCACGGTGACGCGCTGGCCGGCCGGGTCGAGGTCCTTGACCGCGGAGACGGTCAGCTTCTGCCCGGTGGGGCCGGTGCCCTCGCCGGGGCCGCCGGGGCCGCCGGGGTCGGCCGCCCGCGCCTGGCCCGCGGCGGTCAGGCCCGCCACGAGCAGCAGCGCGGTGGCCGCGACCCGGCTTCCCCTCATGGGTCTTCTGGTGCGTGAGGGCATGATTAGGAGAAGGTCACCGGAACGTAGACATCGTACTTGCGGTCGTTGCTGTCGAAGTGGTCGGCGCGGGTGACGATGGCGCAGGTGACGCCCCCCTGGCCGCAGGTGACGGAGGCGCTGATCTTCGCCTTGACGTGGATGTTCACATTGAAGCCGCCCGTGCCGTTCGCACCGTCGGTGTAGGGCGAGGAGTTGTTCGGGGACATCCAGTACCAGGTGTTGTTGATCCAGTGCGAGGCGCCGGTGGAGCCGGACTCGTCCTGGCCGCCCAGACACGGGGTGGGCTTGCTGTTCCAGGTGGTCTTGTCGTTGACATCGACACCCGCCGGGACGGCGCAGAGGCCGACGTAGATGCCCTGGGACTGGTTGTAGCCGCTGCCCGTGACATTGACGTTGGCGCCGGAGGCCGGGGCCGTGGAGGGCGCGGTCACCGAGAGGGTGTACGGCGTTCCGCCGTCGTTGATCGTGCGGTCCACGGTGGCCGCCGAGGCGGAGGAGGCCAGGCCCAGGGTGAGGGCGGCGGCTCCGACGACGGCGAGGGCGGCGCGCGAGGCGGTGCGGACGGCAGAACGCATGGAGAGGACACCTTTCGGAGTGCGGACACAGAGCCAGTGGCCGCTTAGGTAAGGCAAACCTAAGTTCCACTTGAGGGTTCGTCAACCCTTCGCCGCGGACCGCTCCGCCCGCCCGGCCCGCCGGAACCGCGCCCCGACGCACGGCCGTTCGCCCGGCGCGCGGGCCGTCGCTGCGGCAGACTCGGGATCATGCGTACCGCTTACCGCGTGGAGACCGTCAGAAGCGCCGAGGCAGAGCTGATCGCGCGGCTGCCCGAGGACGCCCTGATGAGGAGGGCCGCCGCCGGACTCGCCGCCGTCTGCGCCGAACTGCTCGGCAGGGTGTACGGATCCAGGGTCGTCCTGCTGGTCGGCGCCGGGGCCAACGGCGGGGACGCCCTCTACGCGGGCGCGGCGCTCGCCCGCCGGGGGGCGGGGGTGCACGCCGTGCCGCTCGCCCCCGGCCGGACCCATCCCGCCGGGCTCGCCGCCCTGATCCGCGCGGGCGGCCGGGTCGCCGAGGACCCCTTCGCGGTGCTGGCCTCCGCCGATCTGGTCGTCGACGGGATCACCGGCATCGGAGGCCGGGGCGGGCTCCGCCCCGACGCGATCCCCGTCGCCCGAGCCGCGCGCGGCTCCAATGCCGTCATCGTCGCCGTCGACCTCCCCAGCGGGGTCGAGGCGGACAGCGGCGAGGTGCTCGGCGAGGCGCTGCGCGCGGACGTCACCGTCACCTTCGGCGTCCACAAACCGGCGCTGCTGATCGACCCCGCCCGCGCCCTCGCCGGGACCGTCCGGCTCGTGGACATCGGCCTCGAACCGGTGCTGCCCTCCGTGCCGGAACTGGAGTCCCCGCAACACCACGACGTGGCCGCCCTGCTGCCCGAACCGTCCGGCGAGAGCGACAAGTACCGGCGCGGCGTCGTCGGCGTCGTCGCCGGATCCGCCCGCTACCCGGGCGCGGCGCTCCTCGCCGTCGCGGGCGCGCTGCGCGGCGGTGCGGGCGCGGTGCGGTACGTCGGACACGCGGCCGAGGCGGTCGTCGCCCGCTTCCCGGAGACCCTGGTGCACGCCGGACCGCCCGCGAAGGCGGGCCGCGTCCAGGCGTGGGCGGTCGGCCCGGGGCTGGGGGAGGACCGGGACGCGGTGCGCGAGGTGCTCGCCTCCGGCGTACCGGTGCTGGTCGACGCGGACGGACTGCGGCTGCTCGACGCCGGGGACGTGACGCGGCGCACCGCCCCGACCCTGCTCACCCCGCACGCGGGGGAGGCCGCGGCGCTGCTCGGAGTCGCCCGCGAGGAGGTGGAGTCGGCGCGGCTGGCGGCCGTGCGCGAACTCGCCGCGCGCTACGGGGCCACCGTGCTGCTCAAGGGCTCGACCACGCTGATCGCGGAGCCCGACGGGCGGATCCCCGTACGGGTCGACCCGATGGGCACCCCCTGGCTCGCGACCGCCGGCAGCGGCGATGTCCTCTCCGGCCTCGCGGGTTCCCTCCTCGCCGCCGGGCTCTCCCCGTACGACGCCGCCACCGCCGCCGCCTACCTCCACGGCCTCGCCGCCCGTATCGCCGCCGCCGAGGGCGTACCCATCACCTCCTCCGAGGTCGCGCGGGCCCTCCCGGCCGCCTGGCACGACGTCCGCGCCGTCGGCTGACGCGCCGGGCCCGCCGGGAGCGGGACCTGTCGAGTGAGGGCGGGGCGCGGGGCTCTGAGAGAATTGCCGCGATGACCCAGACACCACCGCCGCCGCCCGGCCGAGTCCGTGCCGAGATCGACCTCGACGCCCTGCGCGCCAATGTGCGCTCGCTGCGGGCCCGCGCGCCCCGCGCCGCCCTGATGGCGGTCGTGAAGTCGGACGCGTACGGACACGGCGCGGTCCCGTGCGCCCGCGCGGCGATCGAGGCCGGGGCGACCTGGGTGGGGACCGCGACCCCGCAGGAGGCCCTGGCGCTGCGCGCGGCCGGGATCCCCGGGCGGATCATGTGCTGGCTCTGGGCCCCGGGCGACCCCTGGCGGGAGGGGATCGAGGCGGACCTCGACATGTCCGTCAGCGGGATGTGGGCGCTCGCCGAGGTCACCGCCGCCGCCCGCGAGGCGGGCCGGCCCGCCCGTATCCAGCTCAAGGCCGACACAGGCCTCGGCCGCAACGGCTGTCAGAGCGCCGACTGGCCCGAGCTGGTCGCCGCCGCGCTCGCGGCCCAGGCCGAGGGGACCGTCACCGTCACCGGCCTCTGGTCGCACCTCGCGTGCGCCGACGAGCCGGGCCACCCCTCCATCGACCGCCAGCTCACCGTCTTCCGCGAGATGGTCGCGTACGCCGAGGGCGAGGGCGTCGACCCCGAGGTCCGCCATCTGGCGAACTCCCCGGCCACGCTCACCCTCCCCGAGTCCCACTTCGACCTCGTGCGCACCGGCATCGCGATGTACGGCGTCTCCCCCGCCCCCGAGCTGGGCACCGCCCAGGAGCTGGGCCTGCGGCCCGTCATGACCCTCGCCGCCTCCATCGCCCTGGTGAAGCGGGTCCCGGCAGGCCACGGCGTCAGCTACGGCCACCACTACATCACCTCCGAGGAGACCACCCTCGGACTCGTCCCCGCCGGATACGGGGACGGCATCCCCCGCCACGCCTCCGGCCGCGCCCCGGTCATGATCGGCGGCGAGTGGCACCGGGCCGCCGGACGGATCGCGATGGACCAGTTCGTCGTCGACCTCGGCGGCCGCAAGATCCAGGAGGGTGCGGAGGCGATCCTCTTCGGCCCCGGCACCCGGGGCGAGCCCACCGCGCAGGACTGGGCGGAGGCCGCCGACACCATCGCGTACGAGATCGTCACCCGCATCGGGGCCCGGGTCCCCCGGATCCATCTGCACCCGACGCAGGCCTGACGGGCCGAGGGCGCGACGGCGTAACGGCGCGACTGAGCGGCAACCGGACCGGCCGGACCGGCACCGGTCCCGGGCACGACGGCGAGGCACGACGGCGAGGAGGGCGGCACGGTGAGCGAGACCAGCACGGGCAACTGGCGGCGCGCGGGCATCGCGGGCGCGGCGCTGGGCGTGATCGCGGCGGGCGCGGCCGCCGGGGTCGCCGTCGAGCGGCTCACCGTGGGCCGCTCGCTGCGGCGCAAGGCACAGCTCGCCCTCGACGTCGCCGGACCGTACGGCGCGCTGCGCGGCACCCCCGGCCGGGCGACCGCCGACGACGGCACCCAGCTCTACTACGAGACGGACGAGATCGGCGACCCGGCTCCGCCCGGCGAGCCGGGCCCGGGGCCCGCCGCGACCCGCCGGCGCAGGCTCTTCGGCCGCAAGAGGCCCGCCCCCGTCACTGTCGTCTTCAGCCACGGCTACTGCCTGAACCAGGACTCCTGGCACTTCCAGCGCGCCGCCCTGCGCGGACTGGTCCGCACCGTCCACTGGGACCAGCGCAGCCACGGCCGCTCCGCGCGCGGAGCCTCCCAGTCCGGCCCCGACCGGGTGCCCGTCTCCATCGACCGGCTGGGCCGCGACCTCAAGGCCGTCATCGACGCGGCGGCCCCCGAGGGCCCGCTGGTGCTGGTGGGCCACTCCATGGGCGGCATGACGATGATGGCGCTCGCCCACCAGTTCCCCGAGCTGATCCGGGACCGGGTCGTCGGCGTCGCCCTGGTCGGCACCTCCAGCGGAAGGCTCGGCGAGGTCGACTACGGACTGCCGGTCGCCGGGGTCAACGCGGTGCGCCGGGTGCTCCCCGGGGTGCTGCGCGCCCTCGGCTCGCAGACCGAGCTGGTGGAGCGCGGCCGGCGGGCCACCGCCGATCTCTTCGCGGGCCTGATCAAGCGCTACTCCTTCTCCTCCAAGGAGGTGGACCCGGCGGTGGCCCGGTTCGCGGAGCGGATGATCGAAAGCACTCCCATCGATGTGGTCGCCGAGTTCTACCCCGCCTTCGACGAGCACGACAAGGCCGCCGACCTGGCCGCCTTCCGTGCCGTCCCGGTGCTGGTGCTCGCCGGGGACCGGGACCTGGTCACCCCCAGCACGCACAGCGAGGCGATCGCCGATCTGCTGCCCGAAGCGGAGCTGGTCATCGTCCCGGATGCCGGGCATCTGGTGATGCTGGAGCACCCCGAGGCGGTCACCGACCGGCTCGCCGATCTGCTCGCCCGGGTCGGGGCCGTGCCGTCAGCCGCTAACGTTGGCCCGTATGGAAGCACCGCACAGCCCGGCGGCTGAGACGTCCGCCGCCCACCTCGCCGTCGACTCCGCCGAACAGATGCGGGAACTGGGACGACGGCTCGCGAAACTGCTGCGCCCCGGCGATCTGGTGATGCTCACCGGCGAGCTGGGCGCGGGCAAGACCACCCTCACCCGGGGCCTCGGCGAAGGCCTCGGCGTGCGCGGCGCGGTCACCTCGCCCACCTTCGTCATCGCCCGGGTCCACCCCTCCCTGACCGGCGGCCCGGCCCTGGTCCATGTGGACGCCTACCGGCTCGGCGGCGGTCTGGACGAGATGGAGGATCTCGATCTCGACGTCTCGCTCCCGGAGTCGGTGGTGGTCGTGGAGTGGGGCGACGGCAAGGTCGAGGACCTCTCCGACGGCCGGCTCCATGTGGTGATCCACCGCGTCGTCGGTGACACGGACGACGACCGCCGCCAGGTCGCGCTGACGGGGTACGGCGCGCGCTGGGCGGGCGTGGAGCTGGCCGGAGTCTGACCGGGGCCGGTCGGAGGCCGATCGGGGCCGGCCGGAGGGGCCGGGGGACACGCGGGACGGCCGTGGCTCTGGATATTCCGACAACATGTCGGGAAAATGTTGCGCGGGCCCGGCCGGGCGTGTTCACATGGTACGGAGAGCGGGTTAGGTTTACCTAACCAAGCCTGGCCCCGTGATCCGGGAGGCAACCATGTCGGCGTCCGAGCGCGAGTCCCAGCCCCGTACGGCCCATGGGCCCCGGCGGTCCGCCGAGCCGTCCCGGCCACCCGTTCTGACCGCGTCCGCCCTGCCCGCCACGCCCCCCATGCCCTCGATGCGCGATCTGCTGGCCTCCTGCGCGGCGGCCCGCGCGGTCTCCACCCCGCCGGCCACTCCGGCCGCGCCGCCGGTCCGTCCGGGTCTGGCCAGGGCCGAGGTCTCCAGGCACCGGGCCGCGGGCCGCGACGCCGCCTGACCCCGCTCCGGGCGCGGGTCGGCCGTCCAGTCGGCGCCCGCCCGCGGCGTCACGCGTACGAGCGTATCCACGGAGGGGCTCCGGACCCGCTCACGGGCCCCGCGAAACCGGCTACGGGACCACGACCACCTTGGTGCCGATCGTGGCGAACCGCCACATCGAGTCCCCGTCCGCCCGCATCATCCGGACACCGCCCGTCCGCTTCTCCGGGTCCGGCTCCGCCAGCGAGCCGTTGACCGCCGCGCTGAAGCCGACCACCACATCGCCCACGGACGCGAACCGCACCACATGCTCGATCGCGACCCCGTCCGACCCCGAGACCTGCCCGGAGCGGGAGGTCACCGCGTACGAACCGGGCGGCGGGTGCACCGTCGACGGCATGATCTGGAAAGTGCGGCTCACCTTCCGCTTCCCGGTGACCAGCCATACCCGCCGGTCGGTCACGGCGTAGACGACCCGGGTGCCGGAGCCGGAGTCCGCGGGCAGCGCGAGCGGATCCCTCGGCTTCTGCTCGGGGGCCTTCGCCGAGGGGGCCGCGTTCGGCCTGCCCGCCGCGCCGAAGGCGTCGGGGACGCTCGCCGAGGCCTGGTAGGCGAGGAAACCGACGGCGGCCAGCGCGGCGGCCGTGAGCCCGGCCACCAGTCCCGAACTCCTCCGTGCCACGGTGTCCCACCTTTCGCGGTCTTTTGAATGTTTATGTCTTCGGGCGACCGTAGCAGCAGCCGTCCGTCGCACCGGGGCGCCGCAACCGCCCGCGCGGGAGCCGTAGGCTGTTTGCGTGCTCTTGCTCGCCGTGGATACCGCCACCCCCGCCGTCACCGCCGCCCTTCACGACGGCGTCTCCGTCATCGCCGAGTCCAGTCGGGTGGACGCGCGCCGACACGGCGAGCTGCTGCTGCCCGCCGTCGACCGGGTCCTCGCCGCCGCCGGGGTGAAACTCGACTCCGTCACCGCCGTCGTCACCGGCGTCGGCCCCGGCCCGTACACCGGGCTGAGGGTCGGCCTGGTCACCGCAGCGAGCTTCGGCTCCGCGCTGGGCGTGCCGGTGTACGGGCTGTGCACCCTGGACGGCCTCGCCCACGCCTCCGGCCTGGACGAGCCCTTCGTGGTCGCCACGGACGCCCGCCGCAAGGAGGTCTACTGGGCGAGGTACGCCAACGCGCGCGAGCGCGTCGGCGAGCCCGCCGTGGACCGCCCCGCCGACATCGCCGAGTCCCTCGCCGGACTGCCCGCCGTCGGCGCGGGAGCCCTGCTCTACCCCGACGCCTTCCCCGACGCCCGCGACCCCGAGTACGTCTCCGCCGGAGCGCTCGCCTCGCTCGCCGCCGAGAAGCTCGCCCGGGGCGAGGAGTTCCTCCCCCCGCTGCCGCTCTATCTGCGCAGGCCGGACGCCCAGGTGCCGAAGAACTACAAGGTGGTCACCCCGAAGTGAGCACCGCCTCGGAGCCCGTGCTGCGCGAGATGCGCTGGTGGGACCTTGAGCCCGTACTCGACCTCGAACACACCCTCTTCCCGGAGGACGCCTGGTCGGCCGGGATGTTCTGGTCCGAGCTGGCCCACGCCCGGGGCCCGCGCGCCACCCGCCGCTACGCCGTCGCCGAGTCCGACGGGAAGATCGTCGGATACGGCGGCCTCGCGGCGGCGGGCGGCCTCGGCGACGTCCAGACCATCGCCGTCGCGCGCGAGCAGTGGGGCACCGGCCTCGGCGCCCGGCTCCTCACCGATCTGCTGCGCCACGCCACCGCCTTCGAGTGCGACGAGGTCCTCCTCGAAGTGCGGGTGGACAACATCAGGGCCCAGAAGCTGTACGAGCGCTTCGGTTTTGAGCCCATTGGATTCCGCCGCGGCTACTACCAGCCCGGCAATGTCGACGCGCTCGTCATGCGGCTCCATGTGCAAGGGAATGTTTACTGATGGCTGACGAACCGCTGGTACTCGGTATCGAGACCTCCTGCGACGAGACCGGTGTCGGCATCGTGCGCGGCACGACCCTGCTCGCCGACGCCGTCGCCTCCAGCGTGGACACCCACGCCCGCTTCGGCGGAGTGGTCCCCGAGATCGCCTCCCGGGCGCATCTGGAGGCGATGGTCCCGACGATCGAGCGGGCCCTGAAGGAGGCCGGGATCTCCGCCCGCGACCTCGACGGCATCGCGGTCACCGCGGGCCCCGGCCTCGCCGGGGCGCTGCTGGTGGGTGTGTCGGCGGCCAAGGCGTACGCGTACGCCCTCGGCAAACCGCTCTACGGGGTGAACCACCTGGCCTCGCACATCTGCGTCGACCAGCTGGAGCACGGCAAGCTCCCCGAGCCCACGATGGCGCTGCTGGTCTCCGGCGGGCACTCCTCGCTGCTGCTCGCCCCCGACATCACCAGCGATGTACGGCCGCTCGGCTCGACCATCGACGACGCGGCGGGCGAGGCCTTCGACAAGATCGCCCGAGTGCTCGACCTCGGCTTCCCCGGCGGTCCGGTGATCGACCGGCTGGCGCGCGAGGGCGACCCGAAGGCGATCGCCTTCCCGCGCGGACTGAGCGGCTCGCGCGACCCCGCGTACGACTTCTCCTTCTCCGGGCTGAAGACCTCGGTCGCCCGCTGGATCGAGGCCAAGCGCGCCAGCGGCGAGGAAGTGCCGGTACGGGACGTGGCGGCGTCCTTCCAGGAGGCCGTGGTCGATGTGCTGACGCGCAAGGCGGTACGGGCCTGTGTGGACGAGGGGGTCGACCATCTGATGATCGGCGGCGGCGTCGCCGCCAACTCCCGGCTGCGGGCGCTCGCCCAGGAGCGCTGCGAGCGGGCCGGCATCCGGCTGCGGGTGCCCCGGCCCGGGCTCTGCACGGACAACGGCGCGATGGTCGCGGCGCTCGGCGCGGAGATGGTGGCGCGCAACCGGCCCCCGTCGGACCTGGAGCTGTCGGCGGACTCCTCGCTCCCGGTGACGGACCCCCATGTGCCCGGGGCCCACGGTCACTCGCACAGCCACAGCCACAGTCATGACCACGACCATGTGCACGAGATCAGCAAGGACAACCTCTACTCATGACCGCGCCGCGCGTCATCACGCTGATGTGGGAGGCCCGGGCCGCCCGGGGCCGGGGCGCGGAGCTGCTGGAGTGGGCCCGCGCCCAGCGGACGGCGCGGGAGCCGCTGCGCCGGGAGACCTTCCGCGCCGGGCAGGACCGGGTGCTGGTGATGACCTGGTGGGAGGCCCCGGCGGAGGAGGGGGCTGCGCTGCCGGAGCTGCCGGAGCCCTCGGCGGACCTGATCACCAGGGCGGTGCACCGCTGGCGGTTCGAGTCCCTCGGCACCGGCTGACCGGCACCGGCTGACCGGCTCGGCCCGGCTGCTCCCGTGTTCTTCCCCGCGATCCTCACGCCCTGTTTCCGCGCGCGTCAAGGCAGCGTGCCGCGTCAAGGGGCCGAAAGGATCTGCCGAAGAAGAAGACATGATGAACAGCCAAGCGAGAGAGGCCCGTTGGGTCCTGACCGCCGTGCTCACCGCGCAATTCCTGGTGGCACTCGACATGTCCGTGGTCAATGTGGCGCTGCCCGACATGCGCGACGACCTCGGCTTCACCCCCGAAGCCCTGCAATGGGTCGTCGGCGCGTACGCGCTCACCTTCGGCGGACTGCTGATGCTCGGCGGCCGGCTCACCGACATCCTCGGCAGCCGCCGCGTCCTGACCGCCGGACTCGTCATATTCGGCCTGGCGAGCCTGATCGGCGGCCTCGTCCAGTCGCCGGGTGCGCTGATCGCCGCCCGCGCCGCCCAGGGCGTCGGCGCGGCCGCCCTCGCCCCCGTCGCCTTCACCCTCATCACCGTCACCTACGCCGCCGGACCCGCCCGGTCCAGGGCGCTCGGCAGATGGGGCACGGCCGGGGCAACCGGCGGGGCCGTCGGACTGCTCGCGGGCGGAATCCTCACCGACGCGACCGGCTGGCGGGCCGTGATGCTGGTCAACGTCCCCATCGTGCTCTTCGCCCTCTTCGCCACCGCCCGCGCCGGGCTCCCCGCCACCCGCGACCGGGCCACCGCGCCGCGCCTCGACATCGGCGGAGCGCTGCTGGTCACCGCCGGTATGTCGCTGCTGGTGCTCGGCGTCGTACGCACCGAGTCCCAGCCCTGGGGCTCGGCCCCCACGCTGCTGACGCTCGGCGCCTCCGCCGTGCTGCTCGCCGCGTTCGCCGCCGTGGAGACGCGCACCGGCCGTCCGCTGCTGCGGATCGGACTCCTCGGGGTACGTCCCGTGCTCGGCGCGAACGTCTTCTCGCTGCTCCTCAGCTCCGGCCAGTTCGCCTCGCTCTACTTCTGCTCGCTCTACATGCAGCAGGTGCTCGGCTACGGGGCCACCGCGACCGGCGTCGCCTTCCTGCCCTTCTGCGCCGGAGTGGTGGCCGGTTCGCTGATCGCCGCCAAGACGCTCGCCGCCGTCGGGGTCCGGGGAATGCTGGCGCTCGGCGGGCTGCTCGGCGCGGCCGGATTCGCCGGATTCGCCCTCACCGCGACCCCCGGCGGGAGCTTCGCGTACTCCATCCTCTGGCCCTCGCTCCTCGGCAGCCTCGGCATCGGCCTCAGCTTCGTGCCCCTGGGCACGGCCGCGACCAGCGAGGTGCCGCCCGCCGAGGCGGGCATGGCCTCCGGGCTGCTCAACAGCTCCCGCCAGATAGGCGGCTCGCTCGGCCTCGCCGTCCTGGTCACGGCCGCGGGCACCGTCACCGGGTCCGGCACCGGCCCGGCGGCGCTCGCGGAGGGCTACCGCGCGGCGTACTGGGTGTGCGCCGGGCTGCTCGTGGTGGCCGCCCTGGTGGCGTCGGCCCTGCTGCCGGGCCGCGCCCGCACCTCCCCGGTGGCCCTCCGGGAAAGTTCCGAAAATAATTCCGGAGGGGATGTCGATCCGGCGGTCTCCCGTTCGACATAGGGGTGAGCGGCGGGGAAACGGCCCCGCCGGCCGTACAGAACCACCGAGGAGTCACCATGCCGCGCTTTCTGACGATGGTCCGCGTCGACGAGAACGACATCCCCGCCGGCGGTGTCAGCGAAGGGCTGATGCGGCGGATGGGAGAGCTGATCGAGGAGATGACCAAGGCCGGAGTCCTGCTGGAGACCGGCGGTCTGACCCCCACCTCCGAGGCGACCAGGGTCACCTGGTCCAACGGGAGGATCAGCTACACCGACGGCCCCTTCACCGAGACCAAGGAGGTCATCGGCGGCTTCGCCCTCATCCAGGCCAAGGACCGGGCCGAGGCGCTGGAGTGGACCAAGCGCTTCCTCCAGGTCCACGAGGAGTACTGGACGATCACCTCCGAGATCCGCGAGATCACCGAGGGCTGAGCACCGGGTTGTTTGCCCCCGCGCCGCCCGGCTGCTCTGATGGCCCGGTGACGACAGCGAGCGCGGTGGAGACCGTATTCAGGATCGAGTCGGCGCGGATCATCGCCGGTGTCGCCCGGATCGTGAGAGACGTGGGCATCGCCGAGGAGATCGCGCAGGACGCTCTGGTCGCCGCGTTGGAACAGTGGCCGGAGTCGGGCGTACCGGAGAAGCCGGCCGCCTGGCTCATGGCCACCGCCAAGCACCGGGCGATCGACCTGGTGCGGCGCAAGGAGACCTACGCGCGCAAGCTCGCGGAGGTCGGGCGGAGCCTGGAGGACATCCCGCCGCCGGAGCCGCCGGGTGCCGACGACATCGACGACGACATGCTGCGGCTCATCTTCACCGCCTGCCATCCGGTGCTCTCCACGGACGCCAGGATCGCGCTCACCCTGCGGCTGCTCGGCGGACTCACCACCGAGGAGATCGCCCGCGCCTTCCTCGCCGCGGAGCCGACGATCGCCCAGCGCGTCGTCCGCGCCAAGCGCTCCCTCGCCAGGGCCGGCGTCCCCTTCGAGGTGCCGTACGGCCCCGACCGGGCGGCCCGGCTGGACTCCGTGTTGGAAGTGATCTACCTCGTCTTCAACGAGGGGTACTCGGCGACCGCGGGCGACGACTGGCTCCGCCCCGCCCTCTGCGAGGACGCCCTCCGGCTGGGGCGGGTGCTCGCCGCCCTGATGCCCAAGGAGCCCGAGGCGCACGGGCTGGTCGCGCTGCTGGAGCTCCAGACCTCGCGGATCCCCGCCAGGACCGGCCCGGACGGCCGCCCGGTGCTGCTCGCCGACCAGAACCGCACCCGCTGGAACCAGCTCTTCGTCCGCCGGGGCTTCGCCGCGCTCGGCCGCGCGACCGAGAAGGGCGGCCTCCCGGGCCCGTACGTCCTCCAGGCGGCGATCGCCGCCTGCCACGCCCGGGCGGTCCGCTACGAGGACACCGACTGGGCGACCATCGCCGCGCTCTACGGGCAGCTGGTCGCGGCGGTCCCCTCGCCCGTGGTCGAGCTGAACCGGGCGGTGGCGATCTCCATGGCCGAGGGTCCGGGCGCGGGCCTGGCGCTGGTCGACGCCCTCGCGGCGGAGCCCGCGCTGAAGGACTACCACCTGCTGCCGAGCGTCCGGGGCGATCTCCTGGCCCGGCTCGGACGGACGGCCGAGGCCCGCGAGGAATTCCGCCGCGCGGCCGGGCTCACCCGCAACGAACGGGAACGCGAACTGCTGCTGGAACGCGCGGAGCAGGGCTAGGCACCGCTTATCGCGCGGGGTGGCCGATCAGCATGGCGGGAGCGCCCGCGACCCGGGTCAGGAAGACCGTCGCCGAGTGCGGCCCCTGCGGCTTCACCTTGCGGCGCAGCTCCTCCGGCTCCACCGCCGAGCCGCGCTTCTTCACTGTCAGCGACCCCACTCCGCGCTCCCGGAGCAGCGCCTTGAGCCGCTTCAGATGGAACGGGAGCACATCGGTGATCTCGTACCCGGTGGCGAAGGGCGTGCCGGGGTGCGGTTCGTCCGAGGTGATGTACGCGATGGTCTCGTCGATCAGTCCGCCGTTCAGCGCCTCGGCGGCCTCGGCGACCAGATGCGCGCGGATCACCGCGCCGTCCGGCTCGTACAGATAGCGGCCGACCGGGCGGACCGGCGGGTCGGGCAGCCCCCGGCCGGTGAGGGTGCGCGGACCGGGCAGCAGGGTCGCGGCGATCCCGGGTCCGGCGGGCCCGGCGGTGGCGGTACGTGCCCCGCGCCAGAGGACGGCCTCCTTCACATCGCCCTCGTCCGAGATCCACTCCGCGTCGAAATCGTCCGGGACCAGCTCGTGCGGGATCCCCGGCGCGATCTTGAGCGCGGCGTGCGGGCGGGCCCTGGCCGCCTCGATCGCCCAGGACAGCGGCGGGGAGTAGGCCTCCGGGTCGAAGACCCGGCCCCGGCCGCCCCGGCGCGCGGGGTCGACGAAGACCGCGTCGTAACCCGAGGTGTCGATCTCCGTCACATCGGCCTCGCGGACCTCGATCAGCTCCGCGAGCCCGAGGGCGGCGGCGTTGGCCCGTACCGCAGAGGCGGTCAGCGGATCGCGGTCCACGGCCAGCACCCGGATGCCTGCCCGGGCGAGCGCGACGGCGTCGCCGCCGATGCCGCTGCACAGATCCGCGACCGAGGCCACGCCGAGCGCGGCGAAGCGGCCCGCCCGGTACTCGGCGACGGACTTGCGGGTCGCCTGTTCGACGCCGTTCGGGGTGAAGTACATCCGGTACGCGTCCTCCGCGCCGAACTTCGCCACCGCGCGCTGGCGCAGCCGGGCCTGTCCGATGGCGGCCGAGACCAGCTCGGCCGGGTGATCGCGGCGCAGTCGGGTGGCGATCGCCAGCTCCTGGGCGGGGTTGAAGTCGCGGAGCGCGGCGAGCAGGGACTGGCCCTCGTCGGTGAGAAGCGGGGAGAGGTCGTTCACCTGGACATTGTGGGCCAAGTGTCGGGGGGTGTGTGGGCCAGCCGGGGGGACCGTCCGGCCCGGCCGGAGGTGTCGGCCGGTGCGGCGGGGCCCGTGCTGACAGGATCCAGCGCCATGCAGCTAACCAGACAAACCGGAAACATGATGGAAAAATCCCTCTCATCGCCCCGGCGCTGTGGGCTCGCGGCCGCCCTGCTGGTCGCCCTGCTCGGCTCGGCGTGCGCGGCCGAGACGACCGGCGAACGCGAAGGCGCGCACCGCGACGCCACCCGGACGGTCAAGGAGCGCGGGGCGGCGGGGCCGGGAGGTCCGGGGGGTCCCGGCGGCTCCCCGGCGGACCGCGCGGAGAGCGTCCGCGAGTCCCAGGCCCTGCGGGCCGTCGCGGCCCGCAAGTGGGGCCTGGACCGCACCCCGCTGGCCGCGCCCCCGCCACCGGCGGTCAAGCCCACGATCACCACCCGCAAGGGCTTCGAGGTGGAGGGCGGCGAGTATCTGCCGCCGGTCTTCACCACGGTGCCGGTGACCGAGCGGGTCGTCTTCCTGACCATCGACGACGGCACGGAGAAGGACCCCGAGCTGCTGCGGATGATGTCGGAGCTCCAGATCCCGTACAGCGCCTTTCTGAGCGACTACGTGATCAACGACAACTACGGCTACTTCCGCGAGATGCGCGACCGGGGCGTCGCGCTCCACAACCACACCCTGAACCACCGCTACATGCCCGGGCTGTCCTACAGCGCGCAGAAGCGGGAGATCTGCGGCCAGCAGTCCAACCTCGACAGGCTCTACGGCAAGCGCCCGCCGCTCTTCCGTCCGCCGTACGGCAACTACAACCAGGACACCCTGCGCGCGGCCAGCGCCTGCGGGGTCAAGGCCGTGCCGCTCTGGGCGGCCGAGGCCTTCCCCGACCACATGGAGTGGCGCGAGTGGGACCGGGATCTGCACCCGGGCGACATCATCCTCACCCACTTCCGGGGCACGGAGGACTGGGAGGGCACGATGCCCGACATGATCCGGCAGGTCATGCGGACGGTGACGGAGAAGGGGTACGCGGTGGCCCGGCTGGAGGACTACGTCTAGGCCGGGTCCGGCGGGTCCCGTCCGGCCGTTCCCGTCCGGCGCGCGCGGGTCCGGTCCGCGCCCTCGGAGGGCGTCGCGCGCCCCCTCATGATCGCGCCATCAGGGCGCTGTATTGGCACTCCGCTTGACCGAGTGCTAATCGCGGTCATAGTCTCGGGTCTGGCACTCCCCACCGGAGAGTGCCAATGCGCGACAGGGCAGGTCCGGCACCCGCGACGACGGATCGACCTGGTCGCCACCCCAGACAGTTAAACCCCGAGATCTCCGAAGGGGGAGGCCGGACCGTGACGACCACCAGCTCCAAGGTTGCCATCAAGCCGCTTGAGGACCGCATTGTGGTCCAGCCGCTCGACGCCGAGCAGACCACTGCCTCTGGCCTGGTCATCCCGGACACCGCGAAGGAGAAGCCCCAGGAGGGCGTCGTCCTCGCGGTCGGCCCGGGTCGCTTCGAGAACGGCGAGCGCCTGCCGCTCGACGTCAAGACCGGCGACGTCGTTCTGTACAGCAAGTACGGCGGCACCGAGGTGAAGTACAACGGCGAGGAGTACCTCGTCCTCTCGGCGCGCGACGTTCTCGCGATCATCGAGAAGTAGGTCGGATTACCGGGGCTCGCCCCGGAGTCTCCGTACCCCGTTTGTTTTTTGAACCGCGCCCCTGGCCCCCGCTGACCTTCATATCCGGGCGCTGGGGGCGCTGTTCGTATCACGAAGAGGACTGAAACGCTCCATGGCGAAGATCCTGAAGTTCGACGAGGACGCCCGTCGCGCCCTCGAGCGCGGCGTCAACAAGCTTGCCGACACCGTGAAGGTGACCATCGGCCCCAAGGGCCGCAATGTCGTCATCGACAAGAAGTTCGGCGCACCCACCATCACCAACGACGGTGTCACGATCGCCCGTGAGGTCGAGCTCGACGACCCGTACGAGAACCTCGGCGCCCAGCTGGTGAAGGAGGTGGCCACCAAGACCAACGACATCGCTGGTGACGGCACCACCACCGCCACCGTGCTCGCGCAGGCGCTGGTCCGCGAGGGCCTCCGCAACGTCGCCGCCGGCGCCTCCCCCTCTTCTCTGAAGAAGGGCATCGACGCCGCGGTCAAGGCCGTGTCCGAGGAGCTCCTCGCGACCGCCCGTCCCATCGAGGACAAGGCCGACATCGCCGCCGTCGCCGCGCTCTCCGCGCAGGACCAGCAGGTCGGCGAGCTGGTCGGCGAGGCCATGGACAAGGTCGGCAAGGACGGTGTCATCACCGTCGAGGAGTCCAACACCTTCGGCCTGGAGCTCGACTTCACCGAGGGCATGGCCTTCGACAAGGGCTACCTCTCGCCGTACATGGTCACCGACCAGGAGCGTATGGAGGCCGTCCTCGACGACCCGTACATCCTGATCAACCAGGGCAAGATCTCCTCCATCCAGGACCTGCTCCCGCTGCTGGAGAAGGTCATCCAGGCGGGTGGCTCCAAGCCGCTGCTGATCATCGCCGAGGATGTCGAGGGCGAGGCGCTCTCCACCCTCGTGGTCAACAAGATCCGCGGCACGTTCAACGCCGTGGCCGTCAAGGCCCCCGGCTTCGGCGACCGCCGCAAGGCGATGCTCCAGGACATGGCCGTCCTCACCGGCGCCACCGTCATCGCCGAAGAGGTCGGCCTCAAGCTCGACCAGGCCGGTCTGGACGTGCTGGGCTCCGCCCGCCGCGTGACCATCTCCAAGGACGACACCACCATCGTCGACGGTGGCGGCGACTCCGCGGACATCACCGGCCGCGTGGCGCAGATCAAGGCCGAGATCGAGTCCACGGACTCCGACTGGGACCGCGAGAAGCTCCAGGAGCGCCTGGCGAAGCTGGCCGGCGGTGTCTGCGTGATCCGTGTCGGCGCCGCCACCGAGGTGGAGCTGAAGGAGAAGAAGCACCGTCTGGAGGACGCCATCTCCGCGACCCGCGCCGCGGTCGAGGAGGGCATCGTCTCCGGTGGTGGCTCCGCTCTGGTCCACGCCGTCAAGGTGCTTGAGGGCAACCTCGGCAAGGAGGGCGACGAGGCCACCGGTGTCGCCGTCGTCCGCCGCGCCGCCGTCGAGCCGCTGCGCTGGATCGCGGAGAACGCCGGCCTGGAGGGCTATGTCATCGTCTCCAAGGTCGCCGAGCTGGACAAGGGCCAGGGCTACAACGCGGCCACCGGCGAGTACGGCGACCTGGTGAAGGCCGGCGTCATCGACCCGGTCAAGGTCACCCGCTCCGCCCTGGAGAACGCCGCCTCCATCGCGTCCCTGCTGCTCACGACCGAGACCCTGGTCGTCGAGAAGCCGGCCGAGGAAGAGGCCGACGCCGGTCACGGCCACGGTCACTCCCACTGACGCACGGCGCTGACGCACAGTCGGCACTGAGCCGCCGGGCCCGGCACTCCTCTCACGGGGGGCGCCGGGCCCGGCGGCTTTCTCATGCCTCCCGCTCCAGCCCCGCCGCCGACACCGGCCGGGCGAACGGCAGCCCCCGGGCGTACCGCTCCAGCTCGTCCAGGGCCCGGTCCGCCAGCCGGTGCAGCTCATTGCCGAGCGAACCGGCGACATGCGGGGTGAGCAGCACATTGGGCAGCCCGTACAGCGGCGAGGCGACGTCCGGCACCTCGGGATCGGTCACATCGAGCACCGCGTACAGCCGGCCCGACACCAGCTCCGGCAGCAGCGCCGTCCCGTCGACCAGCGAACCGCGCGAGGTATTGATCAGGGTCGCCCCGTCCGGCATCAGCGCCAGCCGGCGGCCGTCGATCAGCCGGTGGGTCGCCGCCAGCTCCGGAGCGTGCACCGAGACGATGTCACTGCCCGCGCAGAGCGCGTCCAGCCCGGTCCACACCGCCCCCAGCGCCCGGGCGCCGGCTTCGTCGACATAGGGGTCGTACAAGAGAACCCGCAGGTCGAAGGGGTGCAGCAGCTCGATCACCCGCCGCCCGACGCGGGAAGCGCCGACGATCCCGACCGTACGGCGGTAATTGCCGGCCCCGCTCAGCTCCCGGCCCCAGTCATGGCCCGCGCGCAGCTCGGCGTACCGTCGCGCCGAGCGCAGCACCCCCTTGCCCGCGAAGAGGATCGCGGCCAGCGTGTACTCGGCGACCGGCAGCGCGTTGGCCTCGGCCGCGGACGAGACGGCGAGCCCGCGCTCCCAGCAGGCGTCGGTGATGTGCTGCTTCACGGATCCGGCGGCGTGCACGACCGCGCGCAGCCGGGGCGCGGCGGCGAGGGCGTCCGCGGTGAGCGGGGGAGCGCCCCAGCAGGTCAGCAGGGTCTCGGCGGTGGAGAGGGCGGTGCGTACGGCGGGGGCGGGGTCGGTCAGGTCGTGGGCGATGAGCCCGGGGTCGGTGCGGGCGAGCGCGGTGAGCCGCTCGCGGTGCCGGGCGGTGAGCAGGCGCTCGGCGACGCCCGGGCCCATGGCGAGCAGCACTTCGGGTCGGCGGCCGGCGGCGGCGTGGTGCGGCGGTTCGGCGGAGTACCCCATGGCGGGATCCGTACCCCTGGAGGCTCCGCCCGGACCTTCCCCGGCCGTACCCGCCTACTGCGGGCCGTACTTGCGGCCGGTCTTGGAGCTGATGCCGCCCAGCACGCCCCGGGGAGCCAGCTTCACCAGCCCCATCAGCGCCTTGTACCGGGGGTCCGGGATCGAGACCGTCTTTCCACGCGCCAGATCCGTGAGCGCCGCCGACACCAGCCGGTCGGCGTCCAGCCACATCCAGCCGGGGATGTTCTCCGTCCCCATCCCGGCGCGCTGATGGAATTCGGTACGGACGAAACCGGGGCAGAGCGCCATCAGCCGCACCCCTGATCCGGCCAGGTCCCGGGCCGCGCCCTGGGTGAACTGCACGACCCACGACTTGGACGCGCCATAGGTGCCCCGGGGGACGAAGGCCGCCACCGAGGCCACATTGACGACGGCGCCCCTGCGCCGCTCCCGCATGCCGCGCGCCGCCGCCGCGGTGAGCCGGAGGACCGCCTCGCAGTGCACCTTCAGCATGGTCAGCTCGTCTTCCATGGAGACTTCCAGGAAGCGTCCCTTATTGCCGAAGCCGGCGTTGTTGATCAGCAGATCCACCGGTTCGCGGGGGTCGGAGAGCCGCTTCTCGACCGCCGAGATCCCCTCCTCCGACGACAGGTCGGCGGTCAGCACCTCGGCCTCGACGCCGTGCCGGTCGTGCAGCTCGGTGGCCTGTTCCCGGAGCCTCGCGGTGTCACGGGCCACCAGCACCAGATTGTGTCCCTCGGAGGCGAGCCGCCGCGCGAACGCGGCCCCGATGCCCGCGGTCGCTCCCGTGATCAGTGCAGTCGTCATAGGCGGCACGTTAGTGCCCCGCCGGGGACCGCCCGCAACCGGTCACCGCGGAGCCGCCCCGGCCCGGCCTCGGCACCGGGGCGGCTTCCCGGCGACGCTCACGCGCCGCCGTGCCTGGCGACGTACTCCCGCGCTTTGGCCAGCAGCTCCGGATGGAGCGCCTCGCCCGCCGCGAGGACCTCCGGCAGCAGCGCGCGCTCGATGGTCCCGGCGCGGAACGCCATGCTCACCGTCACCTCGTGGCCGGGCCGGTGGACCGTCTCGATGGGGTCGCCCGCGCGGACCGCGCCGGGCTCGACGACCCGCAGATACGCCCCGGTCCCGGCGTGCCGGGTGAAGCGCCGCACCCAGCCCTTCTCGCCCAGCCACTCGGCGAAGGTGCGGCAGGGGACACGGCCGGAGGTCACCTCCAGCACCAGCCGGTCGCCGATCCGCCAGCACTCGCCGATCAGGGCGTTGTTCACATCGAGCCCCTGGGTGGTGAGGTTCTCGCCGAAGACGCCGTTGGGCAGGGGGCGGCCCAGCTCGCCCTCCCAGAAGTCCAGGTCCTCGCGGGCGAAGGCGTACACCGCCTGATCGCTCCCGCCGTGGTGACGCCGGTCCCCGATCGCGTCGCCGGCGAGCCCGCTGCCGCCCGAACCCCTGGGCCCGGGGTCGCTCACCCACACGGCTTCCTCGACCGGCCGTTTGTCGATCGCGGTGGGGAAATCGCTGTACTCCACGGCGCGGGCGGGGCCGGTGTTCACGGTCAGAAGCTTCATGAACATCACGTTAAGCCCTCAACAATCCCTCAACATCAAACTATCTGTTGAATAATTGCCTATGTCTCCAAGGGGTGCTTATAGTGAAAAGGTGATTGAGGCCCGTCATCTCCGAGTCCTGCGCGCGGTGGCCACCACCGGCTCCTTCTCCGCCGCCGCCCGCACCCTGGGCTGCACCCAGCCCGCCGTCAGCCAGCAGATGAAGGCCCTGGAGACCTCCGCGGGCACCCCGCTGCTGATCCGCGCCGGCCGGGAGATGCGGCTGACCCAGGCCGGAGAGGTGCTGGTGCGCCACGCCTCCGGCATCCTCGCCGGGCTCACCGCGGCGGAGGAGGAGATCGCGGCCATCGCCGGGCTGCGGGCGGGCCGGGTCCGGCTGGTCTCCTTCCCCAGCGGCAGCTCCACCCTGGTGCCCACCGCCCTCGCCGCGCTCCGGGCCGCCCACCCCGGCACCCAGGTCTCGCTCGTCGACGCCGAGCCGCCGCGCTCGGTGGAGATGCTGCGCGAGGGGGACTGCGACATCGCGCTCGCCTTCCGCTACGGCGGGGCCGCCGAGCGGGAGGCCGAGTGGGACGACCTGATCGTCCGGCCGCTGCTCTCCGACCGGCTCGTCGGGCTGGTCCCCGAGGGGCACCGGCTCGCCGGTGCGGGCGCGGTCGCCATCGGCGATCTCGCCGACGACCCCTGGATCGCGGGCTGCCCGCGCTGTCGCCGTCAGCTGGTCGAGGTCTGCGAGGAGGCCGGTTTCACCCCGCGCATCGACTTCGCCACCGACGACTACCCGGCCGTGATCGGCCTGGTCGGAGCCGGTCTGGGGGTCGCGGTACTGCCGGAGCTGGCGCTGGAGTCGGTACGCCCCAAGGGCGCGCGCGCCATCACGGTCGACCCGCCGGTGGTGCGGGAGATCGTCGCGCTCACCCTGCCGGACCTCTCCCAGGTCCCGGCGGTCGCGGCCACCCTCGACCAGCTCGCCCTGGCGGCGTCCCGCTGACGCGGGCGGGCCTCCCCGCCCGTATCCGTGCCCGCATCCATCCCTGTATGTCAGTGCGGGTGTCACTGCGAGTGTCGGTGCAGGAACGTTTCTGCGAATGGCTGGGGCGTCAGTCCTGCCCCGTGCCCGTCGAGCTGGCCGCCGGGACCAGCCGGTGCCGCGCGCGGCCCATCAGCTCCTCGCGCTCGTCCTCCGTCAGTCCGCCCCACACCCCGTAGGGCTCCCGCACCGCCAGCGCGTGCGCGGCGCACTCGGCGCGGACCGGACACCTCATGCACACCTCTTTCGCCGAGTTCTCGCGCGCGCTGCGCGCGGCCCCGCGCTCCCCCTCGGGGTGGAAGAAGAGCGAGCTGTCCACACCCCGGCAGGCCGCGAGGAGCTGCCAGTCCCACAGGTCGGCGTTGGGTCCGGGAAGGCGGGAGAAATCTGCCATAGCGCTTGCCCCTTGAAACCGTGCTGAGCGGATCCGGTCAGGTCGCGTCGCGCGAGCGGAGGGGCACGAGCCGCACCCGGCGCCCGCACGCTGCCTCACGACCGTACATCTACTGTGTTAGTAGATGTAAATATGACTCATTACGAATCTAGCCACAGACACCACCCAAAGTGAAGAAAATCAGCTAAATGGTGCATACGTGATGAAAGAAGAACCGTTCCCCCGCTGCGCTCACCGCCGCGCGGGCCCTCTCGCGTGAAGTGCTGAAGAGTCCGCTCCGGGCCGTAACTCTTTCGAGTGACCATCGTTGGTAGTGCGGAGGCGGTTGAAGCAACAAGTGCTCGGGCACACGTCCGAGTGCGCTCAACCGCACAGGTGAAGAAACGTACCCAGCCTGGAGGCTCAAGGTGACGCGCATCAGCTGCGGAGGGCGGCCATGACATCCGTCCTCGTCTGCGACGACTCCCCGCTTGCCCGAGAGGCGCTCCGCCGCGCGGTCGCGACCGTGCCCGGCGTCGAGCGCGTGACGACCGCGGCCAACGGCGAGGAAGTCCTCCGCCGCTGGGGCGCCGACCGCTCGGATCTGATTCTGATGGATGTACGCATGCCCGGCCTGGGCGGTGTCGAGACGGTCCGCCGACTGCTCTCGGCCGACCCCGGCGCCCGGATCATCATGCTCACCGTCGCCGAAGATCTCGACGGAGTGGCGCTCGCGGTCGCCGCGGGGGCCCGCGGCTATCTGCACAAGGACGCCTCCCGCGCCGAGCTGCGCGCGACGGTGACCCAGGCACTCGCCGACCCGACCTGGCGGCTCGCCCCGCGCAGACTGCGCTCGGCCGAGATGGGCGCCGCGCCCACGCTCACCGCGCGCGAGATCCAGGTGCTCGAAGGAATGAGCCACGGCCGTTCCAACGCCGAGATCGGCCGCGAGCTGTTCCTCTCCGAGGACACGGTGAAGACTCACGCGCGCCGCCTCTTCAAGAAGCTGGGAGCCTCGGACCGTGCGCACGCGGTCGCGCTCGGATTCCGCTGGGGCCTGGTCCGTTAGGACCGTTCGCGGGGTGCCCGAGGGGTGCGACCGACCCCGCTCGCCGTACGGTGAGCGGGGCGACGGGCGGCCGCGGGCATCCGTTTCCCTCGCGATGCCGCATCCTTGAGGTGTGGAGTTCCTCGGGAACGAGTCCGGCGAGCGGAAGGGGAGGGCGCAGGCAATGAGTTCCGGCGCACCTGCTCATAACGCTTCGGTGCACAACATGGGACACGGTGCCACGGATCAGCGGCCACCGATGCACCATGGACCGATGCGTGACGACAACACCACGGTCATCGGTGCGCTCGTCCACCGTGCCGTCGAAGGGGACGAGCAAGCCACGCACGACCTCCTCGCGCATGTCCATCCACTCGCGCTGCGCTACTGCCGCACCCGGCTCAACCGGCTGCCCGGTGACGCGCGCCACTTCGTGGAGGACCTCGCCCAGGAGGTCTGCGTCGCCGTGCTGATGGCGCTGCCCCGCTACCGGGACACCGGCAGACCCTTCGAGGCGTTCGTCTTCGCCATCGCCACCCACAAGGTCGCCGATCTCCAGCGCGCCGCCATGCGCCACCCCGGATCGACGGCCGTGCCCTCCGACGAGATGCCCGAGCGCCCCGACGACTCCCTGGGTCCCGAGGAGCGCGCCCTGCTCAGCGATGACGCGGAGTGGGCCAAGAGGCTGCTGGCCAACCTCCCGGAGAACCAGCGCGAGCTGCTGGTGCTGCGGGTCGCGGTCGGCCTCACCGCCGAGGAGACGGGCCAGATGCTGGGAATGTCCCCCGGCGCGGTCAGGGTCGCCCAGCACCGGGCGCTCAGCAGGCTCCGCGCGCTCGCCGAGCAGTAGCCGCCGTTTTCCCGTCGTCTCCGGCGTTTCCCGCGCCTCTCGCGGGTGTGTGTCAACCCACAAAGCCGCCGAGCATTCTTGATCGTGGAATGAGAGGGCGTCCCGGGCCGTTAGCATGGACATCCGCACCGATCAAGGCCATTTGGGGAAGGTGTCATGACCAACATCGACGGAGTGCCCGAGAAATTCGCGACACTCGGGCTGACCTACGACGATGTGCTGCTGCTGCCGGGCTCCTCCGACATGGCTCCCGACCAGATCGACACCTCCTCGTACATCTCGAAGAACGTCCGGGTGAACATCCCGCTGCTCTCCGCGGCGATGGACAAGGTCACCGAGGCCCGGATGGCCATCGCGATGGCCCGCCAGGGCGGCGTGGGCGTGCTGCACCGCAATCTCTCCATCGCCGACCAGGCCAACCAGGTCGACCTGGTCAAGCGCTCCGAGTCCGGCATGGTCACCGACCCGATCACGGTGCACCCCGACGCCACGCTCGGTGAGGCCGACGAGCTGTGCGCGAAGTTCCGCATCAGCGGCGTCCCGGTCACCGACCGCGCGGGCAAGCTGCTGGGCATCGTCACCAACCGCGACATGGCCTTCGAGTCGGACCGCAGCCGCCAGGTGCGCGAGGTCATGACCCCGATGCCGCTGGTCACCGGCAAGGTCGGCATCTCCGGCGTGGACGCCATGGAGCTGCTGCGCCGCCACAAGATCGAGAAGCTTCCGCTGGTCGACGACGCGGGCGTCCTCAAGGGCCTGATCACGGTCAAGGACTTCGTCAAGGCCGAGAAGTACCCGAACGCCGCCAAGGACAAGGACGGCCGGCTGCTCGTCGGCGCGGCCGTCGGTGTGGCCGGTGACGCCTTCGAGCGCGCCCAGGCCCTGGTCGAGGCGGGCGTCGACTTCATCGTCGTGGACACCGCGCACGGCCACTCCCGGCTGGTCGGCGACATGGTCGCCAAGATCAAGTCGAATGCCTCCGGCGTCGACGTCATCGGCGGCAACATCGCCACCCGCGACGGCGCGCAGGCGCTGATCGACTCCGGCGTCGACGGCATCAAGGTGGGCGTCGGCCCCGGCTCCATCTGCACGACCCGAGTGGTCGCCGGCATCGGCGTGCCCCAGGTCACCGCGATTTACGAGGCCTCCCTCGCCGCCAAGGCGGCCGGTGTCCCGGTCATCGGCGACGGCGGCCTCCAGTACTCGGGCGACATCGCCAAGGCCCTGGTCGCGGGCGCCGACACGGTGATGCTCGGCTCGCTGCTCGCGGGCTGCGAGGAGTCCCCGGGCGAGCTGCTCTTCATCAACGGCAAGCAGTTCAAGTCGTACCGCGGCATGGGCTCGCTGGGCGCGATGCAGTCCCGCGGCGAGCAGCGCTCCTTCTCCAAGGACCGCTACTTCCAGGAGGGCGTCGCCTCCGACGAGAAGCTGGTTCCCGAGGGCATCGAGGGCCAGGTGCCCTACCGGGGTCCGCTCTCGGCCGTCGTCCACCAGCTGGTGGGCGGTCTGCGCCAGTCGATGTTCTATGTCGGCGGTCGCACGGTCCCCGAGCTCCAGTCCAACGGCCGATTCGTCCGGATCACCTCGGCGGGGCTCAAGGAGAGCCACCCGCACGACATCCAGATGACGGTCGAAGCACCGAATTACAGCAGGAAGTAACAGCGCGAAGCAGTAGCCCTCGCCTGTCAGGGGCGGTTCCGGTTCTCCGGATCCGCCCCTGTCGTATGCGTCGGTGATACTGGTAGGCGCAGACGTAGAGGGAAAGGCCACACAAGGTGACTGAGATCGAGATCGGGCGCGGCAAGCGCGGTCGCAGGGCGTACGCGTTCGATGACATCGCCGTCGTACCGAGCCGGCGCACACGGGACCCGAAGGAGGTCTCGATCGCCTGGCAGATCGACGCCTACCGCTTTGACCTGCCCTTCCTGGCGGCTCCGATGGACTCGGTGGTCTCTCCGCAGACCGCGATCCGCATCGGCGAGCAGGGCGGCCTCGGCGTCCTCAACCTCGAAGGACTGTGGACGAGGTACGAGGACCCCCAGCCGCTGCTGGACGAGATCGCGGAGATGGCTCCGGAGACCGCGACCCGTCGCCTCCAGGAGATCTACGCGGCCCCGATCAAGGAAGAGCTGATCGGGCAGCGCATCAAGGAGGTGCGGGACTCGGGCGTGGTGACGGCCGCCGCGCTCTCCCCGCAGCGCACCGCCCAGTTCTCCAAGGCCGTGGTCGACGCGGGTGTGGACATCTTCGTCATCCGCGGCACCACGGTCTCCGCCGAGCACGTCTCGGGCGCGGCCGAGCCGCTCAATCTGAAGCAGTTCATCTACGAGCTGGACGTTCCGGTGATCGTCGGCGGCTGTGCCACCTACACCGCCGCCCTCCACCTGATGCGCACCGGCGCGGCCGGCGTCCTCGTCGGCTTCGGCGGCGGCGCGGCCCACACCACCCGTAATGTGCTGGGCATCCAGGTCCCGATGGCGACCGCGGTCGCCGATGTCGCGGCCGCCCGCCGCGACTACATGGACGAGTCCGGCGGCCGTTATGTCCACGTCATCGCCGACGGCGGCGTGGGCTGGTCCGGAGACCTCCCGAAGGCGATCGCCTGCGGTGCGGACGCCGTGATGATCGGCTCCCCGCTGGCCCGTGCGACGGACGCGCCCGGTCGAGGCCGCCACTGGGGCATGGAGGCGGTCCACGAGGACGTGCCGCGCGGCAAGCTCGTCGACCTGGGCATCGTGGGCACCACCGAGGAGGTCCTCTCGGGCCCCTCGCACACCCCCGACGGCTCGATGAACTTCTTCGGGGCGCTGCGTCGCGCGATGGCGACGACGGGCTACAGCGAGCTGAAGGAGTTCCAGCGGGTCGAGGTCACCGTCGCGGACTCGCAGCACAGCCGCTGACCCGCGCGTAGCGTGAGCGGAGGGGCCCGACGCCTTTGAGGAAGGCGTCGGGCCCCTCTTCGTGCGCCCGGGGCGCACCCCGGGCGCACCTTGGGTACGCCCCGGGCCGTCACAGCCGGTGGGCGGCGCCCGCCGGGGTGGCTCCCCTGGTGTCCAGGAGCAGCTGTGCCTTCACGGCGAGGCCCTGGAGGTCGTAGGTGCGGTGGTGCTGGAGCAGTACGGTCAGATCCGCGGCGGCGGCGGCCTCGTAGAGCGAGTCCGCGCGGGGGACGGGCTGGTCGCGCACCCGCCAGTCGGGGACGTACGGATCGTGGTAGCTGACGGCCGCGCCCAGGTCCATCAGCCGGCGGCTGATCTCCTGGGCGGGGGAGCCGGCCAGATCCGCGAGATCCGGCTTGTAGGTGATTCCCAGCAGCAGTACCCGTGCGCCCCGGGCGGATTTTCCGTGCTCGTTCAGCAGAGTGGCGCAACGCTGGATGACGTATTGCGGCATCCGTGCGTTGATCTCCTGGGCGAGGCCGACCATCCGCAGCGGATGGCCGGGGGTGCGCCCGCTGTACGGGAGGATCCCGGGGTCCAGCGGCACGCCGTGGCCGCCGACGCCCGGGCCGGGGCGGAAGGCCTGGAAGCCGTACGGCTTGGTCTCGGCGCAGCGGATCACGTCCCAGAGGTCGACCCCGAGGTCGTGGCAGAGCACGGCCATCTCGTTGACCAGCGCGATGTTCACATGGCGGAAGTTGGTCTCCAGGACCTTCACGGTCTCGGCCTCGCGCAGTCCCCGGGCGCGGACGACCTTGTCGGTGAGCCTGCCGTAGAAGGCGGCGGCGGACTCGGTGCAGGCGGGGGTGAGGCCGCCGATGACCTTGGGGGTGTTGGCGTAGTCGTGGGTGCGGCTGCCGGGATCCACCCGCCCGGGGGAGTAGGCCAGATGAAAGTCGCGGCCGGCCCGCAGCCCCGAGCCGTCCTCCAGGATCGGGCGCAGTACGGAGTCGGTGGTGCCGGGCTGTACGGCGGATTCGAGCAGCACGGTGGTGTGCGGGCGGAGCCGGGCGGCGAGGGCGCGGGCGGCCTCGGTGAGGGCGGTGAGGTCGAGGTTGCCGTCCGGGCCGAGGGGGGTGGGGGCGCAGATCGCGGCGGTGCGGACGCGGCCGAGTTCGGCCGGGTCCGTGACGGTTCTGAAGCCTCCGGAGAGCATGCGCCGGATGTCGGCGGGGGTGCGGCCCGCGGCGGGTTCGGTGAGGTGCCGAGGGTCGGGGTCATAGCCGATCGTCTCGATGCCGGCGGCCACGGCGGCCTGGGCGAGGGGCAGGCCGTGGTGACCGAGTCCGATGACGGCGAGGTCTGCGGGCATGCGTGTGGCCGTCCTTCCCATAGCCGGAGGGGAGCGTGGGCGCAAGCCCTGTGGGCGGAACGGGCGGGTGCGCAATGTCAGACTAGGCGTAAATATGACCGATATGCGGTATTGCAGGGCTGTGGCGGTCCGAGTGTTATCCACAGGCGGTGGCTGAAGTCGGTGACTGCGGACAGAATCGATGGTGAGGGACCGGCCGATCGGTCGGTGCGGCCGGGCCGCGGGCCGATGCGGGCCGGGCAGGGTCCGGTGTGGGCCGGGCAGGGTCCGTCGGTCGGGCGGAGCCGGGTTCGCCGGTCGGGCCGGGTTCGCCGGTCGGGCGGAGCCGGGTTCGCCGGTCGGGCCGGGCCGGGAATGCGGGGCGCGGTGTCCGGGCAGAGGTACACGGGGGCGACGGGAGGCAAGCACAGTGAAGACAGCGACACTGGGACCCGAAGAGCGCGCCCAGGCACTCGCCGGCATGGCCGATCGAGAGCTGGACGTACTGGTCGTCGGCGCGGGCGTGGTCGGCGCGGGCACCGCGCTCGACGCGGTGACACGAGGGCTCTCCACCGGTCTTGTGGAGGCCAGGGACTGGGCGTCGGGCACATCGAGCCGCTCCAGCAAGCTCATTCACGGCGGGCTGCGCTATCTGGAGATGCTGGACTTCGCGCTCGTCAGAGAGGCGCTCAAGGAGCGCGGGCTGCTGCTGGAGCGGCTGGCGCCGCATCTGGTGAAGCCGGTGCCCTTCCTCTATCCCCTGGAGCACAAGGGATGGGAGCGGATCTACGCCGGATCGGGCGTCGCGCTCTACGACGCCATGTCGGTCTCCTCGGGCCATGGCCGTGGCCTGCCCGTGCACCGCCATCTCTCCCGCCGGCAGGCCCTGCGCGTGGCGCCCTGTCTGAAGAAGGACTCCCTGGTCGGCGCGTTGCAGTACTACGACGCCCAGATGGATGACGCCCGGTATGTGGCGATGTTGGTCCGCACCGCCGCGAGCTATGGGGCCCAGGTCGCCAGCCGGGCCCGGGTCATCGGCTTTCTGCGCGAGGGCGAGCGGGTCGTGGGCGCGCGCGTCCAGGACGTCGAGGGCGGCGGGGAGTACGAGATCCGCGCCCGCCAGGTGGTGAACGCGACAGGGGTGTGGACGGACGACACCCAGGCGCTGATCGCCGAGCGCGGCCAGTTCCACGTCCGCGCCTCGAAGGGCATTCATCTGGTGGTGCCCAAGGACCGGATCCACTCCACGACCGGGCTGATCCTGCGCACCGAGAAGTCGGTGCTGTTCGTCATCCCCTGGGGCCGGCACTGGATCGTCGGCACCACCGACACCGACTGGGACCTCGACAAGGCGCATCCGGCGGCCTCCAGCGCCGACATCGACTATCTGCTGGAACATGTCAACTCGGTGCTGGCCGTGCCGCTGACCCGCGACGACGTCCAGGGCGTCTACGCGGGGCTGCGACCGCTGCTCGCCGGCGAGTCGGACGCCACCAGCAAGCTCTCCCGCGAGCACACGGTGGCCCACCCGGTCCCCGGGCTCGTGGTCGTGGCGGGCGGCAAGTACACCACCTACCGGGTGATGGCGAAGGACGCGGTGGACGAGGCGGTGCACGGGCTGGACCAGCGGGTCGCCGACTGCGTCACCGAGAATGTGCCCCTGGTCGGGGCCGAGGGGTACACGGCGCTGTGGAACGCCCGGGCGAGGATCGCCGCGCGCACCGGCCTCCATGTGGTGCGGGTCGAGCATCTGCTGAACCGGTACGGCTCGTTGGCCGAGGAGGTGCTCGACCTCATCGCCGAGGACCCCGGTCTCGGCGAGCCGCTGGGCGGGGCCGACGATTATCTGCGCGCCGAGGTCGTCTACGCCGCGTCACACGAAGGGGCGCGACATCTGGACGACGTGCTGACGCGGCGCACCCGGATCTCGATCGAGACCTTCGACCGGGGGACCCGCAGCGCACGCGAGTGCGCGGAGCTGATGGCGCCCGTCCTGGGCTGGGGAGAGGCCCAGATCGACAAGGAGGTCGAGCACTACGAGAAGCGGGTGCAGGCGGAGCGGGAGTCCCAGCGGCAGCCCGACGACCTGACGGCGGACGCCGCCCGGCTGGGAGCGCCGGACATCGTGCCGCTCTGACCACCCGCGCTCACGCGCCGCCGCTGCGGCGGCGCGTGACGCCCCGTCCGCCGGGGGGACGATCCGTGACGTACCGTCTGTTCTTCCGGCGCGCCCCGAGCGCGTGGGCGACGAGCCTCACACCGGAGAAGGAATGGTGGAGGTTTCAACCTTCCGGACCCGCACCGGTGGTCGGCGGACCCGGGAGAAACGCCCGTCCCGGAGTGAGGGACAATGAAGGCTCTGCCAAGGCGTGTTACCGCATCGCGCGGGAGCGGCAGGCGCGGGCGAAGACCACGGATCGCAGAGGGGACGCATGTCGGAGGCGGAGCAGTCGCGGGAGCCCCAGCAGGACAGGTCCACCGACTCCACGGCACCGGAGCCGGGTGATTCCGGCGAGGCGTCCGGGGAGCCCGCGCCCGGTGAGGGCGCCGACGCGCCGGGCGGAGGAGCGGCGGCGGTCCCGGCGGCGCGGACCGGTTCCCGGTCCGGCGGACGGGAGACCGACGCCGGTACAGACGCACCGCCCGGGGCGGAGGTTGAGTCCGGGGCCGCGACCGGGGCGCTGCCCGCCGTCGTACCCCCGGCGCGCAGGACGACGGAGAGCGCGCCCGCCCGGGCCGCGGCCCCGGCCCGCGGCTCCGGCCGGGGAACGGCCCCCGGACGGGACCCCGAGGGGCGGCTGCTCTCCGGCCGTTACCGGCTCGGCGGAGTGCTCGGCCGGGGCGGCATGGGCACGGTCTGGCGCGCCGAGGACGAGACCCTCGGCCGTACCGTCGCCGTGAAGGAGCTGCGCTTCCCCAACAGCATCGACGACGAGGAGAAGCGCCGCCTCATCACCCGCACCCTGCGCGAGGCCAAGGCGATCGCCCGGATCCGCAACAACAGCGCGGTGACGGTCTACGACGTGGTCGACGAGGACGACCGCCCGTGGATCGTGATGGAGCTGGTCGAGGGCAAGTCCCTCGCCGAAGTCATCCGCGAGGACGGCACCCTGACACCGCGCCGGGCCGCCGAGGTCGGGCTCGCCATCCTCGACGTACTGCGCTCCGCGCACCGCGAGGGCATCCTGCACCGCGATGTGAAGCCGTCCAATGTGCTGATCGCCGACGACGGACGGGTGGTCCTCACCGACTTCGGCATCGCCCAGGTCGAGGGCGACCCGTCGATCACCTCCACCGGGATGCTGGTCGGCGCCCCGTCGTACATATCGCCGGAGCGGGCGCGCGGCCACCGCCCCGGGCCCGCCGCCGACCTCTGGTCGCTCGGCGGACTGCTCTACGCGAGCGTGGAGGGCTGCCCGCCCTATGACAAGGGCTCCGCGATCGCGACCCTGACCGCGGTGATGACCGAGCCCCTGGACCCGCCGAAGAACGCGGGCCCGCTGGAGGAGGTCATCTACGGCCTGCTCGCCAAGGACCCCGAACAGCGGCTCGACGACCGGGGCGCGCGGGCGCTGCTCACCAAGGTGCTGCTCGCTCCCGACGCGCCCGTGAGCCCCGAGCCGCCGGTCGACGCCACCCGTGCGATGGCGATCCCGCCGATGCCGCCGCCCGCTCCCCGGACGAAGACCAAGGGCCCCGCGGCCCGGAGCGGCCCGGCTGCGGCCGGCGGAGCCCTGGGCGGCCCCGGGATCGCTCCGCGCGCGGCCCCGGTCCCGCCGCGGCCGCCCGTCCAGCGGGCCGCGCCGGTCCGTGCCTCGCTCACCGATGTGGTGCCCCGCCGCACCCTGGTGATCATCGCGGTGGTGGTGGCGCTGGCCGTCGTGGTCACCGGGGTCTTTCTGACCCTGCGCAAGACCGACGACTCCCAGAACGAGGGCAAGGGCGACGCGGCCGTTTCGGCCGGCGCGAAGACCCCGGGCGGTGAGGAGACGCCGGGCGACAAGACGCCCGACGGCGAGCCGGGCCGGTCCGCCGACTCCAGTGCCGACCCGGACTCCGGCACCGGCACCGGCTCCGATCCCCGCCCGGAGGACTCCGCCGACAGCGACAGCTCCTCCCCCTCCGACTCCGGCTCCGCCTCGGCCAAGGCCCCCGACGACAAGCTGCCCCAGGGGTACGGAAGCGTCTCCAACGGCCGGTTCCGCTTCTCCATGGCGATGCCCGAGGGCTTCCGGATGACCGGTGTCGCGGGCCAGAACTCCGGCGGGATCTTCAGCGAGAGCGGAGGGTTCCCCCGGGTCCAGGTCGACTTCAACGACAGCCCCAAGGACGACGCTGCCGCCGCGTGGAACGCCGCGGTCTCCGGCACCCGCGCCCTGAGCGACGGCTACCAGCACGGCGGCGTCAAGACAGTCGAGTACAAGGGCTATCCGACCGTCGCGGACTGGTCCTTCGAGCGCAACCAGAAGGGCGAGCGAATACGCGTCCTGAACAGGGGCTTCAAGGTCGACTCGAAGCGCGGCTACTCGATCATGGTCAGCTGCCCGGCGGGCGACTGGGACAAGGCGGAGTGCAAGACGCTCCGTGACACGGCGTTCGCGACGTTCAAGCCCAAAGGCTGAGCGGGGCCACGTATCGTGAGAGCGCGTGGACGCCGGACCCCGGCAACGGACCGCCGGACGACCGGAATTGACGTACGGAGAGCCGCACCGATGTTCCGGATCTCCGCCTCGGCGGTGTGATCCGGCCGGTGAGCGGGCAGCTCGCTTGAGGGGAGGCGACATGGACGACTACGCGGGACGGGTGCTGGCCGACCGCTATCGCCTGCCCCTGCCCCCGGCCGACGCGTACGAACTGGCCGTGACCCGGGCCTTCGACACCTACAGCGGACAGGAAGTCCTGGTCCGGCAGGTGCCGCTGCCGGAGGTCGTGGAGGCCGAGGTCGTCGAGGCCGACGGCACGGCCGTCCGCGGGGACCGGCCGAGAACGGCCCGGGGGCCCGCCGACCCGGCGGTGCTCCGCGCCGTCGAGGCCGCCCAGGCCGCCGCCCAGATCCCCGACCACCCCCGGCTCGACCAGGTCTTCGACGTCTTCGCGGAGGCCGGCTCGCTGTGGATAGTCAGCGAGCGCGTCGCCGCCCGCCCGCTCGCTGCCCTGCTCGCCGAGCGGCCGCTCACGCCCTACCGGGCCGCCGAGGTCGCCTCCGACGTTCTGACCGCCCTGCTCATCCTGCACGCCCACGGCTGGACCCACCGGAACATCACCACCCGTACCGTCCTGGTCTGCGACGACGGCCGCGTCGTCCTGACCGGCCTCGCGGCGGGCGCCGCCGAGGAGGCGCTGTGCGGGTACGCCCCGGTGCCCCAGGAGGTCCCGGACGCGTACGCCGAGATGCTCCCGCCGTACGACGACGACCTCGACGACACCGACTACGCGGACCACACGGGCGACGACGACGGCGATGACGACGACGGCACAGAGTACGAGCAGGAGCAGGAGCAGGAGCAGGAGCAGGAGCAGGAGTACGAGGCCGACGAGTACGAGGCTGACGGCGACGAGGCCGGGGAGCTGATACCGGGCCTCCGCTACGACGGCGAAGACGAGGGGCAGGGCGAGGGCCGTCCGGAGCACCCGGGGAGCCCCGCGCCGGACGTCCGGGCCGCGAGACCCGGGGCCGTCGCGGCCTACCGGGCGGGCGTCGGCGCCGCCACGGCCCGCACCGGCGGGGAACAGCCCCTCGGCACGCCTCCCGCGCCCGGCGGCCAGGACCCCGACTGGTGGGCGCGCAAGCCGGGAGAGCCCGCCCGACCCGTCCTCCAGCAGGACGACGACCCCGACGACGATCTCGACGACGACGGCCGGGACCCCGACCGCGGCGGCTACGCCCGGCTCGCCGGGACCTGGCACGACAGCCCCTTCCCCGGTCAGGACGGCCCGCCGCCGCTCCCGGCCGGCGGCGGCTTCCTGCCCGCCGAGCCCCGGGCTCTGCCCGCGCCCCGCACCCCCCGCCCCGAGTCCCCCACGGACCGGGGCGACCCGGCGGACCCGGCTGGCCAGGCGCTCGCGCCGTACCGGGAGACCGATCCCTACGGCGTACACCGGCAGCGGCAGCCCTCCCCGGGCGACCGCCCGGCAGCCCTGCCCGCGTCCGGCGCGTCCGCCGCCTCCGGCGGCTGGGACCGGGGCGGCGCGGGCCGCGAGGCACTCCGCGCCGACGCGCAGCGCCGCCCGCTGCCCGCCGCCGAGCCGCCGCCCGCGCCCGGCCGCTGGGACGAGATCGCGATGCCCGGCGACACCCCCCTCTACCAGGGGCCCGCCACCCCGCTCGCCGCCGAACGGGCCCGGCAGGCGAGGATCGCCGTCGTCGGCGCGGTCACCGAGCGCTGGGCCCCCGAACAGGCGGGCCCCGTCCATGAGAACTGGCAGCTCGCCGCCCCCGTCGGCCCCGCCACCGACCTCTGGGCACTGGGCGCGCTGCTCTACCGCGCTGTACAGGGCCATGCCCCCTACCCCGAGGAGAGCGCCGCCGAGCTGGTCCAGCTCGTCTGCTCCGAGCCGCCCGCCTACGCCGAGGAGTGCGGCCCGCTGCGCCCGGTGGTCGAATCCCTGCTGCGCCAGGACCCCACCGAGCGCCCGGACGTCGAGGAGCTGCGCGGCTGGCTGCGCTCGCTGGTGCGCTCCGCCCCCGAGCCCGAGGCCGGGACCGGCGTGGTGCAGCTCCCGCCGCCGAGCGCGCCCGAGGGCAGCAGACTCCCCGTCGTACGCCGCAGGGGCGAGCTGGTCCGCAAGCGCCGCACCGGCTCCGCCGAGGTGGTCCACGGCAGACACCGCCACAAGAAGCCCCGCCCGGAGCGCCGCCGCCCCCGGTCGCTGGGCCGCCTTCTGCTGCTGCTGATCCTGCTGCTCATGGCGGGGGCGATCGCCTACGCCGTGAAGTTCATGCCCGCCGCCGACAGCCAGGACGACACCGGCCCCCAGGGCGGGGCCACCCCCCGCCCCACCGCGTCCGAGAGCCCCGGCCCGGCCCGTACCACCGCCGGGTCCTCGCCCTCGCCGTCGTCCTCGCGGACCGCCGCCGAGGGCTCCCGGCAGCCCCAGACCACCGCGCCCGCCGCCGATGTGCCCGCCGGGTACGTCCTGCGCGAGGACCCCGAGGGCTTCCGTACCGCCGTCGACAAGACCTGGCAGCGCCGCCCCATCAACGACATCGGCCAGATCCGCTACAGCGACGGCGACTTCACCCTGATCGTCGTCCCCGGCCGGGACACCGTCCGCACGAGCGGCGGCGACCCGCTCACCTACCAGAGCGACAAGCAGCGCGAACTCCAGCCGTACCGCGAGTCGTCCTGGGCCGAGGCGACCGGTCTGCGGCGCATACAGGTCGGCCAGCGCGTCATGGCCGAAGGCCAGTACAGCTGGCAGGACGCGGCGGGCCGCCAGGTCTATGTCCGCAATCTGGTGATGCTCCTCGACGGCAGCTACCACATCGTCCAGGTGATCGGCCCGGACGAGCAGCGAGACAAGGTGACGGAGGCCTACCGGGCCGCCGCCGACGCCTACCGCACCACCCGCTGACCGCCTCCGCCCCACGCCGCCCCAGGGACAAGCCGCTGATCAGGCCTTATGCGCCAGTGAACACTGGCGTGATGCAGAGGGCCGGGCGGAGGCCGGGCGGAGGCCGGGCGGGCGGCGGACGAGGGCCGGGCGGGGGCCCGGCCAAAAGCTGTTACCGGCGGGTATCCAAAGCGTCGGCCGACGGCATACGCTCGGGCCCATGACCGTCTCGAAGACCCCCGCCACCGCCCTCGGCGTCAACCCCGCGGCCCTCGCGCCGGCCGGCGCGCGCACCGCCGCCGACGTGGTCACACCCGAGGTGGTCGCCCGGCTGACCCGGGGCGTCGTCGGATCCGGCCGCACCGCCAACCACACCCCCTTCACCGGCGAGACACTGGCGGAACTCCCCGAGTCGACTCCGCACGACGTCGCCGAGGCCTTCGAACGCGCCCGCGCCGCCCAGGCCGCCTGGGCCGCGGCCCCGGTCCGCGCCCGCGCCGCCGTGCTGCTGCGCTTCCACGACCTCCTTCTCGACCGGCAGGCCGAGATCCTCGACCTGATCCAGCTGGAGACCGGCAAGGCCCGCCTCCACGCCCACGAGGAGGTGCAGGCCGTCGCGGTGGCCGCCCGCCACTACGGCCGCCGCGCCGCCTCCTATCTGCGCCCCCGCCGCCACCCCGGCGTCGTCCCGGTGCTCACCAGGACCACCGAGCTGCGCCATCCGCGCGGTGTCGTCGGCCAGATCGCCCCCTGGAACTATCCGCTGGAACTCTCCATCGGCGACGCGCTGCCCGCCTTCGCCGCCGGAAACGCCGTGGTGATGAAGCCCGACACCGAGACCGCGCTCACCGCCCTGTGGGCCATCGATCTGCTGGTCGAGGCGGGGCTGCCGCCCGAGGTCTGCCAAGTCGTCCTGGGCGAGGGCCCGGTCGTCGGCCCCGAGGTCGTCCGGCACGCCGACTACGTCTCCTTCACCGGCTCCACCCGCACCGGCCGCGAGGTCGCCCGGGGAGCCGCCGACCGCCTGGTCGGAGTCTCCCTCGAACTCGGCGGCAAGAACGCCATGCTCGTCCTGGCCGACGCCGACGTCGAACAGGCGGCGGCCGGAGCCGTCCGCGCCTGCTTCTCCTCGGCCGGACAGCTGTGCATCTCCATCGAGCGGATCTACGTCCACGAGTCGGTCGCCGACCTGTTCACCGAACGCTTCGCCGCCCGGACGAGGGCGATGCGCCTCGGCAACTCCCTCGCCTACGGGGCCGACATGGGCTCGCTCGCCGGTGAACGCCAGCTGGAGACCGTCGTACGCCATGTCGACGAGGCCGTCGCCAAGGGCGCGACCGTCGTCGCGGGCGGAGTGGCGCGCCCCGACATCGGTCCGCTCTTCTACGAGCCGACCATCCTCGACGGGGTCGAGCCGCCGATGGCCGTCTGCGCCGAGGAGACCTTCGGGCCGGTCGTCTCCCTCTACCGGTTCACCGACGAGGACGAGGCCGTCGAACGGGCCAACGCCACCGAGTACGGCCTCAACGCGAGCGTCTGGTCGCGCGACGGCCGCCGGGCCCATGCCCTCGCCGCCCGGCTGCGCGCGGGCACGGTCAACATCAATGAGGCGTACGCGGCGGCCTACGGCAGCGCCGCGTCCCCCATGGGCGGAATGAAGAACTCCGGGCTGGGCCGCCGCCATGGCTCGGAGGGCATCCTCAAGTACACGGAGCCGCAGACCGTCGCCCAGCAGCGGCTGATGCCGCTCGCGCCCGCGTTCGGGATGGACGACAAGGGGTACGCGGTGCTCATGACCCGCTCCCTGAAGGCGATGAAGGCCCTGGGCCTGCGCTGACCCGTTCCCGTCCCGTTTTCTCCGCCGGGTCCGCAGCACAGAGGAGAGCGATGCGCGAGTACGAGTACGAGTACGACTACGACGTGATCGTCATCGGGTCGGGCTTCGGCGGCGCGGTCTCCGCGCTGCGGCTCACCGAGAAGGGCTACCGGGTGGGCGTCCTGGAGGCCGGCCGCCGCTTCACCCGGGAGACGCTGCCCAAGAACTCCTGGGACCTGCGGAACTTTCTGTGGGCGCCCGCGCTCGGGCTCTTCGGCATCCAGCGCGTCCATCTGCTGGGCAAGGTGATGGTGCTGGCGGGCGCGGGGGTGGGCGGCGGCTCGCTGAACTACGCCAACACCCTCTACGTACCGCCCGCGCCGTTCTTCCGGGACCCGCAGTGGAAGGACATCACCGACTGGCGGGAGGAGCTGGCTCCCCACTACGACCAGGCACGGCGGATGCTCGGCGTCCGGATCAATCCGACGATGACCCCCTCCGACGTCCATCTGAGGGAGACCGCCCGGGCCATGGGTGTCGGGGACACCTTCCACCGGGCGCCGGTGGGCGTCTTCTTCGGCGACGGGCAGGACGCCGACGGCCACTCCCGGGCCGCTCCCGGCCAGGAGGCCGCCGACCCCTACTTCGGCGGCGCGGGCCCCTCCCGCAGAGCGTGCACCGAGTGCGGCGAGTGCATGACGGGCTGCCGCCACGGCGCGAAGAACACCCTCAACGAGAACTATCTCCATCTCGCCGAGCGGGCCGGCGCGAAGATCCACCCCATGACGACGGCGGTCACCCTCACCGAGGACTCCCGGGGCGGTTTCGCGGTCGGCACCCTGCCCAGTGACGACCGCCGCAGGGGGAGGGGACGTACGCTCACGGCCGCCCGGGTGGTCGTCGCCGCCGGAACGTACGGGACGCAGACCCTGCTGCACCGGATGCGGGACACCGGGCTGCTGCCCAGGATCCCGGCCGGTCTGGGGGAGCTGACCCGTACCAACTCCGAGGCGCTCGTCGGCGCGCGGACCGACCGCCGCCGCTACCGCGCGCGGCACGGCGTCGCCAGGGTGGACTTCACCCGGGGCGTCGCGATCACCTCGTCGATCCATCCGGACGAGAACACCCATATCGAGCCGGTGCGGTACGGCAGGGGATCCAACGCGATGGGCGCTCTGACCATCCTCCAGGTGCCCTACCGGACCAGGGCCCGGGTCGCGGGCTGGCTCGGGAACATGGCGCGCCACCCGGTGCTCGCCGTCCGCTCGCTCTCCAGCCATCGCTGGTCGGAACGGACCATCATCGGGCTGGTGATGCAGTCCCTGGACAACTCGCTGACGACCTACCGCAGGCCGACCGGGCCGGGAAAGGGCCTGCTCACCGCCCGTCAGGGGCACGGCGCGCCCAATCCGACCCAGATCGAGGCGGCCACCCGGGCCGCCTCCCTCCTCGCGGCGGAGATCAACGGATTCGCGGGTTCCAACATCGGGGAGCTGATGGGCACTCCGCTCACCGCCCACTTCCTGGGCGGCTGCCCGATCGGGGCGACGGCGGACACGGGGGTGATCGATCCGTACCACCGTCTCTTCGGTCACCCGGGCATCTCGGTGGTGGACGGCGCGGCGGTGAGCGCGAACCTGGGGGTGAACCCCTCACTGACGATCACGGCGCAGGCGGAGCGGGCGATGTCCCTCTGGCCGAACAAGGGCGACCGGGATCCGCGCCCGCCGCAGGGCGCGGACTACCGGCGTCTCGCGCCGGTGCCGCCGAGGTCCCCGGCGGTGCCGCGGGGCGCGTTCGGTGAGCTGAGGCTGCCGTTCCTGGACATCCCGGCGGTTCCGCCCCGGAGCTGAGCGGAACCGCCGGGCGTCCCGGTGTCAGCCCGTCATGCGGTCCGTCACGCGGTGGTGTTGTCGCGGCGGCGCTTGAGTGCGAACAGCACTCCGGCTCCGGCGAGGACGGCGATGCCGCCGACGACGCCGACAGTTGGCAGCGCGGAGTTGGAACCGGTCTCCGCCAGCCGGCCGGTCACCGGGAGTTCCGCCAGACCGCCCTGCGGAGCCGGCTTGGCGACCGGCCTGTCGACCAGCTCATCGCCCGTTCCGCCCTTCCCTCCCTCTCCGTCGCTCTCCCCGGTTCCGCCGGTTCCGCCGGTTCCGCCGTTCTCGCCGGGCTTCTCGCCCTCCGACTCGTCGACCTCGCCGGGCTTGCTGCCCGGGGCGAGCACCTCGAAGTTGTAGCGCTTGTGCCCGCCGGACTCACAGCTGAGCCCGGACTCCGTCGTCTCGGTGTACCAGCCGCCGCTGAAGGCGGTACCGGCCCCGGGCTCCGCCTTGGCGTCGACCTTCAGCCGCATCTTGACCTCGGAGTACTCACCGGGCTTGAGCGTTCCGGCCGTGCCGAAGTACCCGAACTCCATGTCGATGGTCTGCCACTTGCCGTCCACCTGCCACTGGAGGGTGACGTACCGGGAGCTGGATTCGTACTGCGCGTCGGTGGTGTAGATCTCCGCGTACGCCGAGATGCCGGTCCTGGTCTGCTCGGACCTGTTCGTCAGCCGGTAGGAGAGATCGATCCAGCCGGAACCGGCCACGACCTTGGTGGGGAGTCCGCGCAGCTCGGTGTCGATCGCCTTGCTCGATTCGACGACGGTGTCGCACACCTCCCCCTCTTCCTCCTTCGGCGGGTTGGCGCTCATGGAGGTATCGGGGGACGGCGCGACCGGTGCCTTGCCCGGTGTCCTGCCCACCGCGTCCGAGGAGCCGGGCGCGGTCGGTGCGTCCGGACCCGCCGCGGTGCCGGAGGGTGCGACCGCGTCGGCCGGGTCGCTCTCCGGTGTGGCGGGAGCGCTCGACGTGGCGTCCGGAGCGGGGGCCGACCGGTCGGGCGCGGGCGTGCTCCCGGTGGTGGAAGCGGAGGGAGTGGGCGAGGAGGGGCCCGTCGCGAAGGCGGCGGTCGGAGCGGCCAGGAAGGTGGCGGGGGCGAGGACGGCCGCGGTGGCGGCGACCGTGAGAGCGCGGCGGAGCTTCATGAAGACCTCGGCGTGGTCCGGAGTGCCGCGCGGGCGCGCACGGCACCGAATCTGAAGGGCCTCCCGAGGTGGGGGTGCACGGATGAGGCCTTTGGGGTACATGGTTGACGGTTGTACCGCCTAGAAGGTTGTGCATGACACGGATCACGAATTCGTTATTCCGGATTCCGGCGCGCCCATCGGCGGTCTGCCTGCCCTGCCCTGTCCTGCTCTGCCCGCCCGCTCTGCCTGCTCCGTCGTGCGCAGCGGGGCCGCTGCGCCCCCCTCCGAGTGCAGCGGCCCCGCTGTGTTCTGTGGCCCGTGGCGCGCACGGGCTGCGCGGTGGCTTTGTCGCGGCGGCGCGACACCGGGCCGGCGCGGCCTTCCGGGGCGGGAGCACACGGTGAGGCCGTTGGTACGCATGGTTGACCCGCGCCCGGCCCGAAGGGTTGTCCTGCCTCGATCAAGAGGCTGTATGACCTACATCACTTTTCCGGCTCGTGGGGGCGCAGGAGGTCGGAGCCGCGGAAGGGGGGAGGGGCGAGGTCTCGGCCGCACCGGGGGGACGGACGGGCAGGCTCGCGGGCCGGGTCCGGAGAAGGGCGCGGACCGGGTGTCGCGGAGGCCGGAGTGGGCGGGGACCGTTGTGCGGCCGGTCCCGGGCGTCCCCGGAACCGACCGCTCGGGGTGACCGGGCTGCTGTCCCCTGCCGACCGGTCACACGCGCTGGCGCGAGGTCCCACGACGTGCCTGGGCACGTCACACGCTCCAGCGGAGCCCACGCGTGGTTTCCTGCGAAGCCGCCCCTGGCTGGCACGGACACCGGGACCAACGAACCCTCTTCGCCCACGGTCACGCTCCGTACGGGTGAGAGCGGACCCGAACTCAGATACGGCCCCGGCACAGCTCCAGCAGCGTCATCGCCAGAGCCGTTCCCGGCTTTCCGAGCGCATCCCGGAAGTGGCCGAGGACCTCCATCTCGCGGGAGAGGTTCACCCGCCGCCCGCCCGAGCCGATCCGCGCCTCCTGGATCACCGCCGACACGGCCATCCGCTCCTGTACGAGGCCGATGATCCGGTCGTCCAGCGCGTCGATCCGGTCGCGGGCGCCGCCGATCAGCTCGGCGGCGCTCTCGGTGCGGGCTCCGGTCCTCTCCGTGGCCGTGGCGGTGGCCGCGGCCGTGGCGGTCGTCTGCTGGGCGGTGCTCGTGCTCGTCATGGTCATCTCTCCGGGCTCCGGTGTTCTCGGTCGGTCTCGGTGCCCGGGCGGCGGACCCGGAAACGCCAGGGGGGGCCCCGGGCCCCGGGGCCCGCGGGGGCGGGGGGGGGGGGGCTTTTCTTGGTGGTGCGGGCAAAGCACGGCGGAGCGGGGGGAACAGGG
>NZ_BMWG01000002.1:0-258059 GCF_014651115.1 Streptomyces inusitatus | reverse complement strand
TCTGGCTGGGCGGTGCCCGTCCCCCCCATGGCCTTCTCTCGGGGCCCGGGTGTTCTGGGCCGGCGCGGGTGCGCGGGCGGCGGCCCCGGAAACGCCAGAGCGCCCGGGGCCTGTTCGGCCCGGGGCGCTCTGGGAAGTCTGCTTTTCAGTGGCTCAAGCAGCACGACCATGGCAGCCGGACGGGCCCGGTGCCATAGGTAAAGACGAAGGTCTGCTGCATGCGCATGGGCACAGTATGGACCGCGCACCGGCCGGGGGCCAAAGCCCGGCCCGGATGGTGAGACGGGAAAGACCCCCACACCCCGGTAGAATCGGGAGAACCGAAACCCCCCGCCGGAAGGCCGCCAGTGTCCTCAGCGTCTCCCGCTGCCGCGCCCGATGTCGTACTCGTTGTCGACTTCGGCGCGCAGTACGCCCAGCTCATCGCCCGTCGCGTCCGTGAGGCCCGGGTCTACAGCGAGATCGTCCCGTCCTCGATGCCGGTGTCCGAGATGCTGGCCAAGAACCCCCGGGCGATCATCCTCTCCGGCGGTCCCTCCTCCGTCTACGCCGAGGGCGCCCCGCGCCTGGACCGTGAGCTCTTCGAGGCGGGCATCCCCGTCTTCGGCATGTGCTACGGCTTCCAGCTGATGGCCACGACGCTCGGCGGCACCGTCGACAACTCGGGCGCGCGGGAGTACGGCCGTACCCCCCTGCACGTCAGCAAGACCGGCTCCACCCTCTTCGAGGGCACCCCGGCCGAGCAGCCGGTGTGGATGTCCCACGGCGACGCCTGCTCCGCCGCCCCCGAGGGCTTCACCGTCACCGCGTCCACGGACGTTGTGCCGGTCGCCGCCTTCGAGAACGACGAGAAGAAGCTGTACGGCGTGCAGTACCACCCCGAGGTGCTGCACTCCACCCACGGCCAGCAGGTCCTGGAGCACTTCCTCTACCGGGGCGCGGGCATCGAGCCCACCTGGACCACCGGCAATGTCATCGAGGAGCAGGTCGCGGCCATCCGCGAGCAGGTCGGCACCAAGCGCGCCATCTGCGGGCTCTCCGGCGGAGTCGACTCCGCCGTCGCGGCCGCCCTGGTCCAGAAGGCCATCGGCTCCCAGCTCACCTGCGTCTACGTCGACCACGGCCTGATGCGCAAGGGCGAGACCGAGCAGGTCGAGAAGGACTTCGTCGCCGCCACGGGCGTTCAGCTCAAGGTCGTCGACGCCGAGGAGCGCTTCCTGACCGCGCTGGCCGGTGTCTCCGACCCGGAGGAGAAGCGGAAGATCATCGGGCGCGAGTTCATCCGCGTCTTCGAGCAGGCCCAGGCCGACATCGTCGCCGAGGGCGCGGCCGACGGCGAGGAAGTCGCCTTCCTCGTGCAGGGCACGCTCTACCCGGACGTCGTGGAGTCCGGCGGCGGCACCGGCACCGCCAACATCAAGTCCCACCACAATGTCGGCGGCCTCCCCGAGGACCTTGAGTTCCAGCTGGTGGAGCCGCTGCGCCAGCTGTTCAAGGACGAGGTCCGGATGGTCGGCCAGGAGCTCGGCCTGCCGGAGGAGATCGTCCAGCGCCAGCCCTTCCCGGGCCCCGGCCTCGGCATCCGCATCGTCGGCGACGTCACCCGCGAGCGGCTCGACCTGCTGCGCGAGGCCGACGCCATCGCCCGCGAGGAGCTGACGGCGGCCGGTCTCGACCGTGAGATCTGGCAGTGCCCGGTGGTCCTTCTCGCCGATGTCCGCAGCGTCGGCGTCCAGGGCGACGGCCGGACCTACGGCCACCCCATCGTGCTCCGCCCCGTCTCCTCCGAGGACGCCATGACGGCGGACTGGACCCGGATGCCCTACGAGGTGCTGGCCAAGATCTCGACCCGCATCACCAACGAGGTCCCCGACGTCAACCGCGTCGTCCTGGACGTCACCAGCAAGCCCCCGGGCACCATCGAGTGGGAGTAGTCCCCTCCGGGCCCGCCAGGGTCCATTGACGATGCCGTCGCTCATCTGTCTGGGCGGCGGCTTCGTCATGGGAAGCGCCCGCCGTCCCCGGCGAGTGAGGCTCACCGCGCCCGGATACATATGTTCAGTTGAGGCGGGCAGCGGATGAGGCTCGGCGGAGAGCGGGGAGAACGATGACGCGGACCCATGGCACGGCGACCGGGAACGGCACGGACGCCGACGGTCCGAGAGATCTCGGCCTACGGGACCGGGCGGGCAGACTCGCACTGCTCCCGCTCCGGATCTTCCTCGGCATCACCTTTCTCTACGCGGGGCTCGACAAGCTCACCGACAGCCAGTTCCTCGCCGCCGAGGGCATGGGCTCGATCGGCGACCAGATGTACGGAGTGCGCGACAGCTCCGCCGTGCCCGGCCTGGTCGACCTGGCGCTCAACAGCCCCGAGGGCTTCGGCCACGCGCTCGCCCTCGGCGAGGCGGCCGTCGGCCTCGCCACCCTCATCGGCCTGTTCGCCCGCGTCGCCGCACTCGGCGGCGCACTGATCTCGCTGAGTCTGTGGCTCACCGTCAGCTGGCAGATCCAGCCCTACTACTACGGCAACGACCTCATCTATCTGATGGCCTGGCTGCCGCTGGCGCTCGCCGGAGCCTCCGCGCTCTCGGTCGACGCCCGTATCGCGGAACGGCGACGCCGGCGGGCGTAGTGCGCGAACCCCGCCACCCCGGCCAGCAGCATCCCGGTGAGAACGAGCGGGACGGCCACGAACCACGGGGTGTGCCAGGCGCCCCCCGCGTCCCCCGCGTAGAGCAGCGCGGCGGTCAGCGCGGACACCCCGGCGATCAGCCGCCCGGGCAGAAAGCCGTGCACGATCCTCCGGCGCGCTCTCCCGGCCCCCGGCCGCTCAGGAGACGACACGGGCCACCTCCACCTGTCCGACGCCCACTTCGAGATGCAGCTCAAGGGTGCCGGCGGGCTCGGCGCCCTCGGCCGCGGGCAGCGTAACCTTTTTCTTTTGGTCGGGGGAGATGTCGATGTCGTCCTTCTTCTCGCCCGGCAGCCGGATGTCACCCAGCCCCGCCTCGGCCCGCAGCACCACCGGGACCCCCTCGGGTATGAGGATCTTGAGCCGGCCGGCCCCGACCTCCGCCGTGGTCGACACCGTCCGCCCGGCCGGGACGGCGAGGCGGGACAGATCGAGCGTCGCGACGCCCGTGCCCAGCTCATAACCAGGCTTCAGCGCGGCCACCGACGCCGGCTTCCACTCCGTCCGCATCCACTGGGTGCTGATGTCCTTCGGCAGCATCGCGGCGCCCGCCAGCAGCACCGCCGTGACCATCGTCATCAGCATGGTGCCCAAGCCTGTACGGCCCAGCAGCGAGCTGACCGCCAGCCCCAGCCCGAACACCCCCAGCGCACAGGCCAGCCCGATCTGGAGACTGGTGCCCAGAGGGCTGCCGTCCCAGCTCAGCCGGGTGCCGAGAAAGCCCGCGAGCAGCGCCAGCGTCATGACCGCGCCGCCCATGCCGCGCGGGCCCCGGGGCCGCGCCTTCGCCGGACGGTCCCCGGGCGGTGCGCCGGGGGCGGGCAGCGCGCTCTCCGGGCCCCACAGATACTCCGAGGACGCCAGCCCCGTGGTGCCGTCCTTCACGATCGGGTCCCGCCACCACGACGGACTCTCCGGCGCGGGCGGGGCCTTGGTCTCGGGCGGGGCGTCCGACACCGCGTGCGCGGTCGCCGCATCGAGCGGCCCGCTCTCCGGCGTCACCGTACGACGGCGGCGCGACCACACGGCCGCACCCGACATCGCCAGCACCAGCAGCGCGGCGAAAGCCAGCGTCCCACTGCTGCTCAACAGGGTCAGAAACAGACCGCACCCTATGAGCGCGAGGAACACCGCCGTCAGCGCCGCCCCCTCGACCTGCCCCGAGAGCAGCCGCCGGGCCTCGTTCTCCTCGTCGCCCTCCACCGGGAGGAGCAGCCAGGCGAAGCCGTAGAAGATCAGACCGACACCGCCGGCCACCGAGAGCGCGCCGACCACGATCCGGAAGATCACCGGGTCTATGTCGAAATACCGCCCGAGCCCGCCGCAGACCCCGCCCAGCACTCTCTGCTGCCGGGGGGTGCGGCGCAGCGGCCGGACCTCGGACGAGAGGTCCGCGTGCCCGTCGGGCACCGCTCGGTGCCCAGTGGTCGGCTCATTCATGACTCCATGGTGACTGCCGTCCGCCGCTCATGGCACCCTGACCGACCCTGGCCCGTCCCTGATATCCGGACGCGGATCCCCGGCCCCCGATCAGGGTCGGTTCAGGGGTCGCCCCTGATACCGCCCCCGGGCCCGCCGTGTGACGATCGAGTCATGCCCGCCGCCACGCCCCGATCCGCCACATCCTCGCGTGCCCCGGTCCCCGAGGACGCGCCGCCGCGCAAGCTCTACCGCAGCGCCGACGGCCGTCTCCTCGGCGGAGTGGCGCGCGGCCTCGCCGGGCACCTCGGCCTCCCCGTCATCTGGGTGCGGCTGGTCTTCCTCGGCCTCTTCATGGCCGACAATCTCGGCGCGCTGCTCTACGCGGTGTTCTGGATCGTCGTCCCGCTCGGCGTCGGCGGCCGCACGGCCGAGCCGCGCTCCATGTTCGAGGTCACCGACGACGGCAGACGCAAACTGCGCAAGCCCGACAAGGGGCAGCTCTTCGCGATGGTCGCGCTGCTCTTCGGCGCCGCGATCTTCATCGGCGACCTGGAGACCAGGAGCAGCGCCAACCGCTATGTCTGGCCCACGCTGCTGATCGGCGCGGGAGTGGTGCTGGTGTGGCGGCAGGCGGACAACGCCCGCCGCGCCCGCTGGACCGAGGCCAACAGCCGCCGCCGCAGGCTGTTCCAGCTCGGCCGGGGGCTCGCCGGAGTCGCCCTCGTCGGCATGGGCCTGGCCGTGTTCATGGTGGTCCGGGGCTCGGCCGCCCAGCTCGGGAATGTGCTCACCGCCGCGATAGCCGTCATCGCCGGCATCGGCCTCCTCGCCGGCCCCTGGCTGGTGCGGATGACCCAGGATCTCTCCGAGGAGCGCACCATGCGCATCCGGGCCCAGGAGCGCGCCGAGGTCGCCGCCCATGTCCACGACTCCGTCCTGCACACCCTGACCCTGATCCAGCGCAACGCCGGAGACGCGGGCGAGGTGCGCCGCCTCGCCCGCGCCCAGGAGCGCGAGCTGCGGAACTGGCTCTACAAGCCGGAAGGCACCGGCAAGGACGAGAGCGAGGAGCCCGACACCCTCGCCGAAGCGGTCAAGAAGGCGGCCGCCGAGGTCGAGGACAAGCACGGCGTCCCGCTGGAGGTCGTCGTCGTCGGCGACTGCCCGCTGGACGAAGGGCTCGCCGCCCAGATGCAAGCCGCGCGCGAAGCCATGGTCAACGCCGCGAAGTACGGTGGCCAGGGCGGGGCGGTCCAGGTCTTCGCGGAGGTCGACGGCCGTACTGTCTATGTATCAGTACGGGACAGGGGACCCGGTTTTGACCTGGATTCCGTTCCGGACGACAGAATGGGCGTCAGGGAATCGATCATCGGCCGGATGCAGCGCAACGGCGGGACGGCCCGACTCCGCCCGGCCCCCGGTGGGGGCACCGAAGTGGAGCTGGAAATGGAGAGGGCGGCGGACGAATGACGACCGAGGCAGCGAGCGGGGGCGTCGAGCGGCGGGTGCGGGTGGTGCTCGTCGACGACCACCGGATGTTCCGCACCGGAGTGCAGGCGGAGATCGGACAGACCGAGCGCACCGGAGTGGAAGTGGTCGGCGAGGCCGCCGACGTCGACCAGGCCATCACCGTGATCACGGCGACCCGCCCGGAGGTCGTCCTGCTCGACGTCCATCTGCCCGGCGGCGGCGGTGTGGAAGTGCTGCGCCGCTGCGCCTCTCTGATGGCCGCCGCGGAGGATCCCGTGCGGTTCCTGGCGCTGTCCGTCTCGGACGCCGCGGAAGATGTGATCGGGGTGATCCGCGGCGGTGCGCGCGGCTATGTCACCAAGACGATCACCGGTGCCGATCTGGTGGAATCGATCTTCCAGGTCCAGGAGGGCGACGCGGTCTTCTCGCCGAGACTGGCCGGCTTCGTGCTCGACGCCTTCGCCTCCACGGACGCGCCCCCGGTGGACGAGGATCTGGACCGGCTCACCCAGCGCGAGCGCGAGGTGCTGCGGCTGATCGCCAGGGGGTACGCGTACAAGGAGATCGCCAAGCAGCTCTTCATCTCCGTGAAGACGGTGGAGTCCCATGTCTCCGCCGTGCTGCGCAAGCTCCAGCTCTCCAACCGGCATGAGCTGACCCGGTGGGCGACGGCCCGTCGGCTGGTCTGACCGGGTGCCGCCGGCCGGACCTGCTCGAAGTGGCCAAGTGCGGAGAGTGAATATGACGGGAGAGTGGTGCACGCCCACCGGAATCCGTCCCTCAGTTGTCGCAGGTGACACCGGCCGCCGACCGGGAATACCACCTTCCGCACGCCCCCGCGCGGGTGGTTGAAGCCGGATCAATTCCTGGACAGCACCCTGTGTGGTGACCCACAGCCATGGCAGTATCGCCCTGAGCAGTCGGCCAAGTTCATCACGAGTTGGCGGAGGAACCGTGAGCGGCACGTCGGTGGGGTTCATATCCAGCTACAGCATCCCCGGGATCGGCACGGGCGGCACAGCCGGGTACGTCTGGCGAAAGTCCAGCCACAGTGTCAGTGGCGCGGGGCAGTGCGTGGAGGTCGCGGCCCGTCCCCGCGCCGTCCATGTCCGTGATTCCAAGAACATCGGCGGACCGGTGTTCGGGGTGGCCCCCGGGGCCTGGACCGCCTTCGTCGCCTACGCGGCCGAGCAGGCGGAGCAGGCGGGCTGAGCCGCTCCGCCCCGCGGCCCTCACGCGGGGCGCGTCGCGCCTGCGAACGGCATCTCGTCGATCGGCGCGATCCTGATCGACGCCCCGGGCCTCGGCGCGTGGATCATCTTGCCTTCGCCGATGTAGAGGCCGACATGGCTGATGCCGGAGTAGAAGAAGACCAGGTCGCCGGGGGCGAGGGCGGACCGTGAGACGCGCTGCCCGGTGCCGATCTGGGTGTAGCTGGTCCGGGGCAGGGAGACGCCCGCGGCCCTCCAGGCGGCCTGGGTCAGTCCGGAGCAGTCGTAGGAGCCCGGGCCCGTGGCGCCCCAGACATAGGGCTTTCCGATCGCCCCGTGGGCGTAGGCGACGGCCTGTGCGGCGCGGGCGTTGGGCGCCGGAGGGCGGGGTGCGGCGGTGCGGCCCGGCCCCGCCCCGGGATCGGAGGCGTACGAGGCGCGCTGCCCGGCGGTCAGCTTCCCCAGCAGCCGTTCGGCCGAGGCGAGCTTCCGCTGCACGGCGGCCTTGTTCCGGACCAGCTCGGCCCGGTGGGCCGTGAGGTCGGCCGTCCGCTCGCCGGCCTCCGTCCTGACCCGCTCGATCTCGGCCAGCTCCCGGCGGACCCCGGCGACGGCGCCGGCCTGCCGGTCGCCGACCCGTTCGGCGATCGAGGCCCGCTCCAGATAGCGGTCCGGGTCGGAGGTGAGCGCGAGCCGCAGGGAGGGATCCATGCCCCCCTCGCGGTACTGGGCGGTGGCGATCGAACCGAGCGCGATCCTGGCGCTGTTCAGACGGTCCGTCCTGCGGGCCGCCTCGTCGCGCAGCCGCTCCAGCGACTCACGGGTCCTGGCGGTCTCTTCCGCGGCCTCGTTGTACTCCTCGGTGGCCTCCTCCGCCTCCTGGTAGAGCCGGTCCACCTGGGCCTTGATCTGGGCCGGGGTGAGCGTGGGCTCGGCGTGGCCGGTGCCGTTGAACGCGCCCGCGGTCGCCGCCCCGGCGAGCGCGAGTGATCCGGCGGTCCGGGCCGCGGGCCCGCGGAACGGATACTGCCTGGGTTTCCGGTGCTTCCGGTGTGCGGCCACGGGGGCGTCCACGTCCTTTCAAGCGGCCGGCGGCATGTCGCCGGCGTCTGGCTCGGGTTCCGCGAGGACGCTAGACCGGGAGGTCACGGGTATGGGGCGTAAGGACTGATTCTGGTCGAAGGTGTATGACCTGCAGCTCTTTCTGTGAAAAGCATGGTCACTGTGATCACTTTCTCCGTGCCACTGTGACCGATGTGGCGAATGAGGCTTACCTTCCCTCGGCGGGTGATATGGGGACGGTTAGGCTCCGCCCCATGGACGTACTCATCAATGTCTTCGTCGCCCTGCACATCATCGGCATCGCGTCCCTGCTGGGCGGATTCCTCACCCAGATGAAGGCGATAGGCGCCGGCACGGCCCGCTTCACCCCGGCGATGCTGCACGGCGCGGTGACCATGCTGGTGACGGGCGTCGCACTGGTGGGGCTGAACCAGGCCGACGACCAGACGGTGAACAACATCAAGATCGGCATCAAGATGGCGGTCCTGGTGGTCATCCTGGGCCTGGTGTACGTCAAGCGGGACGAGGAGACGGTGGAGAAGGCGCTGTTCGGCGCGGTGGGCGGACTGACGATCGCCAACATCTTCATCGCGACGCTCTGGACCTGACCACCGCGAGCCCGCCCGCACCGACCGGCCGCACTCACCGGCCAGGTGACGGAACGGATCCGTCCGGCTACGGGCCGGGGCGGCTCCGGGCGGCCGGGACGGGACGAGGTGCGCCGATGCGGCGGCGAGTTGTCAGTGCGGCGGCCTAGACTCGGAGAGCGATGAGCAGCCTCTTTGACGACCAGTTCCTGGCGAGCCTCCAGTCCACCCCGGAGGAGCCCCCGCCGCCGCCCGAGGACCACGAGGACCACGAGGGCCAGACCCGGGAGGAGATCCCCGACGATCTCTTCCAGGGCGCCTTCGACGTACCCCCGGCCCGTGACGCCTATCACCGCGACGGCGCGCCGAGGACCGTCGTGGACCCCGCAGCCCTGCTCGAAGGGCTCAACGACCAGCAGCGCGCCGCCGTCGTGCACCTGGGATCGCCCCTGCTCATCGTCGCCGGCGCGGGCTCCGGCAAGACCCGGGTGCTGACGCACCGCATCGCCCATCTGCTGGCGGTCCGCAGCGTCCACCCCGGACAGATCCTGGCGATCACCTTCACCAACAAGGCCGCGGGCGAGATGAAGGAGCGCGTGGAGCAGCTGGTCGGCCCCCGCGCCAACGCCATGTGGGTCTCCACCTTCCACAGCGCCTGCGTCCGGATCCTCCGCCGTGAGTCCAAGAGGCTCGGCTTCACCTCGTCGTTCTCGATCTACGACGCCGCCGACTCCAAGCGTCTGATGGCGCTGGTCTGCCGCGATCTGGACCTCGACCCGAAGAAGTTCCCGCCGAAGGCGTTCACCGCCAAGGTCTCCAACCTCAAGAACGAGCTGATCGACGAGGAGACGTTCGCGGACCAGGCCGCCGACGGCTTCGAGAAGACGCTCGCCGAGGCCTACCGGATGTACCAGTCGCGGCTGCGCGAGGCCAACGCCCTGGACTTCGACGACATCATCATGACCACCGTCCATCTGCTCCAGGCGTTCCCCGACGTCGCCGAGCACTACCGGCGGCGGTTCCGCCACGTCATGGTCGACGAGTACCAGGACACCAACCACGCGCAGTACACCCTGGTGCGTGAGCTGGTGGGCACGGGATACGAGGATCTGCCGCCCGCCGAGCTGTGCGTCGTCGGCGACGCCGACCAGTCGATCTACGCCTTCCGCGGCGCGACGATCCGCAACATCCTCCAGTTCGAGGAGGACTACCAGGACGCGACGACGATCCTCCTGGAGCAGAACTACCGCTCCACCCAGACGATCCTCTCCGCCGCCAACGCGGTCATCGAGCGCAATGAGAGCCGCCGCCCCAAGAATCTCTGGACCAACGCGGGTTCGGGCGCGCGGATCACCGGCTATGTCGCCGACACCGAGCACGACGAGGCGCAGTTCATCGCCGACGAGATCGACCGGCTGACGGACGCCGGCGACGCGAAGGCCGGCGATGTCGCCGTCTTCTACCGTACGAACGCCCAGTCCCGGGTCTTCGAGGAGATCTTCATCCGGGTCGGTCTGCCCTACAAGGTCGTCGGCGGGGTCCGCTTCTACGAGCGCAAGGAAGTCCGGGACGTCCTCGCGTATCTGCGGGTGCTGGCCAACCCGGAAGACACTGTTCCGTTGCGCAGGATCCTCAATGTCCCCAAGCGGGGCATCGGCGAGCGCGCGGAGGCGATGGTCGACGCGCTCGCGCTGCGCGAGAAGATCACCTTCCCGCAGGCACTGCGCAGGGTGGACGAGGCCTACGGCATGGCCGCCCGCTCGACCAACGCGGTCAAGCGCTTCAATGTGCTGATGGAGCAGTTGCGGACGATCGTGGACTCCGGCGCGGGCCCGGCGGTCGTCCTCGAAGCCGTGCTGGAGCAGACCGGCTATCTCGCTGAGCTCCAGGCGTCGACCGACCCGCAGGACGAGACCCGCGTCGAGAACCTCCAGGAGCTGGCCGCCGTGGCCCTGGAGTTCGAGCAGGGCCGCGCCGAGGACGAGGGCGCGGGCACCCTCGCGGAGTTCCTGGAGAAGGTCGCGCTGGTCGCCGACTCGGACCAGATCCCCGACGAGGACGAGGACGGCTCCGGAGTCATCACCCTGATGACTCTGCACACCGCCAAGGGCCTTGAGTTCCCCGTGGTCTTTCTGACCGGCATGGAGGACGGCGTCTTTCCCCATATGCGCGCCCTCGGGCAGATGAAGGAGCTGGAGGAGGAGCGCAGGCTCGCGTACGTCGGGATCACCCGCGCCCGTGAGCGGCTGTATCTGACCCGGTCGTCCATGCGGAGCGCATGGGGCCAGCCCTCGTACAACCCTCCGTCCAGGTTCCTGGAGGAGATCCCGGTCCAGCATCTGGAGTGGAAGCGGACGGGGCCGATGGCCGCGCCCGCCGGACCCACGTCCGGGCTGGGCTCACGGCTGTCCTCGTCCACCACCGCCCGGGCCTCGTCCTCGGGGTTCGCCACCCGGCGCGGCGGAGCCTCCGAGAAGCCGGTGATCTCGTTGACGGTCGGGGACCGGGTCACCCATGACCAGTTCGGTCTGGGGACCGTGGTCGAGGTCAAGGGATCGGGCTCGGACGCCCAGGCCACGATCGACTTCGGGGACACCAAGCCGAAGCGGCTGCTGCTGAGGTACGCGCCGGTCGAGAAGCTCTGATCTCATGGGAAAGCCCCGGGGCCGCTGCCCCGGGGCTTTTCGCGCGATGCCGGTGACGAGCCGCTTCGTCAGGGCTCGGCTAGGTCGGGTCCAGGCCCTTGCTGCGGAGCCACTGGAGCGGGTCGATCGTGGAGCCGCCGCCCGGCCGGACCTCGAAGTGGAGATGCGGGCCGGTGGAGTTGCCGGAGTTTCCGGCGTATCCGATGACATCCCCGGCCTTGACCGTGCCGGAGCGGATCTTGGCGCTGCTCAGATGGCAGTACCAGGTCTCGGTCCCGTCGGGGGCGGTCAGGATGATCATGTTTCCGTAGGCGCCGTTGTACTGCGTACGGACGGTGCCGTCGCTCGCGGCGAACACATTGGTGCCGTACGGCACGGGGAAGTCGATACCCGTGTGCAGGGCCATCCAGTTGACGCCGGACTCGCCGTAGTAGGTGCTCAGGCCCTGGCTCTTGACCGGCACGGCGAATTTGGGACGCAGTGCCTCACGCCGCTCGGCCGCCTCCACGCGCTTCTTCCGGTCGGCTTCCTGGCGGGCCTTCAGATCGATGCGCTCCTGGGTGCGGGAGGCGCGGTCGCCGAAGTCGCGGGCCTCGGCGTTCAGGGCCGCGAGCTGGGTGTCCATCTTGTTGTTGGCGGCCGCCGTCTTGGCGGCGGTGTCGGCGACATCGGCCGCGGTCACCTTGGTGTCGTTCTTCTTGACGTCACCGCCCCCGTCGAGACTTCCGACGGAGGCGGCGGCGATGCCCGCGACGCCCATGACGCAGGCGGACGGGACGGCGATCGTGAAGAGCGCGGAACGCTTGGCGGGGGTGCGGCGGCGACTGCGGCCGCCACCGGCCGAGCCGGAGCGGCGGACGGAGCGCGGGGAGACGGGTGCGACCGCGGCGATGGGGTCGAGTTCCAGTTCCCGCTCGGAGTCGTAGCCGTGGTCCGGGTCAGCCTCGGAGATGGCCGGCAGGCTGGCCGTGTCGCCGGGCCGGGGGGCCGGGGGAGCTTCGCTCTCGGCCTCACCGTGACCGGATTCGGGGCCGAGGTCGATGATCTCGGTGCGGAGATCGGCCTCGAAGCCGCTCTCGTAACCGGGCTCGTACCCCGTCCCCTCATATCCGGTGGCCTCGGCGGCGAATTCATGGGACGGTTCTGACACCGGCTCGGGGGTGACCTCCGCGGTGAACTCCGTGCCGTACTCCGGGATGAACTCCTGCTCGGGCGCGAACGGCTGCGGTACGACGCCTTCCACACCCGGGATCGAGCCGGTGTCCGCGCCGATGCCGGTGTTCCACGCGGTGGCGTCGTAGGAGCCGCTCTCGAAGGTGGGGGCCGTCCACTGGTCGGCGGTGTCGTACGCGAACGCGGCGGCGGGCTCGAACTGGCTCTGCTGGGGGGCCTGGTTCCACGCGGTGGCGTCCCACTGGCCGGAGGTGTCGTAAGAGCCGGTGGTGCCGTGCGCCGGGAACTGCTGGTCCTGCTCGGGCGCGGCGTAGGTGTCGTAGCCGCCGACGGTCTGGTGCGCGCCGGTGTCCCACTGGGAGACGTCGTACTGACCGCTGTGACCGGCCTCGTAGCCGTCCTGGCCGTCCGGCAGCGCACCGAAGAGCGGATCGATGCCGTAGCTGCCGGTGGGGTAGTTGCCGTGGCCGACGTGCCCGGCGTGGGCGTGCTGGTCGTTCACCAACTTCTCTCTCGCCTCGGCAGCAGGACCTGGGTTCTGGGGCCAGTGGAACTCACCGGGTCCCAGAGGGAAGCCAGTGGCCGCGACTGTACCCGGCGGTATGCGACGGCGACAATCTTCCTGAGGTTTTGGGGATTCAGGAAACGGGCATTCGACCGTCTTTCGGGGGGCAGCAGGCAGAGCTTTGGCCCTATGTTCGAAATTAGTTCGATGGTTTCGTGGTCGATTGGGCCACTGTGGCGACTTCCGCCACCGGGTGCGCCGGGTCCGCCGAGTCCGCCGGGCAGGGTGCGCCAAGGGCCTGTCTGATGCCCGCCACGACGGCCGGGTGTACCGGCATCGCGAGGTGCCCAATGCCGCTGACCTGCACGTTCTCTGTGATGAGGTCGGGGTGTTCGATACGTGCCGTCTCGATCGGGATCATCATCTGATCGAGGTCGCTCCAGAAGCTCACGAAGCGGGTGCGGCAGCCGGGGGCCGGTCCGCGCAGTTCCTCGATGACCCCGGAGTCGGGGCGCATCTGACGCACGACCGGATGCGCGCTGGCCAGCGGTGCGACGGTGGTGCCCGAGTGCGGGGTGCCGAGGGTGACCAGGGTGCGCACCCTCAGGTCGCCGCCGAGGCACTGAATGTAATAGCGGGCGATGAGCCCGCCGAGGCTGTGCCCCACGATGTCGACCTCGCGGCTCCCGGTGCGATCGCCGATTTCCTCCAGGTGGCGGCCGAGCAGCCCGGCGGCCGCCCGGATGTCGTAGGTGAGGGGGGAGTAATTCAGACATTCGAGATGACGCCAGCCGTGCCGGGAGAGGGAGCGGCGGAGAAGCACGAAGACCGAGCGGTTGTCCGCGAAGCCGTGCAGCATCACCACGGGCGGGTGGTCCGCGCCGCCGGGCGGGTCGGCGGGGGGCGGGAGGGGGTCCGCGCCGGTGGCCGGATCGTCCGCTTCGGTGCCGTCCGGGAGGGGGGCGGGCCGGTGGTCGGGGTGCTCGGCGGTGAGGCCGGTGGGGTAGAGCAGTACATGCCCGGCGAGTATCGCCAGCTCAAGAGCGGTGGCCCGGAGGAGAACGGCGGGTGCGCGCAGATCGTGGACGCCGCCCAGCCGGCGGACGGCCCGTGGGTTCAGCGGGTTCAGGCTCAGGGCGCTCAGACCGAACGGGCCCGGTGCCAGGCTTCTCAGCCGGAAGGCGCTCAGGGGCAGGACCTTCATGGGCCGACCTCCGTACGGCACGCGGGGACTCCGTCGTCCTCCGCATGCCCTCGTGGGGCCCCTTCAACGCTGCCCGGGCGCGGGTCCCGATCGGCGCTTTCTCCGTGTCGGCTTCTGTCCACGGCTGTGGTGCCGTGCCGGCGTGCCGTGCGGCTCACGGCACGGGGAACGCGGCCCTGAAGCGGCTCCCTCGCGGCGCATCCGCGCGGCCGGTGCGGCCGACGCCGCCGGTGCGGATACGACGCATGGCGAACATGTCCCACTGTGTGATTTCCCCCTCGGGGTCCTCCGTGAAACGGCCCGGTGCGAGATGCTGGAGATAACGTTCGTTCACTTGCGGTGGAGCCGGGTGTGTGGAGGCAGTGATGGGTGTGACTGGTCCGATCCGCGTTGTGGTGGCCAAGCCGGGGCTCGACGGCCATGACCGCGGGGCGAAGGTGATCGCGCGGGCGCTGCGCGACGCGGGTATGGAGGTCATTTACACGGGGCTCCATCAGACGCCGGAGCAGATCGTGGACACGGCGATCCAGGAGGACGCGGACGCGATCGGCCTGTCGATTCTCTCGGGGGCGCACAACACCTTGTTCGCCAAGGTGATCGAGCTGCTGAAGGAGCGCGAGGCGGAGGACATCAAGGTCTTCGGCGGGGGGATCATCCCCGAGGCGGACATCGCTCCGCTGAAGGAGCTGGGCGTGGCGGAGATCTTCACGCCGGGTGCGACGACCGGGTCGATCGTGGAGTGGGTGAACGCGAACGTTCGCCAGCCGGCGGGTGCTTGAGGTGTGAACTGCGGCTGAGGTCCGGTCCGGGCCGGGTGCCCGGGCCGATGGCGCGAGGATCGTCCTCAAGGGCCTCGGACGCCGGGGTCCGCGGCCTTGTCCGGCGGCGGAGAGGTCAGTTCGCGGTGCATGGCGGCGCGCAGCCGGAGGGTGGAGGCCAGTCGCTGGAAGGCCTCCGACCAGTAGCCCCCGGCCCCGGACGGCGAACTCCCCGTCCCGTCCGCGGCCCCCGTCAGCAGGGTGAGCCGCCCGGCCTCCGAGGGGTCCAGACACCGCTCCGCCAGCCCCATCACCCCGCTGAAACTCCAGGGGTAGCCGCCCGTGTCCCGGGCGGTGCCGAGCGCGTCGACCACCGCGCCGCCCAGCGGGCCGGACCAGGGCACCGCGCAGACGCCCAGCAGCTGGAACGCCTCCGACAGCCCGTGCGCCGCGATGAACTCCGCGACCCAGTCGGCCCGCTCCCGCTCCGGGACCGTCGTCAGCAGCTTCGCCCGCTCGGCGAGTGAGGAGGTGCCAGGGCCGGCCTCCGAGGGGATGCCGGGCGCTCCCAGCAGGGCCCGGGACCACTCCGCGTCGCGCTGGCGCACCGCCGCACGGCACCAGGCCGCATGGAGCTCCTCGCGCCAGCCGTCCATGACCGGGAGCGCCACGATCTCGCGCGCCGTCCGCCCGCCGAACCTCCCCGGCCAGGTGGACAGAGGGGCCGCGGCCACCAACTGCCCCAGCCACCAGGACCGGTTGCCCCGGCCCGTCGGAGGGGTCGGCGGCACCCCGTCGCGCTGCATGGCCGTGTCGCACTCGTGCGGGGCCTCCACGGCGATCGCGGGTCTCTCGCCGCTGTGGTCCATCCCGAGGCAGGACGAGGCGCGCGCGGCCATCCGGCCTGCCAGCGCCGAGTCCGGCAGCGCCGAGAGCAGCTCGGCCGCCGTCGCCCGCACATTGCGGCTGCGGTCGGCCAGCGCCCGTTCCAGAAAGGGCTCGTCGGCGTCGGACAGACCCGTCCGCAGGGAGTCCAGGAACATCAGCCGGTCCTCGGCCCGCTCCGTCGCCCAGCTTCCCGACAGCAGGGCCAGTCCGTCGCCCGGGTCCCGCTCCCGGACCGCCGTCAGCAGCGCGACCCGCTCGGCGAAGAGTCCCTCCTCCCACAGCCTCCGGACCGCCTCGGCGTCGGTCGTCTCGGGAAGCGGCACGCCTTGGCCCGAGGCGCTGCGCAGCGCGAACCGCCACTCCGGGTTGAACCGGGCCAGCCACAGCCCCCGGGCCCCGGCGAAGGCGAGCACCCGGGGCCGCAGATCCGTCCGCGCCCGGGCCGCGTCCAACAGTGCCGGAAGCAGCGGCGGCGGGGGCCGATAGCCCTGCTCATTGGCTGTGGCCAGCCACTGGGGCAGCAGCTCCGTCAGATCCGGAGCCGCGCTTCGGCGGCCGCCCGCCGACGAGGCCGAACGGCCGGCCAGCAGCTGTGCGAGCCGGTCGCACGCCGCCTCCGGGAGGAGCGGCCGGTCGTCGCGCGCCGCCGGCTCCGGCCGGGCGGCGGCCGGCGCGGGCAGCAGCCCCGCCCTCCGGCGCACGGTGTGCAGCGCCGCCGCGTCGAGCAGGGCGACGGGCGCTTCGCCGCCCTGGGCCATGACCGCCCGGGGCGGTGTACGGCGGTCGGTGCCGAGCAGGGCCGAGGTGACGAGTTCTTCCCACAGCGAGACGCTGGTGCTTCTGGTCAAGGCGTCCTCCGTAAGGGGCGGCGGGTCAGCGGTCAGCGGGTGGCGCGGGCCGCACGGGCGGCGGGGCGGCGGGAATCGGGCCGTGGGCCGGGGCGTGTCAGACGAGGGGCACCGCCTCCGGGCCGTCCGCCGACCACGCGGTCAGCGGGGTCACACCCCGGTGACCGCACTCGCCGAACACGGTCACCGGGCCTCCGCCGGAGAGCGCCGCGAGTCTCCACAGCCCGGGGCGGGAGAGCGCGGCCGGTGCGATGGGCAGCGCGTCCCCGCCGTGCGCGTCCGCCAACTGCCAGCCACCGCCGTACGGGACGGGTATCACCTCCGCCAGCGTCACCGGCCAGGCGTCCAGCCAGGGATCCGCCCGCAGCGCGTGCCCGTACGCGTCCAGCGCCGCCGACACCGGTCCGCCGCGCGGCGGCGCGTCGATCGGGACGGGCGGCCCCACCGGCTCGCCCAGCTCCGCCCGGAGCCCGCCGCCCCCCAGATGGGGGGTGAGCCAGGCCTCGACGGCCATGCCCACCGGCAGCGCCAGCCGGGGAGAGCCGCCCCCGGCGCCGAAGGACAGCAGCAGCGCGACGCGCCCCGACTCCCGCCCGTACACCCAGATACGGCGGGTGATGATCTTCCCGTCGGACGAGTCGCACTGAGCGAGGACCAGCCAATGGTCGTGGACCGGCCGGCCTGCGGCGGGCGCGGTGAGGCCGACCCTCGCGCGCACGGTCGCGGCCAGCGGCTCCGGCAGCCGGTCGACGCCCAGCCAGGCCGCGTCCAGCAGATGGGTCAGCGCGCACTCCTCCAGCAGCCGCACCGGCCAGCCGGGACCGGAGCCGGGGAGCGCGCCCAACTCCCGCACCCGCGCGGCCAGCCCCGGGGCCTGGGCGTCGACCATGCGGGCCGCCGTCTCCTCCCACAGTCCATGACCCGACCGCTCGGCCTCCGCCAGGCCGCCGCGCAGCAGATCCGACAGCCGCCGCTCCAGCTCCGTCGCCCCGGCGGTGATCCGCCCGGCCCGCCGCTCCGCCCTGCGCGCGGCCGCCTCGGGACCGGCGGACCTCCCGGCCCGCCCCGCGCCCGGCCCGGCATCGCGTGACGCGGGGTCAGAAGCCGTCGGCGGCAACGGCTCCGACGGCCGGCCCGCCCCGGGGACGGCAGGCTCCGGGGGCTGTCCCCCGCTCGATCGCAACATGCCCACGACGTTAGGTGCCACCACTGACAATCGGCCCTGACCTGCGCGGACGGTCGATTGTCAGTGGCGTGGTGCAGTGTGGAAGCACATCGGATCGAGCGATCTGAAGGGGGAGGCATGACTGCGTCCAAAACCTCTGTAGGCACCGGAGCCGAGGTCCTGAGGCCCCACGCGGAAGACGCCTTCGCGGACGAACTGCGAGCACTCGCCCAGGCCGACGACCGTCCCCGGCCGGCCGGTTGGCTGCTCTCTCCGTGGGCCGTCTCCACCTATCTGCTGGGCGGCCTGCTGCCGGACGGCACCACCGTGATCACACCCAAGTACGTGGGCCCGCGCCGGATCGTGGAGGTCGCCGTCACCACGCTCGCCACGGACCGGGCGCTGCTTCTCCTCGGGGTGCCCGGCACCGCCAAGACCTGGGTCTCCGAGCATCTCGCCGCCGCGGTCAGCGGCGACTCGACCCTGCTCGTCCAGGGCACGGCGGGCACACCGGAAGAGGCGATCCGCTACGGCTGGAACTACGCGCGGCTGCTCGCCCACGGCCCCAGCCGCGAGGCGCTGGTGCCCAGCCCCGTGATGCGCGCCATGTCCGAGGGCATGACCGCGCGGGTCGAGGAGCTGACCCGGATCCCCGCGGATGTGCAGGACAGCCTGATCACGATCCTGTCCGAGAAGAGCCTGCCGGTCCCCGAACTGGGGCAGGAGGTCCAGGCGGTGCGCGGATTCAATCTCATCGCCACGGCCAACGACCGGGACAGAGGTGTCAACGACCTCTCCGGAGCGCTCCGCCGCCGTTTCAACACCGTCGTGCTGCCGCTGCCCGCGACGCCCGAGGCCGAGGTCGACATCGTCTCCCGGCGCGTCGGCCAGATCGGCCGCTCGCTCGATCTGCCCCCGGCCCCCGAAGGGCTTGAGGAGATCAGACGCGTCGTCACCGTCTTCAGAGAACTCCGGGACGGCGTCTCGGCCGACGGCCGCACCAGGATCAAGACGCCATCCGGCACCCTCTCCACGGCCGAGGCGATCTCCGTCGTCACCGGAGGGCTGGCGCTCGCCGCGCACTTCGGCGACGGGGTGCTGAGGCCGGCGGACGTCGCGGCCGGGATCCTCGGCGCGGTGGTGCGCGACCCGGCGTCCGACCGTGTCGTCTGGCAGGAGTATCTGGAGACGGTGGTCCGCGAGCGGGACGGCTGGCAGGACTTCTACCGCGCGTGCCGGGAGGTGAGCGTGTGAAAGGCCCCCTGCTGCTCGGAGTGCGGCACCACGGACCGGGCTCGGCGCGGGCGGTGCGGGCCGCGCTGGAGGCGGCCGTGCCCGAGGCGGTGCTGATCGAGGGACCGCCGGAGGGCGACGCGCTGATCGCTCTGGCGGCGGACGAGCGGATGCGGCCCCCGGTCGCGCTGCTCGCCCACGCGGTGGACGAGCCGAGCAGGGCCGCGTTCTGGCCGCTGGCCGAATTCTCCCCGGAGTGGGCCGCGATCCGCTGGGCGCTGGGGCGCGGGGTCCCGGTGCGCTTCATCGACCTCCCGGCGGCGAACTCGCTGGCGACGCCTTTGGACAGGGACGGGAACCGCCCGGACCACCCGGAGACACCCCGCGCCGCCCTCCCCCGAGCAGCGCGCCCGGCCCGCCGGCCGACGGGGGACCCCGAATGGGACGCCGTCCCCGACCCGGGGTGGGACGCGGTGCCCCGGGGCTCCGAGGACGGCCGGGCGGCCGACGGCGTTCGGATCGACCCGCTCGCGGCGCTCGCCGAGACCGCCGGACACGACGACCCCGAGCGGTGGTGGGAGGACGTCGTCGAGCACCGAGGCGGACTCGGCGACGGCGACCCCCTCGCCCCCTTCACCGCCCTCGCCGATGCCATGCACGAGCTGCGAGCGGCCCACGGCCCCGGAGGCCACCATCGGGACCTCGTCAGGGAAGCCCATATGAGGCTTCGGCTCCGCTCCGCGCACAAGGAGTTCGGGGACCGGGTGGCCGTCGTCTGCGGAGCCTGGCACGTGCCCGCGCTCCGCCGGCGGACCACCCTCGCCGCCGACAGAGCCCTCCTCAAAGGGCTCCCCAAGGTCAAGACCGAGATCACCTGGGTCCCCTGGACCCATCGCAGACTCGCCCGCCACAGCGGTTACGGCGCCGGAATCGACTCCCCGGGGTGGTACGAACACCTCTTCCGGGCCCCCGACCGCCCCGTCGAACGCTGGATGACCAAGATCGCCGGGCTGCTGCGCGACGAGGATCTGACGGTCTCCTCCGCCCATGTCATCGAGGCCGTCCGGCTCGCCGAGACCCTCGCCGCCCTGCGCGGCCGCCCCGTCGCCGGGCTCACCGAGACCACCGACGCCGTCCGGGCGGTCATGTGCGACGGCTCCGACGTCCCGCTCGACCTCATCCGCGACCGGCTGATCGTCGGGGACGCCCTCGGCGAAGTCCCGCCCGACGCCCCCGCCGTCCCCCTCCAGCGGGACCTCAGCCGCTCACAGCGCTCCCTGCGGCTCAGACCCGAGGCCCTGGAGCGCGAACTGGAGCTGGACCTCCGCAAGGAGACCGACGCCGCCAGGAGCCGGCTGCTGCACCGGCTCCGGCTGCTCTCCGTCGACTGGGGAGAACCCTTCGAGGGCCGGGGGAGCACCGGCACCTTCCGGGAGAGCTGGCGGCTGCGCTGGGACCCCGAACTGCACATCAGGGTCGCCGAAGCCGGATCGTGGGGCACCACCGTGCGCTCCGCCGCCACGGCCAGGGCGGAGCACCGGGCCCTCGGCACGACCGACCTCGCCGGTCTCACCGCCCTCGCCGAGCAGTGCCTGCTCGCCGGGCTCACCGACGCCCTGCCCGTCGTCATGCGCGCGCTCGCCGACCGCGCCGCGCTCGGCACCGACGTGGGACAGCTGGCCCGGGCCCTCCCCGCACTGGCCCGCTCGCTGCGATACGGGGATGTCCGGGCCACCGACACCACCGCCCTCGCCGAGGTCGCGGCAGGCCTCGCCGAACGGATCTGCGTCGGCCTGCCACCCGCCTGCACCGGACTCGACGCGGACGGCGCGGACCGGATGCGAGGCCATCTCGACGCCGTCCACACCGCGATCGGCCTGCTCCCCGACTCCTCGAAGACCACCGAGCGCTGGAGCTCCGCGCTCCACCGGCTCGCCGCACGGGACACAGTGCCCGGGGTCATACGCGGCAGAGCCGCCCGGATCCTCCTCGACGACGGACGGCTGGACGAGGAGGAGGCCGCCGGGCACATGAGCCTCGCTCTCTCGGCCGGCACCCCGCCCGCCGACGCCGCCGCCTGGATAGAGGGCTTCGTCGGGGGAGCCTCCGGCGGCGGGATGCTCCTGATCCACGACGAACGGCTCCGCTCCCTGGTCGACGACTGGCTCACCGGAGTCTCCGCCGAGGCGTTCACCGACATCCTGCCGCTGCTGCGCCGCACCTTCTCCGCCTATGAGCCCGCCGTCCGCCACACCCTGGGCGAGCTGTTCCGGCGCGGTGCGGCCGGCTCCGGCGGCGGTCCGGTCCGGCCCGACGCCCCGGCGGCCCCCGGTTTCGGCCCCGGTCTCCACGGGGAGCGGGCCGACGCCGTACTGCCGGTGCTCCGGCTCCTCCTCGGCACCGGTATCGGCACCGGCACCGGCAGTACTGACGACACCAGCCGCTGCGGCGCGCACGGCGAACGGACGGAGGCGGGGGCATGAGCCGGACGGCAGAGCCGACGGGCCAGGACGAGCGGGTGCGAAGGTGGCGGCTGGTACTCGGCGGGGGTCCGGCCGACGGCACCGGCCGCCCGCTCACCGGGACGGACCTGGCCGTCGACGGAGCCCTGACCGCCCTCTACGGCGGTCAGGAGGGGCCGGGGAGCACCGGCGGCCGGGGCCGCGCCGGCGGGCTCGGGGCGTCCGCGCCCTCCGTCGCCCGCTGGCTCGGCGACATCCGCCGCTACTTCCCCGGCTCCGTCGTCCAGATCATGCAGCGCGACGCCATCGACCGGCTCGGCCTCTCCCGACTGCTTCTGGAGCCGGAGATGCTGGACGCGGTCGAGCCCGACGTCCAACTCGTCGGCACCCTCCTCTCGCTCAACAAGGCCATGCCCGAGACCACCAGGGAGACCGCCCGCGCCGTGGTGCGCAAAGTCGTCGCCGAGCTGGAGAAGCGACTCGCCACCCGCACCCGCTCCACCCTCACCGGGGCCCTCGACCGGTCCGCCAGGACCAGCCGGCCCCGGCACCGGGACATCGACTGGGACCGCACCGTCCGGGCCAACCTCAAGAACTACCTGCCCGAGCTCCGCACCGTCGTCCCCGAGCGGCTCGTCGGCCACGGGCGCGCGTCCCGGTCCGTGCGCAAGGACGTGGTGCTCTGCGTGGACCAGTCGGGCTCGATGGCCGCCTCCGTCGTCCACGCCGCCGTCTTCGGCGCGGTCCTCGCCTCCATGCCCTCCCTCCACACCCGGCTCGTCGTCTTCGACACCTCGGTCGTGGACCTCACCGACCGCCTGGACGACCCGGTCGACGTGCTCTTCGGCACCCGGCTCGGCGGCGGCACCGACATCAACCGCGCCCTCGCCCACTGCCAGTCGCGGATCACCAGACCGGCCGAGACCGTCCTCGTGCTGATCAGCGATCTGTACGAGGGCGGGATACGGGACGAGATGCTCAAGCGGGTGGCGGCGATGAAGGCGTCCGGGGTGCGGTTCGTCACGCTGCTGGCGCTCTCCGACGAAGGCACGCCCGCGTACGACAGGGAGCACGCCGCCGCCCTCGCCGCCCTGGGCGTTCCCGCGTTCGCCTGTACGCCGGACCTCTTCCCCGAGGTCATGGCCGCCGCGATGGAGAAGCGCCCGCTGCCCGTACCCGATCCCTGATCCCGGTCTCCGGCGTCCTCCCGGGGCACGGATATTCGGATCGCAGGCCCCAGACCCCTTTCGCATCTGTGACCGTTCTCACCACTGATGTGTGAGCTGGGATTTAGGGAGGTACGGGCCACGGGGATACTCTGCGAGGCGGACATGCCGCGTGCCCGGACACCGTGCGCGCCTCCCTTGTGACATCGCAGTCACGTTGCCCTTCGCGGCACGCCCACGCAGAAAACGAACCGCGATCATCAGAAAAGGGACGGACGCGCGTGGACCTGTTCGAGTACCAGGCGAGGGATCTCTTCGCCAAGCACGGTGTACCGGTGCTGGCCGGTGAAGTCATCGACACGCCTGAGGCGGCGCGCGCGGTGACCGAGCGTCTCGGCGGCCGTTCGGTCGTCAAGGCGCAGGTGAAGGTCGGCGGCCGCGGCAAGGCCGGTGGCGTGAAGCTGGCCTCCAGCCCGGATGACGCGGTCGAGAAGGCCGGTCAGATCCTCGGCATGGACATCAAGGGCCACACGGTCCACAAGGTCATGCTGGCGGAGACCGCGCCCGACATCGCCGAGGAGTACTACGTCTCGTACCTCCTCGACCGCACCAACCGCACCTTCCTGGCCATGGCCTCCGTAGAGGGCGGCATGGACATCGAGGAGGTCGCGGCCAACAAGCCCGAGGCCCTCGCGAAGATCCCGGTCAACGCCAATGAGGGCGTCGGCCTGGAGAAGGCCCGCGAGATCGTCGCGGCCGCGAAGTTCCCGGCGGAGGTCGCCGACCAGGTCGCCGACATCCTGGTGACCCTCTGGAAGACCTTCATCGCCGAGGACGCCCTCCTCATCGAGGTCAACCCGCTGGCCAAGGTCGCCGACGGACGCGTCATCGCGCTCGACGGCAAGGTCTCCCTCGACGAGAACGCCGACTTCCGCCAGCCGGAGCACGAGGCGCTGGAGGACAAGGCCGCGGCGAACCCGCTGGAGGCCGCCGCCAAGGCCAAGAACCTCAACTACGTCAAGCTCGACGGCGAGGTCGGCATCATCGGCAACGGCGCGGGTCTGGTCATGTCGACCCTCGACGTCGTCGCCTACGCCGGTGAGAACCACGGCGGCGTCAAGCCCGCCAACTTCCTCGACATCGGCGGCGGCGCTTCCGCCGAGGTCATGGCGAACGGCCTGGAGATCATCCTCGGCGACCCGGACGTCAAGTCCGTCTTCGTCAACGTCTTCGGCGGCATCACCGCCTGCGACGAGGTCGCCAAGGGCATCGTCCAGGCTCTGGAGCTGCTGAAGGCGAAGGGCGAGGACGTCACCAAGCCCCTCGTCGTGCGCCTCGACGGCAACAACGCGGAGCTGGGTCGCAAGATCCTTTCCGACGCCAACCACCCGCTCGTGCAGCGCGTGGACACCATGGACGGCGCGGCCGACAAGGCCGCCGAGCTCGCGGCGAAGTAAGGGATCAGACCACCATGGCTATCTTCCTGACCAAGGACAGCAAGGTCATTGTCCAGGGCATGACCGGTGCCACGGGCATGAAGCACACCAAGCTCATGCTGGGTGACGGCACCAACATCGTCGGCGGTGTGAACCCGCGCAAGGCCGGTACGACGGTCGACTTCGACGGCACCGAGGTACCGGTATTCGGCACGGTCGCCGAGGCGATGGAGAAGACCGGGGCCGACGTCTCCGTCCTCTTCGTGCCGCCGGCCTTCTCCAAGGCCGCTGTCATCGAGGCGATCGACGCCGAGATCCCGCTCGCCGTCGTCATCACCGAGGGCATCGCGGTCCACGACTCGGCCGCCTTCTGGGCGTACGCCATCAGCAAGGGCAACAAGACCCGGATCATCGGTCCGAACTGCCCCGGTCTGATCACTCCCGGTCAGTCCAACGCCGGCATCATCCCGGGCGACATCACCAAGCCCGGCCGTATCGGACTGGTCTCCAAGTCCGGCACGCTGACCTACCAGATGATGTACGAGCTGCGTGACATCGGCTTCTCCTCGGCCGTCGGCATCGGTGGCGACCCGGTCGTGGGCACCACCCACATCGACGCCCTGGCCGCCTTCGAGGCCGACCCGGACACCGAGCTGATCGTGATGATCGGCGAGATCGGCGGCGACGCCGAGGAGCGTGCCGCCGACTTCATCAAGGCGAACGTCACCAAGCCGGTCGTCGGTTATGTCGCGGGCTTCACCGCCCCCGAGGGCAAGACCATGGGCCACGCCGGCGCCATCGTGTCGGGCTCCTCCGGCACCGCGCAGGCCAAGAAGGAGGCCCTTGAGGCCGCAGGCGTCAAGGTCGGCAAGACCCCGACCGAGACGGCCAAGCTGGCGCGCGAGCTGCTCAACGGCTGACGCCGATACCGGTAGCACTACCGGTAGCAGTAGCAGTAGCAGTAGCAGTACAGGCGACACAGAGCGGTAAAACGCGTCCGGGCCCGCGCCCCCTCACCGGGGGTGCGGGCCCGGACGCGTCTGTCACGGAATCCGCGGCACCAGCCGCCCCGGGCCGTGCGCCGGCTCGGACAGCAGCCGCTCCCGCAGCTCTCTGCCCCGGTCGGTCAGCGGCTGCGGCCCGGCGTGCGCCGGGATGCCCTCGACCCGCTGCCCCGGGGAGACCTCCGGTTCGTACTGGCTCGGCGCGGTGGCCAGGGTGAAGCCGGTCGCCCCGACGATCAGCGCGGTGACGGTGAGCGCGGTCCGCGTCCAGAACCACACCAGCCGCTCACTGCCCTCCCGCACCGAACGTGCGGGCACCGGCTGCGGCGGCGGGCAGGCGTCGGCGAGGGCGGCCAGCCGCCGATGCAGCTCCTCGGGCGAATTCACCTCCGGCAGCCGCCGCGCGATGGCATCGCGCGCGTGCAGCACCCGGTTGGCCGCCGCCGGAGTGCTCGCCTCGGTCTCCGCCGCGGTCTCGGGCAGATCCAGGCCCAGACCGTCGTAGAGCACCAGCGTCCGGCGGTACGGGGGCGGCAGCTCCAGCAGCGCGTCGAGCAGCGCGCGCTGCTCACGCTCCAGCGGCGGGGAGTCCGGGTGCCGGTGGGCGCGCCGCAGCCGCTGCCAGGGCGACATCGCGAACTCGTACGCGGCGGCCCGCACCCACCCCACCGGGTCCCGGTCGCGGGCGACCTCCGGCCAGTTCTGCCAAGCGATGTGGAAGGCGCGCTCGACGGCCTCGTGCGAGAGCCCGCGCCGCCCGGAGAGCAGAAAGGCCTGGCGTACGAGGGCGGGTGCGGCATGCGCGTACAGCGCGTCGAACGCCTCGGACGGCGTCGGCTCCCCGGGCGCCCGGGGCCGCTCCGGCTCCCGCTCGGCCCAGGTCGGCCGCTTCCTCCGTTCGGGTGGTGTGGGCCGGGGGGCCGCCGGGTGTCCGGGGTGCGCCCCCTCGTGCGCGCCGCCCGGGCCGGGGGCCGAATCGGCCCCGGCTGCGGTGCCCGCGGCTTCGGGGGGAGGCTGTGTCTGCGGCCCGGTCCCGGGCGCCGCCCCGGCCGACGCGCCGACCAGGGCTCCGGCGTCGGGCTCCGCCTCGGCCAGAGGCCCGGCCCCGGCCCCGGCTCCGGCTCTCACCTCAGCCCCGGCCTCCGCCCGGCGCTCGTCAGCGGCCCCGGCCCCGGCTCCGGCCAGAGACCTGGCACCGGGTTCGGCCTCAGGACCCGTACACGCATCCGCTGCGGCCACGGCCCCGCCCCGGGAGACGGCCGTGGCCCCGGTCCTGGTCCCGGCGGCGATCGCCGCCGAAGGACCGGCTTCGGTCCCGGCCGAGAAACGGTCCTCGGCGTCGTCGTCGGCGCCCGTCTGTGCCACTCGGCCGCCGGAGGCGATCCCCAGCAGCTTCGCGTACGCCTCGCGACGGCGGCCTCTGGGCTCGCTGCGGCCCGTCTCCCAGGCGCGGACGGTCGCCTTGGTGACGCCCACCGCCGTCGCGACTTCCTGTTCGCTCATGGACTTCGCCTCGCGCAGCCTGCGCCGTTCCTTGGGGGAGGGCAGTGGCGTCGCGTTGGAAGCGGAGTGGGTGGTGCTCTGGGTCATGAAGGACTCCCCGAAGCGCTGCACTCTGCATAAAAGTACATAAACGTATCTTGAGCGACACAACGGCTATTCGCCCGTTACATGGATAGAGCGCGTGTCGTTGGCAGCATGGCCGCGTGACCCAGACGACCGATCACGGCCCCTCGTACTCGCAGACTCCGGTCCTGGTGCAGGGCGGTCGCCGCGCCGCTCTGGCCGCCTGTCTCGTACGGGGGGCGACCGCGGCGGGACTCGGGCTCGGCGCGTTCGCCGTGCTGGTGATGGGGGTGTGGATCAGTTCGCCGTACCCGGACAACGGCCCTGACGGGGCGTTGCACGTCGCGGCCGCGTTCTGGCTGCTGGCCCACGGCACCGAGCTGGTGCGGGAGGGGACCCTCTCCGGGCAGCCGGCCCCGGTCGGGCTGGTGCCGCTGCTGCTGGTGGTGCTTCCGGGGTGGCTGATCGTGCGGGCCGCGCGCGACGGGCTGGTGCCGGACACGGACGGCCGGCGGCCACGGCCCGCGCCCTGGGGCGCGGTGTGTGCCGTGAGTGCGGGATATCTGCTGGTCGGCGCGGTGGTCACGCTCTACGCGACGGGCGGTTCACCGGCGGCGGATCCGCTGAGCGCGCTGCTGCGGCTGCCGCTGGTGACGGTGGGATGCGCGGTGGCGGGGGTGTGGACGGCGAGCCACAGCCCGGGCGGCCCGCTGCCCCCGTGGCTGCCGGGTCCGGCCCGGGTGAGGCTGGCCCGCACCCGGGTGACCGTCGCGCTGCGCTCGGCCGCCGCCGGTGCGCTGGTGCTGCTCGGCGGCGGCGCGCTGCTCGTCGCCTCGGCGCTGGTCTGGCACGCGGACGCCGCCCAGGATTCGTTTCTGCATCTCTCGGGGACCTGGTCGGGACGGTTCGCGGTGCTGCTGCTGGGGATCGCGCTGGTGCCCAACGCGGCGGTGTGGGGTGCGGCGTACGGGCTCGGGCCGGGCTTCGCGCTCGGCACGGGGTCGACGGCGACGCCGCTGGCGCTGACCGGTGATCCCGCGCTGCCCGGCTTCCCGCTGGTCGCCGCGATCCCGGCGGAGGGCCCGGGGACACCCCTGAACTGGGCTTCCGCCGCCGTCCCCGTGGTGGCGGCGCTGGTGATCGCCTGGTTCACGGCGGATCGCGCCGCGCCCCGGTACGGCGAACGCGAGAGCGCCTGGAGCAATCGGGAGACCGCGCGCGCCGCGCTGCTGGGCGCGGTCGGCTGCGCGGTGCTGATGGCGGCGCTCGCGGCGGTCGCGGGCGGCCCGATGGGCACGGAGCGGCTGGCGGCGTTCGGCCCGGTGTGGTGGCTGACGGGCGCGGCGGCGCTCTGCTGGTCGGTGGTGATCGCCGTACCGGTGGCGGTGGGGGTGCGGATCTGGCGCGTCGTCACCGGGTACGGGGCGGGGGCCGGGGTGCGGCGCGGCAGGCTGCGGCTGCGCGGGGACCGGCTGCCGAGGGTGCCCCGGCGCGGGCGGGCGCGCTCCGGCGGGGCCGGGGCGAAGAACCCCTTCGAGGAGTACGACTTTCTGCCCGAGCGTCCGTCGCCCCCGGACCGGGGTCCCGCGCCGGAGCGGGAAGGCGATCTGGGGCTGGATCTGATCCTTGCCCCGGGGCGGATCATCCAGCCGGAGCCGGAGCCGGAGCCGGAGCCGGAGCCGGAGCCGGAGCCGGAGCCGGAGCCGGAGCACGCGCGGGGCTCGGACGGCCCCGCCGCGGACCAGCGCCCGCGCCCGCATCCGTACGCGGAACAGGGCGCGGAGCCCGCCGCCGCCCCGTCGGGCCCGGCCGGGAAACCGGCGGAAGCGGAAGCGGAAGCGGAATCGGAGCAGAAGTCCATTCCGGCCACCGGAACCGACCCCGTCGACCCCGACCGGTCCGGCGGGGCTCCGAGGCCGGAACCCGTGCGGGCACTCGCCCCGGACCCGGCGGGGGCCGAGCCGGGGGCCGAGCCGGGGGCCGAGGCGGAAGGCAGACCCGAAGCCGGGTCAAGGGCCGGGACAGAAGCCGAAACGGAACCGGGCCCGGAGGCCGCCGCAGCCGGTGCCGACCGGCCGTGGGCCGCCCCCGCGAGCCCGTGGCCGGGCGCTCCCGGGGACGGGACGGCTACTCGGTGACGCCGATGACGTCCCGCAGCGGCTTGGGCAGCTTCTCGTTGCAGGAGAGCTGGGCGTCCTTCGTCAGGGCGTCCCGCTCGCAGGTGTAGAAGTCGCGGTAGACCAGCTGCGCGGTGAAGGCGGCCGCCACGATCCCCAGTGCGATGGCGCCCATCACCAGACCGGTGATGGCCGCCGTCCGCTGGGAGCGGTTGGAGAGCCGGCCGCCGCCGTTGCCGGAAGACCCGGAGGACCCGGAAGACCCGGAGGCCCCGCCGGAGCCGCCGGTGGTGGCGGCGGGCCCGGCCGACGGCGCGGAAGCGGCCTTGGCGTCGCCGCTCGCGGGCCGCTCGCCCTTCGCCCGCAGGGAGCTGATCGACCAGTACAGGGCCAGCGCGCCCAGCAGCAGCGCGATCTCGGTGAAGTCGAAGATCGCGAAGAAGAACGCCCACATGCCCGAGAGCAGCGCGTACCGCGCGCGGCGCTGGGCCGGGTCGGTCGGGTCCCAGCGCAGCCCCGAGGGGGAGCCGTTGGGGCCCTGCTGGCCGCCGTTGGATCCGTTCTGCCCCGGGCGCCCGCCGAAGCCGCCCGACGAGCGGCCCGGCTGGCGGCTGCTCCACTGGCTGCCCCAGCCGCCCCGCCCGCCCCGGTCGCCCGAGGAGTCCGAGGAGCCGTCGGAAGACCCGGAGCCGGAACCGGAACCGGACCCGGAGCCAGAACCGGAACCGGACCCCGAACCGGAGCCCGACGGGTCGGAGGAGCCGCCGGAGGGCTGCCGGGGCTGCCAGGGCTGGTCCGGCTTCCCCTCGGGCGGCGGTGCGAAGGGGTTGTTGTCGTCGGTGGACTGGCGCTCCCGCGGCAACAGGAGGTCCGTACGGCGGCGTCGGTCCGGCATCTGGTGAACGTCTTCCCCTCAGACCCGTGGTGCGCGGTGGGTCTTGTGTCGTGGATCCCGTCGGGAGACGGGCCGTTGTCCCCTGACGCTACCTCCCGGCCACGCCCCCGTCCCGTGGGGGCCGTCCCGTGTGCCGGTATCGTTGCTGACGGTCGGCCTCTTCGTAGAGTTCCCCGTATCGGGGAACACGAGCTATTCGTACGACCATACAAATGCGCTGGCTTCCGCGTTCGCGGCGGAACCCACGCACGGACACATCGCGAGAGACACCCGAAACACCCGCCTTCCGCACGCGAGAAAGAGACCCGCCGTGGCCTCCCCGCCCTCCTCCGCCGGTCCCGCACGCCTGGTCGTCCTGGTCTCCGGCTCCGGCACCAATCTCCAGGCCATCCTGGACGCCGTCGCCGCCGACCCCGAGGGCTTCGGGGCCCGTGTCGTCGCCGTCGGGGCGGACCGGAGCGGCATCGCCGGTCTGGAGCGCGCCGACCGCGCCGGTCTGCCGACGTTTGTCTGCCGGGTGAAGGACCACGCCTCGCGTGACGACTGGGACCGCGCGCTGGCCGACGCGACCGCCGCGTACGCACCGGATCTGGTGGTCTCGGCCGGCTTCATGAAGATCGTGGGCAAGGAGTTCCTCGCCCGTTTCGGCGGGCGGGTGGTCAATACGCACCCCGCCCTGCTGCCCAGTTTTCCCGGTGCCCACGGGGTGCGTGACGCGCTCGCGTACGGAGCCAAGGTCACCGGGTGCACCGTCCACTTCGTCGACGACGGCGTCGACACCGGCCCGATCATCGCCCAGCGCGCGATCGGGATCCGGGATGCGGACGATGAAGCCGCTCTCCATGAGCGCATCAAGGATGTCGAGCGAGCGCTGCTCGTCGAGGTCGTGGGGCGTCTGGCCCGTAACGGCTATCGCATTGAGGGACGAAAGGTAGTTTTCCCGTGACTGTTGACGCTACTGAGGCCGCCGTGGCCGCCGAGGCCGGGAAGCGGCCCATCCGGCGAGCGCTGGTCAGCGTGTATGACAAGACGGGTCTGGAGGATCTCGCCCGGGGTCTGCACGAGGCGGGCGTGGAACTGGTCTCCACCGGCTCGACCGCCGGGCGGATCGCAGCCGCCGGGGTGCCGGTCACCAAGGTCGAGGAGCTGACGGGCTTCCCCGAGTGCCTGGACGGCCGGGTCAAGACGCTGCACCCGCGCGTCCACGCCGGGATCCTCGCCGATCTCCGGCTCGACTCGCACCGCGAGCAGCTGGCGGAACTGGGCGTCGAGCCCTTCGGCCTGGTGATCGTCAACCTCTACCCCTTCCGTGAGACCGTCGCCTCCGGCGCGTCCCCGGACGAGTGTGTCGAGCAGATCGACATCGGCGGCCCCTCGATGGTCCGCGCCGCCGCCAAGAACCACCCCTCGGTCGCGGTCGTCACCAGCCCCGAGCGGTACGCGGACGTCCTCGCGGCCGTCCGGGACGGCGGCTTCGACCTGGCCGCCCGCAAGCGCCTCGCCGCCGAAGCGTTTCAGCACACCGCCGCGTACGACGTGGCCGTCGCCGGATGGTTCGCCTCCGCGTACGCCCCCGCCGACGAGTCCGGCTTCCCCGACTTCGTGGGCGTCACCTACGAGCGCTCCAATGTGCTGCGCTACGGCGAGAACCCGCACCAGGGCGCGGCGCTGTACGTGAGCGGGAGCAACGCCGGTCTCGCGGCGGCCGAGCAGCTTCACGGCAAGGAGATGTCGTACAACAACTACACGGACACGGACGCCGCGCGCCGTGCCGCGTACGACCACGCCGAGCCGTGCGTGGCGATCATCAAGCACGCCAACCCCTGCGGCATCGCGGTCGGCGCGGATGTCGCCGAGGCGCACCGCAAGGCGCACGCCTGCGACCCGCTGTCCGCGTTCGGCGGCGTGATCGCCGTCAACCGCCCGGTCTCGGTCGAGCTGGCCGAGCAGGTCGCGGAGATCTTCACCGAGGTGATCGTGGCCCCGGCGTACGAGGACGGCGCGGTCGAGGTGCTCGCCCGCAAGAAGAACATCCGGGTGCTGCGCAGCCCCGACGCGCCCTCCTCCACGGTCGAGGCCAAGCCGATCGACGGCGGCGCGCTGGTGCAGTTCACCGACCGGCTCCAGGCCCCGGGCGACGACCCGGCGAACTGGACGCTGGCCACCGGCGACGCGCTGAACGCCGATGAGCTGGCCGAACTCGCCTTCGCCTGGCGGGCGTGCCGCGCGGTCAAGTCCAACGCGATCCTGCTCGCCAAGGACGGCGGCTCGGTCGGCGTCGGCATGGGGCAGGTCAACCGCGTCGACTCCGCGAAGCTCGCGGTGGAGCGCGCGGGCGAAGAGCGGGCGCGCGGTTCGTACGCCGCGTCCGACGCGTTCTTCCCGTTCCCCGACGGGCTGGAGATCCTGACGGCCGCGGGCGTCAAGGCCGTGGTCCAGCCGGGCGGCTCGGTCCGTGACGAGCAGGTCGTCGAGGCGGCGAAGAAGGCGGGCGTGACCATGTACTTCACGGGCACGCGCCACTTCTTCCACTGAGATCTGCTGAGATCCACTGAGGTTCACTGAGGTTCACCGAGTTCACCGAGTGGTGGGGGCGGGCGGCGAGTGGGAGGACATCGCCGCCCGCCCCGGCCCTGTGGCCCGACGGCTCAGCAGCTGGGCAGCCACTTCACCGAGCGGATCAGCACCTCACCCTTGAGGTTCCGCCGTTCCAGGGGCTGAAGACAGCCCACCGGCTCCTTGAAGTCCTTCTTCTCGAAGTAGTGGGCCCCGGGCAGATCGTCGACATATCCGTTGTTGAGCACGGACCGCGGCGGCGAGTCCCGGCCCCAGTCGCAGACGGAGAACTCGGAGTGCCAGTCCCGCTCGTCGTCGTACCAGGCGCACATCTCCCCCTCGCCGTCCTCCTCGCTGAAGAAGCAGACATGGCCGACGGCACACCGGTCGTACCCGGCGGCCTCCGCCGTCGGGGTGTCCCGGAGCACGATCAGCATGAGGGTGCACGCCACGACGGCCGCCACCGTGGAGCTCCAGCCCACCGGTGAGCGGAGTCCGGCGTCGGACCGCCGTCGGCGTCTTCGCGCGGGGCGGCGGCCGACCGGACGCCGCCCCATGAACCGGCGGGGGAGCCGGGGCGAGGCGGGCACACCGGCGGCCGTCTCGACCCGCCGCAGCAGCTCCCCGGTGTCGAGAGCGGCCCGCTCCTCCTGACCGGGGGCCAGGCAGACGGTGACGATCTCCCGCCACTCCTTGGGCAGTTCCGCCGAGAGGCTCAGCTCCTCCTCGCCCCGCGCGTACCGTACGGCGGCGTCCCTGCGGGCCCCCGGGGTGGCCCCGGGCAGCGGCAGCGATCCGGTGAGCACGAGATGGGCGAGGACGCCGAACGCCCAGATGTCGGCGGCGGCCCGCAGATGCCCGTCGGGCTCGCCCGCCCGGTCCCACAGGAGTTCCGGGGCGCTCCAGTCGGTGGTCTGGAAGGCGGGCGCGTAGCCGTGCGCGCCGTGCGGCTCGCTCGCCTGGTGGAAGTCCCCCAGCCGGACGCTCTGATCGGGCATCAGCAGGACATTGCCCGGCTTGAGGGCTCCGTGCGCCCATCCCGAGTGGTGCAGCTGATGGAGGCCCTCGCAGATCTGGGCGAGCAGCGCGGGCCCGGCCGCCGGGCGCGGGCAGTGGCGCAGCAGGCTCTCCAGGGAGCTTTCGGCACGCTCCAGTACGACGACGGTCGCGCCGTCGATGAGGGGTTCGGCGGGGTCGTCCACGGTGAGTGTCTGGTGCATCCGGATCAGCCGGGGCCGCCGGATGCGGCGCAGCACCTCGGGCTCCCGTGCGGAGATCTCCCGGAGATGGTCGAGCTGACGGGGGGTGCGGGTGCCGGCGGGCAGGAACTTGAGCGTCACCTCGGCGGGCGGGCCCGGCAGGCCGTGCGTGCCGGCTGCGGTCGCGGCCTCGGCACGCCGGCCCGCGTAGACGGTGGCGAACGCGCCGGAGGCCAGCGGCTCGCGGACCTCCCAGGGACCGACCCGGTATCCGGGCGGCACCGGTAGGGCCAGTGAGTCGAAATGCAAATTCATCGGACCCGCTCCACTCCAGGCTCGGTTTCCGGCTGTGCGTGCGGCGAGAGGTGCGTGGAGTCGCTGCCCGGACGGGGAAACGCCCAGGTGGACGCGGTGGGGAAAGCGTCGCGAAACAGTTCGGGGAAAGCGCGGGGGAAAGCGTGGGGATTCGCCGGGGGAATCGCCCGCGAGGCGGACGGGGCGAACAGGGGGGTCGGGACGAACAGGGGGTACGAGGTGGTCGGGGGGTACGAAGTGGTCAGGGCGGACGGGGCGGTCAGGGCGGTCAGGGGGGACGCGCCGGGGGCTGCCCGGCGGCGGCCACCGGCCGGTGGGGGCACCACGATGACGCTGTACACGGCTCACTCCTCCCGTGGGCTCCCGCTCTTCGGAGCACGGTGCCACGGTAGGAAGCGCCGATAAACGTCCGCACAACAAACGCATATCGATCGCCGGGTACGCGGAAGGCCGCGGCTCCCGCCCGGAGACGTGAGCCGCGGCCTTCACCCCGGACGATCAGTGACGATCAGTGACGCGGGCGGTTGAACCAGGCCCCGCCGTCGGACTTGCCGACGAACACCGCGATGAGGATCGCGAGGACCGTGTGGGCCAGACCGATGAGGATGAACGGGTAGATGCCCAGGATCGCCGTGATGATCGCGAAGACCATGGCGGTGATGCGTATGCCGTTGCCGCCCTTGCCGAACTTCACGGCGAGGAAGATGGCGAGCGCGCCCCACAGCAGCACGAGGACGCCGATGCCGTAGACAGCGCCGCTGGACAGGTCGGCCAGCTCCTGGAACTGGACGTCGTCCTTCAGGGCCGGGTCGTCCTTCGCCGCGCTGATGGCCGCGCCGCTCAGGAACATGATGACCGCGCCGATCACCTGGAAACCGGCGATCACATAGAGCATGACGCGGGCGGCGCTGACGCTGCCGGGCATCTTGGTGGGCGCGCCGCCGAAGCCGTCATAGGGCTGGACCGGCGGGGCCTGCGGGTAGCCGTATCCGGGCTGCGCCGGGGGCTGGCCCTGCTGGGGGTAGCCGTAGTCCGGCTGACCGCCCTGCTGCTGCTGGCCGTAGGGGTTGTTCGGGTCGCCGAAGCTCATGGCGGGAATTCCTCCGTTGGAAGTGCGGGGACGGCGCGGTCCGAATGGAGGAAGTCACAAGATCAGCGGTTTGGCCCCCAGACTTTCCGCGGCACTGCAGCGGTCATCGTGGTATTAGCGCTTACTTTTTGTCCAGTCGGTATCCCAAGGTGTTGTGCAAGTGCAACCTGCTCTTCCGGCCATTGCCGGGCCGTCGGGAGCGGGTCCGAGGGGCCGGACGGACGCGGTGCCGGAGGGCGGGGAAGGCCCTGGAGCGGGCGGGATTGGAACAGGGACGGGTCCATCCGCGAGGATGTGCCCATGACCGCCCAGATTCTCGATGGCAAGGCCACCGCAGCCGCGATCAAATCGGAACTGACCGCCCGTGTGGCGGCCCTCAAGGCGAAGGGAGTGACGCCCGGCCTCGGCACCCTGCTGGTCGGGGACGACCCGGGCAGCCGTTGGTACGTCAATGGCAAGCACCGTGACTGCGCGCAGGTCGGCCTGGCGTCGATCCAGCGCGAACTGCCCGAGACCGCCACCCAGGAGGAGATCGAGGCGGTCGTCCGGGAGCTCAACGAGAACCCCGAGTGCACCGGCTACATCGTCCAGTTGCCGCTGCCCAAGGGCATCGACGCCAACCGGGTGCTGGAGCTGATGGACCCGGCGAAGGACGCGGACGGCCTGCACCCGGTCAGCCTCGGCCGGCTGGTCCTCGGGATCGAGGGCCCGCTGCCCTGCACCCCGTACGGAATCGTTCAGCTGCTCCGGCACCACGGGGTCGAGATCAACGGCGCGAATGTGGTCGTCGTCGGTCGCGGCATCACCATCGGGCGGCCGATGCCGCTGGTGCTGACCCGTAAGTCCGAGAACGCCACCGTGACGCAGTGCCACACGGGTACGCGGGACCTCGCCGCGCATCTGAGGCAGGCGGACATCGTCATCGCGGCGGCGGGCGTGCCGCATCTGATCAAGCCCGAGGATCTGAAGCCCGGCGCGGTGGTGCTCGACGTGGGCGTCAGCCGGGACGAGAACGGCAAGATCGTGGGGGATGTGCACCCCGGAGTCGCCGAGGTGGCGGGCTGGGTGGCCCCGAACCCGGGCGGCGTCGGCCCGATGACCCGTGCGCAGCTGCTGGTCAATGTGGTCGAGGCCGCGGAGCGCGCGGCGGGCGTCGGCGCGGCGGGCTGAGCGGGGAGAGAGGCTGCCCTCATGGGCGTACGGATGAACGACGACCGCGAGGTCGGGGGCGGCGGCGGCCCGGCGGGTCCCGCCCAGGACCCCGCGCCGGCCGCCCGCCGGGACGCGGGGACGGAGCCCGGCACGGACGCGGAGACGGCCCCGGAGCCCGGGGCTGAGGCCGGCGATGGCGACAGCGCAGACAGCGGTGACAGCGGTGACGGCGACGCGCGCGAGCCCGCTCCGCCGCCGTCCGCCGTCCGCCGTCCGCCGCCGAGCCTCACCACGCACACCGCGCGCCCCGAGGGCGGCGGTCGCGCCGCCCCGGGGGACGCGCCCGCCCCCGCCCGGCAGTGGCCGCTGCTCACGGTGCTGGCCCTGGTCGGGACCGGTCTGCTGATCGTCGGTCTGAACCCTTTCGACGAGGCGTTCCGGATCGGCACCCTGCTGGTCGGCGCGGGCCTGCTCACGGGCGCGGCGCTGCGCAGGGTCCTGCCCTCCGTGGGCATGCTCGCCGTGCGCTCCCGCTTCACCGACCTGCTCACCTACGGTCTGCTGGGCGTGGTCATCACCCTGCTGGCGATGCTGGCCCAGCCGGATCCCTGGCTGGATCTGCCGTTCCTGGAGGATCTGGTCCGCTTCACCTTCCGGGAGTAGCGCGTTCATCCGCAGGTCATCCCGGCGACGCCCGCGCTTCCCCCGAAGGAAGCGCGGGCGTCGCCCGTGTGATCCAGAGTCGTCGGGAATCCGCCCCGTCCGATGGGGACCGGTGTGACCAGTGGTGCGAAAGTGGCCACATTGGCGCGGTGTGATCGCCGCGTCGTGGATGGGACACTGTGGCGGCATCCGTGATGGGGCGCACTCAGGGGCGCGGACACCATCTGGGTGCTCCCGTGCACGCCGGTGTCAGAAACTGACATCCTGACCCCATACATCTCCTCTGGTTGTCCGACTTATCGGCATGAGGGCGGTGCGAGGGCGGCTGAGCGCGGGTCACAGTACCTACGTTCGGGGGACAAGGGGGTTAGACCATGGCTCGTTGGAAGGCGCTTCCGGAGGAGTTGGATCCGGAAGTCCGTGAGTTCGCCGAGCAGTTGCGTCGGCTCGTCGACCGGAGCGGGCTCAGCATCGCGGCGGTGTCGGATCACACCGGCTACAGCAAGACGTCCTGGGAGCGCTACCTCAACGGGCGGATCCTCGCCCCCAAGGGCGCGATCATCGCGCTGGCCGAGGTGACGGGCACCAGCCCGGTCCACCTCACCACCATGTGGGAGCTGGCGGAGCGGGCCTGGAGCCGCGCCGAGGCACGCCACGACCGGACCATGGAGCAGATACGGATATCCCAGGCCCGAGCGGCCCTGGGAGAGTACGAATCGGCCGCGCCCGGCGCCGGAGCCGGACCGGGCGGCGGCCGGGGGAAGAGCCGTACGGCATCCCCCGACGCGGCGGCCCCGACGGCCGCCTGGCCCCCGTACAAGGATCAGCTGGAGCAGGTCGTGGGCCCGGCCGGGGGGTACGGCCGCTCCGCCGGGCAGAGCAGGCACCGCGCGGCCGGACCGGGGAGCGGCCGTCGCTCCGGGCCCGGCGGCGGCAGCCGTTCGGGCCCCGCGGGCGGCAAGCGGAAGATCGTCGTCTTTGTGGCCGGAGCGGTGGTCGCGCTGGCCGTGGTCGCCGCCGCGGTCCTGCTGGCCGACCTCGGCGGCGAGCCCGAGAAGACCAGGCCGGTCGCCAAGCCGTCGCCCATCGCGTCCGCCGACGCCTCCGCGCCGCCCGACGGGGTGAAGTGCGTCGGAGAGAAGTGCGCGGGCGAGGACCCGCAGGCGATGGGCTGCGGCGGCGAGTTCGCGAAGACCGTCGCCACCGCGACCGTGGGCGGGGCGAAGATCGAGGTCCGCCACAGCGAGGTCTGCAAGGCCTCCTGGGCGCGCATCACCGAGGCCGCCCCCGGCGACACGGTGGAGATCAGCGTCGGCGGCAAGGGCCGTCAGGACGGGCTGGTGAACGCCGACAACGACGCCTTCACCCCCATGACGGCGGTCGCCGACGGAGCGAAGGCGACGGCCTGCGGCACGCTGAAGGCCACCGGCGTCAAGGGCTGCACGGACGAGTGAGCGGCCCGCGCGGCCGGTTCGGCCCCGGGCGGGGCCCGCGCCCGGGCCCGCGCCCCTGCGCCGACGTCGCGCGCGGCGGCGTGAGCCGTGCCACAAGGGGCCGTCGGCCACCGGTCGGCAAGGTCGGATAGCCTGACCGCTGGATGTCTCTTCACATCAAGATTCGTCATTCGTCTTGAGAGTCGTCCCGGGAATCCGTGATCCGGAATCCCGGGCATTCGTGAAGGGTGGGAAGGGGCGTCCCGGACCCGGGGCAGGGACCCCCACCGCCAGCTGTCTTACGGAGATCGCCATGACCCGCACTCCCGTCAACGTCACCGTGACCGGCGCGGCCGGCCAGATCGGTTACGCGCTGCTCTTCCGCATCGCCTCGGGCCACCTGCTCGGACCGGACGTACCGGTCAAGCTGCGCCTTCTTGAGATCACCCCGGCGCTGGGCGCCGCCCAGGGCACCGCCATGGAGCTCGACGACTGCGCCTTCCCGCTGCTGCGCGGCATCGACATCACCGACGACCCCAACGTCGCCTTCGACGGCGCCAACGTGGCCCTCCTCGTCGGCGCCCGCCCCCGCACCAAGGGCATGGAGCGCGGCGATCTGCTGGAGGCCAACGGCGGCATCTTCAAGCCGCAGGGCAAGGCCATCAACGACCACGCGGCGGACGACGTCAAGGTGCTCGTCGTCGGCAACCCGGCCAACACCAACGCCCTGATCGCCCAGGCCGCCGCCCCGGACGTGCCGGCCGAGCGCTTCACCGCGATGACCCGCCTGGACCACAACCGCGCCCTGTCGCAGCTCGCCGCGAAGACGGGCACCACCGTCTCCGACATCAAGCGCCTGACGATCTGGGGCAACCACTCGGCGACCCAGTACCCCGACATCTTCCACGCGGAGATCGCGGGCAAGAACGCGGCCGAGCTGGTCGACGACGAGGCCTGGCTGGCGGACACCTTCATCCCGACCGTCGCCAAGCGCGGCGCGGCCATCATCGAGGCCCGCGGCGCGTCCTCGGCCGCCTCCGCGGCGAACGCGGCGATCGACCACGTCCACACCTGGGTCAACGGCACCGCCGAGGGCGACTGGACCTCCATGGGCATCCCCTCGGACGGCTCCTACGGCGTCCCGGAGGGTCTGATCTCCTCCTTCCCGGTGACCGCGAAGGACGGCCGGTACGAGATCGTCCAGGGCCTGGACATCAACGAGTTCTCCCGCGCCCGCATCGACGCCTCGGTGCGCGAGCTGGCGGAGGAGCGCGACGCGGTGCGCGCCCTCGGTCTCCTCTGATCCGAGCCTGATCCGGGCCGACCTGAGCCTGATCCGAGTCTGACCCGGTCTGATCCGAGTCCGATCCGGGTCGTGCGCCTCACAGCCCTTTCCGCCCCCGGCCGCTCCGGCGCCCGGGGGCGGAGTGCGTTCACGCCCCTCCCTCCGCGTCTTCTCCCCAGCGCCCTCACACCTCCTCCCATTTCGAAAACCGAGGCATCGAACCACACCGGGCCGAGCACATTGAGTACATGAATGAGCACGGTGAGGGAGCGCCCGCTTATCTGACCTTCAGGGTCACGGCCCGGCCCGGGCCGGTCGCCGCCCTCGCGGAGGAGGAGGCGTGGCGGGCGCGCGAGCGGTATCCGGAGATCCTGGGCATGGGCCCGCCGGTCTTCCACCACACCCGGGAACTGGACCACGGCGGCTGGGAGATCCTCGGTCTCGGCGGGCCCACCCCGCAGTGCGCACGCGACGCGCTCGGCTCCCACTTCCGTCTGACGGCGAGCGGGAGCGAGGGAAAGCGGAAGGCCCGGGCGCTGGCCGCGGCGGAGAAGCTCGACCGGGTGGCCCTCGACGAGCTGAGGGTGCTCGGCCGCCGCCACCGGGTGGTGCGGGTCGAGCAGTTCATCAGGATGGGCCCGGACGGCCCGGAGCCGCCCCGGCCCTCCGACCCCGACCCGGCGCGCGGCTGGCCGGGCGAGGCGTACAAGGTGCCGGCCCGGACCAAGGGCTTTGTGATCGACCCGTACACGGACACCGGTCTCTCGGACGGGCTCCTCCGCCACGACCTCTCGAAGTTCGTGATCGCGCGGGGCACCGCCCCCGAGGAGGTGTATCTGGACGCCAGGGCGGCCCTGGAGACGCACCCGGGCGCGGTGCTGCTCCCGGCGGAGTTCGCCGTGGCGGAGTGGGACGAGGGCCACTGGCGGCCGCACACCACCTCCTGCTCCTCGCCGCAGGACGCCCGGGACACGCTCGCCCTGCACTTCCGGGTGTTCCTGCCGGCCACCGAGCGGCTGACCGGGGAGGAGCGACGGGCGTACGCGGAGGCCGCCGACCGGCTCGACGCCGAGCGCGGCACGGGGATCGCCGTACTCGGCCACCGTTTCCGGGTGATCCGTGTCGAGCAGTCGGTACGCGTGGGTCCGGACGGCCCCGAGCCGCCGCGCCCCTCGGACGACGACCCGGACCCGCCGCCGGCCGTCCGGGCCGCCCGTGAGACGCCTCCCGGCTGAGGCCCCGGCCGAAACCTCCGTGCCTCCCCACCGCTCGACAGGTACTTTTCCTGTACGCGGAGTGTGTCGGGAGAGGCGGGGGTGTCCGGAGTGAGCGGACGGATCATCTTTCTGAACGGGACGTCCAGTTCCGGCAAGTCGAGCATCGCCCAGGAGCTGCTGATGATCCTGGACGAGCCGTACTTCCATCTGCCGGTGGACGCGTTCCACGCGATGCGCACCCGGCGGGAGTACCCGCCCGAGCAGGTGGATGAGCTGCTCAAGCGCACCTGGATGGGTTTTCACCGGGCGGTCGCGGGGATGGCGGCGGCGGGCAACAACATCGTGGTGGACCATGTGCTGAGCCAGCCGTGGCGGCTGGCCGACTGCCTGGAGCTCTTCGTCCCCGAGGATGTCGTCCTGGTCGGCGTCCGCTGCCCGCTGGAGGAGGTGGAGCGGCGCGAACGGGCGCGTGGGGACCGGCTCGAAGGCCTGGCCGCCCGGCAGTTCGATCACGTGCACGCGCACGGGGTGTACGACATCGAGTGCGACACCGGTGCGGCCACGCCCGCCGAGTGCGCGCGGCGGATCGCCGAGACCCTGCCGCTGCTGCCCCGGCCCACCGCTTTCACCCGGCTGAGGCACGACGCCGCGAAGGCCGCGACGGCCGCGGGCTGAGCGCGCGAGGGGGCGCCTCAGCCGGTGAACGCGGTGCCGAACCGGCCGTTCGTCCCCACCGTGCCCAGCGTCTTGGGGCCGTACACGAGGGCCCCGTCCGGACTGACCCCGTCGGCCGTCGAGGTGAAGACCCAGACCGCGCCGTTGAGTTCGTTCTCGCCCTGGGCGGTGGCGGCCAGCTCCGGCGTCCCGTCGCCGTTGGAGTCGATCAGCTTGGTGGCGGAGCCGAACCGGTCGTCCTCCTCGGCGGTGCCGGGCACCCCCGCGTTCCCCTGGAAGAAGGTTTTGGCGCCCTTGCCGGTCGGCCCGCTCCCGGTGCCGCGCAGGGTGAGCACGGCCCCCGAACCCTCCTGGTCCGGGGCGTCCTTGCCCTCCGCGCCGACCACGACGTCCCCGTAGCCGTCCCCGTCGACATCGCCGATGGAGACCGCCGTGCCGAACCGGTCCAGGGGCCCCGCGCCGCCCGGCATCCCGGGGCCGTCCTGGTGGAAGTCGCGGGCCCGGGTCCCGGCCGGGCCCGCGGCGGAGCCCGGCACATAGGTGATCTTGCCGCCGGTGGGGATGGCCGGCTCGTACGTGTACGCCTCGGTGTGGCCGACGACGATGTCCTCGAAGCCGTCCCCGTTCACATCCCCGACGTCGAGGCTGTCGCCGCGGACACTGGTGCGGCCGAAGCCGTTGACGTACGCGGGGGATGCGAGGCCCTGGGCCGTGCCCTTCCAGTACATGAGGTCGGGGGTGGTCGCCTCGCCGTACCCCTGGAGCCCGGCGATGTCGGTGATCCCGTCGCGGTTCACATCGCCCGCCGCCAGCTCCACCAGCTCCTCGTCCCGCCGGCTGGGGACCCGGGAGGTGCGGCTGGGGGAGCCGTCCCGGGCGAAGGGCCCGGAGAGCAGCCAGAGTTCGTCCCCGTGCCCGGTGGTGACCACGTCGGGGCCGCCGTCGCCGTCGAAGTCGCCGGTCACGATGTGGCTGCCGGAGCGCCGCTCCGAGCCGTCCAGCAGGATCGCCCCGCCCGCGAGCCCGTCGGGGCCGCCCCAGATCACCGAGAGGGTGCCGTCCGCGTTGGCGTCCTCGTGGGGGGAGCCGACCACGAGATCCGCGTACGGGTCCCCGTTCAGATCGGCCGCGGCGAGCGCCGTGCCGTAGGAGTCGCCCGCCCCGGTGCTTCCCGGTATCCCGGGGGTGTCCTGATGGATGATCTGCTTGCTCTCGATCCGCAGGCCCGACTTCGAGCCGTACAGCACCGAGACATAGCCCGCCCGTTTCTTGCCGTCGACGGTCCCCAGGGGCGCGGCGACCGCGAGATCCTGATAGCCGTCGCCGTTGAAGTCCTCCGTCGGGCCCGCCGGCCGCCCGGCGGTGGCCACGGCCGCGGCCTGCTCGGCGGGGGCCGTGCCGGAGACGGCGAACGCCACCGGGGCGGCCAGGGAGCCTGCGGCCGCGAGCGCGACCAGTTTCAGACCACGGGACACACGGCGTGAGTTCATGAGCGGGCCTCATTGGTGAGCGTCGTGACGGGCGGGGGGGCTGGCGCGCGGCCCGTCCGGGGACGGAACACGCATCAGCTTGACCCACGAGGTTCCCGAAGGGTTGCCCCTCCTCCCGCACCTCTCACCTCACGTCCGCCCCCCGCCGCCCCGCCCGGACCGGCCCGGGGGCCCGCCGCGGTGGAACCGCCGGAACACCTGTGAGCGTGGAGTGTTCGAAGGGTGTGAAGGGGGCCAGGAGGCGGAGCCGACGGCCTGGCCACTAGTCTGTCGGCGTTTCAGCACCTTTCCACGACAGCGTGATTTTCGAACGGGGGCGGCCGGCCGATGGCGCGACGCAGACTGAGGTCGAGCACCGTGGTGCTCGGCGGGATGGGCCTACTGGCGCTCACGATCACCTCCTGCGGGTCCGAACCGGACAAGCGGTGCGCGGACCGGGCGAACCTCGAACATCTGCCGAGCTACGAGTGCGACACCTACGACGGCAAGGGCGACCACTACTACGGCGGCAAGATCGAGGGCGGCACCGTCTGGGGCGGCAGCTTCGACAAGAGCGCGGTCGAGCGGGACGGCTTCGGCTGCTCCGGCTCCGGCGGCGGCTGACCCGGAACGAGCACCGAAACGAGCGCCGATGCGACGTCACACCATCGAACCCCGGCCCGACTGGCAGCGGACCGTGGAGGAACAGGGCTGCGTCTACCCCCTCACCCGCCACCCGGACGGCTCGCTCCGCCCGTACTGGGACGAGAGCGCCTACTACGAGTTCTCGCTGCCCGAGGTCGAGGCGCTGGAGGAGGTCGTCGACGAACTCCACGCCATGTGCCTGGCCGCCGCCGCGCACATCGTGGCGCGGGACCGCTTCGCCGACCTCGGCATCACCGACCCGAGGCTCGCCCGGCTGATCGCCGAGTCCTGGCGGCGGCGCGCCGAGCTGCCCTCCGTCTACGGCCGGTTCGATCTGCGGTACGACGGCACCGGCCCGGCCAAGATGCTGGAGTACAACGCCGACACCCCCACCTCGCTGGTGGAGGCCGCCAGCCCCCAGTGGTTCTGGATGGAGGAACGATTCCCCGGCGCGGACCAGTGGAACTCGCTCCATGAACGCCTCGTCGCCGCCTGGCGGCGGCAGGCCCCGCTGCTCCCGCCGGGCCCCCTGCACTTCGTCCACTCCGACGGCGACGAACTCGGCGAGGACCTGATGACCGTCGCCTATCTGCGCGAGACCGCCCAGCAGGCCGGGATCGACACCGAGGCGCTGTCGGTGGAGCGGATCGGCTGGGACCGGCTCTCCGGGCGGTTCGTCGACGAGAAGCTCCGGTTCATCCGCTCCTGCTTCAAGCTCTACCCCTGGGAGTGGCTGACCACCGACCGCTTCGGCCCGCACGTCCTGGACACCCTGGACAACGGCGGCGGCACCGGCACCACCTGCTGGATAGAGCCCGCCTGGAAGATGCTCCTCTCCAACAAGGCGCTGCTCGCCATCCTCTGGGAGCTGTACCCGGGCCACCCCAATCTGCTCCCGGCCTATCTCGACGGGCCCCGCGAACTCGCCGCCGGGCGCCGTGGCTATGTCGCCAAGCCGCTCCTCGGCCGCGAGGGCGCGGGCGTCACCGTCCACGAGCCCGGCCACGCCCCCGTCCTGCGCGACGAGCCCTGCTGCTACCAGGAGCTGGCCCCGCTGCCCGACTTCGACGGCAATCGGGTGGTGCTCGGGGCGTGGGTGGTCGAGGACGAGGCGGCGGGCCTCGGCATCCGCGAGTCCTCCGGACTGATCACCGACGAGTACGCCCGCTTCCTGCCGCACGTCATCCTCTGAGACCCGGTCCGGGCCCACTGCCCGGACCGGCCCCCGGCCCCCGGCCCGCTCAGCCCGCCAGGACCGCGCGCAGCTGGTCGAGCCCCCAGTCGAGATCCTCCTTGGAGATCACCAGCGGCGGCGCGATCCGGATGGTCGAGCCATGGGTGTCCTTGACCAGCACCCCCCGGTCCATCAGCTTCTCGGAGATCTCCCGGCCGGTGCCCCGGGCCGGATCCACGTCCACCCCCGCCCACAGCCCCCGCCCGCGCACCGCCCGCACCGCTCCCGCTCCCGTGAGCAGGCTCAGCTCATGGTGAAGATGCTCGCCCAGCTCGGCCGCGCGCCGCTGGTGCTCACCGCTCCTCAGCATCGCGATCACCTCCAGCGCCACCGCGCAGGCCAGCGGATTGCCGCCGAAGGTCGAGCCGTGCTCCCCGGGCCTGAACACCCCGAGCACCTCCCGCGAGGAGACCACCGCCGACACCGGCACGACCCCGCCGCCCAGCGCCTTGCCCAGCAGATACATGTCCGGCACCACGCCCTCGTGCTCACAGGCGAAGGTCCGGCCGGTACGGCCCAGGCCCGACTGGATCTCATCGGCGATGAACAGCACATTCCGCTCACTGGCGAGCCGGCGCACCCCCGCCAGATACCCCTCCGGCGGCACCAGCACCCCCGCCTCGCCCTGGATCGGCTCCAGCAGCACGGCCACGGTGTTCTCCGCCGTCATCGCCGCGCTCATCGCGGTGAGATCCCCGTACGGCACGATCTGGAACCCCGGGGTGTACGGGCCGAAGTCCGCCCGCGCCTCCGGGTCGGTCGAGAAGCTGATCACCGTCGTCGTACGGCCGTGGAAGTTGTTCGCCGCGACGACGATCTTGGCCATGCCCTCGGGGACCCCCTTGACCCGGTACCCCCACTTGCGGGCGGTCTTCACCGCCGTCTCCACCGCCTCCGCGCCGGTGTTCATCGGCAGCACCGACTCCATGCCGCACAGCTCCGCCAGCTCCGTACAGAAATCGGCGAACCGGTCGTGGTGGAAGGCGCGCGAGGTGAGGGTGACCCGGTCGAGCTGCGCCCTGGCCGCTTCGATCAGCCGGGGGTTGCGGTGGCCGAAGTTGAGGGCCGAGTAGCCCGCGAGCAGATCGAGGAAGCGCCGCCCCTCGACATCGGTCACCCACGAGCCCTCCGCCGTGGCGACGACCACGGGGAGCGGGTGGTAGTTGTGCGCGCTGTGGGCCTCGGCCGCGGCGATGGCGCTCTCAGATGCGGACACGGGATCTCCGATCAGGTAGATACAGGGGCATCCGGCGTGGGGCGGGCCGATCTTGTCAGCACGCGCCCCTGTTTCTATCGTCGCTCGCCATACGGACACGGAAACCTTGCCGTCCACCGTCGGCATTAGGGTGGACGGTGAGCACGGCGACTGGCGTACGCGGAATGACCGCGGTGGAGCCGTGCCCTCAGGAGCAGACGAGACACCGCCCGCCTGGGTGTCCCGGCAACCCGGTCACCCCCGGGGCCGCCGGAGGACCGTCCGTCCGAGCCGCCCCGGGGAACCGGTCGTCACCACGACCCGGAGGACACGCCATGAGCACCCTTCCCCACCCCGCCCTCGCCGCCGCCGACCCGGAACTCGCCGCGCTCGTCGGAGCCGAGGAGCGGCTCCAGGCCGAGACGCTCCGGCTGATCGCCAGCGAGAACTACGTCTCCCGCGCCGTGCTGGAGGCCGCCGGGACCGTGCTCCAGAACAAGTACAGCGAGGGCTACCCCGGCCGCCGCTACTACGAGGGCCAGCAGAACATCGACCAGGTCGAGCGGCTCGCCGTCGCCCGCGCCAAGGACCTCTTCGGCGTCGAGCACGCCAATGTGCAGCCGTACTCCGGCTCCCCGGCCAACCTCGCCGTCTATCTCGCCTTCGCCGAGCCCGGCGACACCGTGATGGGCATGTCGCTGCCCATGGGCGGCCACCTCACCCACGGCTGGGGCGTCTCCGCCACCGGCACCTGGTTCCGGGGGGTGCGCTACGGGGTACGCCGGGACACCGGCCTGGTCGACTTCGACGAGGTCCGCGAGCTGGCCCTCAAGGAACGCCCGAAGATCATCTTCTGTGGCGGCACCGCCGTGCCCCGGACCATCGACTTCGCCGCCTTCGCGGAGATCGCCCGGGAGGCCGGCGCGATCCTCGTCGCCGACGTCGCCCACATCGCCGGACTGATCGCCGGAGGCGCGCACCCCTCGCCCGTGCCGCACGCCGATGTGATCTCCACAACCACCCACAAGACCCTGCGCGGCCCGCGCGGCGCGATGCTGATGTCCCGCGAGACACACGCCAAGGCCCTCGACAAGGCCGTCTTCCCCGGACTCCAGGGCGGCCCGCACAACCAGACCACCGCCGCCATCGCGGTCGCCCTCCACGAGGCCGCCCAGCCCTCCTTCCGGAGCTACGCCCACGCGGTCGTCGCCAACGCCCGGGCGCTGGCCGAAGCCCTGCTGGAGCGGGGCTTCGACCTGGTCTCCGGCGGCACCGACAACCATCTGATCCTCATGGACCTCACCCCCAAGGAGGTCCCCGGCAAGATCGCCGCCAAGGGCCTGGACCGGGCGGGCGTCGTCGTGAATTACAACACCGTCCCCTACGACGCCAGAAAGCCCTTCGACCCCTCCGGCATCCGCATCGGCACCCCCGCCCTGACCTCGCGCGGCCTCGGCGTGGAGCACATGCCCGCCGTCGCCGACTGGATCGACCGGGGCGTGCGCGCGGCGGGCGCGGGCGACGAGGACGCGCTGGCCGCGATCCGCCGGGAGGTCGCCGAACTGATGGCCGCATACCCCGCTCCCGGGCTGCCCGGCTGATCCCCCGCCCGGCCGGGGCCCGGCAGGGTGTCCGGGCCCGGCCGGGTACCTGAGAGAATGACCGGCATGGCCCAAGACCGTCAGCATGGCTCCGCCCAGCACCCCCGCCCCCGGGCGCTGTCCGGCATCCAGCCCACCGCAGGCTCGTTCCACCTCGGGAACTACCTCGGAGCGATCCGTCAGTACGTGGCGCTCCAGGAGACCCACGACGCGTTCTACATGGTCGTGGACCTGCACGCGATGACCGTGCCGCAGGAGCCGGCCCAGCTCCGGGCCAACACCCGCCTCGCCGCCGCCCAGCTCCTCGCCGCCGGGCTCGACCCCGACCGCTGCACCCTCTTCGTCCAGAGCCATGTGCCCGAGCACGCGCAGCTCGGCTGGGTGATGAACTGCATCGCCGGATTCGGCGAGGCCTCGCGGATGACCCAGTTCAAGGACAAGTCGGCCAAGCAGGGGGCCGACCGCGCCACCGTCGGGCTCTTCACGTACCCGATCCTCCAGGTCGCGGACATCCTGCTCTACCAGGCCGACACCGTGCCGGTCGGCGAGGACCAGCGCCAGCACATCGAGCTGACCCGCGATCTCGCCGAGCGCTTCAACACCCGCTTCGGCGACACGTTCAACGTGCCCGCGGCGCACATCGTCAAGGAGGTCGCGAAGATCTACGACCTCCAGGACCCGGCGATCAAGATGAGCAAGTCGGCCTCCACGCCCAAGGGCCTGATCAACCTGCTGGACGAGCCGAAGACGACCGGGAAGAAGGTCAAGAGCGCGGTCACCGACACCGACACCGTCATCCGCTTCGACCCGGTCGAGAAGCCCGGCGTCAGCAACCTCCTGACCATCTACTCCACCCTCACCGGCACCTCCGTCGCCGAGCTGGAGCGGGAGTACGAGGGCAAGATGTACGGCGCGCTCAAGACCGACCTCGCCGAGGTGATGGTGGAGTTCGTCACGCCGTTCCGCGCCCGTACGCAGGAGTATCTGGACGACCCCGAGACGCTCGACTCGGTGCTCGCCAAGGGCGCCGAGAAGGCCCGCGCGGTGGCCGCCGAGACGCTGGCCACGGCGTACGACAGGGTGGGCCTGCTCCCGGCCAAGCACTGACCGAGCACTGACCGAGCCTTTCAGTATGGGGCCTGCCGGCCCCCCGGCGCTGTGTCCAACGCCTCTGGCCACACACGCCGTACAGCCGCCACACTGGCGGCTGTACGACTCCCGCTCCGGCGGGGGTCCCGCCCGACGGGTGCACCGCCCGACCGAAGTGTGAAGGAGAACGACGTGGGGACCGTCACGCTCGGCGTCTCGATCGCGGTCCCGGAGCCCTACGGCAGCTTCCTCCAGGAGGCGCGCGCGGGCTTCGGGGATCCCGCCGCGCACGGCATCCCCACCCATGTGACCCTGCTGCCGCCCACCGAGGCCGACCCCGCGCTGCTCCCGGCCGTCGAGGCGCATCTCACCGAGGTCGCGCGGGCGGTGCGGCCGTTCCCCATGCGGCTCAGCGGTACGGGGACCTTCCGGCCGCTCTCCCCGGTCGTCTTCGTGCGGATCGCCGAGGGCGCGGCGGCCTGCTCCTGGCTCCAGAAGCGGGTCCGGGACGCCTCGGGCCCGCTGGTGCGCGAGCTCCAGTTCTCGTACCACCCGCATGTCACCGTCGCCCACGGCATCGCCGAGGAGGCCATGGACCGGGCGTACGAGGAACTGGCCGACTTCGAGGCGGCCTGGACCTGTGCCTCCTTCTCGCTGTACGAGCAGGGCGCGGACAGCGTCTGGCGGAAGCTGAACTCGTACGCCTTCGGCGACGGGGGCACCGCCGTGCCCCCGCAGGGCTCGCCGGCCGACGAGCCCGCCTCCGCGCCCTTCTCCTCCTGATCCCCTCCCGACTTCAGACGGGAAGCCGGCGGAACAGCGGGCGCGGCACATGCCGCAGGGCCGTCATCGCGATCCGCAGCGTCCCCGGCACCCACACCGTCTCCGAGCGGCGGCGCAGCCCCAGCTCCACGGCGGCGGCGACCGCCTCGGGGGTGGTGGCCAGCGGCGCGGCGGGCCGCCCCGCCGTCATCCGGGTACGGACGAATCCCGGCCGTACGACCATCACATGGACCCCCGTCCCGTACAGCGCGTCCCCCAGCCCCTGGGCGAAGGCGTCGAGTCCGGCCTTGCTCGATCCGTAGATGAAGTTGGCGCGCCGGGCCCGCTCGCCCGCGACCGAGGAGAGCACCACCAGGGAGCCGTGCCCCTGGTTCTGGAGCGCCGCCGCGCAGATCAGCCCGGCCGACACCGCGCCCGTGTAGTTGGTCTGCGCGACCCGCACCGCCGCCGGCGGGTCGCCCTCGTCGTTCGCCTGGTCGCCCAGGACGCCGAAGGCGAGCAGCACCATGTCGATGTCGCCCTCGGTGAAGACCTTGCCGAGACTCTCCTCGTGCGCGGCGGTCTCCAGCGCGTCGAAGGCGACCGTACGGACGTCCGCGCCGAGCGCGCGCAGCCCCTCGGCGGCGGCTTCGAGTTCGGGGCAGGGGCGTCCGGCCAGCCAGACGGTGCGGGCGCGGCGGGCGATCAGCCGGCGGGCGACGGCGAGGCCGATCTCCGATGTGCCGCCGAGGACGAGCAGGGACTGCGGGGTGCCGAAGGCGTCCTTCATGACTGCTCCTGTACATGCGTGGGAGGGGGCGGGGCTCACAGGCCGAGCCGTCGGGAGAGGTCGGAGGCGAAGACTCCGCGCGGGTCCAGCCGGGCCCGCAGGGTGCGGAAGTCCGCGAGCCGGGGGTACATCCCGGCGAGGAGTTCCGGGCGCAGCCGGGAGTCCTTGGCGAGATAGACCCGGCCGCCCGCGCCCGCGACCTCCTCGTCCAGCTCGTCGAGGAAGCCGCCGAGGCCGCTCAGCCCGGCGGGGATGTCCAGCGCCAGGGTCCAGCCGGGCACCGGGAAGGAGAGCCATCCCGGGTCGGCCTCGCCGAACCGTTTGAGGACCGCGAGGAAGGACGGGCAGCGGCGGCGGGCGATCCGCCGGACGATCCGGCGCAGGGTCTCCTCCTGGCCGTGGCCGACGACGAACTGGTACTGGACGAAGCCGTCGCGGCCGTAGATCCGGTTCCAGTGCGGGACGGCGTCCAGCGGGTGGAAGAAGGACGGGATCCGCTGGAGCCGGCCGGTCCGGGAGCGGGGGGCCCTGCGGTACCAGAACTCGTTGAAGAGACCGACCGTGGTGCGGGTGAGGAGTCCCGCCGGGACGAAGGCGGGCGGCGCGGGCAGTCTGCCGGGGCGGAAGGCGAGCGGATCGCGCCGGGCGCGCGCGGGCAGCGCGTCCAGCGGGGCGTGCTCCCCCCGGGTGAGGACCGAGCGGCCGAGCGCCCTGCCGCGCGCGAGCAGATCGATCCAGGCGACCGAGTAGCGGTAGCGGTGGTCGGTGGCGGCGAGTCTGGCCATCAGGTCGTCGAGATCGGTGGCGCGTTCGGTGTCGACGGACATCAGCGAGGTCTCCACCCGGTGGAGGCGGATCTTCGCGGAGAGGATCACCCCGGTCAGTCCCATGCCGCCGGTGGTGGCGTCGAAGAGATCGGTGCCGGGGAGCGCGGTGTGCACCGAGCCGTCGGCGGTGAGCAGTTCCACGGACTCCACATGGCGGGAGAAGGCCCCGCTGACGTGGTGGTTCTTTCCGTGGATGTCCGCGCCGACCGCGCCGCCCACGGTGACGTGCCGGGTCCCCGGCGTCACCGGTACGAACCAGCCGAGCGGCAGCAGCACTTCCATCAGCCGGTGCAGGCTCACCCCGGCGTCGCAGACGACCGTGCCCGCCTCGGTGTCGACGGCGTGGATCCGCCGCAGCGCCGTCATGTCGAGGACCGTGCCGCCCGCGTTCTGCGCCGCGTCGCCGTAGGCCCGGCCGAGCCCCCGGGCGATTCCGCCCCGGACGCCCCAGTCGCGTACCGCCGCCGCGGCCTCGTCTTGGGAGCGGGGGCGCAGCACGGCGGCGGTGGTGGTGGCGGTGCGGCCCCAGCCGCTGACGGGGACGAAGGGGTCGACGGGGGTGGGGAGATCGGTGGGGAGGGGGTTCTCGGCAGGCATGGATGTGACCGTATAGCCGCGTATGCCCACATTTTTGGAGTGTCTGGTGGACTCGCCGAAATGGGTGATTAAACGAGTGTCATCAAAGAATGGCGTGAAATGTCGGCCGGTCGCCCAGAAGAGTCGCCCCGAGAGCGGGGGCCGGGCTCAGGAGAAGGGGTGGCGAATGAGATACGCCGACTGCGCGGCGGCCGACCGCAGGCTGCTCGCGGCGATGCGCGACTGCGGCGGCCGGCCGGGGGTCGCCGGGGCGGCCAGGGCGCTCTCCCACGCCGGCGAGCACGGCGCGCTCTGGCTCGCCGCCGGCCTCGCCGGGGCCGCCGCCGACCGCCGCCGCCGAAGCCGCTGGCTCCGCGCCACAGCCCTCATCGGCACGGCCCACCTGGCCAGCCTCTGCCTCAAATGGACCGTCCGCCGCGCCCGCCCGAGTCCGGTGCGGGTGTCCGTGCCGGACCACCAGGACGTCCCGGCCTCCGGCACCGTGTCCCACGGGGTTCCCCGCGGCCTCGGCGGGGCGGGGGGCCGGGCCCCCGAGACGGTGCGTCAGAGCCCCGGCCGCAGCAGCGCGTCCGCGCCCCCGGGCGGGTCCGGGGCCGCTCGCCCTCCCGGGGCGGCGCTCGGGCCGTTGGTGCGGACGGCGGGGCCGTACTCCTTCCCCAGCTCGCACGCGACCTCCGCCGCCGCCGCGGCCGTCGTCTTCGGCGGGCTTCTCCCCGCGGCGGAACCGGCGGTGGTCGTGCTCGCCGCCGCCATGTGTGTGTCACGGCTCGTCGTCGGCGTCCACTATCCGAGCGATGTCGCGGCGGGCGCCGCGCTCGGCGGGCTCGCCGCCCGGCTCGGCTCGCGCTGGACCGGGGGCCGGGGCCGGGGCCGTACCGGGGGCCGGGGCCGAGGGCGGGCGGAGTGAGCGGGCGCGACACCGCCCTGCTGGGCCGCCCCCCGCACCCCGGGGGGCGCGTGCCCGGAGCCGCGACCCCCGGCGTACGCGCCCTGCCCCGCGGGCTGCTCCGGTCCGCCCGGCCCCGGCAGTGGGTCAAGAACACCCTGGTGCTCGCCGCGCCCGCCGCCGCCGGAGAGCTGGACTCCCTCCACAACGCCGCCCGGCTCGCCGCCGTCTTCCTGCTCTTCACCACGGCCGCCGCCGCCGTCTACCTCCTCAACGACGCCCGCGACGCCGAGGCCGACCGTGCCCACCCCGTGAAGTGCCGCCGCCCCGTCGCCGCCGGTGAGGTCCCCGTACCCGTCGCCTACGCGGCGTCCGCGCTGCTCGCGACGGCGGCGGTGGCCGGGGCGGCGGCCCTCTGCAACCCGCTGACGGGGGCGCTGCTCACCGCGTACCTCTCGACGCAGATCGCCTACTGCCTCTGGCTCAAACATGTCCTCGTGGTCGACATGGCCGTCGTCACCACCGGGTTTCTGATGCGGGCGATGATCGGCGGAGTCGCGCTCGACATCCCGCTCTCCCGCTGGTTCCTGATCACCACCGGCTTCGGCGCGCTCTTCATGGTCGCCGCCAAGCGCTACTCCGAAGCCGTCCAGATGGCGGGCGGCGGCGGTGCGACCAGGGCCCTGCTGAACGAGTACACCACCGGCTATCTGCGGTTCGTCTGGCAGCTCGCGGCCGGGGTCGCCGTGCTCGCCTACTGTCTGTGGGCGCTGGAGAGCGACGCCGCCGACGCCGGGGCGCTGCTGCCCTGGCGGCAGCTTTCGATGATCGCCTTCATCCTCGCGGTGCTGCGGTACGCCGTCTTCGCCGACCGGGGCACCGCGGGCGAGCCCGAGGACGTGGTGCTGCGCGACCGGGCGCTCGCCGTCATCGGTCTGGTGTGGGCCGCGATGTACGGTTTGGCGGTCGCGGGCCTGTGAGCGGCGGCTCCGGGGGTAGGCGTACGGCATGGACTGGTTGACACGGCTCCCGCTCATCGGCCCCTGGGCGGCCCGGCTGACGCGTACGCACATCTGGCGCTCCTACGAGACGCTGGAGCGGGCGCACTGGACCCGGCTCGCCGCCGCGATCACCTTCCTCAGTTTTCTCGCGCTCTTCCCGCTGATCACCGTCGCGGCGGCGGTCTGGGCCGCGCTGCTGGGGGAGGAGGGGCTGACCAGGCTCCAGGACCGGCTCGCCGACCAGGTGCCGGGGATCTCCGAGCAGCTCGACATCGGCTCGCTGGTCGCCAACGCGGGTACGGTCGGGCTGGTCGCGGGCGCGCTGCTGCTGCTGACCGGGATCGGCTGGGTCGGCTCGATGCGGGACTGTCTGCGGGCCGTATGGGGGCTGGACGACAAGGACGAGGGCAATCCGGTTCTGCGCAAGCTCAAGGACGCGGGCGTGCTCCTCGGCCTCGGCGCGACCGCGCTCGCCTCCCTCGCCGCCTCCGCGCTCGGCTCCTCGGCGGTCGGCTGGGGCGCGGAGCGGCTCGGCATCGAGCAGGGCGGGGCCGAGGGGGTGCTGCTGTCGGCCGCCGCCATCTCCGTCGCGGTCGCCGCCGGTTTCCTGATCCTGCTCTATCTGCTGACCATGCTCCCCGGGACGCATCCGCCGCGCCGCCGGCTGGTGGTGGCCGCGCTGCTCGGCGCGGTCGGATTCGAGCTGCTGAAGCTGCTGCTCAGCGGCTATATGCAGGGGGTCGCGTCGAAGAGTCTGTACGGGGCGTTCGGGGTGCCGGTCGCCCTGCTGCTGTGGATCAATCTGACCGCGAAGCTGCTGCTGTACTGCGCGGCCTGGACGGCGACGGACACGGCGACGGACACGGCGACGGACACAGCGACGGACACAGCGAAGGCGACCGGCGAGAACGGCGGAGCCGCCGAGCGGACCCCCGGCGCTCCCTGACCTCAGCCGCGCGGGGAGGGCCAGCGGCGGTTGACCACGAACACGGCCGCCGCCAGCGCGATCAGCGCCCCGCCCGCGATCGCCAGCGCCGTCCCCATCCCTCCGGAGGTCTCCTTCCGCCCCGCCGAGGCGACCTGATCCGCCGCGTTCCCGGTCCCCGTTCCGTTCCCCGTTCCGTTCCCGTTCCCGGCGGTGTCCCCGACGCCGTGCTCGTTCTTGGCCGGACCGGCCTTGCCGACGTCCTTGACGGGCGCGGACCTGGGAGCCACCAGCTCACCCACCGGGGTGACCTTCCCCGAGGCCGCGAAGCCCCAGTCGAACAGCTCCGCCGTCTCCTTGTAGACGGCGTTGCTCTCGCCCGAGTCCGGGTTCATGACGGTGACGAGAAGGACCTTGCCGTTCCGCTCGGCCACCCCGGTGAAGGTCGCCCCGGCATGCGTCGTATTGCCGTTCTTCACCCCGGCGACCCCCTTGTACGGGGCGATCCCGTAGTCGCCGGTCAGCAGCCGGTTGGTGTTCTGGATCTCGAAGGTCTCCCGCTTCCTGCCGTCCATCTCGCCGGGGAAGTCGGCGCTGACGGTGGAGGCGTACTCGCGGAAGTCCTTCTTCTGCATCCCGCTGCGGGCGATCAGCGTCAGGTCGTACGCGGAGGAGACCTGCCCCGCCGCGTCGTAGCCGTCGGGCGACACCACCTGGGTGTCGAGCGCCTGCAACTCCTCGGCGTGCGCCTGCATGTCCTGGACGGTCTTGTCGAAGCCGCCGTTCATCGCCGACAGCACATGGACGGCGTCATTGCCGGAGCGCAGGAAGACGCCGAGCCAGAGATCGTGGACCGAGTAGCTGAGGTCCTCCTTGACCCCGACCAGGCTGCTGCCGGGGCCGACGTCCTCCAGCTCCTCGGCGGAGACCTTGTGGGTGGTCGCCTTGGGCAGCTTCGGCAGCAGGGTGTCGGCGAAGAGCATCTTGAGCGTGGACGCCGGGGGCAGCCGCCAGTGCGCGTTGTGCGCGGCGAGGACATCGCCGTTCTCCGCGTCCGCGACGATCCAGGACCGCCCGCTCAGCCCCTTGGGGAGCACCGGCGCGCCCTTCCCGAGAGTGACTTGGGTGCCCGCTCTGCCGAGCAGTGAGCCGCCGATGGTGGACATCGCCGCCGGGGGGTTCGGCTGCTTCTTCGAGGCGCTCTTGGACTTGCCCTTCGGCTTGTCGTCGTGGGAGTCCGCGGCGGCGGGAGCGACGAGGAGGAGGGGGAGAAGCGAGGCGGCGGCGATCGTCAGCACCGACTTCTTCACGGTCTTCTTCAGGGCGGACACGGGTGTGAAAGTACAGGGGAAAACAGAAAATATGCTTATCGGGTTCATGGCGCGCCGTGAAGACCGCCGGGACAGCCCACCCGGCGCGGCCAGCCCGGGGAACGCCCCCGATACTGGGTGTATGAAGCTCAGCCGCCCCGCGTCCTGGTTCCTGCTCGCCTTCGGGGTGTGGAGCTGGTTCATCTGGGTCACTTTCGTCAAAAACCTCTGGCAGGACGGCAGCGGGCTCGCGTTCGACGGCGCGGGCGACCCGACGGGTTACTTCTGGGTCCACCTGGTGCTCGCCATCACGTCCCTGATTCTGGGGACGGCCGTCGGAGTCATCGGGTTGCGTGCGGTTCGCGCCTCGCGGCGCGAAGAACGCGAAGAATAGGGGAGCAGTCTGTGATTGTGGTCGTCCTGCTGGTCATGGTCGCGGTGATCGCCGTCTTCGCGGGGGCGCACTGGTATGTCTGGCGCAGACTCGTCCGTGACACCACGCGCGCGGGCGGGACGGCGCGGCGGATCGGCACGGTGGCGGTGTGGACGCTGCCCCTGCTGTCGGTCGCTGCCCTGACGTCGAGCCGGGCGGGGGTGCCGTTCCGGCTGGAACAGGTGCTGGCCTGGCCCGGGTATCTCTGGCTGCCGGTCCTGCTCTATCTGGTCCTGTGGCTGCTCGTCGGCGAGGCCGTACGCGCCCTGTGGCTGCGCCGCGCGGAGCGGACGCCCGCCGTCGGCGCCGTCGGCGTACCGGATCACACCACCGCGGACGCCGAGAGGCCCGCGTTGTCCGTGCCCTTTGGCCCGGATCCCTCGGCGGCCACCGCCGACGCCTCCCCGGAGCAGGCCCCGGCCCCCGGCTCCCCGTCCGCCGTCCTGACCGCGCCCGCCGACCCCGCCGCCGCCCCGCACGAGGTCAAGGCCGCGCCCGGCGCTCCCGGGCCCCAGCCGGTCTCCCGGCGGCTGTTCGTCTCCCGGGTGGTCGGCGGCACGGCCGCCGCCGCCGCGCTGGGGACCGTGGGCCACGGCGCGTACGGGGTGCTGCGCGGCCCCAGGATCAAGCGGGTCACCGTACCGCTCGCCAAGCTGCCGCGCTCTGCGCACGGCTTCCGGATCGCCGTCGTCAGCGACATCCACCTCGGGCCCATCCTCGGCCGGGGCCACACCCAGCGGATCGTCGACGCCATCAACGCGGCCCAGCCCGACCTCGTCGCCGTCGTCGGCGACATGGTCGACGGCACCGTCGCCGACCTCGGGGCCGCCGCCGAACCCCTCACTCAGCTCAGGGCCCGGCACGGCTCCTTCTTCGTGACCGGGAACCACGAGTACTACTCCGGGGCCGACGAATGGGTCGACCACGTCCGTGAGCTGGGGCTGCGGCCGCTGGAGAACGAACGCGTGGAGATCGCGGGCGGCTTCGACCTCGCCGGGGTCAACGACCTGGAGGGCGAGGCCACCGGCCACGGCCCCGACTTCGCCCGGGCGCTCGGCGACCGGGACACCGGCCGGGCCTCCGTGCTCCTCGCCCACCAGCCCGTCGTCATCCACGACGCCGTCAAGCACGGCGTGGACCTCCAGCTCTCCGGCCACACCCACGGCGGACAGCTCTGGCCGGGCAACTACCTCGCCGAACTCGCCAACCCCACCGTCGCGGGCCTGGAGCGGTACGGGGACACCCAGCTCTATGTCACCCGGGGCGCGGGAGCCTGGGGCCCGCCGGTCCGGGTCGGGGCCTCCTCCGACATCACCGTCGTCCAGCTCGCCTCGCGCAAGGCCTGAGCCTCACTCCGCCGGGGGCGGCGGCGCGGCCGCCCCCTTCCGTACCGCCGTCGCCCGCTTCCGTACCCCTGCGGCCTTCTTCGCGGCCGCGCCCTGCTTGCGGCCCACGGCCGACTGCGCCATCCCGGGCAGCAGATCCGTCAGCAGCTCGTGCACATCGTGGACGAGCGGGCGCAGCACCCGGAAACGGGCGAGGACGATGCCCCGCGCGGTGAGCCGCGCGCCCTGCTCCGCCAGCCGGCGGCTGCGCTCGTGACCCTCCGAGCGGTCGAAGACCCAGTACAGGACCAGCCCCATCTGGGAGAGCCACAGCAGCTCCGGAAGCGCGTCGGCCAGTTCGGCGGGCACTTTGGTCCTCGCTCCGGCCAGCGCCTCGCGGTGCACCGCGATGGCCTCCTCGCGGGCGGGCTCCGACTCCTTGGAGAAGGGGCTGAGGGGACTCTCCGGGTCGGCCGCGTTCTTGAAGAACTGCGCCGCGAACTCGTGGTACGGCTCCGCGATCTCCAGCCAGGCGAGCAGCACCCCGGCGAGGCGCGCCTCCAACTGGGTCTCGTTGTCCAGCACGGGCCGGACCGCCGCGCGGTGCTCGGCGGCGATCCGGTCGTAGAAGCCCTGGACGAGGTGTTCCTTGGAGGCGAAGTAGTAGTACGCGTTGCCCACCGAGACACCGGCCTCTTTGGCGATGGCCCGCATGGTCGTCTTGTCGTAACCGTTCTCCTGGAACAGCCTCAGGGCTGTCTCAAGGATGAGCGTGCGGGTCTGCTCGCTCTTGGGGGCATTCTTGGGGGCCTGCGCGTCCGTCACGGTGACCGAGCCTAACGGGGGATCTCGCACCGGTCGTCGCAGGGCGGACCGGCGGAGGCCGGGGCCCCGGCCGGGCCCGGGCGTGCGCCGTCCGGCCCCGGCCGTACGCCGGACAGCTCGCGGTACTTGGCCGCCGCGAGCATGGTGACGCGGACGAAGGGGGCTCCGGCGGGGGTGGCGAGCCAGTGGGCCCTGGTCCGGTGCTCGGCCAGCGCCCACAGACAGACGACCCAGGCGGCCGAGCCGCTGTAGATCTGGCCCCCGTCGCCGATCACGGTGATCTCGCGCAGGGTGCGCCCGTGGTCGAGGGAGGGGAAGAGCCGCCGCGCCGCCTCCGAGCCCGCGGGCACCAGATGCAGCGGGACGAGCTGGCGCTGCCGCTTGAGCCAGTGCCGCAGATGGACGCAGAGCGGGCAGTCGGCGTCGTAGAGGACGGTCAGCCGCTGGAGCGGACCCCGGTGGCGCGGATGGGTGGCCATGGCGCTCAGGCTCCGGCCGGTCCGCCGGCGGGCGGGGTCCAGGGGGTCTTGTCCGCCGGGGGCAGCCAGCCCTGCGGCTCCACAGGCGGGGTCGTCTCGCGCTCCATCACACCCCGGCGGCGGATCTTGTTGAGGACGTAGACATTGCCCAGGTGCAGCACCCCGAGGACGAGCAGGACGACGCCGAGCTTCACCGAGAGCGCGTCGAACAGCCCGCGGGTGTCCCCGATTTCCTCGGCGACCCGCAGATACAGGGCGACGAAGCCCAGGTTGACCAGGTAGAAGCCGACGACCAGCAGATGGTTGACGGCTTCGGCGAGCTTCTCGTTCCCGTGCATCACATCGGCGAGGAAGATCCGCCCATTGCGGCTGAGGGTGCGGGCCACCCAGATCGTCAGCGCCACGCTGACCAGCAGATAGACGATGTAGCCGACCACGTTGAAGTCCATGCCCCACGCTCCTTGAACGCGTTCAAAAAGACTGTCAGAAAAGACAGTAGACCTGTTTTTGAACATGTTCAAGACATGGGTGTGCGGCCCCGCAATCCAGTTGGCTCGGGGCTGATTCCGGCTTAACGTGCCCTTGATGACTCTTACTCATGACATGACCGGCGACGGCCCGGTGGCCGTCCTGCTGCACTCCACCGTCTGCGACCGCCGCATGTGGGACCCGCAGTGGCGGAAGCTCCCGGCCGCCGGACTCCGGCTGGTGCGCTGCGACTTCAGGGGGTACGGCGAGACCCCGGCCTCAGACGCTCCCTACAGCGACGCGGACGATGTGCTCCGGCTCCTGGACGCCCTCGGCGTCGAACAGGCCGCCCTCGTCGGCTCCTCGTACGGCGGCCGCACCGCCCTCGACATCGCGCTCCGCGCCCCGCACCGGGTCACCGCGCTCGCCCTGCTCTGCCCCGGCCTCCCCGACCAGGACGAGAGCCCCGAACTCGCCGCCTTCGACGCCCGGGAGACCGAACTCTTCGAAGCCGACGAGCTGGAGAAGGCCGCCGAACTCAACGCCCGCGCCTGGCTGGGCCCCGAGGCCGACACCGCCACCACCGAGGCCGTCCGCGCCATGCAGCTGCACGCCTTCCGCGTCCAGTCCGCCGCCGCCGAGGAACACGACGGCGCCGCCGACTTCGACGTACCCTCCCTCGCCGGCCTCCGGACCCCCGCCCTCATCCTCTCCGGCGCCCACGACTTCCCGGACTTCCGCGCCTGTGCGATCCGCACCGCCGAACTCCTGCCCGGCGCACACCACCGCGAACTCCCCTGGGCGGGCCATCTCCCCAGCCTGGAGCGCCCGGCCGAGATCACCGCTCTCCTCGCCGACTTCCTCACCCCGTGACACCCCCGGCGGGCGGCCTCCCGCCCCGCCCGCCGGAGGCCGGGGGCTCCGTCACATCGCGCTGATCGAGCGCGCGTAGCCGACCTGGGCCATGACCTGCTGGAAGAGATGAGGATGCATGGCCGGGATCATCGTGGCGTGATGCTTCCCGCCACTGGTCACCGTCACCTGCACAAAGCCCGAGGTCTCCTTCTCCTTGATCAGCAGAAAGAGCAGCCCGAGCCCGCACGCCCCCACGAACAGCACCGCCAGCACGATCGCGTACACCGGGATCTTCTCCTCGGTCCGCGACAGATCCGACGCGTTCCACACCGCCCCCCGCAGCGGCATTCCCCCCGCCGGGGTCATGATCGTGTCCCCCACCACCGTGATGTCCCCGATCGCCAGCGCCGGAGCACCCCCCACCGCCTGCCCATACGGCACCGGCACCGGCACCCCCGCCGCCTGCGTGAACCCCGGCCCCGCCCCCTGCGGATACCCGTACCCCCGCGTCTCCTGCGGATACCCGTACGGCTGCTCCGGCCCCCACTGATACTCGGGTTCCCCGTCCGGCCGGTACGGATTCGGCTCGCTCATGGTCGTTTCCCCGCTTTCCGCCCCATCAGTCAGAGGCCCTCTGATCCTGCCAGGTCCCCTCCCGCGACGAGAAGCCCGATGCCCTCGTTCCCTCAGGCGCCCGGCTCCCGCCCGGCGGGGAGGCCCCCACAGCACTCCGCCCCGCCGGATCGGATCCGGCGGGGCGGGGAGCGGAAACCACGAGGGAGGGTCAGAAGCGGCGGGTGATCAGGGCGCGCTTGACTTCCTGGATGGCCTTGGTGACCTCGATGCCGCGGGGGCAGGCGTCGGTGCAGTTGAAGGTGGTGCGGCAGCGCCAGACGCCGTCCTTGTCGTTGAGGATCTCCAGGCGCTGCTCACCGGCCTCGTCGCGGGAGTCGAAGATGAAGCGGTGGGCGTTGACGATGGCGGCGGGGCCGAAGTACTGGCCGTCGTTCCAGAACACCGGGCAGGAGGAGGTGCAGGCGGCGCAGAGGATGCACTTGGTGGTGTCGTCGAAGCGCTCGCGGTCCTCGGCGGACTGGAGGCGCTCGCGGGTCGGCTCGTTGCCCTTGGTGACGAGGAAGGGCATGACGTCGCGGTAGGCCTGGAAGAAGGGCTCCATGTCGACGACGAGGTCCTTGAGGACCGTGAGGCCCTTGATGGGCTCGACCGTGATCGGCTTCTCCGGGTTGATGTCCTTGATCAGCGTCTTGCAGGCGAGCCTGTTCTTGCCGTTGATCCGCATCGCGTCGGAGCCGCAGATCCCGTGGGCGCAGGAGCGGCGGAAGGTGAGGGAGCCGTCGAGGTCCCACTTGATCTTGTGGAGGCCGTCGAGGACCCGCTCCTTGGGGTCGATCTCGATCGGGAAGTCCTCCCAGACCGCGTGCTCCGACACCTCGGGGTTGAAGCGGCGGACCCGGAAGGTGACCGTGATGTAGGGGGAGGCGGCGGATTCCGCCTCGACCTTGTCCAGTACGGGGGTAGCCATCAGTACTTACGCTCCATCGGCTGGTAGCGGGTCTGGACGACCGGCTTGTAGTCGAGACGGATGGTCTCGGTGCCGTCGTCGCCGAGCTCGCGGTACGCCATGGTGTGGCGCATGAAGTTGACGTCGTCGCGGTTGGGGTAGTCCTCGCGGTAGTGACCGCCGCGGGACTCCTTGCGGGCCAGTGCCGAGACGGCCATGACCTCGGCCAGGTCGAGCAGGTTGCCCAGCTCGACGGCTTCGAGGAGGTCGGTGTTGAAGCGGCGGCCCTTGTCCTGGATGGACACGTTCTTGTAGCGGGCGCGCAGCTCGCCGATCTTCTCGACGGCGGTCTTGATCGTCTGCTCGGTGCGGAACACCATCACATTGGCGTCCATCGTCTCCTGGAGCTCACGGCGGATCTCCGCGACCCGCTCGTTGCCCGTGGAGTTGCGCAGCCGCTCCACCTGCTCCTGGACCAGCGAGGCCGGGTCCTCCGGAAGGTCGACGTAGTCGGCCTTCGCGGCGTACTCGGCGGCGGCGATGCCGGAGCGCTTGCCGAAGACGTTGATGTCGAGGAGCGAGTTGGTGCCCAGCCGGTTGGCGCCGTGCACCGAGACACAGGCGACCTCGCCGGCCGCGTACAGACCCGGCACGACGGTGGTGTTGTCCAGCAGGACCTCACCCTCGACGTTGGTCGGGATGCCGCCCATGGCGTAGTGCGCGGTGGGCTGGATCGGGATCGGGTCCGTGTAGGGCTCGATGCCGAGGTAGGTCCGGGCGAACTCGGTGATGTCCGGGAGCTTGGCGTCGAGCTGCTCCGGCGGCAGGTGGGTCAGGTCCAGGTAGACGTGGTCGCCCTCGGGGCCGCAGCCGCGGCCCTCGCGGATCTCCGTGTAGATGGAGCGGGAGACGACGTCGCGCGAGGCGAGGTCCTTCATGACGGGGGCGTACTTCTCCATGAAGCGCTCGCCGTCCTTGTTGCGCAGGATGCCGCCCTCACCGCGGGCGCCCTCCGTGAGCAGGATGCCCATGCGCCAGATGCCCGTCGGGTGGAACTGGAAGAACTCCATGTCCTCCAGGGGCAGCCCGCGCCGGTAGCAGGCCGCCTGGCCGTCGCCGGTGAGGGTGTGCGCGTTGGAGGTCACCTTGAAGAACTTGCCGGTGCCGCCGGAGGCGTAGATCACGGACTTCGCCTGGAAGACATGGATCTCGCCGGTGGCCAGCTCGTACGCGACGACGCCGGCCGACTTCTTGACCCCGTCGACCTCGGTGATCAGCTGATCCAGGACGTAGAACTCGTTGAAGAACTCCACGCCCTCCTTGACGCAGTTCTGGTACAGCGTCTGGAGGATCATATGACCGGTGCGGTCGGCGGCGTAGCAGGACCGGCGGACCGGGGCCTCGCCGTGGTTGCGGGAGTGCCCGCCGAAGCGGCGCTGGTCGATGGTGCCGTTCGGCGTCCGGTTGAACGGCAGGCCCATCTTCTCCAGGTCGAGGACCGCGTCGATGGCCTCCTTCGCCAGGATCTCGGCGGCGTCCTGGTCGACCAGGTAGTCACCGCCCTTGACCGTGTCGAAGGTGTGCCACTCCCAGTTGTCCTCCTCCACATTGGCGAGCGCGGCGGCCATGCCGCCCTGCGCCGCGCCCGTGTGGGAGCGGGTGGGGTAGAGCTTGGTCAGCACCGCGGTACGGCTGCGCTTGGTGGCCTCGATGGCCGCGCGCATGCCCGCGCCGCCGGCGCCGACGATGACGGTGTCGTACTTGTGGATCTTCATTGGTTCGTCAGCCCCGGCTTTAGCGGATGTTCGGGTCGAAGGTGAAGATCACCAGCGTGCCCAGCAGGATGGTGAACACCGTGGCGGCGTACAGCAGGCCCTTCAGCCACAGGCGCGTGTTCGGCCGCTCGGCGTAGTCGTTGATGACGGTACGCAGGCCGTTGGCGCCGTGCAGCATGGCGAGCCAGAGCATCAGCAGATCCCAGACCTGCCAGAACGGGGACGCCCAGCGGCCCGCGACGAACGCGAAGCCGATCTTGGAGACGCCGCCGTCCAGCACCAGCTGGATGATCAGGTGGCCGATGACCAGGACGACCAGCAGGACGCCGGAGAGACGCATGAAGAGCCAGGCGGCCATCTCGAAGTTGCCGCGGGTGGCGCGCGGGGTCTTCCCGGTGCGCTTGCGCGGGGCCTCGATGAGGGGGGCCGGGTTGTCCACGTCGTAGTGCGGGCCGCTCTCGACGGAACCGATGGCGGAAGAGGTGTCAGCAGACATGGTGCGTCAGCTCCCGAATACTTCGCGTACGGCGTGGCCGAGGACGGGGTAGAGAGCGCCCACCATCAGCACGACCCAGATGCCCACGACGGTCCAGAGCATCTGCTTCTGGAAGCGCGGGCCCTTGGACCAGAAATCTACGGCGATGACTCGCAGACCGTTGAGCGCGTGGAAGAGCACCGCGGCGACGAGGCCGTACTCCAGCAACGCGACGATGGGAGTCTTGTAGACGGCTACGACCTTGTCGTAGTCCTCTGGCGAGACACGGACGAGTGCGGTGTCCAGGACATGGACGAACAGGAAGAAGAAGATGAGGACGCCGGTGACTCGATGAGCCACCCAGGACCACATTCCTTCCCGGCCGCGGTACAGCGTTCCAGCCGGCACGGAAGAACCCTCCGGGAGCGGGGACTAGGGCCTGCCGGCTTGGGTGGTCGGTTTGGCCCGGCCGGGTACGGTCCACCGGCCCCGGCCATCGTAGCGACGCTTTGTCGGTTCGTTCGCCCGGGGTCCGCAGGTGTGATCAAACAGGCAATCAAACAGCCTCGGACGGGCTATCGGTAAGCCTTTGTCCGGCCTTTCCTCGGTTGTCCGGCCGAGGACCCGTTCGGCGGCCCGGCCGGCAGCAGTCGCCGCAGCCTGGCCCGGACCAGTCCGCGCAGCTCCTCGGCGGCCACGGCGCGCTCCTCGTCCGGCTCGTGGGCGAGCCGGGTGCGGATGCCGGTGAGGATCCGGTCCAGGTGGGCGGCGGCCCTGCCCGGGCCGGGGGCGATCACGAAGGCGTGGCCGAATCTGCTCTCGTACGCGGCGTGGGCCGCGGCGAGGGCGGTGTGCGCCACCCGGGGGGCGCTCGGGTGCGGCCGGGCGCGGGACTCGCCCGCGAGGGCGTCGCCCAGCTCGGCGGGGGTGAGGTCGTAACAGGCCTCGTCGGCGGCGGCGAGCAGGGAGCCGATGTCGGGGTACGGGCGGTGCTCGGCCAGCCGGCGGGCCCAGCGGTGGCTGCCGCAGCAGCCGAGCAGGGCGGTGACGGCCGACCGGGGGTCGGCCGAGTTGAAGCGGTCCAGGCCCCAGGGCGTGTCGCGCGGCCACGGGGGCGGCGCGGCGCGCTGCTCCGGGATCGGCGCGGTGCGCGGCTGCGGGATCCGGGCGGCGCGCGGCTGCGGCGGCTGGGCTTGCGGGGCGGCCGGGGGTGGTGAGGCTGGAGGGGTGGGGGCGGTCGCGGTCTGGTGGAGTGTCGGCGATCGCCTCGGGAGGCCGGCGTGGGATTCGCTGGGCAGCGTGGGCTCCTCGAACGGAACAGCGGAACCGCTGGGAAGGGGGAGGCGGATGGGTCGGACGCTATCGATCTGTCCGAGCGGCCGTCCGACGGCCGCACGATTTTCACCCGAAAGTGGGAGTTTCGCTTTATGTGATGGGCAGATGGGGGTGGTTTAACAAACTTTCTTGCTACTTGGGAGGCATTCGAGTGATACGAGGCTCTTCGCGCGCCCGATTCGCCGTCGCGGCGATCACCGCGGTCACCGCCGCCACCGCACTCTCCATGACACTGGGCGGCTGTTCCGGAGACGGCGGCTCCGGCGGTGGCCCCGACGGCCCCGCCCGCACCGAGGCCGCCTCCCGGGACCGGGAGGCCGCCACCCCGTCACCCTCCCGGACGTACCCGCTCTCCTCGGCCCCCGCGACCATCCCCGCCGTACGCGTCCATGAACCGGCGCGCGGCCCCGGCTGGCGGCCGGAACCCGGCGCGGGGGTCGTGATCGCGAAGGGCAGCGAGGGACTCGACGACGAGGGCAGGCTTCTCGCCGGGGAGCTGAAGATCGCCTTCCGGGGAACGGCCGCGGCCCGCCCCGGCGATGTGGAGCTGGCGCTCACCGCGCCCCCGTCGCCCCCGCCCGCCCAGGGGGCCCTGACCGGCCCGGAGTCGTACACCGTCGTCACCGGCGGCGGCCGGGTCCGGATATCGGGGCCCGCCGAGGCCGGGGTCTTCTACGGCACCCGCACCCTGAAACAGGCCGTGCGCTCCGGCGGGGCGATGCCGGAGGGGACCGTGCGGGACGCGCCCGGCCGGCCGCAGCGCGGGCTGATGGTCGACATCGCGCGCAAACCCTTCACGGCGGGCTGGCTGGAGGACCGGCTGCGGGAGATGGCCGACATCAAGCTCAACCAGCTCGGCCTGCACTTCTCCGACGACCAGGCCTTCCGGATCCAGTCCGACACCCACCCCGAGATCGTCTCCCGCGAGCATCTGACCAAGGCCCAGGTGAGACGGATCCTCGAACTCGCCGCCTCGCTGCACATCACCGTCATCCCCGAGATCGACTCCCCGGGCCACCTCGGCGCGGTCCTCGACCACTATCCGGAGCTGAGGCTGAAGGACGCCGCCGGACGGACCGTGCCCGGCGCGATCGACATCTCCAAGCCCGCGTCCGCCACCCTGGTGGACGAACTGCTGAGGGAGTACGCCCAGCTCTTCGACAGCCGGTACTGGAACCTCGGCGGCGACGAGTACCAGGCGCTGACCCGCCGGGACCCCGAGGCCTCCTTCCCCGCCCTCGCCGCCCTCGCCCGCGAGCGGTACGGGCCCCAGGGCCGCATCCAGGACCTCGCGACCGCCTGGGTGAACGACCGCGCCGCCGCGGTGCGCCCGCTGGGCAGGGTGCCCACCGCGTGGAACGACGGATTCTTCCGGGGCGGGCGGGTGAGCGTCGACAAGGACGTCGAGGTCCAGTACTGGACCGGCAAGGAGATCGGGGCGCGTCAGCCGGACGAGTACCTCGCCGAGGGCCGGCCGGTGGTGAACCTGAACGACGAGTACCTCTATTACGTGCTCGGCGAGCCCAATGAGTTCACCTACCCCACCGGCGAGCGGATCTACGAGCAGTGGACCCCGCTGGTGCTGCGCGGCACCGCACCGGTGCCCCGGAAGTACTCGGGGCAGATCCTGGGAGCCCGGTTCGCGATCTGGTGCGACATCGCCGGGGCGCAGACCCCCGAGCGGATCGCCCGGGGCATCGCGCTCCCGCTCCGGGCGACGGCCCAGAAGGTCTGGGACCCGCGCCCGCCCGCCCGTGACTGGCAGGGATTCCAGGCGCTGGCCGAGCGGCTCGGCTGAGCGGCCGGGCCGAGCGGCCGGGCCGACCGGCAGAACCGGGAGCCCGCGGCCGAACGCCTCCGCATGGCGGGAATGTCATGGCCACGTGATGCAAATGTGAGGGAGTCAAGCTCACTTGATGCGCTTCGGTCAGTCCGGTGCACAACCGTCCAGCTCCGCACAACCCATGGCGGGCGGGGTGCGGAAGGGAGTACTTTGCGCCAAGCGGCCCGAAAACCGCGCCGCTGAACGGGCCCTCCGGATCGAAGGGGGCACGTCGGGAGGGGGAGACGTCCCATGGCGTCGAAATGCCTGAGAGAACTGATCGCGGAGGCCGACGAGCGAGGTCTCGCCGCGAGCGGACTGGCCAGCCTGGAGCGCTGTCTGCCGCTGCTCGCGGCGGAGGCGGACGTGCTGCGCCCGCTCTGGGCCGGGCTGGCGAAGGGCGCGGACGGCTGGACCGTCGCGCTGATCGAGGCCCGGGAGACGATGGCCGAGGCGGACACCGGGGACGAGGCGGGCACTCTCGTACGGCAGATGCTGGACGCCGCGCCCCCGCTCTGGGACCGGGAGCCGCTGCGGGAGTGGGCGGACGACTGCTCGATAGCCGCGCTCGAACTCCACCACCGGCTGGACGCGGGCCCGGCGGTCGGGGAGCCCGCCGCCACCGCCGTCGTCGAGGTGCTGAAGGGCTGCCGCGAGGGCGAGCCCGCCGGGGCCGGGCCGCTGGTCGCCGGCGAGCTGCGCCGACAGCTGAAGGTGCTGGAGATACTCGGCGCGGGAGAGGGCGGGGCCGGGCTCCGCCAGGTGCTGCGGGTGTCGACCGAGGGGCAGCGGGTGCTGCGCGCGGTGGTCTCCCGCCGGTCCAGGGTCCAGGGCTGACCGGCCCCGCGCCGCGCGGGCGTACGGAGGTCCGCCGGGCGGCCGACGAGGAGACGGCGTGGCGGATGGAGGGACGACCGAGGCCGCCACCCCCCACAGGAGAGGCCCCGGTCGCCGTCCGCCGGGGTCGCGTGGCGTCCCCGTACTTCACTCAGCGCCGGGCAGACGTTTTCTGTCACACCCCACTGAGTCGGCATATTGTTGCAAGTTGTACAAGCCATGGACGTGAGCCAGGGCGACGCCGTAGCGTCTGATGCGCGCCCGGAGGGCGCGGGCAGTGGTGACCAGCTGCGATTCGAAACAGGTTGAGGTAGTGCTGGGGGACGACGCGGAGCTGACCGCCGCGGTGCTCGCGGCACAGGACGGGAACGAGACCGCCTTCCGTACTGTGTACCGCGCCGTGCACCCGCGGCTGCTCGGCTATGTGCGCACTCTCGTGGGAGAGGCGGACGCCGAGGACGTCACGTCCGAGGCATGGCTTCAGATCGCCCGGGACCTGGAGCGCTTCAGCGGTGACGCGGACCGGTTCCGGGGCTGGGCCGCGCGCATAGCCCGCAACCGGGCCCTCGACCACATACGGATGCGCGGTCGCCGCCCCGCCGTCGGCGGCGACGAGACCGAGCTGACCGGGAAGCCCGCCGAGTGCGACACCGCCGACGCGGCGATGGAGTCGCTGGCCACCGGCAGCACCATGGCGCTGATCGCCCAGCTCCCCCAGGACCAGGCCGAGGCGGTCGTCCTGCGGGTGGTGGTCGGCCTCGACGCCAAGAGCGCCGCCAAGACCCTGGGCAAGCGCCCGGGCGCGGTCCGCACCGCCGCCCACCGGGGCCTCAAGCGGCTGGCCGAGCTGCTGGGAGCGGAGGGCCCCGACCCCGCCGGGAGCCCTGTCGGGAGCCCCGCCGAAAGCCTCGGCGGGCCGCGCCCGACGGCTGGTCACCGGCAAATGGAATACCGGGATCCGGTCGCGAGAGCGTACGGTGCGGACAGTGTCGACACGGACGACGCGAGCGCGGGAACCGGCCCCGACGAGCGCGGAACCGACCTGAATGGTGTGCCTCCGCAGCGCGTACCACGGCCGGGTGCGACGGCACCCGCCGGTGTGACGCATATACGGCTGCGGACGCAGAAGGACATGTGATGGCCGACGAGCGGTACGAGTGGCTCGACCAGGACACAGCGGAACGGCTGTTGCGCGGTGAACCGGTCGACGCCCCCGAGGGGCGAGCCCGTACCCAGGCCGGCCGGCTCGACCGGGCGCTGCGCTCCGCGGGCGCGCCACGGCTGCCGCTCCGCCCGGAGGACGGCGAGATGCAGGGAGAGGCCGCCGCGACGGCGGCCTTTCGCAGAGTACGGGCCGAAGCGCCCGCCCGGATCCCGCAGGAGGGCGAGAGCCTCGGAGTCGTACGGCTGACCCGGCCGCCGCGCCCGCGCCAGGCGGGCGGGCTGCCGCGCACGGTCCGTTTCGGCGTGGTGGCCGCCGTCGCCGGATTCGCCTTCTGCGGGGTGGCGGTGGCGGCCGGCAGCGGTCTGCTGCCCTCGCCCTTCCCCGCGCCGCCCGCCGGTTCGCACGTCGTCGGCGGCGATGCCCCGACGCCCGTGGACAGCGAGCCGCCGGCCGCGCCGGAGACCCGTCCGCCGGTGCGCCCGCCCGCTGCGGCCGGTACGAGTCCGTCGGCCCCGTTCGCCGACAGCGGTGCCCAGAGCGGTGCGCCGAAGCCCTCCGCGAGCGGTTCCGGCTCGCCCGGCGCCGTGGGCGCCGAGCCGTACCCGGACGGCGGGGAGGTCGGCGCGGAGGGCTGGACGGGCGACCCCGACCAGAAGCAGAACCGGAACCGGAACCGGTTGGCGGGGGAGAAGTACCACCGGCTGGTCGCGGATTGCCGTGCCCGCCGCGATGGGACCCTCGGCCCCGTGGGCGCGAAGCGGCTGGAGCGGAACGCCAAGGGCGCCGACCGGGTGGACCGTTTCTGCGAGAGGCTCCTCGACGGCCCGTTCCGGGCGAAGGGACGGGACACGGCGGGCGGCGACGGTGTCCCGGCCGTACCGGCCAAGCCGGACAAGTTCACCAAGCGCGACCACGGGAAGGGCTGGACCAAGCCCAAGCCCAAGTCCAAGCCGAAGGGCCAGGAGCAGGGCCAGGGACAGGGCCAGGGCCAGGGGCATGATCACGGTCACGGCCACCACCACGGCGACCGCGGCGGCGGCGGTAAGAACGCCAAGTCCGCCCAGAACGGCGGCACCGTGAAGGACGGCCGGACCGTGAAGGAGAGCGCCACGGCGAACAGCGGCCCCGGCGCGGGCGGCCCCGCCGTCAACCGCCCGCCGGGTCCGTCGAAGTAGCGCCGCCCGTCTGCGCACAGCCTTGACCTGCTACTTCATTCGGTGGAACAGCCATGTGTGACATTTTTGTGGCGTACGGCGCAGTAATGAGTGAGCCGACTGGTCATCGGTGGCGTCATGAGCCGGGGTTCCCCCCGTACCTACGGCTAGACGCATTGGCGCGGGTGGGACACGTTCCCCCGGTCCCGCCCGCGCCTCCTCTTCTTCTTCCCTCCCGCTTCCTTCCCGCCGGGCGGGTCACCAGTGGACGACGACCTTGTCGCCGTTCCGCACCTCCGCGAAGAGCGCCGAGACGGCCGCCCGGTCCCGCACATTGACACAGCCGTGCGAGGCCCCGCTGTAGCCGTTCGCCGCGAAGTCCGACGAGTAGTGCACCGCCTGGCCGCCGCTGAAGAACAGCGCGTACGGCATCGGGGTGTCGTACAGCGTCGACACATGGTCCCTCGACTTCAGGAACACACTGAAGACCCCCTCCCGGGTGGGGGTGTACTCCGAGCCGAACCGCACGTCCATCGTCGACCGGACCTCGCCGTCGACCACCCAGGAGAGCGTGCGCGTGGTCTTGCTGACGCACATCACCCGGCCCGTCGTACAGCGCGGGTCGAGCTTGACGGCGGGCTTGTTGACGGTCTCGCCGGTCAGCTCTGCGCGGGTCGGCTCGGTCGTCATACCGAGCAGCTTCCGCCAGGTCACGGTGTCCGTGTCCCCCGTCACGGGCAGTCCGCGCCTGCCCTGGAACCCCTGGACGGCGGCGGTGGTGACCGGTCCGTACGTCCCGGTGGGCGCGCCGTCGAACCAGCCGATCTGGGCCAGCCTGGCCTGGAGTTCGCGGACCTGATCGCTCCGGGCGCCCCGGCTCATCAGCACCGGCGCGGGCGGGGCGCTCGGGGTGGCCGACCGGGTGGGAGCCGCCGTCGTCGCCGGTGCGGACAGCGGCGGCCGGGCGGAAGGCGTCGCCGCCGGTGCCGAGGTGGAAACCGGGGGAGGGGGCGGAGTTGGAGTCGGGGTCGGGGTCGGCTTCGAGACGGCCCCGGTCACGGCCCCGGCGGCGGTCGCGGACGGTGTGCCGCCCACCCCGGAACCGGCCCCCGCCGAACGGAGATCGCTCGCCTGTGCCGTACACCCGGTGGCCACCGCCAGCACGGCGACCGCCGCCAGCACTCCGCGTACCGTCGCCGCCCGGCGCGTCCCCCGGTCCGGCCCACGGCGCGTCCCCCGGTTCGGCCCCCGGTCCGTCCTCCCGTGTACGACGCTGCTGCGAAGCATGCCCGTCCCCCTGTGTCCCCCGGCCGCCTGTGCTGCCCCTCCAGAGGTGATTCCGCCCTGCCCGGTTGCCCAATCCCCCGCATGATGGGGAAGAAAGGTCCGAAAAGAGGTCCCGGGGAGGCCGAGAATGACACGCCAGTCCGAGTCGGGGCTGCCCATCGAACCGGTTTACGGGCCGGACGCGCTGACGGGCTGGGACCCGGCGGAGCGGCTGGGGGAGCCCGGCTCGTACCCCTACACCCGGGGCGTCCACCCGACGATGTACACCGGCCGCCCCTGGACCATGCGCCAGTACGCGGGGTTCGGCACCGCCGCCGAGTCCAACGCCCGCTATCAGCGGCTGATCGCCCACGGCACCACCGGACTCTCCGTCGCCTTCGACCTGCCCACCCAGATGGGCCACGACTCCGACGCGCCGATCGCCCACGGAGAGGTGGGCAGGGTCGGCGTCGCCATCGACTCCCTCGACGACATGCGCGTCCTGTTCGACGGCATCCCGCTCGACCGTGTCTCCACCTCGATGACGATCAACGCCCCGGCCGCGCCGCTGCTGCTGCTCTACCGACTGGTGGCCGAGGAACAGGGCGTACCGGCCGACCGGCTCACCGGCACCATCCAGAACGACGTGCTCAAGGAGTACATCGCCCGGGGCACCTACATCTTTCCGCCGGGGCCCTCGCTGCGGCTGGTCGCGGACACCTTCCAGTACTGCCGGCGCGAGATCCCCCGGTGGAACACCATCTCCGTCTCCGGCTACCACATGGCCGAGGCCGGGGCCACGCCCGCGCAGGAGATCGCCTTCACCCTCGCCAACGGCATCGAGTACGTCCGCACGGCGGTGGCGGCGGGCATGGAGGTGGACGACTTCGCCCCCCGGGTCTCCTTCTTCTTCGTCGCCAGGACCACCCTCCTGGAGGAGATCGCCAAATTCCGGGCCGCGCGCCGGATCTGGGCACGGGTGATGCGCGAGGAGTTCGGGGCACGGAACCCCAAGTCGCTGATGCTCCGCTTTCACACCCAGACGGCGGGCGTGCAGCTCACCGCCCAGCAGCCCGAGGTCAATCTCGTACGCGTCACCGTGCAGGCCCTCGCGGCCGTCCTCGGCGGCACCCAGTCGCTGCACACCAACTCCTTCGACGAGGCGATCGCTCTGCCGACCGAGAAGTCCGCCCGGCTGGCGCTCCGCACCCAGCAGGTGCTGGCGTACGAGACCGATGTGACCGCCACCGTCGACCCGTTCGCGGGCTCGTACGCGATCGAGCGGCTGACGGACGGCATCGAGGACGAGACCCTGGCCCTGCTGCGCCGGGTCCAGGAGCTGGGCGGCGCGGTCGCCGCCATCGAGCAGGGCTTCCAGAAGCGCGAGATCGAGCGCAGCGCCTACCGGATCGCACGGGAGACCGACAGCGGCGAACGCGTCGTCGTCGGCGTCAACCGGTACGCGCTCGACGCCGAGGAGCCGTACGAGCCGCTCCGCGTCGACCCCGGGATCGAGGCCCGGCAGTGCGAGCGGCTGGCGGCCCTGCGCGCCGGACGCGACCGCGCCGCCGTGGCCGGGGCGCTCGACGCGCTGCGCACGGCGGCCGGGGGCACGGCGAATGTGCTGCCCCCGATGAAGGAGGCCCTGCGCGCCCTGGCGACGGTCGGCGAGGTCTGCGGCGCGCTGCGCGAGGTCTGGGGCTCCCATGTCCCCACGGACACCTTCTGACCCCCTCTGACCTGTGGCGGAGAACACAGAGGGGGAGTGTCGTACCCGTGTGCGACACTCCTTTTCATGCTGGGTGTCACCGATCTTCCGACCTATCTGGCGGGTCTTGTCCTGGTCGTTCTGCTGCCGGGGCCGAATTCGCTCTATGTGCTCTCGGTCGCCGCGCGGAGCGGGACCCGCAAGGGGTACACGGCCGCCGCGGGCGTCTGGTGCGGCGACACCGTGCTGATGGTGCTCGGGGCCGCCGGAGTGGCCTCCCTGCTCCAGGCCAATGAGCTGCTCTTCGGGATCGTGAAGTTCGCCGGGGCGGGCTATCTGACCTGGCTGGCGATAGGGATGCTGCGCGCGGCCTGGTCGATGTGGCGGCAGCGGCACGAGGAGCCCGCCGAGACCCCCGGCGGTGAGCAGCCCGCCGGGGCGGCCGAGCGGCCCTTCCGCAAGGCCTTTGTGATCAGCCTGCTCAATCCGAAGGCGATCCTGTTCGTGATCGCCTTCTTCGTCCAGTTCGTGGATCCCGCGTACGCCTATCCCGCGCTGTCCTTCGCCGTCCTCGGCGGCTTCCTCCAGCTGGCGAGCTTCCTCTATCTCTCCGCGCTGATATTCACCGGCACCCACCTCGCCGCCGTCTTCCGCCGCCGCAGACGGCTGACCGCCGGGGCGAACTCCGCCGCCGGCGCCCTCTTCCTCGGCTTCGCGGTGAAGCTCTCGCTCAGCAGCGCCGCCTGAGGAGGTACGCGCGCGGCCCGGCCGGTCCCGGTCCGGTCGGCGGGTCCTGTCGGTCCGGCCCGGCCGGTCCGGTCAGTCCGGTGCTTCGGCGGGAGCCGTGTCGTCGAGGCGGTAGTCCAGCCGGTCGATGACCTCCACCACTCCGTCGACGCTCTCGCACAGCCGGACGAACACCGGCAGTACCGTCCGCCGCTCCACGGTTCCGCTCAGGGTGACCCGGCCGTCGGTGACATCGACTGTGAGGGCGGAGGGGGAGAGACCCAGGGTCTGGGTGAGGACGTCCTCAAGGATCTCCTCCTGGATCGCCCGGTCCCGCCGGAGGAAGAGCCGGAGCAGATCGCTGCGGCTGACCACACCGGTCAGCCGTCCGGAGGCGTCCACCACCGGCAGCCGCTTGATCCGCTTCTCCTCCATCACCCGGGCCGCCCGGACCACGCTCCACTGCGGCTCCGCCACGATCGCCGGGCTGGACATCAGCGCCTCGGCGGTGCTCGCCGTCGTCCGGGAGGTCTGCCGGCGCAGCAGATCCGCCTCCGACACGACGCCGACCGGGCGCTCCTCGTCGTCGACCACCGGCACGGCCGTGATGCCGTACTCGTCCAGCAGCCGGGCGATCTCCTTGAAGGCGGTTCCCCGCTGGACGCTCACGGCGGCGGGCGTCATCAGGTCGGCGACCCTGCGGTGCCTCATGGCTCCCCAGCCCCTTCCCGAAGTGCTGTTCTGTGCTGCTCTGTGCTGCTTCATGCCGCTGACCACCAGCGTGGTCGGTACGAAGCCTCTCCGCACAGAGACCTTAGGCCCCTTTTGACCTTGGGCCTCATTCCGGCCGGGGCGCGGCAGAGAGCGGGAAACAACCAGGGGAGGGGGAGAGGGAAGACGAGACGGGGGAGACGGGCGGGACATATGGACGGCACCCGCCCTCTTTACGGGAGAACGGGTGCCGCCGGATCAGCGTAGTGCCGCCCGCCGCAGGCGGCGAGCCCCGCGCACCATCTTTCTGACCGCCGCTCCCCGGGGCACCGGCGCGCCGCCCGGGAGGCCCAGCGCGGTCAGCCGTCGGCGTTTGAAGTAGCGCAGTGTCCGGGCGTCGAGACGGGTGGCGAGGAATTCCTCGGCGGGCCCGCGCAGATCGGGTCTGATCCGCGACTGCATCGCGAAACCGACCGCCTTGACCAGCCCGGTCAGCTCGCCCATGGTCAGCGTCCGGTCCGTTTCATCGGTCCCGTCGGCTTCGCCGGACACCTCGGGCACCAGCGCGTCCACGATCGTCAGCGGGATCCGGTTGCTGTTCTGGTACGGCGTCAGCCGGTCCAGCAGCGGTTCGGTGCCGATCCGGGCCACCGGGATGCCGTAGAAGGCGTTCGCCGTGAGCAGCGCCGTGGAGAAGCAGCCCACGACGAGCGCGGGCCGCGCCCGCCGGTAGACGACCTCCGCGAGCACCGGATCCGTCAGTACCGACAGTTCCACCCCGAGGTCCGCCGCCGACAGCTCCAGGGCGCGGGTCCAGGACGCGGGGGCCGTCGGATGGGGTTTGAAGACGATCCGGCGGTGGCCGCGCTCGACGGCGGCCCACATCATCCGCAGATGGAGGTCCTCCTCCTCCTGGGGGGTGAGGATGCCGAGCGCCGCCAGATACTGGCCCAGCAGCAGCACGGCCCCTTCCTCCTCCCCACCGCCGGGGGGCGCGGCCTCCGCCAGCTCGGCGATCACCTCGCGGAAGGCCTCCGCCGGCACCACCTCGGGTGTCACCCCGAACTCCGCCAGCAGCAGCGGTTCGAGCCCCGGCACCAGATCGAGATGGAGCAGCCGGCGCACCCGCTCGCCCACCAGCGGATCGATCGCGTCGCGCGTCGGCCCGTAGCTCATCAGCCCGTCCGCGTACACATCGACCGGCGCGTCCGGGAAGAGCTGGGCCACCGTGAGCGCGGGGGCGACCTGGAGGGACTCCACCGCGAGCGCGATCCGGTCGTCGCCGAGCCCCCACCGCAGCCGCAGATACCTCTCCCACAGGGGGAGATCGTCCCGGCGCGGCGACCAGCCGCCCGGGTGGAAGGGGGCGATCGCCTCGTTCCACGACACCACCCCGTCGAACCGGCCCCGCAGCCGCTCGAAGCCCGGCGCGGTGTCCGGCGCGGGCGAGGTCTCCGGGGTGCGCGCGTTGTTGGAGACCAGCAGCAGTCTGCGGTCCGCCGGGGGGAAGAAGCCGCTGTCGATCGCCGCCGCCAGGGTGGCGATCCCGTACAGCGAGGAGGCGTAGAAGATCTGGGTCGTCCGCATCAGGCCGCCGCCCGCCCGGTCACCAGGGCGCGGCGGCGCAGCGCGCGCAGCCGTCCCGCCCGGCGGTCGTCCATCGAGTCCAGGACGTCCCCCAGCACCTCCTGGGGCATGCGCCGCAGTGCCGCCGCCGATTCCGTGCGCAGGGACTTCGCCACCGCCGGTTCATATCTCCCCGCCGAATTCAGATGGTGGGCGATCACCGCACAGTAGGTGCGGACCGCTTTCGGCAACAGCTTTTCCGCTTCCCGGTCTTTCGCCGTCTCGGCCAGTACCTGGTCGAAAGCGCGGAGGAAATCGAGCTGGCGGACATCGCCGATCTGGGTCAGCGAGGAGGCGACTCCGCGCCGGTAGAAGATTCCCAGCTGGGTGATGACCGCGAAGGATTCGGCGTCCCGGTGCAGCCGCCATATCCACGGCCGGTCCTCGGCTGTCCGCAGCCCGTCGGTGAAATGCAGCAGCCCTTGTTCGAGGAGTCTGCGGTGGTACATCCCCGCCCAGGCGAAGGGGTAGTCCACGGCCGTCGACCGGTCGGCGGGCCCGATCACCGAACGCGGGTCGAGCACCTCGCCCCGGCGGCCGACCGGCACCCGGCGGACGGTGCGGGACCTCGCCGTGCACTGCACATGGTCGGTGCGGACGAAGTCGCAGCCCAGCTCCTCCACCGCGGTGAGCAGCCGGGCGAAGTGGCCCGGGGCGAGCCAGTCGTCGCCGTCGAGGAAGGCGACGTACCTCCCGCGCGCCGCGTCCAGCCCGGTGTTGCGGGCGGTCGCCAGACCGCCGTTGGCCTCCCGGCGGATCAGCCGGGCGCCGGGGATCCCGCCCTCCGCGCGCTCCAGGATCTCCGCGGTCCCGTCGGTCGAGAAATCGTCGACCAGCAGGAATTCGAAATCGTCACGGGCATTGGAGAGAAGGCTTCGGAGGGTGTCGGGCGCGTATGTCCGTACGTTGAAGAACGGCACGATGACGGAGAGCTTGACCACCCGCCCGAGGCTGGATCGCCGATCGGGCCGCCGTCCGTCCGCCGGACGGACGCCGGATGAACGGCGGGCGACGAACGCGTTCATCCTCGCGGGCCGATTCCGGATTCGCCCGAACTCCCCATGCGTAGGGGCTCTGTTAACCCTTTGTTGCGATCGCGTTGGGCCGTCGAACGAAAAGGCTTCCTAACGTCCTGGATGTGCCATCACCTACCAGCGAGCCAGTACGCGTGGCCGTACTCGCCGACTCCGACACCCGGTGGAAATGGGGCGCGCTCACCGCCCGCCGCATCGCCCCCGGACCCGCCGTCCTCACCGGCTTCCTGCTGCGCGGCCGGGCCACTCCCACGGCCCGCCAGCTCGCCGAGGTCGGCGCGGAGGCGGACGCGATCCACGAGGTTACCGCCGCCGAATTCCTGCGGCGGGCGGGCGGCGACACGTACGGCGACGACACGTACGACGTGATCGTCCTCGCACTCGTCGGCGGCGGGGTCCAGGCCGTGCTGCACGGCCTCGCGGCGCTCCGGACGCCGAACCGCCCGGTCGTCGTCACCGGATATGTCGGAGTCGTCTACGAGAAGCTCGCCGACGGACTGCTGCTGCGGCACGGCGCGGACCTCGTACTCGCCAACTCCCGCCGGGACGCGGAGCGGTTCCGCGCGGTGTACGAGGGGGTCGGGGCGGACGCGTCCGCCGTCACCGAGGCCGCGCTGCCCTTCCTCGGCGGCGCGGCGTACCGGCCCGAGGCCGGGCGCGACACCCTCGTCTTCGCGACACAGCCGTCGGTGCCCGCCTCCCGCGCCGACCGCGCCCATCTGCTGGGCCGACTGATCGAGCACGCGAGGCTCCACCCCACCCGCGAAGTGGTCCTCAAGCTGCGCTCCCGTCCCGGCGAGCACACCACTCACCTCGAAGAACTCCCGTACCAGCGGCTCGCGGAGAAGACACCGGGCGGGCTGCCGCCCAATCTCACCCTGGCGCACGGGCACATGGGCGAGGTCCTGGACCGTACGGATCTGCTGGTCACCGTCTCCTCCACAGCGGCGATGGAGTCGCTGCACCGGGGGATCCCGACCGCGATCCTCACCGATCTCGGCGTCCGCGAGTCCCTCGGCAACCACCACTTCATCGGTTCCGGGCTGCTGACCTCCTTCGACCGCCTCGACGCCGGGCACCGTCCGAAGCCCGATCCGCTCTGGCTGGCCGGGCAGGGCGTCGCGGCGGACGGACGGTACGAGAACGCCTTCGACACCGCCCGCGAGCGGGTCGCCGAGCTGCTCGCGCGCCCCGGACTCCCGGCCCTCGCGCCGTACTACACGGCCGCCACCGCCCCCGGCTATCTGCCCGGGATCCTCGCCCGCCACCGCATCGGCCCGGACGGCGTCCCGCTGCCGGGCGCGGCGGGGGAGCCCCGGCCCGGCGGCGGTGTGCGACGGCTGGTCCGCGAGGCCGTACGGGGGGCCGCGCGCGGCGCGTACCGGCACGGCGTCCAGCGGGTCGCCCCGGTGATCCGGCGGGTGGGCGAACTGTGAACCGCGCTTCGGGCCGTCCGGCCCCCGACACCTCAGGAGAGCGACAGCCGATGACCGTCCTCGCCGTGATACCCGCCAGGGGCGGCTCCAAGGGCGTCCCCGCCAAGAACCTCGCACCGGTCGGCGGAGTGCCGCTGGTGGTCCGTGCCGTACGGGAGAGCCTCGCCGCACGGCTGGTCACCGATGTCGTGGTGACCACCGACGACCCGGAGATCGCCGCCGCGGCCAAGACCGCGGGCGCGGAGGTGGTGTGGCGGCCCGAGGCGCTCGCCGGGGACACGGCGAGCAGCGAGTCGGCGGTGCTGCACGCCCTGGACGCCTTCGAGTCGGCGCACGGGAGACGGGTGGGCGTGGTGGTGCTGGTCCAGTGCACCAGCCCGTTCCTCACCGGCGCCGAGGTGGCGGGCGTCGCCTCGGCGGTGGCCGAGGGCGGCGCGGACAGCGCGGTGACGGTGGCCCCCTTCCACGGCTTCCTCTGGCGCGAATCCCCGGCATCGGCCTCCGGCCAGGACCAGGATCAGGACCCGGGATCGGCGTCCGGCCCGGCGTCGGACCCGGTCCCCGGCGAGGACCAGAACCCGGTCCTCGCCCCGGCCCGGGGAGCGCGCGGGGTCAACCACGACCCCGCCCACCGGCCCCGCCGTCAGGACCGGCCGCAGGACCTGCTGGAGACGGGAGCCGCGTACGCCATGGACGCGGCGGGTTTCCGCGCCGCGCGGCACCGGTTCTTCGGCCGCACCGAGCTGGTCCGCACCGACCCCGCCCGCGTGCTGGAGGTGGACGACCCGCACGATCTCGCCCGGGCCCGGGCGCTCGCCCCGCTGCTCGACCCGCCCGCCGCCGGAAGGCGTACCGACGGCCGGGACACCGCGCCCGCCCGGCCCGCGCCGGCCGATGTCGACGCCGTCGTACTCGACTTCGACGGCACCCAGACCGACGACCGCGTCCTCATCGACGCGGACGGCCGGGAGACCGTCGCCGTCCACCGGGGCGACGGGCTCGGCATCGCCCGTCTCCGCGAGGCCGGTCTCGCCCTGCTGATCCTCTCCACCGAGCGGAATCCGGTGGTCGCCGCCCGCGCCCGCAAGCTCGACATCCCCGTGCTGCACGGTGTCGACCGCAAGGATCTCGCGCTCGCCGAGTGGTGCGAGGAGCGGGGCATCCCGCCGGAGCGCGTGCTCTACCTCGGCAACGACGTCAACGATCTGCCCTGCTTCTCGCTCGCCGGCTGGCCCGTGGCCGTCGCCGACGCGCACGGCCCCGTACGCGCCGCCGCCCGCGCGGTCACCGCGACGCGCGGCGGCGAGGGGGCCGTCCGCGAGATCGCCGGCTGGCTGCTCGGCCCGGCGCTGGACGGCCCCGGCCGGCCGCCCCACGACCAGTCCCCTGACCAGTCCCCTGACCAGTCCTGAACCTCGCTCCACCGATCCCGACACGTAAGGAACCACCCTCATGAGCACGTCCCGACTGCGCACCCTCGGCACCAGGACCGCCGGGCCGGGCCACCCGGTCTATGTCACCGGTGAGATCGGCATCAACCACAACGGCGACCTGGACAACGCCCTCGCCCTCATCGACGCCGCCGCCGACGCGGGCTGCGACGCCGTCAAGTTCCAGAAGCGCACCCCGGAGATCTGCACCCCGCGCGACCAGTGGGACATCGAGCGCGACACCCCCTGGGGCCGGATGACCTACATCGACTACCGGCACCGGGTGGAGTTCGGCGAGACGGAGTACCGCCGTATCGACGCGCACTGCCGCGAGCGCGGCATCGACTGGTTCGCCTCGCCCTGGGACACCGAGGCCGTCGCCTTCCTGGAGAAGTTCGACGTCCCCGCGCACAAGGTGGCCTCCGCCTCGCTCACCGACGACGAACTGCTCCGAGCCCTGCGCGCCACCGGCCGGACCGTCATCCTCTCCACCGGGATGTCCACCCCGCGCCAGATCCGGCACGCGGTGGAGGTGCTGGGCAGCGACAACATCCTGCTCTGCCACGCCACCTCGACCTACCCGGCGCGGGCGGAGGAGCTGAACCTCAAGGTGATCCAGACCCTCAAGGACGAGTACCCGAACGTCCCGATCGGCTACTCCGGCCATGAGACCGGACTCCAGACCACCCTGGCCGCCGTCGCCGTCGGAGCCGTCTTCGTCGAGCGCCACATCACCCTCGACCGCGCGATGTGGGGCTCCGACCAGGCCGCCTCCGTGGAACCGGGCGGGCTCCAGCGTCTCGTACGCGACATCCGCACCATCGAGGCGGCGCTCGGCGACGGCGTGAAGAAGGTCTACGAATCCGAACTCGCCCCGATGCGCAAGCTCCGCCGCGTCCCCGGCCTCCACGCGGTGGAGACCGGGACCGGGACCGGGGCCGACGACCGCGAGCCCGTCGCCGTCTGACCCCGCCGCCTTCCCTCACCGGCAGACCCCGGAGGGCGGACGGACCCCGCGCCCAGTGGGCGACCCCCTTGCGGACCCCCGCCCTCCGGCCCTCCCCTCCCTCTCCGAAGACCGAACCGTCCACGTCAGAGGTGACCCGCAGTGAATCTCGCCTTCGTCGAGAGCCCGGTCCAGCTCCTGAACGTCCTGGAGTGGGCCCACGCCCAGCCGTACGAGCCGCCGTACCCCCAGCCGTACGAGCACCCGCGCCGCCGCCCCGGCCCGCCGTCGCCCCCGGGCCCCGCCGACGGCATCCTCGTCGTCGTGCTCCCGCCCACCGACCCCGTCTCCCGGGACCAGCTGCGCACCATGGCCGAGCTGGCCCGCGAGGAGGGCTTCGCGGTCCGCTGGCAGGAGGCGCGCGGCGGCGCGGGCGCGCCGCTCAGGGCGGTGCGCGCACTGCTGCCGGAGCTGCGCCGCGCCGGGCGGATCGTCATCGGCGACCCCTTCTCGCGCTATGTGCAGCTACTGCTGACGCTGGTCGGCGGCACACCGCTGACCGTGGTGGACGACGGCACCGCGACCATGGAGTTCACCGACCGGCTCGCCCGGGGCGAGAAGCTGACGCGCTGGCACCGGCGCGACGCCCGGGGCCCCCGGGAGCTGGCCCTCGCGCCGGTCACCCGGCTCGCCCGCAGCCGGCTGACGCCCTCCCGCACCCAGGCCGTCGAGCTGTTCACCTCGATGCCCGTCGCCCCGCCCCAAGGCATCGCCGTCACCCCCAACACCTTCGGCTGGACCCGCTTCCGCTTCGGCCCGCCGGAGATCGCGCCGGGGGCCGATCTGGTGGGCACCTCGCTGGTGGAGACCGGGGTGGTCGACCCGGACCGCTACGCGGCGGCGGTCGCCGCCCTCACCCGGGCACACGGCGTGACCCGCTACTTCGCCCACCGCCGCGAGGACTCAGGCAAACTCGCCCGGCTGGCCCGGGAGACCGGAGTGGAGATCGTCCGCCCGGACCTCCCGCTGGAGCTGGTCGCCCGCCGGGGCCCGATCGCCGCCACGGTCCTCAGCTTCCCCTCCACCGTGGTCCACACCCTCCCCATCGCACTCGCGGGCACCGGAATCAAGGTGGCCGTCTGCGACATAGCCCCGGAGTGGCTGAGAGCGACCGCCTCACCACACGCCCGGGGGTTCCTCGCGGGCGTCACGGGGAGCGCCCGGGACGTCCAGCGGCTGCCCGCGCCGGTCTGAGGAGCCGCCCGGCGGCGGGGTCCCGCACGGTGGGGTACGTTCGAAAAGAGGCGTGAGCTTACCCACAGATATCCGAGATCATGCACCTGGGGGCCGCTGTTCCTTCGCCTGTAGGATTGAACTTTTGTTGATCAGCGGTCAGTTGGCCCCCTCCTGGGCCTACTCTTCAACAGGTGAACCAACTGATGTCCCGCGAGTCCGAAACCGACCTGCCCGGGGGCGTCGCCCTCCCCGGCACTCTGTCCGAATCGCTGCGCGCCGAGCTGATCGCCTTCCGCCGCGATCTGCACATGCACCCCGAATTGGGCAACCAGGAGTTCCGTACGACCGCCGCCCTCAAGGCGCGCCTCGAAGAGGCCGGTCTCGAACCACGGGTGCTCTCCGTCGGCACCGGACTCCTGTGTGACATCGGCGAGTGGGACGGAGAAACGCCACTTCTCGCGCTCCGCGCGGACATCGACGCGCTCCCCATCCCCGACACCAAGACCGGCGTGCCCTACCGCTCCACCGTCCCGGACCGCGCGCACGCCTGCGGCCACGACATCCACACCGCCACGGTGCTGGGGGCCGGACTGGTCCTGGCCGAGCTGGACCGGCAGGGGCTGCTGCCGCGCCCGGTACGGCTGATCTTCCAGCCCGCCGAGGAGGTGCTGCCCGGCGGCGCGTCCGACGCCATCGAATCAGGGGTGCTGGACGGCGTCGGCATGATCGTCGCGGTCCACTGCGACCCCCGGGTCGACGCGGGCGTCATCGGGCTGCGGCCCGGCCCCATCACCTCCGCCTGCGACCGGCTCGAAGTCTCCCTCGACGGGCCCGGCGGCCACACCGCCCGCCCGCATCTGACCACCGACCTGGTCACGGCGGCGGCGAAGGTGGCCACCGAGGTCCCCGCCCTGCTCGCCCGCCGGGTGGACGCCCGCTCGGGGCTCGCCGTCACCTGGGGACGCATCGAGGCGGGCCACGCCTGCAATGTCATCCCCCAGCACGCGGAACTCTCCGGCACCGTCCGCTGCCTGGATCTGCCGGGCTGGCGGGCCGCGCCCGATCTGGTCCACGCGGCCATCGACGAGATCGCCACGCTCCACCGGGCCAAGTCGGAGATCAACTACATCCGGGGCGTGCCGCCCGTGGTCAACGATCCCTACGTCACCGAGCTGCTGCGGGAGGCGCAGACCGTCCGGCTGGGCCCCGCCGCCGTCGAGGACACCGAACAGAGCCTGGGCGGCGAGGACTTCTCCTGGTACCTGGAACGGGTTCCCGGCGCACTGGCCAGGCTCGGGGTGCGCACCCCCGGCGACCCGGTCAAGCGCGATCTCCACCGGGGCGATTTCGACGCCGACGAGCGCGCCATCAAGGTCGGCGTCGAGCTCTTCACCGCCACGGCCCTGCTCCACGCGGCCCGCGGCTGACACCACAACCGGAACGCCCTGGAAGCGCGATTCCAGGGCATTCCCGGGGTCGCGTCCCCAGCCCCGTGCGCACCACCCGTCCCCGTGCCGTAACGCTACGCTCCGTCCTTCACACGCCTGGTTCGCGACGATCCGATAACGACTCATGAACAGGGCTTTAACTGACATCTACGCGCGTTACGATCGCCGCAAAACCAGCGCCGGAAGAGGCGCTTTCGGTCAGTCTCGAAGGGGCCTCCTCTTGCGCCGGGTATCCAAGATCGCTGCCGCGTGTTTCGCCTCCGCGGCCCTCGCTCTCACCGCCTCCGGGTGCGGTGAGGCGTCCACCGAGTCCACCACCACCGAGTCCACCGGTGCCGCCGACGGCAAGCTGAAGATCGGCATGGCCTACGACGTCGGCGGCCGCGGCGACAACTCCTTCAACGACTCCGCCGCCCGCGGCCTGGACAAGGCCAAGGCCGAGCTGGGCGCCGAGACCAAGGAGCTCACCGCCAAGCACGGCGAGACCCCGGCGGACCGCGAGGCGCGTCTCGCCTCGCTGGCGAAGGGCGGCTTCAACCCCGTCGTCGCCGTGGGCTTCGCCTACAAGGACACGATCGACAAGGTCGCTCCGCAGTTCCCCAAGACGAGCTTCGGCCTGGTCGACTCGATCTCCGACGCCAAGAACGTCGACAACATCGTCTTCACCGAGGAGCAGGGCTCCTACCTCGCGGGCGTCGCCGCCGCGCTGAAGTCGAAGGACGGCAAGATCGGCTTCATCGGCGGTGTCGACCTTCCGCTGATCAAGAAGTTCGCGGCCGGCTTCGAGCAGGGCGTCAAGGAGACCAACCCCAAGGCGTCGGTCCAGATCCAGTACCTGACCACCGGTACCGACCTCTCCGGCTTCGGCAGCCCCGACAAGGGCAAGGGCGCCGCCGAGGGCATGCTCGACAAGGGCGTCGACGTGATCTACACCGCCGCGGGCGGCTCCGGCGCCGGCGCCATCGAGGCCGTCGCGGCCAAGAAGGGCTCCTGGGCGATCGGCGTCGACTCGGACCAGGCCAAGGACCCGGCCCTGAAGAAGTACGCCTCCGTCATCCTGACCTCGGTCGTCAAGAACGTCGACACCGGCGTCTTTGAACTGGCCAAGTCCGTCAAGGACGGCAAGCCGCTGACCGGCACGCACACCTACTCCCTCGCGGAGGACGGCGTCAGCCTCACCACCACGGGCGACCACCTGAAGGACATCCAGGGCAAGCTCGACGAGGCGAAGAAGAAGATCGTGGACGGCCAGATCAAGGTCAACACCACCACCTGATCCAGCCAGGCATCGGGGCCCGGACGAGCGGCCAGCCGCCCCTCCGGGCCCCGACGCACGTATCGCGTTCGGCGAGCGCGCCAGGGTCTTTCACGATTTGGCGACGCTACGCGCGTAGTTTCCCAGCTACGGGGTGCTACGCGGTAGTTTTCGCCACCACCGCCTCTGCTCCTCCACTCCTGTCCTGGAGAGTGCGCCATCAAAGCGTCCAGCAGTCCCCATGCCGTAGAGCTCCGCGGCATCACCAAACGATTCCCCGGAGTCGTGGCCAACCACGACATCGACATCACCGTGGCCCGCGGCACCGTGCACGCCCTCGTCGGCGAGAACGGCGCGGGCAAGTCCACCCTGATGAAGATCCTTTACGGCATGCAGAAGCCGGACGAGGGCACCATCGCGGTGGACGGCGAGCAGGTCTCCTTCTCCAACCCCGGAGACGCCATCGCCCGCGGCATCGGCATGGTGCACCAGCACTTCATGCTCGCCGACTACCTCACCGTCCTTGAGAACGTCGTCCTCGGCTCCGAGAAGCTGTACGGCATCGGCGACCGGGCCCGCGCCAAGATCAAGGAGATCTCGGACGCGTACGGCCTCGGCATCCGGCCCGACGTCCATGTCGAGGACCTCGGCGTCGCCGACCGCCAGCGGGTCGAGATCCTCAAGGTTCTCTACCGGGGCGCGCGCACACTGATCCTGGACGAGCCGACCGCCGTCCTGGTGCCGCAGGAGGTCGACGCGCTCTTCGACAATCTGCGGGAGCTGAAGGCGGAGGGCCTCACGGTCATCTTCATCTCGCACAAGCTCGGCGAGGTGCTCTCGGTCGCCGACGACATCACCGTCATCCGCCGGGGCACCACGGTCGGCACCGCCGACCCCGCCTCCACCACGCCGAAGCAGCTCGCCGAGCTGATGGTCGGCAGCGAGCTGCCCTCGCCCGAGACCCGTGAGTCCACCGTCACCGATGTGCCGATGCTCCAGGTCAAGGAAGTGCGGCTGACCGCGACCGACCCCGACGGAGTCGTCCGCGCCGTACTGGACTCCATCGACTTCACCATCCACAAGGGCGAAGTCCTCGGCATCGCCGGAGTGGAGGGCAACGGCCAGTCCGAACTGGTCGAGGCGATCATGGGCATGCGCCATCTGGACACCGGTGTGCTCACCCTCGACGGCCAGGACATCTCGCAGACCCCGACGCGCAAGCGCCGCGAGGACGGCATCGGGGTCATCCCCGAGGACCGCCACCGCCACGGACTGCTGCTGGAAGCCCCGCTCTGGGAGAACCGCATCCTCGGCCATGTGACCGAGAAGCCCAACAGCAGGGGAGCCTTCCTCGATCTCAAGGCCGCCCGCGCCGACACCGAGCGGATCGTCCGCGAGTACGACGTGCGCACCCCCGGCATCGACGTCACCGCGGCCTCGCTCTCCGGCGGCAACCAGCAGAAGCTGATCGTCGGCCGCGAGATGAGCCACAACCCCAAGCTGCTGATCGCCGCCCACCCCACCCGCGGGGTGGACGTCGGCGCGCAGGCGCAGATCTGGGACCAGATCCGCGAGGCGCGCCGCGAGGGACTGGCGGTTCTGCTGATCTCCGCCGACCTGGACGAGCTGATCGGGCTCTCCGACACCCTCCGGGTGATGTACCGGGGCCGGCTGGTCGCGGACGCCGACCCGGCGACCATCACCCCGGAGGAGCTGGGCTCGGCCATGACCGGCGCGGCCTCCGGCCATCTTGAGGTCCCCGCCGAAACCGCTGAAACCGTCGAAACCAGCGAGTCCGGCGACGGCTCGGACGACCCCCGGGACGGGGGAGAGGACCGATGAAGAAGATCGACAAGGAGCGGGTGCTCCTGGGCCTCGCGGCCCCGCTGCTCGCGATCGTGGTCGCGTTCCTGGTGACCGCCGTGGTGCTGCTGGCGACCGGCAAGGAGCCGTTCAACGCCTTCGGCATCATGTTCGACTACGGGTCGAAGGCGGACAGCCAGGTCTACATCCTGAACAAGGCGACCACCTACTACCTGGCAGGACTCGCGGTCGCCCTCGGCTTCCGGATGAACCTGTTCAACATCGGCGTCGACGGCCAGTACCGCCTCGCCGCCTTCTTCGCCGCCGCCCTCGGCGGCGCGCTGACCCTGCCCGGCGCGATCCAGATCCCGCTGATCATCCTCTGCGCGATGATCGTCGGCGCGATGTGGGCCGGTATCGCCGGTGTCCTCAAGGTCACCCGGGGCGTCAGCGAGGTCGTCTCCACGATCATGCTGAACGCGATCGCCACCGCGATCATCGGCTATCTCCTCCAGACCGGCCGCCTCGGCCATCTGGACACCGCCGGTACCAAGATCTCCACCAAGCCCATCCCGGAGTCCTCGCACTTCTTCGAGTTCCCGACCGCCACCGGCCCCGTCTGGGGCTTCATCGTGGTCGCGGCCCTCGCGGGCGTCGCCTACTGGTTCACGCTCTCCCGCACCCGCTTCGGCTTCGATCTGCGCACGGTCGGCCAGTCCGGCTCCGCCGCCGAGGCCAGCGGTGTGAATGTGAAGAAGATGGTCGTCACCTCCATGCTGATCTCCGGCGCGGTCGCGGGCCTGGTCGGCATGCCGACCCTGCTCAACGACAGCTACGAGTACAGCGGCGACTTCCCCGTCGGCATCGGCTTCACCGGTATCGCCATCGCCCTCCTCGGCCGCAACCACCCGATCGGCATCGCCCTCGGCGCGATCCTCTGGGCCTTCCTGGAGCGCGGCAGCGGCCAGCTCGAATTCCAGGGCTACGACAAGGAGATCGTCGGCGTCATCCAGGGCGTGATCGTCCTCTGCGTGGTCATCGCCTACGAAGTCGTGCGCCGCTACGGCCTCAAGCGCCAGCAGCGGCAGGTCGGCGCGAAGCTCGCCGCCCAGGCCCGTAACTCCGAGAAGCAGGAGGTGTCGGCGTGAGCGTCACGGCGACTTCCACCCCGCCGCCCGCCGCCGCCCCCAAGGTGAGCGGCGGCAAGGGCGGCCGTACCCGCCTGTCCTTCCCGGTCGTTCTGCTGATCATCTCGGGCGCGCTGCTCGTCCTCTCCGCGGTTCGAATGATCACCGGAGCACAGGACATCACCTCGGCCGGACTGATCAGCGCCGCGCTCTCCCTGGCGGTGCCGATCGGCCTCGCCGGTCTCGGCGGCCTCTGGGCCGAGCGCGCGGGCGTGGTCAACATCGGCCTTGAGGGCATGATGATCCTGGGCACCTTCTTCGGCGCCTGGGCCGGCTGGCAGACCGATCCCTGGATCGGCGTCCTCTGCGGTGTGCTGGGCGGCATGCTCGGCGGACTGCTGCACGCGGTCGCCACCGTCACCTTCGGCGTCGACCACATCATCTCCGGCATCGCGATCAACATCCTGGCCGTCGGTTTCACCACCTACTTCGCCAAGCTCTGGTTCAACAGCGGCGAGGCCGCGGCGGCGGGCGGCAGCCCCAAGCAGTCCCCGCCCGCCGACTCGATCACCTCCATCACCGTGCCGGGGCTCTCCGACTGGCTGCTGACGATCGAGAAGCACCACTGGTTCCTGATCTCGGACCTGGCGGGCATCCTCGGCGGTCTGGTCACCAATCTGTCGCTGCTGACCCTGGTGGCCGTGGCGCTCTTCGTGATGACGTTCTTCGTGCTGTGGCGCACCTCGTTCGGTCTGCGGCTGCGCTCCTGCGGCGAGAACCCGATCGCCGCCGAGTCGCTCGGCGTCAACGTCTACAAGTACAAGTACATCGCCGTGATCGTCTCCGGCGGTATGGCCGGTCTCGGCGGCGCGTTCCTGTCGCTGGTCACCGCGCACATCTACAACGAGGGCCAGACCGGCGGCCGGGGCTATATCGGTCTCGCCGCGATGATCTTCGGTAACTGGCGGCCCGGCGGGCTCGCCATGGGCGCGGGCCTCTTCGGCTTCACCGACGCGCTCCAGCTCCGCAACGGCGGCCAGACCGTCCACGCGCTCCTGCTGCTGCTGGTGATCGGCCTGGTCGCCCTCGCGATCTGGAAGTTCTACCGCAAGAACACGGTCCAGGCCGTGGTCAGCGCGGTCATCGCCGCCCTGGTGCTGCTCTGGTACCTGGCCACGGACACCGTTCCCAACGAGTTCGTGACCGCCACCCCGTACGTGGTGACGCTGCTGGTCCTCTCGCTCTCCGCACAACGGCTGCGAATGCCGAAGGCGGACGGTATGCGCTACCGCAAGGGCCAGGGCAAGTGACGACGGCCGCGTTCGACTGGGAGGTCCTGCGGAGCCGGGCGCGTGAGGCGATGACCCACGCGTACGCGCCCTACTCGGACTTCCCGGTCGGGGTGGCCGCTCTGGTGGACGACGGCCGCACGGTCACCGGCTGCAATGTCGAGAACGCCTCCTACGGGCTCTCGCTCTGCGCCGAGTGCGGACTCGTCTCCCAGCTCCAGGCCACCGGCGGCGGCCGGCTGACCCACTTCACCTGTGTGGACGGCCGGGGCGAGAGCCTCGTGCCGTGCGGTCGCTGCCGACAGCTGCTGTACGAGTTCGGGGGGCCCGAGCTGCTGCTCGACACCCCGGGCGGGATCGTGACCCTGGCGGAGATGCTCCCCCAGGCCTTCGGCCCCAAGAATCTGATCTAGTACTGCGGCCCCTCCCTGCGAACGGAGGGGCCGCAGCCTTTACGCTCGATCTCTATGCGCGTAGAGCGCTGTGATCCGCCACTCTGGAGGAAATGCCATGGACGTCATCTCCGTCATCCGCACCAAGCGGGACCGGGGGGAGCTGAGCCCCGAGCAGATCGACTGGGTCATCGACGCCTACACCCGGGGCGAGGTCGCCGACGAGCAGATGTCGGCCCTCGCCATGGCGATCCTGCTGAACGGCATGAACCGCACGGAGATCGCCCGCTGGACCGCCGCGATGATCGCCTCCGGCGAGCGGATGAACTTCGACGCGCTCTCCCGCCCCACCGCCGACAAGCACTCGACCGGCGGCGTCGGCGACAAGATCACCCTCCCGCTCGCCCCGCTGGTCGCCGCCTGCGGCGCGGCCGTGCCGCAGCTCTCCGGGCGGGGCCTCGGCCACACCGGCGGCACCCTGGACAAGCTGGAGTCCATCCCCGGCTGGCGCGCGCTGCTCTCCAACGAGGAGATGCTGCACGTACTGGACACCACCGGCGCGGTGATCTGCGCGGCGGGCGACGGCCTGGCCCCCGCCGACAAGAAGCTGTACGCGCTGCGCGATGTCACCGGCACCGTCGAGGCCATCCCGCTCATCGCCTCCTCGATCATGTCGAAGAAGATCGCCGAGGGCACCGGCTCGCTGGTCCTGGACGTCAAGGCCGGCACCGGCGCGTTCATGAAGAACATCGAGGACGCCCGCGAGCTGGCCTCCACCATGGTGGCGCTGGGCACCGACAGCGGAGTGCGGACCGTCGCCCTCCTCACCGACATGTCCACTCCGCTCGGCCTCACCGCGGGCAACGCCCTCGAAGTCCGCGAGTCCGTCGAGGTCCTGGCGGGCGGCGGCCCGGCCGATGTCGTCGAACTGACCCTGGCGCTCGCCCGCGAGATGCTCGACGCGGCCGGGCTGAAGGACGCCGACCCGGCGAGGGCCCTCGCCGACGGCTCCGCGATGGACGTCTGGCGGCGCATGATCTCGGCCCAGGGCGGCGACCCGGACGCGGCGCTCCCGGTGGCCCGCGAGCGCCAGGTCGTCACGGCCCCGGCCTCCGGTGTGCTGACCCGCCTCGACGCGTACGACGTCGGCATCGCCGCCTGGCGGCTCGGCGCGGGCCGCGCCCGCAAGGAGGACCCCGTCCAGGCGGGGGCGGGTGTGGAGCTGCACGCCAAGCCCGGGGACACGGTGACCGAGGGCCAGCCGCTGCTGACCCTGCACACCGACACCCCGGAGAAGTTCGACTACGCCCTGAAGTCGCTGGAGTCCTCCTACGACATCGCCCCGGCGGGCACCGCCTTCACCCCGAGCCCCATCGTGCTCGACCGCATTTCCTGATCCGGCGCTCATCGGCTGACCGGTCCTGGCATTTCCGGCCCGGTCCGCCGATGAATTCCGCCCCTCCCGCCGGTCTCTGTGGGTGTGAACACAGACCCCGTCGTCGTACGCATCCAAGGGCCCGTCTCCCGGGACGATGTGCCCCGGCTCTGCCAGGAACTGAGCGCCCGGCTCACCGACACCGGCGCGACCGAGGCCGTCTGCGAGGTCGAGGCCCTGGCCCCCGCCGACCTCACCGCCGTGGAGGCCCTCGCCCGCCTCCGTCTCACGGCGGGCCGCCACGGCTGCCGAATACGCCTCCACGAGCCCACCCCCGAACTCCTCGACCTCCTCGACCTCATCGGCCTGAGGGACCTCATCGATCCCGACTAGGTCCTCAAGCGCTCAAGCGCTCAAGCGCTCCGCGCGGGCAGCCGGTCCGGCAGTTCGAAGAGCGGGAACCAGCGGTCCGTGTCGAGGAAGGAATTGATCCCGGCGATCCTGCCGTCCCGGATGTCCATGACCATCAGCGCCCACGGAGTGTGGCCGTCGCCGTCCTCCGCGCGGTGGTACTGGGCGAAGGCCGGCATCCCGTTGGCCACGGTGGGGACGAGCCGCGAGCCCCGGCACACCGAACCCACGCCCAGGAACCAGCCGACGATGTCCTCGTACCCCTGGAGCCAGAGGTCGTACGGGGGCATGGACAGGGTGGCGTCGCTGTGGAGCAGCTCCTTCAGCGCCTCCATGTCATAGCCCTCGAAGGCCGTCACATAGCGCTCCAGCAGCTCGCTCTGCTCCGCGTCCAGCGGGTTCGCCTGCTCGCTCAGGGGCGGCGGCGACTGCGCGAGCGTCGCCCGGGCCCGCTGGAGGGCGCTGTTGACGGAGGGGACCGAGGTGTCCAGCAGCTCGGCGACCTCCGAGGCCTTCCAGGCCAGGACCTCACGGAGGATCAGCACCGCGCGCTGCTTCGGCGGCAGATGCTGGAGCGCGGCGACGAAGGCCAGCCGGATCGACTCCCGCTCCACCGCCGTGTCCGCCGGATCCGCGACCGGTGTCAGCACCCGCCCGTCGGGCACCGGCTCCAGCCAGACGGCCTCCGGGCGGGTGTTCAGCCGCGCCTCGGCCACCGGGGTCGGGCCCGACAGATCCATCGGGCGGGCCCGGCGGCCACCGGCGGTCAGCATGTCGTGGCAGACGTTCGTCGCGATGCGGTACAGCCAGGAGCGCAGCGAGGAGCGCCCCTCGAACTTCCCGATGCTCCGCCAGGCGCGGACCATCGTGTCCTGTACGGCGTCCTCCGCCTCGAAGGACGAGCCGAGCATGCGGTAGCAGTACCCGGTCAGCTCCCGCCGGTACTCCTCCAGCTCCGCGCCCGGCTCCGTCGCCGTGTCACTCATCGGATCCACCTCCGTCACCCATCGGTCCAAGCGTTTTGAACCTACAGGGGAGGACTGACAACGAGCGGTCAGGTGCCCGGCTTGCTCCCGTACACGTGGACGTCGTCGCCGTTCTTCAGCAGCTTCCAGTACGCCTTGGCGTCGTCGGGCCGCATGTTCACACAGCCGCCCGAACCCGGCGGGTTCCACATCGACTTGGTCACCGAGTGGAAGGCCTGGCCGCCGTCGAAGAACTGCGCGTACGGCATCTTGACCTTGTAGATCGACGAGAAGTGGTCGATGTTCCGCCAGTAGATCTTCTTCGAGCCGGTCCGTGTCTCGGTCCCGTCCTTGCCCGTCCGCACCGGCACCGGGCCGTACACCAGCTTCTTGCCGTCCTGGACCCAGCTGAGCTGCCGGGTGAGGTCCACACAGGCGATCCGGCCCTTGTTCGTCGGGCACTTCTTGGCCTTGTTCGGGTTCTTCCCCGCCGCCCGCTGCTGGAGCATCGTGTTCATCGTCTGCCAGGTCAGCGGCCCCGCGTAACCGGCCGCCGGAGTGATGCCGTGCTGCTTCTGGAAGGCGCGGATCGCCTTGCAGTCGGCCACCGACTGCCGCCCGTCGGCCGTCCGTCCGAGGAACTTCTCCACCTGCTTCTGGTGCGGTCCCGTCTTCGCCGAACAGGCCGTGGCTGTGGCTGTGGCCGTGGCCGTGGCCGTGGCCGCCGAGGCGGGGGCGGCCGAGGCGGGCGCGCTCCCCAGCGCCATCGTCAGCGGGACCACCAGCCCCGTCAGCGCGAGCGTGACGCCCGCCCCCCGGCCGAGACCGCCCGCCGCCCGGCGCACCCGGCGTACTCGCTCCGTCCGTATCGCGTTTCCCACCGTTCCCACTCCCTCCGTGCGCCGTCGCGCTTCGCGGCGGCTTGCACCATTTGACGCACATTAAGGGGGCGCGGTTGTGGGGAAATAGTCTCAATCCGGCTACATTCAGGGGGAGATGGCGCGCTCAGGCCCGTACCGGCACCAGACCGCGCCGCTCGGCGCGGGCCACCCGGGTCCCGTACAGGGTGATCGAGACGACGCCCAGCACCGCCAGCAGACCGAGCGCCACCGTGCCCGCCCAGCCGCCCGCGTGGAAGGCGATCGCGCCGAGCGTGCCGCCGACGCTGCTGCCCAGGTAGTAGACCGACTGGTAGAGCGCCGAAGCCTGCGCGCGGCCGGTGGTCGCCGTACGGCTCACCGAGGAGGAGGCGACCGCGTGCCCGGCGAAGAATCCGGCGGTGATCAGCACCAGCCCGGCCAGCACGGCGGCGAGCGAGTCCGACAGGGAGAGCAGCAGCCCCGCCGCGGTCGTGGTGACGGCCAGATACAGCGCCCCGCGCCGGCCGAGACGGCCCACCAGGGAGCCGGCGGCGGCCGAGGACGCGGTGCCGACGAGATAGACCAGGAAGATCGAGCCGACCACGCCCTGGGGGAGGCTGAAGGGCTCCGCCACCAGGCGGTAGCCGATCACGGTGTAGACCGCGCCGAACACCGTCATGAACAGCGCGCCGATCGCGTACAGCCGCAGCAGCAGCGGATCGGCCAGATGCCCGCGCACGGTCCGCGCCAGCGCCCGGGGGCTGAGCGTCCCGGGGGTGAAGCGCCGGGCCCTCGGCAGCAGCAGCCGGAAGACGACCGCGCCCGCCAGCGCCAGCAGACCCACCGCCAGCAGACCCGCGCGCCAGCCCCACAGCTGCGCCGCCCAGCCGGTGACGATCCGGCCGCTCATCCCGCCGACGCTGTTGCCCGCGACGAAGAGCCCGATTGCGGCGATCAGCGCCTTGGGCCGCACCTCCTCGGCCAGATACGCCATCGCCGAGGCCGGCAGCCCGGCCAGCGCCGCGCCCTGGAGCGCGCGCAGCGCCACCAGCCACTCCAGGTTCGGCGCGAAGGGCACCAGCAGCCCGAGGACGACGGCGACCGCCAGCGAGGCCGTCATCAGGGTGCGCCTGCCGAACCGCTCGGAGAGCGCGCTCAGCGGAAGGACGAACAGTGCCAGCGCGCCCGTCGCGGCGGAGACCGTCCAGCTGGCCGCCGAGGCGCTCACGCCGAAGTCGGCGGAGATCGCGGGCAGCAGTGCCTGGGTGGAGTAGAGGAGGGCGAAGGCGGCCATGCCCGCGGCGAAGAGCGCGAGGCTCATCCGGCGGTAGCCGGGACGGCCGGGAGCCAGCGGCCCGGAGGCGGGCGGCTCGGGTTGTTCGGGGGAAGCGACGACGGAGGCGGCGCCCACCGGGGTGGACGCCTTGGTACTGGCAGGAGGCATGTGTCGAACGTACGGTCAGCAACGTCATGCGTCCAATGCATGAAATGCAGATAATCGTTCCCATGATGCATGAGCACAGCTCACAGCCTCGGCTGTCACAGAGCAGTTACGAAGAAGACATGTCCTTGCTGCTCGCCCCACGTCTCGCGTACTTCGCCGGAGTCGCCCGCCACGAGCACGTGACCCGCGCCGCGCAGGAGATGGGCGTCCCGCAGTCGACCCTCTCGCGCGCCGTCGTCCGGCTGGAGCGGGACCTCGGGGTCACCCTCTTCGCCCGCCGGGGCCGCACCGTCTCCCTCACCCCGGCCGGCCGCACCCTCCTCACCTCCGTGGAACGCGCCCTCGCCGAGGTCGAGCGCGCGGCCGAGTCGGTACGCGCGGACGCCGACCCCACCGGCGGAAAGGTCGCCTTCGGCTTTCTGCACACCATGGGCTCCGAGACCGTCCCCGCCCTGCTGCGCGCCTTCCGGGCGGACCACCCCAAGGTCCGCTTCACCCTCGTCCAGAACCACGGCGAGGCGATGCTCGGCGGACTGCGCGCGGGCGACCTCGACCTCTGCCTCACCTCGCCCGTGCCGGACGCGCCCGATCTGGTCGCCCGCCGGCTGGACGAACAGCGGCTGCGGCTGGTCGTCCCCGACGACCACCGGCTCGCCGGCCGCAAGCGCATCAAGCTCGCCGAGGCCGCCGACGACGTCTTCGTCACCCTGGAACCCGGCTACGGGCTGCGCCGGATCACCGACGACCTCTGCTCCCGGGCCGGCTTCACCCCCAAGGTCGCCTTCGAGGGCGAGGAGGCCGAGACCCTGCGCGGACTCGTCGCTGCGGGCCTCGGCGTGGCCCTGCTGCCGCCGCCCGCCGTCGCCCGCCCCGGGGTCGTCGAGCTGACGGTCACCGCCCCCCGCGCGGTCCGCGAGATCGGCGTCGCCTGGCTCGGCGGCCACCCGGACACCGCCCCGGTCGCCGCCTTCAAGAAGTTCCTGCTCTCCCGCCGGGGCCATCTGCTCCCGGCCGATCCCCAACTGCCGCCCACGGTCTGAACACCGCCCGCCGCCTGAGCGCTACGGTCTGAGCGACTTCCCGAAGCCCGCCGCCAGCGGCATCCGCAGCCCCAGCGGCGGCGGCGCGGCCAGCGCGTCCGCCACCGGACGCGAGTACGGATGGGGGAAGAGCGAGCCGAGCACGAAATCCGTCGCCAGCGCCATCACCTCGGCGTGGTGCTGCCGCAGCGAGTTCCCGTCCGTGTGCACCTCGAACCGGCATATGTTCCGGTTCACCTTCTTCGCGCGCTCCGCCAGCCGGTAGGAGAGATCCGGTTCGGTACGCGCGTCATTGGTGCCGTGCACGATCAGCACCTGCCGCCCCGCGAGCTGCTTCACCGGCTCCAAAGCGCCCGCGCCGCCGCCGCGCGCCCCGCCGCCCGCCCCGTCGTCGGGCAGCCAGGGGGCCATCGCCAGCACCGCGCCGACCCCCGGATGGTCCGCCGCGTGCAGCGCCGCCCGGCCGCCGAAGCCGTGGCCCGCGAGACAGATCGGCACATCGCCGTACCGCCGGACCACCTCGTCGGCCGCCCGCAGCGCGTCCGCCGCGAGCTGCGCGTCCGCTCCGTTCCACCCCCGGCGGCGGTAGTGCACCGAGTGCACCACCAGCCCGTCCGCGCGCCCCGCCCGCGCCAGCGCCCGGCCCAGCGGGAGGAGCCGCAGCAGCGAGCGCGCCGAGGTCCCCCGTACCGACTCGCGCTCCCCGTCGGGGAGCAGCAGCACCACCCCGCTCACCGCCGGGTCCGCGCCGCTCCGGGCCGCGGCCCGGCCGCCGTGGGCCCGGCCGAGCCGGACCTCGCCCTCCGCGGGGGTCGTCTCACGCTCTTCGGTCCGTCCCCGCCAAGGGGGCAGTGCGCGGTGTGCCATGGCAGAACAGTCTCAGAAGTACGCCCGTACGCCACCCGTACGCGCGGTCACTGTTACGTATCGACCCGGTCCGCTCTACGCGCGTAGGGACTAGAGTGCGCGAATGACGAGCCAGACCCTCAACACGCCCACCGCGGAACAGATCCGCCGCGCTCCGAAGGTGCTCCTCCACGATCACCTCGACGGCGGGCTGCGTCCCGGCACGATCATCGATCTCGCCCGAGCGACGGGCTACGAGGCCTCGCTCCCCGAGACCGAGCCCGACAAGCTCGGGCTCTGGTTCCGGGAGGCCGCCGACTCCGGCTCGCTGGAGCGGTATCTGGAGACCTTCGCGCACACCTGCGCGGTGATGCAGACCCGTGAGGCGCTCTTCCGCGTCGCCGCCGAGTGCGCCGAGGACCTCGCCGAGGACGGGGTCGTCTACGCGGAGGTGCGGTACGCCCCCGAACAGCATCTGGAGGCCGGACTCACCCTCGAAGAGGTGGTGGAGGCCGTCAACGAGGGCTTCCGCGAGGGCGAGCGGATCGCCAGGGACAACGGCCACCGGATCAGGGTCGGCGCGCTCCTCACCGCGATGCGGCACGCGGCCCGCGCCCTGGAGATCGCCGAACTCGCCAACCGCTACCGCGACACGGGCGTGGTCGGCTTCGACATCGCCGGGGCCGAGGCGGGCTTCCCTCCCACCCGCCATCTCGACGCCTTCGAGTACCTCAAGCGCGAGAACAACCACTTCACCATCCACGCCGGCGAGGCCTTCGGGCTGCCCTCGATCTGGCAGGCGCTCCAGTGGTGCGGGGCCGACCGGCTCGGGCACGGCGTGCGCATCATCGACGACATCACCGTGACCGAGGACGGCGAGGTCCGCCTCGGCAGGCTCGCCTCCTACGTCCGCGACAAGCGGATCCCGCTGGAGCTCTGTCCGACCTCCAACCTCCAGACCGGGGCCGCCGACTCCTATCCGGAACACCCCATCGGACTGCTCCGCAGACTCCACTTCCGCGCCACCGTGAACACGGACAACCGGCTGATGTCGGGAACCAGCATGAGCATGGAGTTCGAGCATCTGATCGATGCCTTCGGATACACGCTCGACGACATGCAGTGGTTCACCGTCAATGGAATGAAAAGCGCCTTCATCCCTTTCGATGAACGCCTCGCGATGATCAACGACGTCATCAAGCCCGGATACGCCGAGCTGAAATCCGAATGGCTGTTCCGGCAGACCGCCGCCACCAGCGAAACCTCCCCCGAGGAGAGCTGGTAGCACGAATTCCGAGGTGGCCGGAATAGTCAACACCCGCCCACTTCGGGATGTTTGCCTCCGGGACGGGGGTGTGGCTAGCTTGCGGAGCCGCTCATATTCCCCCGTCCCAAGGACACACCTCTGATGAAGCAGTCTGCTGCCAGGACTCTCGGTGTCGCCGCTCTCGGCGCCGCCTTCGTAGCCGCCGGAGCGGGCGCGGCCACCGCCGCTCCCGCCCCCTTCCCCGACTCCGCCACCTCGCTCGACACCGTGTCCAGCACGCTGCCGGCCACCGAGCTGCTCTCCAGCGTCCCGGCGGGCCCCGAGTCGCTGGCCGGCGCGCAGAGCGCCCTCACCACGAGCACGGCCACCCTGCCCGGCACCCTCCAGGGCGCCGGCCAGCGCGCGCTGGCCCCCGGCGCGCCCACCGAGGCCGTCACCGGTCTGCTCGGCGGTCTGCCGGTCGGACAGCTGACCCAGACCCTGCCCGCCGGCGGCCTCCCCACCGGCGCCCTGCCCACCGCGGGCCTGCCCCTGGTCGGCGGCCTCCTCGGCGGAGCCGTCTGACCCGACGCCACCGCGCCCGCCGTCGCTTCCCCGTACGGACGGCCGAGCCGGTCCGCCGACACGGCGGAGATCTGGGGCGTACGCCAAGATCACGGCGTACGCCCCAGCGTCGTGTCCGGACCCGTGTCCGGACCCGTGTCCGGAGTCGTACGCGTTACCAGGCGGCCTTCGCCGACGCCGCCGAGGCCCGCTCGGCGGGCAGCAGCAGCCACATCGCCAGATACAGCAGTATCTGCGGACCGGGCAGCAGACAAGAGGCCAGGAAGACCACCCGCATGGTGAGGGCGGAAGTGCCGAAGCGCCTCGCCAGCGCTGCGCACACTCCACCGATCATGCGTCCATCGCGGGGGCGGACAAGTGCGGCCATGGTGGGCTCCTTCGCGAAACCGGCTGTGGATTTCCACTGCGTCGTGGATTTTCCCGACAGCTCCATGGTGTCGAACGAAGGCGGGCAAAGCGTCGCTCTACGGGGCGATGCCGACCCTGGGAATCGTCGGGGTCGCCCCCTGAGGGGCGTCCTCCCTCAGAACGGTGCCGCCACCGCCGGGCCTCGTCCCACAGTCGGAGGCGCGCGGCGCGCGGGAGTCCGAACGGCGATTCACGGCGGGCACCGGGGGAACGGGCGGGCGGGAGCGATCCGGGCGGGAGCGATCCGGACGGCGCGGCGCACGCGCCCGGCCCCGGCCCCGGGCGCGGGTCCTGCGCAGCCGCGCCCGGCCCGCGGGCACCACCAGCAGATGCGTGAGCGCCACCCCGGCCGTGTTCAGCAGCAGCGAGTCCACATTGAGCACCCGGCCCGGCACCCCGGTCTGCGCCAGCTCGATGGCGAGCGAGATCAGCGCACCGGCGGCCATGGTCCGGGCCAGCGAGCCGAGCGGGGAGACGGTGAGACGGCCGCCCGCCAGCGGCAGCAGAACCCCCAGCGGGGCCAGCAGCAGCAGTCCGCCGCCGATACGGCGCACGGCCTCCGCCGGTCCGAGCACCAGATTCGCCTTCACGGTGGCGAGCGGTTCGAGATTGGCGGCCGTCACCCAGGGCACATCCAGCGGGCGCAGCGTCAGCCACCCGACTAGCAGCAAGTGCACGAGGAGGAGGAGAACCCCCGCCACGCGTACACGGATGACGGCACTCCCGCCCGTACCTTGACGCTGCACGCACGACAAGACGCGCCCCACGCCGGAAATGGTTCCGTTCCGCTTCTACGGGGCCGCCGACGGCGCCGAGGACGGGGCCGACGGGGAGGCGAGCGGTGCGGCGGACGACGGCGCGACCGTCGGCAGCGGCTCGGACGGGCGCTCCTTGGCCCCGTCGGAGCAGGTGTACCCCCGGGGCGGATACTCCCCGGGCCCGCCGAGGACCACCGCGCCGCCCGGGGCCGCCGCCCGGCTCTCCGCGAAGGTGCAGACGATCTGCGCGAGTGCCGCCTCCGGCAGATCCTCGGGCTGACGGCTCAGCCGCAGGGTCCCGGCCGGATCGCCCGGGCGCGGCCCGCCGACCCCCACCGGCCCCTGCACATCGGTGCCGAAGCCCGCGTCCCGCTCATCGGCGGACGGCTCCCGCTCCAGCTCGGCCAAGAGCGCCCGGGCGGTCTCGACCCGGCTGTCCGGGGAGGTCTCGGCGGGCAGCTCGATCGTGCGGTCGACGGACTTCAGCTGGGACGCGCAGACCAGTTGCACCCGTACGGGAAAGCCCCGGGGCGAGGCCGACGCACGGCTCTCGCCGCGCACCTCGCAGAGCATCCGGGACGGGGCGGGACCCGCGTCCACCGGCACCTGTGTGGTCCGGATCCCGCACCCGGCGAGTATCAGCGTCCCGCCCGCCAGTGCCGTCAGGGCCAGGGCCTTACGCCTCACTCCGCGCTCCCCTCTCGCCGTTCGCCGCTCTCCCCGCCGTCCTGCGGACCGTCCGCGTCCGGATCCGTGCCCCCGCCGTTCGCCCCGGTCGCCGACGCGCCGCCGGCCGGGGCCGACGCGTCCATCGGGAGCCGCAGCACAAACACCGCGCCGTCGCCGTCGGGCGAGTTCGCGGCGGTGATGGTGCCGCCGTGGGCGATCGCGTTCTCCATCGCGATCGACAGACCGAGCCCGCTGCCGTCCGACTTCGGCCGGGAGGCGCTGGCCTTGTAGAACCGGTCGAAGACATGCGGCAGCACCTCCACCGGGATGCCGGGCCCGTGGTCGCGCACCTCGATCAGCAGCTCGGCGTCCCTCTCGTTCGGCCGCACCGACACCCGTACCGGCGAACCGCCGTGCTTGAGCGCGTTGCCGATCAGATTCGCCAGGATCACATCGAGCCGCCGGGGGTCGAGCCGCGCCATGATCCCGCGCTCGGCGTCCAGATCCACCGCGTCCAGCCAGGCGCGGGCGTCGATGCAGGCGGTGACCTGGTCGGCCACATCGACCGTGTCCAGCACCACCTTGGCGGTGCCCGCGTCAAAGCGGGTCACCTCCATCAGGTTCTCCACCAGAATGCCCAGCCGCCGGGTCTCGCTGACCACCAGATTCACCGCGGGCGCGATCATCGGGTCGAGGCTGTCGACCTCGTCCTCCAGCACCTCGGCGACAGCCGTGAGCGCGGTCAGCGGAGTGCGCAGCTCGTGCGACATGTCGGCGACGAAACGGCGGCTGGACTCCTCCCGCGCGCTCATGTCGGCGACCTTCTTCTCCAGCGACTCCGCCGTCTTGTTGAAGGTCCGCGCCAGCTCGGCCAGCTCGTCCGTGCCCGACACCCGCAGCCGCGTGTCGAGTTTCCCCTCACCGAGCCGCCGCGCCGCGTCCCCGAGCCGGCGCACCGGCTTGAGCACGGTCGTCGCCGCGGCCTGCGCCAGCAGCGCGGAGCCGACGAGGGCCAGCGCGGTGGCGATCCCCAGCGACCACGCGAGGGTGTTGAGATCCTCGCGCTCCTTGTCCAGGGACTTCAGCACATAGCCGGTCGGCCCGCCGTTCACGATCCGCGAACCGCCGACCAGATACGGCTTTCCGTCGCGCTCCACCCGCTGCCAGTACAGATGGTACGGAGCCGAGTTGCCCGCGCTCAGCTCCTGCCGGTCGTTCACCGCGTCCTGGAGCGTGCGCGGCACATCCCCGAGAGTGAAGTCGTCGCTGTCGGAGGTGGCGGCGACCGGCTTGCCCTTCTCCCGCTCGCCCAGCAGCAGCACGCTGTAGCCGGTCTTGCCGTTCGCCATCAGATTCGCGGTGTCCTGAAGCTCGCTCTGCGTCGGCAGCGCGGGCAGCGAGGCCGCGTGGCTCTGCATCTCCTTGCGGAAGGAGTCCAGCGCCGAATCCTGGGTACGGGTGAGCACGGCCTCGCGGTTCAGCCAGTAGGCGATCCCCGACGCGGAGACGGCGGCGGTCAGCGCGACGGCCGCGAAGACCACGACCAGCCGCAGCCGCAGACTCGTCCAGCGCAGCCCGGCGACCATCGCGCGCTTGGCGGCACCGGTCACCGCTCGTCGCCCTTCGCGGGGGCGGCGCGGTCCGTCACTGGGGAGCGTCCAGCCGGTAGCCCACACCGCGCACGGTACGGATCAGGGTCGGCGAGGACGGCACGTCCTCCACCTTCGCCCGCAGCCGCTGGACACAGGCGTCCACCAGCCGGGAGTCGCCGAGATAGTCGTGCTCCCACACCAGCCGCAGCAACTGCTGACGGGAGAGCGCCTGCCCGGGACGCCGGCTCAGTTCCAGCAGGAGCCGCAGCTCGGTCGGCGTGAGCTGGAGATCCTCGCCGTTCTTGGTGACGGTCATCGCGGAACGGTCGATCATCAGCGAGCCGAAGGTGGCGGAGTCGGTGGACTCCCGCTCGCCCCGCCGCAGCACCGCCCGGATCCGGGCGTCCAGCACCCGGCCCTGGACGGGTTTGACCACATAGTCGTCGGCTCCCGACTCCAGGCCCACGACCACGTCGATGTCGTCGCTGCGGGCGGTCAGCAGAATGATCGGCAGCTGGTCGGTGCGTCTGATGCGACGGCACACCTCGAAGCCGTCGATCCCGGGCAGCATGACATCCAGCACGACCAGGTCCGGCCGCTGCTCGCGCAGCAGTTTCAGACCGTCCTCTCCCGTCGCCGCGGTGGCCACACGGTGGCCCTGGCGGGACAGGGAGAGTTCGAGGGCCGTGCGGATGGCGTCGTCGTCCTCGATCAGCAACAGGAAAGGCACGAGCGTCATTCTGGCCCATGGCCGCGCCGGAGTTCGACCGCAGGCCGCACGCCCTCTCTCCCCGGCCCGCTCCGGCTTCCTCCCACGCCCCTCCCATGCCCCTCCCGCGCCCCTCCCGCGACACGGCCCTCCCGTACCCCTGTGACAGGCCTGTGACAGTCGACGGACACCGCCATGAAATCGCCTCGGCAAGCTTCTAGGCACCTGGACGGAAACAGACACCGATCGACGGGGGGCGTGAGATGAACGCACTGCACAGCACCACCTCAAACGCAGTTGTCACGCGTCTCCACGACGTCGGCCGGGCGTCCGAGAAGTCCGGTGCCGTGAACGGGCGGGGGTGCGTTCGCGGCACCGGGCGTCAGCACAAGCCGTCGTACATGACGGTCGTTGACGTCACCGTCACCCCGGGGCCGGTCGCCAAGGCCGCCCCGGTCAGGGAGAACAGGGAGAACGGCGCCCGGCTCGGGATTCCCGCGCCGGAGGCCGGGGGGCTGTCGGAGGCGGAGTTCACCGCCTACGTACAAGAGCGCCGTTCCTCCCTGTACGCGACCGCCTACCACCTCACCGGCGACCGCTACGAGGCCGAGGACCTGCTCCAGAGCGCGCTGTTCTCGACCTACCGGGCGTGGGACCGGATCAGCGACAAGGCGGCGGTCGGGGGATACCTCCGCCGCACCATGACCAATCTGCACATCAGCGCCTGGCGACGGCGCAAGCTCAACGAGTACCCCACGGAGGAGCTGCCGGAGACGGCGGGCGACACCGACGCGATGCGGGGGACCGAGCTGCGCGCCGTGCTCTGGCAGGCGCTGGCCAGGCTGCCGGAACTCCAGCGGACGATGCTGGTCCTCCGTTACTACGAGGGCCGCACCGACCCGGAGATCGCCGACATCCTGAACATCAGTGTCGGCACGGTGAAGTCGAGCATCTGGCGGTCGCTCCGCCGGCTGCGCGAGGACCAGGTCCTCAGCTTCGGCCGTGACGAGGAAGAGTCCTTCGGCGAGCTGGTGGCCTGAGGCGACGGGGGGAACACGGGGGAAAGCACGGGGGAATCACGGGGGGCCGCCGTCTCGGGGGAGACGGCGGGATCACGGGGGCCACAAAGGTCGGGGGACCTGCGGGGTCAACGGGGGAAAACAGCGGGACCGGACGGGCCGGGGGGTCGTGTCCGGTCCCGCGACTCATTTCGTCTCAGAGGCCGGCGTCCCAGAGGCCGGCGTCCCAGGAACCAGCCGTCCCAGGAACCGGCCGCCGTCTCAGGAACCGGAACCGGCCGAGGGCGCGACGCCCGCGGTACAGCCGCGATGCCGTCCCGCCGCTGCCGCCGCCACCCGGCCGAGCGCCTCGTCCTTGTCGCACGGATACGCGCCCAGACTCGCCTGCCGCGCCACGATCGCCCGCTCGGCCCGCATCAGCCGCCAGCCGCGCCGCAGCAGAACACTCACCGACTTCCGGCCCTCGCGCAGATCCCGCGCCAGCCGGCGGCGGAAGGTCGTCGTCGGACGGCCCCGCAGACAGAGCGCGTCCGCGAGGACGCCCAGCTCCTCGCAGCGCGCCACGATGTCCGCCGCGAAGATCCCCTCCGCCACGAACAGAGGCGTGCGGTCGATGGCGAACGCCTCCCGGCCCACCCGCGCGCTGGTGGCGATGTCGTACACCGGGACGCTGGTGCGCCCGGTGTCGCACAGCTCCGTGATCGCCGCGATCGCGGCCTCGGCGTCCCAGGACAGCGGGGAGTCCCAGTCGATGTCCGTGCTCCCCGCGACCAGCGGAAGCGTCGGGTCGTCGCCGTCCTTGTAGAAGTCGTCCAGGCGCAGCACGGGCAGTCCCGTGCGGGCGGCCAGGGACGACTTGCCGGAGCCGGAGGGGCCCGCGAGCAGTACGACGCGCGTCGGTATGGCGGAAGAGGTCACGGGACACCAGTGTGAGGCATTGACCCGTAAGGGGAGCCATCGGGGATGACGGTGGAATGAGAATCACCGCTCAACTACGCTGGGTGCTCGTCCGATTACTGACCCAGGCGGGAATCCCCATGGCACGTCACGCAGCTCACCAACCCCGGCGCACCGCCCTGCGCGCGGGACTGACCCTCGCGGCGATGGCCGCCGCCCTCGGCGCGGGCGGTGCCGCGCACGCGGCGGAGCCCCCGCCGCTCGGCGGCGGTCTCGACGCTGTCGGCACGGCGCTCAACGGCCCGGGCGGGGGCGCTCTCACCGCGGTCACCAACTCGGTCTCGGGCGTCGGCCACCTCACCAGCCTCCAGCTGAACCCGCTGGCCAACACCGGTGTCGACCCGCTGGCCAACGCGGTCGGCACCCAGGTCGCCGACTTCAAGCCGATCTCCACCGAGCTGGTCACCGGCCCGCTCTCCCAGGGCGGGGCGATCAAGGACCTTCCGCTGGTGGGCCCGCTGGTCCAGCAGCTCCCGCTGGTGCCGAAGGGCTAGGGAGTACGACTGAGCCCCCTGCCGCCGGACGGGGACGGCAGGGGGCTCCTCTCTCGTACTTCCGCGCTCGCCCTAGTAGGAGGAGCCGGACGCGCCCAGCGCGCCCGTGGGGTGCCAGACCGTCTTGGTCTCCAGGAAGGCTGTCATCCGGTGGGTGCCCGGGTCGGCCGTGTACTCGGCGGACCCCGGTCGCAGCACCCGCTTGAGGTTGTCCGCAGCCGCGATCTCCAGCTCCTTCGCCAGCTCATCGCCCGCGCCCGTGAGGTCGATGCCGTTGACGTCCTGGTGCGCGGCGAGCGGGGCCGCGATCTCGCCCGTACGGCCCGAGAGGATGTTGACCACGCCGCCGGGCAGGTCGGAGGTGGCCAGCACCTCGCCCAGCGACAGCGCGGGCAGCGGGTTCTTCTCACCGGCGATCACCACGGCGGTGTTGCCGGTGGCGATCACCGGGGCGATCACCGAGACCAGACCGAGGAAGGAGGACTCCTGCGGCGCGAGCACGGCGACGACACCGGTCGGCTCGGGCGTGGAGAGATTGAAGAACGGACCCGCGACCGGGTTCGCCCCGCCCATCACCTGGGCGATCTTGTCGGTCCAGCCCGCGTACCAGACCCAGCGGTCGATCGCCGCGTCCACCTGGGCCGAGGCCTTGGACTTGGAGAGTCCCTCCGCCTCGGCGACCTCCCGGACGAACTGCTCCCGGCGGCCCTCCAGCATCTCGGCGACGCGATAGAGGATCTGCCCCCGGTTGTACGCGGTCGCGCCCGACCAGCCGCCGAAGGCCTTGCGGGCCGCGACCACCGCGTCCCGGGCGTCCTTGCGGGACGAGAGCGGCGCGTTCGCCAGCCACTTGCCCTTGGAGTCGGTCACCTCGTACACCCGGCCGCTCTCGGAACGCGGGAACTTCCCGCCCACGTACAGCTTGTAGGTCTTGAAGACGCTCAGACGGTTCTGTTCGACAGTGCTCATGATCAGCGCTCGCCCTTCGGGGTCGCCGGGGCGAGGTAGGCCTCCAGGCCGTGGCGGCCGCCCTCACGGCCGAAGCCCGACTCCTTGTAGCCGCCGAACGGCGAGGTCGGGTCGAATTTATTGAAGGTGTTCGCCCAGACGACACCGGCCCGGAGCTTGCTCGCGACGGCGAGCATGCGGGAGCCCTTCTCCGTCCAGATACCGGCGGACAGCCCGTACTGGCTGTTGTTCGCCTTGGCGACGGCCTCGTCCGGGGTGCGGAAGGAGAGCACCGAGAGGACCGGGCCGAAGATCTCGTCACGGGCCACGGTGTGGGCCTGGGTGACGCCGGTGAAGAGCGTCGGGGCGAACCAGTAGCCCGCGGACGGCAGCTCGCACGGCGCGGACCAGCGCTCCGCGCCCTCCGCCTCGCCGGTGTCGGCGAGCGCGGTGATCCGCGCGAGCTGCTCGGCGGAGTTGATCGCGCCGATGTCGGTGTTCTTGTCCAGCGGGTCGCCCAGGCGCAGCGTGGCGAGCCTGCGCTTGAGGGAGTCCAGCAGCTCGTCCTGGATCGACTCCTGGACCAGCAGCCGGGAGCCCGCGCAGCAGACCTGGCCCTGGTTGAAGAAGATGCCGTTGACGATGCCCTCGACGGCCTGGTCGACGGGGGCGTCGTCGAAGACGATGTTGGCGCCCTTGCCGCCCAGCTCCAGGGTGACCCGCTTGTCGGTGCCCGCGATCCGGCGGGCGATGGCCTTGCCGACCGCCGTGGAGCCGGTGAACGCGACCTTGTCGACGCCCGGGTGCGAGACCAGGGCCTCGCCGGTGCGGCCGTCGCCGGTCACGATGTTGACGACGCCCCTGGGGAGCCCCGCCTGACGGCAGATGTCCGCGAAGAAGAGCGCGGAGAGCGGGGTGGTCTCGGCGGGCTTCAGCACGACCGTGTTGCCGGTGGCGAGCGCCGGGGCGATCTTCCACGCGAGCATCAGCAGCGGGAAGTTCCACGGGATGACCTGGCCCGCGACGCCCAGCGGGCGCGGGTTCCGGCCGTATCCGGCGTGGTCGAGCTTGTCGGCCCAGCCCGCGTAGTAGAAGAAGTGCGCCGCGACCAGCGGAAGGTCCGCGTCGCGGGTCTCCCTGATCGGCTTGCCGTTGTCGAGGGTCTCCAGGACCGCCAGCTCACGGCTGCGCTCCTGGATGATCCGGGCGATCCGGAACAGGTACTTCGCCCGCTCCGCGCCGGGCAGCGCCGACCACTTCTCGAACGCCTTGCGGGCGGCCTTGACGGCCCGGTCCACATCCTCGGCGTTGGCCTGGGTGTACTCGGCGAGGACTTCCTCGGTGGCGGGGGAGAGGGTCTTGGCGCGGTCCTGGCCGCTCGACTCGGTGAACTCTCCGTCGATGAAGAGGCCGTACGAGGGCGCGATGTCGACGACCGCGCGGGATTCCGGAGCCGGGGCGTAGGCGAACGGGCCGGCCGGTGTGGTCTCTGTTGTCATGTCCGCTCAGTCCACAGTCACATAGTCGGGGCCGGAGTAGCGGCCGGTGGCCAGCTTCTGGCGCTGCATCAGCAGATCGTTGAGCAGGCTGGACGCGCCGAAGCGGAACCAGTGGTTATCCAGCCAGTCCGCGCCCGCCGTCTCATTGACGAGGACGAGGAACTTGATGGCGTCCTTGCTGGTGCGGATGCCGCCCGCGGGCTTCACACCGATCTGCGTCCCGGTCTGCGCCCGGAAGTCGCGGACGGCCTCCAGCATCAGGAGCGTGTTCGCCGGGGTGGCGTTGACCGCGACCTTGCCCGTCGAGGTCTTGATGAAGTCCGCGCCCGCGAGCATGCCGAGCCAGGAGGCGCGGCGGATGTTGTCGTACGTGGACAGCTCGCCGGTCTCGAAGATGACCTTCAGGCGGGCCGCGCCGGAGGCCTCCTTCACGGCGAGGATCTCCTCGTACACCTTCAGATACCGGCCGGCCAGGAACGCGCCCCGGTCGATCACCATGTCGATCTCGTCGGCCCCGGCGGCGACGGCGTCCCGGGTGTCGGCGAGCTTCACCTCCAGCGAGGCCCGGCCGGCCGGGAAGGCCGTGGCGACGGAGGCGACCTTGACGTCGGCTCCGTTCAGGGCCGCCTTCGCCGTCTCGACCATGTCCGGATAGACACAGACGGCGGCGGTGGCGGGAGAGGTCCGGTCGGTCGGATCGGGGCGCACGGCCTTGGCGGCGAGCGCCCGGACCTTGCCCGGGGTGTCCGCGCCTTCGAGCGTGGTGAGGTCGATCATCGAGATCGCGAGATCGATGGCGTAGGCCTTCGCCTCGGCCTTGATCGACCGCGTCCCGAGCGACGCGGCCCGGGCTTCGAGCCCGACGGGGTCGACCCCGGGGAGCCCGTGCAGAAAGCGACGGAGAGCCTGGTCGGAGGCGGTGACCTCCGAGAGGGCGGATGCGGGTGCGATGGGCATGCTCACCACTGGAGCATATCTACGCGCGTAGCGACCTGTACAGGGGGTGGTCGGGGCTCGGCGCCCGGCCCCCGCCGGGGCCCGGGAGTGCGGCATTTCAGGCAGCGATGATAGTCACTTGGTATCATTGCCTCATGCTGTATGAGACCCCCCGCCTGGAGCCCGTCGACCGCCGCGTCCTGGACCAGGTCGACGTCATGCGCGATCAGCTGCGGTACGCCGTGCAGCAGGCCCCGATGAAGTGGACTCTCGACCTGCGCAAGGCGCTCACGGCCAGCGCGATCGCGGCTTCCAACACGATCGAGGGGTACCGGGTCGACGCCCGGGACGTCGCCGACCTGATGGACGGCGAGCGGGAGGTCGAGGCCAGCGACGAGAACAAGGCGGAGACTCTCGCCTATCAGCAGGCCATGACCTACATCCAGTCCCTCCACGACGTCACGGACTTCCGTTACAACAAGGAACTCCTCAACAGCCTGCACTGGATGCTCCAAGGTCATCACCACCCTCTGCGGGCGGCCGGACGGTGGCGCAGGACGGCGATCCGCATCACCGCCCCCGGGGACGAGTTCGCCACGGATTACGAGGGGCCGGATCAGGAGCTGGTCCCCGGGTTGATGGGCGAGCTGGTCGAGTGGCTCAACGAAGGCGACCTGGACGCGCATTTCCTCATCCGGGCCGCGATGGCCCATCTGAACCTGGTGAAGATCCATCCGTGGTCGGACGGGAACGGCAGGATGTCCCGTTCGCTGCAGACTCTGCTGATCGCCCGGGGTGGGGTCCTGGCCCCTGAGTTCTCCTCGATCGAGGAGTGGCTCGGAATGCCGGGCAATACCTGGGAGTACTACAAGGTGCTGCGGGAGGTCGGCGGCCCGGTCTACTCCCCCGAGCGCGACACTCTGCCCTGGGCCCGGTTCAATCTCCTCGCCTACCATCAGCAGGCCCAGCGAGTGCGGCGGCGCGTGGACCGTTCCAACGAGTGCTGGACGCGGCTCACGGAAGCGGCCGGCGCGCTGGGAGTCTCCGAGCGGCAGGTGACGGCTCTGCATGAGGTGGCGATGGTCGGCCGAGTGAGACGTTCGCGTTACGAGAAGGCCGAGGCGCTGAACACCCAGCAGGCCACGCGGGATCTGCAGGCCCTGACCAAGGCCGAGGTGCTGACCGCTGTGGGGCAGACCAAGGCCCGCCACTATGTCGCGGGCCCCCGATATCCGCAGGATGTCCTTGAAGCTGCCCGGCGTCGTCACGTCATCGTCGACCCCTACTCCGACGTGCCCTGACGTTCTCCTGGATTTCCCGAGGCCCGGGGGCCGTTACGGGCGATGAAGTGCTGGCGGATCATGTGCTCCAGTTCGGCGACGCAGTGGGCGCAGCCGTACATGGGGGCGTGGATGCCCTCGGTGGTGGCGGGCCCGAGCCAGATCACGGGGATGCCGGTGCGGCGGCAGTAGAGCCAGCACATGCCCGGGGTCCAGGCGTGGCCGTTGTTGGTCATGGGGAGATCCCGCGACCGGGGGTGCCGAAGGTGCAGGTGATCACCTTCCCGGTGCCGGTGATGGTGGTCTCCCAGTGGTCGGTGAGCGCGTCGACCAGGAGGAGGCCCCGACCGGTCTCGGCGGAGCCGCGGCGGTGCCTGAGGGTGGGCGGGGTCATGAAGGTGTCGCTGACTTTGACGACCAACCCTTCGTCCTGGTGCTCGATTTCCAGTTCGCAGACGCCTTCGGCGTGTTCATGGACATTGGCCAGCAACTCACTCACGACCAGGACGACATCGTCGGCAATGGCCGCGCATTCCCAGCTTCCGATGTGCTGTATGACGGTGTGACGAATACCGCCGATCTCCGAGGGCTCCACATTCAGGCGTAGATTCAGCCTGTGTGCCAAGTGGGTTTCTGAGACGGGCGACATGGGTCCTCCGCTCGCTCAACTGTCTTATAAAGGGGTGCAGTTGAGTCATCGTGTGCACGTGTGGTGGCCCGGCCGGTGTCGAGTCGCGTGCTCAGAGATCGTCGCAAACAAGTCAGGCCCAGATCCACCGTCAGATGCCGCTCATATGCGGATGGTTGGGGGGATGCGATCTGGTCAGAGTGTCGTCAGAGTTGGGTCAGATCGAATGATTCATCTCTGCGCAAGCAAAATTGAGCGGACGCGGTCGTAGTGTCTTGCCGACGCGCCGGACGCACCGCAGAGGGGAGAATGATGGTCACACTTCTGCGTGTTCTGATCGACCAGCAGGGCTGGAACGAATACAAGACCTTCGCTCATCAGTACCGGGTCGCCGCCCAGGGGCTGGCCAGGGAAACCGGTGATTCCTCGCTGGCGACGCTCACCCTCTCGGAAAGCACTTTCGAGCGCTGGTACTTCGGAAAGGTCACCCCGCAGAACGATGCGCGGCGAGTTCTTGCGCATCTGTTCGGGCGGCCGATCACTCAGCTTCTGGCCGAGGCGCAGGCATCGGGGGCATGTGCAGTGCCGATCCGGGAGCCGGGGGCGGGTGCGCCGGTCAGCGAACCCCTCGCCGATCCTGGCGCGGATTTGGACTGGATGGGAAGGCATACAGCTATGGCCGCACGACGCGCGATCCGATTCGCCATGGGGGCGGAACGGAACGAGGTGGGGCAGGAGACCCTGGAGCACCTTCAGGACGAGGTTCGTCGTATCGCCGGAATTTATATCCGCGTCCCGCTGGGCACGATTTTGGATGATCTGACAAATATTCAGGATGAAACCTTTCGCATGCTGGAGAGCGGTCAGGCCAGGCCGTCCCAGACCCGGGATCTGTACTTTCTGGCCGCACTTGAGTCCGGAATGCTCGCCAAGGCCAGCCATGATCTCGGCGACCCCCAGTCGGCCATGATGCAGGCCCGCACCGCCGCGGTCTGCTCCGCCCAGGCCGAGCATGTGGGGATGAGCGCCTGGATCCGGGGGCTCCAGTCCCTGATCTCCTACTGGGCCGACCGCCCCGAGGATGCGGTCCACTACGCCCGCAAGGGCGTGTCCGCCGCCGCCGGACTCCGGGGCAGCGTCACCGTATGGCTCGCGGGCCTGGAGGCCCGGGCCGCGGCCCTCCTCGGCGACGCCGAGACCGTCCTCTCCGCGAACCGGCGCGCGGAGGTCCTCAGAGAACGCTGCCGCCCCGACGATCTCGACGCCCTGGGCGGCAACTTCCTCTTCCCCCAGATCAGGCAGGCCTACTACAGCGTCGAGGCCTCCGTCCTGCTGGGCCACGGCGACGCCGGCCTGGTGCGCCGCGCGGAGGAGGCGGCCCTCGGCTTCAGCGACCCCGACCACCCGCACTGGGCCTTCGGCGACCAGGCCGGCGTACAGTCCGACCTCGCGCTCGCCCGCCTCTACACCGGTGACCTCGACGGCGCGGTGGAAGCCGTACAGCCCGTCCTGGACCTGCCTCCCGGGCAGCGCAACGCGGGCATCATCGGCTCGGTCCAGCGGGTGCGGGCCTCGCTGTCCCAGGGCTCGGTGCGCGAGGCGCTGACCGCACGGGAACTCCGGGAGGAGATCGCCGCGTTCAGTAGTCGTCCGACTCTCGCCATGCCGAGTTAGGGCCGGGGATAGGGTCCCGAACATGTATCCGGTCACGCGTGACGACGCACGCCTCAGCCTCCGTGAACTGGCCGCCGACGACATAGACGCCGTCCTCGCCATCTACGGCAGCGCCGAGGCCACCCGCCATCTCAGCTTCACCCCCCGCTCCCGGGAAGAGGTCGAAGGCATCGTCTCCCGCTCCATCGTCTCGGCCACCCACACCCCACGCGACGAATACGCCCTCGCCGTCGTCGAACGCACCACCACCGAACTGATCGGCTTCGCCCGCCTCGCCCTCGACCCCCACCAGCCCCTCGCCGCCACCATCGGCTTCGCCCTCAACCCCGACTCCTGGGGCACCGGATACGGCCGCGAAACCGTCCGCCTCATGCTCTCCCTCGCCTTCGACGACCTCGGCCTCCACCGCGTATGGGCCGCCCGCGCCCCCCTGAACACCGACTCGGAACGAACCCTCCTCGCCGTCGGCATGACCGAGGAGGGCCGTATCCGCGGCCATGTCCAAGTACGCGGCGAATGGCGGGACTCCATCGTCTACGGCATCCTCCACGAGGAGTGGGAGGCGGGCCACAAGGCCCGCAACGGCTGAGCGGCGCGGCCCGGCCGGGCCGCGCGTGCTTCGGGGACCGGGCGCGTTCTCCGTATCGGGCCTTCCGGGCCCGGCCGGGTTCGAGGTGCCGTACCCGTTCCACCTGGGGCGGGTACGGGCTCCGAGAGGCGTCGGTGAGCGACGAACCCCCGGACAGGCGTACGCCCCCAACGGTGGGCTTGACCGTCAGGGGCGCGAAGGGGGACGAGGAAGGCTCAGGCGAACAGGAGAGTCGGCTCGGCGAGGATGTCCCTGTCGGCTTCGCTCTTGTAGATCAGGTCGATACTGCCGAAGCGGGCTTCGGCGTAGTCGAAGCCGAACGCGGCTGCGGCCTCGCGCACCGCCTGCTCCGATGCTCCTTCGATCTCCAGGAAGGTAGGCAGGTCGGGCCAGGTGTCGAGGTCATAGGTGACGCCGCCGAGCTGCCACTCCTCCCGGTAGTTCTGCTGGTAGCGCACCTGGCGGAGGCCCAGGGCCTTGAGGAGTTCGGCGGTCCTCTCCAGGTCGTCGACCTCGATCTCGATCTCCGTGGTGCCGTTGATGTGGCCGGAGTCGGTGACCTGCTTCAGCGTCAGCGTGGTCTTGCCCCCCTCGTCGCGCAGCCGCAGCCACTGCTCCCCTTGCACAGTGTCGTTCTCGAAGATCAGGCGCGTGAACATGGTCTTGGGGAAAACCTGCTCAGCCCCGGCGCTCTTCAGGCGGTCGCGCAGGGCATCCACATCGACGTCCAGGAACTTGGCCTCGTACTCGTGCTGTGCCATCTCTCTCCTTCTGGTCTCGGTCTATGCGGTGAGGTCGCAAGTCCCACAACGGCTGACCAGCCCGGTCCGCAGGGTTCAGGCTGCCCGTACCCGTACCCGCGCCCTTCGGCAGACGAGGATGCCGCCCAGACACGTGACGCGGAACGCGCCCTCCACCCGGATGGTCTCCTCGACCCGCTCGCGGGCCCGCTCGACGGTTTCCCGGAACGGGACACCCATCTGATCCGCCCAGGCTTCGTACGAGGCCAGGTGTGCGACAACCGGGTCCGCGTCGGTCACCTCGATCACCCCGGGCAGGGGGATCGTACGGATGTCGGTGAAGACCGCGCCGAGCACCGTCGGCGCGTCCTCCAGAGTGAAGCGGGCGGACAACTGCACTCGGGCCGGTCCTTCGGGGATACCCAGTACGTCACCGGCGGACCTTCTCCAGAGGCTCTCCAGCTCCCGCTTGTCGGTCCGGCTGTTGGTGGAGACGATCGCCACACCGTCGGGAGACAGGACTCTGCCCAGCTCGCGCACGGCCTGGGCCTGGTCTTCGACGTGGTACAGCATGTGCAGCGCCAGGGCTGCGCCGAGGGCTCCATCGGCGATGGGGAGTTGTTGAGCGTCCGCGACGACGGCTCCGGGGACGCCGCCGAGGATACCGGCGGAGACATCCATGGGTACCGCCGTGAGGTCGGGCCGGTCCTCCCGTATCCGCTTCACGAACTTCCCGTTGCCGCAGCCCACATCCGCGATCGGACCGCGCACCTCGGCCAGCTCGTTCACGACGATGCCCGGAAGATCGTGCTGCGGGGTCTGCCACTGGTAGAGGGACTGCCGAGCGGCGAGATGCCGACCGGTGGCGTACGCCTTGGTGGAGAGAAGACCCCGGTCGGTGACTGAAGGTTCGTTCGCGGGCTGGATGGTCATCGCGGCTCCGTGGAGTGGCTGACGACAGCGGGGCGGGCGGTCGCTTCGTGGATAGCTCACGCTGGGCGGCCAGGTTGTTGAATGCGATGAGTAGGAGTACGCGGTCCTCCTGCTCAGTCGTCTCCGACGATGATGCCGAGTTCGTCCACAAGGGCCTGAGCAAGGCCACTGTTGGTGATCTCGACGCTGTGGAGGTTCAGCGCGTCGAATTCGACGTGCTTCGCACGGACGTCGCTAATCCTGCCGGTGATGAGCTGGATTCCGGTGAGGCTGAGCGAGCGCAGTTCCACGCCTCCGTACGCGAAGTCCTGAACGATGCCGCGAGGGCTGTCCAGCGAATCGACCACCGACAGGTACAGGCCGGGCTCATCAAGGGCGGGGGTGGTCACGGTGATGTGGTCGAAGGCACGGCTGGCCATGGTGCTCCTTCAACATGGTGCCGGGGTGGCTGGTTGTCGAACGTGCCGACAACGTGCTGGGCGGGTGCGGCCTCCGGAAGGGACGCGAATCCCGGCCCCCTCCGCTCGGTCGACCGAATGTCCTCTTACTTTATGTGCTGGGAAGGCTACACACTGTGCGCCGAAGGTCAGGGGCGGCAGGAGGAAGAGAATGAAAGAGGCAGCAGTGCCGTGGGGCGTGACCCGTATGAGGCCCTACCCCGAGACGGCGGTCCTTCCGGCTGCGGAGGTCGTTCTCGACCCCGCGACGCAGATCGGCCGGCGGGTCGGCCCGGACGGCCTGGACATGCCCCCCACGAGTAGGCACAAAAGGTCTGAGACGAACAAGGAGACCAAGACCAAGACCAGTCTGGACGGGACCCCGGATCAGGGCAGCGACCAGGAAGGTGACACGGATTGACTCTGGACACTCCTGTTCTGGTCGTCTCGCGGCTCGATGATGCGACCGCAGATCTGGTCATCGAAGAACTGAACTCACGACAGGTCCCGGTCGTACGCATGGATCCGGGCGACTTCCCTTCGGGCATCACTGTCGCCGCCCGGCTGGACAACGACGGGATGCGGGGAACCGCGCAAACTCGGACTCGCGTGACCGGCCTTGATCAGATCCGTTCCGTCTACTGGCGTCGGCCGCGCCCCTGGACTGTGCCACTCGGGCTCGGGGAGCAGGAAGCGCGCTGGTGCCGGGAAGAGGCCCGCTACGGTCTCGGGGGCGTCCTTGCTTCTCTCCCCGGAGCGCACTACGTGAACCACCCCTGGCGGAACCGGGACGCCGAGTACAAGCCCGACCAGCTCGCCACCGCGGCGCGCTGCGGCTTCGACGTCCCGCCGACCCTGCTCACGAACAACGTGAGCGCGGCCCGGGAATTCGCCCACGATCATGGCCCGGTGGTCTACAAACCACTGCGCAACACGGACTACCAGAATGCCGACGGACGGGCGCTGACGGTGTGGGTCGAGGAAGTCGATCCCGCCGACCTGGGTGCCGGAGTCGGCCAGACCATGCACCTGTTCCAGAAACGCGTGCACTCCATCGCCGATTTGCGAGTGACAGCAGTGGGCGAAGAGGTGTTCACGGTCCGGATCGACGGTTCTCCCGGCCTGGACTGGCGGCGGCACTACGACGCCCTTTCGTACTCGCTCATTGGCACCCCGCCGCACCTGGCCAAGAGCGTGCGCCGATACCTGGACGCCTTCGGGCTCGTCTTCGGAGCCTTCGATTTCGGTGTCGATCAGGACGGCCGTATCTGGCTGTATGAGTGCAACCCGAACGGGCAATTCGCCTGGTTCCCGGAACCGATCACCGGCAGGATTGTCACCGCCCTCGCCGACCAGCTCCAGCACGGAGGAGACCACCGTGTCCGCTGACCCCGCCGCGCTCCGCCTCGCCCTGGCCGAGGAGATCGCCGCAGCCGATCCAGCCCTCGACCCCGGATGGCGCGACGCTGTCGGATCCGTTCCCCGTGAGCTGTTCCTCGACTCCGCAGCCTTCCGCCCGACTGGTGCCGGGTGGGAGCCGGTGCACCGGGCGAAGGCCGGGGAGGAGGAGTGGCTGCGGATGGTCTACGCCGACACGACATGGGTCACCCAGGTGGAGGGGAGGAACGCCGCCGATGTCACGAGCCCGGTCTCCGGCAGCCCCACCTCGTCGGCCACGCTCCCCTCTCTGGTGGTGCGCACCGCGCAGGTGGCGGAACTCCGTTCCGGGCAGAGGGTCCTTGAAGTGGGCACCGGTACCGGCTACTCCACCGGGATTCTGTGCCACAGGCTCGGGGCCGCGAATGTCGTCAGTGTCGAGTACGACTCCGGCCTCGCGGCGAGTGCCGCCGCGCACCTGGGCGAAGCCGGGTACGCGCCGACGCTCGCGGTGGGGGACGGCCTTCGGGGGTGCAAGGAGCATGCCGACTATGACGCGATCATCGCTACCTGTTCAGTGCGTTCCGTCCCGCACTCGTGGTTCTGGCAGCTGAATGACGGCGGATCGATCACCACCGCCATCGGCGGATGGATGCTTGCCGGCGGACTGATCCGCCTGGCCCTGGACGATGAGGGGACGGCCAGGGGCCGGTTCACCGGCGACGCCGTTACGTACATGCTCGCCCGTCCCCACGAGCGGCCCCCGTCTCCCGTCTTCTTCCCGCAGGACGGCACCACCCGCCGCACCCGTCTGGACCCCGCGCTTCTGGAGGAGTGGGCAGGACGGTTCGTCGCCCAGCTTGCCGCGCCCTCCGCCGAACTGATGGCCACCGGCTCCGGCGTCGTCCTCCGTGACGTGGCGACCGGCTCACAGGCGTGGACCGAACCCGACGGCGAAGGATGGGCGGTGCACCAGCACGGGCCGCTCAGCCTGTGGGATCAGGTCGAAGAGGCTCTCCGCCGTTGGCAGGTCGAGGGAGCGCCCGATCTGACAGGGTTCGGAATGACGGCCACCCCCTTCGAGCAGACCGTATGGATCGGCTCGCCCGAGGGCCCGAGCTGGCAGCTCCCGGTCTAGGGCCTGCCCGGCGGGTCGGATTCGGGGCCGCGACGTGAGGCGGAATGGGCGTTCGGCATCGAGGCCGGGCCGCCCCGGGCCGCTGGGGCCAGGGGCGGCGGCGCGATGCGATCAGGTCAGGTCAGGTCAGGGCCTTGCGGACGGCGGCTTCGACCAGGGCGGCGGTGTTGGCGTGGCCGGCGGCGTTGGGGTGCACGAGGGTGGACCGGTTGCCGTTGGAGCACTTCAGGGCGACAAGGCCGACGGTGATGTCGGTGGGCCAGTACGGGCCGGCCTGGCCGCAGACGCCCTCGACCCACTTCGTGGCGCGGGGCTGGCAGGCGTCGTGGCCGACGCTGGAGGCGGCGACGTCGACGTAGGTGTATCCGTAGTCGACAAGGTCCGTGACGTCTTCGATGATCGAGTTGAGCTCGGTGTTCACCTGGCCCAGCCAGGCGATGTCCCCGTGGGTGGCCGAGAGCCGGGCCTCGGCGTCCTTGAGGTCGGCCGCCAGCTCGGTGGTGTCCTGGCGGTCACAGGTGGTGGCGTCCGCCGGGACGATCGTGGGGTAGCCGACCGTGATGACCTTGGCGTTGGGCGCCTTGTCGTGCACTGCCTCCAGCATCTCGACGTACTCCCGGAAGACCCGCTGGAACTTGTCCTGGATCGACTCGGGGTCGAGGATGAAGTCGCCCCTCTCGTAGGCGTCCCGGCAGGGGGTGGCGTCGTCCTCCTGCCCGGTGCCGAGGATCAGACAGGATGTGACGATCTTGCCGAAGGGCAGGCTGTTGCCGCCGACGCCGATCGTGACCACGTCGGTGCTCGCGCTCAGTCCGGCACGTTCGATCTGCGCGTCCACGGAGGGCCAGCCGCCCTCGGGGGGCTGCACCGGGCTGATGGGGGTCTGCCGGGCGGTGGCGATCTCCGCGATGGTGGCGGCACCGCAGCTGAAGTCGGTCAGCTTCACCGGCCGGCCCGCAGGCGGCTCGACCGTGAACCTGCGCTCGACGAGGTTCGGGTACGCGCCTGTCGTGCGGTCGCATCCGTCCCGCTCCGTGCTGCCGAGCTCCGGGCTGGGGGAGCCGACGAACACGCCGGCCGTGTACGAGTCACCGAGCGCCGCCCACTGCACCGGCTCCGGTGCCGCAGTAGCCGCGCCGCCCGGGACAGCGGCCGCGAGGGCCAGCGCGGTGAGCGCGCCCAGTGCGACCCTGCGTGCGAAGGATGTCTTGAGGTGGAACACGTAGCCTCCTGAGAGCAGGAAACAAACCAAGGGCCTGTGACGCTGCGTACTCAATCAGCCGCGCTTCGTGGTGGTCCATGGCCAGGATGATCATTCACTCCACCGTGTTCGGAGCCGGCCCTCCTCCAGTCGACCCGACGGACACTGACTAGTGAGGCTTGGTCAGGTCGGTACGTGACAGCGCGATGGCGACGGGCTGGGTGAGGCCGGTCTCCCGCAGGGTGTCGATGACCATCTCGGTCACCCAGGAGGCCAGGTCCAGAGACCATTCCCGGGAAGTGCAGCGGAAGGTCAGGCCCGAGGTCATTCCCGCCAGGCCGCCGTCGGGGCCGCCGGAGGGCGGGTGGGCGAGGCCGGGCTGGGTGGCGGGGGTCAGGGCTGGTTCCCCGGGCGCGCCCGGCTCCGGTGCCTCGATGGTGAGGAGATCCCGTGCCCGTGTCCGTACGCCGTCGAGGAGCGCGGACGCCCGGCCCGGGATCTCCGCAGGCTCGGTCCCGGCCACCGTCAGGGTGAAGGCGGCCTTGGCCTCGGGGTCGCCGAGGCCGAACCAGCCTGCTGCTTCCAGGAGGTCGAGGCGGCTGTCGTCCGCGAGTCGCAGGGGCGCCACGGTATGCAGTCCGGTGAAGTCGAGCCGACCCACCCGGGCCAGGCCCTCGCCGAGGACGGTGGCGGCGGGCAGGACGGGCAGCCGCTGGCCACGGGGGGTGTCGCCGACGTCGATCTGCATCCAGCCCAGTTCGCGGATCCGCCCGTCCTGCTCCCAGTCGCCGTCGGCGTCGTTGTGGCCCCAGCGGACGCCGACGGGGACCGGCTCGCAGGAGCCGAGCCAGCCGTAGGCGGTGGCCCGGGTGGCGACCAGGCTGAACACATCCTCGTCGAGGGTGCCCTCCGCGTACTCCCGGCGGATCCAGGGGTGCAGGGTGAGCACCCCGTGAATCCCCATGATCATGGGGGTGGCCAGTGAGGCTTCCATCGATGGCGGTCTCCTTCAGGGCGGTACGGTGCCGGGGTCTGGCACCGTACGGGCCCACCCCGGCCGGGGCGCTTCGGAAAGCCCCGCCCTCCAGAGTGTGCATCTTCGCGCTGCCGTCAACCTCGATGCCATCGGCCCGCCTCCGCCGCCAGGGTCAGGGGGCGGCGACGAACTTCCAGCCGGTTTCGAAGTCCTGCCAGCGTTCGGTGGCGGACAGGTTGGTGCCGGATGCCTCGGGGGTGGCGATGGTGATGACGCCGCCGAAGCTGGAGCTTCCCTTGTAGCGCAGGCGGATGCCGTCGGAGCCGGTGGGATGGGGCTGGGCGGGCCTGGCGGGGTCGAAGCTCGAACCGGCGAAGCCGGGATAGCCCGCGGCCCAGACTTGTGACCAGCCGTCCTGGGCGAGGGGCTGTTGGACGAAGGTGTTGCTCGCCTCCTGGTGGACCAGGGCCATGCCGCTGTGCACATTGGTGATCCGGAACCAGGTGTAGAACTGGTTCTCATCATCGAAAATGGTCACCCGCCACCGCTGGTTGGCACCGCCGTGGCGCGGCCACAGCAGCGTCCGCCCGCCCGCCTGCTGGGAGGCACCGGCAACGTCCCACACCAGGTTGGGCTGGCCGGCCAGGTGGATGAACACATCCCCGTCCGGGATGTCGAACGTCGCTTCACGGTCACGAATCCTCGGCATACCGCTCTCCCCTTCACCAGGCTCAGGCTTTCCGGCACGGTCCGAACCGCCTTCACCGTAGGGATCCCGCGATCGCGGTGTACAGAACGCCTATCCGGCCATTCCGCCGGTGATCCGCCCGCAGCGGGAGTCCGGACAGCGAATGGACGTTACGGCTCCGGTCCTGCTGTCCCTGTGTACGTGGGTGTGGGAGGTCGCGTGCGCGTGTGTACGGACCCGGACGCCCCAGCGGGTGAGACGGGCCGCGAGCCACGGCGCGTGTACGTCGTAGGTGCGGGCGATTGCTTTCAGCGAATCGCCCTGGGTGTAGCGGTTGATGACGGTGGCACGGTCGGAGATGACGCGATTCCGCGCCGCTGCTTTCTCCGCCGGGGTGCGGGGTGGCACTGCCTTGTCTCCTGTTCGGGGTGAGTGCGGGATGGGTACGGGGTGGCCCCGGCCGTGGCGGGGGAATGTGACGGCCGGGGCCGGAGGGTGCGGGGGCACCCTCCCCTCCCCTGGTGTGCGGCCAGGGGGAATGGGGGTGTTTCAGGGGCGGTGGCGGTCGGCTCGGCGGAGGCTGTTGGCATTCGCCTCGGCGACGGCCGGGGAGAGCTGTTCGGTAGTGGTGGCGGGGTGGACTTTCTCTTTGGCGACGTCCCATTCCCGGCCGCCGGTGAGCGGGCGGAGGAAGTAGAGGGTTCCGTACTCCGCCATGAGGACACCGAGGGCCTTGCGCTCACTGTCGTACGCGATGTCTCCGACTGTGAGGCGGCCCCCGTGCGCGGCCTTGAGATCCGGAGCTGTCTGTTTGTTCGGGGGAACACTCGTGCCAGACACCGGTGACTCCTTTCCGTAGCGAAACCGCTACCAAGGGGCATTAGCGTGGCTTAGAGTCGAGAGTGGTTCAACTCGGGGAATCAGCAAACAAAGTTGAGGGAAACGCCCATGGCAAACCGGAAGGAATTGAACCCCGACGCCAGCCCGCAGGCGGCGTTAGGGGCGCGTCTCCGTCGGGAGCGGGAACAGCGCGACTGGAAGCAGCGTGAGCTGGGTGAGCGGATGGGGTATTCGCCGACACAGGTTTCGCATGTCGAAACTGCTTTGAAGGTTGCGACTTTGCCGTTTTGTCGTGCCGTTGATGTGGTTTTAGGGCTTGCGGGAACCGAAGAGTCTTTCGAGCGCGAGTGGTTGGGGATGAAGTACGGCGCGCTGCTGGAAGGGTTTCCGGGGTTCGTCGGGTACGAGGGGCGGGCGGTGGAGGTCCGCTTGTACGAGGTGGGCGTCATCCCGGGGCTTCTTCAGACGCCGGAGTACGCGGCCGTGCTGGCGGACGCGTACGTCGAGCGCGGGGCGATCACGGACGACCAGGCGAAGGAGCGAACCGGTCTGACCGCCAAGCGACAGGCGGCACTTGTCCGGACTCCGCCACCGCTGATCTTCGTGGTGCTGGACGAGGGCTGCATCCGTCGGCCCGTCGGGGGACCTGCGGTGATGGGGGCGCAGTTGGACCGGCTGCTTGAGTTCGCGGAACAGCCGAACGCCTCACTTCAGGTGGCCCCGTTCAGCATGGGAGAGCGCCGTCCGTTCAACCTGCCGATAACGGTGCTGACGCTGCCCGACCGTTCACTGGTCTTCTACGCAGAATCCGCTGCGCGGGGGCATCTTGAGCGTGAAGGGAGGTTTGTGGTGCCTACCTTGACGGCTTACCATCAGCTCCAAAAGCATGCCCTCTCGCAGGCTGACTCTGTGGCCATGATCAACCAGGTACGAAAGGGAACTCCGTGACGACCGCGACCGAACCCCTGAACTGGATCAAGTCTTCGTACAGCGACAACGGCGGTCAGTGCATTGAATGGGCCCCCGAGCGTGTGGCCGCTTCCGGCGTCGTCCCGGTCCGGGACAGCAAGCGCCCGACCGGCCCGTCCCTGCTGGTCAGCTCTTCCGCTTGGACCGGGTTGGTCGCTCTCGCTCGGTCCGCCGACATCTAGGAGACCCCGTGACGGCCGAATCCTCTTCTCTCGGTTGGGTTAAGTCGAGCTACAGCGCCAACGGTGGCCAGTGCGTTGAGTGGGCCCCCGAGCACACGTCCGCCACCGGCATAGTTCCCGTCCGGGACAGCAAGCGTCCGGGCGGCCCGTCCCTCATGGTGTCCAGCTCGGCGTTCGCCGGGCTGATCGCCCTCGCCCGGTCCGCCGAGCTGTAGGACCGCACAGCCCCGAGCCCCGTCGGCCCCGTCTTCCGGGTCGGCGGGGCTCGGCTGTGTCGTCGCGCGGGTCGGTCAGAGGAGGCGGACGAAGACCCGCGCGGTGTTGTGGAAGCGGACGGTCAGGCCGAAGTAGTCGGGGCGGGCGTCCTCGCTGGTCGACCAGCGTTCGATGCTGGCGATCTCGGGGGACTGGGAGTGGGCGAGGAGGGCCGCCAGCCAGGCTTCCGGGGCGTCCGCCGCCTGGGGTGCGTCGCCCGGGGTGACGGGGTCGCCGCTGACGGGGGCGTCCTCGAAGCCGTCGTGCTTGGCGCCGTCGGGGAGCTGGCCGACGATGCCCCAGCGGGAGACGCCGGTCGAGGTGGTGATGGCGACGCCGCCGGGGGTTTTGGTCTCGCCCGACTCGGCGAGGGTTTGGACCTTGGTCGCGGTGGGGTGGTTGGTGGCCAGGTCGATGACGAAGGACTGGAATCGCTGGGGGCGCATGGGCGGGGTCTTTCTCCGGGGGACGGGTTGTGCGAACACCATGGCGGAGTGCGGGCGCGGCGGAGGCGGGTATTCGAATACGAGGGGTGTGCCCGGGGAGCGGGGGATTTGCCGGGTGGGGCAGAATCGGGGGTATGACCAGCTCGAAGCCGCCCGCGAAGCCCGTGTACGCCGATCGGGTGTTCCGTTCGCCCGCCGGGATGGCGGGTGGCGTACTGCTGCTCGGCCTGACGGTGTGGCTGGGGATTGACGCCGCTGTACGGGGGGACGGGCGGACGCCGTGGTTCGCGGTGGCGGTGCTGCTGCTCGCGGTGCCGTTGATCGTCGCGTTCACGCTGCGGCCTGCGGTGTTCGTCAATGACGACCGCGTTCGGGTGCGGAACCCGCTGCGGACGATCGTGCTGCCGTGGGCGGTGGTGGAGGACGTGCGCGCCGGGTACTCCAGCGAGATCTTCACGAAGGACGGCGAGAAGTACCAGCTCTGGGCCGTGCCGGTGTCGCTGCGGCAGCGCAAGCGGGCGGCGCGGCAGCAGGCGAGGAAGGAACGGCCGCGTCGGGGGGACGGGTCGGATATTCAGGTGAAGACGCCGCAGGCGGATCAGGCGATTCGGGATATGCGGCTGCTCGCTGAGGTGAATGCGGACAGTCCCGGGGCGCAGGGAGAGGTCCGGACGCGCTGGGCGTACGAGCTGGCCGCGCCCGCGGTCGTCGGGCTGGTGCTGCTCGTGGTGCTGCTCGCGATCGGGTAGCGGGTAACTGTTACGGCGGCCCGTCCCACACCAGCAGCATGTGTGCCCCAGCCCACGCGGACAGCAGGACACCCGCGCCCAGCAGCACCGCGACGGTCGACAGGCGGCGGGCCCGTGCCAGGGCCCGGGCCACAGGCAACAGCAGAGGAAAGCCGGGGAGCAGGAAACGGGCGCGGGGGAAGTAGACGCCCGCGCTGCCCAGGACGACGAGCAGCAGCACGCCGGTGAAGATCAGCAGGGGGAGTGGCTGGCGGTCGGCCAGGCAGAGCAGGAAGAGCACGGCCGAGACGATGAGTACCGCTGAGACGAGCAGGACGAACAGCGGCGGGCGGCTGGCGTAGAGGAACTGCTGGCGCAGTTCGAGCAGGGTGGCGCGGCCCCCGTCCCACTCGTTCTTCCAGAGGCGCTGGACGGCGAAGTAGCCGTCGATACGGCCGACCCGCAGCCCGACCCATGACACGAACCCCAGCCACCCCAGCGGGGCGATCACCGCACCCGTCACCGCCGCCGCCCGGAGAGGTCCGCGCGGCAGGCGGCGGCAGGCGAGGAGGGCGGCGCAGGTCACGGCCGCCGCGAGTGCGATGCCGGTGGGGCGGGTGAGTCCGGCCAGGGAGGCCAGGGCCCCGGCCCAGTACCAGCGGCCGGTGAGGACGGCGTACAGGGCCCAGGCGCAGAGCGCGGTGAAGAGCGATTCGGTGTAGCCCATCCACTGGACGACGGCGACGGGCAGCGCGCCCCACACCACGGTGAGGAGGGTGCCGACCCGGCGGCCGTGGAGCCGGTCGCCGACCGCGAAGACGCCCCAGGCGGCGAGGAACGAGGAGAAGACCGCCAGCAGCAGCCCGACCGAGGCGGGGGAGCCGGGGGTGAGGGGCGAGAGGGCGCGTACGAGCAGGGGGTAGAGCGGGAAGAAGGCGAGGTTGTTGTCGTTGACGCGGGTGCCGAGGGTGTCGGTGTAGCCGTCGGCGGCGATGTCCAGGTACCAGTTCGAATCCCAGGAGGCGGCCAGGGTCGGCCACACGCCGTGGCCCTTGGCACGGGCCAGCGCGGCGACGGCCAGCAGCCCGCAGAGCCGTACGGCGAGATAGGCCGCCAGGGCGGGCCAGGCGCGCCGGAGGGCGGCCAAAAGGAGGCCGGGGGGCCCGGGAGTGCCGCCGCCTCCCGGGGCCGGGGGGCGGCGGGAGGCGGGGACGAAGGCGTGGGCGGTCGCGGCGGGGGACAACGGCTGGTGCTCCTGGTGGTCGGCAGGGACTACCCGGCCACCTTTGCCCGGCCGTGCCGGGCGGCGGAGCGCGCAGACCGCCCCCCGTACGAGATTCACCCGTACGGGGGGCGGTGAGCGATTTCCGGTCGTACAGCCTGGGCGGGTCAGATGCCCGCGGCCGCCGCCAGGTCGCGCTTGAGCGCCGCCAGGGTCCCGGCCGCGCGCTCGCGGGCAGCGGGGAGGCCGCTCGCGTCGGAGACCGGGACGACGACCTCCAGGTAGCACTTGAGCTTGGGCTCGGTGCCGCTCGGGCGGACGATGACCCGGGCGCGGTAGGAGCCGTCCAGGTAGTAGCGCAGCCCGTCGGTGGGCGGGAGGGCCTCGCTGCCGAGGCTGAGATCCTCCGTGCTGGTGACGGTGAGCCCGGCGAGGGACTCGGGCGGGCGGGTGCGCAGCGCCTTCATGGCGTCGGCGATGACGCTGAGGTCCTCGACGCGGACCGAGAGCTGGTCGGTGGCGTGCAGACCGTGTTCGACGGCGAGATCGTCGAGGAGGTCGGTGAGGGTGCGGCCCTGCTCCTTGAGGACGGAGGCCAGCTCGGCGACGAGGAGTGCCGCCGTGATGCCGTCCTTGTCGCGGACGCCCTCGGGGTCGACGCAGTAGCCGAGGGCCTCCTCGTAGCCGTACCGCAGGCCCTCGACGCGGGCGATCCACTTGAAGCCGGTGAGGGTCTCCTCGTACCGCAGGCCCGCCGATTCGGCGATCCGGCCGAGGAGGGAGGAGGAGACGATCGACTCGGCGAAGGTGCCGCGCGCGCCGGTGCGGACCAGGTGGGCGGCGAGCAGCGCGCCGACCTCGTCGCCGCGGAGCATGCGCCAGCCGCCGCCGCCGCCGCCGTCTCCGTCTCCGTCTCCGTCTCCGTCCGGGACGGCGACGGCGCAGCGGTCGGCGTCGGGGTCGTTGGCGATGACGATGTCGGGGCGGGCGCGGCGGGCGGTGGCGAACGCGAGGTCCATCGCGCCCGGCTCCTCCGGGTTGGGGAAGGCGACCGTGGGGAATTCGGGGTCGGGCTCGGCCTGCTCGGCCACCAGGGTGGGGGCGGGGAAGCCGGCGCGGGCGAAGGTGGCGAGGAGGACGTCCTTGCCGACGCCGTGCATGGCGGTGTAGACGACCTCGGCCGTGCGCGGGGAGCCGGGGGTCAGGACGGCGTCCGTACGGGCCAGATAGGCGTCGAGGACGGTCTCGTCGAGGGTCTCCCAGCCGGAGTCGGCGCGGGGTACGTCGGCGAGTGCGGCGATCGCGTCGATCTCGGCGGCGATCTCCGCGTCGGCGGGCGGCACGATCTGCGAGCCGTCGCCGAGGTAGACCTTGTAGCCGTTGTCGCGCGGCGGATTGTGGCTGGCGGTGACCTCGACCCCGGCCACGGCCCCGAGCCGCCTTATGGCGAAGGCCAGGACGGGGGTGGGCAGCGGGCGCGGCAGCACGGCGGCGCGCAGCCCCGCGCCGACCATGACGGCGGCGGTGTCGAGGGCGAAGTCGGCCGACTTGTGGCGGGCGTCGTAGCCGATGACGACGAGGCCGTCGCCCTGGCCCTGAGCCTTGAGGTACGCGGCGAGACCGGCGGCGGCGCGGATCACCACGGCGCGGTTCATCCGCATGGGGCCCGCGCCCAGCTCGCCCCGGAGCCCGGCGGTGCCGAACTGGAGCGTTCCGCTGAACCGGGCGGTCAGCCCGTCGTGGTCCCCGGCCTCGATCAGCTCGCCGAGTTCGTCCCGTGTCTCCGGGTCCGGGTCCTCCGCCAGCCACGCCCGGGCCCGCGTGATGAGGTCCTGCTGCACGATCGCTCCGCCTCTCGTGTCCAAGTGTTCCAAGATGCCCCGAGCATGTCCGGGCATGGGTGAAGCCCACGCCGGGCGGGCCGCGACGACGGCCCGCCCGGCGCGGTTCCGGTGGCTCAGAGCCGCGCCAGGACCCTGGTCAGCAGCTCGCCCATCCGGGCGGCCGAGTCGCGGCCGGCCTGGAGGACTTCCTCGTGGTTGAGGGGCTCGCCCGACATGCCGGCGGCCAGGTTGGTGACGAGGGAGATGCCGAGGACCTCAGCGCCCGCCTCGCGTGCCGCGATGGCCTCCAGCACGGTGGACATGCCGACGAGGTCGCCGCCGAGGACCCGCACCATGTTGATCTCGGCGGGGGTCTCGTAGTGCGGGCCGGGGAACTGGACGTACACGCCCTCTTCGAGGGAGGGGTCGACCTCCTTGCAGAGCGCGCGCAGCCGCGGCGAGTACAGGTCGGTGAGGTCGACGAAGTTCGCGCCCACGATCGGCGAGGTCGCGGTGAGGTTGATGTGGTCGCTGATCAGCACCGGCTGGCCGGGGCGCATGCCCTCGCGGAGCCCGCCGCAGCCGTTGGTCAGGACGATGGTCTTGCAGCCCGCGGCGACGGCGGTGCGCACTCCGTGGGAGACGGCGGCGACGCCGCGGCCCTCGTAGAAGTGGGTACGGCCCAGGAAGAGCAGGGCGCGCTTGTCGCCGATGCGGTACGAGCGGACCGTGCCGCCGTGGCCCTGGACGGCGGGCGGCGGGAAGCCGGGCAGTTCCGTGACCGGGAACTCAGCCTCGGGCGCGCCGAGCGCTTCCGCGGCGGGCGCCCAGCCGGAGCCCATCACCAGGGCTACGTCATGGGTCTCGGCGCCGGTCAGCTCGCGCAGTCGCGCGGCGGCGGCACCGGCCGTCTGGTGGGGGTCGGCGGTAGCGCCGTCGAGGTCCGGATTCACATGTGCGTTCACGCGAATGAGGGTAACCGCTGATTCCCTACGCGCGTAGATGCAGCGGCGTACGGTCCTTGGATCGTTGTCTTGTCGTTTCCGACGAACGACCTTCAAGGCTCCCTAGCAGGGGCGCTTGCGCAGCTCCATCGCGTAGTCGTGCGGCGCGCCCGCCGAGTCGGCCGCGTCGGCGATCTCGCCGAGGTAGCGCGCGGAGGGCAGCCCGCCCTCGTACCCGTTCAGTACGTACACCCAGGCGGGCTCCTCGCCGTCCAGGGTGTGCACCCGTACCCGCATCCGCCGGTAGATGTCGAGCCCGACGCCCTCCCAGCGGTCCATGGAGTCCTCGTCCATCGGGGCGACGTCGTACAGCGCGACGAAGACCTGGGAGCGCGGGGCCTCCACGATCGTGGCCAGCGCCCCCTCCCAGCCCATCTGCTCGCCGCCGAAGGTCAGCCGCCAGCCGTTGAGCCAGCCCGTGCCGCGCAGCGGGGAGTGCGGTGCGCGGCGGGTCATCAGCCGCGCGTCGAGGTTGCCGGCGTACGCGGCGTAGAGCGACATGGGATTGAGGGTACGGGAGGGGCCCGGGTGGTCGCCTTGTGTGATGCGGTCCCGCGGGGAGGCTCCGGGGGCCTCCCAACCCCGAATGGAGGCCCCGGGAGCGAGCAAGTTGAAGCGTGCGGGACAATGGGGTACGTACTCCAGCCCCCAGTGGGACGGCCCCCAGCGGGCAGCCCGTCGGGGGAGACACCCCGCCCGGCCCACCCGGCAGCAACGAGAGCGCGAGGCGTAACCCCTGTGACCCGGATCGTGATCATCGGCGGCGGACCCGGCGGATACGAGGCGGCCCTGGTGGGCGCCCAACTCGGCGCGGAGGTGACCGTCGTCGACTGCGACGGCCTCGGCGGCGCGTCCGTGCTGACCGACTGCGTGCCCTCCAAGACCCTCATCGCCACGGCCGAGGTGATGACCACCTTCGACTCGTCCTACGAAGAGCTCGGCATCATCGTCGCCGACGACACCCCGCCGATGGAGCACACCGCCCGGGTGGTGGGCGTGGACCTCGGCAAGGTGAACCGCCGGGTGAAGCGGCTCGCCCTGGCGCAGTCGCACGACATCACCGCCTCCGTCACCCGGGCCGGCGCCCGGGTGGTGCGCGGCCGGGGCAGGCTCGACGGCCGGCAGGCCACCGACGGCTCCCGCAAGGTGATCGTCCGCGCGGCGGACGGCAGTGAGGAGACCCTGATCGCCGACGCGGTGCTGATCGCGACCGGCGGCCACCCGCGCGAGATCCCCGACGCGCTGCCCGACGGCGAGCGGATCCTGAACTGGACCCAGGTCTACGACCTGGACGAGCTGCCCGAAGAGCTGATCGTCGTCGGCTCCGGCGTCACCGGCGCCGAGTTCGCCGGGGCCTACCAGGCCCTCGGCTCCCGGGTCACCCTGGTCTCCTCCCGCGACCGGGTGCTGCCCGGCGAGGACCCGGACGCCGCCGCCGTCCTGGAGGACGTCTTCCGCCGTCGCGGGATGAATGTCATGGCCCGCTCCCGCGCCGAGTCCGCCAAGCGCGTCGGCGACCGGGTCGAGGTCACCCTCTCCGACGGCCGGGTCATCTCCGGCACGCACTGCCTGATGGCGGTCGGCGCGATCCCGAACACCGCCGACATGGGTCTGGAGGAGGCGGGCGTACGCCTCAAGGACTCCGGCCACATCCGGACGGACCGGGTCTCCCGCACCAGCGCCCCCGGCGTGTACGCGGCAGGCGATGTCACCGGCGTCTTCGCGCTCGCCTCGGTGGCCGCCATGCAGGGCCGGATCGCGATGTACCACTTCCTGGGCGACGCGGTCACCCCGCTGAATCTGAAGACCGTCTCGTCCAATGTCTTCACCGACCCCGAGATCGCCACCGTCGGCTACACCCAGGCGGACGTCGACGCGGGCACGATCGATGCACGGGTCGTCAAGCTGCCGCTGCTGCGCAACCCCCGTGCGAAGATGCAGGGCATTCGGGACGGTTTCGTGAAGATCTTCTGCCGGCCGGGCACCGGGATCGTGGTCGGCGGCTGTGTCGTCGCCCCCCGGGCGAGTGAGCTGATCCACCCGATCTCGATCGCCGTGGACAACAATCTGACGGTGGAACAGATCGCCAACGCCTTCACCGTCTACCCCTCCCTCTCGGGGTCGATCGCCGAGGTGGCACGGCAGTTGCACACCCGGAAGGCGACCGGCGAAGGCTGACCGGAAGACGGATCGCGAGGGCCCGGTGACGGGCGGGGAGAGCCCGCCGGACACCGGGCCCCGCGCGTCATTCGAAGATCATTGACCGGCGGCCCGGGCGCGTGCTCATACCACTTGACGGGTCGGGGTGAGCGCATTACTTGTTATTCGGCGCATACTGCTGAAAACTATCCGCCGCTCAGGTTACTGTCAGTTTCGTGTTCGCTGCAGAACGTCGCCAATTGATCCTTGAAATGGTGCGTGCCAACGGGGCCGTGTCGCTCCGTGAGCTCGCCCGCGTCGTCCAGACCTCCGAAGTGACCGTACGGCGGGACGTGCGGGCGCTGGAGGCCGAAGGACTCCTCGACCGCCGGCACGGCGGTGCGGTACTGCCGGGCGGATTCACCCGGGAGTCCGGCTTTCCGCAGAAGTCCCTGTCCGCCACCGCGGAGAAGACGGCGATCGCCGATCTCGCCGCGAGCCTCGTCGAAGAGGGCGAGGCGATCGTCGTCGGCGCGGGCACCACCACTCAGGAGCTGGCCCGCAGGCTCGCCCGGGTGCCGGGGCTGACCGTCGTCACCAACTCGCTGCTCGTCGCCCAGGCCCTGGCCCACGCCAATCGGGTCGAGGTCGTCATGACCGGGGGGACGCTGCGCGGCTCCAACTACGCGCTGGTGGGCAGCGGGGCCGAGCAGTCGCTCCAGGGGCTGAGGGTCTCCCGGGCCTTCCTCTCCGGCAGTGGGCTGACCGCCGAGCGCGGGCTGTCCACCTCCAACATGCTCTCCGCCAGCGTCGACCGGGCGCTGGTGCAGGCGGCGGCGGAGGTGGTGGTGCTCGCGGACCACACCAAGCTCGGCGCCGACACGATGTTCCAGACCGTGCCCACCGATGTCATCACCCGGCTGGTGACGGACGAGCCGCCCGTCCACGACGACCGGGCGATCACCGAGCTTCAGGCCCTGGCGGACCAGGGGGTGCAGATCGCGGTCGCGAGTACGGGAGCGCCCTCGGCCGGCTCCCCCCAGTCGCCGCCCGCGCCGCCCGGCGACACCGACACCTCCCCCGGCCGGCCCGCCCGCCGCGACGTCCCCCTCCCGGGGCAGCGCCGCACCCGCGGCGGAGCCGGGCCCGGCCCCCAGCGGCTCAACCCCGCGGGCGGCCTCGAACCGGGCGCCGGGGCCGGAGCGGGCGCGGTGGAACGCAGCACACGGATGGCCGATCTGCGCCGCCGCTGAGCGAAGCCCGGGTCAGCGCGGCTGGTCCGGGCCCAGCCCCCGCAGGGCGAGAGTGAGCAGTCGGCCGGCCAGGGCCGGATCGTTCGGGGTCTGTTCGGCGGCGAAGGCGATCGCGCTGGTGAGCCGCATCAGATCGCCGACCGGGACGTCCTCGCGCACCGCCCCCGCCGCCCTGGCGCGCTCCAGCAGCCGTTCCCCGGCCTCGTACAGCGGAACCGAGCACGGCGACAGCGCCGAACTCCCGTCCAGCGAGGCGGTCATCAGCGCCCCCGGCAGCCCCCGGTACGCGCCCGCGTGGGCGATGAGCGCGCCGAGCCACTCCAGGAGGGCCTCATGCGGCCTCGGTGAGCGGGCCAGTTCACGCGCCTGGTCCAGCAGGGCGTCCACAGCCTCGCGGAAGACCGCGTTCACCATCGCCTGGCGATTGGGGAAGTGGCGGTAGAGCGTGCCGATGCCGAGGCCCGAGCGGCGGGCGATCTCCTCCAGTGAGGCGTCGGTGCCCTCCTCGGCGAAGACGGTACGGGCCTCGGCCAGCAGCCGTTCGTAATTACGGCGGGCATCGGCCCGCATGGCGCGGGTCGTCCCCGCCGCCGCACTGGTCGTCATCGTCCCCATCCTCCCCATGCCCCTGCGGCCGTCCGGCACCGGCCAGGGTGAACCAGAATGCCACCGCGGGCGCGATGAGCCCAGAGAACGGCGGAAGGGGCCCGCGGAGCCGGCGTACCGGTTCCTCGGGCCCCTTCGCGTACGCGGTCCGTACGAGGGGGTGAGCGCGGGGCTCAGTCCTTGATCTCGCAGATGGTCGCACCGGAGGAGATGGACGAACCCACCTCGGCGCTCAGGCCCTTGACGGTGCCCGCGCGGTGCGCGTTGAGGGGCTGCTCCATCTTCATGGCCTCCAGGACGACGATGAGATCGCCCTCCTGGACCTCCTGGCCCTCCTCCACGGCGATCTTCACGATCGTCCCCTGCATGGGGGAGGCGAGCGTGTCGCCGGAGGCGGCGGAGGCGGACTTCTTCGCGGCCCGGCGCTTGGGCCTGGCACCCGCCGCCAGCCCGGTGCGGGCCAGCGTCATACCGAGCGAGGAGGGCAGCGAGACCTCCAGGCGCTTGCCGCCCACCTCGACGACGACCGTCTCACGGCCCGGCTCCTCGTCGGAGTCGGCGTCGGCCGGCGTGGCGAAGGCGGGGATCTCGTTGACGAACTCGGTCTCGATCCAGCGGGTGTGGATCGTGAACGGGTCGGCGGTGAACGCCGGGTCGACGACGACGGCGCGGTGGAAGGGGACGGCCGTGGCCATGCCCTCGACCGTGAACTCGTCCAGCGCGCGGGCGGCGCGCTGAAGGGCCTGCTCACGGGTGGCGCCGGTGACGATCAGCTTGGCGAGCAGGGAGTCCCACGCCGGGCCGATCACACTGCCGGACTCGACGCCCGCGTCGAGCCGGACGCCGGGGCCGGTGGGCGGGCTGAACAGGGTCACCGTGCCCGGGGCGGGCAGGAAGCCCCGGCCCGGGTCCTCGCCGTTGATACGGAACTCGAAGGAGTGTCCGCGCACCGGCGGGTCGTCGTAGCCCAGCTCCTCGCCGTCGGCGATACGGAACATCTCGCGGACCAGGTCGATGCCGGTGACCTCTTCGGTGACCGGGTGCTCCACCTGGAGACGGGTGTTGACCTCAAGGAAGGAGATGGTGCCGTCGGTGCCGACGAGGAACTCGACGGTGCCCGCGCCGGCGTAACCGGCCTCCTTGAGGATGGCCTTGGAGGCCGCGTACAGCTCGGCGTTCTGCGCGTCGGAGAGGAACGGCGCGGGAGCCTCCTCCACGAGCTTCTGATGGCGGCGCTGGAGCGAGCAGTCACGGGTGGAGACGACCACGACATTGCCGTGCTGGTCGGCCAGGCACTGCGTCTCCACATGGCGGGGCTTGTCGAGATAGCGCTCGACGAAGCACTCGCCCCGGCCGAAGGCGGCGACGGCCTCGCGGACGGCGGAGTCGTACAGCTCCGGGACCTCCTCCAGGGTGCGGGCGACCTTGAGACCGCGCCCGCCACCGCCGAAGGCGGCCTTGATCGCGATCGGCAGCCCGTGCTCCTTGGCGAAGGCGACGACCTCGTCCGCCCCGGAGACCGGGTCGGGGGTGCCCGCGACCAGCGGAGCGCCCGCGCGCTGGGCGATATGACGGGCGGCGACCTTGTCGCCGAGGTCGCGGATCGCGGACGGCGGCGGGCCGATCCAGGTCAGCCCGGCGTCGATGACGGCCTGGGCGAACTCCGCGTTCTCGGAGAGGAAGCCGTATCCGGGGTGGATGGCGTCCGCGCCGGAGTCCTTGGCGGCCTGGAGGACCTTGGCCATGTCGAGATAGCTGGCGGCCGGAGTGTCACCGCCCAGGGCGAACGCCTCGTCCGCCGCGCGGACATGCAGCGCGTCCCGGTCGGGATCGGCGTAGACGGCTACGCTCGCGATCCCGGCATCCCTGCAGGCACGGGCAACGCGGACAGCGATTTCGCCACGGTTGGCGATGAGCACCTTGCGCACGATGGCTCCCTCCTTGGAACAAGCTGAGTTTAGGGACTACCGACACGGCCTTACGACCCGTCCCCATTGGTGAGCTTGCCCACACGGAGCGTGATTCGAGGCTCGCGCAAGTCGCGAAATCCCTTGTCGTACCACGTACGACGGGCTTCTATCTCGCAGACTAGCCGTGTTGCGCCGCGCAGGTCTCTGTTCGAGAGCCCCCCGGCCGGACGTGTTTCTTTGTGGGGTCTCTACGAACGCGCGGATGATTCTTTGCGGTGTGGCCCGCCGTGGCGCGGGCGGGGCACAGCGGTGCCGTGACCCCTGTGGCCGGGTTTACCAGTGAGTAGCGCGCGCGTCCTCGTCGCGTACCCGCGGTAAGCCGTCGCGTACCCGCGGTGAGGGGGGAAAGAGGGGCGGGCTCAGGCCCACAGATCGGTGACCGAGTACCCCAGCTCGGCCAGGAGCGCGCGCAGCAGCGGCAGCGACAGGCCGATGACATTGCCGTGGTCGCCGTCGATCCCGTCGATGAAGGGGGCCGAGCGGCCGTCCAGGGTGAACGCGCCCGCCACATGCAGCGGTTCGCCGCTCGCGACATAGGCGGCGATCTCCGCGTCGGTGGGCTCGCCGAAGCGGACCGTCGTGGACGCGGTCGCGGAGGCGATCCGGCCGGTGGCGGTGTCGGTGACGCAGTGACCGGTCTGGAGGACCCCGGCCCGGCCGCGCATCGCCTTCCAGCGGGCGGTGGCCTCCTCGGCGTCGGCGGGCTTGCCGAGCGCCTCGCCGTCCAGTTCGAGGACCGAGTCGCAGCCGATGACCAGGGAGCCCGCGGCCTCCGGGCGGGCGGCCACCACCGCGGCCTTCGCCTCGGCGAGGACCAGGGCCAGCTCGGCCGGTGTCGGGGCGCTCAGGGCGTCCTCGTCGACACCGCTGACGATCACCTCGGGCGCGAATCCGGCCTCGCGCAGCAGGCGCAGACGGGCGGGGGAGGCGGAGGCGAGTACCAGGCGGGGGGTTCGGGCGGTCATGCCGCCATCGTAGGCGGCACTCACCGCAGGCCGACCACGAACATCCCCAGCACCATGGCGAGCGCCAGCAACAGGCCGGCGCGGCGCATCATCGCCTGCGTCTCCCGCAATTCCTTGGGCGGCTCGTTCTCCGGGTCGGACCACAGCATGTCTTCCATGGTGCGGGCCCGGGGCGGGGTCGCGCCTGAGTACGGGTACTCAAATGGGACAGCCGCTCCTGGCGCGCGCCCGGGCGGCGCGATCGCGTGATGGCCGCGATCGCACCGCTCGATTCCGGACGGGAAGCGCCGTACCGGCCAGGCTCAGCCGGGCCAGTAGGTGCGCGCCCAGGCCCCCGGGCCCGGCAGCGGGCGGCGGGCGCGGGCGATCCGCGCCGGGTCAGACCACCGCCCGGGCGGGACCGCCGGGCCCGGGCCCGCCGCCGACCCCGCGAGGGCCGCGGCGCGCGCCCGGACCACCGCCAGGGCGGCGGCCAGCTCCTCCGGGGTGGGATTGCCCCGTACCACCTTGATCATTTCCACTCCCGGGGTCACAGGGGTCACAGGGGTCACAGGGGTCGCGGTCACGGGGGTCACAGCGGGATGTTGCCGTGCTTCTTCGGCGGCAGGCTCTCCCGCTTCGTCCGTAGCTGCCGCAGCCCCCGCACGATCTGCGCCCGGGTGTCCGAGGGCATGATCACCGCGTCGATGTAGCCGCGCTCGGCCGCCGTGTACGGATTGAGCAGGGTGTCCTCATACGCCTGGATCAGCTCGGCCCGCGCCGCCTCGGGGTCCTCGGCGTCCGCGATCGCCCGGCGGTGCAGGATGTTCACCGCGCCCTGCGCGCCCATGACCGCGATCTGCGCGGTCGGCCAGGCGAGATTGAGATCCGCGCCCAGATGCTTGGAGCCCATCACGTCGTACGCGCCGCCGAACGCCTTCCGGGTGATCACCGTGATCATCGGAACCGTCGCCTCCGCGTAGGCGTAGATCAGCTTCGCGCCCCGGCGGATGATCCCGCCGTACTCCTGGTCCACCCCCGGGAGGAAGCCGGGGACGTCCACGAAGGTGAGCACCGGAACATTGAAGGCGTCGCAGGTGCGAACGAACCGGGCGGCCTTCTCCGAGGCGTTGATGTCGAGACAGCCCGCGAACTGCATCGGCTGATTCGCCACGACGCCGACCGGGAAACCCTCCACCCGCCCGAAGCCGGTGACGATGTTCGGCGCGAACAGCGACTGGGTCTCCAGGAACTCGCCGTCGTCCAGCACATGCTCGACGACCGTGTGGATGTCGTACGGCTGGTTCGCGCTGTCCGGGATGAGGGTGTCCAGCTCCAGATCCTCGGCGCTGGGGCCGAGGTCGGCCTCCTCGGGGAAGGCGGGCGGCTCGGAGAGGTTGTTGGAGGGCAGATAGGAGAGCAGGGACTTCACATACTCGACGGCGTCCTTCTCCTCGGCCGCCAGATGGTGCGCCACACCCGATGTCGTGTTGTGGGTGCGGGCCCCGCCCAGCGCCTCAAAGCCGACGTCCTCGCCGGTGACGGTCTTGATGACGTCGGGCCCGGTGATGAACATGTGCGAGGTCCGGTCCACCATCACTGTGAAGTCGGTGATCGCAGGGGAGTAGACCGCGCCGCCCGCGCAGGGGCCGACGACCAGCGAGATCTGCGGGATGACCCCGGAGGCGTGGGTGTTGCGGCGGAAGATCTCGCCGTACATGCCCAGCGCGCTCACGCCCTCCTGGATGCGCGCGCCGCCGGAGTCGTTGATGCCGATCATCGGACAGCCGGTCTTCAGCGCGAAGTCCATCACCTTGATGATCTTCTGGCCGTAGACCTCGCCGAGCGCGCCGCCGAAGACCGTGAAGTCCTGCGAGAAGACGGCGACCGGCCGCCCGTCGACCGTGCCGTAGCCGGTGACCACGCCGTCCCCGTACGGACGGGTCCGCTCCAGGCCGAAATCGGTCGAGCGGTGCCGGGCCAGCTCGTCGAACTCGACGAACGAGCCCTCGTCCAGCAGCAGATCCACCCGCTCACGGGCCGTCAGCTTGCCCTTGGCGTGCTGCTTCTCCACCGCGCGGGCGGAGCCGGCGTGGGTGGCCTCATGGGTGCGCCGCCTCAGCTCCGCGATCTTTCCGGCGGTGGTGTGGAGGTCGGTCTGTTCCGGCTCGGACATCGGGATGCGGCTCCCCTGGCTGGTCGGCCGCCCGAGACGGCTGAGCGGCTGCGCGGCCGGCTCGGTGGCGTGGCGTGACATGGCGGCATGGCATGGCGTGGCACGGCGGGTGCCGGCACGGCTCGCCGGAGCAGGGCTTCTCGTCCGCCCGGTGAGAGCTGGGCCGGTGGGCTACCGACTCGTAGCGTATCGGCGTGGATACGGTTCGGCAGTGCGGCGTTTGCCACACCTAACCTGGCTTGCATGACGCCAGAGAATGCGCCCCCCGGCCGCTGGTCCGACCTGGACCGGCCGCCCCTGAACACCGCGATGCTCCGCCGCGCCCTGATCCGCCCCGGGGGTCTGTGGACCTCCTTCGACGTCGTGACCGCGACCGGGTCCACCAACTCCGACCTGGTGCGCCGGACCCCGCTCGCCGAGGGCGCGGTCCTCGTCGCCGAGGAGCAGACCGCCGGCCGGGGCCGGCTCGACCGGAGCTGGACCGCCCCGCCCCGCTCGGGGATCTTCCTCTCCGTGGTGCTGCGGCCCGGCCCCGGGGTGCCCGTCGAGCGCTGGGGCTGGCTGCCGCTGCTCGCCGGGGTCGCCGCCGCCACCGGACTCAGCCGCTCCGCGGGCGTCGACACATCCCTCAAATGGCCCAACGACCTGCTGGTGAAGGTTGACGGCGAGGAGCGCAAGGCGGGCGGCGTCCTCGCCGAGCGGGCGGACGACGGCTCGGTGGTGGTGGGCATCGGCATCAATGTCACCCTCCGCGCCGATGAGCTGCCGGTGCCCGCGGCGGGCTCGATCGCCCTGGCCGGGGCGGTCTCCACCGACCGCGACCCGCTGCTGAGGGCGGTGCTGCGCTCCCTGGAGCAGTGGTACGGACAGTGGCGGGAGGCGGCGGGCGACCCGGTGCTCTCCCAGGTCCAGCCCGCCTACGCGGCGGGCTGCGCGACGCTGGGCCGCCGGGTGCGGGCGGAGCTGCCCGGCGGGCGCTCGGTGACCGGCGAGGCGGTCGCGCTGGACGGCGACGGGCGGCTGGTGCTGGCCCTGGCGGACGGGGGACGGCAGTCGATCGGTGCAGGGGACATCGTTCATCTGCGGCCCGCCGGCTGAGCCGCCCGCCGGGACACCGGCCGCCGGATGAACCCGGACCGTCACGGGGACGTGAGCCAGGGCACACCTGTCGTATCGTTGAGGCGGTCGAGAGATAGATCCAGAACGGCAGGACAGTGCGCACGGAACGGGCAGGAGGCGGCTGGTGACCGGCGACGACACCACTTCCGGCGCGTCCGGCCCGGCGGCCGGGCCGTCGGTGCCCCCGGCTCCGTCGGCGCCCCCGGCCCCGGCGCAGCCGAGTTCGGTGCATCCGACGCCGCACCACGCCGTCGACCACACCGCCGAGCCGACCGACGACCCCCTCGCCATCCGGCTGGAGGCGCTGATCCTCGGCGCGGACCGCCGCTACACCCCCTTTCAGGCCGCCCGTACCGCCGGTGTCTCCATGGAGCTGGCCTCCCGCTTCTGGCGGGCGATGGGCTTCGCCGACATCGGCCAGGCCAAGGCGCTCACCGAGGCCGACGTCCTCGCGCTGCGCCGGCTCGCCGGTCTGGTGGAGGCGGGGCTGCTGAGCGAGCCCATGGCGATCCAGGTGGCCCGCTCCACCGGCCAGACCACCGCCCGGCTGGCCGAGTGGCAGATCGACTCGTTCCTGGAGGGGCTGACCGAGCCGCCCGAGCCGGGGATGACGCGTACGGAGGTCACGTACCCGCTGATCGAGCTGCTCCTGCCCGAGCTGGAGGAGTTTCTGCGCTACGTCTGGCGCAGACAGCTCGCGGCGGCCACCGGCCGGGTGGTGCAGGCGGCCGACGACGAGGAGATGGTCGACCGCAGACTCGCGGTGGGCTTCGCCGACCTGGTCGGCTTCACCCGGCTGACACGCCGGCTGGAGGAGGAGGAACTGGGCGAGCTGGTCGAGGCCTTCGAGACCACCTCCGCCGACCTCGTGGCCGCGCACGGCGGGCGGCTGATCAAGACCCTCGGCGACGAGGTGCTGTACGCGGCGGACGACGCGGCCACCGCCTCCGAGATCGCGCTCCGGCTGATCGACGCGATGACCCAGGACGAGACCATGCCCGCGCTGCGGGTGGGCATCGCCTTCGGCACCGTCACCACGCGCATGGGCGATGTCTTCGGCACCACGGTGAATCTGGCCAGCCGGCTCACCTCGATAGCCCCCAAGGACGCCGTGCTGGTGGACGGGGCCTTCGCGGAGGAGCTGATCCGCACCGGGGAAGCCCCCACCTCCGAGGCGGAGGCCGCCGAGGAGGCCGCGGCGGCCGAGAAGGAGGGCGAGCCCGCCCCCTCGTACCGCTTCGCGCTCCAGCCCATGTGGCAGCGGCCCGTGCGGGGGCTCGGCGTGGTGGAGCCCTGGCTGCTGTCGCGCAGGCACTGACGCACCTCCCTCATGAACCCCTTGGGCCCCTGATCGCGCGGGCCTATGATCCGGTGAACCGTCGTTAACCGGGAGGGTGTCTCATGTCCGAATCCGAACAGCGCTCGTACGGCTCCGAGGGCCGGTTCGCCCCCGGTTCTGAGCGGCGGTTCGGCGAGCATGTGCTCGTCCGCTTCGACGGCCGCGTCGCCGAGCTGGTGCTCGACCGGCCGGGCGCGATGAACGCCGTCTCCACCGCGCTGGCCCGCTCGCTCGCCGGGGCCTGTGCCGCGCTGGCGGCCGATCCGGGGGTCCGGGTCACGGTGCTCACCTCCTCGAACGACCGCGCCTTCTGTGTCGGGGCCGACCTCAAGGAGCGCAACTCCCTCACCGACGCCGAGCTGGTGCGCCAGCGGCCCACCGCCCGCGCCGCCTACACAGGGGTGCTGGAGCTGCCCATGCCGACCGTCGCCGCCGTCCACGGCTACGCGCTCGGCGGCGGCTACGAACTGGCGCTGTCCTGCGATCTGATCGTCGCCGACGACACCGCCGTGGTCGGACTGCCCGAGGTCTCCGTCGGGGTGATCCCCGCGGGCGGCGGCACCCAGCTGCTGCCGCGCAGGGTCGGCGCGGCGCGGGCGGCCGAGCTGGTCTTCACGGCGCGGCGGGTGGCGGCGGCCGAGGCCCGGGAGTTGGGACTGGTCGACCTGCTCGCCGACGGCGGCGACGCCCGGGGCGAGGCGCTGGCCCTCGCCGCCCGGATCGCCGAGAACTCGCCCGTGGGGCTGCGCGCCGCCAAGAAGGCCCTCCGGCTGGGGCAGGGGCTCGATCTGCGGGCCGGTCTTGAGGTGGAGGACGCCGCCTGGCGGGTGGTCGCCTTCTCCGGGGACCGGGTGGAAGGGGTCGCCGCCTTCAACGAGAAGCGGAAGCCCCGGTGGCCCGTAGAGTGACCCGGAGGGAGCCCCGAGAGCGGCCCGGAATCACGCCGACTGATCAAAACCTCCCAAACCTCCCTAAGGTGGGGGGATGGCTGAGGATCGGCGGCTGCGGGCCGTGGTGGCACTGTCCCAGGCGATGGCGGCGGCGCAGAACCCGCGCGAGTTCTGGCGGGCCGCTGCGCTCGGGGCGTGCTCCGCGCTCTCCGGGTCCTTCGCCGCGCTCTCCGTGTGGGAACGGGAGCTGGGACGGCTGAAGGTGCTGGTGAACGCGGGCGAACGGGCTCCGGGCGAGGAGGAGTTCCCCGAGTCGGAGACCTACCCCGTCAATCGCTTCCCCGAGATCACGGAGTTCCTCCACGAGCAGTGGGCGGGCGGCGGCGAACCCGACGCCTGGGTCGAGTCCGTCCCGCCCCCGCCGGATCCGGACCCGGTCCCCGGTGGGGCGGTCGCGGGACCGCCCGCGTACCGGCACCCCTCCGCACCGCCCGGCGGGCGGATCGCCGGACTCCTGCGGCGGCGGCGCGGATGCTGTGTGGTGGCCCCGATCGTGCTGCACGGCAGGGCCTGGGGGGAGCTGTATGTCGCCCGCCCCCTCGGCGCGCCCGTCTTCGACCGCGAGGACGCCGACTTCGCCACCGTCCTCGCCTCCGTCGTCGCCTCCGGCATCGCCCAGACCGAGCGCCTCGAAGAGGTCCGCAGACTCGCCTTCACCGACCCCCTCACCGGCCTCGCCAACCGCCGCGCCGTCGACATGAGACTGGACGAGGCCCTGGAGCGCCACCGTGCCGACGGCTCCGTCGTCAGCCTCGTCGTCTGCGACCTCAACGGCCTCAAACAGGTCAACGACACCCATGGCCACGCCGTCGGCGACCGGCTGCTGGAACGGTTCGGCTCGGTCCTCTCGCTCTGCGGCGCGATGCTGCCCGGCGCGCTCGCCGCCCGGCTCGGCGGCGACGAATTCTGTCTGCTCTCCGTCGGCCCCGGCGCGGACGAGGTGGTCGAGGTCGCCGCCGAACTCTGTCTGCGGGCGGCGGAATTGGAACTCGGCGAGGGCGTGGCCTGCGGAGTCGCCTCCACCGGCGACCCGATCGGCCAGGTCCGCACCGCCCGCCGCCTCTTCCGCCTCGCGGACGCCGCCCAGTACCGGGCCAAGGCCGCCCGCTCCCCGAGGCCCGTCGTCGCGGGCCGCGACGGAACCGTTCTCCGCCTCGCCGACACCCCGCCCCGCCACCCCCAGCAGGAGCGCCGCGCCTTCCGCGGCGTACCCCCCGACGAGGACCCGCCGGAGCCCTGGAGCGAGCCCTGAGGATCGGCCCGGGACACGGGCGGGTGCCCCCACCGCCCCTGATGACATGCGGCAATTCAATCCGTACGCTGCTGAATATGGATATGCATACAGTCGTGGTGGGGACCTCCGGCGCCACCGCAGCCGATGTCATCGCCGTGGCCCGCGAGAACGCCCGCGTCGAACTCTCCGACGACGCCCGCACCGCCCTCGCCGCCGCCCGCTCCATCGTGGACGCGCTCGCCGCCAGGCCCGAGCCCGTCTACGGCGTCTCCACCGGCTTCGGGGCGCTCGCCAGCCGGCACATCGGCCAGGAGCTGCGCGGCAGACTCCAGCGCAATATCGTGCGCTCCCACGCGGCCGGCATGGGACCGCGCGTCGAACGCGAAGTCGTCCGCGCGCTGATGTTCCTCCGGCTCAAGACCGTCTGCTCCGGACACACCGGCGTACGCCCCGAGGTCGCCCAGACCATGGCCGACGTGCTCAACGCCGGGATCACCCCCGTCGTCCACGAGTACGGCTCCCTCGGCTGCTCGGGCGATCTCGCACCCCTCTCCCACTGCGCCCTGACCCTCATGGGCGAGGGCGACGCCGAAGGCCCCGACGGGCGGACGCGCCCCGCGGGCGAACTGCTCGCCGAGCACGGCATCGCACCGGTCGAACTGCGAGAGAAGGAGGGCCTGGCCCTCCTCAACGGCACCGACGGCATGCTCGGCATGCTGCTGATGGCCCTCGACGACCTCCAGCGGCTCTACGTCAGCGCCGACATCACCGCCGCGCTCAGTCTCGAAGCCCTCCTCGGCACCGACAAGGTCCTCGCCCCCGAACTGCACGCCATCCGCCCCCACCCCGGCCAGAGCGTCTCCGCCGCCAACATGGCCGCGGTGCTCAAGGGCTCCGGGCTCGTCGGCCACTTCCAGCAGGACGAGGCCCCCCGCGTCCAGGACGCCTACTCGGTGCGCTGCGCGCCCCAGGTCGCCGGGGCGGGCCGGGACACCCTCGCCCACGCCCGGCTGGTCGCGGAGCGCGAACTGGCCGCCGCCGTCGACAACCCCGTCGTACTCCCCGCCGAGGGCCGGGTGGAGTCCAACGGCAACTTCCACGGCGCGCCGATCGCGTACGCCCTCGACTTCCTCGCGATCGTCGCCGCCGACCTCGGCTCCATCGCCGAGCGCCGCACCGACCGGCTCCTCGACAAGAACCGCAGCCACGGGCTGCCGCCCTTCCTCGCCGACGACCCCGGCGTCGACTCGGGCCTGATGATCGCTCAGTACACCCAGGCCGCCCTGGTCAGCGAGATGAAGCGGCTCGCCGTCCCGGCCTCCGTCGACTCCATCCCCTCCTCCGCGATGCAGGAGGACCATGTGTCGATGGGCTGGTCGGCCGCCCGCAAACTGCGCACCGCCGTCGACGCGCTCGGCCGGATCATCGCCGTCGAGCTGTACGCCGCCACCCGCGCCGTCGAGCTGCGCCGGGGACTGACCCCCGCGCCCGCCTCCCGGGCCGCCGTCGACGCCCTGCGCGCGGCCGGTGTCCAGGGCCCCGGGCCCGACCGTTTCCTTGCCCCCGACCTGGAGGCCGCCGCCGTGTTCGTCCGCGAAGGACGGCTGATCGAGGCGGTGGAGCGGGTCACCGGCCCGCTGGGCTGAACGCCCGCCCGTACACGGCCGATGGGCCGGTCCCCTTTCGCCGGGGCCGGCCCATCGGTCTGTGCGCTGCGCGGAAGCGTCACATCGGCAGAGCGCCTCGCCCGCGCACCGCGTAGGTGACGAACCCGATGCCGACACCGAGGAAAGCGGTGCCGCCGAGCAGATACGGGGTGGTGTCGAAGCTGCCGGTATCGGCCAGCCTCAGATCTTGCGGCACGGTCTCCGTGCTGGTCTGCTGTCTCTCCACAACACCCGGCTCGGCCGAGGCGTTCGCTGAGGGTACGAACCACAGCGCGCAGAGGAGGATTCCCGCGGCGATGGCGGTCAGAAGCGGTCGGCGTGCGACGGACACGGACACGATCTCCCTTGAGGCGTCCTTGAGTTGACCGGATGCGCAGATGCTAGTGATAGGCACACGTCAAAGGAAATCCGGACGGCCCGAGGGGCCCGGTCGCGAGTGCGTGGAGTGCCCCAGGAAAGATGGTGGGGTACGAGGGTTGCTCCGGTGTAGGGCCCGAGGGAGTGGCGTTCCCCACATCCGTTCGGGAAAAGGAACCGGGAAGCCCGATATGGGTGTTGAACAGAGTGTTCGGTCCAGGGGAATCCAGGGGAAATCGGCGACGATGGAGAAGCGTGTGATGACGGACAGCAAGCGGCGCAGGGCCCTCATGGCCGCGTCAGCGGTGCTCAGCAGTGTGCTGGTGCTGTCGGCCTGTAGCGGTGGCGGGGACGGGGACGGGGAGAAGAACGCCGGGGGCGGCGGGGACACCAAGAAGACCCAGGCCCAGGTGGACGCGGCGGCCGCGAAGAAGGTCTCGGACGCCCGAATATCCATCACTCCGAAGAACGGCGAGACCAACGCGAGCATCAACAACGCCGCGAAGGTCGCCGTCAGTGAGGGGACGCTCACCGAGGTCAAGATGACCGCGGCGAACGGCGCGGCCGTCAAGGGCACCCTCTCCGCGGACAAGAAGACCTGGTCGCCCGATGCGGCGCTGGAGCGCTCCACCGCGTACAAGCTGAATGTCACGGCCAAGGACGCCGACGGGCTGACCGCCCACGAGAACTCCTCCTTCACCACCGTCTCGCCGGACAACAGCTTCATCGGGAACTTCACCCCCGAGGACGGCTCCACCGTCGGTGTCGGCATGCCGGTGTCGCTCAACTTCAACAAGCCCATCGCCAACCGCAAGGACGTGCAGAAGGGCATCACCGTCTCCACGACCAGCGGCCAGGAGGTCGTCGGTCACTGGTTCAACTCGCAGCGCCTGGACTTCCGTCCCGACCAGTACTGGAAGGAAGGCTCCACCGTCTCGCTGAAGCTCGCCCTGGACGGGGTCGAGGGCGCGCCCGGCGTCGTCGGCGTCCAGCAGAAGACGGTCACCTTCAAGATCGGCCGCAACCAGGTCTCCACCGTCGACGCCGCCACCAAGACCATGACGATCCAGCAGGACGGCAAGACGGTCAAGACCATCCCGATCTCCGCCGGAGCCCCGGCCACCCCCACCTACAACGGTGAGATGGTGATCTCCGAGAAGTTCAAGGAGACCCGGATGAACGGCGCCACCGTCGGCTTCACCGACTCCGACGGCAAGGGCGAGTACGACATCAAGGACGTCCCGCACGCCATGCGGCTGTCCACCTCCGGCACCTTCATCCACGGCAACTACTGGGGCAAGGGCATCTTCGGCAGCGCCAACACCAGCCACGGCTGTGTCGGCCTGGAGGACGTCCAGGGCGCGGGCGACCCCAACAAGGCCGGCGCCTGGTTCTTCGACAACTCGCTGCTCGGCGATGTCGTGATCGTGAAGAACTCCAAGGACAAGACCATCGCCCCGGACAACGGCCTCAACGGCTGGAACATGGACTGGTCGAAGTGGAAGGCGGGCTCGGCGGTCTGAGCGGCCGATCCGCCGGGCCGTTGATTCCCTGATCCGTCCGCCCGGACCCGTTTCTCCGTACCGCTGTGAGCGAAGGGCGGCGTCCCCTGCCGGGGACGCCGCCCTTCCGTCGTCCCCGGAAGTCATTGGCCCGATCCCACTCCGATGACCACACTGTGCTCCATGACCACTTATGACTCTTCGGCCGTCTCCGCCTACGCCGTGCCCTCCTCCGGGGCGCCGCTGGAGCGCACCACGATCACCCGCCGCCCGGTGGGCGATCACGACGTCCTCATAGAGATCAAGTTCTCCGGCATCTGCCACTCCGACATCCACCAGGCCCGCGAGGGCTGGGGTGAGTCGATCTTCCCGATGGTGCCCGGCCATGAGATCGCCGGCATCGTCACCGAGGTCGGCCCCGGTGTCACCAAGTTCGCCGTCGGCGACCGCGCCGGTGTCGGCTGCATGATCGACTCCTGCCGCGAGTGCGCCAACTGCCTCGCCGGGAACGAGCAGTTCTGCCTGGACCGCAGCGTCGGCACCTACAACGACCTCGACAAGAAGGGCGAACCGACCCTCGGCGGCTACGCGAGCCACATCGTCGTGGACGAGGCCTTCACCCTGCGCATCCCCGACGGGCTGCCGCTCGACACCGCGGCCCCCCTGCTCTGCGCGGGCATCACCCTCTACTCGCCGCTCGCGGGCCAGGGCACGGGCCCCGGCAAGAAGGTCGCCGTCGTCGGCCTCGGCGGCCTCGGCCACATGGGGGTCAAGCTCGCCCACGCGATGGGGGCCGAGGTGACCGTACTCAGCCAGTCCCTGCGCAAGCGGGACGACGGGCTGCGGCTGGGGGCCGACCACTTCTACGCCACCAGCGACCCGGCGACCTTCGAGGAGCTGGCCGGGACCTTCGACCTCATCGTCTCCACCGTCTCCGCGCCGCTGCCGCTGGACGACTACATCGGTCTGCTCAGGGCGGGCGGCGCGCTGGTGAACGTGGGCGCGCCGGAGGCCCCCGTCTCGCTCAATCTGCTCTCCCTCATCAACGGCAACAAGGGCCTCATCGGCTCGAACATCGGAGGCATCCGGCAGACCCAGGAGATGCTGGACTTCTGCGCCGAGCACGGCATCGGCGCGGAGATCGAGCTGATCGGCGCGGACCGGATCAACGAGGCCTACGAGCGGGTCCTGACGAGCGATGTGCGCTACCGCTTCGTGATCGACGCCGCGACCGTCTGAGGCCCCGCCGACCGGGGCTGTGCCCCCGGGACGCCGCAGGCCGTGAAGGAGGCCCGCGGCGTCCCGGGCCGCTCAGCAGCCGTCGCCCGACCCCGGCAGCCGGTACCGCGAGCCCAGCCGGTACTCCCCGGCCCGCTCCACCGTCAGCCGGGTGTACTCGCCCTCCTGCCGCAGACACGCCCCGGGCGCCTGAAGCCACGGCGAGTACGCGACCCGTACCGTCACCGATCCCGGCGACTCCATCCGCACCACCAGCTCGCCCGCGTCCCAGTCGGCGACCGTCCCGGGCGAGGACACCATCGGCACCGCGTCCGCGACCTTGAAGATCGTCCAGTTCGCGTCCCCCCACACCAGGTCCAGCCACTCGGGCCCGCGCCGGACGATCTCCGCCTCGCCCTCCGCGGGGCCGTCTATCCGGCCGTGCGGCAGCACCACGTACCCGACCGCCCAGCGGTCCAGCCACTGCCGATAAGTCGACTCGGAGAGGGAGCCGTCGTAGAACAGCCGCCCGCGCTCCACATCGAGCTGACGGTTCCACCCCCGCGCCAGCGGCACATGCGGCGCGAGCAGGGTCGCCTCACGGTGGTCACGGGCGGGCACGACCTCCACCCGGGTGCGGTCAGCGCCCAGCCGCTTCAGCTCCCGCACCACACCGTCGGTGTTCCGGGCCCAGGACGGGACCTCGGTGTAGACGGTGAGATCGTCCTCCGTCTTGTCGATCAGCCAGAGGACGTTCACGACCAGCACCGCCGCGAGCACGGCCCGCGCGAGCCCCGCCCGCCTCAGCCCCCACGCGGCACCCGTCGCCATCAGCGCCGCCAGCAGCACCGGCGGGCCCGCCAGCCCCACCAGCCGCTCCACATTCGTACCGATGGGCGAGGGAATGACATACGTCAGCACGACGCCCAGCGCGTACACCCCGGCCCCGAACCGCACCGTCCGCCATCGCGCGGGCGCGGCCAGCACCACCGCCGCGCAGCTCAGCAGCGGCATCCACAGCTTCCCCGAGGGCATGGGCATCTCCCCGGAGAAGGGGAAGAGCAGCGTCGTCGCCCCCACCACCAGGGCCGGGGGCGCCAGCAGCGCCACCGCCTCGCGCCACCGCCTCTCCAGCAGATACGCGGCCCCCACGACCACCAGGAAGAGACCGGCGACCGGGCTCGCCAGCGTCGCCAGCGCCGCGCCCACCGCCGCCAGGACCGGCGCGGGCCTGCGTATCAGCACCAGCGCCACCAGGCCGATCGCCAGCCCCAGCGCGAACGTCGTCCGCCCCGACGCCACATTGCACCAGACCGCGAACGCCCCCAGCAGCGCGGGCCACACCGGCCGCCGCACCCCGGCGCGGACCACCAGACACGCCAGCGCCCACGACCCCAGCAGCCCGGCGGCGACCGACACGGTCCGCACACCGAAGGCCGCCATCAGCGGCGGGGCCAGCACGCTGTAGTTGACCGTGTGCATCCCCCCGTACCAGGAGAGGTTGTACGCCGAACCCGGATGCGACTCCACGAACGCGGTCCACGCCGACTGCGCCGCGAGATCGCCCCCGCCGGTGGCCAGCCAGCCCACCCACAGCACATACAGCGGCACGACGGCGGCCGTCACGACCAGCGGCACCCGCCACCACGGCGACGGCCCGTCCTGCTCGGCCGCCGCCGGCGCTATCGGCCCGGTCTTCGTCTCTGCCCGCTGCTCGCTGATCCCCACCCCCCAACCCTAATCGCGCGCCGAACACGGAAAACGCGTGGACAGCCGGGCCCGGCCGACGGTGGGATGGGACGCCGGCGACGGCTGACGAGAGGCGGATGTCCATGGCTGACCCCGAGAGCGCGACCTGCGACGAGACCCTGGTACGAAGGCTCCTCACCACCCAGTTCCCACAGTGGGCGCAACTGCCGATCACCCCGGTCCCGCGCCCCGGCGTCGACAACGCGACCTTCCGGCTCGGCGGCGCGCTCTCGGTGCGGCTGCCCCGCTACGAGCGCTGGGCCGGGCAGGTCGAGCGCGAGCACCGCTGGCTGCCCGAGCTGGCCCCGCATCTGCCGCTGCCGATCTCGCAGCCACTGGCGAAGGGCGAACCGGGCGAGGGCTACCCCCACCCCTGGTCGGTCTACCGCTGGCTCGACGGCGAGCGGGCCACCCCCCAGGGCCTGGCCGACCCCGTGGAGGCCGCCCGGGAGCTGGCCGGATTCATCGCCGCCCTCCGGCGGATCGACGCCGCCGACGGCCCCGGACCCCAGTGGAGCAACGCCTTCCGAGGGGTGCCGATGGGCGACGAGCGGGACTCCGCCGCCACCGCCGCCCGGGTGCTCCCCAAGCTGGCCGCCCTGCGCACGAGCGGCCCCGCCGCCCCCGGCGGCCCCCTCGACCCCGACGGCGCGACGGCGGTCTGGGAAGCCGCGCTGGCGGCCCCCGCCTGGGACCGGCCGCCGGTCTGGATCCATGGCGACCTCGCGGAGGGCAATCTGCTGACCGCCGACGGCGCGCTGAGCGCCGTCATCGACTTCGGCACCCTGGGCGTGGGCGACCCCGCCGTCGATCTGCTCCCCGCCTGGACCTTCCTCCCCGCCCCGGCACGGGAGACCTTCCGCGAGGCCCTCGACACCGACGACGCCACCTGGGCGCGCGGCCGGGGCTGGGCCCTCGCGACCCTCCTCCCCGAGCCCGGCCGCCCCCTCTCCGAGGACACGCGGCACCGGCTGGCCGAACTGATCGCGGACCTGTGAGCGGACAACTCCGACGACAGCGAAGGGGTTTCGCCCCGGGCGGAACCGGATCCGCCGCCTTCCCCGCCCCGCCCTCCTACGCTGGGACCGTGACCAGCCGCCAAGCCCCCGACCACGCCGCCCGAGTCGTCCCGCTGCGCCCCGCCGCAGGGGCCCCCGACCCCAAGGAGCCGCTGTGGCGCGACCTCGTCGGTGAGGTGCTGCGCCGCGAGCGCCTCGCCCAGGGGCGCACCCTCAAGGAGGTCGCGGAGACGGCCCGGATCTCGATGCCGTACCTCTCCGAGATCGAGCGGGGCCGCAAGGAGGCCTCCTCCGAGGTGCTCGCCGCCGCCGCGCGGGCGCTCGGTCTCGGTCTCGCCGACCTGCTCGCCCTCACCCACCGGGAGCTGACCGTCCGGACGGTGTCCACCCTCCCTCTCTCCTCGCTGCGGCCCTCCGGCCAGGGCCAGGGCCAGGTCCGACTGGCCGCCTGAGCCGCCCGCCCCGCCGGGGCCGATACGAGAAACCGAGGCCATGACCGACCACTGCTGCGAGGCGATGAGCCTCCGCGCGAACGCGCCGTGCGACCGGCACAGCGACCCCTTCGACTGTCCGGACGCGCTGATCCGATTCAGCGCGGAGTTCCAGGAGTACGGGCTGATCGTCCACGACGGCGGCACATCGAGCATCACCATCGACTTCTGCCCCTGGTGCGGACGGCGCCTCCCCGACTCCCAGCGGGACCGGTGGTTCGACGAACTGGAACGCCGTGGGATCGACCCGGGGGAGGACGAAGTCCCGGCCGAGTTCCGGGACGCCCGCTGGCTCGGGGCCCGGCCCGGCCCGGCCCCGGCCCCGGGACTGACTGACTGACGAACCGGCAGCCTCTCAAGCCGCTTCCGGCGCGTGCCGCCGGGTGCCGCCGGATGGCGCCGGGTGGCGAGCGCGTCCGGGCCGGAAATCCGGTCGACAGCCGCTTCCCGCCGGTGCTGTGATGAGCGCCGGCCGCTCGCGGTGGAGCGGGGGCCGGGGAGGGATCCGCGTGTCCATCGAGGTGCCCGCCCCGGTCGTCGACACCGCGCTCGTACGGCGGCTGATCGCCGCTCAGTTCCCCCGGTGGGCGCGTCTGCCGCTCACCCGGCTGAAGCCCGGCGGCTCCGACCATGTGATCCACCGGCTGGGTTCCGAGCTGTCCGTACGGCTGCCCCGGGGCGACTGGGCGGTGGGCCAGGCCGAGGCCGAGCACTTCTGGCTGCCCCGGATCGCCCCGCTGCTCCCGGTCGCCGTCCCCGAGCCGCTCGCTCTCGGGACCCCCGCCCTCGGCTACCCCTGGCCGTGGGCCGTCACCCGCTGGATCGAGGGCGAGACCGCCTCCGTGGAGGGCCTCGCCGACCCCCGCCGTACCGCCCGTGAGCTGGCCGGCTTCCTCACCGCCCTCCAGGGCCTCCCGCACGCCGACGAGCTGGCCCCCGGCCCGCACCCCGGCCTCGGCGGATCCCCGCTCTCCGCACGCGACCACGCGACCCGGCGCGCGATCGCCGCGCTCGACGGCGTCTTCGACGCCCGCGCGCTCACCGAAGTCTGGGACTCCGCGCTGGCGGCCCCCGCCTGGGACCGGCCCCCCGTCTGGTTCCACGGCGACTTCCACACCGGGAACCTCCTCCTCACCGCCGACGGCCGGCTCAGCTCCGTCATCGACTTCGGCGGCCTCGGCATGGGGGACCCCGCCGTCGATCTCACCGTCGCCTGGACCCTGCTCACTCCCGCTGCCCGGCGCGACTTCCGTGCCGCCCTCGGCGTCGACGACGCCACCTGGGAACGCGGCCGTGCCTGGGCCCTGACCGGCGGCCTGGGCGCGTATCTCTCCTACGCCGCCACCAGCCCCGCCGTCGCCGCCCAGACCCACCGCCAGATCACCGAGGTCCTCACCGATCACACCGATCGCACCGGCTGAACAGCGCGAGAGGCGGCCGGACAGTGACTGTCCGGCCGCCTCTCGGGGTCGTGTACGGGCCCGGAGGTCAGCCGTCCGCCTTCGCCACGCCGATCGGGCAGCTCACGCCGGTGCCGCCGATGCCGCAGTAGCCGCCGGGGTTCTTGTCCAGATACTGCTGGTGGTAGGCCTCGGCCGGGTAGAAGGGGCGGCCCTCGGCGGGCAGCACCTCGGTGGTGATCCCGGAGTGCCCGGAGCGGGTGAGGACCCGCTGATAGGCCTCGCGGGAGGCCTGCGCGGCGGCCTCCTGCGCGGGGGAGTGGGTGTAGACGGCGGAGCGGTACTGGGTGCCCACGTCATTGCCCTGGCGGAAGCCCTGGGTCGGGTCGTGCGCCTCCCAGAAGACCTTCAGCAGCTGCTCGTACGAGATCACCGAGGGGTCGTAGACCACGCGGACGGCCTCGGTGTGGCCGGTCAGGCCCGAGCAGGCCTCCTCGTAGGTGGGGTGGGGGGTGTGACCGCCCTGGTAGCCGACGAGGGTGGTCCACACGCCGGGGGTCTGCCAGAAGACGCGCTCGGCGCCCCAGAAGCAGCCCAGGCCGAAGTCCGCGACCTCCAGGCCCTGCGGATAGGGGCCGAGCAGCGGGGTGTCCAGGACCGTGTGGCGCTCGGGGACGCCGAAGGTCGGCTCGGGGCGGCCCTTCAGCGCCTGGTCGGGCGTGGGGAGCTGCGGGGTGCGATGAGACAGGAACATGCGGGGCTCCTTGAGATTGCCGGCGTCAAGAAGAACGCGCCCGCCGGGGCCCGCATTCCCCCTCCGGGCCCGCCGGACCGCCGCCCCGACCGGCCCCGGCCCTCAGTGTCCCGCCAGATTCACCGCGATGTCGCGGAAGGTCCGGTACAGCTCCGCCGGGTCCTCGGCCTGGGTCCAGGGGAACGCTCCCACATGGCCGTCCACCAGCCGGAACTGCTCCAGCGCGAGGTCCGCCCTGCCCTGCTGGACGAGGAAGTACGCCAGCAGGTGCCGCGCCTCCGCGAGGTGCGGGTGACCGGGGTCGGCCGCCGACGCGTCGTCGTCGAGCCGGTCGACGGCGGCCCACACCTCCTCGCGCCGGAACTCCCCCCGCCCGCCCTGCCCCGCCCGGTGCTCCCACCAGGCGATCAGCCAGAGCGAGCTGAGCAGCCGGCCGGGCGGGGCGGAGTCCGCCGCCCGGTCCGCGAAGGCGAAGGCCAGCTCGCGCGAACCCTGCCACTTGGCGCACCAGTACTGGAGGGCGCTGCGGTGCGCCACCAGGTGGTACGGGTCACGGGAGGCCGTCTCGTCCCAGAGCCGGTGCATCTCCTGGTGCGGGCGGCCCATGCCGATCCCGCGCCAGATGTCCGCGACATACGGCGACGGATCGCCCCCGCCCAGCTCCTTGGCGTGGGAGATCTCCCGCCCAGCCCGGCTGAGGATGCGGATGAAGCCCTCCGACTGCTCCTGGGAGGTCCGCGCGGACCGTCCCCCGGCCCGGACCTGCCAGGCGAGGTCGATCATGGCCTGTGCCTGTACGGCGGCGGCCCCGGGATCCCCGGGCCGGGCCGCCCGCCAGTGCTGGAGCCAGACGTCGTCGGCCCGGGCCGCACTCGCCAGGCCCCCGATCACCGCGGTGCGCCGCTGCCAGTCGCCGCCGGCCCGGATCAGATACTCCGCGCCCGGCAGCCAGTCGCCCGTCCGCGCGGCGGCCACCACCCGGTCCAGACCGGGATCGGCCGACGGCCGCCGGATGTCCTGGCGCTCCCGGGGCAGCAGCCCCAGCGCGGCGAGGCGCTCCGCGTCCACGGGCCGGTCCACCCGGCGGGTCAGCCCGAGACTCATGCCCAGCCTGGGGGCGAGGCCGAGCGCGGGCCCCAGGGCGGGCCCGGGCGGCGGCGAGGGTGCCGGGCCGGATGCCCGGCCGGGCGGGGAGCCGCTCGCCGGGGTCTGTTTGGAGCCGGCCTTCGAGCGCCGCGAGAAGAGGTGCATGGTCCCGGCCTTTCGCCGCCGCACAGTGGCTCCCGGAGCCGGGCGGAACGCGAACGCCCCGGCGGCGGGGGGATCGGAGTATCACCTCAGCCGCGCTCCGGCCGCAACTACCCGTGCGTGATACCGCGAAGCGGTCCGTAACCACCCGAAGCCACCACCGCTGTCGGCGTGCGGTCAGCGCGCCAGCGTCGCCGGGCTGCCGCCGTTCGCCTCGTACCCCGCCACGGCGAGATTGCGGTAGACCGTGTACTCGGCCGCCGGGTCCTCGCTGTGCGTCCACGGCAGCGCGCCCACATGGCCGTCCACCCGCACCAGCTGGTTCATCGCCTCGGCCCAGCGCTCCGCGCGGACGAGGAAGAGGACCAGCAGATGCCGTACGTGCGCGAGCATCGGATCGTCCGCGCGGGCCGAGTGCACCGCGAACAGCGCGCCCTCCATGGCCTTGGAGACCACCGCCGTCCCATGGAAGTTCCGCACCATGACGAGATCGGAGATGTGCTCGTAGACCGCGAACAGCGGCAGCGCGGCCAGCAGCGAGCCCTGCGGGGCGCGCGCGGCGGCGGTGGTGGCGAAGTGGTCCGCCTCCTCGCGGCTGCCGTGCCACTTCTCGCACCAGTAGTGCAGCGCCGCCAGATGCGCGCCCATGTGCTGCGGCGCGCGGTCGATCACCTTGGCCCACACCTGGTCGAACTGCTCGTGCGGGTACCCCAGGCCCCGGGCGACGGCCAGCTCCACGATGTACGGAATCGGGTCGCCGGGGGCGAGCAGCGCGGCCTCGCCGCAGACCGTGCGCGACTCCTCCAGGATGATCCGGAAGTCGTCCGCGCCCACGGTCGACGACCGCCACGCCTGCTGCACCAGGAACTCCGCGTGGACCTGTGCGCCGCCCGCGTCCTTCGGGGACTCCGAGCGCCAGGTCCGCAGCCACGCGCCGCCCGCGCCGGGCTTCTGCCGGAGCTCCAGCGAGGCCGCCCCGGCGAACGCCTGCACCCGCTGCCAGCGGACCTCGCCGTCCTTCGGCGTCCCGGCGAGCAGCTGGGAGGCGGCCCGCCAGTCCTGGGTCCGCTGCACCACGTCGAGCACATCGAGAAGGTCCTGGTCCGGGCCGGGGAGCCGGATGTCCTGCTCCTCCTGGCGGACGAAGCCGTACGTCTCCGGGTCGGCGGCGTCGGGTGAGCCGGGCGCGACCTGGCGGATGCCGCCGCCGCCCCGGCGGCGCATGACGTAGGGGCCGATGATCGCGGCCAGCATGGCCGTCGCGATCAGGAACCAGAGAATCTCCATGACGCCATTGTCCCGGACACCGCCGACAACGGGCCACGCCGTGGCGTCCGTCCGCCACCGGCCCGTACACGGCCCGTCCCCGGGCCCGTCCCCGGGCGCGCCACCGGCCCGTCCCCGGACCCGTCCGCCGGCCCGTCCCGTACCCGCCCCGGGCGCGCGGCAATACTCCCGCAACAGCCCGTCCACGCTTCCGCAATGGACCGTACGCCCTGGCCAGGGCCTCGCGGCGCGAATCCGTTCCGCGCGCCGCTACCCTCGGCCACATGAGCCACCAGTACAGCTCCCAGCACCTCGAAACGCTCGCCATCCACGCGGGCAACACCGCCGATCCGCTGACCGGCGCGGTCGTGCCGCCCATCTACCAGGTCTCCACCTACAAGCAGGACGGCGTGGGCGGTCTGCGCGGCGGCTACGAGTACAGCCGCAGCGGCAACCCCACCCGTACCGCCCTGGAGGAGAATCTCGCCGCACTGGAGGGCGGCCGGCGCGGGCTCGCCTTCGCGTCCGGGCTCGCCGCGGAGGACTGCCTGCTCCGTACGCTGCTGGTCCCCGGCGACCATGTGGTGATCCCCAACGACGCCTACGGCGGCACCTTCCGCCTCTTCGCCAAGGTCGTCGCGCGCTGGGGGGTGGAGTGGTCCGTCGCCGACACCTCCGACCCGGCCGCCGTGCGCGCGGCCCTCACTCCCAGGACCCGGCTGATCTGGGTCGAGACCCCCTCCAACCCGCTGCTCGGCATCACCGACATCACGGCGCTCGCGGAGATCGCGCGCGGCGCGGGGGCCCGGCTGGTCGTCGACAACACCTTCGCCAGCCCCTATCTCCAGCAGCCGATCGCCCTCGGCGCGGATCTCGTCGTGCACTCCCTGACCAAGTACATGGGCGGGCACTCGGACGTGGTCGGCGGTGCGCTGATCGCCGCCGACGACGAGACCGGCGAGGAACTGGCGTACCACCAGAACGCGATGGGCGCGATCGCCGGCCCGTTCGACTCCTGGCTGGTGCTGCGCGGGATCAAGACCCTGCCCGTCCGGATGGACCGGCACAGCGAGAACGCGAGCCGGGTCGCCGAGATGCTCACCCGTCATCCGAAGGTGACGCAGGTGCTCTACCCGGGGCTGCCGGACCACCCCGGCCACGAGATCGCGGCCAAGCAGATGAAGGCCTTCGGCGGCATGGTCTCGTTCCGGGTCGAGGGCGGCGAGGCGGCGGCGGTCGCGGTCTGCGACCGTGCGCGGCTGTTCACGCTCGGTGAGTCGCTGGGCGGGGTCGAGTCGCTGATCGAGCACCCGGGCCGGATGACGCACGCGTCGGTGGCGGGCTCCGCGCTGGAGGTTCCCGGCGATCTGGTGCGGCTGTCGGTCGGCATCGAGGCCGTCGACGATCTGCTCGCCGATCTTCAGCAGGCGCTCGCGGGCTGAGCCCTCGTGGGGGAGAGCCGACGTCGCTGAGGCGTCGGCTCGCTCCCGCTCTCTCGGACGGTGGTCCTAGGCGGGGACCTTCTCGCTCTCCAGCGAGCCTCGGATCTGCTCCCGCAGCTCCGGGGAGTCGGTGTGCCCGTGCACCGAGACCGCGTGCTCGGACGCCGCCCGTACGACTTCCTCCTCCTCACCGGAGATGGTGAGGGTGCAGTTCGTCTCGCTCGGGAAATTACGGCAGTCCGCTACTTTTCTGGTCATCACGACCTCCTCGGTACCTTACGTACCGCTTTTTCCACCATAGTCCTGGTCGGTGGGGCGGAGGGCGGCGACGCCGCACCCGTGATGCACGGCTCGAACTCACGGGCACGGCGGTATTGCGGGGTGGTACAAGGTGCTACGGGATGTTACGGAGGACCGATCTCACCTTCCTTCGTCCTGTCCGGAACCGGCGCTACCCAGGTGGTCGGCGTACCAGGGTCGTACCGTCCCGTCCCCGGCGGCTACGAGGCCGCCGCCGGGTCCATCGGCGGCAGCCCGGTCTGGCGGGCCGACAGCGCGGTGTTGAAACGGGTGAGCAGCGTGCAGAACGACTCGCGCTCGCTCTCCGTCCAGCCGTCCGTGACGTTCGCCATCAGCTCCCGTCGGGACGAGCGGACCTCTTCGAGGCGGGCCTGTCCGCGCGGGGACAGCTGGAGCACGACCGCACGGCCGTCCTCCGGGTGCGAGGTGCGTTTGACGAGTCCGGTGTCGACGAGCGGCGCGACCTGGCGGGTCACGGTCGACGAGTCGATCCCCATCCCCGCCGCGAGCGCCTTCACGCCCATCGGGCCTTCCCGGTCCAGCCGGTTGAGCAGCAGATATGCGGCGCGGTCCATGGAGTTGCGGACCTGACCGACGCCGCCGAGCCGGGTCTGTTCCGCGCGGCGGGCGAACAGGGCGACCTGGTGCTGGAGGGCATCGAGGAGGCCAGGATCGAGATGAGTCGTCATGTCCTGAGAAGTGGGCATGGCCAGGGGGCTCTCTCGTGCGGTGGTCGATTGGTGGGGGACAGAGTACGCGGGCGGTGACCCCCTCCGGACGGGCTTGGGGAAACCCATAAGAAGCGGTGTTCGCCCACTGGACAGAAGCGGCCGTCCGCCCTATGAGCTGCGAGACTTGAGGCATGAGCTTCCGTTTGCCCGCCGCCCCGCACCCGGTGATCCTGGACGATGTGCTGGGGGCGCAGAAGATGCTCTCCGGAGTCGCGCGCACCACCGCGATGGAGGGCAGCAGGCATCTGTCCCAGCTTGTGGGGGCGCCCGTCCACCTCAAGTGCGAGAACCTCCAGCGGACCGGATCCTTCAAGCTGCGCGGCGCGTATGTGCGGATCGCCGGGCTCCGCCCCGAGGAGAGGGCGGCGGGCGTCGTCGCCGCCTCGGCGGGCAACCACGCCCAGGGGGTGGCGCTGGCCTCCTCGCTGCTCGGCGTCCGCTCCACCGTGTTCATGCCGGAGGGCGCGCCGCTGCCCAAGGTCGCCGCGACCAGGGAGTACGGGGCCGAGGTCCGGCTTTCGGGCCAGGTGATCGAGGAGACCCTCGACGCCGCCCAGGAGTACGCGCACGCCACCGGCGCGGTCTTCATCCACCCCTTCGACCACCCCGACGTCATAGCCGGGCAGGGCACTGTGGGCCTGGAGATCCTGGAGCAGTGCCCCGAGGTGCGGACGATCGTCGTCGGCGTCGGAGGCGGCGGGCTCGTCGCCGGCATCGCCGCGGCGGTGAAGGCGGTGCGCCCCGATGTGCGCGTGGTGGGCGTCCAGGCCGAGGGCGCCGCCGCCTATCCGCCCTCGCTGGCCGCGGGCCACCCGGTCTCGGTCCCCGCCCCGGCCACGATGGCCGACGGCATCAGGGTGGGCCGCCCCGGCGATCTTCCCTTCGCCCTGATCGACGATCTCGTGGACGAGATCCGCACGGTCACCGAGGACGAGCTGTCCAGCGCCCTTCTGCTCTGCCTGGAGCGCGCCAAGCTCGTCGTCGAACCCGCGGGCGCCGCCCCCGTCGCCGCCCTGCTGAGCGATCCGCGCGGCTTCACGGGACCGGTGGTCGCCGTCCTCTCCGGCGGCAATGTCGACCCCCTCCTCATGCAGCGCATCCTCCGCCACGGCATGGCCGCCGCGGGCCGCTATCTCTCCCTCCGCCTCCGCCTCACCGACCGCCCCGGCGCCCTCGCCGCCATGCTCGGCTCCCTCACCGTCCTCGACGCCAATGTCCTCGACGTCAGCCATGTCCGCACCGACCCCCGCCTCGGCCTCACCGAGGCCGAGGTCGAGCTCCAGCTGGAGACCAAGGGCCCCGAGCACTGCGCCGAACTCGCCGCCGCCCTCCGCGCCGCGGGGTACACGGTCACGGTGATGGGCTGAGCCCGGCGGCGGTCGCTCACGGCCCGGGACGTACGAAGCGGGGGCAGGACGTACGGAGCGGCCCGGGACGTACGAAGGGGCAGGGCCGCGTGGTGCGGTCCTGCCCCTTCGTACGGGCGGGTGTGCCGGGGCTCAGCCGGAGTAGGGCTTCGCGGCGAGGATCCTGACCATGGCCTTCTTGCCGTTGGGGAGCTCGTACTCGGCGTCGTCGCCGACCTTCTTGCCGTTGACGCCCGAGCCGAGGGGGGACTGCGGGGAGTAGGTCTCGATCTCCGAGCTGGCGTACTCGCGGGACGCCATCAGGAAGGTGAGGGTGTCGTCCTCGTCGCCGTCGAAGGCGATCGTCACGACCATGCCGGGCTCGACGATGCCGTCGTCGGCCGGGGCCTCGCCGACCTTGGCGGTGTCGAGGAGCTGGGTCAGCTGGCGGACCCGGAGCTCCTGCTTGCCCTGCTCCTCCTTGGCCGCGTGGTACCCGCCGTTCTCCCGCAGGTCCCCTTCCTCGCGCGCTGCCTCGATCTTCTTGGCGATCTCGATGCGCGCGGGACCAGACAGGTACTCCAGCTCGGCCTTGAGCTGGCTGTACGCCTCCTGGGTGAGCCAGGTGACGTTTTCGCTGGTCTGGGTCACAGGTGCTCCTCGTAGGTACTGGGAATACAAAGCATCGCCCTACCCAGAAGCATGGTGTCTTCCTGGATGGGCGAAACCACGAGCCTAACAATTTCGTGGCAGAAGGGGGAGGACATAAAGCACTAGAACATCGTCAACGCAGGTCAGGGCCTTGACCCGCCATCGGGAAGGGTCGGATTTCCGCCCCTGTCACGTCGGGAAAACGCCGCTGCCGAGGGGTTTGGCTACTTGGCGGTGCACTGCGCCAGCTCCGCGCTGGTGGCGCGCGAGGTGGTGCGGATCTTGGCGATCTCGTCGATCCGGCCGTCGCCCGGGGCGTTCACGGGCACATCGAGGCGGCCGACCTCCGCGCCGTCCTCGGAGCGGGAGCGGACGGTGCAGGTGCCGGTGGCGTCGGCGTCCTTGCGGATCTCCAGATGGACCTGGACCTCGGAGTCGGAGGTCACCGAGAACTTGATCACCTCGGCGCTGATCTTCTCGCCGGTGACATAGTCGTACCCGAACCAGACGACCATCCCGAGGAAGGCCGTGCCCAGCACGGACCCGAGGATCTTGAGCTTGCGGTCGGCGCGCTGATCCGCGGAGTCGCCGTATCGGCCTTCGGGAAGCTGCTCGCGCACGGCGGTCATGACCGTTCCTCTCGGGAGTTCTCCCCTGCTGGGGGGTCCGGAATTTTCTGTCCCCCGATTCGGTCACTATAGAAGCCGCCCTCAGGCCACCCGACCGCCACCCCGCAGGGCCGCCGCGGCGGGACGGCACAGAACATTTCGCGACGAATCATTGAGGATCGAGTCTTGACTGAGCAGCTGCGACTGATGGCCGTTCACGCCCACCCCGACGACGAGTCGAGCAAGGGCGCGGCCACGATGGCCAAGTATGTGTCCGAGGGGGTGGACGTGCTGGTCGTGACCTGCACGGGAGGCGAGCGCGGCTCCATCCTCAACCCCAAGCTCCAGGGTGACGCCTATATCGAGGCGAACATCCACGAGGTCCGCCGGAAGGAGATGGACGAGGCCCGCGAGATCCTGGGCGTCCAGCAGGAGTGGCTGGGCTATGTCGACTCCGGCCTCCCCGAGGGCGACCCGCTGCCCCCGCTCCCCGAGGGCTGCTTCGCGCTGGAGGACGTGGAGGGCGCGGCCGGCCGGCTGGTCCGCTCGATCCGCTCGTTCCGTCCCCAGGTGATCACCACGTACGACGAGAACGGCGGCTACCCGCACCCCGACCACATCATGACCCACAAGATCACGATGGTGGCCTTCGAGGGCGCGGCGGACGCCGAGCGCTTCCCCGAGTCCGAGTTCGGGCCGGTCTTCCAGCCCCGGAAGCTCTACTACAACCAGGGCTTCAACCGCCCCCGCACGGTCGCGCTCCACGAGGCGCTGCTGGCGCGCGGCATGGAGTCCCCGTACGGGGAGTGGCTGGAGCGGTGGACGGAGTTCGAGCGCGTCGAGCGCACGCTGACCACCCATGTCCCGTGCGCCGAGTTCTTCGAGATCCGTGACAAGGCGCTGATCGCGCACGCCACGCAGATCGACCCCGAGGGCGGCTGGTTCCGGGTTCCGATGGAGCTCCAGAAGGAGGTCTGGCCGACCGAGGAGTACGAGCTGGCGAAGTCCCTGGTCGATACTTCCCTCCCCGAGGACGACCTCTTCGCGGGCATCCGCGAGAATGCCTGATATGAGCGGAAGCGTAAACCTGGCAATGATGCAAGCCGCGCTGGCGGCCGAAGAGCTCGACAAGAACAAGGTCACCCCCGGTGTTCTCGGGTTCCTGGTCTTCGCGGCGCTGGCCGTCGGCGTGTGGTTCCTGATGAAGTCCCTGAACCGGCACATGGGCCGGGTCAACTTCGAGGAGGCCCCGGAAGCACCTGCCGGGGGCGGGGCGAAGGGCGCGGCCAAGACCACCGCGAAGAGCGCCTGAGCACTCCGGGCGCCCTCGGCGCCTTCAGCGCCTTCAGCACCCTCAGCACCTGAACACCGGCTGACCGGCCCGGCGGCCCCGTACGGCCGCCGGGCCGGTCAGCCGCCGTGTTCGGAGCGGGAGTGGTTGGCGAGGGACAGCAGCAGATGCGCCGTCTCCGGGTGCAGATGGTCGGAGTGCGCGCCCGACGGGCCCCAGCCCGCCGTGAAGACCTCTCCGGCGTCCACGCTGACGAACCAGTGGTCGAGCGACCGCTTCGGATACGGCTCGTCCGGCGGCAGCATCCGGATCGCGGAGACCGGCTCGGGAGCCCTGCCGATGCCCCGGCTGCCGATGCCGCGCCGCTGGTCGGCGAGCTTGTGCCACAGCCCGGTGGCCCAGTCGCGCCGGGAGTGCGTCGCGACCACCGGGCCGTGCAGCGGCGCGTCGGCGAGGGCGGCGAACATCGTCTCGAAGGCGTTCCGCGGGGCCGCCATCTGCAACAGCAGCATCGAGTCCACGGTGAAGGGCCGACCCGCCGGCGCGGGCCTGCTCCACCCCAGCGTCTGCCCCGGCCGGTCGCCCGCCGCCCACTGGACGGCCTCGCACAGCACCCGGCAGCCGAACGAGTGCCCCACCAGATGGACGTACTGCCCCGCCCGGTTGGCGAGCACCCGGGCGGCGGACGGATCGGCGCGCCGCTCGTTCAGACCGTCGAGCAGCTGACCGATCACCCGGGGCGCGTGCCCCCCGTCGGCGGAGAGCGCGTGGGCGCGGCTCCGGATCATCCGGTAGCCCCGGCGCAGCGGGCCGCTGCGGGAGGGCCAGCGCACCACCACCGTCCAGGGCGCGAACCGGTCGCCGAGCGCCGGATAGAGCGCCGGGCGCGCCGCGTACCCCTCCTCGGCGAGCGTCGTCAGCCGCCTCGCCGCCTCGGCCGCCGCCTTGGGGGAGGTCTGCCAGCCGTGCGCGTAGACGAGGATGTCGGTGGCCCAGGACGGCGGGGTCAGCTCGCGCGCGAAGTGCTCGTCCAGCCGGTCGGCGGGGACGGGCGAGCCGCCCTCGGTGTCGAGCAGCCAGCCGGTCTCGTCCAGATCGACGGTGTGGAGGGTCATGGGCGGCCTCGCGGGGGTGCGGTTCGGCGGGCCGGGGCCCCGGGCGGCGCGGATCCGGTGCGCGGGTGAGGAGGTACGGCGGTCATGAGGCGCGCTCCAGGCGCTCGTCCATCCCGCCGTGCAGCGCGTAGGCGAGGCCCAGCGGATTGCGGTACCGGTCCGCGAACCCCCGGGCCAGCGAGTGCGCGATCTCGCCCGCCGTCTCCCGTCCCTCCAGATACCGGGTGAGGAAGGCGAGCGCGTACTCGGCCGCGAAGACCTGGGGCATCTCTATCTGCGGCCCGATCACCCCGCGAGCGCCCCGGTCGATCAGCGCCCGGCCCAGATAGGCCAGATCCGCGCCGCTGGGCAGACCGGCGTAGCAGGCGTTCAGCATCACCAGCGGCCGGAAGAGGTCCGCCGTCCCGTTCACCGGGGGGCGGCCCCGCACGGTGTAGGCGTCGATCTCGCGGCCGTCCGTCAGCCGGACGACCAGACAGGGCGTCTGGTCGTCCTCCGTACGGAACTTCCCGTGGCACCAGAAGTACATGAGCTGCTCGTCGAGCGGCCCCTCCGCCAGTGCCCGCAGCAGTTCGGCCCGGGTGGTCCGCTCGGTGAACTCGGTGTCCTTGGCGAGTGCGGCGGCCACCTCGCCGGCCCGGGTGCGCTTCTGGGGGTCGATCGTCGTGTCGTGGTTGAGGGAGACCGCCGGGATCACCGGCGGCCGGGGTGCCGACCGGCCCTGGACGCCCGGGTAGGAGCCGCAGGTCTGCTCGATCTGGTGGCGGTGGCCGAGGAACCGGCGGAAGAGCGTGTCCAGGCTCTCGGTCCCCGTCGGGGCGGTGCCCGGCAGGGCCAGCATCGGCCAGGGCAGGAAGAGTTCGGAGTCGAAGCGGACGCGCAGCGGCTGGTCACCCGAGAGGACTTGTATGAATATCTCCCGGAATGTTCCGAGTGGGCCGTCGGCGCCCCCGTTCCGGGGGCCCTCGCCCAGCAGCAGATCGAAGAGGAGGTACGAGCCCTGCGCGGCCAGCTCCTCCATACAGGGGCGCAGCTCGTCCTCCGGCTCGCCGCTGAGGTCGAGCAGGGTGGCGTAGGGGCGCTCGGGCCGTCCCGGCGCGGGCCGGCCCCAGGCGTCCACCGACTGGACGTCGACGAACTCGCGCTTCCAGACATGGCGCAGCCGGGTCGCCACCGCCTGGATCTCCGCCGGATTGCGGTGCAGCACCACCCGGTGCTCGGAGCCGAGGTCGGGCAGGGCGGGGCCGTGCATCCGCACCTGGACGCGGTCGCCGTACATCAGGTCGACGCCGACGACGAGATCGGGCGCGGTGCTCGCCCGGCGGGGTAAGCGGGTGAAGCCGTGGCTCGGATCCTGGACGACGCGCACGGGAAGTTCTCGGGGCATCTGCTCACGCCTCCCGCGCGGGCGCCGGGACGAGGGTGGCGGCGCGGACGCGGAACTCGGTCTCGACCTGCTGGAGGACGGTGCCGCCGGTCCGGTCCTCGACGGTGAACCGGAGCCGCAGGGGTCCCTCCCGGTGGGGGGTGATGCGGAACTCCGCCCAGCCGCTGGTGTCGGACGTCGGCCATACGGTGACCGAGTGGGCGGGCTCCACATCGGCGTCGCCGAGCGCCGTCGCGTACACCCGCAGCAGCGGCGGTCCTTCGGGATCCTCGGCCGCCCAGCTGTGCAGCGGCCCCGGCTCCACGCCCAGGGCGAGCCGGGCGGAACCGCCCCGGAACACCTCGTCCAGCAGCCGCATCCGGACCCGGCACGAGAACTCCGGGTGCTGCCCCCGCTGCCGCGGCGCACCGTCCGGGAGCGGTTCCGGCACGGTGTCGCGGGCGGCGCGGGGGAGCCCCGAAGCGGTGTCCCGCAGCAGCCATCGGGGGTGGAATCTGGCCAGCTCCTTCAGCGCCCGCGCCTCCTCGTCCCGGTCGCCGGCGAGCCGGGCGCCGGCCAGGTCCGCCCAGTGCTCCCCGGCCTCGTCCCCGCTCTTCCCGAAGACGCTCCGGGCGGCGCCGATCCAGAGCGGGTCCGCGGTGCGCAGCCCCAGCTCCAGCCGGGTCCAGGCGAAGCCCTTCGGGCAGCCCAGCTCCTCGAAGGCCGCGCCCGCCCGCATCAGCAGCCCGACCTTGGTGCGGTGCGGGCCCGGCCCGGCCAGCGCCAGCTGGTGCAGCGCCCAGGCGGCCCCCAGCCCGTCCCCGACGGCCCGGAAGGCCCCGACCGCCCGCTCCAGCGCGGCCGACGCGAGATCGGGCGAGCCCTCGTCGGCCAGCGCCAGCGCCAGGTGATAGCCCGTCCAGGCCCGGCCGCGCGGATCGTCCGTCGCCTCGTGCCCGGCCAGCGCGCGCTCCAGCGCGGGCACGGCGCGCGAGCGGTCGCCCCGCAGCAGCGGCACCCGGGCCAGCCCGGTCCGCGCCCACGCCACCCCGCGCCGTTCGCCGATCCGGGCGAAGAGCCCCTGGGCGAAGCCGAGTCTCTCCTCGGCCCCGTCCGGGTCGCCCACGAGCAGCCGCAGCCGGCCGTAGTGGTAGGCGGCCCACGCCTCCCCGCGCTCGCTGCCCGCCATCTGATGGGCCTCCACGGCCCGTCTCAGCAGAACGCCCGCCCCGCGCGGCGCCCCCCGGTCGATGTCGATCTCGGCGCGCAGATCCAGCCGCCGGGCGGCCGGTCCGTCCGCGTCGAGCAGATCCAGCCCGTCGAGCACCCGTCCCGCGTCGGTCAGCCGGCCCGCGTGGCGCAGACTCTCGGCCTCCTCGGCCCAGGAGCCCGTCAGGTCGTCGGCGGAGCGCAGCAGCTTTCTGGAGAGCGCGATGTCGCCGGTCTGCCGGGCGACGGCGGCCAGCGGCAGGCTCAGCTCGCCCGGCTGCCGGGTGGTGCACCACAGCAGCAGCAGCTGGGCGAGGCTGTTCCGGCCGGCCAGGTCCCGGGCGAGCAGCCCCGCGCAGTCGAGGGCGAGACGGCGGGCGGTGCCGCGGCCCGGGCCCCGGGAGGGGGCGAGCACACGGGAGGCCAGCCAGATGTACGGCTCCACGGGGGACCGCGAACCGGTCCTGGCCGATCCCGTCAGCCGCTCCTCCAGCTCGCTCCGGCTGTGTCCCGGGGGCCGGGGTCCGCTCCCCGCCGCCGCGAGGGCGCGCAGCGCGGGCGGCAGCCGCCAGTAGCCGGGGCGGGGGCGCTGGAGGATCCCGCACTGGAGCAGCTCCTGGAGGCAGGCGTCGGTGGGCGGCTCCGGCAGCTCCCGTGCCAGGGACTCGGGCAGCTCCTCCATGCCCAGCTCGGCCAGGGTGGTGAGCAGGCCGTCGGCCTCCGGGCTGAGCGCCCACCGCACGAACGCGAACAGCTCGCTCGGCGAGCGGGGGACGATGCCGTCCCGCGGCAGTCCCTCGGCGAGCCGCAGAAACAGCGGGCGGCCGAGGGAGGCCCGTAACAGCGGATCCGCCGTCCAGAGCGGCAGCCCGAGGAACTGAGCGCTCTGCGCGCCGGTGAGCGGGGGCACCTCGTGCCCGAGCAGGGCCGGTACGGAGCCGGTGTGGCTGGTCTCGGAGGTGGCGAGCACCAGGGTGTCCGTGCCCTCCACGGCGTCGGCCAGGCTCGTCAGCAGAGTGGTGCCGGGGTGGCCGCCGGGCACTCCGTCCGCGACCAGCACGGCGGGCCGCCGGGTCAGCTCCCGGCGGCAGACCAGGGCCAGCGCCTCCGGCGAGGCGTCCGGGAAGTCGGGCAGGGCGGCGCGCAGTTCGCCCGGCGGGACGCCGATCCGGTCGAGCAGCCGCAGCAGCGTCACCTCCGGGCGCGGCTGGTCCTCCGGGACCGTCAGCCAGTGCACGGGCCGCGCCCGATCGTCCCCGACGCGGTCCGCGACCCGCTCGGCCAGCGCCGACTTGCCGATTCCGGCGGGGCCGTACAGCTCGACCATGCGGGTCGTCCCGGCCACCCGCAGCAGATGGCCCAGCTCCCCGGCCCGGCCGATGAATCCGCGCGGGCCGTCCCCGCCGCCACCGGCTCCGGCGGCGAGCGGCGAGGCCTCCGGCGGCGGTCCGACGAAGGAAATGCTCATGGAGTCCCTCTGGGACACCCTCGCGCTCGCGCTCGCGACGATCGGACCGTGCAGGCCCCGCACGATGCCCCCGCCGGACTTCCGCCGCCGTCCTGTCGTCCCTCCGGGGGGCTTCCGCCGCCGCCCGGCCGGTTTCCCGCTGTGCGGGCGGCCGTCCTCCTCGGGCGGCGCGGGCGGCGCGCTGCCGACGACGGATCCGCCGTACGACCAGGAGCCGTCCTCCCCGGGCCCCGGATCCTCCGCGTCCGGGTCCGGGTCCGGGTCCGCGTCCGAGGCCCCGGACCCGGGGCCCTCGTCCCCGGTTAACTCGTCCTGTTCCGGGCCGGTCTCCTCGTACCCGCGCTCCTCCTCCGGAACGCCCCCGCCGGCCTCCCCCTGCCCGTCCCCGGTCATCACGTCCCCCTCCGAGAGTCCCAGCACCAGTATCCAGACAAAGGGCCCCGCCGTCCGGGCCTTGACGGCTCAACTCGCCCCCACTCGCCCCCGCTCGCCCCCGCCGAGAACCGGACACCCGGGTTCCTATTCGGCCGGCGGCACCGGCACCCCCATCACCTCGCGCGCGTGCCTGCCCGGCACCATCCCCCGGTCCCACGCCTGCCAGCCGTCCTCCAGCCGTACGCCGCGCTCCAGCATCACCGCCAGAGCCTGGGCGCAGTCCTCCAGCTTGCCGTCCCGGGCGGGGTGCCCGGCGGCGATCAGCCGGCCCAACTCCTCCTGGGCGACCACGGACCCGATCTCGATCCCGCCGGGCGAGGCGTACGGCAGCAGGGTGCAGCGCAGGAAGCGGGCCCAGTCCGCGCCGCGCTCGTCCTGGTACGAGACGAACAGCTCGACGGCCTCGTCGCAGAGGCCCAGCGCCTGCCGCGCACGGTCGTTGCCCGCGTCGACGACGGCCAGTTCCAGACAGGTCCACGCCTCGCCGTGGGCGACCTCGATACGGCGGAAGTCGGCCCGGGCGTCCACCAGGAGCTGACGGGCGAAGCCGGAGTTGCGGAGATTGCCGGTGCGGGCCGCGCGCTGGTCGCGGGTGACCCGGCCCGAGTGGTGGCGGGCGCAGGCCAGCCCGTACACATCGCGCATCCGCGAGAACATCGTGCGCGCCCGCTCCAGCTCCCGTACCGCCTGATCGCCCTCGCCGCGCTCCTCCAGCGCCTGGCCCAGGTAGTACAGCGTCCACGCCTCGCCGCGCGCGTCCTCGTTCTCCCGGTGCCGGGCGAGCGCCCGCTCCAGCCCGGTCACGGCCTCGGCGGGATCCCCCTCCACCAGCCGGGCCCGCGCCAGCTGCGTCAGCGCCCAGGCCTCGCCGCGCGCGTCGCCGGTCCGCCCGTACAGCGCGAGGGCCGCGCCCAGCTCGGCATCGGCGCGGGCCACCTCGCCCATCCGCAGACACACCTGGCCGAGCTGGAAGTGCGTCCACGCCTCGCCGTGCAGCGACTCGCCCTCCCGGTGCAGCTCCAGCGCGGTCCCCAGCAGCGAGAGGGCCTCCGCGAGCGAGGCCTGATCGCGCCGGACCGCCGCCAGCGCGTGCAGCGACCACGCCCGGTCCTCCGCCTGCGCGTCGGAGGACTGGAGCTCCACCGCCTCGGTCAGCCGGGCCGCCGCCTCGGTGAGATTGCCCTGATGGTGCAGGGTGATGCCGAGCGAGCAGAGCGCGAGCGCGGCCCCCGCGTCGTTGTGCGCCTCGCGGTAGAGCCCGACGACGGACGACAGGGTGGTGCGGGCCTTGTCCAGCTCGCCGAGCTGACGGGCCGCGATCCCCGTACGCCAGCGCACGGACCGCTCCAGCAGCCCCTGGTCGACCGCTTGCGACAACTCGCTGATCTCGCCCAGCCGGTACAGATCGCCGCGCAGCAGACAGTAGTCCGCGAGCGCCCCCAGCAGCGCCAGAACGGTCTGCTGGTTCACGCCCTCCGCGTGGCGCAGCGCGGAGGTGATCGAGCTGGACTCGTCGTCCAGCCAGCGCAGCGCCGCGTCCAGCGAGGGGAAGCCGTGCGCGCCGAACTGCCCGGCCCGGGTGGACATCTTGCCGTCCACCATCCGGATCACCGCCCCGGCCAGCTCCGCGTAGCTCCGTATCAGCCGCTCCTGCGCGGCGGTGCGCTCCGCCGCCTCCTCCTCTTCGAGGAGCCGGGCCCGGGCGAAGGCCCGTACGGTGTCGTGCAGCCGGTAGCGGCCGGAGCGGGCCCTGTCGACGAGCCCGGCGTCCGCGAGCGCCGTCAGCAGCCGCCGTGCCTCCTCCTCGCCCACCGCGAGCAGCGCCGCCGCCGCTGCCGGGCCCAGCGAGGCCCGCCCTGCGAGCGCGAGCCGGCGCAGCAGCCGCCGGGCCTGCTCGCTCTGGTCGGCGTGGCGCAGCCGGAGCGCGCGCTCCACCGGGTCGGCGGACTCCTGCGCCGCGAGGTCGGCGGCGAGCCGCTGGGCGCCGCGCGTCCCGAGCGAGGACCCGGCGACGCGCAGCGCGAGCGGCAGCCCGCCGCACAGCTCCCGTATCCGCTCGGCGGACTGGCCGTCGTAGGGCGTCTGCGCGGGGGACTGGTCCGACCGCTCGCCGACGGCCCGCAGCAGCTCCTCGGAGCCCGCCTCGTCCAGGGCGGCCACGGGCAGCTGGTGGACCCGGGCCGGGATGTCGGCGGGCAGCTCCAGCGGTTCGCGCGCGGTCACCAGGACGAGGCTGTCCGAGCGCTCGGGTATGAGGGTGCGCACCTGCGCCGGGTCGCGGGCGTCGTCCAGGATCACGGTGACCGGGAGGCCGGTCAGATGCCGGTGGTACAGCTCGGCCAGCCGCCGTACCTGCTGGTCGGCCGAGGACCGCTCCCGGAAGAGGAGCTGCTCGCGGGGGGCTCCGAGCCGGTTCAGCAGATGCAGCAGCGCGTCGCGGGTGGCGAGCGGCCGGCCGCTCTCGCCGCGCAGATCGACCACGCACGCGCCCCGGAACTGGTCCTTGAGCCGGTGGGCGGCGCGCAGGGCGAGGGTGGAGCGGCCCGAGCCCTGGACGCCGTGCAGGACGACGACGGTCGGCCTGGTCTCGGTGGCCGCGCGGGAGGCGTGGACCCACTGGGCGATCTGCGCGAGCTCCTCCCGGCGGCCACTGAACGGACCTTCCGGTTCCGGAAGTTGGGCGAAGGAGTGGGCGAGCACCGACCGGCTGCGGGCGGCGGCGCTGCGGTCGCCGCCGCGCAGCGAGGGGGCCGCGGCGGCCCTTCCGCCGCCGGTCCTTCCGCCGCCGGTGCGGGCGGCGGCGGTGCGGGCGGCGGTCATCCGCTGCCGGTCGAGGAACGGCCGGATGCCGCGCACCTCCAGGGCGGTGAGCCACTCCAGCCGCCGCTGCTCGGTCTCGGCCCGGCCGGGCGCGCCCGCCCCCCGGCTCGCGCCGGTCGCCCTGACGGCGGTGGTCGCGGCCCCGGCGACGGCGACGGCCGCCCCGGCGGCGAGCGCGGTCCCGGCCGTGGTGCCGAGCGCGAGATCGGCCCCGGCGGCGGCCACCGCGGCGACAGCCGTGACCAGCGCGGGAGTCACGAGATCCGCCCGGCCGAACCCGGCGCCCCCGGCCGTGGCGCCGTCCAGCGCCCCGGTGTACGCGGCGTACTCCTCGGCCGCCTCGGCGGCCAGCGAGTCCAGCGCCTCCCGCCCGCGCGCGAGCAGCGCGGCCGCGTCCGTCCGCCCCTCCGAGCGCCGCGCCTCGTCCTCCACGGCGCGGGCCAGCAGTCTCTCCGCCTCGGTCCGGTGACTCTCCCGCATGGGCTCCCCCTCGTGACATCGCGGTTCCGTTTCCGCTGTCGAGTGTGCGCTGTACGGGGGGCTTCGCGCGAGGGACGGCGGGAGGGACGGCGGGAGTGACGGCGGGAGTCGGGCCGATGACGTCCGGGGACTTCGCCGCCGGGCCTCAGGGAGTCCGGAAGGTGCAGGTGACGACCTTCCCGGTGGCGGTGACGGTGGTCTCCCAGTGCTCGGTCAGCGCGTCGACGAGAAGAAGCCCCCGGCCGTTCTCGGCGGAGGGGGAGTCGTGCCGCAGGGTGGGGGGAGCCATGACGGTGTCGCGCACGGTGAGGATGAGCCGGCCCTCCCGGGGCTCGATATCCAGTTCGCATATGCCATCCGCGTGTTCATGGACATTGGCGAGCAGTTCGGTCACCACGAGCGCGATATCGAAAGCGGATTCCCCGAGTCCCCGTCCGTCGAGATGGTCCATGACGGCACGGCGAATGCGGCGGATCTCCGAGGGCCGGACCGTCAAACTCATACTCAGTCGCGTATCGGCTTCTTCCACGTCTTCCACGGAGATCACGGCTCCTCCTGTCCACCGGTGCCGGGGGTGCGGCGTTCTCTTCGGTCCACTGGTGATCGTGGGCCGTGCAGAGCTAACTGCGTAGCCTCCCGTACCGGTACCGTTGACGGCGTGTCTAACCGTGAAAGCCATGAACGGGTGGGGAGTTGATGTGGCCAGGGCCTCTCTGAACCAGCGCAACACGGGACTTGAGGGACTGCTTGAGCAGGCCCGATGGTCGCGCACTCAGCTCGCCAACGCGGTAAATCGAACGGGTGCCCAGATTGGGATGGAGCTGAAGTACGAGCAATCCGCCGTTTCTCACTGGCTTGCCGGGACGCAGCCGAGGGAACAGGTCAGGGGAGTCATTCTGGAAACGCTCGAACGCAAGCTCGGGCGCCCATTGACATACGCGGAAGCCGGGCTTCAGCAGCCGAAGGGCAGGAAAGGGTCCGACGGCGACGACACTGTCGAATCCCTTATGGATCTCGGAAGGGCTGACATGGATCCCTCGCGTCGTGGAGTGCTCACCGCGGGCCTGTACTCGGCCGCTCTCACCGTCCCCCTTTTCACCGATGTGGCACACGCCCAGGAGGGCGGACGCGCCACCCGCCCGGCCGGCCGCATCGGCCCGGGGGACGTGGTGACGGTGCGGACGATGACCGACCGCATCGCGGACATACTCGATGAACTCGGCGGCGGACTGGCCCGCCCCATGGCGGCCGCGTTCCTCGTCAACACCGTGCTGCCCCAGTTACGTTCCTCGGGGGAGGAGAAGGACCGCAAGGACATGCTGTCCGCCGCCTCCGACCTGACCTATCTCACCGGGTGGATGGCGATGTACGAGCGTGAGCACGGCCTCGGCCAGCGGTACTACGTCAAGGCGCTGAAGCTGGCCGGGGCGGCGGGCGACCATGTGACGTACTGCCGCACCCTGCGCGGCATGAGCCTCCAGGCGGCCAACCTCGGCCACGGGAACAAGGCCCTCCAACTGGCCGACTCCGCAGCCCAGGCGGCCCCCGGGGCGGGCCCCCGGCTGGTCGCCTTCCTGCGGGGGCAGCAGGCCCACGCCGCCTCGATGGTGGGCGACCGCCACCAGGCCTTCGCCCGGCTCAGGGAGGCCGAGGCCGCGCTGTCGAGGGCCGACTCGCGGCGCGAGGCCGTCGGCGGCTACGACCGCTCGGCCTATCAGTTCCATGTCGCCCACGTCCTCTACGAGACCCGCGACCTCGCGGGCTCCATCGCCGCCCTCAAGGAGTCCCTCAAGTCCCAGCCCCACCGCGAGCGCCAGGGCAGGGTCCACTCCAACGCGGTCCTCGCCCAGCGGCAGCTGGAGCTGGGCCATCTGGAGGAGGCCTGCGCCACCTGGAGCGCCTTCCTCGACGACTACGCGCAGCTGTCGACCGCGCGGGGCGACGACCACTTCCACACCATGCGCCGCCGTGTCGCGCCTTATCGGAGGGTTCGCGCCGCGCGCGAACTGGACGAGAGGGCGCGCGCGTTGGCCGACGCCAAGCGCTGAAACAAGCGCTGATCATCATGCCCGGCTCCGTAATATCCATAACCGGGCACCCCTTCCGCGCCTGGGAATCTACGGTGATCGGATGACGACCGAGCCATGGGACCCCACCACCCCCGGTGTCCTCCGCCTCCCTTCCGGCCGCCTCATCCGAGGCCGCGCCCTCCGCCGCCCCCTTCCGCCCGGCCGAGTCCCGCACTTCGCCGTCTACCTCCTGGGCAAACAGCCCCCCGAGGTCCCGTGGGAGTCCCACTGGCTCCACTGGCCCGACTTCCGGCTGCCCGCCAAGCGCTCGGAGGCCCGCGCCGTCCTCGCCGAGGCCTGGTCCCGCTCCGACGCCGAACGCGTGGAACTCGCCTGCGGCGGCGGCCGCGGCCGTACCGGCACCGCCCTCGCCTGTGTCGCCGTCCTGGACGGCGTACCGGCGGGGGACGCGGTTGCGTACGTACGACGGCACTACAGCGCCCACGCGGTGGAGACCCCCTGGCAGAAGCGGTACGTCGCGGGATTCGGCGACACCTCCTAGGAAGCGGAGCAGGCGACCGCCTTGTTCATCCGGCCGACCACCGCCACGAGGTCGGGCTTGCCGTAGAGGCTCGCGGAGGTGACGGCCTGCCGCTCGCCGCGCGCGTCGCCGAAGAAGAAGGAGACGCTGCCGTGGATGCCGCCGGCATGGCCCCAGACCTCACCGCAGCCGAGGCCGTTCAGATTGTCGAGGCGCTGAACGCCCAGGCCGTAGCCGACGCCCTGGTCCGTCTTGACCGTCCGCTTCATCTCCCTCAGCTCGGCCGGGCGAAGCAACTCCCCCTTGAACAGCGCGGAGTGGAAGCGGGCGAGGTCGGCGGTGGTGGAGACCCCGGCCCCGCCCGCACCCGCCTCGGACGGATTGAGGAGGGTGGTGTCCACCGGACCGGACGGGAGCTTCGTGTAGTTGCGGGCGTGCGTGCCCCCGATGCGTACGGAGGTGCCGGGCATGGAGGTGTCGCGCAGCTTCAGGGGGCGGGCGATACGCCGCTCGACCTCCTTGTTCCAGCTCCGGCCGGTCACCCGCTCGATCAGCATCCCGGCCAGCAGATAGTTGGTGTTGGAGTACCTCCACCCCTTCCCCGGCGGGAAGTAGGGAGCGCGCCCGACCGCGTTCGCCACGATGCCGGCGGCGGAGTACGACTGCCAGCGGCCGGCCCGCACCCACTCCTCCGTCGGCATGTTGTGCTCCGGGGCCTCGGTGTAGTTGAACAGGCCGCTGGTGTGGTTCAGCAGCTGGCGTACGGTGATGCGCTCACCGTCCGGGACCACACCCGGCAGGTACTTCTCCACCGGGTCCTCCAGCCCGATCCGGCCCTCGCCGACGAGCTGGAGCACCACCGTGGCGGTGAACGTCTTGGTGATGCTCCCGATCCGGAACCGCCCACCGGGGTCCGCCGGAGCCCCACCGCGCCGATCCGCCACCCCCGCCGCGCCCTTCCACGACGTACGCCCGTCCTCGACGATCCGCCCCAGACTCCAGCTCGCCTCCCCACCCTCCACCACCGCCCGCAGCCCGGCCCCCCGCTCGGCCGGGTCAATCCCCTCCCGCGCCGCCGAAGCCGGCGACCCCACCGTCCCCACCAGCGCGGCGGCCGCCAGCGCCACCCCACCGGCCTTCGTCGCCACCCTGCGGGACCTCGCGTTCCACACGCTGCCGTTCCTCATGACTTCCCTCCGTCGAGCCCCGGCGGAACCCCCGCCCGGCACCTCTCGACCCTAGGAATCCAAGCCCCGCCCCCACCACGGCACCGACTACACCCCCCACGGGAGCCGGCCCCGCCGCCGACGGTGTAGCCCGCTCCCCCTCTCCAGATGGCACACTCACCGACATGACCGCCAGCGCACAGGGCCCCGCCGCCTACTTCCCCTCCATCGAGAAGAAGTACGGCCGCCCCATCACCGAGTGGAAAGACCTCATCCGCGCCTCCCCCCTGACCAAGCACATGGAACTCGTCGCCTGGCTCAAGTCGGAGCACTCCCTCGGCCACGGCCACGCCAACGCCCTCGTCGCCCACACCCTGGCGGAGGACCGCGCGAACTGACCCGCGCGGGCGGCACGATCGCCGATGTCGGGGCCCGTGGACTCCCCACAGGAGTCGGTGATCTCCATAGCGCTCTCAGCACTGTTCAGCGGTCGGCGCTGCCTGGTGGCACGACCCACTCGGCGGGTTGGCCCGTGAGAGAGGCGATCATGTCGAAGTCGCCGTCGTAGTGGAGGACGGTCAGCCGGTTCAGTTCCGCTGTGGCGGCGATGAGCAGGTCGGGGAGTGACAGTGCCCGGTGGAACCCCGCGTTGAGAGCGTGGCGCTGCACCTCCAGTGCGCGGGTGAAGGCGTTGTCGTCACTGGGCAGGTAGTCGAAGGCATGGAGCCAGGTGCTGATTCGCGTTGCCTCGGCGGTGTCCCGGGCCGAGTGGATCATCTCGTACTCAGTGGGTTGGCAGACTGCGAGCAGGTAGCGCTCGTGGAGAGGCTTCAGCACCTCTCTTACGCCCGGCTTCGTCCAGCGCGCCAGCGCTGATTTGTCGATCAGGAAGCGGTCCTGCATCAGGTGGCCCGGCCGCCGTCGCGCTTCAGGGTCCCGTTGGCGTCGCGAGGGCCGGTGCTCTCGATGATCTCGCTGAAGTCGAAGTCGCCGGCGTCCATGGCGTCGAAGCCCTCCTGCCGCAGGTGCCGTTTGACGGCGTCTTCCATGGCGAGCCGTACGGCCTGGGCTTTGGTCTTGGTCCCGAAGATCCGCATGGCCTCGGCGACCATGGTCTCGTCGAGGTCGATCACTGTCCTTGCCATGCCAGCCCCTCCTCGGGTGATCAGATACGGCAAACGATATCATTCTCCCTTGAGTTTTGATATCGTTTGCTGTTCTTCTGCGGCTTCACCAGAGCGCCGCGGAGCGCGGTCGGCTGGAGTCCAGGGTGCCGCGCCGACGGCCGACAGGACTCGCGAACCCGGCCGAGCGCCAAGGGCCGGGCGGGCAGCCCGTGCGGGTTCAGAGGGAACTGCTCGTGGGGCGGTTGCTCACGTCCGCGACTGCTCGGGCAAAGGCACGGAAGGCCAAGACCCGCTCGGGGGCACCAAGGCCGCGCAGCGCGGACAAGAAGCCGACCAGAAGGGTCAGCGGGTAGATGGCGCGCTGGAGGGTGAGTGCACCAGCACAGATCATGGTGGACAGCAGTGCCACGGTCACGATGAGGTCCTTTCGGCGCGACGGCGCACCGCCCGGTGCGCTGACGCTCATACAAGGCTGCGCGGTACCTGAACTCCGAGGTGCCTTGTGCGCCAGGGTGCTTGAAGTTCCTGGTCGGGCCGATAATGTCCGGACTTCCGGTCCGGAAGGACTCGACTCCCTTGTCGAAGCGGGGCGGACGGCCGCCCTTGCCACCGCGCCGGAGCCGATTGCGGACTGGGCAGCTCGCTCGGGAATGGTGTGCGGGATGCCTCGGCGTCGCAGCCAGGTCCGGGTGGCTCCGAGGTGAGCCCTTGGTGCTCCCGGCCTCATCGGACAGTTCATGCAGTCCATGGCGATGTAACACCCGATCATGATCCACCAATCAAGATCAGCATGCGGCAGCGCTATTCAGCGGGGTCACGTCAATGTGCGAATCCTCGGGATGGATCGCGAGGCGGCGCGTTCCCGAACTCCTCGAACCACCTTTCGGGTCGCAGGTCTCCAATGCCCATGCGTTGGTTGAGCGGGTCGTCGGGATGCTCCAAGCCTTGCATCATCGGGTCGTAGAGAAAGAGCACATCGTGGTCCTGGAAGAGCAAATCTGAACAAGTGAGCCAGTCGTAGTCGCCCTGCTGCTCGGGGAGGCCTTGGGTGAGCTCGGCCACCAGATCCGGTTCATCACATGTCATTGCCGAAGCGCTCTCCAGGGCAAAGTGGAGCGCCAGTTCCTCCGCCGCGCAGCGTGGTTCCGGAGAGTGGCCGAGAGCGATGTCCTCGTTGAGATCATCCAGGGCTCTTAGCACCCTGCGCCGCCAATGCCGTGGCTGGCTCCATGTGGAGGCCGGCAAGCGTGCGAAGAATCTCCCAATACTGTTCGGGGAGATTGGCTGGTCACCCAGTTCATCCAACTCGTCGTGAGCCGTATCGGCGAGGATCTCCAGGTTGCAGCTGAGGATGCGTGATGTGCGGGCCGTCATCCGCCACGGCTCTTCGTCATCCTCATCCCATTCGACATTCGGATCCCAGGTTTCCGAACCTAGCGCGTGGCCCATTTCTGGCCGGTGGATTCCCGGTTCATTGAAGGATGAGATCGCTACCGCGTCTCCGCCCTCGGCGGCGCGGACGTACCACTCATGGGCTTCGTCGTTCTGCCTGCACCGCTGGGCGATCACACCCCGGAGCCGCATGGCAAGAGCATCTCCCTGAGCTGCGGCCCTCTCGTAGCATGCCGACGCTTCGTCCCGTCGGCCTTCAATTTCGTGCAGGGCGCCAAGGGCTCGGGCCTGCAGTGCAGTTCCTGTTTCAGATACCGTCCGGTACCACGAGGGCCAGGTGTGTTCTGGCCGTCTTTCGCGCTGTACGAACCCAAGGTCGTGCATGGCGGTGTGGTCACCTCTGGCTGCCAGTGGAGAGAAGCAGCGCTCGGCGAGCACCAGGCGACCGAAACGGAAGGCAGATCGTCCGACAGGTAGTAGCTCGTTGCCGCCATTCGCGTGCGTGACCGCCGCCTCCCAGACCTCGTCAGGAATGGCCGACGCTTCGGCGGTACTGGCAATGGCGTCCACGAGGTAGTCGAATGGCCGCCAGGCTTCGGCGGTATCCGTGGCAATCAGCATTCCTGCTACACCGAACTGGATCTCGGTTGCCCAGGCCAGAGCCTGCTCGGGGCTCTCGGCTTGGAGGCGGGAGGCGTCCCCGGCAGAGAGATAACACGTGGACAATGTCAGCAGGGTCTCAGTGGCCAGAGGGGTGGAGATACCTGCTCGCGAGAGGTCGATGGCCGCCTGGACCAAGGCCGCGCCCCGGGGATGGCCTTTCGGCTGACGTCTGGTCGTCAGGAACTCTTCAAGCAGCTTCGGTCCGGCTGCGAGGTATTCCGCGATGCCGTGAACGCCGTGGTGGCGGGCTGCGTCAGCGAGACGCATATCGGGGTCCGGGTTTGCCAACTGTGCGCGGAGCCGACTCATCTCCTCCTCGGACCACTGTCTTTCCAGCACGAGGGGCTCGATGAGATTCAGCACCCGAGAGCCTGGGCGGCGCACAGAAGCCAAGGCGGCTCCCGTGCCTCTCAGTGCGCGCTCACTGTAATTGCCGTACACCTCAGAACGCATGGTGGCCATGACCACAACTCGTTGCTCCAGGAGCACGGACAGCATGCCTTGGTCAAGGCCGCCGGGGAGGAGGAAGCGGTCGAGATCATCCAGCCAGAGAACCCACTTCCGACGACCGGACCTGGGTAGGGATATATGCGACAGCACGGGGCTCAGCTCGCTTGCCGCAGGCGGTGCAATGATCCAATGATCGGGCAGTTCGCGTCGTACAGCCTCGAAGGCGCACCGTGATTTTCCGGCCGTGGACTCGCCGACCAAGAGGACGAGGCCGCCGTTCTCTCTGGCTTCAAGCAGCTGAGCCGAGACCGCGCTGTCCGCGTCCCGTGGCACATAGGCCGGTAGCGGAGGAGAGCCCTCGATACGACTCGTCCGGTGTACTCCCAGCTCCAAGGGCTTGGCGTCAGCCACCGGGCGGATCGGGATCCGGACTGTGCCTACCGCGATGTGACGCGATTCTGCCTGTGCCGGAGTGGGAGTCTTGGACCGCGCCGCGCGCAGTAGACGATCCCAGACTGCCCGGTCGGCGAGTGCGGCAGGGAAGATGATGTTTCGCTGCCGAGCCAAGGTTTCGACTGCACGGAGAAACTCTCGGAAGAGCTTATTTGTCGGTATGTGCTTCCCGCTTCGCCAATCGCTGATGCGCTGCACGGACAGGGAAGTTCGCCCAAGTCGATCCCTGCTCGCGGAACAGATGGCTGCTGGCTTGGGGGAGCCGGCCACAGCGAGAAGAGCCTCCAGGTGTTCCCGGAATTTCTGCTTTCCCTTGTGTCCAGTCATGAAGAAATGACCAGGCGGACGTCGAAGTCCGTGTCGGCGTTCCAGTCCGGGCCTGCGGCGGTCCCCAGGGCATTGGCCCGGATCCGAGCCGGCCGGTTGTGCCGCTTGGAGGCGCTCAGGCTCCCGGCGGTCATCCCGTCCACGATCTCAATGTCGGCGCACTGCTCCTCGGACCAGGAGTCGTACTGCTCCGCGCTGATCTGGGTGTGCATCCACGCGGGCGTCACCATCTCGGGGGTTATGGTGTGCCTCCTTCGAGGAACCTCAACCTCAACAGTTCCAGCGCTGCTGGGCTCAGCCTACTGTTCTGCGACTCGGTGGTGCCCGAATCGGGAGAACGCCAGGAGATAACCGGTATCGCCCGCGTTCGACCAGGCACGGCCATGCCGTGCCGCAGGAGCGTCCCCTCGCCCCCGTGCTGCTGAGTGTCGGCTACTCCAGTTGTCACTGGTGACAGCGGACTCACGAGCCCAGTAGTGGGCGGTGCTCACACCTCTCTGATGATCACGCGGTTCCCGCAGAGCTTCGACCAGTCGTCTCGATCTGAGGTCAGAACGATGACGGGAGCTGGGACGCGGAGCGCGAGCGCGGCAACGAGGGCATCGATCGCGTACTTGTGCCCATGTAGTCCGCCTGCGTCTTGAAGTAGTTTCACTGCAGTCAGGGAGTCCTCCCGGCTGACTGGTTCCACCAGCAGCCGGGAGAGGACCCACTTCAAGCGCGCCAGATCGGTCTTCCCGTGCACGGCTTCGACGATGGTCAGCGCAGACACGAGGATGGGGACCCCGACTTGCCGGGCTGCCTCGATGCGAGCCGCCATCGTGCGGTCGTTGCGCAGGAGCAGTGACAGAGCTTCGGAGTCGAGCACCAGCGAGCGGGCCGGCAGCTCCTTCACGCGGCGCCCCGCTCCGCATCCTCGGCGTTCACGTCTCCGAACAGCTCGCGACGAGCGCCTTCGATCTCCTGCTCCGTGAGCGCGCCGTGCTCCTCCTCGTGGGACGCCACGATCTCGGCGAGCCCGTCCATGGCGAGCTGATGCCTGACAGCCTCGGTGATGTAGCTGGACAGGCCACGACGTCCGGTCCGGGATCGGAGCTCGCTGACCAGCTCGGCGGGCATGGACACGGAGATGTTCTCAGTGGTTCCGGCGCGGGTCGGCTTCATGTACGAAGTGTAGGACAAGGTCTATTACACCGCGAGGGTCATGCACGCTCACGGGCTTCGATGAGCGTGATCACGTGCAGATCGGGGGGTGCGCGCAGGTCTTCGGAGCGGTATGTGAACCTTGTCGACATGTCGAGGACGGATGACGCCAGCGAGTTCTACACCATTGAGCTGGTCGATGGTGTGGCTGACGGGCTGCGCCGCGTCACGCGCAAGGGCTGGACCGGAGAGGTCCTGGCTTTCCCGCGGCTGGCCTACCGGGATGTACGCGGGCGTGGCGAGCTGGCACGCCCTGGTGTCTATGTCCTGGTCGGTCCCAACGATGGCAGCCTCTCCAAGCCGTACCAGTTGTACATCGGCCGAAGCGATGCCTTGCGAACCCGTATGGACACCTACCAGACGGCCAAGGCGAAGGATTTCTGGAACTACACCTTCGTTCTGACAAGCACACGCGACCAGCCTCTGAGCACCGCGATCACCTCCTGCCTCGAAGCAGATCTGATCAAGTTGGCGCTCGACTTCGGGCGGGCCGTCATCAACGTCAACCAGCCGCGTCCGCTCGCGCTTGAAGGGCCGGACACTCGTTTTCTGAGGGAGTACCTCAAGCACGCTCTTGCGATCCTGCTACTGCAGGGAGCGCCCTACTTCGACGAGCAACTGGGTGTGCACCCTACGTCTCCCTCTCAGTCCGGCTCGGCTTGCCCACGGCGCGTGTACCACCTGAGCGCGAAGGCCAAGCTGACAATCGCGAGTGGCCACGAGAGCCCGCACGGCTTCACCGTCCTTGAGGGCTCCTTGGCGCGTAGAAAGGTCGCTGACTCCATGCCCAAGGCTTCTCGCAGGCTGCGTGAGCAGCTTCTGGAAGAGAAGGTCCTGGTCATCGAGGACGATGAGCGCCTACGGCTGACACAGGCGTACACCTTCACCCACCCTTCCCCTGCTGCCAGCGTGATGCTGGGATACAGCGTTAACGGGGTGGACAGATGGAAGGATGAAGGAGGCCGTTCTCTGGCGGCCGTGCGCAAGGCTGAGACGCGGGAGGCCGCCGAGCACCCCTAAAAGTCAGTGTGCTGTCTGTTGTGGCCGACGCCTTCCGGGTGACCCCCCGGCAGGGGCTGCCGAGGGGTCCTGAAGCGGGTCAGCGCCGGGGTCTGCGGGGACAACGTCGACCATGCCCTCCGCAGGCACCTCGTGCGTCGGCCCCCTTCTGAGCTGAGGCGGCCGCGTCTGGCAGACGCCATCGGTGTACGGGCGATATCGCTGTCCCCGGGCCCATCTCAACAGGGAGTGCGGACTAGCCAGCCGGACGCCGGCGGCGGGTCGTGTTCCGACGTCGAGCCGTTCCGAGCAGGGAGGTCATCACGGCGAGGGCCGCTTTCTGGCGTTGTGGCTTACGGGACCAGACCGCAGGACAGACCACCCCGAAGAAGAAGAAGGATCCCAGGAGCAGGCTCGGAGCCGCCGACATCGCGGCGACGGCCATGTTGCCCTGAAATCCGGCGGCAAGGGCGCCTCCGCTGGTCACCGCCAGACCGGCAGGGGTCAGCCAGCGAGTGGGGCGTCGCAGTGGTTCCGTACCCGAGGTTCCGTCCATGCCCTGGTCGGCTTCGCGGGGCAGGGCAGGCCCCGTACCCTCAGACATGTAGTTCTCCGTACCGATAGAAGGGGACTACGAGTGAGACGGCTTCCTGTTGGCGCAGGGAGCCGTCGCTCGTTGCAGGCGCTCGACTCAGCCGTCGATGCAACGATGGCAGACCTTTCGAGCCTCTCCATCCGCAGAAAACATCGCGGGACTGATGTAGATTGGGATCATTGCAGCTCAGATGCTATTTAGGTAGATCTAACGTGATCTGCATCTCTCTGGAGAGAAGGGAAAGTGTGCTCTACTTCACAGTGAGATTGTGCCTAGGGTGCTCCCTGTGAGGGGTGACGGCCCCCTGGCTGAGTTCGCGCGAGCCCTTCGTGAACTGCGGGAGAGGGCGAACGGAACAGTCAATGCGGTGGTCGCGTATGGCGCGTCGAGGACTGCGGTCTACGCGGCGCTGAGCGGTGCCCGCCTGCCGAGTGTGCAGACGCTGGATCTGATCGTCGACGCGTGGGCGAATGGTGATGCGGCGGAGCGGGACCGGTGGCGTGAACGTCGAAGTGTGGCCGAAGGGGTCATGGCGGAGCGGTCGCGCCTGTCGGGAGCGGCGGTTCCGCGCCGCACGCCGGAAGAGGCCGACTTCGCCGATCAACTGCGTGCCTTCTGGGATGTGTGCGGCAGCCCCGCCACGGAAGCGGTAGCCCGGCATTGTGAGGTGAGTGCTCGTACGTTGGACTCCTACCTCGACGGGCGGACCTTCCCCACGCCCGAGCGGTTCGAGCAGATCCTCGTCGGCCTGGCCTCCGTGATCGGAGCGGGAGGCGAGGTGGACGAGTCGGTCGTGCACGATGCGCTGCGAACGGAGAGGCTCCGAGAAGCCCTGTTCCGGGCGCGCACGGCACGGAAGGAGGAACGCACCAGGGTTAGGGAGTTGGCTACGGCACTGCCTGGTGGGCAGGCGGACCCGACCGGAGGCGTGCCGCCGTCCTCCGCTGGGTTCGGCCACGTGCCCGGAGTCCCGCCAGGACGCCGTTTCGACGATCGCCGAGCTTTGGCCAGAGCTGGGGTCCATCGGCAGCTGATGTCCGGCATCGCGGGCAGCGAGAGTCTGGGGGCGGAGTCGGTCGTCCTCCACGACGAGCATTTCGGCGACGAGGACCACGGCGACGTCATCATCTATACCGGCGAGGGGGGGACGGGTGATCAGCAACTCACCCGCGGCAATGCCGCACTGGCGAGGAGCGCATCCACCCGTGCTCCCGTTCGTGTGGTCCGCCGGACCGCGAACGCCCCTGGTGGCCTGGCATACCGCTACGACGGGCTCTACACGGTTGAGGATTACTGGTCCGAGCAGTCACCGGACGGACGGCGTGTGTGGCGATTCCGCCTCGTCCGAAGGGTGCCTGCTGAGCAGGGTGTAGCGCACCTCCCACAACGCGACGAAGCCGAGGGGTCGGGCCTGGCCGACGGTATAAGGTCACCCCTTTCGGTCCAACGGGTCGTTCGCAGTACGGCCGTCGCCAACCTTGTCAAACAGATCCACGACTTCAAGTGCCAGGTCTGTGGCGTCCGTCTTCTGCTGGGGGGTGGCCGTGCCTACGCGGAAGCTGCACACATCCGCTCCATTGCACGCCCCCACAACGGCGCGGACGCGATCAGTAACGTGCTGTGCCTGTGCCCCAATTGCCATGTGCTCATGGATGCAGGCATGTTCGTTATCAACGATGACCTCACGGTCGTGAGCCGGGCTGACAGCACGGTGCGCGGAGTGCTCCGCGAAACTCCGGAACACCGGATCGACAGACAGGCGCTCGCCTATCACCGCACCCTCCACGGCCTACCGGAGGAGGAGCAAGGCATTGACGTGTGAGTCGTCCCGAGGGCGTGGTGGTCCTGACCTGCTTGGCCTGCCGATCATTATCCGAGCGGCCTTTCGGCGATCGTGGCGACCTCTTGGGCCACGGCTGTGGGGTTCGCGAGCCGCATGGGGCAGCAGCTCCGGCTCCTCCGCACGGCTCACGCCTCGACCCCAGGTTCGGAACCTTGCCTCCGCCAGCCCGCGGCAGCCGTTCCTCGTGCGCAAATGGTCACGCGCTGCGATCCTCGTCGTGCAACGATGGGAGACATGAACCGACTGGCAAACTCCCAGTCGCCCTATCTCCTCCAGCACGTCTCCAATCCGGTGGATTGGTGGCCATGGGGAGAGGAGGCGATGCAAGAGGCCAAGCGGCGCGACGTACCCATCTTTCTCTCGGTGGGCTATTCGTCGTGTCACTTAGGCCCGCTGACCGCTGGTGTCATGTCATGGCTCACGAGTCCTTCGAGGACGAATCGACGGCCGCGTACATGAATGAGCACTTCGTGAACGTCAAGGTCGACCGGGAGGAGCGGCCGGACGTCGACGCCGTCTACATGGAGGCGGTGCAGGCGGCGACGGGGCAGGGTGGGTGGCCGATGTCGGTCTTTATGACGGCGGAGGGGGAGCCGTTCTACTTCGGGACGTATTTCCCGCCCGAGCCGCGGCACGGGATGGCGTCGTTCAGGCAGGTGCTCGAAGGGGTGCGGGCGGCCTGGGGGGATCGGCGGGAGGAGGTGGCGGAGGTCGCGCGGAGGATTACGGGGGATTTGGCGGGGCGGGAGCTGGGGGCGGGGGATTCGGGGCGGCCGACGGCGGAGTCGCAGGGGAGTGCGCTGCTGCGGCTGAGCAGGGATTACGACCCGGTGAGCGGTTGGTTCGGGGAGGGGGACACGAAGTTCCCGCCGAGCATGGTGGTGGAGTTCCTGCTTCGTCACCACGCCAGGACCGGTTCGGACGGCGCGCTGGAGATGGCGGAGGGCGCCTGTGAGGCCATGGTGCGGTCCAGCCTGTACGACCAGGTGGGGGGCGGGTTTCACCGCTATGTGCTGCGTCCTGTGCCGCGGGGGGCGCTGGTGCCGCACTTCGAGAAGATGCTGTATGACAACGCTCTGCTGTGCCGGGCGTACGCGCACCTGTGGCGCACCACGGGATCCGAACTGGCTCGGCGTGTCGCGCTGGAGACCGCAGACTTCATGGTCCGGGAGCTGCGGACGGCGGAGGGCGGTTTCGCCTCGGCGCTCGACGCGGACAGTGTGGACGCGACGGGCGGGAAGAGTGAGGGCGCGTTCTACGTCTGGACGCCGGAGCAGCTGAGCGAGGCGCTGGGGGACGAGGACGGCCGCCGGGCGGCCGGGCTGTACGGGGTGACCGAGGAGGGCACCTTTGAGCACGGGGCTTCCGTGCTCCAGCTCCCGGGCGAGGAGGCGGACGCGTCGATCCGTGAGCGGCTGCTCGCCGCGCGGGAGCTGAGGCACCGGCCCGAGCGGGACGACAAGGTGGTGGCGGCGTGGAACGGGCTGGTGGTCGCGGCGCTCGCGGAGACGGGGGCGTTCTTCGACCGGCCGGATCTGGTCGAGCGGGCCACCGAGGCGGCGGACCTCCTCGTACGGCTGCATCTGGACGACTCGGCGAGGCTCTCCCGTACCTCGAAGGACGGCCGGGTGGGCCCCAACGCGGGGGTGCTGGAGGACTACGCGGATGTCGCGGAGGGGCTTCTCGCGCTCGCGGCGGTCACCGGGGAGGGCGTCTGGCTGGAGTTCGCCGGGCTGCTGCTGGACATCGTCATCGACCGGTTCACCGGTGAGAACGGGACGCTCTACGACACCGCCGACGACGCCGAGAAGCTGATCCGCCGCCCGCAGGACCCGACCGACAACGCCACTCCGTCCGGCTGGACCGCCGCGGCGGGGGCGCTGCTCTCGTACGCGGCGCACACCGGGTCCGAGGCGCATCTGACGGCGGCCGAGCGGGCGCTGGGGGTGGTGAAGAACCTCGGGCCGAAGGCGCCGAGGTTCATCGGATGGGGGCTCGCCGTGGCGGAGGCGCTGCTGGACGGCCCCCGGGAGGTCGCGGTGGTCGGGCCCGCCGACGATCCGGCGACGGCCGCGCTGCACCGTACGGCGCTGCTGGCGGCCGCGCCCGGCGCGGTGGTGGCGGTGGGCATCCCCGGCGGGGACGAGTTTCCGCTGCTGAGGGACCGGGAGCTGGTGGGCGGCGAGGCGGCGGCCTATGTCTGCCGCGCGTTCGTGTGCCGGCGGCCGGTGACGGACAGCGCCGAGCTGGCGGGGGAGCTGACACCCGGCGGCGGCGGGATCTAAAGCGCTCTAAAGCGGACGCTGGAGCCGTACGCCGTCCCTGAGGGTCCGCAGCGCGCGGTCCACCAGTTCGGCCAGGTCGTCCTGGTGGTCGCGGGCCGCCCAGTACAGCATCACCTCGCGCAGCGCGCCCAGCACGGCGGCGGTGAACACACGTACGTCGAGATCGCCGTGGGGGCGGCCGGTGCGGTCCGCGAGGGCGCGGACCAGCAGGTCGGAGGTGAGGGCGATGGACTCGGTCATCCGGGCGCGGATCGCCGGGACCTCGACCATCAGCCGGGTGCGCAGGACGGCTTCCGCGCGCTCCTCCGGGGTGAAGGCGGCCAGGCCCGTGGTGATCACGAGCCGGAGCGAGTCGAGCGGGTCCTCGGCGGGCGGCCGGGCCCGCAGCTCGGTCTCCAGGGAGGGGTGGAGTCCGCCGCTGAGGACGATGTCCTCCTTGGTGGGGAAGTAGCGGAAGACCGTGGACGGGGAGACCTCGGCGGCCTCCGCGATCTGCTCGACGGTGGTCGCCTCGTACCCCTGCTCCGCGACCAGCCGGTGGGTGGCGCGGCGGATCGCGATCCGGGTCTTGAGCTTCTTGCGCTCCCGCAGCCCCATCGGCGGCGGGCCGGAGGTCTCGGCGGGGGCGGGGGTGATGGCGGCCATGCGCTCATTGTCCCGTACCGGTCTTCGGGCGGGCCGTGTCCACGCGCCTGTCCGCCCCGGATTCCCCCGCCCCGGGTTCCCCGCCCCCGGCGCCGGACAGGAAGGCCGTGGCGGGCGGGCCGCCACGGCCGGGAGAGCGGGGAGAGAGCGGGGGGAGAGAGAAAGGGGGTCAGCTCTGGTAGGCCACCAGGGAGATGCCGACGTAGTGCACGACGAACGCCGCCAGCGTCAAGGAGTGGAACACCTCGTGGAAGCCGAAGAAGCGCGGTGAGGGGTTGGGGCGCTTGATCCCGTAGACCACGCCGCCCACGCTGTAGAGCAGCCCGCCGACGATCACGCAGACGAGCACCGCGATGCCGCCCGTACGGAGGAAGTCCGGCAGGAAGAAGACGGCGGCCCAGCCCATCGCGATGTAGCAGGGCGTGTAGAGCCAGCGCGGCGCGCCCACCCAGAAGACCCGGAAGGCTATGCCGGCCGCCGCGGCCGCCCAGACCGCCCAGAGAAGGGGGCGGGCGGTGGAGTCGGGGAGCAGCAGCATCGTCAGCGGGGTGTAGGTGCCCGCGATGATCAGGAAGATATTGGCGTGGTCGAGCCGGCGCAGCACCGCCTCCCCGCGCGGGCCCCAGTCGCCCCGGTGGTAGAGGGCGCTGACCCCGAAGAGCAGGCACGCGGTGAGCACATAGATCGCGCACGCGACCCGGGCCTTGGTGGAGCCGGCGAACGCGGTGAGCACCAGTCCGGCGACCAGGACGGCGGGGAACATCCCGGCATGCAGCCAGCCGCGCATCTTCGGTTTCACCGGAGGGGATTCTGTCTCGGTCACTTCGGGCGCGGCAGAGGTCATATCTGGATGGTACCTACGCAACCGTAGGTAACAGACCGGTGTGCCGGACCCGCCGCCGGGCCGCTCCCGCGCGGTCGGGTTCACCGGCGGTTCCCCGGCGGTTCCCCGGCGAACGGGGTCGTACCGGGACACGAATGGCGGTACCCAGCACCCGGCACGAGTGGCGATGCTCACGTGAGACACCCCCTGGACATATGGGCGCGAGCCCCGGATGATCAGATGAGTGCAGTCGGCACCGGATGAGCGCCTGCGAAGCATCCGGGTCGCGGCCCCCACGGGGCAGCAAGGAAAAACAGCACAGGGCAACCGCACAGGGCACCCCTCAAAACCCTCACTTAGGAGCGATCGTGGCGCGCGACATCGCGGCTTCCACCACCTTCCCCAGCACCGCCCCCACCGATCACAAGGCGCTGATCTCGTGGGTCGACGAGATCGCGGCGATCACCCAGCCCGACCGCGTCGTCTGGTGCGACGGATCGGAGGCCGAGTACGACCGGCTGTGCGAGGAGCTGGTCGCCAAGGGGACGTTCACGAAGCTGGACCCGGCCACCCGGCCGAACTCCTACTACGCCGCGTCCGACCCCACCGATGTCGCACGCGTCGAGGACCGCACCTTCATCTGCTCCGAGAAGGAGGAGGACGCCGGGCCCACCAACCACTGGAAGGCCCCGGCGGAGATGAAGGCCCTCTTCACCGGCGGTGAGGACGGCACGGCCGGCGAAGGCATCTTCCGCGGCTCGATGCGCGGTCGCACGATGTACGTCGTCCCCTTCTGCATGGGCCCGCTCGGCTCCCCGCTCTCCGCCATCGGCGTCGAGATCACCGACTCCGCCTACGTCGCGGTCTCCATGCGCACCATGACCCGGATGGGACAGCCCGTCCTGGACGAGCTCGGCGAGGACGGCTTCTTCGTCAAGGCCGTCCACACCCTCGGCGCGCCCCTCGCGGAGGGCGAGCGGGACGTCCCGTGGCCGTGCAACTCCACCAAGTACATCTCGCACTTCCCCGAGACCCGCGAGATCTGGTCGTACGGCTCGGGCTACGGCGGCAACGCCCTGCTCGGCAAGAAGTGCTACGCGCTGCGCATCGCCTCCGTCATGGCCCGTGACGAGGGCTGGCTGGCCGAGCACATGCTGATCCTCAAGCTCACCCCGCCCGCCGGCGAGTCGGAGTCCCCGAAGTACATCGCCGCCGCCTTCCCCTCCGCCTGCGGCAAGACCAACCTCGCCATGCTGGAGCCCACCGTCCCCGGCTGGACCGTGGAGACCATCGGCGACGACATCGCCTGGATGCGCTTCGGCGAGGACGGCCGGCTGTACGCGATCAACCCCGAGGCCGGTTTCTTCGGCGTCGCGCCCGGCACCGGCGAGCACACCAACGCCAACGCCATGAAGACTCTCTGGGGCAACGCCGTCTTCACCAATGTCGCGCTCACCGACGACAACGACGTCTGGTGGGAGGGCATGACCGAGGAGACCCCGGCCCACCTCACGGACTGGAAGGGCAACGACTGGACCCCCGAGTCGGGGACCCCGGCCGCCCACCCCAACGCCCGCTTCACCGTGCCCGCCGCCCAGTGCCCGACCGTCGCCCCGGAGTGGGAGGACCCCAAGGGCGTGCCGATCTCGGCGATCCTCTTCGGCGGCCGCCGCGCCAGCGCCGTTCCGCTGGTCACCGAGTCCTTCGACTGGCAGCACGGCGTCTTCCTCGGTGCGAACGTGGCCTCCGAGAAGACCGCCGCCGCCGAGGGCAAGGTCGGCGAGCTGCGCCGCGACCCGTTCGCGATGCTGCCGTTCTGCGGCTACAACATGGGCGACTACATGGCCCACTGGATCAAGGTCGGCCAGCAGGCGGACGCGGCCAAGCTGCCGAAGATCTACTACGTGAACTGGTTCCGCAAGAACGACGCGGGGAAGTTCGTCTGGCCGGGCTTCGGCGAGAACAGCCGGGTGCTCAAGTGGATCGTGGAGCGGCTTGAGGGCCGGGCCGAGGGCGTCGAGACCCCGATCGGCATCCTGCCGGCGGCGGGCTCGCTCGACACGGACGGTCTCGATCTGGCCGCCGACGACCTCGACTTCCTGCTCAAGGTCGACCGGGAGGTCTGGCGCGAGGAGGCGGCGCTGATCCCCGAGCACCTCAACACCTTCGGCGACCACACCCCCAAGGAGCTGTGGGACGAGTACCGCTCGCTGGTCGCCCGCCTCGGCTGACCGGCTCCCCGCCCGCTCCGGCAGCCGCCGGGCGGGCGGGGCCGCTCGAACCTCGCGGCGGACCGGCCCGACCAGTCCCGCCCTGACCTGTGGGGGTCACCCTCAGGCCCGCCGCGTTCCGGCCCCCGGAGTCCCCTCAGACTCCGGGGGCCGCCTTCTTTCTCCCGGCCGGTGCGCACAGCCTCCCAGCCGGTATGTGCGGCATCCCCGCCGGTATGTGCGGCTCCCGGCCGGTGCGCGCGGCGGGAGCGTCCCCGGACGGGACCCGGGGGGATGTGAATCCCGTCCGGAGACGCGTGGGTGGCACCCGGTCCACGCGCCTCACCGGCCCGTGAACCGGGGCCGTCAGTGGGCCCCGACCAGACCGGGGGTGTCGAGAGCGGCGGCGTGGGCGTCCATCCGCTCGGCGGCGAGGATCGCGGCCGCCGTGTCCGCGCGGGACGCCGCGACCACCAGCGCCCGCCCGGCCAGGGCGTGCGCCCGGCGGTGCAGGGCCTCGGGGCGGGCCCCGCTCAGACCCGCGTGGCGGACCGGCGGCGCGCCGCGCAATCTGGCGATCTGGGCCGCGACCCGCTCGGCGGCGTCGTCGAGCGACAGTTCGTCGGTGACGGCCAGCAGCGCGGAGAGATGACCGGCGAGCTGGATGTCCAGCTCGTCCTCACGGGAGCGGTGGGGGTAGTCGGCGCTGTCGGCCATGGTGTGGACGGACCGGGTGCGTATTGGCTCGTACATGGGGGATGGCCTCCTGCTCACTTTCAGGAGACCATCCTAGCTTGGATTCTGTCTAAAGTTGAGTCTCGTCGGATCTGGTGGCTCGATAGCGGCGGGTCGGGCGGTTTCCCCAGCTCAGGCCGGTCGAGATCCGGTCAGGGCTGGCCGTAGCCATCCAGGAAGGTCCCGATCCGGGTCACCGCGTCCGCGAGATCCTTGGTGGCGGGCAGGGTCACGATCCGGAAGTGATCGGGTTCCGGCCAGTTGAACCCCGTACCGTGCACGACCATGATCTTCTCGGCGCGCAGCAGATCGAGGACCATCTGCCGGTCGTCCTTGATCTTGTAGACCTTGGGGTCGAGCCGGGGGAAGAGATACAGCGCGCCCTTGGGCTTGACGCAGCTGACCCCGGGGATCTGGGTGAGCAGCTCGTACGCCACGTCCCGCTGCTCCAGGATCCGCCCGCCCGGCAGAACGAGGTCCTCGATCGACTGCCGGCCGCCGAGCGCGCTGGCCACGGCGTGCTGGGAGGGCATGTTCGCGCAGAGCCGCATATTGGCGAGGATGGTCAGACCCTCGATGTAGGAGGAGGCGTGGGCCTTGGGCCCGCAGACCGCCATCCAGCCGGAGCGGTACCCCGCGACGCGGTAGTTCTTGGAGAGCCCGTTGAAGGTGAGGACCATCAGATCGGGGGCGATCGCGGCGGTCGGGGTGTGGGTCGCGCCGTCGTAGAGGATCTTGTCGTAGATCTCGTCGGAGCAGACGATCAGATTGTGGCGGCGGGCGATTTCGGTGAGCCCGCGCAGCATCTCGTCGTCATAGACCGCGCCGGTGGGATTGTTCGGATTGATGATCACGATCGCCTTGGTGCGGTCGGTGATCTTCCGTTCGATGTCGGCGAGGTCCGGCATCCAGTCGGACTGTTCGTCGCACCGGTAATGCACGGCGGTGCCCCCGGCGAGCGATACGGAGGCGGTCCACAGCGGATAGTCGGGAGCGGGTACGAGCACCTCGTCGCCGTCGTCGAGCAGTGCCTGCATCGACATCTGAATCAGTTCGGAGACGCCGTTGCCGAGATAGACGTCCTCGACGTCCAGCTCGATCCCCTTGGTCTGGTAGTGCTGCATCACCGCGCGCCGGGCGGAGAGCAGCCCCTTGGCGTCGCCGTAGCCGTGAGCCGTTCCCAGATTGCGGAGGATGTCCTCCAGAATCTCCGGCGGGCACTCGAACCCGAAGGCCGCCGGGTTGCCGGTATTGAGCTTGAGGATGCGATGACCCGCCGCTTCCAGCCGCATCGCCTCCTCAAGGACGGGACCCCGGATCTCGTAACAGACATTTGCGAGCTTCGTCGACTGGATCACCTGCATGCCGGTGAGCTTACGGCCGTGTAACCGGGGTCGTCGGATGTTTTCACCCCTCGCGACCTTGTACGGGAATGGAGGCCCGGCTGCTCGGTACGGTGGCCGGGGCATCCATCCTTGGAATGCGATAGCGGAGCGGGCCGCACGCCTGCGGTTTATGCGGTACGGCGACGAGAGCGGCGATTTGGTGTTGCGCTCGTCACTCGTCACTCGTCACTCGGCCGGGTCCGGCGGGACGAAACGCGCGGGTGGGGTGCGCGGGTGGAGCGCCCGGGTGGGGCCCGGGGCGGGCGACCGCCGTGCCGGGCCCGGGTACGCCCGCCCGCCCCATGCTGTGCGCCCGGGCCGGTCACGGTGGCGCGGGGCCGATGGGCGGCCGGTCCGGGCCGGGCGCCGCCGGTGGAAATGAGAATTTCTTCATCTCCGGCGGGATGCGGCCGATCGAGTCGAATCGGACGGGCTTATTCGTGCGGCGGGGATCCACCGGCCGGAAAGAGGAATTCCAGATGGGGCGCGAATTTGGGCCCTGTTTATTTATGGGTAATTTTGTGGTTTGGTGAAAAAATAGAACCCCGGGGCGCATGCATTCATGCGTCCCGGGGTTCTATTCCCGCCGGCTTGGCGTCAGGAGTTGACGCAGGTGTTGCCGAAGGCCGGGTTCAGGAGGCCGATGACATTGATCGAGTTGCCACAGAGGTTGATGGGCACGTGTACGGGGACCTGAACCACGTTGCCGGACAGCACGCCGGGCGAACCGACGGCCGCGCCGTTGGCACCGGCGTCGGCCATGGCCGGAGCGGCGGATCCCAGCGTCATGAGGACGCCCGCGACAACGGCAGCAGCCTTTGTGTGCTTCATTTCATTGATCCTTTCAGCGGTGGTGCTGTACGCAGCCGCGGCCTTCGCGCTGCGTCGACAGTTCCCTGTGCATGGGCACCCCCGCAGAGTTAGTAACGAGGAGGTTCCCGCGAGGAAACCTTTATATGGCCGCCGGTTCGAAAACTCACTCGGATGCAGCACGGTGAATTATTGAACCGGGTGGAAACATAGCCTATGGGGAACGCGGCCACATCTTTTTTGAAATTCAGGAAGAAAAGCGCCGAATGAGTGTGCCCCCGAACGCACCGCGCTCGGGGGCACACTCACGACCTCGGCGTCCGCGCTCAGCTGTTGCCGGCGCCGTTGCCTGACAGGACCGGGATGTTGCTGAGGATGTGCGACAGCGGCTCGTCGCCCTTGGCCTGAGTCGAGTTCTCGGTGCACTGCTGGTTCTGCGGGGCCGAGAGGATCGGGATGTCCTGGACGGCGACCGGGATGAGACCGATGAGCGAGCCGACGTTCGCCTTGGCGGGCAGGCCGATGCAGGGCTTGTTGAGCGAGCCCTGGACCAGAGCGATCTGCGGGCTCATGTCGCCGTGGGTGGCGGAGTTGCCGTAGGCCTGCGTCGAGCCGTTGCCGCTGAAGGACGTGGTGCCGTTGTCGTTGCCGATGGCCATGGCCTGGGGGGCCATCGCGGCGCCTGCGCCCACCATCGAAGCGGTGACCGCGGCGGTTGCCAGAATCTTCTTGATCACTTGTGTTCCTTTTCGCTGTGAACGATCGATCGTGGAGCAGCCTGGTCAACCGTTCCGGGACCCGTTTGGTTCTGCCCGTTCACCCGAATGCCGCAACGGCGGGCGGCGAACCGCGCGCACCCGTACGGAAGATCGATGGAGGGCCATGCGAGTGACCCGCCGACCACTGTCCCGACGTCCCGACGTCCCACTGTCCCGATGTCCCGTCGGCCGGACGGAGCACGCGTACCCCGGCACCGAGGGGGTGTCGGGGTACGCGTGGGGGATCGGTGTGCCGGGTCCGCCCGGGGGCGGATTCGGCGGTTCAGCTGTTGCCGGCGCCGTTGCCCGACAGGACCGGGATGTTGCTGAGGATGTGCGACAGCGGCTCGTCGCCCTTGGCCTGAGTCGAGTTCTCGGTGCACTGCTGGTTCTGCGGGGCGGAGAGCACCGAGACGTCCTGGACGGCGACCGGGATGAGACCGATGAGCGAGCCGACGTTCGCCTTGAGCGGCAGGCCGACGCAGGGCTTGTTGAGCGAGCCCTGGACCAGACCCAGCTGCGGGCTCTGGTCGCCGTGGGTGGCGGAGTTGCCGTACGCCTGGATCGAGTCGTTGCCGCTGACCGAGGTGGTGCCCTGGTGGTCGCCGATGGCCATAGCCTGCGGTGCCATCGCCGCGCCCGCGCCCGCCACGGAGAGGGTGACCGCGGCGGTCGCCATAACCTTCTTGAGCATGTTCCGTCCTTCTGTCTCGTGGATGCCCGCAAGTGGAGCGCCCTGAGCAACTCCGCCGGGGTTGTTTGGTTCCGCCGGTTCACTCCAATGGACCCCATGCGGCGGACTCATCGGCTCATATGCCGAATCGGGGAGCATCGTGGCCGCCGCCCGTGCTCGTCTCCTGGTCTCTCCGCGCGGCGTCCGTTCCGCTCTGTACCCGGCCCGGCCGCCCGAACCGGAAGCCGGGCGGGGATGCCACCCTTACGGACGTACGGGAAGGGGGCGCGGCCCACCGGCTGCCGCACCCCCTTCCGTCGTGTCCGCCCCCGGCGGCGGCGGTCAGCCGCCCAGCTCGATGCCGCCGAGGAGGGGCGTCGCCGCACCGGCGGTCTTCAGCGCGCTCTGGGGGGCGTCGCCCTTGACCTGGTTCAGCTCCATCGCGGTGTCGGCGACGTCCTTCACCACGTTTCCGCTGCCGCCGTTCAGCAGCGGGCTCTGGCTGACGAGCTGGTTGACGCCGCCGTTGAGGCTCATGGGGGGCATGCCGGACGTGGTCGCCGCCATCGCGGGCGAGGCCGCGCCGAGCGCCGCGACCGAACCGGCGATGATCGCGGCAACCCTGGTGTACTTCATGTCTTCGCATCCCTTCTCCGGCGACGGTCGTCGCCGACGACGACATGCGTAACGAGCCCCCGCTTCCGGAGAAACCCCTGCGGCGATTCTCGTATCAGCGGATGAACACCGATGAGCGCCGACGCTGAGTCCCGGCGGCGGGCCCAGTCGCGGGCCCAGTCGCGGGCCCCGGCGGCCGTCGGCGCGCGCGCCGGGCCGTTCTGTGGCAGCGGGTCCGCGGCCGGTCCGCGGCGGCCCGCCGTCGCCGGAGGGTGACGGCGCGTCACCCCGTACGGCCCTCGCGGCCCCGCCCAACGAGCCTTGCCGGAAAGGGATGTGCCCGATCACCCGAAGGGATATTTCCGGCGGGAATCCGCGATGCCCGGAAAAGGGCGGCCCGGCCGGTCGGGCATCTCGCCCGCCAACATCCCCGGCCTTTCGGGTGATCAGCCGCCAATTGGCCCAACAAGCGCGTCCTACCTGTTTTCCGACTAGTTTCTGACAAACTGCACTCCTGTTTTTGTCATGTAGATCGAACAGGGAGAGCCAGTCATGCCGAAACCGACCGGCCTCACCGCCCGAGGTGTTCTGGGCGCGGTTCTCCTGCTCGCACTGTCGGCCGTGACACTGTCGGCCCCGCCCCATTCTGCCGCCGCGTCACAGGCCTCTCCCGTATCGGCCCCCCTGGCCGTCGACGTGTCCGGCCAGCCGGAATCGGAGCGCATTCCCTTCGCCCAGCGCTATCAGGCCGTGCACCACGGCGGCATCGTCCGCGCCGCGAATTCCTCGATCACCTGCACCTCGCCGACGAGCACGTCAGGACCCTCCTGCACCTCGGCGAGATCCGGCGACGGGGTCAACAGCGACTTCGAGATGTACTACATCGACCAGGACGACGACCCCAACACCTACAACTCCAGCCGCGCCCGGCTCGCGATCCCGAGCAACTCCACGGTGACCTACGCCCGGCTGTACTGGGGCGGAAATCTGCTGGCCGGAGAACAGAAGCCGCCCGAGGACAATGGACGCGTTCTCATCGCGGAACAGGGCGGCCAATATCAGCAGGTACTCGCCGACACCCGAATCGCCCACCGGGACGCGGACGGGGCCGACGCCTTTCAGGCCTCGGCCGACATCACCCCACTGGTGCGCCGCGCCGGATCCGGCCTCTACACCGTGGCCCAGATCAATGTGGCGATGGGGAATTCGACGGTCGGCGCCTGGGGCGGCTGGACCCTGGTCGTCGCCTATGAGAACAGCACCGAACCCCTGCGCCATCTCTCCCTCTGGGACGGATTCGAGGCGCTCGGCACCGACCGGAAGAGCCAGGAGATCAGCCTCTCCGGACTCCGTGTCCCCGCCGGGGCGAAGGGCCGCGCCGGATTCGTCTCCTACGACGGGGACCGGGGCGAGAAGGGCGACGCGGTGAGCGTACGGGCGGACGGCGCGAAGGCGTTCGGGCTCACCGACACGGCCAATCCCGCCACCGACGTCATGAATTCCACCATCACCGGACCCGAGGGCGCGATCAGCCGGCAGCCCGCCCACTCGAACACCCTCGGCTACGACTCCGACGTGTTCGACATCGGCCCCGCGCTGACCGCCGGCGGCACCCGTCTCACCTTCCTCTTCGACGCCGGGACGGGCGGATACGGCCTCGGCGTCCTCTTCGCGCAGACGGACACCCGCCGCTGAACCCCACCCCGCCCCGCGACCGCCCTGCCGCTGCCCCGCCGCCGCACCGCTCGTCCGAGCCCGAGCCCGAGCCACACAAGAGAGCCGCACGTGCCGCAAGAAAGCCGGACCGAGCCGAGCCGACCGACGATTCTCCATCTGGTGCAGCCGGTGGAGGGCGGAGTCGCACGCGTCGTCACCGATCTGGTCCGGGCGCAGACCGCCGAAGGAGTACGGGCGATCGTGGCCTGCCCGCCCGGCGGCGAACTCGCCGACCGCGCCGAGGCCGCGGGCGCCCGGGTGCGGCTGTGGAACGCGGCGCGCGAACCGGGCCCCGGACTCCCCGTCGAAGTCCTCGCCGCCGGGCGGCTGATCCGCCGCGACCGGCCCCATCTGGTGCACGCCCACAGCGCCAAGGCGGGCCTCGCCGCCCGGCTCGCCGTCAGAGGGCGCGTCCCCACCGTCTTCCAGCCGCACGCCTGGTCCTTCGAGGCCGTCGCGGGCCGCACCGCCCGGGCCGCGCTGACCTGGGAGCGGTACGCCACCCGCTGGAGCACCCGCACCCTGTGCGTCAGCGAGAGCGAGCGCCGGACCGGCGAACGCGCCGGTATCGCCGCCCGCTGGGCCGTCATCCGCAACGGCGTCGACCTCGGCCACTTCGCCCCCGCCGACGGACTCGCCCCCGAGGACGACCGCCGCACCGCCCGGGCCTCCCTCGACGCGCTCGGCGACGTACCCGCCGACGCGCCCCTCGTGGTCTGCGTCGGCCGGCTCTGCCGGCAGAAAGGACAGGACACCCTCCTCACCGCCTGGCCCCGGGTGCTCGCCCGCGTCCCCGCCGCCCGGCTGCTGCTCGTCGGCGACGGACCCGACCGCGAACACCTCGTCCGCGACGCGCCCCCCGGCGTCCTGTTCGCGGGCGCGGTCCCCGACACCGGCCCCTGGCTGCGCGCCGCCGACCTGCTCGTGCTCCCCTCCCGCTGGGAGGGGATGGCGCTCGCCCCGCTGGAGGCCATGGCCTGCGGACGGCCCGTCGTGGTGACCGACGTCGGCGGGGCGGGCGAGAGCCTCCCACCCGGCCACCGGCGGCACAGCCTCGTACCGCCGGGCGACCCGGGAGCCCTCGCGGCGGCCGTCGCCGCGCTGCTCACCGACGCCGGGCTGCGCGCCGCGCTCGGCGGCGAGGCCCGGGCCCATGTCCGGGCCACCGGCGATGTGCGCGCCACCGCCGCCGCCGTACTCGACCTCTACCGGGACCTACTGCTGCCGCACCACCCCCCGACCAGGAAGAGCGCCAAGCGATGACGACGGAGAGCGTTCCAGCGCCCCACACCGCCCGGCCCCTGGCCGGGGCCGGACCCATGACCACCGCCCTGCACCCGCCGCGCGGCCCGGCCCGCCCCCGGACGAGGGCGCTCTCCCCGGCCCGGCCCGCCACCGGCGGACGCGGACCGGTGGCCGCGCTGCTCGCCGCCGACGCGCTCGCCCCGGCGCTCACCGCCGCCCTGCTGCCCGCCCCCGGCCGCCTCCCGCTCGCCGTGCTCGCCCTGCTCGTACTCCTCCAGCCCGCCCTGCACGCCTGCCGGGGCCTGTACCGCCCCAGCCTCTCCCCGTCCGCGCTCGCCGAAGCGCCCACCGTCGCCGGGCTCGCCCTGCTTCAGTGGCTCGTCCTCACCGAGGCGCTGACCGCCCACGACAGCCGGTACGCCATCGGCTGGCGGGAACTCGTCCTCGCCGTGCTCACCCAGACCGCGTTCTGCTGCGCCGCCCGGGGCCTCGTCCACCTGGGCCGCCGCAGGGCCGCCGCGCGCCGGCCGCAATCCGTGCTCGTCGTCGGCCGGGGCGCGCTCGCCCAGCAGGTCACCCGGGCCCTGACCGCCCGCCCCGAGTACGGCATGCGCCCGGTCGGCCAGATCGCCGCCGCCCCCGACGACGGCGGCGGACCGCTGCCCCTCCTCACCACCCGGCAGGCCGTCGCCCGGGCCGTGGGCGGACACGCCGTGCGGCACGCGCTCTTCACCGAACCGCCCGGACCCGACACCGAGACCGCCGCCCTGCTGCGGCTCTTCGCCCGGCACGGCTGCCGGCTCTGGCTGGTCGAGGGGGGAGCGGCCGCGGGCAACACCTGGAGCCGGGCCGTCGGCCACGACCATCTGTGGGGACTCTCCGTACGCCCCCTCCGCGCGGCCCTGCACCGGCCCGTCGCCCGCGCCGTCAAACGCGTCATCGACACCGTCGTCGCCGCCGCCGCGCTGATCCTCGCCGCGCCCGTGATGGCGGTCTGCGCGCTCGCCGTGCGCATCGCGGACGGGCCCGGCGGCGTCATCTTCCGCCAGGAGCGCGTCGGCCTCGGCGGAAAACCGTTCACTCTGCTGAAGTTCCGCACCCTGAGCCCCGCCGACGAACACGAGTCCGCCACCCTGTGGAACGTCGCCTTCGACCGCCGGATGTCCACCACCGGCAGTCTGCTCCGCCGCACCTCGCTCGATGAGCTGCCCCAGCTGTGGAATGTGCTGCGCGGCGACATGAGCCTGGTGGGACCCCGGCCCGAACGGCCCTACTTCGTCGCCAAGTTCAGCCATGTCCACCCCGGCTACCAGGCCCGCCACCGGATGCCCGCCGGAATCACCGGCCTCGCCCAGATCCACGGGCTGCGCGGCGACACCTCCATCGAGGAGCGGGCCCGCTTCGACAACCACTACATCGAGACCTGGTCGCCCTGGCGGGACGTGTGCATCCTGGCCCGCACGGCGGCCTCGCTCCTGCGGCTCGGAGGAAGCTGAGCGATGGCCCTGCTCCAGTCCGCGCCCGCCGCCCCGAGCGCCGCCGACCGGCCCGACCGGCCCGGGCGGCGGCCCGGCCCCGCCCACTGGCTGCCGCTGCTGCCGCTGCTCGCGACCGTGCTGCTGCTCGCCGCGCCGCTCCCGGCCGGCGACGGGCTCGGCTCGCGCGGCCCGGCCCCCGCCGACCTCGCCTCCGCAGCCCTCGTGCTGTTCGTCGCCCTCCGGCTGCTCCGAACGCGCGCCCGCCCGCTGACCCCGGCCGCCGCGCTCGTCCTCGCGCTGCCGGTCGCCGCCCTCGCCCTCGCCACCGTCACCGCGGCCGACCCGGCCGCCGCGCTGCCCGGACTCGTCCGCCATCTCCAGGTCTTCGTCCTGGTCCCGGCCGCCGTGCTGCTCTCGCTCCGGGACGCCCGGGACGTCCGGCTGCTCGCCGCCGCGCTCGTCGCCCTCGCGGTCGTGCAGGGCGCGCTCGGACTCCACCAGTACGCCACCGCCACCGGCGCGTCCTACATGGGCGAGAACATCCGCGCCGTCGGCACCTTCGGCCCCACCGACGTCATGGGCATGGCCACCGTCGTCGCCTACGGCCTGCTGGCCGCCGCCGCGATCGCCCTGCTCCCGCCCGCGAACGCGCCCCGATGGCTGCGCCCCGCCGCGCTCGCCCTCGCGGCGGCCCTCGCCGTACCGCTCGCGCTGTCCTTCAGCCGGGGCGCGTGGATCGCCACGGCCGCCGCCGGTACGGTCGTGCTCGCGCTCACCGGCCTGCGGCGGGCGGCCAAGACGCTGGCCGTGCTGGCGGCGGCCGCGGTCGTCCTGGTCGGCGGCCTCGGCGTGGGCTCCCAGCTGATCTCCGAGCGGGTCGGCAGCATCACCCGGGTCACGGAGGCCCCCGACCGCTCGGTGACCGACCGCTACGCGATGTGGGCCGCCGCCGGGAGCATGTGGCGGCAGACCCCGGTCACCGGCGTCGGCCTCAAGGGCTTCCCCGCCCACCGCGACGGCCACGCCTCGATCGGCCTCTCCTCGGCGGCCGACACGGCGGGCGCGGGCTTCGCCTTCCGGCATCAGCCGCTGCTCTCGCCGCACAACATGTATCTGCTGATCCTCAGTGAGCAGGGGCTGATCGGTCTCACCGCCTTCGCGGGCGGCTGGGCGGCGATCCTGACCGCCGGGGTGGTACGGCTGGTACGGCTGGTACGGCATCGGAGTCGGTGGCGCGGGCGCGCGGCGGCGGCTGACTGCGGGCTGATCGCCGTGGCGCTGATGCTCTGGCAGACCGTGGACTTCCTCTACGCCGACATCGGCGGCCCCTCGACCGTGCTGACCGGCGTCGTCCTGGGCCTGGCGGCCTGGTGGGCGATGGCCCCCGCCGCCGGGACCACCGGGGTCACCGGGACCGCCGCCACCGGCCGGGAAGCGACGACCGCCGCGTGACCGGCCCGACGCCCCCGGCCCCGGAGTCCGTGCCCCCGCCTCCCGTCCTGGCACCCGGCCCCCCGCCGCTCGGGAGGTTCCTCGCGCGGGCGGCGGCGGTCACCGCCGGACTCACCGTCGCCGGGGCGCTGCTGGGGCTCGTACGCGACCAGACCATCGCCCGGATCTACGGCGCGAGCACCGAGAGCGACGCCTTCCTCATCGCCTGGACCGTCCCCGAGATGGCCGCGACCCTCCTCATCGAGGACGCGATGGCCCTCCTGCTCGTCCCCGCCTTCAGCCACGCCATCACCCGTCGCGCCGCCGCGGCCCGCACCAGCGGCCAGGACCCCGTGAGCGAGCTGGTCGCCGCGACCCTCCCCCGGCTGCTCGGCGCGCTCGCCGCCCTCACCGGGCTGCTGATCCTCTTCGCCCCCCAGTTCGTCCGGGCCCTCGCCCCCGGCTTCGCCGACCCCGCGCTCGCCGTCGACTGCACCCGTCTCACCGCGCTCACCGTCCTCACCTACGGCACCGCCGGTTACTTCAGCGCCGTCCTGCGCGCCCACGGGAGCTTTCTGCCGCCCGCCGGGGTCTACATCGCCTCCAACATCGGCATCATCGGCACCACCCTGCTGCTCAACTCCCTCTGGGGCGTACGCGCCGCCGCCGCCGGAGTCGCCGTCGGCGGCGTACTGATGGTCCTCGTCCAGCTCCCCGCCTTCCTCCGCCGGACCGCCTGGCGCGCCGCCCGCCGCCCCCGGCGAGCGGGACCCCGTCTCGCGCCCCCGCTCGTCGGCTTCGCCGTCGTCGCGCCGATCATGCTCTTCGCGGCCGGCCGCCAGTCGCAGGTCCTGGTCGAACGCTTCCTCGCCTCGTCGCTCCCCGGCGGGGCGATCTCCCATCTCAACTACGCGCAGAAGGTCGCGCAGCTGCCGATGGTCCTGTCGCTGATGTTCTGCACCGTCACCTTCCCCGTGATCGCCAAGGCCGTCGCCGCCGGTGACCGTGAAGGGGCCCGCCGCCGGGTCGAGAACGACCTCGCCCTCGCGGGCCTGGTGGTGCTCCTCGGCACGGCGCTCATCCTGGGGTACGCGCCCGAGCTGGTCGAAGTCCTCTTCCAGCGCGGGGCCTTCACCGCCGAGGACACCGGGACCACCGCCGCCGTCATGCGGGTGTACGCCGCCGGACTCCTCGGCCACACCCTCGTCGGCGCGCTCGGCAGACCCTTCTTCTCCGCCGGACGGCCCACCTGGTACCCGTTCGCCGCGATGGCCGCCGGACTGATCGTCACCGTCGCCGCCGGGACGGCCGCCGCCGGACCGTGGGGGGTGTACGGGATCGCCGCCGCCAACGCCGCCGGAATCTGCGCCACCGCGCTGCTGCTGCTCTTCGGGCTCGGCTCCCGGGTGGTCGCCATCGAGGTCGGGGCGATCGGCCGCACCCTCGCCCGGCTCGGCGCGGCGGCCGGAGCGGCGGCCCTGGCCGGGTGGCTGGCCGCGCCGCTCACCGCCGACCCGCTGCTGAGCCTGGCGCTCGGCGCCCTGCTCGTCCCCGCCGTCTTCACCGCCGCCGGACTCGCCCTGCGCGCCCCGGAGATCGTCCACCTGCTGGCCCTCACCCGACAGAGGATCCGTCATGTCCGCTGACACGGCGACGACCCGCCCCGCCCGACCCCCGGCCACCTCCTGGCCCTGGATCCTGATGTACCACTCGGTGGCCGACCCCGCCGATGACCCGTACGGCATCACCGTCGCCCCCGCCAGGCTCGACCTCCAGCTCGCCCGGCTGCGCGCGCTCGGACTGACCGGCGTCGGCGTCGACACCCTGCTCAGGGCGCACGCCCGGGGCCGGGCCCAGGGACTGGTCGGGCTCACCTTCGACGACGGGTACGCCGACTTCACCGAGGCCGCCCTGCCGGTGCTGCGGCGGCACGGCTGCACCGCCACCCTGTTCGTCCTGCCGGGACGGCTCGGCGGCGACAACGTCTGGGACGCGCGGGGCCCCCGCAAGCCGCTGCTGGACGAGCGCGGCATCCGCGCCGCCGCGAGTGCCGGGACCGAGATCGCCTCCCACGGGCTCTACCACGTCGATCTGACAGCCGTGGACGACGCCGTACTGAGCGAGGAGACCACCCGCAGCCGGGAGTGGCTGCGCGAGCTGACCGGCGAGGAACCGGCGGGCTTCTGCTACCCGTACGGCACGGTCGACGCCCGGGTCGCGGACGCCGTACGCGCCGCCGGATACGCCTACGCCTGCGCGATCCGGCCGCCCGCCGCGCTGACCGGCGCGTACGCCCTGCCCCGCACCCATGTCAGCCACGCCGACCGGGCCGCACGGCTCGGGCTGAAGCGGCTGCGGCACCGGCTGGGGCTGTGAGACGGCCGGTGCGGGCACTCCATGTGATCACCGGGCTGGGGGTCGGCGGCGCGGAGCAGCAACTGCGGCTGCTGCTCCGGCGGCTGCCCCTCCACTGCGACGTGGTGACGCTCACCAACCCGGGCCCGGTCGCGGACGGTCTGCGCGCCGACGGGGTCCGGGTGACCCATCTGAGGATGGGCGGCAACCGCGACCTCGGCGCGCTGCCCCGGCTCGTCCGGGTGATCCGCGAGGGCCGCTACGACCTGGTGCACACCCATCTCTACCGGGCCTGTGTGTACGGACGGATCGCGGCCCACCTCGCGGGTGTGCGCACCCTCGTGGCCACCGAGCACTCGCTCGGCGCGGCGGAGATCGAGGGCCGCCCGCTGACCCGCCCCACGCGCGCGCTCTATCTGGCCACCGAGCGGCTGGGGTCGGCGACCGTCGCGGTCTCCGAGACCGTCGCGGCAAGGCTGCGAGCCTGGGGGGTGCCCGCGCACCGCGTCCACGTCGTCCCCAACGGAGTCGATGCGGACCGGTTCCGCTTCGATCCGGCCGCGCGCGCCGCACTCCGCGCCGAACTGGCCATCGGACCGCAAGAATTCGTGGTCGGCGGGGTGGGGCGGCTCGTCCCCGGCAAACGCTTCGACCTGCTGATCCGCGCGGTCGCCGACCTCCCCGGCGCCCGTCTCCTCCTCGCGGGCGACGGCCCCGAGCGCCACGCCCTGCGCGCGCTCGCGGCCCGCCTCCGCGCCACGGACCGGGTCCACTTCCTCGGCGCGCGCGCGGACGTCCCCGAAGTCCTCTCGGCGCTCGACGTCTTCGTGTCCCCGTCCCGCGAGGAGGCCTTCGGGCTGGCCGTCGTGGAGGCGCTCGCCGCCGGACTTCCCGTGCTGTACCGCGTCTGCCCGGCCCTTGAGGACCTGCCGCCCGGACAGGCCCCCGGCAGCCTGCGGATCGGCGGCTCGGCCGGGGAGCTGACCGAGGAGCTGCGAAGGCGGCGGGGGGCCGCCCGGGGGCTGCGGGAGCCGCCCGCCGCCGCGGCGCACTACTCCATCGCCACCAGCGGCGAACGCCTCATGGCGCTCTACGAGTGCCTGCACGCCGATCCGCTCCACCACCCCATCCACCACCACCCGACGGAGAGAGCCCTCCCATGACCGACTCATCCGACTCGTCCGAGACCCCGGAGCCCGCCCCCCGAAGGCGGATCAGACGCCTCGTCGGCCGGATCTTCTCACTGCCCCGCTGGTGGCCGCTGCCCGCACTGGCGCTCGCCGGAGCGGCCGGCGGAGCCGCGTACGGGGTGCTCGTCACCCCCCAGTACGCCGCCACCAGCTATGTCGTCGCCGTCCCCGCCAAGGACACCCAGCCCGCCGCCGCCCTCGGCTTCGCCCAGGCTTATGGCCGCATCGCCACCAGCGACTCCACCATCGCCTACGCCCGGGTCGCCGTCGGCATCCCGGCCAAGGCGCTTCGCGCCCAGGTGCGGACCGAGACCTCACCCGACTCGCCGATGATCGCGATCACCGGCACCTCGGAGCGGCGCGCCGAGGCCGCCGACATCGCCAACGCCGTCGCCGACGCGATCTTCGTCAGCAGCAACCAGGTCGCCAAGAGCACCGGCGTCCAACTGGTCAGCTTCTCCCAGGCGATCCCGCCCGCCCACCCCTCGTCCGCCTCGCCCCGGATCGCCACGGCGGTCGGCGGCTCGGCCGGGGCGCTGATCGGCGCGCTCGTCCTGCTGGTGCGCCCCCGGCGGCTGCCCCGCTCCACCGTGGCCGCCGTCCCCGCGCCGGCCGGGGCGGGCGACGCCGTCGAGCGGGAGCGGGTCTGATGGGGCGGGCGGGGGCCGGGCCGACCGTCGCACTCTGCCGCGACGGGCACGCTTTCGCCCGGCTGCGGCCCGAGTGGGACGCCCTCCAGCGCCGCTGCGCCGAAGCCACCCCCTTCCAGAACCACGCCTGGCTGGAATCCTGGTGGCTCTCCTACGCGGCGGGCGGCCGGCTGCGGACCGTGCTCGTACGGCTGGACGGCCGGCTGATCGCCGCCGCGCCGCTCATGCTCGTCCACCGCCCGATGCCCCTGCTCGTCCTCCTCGGCGGCGCGATCTCCGACTACGGCGACATCCTCGTCGACGACGAGCACCGGGACGTGGCGATCGGAGCGCTCGCGGACGGTGTGCGGCGCGCCGCCCCGGGCGCGGTGACCGATCTGCGCGAGGTACGGCCGGGGGCCGCCGCCGAGCTGCTGTACGAGAGCTGGCGGGGCGGCCGGCGGCGGCTGGCCGACTCGGTCTGTCTGGAGCTGCCCGCCGCCCCCATGACGGAGCTGCTCCAGCGGCTCCCGGCCCACCGCGCCCAGCGGGTGCGGGCCAAACTCCGCAGAATCGACTCGCTGAAGATCGAGGACCGCACGGTGACCGAGGACGAGGTGCCCGACGCCATGGCGCATCTGCTGCGCCTCCACGAACTCCAGTGGCGCGGGCGCGGGGTCACCGTCGAGCATCTGCGCCCCCGGTTCGCCGAGCATCTGGTGCGGGCCACCCGCCGGATGGTGCGCGAGGGGGCGGCCGATCTGACGGAGTACCGCCGGGACGGCGAGGTGGTCGCGGCGAGTGTGGCGCTGCTGTCCGGGCGGCTCACCGGCGGATATCTGTACGGCGCGCACCCGGGGCTGAGACAGGACAAGGTCGACGTCGCCACGATGCTGCTCCGCCACGACGCCGACGCCGCCGCCGCGTCGGGCCGCCGGGTGGTGAGCCTGCTGCGCGGGGACGAGGCGTACAAGAACCACTGGCGGCCCGAGGCGGTCGCCAACCAGCGGCTGCTGCTGGCCCCGCCCGGACTCGAACCTCTCCTCCGGCTCCACACCGCGCGCGCCGCCTGGCGCGACCGCGCGGCGAGCGCCGTGAACGCCCGGCTCCCCGCCGCGCAGCTGTGGCGCGCCCGGCTCAACGACTGGCGGGCGGGGCTGCGATCGCCCTAGCCCTAGCCCTGGCCCTGGCCCGCCCGTCGCCGTCGCCGTCTAGTCGTCCGAGAGGCCGAAGGGCCAGCCCGAGGGCCACGGGACCGTCACGCAGTACTCCCGCCGGGGGACCCACTGGGCGACCCAGTCCCCGAGGTCCAGGGGCACGCACCACTTCTTGGAGTTGAGCTGGGGTGCGGGTGCGGGTGTGGGCGGCGGCGGGGTCGGTGCGACGGGCGGCAGCGGGTTCGGCACCGGCTTGACGAGCGGCGGCGGGGACGGGACCGGGGACGGGACGGGGGACGGGACGGGTACCGGCGAAGGCGACGGTTCCTCGGGCGTCCGGGTGGGAGCCGGTGTCGTATCGGCGGGCTGCGGCGTTGGTGTCGGTGTCGGCACCACCGCCGGAGGCGTCGGCGTCGGCGTCGGCACCGGGGCCGGCAGATCCACCGGAGTCGGCGTCGGCGTAGGGACCGGCACCGAAGGCGGTGTGGGCGTCGGCAGTGTGGGCGTCGGCACCTGCGGAGTGGGCACCACCGGTGCAGTCGGTGTGACCGGTGGAGTCGGTGTCACCGGCGGGGTTGGTGTCACCGGTGGAGTCGGTGTGACCGGTGGAGTCGGTGTCACTGGTGCAGTCGGCGGCACCGGTCCCGGCTTCGCGAAGAGCATCGTACGGAAGACCTTCGACGATTTGGGGTTGTCATCGCACTGCCAGACACCGTGCGGGCAGTAATCCGTAATGGTTTGGTACAGCGGCTTGTGCCGCTCGATCCATTCGAGCATGCCCCGCATGTAATCGGGATTGTCCCCGTTGCGGAACAATCCCCATTCCGGGTACGAGATGAGTTTGTTGTGCGCCGCCGCGAATTCCACCTGGTGCTGAAGTCCGTACGGAGTGTTCACCTGCTCGTCGAACGTCCGTCCCGGGGCCTGGTCGTACGAATCCATCCCGATGATGTCCACGACGTCGTCCCCGGGGTAGCACTCGGGCCAGGGAATCGCGTCCTTGCCCCGGTTGGGCGCGAAGTCGAACCGGAAGCTCTGCCCCGGCACCGAGCGCATCGTCGTGACGATGCGCTTCCAGTACGTCTTCCACGCCTGGGGGTCGGGGCCGCAGCGGTGGGTGTAGGTCGTGCCGTTCATCTCCCAGCCCAGGACGATCACGGTGTCCGGCACCCCCAGGGACACCAGCCGCTCGGCCAGCGCCCGGAAGTGCTGGTCGTACCGCCCCGCCGCCCCCGCCCGCAGCAGCAGCCGTACGTACCAGTCCGGAAGCCGGTCTTCGTTCCGCTCCAGCATGGGCACATTGAGCACAAACATCCGGTCGTCAGCACCGCGCCGCCAGCGGGCCCACTCGGTCAGGAAGTCGGGAGCGCCCTCGATATTGCTCCAGCGGTCGCCCGGCAGGTAGGTGTGACCGGCCTTCAGCTCCGCGCCGCCGAGCCACCGGGAGAGCTGCTCCATGCGCCACACCCCGGCCGGTCCGTAGTCGAGATAGGCCCCCATCGCGACCGATGAGGCTCCCGGCACCGAGGCCGGCACCAGCGGCGGCGCGGATGCCGGCGCGGATGCCGGCGCGGATGCCGACACCGGATCGGAAGCCGGTGCCGACGCCGGTGCTGACGCCGGTGTCGAAGCCGGGGCCGAGGCCGGCACCGGGGCCGGATTCTCCTCGGCGCGTGCGACGCCCGCCGTCCGTTCTCCGAATACTCCTGTCGAAACGAGCAGACTGGCGGCGACCGTTCCGACGCACGTACCGGTGAACCGGCGTCGACGAGTCATTGCTCCTCCTAGAGAAAGCCGTACGTGCTGTCCGGTCTGGAATTCCGGCCTCATAGTGGCGTACCCGACCGTAGCCAGAAAGTGTTACTAATTCGCAGATTGACATCCCGTCAGTGCGTAATTCGTGAGAACGGGCCGGGTTTTCCAGGACCATCCAGGTGAAAGTTGTGACGCTGATGCCACCCTTCGACACCGGGGTCGCGGCCGAAGTGCCGTACGACACCCGCGTTCCGCCCGGGGGCCCCTTCGACGCAGGCACGCCCGCCCTGGTGCTGCGCCTCGACCGCAATCCGTTCCACCACGGCACCCTCGGCGCGGTCCGCTCGCTGGGCCGCGCGGGCGTCGAGGTGCACGCCGTGGTCGAGTCGGCCGGCAGCCCCGTCGCGCGCTCCCGCCATCTGCACCGCGCCCATGTCGGCCCCGCCGAACCCGTGGGCCCCGACGCGCTGGTGGAGCTGCTGCTGCGGATCTCCGACCGGATCGGCCGACGCGCGGTGCTGATCGCCATGGACGATGTCAGCGCCATTCACACCGCCGCCCGGGCGGCCCTGCTCGGCGACCGCTTCCACCTTCCCGAGCAGCCGCCCGAGCTGCCCCGCCGCCTCGCCGACAAGGCCGAACTCGCCTCGCTCTGCGCCGCCGCCGACATTCCCCACCCGCAGACCTTCGTCCCCGCCGACCCCGGTGAGGCGGCCGACGCGGTACGGCGGCTGGGACTGCCGCTGGTCGCGAAGTGGACCCACCCCTGGCTGCTGCCCGCCGCCGCGGGACTCCGCAGCACCACCCTCGTACGCTCCCCGGGGGCGGCCCGCGAACTCTGCGAACAGGCGGGCGCGGCGGGCAGCCGCCTCCTTCTCCAGCGCTATCTGCCGGACGCCCCCGACACCGACTGGTTCTTCCACGGCTGCTTCTCCGGCGGACCCTCCGGCACGGTCTGTCTGCTCGGCGGCAGCGGCCGCAAGGAGCTGTCCTGGCCGGTGCGCACCGGACTCACCGCGAAGGGCAGCTGGCAGCCCAACCCCGAGGTGGAGCGGGCCGCGCTGCGGCTGGTCTCGCACGTCGGCTACCGGGGCATCCTCGATCTCGACTTCCGCCGCGACCCCGCCACCGGCGTCCACCAGCTCCTCGACGCCAATCCGCGCCCCGGCGCGCAGTTCCGGCTCTTCACCGAGCCCGGCGGACTCGACGTCGTACGCGCCCTCTATCTCGATCTCACCGGCCAGCGCGTCATCAGCACCGGCGGCGGCCCCGGCCGGGTCTTCGTCGCCGAGAACTACGCGCTGCTCTCGGCGCTCGTCTCGCTCCGCGACCGCTCCGCCCGGCCCGCTCCCGCCGGCCCGGGCACGGCGACCGCTCCCCGTGCGGGCGTCGAGACCGCCTGGTACGCGAGCGACGATCCGCTGCCCTTCCTCGCCATGGCCGCCGCCTGGACCGGCCGGGGCCTGGCCAAGGCCGCGCACCGGCTGCGGACCGCCCTGCGCGCCCTCCTGCGCGCCCCGCGCTCCCGTACGCACCGGCCCCCGCCGCCCCGACAGGGCGGCACGGCGGCGCGCACCCCATGAGCCCCGCGCCGTCCACCCGTACCGACCTTCCCCCTCCCACCGACCGCCCCCTACCGCGAAGAAACGGACCAACCGTGTACGACATGGCAGTGATCGGCGCAGGACCCTACGGACTCTCCATCGCGGCCCACGCCGCCGCGGCCGGGATGAGCCTGAAAGTCTTCGGCCGCGCGATGGCCTCCTGGCGCGACCACATGCCGGAGGGCATGTACCTCAAGTCGGAGCCCTGGTCGTCGAATCTCTCCGACCCCTCGGCCGCCCACACGCTGCGCCACTTCAGCGAGGAGCACGGCTTCGACGCCGTGCACGGCACCCCGCTGCCCATCGCCGCGTTCACCGAGTACGGCATGTGGTTCGCCGAGCACGCGGTGCCCGCCGTGGACGAGCGGACCGTCACCCTCGTCGCCCCCGCCGGGGACGGCTTCCGGGTGGAGACCGCCGACGGCGAGCGGGTGCGCGCCAGGACCGTCGTCCTGGCCGTCGGCGTGATGCCCTTCGTCCAGCTCCCCGAGCAGCTCGCCGCCCTCCCCGCCCATCAGGTCTCGCACAGCAGCGGCCACCGTGACCTCAGCGGCTTCCGGGGCCAGGATGTCACCGTCCTCGGCGCGGGCCAGGCCGCGCTGGAGACCGCGACCCTCCTCGCCGAGCAGGGCGCGCGGCCCCGGCTGGTCGCCCGCAGGGCCCGGCTGAACTGGAACACCCCGCCCGAGCCCCTCCAGCGCGGGGTGCTGCGCTCGCTGCGCACCCCGCACAGCGGACTGGGCACCGGCTGGACGAGCTGGGTCTGGTCCGAGACCCCGTGGGCGGTACGCAAACTCCCCGCGTCCACCCGGGAGCACATCGCCCGCACGGCGCTCGGCCCGGCGGGCGCGTGGTGGCTGCGCGAGCGCTACGAGCGGCGGGTGCCCGCCCTGCTGGGGCACGGACTGCGGAGCGCGGCGGCACACGGCGAAAGGGTCCTGCTGACCCTGGGCGCGCCCGACGGGGAGAGCGTGGTCGTCGAGAGCGACCATGTGCTGGCCGCGACCGGCTTCACCCCGGACCTCGACCGGCTGCGGCTGCTGGACAGCTCGCTGCGGCGGGCCGTCGCCACGGTCGGCGGCGGCAGGGCCCCCGAGCTGAGCGCCGGCTTCGAGTCCTCCTGCCCGGGGCTGTTCTTCGCGGGGCTGCTCGCCGCGCCCTCCTTCGGCCCGTCCATGCGCTTTGTCCACGGCGCGACCTTCACCGCCCACCGGCTGGTCGCCGGGGCCCGCCGCAGGCTCCGCGACCGCGCCGGCGTCCGGCTCCCCCGCCCCGCCGAACCGGCCGTAGCCCCCCACTCCGTACGGGAGCGCTGACGCTCCCTCAGCCCGTGTGCACGCCGCCGCCGGGGAAGTCGGGGAACCCCGGCAGCGGCGGGAAGCGGGCCAGCAGACCCCACTCCCCGTCGTCCGCCCCCGGCAGGGTGCGCCCCGCCGTGCTCCACTCCCGCGCCAGCCGGTCGTAGATCGGGCTCTCGTCCGCCCCCGGTGGCCGGACGTACGGATCGGTCCTCGGGGCCGTGAGCGGCCGCACCCGCTCCCAGCGGTCGGCTTCGGGAGTTCTCGCCATACGTCGGCCAACGCCCGCACCCGGGGCGAGGTCACCGCACACCCCGCACGGGGAAGTAGTGAGGGAACGGTTTTTCGGTGATCGGGCCCGGAACGGGATCGCCGGGAACTGACCTGGACGGGGACGCGCAGGGACCGGGTCCGGGACGTAAAGCGGCGCAGCTCGCGCGGAGCGCGGTGAGGAAAGCAGTCCCGGACCCGGTCCCGGAGCGGCCCCGGACCCCGACCGCCGGGCAGTACGCCCCCCCCCGGACCAACCACCGGGCGTTGCGCTCGACCCCGACCGCCGGGCAGTACGCCCCCCGGATCGACCACCGGGCAGTTACGCCCCCCGGGACCGACCACCGGCATCTCCGGGGCCCCTCCGGGCGACACCGGACGCGACACGTGCCCCGCAGCGTCTCTTCCCGGCCGAAGGCGGTGATGATACGGAAAACGGCCTGCTGAAGGGGACCGATGCGCCACATTGCCCGGGTGCTGCTGCTGTCGGCGCTCGCGATGAGCCTCACCGCCTGCCAGAACCCCGTCGACGCCCTCACCGACGGCCCCCCGCCGCGCGCGCGGCCCGCCCCGGCCACTCCGGCCGCCCAGGCGGCAGCCTCCGACGAGAAGCCGGCCCGCGCCGCCGCGAAGCCCGAGGTGGCCTGGGTCGGGGACTCGGCCGACCTCGGCGGCCGGGGGTCGGGGACGCATCTGCGGGTCTCGGTCGTCGGCCAGGTGGACCCGGCCGTCGGCGTCCGCGCCGCCGACCGCCCGGCGAGCGGCTCCCGGTGGGTCGGCGTCGCGGTCACCCTGCTCAACTTCGGCGGCAAGCCCCATGAGGTGGCCGGAGCCCGCGCCTGGGTGGTCGACGACACGGGCGAGCGCCATCTCCCGGTCACCACCGGAACCCTCACCACCGGGGCCCCGCTGCGCTGGAACACCCTTTCGGTGGGCGAACAGAGAAAGGGCTGGCTGGTCTTCGAAGTGCCGGAGCGGGCACGGATCGTACGTCTTCACACGGTCCTGGGAAACCGGTCCCTCGCCTGGCAGCTCCGCTTTCCCCCATCCAGATGAACGGAGGGGGCCGCCGGACCGGGCCGGGCACTAGGGTGCCGGTCCATGACCCTCGCGAACTCTGCCAAGAACACTGTCCAGCGCGGCCACTTGGGCACAGTGTCGATGCTGGCCTGGACCGGTGACCCCGACGCCGGACACGACATGCCGTATCTGCTCGTCTACTCCCTCGGCGACGGCGACGGCGGGCCCGAGGCGGGTGTCACCGCCCTGGAGGGGCTGATCCGGCAGGGCGGTCTCGCGGTCGACGGCACGCTGACCGACGCCACCCCGACCTCCTTCAACTCGCCGATCAGACTGCTGGTCCAGGGCGGGCGCGCGGTCCTCAACATGCCCGGTCTGAGCGCCCAGTGCCCGGCCCCCGTCGAGTGGCTCGCCGCCGCCGAGTCGCGCGGCCACGCCCATCTGCTCATCAGCACCCGCCCCTGGCCCGAGGCGACCCCGGGGGAGCCTCTCACCGAGGAACTCCTCCAGTCCTATGTCGGCGACGAGGGCACCTTGCTGGCCGCCGCGCACGCTCTGCTCCCGGTGAGCCGGCTGCGCGGCTAACCGGGGACCCGAAGGCCGGCCGGAGCGTCCGCCGGGCCGAAGACGACGGGCAGCGAGCGGACCCGGTTGTCGAAACTGGAGTCGATCAGCTCCATCGTCCCCGCCGCGCGCGGACCGTCCGCCCGGGCGAGCAGCTCGCCGAAGAGCGCCTTCATCTCCTGCCGCGCCAGATGTGCCCCGAGGCAGTAGTGCGGGCCGCCGCCCCCGTACCCCAGATGCGGATTGGGGTCCCGGGTGATGTCGAACGCGTCGGGGTCGTCGAACACGGCCTCGTCGCGGTTGGCCGAGGCGTAGAAGAGCACGGCCTTCTCGCCGGGGACGAACATCCGCCCGCCCAGCTCGCATTCGGCCACGACCGTGCGGCGGAACTGGATGATCGGCGTGGAGTGCCGCACGATCTCGTCCACCGCGCCGTCCGCGTACCGCTCGAAGTCCTCCGTCAGCAGGGCCCGCTGCTCCGGGTGGGCCGAGAGCAGCGCCAGTCCGTGTGTGACGGCGTTACGGGTGGTCTCGACCCCGGCGACCAGCAGCAGTGAGAAGAACGCGCCGAGCTGGCGGGAGGAGAGGGCCGCGCCGTCGACGTCGGCGGTGACCAGCGCGGTGATCAGGTCGTCGGCGGGCCGGCGGCGGCGTTCCCCGGCCAGCTTGGCCATCGTCAGATTGAGCCGGGCGAGCGCCCGCAGCCCGCGCCCGGGCACCCGGATCCGGCGGCGGCCCACGCCCACGTTCCGGGACGCCTCGTCGATCTGCCGGGCGATCTCGTCCCGGTACCGGCCGTCCACGCCCATCAGGTCGCAGATGACCTCGAACGGCATCCGGGAGGCGACCGAGGTCACGAAGTCCGCGGGCCGGTCGCGGACCGTCTCCTCCGTCACCCGCCGGGCGATCGCCCGTACGTTCTCCTCGGCGGCGGCCAGCAGCCGGGGGGTGAAGGCGCGGGAGACGATGCCGCGCAGCGCCGCGTGCTCGGGGCCGTCCATGTTGACCATCGAGTTGCCGAAGACGGCCTTGGCCCAGGCCGCCGGCTCGGGCGTGGTGACCCCCGGCGCGCTGGCGAAGTGCTGGGGGGCGCGGCTCGCGGCCCGTACGTCGGCGTGTCTCACCAGTGCCCAGAAGCCGGGCCCCGCACCGAAGCGGACGGGGGTCTCCAGGGTGCGCAGCAGGGCGAAGGAGGCGAGCCTGCGGGAGCGCGGCAGCCGCCAGAACGACGGGTCGGCGAGATCGACCTCGCCGGTGCTGAGGGGGGCTTCCACGGTGATGACCTCCTGAGGGGCGGGGCGGCCATGCTGGCCCACTGTCCGGCGGCGTTCCCGGCCGACACGGCCCGGCGGCCGGGGATTGCCTCCCTTCGCGCGACCTTCCCCCGGACGGCGGGCACGCGTTCCGGTGACCGCCGTCCGGGTGCGTGTGCCACCCGGAAGAGGAACCCTTTCGCCGTCGTCTCGTTGACAGGGCGGTGCACGGCCGTCCCCGACCGGACGGCGAGGTCGAACAGGACGGACCGACCATGCGTATCCTCAACCGCCCGCTGTCCCGCCGCGCCGCTCTGCAGGCGGTCTTCACCGTCGGCGTGGTCGCCGGCGCGGCCGGTGCGCTCGCGCCCCTGCTCGTCGCCCGCGACCCGGCGGGCTCCGAGCGGCGCGCCCCGGGCCCGGGGCGTGATCTGGAGCGGTTCGCGGAGCTGTACCGGGGGCGGCACATCGAGGGCACCGTGACGGTCATGGTTCCGGCGGGCGCGGCCGGGGGGTCCGCGGGCGGAGCGCCGGGTGTCGAGGTCCGGATCGACGGCCGGCCGCTGCATGTCATGCGGCGGGCCGACGGCAGCTATCTCAGCCATGTCAACCACTACGAGTCGTTCCCGACGCTGCGCGAGGCGGCCCGTGCCGCGGTCGACGAGTTGGGGACCGCCCGGCTGGCGGCCGCCGCGACGGGACTCTGAGGACAGGAGCGGCACTGGTGCACACCCGTAAGAATCAGCGGAATCTTTCCCCCACCGAGAAGCGGCGGCTGATCGACGCGCTGCTGGAGCTGAAGCGTTCGGGGGTTTACGACGAGTTCGTCAGGATGCACGACGACTTCTATGTGCCCGACGGCGACAGCAGGCCCAGGGCGGCCCATATGACGCCGTCGTTCTTCCCCTGGCACCGGCGCTATCTGCTGGAGTTCGAGGGCGCGCTCCAGCGGGTCGACTCCTCGGTGACGATCCCTTACTGGGACTGGACGGTGGACCGTACGCCCGATTCCTCGCTCTGGGCGGACGATTTCCTCGGCGGCACGGGCCGGACGGGCGACCGGCAGGTGATGACCGGCCCGTTCGCGTACTCCGCCGGGAATTGGCGGATCGATTCGCGGATCACCGACGGCAGGTATCTCACCCGGAATCTCGGCCGGCCGTCCGCGCCGCTGGCCCTGCCCACCGCCGAGGAGGTGGCTGCCGCGCTCGCCGAGCCCCATTACGACGCGGCCCCCTGGGACTCCACCGCGACCTCCGGTTTCCGCAATGCCGTCGAGGGCTGGAGTACCGGGGATTCCGCGCGGTGGCGCAACCACAACCGGGTGCATCGCTGGGTGGGCGGTCTGATGCTGGGCGCGACCTCTCCCAATGATCCGGTTTTCTGGCTCCATCACGCTTTCATCGATCTGCTGTGGGACCGCTGGCAGCGGGCCCGTCCGGGGGCCGGATATCAGCCCCGTACGCGGGTCGCCGCCCCGGATCCGCAGGCCGGGCGGGTCTTCGCGCTGGATGATCCGATGCCGCCCTGGGGCGAGCCGCCCTCGCGGCTGCTGGACCACTCCCGGCTCTACCGCTACGTCTGAGCCGGGCCCGCACAGGACTGTGGCCTCCTCCTTCGTCCGAAGGGGAGGCCACAGTGCTCGGGGTAATGCGGGGTAATGCGGGGTAACGCGGGTGGGGCTTAGTACGCGCCGCCCTCGGAGGCGTTCACGCAGGTGTTGCCGAACGCCGGGTTCAGCAGCGCGATGATGTTGACGGTGTTGCCGCAGAGGTTGACCGGGATGTTGACGGGGACCTGGACGAGGTTGCCCGACAGCACACCCGGGGAGTGGGTGGCGGCGCCGTGCGCTCCGGCGTCGGCGATGGCCATACCGGCGCCGCCGACCAGGAGGGCGCCCGAGCCGGCGACGACAGCAGCGGCCTTGGCGAAACGCGACATCAGTTTCTCCTTGCGATTTTCGGGACATCGGCCACAGGACTTGCGACCGTCACGCCCCTTCAACGCCGGAGCCGCTGGGCGGTAACGGATCATCGCGAAAGTGGCCGCGCATGCCGTAGTGGCACATGTGTCGGAAGTGCCATACGGGCCGGAACGTGACTCGTCGGCCCCTCCGCGCGTTGCACAGCGCATGATCTGTCACAAGAGAACAGCCGCTGTCGCGTTCGTCGCCGTTTTCCTCACTCTTTCGGCCGCGGGCGCCGCTCAGGCCGTCACCGCCGCCGCCCCGCAGCACCCCGCGAAGCAGTCGGCGGTCGGCGAGGTCGACCGCAATCTGCTCAAGCCCCCGCCGGGCGGGGCGCTCCAGCCCGTCACCGATGTGGTCGGCAAGATCGTGCCGGGGCTCCCCGCCTGAGACTCGCGAACGGTCCGTCGCGGGACGTGCGGTCCGTCGCGGGTCGTGCGGTCAGTCGCGGGGCGTGCGGCGGACGGAGCGGCCCGCCAGGACATCCGTCCGTACGCCGTCCTCGATGACGAACTTGCCGTCGATCAGCACATGCGGAATGCCGGACGGCAGGGTGCGCGGGGACTCGAAGGTCGAGCCCGCCGCGACCGTCTCGGGGTCGAAGAGCACCAGATCCGCCCGGTAGCCCTCCTGGACCAGCCCCCGGTCCGGGAGCCGCAGCCGGGCCGCCGGGCGCGAGGTGAGATGGGCGACCGTCTCCTCCAGGGAGAGGATGCCCAGCTCACGCGCGTACCGGCCGAGATAGTGCGGGAAGGTGCCGTAGGCGCGCGGGTGGGGCTTCGCGCCCTGGAGGATGCCGTCGCTGCCGCCGGTGTGGACCCGGTGGCGCATGATGGCGCGGACGTTCTCCTCGTGGCCGACGTGCTGGAGGATCGTGGAGCCGAGTTTGTCCTCGATCAGCAGCCGCCGGGCGGTCACCCAGGGGGCCTCGCCCCGCTCGCGCGCCGACTGCTCGACGGTCTTGCCGACGTAGGCGGCGAGCGCCGGGTCGGAGACCCCGGAGATCTCGATGGTCTCCCACTCCATCGGCACCCCGTGGCAGCCGTCCGAGCCGATCTCCTCCAGATGGTGGCGGATCCGCTCGGCCGTCTCGTCGTCCCCGAGCCGTCCCAGCAGCGCTTCGGGGCCGCCCTCGGCGGCCCAGCTCGGCAGCACCGCGACCAGGGTGGTGGAGCCGGGGGTGTAGGGGTAGGTGTCCAGTGTGATGTCCGCGCCGTCGGCCAGCGCGGTGTCGAGCAGCTCCAGCAGATCGCCCGCCCGGCCCTTGTTGACGCCGAAGTTCATGGTGGCGTGGGCGAGGTGGAGCGAGCAGCCCGCCTCGCGGGTGAGGGCGACCATCTCCTCGTACGCCTGGAGCGCTCCCGCGCCGTAGGAGCGGTGGTGCGGGCAGTAGTAGCCGCCGTAGGAGGCGACCACCCGGCACAGCTCGGTCAGCTCGGCGTCCTTGGCGTACATGCCCGGGGTGTAGGTCAGCCCGGAGGACATGCCGACCGCGCCCTGTTCCAGCCCCTCGGCGACCAGTTCGCTCATCCGCGCCAGCTCGGCGTCGGTGGCGGGCCGGTCGTCCCAGCCGACGACCTGCATCCGGACCGTGCCCTGGGGGATCAGATACGCCGCGTTGACGGCGATGCCCCGGTCGAGCCGGTCCAGATACTCCCCGACGGTGCGCCAGTCGAAGTCCACGGAGTCGTCGCCGGGCCCGCCGCCGTTCCAGCCGTTGATGGCCCGGCGCACGCCGTCGAGTGTGCGTTCGTCCACCGGGGCGTACGAGAGTCCGTCCTGGCCGAGGACTTCGAGGGTCACCCCCTGTGCCGCCTTCGCCTCGTGCGAGGGGTCGCGCAGCAGGGCGAGATCGCTGTGGGCGTGCATGTCGATGAAGCCGGGGGAGAGGGCGAGTCCCGCGGCGTCGAGGGTGCGTGTGCCGGAGAGCGCCGGACGGCCCTCGCGGCGGATGGCGGCGATGCGCCCGTCGCGTATGCCGACGTCGGCGCGGTAGGAGGGGCCGCCGCCGCCGTCGATGACACGGGTGTCACGGATGACGAGATCCATAGCTCCGCTTCCTTCTGCCTGAGGGGCCTTCTAAAAGAATGTGCGGATGTAGTCGCTGACCGTGCCGTCGGCCTCGACCAGCGGAATCAGCTGCCACTTGTCGAAGGAGGTGCAGGGGTGCGAGAGCCCCATGCCGAGCCAGTCGCCGACCTCCAGATCCGCTTCGGGGGTGGTTTGGACCCAGCCGTGCTGGTCGGACAGGCCGCTCACGGTGATGCCGTCGGCGGGGCGGATCTCGCCGGTGCGGGCGTCGCGGACGGCCTGCGCCTCGGGGAGGTCGAGATCGTAGGCGGCGTCCCGCTTGCCCGCGTTGAGGAAGGCCTGCGCGGGGGTGGGGCGCGAGACGACCTGGGCCCACAGCCGGAAGGCGGGCTGGAGCGCTCCCTCGTCCGGTACGCGGTTGAAGGGGGTGAGATGGCGGTAGTGGCCGTCGTCGTGGGAGATGTACGCGCCCGAGCGCAGCATCTTCAGCACCGGCAGCGAGAGCTCCGGGACCTCGGCGAAGACATCGGCGACCGCGTCGAACCAGGCGCTGCCGCCCGCGCTGACGACGATCTCGTCGGTGTCCTTGAAGCGGCCGTCCCGGTCGAAGTCGGCGGCGAGCGCGATCATCCGGCGGAGCCAGGCGCGGACGCTGTCGTCGTCGGCGTTCGGCACCTCGCCCTCGTATCCGGCGACGCCGACGAGCCGCAGCGCCGGTGCGGCGGCGATCGCGTCGGCGACGGCCGCGCACTCGGCCTCGGTACGGGCCCCGGTGCGGGCTCCCTCGCCCGCGCCCAGCTCCACGACCACGTCGAGCGGGCGGGGCGCGCCGGCCTCGGTGAGGGCCTCGTTCATCAGCTCGACGCCGCGGAGGGAGTCGGCGTAGCAGATGAGCCGGAAGCCGGGGTCGGCCAGTTCGCCGGCGATCCAGCGCAGGGCGGCGGCGTCGACGACCTCGTTGGCGAGGAAGATCCGGTCGATGCCGTGGGCGCGGTAGACGCGGGCCTGGTGGGGGACGGCGGCGGTGATGCCCCAGGCGCCGCGCTCAAGCTGGCGGGCGAAGAGCTGGGGGGACATCGAGGTCTTGCCGTGCGGGGCGAAGACCAGTCCGTGGCGCTCGGAGTAGGTCTGGAGCAGCGCGAGGTTGTGCTCGACGGATTCGGCGGAGAGCGCGAGGACGGGGGTGGTGAAGCCGCCGGTGAAGAGATTGCGCCGCTGGTCCGCCAGCTCGCCGACGGTCAGGCCCTCGGCGTCCGGGGGCAGCGCCTTGAACCGGTGGTCGACACGTTCCCGGCGGAGCGGGCCGAGCTGGTCGGCGGACATGGGTCCTCCCTCGTCGTTGCATCATGTGCAACACTCATTGCGTATATCGCTCAATGGTGTCTAACATCCGGCGCAGCGTCGGGTCAATGGATCCGACCGCCCCAGACCCCGCGAGGAGCCCCAGGGTGAGCAGCCTGACCGGAACCGGAGCCGTGGATGTCGCCGACGTCATCTGCCTCGGCGAGTCCATGGTCACGTTCCTTCCCTCACAGCCCGGACGCCTCGCCGACGTCCCCTCCTTCGCCCGCGCCATAGGCGGGGCCGAGTCCAACGCGGCGTGCGCGCTCGCCGCCGCCGGACACCGGGTGCGCTGGGTCAGCAGGGTCGGCTCGGACGGCTTCGGCGACCATCTGATCCGGGCGATCGGGGCGTACGGGGTGGACACCTCCGCCGTCGGCCGGGACCCCCGCCGTCCCACCGGGATCTACTTCCGCACCGCCACCGACCGCTCCACCGACGCCCATGAGGTCGTCTACTACCGGCGCGGCTCGGCCGCCTCGGCGATGTCCCCCGAGACCGTCCCGCCCGAGAGCCTCGACGCCACCCGGGTGCTCCATGTCTCCGGCATCACCGCGGCCCTCTCCGAGGACTGCCTCGCCCTGATGCGCGCCCTCACCGCTCCCCGCGCCGGGCGCCCGCTGATCTCCTTCGACGTCAACCACCGCCCCGGCCTCTGGCGCGCGGACTCCGGCCCGCGGGTCCTGCTGGAGCTGGCCCGGGGGGCCGACCTCGTCTTCGTCGGCGACGACGAGGCCGAGACCGCCTGGGGCCTGGCCGGCCCGGAGGCGGTCCGCGCGGCCCTCCCCGAACCCGCCGTCCTGGTCGTCAAGCAGGGCGCGCGGGGCGCGACCATGTTCGAACGCCCCGCCGGGGCCGGTCCGGACGCCGGTGACACGGTCACCTTCGCCCCCGCCCCCACGGTCGACGTCGTCGCCCCCGTCGGCGCCGGTGACGCCTTCGCCGCCGGCTATCTCTCCGCCCGGCTCCGCGGCCTCGCCCCGAAGGCCCTCCTCCGCCACGGACACCTCTGGGCCGCCGCCACCCTCACCGTCCCCGGCGACCTCACCGCACCCCCCGGCGCCGACCACGCCGACCGGCTCGTCGCACTCGACGACGAGACCTGGCAGACACTTCGTCTCGGCCCCGGCTGGACCTCGGCCGAGGATGAGGAGGTACGTATCCCATGAGCCAGACCGTCGACCGCGCCCTGAGCATCCTGCCGCTGCTCGCCCAGGGACCCGCCGATCTCGGACAGGTCGCCGACCGCCTCGGCGTCCACAAGTCCACCGCGCTGAGACTGCTGCGTACGCTCCACGACCACGGTCTCGTCTACCGCCAGCAGGACCAGCGCTACCGCCTGGGGGCCCGGCTCTTCGCCCTCGCCCAGGAGGCCGTCGAGAACCTCGATGTGCGCGATGTGGCCCACCCCCATCTCGTCACCCTCAACGAGCAGATCGGACACACCGTCCACCTCGCCGTGTACGAGGAGAGCGAAGTCCTCTACATCGACAAGGTCGAGAGCCGCTACCCGGTACGGATGTACTCCCGCATCGGCAAGCCCGTCGCGATCACCGTCGCCGCCGTCGCCAAGCTGCTCCTCGGCGATCTGCCCGAGCACGAGCGGCGCGCCATCGCCGACAAGCTCGACTACCCCATGTACACATCCCGTTCGACGCCGAACGCCGCCGCGTTCCTCAAGGAACTCGCCGCCGTCCGCGAGCAGGGATGGGCCACCGACCTCGGCGGCCACGAGGAGTCCATCAACTGCATCGGCGCACCCATCCGGGGCGCGGCGGGCCGGGTCGTCGCGGCGATGTCGGTCTCCGCGCCGAATGTGGTCGTCACCGCCGAGGAACTCCTCACCCTCCTCCCGCTGGTGCGGCGCACCGCCGACGCCATCAGCCGGGAGTACTCGGGCTCCGGCACCCCGCACTGAGCCCGCCTCGAACAGCCCTCACTGAACAGACGCTAAGGACGCACCATGACCGAGAAGACCGCGATCACGCCCTCCACCCACACCGCCCCGCCCGCCAAGTTCTCGCACGGCGTGAAGAAGGGCAACCTCCTCCAGGTCGCCGGTCAGGTCGGCTTCCTCCCGGCCGTCGAGGGCCAGCCCCCGACCCCGGCGGGCCCGACCCTGCGCGAGCAGACCCTCCAGACCTTCGCCAACGTCAAGGCGATCCTGGAGGAGGGCGGCGCGAGCTGGGACGACGTGATCATGACGCGTGTCTACCTCACCGACGTGGACCACTTCGCCGAGATGAACGAGATCTACAACGCGTACTTCGAGGAGCAGGGCCTGAAGGCCCCCGCCTCCGCCCGTACGACGGTCTACGTCGGCCTGCCCGCCGGACTGCTCATCGAGATCGACGCGCTCGCCGTCCTCGGCTAGAGCCGCCCGGGCCCGGCTTCGGCCGGACTCGCTCCGTAACACGTAACACCACGTAACACCCCAGCACCACCTGGCACATCGATGTGCGCGCACGGCACGGCGCCCCCTCCGGGGAGCGCCGTGCCGTGCTCCGCCATACCCAAAAACCCTCCACCGACCAAGGGTTGAACCATGCTTCTTGCCGCCGATGCCCCGCCCGGTGCACCGCCGCACACCGGAGGACTGCTTCTTCTCATCGATGGAACGGCGGGTCTGCTGACCGTCGCCGCCCTCGGGATCGCCCTCCTGCTCGTACTGATCATCAAGATCCGGCTCCAGCCGTTCGTCGCGCTGCTCGCCGTCTCCATAGCCGTCGGCCTCGCGGCCGGTCTCTCCGTCACCGAACTCTTCGGCACCGTGCAGCGCTCGGCGGCCGAGTCGGTCATCGAGGCGGGCATGGGCGGCATCCTCGGCCATGTCGCCATCATCATCGGCCTGGGCACCATGCTCGGCGCGATCCTCGAAGTCTCCGGCGGCGCGGAGGTGCTGAGCAACCGTCTGCTCGGGGTCTTCGGCGAGAAGCGCGCCCCGCTCGCCATGGGCGTCACCGGAGTGATCTTCGGTATACCGGTCTTCTTCGACGTCGGAATCTTCGTTCTCGCGCCGCTGGTGTACGCGGCGGCCAAGCGCTCCGGCAAGTCCGTCATCCTCTACGCGATGCCGCTGCTGGCCGGTCTGTCGATGACCCACGCCTTCCTGCCGCCGCACCCCGGCCCGGTCGCCGCGGCGGGTCTGCTCGACGTCTCGCTCGGCTGGGTCATCGTGATGGGCGTCGTGGTCGGACTGCCCGCCGTCGTCGCCGCCTGGGTCTACTCGGACTGGATCGGCAGGCGCGTCTTCGTCGAGGTCCCCCAGGACATGCTGGAGGCGGCCGAGGAGGCCAAGGCCTCGGTCGACGCCGAGCGCGGCCCCGGGGCCGCCGGGGAGTCGCCGGTGGCGCTCTCCACGGTGCTGTTCATCATCGGTACGCCGCTGACGCTGATCCTCGCGGCGACCTTCTCCTCCATCGCGCTCGACCCCTCCACCCTCCGCTCGGTGGTGGAGTTCTTCGGCAACCCGTTCGTGGCGCTGACGATCGCCCTGATCCTGGCGTACTACCTGCTGGGCATCCGGCGCGGCTGGTCGCGGACCTCGCTGGAGCGGGTGTCGACCTCCTCGCTGAAGCCGGTCGGCAACATCCTGCTGGTGGTCGGCGCGGGCGGCGTCTTCGGCGCGGTCCTCAAGGCGAGCGGGGTGGCCCAGGCGCTCTCCGACACCTTCGAGGACGTGGGCCTGCCCATCATCGTGCTGGCCTATCTGATCTCGCTGGTGCTGCGGGTCGCCCAGGGCTCGGCGACGGTCGCGATCGTGACCACGGCCGGGATCGTGCTGCCGCTGGTGGAGAACGCGGACCACTCGCAGCCCTTCCTCGCGCTGGTCATCATGGCCATCTCGGCGGGCTCGATCTTCGCCTCGCACGTGAACGACGGCGGATTCTGGATCGTCGCCAAGTACTTCGGCATCTCCGAGCGGGACACGCTGAAGACCTGGACGGTGCTGGAGTCGGTGCTGTCGGTCGCGGGCTTCGCGGTGGCGGCCGCGCTGAGCCTGGTGGTCTGACACACCGGCGGACACGCCGACGGCCGAAGGGCCGCCCGGGGGTTGTGCGCCCCGGGCGGCCCTTCGGCCCGTGTTCACGGCGTTCATGCCGGGTCAGGCGCAGTACTGCTGCTCCTTGCCGATGGAGCGGTACATGCAGTCCGAGTTCTCCAGCAGCTGGAGCACCGCGTCCCGGTTGCGGCTGGTCTCCCGCTCGATCACCTCGTCGGGCGGATAGAAGCCCCCGCCGCCGAAGCTGCCCGGATACATCTCGAAGGTGTAGCCGAAGATCCGCTGATTCCCCCACAGCCAGTCGTCGATCGAGCCGTCGGTGATGTAGAGATCGCTCGCCTGCTCCGGGGTGTAGCCATTGCTGGCCGCCATCTTCTGGCCGACCGCCGCGAAGGCGTTCCGGTCGTCCTGGGTCATGCCCGGGGCGGTGTCGGCGGTGGTGTAGCCGAACGGCCAGAGCACCAGCTCGCTGTAGGTGTGGAAGTCGATGGCGGTCCTGATCTGCTGCTGACCGCCGACGATCCGGCTCCGTACGAAGTCGGCGACGACCTTCACCTCGGGCGCGGACTCGGCCGCCCGGCCCCGGTAGGTGTCCGAGCCGAAGGAGCCCGAGGAGCCGCCGCAGCAGCCCCAGCGGTAGTCCCAGTTGCGGTTGAGGTCGGTGCCGACCGCCGTCGAGCCCGTGTTGGGCTGGCGGTTCTTGCGCCAGCTCCGGTAGCTGCCGGTGGCGATGTCGTACTCGCCGCCGTCCGGGTTGACGTCCGGGACGATCCAGATCTCCCGGCTGTTCACGGCGCTCGTGATCCGGGAGTCCGTGCCGTAGTCCTCGCCCAGCTCACGGATGAGATAGAGGGCCATCTCCACCGTCAGATGCTCACGGGCGTGCTGATGGTGGGTGAAGAGGACCTCGGGCTCGTTCTCGTCGGCGGCGACATTGTCGCTGATCTTGACCGCGATGATGTCCCGGCCCTGATGGCTCTTGCCGATGACCCGCTTGCTCATGATGTTCGGGTACGCGGCGATCCGCTGGTCGATCACCGTGTTCATCTCGGCGTAGTTGTGATAGCGCGAGTCCGCCGGCGGGAAGTCGAAGGCTTCGACGGGACCGCCGCCGGTACGGGCCGGCGGCCCCGGCAGCTCGATCAGCCGGTGCCCGAGCGCGCGCAGCCGCTCGGCCTGAGACGCGCTGGCGCTGATGACGGTGGAGTGCGGATCGGCCTCGTCGACCGTGACGCCGAGGGAGGCGATCGCGGTCCGGGAGGCGACGGTCGCCTCGCCCTTGATCTGGTACTGGCGGGTCCGCTCGTCGGCGGCGACGGCCGGGGCCTTGGGGTCCGGCGGTGCCGCGCTCGCGGTGAAGGGCGCCGCCACCGCGAGCGCCAGCAGGGCGCTCAGGGTGGCGGCCTTCCGGCCGCTGCCGCGGATGCGTAGTCGCATGCTGTCTCCCGGGTGTGGACTGGGGGGTGGAACAGGCGCACGGATCGGACGCGTGGTGCGGTGGTGCGGTGTGGGGACACATCGTGCGGCCATGACATGGTCAGGTCAAGAGGTGGAGTTCGGACGCGTACCCGGGATCGCTGCCCGATCCGACCGCTCCGCACACCGGAGACGGACGGACCCGCCACGCACAGCAGCGCCTCCGCGGAAGCGGGGGCGCTGCTGGCTGCGTCGTACGACCTGGCGTGGGGGTAGGTGGTGCGTACGACAGGTTTCACGGCGGCGGTGCCGCCGGTTCGCGGGGCCGGCCGGGGTGGCCGGCTTCCGCTACGGCAGGGTCTTGATGTGCGCCCCCACCGAGTTCGACCAGGCGTTGCCGGCGGTGGCGTCCCAGTTGGTGGACCAGGTCATCGCGCCGCGCAGCGTCGGGTAGGTCTTGGCGGGCTTGAAGGTCCCGCAGTTGGTGCCCTTGGTCAGGCAGTCCATCGCGGCGTTCACGATGGCCGGGCTGACATAGCCGCTGCCCGCGCCCCGCGTGGAGGCGGGGACCCCGAGGCCGACCTGGGACGGGTCGAGACCGTTCTCCAGCTGGATGCAGGCGAGCGCGGTGAGGAAGTCGACCGTGCCGGTCGAGTAGACCTTGCCGTCGCAGCCGAGCATCGCGCCGCTGTTGTAGTTCTGCATGTTGACGACCGTGAGGATGTCCTTCACGTTCAGCGCCAGCTTGAAGTACTCGGTCGAGGTGGACTGCATGTCGATGGTCTGCGGGGCCATCGTCAGGACCATCTTCGGGCCCGCCTTGGCGGAGAGCTGGCGCAGCGCCTTCGTCATGTAGGTGGAGTTGATGCCGTGCTCCAGGTCCACGTCCAGACCGTTGAAGCCGTACTCCTGCATCAGCGCGTAGGCGCTGTTGGCGAAGGTGGTGGCGGACGCGTCGCTGTTGACCGTCACATTGCCGATCTCGCCGCCGACGGAGATGATGACCGACTTGCCGGCGGCCCGCTTGGCGGCGATGTCCGCCTTGAACTCGGCGACGTTGGCGTAGCCGAGCGCCGGGCTCAGGTTGAAGGTCAGCTCACCGGGGGTGGTGGTGGAGTCGGCGAAGGCGACCGCGATGATGTCGTAGGCCGACTGCACGTCGCGGAGCTTCTGGACGGTCGCGCCGTTGTTGAAGTTCTGCCAGTACCCGGTGATCGCGTGCTTGGGCACGACCGGGTCGGGGATGATCGGGCCCTCGCCGGTGCGGCCGGTGACCGCGGTGGACTTCGCGGACTCGCCCGCGCTGTTGGCGGCGGTGACCTGGAACTGGTACGAGGTGTTCGCGGTCAGCCCGCTCACCGTGGCCGAGGTGCCGGACGCCGTCTGGACCTTCGTGCCGTCGCGGTAGATGTGGTAGCTGGTGGCTCCCGACACCGCGCCCCAGTTGAGGGCGACGGTCGAGGAGGTCACGGTGCCGACCGCGAGACCGGTGGGCGTGGTGGGCACGACCGGGTCGGGGTCCTGGCCGCCGCCGCCGTCGGGGCCAAAGACGCTGACGTCGTCCACGTAGTAGGCCGGGGTGCCGTACCAGCCGTGGGTGTAGACGGTGACGGACGTGGTGCTCGGGCCGGTGCGGAAGCTGGTGGAGAGCTTCCCCCAGGCGGAGCTGCCCTGGGTCCAGGTCGAGACGTCCGTGGTGCCGGTGCCGCTCGCGCCGAGGTAGGCGTAGCCGCCCTGGGTCCAGGCGCTGAGCTGGTACGTGGAGTTGGGCTTGACGGCCACGATCTGCGAGCACTTCGCGTTGTCGGCCCCGGCGGGAGTCGCCTTCAGGGCCGATGCGCCGGTGCGTACCGGGGTGGAGACGTTCGCGCCGGTGCCGCCGGAACACGTCCAGCTGGAGAGTCCTGACTCGAACCCGGCGTTCTTGGCGACATTGATGTCGGCCGCCTGTGCGGTTCCTGCCATGCCGGTGACGGTGAGCCCGGCCCCGACCGCGAGGGAAAGGGCTCCGCCGATCCATCTCCGTGAACGTGTGGTGCGGTCCACTTGCTGCCTCCAGTGGGGGAGTTGTGGGGGGAGAAAGTAAGAGACGGTGGCCACCGTTATGGCGTAAAGCTGGTCCAGACCAATCGGGTTGTCAAGACCTGTGGCACCGATTGGTCCGGAGTACCCCTCGTCGAGTTTCGGCCATACCGGGACGTACGGCCCCGGGCGCACCCCCGCTGTGGGTGTACTGGATCGTCATCCTTTGGTGAGCTTTGGCCTGTGCGGAGTGTGCACGGGCTGCGGCTCTGGGTTCCGCGAGGTGTTCTCTGCCTGGGGAGTCGCGGATAAAGTGCTCGTGCAGAAGCAGCGAGTAGTACGTATCTGCGGTCGCGGGACCACCGGCGACCGGAGCCGAACGGGGAACCAGCGTGCCGACCGCAATAGCTGTCACCAGCGCAGATCTGGTGCTGCCGCCGATGGACCAGCACACGCCGACGGCGGCCCTGCTTCCGTCGCCCGCCGACCTGCCGCTGGACGCCGCGATATCCGCCGTCACCGTCCTCCTGGAACAGCACGGCTCGGTGGTCTCCCTGTATCCGTCCTCCCTGCCGCCCGCCCATGAGCGCAGGCTGCACACGGTCCGGTCCGTGCTGGAGAGCAATCGCGTCGCCCTCCTCAAGATCGATCTGCCGCCGCTGGGCGTCGCCGTACTCGCGCGCCAGTTACGCCAGTTGTCCGTCTGCGACTTCGGCCCCGGGATCATCGCCTCCGCCGCCCGGCTGCTCTCCCACTACATCTACGCGGGCGCCCTGCTGAACTCCGTGACCCGGCTCGACCGGGTGCCGGTCACCATGCGCTCGCACGCCAAGTCCTGGGTTCCCGGCACCCAGTTCGGAGTGCTCGCCAACCCCGAGCCCGAGGTGATCCGGATCGGTTCCGGACAGCTCGGCGGCCCCGCGTTCGCGACCCGGCTGGTGGTGGCCAGGGGGCAGCTCCAGTCGGAGTGGATCGAGAAGACGCTGGTTCCCGAATGGCAGTCCCAGGGCGTGGAGGAGACCGAGCTTCCGGCGGAATCCGCGCGCTGGTGGGGTACGGGAAAGCTGCTGGAATTCGCGGCCTTCCTCCCCGACATCTCCACTCTCTATCAGCTGGTGGCCTCCGTACGGAGAGAGGTGTGCACCTGGTGCGGAATCGAACTCATCGGTGACCGCTGCGGATTCTGCTCCGCGCCGCTCGTGGCGGCCGAGAGCCAGGACCGTGAATCCGGCGTGCCCAAGCACGGAACCCCCGCCCACCACGGCCCGTGACCGGCGGCGGCGACCGGCCCCCGGCCGTACGGAACCCCTCGTACCGCACCCTTCGGGCCTTCCGTAACCGCAGGTCGAGCGGGTGCCGACGGTACCGTAGCCGGCCCGGGACGGCGGTCGCCCGGACCGCCGTCGCACCGCTCGCTCCGTCCCTTTCTCCGCCCACCCCCTCCGCTCCGCCAGTCCCTGTCTGCTTCGGTCCGCCGGTCCCGCGAAGTGTGCGGGACCGGCGAAGTCAGCGAACGAGGTTGCCCAGCCCATGAATTCACGCCAACGACGCGGCGTCATCCTTCTGATCGTCTCGGTGCTGTGCGCTCTCGGCGCGTTCGCCGGCGTGATATCAGTGATCAATGATGTGAATTCGAAGGTCGGACCCGAGGTTCCCGCCTATCGGGTGAAGACCGAGGTCGCCCCTTATACGGAATTGCGGCCCGGCCAGTTCGAGAAGGTCAGCATGCCCAGGCGCTGGCTGTCGGAGAGCGCCGTCACCAATCTCTCCGAGGTCGTCGGGAAGATCGCCGTCACCCGGCTCAAAAAGGGCTCGCTGCTCCAGGACGACATGATCGTCGACCGGCCCGAACTGGAGTCCGGGGAGCAGGAGATCGCCATCATGATCGACTCCGCCACCGGGGTCGCGGGCAAGATCACCCCCGGTGACCGGGTCAATATCTTCGCCACCTTCGCGGGCAGGACCGAGCGCGACGCCGACCAGTCCCGGGTCATCGTCCCCGGGGCCCGGGTCATCGACGTCGGCAGGCTCACCCCCATCGACCGCCGGAGCGAGGACCGCCGCAGCAGCACCCTGCGCGAGGCGGTGCCGATCACCTTCGCCCTGAACACCAAGGACGCCCAGCGGGTGGCCCACGCCGAGTCCTTCGCCGAGAACGTACGGCTCGCCCTTCTCGCCAGGGGCAGCGGCTCCGCGTTGCGCCCCGGCGACAGCACCTACACCCTCGACGAAGACAAGAACAGGTGAGGGCTGTATGACCACACGCATCCTTCCGGCCGTCGGCGAGGCCGACGCGGCCCGGGCCGTCACCACCCTGCTGAGCCAGCTCCCCGACGCCGAACCCGCCGCCCCGGTGGGGGACTCGACCACCCTGCTCGACACGCTGGCCAGACTGGCCGCCGAGTCGCTCGACGAACTGCCCGAGGTCGTCCTCGTCCACGAGCGCATCGGACCGGTGCCCGCCCTCGAACTGATCCGTGAGGTCGGGCTGCGCTTCCCCGCCGTCGGCGTCGTCCTGGTGACGGCCGACGCGGGCCCCGCGCTCTACTCGGCCGCGATGGACTCCGGCGCCCGGGGCCTGGTCGCCCTCCCCCTCTCGTACGAGGAACTCGCCCAGCGCGTGGCCGCCGCGGCCGGCTGGTCCACCGGGGTGCGCAGGCACCTCGGGCAGAGCGCCGACGTCTTCACCGGCCCCGGCGGCACCGTCGTCACCGTCAGCGGGGCCAAGGGCGGCGTCGGCACCACCGTCACCGCCGTCCAGCTCGCGCTGGCCGCCCAGGCCTCGGGCCGCACGGTGGCGCTCGCCGATCTCGACCTCCAGTCCGGCGATGTCGCCTCCTACCTCGACGTCCAGTTCCGCCGCTCGATCGCCGACCTCGCCGGGATCCAGGACATCTCGCCCCGGGTGCTCCAGGACGCCCTCTTCGCCCATCACACCGGGCTCGGGCTGCTGCTCGCGCCGGGGGAGGGCGAGCGCGGCGAGGAGGTCACCGACCGCGCCGTACGGCAGATCGTCAGCGCGCTGCGCAATCGGTACGAGGTCGTCGTCATCGACTGCGGCACCCAGATGAACAGCGCCAACGCCGCCGCCGTGGAAATGGCCGATACCACCCTGCTGGTGACCACTCCGGACGTGGTCTCGGTCCGCGCCGCCAAGCGCATGGTCCGGCTCTGGGACCGGCTCCAGATCCGCAAGGCGGAGGAGACCGTCGCCGTCGTCAACCGCCACAACCGGGCCACCGAGATCCAGCCCCCGCTGATCGAGAAGATCACCGGCACCCGGGTCGCCAGGACCGCCGTCCCGGCCGGCTACAAGGAACTCCAGCCGGTGGTCGACGCCGGGCGGATGCAGGACCTGGAGGCGAAGTCCGCCGTCAAACAGGCGCTCTGGGCGCTCGCGGGCGAACTGGAGCTGGTGCGCGCGCCCCAGACTGAGCCGAAACACGGCAGATTGCGGGGCGACCGGGGTTCGATCGGCCTCCGCCGGGCACGGTCGAGATGAGCACCGTGAGGGGGTACGGGGAGCGATGAGGTCTCACGTACGAGCGGGGCGGACGGCCCCCGCGCCGGCCGTGGCCCCCGGGTGGGCGCGGCTCGTCCGCGCCCGGCTGCGGGAGGACCGGGGCCAGGCCGCCGTCGAGTTCACCGGCACCCTCCCTGTCATCCTGGCGACCCTGGCCCTGCTCTGGCAGGCCGCGCTCATCGGCTACAGCTTCTCCCTGGCGGGCAACGCGGCCGACGCGGGGGCCAGGGCGGGCGCGGTGGACGGACCGGCCGCCTGCGAGGCGGCGGCGCGGGAGGACCTCCCGGCGGCCTGGCTGGCCGGGGCGCGCTTCGGCTGCCCCGGCAACGGCGGCGATCTGTACGAGGTCAGCATCACCTTCTCCGTGCCCGTGCTCTTCCCCGGGGTGCTCGATCTGCCCTTCACCTTCGACGCCGACGCCGCCGCCGTGAACGAGGTCCCCTCATGAGCCGTGACCGCGTACGCGTACGCATCCGTGCCCGTGCCCGTGCCCGTGCCCGTGACCGTGCCCGTGAGCCGGAGAGCGGCCAGGCCGCCATCGAGTACGCCGGAGTGATCACCCTGCTGCTGCTGGTCGGCCTCGCTGCCGTCCAGTTCGGCCTGGCCGCCTACACCGCCCAGCAGGCGGGCACCGCCGCCCGCGCCGCCGCCCGCGCCGCGTCCCAGAAGGACGGCGACGGCAAGGGCGCGGCGGCCGGCCGGGCCGCCCTCAGCGACTGGCTGGACGCCTCCATCAGCGCCGAGTGCGCCGGGGCCGACGAGGTCACCGCCACCGCCGTGGTCTCCGTCCCCCGGCTGCTGCCCGTCTTCGACATCGGCCCGGCGACGAGAAGAGTCACCATGCCCTGCGACTGAACCGCCCGCCCCCGAGCCCCCGAGCCCGCGCACCACCCGGCAGATCCAGCGCAGACCTAGCACCACCTGGGAGATGAGGACATGAGCCTGCGGGCGCGCATCAGCAGCCCCGAGCCGGTCAACGGCCACGGCGAGGAGAACCGCCTTGTCGTCGTCTACCGCGCCAAGCTCCTGGAGGAGATCGACCTCGCCGAGATGTCGGCGCTCGCCGCCGCCGAGCGCAGGGCCCGGCTGGAACGGGTGCTCGGCCACATCATCAGCCGCGAGGGCCCGGTCCTCTCCAGCGTCGAACGCTCCCAGCTCATCCGCCGGGTCGTCGACGAAGCCCTCGGCCTCGGCATCCTGGAACCGCTGCTCGAAGACGCCTCCATCAGCGAGATCATGGTCAACGGCCCCGAACAGGTCTATGTGGAGCGCGGCGGCCGGCTGGAGATGCTCCCGCTCCGCTTCTCCTCCGCCGAACAGCTGATGCAGACCATCGAGCGCATCGTCTCCACCGTCAACCGCCGCGTCGACGAGGCCAATCCGATGGTCGACGCCCGCCTCCCCTCCGGGGAGCGGGTCAATGTCATCATCCCGCCGCTCTCCCTGAGCGGGCCCATCCTCACCATCCGCCGCTTCCCGCGCGCCTTCACCCTCCAGGAAATGATCGCCATCGGCTCCCTGGACGAGCAGATGACCCTGCTGCTCTCGGGTCTGGTCCGGGCCAAATTCAATGTGATCGTCTCCGGCGCGACCGGCACCGGCAAGACCACCCTGCTCAACTCCCTCTCCGGACTGATCCCGGAGAACGAGCGGATCGTCACCATCGAGGACTCCGCCGAACTCCAGCTCCAGCAGTCCCATGTGATCACCCTGGAGAGTCGGCCGCCGAACGTCGAGGGCAAGGGCCGGGTCACCATCCGCGACCTCGTCCGCAACTCCCTGCGCATGCGCCCCGACCGCATCATCGTCGGAGAGGTGCGCGGCGGCGAGACGCTCGACATGCTCCAGGCCATGTCCACCGGCCACGACGGCTCGCTCGCCACCGTCCACGCCAACAGCGCCGAGGACGCGCTGATGCGGCTCCAGACCCTCGCCTCCATGGCCGAGGTCGAGATCCCCTTCATCGCCATCAGGGACCAGATCAACAGCGCCGTCGACGTCATCGTCCAGCTCACCCGGCACGCCGACGGCTCCCGCCGGGTCACCGAGATCGCCGTCGTCGACTCCCGGGGCCGCGACGAGTACCGCATCGTCTCCGTCTGCCGCTTCCAGGCCGAGCCCATGACCGCCGACGGCCGGGTGAACGGCCGGTTTGTCTACCACCCGGTCCCGCGCAAGGTCGCCGAACGGCTCTATATGAAGAACGAGCCGCTGCCCCCGGTCTTCGGCGTGGCCGACTCCGACGACCAGCTCGCCGTGCGCCGAACGGTCGTCTGAACGGCCCCCGAGCCCCCTCACCGTCATCCGAAGCCCATCGAAAAGGCCCCGCCCGACATGGACAATCTCCCGCTTCTGACAGCCGGAGTCACACTGCTCGCCGGTGTGCTCGGTGTCATCGGCGCGCACACCTACGCCTCGGGCAGGGCCCAGCGACAGGCCCTGGTCGACCGGATGACCCAGAGCGGCACGCTCACCGGCCCCACCGGCCGCCGCCGCTTCGACGGCGTCGACCGGCGGCTGCGCCCCACCCGCCTCGGCCGCCGCATCGAACGGAAGATAGCCGTCACCGGCCTCGACCTCACCCCCGGCGAGTACGCCGTCTACGTCCTCGCCGGGCTGCTCTCCCTCTACTTCATCATCGGCGCGGTCTTCGCCCCCTTCTTCGGAGTGCTCGCGGCCTTCGCCGGCCTCTGGGGAGCCAACGCCTTCCTCAACTGGCAGCGGAACAAGCGCACCGAGGCCTTCATCAACCAGCTCCCCGAGCTCACCCGCGTACTCGCCAACGCCACCCAGGCCGGACTCGCCCTGCGCACCGCCCTCGCCATGGCCGCCGAGGAACTCGACGACCCCGCCGGCCATGAACTCGGCGTCGTCGCCGACCAGCTCGCCGTCGGACAGAGCCTCGACGAGGCGCTCGGCCGGCTCGCCGAGCGGCTGCCCTCCCGCGAGCTGATCGTCCTCGTCACCACCCTCATCCTCGCCAACCGGGCAGGCGGCCAGGTCGTCACCTCGCTGCGCAACCTCACCCAGTCCCTGGAGGAGCGCAAGGAGACCCGCCGGGAGGTCACCACCACGCTCTCCCAGATCAAGGTCACCGCCCTGGCCGTCCCCCTGCTCGGCCTCGGCTTCCTGCTGATGATCAACTCCATGACCCCCGGAGCCCTCGACAAAATGACCGGCTCGGTGGTCGGCCAGATCACCACCCTCATCGCCTTCGGCCTCTACGGACTCGGCGCGTTCCTGATCCGCCGGGTCTCCCGGATCCAGGTCTGAGACAAGGAGGACACAGGACACCATGGGACTTCTCCTCGCCGCGCTGCTCGGCCTGTCCGTGTACGGCGTCTTCCACGGCGTACGGATGTACCGCGCCGACGCGAAACTCCCCGAGGACCTCGCCCTGGCGCTGGAGATCGGCGCCACCCGCACCACGGCGGTCGGCTCCGGAATCGACCGGCTCGGCATGCGCTACGCCCCCGCCGTGCTCCGCTCCATGGGCCCCAAGCGGGTCGACGCCCTGCGCGTCCGGCTCGACATGGCGGGCAACCCCGGCGGCATGACCGTCGACCGCTACGCCGCCCGCCGCGCCGTCTACAGCTTCCTGGGCGTGCTGGCCTTCCTCTCCATGCTGCTGCGCGGACAGTTCGTCCTCGCGATCCTGCTGCTGCTCTTCGGCCTCCTCTGGACCGACGTCATCATCAAGGCCGCCATCCGCCGCCGCCGCGCCGACATCGAACGCACCCTCCCCGACTTCCTCGACGTCCTCGCCGTCGTCGTCTCGGCCGGCCTCGGCTTCCGCCAGGCCCTCGAACGCGTCTCGGAGAAGTACGAGGGCCCCTGGTCCGACGAGATCCGCATCACCCTGCGCCAGATGGACATGGGAGTGAGCCGCCGCGAAGCCTTCGACCAACTGCGCAGGCGCAATGACTCGGAGCAGGTGTCGATGCTGGTCACCGCGCTCCAGCAGGGCGAGGAACTCGGCGCGCCGATCGTCGAGACCCTCATCCAGATCGCCACCGACATGCGCCGCACCGACGCCCAGAACGCCCGCAGGGACGCGGCCAGAGCGGTGCCCAAGTCCACGCTCGTGGTCACCCTGATCATGCTCCCGGCGACGATGATCCTCATCATCGCGAGCTTCTACTACGGCGCGGGAGTCGATCTCTCGGAGGTGCTGGGCGGCTGACCCGCCCGGCCCCCGGCACCCGGCAGCGCTCAGGAACGGGAGGTGAGCCCCATGGACCACGACGAACACCACGATCAGCACGACCGCCACGACCACAGCCGTACCGACCCGTCCGGCACCGGCCCGGGCCGCTCCCGCACCCCCTCGCTGCCCCTCCAGGTCAACGCCCTCCAGGCGCTCTGCCGCCAGGTCTTCGGCTTCCGCCTCGCCATGATCGCGCTGGCCGTCCCCTTCGCCCTCGCCGGCACCCGCCCTGGCCCGGCGAGCTGGCTGGTCGGAGCGGCGGTCCTGGTCACCTTCATGACCTCGTACGCCCTGCTCCGCGACTGGGAGCGGTTCGGCCCCGTACTGCTGCGCCACCCCTGGCTGCTCGGCGCCGACATGGCCTTCGGCGCACTGCTGCTGATCACCGCGTCGCCGGACTCCACCCTCGCGTACGTCACCATCTGCACCCCGCTGCTCGCCGGGCTGATCTACGGCCGGCGCGGGGCCGCCGTCTTCGCCGTGCTCCAGTCGCTGATCGTGGCGGGCGCGTACGCCGTCAACGACCAGGCGGTGGCCCGCTTCACCGCCCTTCTGCTCCCCGGGCTCTGTGTGCTGACCGGCGCGCTGGGCAGCACCCTGCGCCGGCTGATGCTGGGCTTCGGCGAGGCCGGACAGGCGCTCTCCGAGGCCCGCGCCCGGCTCGCGGCCGGCGGGGCGGTCGAGCGCGAACGCGCCAGGCTCGCACGGGAGATGCACGACTCGGTGGCCAAGACCCTGCACGGGCTCGCGCTCGCCGCCGACGGGCTCGCCCACACCGCCGACCGGATGGACCCGTCCACCGTACGGCTCCAGGCCGAGCTGGTGGCCAGGGCCGCGCGCCGGGCCGCCGCCGAATCGCGCGAGCTGCTCTCCGATCTGCGCCGGGAGCCCACCCCCGACGGCGGCACGGACATCGTCGCCGAACTCGGCGCCCGTACCGAGGACCTCGACCGCCGCGACGGCGTCCGCGCCGTCTTCCGCCGCGTCGGCGCGAGCCCGCCCGCGCTGTCGCAGGCCGTCGCCCGGCACGCGCTGACCATCGCGTCGGAGGCGATGGAGAACGCCCGCCGGCACGGCGGCTCCGGGCGGGTGGAGGTGTCGGCGGGGGTGCTCGACGGAGTGCTGCGGATCAGCGTCTACGACGACGGGAAGGGGCTGCCGCCCGGCACCACCCTCGAAGGGCTCCGCAGATCCGGCCACTTCGGCCTGGTGGGCATGGTCGAACGGGCCGCCTCCATCGGCGCGCGGATCCGGATCGGCCGGGGCCCCGCCTCCCGCGGCACCGAGGTCCGCCTCGAACTCCCCCTGCCCGCCGTGCCGAGCGCCCCGGTCTCGCTGCTGCTGTGACCCCCGTTTCCCGTCCCCCGCTCAGAGAGGAGGCCGTGGCCATGCCGGACGACCACCCCCACCATCCCCCCGGCCCGGTGGAGCACCCGCCCCCGCCGGCCGCCCCGCTCCGGATCGTCGTCGCCGACGACAACCCGGTCGTACGGGCGGGTCTGACCGCCCTGTTGCAGGGCCGTCCCGATCTGGCCGTCGTCGCGGAGGCCGCCGACGGCCGCCAGGCCTACGAGGCGACGGTCCGGCACCGGCCGGACGTCGTGCTGCTGGACGTCCGGATGCCGGGCGTGGACGGCATATCGGCCCTGCCCCATCTGGTCCCGCTCGCCCCGGTGCTGATGATGACCTACAGCCGGGAGAGCGCGATCGTCCACGAGGCGCTGCGGCGGGGCGCGGGCGGCTATCTGGTCCACGGCGAGTTCACCGCCGAGGAGCTGGTCGCCGCGGTACGCGACATCCGGGCAGGCCGTGCGCCGCTCTCCCCCTCCGCGACCGGCGCCCTGCTCGCGGGAGTACGCGGCGATCCGGCCGCGAAAGCGTCTGCGACCGCACACATCCACTCCGACGAAACCGTAGAGAATCGCTTCATCGGACAAGCAATGCCTGGTACATGGCCCCGCCCAAGGTTCCGGGAATTTGCTCAACAGGCTTCGCTTACGCAAGCGAATGTGGGACATTCATCTTCGGGCCCCCACCCGGCCGAGGAGCCCCGAGGAGTGATCACCGAGCTGAGCAGGCGGGAGGTCGAGGTGATGGGGCTGATCGCGTCGGGTCTGACCAATCAGCAGATCGCCGCTTCCTGCTTCATCAGCCCGAAGACGGTCAAGAACCACATCAACCGCATCTTCGCCAAGCTGAACGCGGCCAGCAGGGGCGAGGCCATCGCCGTCTGGCACGGCGTGGCGGCGGCGCGCGGCGCGACCGGCCCGGCGGGTGCCTCATGACCGGGCGCACCCTCCTCGCCTGGGCCCGCCGTTGGGCCCCGGGGCCCATTCCCGGGCGCGCGCTTCCGGCGTACATTTCTCACGCCGCCACCCGGACCGGCCGCCGGAGGGCGGGCGTCGCGGGTCCGGCGGGCGGAGACATGGACTCGTACGAGCCGGCCGGCGTCAGCGCCCCCGGCGCCGGAGGGGAAGCCGATGCCGAACGTGACGCTCAAGGCCGTGGTCAGGACCCGTCTGTATCTCGCGGCCCGAGCGGCGGCAGCCTCGCGCGCGAGGAGGGACCGCCGCGACGGGGGACAGGGCTCGGTCGAGTACGTCGGAGTGATCGTGCTGGTGGCCGCGATCATCGCGGCGCTGGTGGGTTCGGGAGTGGCCGACGACATCGCCAACGGGCTGACGGAGAAGGTCGGCGAGATCCTCAGCGGCGGTGGGGGCGGCGGCGAGTAGCCGCGCCGGGCGCCCGCCGCACCCGTGAGGCAGGGCAGGCGACCCCCATCTATCTCGCGATGGTGGTGGGCCTGCTCTTTCTCGCGCTCGCCTTCTTCGCCGTCGGGCAGGCGGGCGCGAGCCGGGGCGGGACCCAGTCCGGCGCGGACGCCGCCGCGCTCGCCGCCGCCCGCGAGTCCCGCGACAGCCTCGGCGAGGACCTGGCGGCGGGCATCCTCGACCCGGACTTCCTCCGCGACTTCCTCGACGGCCGCCCGAAGGACACCCTCGGAACCGGCTGTGACGCCGCCGGCCGGTTCGCCGAGGCGAACGGGACCCTGGTGGGGGACTGCTTCTCGCTGGGCGACGGCCGCTGGGGATACACCGTCGCCGTGGACGCGCGGGAGTCGATCGGCGACACCGTGCTGCCCGGCACCGAGAACTTCCGCGCGGAGGCGACGGCCACCGCCGTGGTCGAGCCCCGCTGCACCTTCGCCGCCGCGGAGCCCCCGGAGCCGTCCGAGCCCGCCGAGCCGTCCACCCCCTCGGAGCCGTCCGAACCGGCCGAGCCCACCGAGCCCACCGAACCGGCCGAGCCGCCGGAGCCCGTCTCCCCCGGCACGCTCGACTGCGACGGCGGCGAGAGCTTCGACCTCGATCCGCAGCAGCCGGACCGCCTCCCCGACATGTCCGACCTCTTCACCGTCCGGCTGGACGGGGACTGACCGCGCCACCGAACGCACCGCCACCGAACGCAAAGGAACAGCACTGATGAGCATTGGGCATCGAGCGAAGGCCCCCGGGACAGTGACGGCGGTCCTTGTGGCGGCGGCGCTGTCGTTCTCCCTCACGGCGTGCGGCGGCGGCGACGGTGAGGACGACGCGGACGAGAAGGGCAACGCCGCGGTCTCCACCCCGGCCGACATCGCCGAGTCCGGCCGGCCCGGCGACGACGGCGGCTCCGCCGCGCCGGAGGCCCCCCAGGTCCTGGCCACCATCAAGGGCGGCAACGGCTTCCAGTTCACCGTGCACAGCGCGGTCCGCGACGACGGCGGCTTTCTGACCCTCGCGGGCGTCGTGCAGAACGTCAGCGGCAAACGGCAGGCCCCGCCGGTCCAGTGGAACGGCCAGGAGAAGCAGGTCAAGGTGACCGGACGCTCCCTCGCCGGCATCACCCTGGTCGACAAGGCCGGCAAGAAGCGCTACTACGTGCTCCGCGACACCGACGGATACCCGCTCACCACCACCGGTCTGAGCGCCTTCGAAGCGGGCCGGAGCGTCGACTTCTTCGCCCAGTTCCCCGCGCCCCCCGAGGACACCGACTCGGTCGATGTGCAGATCCCGCTCATGCCCAGCGCCACGATCGAGATCAGCTGATGGCCGCCGGGACCGGGCGGCGGACTCCGCGCACGGCGGGCCGGCGGCCGGCGGCCGTGTCCGTCGCCCTGACTCTGCTGTTCACCGGATTCCAGCTGACCTCCGCCTCCGCCGCGGGCTCGGCCGCCGTGCCCGCCGCCGCCCCGGCCGAGAACGACCCGAGCGCCCCCCCGGGGGCCGTGCCGCTCTCCGAACCGCCCCAGGTCGACGCCGACAGCGCCGGACTGAAGATGCGGGACGGGGCCACCCTCGCCCAGCCGCGCGTCCTCGACATCGTCTCCATCGTGGAGACCGAGGGCGGCGAGGAGCGCCGCGAGGAGACCACGATCTCGCTGAAGTTCGCGCTTCAGGCGGAAGTCCTCTTCGGCAAGGACAGCGCGGAGCTGAACCCCCGGGCCGAGAGCCGTATCGCCGCGATCGCCGCGGAGGTCGAGAAGCACCGGGGCCGGAAGATCCGGGTCTTCGGATTCACCGACAATCTGGGCACCTACGAGCACGGCCGCAAACTCTCCCGCCAGCGGGCCGACGCCGTCCACGGGGTCCTCAGCGAGCAGTTGAACGACCCCGGCGTCACCTACGAGGTCCGCGGCTACAGCGAGGACTATCCGATCGCCGACAACGCCACCGAGGACGGCCGCCGGAAGAACCGCCGGGTCGAGGTCTCCTTCCCCACCGGATCCGCCGCCGGAAACCCCAACTGACCACCATACGGGCCGATAAGATGCATCGGCCCGCAGGTGTGGAGTCGGAACGACAGGTCTAGGAGCACACGGATGAGGCGGGGCGGTACGCCGGTCACCAGGCGGCCGGCGGCGGCGGGACGGCGGGTGTCGGCGGTGGTCGCCCTCGCGGCGGTGTGCTCGCTCGCCCAGGGCCCCGCGCCCGCACTGGCCGCGTCGGCGAACTGGCCGGGGGCGTACCGTACCGCTCCCGACGCGCAGCGGATCTCCGGCGCCGCTTCGGCGGAGGCGGGCGGGCCGAGGCTCGAAGAGGGCACCTATGTCGACTCGATCTCGGCGGGGGAGCGGAAGTACTACCGGGTCGTGCTCGACGACACGTCGAACGCCTATGTCTCCGCCGTGCTCGCCCCGCCGCCCGGCAGCCGGGTGCGTCCCACCGACGGGATACGGGTCTCCCTGGAGTCCGCCGACGGGGCCCGGTGCAGCGTCCGCAACGACATCACCTTCGGCGGGTCCACCCCGCTGCCCGTCGCCGACTACTCCACCCGGCGCATCGGGCAGGGCCGGGAGTGCCAGGCGGCGGGGGAGTACCTCTACACCGTCGAGTGGATCGGCGGCGGCGAGAGCGATTCGACCGCCAAGGGCTGGACGGTCGAGCTGAAGCACATGAGCGAGCCCGGCCTCAAGGAGGGCACGGCCGGGCCCGTCACCCCGACCGCCCCGGAGGACCGGGGCGACCCGGAGCGGGTGAGCGGCCCGGCCACGCCGGTGACCGGGGGATCCGGCTTCAACGACACCCATCCGATCGGGCACGGTGTGTGGAGCGAGGCGCTGAACCCGGGCGACAGCCGCTTCTACCGGGTTCCGGTGGAGTGGGGGCAGCGGCTGCTGCTCGACGCCGAGTTCGGCGACGGCGGCACCTCGGGACGGCCCGGCGGCGGGCTGCGGGTCACGGTGTTCAACACCGCCCGGGGCTTTGTGGAGAACACCGCCGAGCCCTACCGGGGCAGGCCGGGCAAGCTCTCCCTCGACACCGAACGGGCCGTCTTCGGCAACCGGACGTCGGACCACAACGACATCAGCGGAATGCGCTTCTCCGGTCCGCACTATCTCCGGGTCTCCCTCGACCGGAAGGCCCCGGGCCCACTGCCGGTGACCCTGCGGCTGACCCTCGACGGCGAGCGCGCCGAGGCGCCCGCCTATCTGAGCGACCCGGTCGCGGCGGGCTTCGGCATCACCGAGGACGACCGGGAGGAGGCCATGGAGGGGCGGGCCGAGGACGACGACCCCCGCGAGACCCTCCTGACGGTCGTCGGCATCACCGGCATCGGCCTGGGCTCGGCGCTCCTTCTCACTCTCCTCGGCTGGACCGCCGCCGCCCGCCTCGCCCGCCCCCGGGGCCGCCACGCCTCCACCGGCGAACCCCGCTCCTAGGTTGTTTCCACCCGCAGCCGCACTCCCTTCCGTACTCCCCACTCCTCCATCGCCCCGCCCGCCGCCTCCAGCACATGGCGTGCCCGCGGCCGGGGCCTGCCGAGCCGCCCGGGGCGGAGGGTGTGGACGTCCAGCACGCGCAGTTCGCGGTCCAGATAGGCCACATCGACGGTGAAGCGCATCCGGAAGGTGTGCACCGCGCCGCACGGCGTGAGCAGCATCGCCCCCTCGACACCGTCCCGGCCGAGCAGCCCCCGCCGCCTGCTGCGGTAACCCGCCGCGATCTCCAGGGGCACCGGCGCGTCGCGCCCCTCCACCCACAACGACCCCTCGCCGTCCCGCCACCGCTCTCCCGAACCCATGGCCGTAGACGCTATCGGGGGCGCGCGGATTCCGAGTGGGCCCCCGGGCCCATGACCGGGCGGCCGGGCGCCGCCTACCCTCGGGGCCGTGTACGCCACGCTGATCACCGCCGCCGTTCTGTGGGGCGCGGCCACCGGGCTGCTGGTGCCCCGTGCCGCGTACCGGCTCTCCGTCGAGCCCTCCCGGCCGTGGCGGGACGGCTGCCCGGACGGACACCCCTTCACCGGCCCGGCGCGCGGCTGGCTCGGCGGGGCGCGCTGCCCCGAGTGCCGGGTACGGGTCGGCGCGAGGCCCGCGCAGACCGGTGCGGGTACGGAGCCGGGCCCGCGGGTCGCGAAGGGGGCCGGAGCGGGAGCCGTCCCGGCCGTCACCGCGCTGGTCTGCGCGGCGCTCGCCGCCGCCACCGGCGCGCGCCCCGAACTGGCGGTGTGCCTGCTGCTCACGCCCTTCGCCGTGCTGCTCGCCCTCGTCGACCGGCGGGTGCACCGGCCCCCCGACCGGCTCACCCTGCCGCTCGCGGCGCCCGCCGCCGGCCTGCTGGGCCCGGCGGCGCTGCTGCCGGGCGCGGCAGGCTCCTGGCCGGGCGCGCTGCTGGGCGGCGCGGCCCTCGGCGCGGTCTACTTCGCGCTCTTCCTGATCCATCCGGACGGGATGGGCTTCGGCGATGTGAAACTCGCGCTCTCGCTCGGGGTGGTGCTGGGCTGGTACGGCTGGAGCGTGCTGTTCGCCGGGGCCTTCGCCGGGTTCCTGTTCGGTTCGGTGTACGGGCTGGGGCTGATGCTCCTGGGCCGCGCGGGGCGCGGGACCGCGATCCCCTTCGGCCCGTTCATGATCGCGGGCGCGCTGGCCGGAGTCCTCGCGGGCGGTCTCGCGGCAGGCTGACCGGGACCTGCCCCGGCTGACGAGTTATCACAGATAGAGTCCAGATGTATGCGGACATTTACTGACAACTCGGTGGCTCGGCGCGGCGCACCGCGCACCCCTCCGACGCCGCAGCCCCCACCCCCGAACCCCCGGACCCTCCCCGCCGCCCTCCTCCCCTGGAGCTGGGCGGCGGTCCTCTTCGCGCTCTACGCCACCGTCGCCGTACGCCGCCACACCCTCCTCCGCACCACCGGCTACGACCTCGGCATCTTCGAACAGGCCGTCCGCGCCTACGCCCACCTCAGACCCCCGGTCGTCCCCCTGCGCGGCGACGGCTTCAACCTCCTCGGCGACCACTTCCACCCCGCGCTCGCCCTCCTCGCCCCCCTCTACCGGCTCTGGCCCTCCCCGCTCTGCCTCCTCCTCGCCCAGTCCGCGCTGCTCGCCGTCGCCGCCGTGCCGCTCGTCTCCTGGGCCGGGAGCGCCCTCGGCCGCCGCGGCGCCCACGCCGTCGCCCTCGCCTACGGGCTCAGCTGGGGCATCGCCTCCGCCGCCGCCTTCGACTTCCACGAGGTCGCCCTCGCCGTACCGCTGCTCTCCTTCGCCGCCGTCGCGCTCGGACAGCGCCGCTGGCGCGCGGCGGTGGCCTGGGCCGCCCCCCTCGTCCTCGTCAAGGAGGACCTGGGTCTTACGCTCGCCGCGCTCGGCTGCGTCATCGCCTGGAAGGGCCCCCGCCGCCTCGGCACGCTCACCGCGGCGGCCGGGCTGCTCGCCTCCGCCGTCCAGATCAAACTGCTGCTGCCCGCGCTCAACCCGGCCGGCGGCTACGCCCACGGCGGCAACCTCGACGACGGGGCCCACGCCTCCCCGCTCGCCGCCATCGCCCTCGCCCCGCTGGACGCGCTGCGGCCCGACATCAAGGCCATGACGCTCATCCTGGTCTTCGCGCCCTCCGCGCTGCTCGCCCTGCGCTCACCGCTGGCGCTGCTCGCCGTCCCCACCCTCGGCTGGCGGATGCTCTCGCAGAACGGCTTCCACTGGGGCACCTCCTTCCACTACAGCGCCGTGCTGATGCCCCTCGTCGTCGCCGGGCTCATCGACGCGCTCCGGCCCTGGCGGCGGGAGGCCCATCCGCTCGGCGCCCGCCAGATCCGCGCCACCCTGACCACGGCCCTGGCGGTGACGCTCGTACTGCTGCCGTCCTTCCCCCTCGCCCAGCTTGCCCAGCGCGCCACCTGGCGCACCACCGGGCACATCGAGGCGGCCCGCGCGCTGCTCGCGCGGATCCCCGACGGCGCGAGCGTCGCGGCCTCCAACCGGCTGGTACCCCAGCTGACCTCGCGCTGCGAGGTGGTCCTCTTCCCGGCCTACCCGGTCGACGCCAGGCTCCACGGCCCCGGCGAAGGCGACGGCCAGGGCCCCGGCGACGGCGACGCGCGGAAAAAGCTGCCGCGCCCGACCGCCGAGTGGATCATCCACGACAGCCAAGCGCCCGAGGCCTGGCCGTACCGTACGGGCCACTGGCCCTACCCGGCCGGACAGCAGGCCGCCGAGCTGGCCGCCGCCGAGGACTCGTACGGCTACCGCCGTATCGCCCACCGCGACGGCATCACCCTGCTCCGCCGCGACCCGGAGCCGGGGAAGCCAGGAGGGTACGGGGGACGAATTCCGTCCGCCATGGCGGGCTTTCCCGGCGGAGATGGTGTACTGGCGAAAAGGTAAGTGCTGACACACCCGGAGGAGTTGCCGTGGCCAAGATCAAGCCGTCCTATCACTGTGGCCTGGACGCGGCGGTGGACGTCGTCGGCGGAAAGTGGAAGCCGCTCATTCTCTGGGCGCTCAACGATGCGGGGACCCTCCGCTTCGGCGAGCTGAGGCGCTCCGTGCCCGGAGTCAGCGAGAAGATGCTGATTCAGCAGCTGCGTGAGCTGGAGGCGGACGGCGTGGTGCACCGCGAGGTCTACCGGGAGGTCCCGCCGAGGGTCGAGTACTCCCTCACGGAACTGGGCCAGGCGCTGAACACCGCGCTGGAGCCGCTCGGGGACTGGGGAGCCGCCTTCATGCAGGAGATCATCGCCAACAAGACCAAGGAAGCCGAGGCCGAGGCCGCGGCCTGACCTGCGGCCGGGGCAGGTCGTCCGGCCGCCCGTCCGGTCGTCCGTCCGGTCGTCCCGCCGGGCCCCGCGCCGCCCCCGGACCGTCAACCGGGCGCATCCGGTCCGGTTCACCCTTCGGGGGGACGGCTCCGGCGACACGCCCGGTCCGGAATCCCTTGGGCCGTCTGCCCCCGCCGTCTGTGTCCGGCCATTCGCGGACTCCGCGACACGCCCCCGCTCCCGGGTGGCGCGCGCCACGACCTGCGAAGCGTTATGGTGGAAACCCCCCCTCGGGCCGGTCCGTATCCCCCCCCACGGACCGGCCCGTTTTCTTTCCCGGGCACACCGGGCCCCCTCCCGGGCGGGCTCTCAGCCCCGGCGGGCCCAGATGTTCGCACCCTCGGTGTCCACCGCGAAGACATCGATCTCCGCCAGCTCCGCCGAACTCAGCGGAGCCCCCGCCAGCGCCGCCACATTCTCCTCAAGCTGCGCCACGCTCGACGCGCCGATCAGCGCGGAGGTCATCCTCGGATCCCGCAGCACCCAGCTGAGCGCCAGCTGCGCCAGCGACTGCCCCCGCCCCGCCGCGATGTCGTTCAGCCCGTTCAGCCGGCGCACCACGTCCTCCGAGAGCAGCCCCGGGTCCAGCGACTTGCCCTGGCTGGCCCGCGAGCCCTCCGGGATCCCCCGGAGGTACTTCCCGGTGAGGACCCCCTGCGCCAGCGGCACATAGGCGATGCACCCCATGCCCGCCGTCTCCAGGGTGTCCAGCAGCCCGTCCTCCTCGGTCCACCGGTTGATCATCGAGTACGAGGGCTGATGGATCAGGGCGGGCACCCCCATCTCGCGCAGCAGCCGCGCCGCCTCGGCGGTCTGCTCCGAGGTGTACGAGGAGACACCGGCGTACAGCGCCTTCCCCTGCTTCACGGCCGAGGCCAGCGCCCCCATCGTCTCCTCCAGCGGAGTGTGGGGGTCGAAGCGGTGGGAGTAGAAGATGTCGACGTAGTCCAGACCCATCCGCTTCAGCGAGGCGTCCAGCGAGGACAGCAGATACTTCCGGGAGCCCCATTCGCCGTAGGGGCCCGGGTGCATCAGATAGCCCGCCTTGGTCGAGATGATCAGCTCATCGCGGTAGGGGGCGAAATCCTGGGCGAAGAGCTTGCCGAAATTCAGCTCGGCCGATCCGGGCGGCGGCCCGTAATTGTTCGCGAGGTCGAAATGGGTGACCCCGAGATCGAAGGCGCGGCGCAGGATCGCCCGCTGAGAGACAAGGGTGCGGTCGTCGCCGAAGTTGTGCCAGAGACCGAGCGAGATCGCCGGAAGGCGCAGGCCGGAGCGGCCGGAGCGGCGGTACTCCATCGAGTCGTAGCGGTCGGCGGAAGCGAGATATACAGAGGGATCAGTCACACATCCCTCCTTATCACGGACTTGTGACATACCGGGTTGGGCCGTCGTGGCCGGTGAGCAGTAGTGTTGCGGCTTCAGGGGAAGCCGAACGGCGCGGGAGACCGCCGCCCGTCCCCGGCCGGGCCGCCCGGTGCCGGGCCCCGGACGCGCCGCCGGTGGCACGCCGCCCGGGAGCGGACCCCGGTCAGCCGATCCACGAGCCCCCGCCCCGGTCCCCGTACTCCGGGCACCCCGGCGGGCGAGCCCTTACAGACGAGCGCGAACAGAACCGAGAGGTGGACTCCGTGAACCTGCGTGACCTGGTGTACAGGCTTTACGCACGCCGGGTGGAAGGCCGACTGGACCACACCCAGGTGCCCAAGCACATCGGAGTCATCCTCGACGGCAACCGCCGCTGGGCCAAGGCCTCGGGCAGCTCGCCCGAGGCGGGCCACAAGGCCGGGGCGAGCAAGATCCAGGAGCTGCTCGGCTGGTGCGCCGAGTCCGAGGTCGAGGTCGTCACGCTCTGGATGCTCTCCACCGACAATCTGGACCGCCCCGAGAAGGAGCTGGTCCCCCTCCTCGGCATCATCGAGGACGCCGTGCGCGCGCTCGCCGCCGACGGCCGCTGGCGGGTGCACCACGTCGGCACCATGGATCTGCTGCCCGCCCGCACCCAGGCCGTGCTGAAGGAGGCCGAACAGGCCACCCACGACCACACCGGCATACTCATCAACGTCGCCGTCGGCTACGGCGGCCGCCAGGAGATCGCCGACGCGGTCCGCTCGCTGCTGCTGGAGCACGCCCAGAAGGGGACCAGCTTCGAGGAGCTGGCCGAGATCGTCGACGTCGAGCACATCTCCGAGCACCTTTACACCAGGGGCCAGCCCGACCCCGATCTGGTCATCCGCACCAGCGGCGAGCAGCGGCTGTCCGGTTTCATGCTCTGGCAGAGCGCCCACTCCGAGTACTACTTCTGCGAAGTCTTCTGGCCCGCCTTCCGCAAGGTCGACTTCCTGCGCGCGCTGCGCGACTACGCCGCCCGGCACCGGCGTTACGGCAGCTGAACAGCGCCGCCGCCGAACCGGTCTCTCACTGTTCATCCAGGTGTGGCCCCACGCCGTGGCATGGCCGCGGGTGTTCGAGGGAATATCCCTTCCAGGTCGACGTCCGATCCACGAACGTCGTTTCTCAGTGAGTGGCGGGTGCCACTCACCCGGGAGGCCCTTTGCACACGAAGGAACGCACCCCCAGTGCGGACCGCGCGGAGGGCCGGTGCTCGGCCCACGCATCGTGGCCTGAAGCCCGGCTCCTCCCCCGCCTCCGGCGGGGAGGTCCCCTGCCGTGTCGCGGCGGGGAGACCATCTGGCCCGCGACGGCGTCGCACCGCCGACCTCATCCGAGGGGGTACGTCCTTCCGTGGTGAACAGCTCAAAGCGCCGACTGCCCGACAGGCGCACTTACGTTCTCGACACCAGCGTCCTGCTGGCCGATCCGAACGCCCCGACCCGATTCGACGAGCACGAAGTCGTGCTGCCGATCGTGGTCATCACGGAGCTGGAGGCCAAGAGGCACCATCCGGAACTGGGTTACTTCGCCCGGCAGGCGCTGCGCCTGCTGGACGACTTCCGCATCCGGCACGGTCGCCTGGACGCCCCCATCCCGCTGGGCGATCTCGGCGGCACCCTCCGCGTCGAACTCAACCACTCCGATCCGGCGCTCCTCCCGGCCGGCTTCAGACTGGGCGACAACGACTCGCGGATTCTGGCGGTGGCGAGAAACCTCCAGGCCGAGGGGTACGACGTGACCGTCGTCTCCAAGGACCTGCCGCTGCGCATCAAGGCCTCGTCCGTCGGCCTGCTGGCCGAGGAGTACCGGGCGGAGCTGGCCATCACCGACTCCGGCTGGACCGGTATGGCCGAGCTGTCGCTCTCGGCCGAGGAGGTGGACCAGCTCTACAGCGAGGAGAGGGTCTACACCCCCGAGGCGGACGGGCTGCCCGTGCACACCGGGCTCGTCCTCCAGTCCGAGCGCGGCAAGGCCCTCGGCCGGGTCACCGCCGAGGGCGGCGTCCGGCTGGTCCGGGGGGACCGCGAGGCCTTCGGGATCCACGGCCGCAGCGCCGAGCAGCGCATCGCGCTCGATCTGCTGCTCGATCCGGACGTCGGCATCGTCTCCCTCGGCGGCCGGGCCGGCACCGGCAAGTCCGCGCTCGCGCTCTGCGCCGGCCTGGAAGCGGTGCTGGAGCGTCAGCAGCACCAGAAGGTGATGGTCTTCCGGCCGCTGTACGCGGTGGGCGGGCAGGAGCTGGGCTATCTCCCCGGCACCGAGGCCGAGAAGATGAGCCCCTGGGCGCAGGCGGTCTTCGACACCCTCTCGGCCGTGGCGGGCCGCGAGGTCATCGAGGAGGTGCTCGGGCGCGGGATGCTCGAAGTCCTGCCGCTCACCCATATCCGGGGCCGCTCGCTCCATGACGCCTTCGTCATCGTCGACGAGGCCCAGTCCCTGGAGCGGAACGTCCTGCTGACGGTCCTCTCCCGGGTCGGGGCCAACTCCAGGGTCGTACTGACCCATGATGTGGCACAGCGGGACAATCTGCGCGTGGGCCGGTACGACGGAGTCGTCGCCGTGGTCGAGAAGTTGAAGGGGCATCCGCTGTTCGCGCATGTCACCCTCACCCGCTCCGAGCGCTCGCAGATCGCCGCACTGGTGACCGAAATGCTGGAGGACGGTCAGATTTAATACGACAGCCGACCGGCCGACAGCAGGCCGACACGGCAGGCGCCGCCCCGCGAAGCGCAGAAGCGTAGTGGGGCGGCGCTGTGTTGGGGGGGCTTTCCCGGCGAACTCCTCCACCAAGTGGGTGTGAGCTATCCCACGCAACGAAGAATTGCCTTGCGGTGGCCGGTTCCGGCAGAGTCTTGCTTCCGTCAGGCCCCGCATACGACACAACTGCACCACCCCTTGGTGCGCGAGCAACACCGAACAACTCCATACGTGTCGTCGTGTGCCGCCCGCAAGCTGTATCGGCCACTCCCCCAGGGGAGTTGACCACGGGCCAGCGCCTCCTGTGACCCAACGCAGTGGGAGGCCAGTGCCAGGGGCACGATTCGTCCGCGGGGTCACCTGTGCGGGCGATGCTGGAAGGAAACCGTGTGAGCCGGATCTCGGTCCGGGGATTCGCCGTGGCATCCGCCACCGCGGTCACCACCGTCGGAGCCGTCGTCGGCGTTGCCTCGGGCAACCCTCAGTCGCCGAACGACAACCTTGAAACGACCGCCGCCGACGCGACCCTCATCGCCGACATACCCATGGGCCAGCAGGCCCAGGTGCAGGTCGCCTCGCTGACGGAGCAGGCGGACGCACAGGCCGCCGTCGCCGACGCCTCCGCCAAGAAGGCCGCCGAGGAGGACGCCCGCGTCCAGGCCGCCAAGACCGCGAAGGCGAAGAAGGCCGCCGCCGACGCCAAGGTCGAGCAGGAGCGCGAGGCCAAGGAGAAGGCGGAGAAGGAGAAGGCGGAGAAGGAGCGCGAGGCCAAGGAGAAGGCCGAGCGCGCCAGCCGTGACGCCGAGCGCGACACCGCTTCCGACTCCTCCGTCGGCACCGCCAGCTTCACCGCCAAGGGCTCGTACACGGTCGCCGAGGTCAAGGCGATCGCCCGGCAGATCGTCCCCGCCGGTCAGTTCCAGTGCTTCAGCAATATCGTGCAGCACGAGTCCACCTGGAACTACCAGGCCCAGAACCCGTCCTCGGGCGCGTACGGCCTGGTCCAGGCGTACCCCGGCTCGAAGATGTCCTCGGTGGGCGCGGACTGGCGCACCAACCCCGCGACCCAGATCAAATGGGGTCTCAACTACATGAACGAGCGGTACGACAGCCCCTGTGGCGCCTGGTCGTTCTGGCAGGCCAACCGCTGGTACTAGAGACCGTTCGGCTGCTTAGACGGAGCCCCTCGCCGTGAAAACGGTGAGGGGCTCCGTTGCGTGTACCGTCTTTGCTCCCGGAGGGCGTCGGACTCCGGCGGACGCGCACTGGGGGAAGAGGAAGAACCATGGCAAGACTGCCCGGCTGGCTCGCCGATCTGGGGGCCGGGCTTACCCGGATCTCGCGGCGCATCGAAGAGGGCCGCGACGACAGGGACAGAGACCGGGACAGAGATCGGGACGAGGGCGGGGAGCGGCGACCTCCGGCCGCCGACCCGGTTCCGGGCGACGGCGAGAGCGCCGCACCCCAGAGCGTTCCCGTGCCCCCCGCGTACGCCCCCGCGATCGCGCCCCGCCCGGAGCCCGTCGCGGTCATCCCCTGGGGGATGCGGGTCGCGGCCGAGGCCGGCTGGCGGCTGCTGGTGCTGGCGGGCACGCTCTGGGTGCTGATGCGGGTCATCGGCGAGATCCAGTTGGTGGTGCTGGCCTTCACCGCGGCGCTGCTGATCACCGCGCTGCTCCAGCCCACCGTGGCACGGCTGAGACGGCTGGGTCTGCCGCGCGGGCTCGCCACCGCCGTCACGGCGGTCGCCGGCTTCGTCATCATGGGCCTGGTCGGCTGGTTCGTCGTCTGGCAGGTGATGGACAATCTCGACGATCTCTCCGCCCGGGTCAGGGACGGCATCGAGGAACTGAAGCGCTGGGTGCTGAACAGTCCCTTCCATGTCACCGAGAGCCAGATCAGCGGCATCGCCGAGAATCTCAGCGAGACCATCGGCACCAACACCGAGGAGATCACCTCCGCCGGACTCCAGGGCGTCTCCGTGATGGTGGAGGTCCTCACCGGGATACTGCTGGCGATGTTCTCGGTGCTCTTTCTGCTCTACGACGGAAAGCGCATCTGGGAGTGGACGCTCAAGCTGGTCCCGGCCCAGGCCCGGGGCGGCGTCGCCGGAGCGGGCCCGCGCGCCTGGCGCACCCTGACCGCCTATGTGCGGGGCACGGTGATCGTCGCCCTGATCGACGCCATCTTCATCGGCCTCGGCATCTACTTCCTCGATGTCCCGATGGCCGTGCCGCTCGCCGTCTTCATCTTCCTGTTCGCCTTCATCCCGCTGGTCGGCGCGGTCATGTCGGGCGCGCTCGCGGTGGTCGTCGCCCTGGTCACCCAGGGGGTGTTCACCGCGCTGATGGTCCTGGTCGTGGTGCTCGCCGTACAGCAGATCGAGGGCCATGTGCTCCAGCCGTTCATCCTCGGCCGGGCGGTCCGGGTGCATCCCCTCGCGGTCGTCCTCTCGGTCGCGGTGGGCGGTGTGACCGCCGGGATCGGCGGCGCGGTGGTGGCGGTGCCGCTGGTCGCGGTCACCAACACGGTCGTCGGCTATCTCCGCGCGTACGTCAAGGAGGAGGCGGTGCGCCGCACCCCGCCGCCGCACGGCGCGACCTCCCTGGACGCCTCCCCCCTGGCCCCCGTCGGCGACGAGCCCGCGCCCCGGCCCGTCGAGCGGTCCGCCCGGCCCGAGGGGGACGCGTGATATCCGAGCCCGAACTGACCGGCGAGGACGGCGAACCGCTGAAGTGGTCCGGGCCCTCCGTCCCGGGCCGCCACGGCGACGACCGGTACGACCGGTACGACGACCGGGACATGGACGGAGACGAGAGCCCCGGCGAGGAGCCCGAACCCTCCGCATCCGGCCACCCGCGTCCGCGGAAGTGGCTGTGGGCGCTCGGCGGCGCGGTCACCGCCTCGGCGCTCTGGGCGGCCGGACTGTACGCGTACGGGGAGCGCGAGCCGGACGTCGGGAAGTACCGGACGAGTGAGGACCTCTGTCGGGACGCCGAGCTGACGGCGGTCAATGTCGCCTTCGGGCGGACGCAGACGGGCAACCCCAGGAGCCACGAGGACCCCGCGATGGACCACGCCATCTGCTGGCTCGAATTCGAGACCCCGGAGAGTCACTCCTCGGTCGAGACCGTGTCGGGCGATGTCTCGATCAGCTACACCCTGCACCGCAGGACCGACCCGGGACCGCAGTTCGACGCGGCCCTCGCCCTGGAGTACGTCTTCATGGACGAGGACGTCAAGAAGGTCCCGGTCGACGGGCTGGGCGAGCGCGCCTTCTTCGTCGAGCCCGAGGGGGTGAGCCTGCCCGAGCTCCAGGTGCTGGACGGCCAGGCCGTGCTCTCCATGCACATCAACCTCCCGACGAACGAGAACGGCGAACCCGTCGACCCCAAGCCGAAGCAGGTCGCCACGGTCAAGGAGGTCCTCGTCGACGACATGCGGGCCCTGATGGCCAAGCTCCAGAGCTGACCGGTCACCGCGGCCGACCGGTCACCGCCGGGCGGGCAGGCCCCAGAGGCGTTCGAGAGCCTCGTCGGTCAGCACATCGGCGGGCGGACCCGAGTCCAGCAGCCGCCCTTCGTGCAGCAGCAGACAGTGGTCCGCCCGCCGCGCCGCCGTCAGATCGTGAGTGGCCTGTACGACGGTGACGCCCTGGGCCGTCACCTCGGCGAGCACCTCGGCGATGATCCGCCGGGCCGCCTCGTCCAGCCCGGTGACCGGCTCGTCCAGCAGCAGCAGATCCGCCTCCTGGGCGAGCCCCTGCGCCACCAGGGCCCGTTGGCGCTGCCCGCCGGACAGCTCGGCCAGCCTGCGGTCCGCGAGTGAGCCGATCCGCAGCCGTTCAAGGCAGCCCTCCACCACCGCCCGGTCCCGCGCCGAGGCCCGCCGCCACAGCCCGCGCCGACCCCACCGTCCCATCGCGACCGTGTCGCGGACGGTGATCGGCAGGGCGTCGGAGACGGCACTGCGCTGTACGACATAGGCGGGCCGCGCCCCGGTGCGATGGGTGACCGTCCCCGCCGTAACCGAGATCACACCCGCCACCGCGCCGAGCAGCGTCGACTTGCCCGAGCCGTTCGGCCCCACGACCGCCGTCGCCGCGAACGCCGGTATCACCGCGTCGAGTTGGGACAGCACCGGCCGGCCGGGATACCCCGCCGCCACGCCGTCGAGTGTCACCTGTCGCACCCCGGAAGCACCTCCACGCCTGATTGCACTGATAATCGTTTTCATCATAGGGTCCCGGTTCATGGAATGGTTGACGGGGCCCTTCGAGGTGACCTTTGTGCAGCGGGCGTTGTGGGGAGGCGTCCTCGTATCGCTGATCTGCGCGCTCGCCGGCACCTGGGTCGTACTGAGAGGCATGGCCTTCCTCGGCGACGCCATGTCGCACGGGATGCTGCCGGGTGTCGCCCTCGCCTCGCTGCTCGGCGGAAATCTGCTGGCCGGGGCCGCCGCCAGCGCCGCCGCCATGGCGCTGGGCGTCGGTGTGCTCGGCCGCTCGCCCCGGCTCTCCCAGGACACCGGCATCGGGCTGCTCTTCGTGGGGATGCTCTCCCTCGGCGTGATCGTCGTGTCCCGCTCGCAGTCCTTCGCCGTCGATCTGACCGGCTTCCTCTTCGGCGATGTGCTCGCCGTGCGGGAGAGCGACCTCGTCCAGCTGCTGATCGCGCTGGGCATCGCGCTCGCCGTCTCGGTCCTGGGCCACCGGCCCTTCGTCGCCCTCGCCTTCGACGAGCGGAAGGCCCACACCCTGGGGCTGCGGCCCCGCCTCGCGCACCTCGCGCTGCTCGGCCTCCTCACCCTGGCGATCGTCGCCTCCTTCCACATCGTGGGCACCCTGCTCGTCTTCGGACTCCTCATCGCGCCCCCGGCGACCGCACTGCCCTGGGCCCGCCGAATCCCGATGATCATGGCCGGGGCGGCCTGCACCGGAGTGAGTGCGACCTTCCTCGGACTGCTCCTCTCCTGGCATCTCGGCACCGCCGCCGGAGCCACGATCGCCGCCGTCGCGGTCCTCCAATTCCTGCTCTCCACGCTGGTCGCGGGCGCCCGCGACCGCCTGCCGAGGCTCCCCGAACCCACCGCCCCCCGCCCGTGAACGGCCCGCCCGGCCCACCCGGCCCGCCCAAGGGAGTACGGCCCACCGCCATGACCACTGCTTCGAAGACCGCCTCGGCGATCGCCCTCTCCGCCGTACTCGCCACCGCCCTGCTCATCTCCGGCTGCCAGAGCCCCGCCGCCGACCCCCCGGCCTCCGGGAAATCGGAAGCCCCGCACGGATACGTCGAAGGGGCCGAGGAGACGGCCGAGCGCCAGCCCCGGCTGGTGCTCGCCGACACCGCCACCGGCACCGTCGGCGTACTCGACCTGATCACCGGCGATCTCACCGGCGACCTCACCCCGGCGGGCCGGACCGCACCCGTCCGGGCCCTGTTCACCGACGGACGGTTCGCCTACGCCGCCACCCGCGCGGGCGCCCATGTCATCGACGGCGGCGGCTGGACCGTCGACCACGGCGACCATGTCCACCACTACCGCGCGCCCGTCCGCCACCTCGGCGAGATCCGGGGAGAGCCACCGGCCCGCGTCCACGGCTCCACCGCCGTCACCTCGCTCTCCTCCGCCGACGGCACCACCCGCCTCCTCGACCGCGCCGCACTGGAGAAAGGCGAGGTCAAGGGCGAGACCGGCGAGGGCACCGCCCTCAAGAACCCGGCGGGCCCCGCCGTACCCCACAAGGACCACCTCGTCCTCGCGGGCACCGGCCCCGGCCGCGACGCCGTCGAGGTGCGCGGCGGCGACGGCGTACGGAAGACCGTCCTCGCCGAGAAGTGCGCGGAGCCGCGCGGCGCGGCCGTCACCCGACGGGGCGTCGTCCTCGGCTGCGCCGACGGAGCCCTCCTCGTCACCGTCACCGGCGAGAACGGCCGCCACACCGGAGTGCGGATCCCCTACGGCGAATCCGTCGAAGCGCCCCGCCGCGCCGACCGCTTCACCCACCGCCCCGGCAGCACCACCCTCACCGCCCGCGCGGGCCGCGACGCGGTCTGGGTCCTCGACGTCACCGCCCGCACCTGGACCCTGATCAAGACCGGCCCGGTCACCGCCGTCAACACGGCGGGCGAGGGCGCGCCCGTGCTCGCACTCGGCGAGGACGGCGTGCTCAGGGCCCATGACCCCGTCACCGGGAAGCGCACCGCCGAGCGGCGGATCCTCGCAGCGACGCGTACGGGGGACGCCGACGCCCCGCCGCCCGCCGTCGAGATCGACGCCGACCGCGCGTACATCAACGACACGGCCGCGAAGAAGATCCACGAGATCGACCACGGCGACGGCCTGCGGATCTCCCGCACCTTCACCCTCCCCTTCCCGCCCGCCCACATGGTGGAGACCGGCCGATGACCCCCCGTACCCCCCGTACCCCCTTCGCCCTCCTTCTCGCGGGCACTCTGCTGCTCGCCCTCGCAGGCTGCGCCCCCGGCGGCGAGGACCGGCCCAGCGTGGTCGTCACCACCAACATCCTCGGCGACATCACCCGCGAGATAGCGGGCGACGAGGCCGAGGTGACCGTACTGATGAGACCCGGGGCCGACCCGCATTCCTTCGGGGTCTCCGCCCAGGACGCCGCCCGCATCGAGCGCGCCGACCTCGTCGTCCACAACGGCCTCGGCCTGGAGGAGAACGTACTGCGCCATGTCGACGCCGCCCGCGAGGCGGGCGTACCCGTGCTCGCGGTCGGCGAGGCCGTCGACCCCGTCGACTACCGCTCCGACGCCATGGCCGGACAGCCCGACCCGCACTTCTGGACCGACCCGCACCGGGTCCGCAAGGCCGCCGGTCTCATCGCCGACCGGATCGCCGAGCACGCCGACGGCGTCGACACCGCCGCGATACGCGCCAACGCCGACGGCTACGACCGGGAACTCGCCGACCTCGCCCACTGGATGGGCGAGACCTTCGACGCGATCCCCGCCGACAAGCGCGCCCTGGTCACCAACCACCATGTCTTCGGCTATCTCGCCCAGCGCTACGGCTTCCGCGTCGTCGGAGCCGTCATCCCCAGCGGCACCACGCTCGCCTCGCCGAGCGCCTCCGACCTCAAATCCCTGGCCACCGCCGTCGAGAAGGCGGGTGTACGGGCGGTCTTCGCCGACTCCTCCCAGCCCGACCGGCTGGCCCGGGTGCTGAAGAGCGAGAGCGGGGTGGACGTCGAGATCGTCCCGCTCTTCTCCGAGTCCCTCACCGACGCACGCGGGGGAGCGCCCACCTACCTCGCCATGATGCGCGCCAACACCACGGCGATAGCCGACGGACTGACCTGATTCCCCAGAAAGGAACACCCCGCCATGAGAATCCCCCCGAGAACCCGGCGAACCCGGCGACTCGCCGGAGCCGCCGTCGTCCTCGCCACCGCCGTCTCGCTCACCGCGTGCGGCACGGAGGACAAGCCGTCCGCGAAGACCGAGGAGCCCAAGGCGTCCAAGGCCGCCGAGAAGATCAACAACCCGCTGGTCACCACGTACGACGGCGGTCTCCACCTCCTCGACGGCGACACCCTCGAACTCGCGAAGGACATCCCCCTCAAGGGATTCAACCGGGTCAACCCCGCCGGCGACGACCGCCATGTCCTGATATCCACCGCGACCGGCTTCCGCGCCCTGGACGCGGCGGGCGGCACCCTCACCGACATCGAGTTCCCCGGCGCCAAGCCCGGCCATGTCGTCCGCCACGCCGGCCGGACCGTCCTCTTCACCGACGGCACCGGCGACATCACCGCCTTCGACCCGAAGAAGCTGGCCGACGGAGCGCCCAGGACCGACATCCACCGCACCGGCTCCCCGCACCACGGAGTCGCCGTCGAGCTGGCCGACGGCCGGCTTCTCACCACCCTCGGCACCGAGGAGGAGCGCGTCGGCATCTCCGTACTCGGCAAGGACCGCGAGGAGATCGCCCGCAGCGAGAAGTGCCCCGGCGTCCACGGCGAGGCCACCGCCAAGGACGAGGCCGTCGTCATCGGCTGCGAGGACGGCGTCCTGATCTACCGCGACGGCAAGATCACCAAGGTCGACAGCCCCACCCCGTACGGCAGGATCGGCAACGTCGCCGGCTCCGACGAGTCCCCGATCGTCCTCGGCGACTACAAGAAGGACGCCGACGCCGAACTCGAACGCCCCGAGCAGATCTCCCTCATCGACACCCGCACCGGAAAGCTGCGCCTGGTCGACCTGGACAACACCAGCTACACCTTCCGCTCCCTCGCCCGGGGCCCGCACGGCGAGGCGCTCGTCCTCGGCACCGACGGCGCGATCCATGTCATCGACCCCGAGAAGGGCGAGGTCACCAAGGCGCTCCCCGTGATCGGCGCCTGGAAGGAGCCGCTGGACTGGCAGCGCCCCCGCCCCGCGATCTTCGTACGCGACCACACGGCCTATGTCTCCGACCCGGCCACCCGGAAGATCCACGCCATCGACGTCGAATCCGGCAAGAAGCTCGCCTCGGCGACCCTGCCGAAGCCGTCCAACGAGCTGAGCGGCGTCAAGCACTGACCCCTGAAACGACATCGGTCTCCGTACCCCCTCGTCAGGGGTACGGAGACCGATGTGATGTATGTACGTGCGAGCCTCAGCCCGCGAGCACGGCCTCGGCGTCGAGGGTCGCGCCCACGGCCTGCACCACGGCCGCGATCTTGAACGACTCCTGGATGACGTCCCGCTCGACCCCGGCCTTGCGGAGCACCTGCTCGTGCGAGTCCAGGCACTGGCCACAGCCGTTGACGGCCGACACCGCCAGCGACCACAGCTCGAAGTCGACCTTCTCCACACCCGGGTTGCCGATGACATTCATCCGCAGCCCGGCGCGCAGCGTGCCGTACTCCGGGTCCGACAGCAGGTGCCGCGTCCGGTAGAAGACGTTGTTCATCGCCATCACGGCCGCCGCCGCCTTCGCGGCGGTGTACGCCTCCGGCGTCAGGTTCGCCTTCGCCTCCGGCTCCAGCTCCCGCAGCACAATGGCGCTGCGCGAAGCGATCGCGGTGGCGAGAACCGTGCCCCACAGCTGCTGCTGCGAAAGCTTGTCATTGTTGCCGATGACCGAGCCCAGGTTCAGCTTCAGGTCCTTGGCATAGTCCGGCAGCGCGGACTTCAGAGCGTCGAGAGCCATGTGTCACTCACCGGCCAGCAGCGCGACCGGGTCCAGCGTCGTCTCGCCCTTGGTCCAGTTGCACGGGCACAGCTCGTCCGTCTGGAGCGCGTCCAGCACCCGCAGGACCTCCTTCGGGTTCCGGCCCACGGACCCGGCGGTCACCATCGTGAACTGAATCTCGTTGTTCGGGTCCACGATGAAGACGGCACGCTGCGCGAACCCGTCCTCACCCTCGATGCCCAGGTCGCGCATCAGCTCGTGCTTCGAGTCCGCCAGCATCGGGAAGGGCAGGTCACGCAGGTCCGCGTGGTCCTTGCGCCAGGCGTGGTGCACAAACTCCGAGTCCCCGGAGAATCCCAGCACCTGCGCGTCACGGTCGGCGAACTCGTCGTTCAGCTTGCCGAACGCGGCGATCTCGGTCGGGCACACGAAGGTGAAGTCCTTCGGCCACGCGAAGACGACCTTCCACTTGCCCTCGTAGGACTTGTGGGTGATGACCTCGAACTCCTTACCGGCCTCCAGGGAGACGCAGGCAGTGAGCTCGTAGGTGGGGAACTGGTCGCCGACAGTCAGCACAGTGTTACTCCTGGATGCATGAGGGTTTGGACAAAAGGAACCCTGTCATATCCGCGATCGTTGGTGAAATCGATCAATCGGGTCAATGTGATCAGGGGGCCCGATCAATCGGTCGGGGTCACCCCTGGGCCGTGCGGTAGCCCGATCGGATGGCCTCGCTTCTGATTCCGTACCCTCCTCGCGGTCGGCGAGTAGTACATACGGTCATGGGCCCTACTGCTGCCCGTGCAGCCAGCGGCGCACTGTTTCCTCCACGCCACAGAACCCGAGCGAAGAAGCGAGGTATGTCGATGGATTCGTCAGGCAGCACCGTGCCTGCGCGTAACTGGTATTTCAACCTGGTTTTGCAGGACATCATCACCGAGGAGCAGTCCGATGCGCTGGCGCAGGTGGCCGGCTTCCACGACGGGAGGATCTCGCTGGTCGAGTCCCCTGAGCGGTCGTGGTTCACATGCTCCTTCGAGGCCGAGACGCTGACTCGGGCCATCGCGGACGCCCTCGCCCGGTTCGAGGACTTTCCCGGAGTCCTGGTTCAGAGCGTCGAGCTGGACCCGATCTCCCTTGAGTACAACGAGATGACCACGCCGGCCGTGGTGAGACTGCCGGCGTAAGCGGAGGCCGAGCCATCGGCGCGCGTTCGCCGTAGCCGCCGCGCGGGCTACATCTCAGCGAAGAGGCTCGGGCCGGTGCACCCATTCTGTTTGGAGGATGCTGAAGACCTCGGAGTCACGCCAGCCGTCCCGGAGCAGAACGGTGTGCCGGTGCCGGCCCTCGTGGACCATGCCGAGCTTGCCCAGCACCCGGGCCGATGCCACATTGCGAGGATCACAGGTCGCGAAGATCCGGTGCAGCCCTGTCGACCCGAACCCTCTGCCGAGAAGTTCCCCGCCGATGGCTGTGCCCACGCCGCGACCCCACACCCGGGGATGGACGAGATAGGAGATCTCGCCCTGCCGGTGGGCCAGACTGCGAACCTTCAGTTCGCCGATACCGACGAGTTCACCGTCGAGGCAGCCCGCGTACACGAATCTCGTCCTCGGGGACTGTGACCGGGCATCCACCGCGCCCTGAACGAAGTCCCTTGTCTGTTCCTCGGTGTTCGGCCCCCATGCCTGGTAGCGGCAAGCCTCCGGAAGACTGGCGAAGGCATGTACGGAGTGACAGTCACCGACAACGAGTTCGCGCAGGGTTACCGAGGCTCTGATCACGAGCCGATCCTGTCAGGCCGGCGTCGCCGCACACCAGTACACAGGCCGCCGGGCTCCCGCACGATCAAGATTGCGGCCTTGTCGTGCGGCAACTCGTCGGGGTCGGCTCCTCGTGGTGGGGCGCTGTGGGGCAGCATGGGCCGATGACCTTCGATGAGCCACTGCCTCGCGAGGTGAAAGTCATCGATTCGTCCTCGCTGTTCAGACTGGAGGAGCGGGCGTGTGACCTCAGCCTGAACTCGCGACTGGACCCGGCGTGGGTGCGGGCGAATGCGGCGCCTGATGGCACCCATTATCTGTGGCCGACCCTGTGGAACAGCCTGTCCCACCGCCCGGACGTTCCACGCCAGCTGCGGTGCGAATTGTTGATCACTCTGCGGGCGGGAGACCGCGTGGTGAGCTGGCTGGACGTACTTCCCGAAGACTTCAGCCCACTGCCGAGGGTGACCTCACGCGAAGAAGGCATGAAGGTGGGCCAGCTCCTTGGCCGCGTTCCTTCGGCCAGGGAATGGCTGCTGCGGGAGGGTGAGGGACGGCTGTGACAGGCATCGCCGAAGGACGGGTGCGCATCCTGGCGGAGGCGTGTCATGTGTTCCTCGGCGGTTCGCCGGGACCGGGAGCCTTGAGGAGTGCCGACTGGCCGCGTTCGGACCCCCTCATGGCGACCTTAGACTCTGACGATGATCGAGATCCTCGACAATCTGGACATACTGTCCCGGCCGGACCTCGACCTCACGACTGTCGCGATGAGCGGCACAGCCCTGGGAGCGCCAGCCACCAGCGTTCCACGCCGGAGCATCGTCCAGGCCCAGTCCTCCGTAGTCGCCCGGTACTGCGGCGGGACCGACACCGACAGCGAGTACTACGCCACCGACGGGCGGCAGCTGACCCTCGACGAGGTCGTCAACCACGCTGCCCAGTCAGACGGATTCTTGTACTGCACCGACAAGCTCACCTACAAGGTTCGAGCAGGGACAGTCGTCGGCTTCGCGATCTACGGCCCGCATCTGTCCCACTTCGCCCACCTGACCTCGTACGAGGAACTCCTGGTTGCGTTCGGCAGACCCGACCGGACGCACGAAGACGAGGCATACGGCGACCTCATGGGCTACGACAACTACTACTGGGGCGCGCGGAAGCATGTGCGGTGGGACGCCTGGGACCACCGGATAAGCCTGATCAGCCTGGGTGCCTTCGAGGGAAACACGGGCCCGTGACCGTGGCTGGGTCGCGCCCTCACGCCCGCTTCCGGACCGCGACGATTCCCCCGGTCATGAGTTCTTCGATGACTTTGGCCACTTGGCTTCGGGTGAGGCCGGTGTTGTGGGCGAGGTCTTTGATGCGGTGTTCGGTGCGGTCGGTGAGGAGTTGGAGGAGGGGGAGTA
>NZ_BMWG01000001.1:678839-828319 GCF_014651115.1 Streptomyces inusitatus | reverse complement strand
CGGGGCCCTCCACGGGGGCCACGGGGCCGCCACCGGGAAGTCGAGCAGCCGCCCCCCCGCCCGGGGGCCGCCGGTCCCGTCCCACAGAGGCACGGGCCCGCCGGCCGGGACGTCTAGCGCCGCCGGCGGGCGGTGCCGAAGAGGGAGCGGGTGATCTCGCGGCCGATCTGGGTGCCGACCGAGCGCGCCAGCGAGCGGAAGACCCCGCTGCCCACCACCTGCTCGACCAGCGAACCGTCGTCCCGGTCACCGCCCCGCGCTTTTGGCTCCGGTGCTTTCTCCTGTTCCGGCTCCGCCCGTTCGGCCTTCGCCGCCAGCTTCTCGAACGCCGACTCCCGGTCCACCGCCCGCGCGTAGCGCTCGTACAGCGGTGACTCCCGCACCGCCGCGTCCAGCGCCGCCGCGTCCACCGGCCCCATCAGCGACTGCGGGGCCCGCAGCCGGGTGGCCGCCACCGGGGTCGGAGCGCCCGACTCGCTCAGTACGGTGATCACCGCCTCGCCGGTGCCGAGCCCGGTGAGCACCTCCTCCAGGTCGTACGCCGAGTTCGGGAACGTACGGACCGTCGCCTTCAGCGCCTTGGCGTCCTCCGGGGTGAACGCCCGCAGCGCGTGCTGCACCCGGTTGCCGAGCTGGGCCAGCACATCGGAGGGCACGTCCTTGGGCGTCTGGGTCACGAAGAACACCCCGACCCCTTTCGAGCGAATCAGCCGCACGGTCTGGGTGATCGCCTCCAGAAACGCCTTGCTCGCGCCCGTGAACAGCAGATGCGCCTCGTCCAGGAAGAAGACCAGCTTGGGCTTGGCCAGGTCCCCCGCCTCCGGCAGCTCGTGGAAGAGGTCCGCCAGCAGCCACATCAGAAACGTCGAGAACAGCTGCGGCTTGCCCTGCACCGCCGCCAGTTCCAGCACGGAGACCAGCCCGCTCCCGTCCGGCGCGGTCCGCAGCAGCTCCGAGGTGTCGAACTCCGGCTCCCCGAAGAAACCCCCCGCACCCTGCTGCTCGAACGCGGTCACCGACCGCAGGATCACCCCGGCCGTGGCGGCGGACAGCCCGCCGATGTCCTTGAGTTCGGCCCTCCCCTCGGGCGAGGTCAGAAACGCGACCACCGCCCGCAGATCCTTCAGATCCACCAGTTCGAGCCCCTTGGCGTCGGCGTAGTGGAAGATCAGCCCGAGCGACTGCTCCTGCGTCGGGTTGAGCCCGAGCACCTTGGAGAGCAGTACGGGACCGAAGCCGGTCACCGTCGCCCGGACCGGGATCCCCGGGCCGATGCCGCCGAGCCCGTAGAACTCGGCGGGGAACCCCCGCGCCTCCCACTCCTGTCCGACCTGCGCGGCTCGTTCGCCCACCCGCTCGCCCGGCTGCCCGGGGGCGGAGATGCCGGAGACGTCCCCCTTGATGTCCGCGAGAAAGACCGGCACACCGTTGGCGGAGAGCTGCTCGGCGATCAGCTGGAGCGTCTTCGTCTTGCCCGTCCCGGTCGCCCCGGCCACCAGTCCGTGCCGGTTGAGCATCGACAGCGGGATACGGATCGGGGCCTCGGGCAGACACCGCCCCTCCCACAGAAGCGCGCCCAGCTCGATCGCCGCTCCCGTGAGGGCGTACCCGGAGGCGATTTCCCGCGCGGGCGGCGGCACGCTCTCGACCATGAGGCCCCCGATTCTCCGTATCTGAGGAGTTTTGCCCAGGATCGCACTCGGCCGCCGTGGCTGCGCCCGGAGGCGCTCGCCCGGTAGGCTTTCCGTGTGATCTTCAAGCGCATCGGAAACGGACGGCCTTACCCCGACCATGGCCGGGAAAGCACCCGGCAGTGGGCGGACGTCGCGCCGCGCCCGGTCCGCCTCGATCAGCTGGTGACCACCAAGGGCCAGCTCGATCTGGAGACCCTCCTCGCCGAGGACTCCACCTTCTACGGCGACCTCTTCGCCCATGTCGTGAAGTGGCAGGGCGACCTCTATCTGGAGGACGGCCTGCACCGCGCGGTGCGCGCCGCGCTCCAGCAGCGGCAGGTCCTGCACGCACGGGTCCTCGAACTGGGCTGACACTGACCCGTTCGGGGCCTTTCGGAGGCCGTACGGACCCAGTCAGTCGATCATCTTGTACGAATGGCCCCCGGGCCGCATTACGCTGCGCCCATGAGCATGCTGACTCCTCCCGGCATGGGTGGAAAGTACCGCGTCACGGGCGAGACGTACCCGCGGATGCGACGCCCGCGCAAGCGCCGCAGGATCATCACGGCGCTGGTCGCCGCAGGGGTCGTTCTCGGAGTGGCCGGCTGGGGGACGCTACAGCTCATCGACGTCTTCACGGACGACGGCAAGAAGGCCGCCGCGGCGGCCCGCGGCGAGGACTGCAAGCCGGCTCCCAAGGAGTCCGCCGCGCCGCCGCTGCGGCTCAGACCGGCCCAGGTCACCGTGAACGTCTACAACGCCACCCCTCGCAGCGGTCTCGCCAAGGCCGCCGCCGACGAGCTGAAGAAGCGCGGCTTCACCATCGGCAAGGTGGGCAACGCCCCCGCCGCCTTCGACAAGAAAATCAAGAACACGGGTGTGCTGCTGGGCTCCCCGACGGCCGTCAAGGGCCCCTTCCTTCTCCTCGGCACCCAGCTCAAGGGCACCACCAACAAGACCGACGCCCGCAAGACCAAGGACGTCGACCTGATCCTCGGCACGGCCTTCACCAAGCTGTCCCCCAAGCCCGCGGCCGACCGCGCCCTCACCGCTCTCGCCAACCCCGCGCCGGGGCCGAAGCCCAAGTGCTGAGCGGGCGCCCGGCGGCCCCGGGTCCCCGGAGCACGGAGAAGCCCCGGGTCCAGGGGACCCGGGGCTTCTCCACATCCTGAGCCGCGCGACCGCTCCGCTACTCCGCGCTGCCGTACATCCGGTCACCGGCGTCACCGAGCCCGGGCACGATGTACCCCTGCTCGTTCAGCCGCTCGTCCACCGCGGCTGTCACCACGGTCACCGGCGTCCCCGCCAGCTCGCGCTCCATGACCTCGACGCCCTCGGGGGCGGCCAGCAGCACCACGGCCGTCACATCGTCCGCACCGCGCTTGATCAGCTCACGGATCGCCGCTACCAGCGTCCCGCCGGTCGCCAGCATCGGGTCCAGGACATACACCTGACGCCCGGAAAGGTCCTCCGGCATCCGCGTGGCATAGGTCGACGCCTCCAGCGTCTCCTCATTGCGGATCATCCCGAGGAAGCCGACCTCGGCGGTGGGCAGCAGCCGCACCATCCCGTCGAGCATCCCGAGCCCGGCCCGGAGGATCGGCACCACCAGCGGGCGCGGGTGCGACAGCTTCACACCGGTCGTCCGGACCACCGGGGTCTCGATGTCCACCAGCTCGGTGCGCACGTCCCTGGTCGCCTCGTACGCGAGGAGCGTGACCAGCTCGTCGGCGAGCCGCCGGAAGGTGGGGGAGTCGGTGCGCCGATCGCGCAGCGTGGTGAGTTTGTGCGCCACCAGCGGGTGGTCGACGACATGGATCCGCATGACGTCAACAGTAGCCCGGCTCGCATCAAGGAACCTTCCGGAGGGAAGGTGGAGGCAGACGTCCAGCCGTGGAGTGGTGTGGCCGATGCCGGAACCGGAGTATCCCGAACATGAGCACGAGCACGGGTGCGAGCGCGGGCAACGCGCCGTGGAGCGCGCCGTGGAGCACGCCCGGAAAAGCCCGGAGACAGAGCCGGAGAATGAGCACGAGACCGATCCGGAGTCGAACTCCGAGCGCAGACGGCGACGCGCCCAGTTCCTCCGAGAGCTGAACGAGGCGAAGGCCCTGCGGGACCGCGTCCAGCCCCGGCGGGCCAGGGCGGCCCGGATGCGCCAGCAGATGCGGATGCGCACCTTCCGCTGGTAGCCCGTCCGGTGCCCCCGACACCGGCTCCCGCACTGGTTCCACACCGGTCCCGCAGCGGCTTCCGCGCCGGTTCCCTGGTTCCACGTGAAACCTCCGGATGGGACCGGATGAGAACTGATGGCCGACGCAACGACGGAAGACCTCTCGCAAAGCCCCGGTTTCTGCCACGATTCCGAGTGGGCGAGGCACACATCAGCGCACCGCCCAGTCGTCACACCTCTGATCAGTGGGAGAGTCACGGTGTACTTCGCCGCACTGCTCGCGCGCACTCAAGACGGGTGGGAAGCGAGCGACACGGAGTTCGACGATGTGGAGACCCTGTCCGATCTGTCCGATCTGGCCCGCGCGGCCTCGCTGGACGAGGACACGGTGATCCTCTTCATCGAGCAGGAGGATTCCTGGTTCGGACTCGTCCGGGTGGAGGGCGAGGAGGATCCTCGTATCTTCGTCTCCGACGCGGCAGCCGCCGCGCGCTCCTCGTACGGGGAGATCCTCACCAATGAACTGCTCGGCCGGGACGCCGACGACCCGTCCGACGAACTGGACGCGCTGGACCTCGACGGCACCGAGGACGGAGAGCCGTCCGCGCACGACAATGACCATGACGACGACACGGACCCCGCCGCCGAGGCGGTGCCGGCCGCGCCGCTGGGCGACCGCGGCATCCTCGCCGACCTCGGCCTCTCGGAGAAGGAGCTGCTGACCCTGAACACCGACGCACTGCCGGAGATCGCCGACGCCCTGGGCGCGGCCGAGGTGCTGGAGACCGTCCGCTAGTGACGGAAGAGGCCACCCTGACAGGAGACCCCGTACGAGACCCGTGGGAGACGCCGATGCGTCTCGCCCTCGCGGAGGCCGGACACGCGGCGCTCTCCGGCGATGTGCCGGTCGGCGCCGTCGTGCTGGACCCCGACGGCGTCCCGCTCTCCTTCGGCCACAACGAACGCGAACTGACCGGCGACCCCACGGCCCACGCCGAGGTACTGGCGATCCGCCGCGCCGCCGAGCACCTCGGCGGCTGGCGGCTGTCCGGCTGCACCCTGGTCGTGACCCTCGAACCCTGCACCATGTGCGCCGGTGCGATCACCCAGTCCCGCCTCGACCGCGTCATCTACGGCGCCCGCGACGAGAAGGCCGGCGCGGCCGGCTCCCTCTGGGACGTCGTCCGCGACCGCAGGCTCAACCACCGCCCCGAGGTCGTCCAGGGCGTCCTGGAACCCGAGTGCGCGAAGCTCCTCACCGACTTCTTCCGCACCCGCTGACCGCCCCTGACCGCCCCCTCGTCGCCCCCCACCCTCCCCACCTGCGAAAACACCTCATCCATCAACCGATTTCGGCTCACGGCCCACTGTGGGCTAAGCTCTCTCCCGGTAGCGTGTCCGAGCGGCCGAAGGAGCTCGCCTCGAAAGCGAGTGTGGGGAAACTCACCGAGGGTTCAAATCCCTCCGCTACCGCTTCTCACACCCCCTGATCCGCGGAAACGCGATCAGGGGGTGTTTTGCGTACTCCTTCGGCGTCCGGAAACCCGGAACAGGGCCGTCCCGCCTGGCGAGCGGGACGGCCCTGTCTGTGGGGGGCGTGATTCCGGACCGGTCTACTTCTTCTGTTCGAACGCGCCGGGCCCGGCGGGCTCGAAGGGGTCGCCGGGCTTGTCGTCCTCGGCGGACTCGAAGCAGATCTCCGGCTTGCCGTCGGCGCCGCCGGACGGCAGGGCCGCTCCGGTCGGCAGCTCACCGTCGGCAGGCACGAAGCAGAAAGCCGACGCGTCGCCGAACGCGTGCTTGCTGGTCACCTTGCCGGGACGGTCCGCGGCCTTGCCCGGGTCCCAGCCCGGGTCCTTGTCGACAGACTCGGTGGAGGGGCCCACGCCCTTGTCCGGGTGCTGAACGGTGGTCGCGGACTTGGGCTCGGAGGTGTCGGAGCTGTCGGCACCGTTCGCCTGGGCAGCCCCGATGGCGGCGCTGACGCCCAGCAGAGCGGTGGCGCCGACGATGGCGGCACGCTTGAGAGTCTTGGACTGACGCACAGGATGTCCTTCCGGTCCGGTCACCGCTCGATCCGCGGTGGCGATGGGTGAACCGTGGCAGGGGGCCGCTGAGGCCACACTGAAATCCTGAAGCGGGCTTCAGCACGGGCTGCCGGTCGCCCCTCCGTTGAGGCAGGCTGCACAACATGCGCATGCTGATGGTGGAGGACGACGCACGGCTGGCGGGTCTGCTGCGCCAGGGGCTGGCCGGTGAAGGCTTCGAGGTGGACTGGGTCGCCGACGGACGCCGGGGGCTGCGGCGCGCGCTGTCGGGGAAGTACGACGTGATCGTGCTGGATGTGATGCTGCCGGGCCTGAACGGCTACGCCGTCTGCGCCGGGCTGCGCGCGGCGGGCAGCGCCACCCCGGTGCTGATGCTCACCGCCAAGGACGGGGAGTACGACGTGGCCGAGGGGCTGGAGACGGGGGCGGACGACTATCTGGCCAAGCCGTTCTCCTTCGTCGTGCTCACCGCCCGCCTCAAGGCCCTCGTCCGCCGTTCCGGCCGCCGCGCCACGGCGGTGCTCCAGGTGGGGGATCTGCGCGTCGAGCCGGTGTCGCTGCGCTGCTGGCGCGGCCGGGACGAAGTCGTCCTGACGGCCAAGGAGTTCGCGGTGCTGGCCTGTCTGGCCGAGCGGGCCGACGAGATCGTCACCAAGACCGACATCGCCGAACGCGTGTGGGACGAGTACTACGAGGGCGACTTGAACATCGTGGAGGTGTACGTCAGTGCGCTCCGCCGGAAAATCGACGCGCCGTTCGGGCGCAGAAGCATCCGCACCGTCCGGGGTGCCGGCTACCGGCTGTCCTCCGAGAGCTGAGGGCCCGGTGCCCGCGCCCGCGCGCCGCCGGTTCCCACTCCGCGTACGGCCGGCCACGGTGCGGGGACGGATGACTCTCGCCGTGGCCGCGGTGCTGGCCGTCGCACTGACGGCGGGGGCGACCGTTCTGCTCGGCACCGTACGCGGCGATCTGTGGCAGTCGGCCCGGGACGCCTCTCAGCGGCAGGCCGATCTGGCGGTGACGCTCATGGAGCGGGCGGGAAAGAGCGGCATCGGCGACAGCGTCGAGGTGAACGGGGCCGAAGTCGAGGTGGTCCCCGTGTCGGAGGCCGCCTCCGGGCCGTCCCTGGAGACGAGGTCCGCGGAGAGGGCCGCCGAGGGGCCCAAGGTGTCCTCGTTCTCGGCCGACGGCCGCTACCGTGCCCGGAGCGTGGTCGACCTCACCGCCGCCGAGGACACCCTGCGCGGTGTGCTCGTGCTCGTGGCGACCGGTGTGCTGCTGATCGTGCTGCTCGGAGCGGCGCTGACCTGGGTGGCGGTGGGCCGGGCGCTGGCCCCGGTCGAGGCGGTGCGCCGGGAGGCCGCCGAGATCACCGCCAACGATCTGCACCGCCGTCTGCCGGTCCCACCCGCACGGGACGAGATCTCCCGTCTGGCCACCACCCTCAACAACACCCTGGACCGCCTGGACCGCGCCGTCACCCGACTGCGCGTCTTCACCGGCGACGTCTCCCACGAACTGCGCGGGCCGCTCACCGTCCTGCGCACCCGCCTCGAACTCGCCCTCGCCCGCCCCGACGGCGCGGACTGGCCCGAGGTCGCCGCCGAGGCCCTCGAAGACACCGGCCGCCTCCAGACCCTCGTCGGCGACCTCCTGCTCCTGGCCCGTCTGGACGCCCACCGCGAACCGCACCACCGACAGGTCGACCTCACCCTCCTCACCCACGACCTGGCCCGCCGGCCGGGGATCACCCCGCCCGCGGACATCGACGCCCTGGGCCCCGCACCCGTACTCGGCAACGCCGCCCAGCTGACGCGGCTGCTGGCCAACCTCCTGGAGAACGCGCGCCGCCACGCGGTCGCGGCCGTCCGGGTCCGCGTGACCGCCGGCGGGCATGAAGTGGTCCTGGAGGTGACCGACGACGGCCCGGGAATCCCGGCCGAGGACCGCGAACGCGTCTTCGACCGCTTCACCCGCCTCGACGACGCCCGTACCCGCCACGACGGCGGCACCGGCCTCGGCCTGGCCATCGCCCGCTCCATCGCCACCGCCCACGGCGGCACCCTCACCGCCCGGGCCCCCGCCGCCTCCGGGGGCGGCGCCCGCTTGGTCCTGCGTCTGCCCAAGGCGCCGCCACAGGGCCGCCCAGACTCCATGTAGTAACATGTACTACATGGAGACTACAGCCCGCGATTTCAATCAGAGATCGTCACAGATCCTCGCCGCGGCGGCCCGTGGCGAGACCATCACTGTCACCAAGAACGGCATCGCGGTCGCGCGTGTGGTGCCCATAGGAGAGGACGTCCCGCCCTATCCGACCGACCCCATGGGCCTCATCGACCTCCCCGACCTGGGCCTTCCCGATCTCAGCGACGACGAGATCGAGGACGTGCTGAAGGGCATGGGGGCCTGATCGTGATCGCTATCGCCGACACCAACGCGCTCTACCGCCTCCTCGACCCGCGTCTCGCGGAACACGAGGCCCACAAGGAAGCGCTGGCGACCATCAGTCACCTCATCGTCTCGCCCATGGTGCTCGCCGAGCTGGACTATCTGATCTCGGCACGCGGCGGCGCACGGAAAGCCCTGACCGCGGCACGGTTCATCGAGCGGAACACAGCGACCCGCAGATTCGAGGTGCCGCCCGTCGCCGCGCACCTCAGCTCGGCGATCGCCGTCGCCGAGGGCTACGCGGACGCGGACGGAGGGCAGGGCATCGGCCTGACGGACGCCATGAACGTCGCGCTGGCGGCGGCCTACCGCACGGAGGTCCTGTTCACGACGGACCGCCACTTCCGGATGATCCGGCCGCTGACCGGCCACAAGGCGTTCCGACTGCTGCCGGAGGACCGGTAGGGGCCTCAGAACGTCCGGCCGGGACAGAGGGACAAGGGGGAGAGGAGGAGGGGTCCGGGGGAAGCGGTCGGGGGGGATGACCGCTTCCCCCGGTGGGGTGGGACGGACCGGCCCTCGGGCCCTGCCGCAGTCGGGGGGAGCATGCGGCGGGCCCCGCACAGGGGCCGGTACGGGAGCCGGCGGAATTCCTGCCGTATCCCCGCGGGCCCGCACCCGACTCCATCGTGCGCCCTCAAAGGCCCCGACTTGGACGGCGAACGGCCCCGATCCTCGGGTCCTTGGTCCTTAAAGGCTCGGTTAGACTTCCGCGACTCTCCACGATCACGGCACGGACGGGGCCGGGACGGAGAGCCGGGGGCCACGGCGGAGTCAGCGGAGTCACAGGGAACACCGGGGAGGAAGAGGCATGGCACAAGCGAAGAAGATCGCCCTCTACATCATCGTCATCTTCGTGGTGTACACGATCATCACCTCCCCCGAGAAGTCCGCCGACCTGGTCCAGATAGGCTTCGAGGGCATATCCAGCGCCGCCAAGAGCGTCGGCGACTTCATGACCGAGCTGGTCAACTAGCCCCCGGCGGACCCCGCCGCCGCCGGCCCCTGCCGAGGAGCGTTCCTTGATCCGTCACCTGGTTCTCTTCAAGCTCAACGAGGGCGTCGAGCGGGACGAGCCCCGAGTGGCCGCCGGAGCGAAGGCCTTCCAGGAGCTCGACGGGCTCGTGCCCGAGCTGGAGTTCTGGGAGTGCGCCTGGAACATCAGCGACCGGCCCATGGCCTACGACTTCGCGATCAACTCCGCCGTGGCCGACCGTGACGCGCTGAAGAGGTACATCGAGCATCCGGCCCATCAGGCCGCCGCCGGACGGTGGCGCGAGTTCGCCACCTGGGTGATCGCCGACTACGAGTTCTGAGCCCCGGCCGGGGCCCGCGTCCCCGGCGCCGTACGGCACATCAGCAGCCCCCCGCCCTTGTGGCGGGGGGCTGCTTGAGGTTTAAACCCCAACTTGCCTTCAACACGGTGTTATCTGGTGCTTGCACACAGTGGACATGTCTTGTGATGCTATGACCGCTTTTGATTGATGACTTGACCGTAGATGACCGCAAAGGGGTGGCGTACGTGCCGGCCAGTACCGCGCCTGAAGCGCTGCCCCAGAACGAGCGGGCGAACGATCCCCCCGCAGCGGCCCCCACCCCCGCCACCGTCACCGTCACCACCACAGAAGCCGAGGCCGAGCTGACCGACACCGGGGCCCCGGACGACGCCGGGGCCGCCGGGTCCGTCCGGCCCGGCGGGCGGGGGGCGGACACCCGCGCCCTCACCCTGGTCCTCTTCGGGGAGCTGAAGCAGCTGGAGCCCGGGACCCCGGAGCACAGCAGGGTGCGCGGGGCCCTGATCGAGGCGAATCTCCCGCTGGTGCGGTACGCGGCGGCCCGCTTCCGCAGCCGCAATGAGCCGATGGAGGACGTCGTCCAGGTCGGCACGATCGGCCTGATCAACGCGATCGACCGGTTCGATCCGGACCGGGGGGTGCAGTTCCCGACCTTCGCGATGCCCACGGTCGTCGGCGAGATCAAACGATACTTCCGTGACAACGTACGGACCGTGCATGTGCCCCGGCGGCTGCACGAGCTGTGGGTGCAGGTCAACGGCGCGACCGAGGATCTGACGACGGCCCACGGCCGCATCCCGACGACCGCCGAGATCGCCGAGCGGCTGAAGATCGGCGAGGACGAGGTGCTCGCCTGCATCGAGGCCGGACGTTCGTACCACGCGACCTCGCTGGAGGCGGCCCAGGAGGGCGACGGGCTGCCGGGGCTGCTCGACCGGCTCGGCTATGAGGACCCGGCGCTGGCGGGCGTCGAACACCGGGACCTCGTACGGCATCTGCTGGTGCAGCTACCGGAGCGGGAGCAGCGGATTCTGATGCTCCGTTACTACAGCAATCTGACGCAGTCGCAGATCAGCCAGGAGCTCGGCGTTTCGCAGATGCACGTGTCAAGGCTCCTTGCCCGCAGCTTCGCCCGATTGCGGTCCGCAAACAGGATCGAAGCGTAGTCGGAACGGGTAGACCCAAGCAGAACGTTTTTCAGGGGCACCAACACCCCTGCACCCCTTGCTTCCTGCGATGATCCCCTGAAGCTGTGTCGACAAATCTCTTCGGCGTGTTGCCGACATGTGACATTCTGCCGGAGAAGCGTTTGCGGCAGCCTTGCGGCCGGTATTTCAGGTGCAGGCTGCGTTCCCGTTGGTCGCGGCCACCGCGACCGTACGCGACCTCAAGGGGGTGGCATGTCCGTAGAACAGGGCAGCTCGAAGGTGCTCACGCTCACGCCCGCGCAGAGCGCCCCCGCACCTGTCACACCTGACAGCTCGGAGGCCATCGACACCCGAACTCTCTCCCGTTCACTCTTCCTGCGGCTGCGCGCGCTGGACACGGCGAACGCGGCGAACGGCGACGGGACCGTCGACAGCCCGGAGCGCACCTATGTGCGCGACACTCTGATCGAGCTGAATCTTCCGCTGGTGCGGTACGCGGCGGCCCGCTTCCGCAGCCGCAATGAGCCGATGGAGGACATCGTCCAGGTCGGCACGATCGGCCTGATCAAGGCGATCGACCGGTTCGACTGCGAACGGGGCGTGGAATTCCCCACGTTCGCGATGCCGACCGTCGTGGGCGAGATCAAGCGCTTCTTCCGTGACACCTCGTGGTCGGTGCGGGTGCCGCGCCGGCTCCAGGAGCTGCGGCTCGCGCTCACCAAGGCGAGCGACGAGCTGGCCCAGCGTCTCGACCGCTCCCCGACCGTGCCCGAACTCGCCGCCGTCCTGGGCGTTTCGGAGGAAGAGGTCGTCGACGGCCTCGCCGTCGGCAACGCGTACACCGCCTCCTCGCTGGACTCCCCGTCCCCCGAGGACGACGGCGGCGAGGGCTCCCTCGCCGACCGGCTGGGGTACGAGGACACCGCGCTGGAGGGGGTGGAGTACCGCGAGTCGCTGAAGCCGCTGCTGGCCAAACTCCCGCCCAGGGAGCGGCAGATCATCATGCTGCGCTTCTTCGCGAACATGACCCAGTCGCAGATCGGCGAGGAGGTCGGCATCTCGCAGATGCATGTCTCCCGGCTGCTGACGCGTACGCTCGCCCAGCTGCGGGACGGTCTGATCTCCGACTGACGCAGGACCGGTCCCCGGTGGAACGCCGCCCGGCCACCGGGGCCTTCGCGCCGATGTGACGTCAATCGCCGCGCGGCGGAGGACCGATACGCATCGTGGAGCGCGGAACGACGGTGGCGGCGCGCCCGGCCGGGAGCGCCGACCCGCCGCACGGGACGCCGGCGCGGCCGCACCGAAGTGCGGCCCCGGACCGGCCGATTACCCGGTCGCCCGGTTACGCGGTTACGCGGTTACGCGGTTACGCGAATGCCAGCCAGGCCACCGCGCCGAGGATCGCGACCACCGCGACGACCGCGATGATCACGCCGGGCTTCGGCCCGGACTGCGCGGAGGCGTTCTGACGACGGCCCTGCGGCTCGCCCTCGTCGACGAACGCGCGGAACATCTGGGTGCTGCCGGAAGGGTCTTGGCCGCCCTGGGGGTGCTGGCCCTGGGGAGCATGGGGGTTGTGTGCCATGGGGCACGACCCTAGCGAACCCGTACGCGGGACCCAACCCCGGGCACGGACCACCGCCTCCGTACGCGAAGCCCTCACGGGGCCCTGAACACCCCTCCCCCTTTTCATTTGCCTTCAGCAACCAACAATCCTATGGTTGCCCAAAGCAACGACAAAGCTCGACGGCGAGCTGAACGACGGACTCGGGGAGGCTCGGCCATGGCCGCAGAGGCTCAGTACGCGGAACTGGCCCGGCAGCTCAGCGCCATCGGCACGCTCCGGCGCGGCCTGGCCCGGCTGCTGCCCGTCGAGTGCCCCTCGGGATCCGCCGCCGTGCTCGCCCTGCTGGACCGGCACGGTGAGATGCGGATGGGCCGGCTCGCCGAGCTGCTCTCCGTCGACATGTCGGTGACCAGCAGACATGTGGCCCATGCCGCCGGATCGGGCTGGGTCGAGCGCGATCTCGACCCCGGTGACCGGCGCTCCCGCATCCTGCGGCTCACCCCGGCGGGCTCGGCCATGATCGCCGAGCTGCACCGGCGTACCGCGGGCGTCTTCGCCCGCCGCCTCCACGACTGGTCCGACGACGAGATCGGACAGCTGATCGACATGCTCGCCCGGCTGCGCGACTCCTTCGGGGACCACTGCGCGCTCCCCCTCGATCCCCGCGACACGGCACACGGCGACACAGCACACGACGTGACAGACAAGACATAAGAGAAGGACCACTCATGGCGACGACCACACCGTCCGGTCTGCGGGGCGCCGACGGCCGGGCCGGGCGGGACGCCCACCCCGACGACGGCCCGTCGATGACCCATCGGCAGATCATGAAGGCGCTGTCCGGGCTGATGCTCGGCATGTTCGTCGCGATCCTGTCGTCCACGATCGTCTCCAACGCCCTGCCCCGGATCATCGGCGATCTCGGCGGCGGACAGAGCGCCTACACCTGGGTGGTCACGGCGGCGCTGCTGTCGATGACCGCGACCACCCCGCTCTGGGGCAAACTCGCCGACCAGTTCAGCAAGAAGCTGCTGGTGCAGTCGGCCCTGCTGATATACATCGCCGGTTCGGTGGTGGCCGGGCTGGCGCAGAACACCGGGACGCTGATCGCCTGCCGGGTGGTCCAGGGCATCGGCGTCGGCGGTCTCACCGCGCTCTCGCAGGTCATCATGGCCGCGATGATCGCCCCCCGGGAGCGGGGCAGATACAGCGGTTATCTGGGGGCCGTCTTCGCGGCCGCGACGGTCGGCGGCCCGCTGCTGGGCGGGGTGATCACGGACACCGACTGGCTCGGCTGGCGCTGGTGCTTCTACGTCGGGGTGCCGTTCGCGCTCATCGCGCTGGTCGTGCTCCAGAAGACACTGAAGCTGCCGGTGGTCCGCCGCCGGGTGAAGGTCGACTGGACGGGCGCGTTCCTGATCAGCGCCGCCGTCTCGCTGCTGCTGGTCTGGGTGACCTTCGCCGGGGACGACTACGCCTGGGCCTCCTGGCAGACCGCCGCCATGGTCGGCGGCGCGGTGGTGCTCGGCGCGGGCTTCCTGCTCACCGAGGCGCGGGCGAGCGAACCGATCATTCCGCTGCGGCTGTTCCGCAACCGGACCATCACCCTCGCCTCGGCCGCCTCGCTCTTCGTCGGCGTCGCGATGTTCGCGGGCACGGTCTTCTTCAGCCAGTACTTCCAGTTGGCGCGGGGGCTGTCGCCGACGATGTCCGGGGTGATGACCATCCCCATGATCGCGGGCCTCGTGCTCTCCTCCACCGTCTCCGGCCTGATCATCACCAGGACGGGCCGCTGGAAGAGCTGGCTGGTCACCGGCGGTGCGCTGACCACGGTGGGGCTGGGGCTGCTGGGCACCATCCGCCATGACACCGAGACCTGGCAACTGGGCGTGCACATGGCCGTGATGGGGCTCGGCCTGGGCATGATGATGCAGAACCTGGTCCTGTGCACCCAGAACCAGGTCTCGCCCGAGGATCTGGGCGCGACCTCCTCCGTGGTCGTCTTCTTCCGCTCCCTCGGCGGCGCGATCGGCGTCTCGGCCCTGGGCGCGGTACTCGGCACCCGGGTCACCCAGTACACGGAGGACGGCCTGGCCGAACTGGGCCCGCGGGGCGCGGCCCCGGGCGAGATCGGCGGCGGCGCCTTCCCCGACCTGGCGGCGCTCCCCGAGCCGGTGCGCGCGGTGCTGGAGAGCGCGTACGGCCATGGCGTCGCGGACGTCTTCCTCTACTCCGCGCCGTTCGCCCTGGTGGCCTGTGTGGTGACGCTCTTCATCAAGGAGGTCCCCCTGAAGAGCGGCAAGGCCTGAGGCCCACGGGCCCGGGCGGCGCCCAGCCCGGGCCCGGTCTGTCCCGGCCGGAGGTCTGCTACCCCCGGGCGGCCATCGCCTCGATGCCGGCGACCAGCAGGTCGAACGCGTAGTCGAAGTCGCGCTGGCGGGCCTCGCCCACCGTGTCGCCGCCCCGCGCGTCCGTGATGTCCGAGGAGCTGTTGAGGTACCGCTTCAGATTCGGATCCCCCTTCATCGAGCCGAGGGCCTGCCGGATGTACTCGTCCTCGGTCATCCCCGCCGACCGGCAGTGGGTGAGGAAGTTGCCCTCGACCGTGCCGAATCCGTAGACGAACTGGAAGACCGCCGAAATGCCGCCCGTCTGTCCGCGCGGGGGCAGTCCGGTGTTCCGCATCACCCGCTGCAAGGACATCGAGAACGCCATCGCGTTCGGCCCGACGTTGAGGAAGGTGCCGACCATCCCCGACATCCAGGGGTGGCGCACCAGCACCGTCCGGTACTCCACGGCCAGCGCGCGCAGCTGCTCCCGCCACCGCTCGGGGTCGTCGGCGTCCGGCAGCGAGGTCTCCCCGAAGGCGGCGTCCAGCGCCAGTTCCAGCAGGTCGTCCTTGGTGTCGACGTACCAGTAGAGCGACATGGCGGTGACTTCCAGCTCCGCCGCCAGCCGCCGCATCGAGAACTTGGCCGCGCCCTCGGCGTCCAGCAGCCGGGTCGTCGCCTCGACGATCTTCGCGCGGTCGAGACCGGCGGGCTGGGCGGCCCGGCGGCCCCGTTCGGCCCTGTCCTCCAGCCAGACGCTGGTCCGCGCGGGACCCTTCGCGCGGTCGGCCGCACTCACCATCACGCCACCCTCCTCGGTGTGCCCCGTCGGACGGCCGGCCCGGGCGAAGCCGCGAAGCCGTCGCCCGGGATCGGCCGATCATGTACCGCCCCGGCCGATGCTATGCCGCCTGCCGGACGGTTTCCTCATTCTCCGCCCGCCACAGCAGCGCCGCCGCGAGCAGGCCGCCCGCCAGCACCGCCACCGCTCCGACCAGCTGACTCGTCTCCAGTCCTGTGGCGAAGGCCGCCGAGACCCCGGCCCGTCCCGCCTCGCCGTCCGCCGCCGCCAGGGCGGCCGGCAGCGAGGCCGCCCCCGCCACTCCCGGCAGCAGCGCGGCGAAGCGGGAGTTCAGTACGGCTCCGAGCACCGCGACGCCGAGGCCGTTGCCGAACTCCGCGAGGGTGCCGTTCACCCCGGCCCCGACGCCGGCCTTCTCGCGGGGGATCGCGCTCATGATCGCGTTGGCCATCGCGGGCATCGAGAGCGCGATGCCCGCGCCCATCACGACCAGGCCGAGGAACATCCCTCCGTAGCTCTCCCCGCCGAGCAGCGCGATCGCCGCGAGACCGGCCGAGACCAGTCCCATGCCGATCGCGATCGTCACCGGGGTGCCGAACTTCGGCAGCAGCCGGGGTCCGATGCCGGTCATGTTCAGGGCGACGATGGTCAGCGCGAGCGGCGCGGTGCGCAGACCGGCGTCCAGCGGTCCGTACCCGAGCACGAACTGAAGGTGCTGGGTCAGCAGGAAGAGCGAGCCGCCCATGCCGAAGGCGACCAGGATCGAGCCCGCGACCGCCCCGACGAACCGCCGGTTCCGGAAGAAGTGCATGTCCAGCATCGGGTACGGGATGCTCAGCTCCCACCGGGCGAAGGCGGTGAGCACCACCGCGCCGATGGCGGCCGAGACGAGCACCTGGCCGGAGGTCCAGCCGTGCTCGGGCCCGGAGATGATCGCGTAGACCACCGCGGTCATACCGATGGTGGAGAGCACCGCGCCGACCAGGTCCGGCCGTTCCCCCTGCGGATTCTTGGACTCCGGCACCAGCAGGAACACCGCGATCAGCCCGGCCGCCGTCACCGGGATGTTGATCAGGAAGATCGAGCCCCACCAGAAGTGGTCGAGCATGATCCCGCCGATCAGCGGTCCGGCAGCGAAGCCGAGCGAGCTGACCGTCGACCAGAGGGCGATGGCCTTGACCCGCTCGGTGTCGTCGAAGATCTGGACGATGACCGCGAGGATCGTGGTCATCAGCAGCGCGCCGCCGACGCCCATGCCGGCGCGCGCGGCGATCAGCTGGGCCGAGGTCTGGGCGAGCCCGGCCGCGAGCGAGCCGATGCCGAAGAGCGCGAGGCCCGCCAGCAGCAGCTTCTTCCGTCCGTAGCGGTCGGCCGCACTGCCCGCGGTGAGCAGCAGACCGGACTGGACCAGCGAGTAGGCGTTGATCATCCACTGGATGTCGGTGGCGGATGCGTCGAGTTCCCGGTTGAGGGAGGGGATGGCGACGCTGAGGACGGTGTTGTCGAGCAGCACGGTCAGCTGGGCGAGGCAGATGACGCCGAGGATCAGCCAGCGCTGCGGATGGCGGCCCGTGGGGGCCGATTCGGGCTTGGCGGTCGTCGCCGTCATGCCAGCTCCTTGTACGGTGTACGAGAGATTTCTCGTACACCGTACAAGGATCGCCATACGCTGTATAGCGAGTAAGGAGGCTCAGCCCGTCTCTACTCCCCCGGCTTGATCAGATACCCCGCTCCCCGCCGGGTGTGGATCATCGGGGAGCAGCCCGCGTCGATCTTCTTCCGGAGGTACGAGACATACAGCTCCACCACATTGGCCTGGCCGCCGAAGTCGTACGACCACACGCGGTCCAGGATCTGCGCCTTGCTGAGCACCCGGCGCGGGTTGCGCATCAGATAGCGCAGCAGCTCGAACTCGGTGGCCGTCAGATGGATGGACCGGCCCGCGCGGGTGACCTCGTGGCTGTCCTCGTCCAGGGTCAGATCGCCCACCGAGAGCAGGGATTCGGTACGCACCGAGGACGCCCCCGACCGGCGGATCAGCCCGCGCAGCCGGGCGACGACCTCCTCCAGCGAGAACGGCTTGGTGACATAGTCGTCGCCGCCCGCCGTCAGCCCCGCGATCCGGTCCTCGACCGCGTCCCTGGCCGTGAGGAAGAGCACCGGCACCGCCGGCTCCTCCCGCCGCAGCCTGCGCAGCACCGATATCCCGTCCATATCGGGAAGCACCACATCGAGCACCACCGCGTCGGGCCTGAACTCCCTCACGGCACGGACCGCTTCGGCTCCGTCCCCCGCGCTGCGCACCTCCCAGCCCTCGTAGCGCAGCGTCATCGAGAGCAGCTCGCTCAACGCCGCCTCGTCGTCCACGATGAGCACCCGGACGGGCTTCCCGTCCGCTCTGAGCATCTCGGTACGCCCCTGGGGCGAGATCGCGGTCATGGCGTCAGCCTTCGCCCCCGCCGTGAAAACGGCCTTGGCCCAGCCTGTGAATTTCCTGAGAAACGCCTAACCCTCCGCGCCGCGGGCGGCGTTGCCGTGGGGGACCGGACGGGACTCCCGGCTGAAGGAGTGGCTCCGCTCGACCTTCCCGATGTGGAGGGTGTACTCGCGGTACCAGTTCTCACGGCCGTACCGCTGGGCCGCGCGGTGCTCCGGGTGGCGCTGCCAGACGGCGATGGACTCCTCGTCGCGGAAGTACGCGACCGTGATCCCCAGCCCGCCGGGGGCGCAGGCCGACTCGTACCCCAGGAAGCCCGGTATCTCCTCCACCAGCTTCCCCATCCGCCGGGCGGTCTCGGGGTAACCGTCCTGGGAGTCGCTCAGCACGGAGGTGAAGACAACGGTGTAGTAGGGGGGTTCATGGGCGGGGACAGGTCTCACGAGGTCGTTGCTCATGTCCTTCACCCTGCGGTCCGGCGGGGCGGGGAGTCCACGGTCATTGCGATAAGGGATGCGTCCGGGATCCAAGTCTTTACCCGCGCCCCCTCGGCCTGCCCCTGTCCCCCTGGTTCAGAAGAGCCCGTCCTGCACTGTGCCGCCCGCCTCCACCCCTTCGAGCGGGACGGTCGGCACCGAGACCCCCTCCCCGGGACCGGCCCCGACGAGGGACCAGCCGGTCATCAGCCGGGTGTCGAGTACGACGATCTCCCCGTCCGCCGTACGCAGATGCAGATCCGGCCCGGCGACGGCGAGCAGCGTCCCCGCGACCGTCCCTCCGTCGGCGAGTTCCCGTACGGCCGAGACGGCGGGCGGCAGCCCCGCGAGCCCGAACGCCTCCGTGTGGTCGACGGCCTCGAACCCGAGCGGCTCCAGCGACTCCGCCCACCCGTCCAGCGCGAGAGCGGCGCGGTGCAGCTCCCCGATCTCCGCCGCGCGCTCCCGCGCCGTCTCGGGCAGCCGGGTGCGGACGGCCCGCTTCCGGGCGTACGGGATCCGGTCCGGTATCCCCAGAGCCGCGCGAAGCAGCTCCTCGGTCCGCCGCGCCGCCATCAGCGGGCCGCGCCCCAGCCAGCTGAAGACCACCGCCCCCTGCTCCAGCAGCCTGGCCGGCCCGCGCTCCTCCGCCGTGATCCCCACCTTGACCAGCCCCGGTCCGAACCAGGCGAGATAGACCCGGTACACCCTCGGATCATCCGCGATCGTGTCCGCCGCCACCGAGTGCGCCCGGTCCAGCCGCGCACACTCCCCACACCGCGCACTGGTCACCCGCCCCGACACCACCGCCCCCAGCGGACACACATTCCCGCGCGCCCCCACACACCCCCGCTCCCCCTCGGCCCGAAACCCCAGGCTCTTCCCCGCCACCAGCGGACTGACCCGCCCGCCCTCTCACCGCAGCACGGCCATCCGCGCCCCCGCCGGCCATCCGACCCCGGAGCACCGCCATGTCATCCGTACCTCCGGGCGCACGCAGATTTCTTACCGAAAACGGGCAGATTACCCGAGCCGACCGACACCCTCCGGGGCTGTACATCGCATTCCGGCCGCGCCCGGCCCGCTCCCCGGCTCACTCCTCCGCAGGCCAGCCGCATATCCCCAGCCACCGGCGGTGTCCTGATCTACCCGCCCCTCTGGGCACTACTCGAAGGACAACAAAGCAAAAGGCCCCTGGATGAAATCCAGGGGCCTTTTGGCACTGTGCACTCGGCAGGATTCGAACCTGCAACCTTCTGATCCGTAGTCAGATGCTCTATCCGTTAAGCTACGAGTGCTTGGCTTCCCGGGCTTTTCTTCCCGGTCGGCGTTGCGAGAACAACATTACATGACCTGCGCCGTGAGGCGAAATCCATTCGACACACCCGGCCTGAGCTGCGGAAACGCCAGGATCCGAGTCGGTGTGGGATGGGTGATCCCGCGCGGGGATCCCGGCCGGGCGTTCGATCGGGGACGGGCCGGGGACGGGCCGGGGGATACACGAAAGCCCCGGCCGTGGGGCCGGGGCTTTGGTGATCGAGCTGGCGGAGGCGGAGGGATTTGAACCCTCGATGGGCTTTAAAACCCAAACCGCATTAGCAGTGCGGCGCCATAGACCGGACTAGGCGACGCCTCCAGCACACCCCGCGCGGGCGCGTTGTGTGTGCCGATGATGACACAGTCGAACGCCGTGTCACCAATCGCGGCCCACGGTACTAGGGACCCGGGCCGCAGGGCAAAGCGCGAAGGGCCGGGCGGGCGGGGTGGGGGCGGGGGCGCAACGTGAGGGCGGGAGGGGCGTTAGGAGGGGTGGGGGCGATGGATCGGACGCGCCTCCGGGAACAGGACGACAGGACCGCCCAGAGCTTCGGGAGCCCCCATGCTGCGCCGCATCATCCTCACCGTGACCGCTTCGGCCGCCGCGCTCGCCACGGCCGCCCCCACGGCCGGGGCGGCGGCGGATCTGCCGCTGCCCGCGCTGTCGCCGCTGACCTCGCTGCTGTCCGCGCCCGAGGAGCGGCGGGACAGGCTGACGGTCGTGGTGTCGGACACGGGAAACGCGCGGACCGAGGGACGGTACCGGCTGGAGTGCGACCCGGCAGGGGGGACGCACCCGGCGGCCGAGGGGGCGTGCGAGCGGTTGGACGAGCTGGCGCGGGAGGGGCGCGACCCGTTCGCGCCGGTGCCGCTGGGGCGGGTGTGTACGCAGCAGACGGGCGGCCCGGCCACCGCGCGGGTGACGGGAACGTGGCGGGGGCGGACGGTGAACGCGACGTTCAGGCGGACCGACGGCTGCGAGATCTCCCGCTGGCAGAGCATGGAACCCGTGCTGCCGAGCACCCGTTTCTGAGGGGTCCGCGCACCCTGTTCGCACGGGGTGCGGATATGAGGTCCCCCTCATCCGCCGCCCCTCGCGCATCCGGTGCACTTAGACTCCCTTCAGTGACAGGCCGAGACCCGAAGGGCAAAATGGGGCCGGCCGTCCGCACATGCAGCAGGCCAGGAAGGAACCGTCGTTGTGAGCAGCAGGCCGTCCCGAGGCGCTGCTCGCCTCGCGGCAATACTCGACGCGCTCCCCGACGGCCTGGTGCTCGTCAACGCCAACGGCACGGTCGTCAACGCCAACACGATCGCGCTGGGGCTCTTCGAGGCCCCGGGCACCGCCCTGGTGGGGCGCGGGCTGCTCGATCTGCTGCCCGCGTTCGACTCGCGGCTCATCCCCGGTTCCATGCGCCGCCCCGAGGCGGCCGACGAGCGGGGACGCACCAAGCCCACCCGGATGATGGCCCGGCGGACCGACGGCAGCGAGTTCCCCGTCGAGGTGACCAGCGCCAGCCTGGAGGACGGCCGCGAGGCCTATGACTCGCACGGCGGCTACACCGGCGACGAGTTGCTGATGCTGGTCGTGCGCGATCTGTCCGGGACGATGGACACCGAGGCGGAACTGGCGCGTTCGCAGCGGCAGACCGAGATGATTCTGCGGGCCGCCGCCGAGGGCGTCGTGGGCACGGACACCGAGGGCCGGGTCGTGCTGGTCAATCCGGCCGCCGCCCAGATCCTCGGATTCCGCGCCAGCGACCTCGGCGGCCAGGAGCTGCACCCGCTGATCCTGCACTCGCGCGAGGACGGCAAGCCCTTCCCGTACGCCGAGTCGCCGCTCGCGGACACCCTGCGCTCCGGGCGCAAGCACCGGGTGCGCGGGCAGGTGCTGTGGGCGAAGGACGGCACCCGGGTGCCGGTCGATCTGACCACCGCTCCGGTACGGGACGGGGATCAGCTCGTCGGCGCGGTGATGACCTTCACGGACCGGCGGCCGGGCGAGGAGCTGGCCGCCCGGCACGCGGCGGAGCTGGCCGAGGTCACCGAGCGGCTCACGGCCGAGAACGAGAAGACCTCCGAACGCCTCACGGCCGAGCTGGCGGAGACCACCGAGCGCTTCACCGCCGAGCTGGCGGACAGGTCGGAGCGGTACAGCGTGGAGATCGAGGAGCGCGACGAGCGCTTCGAGGAGCTGTCGAACCGTCATGAGCAGCTGACCGCCGTACTCGGCGACTCGCTGCGCGGGCCGCTGGAGGAGCTGCGCGCCGAGCTGGGCACGCTCGTCGCCGACCCCGCCGGACAGCTGTGGCCCGAGGCCAATCAGGTGCTGCACTATCTGGCCGCCGGTTATTCGCGGATGACGACGCTCATCGACAATGTCCTCGGCTACCAGCGGCTCGACACCGGCCGGGAGCCGCTCGACAAGTCGAAGGTGCTGCTCGACGCGGTCGTCGCGACCGCCGTCGAGGGCGCGGTCGAGCTGATCGGGCCCGGCCGGGCGCAGTTCGCCGTGCACGCGCCGGCGATCGAGGCGGAGGTGGACGCGGCGCGGCTGGCGACGGCGCTCGCGCATCTGGCCGCCGATGTGGCCGGGGTCGACTCGACCGGCAGGGCCCGGTTGCTGCCCGACGGCGGACACGCGGACTCGACGGTGGTGCTCGCGGCCGCGCAGCGCGGCGAGGTCGTACGGATCGAGGTGCGCGGGCCGTTCGCGGGCGGGGACCCGGTGCACGAGCCGATCGTGCGCGGGATCGTCCGGGCGCACGGCGGAGTGCTCCAGACGCACGACGTACCGGGGATGAGCGGCAGCGCGTATGTGCTGGAGGTGCCGCTCGGCGCGGGCGCGGGCGTGATGCCGACGCCCGCTCCGGTGCCCACGCCGGTGAACGCGCTGGCGCCGGCCGCCCGGCAGACGGCCCGGCCCGCTCCCGCCGCCGCCCCGGTCCCTCCGCGACCGCTTCCCCGCATCGCCCCGGCCGCTCCGGCCGCCCCGGCGACGGCGCCTCCCGCTCCCGCGCCGCCGTCGGCTGCGGAGACTCCGGCGGCCCCGGCGGCCCCGGCGGCCCCCGAGGCCGATTCCACCGGCGCGATCGCCCTGCCGCTGCCGGAGCAGCGCACCTCCTCCCAGGTGGCGGCCGAGCCCGAGACAGAGTCCAGGACCGAGACCGGGACCGAGCCGGGCGCGGAGCCCAGCGGGCGTCGGCGTCGCGGGTCCACCGACGCCTTCCTGGAGAGCGTTCTCCCGGTGCGGAGCGCCCCGGAGGAACCCGTCCCGCCGGTGCCGACGGGACGGCGCAGGGCCGCCGAGCAGGACGGGACGGCCGAAGCGCAGGATTCCGGCGGTACGCAGGGGGGCGGCGGCGGAACCGGCCGTCGGCGCGGGCGGCCGAGCCCGGCCGAAGAGCCGGTGGCACCCGTGGAGCCGGTGAGTCCGGTTGGGCCCGCAGCGCCCGTGGAGCCGACCGAGCCGGCCGAGCCGGTGGGCCCTCCGCCGCCGCCCGTCGCGTCCGGCGTACCCGCCGAGGGTTCCGTGGTCACGGCCGCCGAGGGGGCGAGTGGACGAGCGGCGTTCGGGCAGGCCGTACCGCCGCAGGGGGTGCCCCAGCAGGCGGTTCCCCCGCAGGGCATGGCCCAGGGGATTCCGCAGCAGCAGAGCGTTCAGCACGCCGTACCGCCGCAGGGGCTCGTCGCCGACCCCGCCGGACAGCGTCCGGTTCGCAGTGGGATGCCCGAGCTGTCGGCCGGGCCCGCCGCCGCCGAGGCCGCCGGGCGGCGCGCCCGCCGCGCGCTGGCCCCCGCGCCCGCGCCCGCACCCGCACCGGAAGAACCCGAGACCGGACGGAGCGCGTTCGCGCTGCCGCCCGCCGAGGCCGACCGGCCGACGACACCCGCACCCGCACCCGCACCGGCACCGGCACCGGCACCGGCCGTGGAGTTCACGGACCACTCCACGCCGACCGGCCGCCGCCGGGCCCACCCCGGCGAGCCGCAGGAGACCGGGACGGCCGGGCCCGTCCCCGTACCCGCCGACGATCCCGCCGGGGGCCACACCGCTTCGCGTGACTCGGTCTCGGGGCCGAGCACCGGTTCCGTCTCGCTGCCGCTGCCGCCGCTCGAACCGCCCGTGGCCGGTCCGGAGACCGCCGGACCGCACACCCTCGCCCAGCCGCTTCCGGCGGAGGCTCCGCTTCCGGCCGATGCCTCGCACGGGCGGGCCTTCAGCGTGCGGACGCTCGGGCAGGGCGTGCCCTTCGCCCAGCAGGTCACCGACAAGCAGCAGGGGCAGGGGCAGCAGCAGGCCCAGCAGGGCTCGCTCGGCTCCGGCCGCCGGCGCAGGCTGGCCACGCCCCCCGACATCGGCATCGAGCGCGGCGGCGCGGAGCCGTCCGCCCGTCCGCATCCGCAGGGCCAGCCGGGAACCGGGCCCGGCGGCACCGCCCCCCGGCCGCCCGGCGAGCGGGCCGAGGGACGGGCGTACGCGATAGGCGCGCCCGACGAGGGCGCCGAGGGCCCCCAGCCGCTCGACGGCCCCGGCGGCGCGGTGGAGGTGGCCAACCGGCCGCAGCCGCAGCCGGTGGACGACGAGCTGCCCCCGGAGCCGCTGGACAATCCGCGCAGGCTGCTGGTCTGGCCCGCGCCCGATGTCTCCACCCAGCAGGCGCTGAGCGATCGCGGCTACCGGCCGGTCGTGGTGCACTCCCGCGAGGAGGTCGACGCCCAGATCGCCGCGTTCCCCGCCGCGCTCTTCGTCGACCCGCTGACCGGCCCCATCACCAGGACCGCGCTTCAGTCGCTCCGTCAGGCCGCCGTGGCGGCCGAGGTCCCCGTACTGGTCACGGCCGGTCTCGGGCAGGCGACCCGGGAGGCCGCGTACGGCGCGGATCCGGCGATCCTGCTCAAGGCGCTGGCCCCGCGCGACAGCGAGCAGCATCCGCCCCGGGTGCTGCTGATCGAGGAGCACGAGGAGATCGCGCTCGCGCTCACCGAGACCCTGGAGCGGCGCGGCATGCAGGTCGCGCGGGCGGGCGCGGACACCGACGCGGTGACGCTCGCGGCGCAGACGCGGCCGAACCTGGTGGTGATGGACCTGATGCAGGTACGCCGCCGCCGGGCCGGGATCATCGACTGGCTGCGGGCCAACGGACGGCTCAACCGCACCCCGCTGGTGGTCTACACCTCGGCCGGGCTCAACCGGGCCGAGCTGCCCCGGCTCTCCTCGGGCGAGACCGTGCTCTTCCTCGCGGAGCGCTCCACCAGCGGCGAGGTGCAGTCCCGCATCGTGGATCTGCTCGCCAAGATCGGTACGAACTAGACGGGCCGATGCGGGGAAGCGGTCGCGGAGGGACCGGGGCGGTCGGTCGGTCGGACAGGCTGGTCAGAGCAGGGTGACGTCCAGCTCGCCGTCCGCGTACTGCCTGCGGATCACCTTCTTGTCGAACTTGCCGACGCTCGTCTTCGGCACCGCCGGGACCAGCGCCCATCGCTCCGGGAGCTGCCACTTGGCGATCCGCTCGGCGAGGAACGCCTTGAGCGCCTCGTAACCGGCGGTCGAGCCCTCGACGAGGACGACGGTGGCGAGCGGGCGTTCGCCCCACTTCTCGTCGGGGACGGCGACGACGGCGGCCTCGGCCACCTCCGGGTGGGCCATCAGCGCGTTCTCCAGTTCGACGCTGGATATCCACTCTCCGCCGGACTTGATGACGTCCTTGGCCCGGTCGGTGAGGGTCAGGAAGCCGTTCTCGCCGATGACGCCGACATCGCCGGTGCGCAGCCAGCCGTCCGCGCTGAACTTGTCGGCGGGCCTGATCTCCTCGGCGCCCGCGCCCCCGTAGTACGCGCCCGCTATCCAGGGGCCGCGCACCTCCAGCTCGCCCGCCGAGCGCCCGTCCCAGGGCAGCGTCTCGCCCGCCGGGCCGATCAGCCGTGCCTCCACGCCCGCCGGGAAGCGCCCCTGGGTGACGCGGTAGGGCCACTCCTCCTCGGCGCTCAGCCCGGCCGGGGGGTGCGCCATCGTGCCGAGCGGGGAGGTCTCCGTCATGCCCCAGGCGTGACAGAGGCGTACGCCGAGCTTGTCGTACGCCTCCATCAGCGCGGGCGGACAGGCCGCGCCGCCGATGGTGACCTGCTTCATGGAGGTCAGATCGCGGGGGCGGGCCAGCACCTCGGCCAGCAGACCCTGCCAGATGGTGGGGACGGCGGCGGCGTGGGTGGGGCGCTCGCGCTCGATCATCTCGGCGAGCGGGGCGGGCTGGAGGAAACGATCCGGCATCAGGAGGTTGATGCCGGTCATAAAGGTCGCGTGGGGCAGTCCCCAGGCATTCACATGGAATTGGGGTACGACGACCAGCGAGGTGTCCTGGTCGTTGAGGCCCATCGACTCGGACATGTTCACCTGCATCGAGTGCAGATAGATCGAGCGGTGCGAGTAGACCACGCCCTTGGGGTCCCCGGTGGTGCCGGAGGTGTAACACATGGCGGCGGCGGTCCGTTCGTCCAGCTCGGGCCAGTCGTAGTCGGCCGGACGGCCCGCTATCAAATCCTCGTACTCATGTATCTGCGCCTCGGTGTCGGCGAGCAGCGCGCGGTCCCCCGGGCCGGAGACGACGATGTGCTCGACCGTCGGCAGATGGGACAGCAGGGGCGCGAGCAGCGGCAGGAGGGTGCCGTCCACGATGACGACGCGGTCGGCGGCGTGATTGACGATCCACACCAGCTGTTCGGCGGGGAGGCGGAGGTTGAGCGTGTGCAGTACGGCGCCCATGGCCGGGATCGCGAGATACGCCTCGACGTGCTCGGCGTTGTTCCACATGAGGGTGGCGACCCGCTGGTCGGCGTCGATGCCGAGTTCGTCGCGGAGCGCGCCCGCCAGCTGCCCCGCTCGCGCACCGACCTCCGCGAAGCTGCGCCGGCGCGGCTCGGCCTCCCCCGTCCAGGTCGTGATCTGGGACTTTCCGTGGATCGTCATCCCGTGTCGCAGGATGCGGGTCACGGTCAGCGGTACATCCTGCATGGTGCTGAGCACGGCGTCCTCCCGATGGGCGCATGGGCGCTACCTGGCAGTAGGTTGTGCAGATTCTGCGCCCAGGGCTCTGCTGTGTCACTACCCACGAGGGAGGATTCGGCGTACGGGTCGGCGGACCGGGTCAGCGGACCGGGGCCAGCTCCGGGTCCTCGCGGAGTTTACCGAGCGCGCGCGACACCGCGCTCTTGACCGTGCCGATCGACACCCCGAGCACCTCCGCCGTCTGGGCCTCGCTGAGATCCTCGTAGTAGCGCAGTACGACCATCGCCCGCTGCCGGTCGGGCAGCTTCATCACCGCGCGCCACATCGCGTCGTGCAGCACCTGCCGCTCGGCCGGGTCGGGCGCGGGGAAGTTCTCCGGCTCGGGCAGCTCGTCGCACGCGAACTCGTCCACCTTGCGCTTGCGCCACTGCGAGGTGCGGGTGTTGAGCAGGGCGCGGCGCACATAGCCGTCGAGCGCCCGGTGGTCCTCTATTCGTTCCCACGCGACGTACGTCTTGGTCAGCGCGGTCTGGAGCAGATCCTCCGCGTCGCAGGGGTTGGCGGTCAGGGAACGGGCGGTGCGCAGCAGGACCGGCCCCCGGGCCCTGACGTACGACGAGAACGACGAGTAGCGAGCGTGAGGCGAAAACCGTGTGTCGGCCCCGTACGACGGAGCCGCCGGCAGGGCGGCCCTCGAAGCGTTTGTGCAGACTGGCGTGGTCATGGCTCCACGCTAGGAGCGGTCCCCTCCTGTTCGGATCGGCCGGAGGGCCTGAAGCCTTCTCCGCCTCAGGTTGTACGGTCGGGGGCCTTCCGACCTCCTGTGGGTGGAGGAGACCCTCAGGTGGGACGACATCGGTCTCAGGGCTGATTCGCCCCTCCGGGCGGGGGAGACGGCGTCCCGGGCGCCTTCGGATCGTCTTCGGGTCGTCGGCTGACACGCGCCACCGGGGCGTCGGTCATATTGCGTCCGACGGTGAGCCGATGGCCTCCGTACTCCTCGGTGACCTCGCCCTCGTACTGGTGGATCCGGCGCTTCACCCGCCAGGCGTACGGGTGCAGAACGGCCTCCCCGTGCAGCGACGGCCGGTGGTTCCAGCGGGAGAACCACAGGGCGGAGGGGAGATCGCCGGTGCCGGCCCGGCGGGCGCGCTCCATGTGGCGGGCCCCCGTCTCGGCGTCGCCGCGCAGGCCGGGGACGTACCCCTGGCGGCGTACCTCGCGGTTCCAGGCGCGGATGAAATCGAGGGTGGCGCGGACGCAGTCGGCGTCGCCGAGGTCGTAAGACCTGAGGCTGACATAGAGCGCGCTGCCCCGGTCCATGCCGAGCGCGGCGGCCTGCCGTACGGCGTCGCCGCCCTCGCGCTCGCCCTGGGCGGCGGGGGCGGCCCCGATGCTCTCCCGGGCGTTGCGCGCGCCCCGGGCAGCCGCCGCCTCTTGAGTCTCCTCGGGCTCACCGGCCTTACCAGCCTCACCGGCCTCATCGGCTCTCCGGGGCTCCCTCGCGCACGGCGGCTGGGAGCCGGCGAACACCGGCAGCACCCGCCAGCCCATCCGGTGCACCTCGGACACCCAGCGCCGGGTGAGATGCGGCTGGTCGGGACAGTCGCGGCCGCGCCCGCCGTAGGTCACGCCGACCGCTCCGTACGGGGAGGAGCCGCGCCACGCCCTCATCACGGCGAGCGAGGGGACCCGGCAGACGTCGAACGCCAGACCCCGGAAGGTCACATCGGTGTCGGCGGTGGTGTCGGGAGGTTCGGCGAGGACGCCGGTCGTCGACGCCCGGCGGGTGTCCGATGCGGTCCGGCCCGGCGGCGGGGCGAGCAGCAGATCGGGCAGGCCGAGCAGCGAGATCAGTACGAGGGCGGCGGCGACCTGGGCCCGGCTGCGGGTGCGCATGGCCGAAGTGAACGGCCCCGGGGACCCGGCGGCCAGCGCTGCGGCCCTTCGCTCAGCCGTCCGCGCCCAGGATCAACCCGGACGTCGGAACGCCGGTGCCCGCCGTGACCAGTGCCCTGGCCGCGCCCGGGACCTGGTTCACCGAGGTGCCCCGGATCTGCCGTACCGCCTCGGCGACGCCGTTCATCCCGTGCAGATACGCCTCGCCCAGCTGGCCGCCGTGGGTGTTCAGCGGCAGCGCGTCCGCCGCGACGAAGTCCGAGGCCTCCCCCCGGCCGCAGAAGCCGTACTCCTCAAGCTGCATCAGCACGTACGGGGTGAAGTGGTCGTAGACGATCCCGACGTCGATGTCGCCCGGGGCGAGACCGGAGGCGCGCCAGAGCTGCCGGGCGACCACGGCCGTCTCGGGCAGGCCGGTGAGATCGGCGCGGTGGAAGCCGGTCATCTGCTCCTGCGACCGGCCCGCGCCCTGCGCGGCGGCGACGATCACTGCGGGCGGGTGCGGCAGCTCACGGGCCCGCTCCAGGCTGGTGACGACGAGCGCCTGGCCGCCGTCGGTCTCCTGGCAGCAGTCGAGCAGCCGCAGCGGCTCCGCGATCCAGCGGGACGCCGCGTGGTCGGCGAGGGTGATGGGCCGCCGGTAGAAGTACGCGGCGGGGTTGCGGGCCGCGTGCCGCCGGCCGGTGACGGCGACCGGGCCGAAGGCCTCGGGGGTGAGCCCGTGGACGCTCAGATAGCGCCGGGCGGTCATCGCCGCCCAGGAGGCGGGGGTGAGCAGCCCGAACGGCATGTTCCAGCCCAGGGCCGCCCCCTCGGCCGAGGGTTCCCGCTGTCGCACCCCGGAGCCGAAGCGACGGCCGGAGCGCTCGTTGAACGCGCGGTAGCAGACGACCACCTCGGCGACCCCGGCGGCGACGGCGGGCGCGGCCTGCTGCACGGTGGCGCAGGCCGCGCCGCCGCCGTAGTGGATCCGGGAGAAGAAGGACAGCTCGCCGATCCCGGTGGCCCGGGCGACGGCGATCTCGGGGCTGGTGTCCATGGTGAAGGTGACGAGTCCGTCGACATCGGCGGGGCTGAGCCCGGCGTCGTCCAGGGCGGCGCGGACCGCCTCGGCCGCGAGCGCCAGCTCGCTGCGGCCGGAGTCCTTGGAGAACTCGGTGGCCCCGATGCCGACGACGGCCGCCCGGCCGCCCAGACCGCCGCCCCTGTTCATCCGGTTCCGGTTCCAGCTCCGGCTCCGGGCCGGGTTCATCCGGAGGTCTCGGTGTCCGGGAGGGCCACGGTGACCGTGCCCGTCACATGGAGGCCGAGGGCGTTGGTTCCGGTGATCCGCACCTCGGCGGTCCCGTCCGCGAGGGAGACGACCGTGCCGCTCAGCACCAGGGTGTCGCCGGGGTGGTTGGGCGCGCCCAGCCGTATCGCGACCGAGCGGAGCACCGCGCGATCGCCGAAGCGGTCCGTGATGTACCGCCCGACCAGGCCGTTGGTGGTGAGGATGTTCATGAAGACGTCGGGGGAGCCCCGCCGCCGCGCCAGTTCCGGATCGTGGTGGACGTCCTGGTAGTCGCGGGAGGCGAGCGCCCCGGCGACGATCAGGGTGCGGGTGACCGGGATCGCGAGCGGCGGCAGTTCGGTCCCGGCCGCCATCGGCAGTCCGGTCGCACCTCCGGTCGCACCTCGGGTCGCACCTCGGGTCGCACCTCGGTCGGGCAGGGCGCGGAAGAAGGGGAGTTCCAGTTCCTCGTCGACCCGGAGGAACTCCAGCCGTACCGCCGTCCCGACGCGCACCTCGTCGTAGCGCGCTCCCGTCACATTGCCGGCCATCCGTACGCCTTCCGCCAGCTCGACCAGGGCCACCGCGTAGGGCGGGTCGAAGGCGGGGAAGGGCGGGTGGTGCATCACCACGTACGAGTGGACGACGCCCTCGCCGCTCGCCTCGACGGTGTCCCACTCGGGCGAGCCGCAGCCGTCGCACCCCGGCAGCCAGGGGAGGCGGAGCGTGCCGCAGGCCGTACAGCGCTGGATCAGCAGCCGGTGGGCGGCGACTCCCGCCCAGAATCCCGCGTTGTCCCGGTTGATCACCGGGCGGGGGCGGCGGGGCGCTGCCGGGGCCGGGTCCGGGGTCGGGGTCGGGGCCGGGGCCTCGGGAGCGGAGGCTTTGAGGTCCGGCGCGTACTTCAGGACGCGGAAGCGGTGGGTACCGGCCGGCTCCCCGTCGACCCGTATCTCGGTCCGGGTCGTCACGAAGTGGCCCGCGCCCAGCCTGGTGCGCTTGCGCGCGGACACCGACTCGATCACCGTCTCGAAGGTGATCTCGTCGCCGGGCCGCAGCGCCCTCGGGTACTCCTGCTCGCAGTCGGTCGCGACCACCGAGGTGCAGCCGGCCCCGTCGAGCAGGGCGAACAGCTCGTCCCGCGCCACCGCCCCGCGCTCCGGGTGTCCGGCGAGCCCGCCCATCGTCCAGGCCTGGAGCATCGTCGGCGGAGCGATGGCGTCCGGCCCTTGGTACGCCGGGTGGGCATCGCCCATCGCCTCGCACCAGTGCCTGATCATCGGCGCGTTGACCGGGTCCCGGCCGGTGGTCGGCGGGCCCGCCTGCCTGCCCTCGTACTCCTTCAGCCGCCGTACGAAGTCCTCGCCCGGACCGGCGGCGTCCGGGCCGCTTCCGTCGCGGGGCTCCTGGCGGTCGGCGGGGGCGAGAGTCACGGCGGCGGCCTCCCCGGGCGTACGAGTCGTACCGATCAGATTTTCTGACTGTCCGTCAGATCCGCTCGCCGTGTCAAGGCATCCGGACCCCTTCCCGGAAAACGGCCGACGGCCCGCGCCCGGCACCGAAGTGCCTTCGCGCGGGCCGTCGCCCACCCCCATGACCGGCCGCCCCCGGCCGGTCCCCCCATCGGACCGGATCTCACTCCGTCGCGACCTCAGAGTTGCCCACCGAATACCCGCTGAACCGTCCAAGAGGCGTTCATTCCCCCTCAAGCGTGAGGGAATATCTCTAAACCTCTCTTCACGGTTACAGTCACGGTCACTTCGGGTCGTCACTGAACTTCGAGATCGACCAGAAGTATCCGAGCACGGTCAGGCCCACGCACCAGGCGACCGCGAGCCATCCGTTGTGGCCGATCTCGCTGCCGAGCAGCAGGCCCCGCAGGGTCTCGATGGCGGGGGTGAACGGCTGGTACTCGGCGAACGGCTGGAACCAGCCGGGCATGGAGTCGACCGGGATGAAGGCGCTGGAGAGCAGCGGCAGCAGGATCATCGGCAGCGCGTTGTTGCTGGCGGCCTCGGCGTTCGGGCTGATCAGGCCCATGCCGACCGCGATCCAGGTGAGCGCCGTGGCGAAGAGCGCGAGCAGTCCGAACGCGGCCAGCCACTCCAGCGCCGTGGCGTCCGTGGACCGGAAGCCGATGGCCACCCCGACCGCGCCCACGAGGAGCACGCTCATGACGGACTGGAGCACACTGCTGACCACATGTCCGACGAGCACCGCCCCCCGGTGGATCGCCATCGCGCGGAAGCGGGCGATGATGCCCTCGGTCATGTCGTTGGAGACGGAGACCGCGGTGCCGACCACGGTTCCGCCGATGGTCATCAGCAGAATGCCCGGGACGATGTACGCGATGTAGTCGGCGCGGTCCGCGCCGCCGCCGCCGATGCCCGCGCTCATCACGTCTCCGAAGATGTAGACGAAGAGCAGCAGCATCATGATCGGTGTGAGCAGCAGATTCAGGGTGAGCGACGGGTAGCGACGCGCGTGCAGGAGGTTGCGGCGCAGCATCGTCGACGAGTCGCGTACGGCGAGGGTGAGGGCGCTCATCGGACGTTCTCCTTGGTCTGGTTGGGGACGGTGGCCGAGGCGGCCGGGCCGGTCGGGGCAGTCGGGCCGGTCGGGCCGGTCAGGGCGAAGAACACGTCGTCGAGGTCGGGGGTGTGGACGGTCAGCTCGTCCGCCTCGATCTCGGCCGCGTCCAGCCAGTCGAGGATGGAGCGCAGTTCGCGCTGGCTGCCGCCGCTGGGGATGGAGAGCGTCAGCGCCTCGTCGTCCCCGGTGGCCTCGCGCACCGCGAGTGCGGCGAACCGGTAGGCGGCCGGGTCGGTGAAGCGGAGCCGGACGTGTCCGCCGGGGACCAGGCGCTTCAGCTCCTCGGCGGTGCCTTCGGCGGCGATCCTGCCGTCGTTGAGGACGGCGATACGGTCGGCCAGCTCGTCCGCCTCCTCCAGATACTGGGTGGTGAGGAAGACGGTCACACCGCCGGCGACCAGCTCGCGGATGATCCCCCACATGTTGTGCCGGGAGCGCGGGTCGAGTCCGGTGGTCGGCTCGTCGAGGAAGATGATCCGCGGATCGCCGACCAGCGTCATGGCGATGTCCAGACGGCGCTTCATACCTCCGGAGTAGGTGGACGCGGGCTTCTTCGCCGCCTCCACGAGATCGAAGCGCTCCAGCAGCTCGGCGGCCACCCGCTTGCCCTCACTCCGGGGAAAGTGGTGCAGATCCGCCATGAGCAGCATGTTCTCCTCGCCGGTGATCAGACCGTCGACGGCGGAGAACTGGCCGGTGACGCCGATCGCGGCGCGTACGGCCTGCGGGTCGGCGGCCAGGTCGTGCCCGCCGACGCGGATCTCGCCGGTGCCCGGGCCGGCGGAGACCAGGGTGGAGAGGATCTTCACGACGGTGGTCTTGCCCGCGCCGTTCGGGCCGAGCAGCGCGAAGACCGTTCCTTCGGGGACGGTCAGGTCGACGCCGTCGAGCACGGTCTTGGGGCCGTAGGACTTGCGCAGGCCGAGGGCGGAGACCGCGGCGGGCGGCCGCTGTCCCTGATTGCTCTGATTATTGGGCATGGGCATGACAGTTGAAGGCATGGGGTCCCCCGATCGAAGGATGAGGTGAGGTGGAGGGTGGGGCGGGGAGGAGCGGGGAGGGGCGGACCCTCAGGCGCGGGCGCGGGCGCGGCGGATGTCGATGTTTCCGTAGCGCGTACGGGCGTGGATCTCGACGGTGTCCACGGACTTCGCCGGGGCCTCGGAGCTGTCGAGCGTGTTGCGCACCTGCCCGCGGCCGGAGCTGACGTCGAGCCAGGCGGCGGTGCCCTCGCGGATGCCGACCTCGATGGCGCCGTGGGAGGTCTCCAGCTTGACCATGCCGCTGACGACCTCGGCGACGCGCAGAGCACCGTGGGCGGTGGCGGCGGTGAGCGAACTCCCGGCCCGCTCGATGCTGATGTCGCCGTTCGAGCCGCGCACCCGCAGCTCGCCGGTCACGGTGCCGACGACCGTGGCACCGTGCGAGTTCTTCAGTACGGCGGACCCCTCGACCCTGCCGACGCGCAGACTGCCGGAGCTGGTGGTGATCTCGGCGGGGCCCTCGACCCGTTCGACGGTGATCGAGCCGTGGGCGGCCTCCAGCCGGATCGGCCCGGTCTCGTCGAAGCGGACATCACCGGAGGAGGTCTTCACACCGACCTCGCCGAGCCGGCCCTCACCGAGCACCTGGGTCCAGGCCCCGGTCACCTCGACACGCGAGCCCGTGGGCAGTTCGACCGTCACATCGACCGTTCCGGTGGGGCCGATGTAGTAGCGCTGCTTGGGCGTCCTGATGCGCAGCTCGCCGCCCGAGTAGGTGACCTCGGTCTGCTCGGCGGCCCGCACGTCCTGACGCTTGTTCGGGTCGCGGGGAGCCACCTCCACGGCGGTGTCGGTACGGTCGGCCGCGGCGAACTGGACGGATCCCGCGTCCACGTGGACGTTGACCAGAATCGGCTGGGGAGTGTCGAAAGAAGGCATGGCTGTCCCGTCCTCTTGGGTCCTCTTGGCGTCCCCGCTGGTGGGACGTGGTGTGGGCGAAGTCGTTTCCGGTTCTTTCCGGTTCTTTGCGGTTCTTTGCGACGCTGCTCTGGGGCTAGTGCACCCAGCCCGTGAAGTTCTGGCCGACGGTCCTGGCCTTCTGGGGGGTACGCGCCGCGGCGGCACCACCCGTGTCGACCGCGGCCGACACCGCCCGCACCAGCCACGCGTTGACCGACAGGCCCTCGCGGCCCGCCGCCTCCTCGGCGCGCGCCTTGAGCTGCGCCGGCAGCCGCAGATTGACGCGGGCGGTGCCGCCCTCGTCCGTGTCGGACGGGACCGGCGCGGGGGCCGGGGCCGGGGCGGAGACCGGCAGGTCGAACGGTTCGTTCCGGCCCTCGTCGTACTGCGGAAGCACCACCACGAAGTCGGGGTCGAGGCCACGCAGCCGTACGTCGACCGAGCCGGGGGCGAGTTCACGGGTGATCTCGTCCATGGCGGCGGACAGCACATTCAGCATGGTCAGACGGGTGGCCGACTCCAGCGGCGCGGTCAGCCGCTCGGCCAGCTCGCGGGCTTCGTCACCCCCGGCTTCGGCGGCCACCGCCAGTTCCCTGCGGAGTTTTTCGACGTACGGCGTGAGGTCCATGGCTCCACTATGGCACCAGAGTGGTGCCACTTGCAAGCAGAATGCCGCCACACATGGCACACGGCGCGCCAGCATGGCACTAGTTGGATGCATCGTCGCAGGTCAGCGACTTGTGGCACCGCATGACATCAGATTGCCCCGGGGTGACACCGCCGTGGCACCACCCGGAGCCATGGGATCAAAACCCGGTGCCGACGACCGCGCCCCGGCCGTACAGTGACGCGATGCCGCAGGTACGAGAGATGACCACAGCCGACATCGACGCCGTCTCCGCCCTGCGGGTGGCCGGCTGGCAGTCCGCGTACGCGGGCATCGTCCCCCAGCCCTACCTGGACGCCATGACCGCCGAGGCCGACGCCCTCCGCCGCCGCGAACGCCTCGCCCTCCCACGCCCCCGGACCACCGACCTGGTCGCCGTCGCCGACGGCGACACCGACGGCACCCCGGTCGGCTGGGCCTGCCTCGGCCCCAGCCGCGACGAGGCCGCCCGGCCCGACACCGCCGAGCTGTACGCCCTCTACACCCGCCCCGACCTCATCGGCACCGGCATCGGCCGCGCCCTCCTCACCGCCGCCCACACCCTCGCCCGCACCCAGCACTTCACCTCCATCACCCTCTGGGTCCTCGACGCCAACCACCCGGCCCGCCTCTTCTACGAACGCGCCGGCTACCGCCCCGACGGCGCGACCCAGGACGACGTCTACGCCGACACCACCCTCACCGAACTCCGCTACACCTCAGCACTCTGACTCCGACGCACAGACGACGCGCGCCGACGCACGCCGACGCGCGAAGCCCGCCCGGTCCACCGGGCGGGCTTCTCAGCATGTGGGCGAACGACCCCAGTTCAGCTTTCGTCAACCTCCCGCCGCCGCCTGCCACCACTCCCCATCCGGGTCTGCGCCAGCGGAACAAGCACCGCCGAAACCGCCGCCCCCGTCGCCACAGGAGTAGCAAGATTCGGCACATGGTGCGACATAACCATCACCGCAAACCCGACACCCCCCACCACCGCACCCCAGAGCAGACCCTGCCGACGCCTGGAGCGCCCCACTCCGGAATCACTGCGCGTGCAGATGTCCGACTCCGCCGGATTGGAAGCCCCGGCCTCAGTGGGTACTGTCATAACTGACCTCTTCTCTCGCAAGGGATTGGGTCAGGGCGGCTCCCGTGCCAGCGGGGGCCGCCTTTCCTTTGCGGCCTCGCCACCCGTGGACATCAATGGTGGCACCAGAAAGGAGCATTACAAATCCGCTTATCCACAAGGGGTGTGGAGAAGCGCCTCCACGCTGGGGATAAGCACACAATTCCTGTGCATGAAGAGGGCCCATCGGCAGGGAAAGGTCTAGACATGTACCCCTTGAGCTGGGGCTTTACCCTCCACTCCAGGGAAGGGAAAATTTTTCAATGACTTTCCGTGACCTAAGCGGAATTAGTAACTCCGTCGATACCTCTATCCGCGTAGAGTTCCACAACCAAAAACTTTGACCATATCAGCAACCTCTGACACGTCTTGGCGGCAGCAAATGTCGATCGCCGACCGCGAATCGACCGCAACCGACCGAAGCTTTTCTTCCCATTGGCGGCATTAAGTCCGCTTGGCGGCGATAAAAGGAGTCAGTCGGCGGTGGTTCCCGTGAACCGCACCGCGCCGGCGGTGAGCACGGTGACATGGTCGGACTCCTCGGCGAGACCGGCCACGTCATGGGTCGACATGAGGACATCCACATCACCGTCGCCGGAGAGCGCGCGGATGAGATCGCGAAAGATCCGGCGCTCCTGGTCCGGGCTGGAAACGTGGCCCCCAGATCTGGGTTCTGGGGGCCGATCCCTATCTCTTCTGGCGTCCAAGGCAGCAGCCCCGCTTACCGGGCAGTGCACACCAGGCACTCAGCCCAACGACTTCTGGATGACTTCAAAGATGTCCGCGTCGGTCTCCCGCTGCCACTCCGGAAGCTCGGGCCAGTCGGCCACGTACCCCGGCTTCGGGTCCTCGAAGTGCTGGTACATCTGGGCGGTCCAGCAGGTGGCGACGAAGCGGCTCTTCTGCTCCCGGGACAACCGGGCCGCATGCCCGCCGCTGATCTCAATGAAGTGGCGGACCTGCTCGTACACGGAGTCTGCTGCCTGGCGCTCCCACTCCGGGGTGCCCTCCCAGGGAGTGACGTATCCGGCCTTCGGTTCGCCGGGGAAGTGCTGGCGCACCCCCGCGATCCACGCCTCCCGGAACAGTCGTGCGCCTTCGGTCTGCGACATGCCAACCCCTCTCGTCACGGCGTCCTCAGCGCGGCGATCTCCGCCCCCAGCTCCGCCACGCGGTGGTCATGGCTCAAGGGCCCGAACTCGTCGCACAGGGATCGGAGTCTACGGGCGACGTATCCGGAGGATGAGGCTTGGGCCAGTTCCAGGGCTTCCCTGCCGTAGGCCGTGACCTGCTCGGGGTCGTGGCGCTTCGCTCCGACGGCCGCCAAGTCGGTCAGCACCGCGCCCCTCCTTCGGTAGGAGTGCCCGGAGGCGAGAGCGCTCTGTTTCAGCGCGCCCTTCAAGGTCTCCTCCGCCAGGTCCAGACGCCCCAGACGGGTGTACCGCGCCCCGCGCTCCTCAGCCAGCCGGGTGCCGTCGAACCGGAGCCATCCGGCGTTGACGCTGTCCGGGGGCAGCTCGCTGACTTCCTCGGCCCGGTCAAGCGCGCGCTCGCATGCTTCCAGGTCACCGAGGCCGGCATACGCCTCGGCCTGGACGGACGCCACCCAGTAGCGGGTAGCCAGGGCGCTGTCTCCGCGACCTGCCAGCCTCTCCGCCAGAGTGAGCATCTGAGCCGCGTTGCGATAGCGCTCATCGGACATGTCCACATAGGCATGGCGGACAAGGGAACAAGCCCAGAGATCAAAGGCCCCGGCATCCTTGCTCAGCGAGGCGGCGAGCGTGTAGGAAGCGGCGGCATCGGTGTACCGGCTGCCGTCGAACGCGACTTCACCCGCCAACTGGAAGAGGTCAGCCGCTGCGTTCAGGAGAGGCCGGGAGCTGCCTCGCCGTGCCTCCAGGGCCTCGCTCAGGGTGGTGAGCTGGTCCCGGACAACGGGGTAGACCGAACCCTTGGAACGAGCCAGTTGGTAGACCTGCCAGAGGTGTCTATTCATGCGTTCGAAGTCGGCGGGCACTCCCTGACGGATGCCCTCGGCCAGGGCCTCGGCCTCCTCGACCGGCAGAACGGTCAAGGCCCCGCTGAAAGTCAGTATGCGGAGGAACTCACGGCGGATCATTTCGTCAGGGTCTCCCGCGCTCGGAGGGTCACTGGACTGATGCCCTGCAGCCTCCTGGCCTGCGGCTCGTGGCGGCTTCAGGAAGATGTCCAGCTCTTGAAGGCTGACTTCGAGGGCGGCGGCCAAACCCCGTCGCTGGGGCGGCTGAGGAGCGACCTTGCCGCTTTCCCAACGTCCGACCGTTGTGCGGTCCACGCCAAGTAACTGGGCCAGCTTCTCCTGACTGTAGCCCAGGGCCCTGCGTCGTTCCGCCAGTCCCATGACACCTCCTCCCGGCGGTTTCAGCCCCTCCAGCGCCCGTGCACGGACCTGCGTCAAGACTGCCGCATTGATGCCGTGGAGACCTCCGACTCCTGGCGCTTTCCTTGAAGTTGCCCCGGACGAGTAAACGGGACTGACAGATGGGTTCGGCCATGACGACAAGAGACGAGACTCTGGCGCGCGAGCGGGAAGGAGGTGCACAGACACAGGACCCAGGTGCTGAGCTGCGAGTCCTCATGACATTCCGGATCTCCCGCGACTCCGGAAGGACTTGGGGCCACGTGACAGAAGTTCGAGAGGACAAGGATCCTGTGGTCCTCGACGACCCCGTTGGCTTTCCACCGTGCGCATGCCCGCGCTGCACGGACCATTCCCCTCGCCCTGAAGCCTCCTCTCAGCCGGTGTCGTGATGCGGTGCGCACACTGGCGTCGAGTCCCCCTGAACCTGGCACGGGAAGCGCGGGAGAAGGTGGCTGCCGAAAGCGTGGACAGGACCGTGCAGTGCCAGTTGTCCGCCCACAACGACGGTGATCACCACGGATTCCTCGCCGAACTCGACGAGTACGCCACCGCGCTGTGGCTCCGCTGGCAGGAGAGGACCGAGGTGGACCTGGTCGTGCTTTCAGACTGCCCCGTGGTCACCCCTGGACCCGACAAGCGGGGGCTGTTGTCTGTTCGCCGACCACACCACGGCACGTTCCTCGCCACCCGCCCCGACTCCCGTGGCGGAGCTCAGATCCGGCACTTTCGCCCTCCTCTCAACGAGAGCTGCGGGAACTGTGGCACCCACAACGACCTCGGCGAGATCTAATGGCGCGCCGGTCGTCAGAGCACACGCGTGCCGTCGCGCCCCATGATCTGGAAGGAGGGCCACTGATGGCCCACGCTCTGATCGCTTCCCCGTTCCTCGACGGGCATCTCCTCCTCAAGCCCGGGGCCCGGTCCGGTGCCAAGATCCCCGCCGCCGGCTACGACGAGCTGTGGAAAGCCGCAGCCGACGGCGAGGCACTGCCCACATGGGCAGTGCAGACCGCCGCCGAGATGTGGGGCCTGGACCTCATCGGCCGACGCGCGCAGGAAACGGTCCTGGTGCGCGAGCCGTCCTCGTACGGCTACTGCCGCGCTTCCTGGGAGATCAATCTCGGTTGCAACTTCGGCTGCAAGCACTGCTATCTCGGCGAGCGCCCCTTCTCCGGCCTCGGCTGGGAGGACAAGGTCCGGCTGCTGGACATCATGCGCGAGGCCGGCGTCCTCTGGCTCCAGATCACCGGCGGCGAGCCCACCATGGACCCCCACTTCCAGGGCGCCTACCGGTACGCCTGGCAGGCCGGGATGATGCTCACGATCTCCACCAACGGCTCGCTGCTCTGGCGGCCGGACCTCCTCAAGCTCTTCCGGAGCTGCCCGCCCTACCGACTGGTCGTCAGCATGTACGGGGCGAGTGAGGAGTCCTTCGACACGCTCACTCAGCGCCGTGGCGCGTGGAAGGCGTTCCGGCGTGGCATGGACGCCGCACGCGAGGCGGGCCTGCCTCTGCGGATCAACGTGGTGGTGACCGAGGACAACGCCTCCGAGGCCGACGAGATGGCCGCCCTCGCCGACGAGTGGAACGTCGAGAACCACGCGTACACGAACATGACGCCCACGATCTACGGCGGCGGAGAGCCGCTGCTCGCCCAGTCCGCCGCCCACCTGCGGCAGCGCAAGCCGTTCGCCGGCTGCAACGCGGGACACACCTTCTTCCACGCCGACCCCCACGCCAAGGTCTCGATCTGCAAGGTCGGCCGCGACGACCAGATCGACCTGATGACCGAAGGCATCGACGGCCTCACCCGGCTCGGCGTCATCGCCGACCGCCTCATGCTTCGCACCGGTGGGTGCGAGGGCTGCGCCCTGTCCGGCACCTGCCGGGTCTGCCGCCCCCTGGCCAAGCACTACCAGGAAGCGAAGGCGCCGCTGCACAGCTACTGCCAACACGGAGACAAGGAGAACGCCTCATGACCCTGCCCGTACCGGTGACCCTTCTGCCCGGCCCGCCGCCCTCGGCGCGCCGCGCGGCACCGCCCGTCGCCGCCCTCTCGGTGACCGCTGTTCTGGACCTGGACGACGTCGTGGAGAGCGCGGAGTGCTCCTGCGACGCCGGTGACGACAACCCCCACTGACCGACACGATCCGGTCGGTTCCGTTCAGGCCCTGGCGTGTTCGCGTCAGGGCCTGAGCCCTGACCGGCCGACCACTAGGGTGCCGCTCATGTTCTTCCGCTGGGACTGGCTCCGGCCCGTACTGACCGCGCCGATCGTGCCGACTCTCGGCCCCGTCCACCCCCACACGCTCACCGTCGACCTCTTCGAGGACACACTGAGGGCGGCCGTCACCGACCGGTCCTTCCTCCACTACGACAAGGACCGGCGCTGGAGCAGTGAGAAGGACGAGACTGTCCTCAGCGGCGATGTGGTTCATCAGCCCGACCACACCCTCATTCCCACCCTGAACCGGCGTGGCCGCGGCACCGTCAAGGTTTTCGCCTACGGGCACCGTGACAGCATCGTGGACGAAGCCGCCGAGCTGGCGGTGAAGCTCGCCGCCCTGCACGACGCCGGGAAGGCCCAGGTCGTGCGCCCGCTCGGCCCCGAGACCGACTCCCCACGCGGCACCCGCATCCAGATGAAGGACTTCACCGCCCGCCCCTGCCCCAACCCTGGCGGCCCGGTCCGCCCCGTGACCGACTGGCCGACCCCTGTGCAGGAGACCTTCGCCCCGTTCGCCACGGCCATGGCCACTGACGGCCTGGCATTCCTCCACACCCAGATGCAGGCCGGCCAGTGCGGCCCAGTCCTCGCCACCGCCGTCGAGGACCGAATCCTGGGCGCGATCGGCCCCATGGAAGTACGTCCCGACGCGATCGGATGCCTTCAGCTCATGCCCCAGTACTTCGCCGTCCTGCCCGAGGCACGAGGCCAGGGCCTGGGCCGCGCCTTGTGGCGGTCCGCGATGCACTGGGGCCAGTCCCACGGCGCCGCGTACCAGCTCCTCCAGACCGAGGTCGGCGGCCCCTCCGACAGGCTGTGCCAAGCCGAAGGACTGACCTCGCTCGGGTTCAGCCACACCACGCAGGCGTAGCCGGTTCAGCACTTCTGGTCCGCATGATTCGCAACCACATCAAGGAGTTCGGCAGCGCCGACGACGGCCGTCTCTTCCGCACCTCCCGGGGGGGCCACCTCCTGTCCAAGGAGTACGGCGACCTCTGGAGGAGGCTGAAGGCGAGTAGCCACCAAGCCATGACGCACGAAGGCACCGCTCTTTCCCCTGGAGCGGCGCCCTTTCAGTTCGTCGTATCGACGGGATCAGAAGGGTGGCTCGTCTGAGTAGCCACCGCGCGCTGGCTGCGGGCTCGGCTGATCCGCCCATGGATCTGGTTCGATTTGTGGGGCATCGAGCGCCTTGTCCCAGAAGCGCCGCAGCTTCTGGGCCGCGCTTGGCTCCGGCTCGCCGTACTCATTCTCGTACGGCTCCAGGAAGTCCCGGCCATGGCTTCCACGATGATGCAGCACCGTGGAAACCGCCAAGACTGTGGCCCATGTATGGGGAACTGTCTTCCCAAGCAGCATCCGGCGGATGGTCTCGCGGCTTACCTCGTAAAGCTCGTCCTGGCTTCGCAGATCATCACTGATCACTCTCAGCGGGGGTCGCCCTGCGGCGCGATACATGTCGAACATCTTCGCTGCGAAGTCTCTACGAGGCCCCCGAGGCAGCTCATCGGGTGCGGGAAAGCGTAGTTGCTTGGGCACCGTCCACTCTCTTCTCCACTGCGCGGCAAGGGGTGACCATCTTTGGCAACCTTCGGCTCCACCGGGAAGCTGTTGGCACAGTATGGCTCTTGTTAGCACAGGCTGACACCTCGTTGGCACACCAAAACACGTACGAACAACCACTCCAGCCGGTACTCCAGGCTTGTTTAGAGACAGCAGCCAACTAGGGCACGCTTGGAGGAACCCACTTGTCTGGCCAGTCCCCTGAATGCGATCACCGCGTCTACAAATCCCTAATCGTGATCTTGGGTGCGCTCACCCTCGGGCTAGCAGGCGGGGTCGCCGTGGCCCTCACGGGCACACGGCCCTTCGACGCAGTGAAGCTAGGAGCGTCGGTCACGGCCTTCACGTTCACCGCTGGTCTAGCTGTGGCTGCATACGTCGGCAAGCACCAGAGCTAGAACCGTGAGGGCCTTGCTCAGCAACTGGTCATGCCTGGTCCACAAACACTGGTCAACGGCATGGCAGAGGCGAATCAGCGTGGGACAGGGCACATGCGGAAGGGGTGCCCCGGATTCGGGGCACCCCTTCTGAGCTGCACATACATTCACCTGGCGGTGGGTGTGGGATTTGAACCCACGGTGACATCACTGCCACGACGGTTTTCAAGACCGTTCCCTTAGGCCGCTCGGGCAACCCACCCTCGCTCCTGCCGGGACCCGGCGCGGAGCGGCCTACAGAGTACCGGCATGGGGGTGGGGGGCGCAGCAGGGTTGGGGGTGGGGGGTCAGCTGTCGCCTTCGCGTTCGCCGAGGGTGACGGTGGCGGTGTGTTGCTTGCCGTCGCGCTCGTAGGTGAGTTTGACCTGGGTGCCGGGGGCGTGGTTCCAGATCTCGCCGATGAGGGTGGGGCCGCTGTCGATGGGCTTGTCGTTGAAGCGGGTGATGAGGTCGCCGGCCTTGAGGCCGGCCTTGGCGGCGGGGCCGTTGGGGGTCACGGCGGGGGTGCCGCCGGAGGATTGGGCGATGATTTTGGCGCCGGCGCCCTTGGTGGCCATGTCGACGCTGGCGCCGATCACGGGGTAGACGGGCTTGCCCGTCTTGATGAGCTGTTCGGCGACGCTCTTGGCCTGGTTGATGGGGATGGCGAAGCCGAGGCCGATCGAGCCGGCCTGGGACTGGCCGAAGCCGCCGCCGGTGGACTGGATGGCCGAGTTGATGCCGATCACCGCGCCGCGCGCGTCGAGGAGGGGGCCGCCGGAGTTGCCGGGGTTGATGGAGGCGTCGGTCTGGAGGGCGCTCATGTACGAGTTCCTGGAGCCGGAGCCGTCGCCGGAGGCCACCGGGCGGTTCTTGGCGCTGATGATGCCGGTGGTGACGGTGTTGGAGAGGCCGAAGGGGGCGCCGATCGCGATGGTGGAGTCGCCCACGGCGACCTTGCCGGAGTCGCCGAGGGGCAGGGGGGCCAGTCCGGGGGGTGCTTTCTTCAGCTTGAGGACGGCGACGTCGTAGCCCTGGGCGCGGCCGACGACCTCGGCGTCGTACTTCTTGCCGTTGGAGAAGGTCACGGAGAGGGCGCCGCCCTGGGCGGCGGAGTCGACCACATGGTTGTTGGTGAGGATGTGGCCCTCCTGGTCGTAGACGAAGCCGGTGCCGGTGCCGCCCTCCTGGCCGCCGACGCCGCTGAGGTCGCCGCCGGCGCTGGACTTGGCCTCGATGGTGACCACGCTCGGCAGGGCCTTGCCGGCGACGGCGGAGACGGTGCCCGGCGCGCGCTGGAGGTCCTTGGGGATGTCGGCGGCCGTGACCGTGGTGGAGTCGGCGCCGTTGTCGTTGCGCTCGGCGGCCCAGTAGCCGACGCCGCCGCCCACACCGCCCGCGACCAGCGCGGCGATCAGCACCGCCGCGAGGAGGCCGCCGGAGCGCTTGCGGCGGGGCGGCTCGGAGGTGTGGACCGGGGCGCCCCAGACGCCGGGGTGGGCGCCGTCCCCCTGGGGTGCGGTTCCGTAGGAGGGGAAGGCGGGCGGGGGCGGGGGCCAGCCGGCGCCCTGCTGGTGCGGGGCGGGGGGAGGGGGAGTGGAAGCAGCGGGCTCGGGGGCAGGGGCCGGGGCGGGGGCGGGGTGGTCGGCGGGGGCCGCCGGCTGGGGCGCGCCCTGGGGAGGGGCAGCCGGCACGGGAGGCACGGACGGGGCGGCCGGCTGAGCGGTGCCTTCGTTGCCCTCGTTCTCAGTGCTCACAGCTTTCTCTCCTCATTTTCCACGTCGATCACTCCGGCAGACGTCCGCTGGCGCCGCTGCCCGGGAAGGAAGTCGCACGGTGTCTCGCTTCAGCATTTCCCACGGCTCGTCAGGCCACTGTAAGCAGGAGCTGTGGGTATTCGGGGAATCATTTACATAGGGTGAAACGGACAGTCTGTCGAGAGCTCCGCCGAAGGTCCTGCCGGGGGGCCCTCCGGGCACTTCCCAGAGCCCCCGACACGCCCCCTGACTCGGTACCTCCGCGGCGCGGTGACACGATGACGTGGTGACCCAAGCACGACAGAACCACATCCAGGTCGTCGCCCACCGCGGAGCCTCCGAGGACGCTCCCGAGCACACGCTCGCCGCGTACATGAAGGCGATCGCGGACGGCGCCGACGCCCTCGAATGCGATGTGCGCCTGACCGCCGACGGCCATCTGGTCTGTGTCCACGACCGGCGCGTCAACCGCACCTCCAACGGCCGGGGCGCGGTCTCGGCGCTGGAGCTCGCGGATCTGACCGCGCTCGACTTCGGCACCTGGAAGGGGCGCGAGGACGCCACCGAGAGCCCCGACTGGGGCGATCCGTCGCTCACCTCCGTGCTGACCCTGGAGAGGCTCCTCGAACTGGTCGCGGACTCCGGTCGGCGCGTGGAGCTGGCCATCGAGACCAAGCACCCCACCCGCTGGGCGGGCCAGGTCGAGGAGCGGCTGCTTCAGCTCCTCGGCCGCTTCGGACTCGCCGCGCCCGCGACGGCGGAGGACTCGTCCGTACGCGTCATGAGCTTCTCCGCCCGCTCGCTGCACCGGGTCGCGGCCGCCGCGCCGACCATTCCCACGGTGTATCTGATGCAGTTCGTGAGCCCTCGGCTGCGCGACGGGCGGCTGCCGGCCGGGGCCAGGATCGCCGGGCCGAGCATCCGGATCGTACGGAATCATCCCGCTTACATCGAGCGGCTGCACCGGGCCGGGCACCGGGCGCACGTCTGGACGGTCAACGAGCCGGCGGATGTGGAACTCTGCGCCGGGCTCGGCGTGGAGGCGATCATCACCAACCGGCCGCGGCAGGTGCTCTCCCAACTCGGCCGTCCGTAAACCTCAGAAGCACCCGTCACACGCATGACAGGGAGCACACCGGCGCGTTCAACCCCCGTCCGGCCCTGAGAAGTGCGCCACAGGTCCCTCCTCCAACGGTTTCCGGTCCAGTCCATTGGGGCATTCACACGGTGGCGTGGGGCAAAGGAGGTCTCGGGGGTGGCGTTGGTGGTGGCACAAGAGGTGCCCACGTCGTCGAGCATGGCCGTACCCCATGGCCCTGCGGGCGTGGGCCAGGCACGACACCGTATGCGTGGTGATCTTCGCCGCGGCGGGGTCCCGGAGTCGGTCGTCGACGACGCAGTTCTGATTCTTTCCGAACTACTCAGCAATGCCTATCGGCACGGCAGGCCGCTGGGACACGTGGAGGTGGGAGAGGGAGACGTCCGCGCCGCTTGGCGCGTCGACATGACCGGCCGGCTCACGGTCGAGGTCACGGACGGAGGCGGACCGACCCGGCCCGTTCCGGCCACGCCCTCGGTGACCGCCCGGGGCGGTCGCGGGCTGAACATCATCACCGCGCTGGCGCGTGAGTGGGGTGTCCGGGACAACGCGGCGGGCGAGGTGACCGTATGGGCGATCGTTCGCGAAGGACAGCGCCGCGACGATTTCGCTACGCGCGTCACTGCCCCCGGATTCGACCTCGTGGAGGTCTATGACGACGTCGGCTGAGCATGCCGAGAAGACTCGAAGAGGATTCAAAGAGGATTACGGGAACGCCTGGCGGCTCGGGCTTCCCGTACGGCGGTTCCGGCTGAGAACCGCCGAGGAGAACCACCCCGGCGACCGCGGCTGAGCACCCCGTGCCCGATGGAAGCCCCCGTGTCGGCCGGCCTGTGCCAACCCGTGCCACACCCGTGTCACAGCCGGGTGCCATGGCAACGCGCACACGGCGGACGGCTAGGCTCGCGGCCAGACACAGCACCGCCGCCGCACCCGGGAGAAGCCGCACCATGGCCAAGAAGCGCCCCCAGAACAAGGCAACGAAGCCTCAGCCCCAGGACCGGGCCCGCGGTGCCAATGAACCCGTGCCCGTGGTCGGAGCCCGTGAACCCTGCCCCTGCGGCTCGGGCCGCCGCTACAAGGCCTGTCACGGCCGGGTGGCCGCGCACGCCGTGACCGAGCTGGTCCAGCGCCCCTTCGAAGGCCTGGCCGGCGAGTGCGACTGGGTCGCCCTGCGCGAACTGGTGCCCGCGGCGACCGTGCGGCTCACGCTCAAGGGCGGGCTGCCCGATGGCGTGCCCTCGGTGACCCTCGCGACCGTGCTGCCGATGGCCTGGCCCGCGCTCCGCCGCGACGACGGCTCCGTGCTGCTCGGCCTCCAGAACGACACCTCCTCCGGCGACCTCAGCCGCGATCTCGCCGACACCCTGAGCCGCGCGCTGGCGGCGGAGCCGGGCAATCCGGTCGGCGGGGAGCGGGTCGTGGGCGACGGCCCCCGGCTTCAGGACCTTCTCGACCCCGACGCCGCCTTCGAGCCCGTGGTCCACTCCGGTTTCGAGTTCTGGATCCCGGAGTCCACCGAGGCCCCCACCGCCGAGGTGACCGCTTCCCTGGAGCGGGCGAACTCGGCCGCGATCCCCACCGTGAAGCTCTCCGGCGTCGACGCCGCCTACTGGTGCGAGACCCCGGACAAGAACCATCTCCGCTGGGTCATGCCCCACGCCGAGGAGAAGCTTCTCGACGCGCTCGCGCGGCTGCACGCCGCCGGTGCCACCTCGCTCGGCGAGGGGACCCGTCTCGTCGGCTCGTTCCGCGCGCACGGCCTGATGGTCCCCGTCTGGGACCTGCCGAGCGCGATGGGCGCGGAGGAGTGCGAGAAGCCCGCCGCCGCGTTCGCCGAGCGGCTGGCCGGGGCGCTCGCGTCGGACGCCCCGCTCACCGCCGACGAGCGCCGGGCGCGCGGCGGCCTCACCAACCGCCAGGTGACCCTGAGCTGAGCGGCCGCACCGGGGCATCGGATCACCACCGGCCCTCCGAACCACCACCGGCCGGAATCCGTGTCCGGAGTATCCGGCGGACCCCGGGAAAGGCCGAGTGACTCCAGTCACAACTCACGCTAAGCGAAGCTGAATCGCTGTCCGAATACCCGAGATCGAATTTGCGTACCGCCGATCTCTTGTTACGGTTCTAGAAGCCCGGTCGCTGGTGCATCCCCCGTCGCCAGCGATCGGGCCTCTCCATTTCCCCGGATGGTCGACAGACCGGATCGATCCGTTGACGGTCGGTCAACATCCAGTGGACGTCGGGCAGTTGCCCCGAGCCCCGGAGCGGGCGGATTCCCTGCCGGACCGGCCTCCGCCGAAAACTCCGCGGCGACCCGAATACCTCATGGTCATGCCACTGCCCATCCCCGGGAAAACCCCTGCGGGATCTCGCCGAGGCCAGGATCATCCCCCGCGTCAAGCGCCCGGCCGATGCGTACGAAGCGCTCGCCGGAGCGCCGCCGAAGTGAGTACGGAAGGCAATTCCGCCCCCTTGCCGGATTGCGGCGGTCGCCGCGCGCCAGGGCGGCGGGCCCGGCCGCGCCACGCCCGTACCGGCCGCCGCGAGATCTTCCGGAGCGACAGATTCCGGCCTGCTTTGAGCCTTCGCTGCCGAAACTGTTCGCTCGGCACGAGCTGATCACGCTTGATTTCGGCCGACTCTGGCGACCTTGACCCGCCGCCGGTTTTCCCGTACGCGAACACGCGCCGTGAGGATGGGGAGGAAAGGACCGGGCCGGAAGGCCGGGAGGGGCGGCCGACGGAACGCACGGTCGGCGGAACGCGCCGTACCCAGGACCCGGGACCACCGCGCGGGCGGCCCCGGACCGTCGATCGGTTCAGATCCGGTTCATCCGGTTCGGATCAGCTTGGATCGGTCGGATCAGTCGGATCGGTTCAGTTCAGTTCAGTACGAGAGCTTGCTGCCGCCGTCCGGCGCGTTCGTGCTCGCCTCCACCAGCGCGTCCACCACGGCTTCCACCCGTGGCAGCCAGGGAGTGGCCGACCCGGGCAGCGGCGCCCGCTCCCAGCGGACCTGCCCTGCCCCCGTCTCCGACGGCGGCAGCACCAGATACCCGCCCTCGCCGTGGAAACGCAGCGAGCTGGGCACGCAGTCCTTGGCGAAGAGCAGCTCGCCGAGCTGTTCGAGGCTGTACGGGGCGACCAGCAGCGACCACCGGGTGGGCGTCGCGACCACCGGCCCCAGCCGGACGTCCATCCGGTCGAGCGCCGCCAGGGCCCGCGCCCCGGCCACCGCGGGCAGGCTCACCGCGCAGGGCGCGCCGCCCCCGGTGGCCAGGACGACCGGCGCGGCGGGCCGGTTCGCCCACCACCAGCGGAGCATGCGCTCGTCGGTCGTCGCCGCGAGGATCGCGGGATCGAAAGGGTGTGCGCCGGGTACGACGCACTCGGGGTCGGGGCAGGCGCAGCGGCGGCCGCGGTCACCACGACCGCCGGCCGATGTCAGCACCGCGCCGGGGAGTACGGGCCAACGCCACTCGGTGGCGCAGACGAGCGCCGCTTCCAGCTGTGCTGACTGGGCGGGCCCCTTCTTGCGCCAAAACCGGAGCCTGCGTCGCCTTCCGAGGATCTCGCGCATGTGCGCTCGTTCCTTTCCGTTGAACGCCGAGGTCCACATCGCACCATGGGTGCGACTCTTCACTGTGCGTACAAAATGCGTACTGTGCGTACGGATACGTGCTGATCGGCGTATCACCGCTCCGCGCCGACGGCATGGGGGTGTCCCCACCTCGCCTGCGACAGGATCGCCGCCGGGAGCCGAACGTGGGCCGTGCTCCATTCAACGCGCGGCCACGGGGTGGCGCGCGCCTGGCGCTCGCTGTCCGCGCCCACAGCTTCCGGGATCGTCCCGCCGTTCGCGGGTCTGCTGTGGAGTTCTGGCGCGGCCTGCGGCTGTTAGGACGCCTGAGCCGATCGCCAGGTTCCGGAGCGGTCCCAATTAACCCTGGCCATCACTGTTTACGTACCCACCACGCTTGGTATGACGCGTTCCGCGGCGGCTGCTCCGGGGTCTCACCCCGGAGAGATCCACCGAGGGGATCCACTGCCGAACGCCCTCAGTCGACCGCATTGACCTCCATCAGGCGTATTTTTCGGCCAAGTTCAAGATTCCCCCAAGGGGAGTTCAAGGTCCCATAGACACCATCAATCCCACTGGTGCAATGCTGGACATCCCCTTACTTCTCCGTGTAGATGTGGATCCATGGGTAGCGGCGCAGAATGACATGAATGACATGGGGGTTTGCGATGCTATTGAGCGAAACGCACCAGTCGGAAAGCCGACTGCGATGAGTACCCCTCACCTGCCGAAAGTGGCTGGAATCGACTCACCAGTTCCTCATCCAACGGAAAATGCGGCTGATCTTCCCGGCCTTTTCGATCTTCCGCCCGGCCTTCCCACCGGCCTCCCCTCCGATCTTCCTTCCGACCTCTCTTCCGCACCGGTCACCGCGGACCCCCGGCGGGTGCTCCAGGACCGGCTCGCGGGCTGGGTCTCCGATCTGGCCGCTCTTCAGGAGCTGACCGAGCGCCTGAACAGGACCGGCTCCCTCGACGCGGCTCTGAAGGAGCTGCTGGCGGCCGGGGCCGCCCTGGCCGGTGCCCGCCGCGGTCTGGTGGTCCTCGAACCCCGGCCGCCCGCGTCGGCCGCGGGCCCGGGCCGGCTCGGCGGCAGCGGCAGCGGCAGCGGCAGCCATGCTCCCGCACTCACCAGGGGTCTCGGCTTCACCCACGCCGAACTGGGCCACATCGAGACCGTCCCCCGGTGCGCCACCGCGTACGGCCGGATCCTGGAGAGCGCCGCCGCCGGGCCCCCGGAGGCCGTCGCCCACCCCGATCTCTTCGGGGACCCCTCCGTCGATCCCCGCCACCGCGAGGTCGCGGGCCGCCTCGGCTACGCCGCCGAATACGCCCAGCCCCTCACCACCGAGACGGCCGGTCTCCTGGGCGTGGCCGTGTGGATGTACGACGAACCCTCGTCGCCCGGAGACCGCCGACGCCATCTGCTCGGCCGCTACGCGCGGTACGCCGCCGAGCATCTGGCCCGGCTGGCGGAGCTGGAGCACGCCCGCCGCACGGTGGCGGCCGTCGCCGAGGAGCTGCTGCCCAGCAGGCTGCCCAGGGTGCCCGGGGTGCGGCTCGCCGCCCGCCGGCTGGGCGGCCGGAGCGGCGGCGGCGACTGGTACGACGCGCTGCCGCTGCCCGACGGCGCGCTGGGGCTGGCCGTCGGATCGGTCAGCGGCTCGGGGCCGGGCGCGCTGGCCGCGACGGCCCGGCTGCGGGCCTCCCTGCGGGCGTACGCCGTGATGGAGGGCGAGGACCCCGTCGCCGTACTCTCCGATCTCGAACTGCTGCTCCGGCTGACCGAACCCGCCAGGACCGCCACCGCGCTCTTCGCCTACGCCGAGCCGTCGGCGGCGCGCGTGGTGCTCGCCGGGGCCGGGCACACCCCACCGCTGGTGGTCGGCGAGCGGCGGACCGAGTTCGTGGAGACCTCGCTGTCGGCCCCGCTGGGGATGCTCGCCTGCTGGGAAGCGCCGAGCGTGGAGCTGACTCCCGAGCCCGGAGAAACGGTGCTTCTCTATACGGACGGACTGCTGCGGCGCACCGGCGACCCGATGGACCGGGCCTTCGCCCGGCTGCGCTCGGCCGCCGTGGGCGTGCCCCGGGCGGCCCGCGAGGATCCGGGGGCGGTCGCCGACCACGTACTGAACACGCTGTTCCGGGACGGCCCCGCCGCCGAGGGCGCGCAGCCGGGCGAGGGCCAGGAAGGCCAGGAAGGGACGGGCGGGACGGAAGGGACGGGCGGCGAGGAGGACGTCGTACTGCTCGCGGCCCGTTTCGAGTGATATGAGGCGATCCGGTCACGATCCGCCATCAGCCACCTGGACACCCCTTATGTCTTATTCCTCACATCCCTTCGGGGTGTCTTCGGCTCACACATACGATGGAGACCGGTCCAGTGTCGTATCGAGGAGGCTGACGTGACCGAGGAACTCAACCCGAGTACCCCGGAAGAGGAAGAGCAGCAGATCAAGCCGCGGAAGAACGGCCTGTACCCGGGCGTGTCCGACGAGCTCGCCGACAACATGGCGAGCGGCTGGGCCGACACCGAGCTGCGCGATCTGGAGCCCATCGGCCAGGCCGCCCACACCGCCGACCGCCGCGCCGCCCTGTCGGCCCGCTTCCCCGGCGAGCGGCTGGTGATCCCCTCGGGCAATCTGAAGACGCGCTCCAACGACACGGAGTACTCCTTCCGTGCCTCCACGGAGTACGCCTACCTCACCGGCGACCAGTCCGAGGACGGCGTCCTGGTGCTGGAGCCCACCGCCGACGGCCACCGCGCCACCATCTATCTGCTGCCGCGCTCCAACCGTGAGAACGGCGAGTTCTGGCTCTCCGGCCAGGGCGAGCTGTGGGTCGGCCGCCGGCACTCCCTCACCGAGGCCGAGAGCCTGCTGGGCATCCCCGCGAAGGATGTCCGCGAGCTGGCCGCCGCGCTGGGCGAGGCGACCGGTCCGGTCCGCGCGGTGCGCGGTCACGACGCCGGCATCGAGGCCACGCTGACCGACAAGGTCACCGCTGAGCGCGACGAGGAGCTGCGCGTCTACCTCTCCGAGGCCCGCGCGGTGAAGGACGCGTTCGAGATCGCGGAGCTGCAGAAGGCGTGCGACTCCACCGCCCGCGGTTTCGAGGACGTCGTCAAGGTCCTCGACAAGGCCGAGGCGACCAGCGAGCGCTACATCGAAGGAACGTTCTTCCTGCGTGCCCGTGTAGAGGGCAACGATGTCGGCTACGGCTCGATCTGCGCCGCCGGCCCGCACGCCACCACCCTGCACTGGGTCCGCAACGACGGCCAGGTCCGCTCCGGCGATCTGCTGCTGCTCGACGCGGGTGTGGAGACCAACGAGCTGTACACCGCCGACATCACCCGCACCCTGCCGATCAACGGCCGGTACAGCGAGCTCCAGCGCAAGATCTACGACGCGGTGTACGACGCCCAGGAGGCGGGCATCGCCGCCGTGCGCCCCGGCGCGAAGTTCCGCGACTTCCACGACGCCTCGCAGCATGTGCTCGCCGAGCGTCTGGTCGAGTGGGGACTGCTCGAAGGCCCGGTGGAGCGCGTCCTGGAACTGGGCCTCCAGCGCCGCTGGACCCTGCACGGCACCGGTCACATGCTCGGCATGGACGTCCACGACTGCGCCGCCGCGCGCACCGAGGCGTATGTCGACGGCACCCTGGAGCCGGGAATGTGTCTGACGGTGGAGCCCGGGCTCTACTTCCAGGCGGACGATCTGACCGTGCCCGAGGAGTACCGCGGCATCGGTGTCCGGATCGAGGACGACATCCTGGTCACCGAGGACGGCAACCGGAATCTCTCGGAGAGCCTGCCCCGGCAGGCCGACGAGGTCGAGGCGTGGATGGCCTCGCTGAAGAGCTGACCCAAGAGCTCAAAAGCTCAAGAGCTCAAAAGCTCAAGAGCTCAAAAGCTCGACCGGCTGTACGGAGGGCGCGCCCGCTCAGGTCTTACGAGACCTTGAGCAGCGCGTCCTCCCGCCATTTGAGGACCTTGTCGAAGCTGACCACCGCGCCGTGCCCCGGCCGGTTGCCGAAGTGCACATGGTCGGCGAGCTGCTCGATCAGACAGAGCCCGCGCCCGCTCTCGGCCATCGCCGGAACCTGCGCCCTGGTGTGCGCGCAGCCGGCGGGCCTGGCGGGAAAGCCCGGGCCCGAGTCGGCCACCTCGATACGGCACTTCTCGCCGTCCAGATACGCGGTGACCCGGTACGCCCCCGAGGTCCCGCCCTGGCCGTGGCCGCCGCCGTGCTCCACCGCGTTGGCGCAGGCCTCGCTGAGGGCCACGGAGAGATCGAAGCAGATGTCGGAATCGACTCCCGCGGTCTCCATCGTGCCGAGCAGCAGGCGGCGCGCGAGCGGAATGCTGGCAGCTTCGCGCCGCAAGTGGAGAGACCACCAGATGCTCATGCTCCAGCCTCCTGGCTGCGGCTCGACATACCGATACGTATTGCCACCGGAGACGGTCGGTAAGCACGGAGCGGCGGTGATTGCGCTCATTCGGCCGACGCTCGCGACCGGTACGGCGGTGCGGGGCTCCCGCGCGACGCCACGGCCGGGCCTGCCGTATCACGGCCGGGGGCGCAGTGGGATGATGTCCCGGCCATGTCGTCCCTGTCGTCCCCACCGACTCCGCCGGGGCTCTTCGGTCCCCGCGCCGGAGCCGGCCCACGGCTGCTGAGGGCCGCGGTGTTCACCGCGGTCTGCGTCGCGCTGTCCGCGACGGGGCACGCGCTGGCCGCCTGCGCGGCCGTGCCCTGGTGGACGCTGCTCGCCGGGTTCGCCGGGATGTTCGTCCTCGTACTGCCCTTCACGGGCCGGACGCGCTCGCTGCCGTCGATCACCCTCGCGCTGGGGCTGGGGCAGCTGGCCCTGCACTCGCTGTTCGGACTCGGCCAGCAGCACGAGCTGCGGCTGCCGCCGACCGCCGACGACATGCTGATCAGGATGGCCGCGAAGCTGACCTGCGGGGCGGGCGCGGCCTCGCTCTCCCCGTCCGAGGCGCACCAGATCGTCACCCTGGCCGGGCTGAACCCGCCCGCGCACACCGCGCAACCGGTGGCCCGGCCCGAGCTGCTGCCCTCCCTCCCCATGCTGCTGGCCCATCTGCTGGCCGCGCTCGCGACCGGCTGGCTGCTGCGGCGCGGGGATCTGGCGCTGACCCGGCTCGCCGGGCTGTCCGCCCGCTCCGCGCGGGAGGTCGCGGCGGCGTCCGACGCCGCCCGGCTGCGCCCGCTGCGGATCGCGCTCGCGCTGGTACGGGCGCTGTGCGCCGGTCTCGTACGCACGTCCCTCGACGCGGCGCGCGCCCGGCGCGGCACGGACGATCCTCCTCCGCCCCGGGCGGGAGAGGCGCTTCAGCACACGGTGATCAGGCGTGGGCCGCCCGCGCGGTTCGTCCTCGCAGCCTGACACGGCCGACTCGACGGGAGCGCGGCCGTGGTGCCGCGCGTTCTTCCTCCGTCCGGCACGTCCTCGTCCCTCCTCACCGTGGAGTGTCTTCGTCATGAGCGTCAACAGAGTCCAGAACGTTTCCGCCGCTTCCTCCGCTTCCTCCTCCGCCTCCTCGCGTTTCGCTGTGAGAGCCACGGCGACCGCCGCCGTCGCCGTCTCGGCCGTACTGCTGTTCTCCGGCACCGCCGCCGCGCACGTCAGCGTCCAGCCGCAGGGCGAGGCCGCCAAGGGCGGTTACGCGACGGTCAACTTCAAGGTCCCCAATGAGCGGGACAGCGCCTCCACCGTGAAGCTTGAGATCAGCATGCCGACCGAGCACCCGCTGGCCTCGGTGCTGCCGCAGCCCGTGCCGGGCTGGAAGGTGACGGTCAGCAAGTCGAAGCTGGCCAAGCCGATCGAGTCGCACGGCCGGCAGATCACCGAGGCGGTCTCCAAGGTGACCTGGACCGCCGACGGCTCCAAGATCGGGCCGGGGCAGTTCCAGCAGTTCCCCCTCTCGCTGGGTCAGCTGCCGGAGAACGCCGACCAGCTGGTCTTCAAGGCCCTCCAGACGTACGACAACAAGGAGGTCGTGCGCTGGATCGAGGCCCCGAAGGAGGGCACGGAGCCCGAGTCGCCCGCGCCGGTCCTGGAGCTGTCGGCAGCGGCCGACGACCACCACGGCACCCCGGCCGCCGACGACGCCAAGGACGGCTCGCACACCGAGGACGGCTCGCACGCCAAGGACTCCAAGGACGCCAAGGAGAGCGCGGCCTCGTCCTCCGACGACTCGGACTCCACCGCCCGTGTCCTGGCGGTCGTCGGAATCCTCGTCGGAGCCGTCGGCGTCGCCTTCGGCGTCCTGGCGGGCCGTCGGCGCTCCTCCTGACGGACCGCTTCGCCCACCCTTCCCCGTACTCAGATCTGGGATCTCTCGATGGTTAAGAAGACCGTGCCGGCCGCCGCCCTCGCCGTGGCCGCCGCACTCCTCCTGTCCGCCTGCTCCTCCGGCGAGAAGGACGCCGCCGCCAAGCCCTCCAACGACTCCGGCAGCATCGTGACCGACCTCTCCGGGCGCGACAAGGACGCCGCCGGAACCGTGCTGGACCGGCCGTACACCAAGCCGGACCTGGTGCTGACGGACACCAAGGGCAAGAAGTTCGATCTGCGCGAGCGGACCGCCGGCAAGCCGACGCTCGTCTTCTTCGGCTACACCAACTGCCCGGACGTCTGCCCGCTGACGATGAGCAATATCGCCATCGCCGAGAAGACGCTGCCCAAGGCCGACCAGGACAAGCTCCAGGTCGTCTTCGTGACGACGGACCCCGAGCGGGACACCCCCGCCGAGCTGGGCAAGTGGCTGCCCAGCGCCGGGGACGCGTCCTTCGTCGGGCTGAGCGGCGACTTCCCGACCATCCAGGCGGGGGCCCGTCAGATGGGCATCGGCATCGACGCGCCGAAGAAGCAGAAGGACGACACCATCGTCTCCATGCACGGCGCGCAGGTCGTCGCCTTCTCGCCGAAGACGGACAAGGGATACGTCCTCTACGGCGAGGACACCTCCTCCGACCAGTTCGCCAAGGATCTGCCCAAGCTCATCCGCGGGGAGAATCCGTGACCCCGACCACCCGCGGCGCGGCGGCGGGCGCCGTCGCGCTGGGCACGGCGCTGGCCCTGGCCCTGACCGGCTGCTCCGCGGAGGGCGAAGCGCCCGCTCCGGAGCTGAAGGTCGACGGCGCGTTCATGCCCCAGCCCGTCAGCGACATGGCCGCCGGGTTTCTGACCGTGCGCAACGACGGCGGGGCCGACCGGCTCACCTCCGTCACCAGCACCTTGTCCGATGATGTGACGATCCATGAGTCCAAGGACCAGAAGATGCGGAAGGTGGAGGCGTTCGACGTCCCCGCCGACGGCAGGCTGGACCTCGCGCGCGGTGGCAGTCACATCATGTTCATGGGGCTGAAGCAGCGGCCGAAGCAGGGCGAGAAGGTCCCCGTGAAGCTGCACTTCGAGAAGTCCGACCCGATCACGGTCGACCTTCCGGTCAAGGCGGCGACGCACAACCCCGCGAAACACTGAGGACGAGGGGACCGACCACGCCATGAAAGCCACCACCGCCCCGCACCTCGGCCCGAACCCGGCCCGGCACACGCCGGGGGCGACCTCCCCGCCGCGGGCGCTGCTCGCCGTGGCCGTGCTCCTGTGCACGGTCCTCGGCGCGCTGCTCACCGCCGCCGGGCCCGCGGCGGCCCACGCCGCCCTGACCGGGAGCGATCCAAAGGACGGGGCGGTGGTCGCCACCGCCCCGAAGGAAGTGAGTCTCACCTTCTCCGAGCAGATCGCCATGGGGAAGGACTCGATCCGGGTCCTCGGCCCCGGCGGTGAGCGCGCCGACCGCGCCACCGTCCGCGATCTCTCCCAGGACGGCACGGTCCGCTACGCGGTCGATCTCCGGACCGGTCTGTCCGACGGCACCTACACCGTCGCCTGGCAGGCGGTGTCGGCCGACAGCCACCCCGTCTCCGGCGCGTTCACCTTCTCCGTCGGCGCGCCCTCCGAGACCTCGGTCTCCCTGCCCTCCGGCGAGGCGGGCGGCGGGGCCGTCGGCCTCCTCTACGACATCGCCCGCTATGCCGCGTACACGGGCTTCACCCTGATGGTCGGCGCGGCCGCCTTCATCCTGCTCTGCTGGCGGCGCGGGGCCTCGGTCCGGCCGCTCCAGCGGCTCGTCGCGTACGGATGGGTGACGCTCACCGCCGCCACCCTCGCGATGCTGCTGCTGCGCGGCCCGTACACCCGCTCCGGCGGACTGTCGGACGTATTCGATCTGAGCGGGCTGCCCGCCGTCCTGGAGAGCAGGACGGGGGCGGCGCTGGTCTCCCGGCTGCTGCTGCTCGGCGCGGCCTCGCTGTTCATCGCGGTGCTCTTCGGGTCGTACGCGAAGCAGGAGCGGGCCGGCCTGCCGGGCCTTCCCGGGGAGGCGGCGCGGCAGAAGGACCTCACCTTCGGCCTCGCCGTCGGCGGCACCGTCGTCGCCACCGGGATAGCCGCCACCTGGGCGCTCTCCGAGCACGCCTCCACCGGGATCCAGACGGGGCTCGCGATGCCCCTCGACATCCTGCATCTGCTGGCCGTCGCCTGCTGGCTCGGCGGGCTCGCGGCGCTGCTGACCGCGCTGCACCGCGCGCCGTCGATCGAGGCCTCGGCGGTACGCCGGTTCTCACGGGTCGCCTTCATCAGCGTGGTCGTCCTGGCGGCGACCGGGATCTACCAGTCCTGGCGGCAGATCGGCTCGTGGTCGGCGCTGACCGGGACGCCGTACGGACAGCTCCTGCTGACCAAGGCCGTGCTGGTGGCGCTGATGGTCGGCGTCGCGTGGTTCTCCCGGAAGTGGACCGCCCGGCTCGGCGACGCCCCCGAACCGGCCGACGGACCCGACGCTCCGGACGCGCCCGAACCGGCCGGCGTCGCGGATCTCGTCTCTGTGCCCGCCGCCGCCGAAACCACCGGTACGGGTGGTTCGGCGGCCGAGGAGAAGGAGACGGGCGGCACCACCGCCCAGAGCGGCCCGGACGAGGCCCCCGAGCGGGTCGCGCAACTGGCCCGTCAGCGGGCCGCGCTGGACACCGCCCGCCTCAAGAAGGCGCGGGACGCCGACCCCGACCGCGCCGGACTGCGCCGTTCCGTGCTCGCCGAGGCGAGCGTCGCGGTGGTGGTGCTCGTGGTGACCACCGTGCTGACGGCGACCGAACCGGGCCGTACGACGGAGACCGCGGCGAAGGCGGGCGGCGGCGGGGCCCCGGCGGCGGCGCGGGGGCCCGCCGAGCTGAAGCTGCCGTTCGACACCGGCGGCCCGGACGGCCGGGGCACCGTGCGGCTGACCCTGGACCCGGCCCGCTCCGGCGGCAACGAACTGCATCTCCGGGTCGAGAGCCCGGACGGGAAGCCGATGGACGTCCCCGAGGCGAAGGTCTCCCTCACCCTGCGGGAGCAGCGGATCGGCCCGCTCCCGGTCACCGCCGAGCGACTGTCGGCGGGGCACTGGAGCGCGAAGTCGATCCAGATCCCGATGCCCGGGGAGTGGACGGTCCAGGTGACGGTCCGGACCTCCGACATCGACCAGACGACCATCGACGAGACCGTGAGGATCGGCTGAGCCGCTCATGAAAGCTGAGGCATTGAAGCAGCAGGCCGCGCGGCCGGAGAACCCCGGGCCGAGCGACGGCGGCCCCGGAGCCGCCGGGGCCGCCGGGGCCCCGGCTCCGGCGGGCGTCTCCAGGCGGCGGCTGCTCGGCACCGCCGGTGCGGCGGGCGCGGCCGGTCTGGCGCTGGGCGCGGCGGGCGGGGCCGCGGCGCACGCCGCCGCGGCCGACGCCGCCCCGACCGCGCTCAGCACGGTCGGCTCCGGTGTGGTCGCCTTCCACGGCGAGCACCAGCCCGGCATCACCACCGCGATGCAGTCCAGCGGCCATCTGATCGCCTTCGACCTGTCCCCCGGCGCGGGCCGCAAGGAGGCGGCGGCGCTGATGCGCCGCTGGTCGGCGCTGGCGGCGGAGCTGATGGCGGGCCGTCCGGCCTCCCGGGAGGACACCGGCGTCGCGCTGGACGCCGGTCCCTCCTCGCTGACCGTCACCTTCGGATTCGGCCGTACCTTCTTCGGGCGTACGGGGCTGACGGCCCGGCGGCCCGCCGGGCTCGACCCGCTGCCCCCCTTCTCCGCCGACCGGCTGGACCCCAGACGCTCGGAGGGCGATCTGTGGGTGCAGATCGGGGCGGACGACGGGCTGGTCGCCTTCCACGCGCTGCGCGCGATCCAGAAGGCGGCGGGGGACACGGCCCGGGTGCGCTGGCAGATGAACGGCTTCAACCGCGCGCCCGGCGCCACCGCCCGCCCGATGACCACCCGCAATCTGATGGGCCAGATCGACGGCACCAACAACCCCAAGCCCTCCGAGCCGGACTTCGACCGGCGGATCTTCGTTCCCGCAGGCACCGAGCACGGCTGGCTGACGGGCGGCTCCTACGCGGTCGTACGCCGTATCCGGATGCTGCTGGACGACTGGGAGCGCCTTTCGACCGCGAAGCAGGAGGGCGTCATCGGACGGCGGAAGTCCGACGGCGCGCCGCTGACCGGCGGCGGCGAGAGCACCCCGCTCGCCCTCGACGAGCTGGGTCCGGACGGGAAGCCGGTCATCGCGGCCAACGCGCACGCCCGGATCTCCGCCCCGGAGCAGAACGGCGGGGCCGCGATGCTGCGGCGGCCGTTCTCGTACCACGACGGCATCGGGGCCGACGGGACGCCGGACGCCGGTCTGCTCTTCATCTGCTGGCAGGCGGACCCGCTGCGCGGCTTCGTGCCGGTGCAGCGCAAGCTCGACCGGGGGGACGCGCTCTCGCCGTTCCTGCGCCACGAGGCGAGCGGGCTGTTCGTGGTGCCGGGCGGCGCGCGGGAGGGCGAGTACGTGGGCCAGCGGCTGCTGGAGTCCTGAGGAGGGCCGTGCGCGGGTAAGGGGCGGCCTCCCTTGCGGGCGCCCCTTACCCGCGTGGGCAGGGCCCTCGGCGCGCACTGGCGGGCCGCTGGCCGGCCGGTGGCGGTCGTCTGTCGGCGTACCGGTCCTGGGGTGTCCCCGGCCGCATTAGGGTGACCGTATGTCAGCCACGCGCTACACGTATCTGGGCCCCGAGGGCACCTTCACCGAGGCCGCCCTCCGTACGCTGCCGGAGGCCGCCACCCGGGAGCTCGTGCCGATGGTGTCCGTGCCCGCCGCGCTCGACGCCGTGCGCAACGGGGACGCCGCCGCCGCCCTCGTGCCGATCGAGAACTCCGTGGAGGGCGGTGTCACCGCGACCCTCGACGAGCTGGCGGCCGGCGAGCCGCTGATGATCTACCGCGAGGTGCTGCTGCCGATCGCCTTCGCGCTGCTGGTGCGCCCGGGCACCGAGCTGTCCTCGATCAAGACCGTGACCGGGCACCCGGTGGCCCAGCCCCAGGTGCGCAACTGGCTGCGGACGCATCTGCCGGACGCGCTGTGGGAGTCCGCCGCGTCGAACGCCGACGGCGCGCGGCTGGTGCAGGAGGGGAAGTACGACGCGGCCTTCGCGGGCGAGTTCGCGGCGGCCACCTACGGCCTGGAGCCGCTGGTGACCGAGATCCACGACGCGAAGAACGCGGAGACCCGGTTCGTCCTGGTGGGCAGGCCCGCCAGACCCGCCGCGCCGACCGGCGCGGACAAGACGTCCGTGGTCATCTGGCTGGGCGGGGACGACCGGCCGGGAGCACTGCTCGAACTGCTCCAGGAGTTCGCCGTGCGCGGCGTCAATCTGATGCTGATCCAGTCCCGGCCCACCGGAGCGGGCATCGGCAACTACTGCTTCGCCGTGGACGCGGAGGGACACATCTCCGAGCGTCGGGTCGCGGAGGCGCTCATGGGGCTGAAGCGGATCTGCCCGCAGGTGCGGTTCCTCGGCTCCTACCCCCGCGCGGGGGTGTCCCCCGAGGAGGTGGAGCCGCCGCGGCTGGGCACCTCGGACGAGGAGTTCACGGCGGCGTCGGACTGGCTGGTGCGCTCGATGGACGGCCGCGCCTGACCTCGGCCAACTGTCCTACCTGCTGATTTTCGGCATCCACAGAGTTATCCACAGGCTTTGTCCTCGACCTGGGGACAAGTCGACAACCCAAGCTCCACGACATCGACAAATCGGCCTGTTCACCCCACCCCTCTCCACAGGTCCGCCAGGGGTCCCGCCACCGTCTTGTCACCTTCTTTTCATTGATCAACTCTTTGGAGCGAGCAATTCCCACCCGAATGAGTGGGTGCGACGGGTTTGGGAGAGGAATCCCAGGCCCCGCGTGCCGGACGGTGAAAGATCACTCTCACCATCCACAACTTTTCCGCACAGGCTGTGGATAACTCTTCGGAAGTGCACATCCCTGTGGACAAGAGCGACCCAAGTCCCGCACTCCACAAGGGATAACGGTCAATTTCGGCCTCGGGCGACTGCCCCGTTCCAGCGAATGGGATGGTGTTTACTTGACGCTCCTCCCATTGATTCCGGATCACCTTCCCTTTCTTCGCAAAGTGCATCAATTGGGGCGAAAAGCCGCGCAAGGCTATAACGAGTGGCCGGGCGGAGAGTCCGCACCGGTAGCCTGGTGGGGTGATTGACCTTCGCCTGCTCCGTGAGGACCCCGACCGTGTCCGCGCCTCCCAGCGCGCCCGTGGAGAGGACGTCGACCTCGTCGACGCCCTGCTCTCCGCCGATGAGCGGCGCAGGTCGTCAGGGCTCCGCTTCGACGAGCTGCGCTCCGAGCAGAAGCAGCTCGGCAAGCTCATCCCCAAGGCCGCTCCCGAGGAGCGCGCCGAGCTGCTGAAGAAGGCCGAGCAGCTGAAGGCCGACGTCAAGGCCGCCGACGCCGAGCAGCACGAGGCCGACGAGGAGGCCCGCCGGCTTCTCCTCCTGCTGGGCAACATCGTCCACGAGGACGTTCCGGTCGGCGGCGAGGAGGACTTCGTCGTCCTGGAGACGCACGGCACCGTCCGCGACTTCGCGGCCGAGGGCTTCGAGCCCAAGGACCATCTGGAGCTGGGCGAGTCGCTGGGCGCCATCGACGTCGAGCGCGGCGCCAAGGTGTCGGGCTCGCGCTTCTACTACCTCACCGGTGTCGGGGCCCTGCTGGAGCTGGCGCTGGTCAACGCGGCGATCGCGCAGGCCACCGAGGCCGGCTTCATCCCGATGCTCACCCCGGCGCTGGTCCGCCCGCGCGCCATGGAGGGCACCGGCTTCCTCGGCCAGGCCGCGGAGAACGTCTACCACCTGGAGAAGGACGACTACTACCTGGTCGGCACCTCCGAGGTCCCGCTCGCCGCGTACCACATGGACGAGATCATCGAGGCCGAGAAGCTGCCGCTGCGGTACGCCGGCTTCTCCCCGTGCTTCCGCCGTGAGGCCGGGACGTACGGCAAGGACACCCGGGGCATCTTCCGTGTGCACCAGTTCGACAAGGTCGAGATGTTCTCGTACGTCGCCCCGGAGGACGCCGAGGCCGAGCACCTGCGGCTGCTGGAGTGGGAGAAGCAGTGGCTGACCAGCCTTGAGCTGCCCTTCCAGGTGATCGACGTGGCCACCGGCGACCTCGGCTCCTCCGCCTCCCGCAAGTACGACTGCGAGGCGTGGATCCCGACCCAGGGCAAGTACCGCGAGCTGACCTCGGCGTCGAACTGCGACAGCTTCCAGGCCCGCCGGCTGTCGGTCCGGATGCGCGAGAGCGCCGACGGCAAGAAGACGGTCCAGCCGCTGGCGACGCTGAACGGCACGCTCTGCGCCGTACCGCGCACCATCGTGGCCATCCTGGAGAACCACCAGCTGGCCGACGGCTCGGTGCGGGTGCCTCCGGTGCTCCGCCCCTACCTCGGCGGCCGGGAGATCCTGGAGCCGATCGCCAAGTGAGCCCCGCGCCCTCCTTCCCGTACCGGCTGATCGCCACCGACCTCGACGGCACCCTGCTGCGGAGCGACGGCACCGTCTCGCGGCGCACCCGCGAAGCGCTCGCCGCGGCCACCGCGGCGGGTGCCACGCACATCGTGGTGACCGGGCGCTCAGCGCCCTGGACCCGGCCGATACTGGACGATCTCGGGTACAAGGGGCTCGCGATCTGCGCGCAGGGCGCTCAGCTCTACCACGCGGGAGAGCGGCGGCTGCTGACCTCGCTGACCCTGGACCGGCAGCTCGCCGGGCTGGCCCTGGCCAAGCTGGAGGCGGAGGTCGGCCCGCTGCACCTCGCCGCCAGCCGGGACGGGCTCGACGGCGAGGTGCTGGTCAGCGCGGGATACGCGGTTCATGACGGCCCGCTCCCCCATGTCGCCCTCAGCGATCCGGCGGAGATCTGGGCGGCCCCGCTGAACAAGATCTACATCCAGCACCCCACCCTCGACGACGACGCCCTCGCCAAGGCGGGCAAGGAGACCGTCGGCGGTCTGGTGGATGTGGTGGTGGCCGGTCCGGGGATCGTGGAGATCCTCCCGCTGGGGCTCTCCAAGGCCACCGGGCTCTCCCTGGCCTCCCGTCGCCTCGGCCTTCGGGCGGCGGACACGATCGCCTTCGGCGACATGCCCAACGACATACCGATGTTCGGCTGGGCGGCCCGGGGAGTGGCGATGGCCAACGCCCACCCCGGTCTGAAGGCCGTGGCCACGGATGTGACCGCCGCCAATGACGAGGACGGCATCGCGCTCACCCTGGAAGCCCTGTTGCGGGGCTGACCCTCCGCGTACAAGGGGAAACGATTCCCCGGCCCCTCGCCCTCCGGCTCAGCCGGTGCGACGCCCCGGCGCGTCCGGCACCAGCCGGAAGTTGAAGACATGGGAGCCGAGCGCGCCCGCCACCCCGATGAAGAGCAGCGCCAGATGCTCCTGACCGCGCGCGGTGGCGATGCCTCCGAGGTCGGTACGGGAGTCCTCGGGCCAGCCGAAGTCGCCGAGCAGCCGCCCCACCCTCGCCTTCGCCCCGGCGTCGTCCCCGGAGAGGAAGACGGTGCTGGGGCCGGTGAGCCGGTCCGGCTCGACCATGACCGCCGCGTCCATGGTGCACAGGGTCTTCACCACCGGGGTGCCGGGAAGGGCCTCCTGAAGCTCTTCGGCGACGCTGGAGTTGGGGTGGGCGAGACCCAGGTCGGCGGTGAGCCCGACGGCGATGTCGAGCAGGATCTTCCCCTGGAGCGCCGACGCGAACGGCGCCAGCAGGGCGAGCGACTCGGTGCCGGGCGTGGCGTTGACGACGATGTCGCCGTGGGCGATGGCGTCCCCGACGGAGACGACGGGCAGACCCAGCCCCTCCCTGTCGCCGGGAGCGCGTGAACCGAGTACCACGTCATGGCCGACGGCGGCCGCCTTGGCGGCGACCGCACGCGCCACATTTCCCGTACCGATGAATCCGATGTTCGTCATGCCGGTGACGTTAGGCGCACCCACCGGGCCCGGCCATCGGTCAACAGGACCAGCCGGCAGGGGCCTTGGGCCTAATCCCCGAGCCGCACCCCCGAACTCCCTCTGAACCAGGTCTCCATGAGGATCCCCTAGGGGATGCCCCGGGTGGGACGCGCGTCGGCCCCCGTCCCCCGGGCGGGGGAAGCGGGGGCCGACGCCGGGCGCGAGGGAGTCCTACTCCTCGCCGGCGAGCTTCAGCACGCGCAGTTTCCGTCCCGCGTACCAGGTCGCGAGGGTGGTGACGGAGGCCAGCAGCACGATCGCGAGCGGCAGTCCGACGTCCGAGCCGACCAGCCCCTCGCCCGCGATGTCCTCGGCGAGGGCGAGCGCCCACTGCTGCACGCTCAGGGTGCGCGCGCCCTCGACCAGGCTGCCGAAGACGCTCTCCCAGACGATGGCGTAGATGAGGCCGATGACGACCGCGTTCCTGCTGACCGTGCCGAGCAGCAGGAAGACGGCGCTGTAGGCGATCGAGGCGACGAGCGCCGCCACGGTGTAGGCGATGGCGATCTGCTGGCCGTTGCCGTTGAGGACGAAGCCGGCGATGAGCATCGGGATCGCGGAGAAGGCCATCGTCACGGCGATCGCGACGATCAGCTTGGTGAAGATGATGCTGGAGCGTTTCAACGGCTTGGAGAGCAGATAGACGATCGAGCCGTCGTCGATCTCGGGTCCGATGGCGCCGGTGCCGGCGATCACACCGATCAGCGGCACCATCGCGGCGATGCCGAATCCGCCGAGCAGACTGGCGGCGATCTGATCGTCCGCGCCGTTGAAGCTGCGGACGGCGACCGCCATGACCAGCAGCAGGGCGGGGAGGATGAACAGGATCGCCGCGCGCCGCCTGCCGAGCACGGCCCGGTAGGTGAGCCGGGCGACTGTGGGGTTGTACATGACGTCACAGCTCCTTTCAGGCCGATACGAGGTAGGAGAAGACCGATTCGAGCGATTCGTCCGAGGGGGAGACCGTCAGCAGACGGATCGACCGCTCACGGGCCACCCGGGGCAGCAGCTGGGTGAAGCGTCCGAAGTCGACGGCCTGGACGCGCAGTCCGCCCTCGGTGAGATCCACCTCGATCCCGGCCGTGGACGGGTCGGCGATCAGCGCGGCGGCGAGCGCCCGGTCGTCGCTGGAGCGTACGAGATAGCGGTGCGGCCGGTCCGTCATCAGCCTGCGGATCTTGCGGAAGTCGCCGGACGCGGCGTGGCGTCCGGCCACGATCACCTCGATGTGCGAGGCGAGCTGCTCGACCTCCTCCAGGATGTGCGAGGAGAAGAGCACGGTCCGGCCCGTCGCGCCCATCCGCCGCAGCAGATCCATCAGCTGCATGCGCTGGCGCGGGTCCATGCCGTTGAAGGGCTCGTCGAGCAGCAGCACGGACGGGTCGTGGACCAGGGCGGACGCCATCTTCACGCGCTGGCGCATGCCCTTGCTGTAGGTCGATATCGCGCGGTCCTGGGCGTACTCCATCTCGACGGTGGCGAGCGCGGCCTGCGCCTGGCGCGCCCCCAGCCCGTGGAGTTCCGCGTTGGCGACGACGAATTCGCGGCCGGTCAGGAAGTCGTACATCGCCTCCCGCTCCGGTACGACGCCGATCTGCCGGTAAACGGACTCATTGCGCCAGATCGGCGCGCCGTCGAGGGTGACAGCGCCGGTGGAGGGGGCGAGGAAGCCGCCCATCATATTGATGAGCGTGGACTTTCCCGCGCCGTTGGGCCCGAGGAGGCCGGTGACGCCGGGGCCCACGGTCATGGTGACGTCGTTGACGGCCACGACGTTTCCGAACCACCGCGAGGTGTGCTCGATATTGATGGTGGTCACAGCCCGGCCTTCCGGTAGCGGCGCATCAGGACGGCGTACGAACCGGCGATGAGCGCGAGGACGGTCAGCAGATAGATCACGCCGACTCCGGTCCCCGGGCCCTGGCCGCCCGGGAAGCCCGAGACGGCTCCGAGGAAGGCGGTCTGCACACCGTCGATCAGGGTGGTCGGCGAGAAGAGGCCGAACCACTCGATGACATCGAGGGCGTCGGTGGCCCGGGCGATCTCCTGGATCACGGTGACCGCGACGGAGGTGATCGTCAGGGTCGCGATGATGGCGGCGACGCCGAAGCCCCGCCGGGGGGTCAGCGCCGCGAGCACCAGGGCGATGCCGCCGAAGAGCACGGACATCAGCGCCACGGAGACCAGGCCCTGGCCGAATCCGGCGGCCTGGTCGGAGAAGTCCATCTTGGCGAGCAGCGAGCCCGCGAAGAGGATCACCAGGGGGATGCCGGTGAGGATGAACAGCGCGGACGCCATCGCGGCGAATTTGGCGAGTACGTAGTCGGACCGCTCGATCGGGCGTGAGAAGTACAGCGGCACCGTCTTGAACCTCAGGTCGCGGGAGACGGACTGCGGCGCCTGGGAGGCGAGGTAGAGGCCGATGATCGGCTGAGTGAAGATCGCGTACGAGGTGTATTCGAGCGGCAGCCCTTTGGCCTTGGTGGCCACGGCGACCGCGACGACGATCGCCGCCGGTACGCACATCAGCGCGAAGAGGATCATCGGCAGCACCTTGGACTTGGCCGAGCGGCCGAGTCCGTACGCGCCGCGCAGGGACTGCGAGTACAGCGAGCGGCGCACATAGGCGCGGCCGAGCCGGCGTCCCTCGTAGTTGCGGTATCCGATGTTGTGGATACGGGTGGTCTCGGGGGCGGGCCCCGGGGTGTGCGTGCTCATCGGGCCTGCGCCTCCGTCGACTGGTCCGTGCCCTGGCCCGCGACTTGGTCCGGGACCTGGCCCACGGCCTGGTCCGCGGCCTGGTCCACGCCACGCTCCGCGCCCCGGTCCGCGCCGCCGGGGCGGAAGACCTCCGCGATGTGGTGGCGTCGCTGTTCCATGCGGACGAGACCGAGGCCGAGGCCGGCCACGGTGTCGCGGACCGTGTCGTAGGTCTCCTCGCCCGCCGCTTCGAGGAGGAGGACATGGCCCGCTCCGGGGAGTCCCTCCTCGGTGCCCGCGTGGAGGGTGATTCCCGCCGCGGTGAGCTTGTCGCGGAGCGCGGCGGTGCCGTCGGGGTGTTCGTCGCTGTCGGTGACCTCGACGGCGAGGGTGGTGGTGATCCGGGTGAAGTCGCTGGTGGAGCTGGAGCGCAGCAGTGAGCCGCCGTCGATGACGACGACATGGTCACAGGTGCGTTCGAGTTCGCCGAGCAGATGGGAGGTGACCAGGACCGATATGCCGAAGTCGGTGTGGATGCGGCGGATCAGTCCGAGCATCTCGTCCCGGCCGACCGGGTCGAGTCCGTTGGTGGGCTCGTCCAGGAGGACCAGCCGGGGGTCGTGGACCAGCGCCTGGGCGAGTTTGACCCGCTGCTTCATGCCGGTCGAGTAGCCGCCGATGGGCCGGTAGCGCTCTTCGTAGAGGCCGACGTGGCGCAGGGTGTCCGCGGTGCGCTCACGGGCGGCGGCCGGGGGCAGTCCTGACATGCGCGCCATGTGGACGACGAACTCGGTGGCCGAGACGTCGGGCGGCAGACAGTCGTGCTCGGGCATGTAGCCCACCTGCTCACGGATGGCGGCGCCGCTGGTGGCGACGTCGAGGCCGAGCACGGCGGCCCGGCCCTCCGTGGCGGGCGACAGCCCCAGAAGAATCTTGATCAATGTCGACTTGCCGGCTCCGTTGGCGCCCACCAGACCGGTCACGCCCGGTCCGATGTCCAAGGAGAGCCGGTCAAGAGCGGTCACCCGTGGGTACCGCATGCTGAGGCTTTCGGTCACGATCACAGTCACGTTCCGACCGTAGTGGTGCCCGGAAAATCAGACGTCAGCCTGGACGGCTGGATCGGTGTGCGACTCCAGGAGTACACCCCCTAGGGAGTCGGTCACGGACCGGATACGAAAGAGAACAGGGTCCGGGTACGAAAGGCTCGGCCGGGTTTTCCACAGGCGGCTCGCCGGCCCTTGACTCGGCCGTCGCGCATTGTCACATTCATCAGTGTCACGTTGTGGTCGCGCACCGTGCGCGGCAAGGGAGTTGGGAGACGGCGTGAGTCTTCGGGACGCGCGAGAGCGCTGGGTCCGTACGGGCGGAATCGAGCTGTGCGTCGCCGAGCTGGGCGATGCCGCGCGGCCCACGGTCGTCCTCGTCCACGGCTATCCGGACAGCAAAGAGGTGTGGTCCGAGGTCGCCGTGCGCCTGGCCGACCGCTTTCACGTGGTCCTGTACGACGTCCGGGGCCACGGCCGCTCGTCCGCGCCGAAGCCGCTGCGCGGCGGCTTCACCCTGGAGAAGCTGACGGACGACTTCCTCGCGGTCGCGGACGCGGTCAGCCCGGAGCGGCCGGTGCATCTGGTGGGCCACGACTGGGGATCGGTGCAGTCCTGGGAGTTTGTGACGGTCGAGCGCGCCAAGGGCCGCATCGCCTCGTTCACCACGATCTCCGGACCGTCCCTCGATCACTTCGGGCACTGGGTCAAGAAGCGGACGGCCCGGCCGACGCCCCGCCGGATCGGCCAGCTGATCGGCCAGGGCGCGAAGTCCTGGTACGTTCTCGCGCTCCAGACCCCGGGCCTGCCCGAGCTGGCCTGGCGCGGCCCGCTGGGCAGACGGTGGCCGGGGACGCTGGAGCGGCTGGAGGGCATCCCCCGGGGCGACTATCCGACGGCTTCGCTGCGGCGGGACGCCACGCACGGGGCCTGGCTCTACCGCGACAATGTCCGGTCCCGGCTGAGCCGCCCGCGCACCGACGCGTACGCCCACGCCCCGGTGCAGCTGATCACCCCGACCGGCGATGTCTTCCTCTCCGAGCGGCTCTACGACGAGCTGGACCGCTGGGCACCCGGGCTGATCCGGCGCACGGTGGCGGCGAAACACTGGGTGCCGCGCACCCGGCCGGATCGGATCGCCGCCTGGATCGGCGACTTCGCCCTGGCCCAGGAGGAGGGCGGCGGCCCGGCGGCCCGGGAGGCGACCGCCGGGCCGCCGCCCTCCGCCCGGTCGCGGTACGCCGAGCGGTACGCCGAGCGGTTCGGCGGCCGGCTCGTGCTGGTCACCGGCGCGGCCGGCGGGATCGGGCGGGCCACCGCCCTCGCCTTCGCGGCGGCCGGGGCCCGGATCGTGGCGGTGGACCGCGACGAGGACGGCGCGGCGGACACGGCGGAGCGGTGCCGGCGGGCCGGCGCGCCCGGGGCCTGGGCCGAGACGGCTGACGTCGCCGAAGCGGAGGCGATGGAGAAGCTGGCCGAGAAGGTCGCCTCGGCCCATGGCGTGGTCGACATCCTGGTGAACAACGCGGGCATCGGGATGGCGGGCCCCTTCCTGGAGACCCGCCCCGAGGACTGGAAGAGGGTCCTCGACGTCAATCTGTGGGGCGTCATCCACGGCTGCCGGCTCTTCGGCGGGCAGATGGCCGAGCGCGGCCGGGGCGGCCACATCGTCAACATCTCCTCCGCCGCCGCCTATCAGCCGACGAAGTCGCTGCCCGCCTACAGCGCCTCGAAGGCGGCGGTGCTGATGCTCAGCGCCTGTCTGCGGGCGGAGCTGGCGGGGCGGGGCATCGGGGTCACGGCGATCTGCCCGGGCATCGTCACTACCAACATCACCGCCACCACACGGTTCGTCGGGGTCGACGCGGCGGAGGAGCGGCGGCTGCGGATGAGGTCCACCCGGCTGTACCAGCGGCGGAACTACCCGCCGGAGAAGGTCGCGGAGGCGATTCTGCGGGCCGTGGCGCGAAACCGGGCGGTGGTGCCGGTGACACCGGAGGCCCGGGGCTCGCTGTTCCTGTCCCGCTTCGCGCCCCGCGTCCTGCGCGCGGTGGCGCGGGTGAACCCGCCGAGGTGAGAGCCGAGGGGGCTGATGTGGCCGGGGAGTCGGTCGCCGAGTACCGGATAGAGGATCTGGCGCACCACAGCGGTGCCACGGTCCGGACGATCCGCGCCTACCAGGATCGCGGGCTGCTGCCGAGGCCCGAGCGGCGCGGCCGGTCCAATGTGTACGGGCCGGCGCATCTGGCCCGGCTCGGGCGGATAGCCGAGCTGCTCGACCGGGGCTACACCCTGGCCTCGATCAAGGAGCTGCTGACGGCGTGGGACGCGGGGCGCGATCTGGGCGGAGTCCTCGGTCTGGCCGCCGAGGTCCACGGCCCGTGGACGGACGAGGAGACGGAGTGCGTCACCCGGGCGGAGCTGGCGGACGCCTTCGGCGGGACGGTCGACGAGGCGGCCCTCGCGGAGGCGGTGGAGCTGGGGGTGCTGGAGCCGATACCCGGGCGGGTCGACGCCTTCGCGGTGCCGAGCCCGCAGGAGCTGGCGGTAGCGGCGGAGTTGCACACGGCAGGCGTCCCGCTGTCCGCGATCTCCGCCCAGCTGCGGGAGCTTCGCGGGCAGGTGGAGCACATGGCCGCCCGTTTCCTGGAGTTCACCGGCGAGTATGTCTTCGACCGCTTCCCCGGCCATCGGCCGCCCACCCAGGAGGACGCGGCCAGGGCGGCGGACCTGGTCCGGCGGCTGCGCCCGCTCGCCCGGCGCGCGGTCGACGCCGAACTGGCGCGCGCCATGCGGACCTTCGCCACCCGTGACCTCCAGCGGCGTCTGACCCCGGACGCCGCCGTACCGCCGACCCCCGGGCCCTGCTCGGTGACGCTGCCGCCGGAGACGATCCGGGCGGTACGGGAGCTGGTTGGCGATCAGCACCTGAGCGCTTTCATCGCGGCCGCCGCCGAACGGGAGGTACGCGCAAGGATCATGGACACCCTGGCCGCAAGCGAGCCCCCGGCAGGGGGTGTTGGTCAACCCGGCTGAAGCCGTCCCGGAGTTGTCCACAGAACCGCCAATTACCCTGTGGATAAAGCGAGTTCTCTGTGGACCAAACCTCCGGGGCGGAAATTCTTCAACAAAAAACGATCACCGGTCGGCCGGTCGCCCGGCTCTTCGAACCACTCGGCTCGGCGGCTCAGCGGCTCAGCTGTCCGAGCGCCTCGGTCGCGATCCGCTCGAAGACCGTCTCGTCCGCGGCGAAGTCCGTGTCCGGGATCGGTGCGTGGATCGCGATCTCCGTGAAGCCCAGCTCGAAGTGCCGGCCCGCGAAGTCCACGAAGGCGTCCAGCGAACGCATCGGGGCGTCCCGGTCCGGGGTGAAGCCGGTGAGCAGGATCTTCTCCAGCTCCGCCATGTCCCGGTCCGCCTCCGCGCACGCCTTGCCGAGCCGGGCGAGCTGTCCCCGCAGCGCCTCCCGGGAGTCCTCCGGGGTGCCCGTCTCGAAGATCGCCGGATCCCCCGTGGTCACCCACGCCTGCCCGTACCGCGCCGCGAGCCGCATTCCGCGCGGCCCGTTCCCCGCCACCGCGAAGGGCAGCCGGGGCCGCTGCACACAGCCGGGGAGATTCCGCGCCTCGACCGCCGAGTAGAACGCCCCCTCGCTGGTCACGGAGGGCTCGGTCAGCAGCCGGTCCAGCAGCGGCAGAAACTCGCCGAAGCGGTCCGCCCGCTCCCTCGGCGTCCACGCCTCCTGCCCCAGGGCCGTCGCGTCGAAGCCGGTGCCTCCCGCGCCGATGCCGAGCGTGAACCGGCCGCCCGAGACATCGTCCAGCGAGATCAGTTCCTTGGCGAGGGTCACCGGATGGCGGAAGTTCGGCGAGGTGACCAGGGTGCCCAGCCGTATCCGCTCGGTCGCCCCGGCCGCCGCGGTGAGCGTGGGGACCGCGCCGTACCAGGGGCCGTCGCGGAAAGTGCGCCACGACAGATGGTCATAGGTGTAGGCGGTGTGGAAGCCGAGCCGCTCGGCGCGCAGCCACTGGTCACGGCCGCCGTCGAGCCAGCGGCGGACGGGAAGGATCACGGTGCTCAGACGCATGCGTTCGAGCGTACGCGGCCCCTGTGCGCCCCTGTGCTCCCGCAGCCCACTCATATGTGCTCCCTACCGCACTCACGTGCGAGGAGTGCGGGAGAATGGAGCGGTGACCTCAGCTACCGATCCCCAGCCCGTGGCCCCAGTCGTCCCCCGGCTGATCGCCACCGATCTGGACGGCACCCTGCTGCGCGACGACAAGTCCGTGTCGCCGCGCACCGTCGCCGCCCTCGCCGCGGCCGAGGAGGCCGGGATCGAGGTCTTCTTCGTCACCGGACGCCCGGCCCGCTGGATGAGCGTCGTCAGCGGCCATGTCCACGGGCACGGCCTGGCGATCTGCGCCAACGGCGCGGCCGTGGTCGATCTGCACGCGGGCGGAAAGGTGCTGAAGGTCCAGGCCCTGGAGCGGGAGACCGCCCTCGGCGTCGTCCACGCCCTGCGGGAGGCCACCCCCGGCGTCTCCTTCGGCGTCGAGACGACCGCGGGCTTCCACCACGAGCCGACCTACCCGCCGCTGCACGGCTTCGCCCCCGGCACCATCGTCTCGGTCGCCGAGAAGCTGCTGGAGGAGGACCGCCCCGGCTCCGGAGCCCCGGTGCTCAAGCTCCTCGCCCACCACGGGGAGCTGGACCCCGACGCCTTCCTCACCCGGGCCAGGGCCGCCGCGGGCCCGCTCGCCGAGATCACCCGGTCCAGCCCGTGGGCCCTGCTGGAGATCAGCGGCCCGGGTGTGAGCAAGGCCGCCACCCTGGCGCTCTGCTGCGCCGAGCGCGGCATCTCCGCCGCCGAGGTCGTCGCCTTCGGCGACATGCCCAACGACATGGAGATGCTCACCTGGGCGGGCACCTCCTACGCGATGGGCAACGCCCACCCCGATGTGCTCGCCGCCGCCTCCGGCCGGACCGTCGCCAACAACGAGGACGGCGTCGCGGTCGTCATCGAGCAAATCCTGCGGGACCTCCCGCCGAAGAGCGCCTGAGCCGACCGGCGCGGGGCTCCTCCCGTCGGCGACGGCTACCTCGGCGCCTCCCAGCTGACCGTCGTCCCCTGCCCGCCCTCGCCGATCCCCGGGCCGCAGACGCTCGAACCGCCGAGCGACTCGGCCCGCCGGGCGAGATTCCGCAGCCCGCTGCGCCGCCCGCCGGCCGGGATGCCCACCCCGTCGTCGGCGACCGTCAGCCGCACTCCGCCGGAGCCGTCGGGAAGCGTGACGGTGGCGTCCACCACCACCTCGATCCGGGACGCGTCCGCGTGCCGGAAGGCGTTGGACAGCGCCTCCCGCAGCGCCGCGATCAGATTCTTGCCGGTCAGCTCGCCGACGGTGGAGTCCACCGGCCCCACAAAGCGGTGCCCGGGCCGGAAGCCGAGCGGCACGGCCGCCATATTGATCTCCCGCAGTACGCGGGTACGCAGCCCGGACGGGGCCTCCGCCGGGCCCTGCTGGAGCGCGAAGATCGCCGTACGGATCTCCTGAATGGTCACATCCAGCTCGTCGACCGCCTTGCCGACACCGTCCTGGACGGCGGGCACCACCGATTTGCGCTGAGCGCCCTCCAGCATCATCCCGGTGGCGAACAGCCGCTGGATCACCAGGTCGTGCAGATCGCGGGCGATCCGGTCACGGTCCTCGTACACCGCGAGCCGCTCCCGGTCGCGCTGCGCCTCCGCCATGATCAGCGCCAGCGCGGCCTGGGAGGCGAACTGGGTGGCGAGGGTCCGCTCGGCCTCGCTGAACTGGCGCGCGCCGTGCCGCCGGGGGGTGGCGAGCGCGCCGAGCACCCGCCCGCCGCTGTGCAGCGGCAGCATCATGCTCGGCCCGTACCGCTCGGACAGGCCGGTGACCACACGCGGATCGGCGGACGCGTCCGTGATGAAGACCGGCTCCCCCGCCAGCAGCGAGGCGGCCACCGGGCTCTGTGCCGGGAGGACCATCCCCAGCAGAGCGGTCACCGGCTGGTCGGAGGCGACGGCGGCGATCTCCAGACCGCCTTCGCCCGCAGGCAGCATCACGATCCCGGCGTCGGCGTCGGCGAGTCGGCGGGCCTGCTCGGCGACGACGGACAGGGCCTCGTCGGCGTCCTGCCCGGAGAGCAGCGCGGTGGTGACGGCGACCGATCCGTCGATCCAGCGCTCCCGCTGGCGGGCGGCCTCGTAGAGGCGGGCGTTGCCGATGGCGATGCCCGCCTCGGTGGCGAGGACACGCACCATGTGCAGGTCATAGTCGTTGAACTCGCCCCCGCCGTTCTTCTCCGCCAGATAGAGATTGCCGAAGATCTCGCCCTGGACCCGGATGGGGACCCCGAGGAAGGTCCGCATCGGCGGATGCCCCGGGGGGAATCCCGCGAAGCGCGGATCCGAGGTGAGATCGGCCAGCCGCACCGGGGCCGGGTCGTGGATCAGCGCGCCGAGCAGCCCCCGGTGACCGTCCGGTCTGCGCCCGATCAGCCGGGCCGTCTCCTCGCCGACCCCGTAGGTCACAAAGTCGGAGAGCCCGTCCCCCTCCTCGTCCACGACGCCGATCGCGGCGTAGCGGGCGTCGGCGAGTTCGGCGGCGGTCTCGCAGATCCGGTCGAGGGTGGAGTGGAGTTCCAGACCGGTTCCGACGGAGCGCATGGCCTCCAGCAGCTGCGGGACCCGGGCGGTGAGTTCGGTGGACAGGCCCTGAAGGCTGCGCGTCGCCGCCGTCGCGGCATCGAGCGGGTCCTTGCCGCCGGCGGATGCCGCCTGCGGCGACGGCACCCTCGGTCCCTGCGCGTCCTTCGGTTCGGGCACGGTCATGCTCTTGAGAGTAGTAATTCCCTTTTGGGGAGGAAAGTCGACTGCTGGCCAGGGGGGTGGCGCACCGTTGACTTCCCGGTCCGGCCGCCGGGGAACGCCCGTGCCCCCGGCGGCCGACCGGCTCAGCCGCCGACCGCCGCGAGCCGTTCCCCGAGAAGATCCGCGGCCCGCTCCCGCTCGGCCATCCGCCGCAGCGGCCCCGGCGCCCCGGCCAGCTCCGCGTAGGAGCCGCGCTGCACGATCCGGCCCTCCTCCAGTACGAGGATCTCGTCCACCGCGTCGAGCCCGTGCAGCCGGTGCGTGATCAGGACGGTGGCGGTGCCGCGCGCGGTGCGGCTCTCGGTGGCCGCGAGCAGATCGGCCGTCAGGGCGTCGGCGGTCGCGAGATCGAGGTGCTCGGCGGGCTCGTCGAGCACCAGTACCGGGAAGTCCGCGAGGAGCGCGCGGGCCAGGGCGAGGCGCTGCCGCTGGCCGCCGGAGAGCTGTGCGCCGTGCTCGCCGACCAGGGTGTCGAGCCCTTCGGGCAGTTCGTCGACCCACTCCAGCAGCCGGGCATCGGCGAGCGCCCGCCGCAGTTCGTCCTCCGTCGCCTCCGGGCGGGCGAGCCTCAGGTTCTCCCGTACGGAGCTGTCGAAGAGATGGGCGTCCTGGGCGCAGAGGCCGACGAGGCCGCGGACCTCGTCGCCGTCGAGCGCCGCCGCGGCCGTGCCGCCCAGGGTGTAGGAGCCCTCCCGGGCGTCCAGGAAACGGAGCAGCACCTGGGCGAGGGTGGTCTTGCCGGAGCCGGATGTTCCGACGACGGCGACCCGGCTGCCCGCCCTGAGCGTGAGGTCCACTCCGGCGAGCGCCTCGCGCTCCGCTCCCGGGTACCGGGCCCGCAGTCCGCGCACCCGCAGCGGGAACGCGGTCGCGGGCGGGGCGGCCGGGTGCGCGGGCTCGTGGACGGGGACGGGCGCGTCGAGCACCTCGTACACGCGCTCGGCGCTCCGCTTGACCCGCTGCCGGTACTGGACGGCCAGCGGCAGCGCGTTGACCGCTTCGAAGGCGGCGAGGGGGGTGAGGACTACGACCGCGAGCAGCAGCCCTTCGAGCCTTCCCTCGGCCACCGCGCGCACTCCGGCGAGGGCGGCGAAGACGACGGTGAGTCCGCAGACGAGGGCGGTGAGCCCGCTGCCGAGCGCGGTGGCCGCCGCCGTCCGCGAGGCGATCCGGGTCAGCCGGCGATCGGCCTCCCGGGCGCCGTCGAGGCGGCCGGGCAGCGCTCCGGCGACGGTGAGTTCGGCCGTACCGCGCAGCAGGTCGACCAGCCGGGTGGCGAGCGCTCCCCGGGCCGGGGCCAGCCGGCGCTCGGCGCGGCGCGCCACCGCCCCGCTGAGCAGCGGTACGAGCAGGCCCGCCGCGAGCAGGCCGAGGGCGAGCACCGCTCCGGCCTCGGGCAGCAGCCAGGCGGTGAAGCCGACGGACGCCACGCCCACGGCGGCGGCCGCGCCGACGGGCAGCAGCCAGCGGAGCCAGTAGTCCTGGAGGGCGTCCACGTCCATGACGAGCCGGGAGAGGAGGTCTCCGCGCCTGCTGCGCCGGAGCCCGGCGGGGGCGATGCGCTCCAGTCGGCCGTAGACCGCGACCCTGAGTTCGGCGAGCATCCGCAGCACGGCGTCGTGGGAGACCAGGCGTTCGGCGTAGCGGAAGACGGCCCGGCCGATGCCGAAGGCGCGGGTCGCCGTCACGGCCATCATCAGATAGAGAACGGGGGGCTGTTCGGAGGCGCGGGAGATGAGGTAGCCGGAGACGGCCATGAGTCCCACGGCGGATCCCAGGGCGAGGCTGCCGAGCAGCAGTCCGAGCAGGAAGCGGCCCCGCTGCTTCTCGGCGGCGTTCCGCACCCGGGTGAGCGCGGGGACGGTGGTCCCGGCCGCTCCGGTGAACGCGTACCGCTTCTCGTCCTCGTCCTCGGGCTCGGGATCGACGAGCAGGGGCAGGGGCCGGGCGTCCGGGCCGGGCGGCGCGGCGGCCGGGCGGGCGGCCGGCTCGGGCTCGGGCTCGGTGGAGGCGCTGCGGGTGAGGGTGACGACCCGGTCGGCCACGGCGAGCAGGGCGGGCCGGTGGACCACCAGGAGCACGGTCCGGCCGGCCGTCAGCCGTCCGACCGCCTCGACGAGCCCGGCCTCGGTCTCCCCGTCCAGTGCGGCTGTCGGCTCATCGAGCAGCAGCAGCGGGCGGTCCGCGAGGAAGGCCCTGGCCAGCGCGAGCCGCTGGCGCTGGCCCGCGGAGAGCCCCGCGCCGTCCTCGCCGAGCGCGGTGTCCGCGCCTTGGGGGAGCGCGGTGACGAAGTCGTACGCCCCGGCTTCCCGCAGTGCGTTCCGCACGGCTTCGTCGTCGGCGTCGGGCCGGGCCAGCCGTACGTTCTCGGCGATCGTCCCGGCGAACAGATACGGCCGCTGGGGCACCCAGGCGATCTGCTCGCGCCAGCGGTGGAGATCGAGGTCGGCGAGGTCGGTCCCGCCGATCCGCACCCGGCCCTCGGCCGGTTCGGTGAAGCCGAGGACCACGTCAAGCAGGGTGGACTTGCCGACTCCGCTCGGGCCGACCAGGGCGACGGTCTCCCCCGGCTCCACGGTCAGCGAGGCGGCGTCCAGCGAGGGTTCGCCGCGTCCGGGGTGGCGGACGGTGACCGAGTCGAGTTCCAGGCGCGGCTGCCGGGGGGCCTCACGGGTGCCGCCGTCGCGCGGCCTCGTCTCCAGGACGGTGAAGATCTCCTCGGCGGCCGAGAGCCCTTCGGCGGCGGCGTGGTACTGCGTTCCCACCATCCGGATGGGCAGATACGCCTCGGGGGCCAGGATCAGGATGACCAGCCCGGTGTAGAGGTCCATGTCGCCGTGGACCAGCCGCATGCCGATGGTGACGGCCACCAGGGCGACGGAGAGGGTCGAGAGGAGTTCCAGGGCGAAGGAGGAGATGAAGGCGATCCGCAGCGTGCGCATGGTGGCCCGCCGGTACTCCGAGGTGATGGAGCGGATCGAGTCGGCCTGGGCCTTGGCCCGGCCGAAGACTTTGAGGGTGGGCAGTCCGGCGACGACGTCCAGGAAGTGTCCCGAGAGCCGGGAGAGCAGCCGCCACTGGCGGTCCATCCGGTTCTGGGTGGCCCAGCCGATGAGCACCATGAAGACGGGGATCAGCGGCAGGGTGACCACGATGATGGCGGCGGAGACCCAGTCCTCGGTGACGATCCGGGCCAGCACCGCCACCGGTACCACCACCGCGAGACCCAGTTGCGGCAGATAGCGCGAGAAGTAGTCGTCCAGAGCGTCGATGCCGCGCGTGGCGAGCGCGACCAGCGATCCGGTGCGCTGCCGGCTCAGATACCCCGGGCCGAGTTCCACGGCGCGGGCCAGCAGCCGTTCCCTCAGCTCGGACTTGACGGCCGCGCCGGCCCGGTGGGCGGCGAGTTCGGTGAGCCAGGAGACCGCCGCCCGGCCGACCGCGACCGCCGCCAGCAGTACCAGCGGGGTCGTCAGCTCGGAGGCGGTGAGGCCCTTCTCGAAGGCCCCCACCACCGTCTCGGCGATGAGCATCGCCTGGGCGACGACCAGCGCCGCCCCGAGGAGCCCGAGCAGCACCACCGCGAGCAGAAAGCCACGGGTGGCCCGGGCGTACCGGAGCAGACGCGGGTCAATGGGTTTCACGTGAAACATCCCCTGCTGTAAGACCGGCGGGCTTCCCCGACCTGTCTCAGGTCGTGTCTTCCTAGTGGGCGTCGGCGATGTGCTGGGTGCCGATCCGCTTGCGGAAGACCCAGTACGTCCAGCCCTGGTAGAGCAGCACGACCGGGGTGGCGATACCGGCGCACCAGGTCATGATCTTGAGTGTGTACGGGGTGGACGAGGCGTTGGTGACCGTGAGGTTCCAGGCGTCGTTGAGCGAGGACGGCATGACGTTCGGGAAGAGCGTCAGGAAGAGCATCGAGACGGCGGCCACGATGGTCACCCCGGAGAAGGCGAAGGACCAGCCCTCGCGCCCCGCCTGGTTCGCGATGATCGCCGCCACGAGTGACGCCACCGCGACGGCCATCGCGATCAGGCTGGCGCCGTCGCCGCGTGTGGCCTGGGTCCAGATCAGGAAGCCGAGCGCCAGGACGGCGGTGAGGAGTCCCAGCTTCAGGGCCAGCGCGCGGGCCCGGACGCGGATGTCCCCCACCGTCTTCAGCGCGACGAAGACCGTGCCGTGGAAGGTGAAGAGCGTCAGCGTCACCAGTCCGCCGAGGAGCGAGTAGGCGTTGAGGAGGTCGAGGACATTGCCGACGTACTCCTTCTGCGCGTCGATCTTCACGCCCCGGACGATGTTGCCGAAGGCCACTCCCCAGAGGAAGGCGGGCAGCAGCGAGGTCCAGAAGATCGCGTGCTCCCAGTTGGTCTGCCATCTGTCGTCGGGGCGCTTGTGGCGGTACTCGAAGGAGACTCCGCGCACGATCAGACAGAAGAGGATGAGCAGCAGCGGGAGGTAGAAGCCGGAGAAGAGGGTGGCGTACCAGTCGGGGAAGGCCGCGAAGGTCGCGCCGCCCGCGGAGAGCAGCCACACCTCGTTGCCGTCCCAGACGGGCCCGATGGTGTTGATCAGTACCCGCCGTTCCTTCCGGTTCCGGGCGAGCAGTTTGGTCAGGACGCCCACCCCGAAGTCAAAGCCTTCGAGGAAGAAATAGCCGATCCACAGGACGGCGATCAGGACGAACCAGACGTCGTGGAGTTCCATGACTCAGCAGCTCCTCAGGGCCTCAGTACGAGAAGGCCATCGGACGGTCGGCGTCACGGTCGTCGCCGCCGATCTTGGTGGGCGGGTTGAGGTCTGCCTCGGTCAGCTCGGGCGGCCCCGCCTTCGCGTACTTGACCATCAGCTTGAACTCGATCACGGCGAGCACCGCGTAGAGCGTGGTGAAGATGATCATCGAGGTGAGGACCTCGCCCTGGGAGACCCCGGGGGAGACCGCGTCCTTGGTGCGCAGCACTCCGTACACGACCCAGGGCTGACGGCCCATCTCGGTGAAGATCCAGCCCCAGGAGGTGGCGATCAGCGGGAAGGTCATGGTCCACAGCGCGACGATCCAGTACCACCGGGAGAAGCGGGGTCCCAGCGGCTGCTTGCGGAAGAGCACCAGGTGCGGCACCTCGTCCTCGCCGGTCCGCAGGGCCTGGGGCAGCAGGAACCTCTTGCGGGTGAGCCAGAGGCCGAGCACTCCGACGGCGACGGAGGCCATGCCGAAGCCGATCATCCAGCGGAAGCCCCAGTAGGCGACGGGGATATTGGGCCGGTAGTCGCCGGGGCCGTACTTCTCCTGCTCGGCCTTGTTGACGTCGTTGATGCCCGGGACGTACGACTCGAAGTCGCCCTTGGCCAGGAAGGACAGCAGGCCCGGGATCTCTATGGCGACCTTGTTGTGGCCCTCGTCGACATCGCCGTAGGCGAAGATCGAGAAGGGGGCGGGGGCCTCGCCGTCCCACAGCGCCTCGGCGGCGGCCATCTTCATCGGCTGCTGCCGGTACATGACCTTGCCGAGCACATCGCCGCTGATGGCGGTGAAGAGTCCGGCGGTGATCAGGGTGACCAGGCCGAGCCGCAGCGAGGTGCGCATCACCGGGATGTGCTTCTTGCGCGCCAGGTGGTAGGCGGCGATGCCGACCATGAACGCGCCGCCGACGAGGAAGGCCGCGGTGATGGTGTGGAAGAACTGGGAGAGCGCGGTGTCCTGGGTGAGGACCTTCCAGAAGTCGGTCAGCTCGGCCCGGCCGCGTTCCTCGTTGATGCGGTATCCGACGGGGTGCTGCATCCAGGAGTTGGCCGCCAGGATGAAGTAGGCGGACAGGATGGTGCCGATGGACACCATCCAGATGCAGGCCAGATGGATCCGCTTCGGCAGCTTGTCCCAGCCGAAGATCCACAGCCCGATGAAGGTCGACTCGAAGAAGAACGCGATCAGCGCTTCGAAGGCGAGCGGAGCCCCGAAGATGTCGCCGACGAACCGGGAGTAGTCGGACCAGTTCATACCGAACTGGAACTCCTGCACAATTCCCGTGACAACACCCATGGCGATGTTGATCAGGAAGAGCTTGCCCCAGAACTTGGTGGCCTTGAGGTACTTCTGCTTCTCCGTACGGACCCAGGCGGTCTGGAGCCCCGCCGTGAGGGCGGCGAGGGAGATCGTGAGGGGGACGAAGAGGAAGTGGTAGACGGTGGTGATGCCGAACTGCCAGCGCGCCAAGGTTTCCGGCGCCAAAGCCAAGTCCACGTCGTCATCTCCTTACATCGACGAGGTCGATCGGCAGTTTGCCTGAATAATCCCAGCGATCGCGGGATGAACAGGACACGCTTGTGAACGCGTTCACATTCACAAGCAATTATGGCTCATACGAAAACCACACCTATGACCGGGGGGTGCCCTTCGGACGGATCCGGGCGGATCGGGGCCGGACGCCGGCGATCTCCCCCTGGCGGCACAGCGCGCAGGGCCCGGACCTGAGTGCGGTCCGGGCCCTGCGCGGAGAAGGAAGGTCACCCCGTGACGCCGGGGCGCGAGCGGCGCCGAAGCGCTACTGGATCTTGGCGCGGAAGGCGTCGGCGGTGTGCAGGAAGAGGTCGTTGGCCTCCTCCTCGCCGATGGTGATCCGCACGCCCTCCCCCGGGAACGGCCGGACCGTCACCCCGGCCGCCTCACAGGCCGCCGCGAAGTCGGCCGTCCGCCCGCCCAGCCGGAGCCAGACGAAGTTCGCCTGGGTCTCGGGCACGGTCCAGCCCTGCTTGACCAGGCTCTCGTACACCCGACCCCGCTCGGCGACCAGCGAGCCGACCCGGCCCAGCAGCTCGTCCTCGGCCCGCAGCGAGGCGACCGCCGCGTCCTGCGCGAGCTGGGACACACCGAAGGGCACCGCGGTCTTGCGCAGCGCGGCGGCCACCGGCTCGTGCGCGACCGCGAAGCCGACCCTCAGCCCCGCCAGCCCGTACGCCTTGGAGAAGGTGCGGAGCACGGCCACATTGGGGCGGTCCCGGTAGATCGCCACACCGTCCGGCACCTCGGGGTCGCGGATGAACTCCCGGTACGCCTCGTCCAGCACCACGAGCACGTCGGAGGGCACCCGGTCGAGGAACCTCTCCAGCTCGGCCCGGCGCACCACGGTGCCAGTGGGGTTGTTGGGGTTGCAGACGAAGATCAGCCGGGTCCGGTCGGTGATCGCGTCGGCCATCGCGTCGAGATCGTGCACATCGCCCGGGGTCAGCGGCACCTCCACCGGCCGGGCACCGCTGATCCTGGTGATGATCGGGTACGCCTCGAAGGACCGCCAGGCGTACACGACCTCGTCGCCCGGGCCCGAGGTGGCCTGCACCAGCGACTGGGCGACGCCCACCGAACCCGTACCGGTGGCCAGATGCTCCAGCGGCACGTCGAAACGGTTCGCCAGCTCATTCACCAGCCCGGTACAGGCCAGGTCCGGGTAGCGGTTGAAGGAGCCTGCCGCGGCGATCGCGCTCTCCATCACCCCGGGCAGCGGCGGATAGGGGTTCTCGTTGGACGACAGCTTGAACGCGACCGTGCCGCCGGCGGCCGCGGGCCTGCCCGGCTTGTAGGTGGGGATGCCGTCCAGCTCTGCTCGAAGCTTGGGGCTCGTCTCGCTCACCGCAGGTCCTCCTCGACCGTCCGTGCACCACGGAACCAGTACTTCTGATCAGTACATCGAATCAGCACACATCGCATCGGTTCAATGGAACCGGCGCACCGCGGGGGCGCGCCGGGGCCATTACTACTCACCTTATGAGGATTCCCGCGAAGCGCGTACGGATGGAGCCGGAAAGGATGGGGGAGCGCTCGAATCCATGGCGCGCGCCGGTGGCTCACTCCGTGGCGCGCATCCCCCGTAGAGGTGAGTTGAGACCTCTTCGAAACATCGATCAATCGGTCGACCGGGGTGCCGGGGCACCCTATTCATTAGAGATGTAACGTTCAACTCCTTTAAATTGCAAGGCAGTTGATGGGTTATGATCATGCAGAAACGTGCCTGTCAACGAGCGAATATGCGACCGGCCCAATCGTCCGCGCGAGCCCTACTATCGGCTCGCCATGACAGCAGCAGGGAAGCACCAGGTGAGCCGGACGGACACATCCCGCCGGGGCAGCCGGCAAGGTCGGGCGGGCATCCGAGACGTCGCCGCCGCAGCCGGTGTCTCCATCACGACTGTCTCCGACGCGCTCAACGGGAAGGGCCGGCTCCCGGACGCCACTCGCCGGCATGTCCGCGAGGTCGCCGAGCGGCTGGGCTATCGCCCGTCCGCCGCGGCCCGCACACTCCGTACCGGAAAGTCGGGGCTCATCGGCCTGACCGTGACGACGTACGGGGATGAACCTTTCACCTTCACGGAGTTCGCCTACTTCGCCGAAATGGCGAGGGCCGCGACCTCGGCCGCGCTCGCCCGCGGCTACGCGCTGGTGATCCTCCCCGCCACCTCCCGTCACGACGTCTGGTCGAATGTCGCCCTCGACGGCACGGTCGTCATCGATCCCTCCGACCACGACCCGGTCGTGACCGAACTCGTCCGGCAGGGGCTGCCCGTCGTCTCCGACGGCCGCCCGGCGGGCACCCTCCCGGTCACCGCCTGGGTCGACAACGACCACGAAGCCGCCGTACTCGATCTGCTCGACCATCTCGCCGACGCCGGGGCCCGCAGAATCGGGCTGCTCACCGGCACCACCACCGACACCTATACACGCCTCTCCACCACCGCGTATCTCCGCTGGTGCGAACGTGTGGGCCAGGACCCGGTCTATGAGTCCTACCCCGCTCACGACCCCTGCGCGGGGGCCGTGGCCGCCGACCGGCTGCTCGCCCGCCCGGACCGGCCCGACGCCGTCTACGGGCTCTTCGACCCCAACGGCACCGATCTCCTCGCCGCCGCCCGGAGGTACGGTCTGCGCGTCCCGGAGGACCTGCTGCTCGTCTGTTGCAGCGAGTCCACGGTGTACGCGGCGACCGAACCGCCCATCACCACGCTCTCGCTCAAACCGCGCAGGATCGGCACGGCCGTCGTCCAGCTCCTCATCGACGCGATCGAGGGAATCGACGAGGGGCGTCCGGTCGAGCAGGTGATACCGACCGAGCTGATCATCAGGACCTCCTCACAGCGCCGCTCGCCCCGGACCACAGTGAGCGCGCCTCGTTCCCCCGCACCTGACTAGACCCCCTTATTCAGGACGAATCAGCCGACGCATCAGGGGTACCGACGGATTCACCACCCCTGGTGCGTCACAGAGCGCGGACCTCATTCCTATGATGGGCGCACGACACCGCGGACCACCCCGACCAGGCTGGGCCGAGAGGTGAACGGCGGCGCGACGGTGGTGGAGGGGTCGATGACTCAGGGGGCCGGTCAGGGACCCGTGGTGCGGACGGCGACATTGCGCGATTTCCGCGTTCCGCCGTACGCGCAAGTACCCGTGCGGTCGGAGACGCCCGAGGGACAGGAACAGCCTCAGCCCCCTCAGGCACCGCCTCAGCCCCACAGCCCCCAAGCCCCTCCGCCGCCACAGGCACCGCCGGTTCCGCAGGTGCCGCCGGTTCCCCAGACGCCACCGCCGCCGGCCCAGCCCCCGGCGCCTTCCCCCTTCTCGCACCCGGGCGACGCCGTGCCGGAGGGAGAGTTCCCCGACGGCTACACCCCCACCGAGCGCGACCTGCCGGTGATCAGCCGCGGCGACATCCCCCAGGCGCACACCGCCCCCGAGGGATCCCCGGTCCCGGACGGCCTCGGTCCGCTCTATGTCGTCGGCGATGTCCATGGATATCTGGACGAACTGTTCGCCGCCCTCGCCGCACAGGGCCTCATCGACGCCGACGGCCGCTGGGCCGCCGGAAACGCGCGCCTCTGGTTCCTCGGCGACTTCACCGACCGGGGTCCCGACGGCATCGGCGTCATCGACCTGGTGATGCGGCTCTCCGCCGAGGCCGCCGCCGCCGGCGGCTACTGCAAGGCCCTGATGGGCAACCACGAACTCCTGCTGCTGGGGGCCAAACGGTTCTCCGACACCCCGGTCAACTCCGGTGCCGGAACCGCCACCTTCCAGGCCGCCTGGCTGCTCAACGGCGGCCAGAAGAACGACATGGACCGTCTCCAGGACGTCCACCTCCAGTGGATGGCCCGACTCGACGCGGTGGTCGAGGAGGACGGACATCTGCTGCTCCACTCCGACACCACGGCGTATCTGGAGTACGGATCGACCATCGAGGACGTCAATGAGACCGTCCACGAGATCCTCACCCGCAATGACGCCGACGAGTGCTGGGACCTCTTCCGCAAGCTGACCAAACGCTTCGCCTTCCGTGACGAGGCCGGCCCGCAGGCGGTGCGCGAACTGCTCTCCACCTACGGCGGCAGCCGCATCGTCCACGGCCACAGCCCCATCCCCTATCTGCTGGGCGAGGTCGGCACCGAGGACGGCGAGGACGGCGACCGTCCCGTGGTCGAAGGGCCCCATGTGTACGCGGACGGTCTGGCGATCGCCATGGACGGCGGCGTGACCATGGCCGGCAAACTCCTGGTCGTACGGCTGCCGCTGCCCAACTGACCCAAGCCGGGCACCCTTTTACCGAAATCCTCTGTCACTGTCCGCCATCGCGGCTCTACCATCGGCTTATCCGTAGCAGTCTCTCCTCCGCCGACACCCGTTCGCCCGGTCGTGTCCGGGCGGTCCGGTGCCGCGGGGAACCGGGGGATGCACATGAGAAGTGCTCCGCACCTGCTGACCGAGGACCGAGCCGAGTTCGAGCGCCTGCTCGACGAAGTGCTGCGTACCGCCCATGACCGTCCGGACCTCAGCGCCGTGGGGCAGCGGCTGAACGCCACACAGCTGCGCACCATGGCCCTCAACGCCACGGCGGTCATCGCCGGGGCCGCCGCCGCCGAGTACGAGCACTACACCCGGATCCGCGAGGAGACCCGCCCGCATCCGGCCCGCGCCGACGGCGAGGCGACGAGCGCCGCGAATGCCACGAACGCCACAAGAACCACGGGCGAGGACGACGGCGAGCCGGACCGGGAGAGCGGCGTCGGCCTCACGGCCGTGATCACCGTGCTGGCCCCGGTGCTGGCCGGGCTCGCGGCCCTGATGTTCCTGCTGATCGGCCATCTTCTGAGGATGCTCGACCCTCCCCCGGCACTGGCGACGCCGCTGATCACCACGGGCTGGGTCTTCGCCGCGCTCACGGCGGCGGCCATCCTGTTCGCCACGATGGCCCTGCTCCGTACCGCCCTGCGGAATTCCGCGACCCAGGTGGAGGCCGAGGAGATCTCGGAGGAGATCCCCGAGGAGGTCACCCGCGCCCAGGACGCCTGGCGGCACGCGCTGCTGGAGCGGGGCATCCTGCCGTTTCTGCGGGCCGCGCTGTCGGATCCCGGCATCGACCCGATGTCCGTGGAGCTGCCGAACCCCACGAGCCGGCCTCCGGCGGCCGGCGGCCCGGACGAGGGCTCACCGGCCGGTCGCCGGACCGCGTTCACCAGCCCGGACCTCACCGGCCCGGAACCCGGCCGACCTGAGCCCGGCCGACCGGAGCCCGATGGTCCCGGGCCCAGGAGTTCCGAACCCCGAGATCCCGGGCCCCGGCCGGAGTGAGACACCGGCCGGAGGCCCCGGCCGGGCTCACTCGGCGAGCGGCAGATACACCCGGTTGCCCGCGGCGGCGAACTCCTTGGACTTCTCGTTCATGCCGTCCTCGATCTCCTGCTGCGACCCGCCGTGCTGCCGCCTGATGTCCTGGGAGATCTTCATGCTGCAGAACTTCGGGCCGCACATCGAGCAGAAGTGCGCGGTCTTCGCCGGCTCGGCCGGCAGCGTCTCGTCGTGGAACTCGCGGGCCGTGTCCGGGTCGAGGGCCAGATTGAACTGGTCCTCCCACCGGAACTCGAACCGCGCGTCGGACAGCGCGTCGTCCCACTCCTGGGCGCCCGGATGCCCCTTGGCGAGATCGGCGGCATGAGCGGCGATCTTGTAGGTGATCACGCCCGTCTTCACATCGTCGCGGTTCGGGAGGCCCAGGTGCTCCTTGGGCGTGACGTAGCAGAGCATCGCGGTGCCCCACCAGGCGATCATCGCCGCCCCGATGCCGGAGGTGATGTGGTCGTACGCGGGGGCCACATCCGTGGTGAGCGGGCCGAGCGTGTAGAAGGGAGCCTCTTCGCAGATCTCCTGCTGGAGGTCGATGTTCTCCTTGATCTTGTGCATCGGGACATGCCCGGGGCCCTCGATCATCGTCTGAACCTGAAAACTCTTGGCGATCCGGTTGAGTTCCCCGAGCGTGTTCAACTCGGCGAACTGCGCCTCGTCGTTGGCGTCCGCGATCGAGCCCGGCCGCAGACCGTCACCGAGCGAGTAGGTCACGTCGTACGCGGCGAGGATCTCGCACAGCTCCTCGAAGTTCTCGTAGAGGAACGACTCCTTGTGGTGGGCGAGGCACCACGCCGCCATGATCGATCCGCCGCGCGAGACGATGCCGGTCTTACGGCGCGCGGTCAGCGGAACGTACCGCAGCAGCACCCCCGCGTGGACCGTCATGTAGTCGACGCCCTGCTCGGCCTGCTCGATCACGGTGTCCTTGTAGACCTCCCAGTTCAGCTCCTCGGCCTTGCCGTCGACCTTCTCCAGCGCCTGGTAGAGCGGGACGGTGCCGATCGGAACGGGGGAGTTGCGCAGCACCCACTCACGGGTGGTGTGAATATTGCGGCCGGTCGACAGGTCCATGACCGTGTCCGCTCCCCAGCGGGTCGCCCAGGTCATCTTCTCGACCTCCTCCTCGATGGAGGAGGTGACCGCCGAGTTGCCGATGTTGGCGTTGACCTTAACCAGGAACCGCTTGCCGATGATCATCGGCTCGATCTCCGGGTGGTTCACATTGGCCGGCAGCACCGCCCGGCCCGCCGCGATCTCCTCGCGGACCACCTCGGGGGAGACGTTCTCCCGGATGGCCACGTACTCCATCTCGGGGGTGATCTCTCCGCGCCGGGCGTACGCCAGTTGAGTCACCGGGCGGCCCTCGCGCCCCCGGCGGGGCTGACGCGGACGGCCTGGGAAGACCGCGTCGAGATTCTTGAGCCCGCCGCGCGGCGAGGTGTGCTTGATGCCGTCGTCCTCGGGGCGGACGGGGCGGCCCGTGTACTCCTCGGTGTCGCCCCGGCCGATGATCCAGTTCTCCCGCAGCGGCGCGAGGCCACGGCGTACATCGGTCTCGATGCCGGGGTCGGTGTACGGGCCGGATGTGTCATACAGCGTCACATCCGCGCCATTGGTGAGGTGCACCTGTCGGACCGGCACCCGGAGGTCGGGGCGGGAGCCCTCGACATACCCCTTGTGCCAGCCCGGCTTGCGCTCGCCGTGGCCGGTGGCCTGGTCGACGGCAGGCGTGCGTGCATCCTGAACGGTCATGAGACCTACTCCCTACGCCGGCATTACCCGGTAACAGGTTCGGCGGTCGACGCAGCGATTTCCGCAGCCCGCGCGCTGGCTTTGGCCAGTCGGCTCGTACGGAGTTCAGCGCCCTCTCAGCCCGGTGCTCCGAGCTCCCGCGTGTGCAAAGGTGACACCACGCTAGCGTCATTTCTGGCGTGCTGAACAGAGGCCCCCCTCCGTTCTTGCGATGATCGACCGGTGACCTCTTCGCCGCCCGACCCTCAGCACAGCCACTCGCACGGCCATTCGCACAGCCACAGCCACAGCCACAGCCACGGTCCGGCCGTTCCCGTCTCCCGGCATCTGCGCAGGGTGATCGCCGCGGTGCTGATCCCTTTCGCGACCGCCGTCGTCGTGGGACTCCTGGTGCTCTGGCCGGGCTCGGCGCCCGGCCACGAGCGCACCGGCGTCGGCTTCGACCGGCAGACCGAGGAGGCCGCGGTCACCCGGGTCGACAAGGTCGACTGCAAGGAGGTGAACGCCGCTCAGGTGCCGCCGACCGGGGACACCAGCACGCCCCAGGGACGGGAGGCGGTCAAGGCCCGGCAGGGCGAATGCGGCAAGGCCGAGATCAAAGTCACCACCGGGAAGAACGCGGGCCGCGTCTTCACCGAGATCGTCCAGCCCGACGCCTCACGGCAGTTGAAGCAGGGGCAGGACGTGGTGGTGGCGTTCGCGCCCGACGCGCCCCGCGAACTCCAGTACGCGGTGATCGATGTGGACCGTACGCTCCCGATGGCGCTGCTGGCTGGCATCTTCGCGCTCTCGGTGGTGCTGGTGGGGCGGATGCGCGGGGTGATGGCGCTGGTCGCGCTGATCGCGTCGTTCGCCGTGCTGACCCTGTTCATCCTGCCCGCGATCCTGGAGGGCTCCAATCCGCTGATCGTCGCGGTGGTCGGATCGAGCGCCATCATGCTGATCGCGCTCTACACCTGCCACGGACTGACCGCGCGGACCTCGGTGGCGGTCCTGGGCACCCTGGTCTCCCTGATGCTGATCGGGCTGCTGGGATCGGTCTTCATCGGCTGGGCGGTGCTGTCGGGGAACACCGATGACAACACCGGTCTGATTCACGGCCTCTATCCGAACATCGACATGAGCGGCCTTCTGCTGGCCAGTGTCATCATCGGTTCGCTCGGTGTGCTCGACGATGTGACGGTCACCCAGACCTCGGCCGTGTGGGAACTGCGCCAGGCCGACCCCGACATGGGCCCGAAGGAGCTGTACCGCGCGGGCATCAGGATCGGCCGGGACCATATCGCCTCGGTGGTCAACACACTGGTGCTGGCCTACGCGGGAGCCGCGCTGCCGCTGCTTCTGCTGTTCTCGATCGCGCAGAGCAGCGTGGGGACGGTGGCCAACAGCGAGGTGGTGGCGGCGGAGATCGTAAGGACCCTGGTCGGATCGATCGGTCTGGTCGCCTCGGTGCCGGTGACGACCGCGCTCGCGGCGCTGGTGGTCTCCGCCGACCGGCCCGCCGGCGCCCCGGCGGCCGCCGCGGCGGGGGTCCCCGCAGGGGTCCTCGCGGGGGGCTCGACAGGGTTCTCGGCGGGATCGGAGAGCGTAGCGCGCCAGGGCGGCCGTACGGGACTCGGCGGCAAGGGCCGCCGACGGAAGAAGTGAAGAAGCAGAGCCTGCTCAGCCCGCGTTCTCCTCGGCCTCCACCAGGATGCCGGTGAGCGCGCGGTCGAGATCGCCCTCGCAATCGCCGTACGAGCGCTCCTTGCCGAGCGGCACCAGCCGGTCGGTGCGGTCGAGGAAGGCCATCACCGGTGCCGCGCTCACCAGGAACAGCGCCCGGTCACCGCGCACCTGGAGCCGGATGCCGAGATCGGCCGGTCCGTCGGAGCCGGTCGGCGCGATGTGGACATCGCCCTCGCCCGTGGGGCCCAGCAGTCCGTCCAGCAGCAGATCACGACTGAAGGCCCAGGTCACAGGCGCGTCCCCGGGCAGATGGAAGGTCATCCGCACGGCGTACGGATCCTCCGTCCCGTACCGAAGCTCCACCGGGATCCGGAACGAGAGCTCCTCGGAGACAAGGAAACTCATCAGGACCTCAGCCTGGACCGACTCGCGCATCGTGTACCCCGCAGTGAAGGAAGACTGCCGAAAGACTGTCGAAAACGGCCAGGAATGATCCCCATGACCCTCTTGCCGTAATCGTGCTGTATGCGCTAGAGGACTACAAGCGGTGATATTTCAGATACTGATAGAGAGGGCGAGCGCGCCCGGCAGCCCGCCCACCCCTTTGCGTAACTGTTCGACGGCGGGCAGCAGTCGGGCCTCCTGATGGAGGGGGAGCGAGATCGCCATCGCGGCGGCGACGGCTCCGGTGCCGGAACCGACCGTGACCGGGACGGCGGCGCAGACCGTGCCCAGCGCGTACTCCTGGCGCTCCACCACCGGCCCCCGCCCGGCGGCGGCGAGCCGCTCCAGCAGGGTGCGCCGGTCCCGTACGGAATGGGGGGTCACCGGGCGCACCGGGTGGCGGTCGAGATGATCGCCCCTGGCTCTCGGATCGAGTCGGCTCAGCAGGCACTGCCCGATGGCGTGCGCGTGCCCGGTCTCGCGGAAGTCCGCCCACTCCTCGACCGCGGGGGCGTAGGGGGAGTCGGCGCAGCCGACCAGCTCGATCTCGCCCTCGCGGTAGAACGCGAGATAGACCGGTGCGCCGATGGCGTCCCGCCAGTGCTCCAGCGTCCTGTCGAGCTCGCCGCGACGATTCTGCGCGGACTCGCCGAGAGCGAGCCGGCCGACCGCGCCGCCGAGCAGGAAGAGGCCCTTCTCCCGGCGCAGATAGTCCTCATGGGTCAGGGTGCGCAGCAGATGGTAGGCGGTGGGGAGCGGGATGGACGTCTCCCGGGCGAGCTGTTTGGCGGGTGCGCCCTCGGGGTGGCAGGCCACGGCCTCCAGCAGCCGCAGGGCCCGCTGCACCGAGCCGATCAGGGTAGGGACGGTGGCGCTCGTACCTGTGGCCAAAGGTCACCCCCGGGCATGGTGACGGGCGACCCGCCCGCCCGCGGGGGCCGCCCCCGCGTGCCCGCCGCACGGGTTTCCGGGAGCTCTCCCGAGCGGGATCCCGGCGGCCGTGGCGGCGGCTTGCCACTGTAACGGCCGTCCCCCCGGATGGGTCTGGGGGTCAACAGGTGTTCCCCCGGGCGGGTTAACACTTGTACCGCCAGTGGTTACCAGTCCCCTCGCGAGTTCGAGGAAGCGGTGAACTTCCGTACGACGAAGACGAGTCCGGCGACCAGCGCGACCAGGAGGAGCACCTTGAAGAGCAGGCCGATCACAAAGCCGACCACGCTGGTGATCAGTCCGCCGAAGACGACGAGGACTATGAGGGGCGCGGCGACCCACTTAACCCACCACGGCATCCCGGCGAAGATCTTCTTCATGTCCATCGTGCTACCTCTTCCTCTGCGTCCGCTTGTATCCGCTTGTGTCCGCTTGTGTCCGCTGAGTCCCCCGAGATCTCCCTCGTGTTCCCGATGCTAGGCGGGCGGCGGGGAGAACGGGGGCCCGCGAGCCCTTGCTCTCCCCTGACCGAACCCTTAGGGAGTGCCGGGGGTGCTCCTCCGCTTCAAGCCGGAGACCGGAGCGCGGGCATCAGCTTTCCGGAGGAGAGAAGACCACCATCACCCGCAGGGCCTCGGTGACGTGGTGGAACTTGTGCGGCACCCCGGCCGGCACATAGATCACACTGCCTCTTCCGACCTGCGTCGTCTCCGGGCCGACCGTGATGGCCGCGCGACCGCTCACCACGAGGTAGACCTCGTCCTGCTGATGGGGCCGCTGGGTGTCCAGCTCCCCGGCCTCCAGCGCGTAGAGGCCGACCGACATATTCCGCTCCCGCAGGAACTGCAGATACGCGCCGTCGTTGGCGGCTCGCTCCGCCTCCAGCTCGTCCAGCCGGAAAGCCTTCATCGTGCGTCCGCCCCTGCCGTCGTTCCGATCACGTCTGTCACGATCAGACACATGTTGAATTTCCTCGTCAAGACGCTCGCCAACGCGGGTGCGCTGGCCGTGGCCATCTGGCTGGTCGGCGGCATCACCCTCAGCGGTGAGAGCACCGCCAAGAAGGCCGGCACCCTGCTGGTCGTCGCGCTGCTCTTCGGACTGGTCAACTTCCTCGTCAAGCCTCTGCTGAAGCTGCTGACGCTGCCGCTGTTCATCCTCACGCTGGGTCTGATCACGCTGGTCGTCAACGCGCTGATGCTGATGCTGACCTCCTGGCTCGCTGATCAGCTGGATCTCTCCTTCCACGTCGACGGCTTCTGGACCGCCGTACTGGGCGGTCTGATCATCTCGGTCGTCTCCTGGGCGCTGAACGTCGCCCTGCCCGATGGGGACTGAGCGCGTATGAGCGCCACAGAGCCGGTGGTGGGAGACGGCACACGGGCGGTACGGGCGGGGCTGCCCGAGCCGGTGAAGTACGAGCCGACCCTGCCGGGTCCCGTCTTCGCGGCCCACTTCCATCTGCCGGGCGAGCCGACCGGGCCGTACACCTACGGCCGGGACTCCAATCCGACCTGGACCCGTCTGGAACGGGCGATCGGGGAGCTGGAGTCGCCCGGCGAGGCCGTCGAGACCGTGACCTTCGCCTCCGGGATGGCCGCGATCTCCGCCGTGCTCTTCTCCCAGCTGAGGTCCGGGGACACGGTGGTGCTGCCCAGCGACGGCTATCAGGCGCTGCCGCTGGTCCGGGAGCAGCTCCAGGCGTACGGCATCGAGGTCAGAACCGCGCCGACCGGCGACGACGCCCAGTTGTCCGTGCTGGCCGGCGCGCGGCTGCTGTGGATCGAGACCCCGTCCAATCCGGGGCTCGACGTCTGCGACATACGCCGGCTCGTGGCCGCTGCGCACGCCCAGGGAGCGCTGGTCGCCGTCGACAACACTCTCGCGACCCCAATGGGACAGCGTCCGCTGGAGCTGGGCGCGGACTTCTCGGTGGCCAGTGACACCAAGGGGATGACGGGCCACGGCGACATCCTGCTGGGGCATGTGAGCTGCCGCGACGCCGAGCGGGCCGCGGAGGTGCGGCGCTGGCGCAAGGTCGTCGGGGCGATTCCCGGGCCCATGGAGGCATGGCTCGCCCATCGTTCGCTCGCCACGCTTCAGCTGCGGAGCGACCGGCAGTGCGCGAACGCGCTGGCGGTCGCCCTGGCGCTCGGCCCGCGCGAGGAGGTGACCGGTCTGCGTCACCCGGGGCTGCCGACGGATCCGTCGTACGCCCTCGCCACCCGGCAGATGCGGCGGTACGGCGGGGTGGTCTCCTTCGTCCTGCCCGACCGGGGGCACGCCGAGCGGTTCCTGGACGCGCTGCGGCTGGTGGACGACGCGACGAGCTTCGGCGGAGTGCGCTCGTCGGCGGAACGGCGCGGGCGCTGGGGCGGCGACGCGGTGCCGGAGGGCTTCATCCGCTTCTCGGCGGGCGCGGAGGACACGGCCGATCTGGTGGCGGACGTCCTGCGGGCACTGGACGAGGCGGCCGGGTAGCCGCCGGGCGGGCTCGGGAGCCGCCCTGGGCGGCCCGGGTCCGCGGACGTCCTGACGGACGGTCCGAGCCTCCCCCCTCGTGGCTCGGACCGTCCCGGTTCATCCCCCCGAAGAACCGCGCGACCCAGGCTAGTTGACTCTGCGTCAGTGTCCAATCACAGTAGCGACAGCGACCTATCGACTTATTTATAGTTGTTCGATTCGTGGCCACAGTCGCAGTCGCTCGGGAGGGGCTCGGAATGGATCTGGCCCTGCTGCGCACCTTCGTCACCGTGCACCGGGCGGGATCCTTCACCCGGGCCGCGGCGCTCCTCGGACTCTCCCAGCCCACCGTGACCGGCCAGATCCGCACCCTGGAACGGCAGCTGGGACGGCCGCTGTTCCTGCGCCGGGCCCGCGGCGTCACCCCGACCACCATCGGCGACGAACTGGCCCACCGGGCCGCGCCCCATCTCGACGCCCTGGTCGAGATCGTCGAGACCGGTCTCGACGAGCACTCCGGTGTCCGGACCCTGCATCTGGCGGGCCTCCCCGAGTTCACCTCGCTGCGCGCGCTGCCCGCCCTCACCCCGCTGGTCTCCGAAGGGCTGGCGCTGCGGGTCTCCTTCGGCAACGCCGAGGAGACCCTGGAGGGACTGGCCGCCGGACACCACGATCTGGCCATCACCACGGCACGGCCGCGCGGCGGGCTGCTGACCGCCACCCCGCTCTGCGACGAGGAACACGTCCTGGTGGCATCCCCGCGCTGGGCGGCGCGGCTGGGGCCCGGCGTACTGCGCGAGGGCCATGTGGTGCTGGCCCAGCTGCCGGTGGTGGAGGTCCACGAGTCCCTGCCGCTGGTCTCGCGCTACTGGTCCGCCGTCTTCGACTCCCGGCCGGCCGCCGCGGGGGCCGTCATAGCCCCTGACCTGCGGGCCGTGCTGGAAAGCGCCGCCTCGGGGGCCGGGCTCGCGGTGCTCCCCCGCTATCTCTGCGAGGAGGCCCTCGAACGGGGCCGCCTGGTGGCCCTCCTCGACCCCCCGGTGCCTCCGCTGCGCACCTACTTCCTCGTCGTACGCACCGGTACGCTCGCGCTTCCCCACATCGCACGGGCACACGAGTGGCTGCTGCGCGCCGCGGTCGACTGGTGACCGCAGGGCCGGGAAGAGTTTCAGAACGGCCGGTACGGGCCATTTTCCAGTCATGACCGAACGTCCCGTGGTCAAGCGCACCGCCCGCGCCATCCTGCTCGATGGCGACGATCTCATCCTGATCAAGCGCACCAAGCCCGGTGTGGATCCCTACTGGCTGACGCCGGGCGGCGGGGTCGAGTCCGAGGACAACACCGTGATCGACGCCCTCCACCGAGAAGTGGACGAGGAACTCGGAGCCAAGGTCACCGATGTGGTGCCCTGCTTCGTGGACACCGTCGAGCACATCGCCGGGGGCGGAGTGACCGGGGTGAAGGTGCAGCACTTCTTCGTCTGCCGGCTCGCCTCCATGGACCCCGCGCGACGGCACGGCCCGGAGATCGACGCGCCCTGCGGGGAGTACGAGATCGTACGGGTGCCCTTCAGCCGGATGGGGATCGCCGCCGTCCATCTCGTCCCGCTGTCGCTCCGGCACTACCTCGACGGCAATATCGAGGGCGTCCGGGCGATGCACGCGCCCGACCTGGGCTGACCCCGGCGAGTCCGGTCGCTGTCGATGCCGTACGGCCTCCGTTCGGACGCGATCGGACACCCCGGCGGATTGGCTCATCCGCGATGCGATCACTTCCGGGAAAGCACTGGACGAGCGATCATCGCTTCGGCCAGCCTGATGCCATGCCGACACCACTGCCCGAGCTGCCCATTCGCCGCCTCACCCTGGACGATCTCGTCTCCTGCGCCGATCTCTCCGAGAACCGCGGCTGGCCGCGCGAGGAACACAAGTGGGGTCTGCTGCTCACAGCGGGGACGGCGTACGGCATGGACGACCCCTCGGGCAAAGGGCTGGCCGGTTCCTGTGTGGTGACCTCGTACGGGCCCGGTCTCTCCGCCATCGGCATGGTCCTGGTCGCCGAGCACCACGCCCGGCAGGGCATCGGCCGCCGTCTGATGCGGTATGTGCTGGAGCGGGCCGGGGGCACCCCGCTCACCCTGTACGCGACGCCGAGCGGCCGGCCTCTCTACGAGCGGCTGGGGTTCACCGTCGTGGGACGGTCCGAGATGGTCCGGGGCCGACTCGACCCCGGAGCGGGCGCGGAAGCCGGAGCGGTGTCCACCCGGCCGGCGACCGCCGAGGATCTGTCCGCGATCGTCCGTCTGGACAGCGAGGTCTTCGGCCTGGACCGCACCCATATGATCGCGCGGCTGCCCGCCTTCGCCGACCAGATCCGGGTGGCGGAGCAGGACGGCGCGCTGACCGGCTACGCGGCCGCCTGGCCCAACATGGACACCCATGTCGTCGGCCCGCTGATCGCCCGGGACACCGAGACGGCGAAGTCCCTGATCAGCTCATTGGCCCCGGGCACCGACCGGCCCCTGCGCACCGACATCGACGTACGGCACGAGGAACTGCTGAGCTGGCTCCGGGGGAACGGGCTGGAGACCGTCACCTTCAACGCGGTGATGAACCACGGCATCGACGCTCTCCCCGGCGACTGGACCCGGCGCTTCGCCCCTCTCTCCGTCGCGCTCGGCTGACCTCCCGCCCGAGCAGGAGAATCCAACCCACCAAAAATTGATTGCAGGCGCGGCATTTTGCGCATCTCCTCTACCCTGATGGCAAGCCACCCGGGCACGGAGGAGGACATCGAATGGCCACTGCCGACCCCGCGCTCGCCTCGCTCTCACAGGGCTGGTGCGCCCTCTCGCTGCTCCACGGGAAGGTCGAGAGCCATGTCGAACGCGCTCTGGAGAGCGAGCACGGTCTGAGCGTACGGGAGTTCTCCCTCCTCGACGTCCTCAGCCGCCAGCACAAGGGATCCGGCGGGCATCTCCAGATGAAACAGGTCGCCGAGGCAGTCGTACTCAGTCAGAGCGCCACGACCCGGCTGGTCACCCGGCTGGAGGACCGCGGTCTGCTGCGCCGCCATCTCTGCGACACCGATCGCCGCGGCATCTACACCGAGGTGACCGAGGAGGGCCGGAGCCTGCTCGCCGAGGCACGGCCCATCCATGACATCGCGCTGCGCGAGGCCTTCGACTCCGCCGCCGAAAATCCCGTACTCGCGCCCCTGGTCAGAACGGTCGAGAAGTTTCAGTCCCCGGCCTAGCCTATGGATCATGAACGATCTGGAGATACGGCCCGCGTCGGCCGACGACCTTCCGGAGATCGTGGCCATGCTCGCGGACGATCCGCTGGGCGCTCGGCGCGAGTCTCCCCATGACCTGGCCCCGTACGCCGCCGCCTTCGAGCGGCTCGCCCGGGATCCGCAGCAGCGTCTGACCGTCGCGGTCCGTGAGAACCGCGTGGTCGGCACCCTTCAGCTCACCTTCATCCCCGGGCTCTCCCGCCGGGGAGCCACCCGAGCGGTCATCGAGGGCGTCCGTGTCCACGCCGATGAGCGCGGCAGCGGCCTCGGCACGGTGCTCATCGAGTGGGCCGTCGAGGAAGCCCGCCGCCAGGAGTGTCTGCTGGTGCAGCTGACCTCGGACGTCTCCCGTACGGACGCCCACCGCTTCTACGAGCGGCTGGGCTTCGAGCCGTCCCACATCGGGTTCAAGCTCCAGCTCTGACCGGGGAGTGCCGGGTCTCCGATCCACGGGCGACCCGGCACACGGCATCCGGCACACGCTGTTTCACGTGAAACAGCGTGTGGCTGTTTCACGTGAAACATCGTCCGTGTCTCACGGCTGGAGCCCGCGCCATCCCTCGCCGTCGACGCCGCCGGGAACACCCGCGTCCAGCTCATAGGGCTGCCGCGTGAATACGAACGAGCCGAGATCGAGGTGCTGGACCGAGCCGTCCTCCCGGTGCACCACGCGCAGCGTCTCCCCCGCGAAATAGCCGTCCTGACCGATCCAGACGCCGTCCGCCCCGGCGACGAAGCCCGAACCCCGGCCGCCGCCGCCGAGTGGCCGGAGCTCCAGCCCCCGGTCGTCGCGAAGCCTCAGCCCAAAGGAGTGGGTTCCCCAGTACCAGGGGCCCGTGAGGGCGAGCAGCTCCTGATCGATCTCGGGCAGGGGACGCCACGGCTCGGGGATACGCGGCTCGGCCTCGGCCACGATCCGTACGAGATCGGCCGCCACAAGGCTGGGGAACGGCCCGGAGGTGGCATTGGTGAGCACGGCGGCGGCGACCCCGTCCTCCACGCTCACCCAGAGGCCCGCGAGGAATCCCGGCAGCGAGCCGCCGTGGCCGACCAGGGTGCGGCCGTCGCTCCGTACGATCTGCACGCCCAGGCCGTAGGTGGCCTCCCACTCCCCGGCCTCGGCGGGAACCGAGGGGGTCCGCATCTCCCTGACCGATTCGGCGCGGAGCACCCGTTCGTCTCCCTCCGCGAGGAAGAGCGCGAACCGGCAGAGATCCCCGACAGTGGACCAGAGCTGGCCGGCCGGAGCCATCAGCCCGAGGTCCTGAGAAGGCTCGGGGATCAGCACATCGGCCCAGGGGTGCACCGCCCAGCCTTCGGCGCTGGGGCTCTGCGGCTCCACGCTCGTACGGTTCAGGGCGAGCGGCTCAAGGATCTCGTTCCGCAGGACGTTCTCCCAGGTGTCGCCGCGCACCGCGGACACCAGAGAGCCGAGGAGCGTGTATCCGGGGTTGGAGTAGTGGTGGCGGCGACCGACGGGGTGCATACGCGTCTGCTCGCCCAGGACGTCGGTGAGTTCGGGCCGCAGCGTTCCCGGAGTCCGCTCCCACCAGGGCGCGGGGGACTCCGCGCTCAGCCCGGCGCTGTGACCGAGCAGCTGGGCGATCGTCACCTCCCCCACCCCGGTCCCGGGAAGGTGCTTCTCCAGCGGATCGCCGAGATCGAGCAGCCCCTCGTCCCGCAGTCTCATCACCAGCACGGCCGTGAAGGTCTTGGTGATGGAGCCGATCCGGTACTGAGTGTCGGTGGCCCGGGCCTCCTCCGCCGAAGGGCGGGCCCCGGACCACACCGTCCCTCCCTCCCGTGCCACTCCGGCGACGAGCGAGGGCGTGCGTCCCTCCGACTGGGCGGTGGCGACGCGATGCAGCAGAGCGCGCTCCGTGGCCGGGAGCAGCGCTGTCAGAGGTGAAGTCATGATCCAGGTCTACCGGACTCCCCGGGCCGCGTCGATCTTGCCCTGCCGCCCGGTACGACAGCAGGGCCCGGACCGCGACGCGCGGTCCGGGCCCTGCCCGTGCGGTGCCGCCCCTGCGGCGGCGGTGCCTCAGCTCTGCGCGGTGTCGTCGCCCGCCTGCCCGGCGCCCTCGGCCGCCTTCTCCCGCATCTTGCGCAGCAGCTCCGCCTTCTGGTCGGCGGCGCCCTGGCGGTCGAGGTTGCGGTGCGGACCATTGTTCTGCCGCTCGGCGCGGGACAGCCTCTTGCGCTGGCCACCGCCCATGCCCACGGGGTTGTTGATGTTCTTGCTCACGGTCACGGGTTCTCCCGGTAATGATGTGAAGTGATCTACGGATTCCGCAGGGTCCTGAAGGACAGTCTCAAAGCCATGGCATTTCTTGGGTCGCGGGCAGCGGTGGTTCAGCGGCTGCCGAGTTCTCCCTTGGTGAACCCGTGTTCGCGCGCCGTGAGCACAGCGGCGAGTGCGGGGACGAGGAGTGCGAGCGCGACCCAGCTCAGCCAGGCTGCATCCAATCCGCTGAGGACGAGGCCTCCGATGATGCCACCACCGGCGATTCCGACGTTCCATCCGGTGGTGAGGAGTGCTTGGGCGACATCGCCGGCGTCGCCTGCCGCTTCGGCGACCGCGGTCTGCAACAGGGTGGAGGTGCCGCCGAACGCGAGCCCCCAGAGCGCCGCGCCGGCGTAGACGAGCGTAGGCACGCCGGAGAAGATGCCGAGCAGCAGCGTGCATGTCGCGAAGAGCGCACACGCGAGGATCGTGAGGAGGCGCAGGTGGCGATGGACGAGCGCTCCGGCGATCCAGATGCTCACCAGCGACACCAGGCCGAAGGTGAGCAGCACGGTGTCGACTTGACCTGCCATGCCGAGCGGCGTGAGGAACGGGGCGATGTAGGTGTAGAGGATGCTGTGGGCGAGCACGAACGTGAGGGTCACGAGGAGCACGGGCGCTACGCCGGGAATGCGGAAGGTATGGGTGAGCGGGAGCCGTGAGCCCTTGGGCTGTCCGGGGAAGCTCGGCACCGCCGCGATGACCCACACGATCAACGCGAGCGTGAGGACGGTCATGATCCCGAACGCGTATCGCCATTCGACGAGCTTGGCCAGAAGCGCCGCAGCAGGAACTCCGACGGACAGGGCAACGATTGCGCCCGCCATCGCGATCGCCATTGCCTTGCCGCGCTGATGTGGGAGAACCATCCGTACCGCGTACCCGGCCAACAGCGCCCAGAGCAACCCTCCGACGATGCCGCCGAGGAACCGGGCGGCCAGCGTAAGTGCGAAGCTCTCGGAGAGCGCGGTGATGGTGTTGGCGATCGCGAGTCCTGCGATCGCCACCAGCAGCAGGTGTCGGCGCGGCCAGCCGATCGTCGCCTTGGTGAGCGGGATCGCGGCGAGGATCGCCCCGATCGCGAAGACGGTGACGCTCTGCCCGGCAGCACTCTCGCTCACACCCAGGTCTCTGCTCATCTCGGGAAGCATCCCGGCGGGCATCGTCTCGGTCAGGAGCGTAATGAACCCGGTGGCGGCCAAGGCCAGAAGACCCGCCAGCGGGAGCCGGGCGTTCGTTGTCGAGCGAGGTGGCAGAGTGTCTGGTCGTGTCATGGCCTTACCATCGATGGGTGACATCAGTGTGAAGGTCAACTCGGTGTGCGCCGAGTCACAGAACGCCAGTCACAGAGGGCGAGGAGAGGGATATGCGGATCGGTGAGCTGTCGACGCGCACCCGGACTCCGATGAGGTTGCTGCGCTACTACGAGGAGCAGGAACTGATCGAGGCGAATCGACTGCCCAACGGATACCGGGACTATGAGGAGTACGTCGTCGACCGGGTTCTCCAGGTACGAGGCCTGCTCGATGCAGGGCTACCCACACGAATCATCAAGCAGATCCTGCCCTGCCTGAACACCCCCCGCACGATCCACATGCCCTACGTCACGCCAGACATGGTCGCAACGCTCGAACGCGAACGCGATCGTATGGCCGAAAAAATCGAATGTCTCACCAAGAACCACCGAGCCATCACCGACTACCTCGACGCCGTAAGCCGCAATATCCGAGCCTCCTAACCGATGCCGGGTCTGCTGCTGAGCCTATTGCCGGCTAATCGGTCAGCTTCTCCGCATCCGCGACCGAAAAGGAATCTAACTCGCGAGCCGCGGCCCGCTTGAGCCGGATGCATCGTGAGGTGCACGTCCGGTTCTGAGGGGGGTGCGGCGCAGTGATGCGCCGCACCTACCCGACCAACTCGCTCGGTCAGGTCTGTGCCATGTCCACAAAGCGTGAGTAGTGGCCCTGGAACGCCACCGTGATCGTCGCCGTGGGTCCGTTACGGTGCTTGGCGACGATCAGGTCCGCCTCGCCCGCGCGGGGAGACTCCTTCTCGTACGCGTCCTCACGGTGCAGCAGGATGACCATGTCGGCGTCCTGCTCGATGGAGCCGGACTCACGCAGGTCGGAGACCATCGGCTTCTTGTCCGTGCGCTGTTCGGGTCCACGGTTCAGCTGGGAGAGCGCGATCACGGGGACCTCAAGCTCCTTGGCGAGCAGCTTGAGGTTTCGGGACATGTCCGAGACCTCTTGCTGGCGGCTCTCGGCGCGCTTCGAGCCGCCGGACTGCATCAGCTGGAGATAGTCGATGACGACGAGCTTGAGGTTGTTGCGCTGTTTCAGCCGCCGGCACTTGGCCCGGATCTCCATCATCGAGAGGTTGGGCGAGTCGTCGATGTAGAGCGGGGCCTGCGAGACATCGGGCATACGGCGGGCGAGCCGGGTCCAGTCCTCGTCGGTCATGGTGCCGGAGCGCATGTGGTGCAGTGCCACCCGGGCCTCGGCGGAGAGCAGGCGCATCGCGATCTCGTTGCGCCCCATCTCCAGCGAGAAGATCACGCTGGGGAGGTTGTTCTTGATCGAGCAGGCGCGGGCGAAGTCCAGCGCGAGCGTCGACTTTCCCATCGCGGGGCGGGCCGCGATGACGATCATCTGGCCGGGATGCAGACCGTTGGTCAGCGAGTCGAAGTCCGTGAAGCCGGTGGGGACGCCGGTCATCTCACCGCTGCGGGAGCCGATGGCCTCGATCTCGTCGAGCGCGCCTTCCATGATCTCGCCGAGCGGCAGATAGTCCTCGCTGGTGCGCTGCTCGGTGACGGCGTAGATCTCGGCCTGGGCGGAGTTGACGATCTCGTCGACGTCGCCGTCGGCCGCATAGCCCATCTGCGTGATCTTGGTGCCGGCCTCCACCAGCCGCCGGAGCACCGCCCGTTCATGGACGATCTCCGCGTAGTACGAGGCGTTGGCCGCGGTCGGCACGGACTGGACGAGCGTATGGAGGTAGGGCGCTCCGCCGACCCGGGTGATCTCGCCGCGCTTGACCAGCTCGGCGGCGACGGTGATGGGGTCGGCCGGCTCGCCCTTGGCGTAGAGGTCGAGGATGGCCGTGTAGACGGTCTCATGGGCCGGCCGGTAGAAGTCATGGCCCTTGATGATCTCCACGACGTCGGCGATCGCGTCCTTGGAGAGGAGCATGCCGCCCAGCACCGACTGCTCGGCGTCCAGATCCTGGGGCGGCACCCGCTCGAAGCCGGGGGAGCCGCCCTCCCAGCCTCCGCTGTCGCCGCCGCGCTCCTGCTGATCGTCCCGGCCGCCGCGCTGGCCGTTACGGCGCTGGCGGGAGACGGGCAGGCGATCACCGGGGCCGCCGTCGGCCGCCCACGGGTCGTCCAAGGGCTCGGAAATGCTCAACCGGGCCACCTCCTACCGTCCGCTCAGCGGACCTCGCCGTGCCCCTCTTTCTACGGCACGGCACTGACAAATTGAGTGGCCCAACTCCGCTTCCGGCGCGTCGGGCGACGGTCCACGGTAGGCCCCCCGGCACCGTCAGCCAATCTGGTTATCCACAGGCCATGTGGACGAGCGACCAGATGCTGTGGAGAACCTGCCGGAACCTGTGCACGGACCGGGGGACAGCGCTGTGGACAAAATCATGCTCGACTCATCATGCAGCCTCTGACCTGCATGTTTTCCATCCACTGGCTGTGGGGGAGAAAAACTTTCCCGACCGGGCCAAGATCAGAACAAACGGCCCACACGCGAGCCTCCACCAGCACCCAATGTAAGAGTCATAGATGTGTTGCATCTCTTACCTGTGGAAGATTACATTGAGCGCATGACCCAGGCCCCCGCGACATCCAAGGCGCTCCGGCGACGCCACGACCGAGAGATCGTCGCCATCGCCGTCCCCGCCTTCGCGGCCCTCGTCGCCGAGCCGCTCTTCCTGATGGTCGACAGCGCCATCGTCGGCCATCTCGGCACGCCCCAGCTGGCGGGTCTCGCCATCGCGGCCGCCTTCCTGATGACCGCCGTGAGCATCTTCGTCTTCCTCGCCTACGCCACCACGGCGGCCGTGGCCCGGCGCGTCGGCGCGGGCGACCTCCCCGCCGCCATCCGCCAGGGAATGGACGGCATCTGGCTGGCGATCATCCTGGGCACGATCGTCACCGCTCTCACCCTGCCCTCCGCCCCCTGGCTCATCGATGCCTTCGGGGCCTCCGACACCGCCGCCCCCCACGCCATCACCTATCTGCGGATCTCCAGCCTCGGCATACCCGCCATGCTGATCGTCCTCGCCGCGACCGGGGTGCTGCGCGGTCTCCAGGACACCCGGACACCGCTCTATGTGGCCATCGGGGGCTTCACCGCGAACGCCATCCTCAACGCGCTCCTCGTCTACGGAGCCGGATTCGGCGTCGCCGGCTCCGCCTGGGGCACGGTCATCGCCCAGTACGCGATGGCCGCCGCCTATCTGATCGTGGTCGTGCGGGGCGCCCGCCGGCATCACGCGTCCCTGCGACCCGACGCGGCGGGCATCAGAGCCAGCGCCCAGGCAGGTGTCCCTCTGCTGGTCCGCACACTCTCCCTGCGGGCCATTCTGATGATCGCGACCGCCATAGCGGCCCGGATGGGGGACGCCGAGGTCGCCGCCCAGCAGATCGCCCTCTCCCTGTGGAGCCTGATGGCGTTCGCCCTCGACGCGATAGCCATAGCCGGGCAGACGATCATCGGAAGGTATCTGGGAGCCGGCGACGCCCAGGGGGCGCGGCAGGTCTGCCGCCGTATGGTCCAGTGGGGTATCGCCTCCGGAGTGGCGCTGGGCCTTCTGCTGGTGGCCACCCGACCGCTCTTCGTCCCGCTGTTCACCGGCGACTCGGCCGTTCACGACGTCCTTCTCCCGGCCCTGCTGGTCGTCGCGCTGACCCAGCCCATCGCCGGAGTCGTCTTCGTCCTCGACGGTGTGCTGATGGGAGCGGGCGACGGCCCCTATCTGGCGGGGGCGATGCTGGTGACACTGGCGATCTTCACGCCCGTGGCCCTGCTCATCCCGCTCTTCGGGGGTGGGCTGACCGCACTGTGGTGGGCCATGGCGCTGATGATGACGGTCCGGATGGCGACCCTGTGGCTGCGGACCCGTTCCGGCCGCTGGATCGTCACGGGCGCCACTCGCTGAGCGACTCCCGCCATCGGCCCCGACTGTGTTTCACGTGAAACACGGCGAGCCGCGGAGAGAGAGAAGGGCCGCACCCGATGGGTGCGGCCCTTCCTACAACTCAGTCACGCACGCACTCAGGCGGCGATGACCTCGATGCCGAGCTTCGCGGCAACCTCGGGGTGCAGACGCACGGACACCTGGTGCGAGCCCAGGGTCTTGATCGGCGCACCGAGCTCAACGCGACGCTTGTCGACCTCCGGGCCACCCGCGGACTTGATCGCCGTGGCGATGTCGGCCGGGGTGACGGAGCCGAAGAGACGGCCGGCGTCGCCGGAGCGAACAGCCAGACGCACCTTGACGGCCTCAAGCTTGGCCTTGACCTCGTTGGCCTGCTCGATGGTCGCAATCTCGTGGATCTTGCGGGCGCGGCGGATCTGCGCCACGTCCTTCTCGCCGCCCTTGGTCCAGCGGATCGCGAAACCACGCGGGACCAGGTAGTTGCGGGCGTAGCCGTCCTTGACGTCGACTACGTCGCCGGCGGCACCGAGGCCAGTGACCTCGTGAGTGAGGATGATCTTCATGTTTCGGTCACCCTCCCTTAGCGCGCGGTGGACGTGTAGGGCAGCAGCGCCATCTCACGGCTGTTCTTGACTGCCGTGGCGACGTCACGCTGGTGCTGCGTGCAGTTGCCGGTGACGCGGCGGGCACGGATCTTGCCGCGGTCGGAAATGAACTTCCGCAGCATGTTCGTGTCCTTGTAGTCCACGTACACGGTCTTGTCCTTGCAGAACGCGCAGACCTTTTTCTTTGGCTTGCGCACAGGCGGCTTCGCCATGGTGTTTCTCCTGTGTGATCAAGAAGTGGGGGCACGAGCACCCCTGGGGAGTGATCCCTAGAAGGGGGGCTCGTCCGAGTAGCCGCCGCCAGAAGCGCCGCCGGAGGAACCGCCGGAGCTTCCGCCCCAGCTGCCTCCGCCGCCGCCCTGCTGACCGCCGGACGGCGCACTGCTGGCCCACGGGTCGTCGGCGGGAGCACCGCCGCCGGCCTGCTGGCCACCACCGGGGCCGCCGCCCCAGTTGCCGCCGCCCTGCTGCTGACCGCCGCCGTAGCCACCCTGGCCGCCGCGACCGGTGGTCTTGGTGACCTTGGCCGTGGCGTTCTTGAGGCTGGGGCCGACTTCCTCGACGTCCAGCTCGTAGACCGTGCGCTTGACGCCCTCGCGGTCCTCGTAGGACCGCTGCTTGAGCCGGCCCTGCACGACGACACGCATGCCGCGCTGGAGCGACTCGGCGACGTTCTCCGCCGCCTGACGCCAGACCGAGCAGGTCAGGAAGAGGCTTTCGCCGTCCTTCCACTCATTGGTCTGACGGTCAAAGGTGCGGGGAGTGGACGCGACACGGAACTTCGCGACCGCCGCACCGGACGGGGTGAAGCGCAGCTCGGGGTCGTCGACAAGATTGCCGACTACCGTGATGACGGTCTCGCCTGCCATTGGGTGAACCTCTCGGCGGGATTGCTTCTGGCTGCTTACTGCTACTCGAACCCGATGTCCGCTGAGCTAGAAGCTCAGTGGGTCTCGGGACGGAGGACCTTGGTCCGGAGGACCGACTCATTCAGGTTCATCTGGCGGTCGAGCTCCTTGACGACCGCAGGCTCGGCCTGAAGGTCGATGACCGAGTAGATGCCCTCGGGCTTCTTCTTGATCTCGTAAGAGAGACGACGACGGCCCCAGGTGTCGACCTTCTCGACCTTTCCGTTGCCCTCACGGACGACGGAGAGGAAGTTCTCGATCAACGGGGAGACAGCGCGCTCCTCCAGATCGGGGTCGAGGATGACCATCACTTCGTAGTGACGCATGTGGAACCCACCTCCTTTGGACTCAGCGGCCACGGTCGTTCCGTGGCAGGAGGGTCGTGATGCGTAGCAAGGGTGTCCGAGTCAATCAGCCGCCACTGACAGCGGCGGGCGACGGACTCTCGCCGGCTCTCGCCAGGACAGACACCAGTGCAGACCGTACAGCGTACCCGGAGAGGTGCTTCCGGTTGAAATCCGGAGGCTGAGGGGAACAATCTGTACACATCGGATGTGCGCGGCGCTACGATGCGCGGCGTTCCGATCAACGCCAGGAGGTGCCAGATGGCACAGGCAGTGCGACGTCAGACCTCCCTCTTCGCCACGGACGGCAAGCCTCACCCCCTCCAGGACACCCTGGTCGCGGTGACGCTGGTGCTGGGCGTCATCGCCTTCGTCTCGTCGTTGTTCCACCATCTGCATCTGCTCAGCTCATGGGCGGGGCTGGTGGGAATCCTCACCGGTGCGTACGGCCAGTTCATCTCCGTGACGACCCGCGAACGAACAGCGCTGATCATCGGTCTGGGCGCATCCGCGTTCGGCTTCTTCCTCGGGATGGCCCACGGCGGCCTCTTCGGCGGGGTCTTCGGCTGACCGCCGGGGCCTGTCTTGCGGCAGGCCCCAGGGCAGAGCGGCCATTTGGGGCGCTCCCCGGGCCCAGTAGGCTTCGGCGCGAGAGCCGGAGCCCCTGACCCATGGGGACACACCTGCCGAGGAGCGCCCCGCATGAGCCTGACCCTGAGGACCATCAGCCGAGAGCAGCATCTGGCTTACATCCAGTCACTGCCATCGGCAAGTCACTGCCAGGTCCCGGCGTGGGCTGATGTCAAGACGGAGTGGCGCTCGGAGAATCTGGGCTGGTTCGACAAGACGGGCCGGCTCGTCGGAGCGGGCCTGGTCCTGTACCGCCAGCTTCCGAAGATCAAGCGGTATCTGGCGTATCTGCCCGAGGGCCCGGTGATCAACTGGTACGCGCCCAATCTGGACGACTGGCTTCAGCCGATGCTCGCCCACCTCAAGCAGCAGGGCGCGTTCTCCGTGAAGATGGGCCCGCCGGTGGTCATCCGCCGCTGGGACGCGCCCGCGATCAAGTCCGGCATCCAGGACCCGGATGTGAAGCGGCTGAAGGACGTCGAGGCGACGCACATCGAGCCGCGCGCCTTCGAAGTGGCGGACCGGCTGCGGAAGATGGGCTGGCAGCAGAGCGAGGACGGCGGCGCCGGCTTCGGTGATGTCCAGCCCCGTTACGTGTACCAGGTGCCTCTGGCGAACCGCTCGCTCGACGATGTCCTCAAGGGCTTCAACCAGCTGTGGCGGCGGAACATCAAGAAGGCCGAGAAGGCCGGTGTCGAGGTGGTCCAGGGCGGCTACTACGACCTTGAGGAGTGGCAGCGGCTCTACGAGATCACCGCGATCCGCGACCGGTTCCGGCCCCGCCCGCTCTCGTACTTCCAGCGCATGTGGTCGGTCCTCAACACCGAGGACCCCAACCGGATGCGGCTGTACTTCGCGCGCCACAACGGAGTGAACCTGTCCGCCGCGACGATGCTCGTCGTCGGAGGGCACGTCTGGTACTCCTACGGCGCCTCCGACAACATCGGGCGTGAGGTCCGTCCCTCGAACGCGATGCAGTGGCGGATGCTGCGCGACGCGTACGCCATGGGCGCGACCTGTTACGACCTGCGCGGCATCAGCGACTCCCTCGACGAGACCGACCATCTCTTCGGTCTCATCCAGTTCAAGGTCGGTACGGGCGGAGAGGCCGTCGAGTACGTGGGCGAGTGGGACTTCCCGCTCAACAAGCTTCTCCACAAGGCGCTCGACATGTATATGTCGCGCCGCTGACGCACGCCGTAACCTCGTACATCTCGTACTCCTCTCAGACACATCGCTGCCATCAGAAAGGTTCCGGGCCGGCCATGGCGCTCTCCCTGTACGTCGACACCGCGCGCTGGCGGGCGCACCAGAAGTCCGTGATCGATTCCTTCCCCGGTCTGGTGCCGGTGTGCAAGGGGAACGGCTACGGCTTTGGCCATGAGCGGCTCTCGGAAGAGGCCTCCCGCTTCGGCTCGGACATGCTGGCCGTGGGCACCACCTACGAGGCGGCCCGGATCAAGGACTGGTTCAGCGGCGATCTGCTCGTCCTGACGCCCTTCCGCCGGGGCGAGGAGCCTGTTCCGCTGCCCGACCGGGTGGTCCGCTCCGTCTCCTCGGTCGACGGGGTGCACGCGCTGGTGGGGGCCCGGGTCGTCATCGAGTGCATGAGCTCGATGAAGCGGCACGGCGTATCCGAGCAGGATCTGGCCCAGCTGACGGGCGCGATCGACGATGTCCGGCTGGAGGGTTTCGCTCTCCATCTGCCCCTGGACCGCACGGACGGATCCGACGCGGTCGAGGAGGTCATCGCCTGGATGGACCGGCTGCGGGCGGCCCGGCTGCCGCTGCACACCATGTTCGTGAGCCATCTGCGCGCCGAGGACCTCGCACGGCTTCAGCAGCAGTTCCCGCAGACCCGGTTCCGCGCCCGTATCGGCACCCGGCTGTGGCTCGGCGACCACGACTCGACCGAGTACCGCGGCAGTGTTCTCGATGTGACCCGGGTCTCCAAGGGGGACCGCTTCGGCTACCGCCAGCAGAAGGCCGCCTCCGACGGCTGGCTGGTCGTGGTCGCAGGCGGCACCTCCCACGGAGTGGGCCTGGAGGCTCCCAAGGCGCTGCACGGCGTGATGCCGCGTGCCAAGGGCGTCGCCCGCGCCGGTCTGGCCACCGTCAACCGCAACCTCTCGCCGTTCGTCTGGGCGGGCAAGCAGCGCTGGTTCGCCGAGCCGCCGCACATGCAGGTGTCGATCCTGTTCGTGCCCTCGGACGCGCAGGAGCCGAGGGTCGGCGACGAGCTGGTGGCGCATCTGCGCCACACCACGACCCAGTTCGACCGGCTGGTGGACCGCCAGGGCTAGGTTCTGTCCGAGGGAGGCCCGGCGGCGGGCTCCTTCTCGGGGCTCTGGGCGGCTGTTCCCCACTGGGTCCTGACCGCTGTGGCCGGGTGGTGGGGTGAGTCGTCCTTCCGCCCGGGCGCGAAGACGTCGTCGGCCCCGTCGAGCACTCCGCCCGACGGGTCGTCCGAGCCGTCCTGCCGTACGACGTCCCGGTCCGGCATCAGGATGTCGCGTACGACCACGGCGCACAGATAGAGCGTGCCGAGCAGATGCAGGGCGATCGCCACGTGGTAGCCCTCGGCCGGCAGTCCCTGGTGCTTCTCCCCGGTCGTGTACGCGAGGTACATCCAGATCCCGAGGAAGTACATCACCTCGCAGGCCTGCCAGATCAGGAAGTCGCGCCACCGGGGCCGGGCCAGCGCGGCGAGCGGGATGAGCCACAGGACGTACTGGGGCGAGTAGACCTTGTTGGTGAGGATGAACGCGGCGACGACCAGAAAGGCGAGCTGTGCGAAGCGCGGCCTGCGCGGGGCGTACAGCGTGAGCGCCGCCATGCCCACGAAGATCAGCACCATCAGCAGCATCGCGTAGTTGTTCGCCGTCTCCGGCTCGATCGCGGCATCGGCGCGCTGGTTGAGGATCAGCCATACGGATCCGAAGTCGACCTGTCGCTCCTGGCTGAAGGTGTAGAACTTCTTCCAGCCCTCGGGGGCCAGCAGCATCACCGGCAGATTCACCAGCAGCCAGGTGCTCGCCGCGGCGAAGGTCGCGGTGGCGAACTCGCGCCACTTGCCGGACCTCCAGCAGAGCAGGAAGAGCGGGGCCAGCAGAAGAGCGGGATAGAGCTTGGCGGCGGTCGCCAGACCGATGAGGACGCCGAAGGCCACCGTCCTGCCCCGGGACCACATCAGCATCGCGGCGGCGGTGAGCGCCACGGCCAGCAGATCCCAGTTGATGGTGGCGGTGAGCGCGAAGGCGGGGGCCAGTGCCACCAGGAGCGCGTCCCAGGGGCGGTGGCGGTGGGTGCGGGTCACACAGACCGCGACGACCGCGGCGCAGATCATCAGCATGCCCGCGTTGATCATCCAGTACGTCTGCTGCTGCTCCTGGATCGGTCCGCCGCTCAGGTCGAGCCAGGCGGCGATCTGCATGAACAGTCCGGTCAGCACCGGGTACTCAAGGAAGGCCATGTCGCCGGGGAGCCGGTCGACGTACGGGATGAGCCCCTCGGAGAAGCCGCGCCCCACATAGAGATGCGGGATGTCGGAGTAGCAGGCGTGGGTGTACTGCGAGTTCACGCCGCGGAACCAGGCCCAGTTGTAGCAGGGCATCTTCTGGACCATGCCCAGCGCGAACATGCCGATGGCCACCAGGGACACGACACGTACCGGCGTGAGCCAGCCGCTGGGGGCGCGCAGGGCCCAGCGGCCGGCCGGGCCGCCGATCAGTTCGCTGCCGGACGCCGCGACGGGATCCCGCCGGGTGGGCCGTACATCCGGCCGGTCCTCGTACACGATCGTCTCTTCTGCGCTGGGCATGGTGCTCATCCTGCCGTACGGACGGGGGACGCCACGAGGGCCGCGGTGTCCGGCACCGGCCCGTGCATCAAGCACGGACCGAGCGCGCCGGACGCCGCGGCCCTCGGTTCCCGGCCGGAGCCGGGTGGGTGCGCCGCTGTGGCGCTACAGGTCAGCCGAAGATGCCCACGCTGTCGTTCGCGCCACCACCCGGCTGTCCGCCATCGGCACCGCCGTCGTTCGCGCCACCACCCGGCTGCCCACCATCGGCACCGCCGTCGTTCGCGCCACCACCCGGCTGCCCGCCATCGGCACCGCCGTCGTTCGCGCCACCACCCGGCTGCCCACCATCGGCACCGCCGTCGTTCGCGCCACCACCCGGCTGCCCACCATCGGCACCGCCGTCCTCCTCGCCGCAGGACCATTCGTCCCAGGGACTACAGGTCTGGGAGGGGGTCTGGGACGGAGTCTGCGAAGGCGTCTGGGAGGGGGTCTGGGACGGAGTCTGCGAAGGCGTCATCGACGGAGTCGGAGTCGGGCTGCTGGCACCGCCGCCCCAGACCGCCTCACCGATGGGCTCGGCCTTCGGGAACTTCATCACTGGTGCGTTCTTGAGCGCGTCCGCCATGTAGCGCTGCCAGATCTCGGACGGGAACGAAGAGCCGTGGATCTTGTCCTGGCCGCCCGTGCCGAACATCTCCAGGAAGCCCCGGTTGGCGTTCTTCTCGTTGTCGTCCAGCCGGTACATGTCGATGGCGGTCGACAGCTGCGGGGTGTAGCCGACGAACCAGGCCGACTTGTTGCCGTCGGTGGTGCCGGTCTTGCCTGCGACGTGGCGGCCCGGGATGCGCGCGTTGCGGCCGGTGCCCTTCTTGTCCTCGACGACGTCCCTGAGCACATCGGTCACATTGTTGGCGATGTTCGCCGTGAAGGCCCCGACGGGCTCGTCCTTGTGCTTGAAGATCGTCGCGCCGCGCTTCTTGACCGAGGTGACGGAGTAGGGCTCCCGCTGTTCCCCCTCGGCCGCGAAGGTCGCGTACGAGCTGGCCATGCGGATGGCGCTCGGGGTCGAGATGCCGATCGAGAACGACGGGACGTTCGACTTGTTGAGCGACTCGGGGAGCAGTCCCGAGTCCTCGGCCGCGCGCCGGACCTCGGAGATGCCGACGTCCATGCCGAGCTGCACAAAGGGCGAGTTGGCGGAGACGATCATGGCTTCTCGGAGATTGATGTCTATGTAGTCCTCATCACCGTCGTTGACCTGGAAGAGTTCCTCACCCTTCTCGTTCCGCCACACCGAGCCGTTGTAATTCTTGATCCGGAGCTTGTTCTTACCGTTGTAAACGGTTTTGTCCGGGTTGATCTGTGTGCGCTGCTCCAGCGACTGCTCAATGCCCAGCCGCGGGTCACGGACGCCGTCGCGCATGGCGGCGGCCAGGACGAACGGCTTGAAGGTCGATCCGACCTGGGCGCCGGTCGTGTTGGCGTTGTTGGTGAAGTGCTTGGTCGCGTCCTCGCCGCCGTAGATCGCGACGATCTTTCCGGTCGCCGGCTCCACCGACGCGCCGCCGAACTGGACATGGGTGTCCGTCTTCGGGCGCTTCTTGGCGTCGATGTTCCGCTCGCGGACATCGGTGACCGCAGCCTCAAGCTTCTTGACCTTCTCCTTGTTGAAGGTCGTGTGGATCTCGTAACCGCCCTGGGCCAGCTCGGCGGCGTCTATGCCCCTGTCGTTGTTGGCGAGGAAGTTGGCCTTGGCCAGATCGACCAGATAGCCGATCTGCCCGCCGAGCTTCGCGCCCTTCTTCACCGGGTCCGGCATCGGGAATCCGGCCTCGACGAAGGAATCGCGCTTGGCGGCGTCCAGATGCCCGTCCTTGACCATCTCGTCGAGGATCCAGCGCCAGCGCTTCGTCGCGCGGTCGTAGTTCTTCTCCTTGGTCGCGGCGGTGTTGATGTCGACGGCGCCCGCCGGGTCGTACCAGGTGGCGCCCTTCAGCAGCGAGGCGAGGACGGCGCACTCGCTGGCGTCCAGATCCTCGGCGTCCTTCCCGTAGTACGTACGGGAGGCGGCCTGGATCCCGTACGCGCCGCGCCCGTAGTACGAGGTGTTCAGATAGCCGGCCATGATCTCGTTCTTCTTCACATTGCTGTCGATCTTGATGGAGATGAACAGCTCCTTGAACTTACGGCTCAAGGTCTGCGACTGGTCGCCGAGCCGCGCGTTCTTCACGTACTGCTGGGTGATGGTGGAGCCGCCCTGGGTGTCCTGCCCCTTGGCCATGTTGAGCAGGGCCCGGCTGATGCCTCGCGGATCGATGCCCGAGTCGTTCCAGAAGGTCTTGTTCTCCGCCGAGATCACGGCGTTCTGCATGTCCTGGGGAATTTTGTTCAGACCGATGTTCTGCCGGTTGACCTCACCGCCGGTGGCGGCCATCTGGGTGCCGTCGTCCCAGAAGTAGACGTTGTTCTCGGCCTCCGCCATTTTATTGGGGTCGGGCACCCCCACCATCGCGTAGGCGATGGTGGCAGCGGTCATCAGACTGCCGAGAAAGCCCAGGCAGAGGCCGGTGACGAGCTTCCACGACGGAACCCAGCGACGCCAGCCGTACTTGCCGTCACGCGGATAGTCGACCAGCCGCCTCTTGCCGGGCCCGCCGCCGCGGCCCTCGTGCCCACCGCCCGGGCCACCACGCCGGCCACCGCCGCGACCGCCATGGCCACCCGCGCCCGCGCCGGCGCCCGGGTCGACCCTTCGTCGGCCGCCGCGCTGCGCGGCGCGGCGCGCTTCCGCACGGCCGCCGTAGGACTGATCCTCGCTGTGCGGCACGGACCCAAAACCCGTGCCGGTGTCTCTGGGCTGGGCCGCACGGCGGCCGGAGGGCTGCTGGGTGGCGCGTCTGGCGGCCGCACGCCCGCCACCTTGCGGCTGCGGCGGTTTGCGACGGTGCTCGCTCATCGAACGACTACTCCTCGGGCAGGCGAGACGCCTGGAAGCGGCAGGTGAGTTCCGGTCCCCCCGAAATGGATACGGACCAGCCCGGGAGAGGTCTCATCCGCTGTGCATCCACGGCGACGACGCCTCCCGGCGTCAATTGGTTCCCGGGGGTCTGCATCCGCACAGACTACGCAGGCTCGAAACTGTCCCAGGTCCGAAGTTCACCCCAAATCAGGCAAGTTGCTCACCACAAATTTACGATGTGACGCCGTTCACGATGACCCCCCTTGTCGCAGCAGGAACACGGGCCTATCGTGCTGATGTATCGAGTCGATACATCAGCACGACATAGGTGGCTGAGACGGCGAAGGAGGGCGGCGGTGAGCAGACGCTCCGGCATCCTTGAGTTCGCCGTGCTCGGCCTGCTCCGCGAGGCCCCGATGCACGGGTATGAGCTGCGGAAACGGCTCAATACCTCGCTGGGAATCTTTCGGGCCTTCAGTTACGGAACCCTCTATCCCTGCCTCAAGACGCTGGTCGCCAACGGCCGGCTGATCGAGGAACCGGGGAGCGCTCCCGAGGACGCCCTCGCGGCTTCACTCGCAGGGCGACGCGCCAAGATCGTCTACCGGTTGACGGCGGAGGGGAAAGAACACTTCGAGGAGCTGCTCTCGCACACCGGTCCGGACAGCTGGGAGGACGAGCACTTCGCGGCTCGTTTCGCCTTCTTCGGACAGACGGAGCGCGAGGTGAGAATGCGGGTGCTGGAAGGCCGGCGCAGCCGGCTGGAGGAGCGTCTGGAGAAGATGCGCGCCTCCCTGGCCCGCACCCGGGAGCGCCTCGACGACTACACCCTTGAGCTTCAGCGGCACGGCATGGAGTCCGTGGAGCGCGAAGTGCGCTGGCTGAACGAGCTCATCGAGAGCGAGCGGGCGGGGCGGGATCAGCGACAGTCCGCCACCGACGGCTCTGCTCAGCAGGACAGCACATCTGGGCCGTCGGGCGGCCTGCCCCGGCACACGGGCGACGGATCCACCGGGAGCACTTCCTCCCGGCCCGCCACCCCGCCGGATCCGTCCGACGGCTCAGTCAACTGAAGTCCAGCGATCCGCAGGGCTTCATCCGAGATCACACAGGGAGCAACCGGAATGGGTTCGGTTCGCGTAGCCATCGTCGGCGTGGGCAACTGCGCCGCCTCGCTGGTGCAGGGCGTCGAGTACTACAAGGACGCCGACCCGGACGGCAAGGTGCCGGGTCTGATGCACGTCCAGTTCGGCGACTATCACGTCCGTGACGTCGAGTTCGTGGCCGCCTTCGACGTGGACGCCAAGAAGGTCGGCCTCGACCTCTCGGACGCCATCGGCGCCAGCGAGAACAACACCATCAAGATCTGCGACGTGCCGAGCGCCGGTGTCACCGTGCAGCGCGGTCACACCCTCGACGGTCTGGGCAAGTACTACCGCGAGACGATCGAGGAGTCCCCGGAGGCTCCGGTCGACATCGTCCAGGTCCTCAAGGACAAGCAGGTGGACGTTCTGGTCTGCTACCTGCCCGTCGGTTCCGAAGACGCCGCGAAGTTCTACGCACAGTGCGCCATCGACGCCAAGGTCGGCTTCGTCAACGCTCTGCCGGTCTTCATCGCCGGCACCAAGGAGTGGGCCGACAAGTTCACCGAGGCGGGCGTCCCGATCGTCGGTGACGACATCAAGTCGCAGGTCGGTGCGACCATCACGCACCGTGTGATGGCGAAGCTCTTCGAGGACCGGGGTGTCATCCTGGACCGCACGATGCAGCTGAACGTCGGCGGCAACATGGACTTCAAGAACATGCTGGAGCGGGACCGGCTGGAGTCCAAGAAGATCTCGAAGACGCAGGCCGTCACCTCGCAGATCCCCGACCGCGACCTGGGCGAGAAGAACGTCCACATCGGCCCGTCCGACTATGTCGCGTGGCTGGACGACCGCAAGTGGGCGTATGTCCGCCTTGAGGGCCGTGCCTTCGGTGACGTTCCGCTGAACCTGGAGTACAAGCTGGAGGTCTGGGACTCCCCGAACTCCGCCGGCGTCATCATCGACGCGGTCCGCGCGGCGAAGATCGCCAAGGACCGCGGCATCGGCGGCCCGATCCTGTCGGCGTCGTCGTACTTCATGAAGTCCCCGCCGGTGCAGTACTTCGACGACGAGGCTCGCGACCAGGTCGAGAAGTTCATCAAGGGCGAGGTCGAGCGCTAAGCATTCGACAGCGCGCCGGATTCGCGGCGTTAGGCCGATCGGCCACAGAGGGTCCCCGGGTCGCCTGCCCGGGGACCCTCCGCGTGTGTGACGCTTGATCGCATGCCTGTCGTGCGTGATCTGCGCGTACTCCTGCGCCTGACCGACTTTCGCCGACTGCTCGCGGTCCGGCTCCTCTCCCAGTCGGCCGACGGCGTCTATCAAGTCGCGCTCGCCACCTATGTGGTGTTCTCCCCGGAGAAGCAGACCTCACCGGCGGCCATCGCCTCCGCCATGGCCGTCCTGCTGCTGCCGTACTCCCTGATCGGCCCCTTCGCGGGGGTCTTGCTGGACCGCTGGGAGCGGCGTCAGGTCTTTCTGTACGGGAATCTGCTGCGGGCCGTCCTCGCGATCGGCACCGCGCTGCTGATCCTCGCCTCCGTGCCCGACTGGCTCTTCTATGTCTCGGCCCTCTCCGTCACCGCGGTCAACCGCTTTGTGCTGGCCGGCTTGTCGGCCGCGCTGCCCCGGGTCGTCGACCAGGACCGGCTCGTCATGGCCAACTCCCTCTCGCCGACGGCCGGCACTCTGGCGGCGACCGCGGGCGGCGGGCTCGCCTTTGTGGTGCGGCTGGTGTCGGAGGACTCCGACGCGGCGGTCGTACTGCTCGGTGCCGGGCTCTATCTCTGCTCGGCGCTCGCCTCGCTCAGGATCGACCGCCGACTGCTCGGGCCGGACACGGCGGTGGAGCAACCCCGGCTCATCGCTGCTGTCGCCTCCACCGCGCGCGGCATGACCGACGGGCTGAGGCATCTGAGCGAGCGTCCGGCGGCGGCCCGGGTGCTGGTCGCGATGACTCTGATGCGCTTCAACTACGGGGCCTTGACCGTGATGGTCCTGATGCTCTGCCGCTATGCCTGGTACGAGCGGGAGCAGGACGGCCTGGCGCTGCTCGGGCTGGCCCTGGCTGTCTCCGGAGCCGGGTTCTTCGTGGCCGCCGTGGTGACTCCCTGGGCCATCGGACGGTTCGGCCGGTTCGGCTGGCTGGTGCTCTGCGCGGCGGCGGCCGCGGTGCTGGAACCCGCGCTCGGGCTGCCCTTCGCCCCGGTGCCGATGCTGATCGCCGCGTTCGTCCTGGGATTCATCACCCAAGGGTCGAAGATCACCACCGACACCGTCGTCCAGACCACGGTGGACGACGCCTATCGCGGACGGGTCTTCTCCCTCTACGACGTGCTGTTCAATGTGGCGTTCGTGGGGGCGGCCGGAGTGGCGGCGCTGATCCTGCCCCCCGACGGACGCTCGGCGCAGCTGGTCGTGCTGGTGGCGCTGATCTACGCAGGGATCGCGGTCACCATGGCGCGGTGGCGTCGCATTAGCGATACGCGGTAACCAGTGAGGGGCGATGTTTCACGTGAAACATCGCCCCTGTCGACGCTTCCGCTGTTGTGTTTCACGTGAAACACAACAGCGGTCCGTGCAGACGGATCACTGCGATTCCTGGGCCGCCCACCACTCCTTGAGCGCCGCGATCGCCGCGTCCCGCTCCATGGGGCCGTTCTCCAGGCGCAGCTCCAGCAGGAATGCGTACGCCTTGCCGATCATCGGGCCGGGACCCACGCCGAGGATCTCCTGGATCTGGTTGCCGTCCAGATCGGGCCGGATGGCATCGAGCTCTTCCTGGTCCTTGAGCTGCGCGATCCGCTCCTCCAGCCCGTCGTAGGCCCGGGACAGGGCGCTCGCCTTGCGCTTGTTGCGGGTGGTGCAGTCCGATCGGGTCAGCTTGTGGAGCCGGGTCAGCAGGGGGCCCGCGTCACGCACATAGCGCCGTACGGCCGAGTCGGTCCACTCCCCGGTCCCGTAGCCGTGGAACCGCAGGTGCAGCTCCACCAGCCGTGAGACGTCTTTGACCATCTCGTTGGAGTACTTGAGCGCGATCATGCGCTTCTTGGTCATCTTCGCGCCCACCACCTCGTGGTGGTGGAAGGAGACCCGGCCGTCCTTCTCGAACCGCCGTGTCCTCGGCTTGCCGATGTCGTGGAAGAGCGCGGCCAGCCTGAGCACCAGATCCGGCCCGTCCTCCTCCAGGTCGATGGCCTGTTCCAGAACGGTCAGGGAGTGCTCGTACACATCCTTGTGCCGGTGGTGCTCGTCGCTTTCCAGGCGGAGCGCGGGCAGCTCGGGCAGCACATGCGCGGCGAGACCGGAGTCGGTGAGCAGCGCCAGGCCCTTGCGGGGGTGCGTGGAGAGAACCAGCTTGTTGAACTCTTCGCGGACCCGTTCGGCGGAGACGATCTCGATGCGCTCGGCCATGTCCTTCAGGGCGGCGACCACCTCGGGTGCCACCTCGAAGTCGAGCTGGGCGGCGAACCGGGCGGCGCGCATCATGCGCAGCGGGTCGTCGGAGAAGGACTCCTCGGGGGTGCCCGGCGTCCGCAGCACCCGGGCGGCGAGATCCTCAAGACCGTGGTGCGGGTCGATGAACTCCTTCTCCGGCAGGGCGACGGCCATCGCGTTGACGGTGAAGTCACGGCGGACGAGATCCTGCTCGATGGAGTCGCCGTAGGAGACCTCGGGCTTGCGGGACGTCCTGTCGTAGGCCTCCGAGCGGTAGGTGGTGACCTCGATCTGGTAGCCGCTCTTCTGTGCGCCGACCGTGCCGAAGGCGATCCCCACGTCCCAGACCGAATCCGCCCATGGGCGGATGATCTTCAAAACATCCTCGGGGCGGGCGTCCGTGGTGAAGTCCAGATCATTGCCGAGCCGGCCGAGCAGGGCGTCCCGGACCGATCCGCCGACCAGGGCGAGACTGAACCCGGCGTCCTGGAAACGGCGCGCGAGATCATCGGCCACGGGCGCTACACGCAGTAGTTCCGCAACCGCACGGCGTTGCACCTGGCTCAGTGCGATGGGGCTGTCTTCATTGGCGTTCGGCACAACAGAAGAGGGTACGTGTCCCACAGGCCACGGCGTCCCGCTTTATCGACCGCCGCCCGGCCCTTCCCGCCGGGCCACCGCGGCCCCGGCCCGGGACCCGCCCGGAAGCCCCGGCGATCTTGTGAGGCAGTCCGCGGCACTTCGGCGCGCCGCACCTCGTTACCATGCGTGGACGCAATAGAGCGACAGCGACCAACGGCATCAGACGACGAGGACGGACGTGCGCGTGGCCGAGGCGGCAGACTTCCAGGAGACCTCCCCCTCTCCTGCCCGCCGGTGGCTGCGCCGTACAGCCTCCGCGCTCGTCGGCGTGCCGCTCGTGGCCGGCCTGATCGGCGGCCCGGCGCAGGCCGCCCCCAAAGCGCCCTCGGGCTCGCGCACGGTGGATGTGTCGCTCACCACAGTCGCGCCGTCCACCCCGCTGAAGGACGACAAGCTCACCATCACCGGCACCGTGGTGAACAAGGGCAGGCAGACGGTCAGCGACGCGGAGATCGACCTTCGGGTGGGTCCGCGGCTGATCGGCAGGACCGGTATCGACCGTGCCGCCCAGCGGACCGGCTACAACTCCGTGGCCGACGGCGCGCCCGTCGGCGACGAATTCACCGTGAAGCTGCCCAAGCTCGCCTCCGGCATCAGCCGGGACTTCTCGCTCACCGTCCCGGTCTCCGAGCTGAACCTCGGTGACGACGGTGTCTACCAGCTCGGTGTATCCCTGACGGGACGGACTCCGAGCGCTCAGTACGGGCAGGTGCTGGGGATCGAGCGGACCTTCCTTCCCTGGCAGCCCGAGGCGCTGGAGAAGAAGACCCGGCTCACCTATCTCTGGCCGTTGATCTCCACGACGCATCTCACCTCCGAGACCCGGTCGGACAAGCAGCAGAGCCCGGTGTTCGAGGACGAGTCGCTGGCCGAGGAGCTGGCTCCGGAAGGCAGGCTCGGGCAGCTCGTCTCGCTCGGCCGGGGTCTTCCCGTGACCTGGGTGATAGATCCCGACCTGCTCTCCACCGTCAATGCGATGACGGAGGAGTACGAGGTCAAGCAGGGCGACGACACGGTCGCGGGGAAGAATCAGGACGTCGCCAAGCGGTGGCTGACCGATCTCCAGTCGGCGGTCAAGGGCCGCGAGGTGGTCGCGCTGCCGTTCGCCGACCCCGATCTGGCGTCCCTGGCACACCGGGGGAAGAACGTCCCTGGTTCGCTCAGCCATCTCCAGCAGGCCACCCAGGTCGCCGAGCGGACCGTGGAAACGATCATTCACGAGAAGCCGTCCACCGACTTCGCCTGGCCCGTGGACGGTGCGATCGACTCATCGATCGTGGATGTCGCCACCTCGGCGGGCGCGGACAAGGTGATCGCCCGGAGCGACAGCCTGCGGGACGATCTGAACTACACGGCCAGCGCGGCCCGCCCGATCGGCGGCGGAACGACGGCGGTGGTCGCCGACGCCCGGCTCTCCAAGGCCTTCCAGGGCGACATGCTGAACACCGACACGTCGACTCTGGCGATCCAGAAGTTCCTCGCCCAGACGCTGGCGGTCACCCTTCAGAACACGGACAAGCAGCGGAGCCTGGTCGTCGCCCCCCAGCGGATGCCGACCGTGTCCCAGGCGCAGTCGATGGCCCGGGCCCTGGGCGGTCTGAAGGCCGAGCACTGGACCCAGCCGATGGGCCTGGTCGCGGCTTCCGCCTTCAAGCCCGACACCAGCGCGAACACCCGGATTCCGGCGGCCTCGGAGTACCCCCGCGAGCTGCGCGCGCGCGAGCTGCCGGTCGAGGCGTTCCAGGACATCCGCAGGACGCAGGAAGCCCTGGACAAGTTCACCGTCATCCTGACGCAGATGGACCGGGTGGAGACGCCCTTCGGCCGGGCCATCGACCGGGAGATGTCCACGTCCTGGCGGGGCCACCGCGCCGCCGCCGCGCTGTATCGCCAGAGCGTGCGGGAGAACCTCCAGGTTCTCACCGGAGAAGTACAGCTGATCAAGAAGTCGCAGATCACTCTGTCCGGACAGAGCGCCACGATCCCGATCACCGTGCAGAACCGGCTGGTGCAGGATGTCGATCATCTGGTTCTGCGGCTCAGCTCGGACAACTCCTCCCGTCTGAGCCTGGACGACAAGAGCGTCGCCGAGCAGCCGATCACGGTGAAGGGCGGTCACAGCCAGTCCGTGAAGTTCGACGCCCTGGCGCATGTGAACGGCCAGGTGCGGATGACGGCCCAGCTCTACACCGAGGACAACAAGCCATACGGCGAGCCCATGCGGTTCACCGTCAAGGTCTCCGAGATCACTCCGACGGTGATGCTCGTGATCGCGGGAGGTGTTCTGCTGCTCGTCCTGGCGGGTGTGCGGATGTACACCCAGCGCAAGCGGGCCTCCGCTCAGGAGCAGGCGGAGAAGGACACCGGCACCGAACCCGGGAACGACGCGGACGGCGGGAGCGGCGAGGACGGCCCCTCGGACGGAGCGCGGCCCTCCGGAGGGGACGCCGGCGGCTCGGATCCCGGGCAGGCGAGTGACCCGACACCGGACACCGGACCGGAAAGCGGCAACCCATCGGCCCCGGGTGAGAAAGTGGACCGTTGAGCGATGTCGTGGCCGGCCGGCCCGGGACGATGAGGTGGGGTAGCAATGAACGCGCCGTACGACGGTGACCGCGGTCAGGGCGCGGGCACGGACCCGGCGGGCCAGGTTCCGCCCCAGCCCGCTTCCGACCCCGCCGCCCAGGATCCGTACGCCCAGAATCCCTATCTCCAGGACCCGCAGGCTCACGACGCGTACCCGCAGGACGGCTACCTCCAGGACCCCCAGGTCCAGGACGCCTACCCGCAGGACCCCCGGGCCCTGGGTCAGCACGCCCAGGAGCAGTACCCCCCGGACCCCTATCTCCAGGACGCCTACGCCCCGGACCCGTACCGGGCGCAGGATCTGTCCGCGCAGGACCCGGTGGCCGAGGCGCTCTACGACCGGGCCTCCCACCCGCCGCCGCCCCCGGGCACCTACCAGCAGCCGCCGCCGCTGTACCAGCAGCCGCCCGCGCCGCAGTACGCTCCCGACCCGCGGGTCTGGGCCCAGACGCCGCCGCCCGAGCCCGCCGGCCCCTCCCGCCATCTCCCGTACGGCGACGACGCCAGGACCACGCAGTACACCGGTGTCGACGAACTGGTCACCCGAGCCGGCGAGCCGGAGCGTGAGCAGGGCCAGGGGCAGGACGCCTTCGCCCATCTCTTCCGGGACCAGCAGAGCACGGTGCAGACCGTGCCCGCACCCGCCACGGAACCCGCTCCCGCGCCTCCGCCGCCGCCCAAGAGCTCGGGCGGCCGGGCCTCCAGCGTGCTGAAGTCCAGCGCCGTCATGGCCGCGGGCACGATCGTCTCCCGGATCACCGGCTTCCTGCGGACGCTGGTGATGGCCGCCGCCATCGGCGTCGGCACCCTCAACGACTCCTACCAGGTCGCCAACGTCCTGCCCACGATGATCTACGTGCTGGCCGGCGGCGGCGCTCTGAACGCCGTCTTCATCCCCCAGCTCGTCCGGGCGATGAAGAACGACAAGGACGGCGGCGAGGCCTACGCCAACCGTCTGCTGACCCTGGTCGTGGTGATGCTCGGAGGCGTCACCACCCTCTGTGTGCTGGCCGCGCCCCTGCTGATCCGGATGCTGTCCAACCCGATCGCCTCCGATCCGCAGCGGATGGAAGTCGCGGTCACCTTCGCCCAGTACTGCATCCCCACCCTGTTCTTCATGGGCGTCCACGTCGTACTCGGCCAGATCCTCAACGCCCGCGGCCGCTTCGGCGCGATGATGTGGACCCCCGTCCTCAACAACATCGTGATCATCGCGACCTTCGGCGCGTTCATCTGGGCGTTCGGCGGATTCACCGACACCGAGGTCGGCGAGTCGACCATCACGCCGGAGGGCGTCCGGCTGCTCGCCATCGGCACCCTGCTCGGACTGGTCGTCCAGTCCCTGGCGATGATCCCGTATCTGCGGGACGCCGGCTTCAAGATGCGGCTGCGCTTCGACTGGAAGGGCCAGGGCCTGGGCAAGGCCCTCGGGCTCGCCAAGTGGACCTTCTTCTTCGTCCTCGCCAACCAGCTCGGAATGATCGTCGTCACCCAGCTCGCCACCTGGGCCGCTTCGGAGGCCGCCAAGGACGGCATCGACGGCGTCGGCATCACCGCGTACAACTACGCGCTGCTGCTGTGGCAGATGCCGCAGGCCATCATCACGGTCTCGGTGATGACCGCCGTACTGCCCAGGATCTCCCGGGCCGCCCACGACGACGACCCGGCCGCCGTGCGCGACGACATCTCCTACGGGCTGCGCACCTCGGCGGTCGCGATCGTGCCCTGCGCCTTCGCCTTCCTGGCGCTCGGTGTGCCCATGGCGACCCTGCTGTACGCCAGCTCGGGCAACGGCGCCCGGGGCATCGGATTCACTCTAATGGCCTTCGGCCTCGGACTCATCCCGTACTCCGTGCAGTACATCGTGCTCCGCGGCTTCTACGCGTACGAGGACACCCGGACCCCCTTCTACAACACGGTCATCGTCGCCCTGGTCAACGCCGCGGCCTCCGTCGCCAGCTTCATGCTGCTCCCGGCGCGCTGGGCCGTCGTCGGCATGGCCGCGGGTTACGGCCTCGCCTACATGGTCGGCGTCGGCGTCGCCTGGCGCAGGCTGAAGAAGCTCCTCGGGGGTGACCTGGACGGCTCGCACGTCATGCGCACCTACGCCCGTCTCTGCATCGCCTCCGTCCCCGCCGCCGCCCTCGGCGGCGCGGCGGCCTACGCCATCCTCCAGGCCCTCGGCAGTGGCGCGCTCGGCTCCCTGGCCGCGCTCGTCGGCGGCGGAATCATCCTGCTGGGCGTTTTCTTCCTCGCCGCGAAGCGGATGCGCATCGCGGAGCTGAACTCCATCGTCGGCATGGTGCGCGGCCGCCTCGGACGCTAGCCCCGGAAATTCGCACAACCATCGTCCGCCGTCGCGTGTCGTGCATAGCAGCGGACTGTGGGCACAATTGGCTTTGGCTGTTGGTTATGCGCAACGGATGGGGAGGCAGGAACGACGGTGGCGGAACGTAGCACGGCTGCCGTCGACGTGGCCGACAACAGCGGAGACGAACCGCTGACCGCGCAGGCGGACAAGGCCACGACCGACGGGGCGGCTCAGACTCAGGACACGGCGGAGAAGAAGACGCCGGACACGGGCGGCGAGCGCAAGAGCGCCGAGCCCTCCATCGCCACGCCCGAGCTGCACAGCGGGCACAGACTTGCCAGGCGCTACCGCCTGGAGGAGTGCATCACCCGTCTGGACGGTTTCAGCAGCTGGCGAGCCGTGGACGAGAAGCTGCGCCGCGCCGTCGGAGTGCATCTGCTCCCCGCCGACCACCCCCGCGCCCGTTCCGTACTCGCCGCGGCACGCTCCGCCGCGCTGCTGGGAGACCCGCGTTTCGTCCAGGTGCTGGACGCCGTCGAGGAGAACGACCTCGTCTACGTCGTCCATGAGTGGCTGCCCGACGCGACCGAGCTGACCACTCTGCTCTCCATGGGCCCGATGGAGCCGCACGCCGCCTACCAGCTCGTCGAGCAGCTCGCTCAGGCCATGGCCGCCGCCCACCGTGAGGGCCTGTCCCATCTGAGGCTCACCCCCGGGGCCGTGCTGCGGACCTCCACCGGTCAGTACCGCATCCGGGGACTCGCGGTGAGCGCGGCCCTGCGCGGCATCACCGCCGAGCGTCCCCAGCGCACCGACACGGAGGCGGTCGGCGCGCTGCTGTACGCGGCCCTGACCCAGCGCTGGCCTTACGAGAACAACGCGTACGGGCTCTCCGGGCTGCCCAAGGGCATCGGGCTGCTCCCGCCGGACCAGGTGCGGGCCGGCATCCACCGGGGCCTCTCCGAGCTGGCCATGCGCGCCCTGGTCAATGACGGTGCGACCGCCTCCCGCCAGGAGCCGCCCTGCACCACGCCCGACGAGCTGGCCAAGGCCATCGCCGCGATGCCGCGCATCCGCCCGCCGGAGACCGCCTTCGCCTCTCCGCCCGAGTATCAGCGGACCACCTACCAGCAGGGCACCTACGGGCGCCCCGCCGCCCGGCCGGGACCGGCCGTCACCCAGCCCGTGCCCACCCATCCGGCCGCGCTGGAGAGCCGTACCGGGAAGGTGCTGAAGTGGGGCGTGGCCGCCCTCCTGATCGCCGCTCTCGGTCTCGGCAGCTGGCAGATCGCCGACGAGCTGATCCAGCGGGACAACAACCGGGTGGACCCGGGTGTCTCGCAGTCCGAGGACGACAAGAAGAACGACGGCAAGGACACCGCCGCCGCTTCCGGCAAGCCGGTCGCCATCGTCAGTGCCAGTGATTTCGACCCGTACGGCCAGCCGCCTTCCGAGAAGCCGGCCGAGATAGTGAACAGCTACGACGGCGATCCCAACACGTCCTGGACCACCAACTGGTACACGAGCCCGGATTTCGGTCGGCTCAAGGACGGTCTCGGCATCGTCCTCGACCTCGGCAAGGTCCAGCAGATCGGCACGGTCGATGTGTCCTTCCTGGGGGGCGACACCACGGTGCAGCTGCGGGCGGCGCCCGAGAGCGCCGTGTCACAGCCCACGCTCTCGACCGGGTTCGACACCGTCGCCGAGGGGACCGGAACGAATGTGGCCCTCAAGCCCGGCAAGCCGGTGCGGTCACGGTACGTTCTGGTCTGGCTGACGGACCTCCCGCCGTCGGGCCCCGGTCAGTTCCGGGGCAAGGTCGCGGAGATCAAGATCGTCAGCTGACGGCAGCAGGGAGGGGGCTCACCGTTGGACGACTCGATACGCCGCGACACGAGCGACCAGGATCTCCTGGGCCGCCATGTGGCGGGGGACCCGAATGCCTTCGGTGAGCTTGTCAGACGACACCGTGACCGGCTCTGGGCGGTCGCCCTGCGCACGCTGGGGGACCGTGAGGAGGCGGCGGACGCGGTGCAGGACGCTTTCGTCTCCGCCTTCCGCGCCGCCCACACCTTCCGGGGCCAGTCCGCCGTCACCACCTGGCTCCACCGGATCACCGTGAACGCCTGTCTCGACCGGGCCCGCAAGGCGGCCTCCCGCAAGACCTCCCCCGTCGACGACACCGAGCGCCTTGAGCGGCTCCTGGAGCCGCATGAGTCCGCGGAGGCTCCGGCCGAGCGCCAGGACCTCAATCGGGAGCTTCTGGCCGCGCTGGCGAAGCTTCCCGCCGATCAGCGGGCCGCGCTGGTGCTGGTGGACATGCAGGGATACCCGGTCGCGGAGGCGGCCCGGATCCTTGAGGTGCCGGTCGGGACCGTCAAGAGCCGCTGCGCACGGGGACGGGCACGACTGCTGCCCATGCTCACCCATCTGCGCGGTGACGCCGGGGATAGGAGCGAACCCGGCAGGGGAAGGAACCGGACGCCGGGGGATTCCGTCCCACCGGCATCGGGACAAAGGGACGCAGGGCCTGACCCTGCCGCTGCGAAGGGCGGAGGTGGGCTCACATGACATCCACGGCCGATATGACTCAGCACCCGGACGTCTCGGAGATCTCCGATCTCACCGAAGGACTGCTGCCCCCGTCACAGAGCAACGCTCTCCGGCTCCATCTGGACGCCTGTGCGCTCTGTGCCGATGTCCAAGCCTCTCTGGAGGAGATCCGGGGGCTGCTCGGCACGCTCCCCGGGAGCGCTCGGATGCCGGTGGACATCGCCGAGCGGATCGACGCGGCCCTGGCCGCCGAGGCCCTGCTGGACTCGACCGCGCCCGACGCCGCCGCGCGTGTTTCACGTGAAACATCGCCCATCGTCCACCAGCGTGAGCCCAGCTCCCCGAGCCGCCCGACGGGACAGGCCAAGGGGACGACCGGTCCCGGCCGCAAGCGCCGGAGCCGACGCGCCACCGCGGTCATCGGCGCCTTCTTCACAGCGGCCGCCCTCGGTGTGGGTGCACTGCTCTTCCCGGCGGCCCTGACGGACAAGAGCGGCGACAGTCAGGAAGCTGTCTCGGAGAGCCAGGGCCGTCCGTCGGCGTCCGCCCCCGGCACGGATTTCTCCGCCCCCGGCCTCGATACCCGGGTGCGTGCCCTCGCCGAGGCCGGTTCCCCCGTCCCCGAGGCGAGGGTCAGGAGCTCGAAGACTTTCGGCACCGAGGAACACTCCCCGGCCGCCCAGATGGAGAACACACCGACCGTACCCCCTTGTGTTCAGCGGGCCACCGGCCGCGCCGACAGTCCCCTGGCGGCCGAGCCCGGTGTGTACAACGGCGAGAGCGCCTATCTGGTGGTCTTCCCCGACCAGACGGACGATCTGCGTGTCCAGGCCTATGTGGTCGCCTCCACATGCGCGGATTCCGCTCCCTCGTCCACCGGAAAGCTCCTCCTCAAGGACGCTTACCCTCGCCACTGAGGCGTTCTCACGCGCTGCGCTGCGATCCTGGGAATGCAAGCCCCTTAGGATCCGTTGGGTGGGATGAGAGTCATTGACTCGGCCCAGTAGACAGCAGCACAGTCTTCAGAGACGAGGAATCAACCCGTGAGCGACGTCCGTAACGTCATCATCATCGGCTCCGGGCCGGCCGGCTACACGGCGGCGCTCTACACCGCGCGCGCATCACTGCAGCCGCTGGTGTTCGAGGGCGCTGTCACCGCAGGCGGCGCGCTGATGAACACGACCGATGTGGAGAACTTCCCTGGGTTCCGCGACGGCATCATGGGTCCGGACCTCATGGACAACATGCGGGCCCAGGCCGAGCGTTTTGGCGCCGAGCTGATTCCGGACGACATCGTCTCCGTCGACCTCACGGGCGACGTCAAGACGGTCACCGACACGGCCGGCACGGTACACCGGGCCAAGGCCGTCATCGTCACGACCGGCTCCCAGCACCGCAAGCTCGGACTGCCCAACGAGGACGCGCTCTCCGGCCGTGGCGTCTCCTGGTGCGCGACCTGCGACGGGTTCTTCTTCAAGGACCAGGACATCGCTGTGATCGGCGGCGGTGACACGGCGATGGAGGAAGCGACCTTCCTCTCCCGCTTCGCCAAGTCGGTCACCATCGTGCACCGGCGTGACAGCCTGCGCGCCTCGAAGGCGATGCAGGAGCGCGCCTTCGCCGACCCGAAGATCTCCTTCGCCTGGGACAGCGAGGTCGTCGGAATCCACGGCGACCAGAAGCTGAGCAGCCTCACGCTGCGGAACACCAAGTCGGACGAGACCTCCGAGCTGGCCGTCACCGGCCTGTTCATCGCCGTCGGCCACGACCCCCGGACGGAACTCTTCAAGGGTCAGCTCGACCTGGACGACGAGGGCTATCTGAAGGTTGCGGCACCGTCCACGCGTACCAACCTGACCGGCGTCTTCGCCGCGGGCGATGTGGTCGACCACACCTACCGGCAGGCCATCACCGCCGCCGGGACCGGGTGCTCCGCAGCACTGGACGCCGAGCGTTACCTCGCCGCACTCGCCGACAGCGAGAAGGTCGCCGAGCCGGAGAAGACCTCCGCGGTCTGATCCGCAGTTCCCCCCTACCTCCCCCCGAGACAGAAGGAGGCCGCCGTGGCCGGCCAGCTGAAGAACGTTACCGATGCCAGCTTCGAAGAGGACGTCCTGAAGAGCGACAAGCCCGTACTGGTGGACTTCTGGGCCGCCTGGTGCGGTCCCTGCCGCCAGATCGCGCCGTCCCTGGAGGCCATCGCGGCCGAGCACGGTGACCAGATCGAGATCGTCAAGCTCAACATCGACGAGAACCCGGCCACCGCCGCCAAGTACGGCGTCATGTCCATCCCGACGCTGAACGTCTACCAGAACGGCGAGGTCGCCAAGACCATCGTCGGCGCCAAGCCCAAGGCCGCGATCGTTCGCGACCTTGAGCCTTTCATCGCCGGCAACTAGCGGCAGCGCCGCCAATTCCGGCGGCTGATGTTTCACGTGAAACATCGAAGGGGCTCACCCTCCACGGGTGAGCCCCTTCCGCGTATCCGGCTCAGAGCGGTCTGAGCGCCGGATCCTTCTGGACAGCGCCCAGCAGCCGGTCGAGGGCCATCTCGACGTCCTCCTTCCAGGAGAGCGCGGTCCGCAGCTCCAGCCTCAGCCGGGGGGACGTGGGGTGCGGGCGGACCGTCTTGAAGCCCACCGCGAGCAGATGATCGGCCGGGAGCACACAGGCGGGGGCCTTCCACCGAGCGTCTCCGAATGCCTCGATGGCACGGAATCCGCGCCGCAGCAGATCCTTGGCCACGGTCTGGACCATGACTCTGCCGAGCCCCTGGCCCTGGTATCCGGGATTGATCCAGGCGGTCATCAGCTGTACGGCGTCCACCGAGACCGGGCTGGTCGGAAAGGCCGTGGAGCGCGGCACATAGGCCGGAGGGGCGTAGAGAACGAATCCGACCGGCACATCGTCGACATGGACCACACGGCCGCAGGAGCCCCACTCCAGCAGGACGGCCGAGATCCAGGCCTCCTTCTCCGGCTCGGACCGGCCGGCCTTGACCGCCGCTTCCCCACTGACCGGGTCGAGTTCCCAGAAGACACAGGCCCGGCAGCGGCTGGGCAGCTCCGACAGATTGTCCAGCGTGAGGGGTACAAGCCGACGCCCCATGGAGGCTGTTCCTCGCTTCCTTCCCGACACCGAAGCGATCGTATCGACCTGTTCTCGGAGGGGGTACTGCCTCAGCACAAAGGGCGGGCGGTGTCCGGTGGACCACCCGAACACCACCCGCCCCTGGCCTCGCAGAGAAGGCTCAGCCTTCGTCCTCCGCGTCCGGGTCGATGCCGAGGCCCTGCTCCAGGACCCGTCCCTCACCCGGGGCGAGGGTGCCGAGGATGCGCTCCAGATCGTCCATCGAGGCGAACTCGACGACGATCTTCCCCTTCTTCTGTCCGAGGTCGACCTTCACTCGGGTCTCGAAGCGGTCGGAGAGCCGGGAGGCGAGATCGGAAAGCGCGGGTGAGACCCTGCCTCCGGCCCTCGGGCCCTTCGGCTTGGGGGTGCTCTCCTGCTCTGCGGAGAGCTCCGAGTCGAAGTTGATCAGCTTCACGATCTCTTCGGTCGAGCGTACGGAGATACCTTCCTCCACAATGCGCTTCGCGAGCCGTTCCTGCTCCTCGGGGTCCTCCACCCCGAGCAGTGCCCGCGCATGACCGGCCGAGAGGACTCCCGCGGCCACCCTGCTCTGCACCGCGGTCGGCAGCCGAAGCAGACGAAGGGTGTTGGAGACCTGGGAGCGGGAGTACCCGATCCGGTCGGCCAACTGGTCATGGGTGCAGCTGAAGTCCCTCAGCAGCTGGTCGTAGGCGGCGGCCTCTTCCAGTGGGTTCAGCTGAGCGCGGTGGAGGTTCTCCAGCAGCGCGTCCAGCAGAAGCTTCTCGTCCTCCGTGTGCCGGACGATCGCGGGGATCCGCTCAAGACCGGCGGCCTCGCAGGCCCTCCAGCGGCGCTCACCCATGATCAGTTCGTACTTCTCGCCCCCCAGCTTCCGGACGACGACCGGCTGAAGAAGCCCCACTGCCTTGATGGAAGCCGCGAGTTCGACGATGGTCTCCTCGTCGAACTCCTTCCGGGGCTGGCGCGGGTTGGGGGTGATCTCATCGATCGGTACTTCGGCGAAGTACGGCCCTTCCGGCTCCGACTGCTGCGGTACCGGGAGGGTCAATACCGAACCCGCCGCACCTGTGGCAGACGGCTGCCTCTCCTGAGGAGCCGCAGGGATCAGGGCACCGAGCCCCCGCCCCAACCCTCTACGTACGCTCACTGGATCCCCTCCGAGATGTTCTGCTGGCTGTTCTGATTGCCCAGATGGGCGGGTTGCGGATCGTACTGAACTCCGACTCCGCGCAGGGCGATCTCGCGGGCGGCCTCCAGATATGACAGGGCGCCACTGGAGCCCGGGTCATAGGTGAGCACCGTCTGCCCATAGCTCGGGGCCTCCGAGATACGGACCGAGCGGGGAATGCTGGTCCTCAGCACCTCCTCGCCGAAGTGGCTGCGGACCTCCTCCGCCACCTGGGAAGCGAGCCGGGTCCGACCGTCGTACATGGTCAGAAGGATCGTCGACACATGCAGTGCCGGGTTGAGATGCCCCCGCACCAGATCCACGTTCCTCAGCAACTGCCCCAGCCCCTCCAGCGCGTAGTACTCGCACTGAATGGGGATGAGCACCTCGGCACCTGCCACCATCGCGTTGACGGTCAGCAGACCCAACGAGGGCGGACAGTCGATGAGGATGTAGTCCAAGGGCTGCTCATAGGCCTGGATCGCCCGCTGAAGTCGGCTCTCCCGCGCCACCAGCGACACCAGCTCGATCTCCGCACCGGCGAGATCGATGGTGGCGGGGGCGCAGAAGAGTCCTTCGACGTCCGGGACGGGCTGGACCACCTCGGAGAGCGGCCGGCTGTCCACCAGGACGTCATAGACGGAGGGGACTTCGGCGTGATGGTCGATCCCCAGCGCCGTGGAGGCATTGCCCTGCGGATCGAGGTCGACCACGAGAACCCGTGCGCCGTGCAGTGCCAGCGAGGCGGCGAGGTTGACCGTGCTCGTGGTCTTGCCTACGCCGCCCTTCTGGTTGGCCACCACCATGACGCGGGTCTGCTCAGGCCGGGGCAGGCCCTCACCGGCACGCCCCATGGTCTCCATGGCGAGCTGAGCGGCTCTGCCGATGGGAGTGTCGTCCATCGGGGGCGGTGTTTCACGTGAAACATCCTCTCCCGGCGACTCGGTACGGGGGCCGGGGACCGGATCGGTCATCGGTCCCGCGATGTTGGCGTCGGACCGCAAGGATTCACCTTCCTCGACTACAGGCTCGCGATGAACAGAGCCTGCCATGCTTTCGGGGTCATGAACCAACGAGGCCTGTGCTTCTGTGGATGAATCCACCTTTGTGGACAACTCCATGGCCCGCGCGGGGGGCTTCCGGCTCCGGATCGGGGCGACGGCACGCCCGCGGCTGATGATTCCTTGCAGCAGTGAGCGACGTTTCACGTGAAACACGATGCACGGGCCGCAGGACTACATCCCTACGACACTCCGGGCCGTGTGCGTTGCCAGCTTGTATGGAGCATCGCCCCGAGCCGCCCCCGGCCCTCCCCCGAGCATCGGTCGACCGCGACTCCGCGAGACCTCGGCAGCCCCGGTCGGCACCGGTCGGCACCGGCTCAGCGTCGGCGGCGGGAACGGCTGGTCCGGGCCGCCTTGGCGCGCTTGGCGGCGAATCGTACGCCGCCGGGGCTCTCCCCGACCTCGACGCGCACCACGGTGGAGAGCGGGTCGACAAGCCCTTCACCGACGTGCAGGACCGAGGTCTCCACCACACCGAGCTTGCTCAGTGCGGCACGGGAGCTCTTCAGCTCCTCCTCGGCCGTGTCGCCCTTGAGCGCGAGCATCTCGCCGTAGGGGCGGAGCAGTGGAACGCCCCAGCCCGCCAGCCGGTCCAGCGGGGCGACGGCGCGAGCGGTGACCACATGCACCGGGGGAAGGGTCCCGAGGACCTCCTCGGCCCGGCCGCGCACCACGGTCACATGGTCCAGGCCCAGCAGCTCGACCACTTCCTGAAGGAAGTTGGTCCGCCGCAGCAGCGGCTCCAGGAGGGTGATCTTCAGATCGGGCCGTACGAGCGCCAGGGGAATACCGGGCAGTCCGGCCCCGGAGCCCACGTCGCAGACCGAGACGCCTTCCGGCACCACCTCGGAGAGCACGGCGCAGTTGAGCATGTGGCGCTCCCACAGCCGCGGAACCTCACGCGGTCCGATGAGACCGCGCTTCACTCCGGCATCGGCCAGCAGCTCGGCATAGCGCACGGCTTCCGGATAGAAATCTCCGAAAACCGTCCGCGCCGCTTCGGGCGCCTGGGGAAGCTCTGCTGCCTCCGTCACGGGGGACCTTCCTTCCGTACCGCTCTGTCGCAATGTGGACCTGGTGGCTGACTATCAGGCTGACAAAGATCGGCCCCGCCTGCGATACAGACGGGGCCGATGATCGATGAAGGATCAGGCGGGGAGTACGACGACGAAGCGCTGCGGCTCCTCGCCCTCGGACTCACTGCGCAGACCTGCGGCGGCGACCGCGTCGTGCACGACCTTGCGCTCGAAGGGCGTCATCGGGCTCAGCTTCACCGGCTCACCGGTGCTCTTCACCTCGTCGGCGGCCTTGGCGCCCAGCTGGGCGAGCTCCGTGCGCTTCTGGGCACGGAAGCCCGCGATGTCCAGCATCAGCCGGCTGCGGTCACCGGTCTCCCGGTGGACGGCGAGACGGGTCAGCTCCTGGAGTGCCTCCAGAACCTCACCGTCACGGCCCACGAGCTTCTGCAGGTCACGGCCGGGGGCTTCGCTGATGATCGAGACAGCCGCGCGGTCGGCCTCGACGTCCATGTCGATGTCGCCGTCGAGATCGGCGATGTCGAGCAGACCCTCAAGGTAGTCGGCGGCGATCTCGCCCTCCTGCTCAAGGCGGGTGAGGGTGTCGCCTTCCTCGGCGGCGGCTTCCTCGGCGGCGGCGGGGATGGTGCCTTCCGTCACTGATGGACTCCTTCTTACTTCTTGGACGACGGGTGCTTGGGCCGCTGCTGGCCCTTGCGCTGTCCCGCCTTGGGCTGCTGGCGTGCGGCGGGCTTGCCCGCCGTCTTCGGCTTCGCGTCCTGCGGCGAATCCTTCTTCAGCGAGAGCTTGTCCTCGGAGTCGTCGGCCTTGGCCGTGCCCTGGGCACCGGCCGTCTGCCGCTTCGCCTTGGTCTGCCGCTTGGGCTGCTGCCGCTTGGCGGCGGCACCGCCCTCGGTCTCGATCTCCGGCGTCTCACTCTTGGCCACCGTGCCGTCCGCCTGGGCGGCGTAGCCGGCCTTGGCGAGACCGCTGATGAACTTGCGCTCGTTGTCGTTGCGGTCCGGGCCCTTGGCCACGATCGCCTGGACGACATTGCGCTTGCGCCGCGACCGGACCTCGCCCCGCGCGCCGACCGACTTCAGCAGACGCTGGAGGTACTGGTCCTGGGCCTTGCTGCCGGGGGTGGGGTTCTGGTTGATCACGTACATCTGCTGGCCCATGGTCCACACGTTGGTGGTCAGCCAGTAGACGAGGACACCGACGGGGAAGTTGACACCCATGACGGCGAAGATCACCGGGAAGATGTACATCATCATCTTCTGCTGCTGCATGTAAGGCGTCTTGACCGTGAGGTCGACGTTCTTCTGCATCAGCTGGCGCTGCGTGTAGAACTGCGACGCGGACATCAGGATGATCATGATGGCCGTGACGATGCGCACATCGAGCAGCGTGGCGTTGAGCGCCTCGACCTTGCTCGGGCTGTCCATGAACTTGGACGCGAGCGGGGCGCCGAAGATGTGCGCCTGCCGCGCGCTGTCGAGCAGCGCCTTGTCGATCACGCCGACGGTGTTGCCCGAGGCGATGTTCGAGAGCACGTAGTAGAGCGCGAAGAAGAACGGCGACTGCGCCAGAATCGGAAGGCACGAGGAGAGCGGGTTGGTGCCCGTCTCCTTGTACAGCTTCATCATCTCTTCGGACTGACGCTGCTTGTCGCTCTTGTAACGCTCCTGGATCGCCTTCATCTTCGGCTGGAGCGCCTGCATGTTCCGCATCGACTTGATCTGCTTCACGAAGAGCGGGATCAGACAGATACGGATCAGGACGACCAGCGAAACGATCGACAGTCCCCAGGCCCAGCCCGTGTCAGGACCGAAGACCGCCCCGTAGAGCTTGTGGAACTGGACGATGATCCACGAAACAGGTGTGGTGATGAAGCTGAAGAAACTGGCAATCGTGTCCACTAATCAGGCTCCTTGAGCATGGGGCGAGGTCTCTGCGGCCGGACTCGGGGGTTCGGTGGACGACCCCCGGGTAGGCACATCGGCGGCGGAGTTCCCGCCCTTGCGGCCGCGCACGGCATCACGCAGCATTTCGTGCCACCGCGGACGCTTACGGGCCGGCACATGGTCCACACCGCCCGGCGACCACGGATTGCACCGCAGGATCCGCCAGGCGGTGAGAGCCGTGCCCTTGACCGCACCGTGCCGGTCGATGGCCGTGTATCCGTAGTGGGAACACGACGGGTAGTACCTGCAGACGGGCCCCAGCATGGGACTGATCGTCCACTGGTACAGCTTGATCAGGGCCAGCAGCGGGTACTTCATCGCGCGCCCCCTCCCAGCAGCCGCTGGAGGGCGGCATCCAGGTCTCGGGCCAGCTGTGCATGATCGGCGTCGCCCGCACCGGGCAGCGCTCGTACGACCACCAGGCTACCGGGGGGCAGCTCGGCGAGCCGGTCGCGTATCAGATGCCTCAGTCGGCGCTTGACTCTGTTGCGTACGACCGCGCCACCCACTGCCTTGCTCACGACGAAACCCGCACACGTCTGGGGAGCGCTCTCCCCAGGCGCGTGCGGGTCCGGTGAACCGCTGCGTAGATGGACGACGAGAAGCGGGCGCCCGGCCCGCCGACCCCGTCGTACCGCGGTCGCGAAGTCCTCGCGCCGCCTCAGCCGATTCTCGGTAGGCAGCACGTCATGACCTGTGCGCGGTCAGGCGGACAGGCGGGTGCGACCCTTTTCGCGGCGCGACGCGAGGATCGCGCGGCCGGCGCGGGTACGCATACGCAGACGGAAACCGTGGGTCTTCGCGCGACGACGGTTGTTCGGCTGGAAGGTGCGCTTGCTCACTCGGGGGCTCCAGTAATGGCTCGTAGGCGGCGAAACATCGCCTGGCTGTCACCGTGCGCCCACGAGAAGCTCGCGTTTACGCCCGTGTGCACCGCTTCACAATCACAGAGCGTGATGTTTGCCCATCGGAGGCAGGCGGCAGCAGCCATCGACAACTCGACCTGGTCACGGTACGCGCGGCTACGCCATCCGGTCAAACCAGCCTCACGGCGGGGTCCACTGTGCACAGGCTGTGGACAACAACTTGAACCAGTCGCCCCGGCCTGACTACCTTGGCTGAACTCCGGAACTTTTCCTTTCTGTCCTTGCCTGTCCTTCCGGCCCCGTCCCCGTCCCGAGAACCACACATTCGTGGGACCTGCGAGAGAGCGTGCCCCCTGTGGCTGACGTACCTGCCGAGCTTGCCGCAGTGTGGCCACGCGTGCTGGAACAGCTCCTCGCCGAGGGCCACCAGGGCGTCGAACCCAAGGACAAGCAGTGGATCGAGCGCTGCCAGCCGCTCGCCCTGGTCTCGGACACCGCGCTGCTCGCCGCCCCCAACGAGTGGGGGAAGCGGGTGCTGGAGAGCCGGCTCGCCCCGCTGATCAGCGAGACGCTGAGCCGCGAGTGCGGACGCCAGATCCGGATCGCGATCACCGTCGACGACTCGGCGGGCGATCCGAGCGCCCCGCAGCCGGGCGGCCCCCAGCAGAACCCCCCGTACCCGGGACAGCAGCACGACGACCCCCAGGGTTACCAGCGCGACGAGCCCTACGGCAGATACGGGCACCACGCCCCGGAGGACGGGCTGCCGGAGATCCGTCCCGCGTACCCCGATTATCAGCAGCAGCGGCCCGAGCCCGGAGCCTGGCCCCGCGGTCAGGAGGATCTCTCCTGGCAGCAACCGAGGCTCGGGGGCTTCCAGGACCGCGATCCCTACGCGACCACCCGGCCCCATCAGCCCCAGCAGGACTACCGCTCGCCGCAGCCGTCCGACCGGCAGGGGTACGAGCGCCCGGAGCGCCGCGAACTGCCGGACTCCTCCCCGGCGCACCGGGGCGGCTCCGGCGGCGCGACCGGACCGCTGGGGGCCCAGCCCTCGCCGGCCCCCGGGCCGGGCGAGCCGCAGGCCCGGCTGAACCCGAAGTACCTCTTCGACACCTTCGTCATCGGCGCCTCCAACCGGTTCGCGCACGCGGCCGCCGTGGCGGTCGCCGAGGCCCCGGCGAAGGCGTACAACCCGCTGTTCATCTACGGGGAGTCGGGGCTCGGCAAGACCCATCTGCTGCACGCGATCGGGCACTACGCGCGGAGCCTCTACCCGGGGACCCGGGTGCGGTACGTGAGCTCGGAGGAGTTCACCAACGAGTTCATCAACTCGATCCGCGACGGCAAGGGCGACACCTTCCGCAAGCGGTACCGCGATGTGGACATCCTGCTGGTCGACGACATCCAGTTCCTGGCGAGCAAGGAGTCGACGCAGGAGGAGTTCTTCCACACCTTCAACACGCTCCACAACGCCAACAAGCAGATCGTGCTCTCCTCCGACCGGCCGCCCAAGCAGCTGATGACGCTGGAGGACCGGCTCCGCAACCGCTTCGAATGGGGTCTGACCACCGATGTGCAGCCGCCGGAGCTGGAGACCAGGATCGCGATCCTGCGGAAGAAGGCCGTCCAGGAGCAGCTGAACGCCCCGCCGGAGGTGCTGGAGTTCATCGCGTCCCGGATCTCGCGCAACATCCGCGAGCTGGAGGGCGCGCTGATCCGGGTCACCGCGTTCGCCTCGCTCAACCGTCAGCCGGTCGACCTCGGGCTCACCGAGATCGTGCTGAAGGATCTGATCCCGGGCGGCGAGGACTCGGCCCCGGAGATCACCGCCGGCGCGATCATGGCGGCGACGGCGGACTACTTCGGGCTGACGGTCGAGGACCTCTGCGGCTCCTCCCGGAGCCGGGTGCTGGTCACGGCGCGGCAGATCGCGATGTACCTCTGCCGTGAGCTGACGGACCTCTCCCTGCCGAAGATCGGCGCGCAGTTCGGCGGCCGGGACCATACGACGGTGATGCACGCGGACCGCAAGATCCGGGCGCTGATGGCCGAGCGGCGCTCGATCTACAACCAGGTGACCGAACTCACCAACCGCATCAAGAACGGCTGACGCAGCCGCCGGAAGCCGTCCAAGAGGCCGCCAAGAGGCCGCCAAGAGGCCGCCAAGAGGCCGCCAAGAAGTCGGCCGAGAGCCGTCCAGAAGTCGTCCAGAAGCGCCCCGGGAGGCGGACTCCCGGGGCGCTTCTCGTCGTTCGCGCGTGCTCCAGGAGCCCTTCAGAGCACTCCCGGAACGGCCCCGGGACACCTCCGGGAGGCCTCTGAGGAGGCCTCCGAAACCCCTCCCGGGCCGTCTCCGCGCCCGTTCCCGGCGGCCGGGTCGCCGCCCCGGGCCCTCCGCGCTGTTCGAATACCGGGCCGAGGCACGAACTTCTCCACAGATTGGGGGAGAATTCTCCATCCACAGCCTGGGGACTGGGAAGTTGTCCAGACTCTGTCCACAGCCGGGCCGAGCTGAAGATCATCCCAGCAGGTCAGCCCCCTGTGGAATTGTGGCAAACCTCGATCCACAGGCTGTGGACAAACTTTCTGTCCACAGCCTGTGATCAAAGTTGTCCACCGGCAACCCACAGGCTCCGGCGGGTTGCCCACAGCTTGTCCACATCGCTGTCCACTGTTCGGCAACATTCGGGCCGCTCTCACCGTGTCGAGTGAAAGCCGTCACACCGGGGAGGTGGATTGGGCTGTGGGGAACGTGGGTAAAGCTGGGGACAGAGCTGGGGAGAACTACCCCCGGGCTGTGCATGGCCTGTGCAGAACTTTCCGGTGTCCACAGAAGCAGTGGGTTGTCCACCGGTTCCACCCACAGGGTCGGTGGATAAAAAACAGGCCCTGACCTGCGAAAACGGGGTTATCCACGGTTTCCACAGGCCCTACTACTACTCCCACTTAGAGTTACCGGGGAATTGGCTTCGAAGAAGGTCCTGTGCACAACTCGGCCCGGTGGGCCGCGACACCCCGGATCACGACTTGACCCCGAGCAGCGCCGACTGTCAGTGCGGTGCGTCAGACTGGTCCCCGGCGACACAGCCGACGACGAAGGCCAGCAAGGCGAGCCAGCAACAGCAGGAGGCGGTTCCGGTGAAGATCCGGGTTGAGCGCGATGTACTCGCGGAGGCGGTGGCGTGGGTGGCCCGGAGCCTCCCGGCCCGTCCGCCGGCGCCCGTGCTCGCGGGCCTCCTGCTGAAGGCCGAGGACGGCGCGCTGAGCTTCTCCAGCTTCGACTACGAGGTCTCGGCCAAGGTCTCCGTCGAGGCCGAGGTCGACGAGGACGGCACCGTCCTCGTCTCGGGCCGGCTGCTCGCCGACATCTGCCGCGCCCTCCCCAACCGCCCGGTGGAGATTTCCACAGACGGTGTACGGGCGACCGTGGTCTGCGGCTCCTCGCGCTTCACCCTCCACACCCTCCCCGTGGAGGAGTACCCGGCACTGCCGCAGATGCCGACCGCGACCGGCACCGTGCCCGGCGAGATCTTCGCCTCCGCCGCCGCCCAGGTCGCCATCGCCGCCGGCCGTGACGACACCCTCCCGGTGCTCACCGGTGTGCGCATCGAGATCGAGGGCGAGACCGTCACCCTGGCCTCCACCGACCGCTACCGCTTCGCGGTCCGCGAGTTCCTGTGGAAGCCGGAGAACCCGGACGCCTCCGCCGTCGCCCTGGTGCCCGCCAAGACGCTCCTGGACACCGCCAAGGCCCTGACCAGCGGTGACACCGTCACCCTGGCGCTCTCCGGCTCTGGTGCTGGCGAAGGCCTCATCGGCTTCGAGGGCGCCGGCCGCACCACCACCACCCGGCTGCTCGAAGGCGATCTCCCGAAGTACCGGACGCTCTTCCCGACCGAGTTCAACTCGGTGGCGGTCATCGAGACCGCGCCGTTCGTCGAGGCCGTGAAGCGTGTGGCGCTCGTCGCCGAGCGGAACACCCCGGTCCGGCTGAGCTTCGAGCAGGGCGTGCTGATCCTGGAGGCCGGCTCCAGCGACGACGCACAGGCTGTGGAGCGTGTCGACGCCCAGCTCGACGGCGACGACATCTCGATCGCCTTCAACCCGACCTTCCTGCTCGACGGATTGAGCGCGATCGACTCCCCGGTCGCCCAGCTGTCGTTCACCACCTCCACCAAGCCGGCGCTGCTCAGCGGCAGGCCCGCGCTGGACGCCGAGGCGGACGAGGCCTACAAGTACCTGATCATGCCCGTGCGGCTCTCCGGCTGAGCCCCGCACAGGACGACCACGACGGGTCCGCTCCCACCGGGACGGACCCGTCGGGCTGCACACCGGACTCCGGCGTAGGCTCGGAAGCGGTTTACGCATCGGCATTCGACGCTTAAGGACATTGAGATGCAGCTCGGCCTCGTCGGCCTCGGCAAAATGGGCGGCAACATGCGCGAGCGCATCCGCCGCGCGGGCCACACCGTCATCGGCTACGACCGCAACCCGGACCTCGCCGACGTCCACAGCCTCCAGGAACTCGTGGACGGCCTCCAGGGCCCCCGGGTCGTGTGGGTGATGGTCCCGGCAGGCGCCGCGACCCAGTCCACCATCGATGAGCTGGCCGAGCTGCTCTCCCCCGGCGACATCGTCGTGGACGGCGGAAACTCGCGCTGGACCGACGACGAGCGGCACGCCGTCGAGCTGGGCATCAAGGGCATCGGCTTCGTGGACTGCGGCGTCTCCGGCGGCGTCTGGGGCCTGGAGAACGGCTACGCGCTGATGTACGGCGGCGACGCCGACCACGTCGCCAAGGTGCAGCCGATCTTCGACGCGCTCAAGCCCGCCGGTGAGTTCGGTTCCGTCCACGCAGGCAAGGTCGGCGCCGGACACTTCGCGAAGATGGTCCACAACGGCATCGAGTACGCCATGATGCAGGCCTACGCCGAGGGCTGGGAGCTGCTGGAGAAGGTCGACTCGGTCACCGATGTGCGCGAGGTCTTCCGCTCCTGGCAGGAGGGCACGGTCATCCGGTCCTGGCTGCTCGACCTGGCGGTCAACGCGCTGGACGACGACGAGCACCTGGAGAAGCTGCGCGGCTACGCCCAGGACAGCGGCGAGGGCCGCTGGACCGTGGAAGCCGCCATCGACAACGCCGTCCCGCTGCCCGCGATCACCGCCTCGCTGTTCGCGCGGTTCGCTTCCCGTCAGGACGACTCCCCGCAGATGAAGATGATCGCCGCGCTGCGCAACCAGTTCGGCGGCCACGCGGTGGAGAACAAGAAGTAGTCCCTGAGCCGGGGGAGGTCGGCCCGTACCCATGCATGTCACGCATCTGTCGTTGGCCGACTTCCGCTCGTACGCCCGGGTCGAGGTCCCTCTCGATCCGGGCGTCACCTCGTTCGTGGGGCCCAACGGACAGGGCAAGACCAATCTGATCGAGGCGGTCGGCTATCTGGCGACACTCGCCAGCCACCGCGTCTCCTCGGACGCTCCGCTGGTACGGGTCGGCGCTCCCCGCGCGGTGGTCCGCGCCGCCGTCACCCAGGGCGACCGCTCCCAGCTGGTAGAGCTGGAGCTGAACCCCGGGAAGGCCAATCGGGCCCGTATCAACCGCTCCTCGCAGGTCAGACCGCGCGATGTGCTGGGGATCGTACGGACGGTGCTCTTCGCCCCGGAGGATCTGGCGCTGGTCAAGGGCGACCCCGGCGACCGGCGGCGCTTCATGGACGAGCTGATCACGGCGCGCTCGCCCCGGATGGCCGGCGTCCGCTCCGACTATGAGCGGGTGCTGAAGCAGCGGAACACCCTGCTGAAATCGGCGGCGATGGCCCGCCGGCACGGCGGGGCGAAGTCCGGCGCGGATCTGTCGACGCTCGATGTGTGGGACCAGCATCTGGCTCGGGTCGGCGCGGAGCTGCTGTTCCAGCGCCTGGAGCTGATCTCGGTGCTTCAGCCGCTGGCCGACAAGGCGTACGAGTCGCTGGCGCCCGGCGGCGGCCCGCTCGCGCTGGAGTACCGCTCCTCCGCCGACGCGGCGGCCGACGCCGGAACCGGCGTCGGGCCCGATGGCGGGACCGGCGGCCCGACCGGTCGCGAGGAGCTGTACGCCCGGCTGACGGCCGCGCTGGCCGGCGCGCGCAAGCAGGAGATCGAGCGCGGGGTGACGCTGGTCGGCCCGCACCGCGACGAGCTGGTGCTCAAGCTGGGACAGCTGCCCGCGAAGGGGTACGCCAGCCACGGCGAGTCCTGGTCGTACGCACTGGCCCTGCGGCTGGCCTCCTACGAGCTGCTGCGCGCCGAGGGCAGCGAGCCCGTGCTCGTCCTGGACGACGTCTTCGCCGAGCTGGACGCCCGGCGGCGCGAACGGCTGGCGGAACTGGTGGCTCCGGGAGAGCAGGTGCTGGTGACCGCGGCCGTGGACGACGATGTCCCGGGCGTGCTGACCGGGGCGCGGTACGCCGTGTCCGGCGGAGAGGTGGCGCGGGTATGAACGACTCCACAGGCGACTCCACGGGCAACGCCAGGGGCGGGGCCTCAGGCGCGGAGAAGCAGAGTGCCCCGGAGCCCTCCGGTGTGGATCTCGCGCGGGTCGCGCTGCGCGCGGCCAAGGAGCAGGCCCGGGCCCGGGGCGCGGCGGCCCAGGAGAAGAAGCAGGCCCGGCGCGGCGGCGGGCTGCGCTCCGGCGCGCGGGCGGACGGCCGTGATCCGCTGGCGCTGGGGGCCGCGATCAACCGGCTGATCACCGAGCGCGGCTGGGAGACGCCCGCCGCCGTCGGCGGGGTGATGGGTCGCTGGCCGCAGATCGTCGGCGAGGATCTGGCGAATCACTGTGTGCCGCTGAAGTACGACGAGGATCCCGAGGAGCGCGTCCTCACGGTGCAGTGCGACTCGACGGCGTGGGCGACCCAGCTGCGGCTGCTCGCCCCGCGTCTGGTGGCGCGGCTGAACGAGGACCTCGGCCACGGCACCGTCAGGGTGATCAAGGTGCTGGGCCCGGGCGGGCCGCGCCGGAACTATGGACCGCTGCGGGCCCCCGGCAGTGTGGGCCCGGGCGACACCTACGGATGAGCCGGTCTCGACCGCTGTCCGTTTCGCCGCTTTCCATCACTTCGGAATGACATCTTCCGATTACTGTCGAGCCCCGGCCGGGTCCTGGCCAGGTCCTGGCCGGGCCCCGGCCGAGTGCTGTCCGGCCGCTCTTTCGACCGCCCGCTCCCACCCTGTCCGGCTCTTGACAGGCTGAAGCGCTCAATGCCGGTGTGAGCCTCCTGGAGCCCCTTCCTGAATATGGGGAGTCGGACCGACGGTTTTCAGGGCGGCACATGGGGACTCAGCTACCGGCAAACCCCCATGACTGTCGGCCGTACCGGTAGACTGGTGGCCAATCCCGCCATCTTGCGGAACATGTCGAACGACGCAGCCGCTCCCGCTTGCCCGGAGAACGGCTTGTGCTGTGCCAGAAAGGGCGCTTCGTGGCCGATTCCGGCAACCCCAACGAGAACATCCCGTCCACCCCCGCCGGCGGAAGCGGCGAGGTCACTGCTGCGTACGACGCCAGCGCGATCACCGTCCTCGAAGGGCTGGACGCGGTCCGCAAGCGCCCCGGCATGTACATCGGCTCGACCGGTGAGCGTGGGCTTCATCACCTGGTCCAAGAGGTCGTCGACAACTCCGTCGACGAGGCGATGGCCGGACACGCGGACACCATCGACGTCACGATCCTCGCCGACGGCGGCGTGCGCGTCGTGGACAACGGCCGCGGCATCCCCGTGGGCATCGTTCCGTCCGAGAACAAGCCGGCCGTCGAGGTCGTGCTCACCGTCCTGCACGCGGGCGGCAAGTTCGGCGGCGGCGGCTACGCGGTCTCCGGCGGTCTGCACGGCGTCGGCGTCTCCGTCGTCAACGCGCTCTCCTCCAAGGTCGCGGTCGAGGTCAAGCGGGACGGCTACCGCTGGACCCAGGACTACAAGCTCGGCGTCCCCACCGCGCCCCTGGCGCGCAACGAGGTCACCGACGAGACCGGCACCACGGTCACCTTCTGGGCCGACGGCGACATCTTTGAAACCACCGAGTACTCCTTCGAGACGCTGGCGCGTCGCTTCCAGGAGATGGCCTTCCTCAACAAGGGCCTGACGCTGAAGCTCACCGACGAGCGCGAGTCGGCCAAGGCCGTCGTGGGCGCGGACACCGCCGAGCAGCCGACCGAGGAGCAGGTCCGCACGGTCACGTACCACTACGAGGGCGGCATCGTCGACTTCGTGAAGTACCTGAACTCGCGCAAGGGCGAGCTGATCCACCCCACCGTGATCGACATCGAGTCGGAGGACCGCGAGCGGCTCCTCTCGGTCGAGATCGCGATGCAGTGGAACTCGCAGTACACCGAGGGGGTCTACTCCTTCGCGAACACCATCCACACGCATGAGGGCGGTACGCACGAGGAGGGCTTCCGCGCGGCGCTCACGGGCCTGGTCAACAGGTACGCCCGGGAGAAGAAGCTGCTGCGCGAGAAGGACGACAACCTCTCCGGCGAGGACATCCGCGAGGGTCTGACGGCGATCATCTCGATCAAGCTGGGCGAGCCCCAGTTCGAGGGCCAGACCAAGACCAAGCTGGGCAACACCGAGGCGAAGACCTTTGTCCAGAAGGTCGTGCACGAGCACCTGACCGACTGGTTTGACCGCAACCCCAACGAGGCCGCGGACATCATCCGCAAGTCGATCCAGGCGCAGACGGCCCGGGTCGCCGCCCGCAAGGCCCGTGATCTGACCCGCCGCAAGGGGCTGCTGGAGTCCGCCTCGCTGCCCGGCAAGCTCAGCGACTGCCAGTCGAACGACCCCACCAAGTGCGAGATCTTCATCGTCGAGGGCGACTCCGCCGGCGGCTCGGCGAAGTCCGGCCGCAACCCGATGTACCAGGCCATCCTGCCCATCCGGGGCAAGATCCTGAACGTCGAGAAGGCCCGGATCGACAAGATCCTCCAGAACACCGAGGTCCAGGCGCTGATCTCGGCCTTCGGCACCGGGGTCCACGAGGACTTCGACATCGAGAAGCTCCGCTATCACAAGATCATCCTGATGGCGGACGCCGACGTCGACGGTCAGCACATCAACACCCTGCTGCTGACCTTCCTCTTCCGCTTCATGCGTCCGCTGGTCGAGGCCGGGCACGTGTTCCTGTCCCGCCCCCCGCTGTACAAGATCAAGTGGGGTCGCGACGACTTCGAGTACGCCTACTCCGACCGCGAGCGCGACGCGCTGGTCGAGCTGGGCAAGCAGCAGGGCAAGCGGATCCGCGAGGACTCGATCCAGCGCTTCAAGGGCCTGGGCGAGATGAACGCCGAGGAGCTGCGGGTCACCACCATGGACCAGGAGCACCGCGTACTCGGCCAGGTCACCCTGGACGACGCCGCACAGGCGGACGACCTGTTCTCGGTGCTGATGGGTGAGGACGTCGAGGCCCGGCGCTCCTTCATCCAGCGCAACGCCAAGGACGTCCGCTTCCTCGACATCTGAGTCGGCCTCAGCTGACCGCACGAAAGGACCGAAGACCAGCAATGGCCGACGAGACACCCACCCCTGCTCCCACCGACCCCGCGACCGGACCGGCGATCGCCGGCGCCGACGGCACCGAGGTGCCCGCGATGCGTATCGAGCCCGTCGGGCTTGAGACCGAGATGCAGCGCTCGTACCTCGACTACGCGATGTCCGTCATCGTCTCGCGTGCGCTCCCCGATGTGCGGGACGGCCTCAAGCCCGTCCACCGCCGGGTGCTCTACGCGATGTACGACGGCGGCTACCGGCCCGAGAAGGGCTTCTACAAGTGCGCCCGCGTCGTCGGCGACGTCATGGGTACGTACCACCCCCACGGCGACTCCTCCATCTATGACGCCCTGGTGCGACTCGCCCAGCCGTGGTCGATGCGTATGCCGCTGGTGGACTCCAACGGAAACTTCGGCTCCCCGGGCAATGACCCGGCCGCCGCCATGCGGTACACCGAGTGCAAGCTCAAGCTGCTCTCGATGGAGATGCTCCGGGACATCGACGAGGAGACCGTCGACTTCCAGGACAACTACGACGGCCGCAACCAGGAGCCGACGGTCCTCCCGGCGCGCTTCCCGAACCTGCTGGTCAACGGCTCGGCGGGCATCGCGGTCGGTATGGCGACCAATATCCCGCCGCACAATCTGCGCGAGGTCGCGGCCGGTGCCCAGTGGGCGCTGGAGCACCCGGACGCCAGCCACGAGGAGCTGCTCGACGCGCTGATCGAGCGCATCAAGGGCCCCGACTTCCCGACCGGCGCGCTCGTCGTCGGCCGCAAGGGCATCGAGGAGGCGTACCGCACCGGTCGCGGCTCCATCACGATGCGCGCGGTCGTCGAGGTCGAGGAGATCCAGAACCGCCAGTGCCTGGTGGTCACGGAGCTTCCGTACCAGGTCAACCCGGACAACCTCGCGCAGAAGATCGCCGACCTGGTGAAGGACGCCAAGATCGGCGGCATCGCCGACGTCCGCGACGAGACCTCCTCCCGTACCGGACAGCGCCTGGTCATCGTGCTCAAGCGCGACGCCGTCGCCAAGGTCGTGCTGAACAACCTCTACAAGCACACCGACCTCCAGACGAACTTCGGCGCGAACATGCTGGCCCTGGTCGACGGGGTGCCGCGCACCCTCTCGCTGGACGCCTTCATCCGCCACTGGGTGAGTCACCAGATCGAGGTCATCGTCCGGCGCACCAAGTTCCGGCTGCGCAAGGCGGAGGAGCGGGCGCACATCCTCCGCGGTCTGCTCAAGGCGCTGGACTCGATCGACGACGTCATCGCGCTCATCCGGCGCAGCGACACCGTCGAGATCGCGCGCGGCGGCCTGATGGAGCTGCTCGCCATCGACGAGATCCAGGCGAACGCCATCCTGGAGATGCAGCTGCGCCGGCTGGCCGCCCTGGAGCGCCAGAAGATCGTCGCGGAGCACGACGAGCTCCAGGCCAAGATCAACGAGTACAACGCGATCCTCGCCTCCCCGGAGAAGCAGCGCCGGATCGTCAGCGAAGAGCTGGCCGTGCTCGTGGAGAAGTTCGGCGACGACCGGCGCTCCATGCTGGTGCCCTTCGACGGTGACATGTCCATCGAGGACCTGATCGCCGAAGAGGACATCGTCGTCACCATCTCGCGCGGCGGCTATGTGAAGCGCACCAAGACGGACGACTACCGCTCGCAGAAGCGCGGCGGCAAGGGCGTCCGGGGAACGAAGCTCAAGGAAGACGACATCGTCGACCACTTCTTCGTCTCCACCACCCACCACTGGCTGCTCTTCTTCACCAACAAGGGGCGGGTCTACCGCGCCAAGGCGTACGAGCTGCCCGACGCCGGCCGGGACGCGCGGGGTCAGCATGTGGCCAATCTGCTCGCCTTCCAGCCGGACGAGCAGATCGCCCAGATCCTCGCCATCCGCGACTACGCGGCCGCGCCCTATCTGGTGCTGGCCACCAAGGGCGGCCTGGTCAAGAAGACCCCGCTGAAGGACTACGACTCGCCCCGCTCGGGCGGCGTCATCGCGATCAACCTCCGGGAGACCGAGAGCGGCGCCGACGACGAGCTGATCGGCGCGGAGCTGGTCTCCGCCGCGGACGATCTGCTGCTCATCAGCAAGAAGGCCCAGTCCATCCGGTTCACCGCAACGGACGACGCGCTTCGCCCGATGGGGCGTGCGACCTCGGGCGTCAAGGGGATGAGTTTCCGTGAAGGGGACGAGCTTCTGTCGATGAATGTCGTCCGGCCGGGTACGTTCGTCTTCACCGCCACAGATGGTGGTTACGCGAAGCGAACCGGAGTGGACGAATATCGCGTCCAAGGTCGTGGAGGCCTCGGTATCAAGGCCGCCAAGATCGTGGAGGACCGTGGTTCTCTCGTCGGCGCGCTGGTGGTCGAGGAGACGGACGAGATTCTCGCCATCACCCTCGGCGGCGGTGTGATTCGTACGCGAGTCAATGAAGTCAGGGAGACCGGCCGTGACACCATGGGCGTTCAACTGATCAACCTGGGCAAGCGCGATGCCGTGGTCGGTATCGCTCGCAACGCCGAGGCAGGGCGTGAGGCCGAAGAGGTCGACGGGACCGACGAGGCAGCAGGGACCGACGAGGCCGACACCGGTGCGGTCGAGGCGGCAGTCGAGGGCACGGAGCCCTCGGCCGGGGAGCACGAGGAGTAAGAGCGTGAGTGGAGCCACGGGCGCCGGTTCGGCCGCAGGAGCGGCAGGAACAGCTAAATCGAGCGGTGCCCGTGGCTCTGCCGCGGAATCCCAGGGGGATACGGTGACGGAGAGCCGGGGGGCCAAGCCCCCGTACGAGATGTTCGGCGGCGACCAGCCGGCCCGTAAGCCGGTCGCGGGGCAGCCCTACCGCCCGCCCCAGGCGTATCAGACGCCCCAGGGCGACGACGGCACCGAGGCGGGCATGCGACTGCCTCGTACGGGCGCACGGACCACACCGCGCACCCGCAAGGCGCGGCTGCGGGTGGCCAAGGCCGACCCGTGGTCGGTGATGAAGGTCAGCTTCCTGCTCTCGATCGCGCTGGGCATCTGCACGGTGATCGCCGCCGCGGTGCTCTGGATGGTCATGGAGGCCATGGGCGTCTTCTCCACGGTCGGCGGCACGATCAGCGAGGCCACCGGCTCCACCGAGAGCAGCGGCTTTGATCTTCAGTCGTTCCTCTCGCTGCCGCGAGTGCTGATCTTCACCTCCGTCGTCGCCGTGATCGATGTGGTGCTCGCCACCGCGCTGGCCACGCTCGGAGCGTTCATCTACAACCTCTCGGCCGGTTTTGTGGGCGGCGTCGAGCTGACGCTGGCCGAGGACGAGTAGCTCTTCCCCCCTCCGGCGGGGAACGGATTTGGGAGCTGCGCCGGACGTGCGCTAATCTTCAGAGGTCAGCGCAGAGCGCGGCGGGGCTATAGCTCAGTTGGTTAGAGCGCATCCCTGATAAGGATGAGGCCACAGGTTCAAATCCTGTTAGCCCCACAGTTGTGAATCGGCCCGTACGGAGTTACTCCGTACGGGCCGATCGCATATGGCGCGGCGGTCGGCCGAGGGTTGTCGGGGGCCGGGGCGGGGCCGTGATTACGGGGTACTCAGGTCACTGATCGGTATCGGTCGGTGTGTATAGTCGAGCGGCAGAAGTCCTCATACGTCAAGGAAAGACGAGGTCGCGCGGTGAAGAAGCTTCTCCTGGTCGCACTGGCCGCCATCGGCGGGCTCCTCGTGTACCGCCAGATCCAGGCGGATCGCGCCGAGCAGGATCTGTGGACGGAGGCGACCGACTCCGTGCCCGCAGGTTCGGGTGTGTGAGACGTAGCAGTCTTGAGCGAGGCCCCGGGCGCCGTGGGCGGCCGGGGCCCCGGGCCGTGCCCGGGGGGGCAGGTTTTGTTTATTTGTGTTGGCGGAACTTATGTTCTCGGC
>NZ_BMWG01000001.1:0-678829 GCF_014651115.1 Streptomyces inusitatus | reverse complement strand
GGGGGGGGGGGGCGCCCCCCCCCCCGGCCCGGGGGTGGGGGGGGGGGGGACGGGCCGGCCGGGGGGGGGCCCCCGCCGCCGGGGAGGGCCCGGGGCCTCGTGCTGTCCCGGGGCGATCGGGTTTCGATTATTGGCGTTGGCGAATCATTTGATCGCGGATGCGAATCCGGGGATTCCCGTGCGGGGCTCAGGCCGCCGAGAGGGCCCAGATGCCCCCGGCGAAGCAGATCAGCGCCAGTGCCAGCATCGTGAGGGCGGTTCTCCGGCTGGGGCCGCGCCTTCTGCGGGCGGCCCGGGAGGCGCGCGCGGCGCGGGCGGCGGCGGGCGCGGGGATGTGTACGACGGCGGTGTGCGCCGGAGCGGGGGTCACCGGCGCGGTGAGCGCGGTGAGGGTGGCGGGCAGCGGCGGGGGAGTGGCCGGCCGGGCCGGATGCGGGGGCGGGGTGGGCGGCTGCCGGGGCGGCGGGGGGACCGGGAAGCGGCCCGAAGGGGACGGCGGCGGCGGTACGAAGCGGTCCGGGGCGGGCGGCGTCGGCGTGCCGTCGGGCGGCGGGGGCGGCAGCGGTGTCGCGGTTCCGGTGGTTCCGGTGGTTCCGGTGGTTCCGGTGGTGCTGATGGTGCCCGTGGGCGGGTGTGCGGGGGCTTCCGGCGGTACGGGGTCCTCGGGCGCGGTGTCGCGCTCCGGGCCCTCGGGGCCGAAGCCCGCCGGGAGCGGACCCAGTTGGTCGAAGATCTCCACCGGCTCGTCGTCGGGGCCGGACTCGGGAAGCATCTCCACGGCGGTCGCGAGGGCCTTGCGCGCCCCGGTGGCGCTCCGGAAGCGCGCTTCGGGGTCCGGCTGGAGCAGACCGGCCAGCACCTGCCACAGCGGCTCAGGGATGCCCTGCGGGGCTCCTGGGGTGCCATGGCTGGTGAAGTGGTCCACCAGGGCACGGGAGTCGGGTTTCTGCCCTTCGAGCAGATAGAGCGCCACCAGCCCGATCGCGAAGAGATCGGCGGTGAAGTCGGGCTCCGCGCCGTCCATCTGCTCCGGGGCGAAGTAGCCGGGCGTGCCCACGACATAGTTGGTCTCGGTCAGGCGCGGCTCGCCCTTGCGCATGGAGATCCCGAAGTCGGAGAGCCGCAGATGCGGCCGGCCCGTTCCGGTGGCCTCCAGCAGGACGTTCGCCGGTTTGATGTCCCGGTGCACGACGCCCTCCGCGTGCACCGCGGCGAGGCCGGACAGCAGCTGATCGAGCAGGGTGCAGACATAGCGGGCGGGCAACGGCCCGTAGTCGCCGATCACATGGGCGAGGGATCCGCCGCTCACCAGATCCATGGTGAACAGCACCTTGTCGTCGTCCGCCGCCCAGCTCGCCGGGGCGAGGACATGGGGGTGGTCGATGCGCAGCGCCTGCTCACGGACGAAGCGGAGCAGGGTGTGCGCGTCGCTCTGCTGGAGCACCTTCGCCGCCACATAGCGGCGGCGCCGGTGGTCCCAGGCGCGCCAGACGGCCCCCACCCCTCCGCGTCCGATCGGGTCGACCAGCTCGTACCGACCGGCGAAGACCTCACCCATGGTGCTGCGTCCGCTCCCCGTTCCTCGTTCCTCGTGAGGCCCCGCTCCGCCCGTCTCCGGCCTCAGTTGTCTGTCAGCTCTGGTGGGACTCGTAGTGCGCCACGGCGTCCGCGGTCCGCCCGGCCCCGTACACCCGGAGGAACTCTGCCAGCTCCGGATGGGTGGGGGCGAGGGAGTCGGCGGCGTCGATGATGTCCCCCGCGGCCGCGACGGACCGCAGCAGCGACTGGATCTCCCGCACCACCCGGCGCACCGTCGGCGCGCCGGTGCTGTTGGTGGTCTGGCTGTTGGCGGTCAGCACGGATCCCCCCTGGGACTTCTTGATCTCTTCCATCCGGTCTGTCGCCTCGACGGCGCTCACACTGCCGTCGGAGACCTGTCCGGCCAGCTCCTGGAGCGCCTGGACGCGCTGGACCACGGCCGGATTGCCGATCTTCGCGCGCTGGCCGCTCATCAGCTGGGAGAGCATGGGGGCCGAGAGGCCGAGAACCGCGGCGAGACGCGCCTGGTTCAGCCCCAGGTCGTCTATCAGCCGGCGGAAGAGCGCTCCCAGGGGTTCCCCGTACCAGCTCCGCTGCAGCTCCCTGGCTCTGGCGGTCGTCTCCTGCTGAGCGGCGTCCATGCGCGTCTCCCCATCGCTTCCCCAAGCGGGCTTCGCTGCTGCGAACCACGACGAGCATCTTACGGAGAGTGGTCGCCCACCGGGAGTCCCTATCGTTTTGCAGGATCCCCGGGGTCACCCGGTACTCTGGTCTGCGGCACGAGGCGAACACATGGTGTGTTCGGCCGTGTCTGTGTGCGGGGCCTTAGCTCAGTTGGTAGAGCGCTGCCTTTGCAAGGCAGATGTCAGGAGTTCGAATCTCCTAGGCTCCACTGTGAATACCCTCTCTGACCTGCGGAAACGCGGTTGGAGGGGGTATTTTTCGGCTCTTTTCCGTGCTGCGGTCAGTTGAGGGCTTCGAGCCCCGCGTCCAGGGCGAGCTGCCACATCGGCTCCGCGCCGGTGCCGAAGGCGGCGGCAAGGGTGTAGCCGAGGGCGGCCTCGTAAGGGGTGAGCGGGCGGTGCTCCGCCCAGTCGGCGGAGACCTTGCCGTCCCCGGAGGAGGTCAGGTCTCCGACGGGGGTGTCGCCGAGGGAGAGGCGGCTGCTGCCGAGGGAGACGGGGACGAGCCGGTAGCGGGCGTCCTCGCTTCCGGCGTCCACGCGGTAGGAGTGGCGGGTCAGGAATCCCTTGGCGGGAAGCAGGGGGACGGCCGAATCGCCGATGGTCATGGTGAGGCGGTCGGGGTCGCGGGTGCCGATCGGCACCTTGCTCTCCAGGGGTGTGCCGGCGGCGCGGCGTACGACGACGCTCGGTATGCCGTCCCCCTCGACGAAGAGTTCCCCGGCCGTGTGGTCGAGCCGGATGGTGACGCCGCCGAAGAACGGATCGTCGGCGGGGACGTGCTCGTGGAGGCGCATCGAGGATCCTTGCCCGGTCAGGCGTCGAATTCGGTGAGGTCGATGGAGTGGACGGTGAGGGAGTGGCCGTGGACCGGGTGCCTGGTCTCGTGGTCGAGTGACATGCCGAGCTTGTTCATGACGTTCTCGGAGGCCTCGTCGCCCAGCCGGCTGATGGCGACGACCCGGTCGAGGCCGCGGTCCTGGAGGGCGAACTCCAGGGTGGCGTGGGCGGCTTCGGAGGCGTAGCCCTGGCCCCAGAACTGCCGGCCGAGCCGCCAGCTGATCTCCACGGCGGGCAGTACCTCGGGGAGGAACTCGGGGACGGAGAGGCCGGTGAAGCCGATCAGCTCGCCCGAGGCCAGCAGCTCGACGGCGAAGAGGCCGAAGCCCTCGTCGTCCCACTCCTCCTCCCACCGCTCGATCGCCTCGGCGGTGGCTTCCAGGTCGAGGGGCGAGCCGTCGTCGATCCACCGCATGACCTCGTGGTCCCCGTTGATCTCCGCCATGGGTACGAGGTCGTCGTCGTGCCAGCGGCGAAGGAGGAGGCGGGGGGTGCGGATCTCGGTCATGCCGCCCATCCTGCCGAACGGTGCGGGTTCAGCGGTAATCGCCGCCGCCGCCGTACGCTGAGGCCGGCCGCACACGATGATCCTCACCGAGATCCTCACCGAGGAGGAGTCCTGTCCCGTCCACCGCGCTCACCGTCCCCGGCCCCATCCCCGGCCCAGTCCCCATCCCCGGCCCCGGCCCTGGCCCTGGCCCTGGCCCCGGGAATCTCCCGCATCTCGCTGGACGCGGGCGGAGTGACGCTCTCCGCCCTGCTCGCCGAGCCGCCGGGGCCGCCGCGCGCCACCGTCCTCGCCGTGCACGGCGGGGGGATGAACGCCCATTACTTCGACGGGCGGGCGCACCCCACCCTCTCGCTGCTCACGCTCGGGGCGGAGCTGGGATACACGGTGCTCGCCGTGGACCGCCCCGGCTACGGAGCCTCCGCCGCCGCGCTGCCCGAGGGGCTGACCCTCGACGGGCAGGCCGACGCGCTGCGGTCGGCGCTGGACGACTTCGCGGCCCGCCGTCCCCTCGGCGCGGGCCTCTTCGTACTGGCCCACTCCTACGGCGGCAAGGTCGCCCTGACCGCCGCCGCGCGGGGCCTTCACCCCGCGCTCCTCGGGCTGGACATCTCGGGCTGCGGACACCGTTACGCCGCCAAGCCCGCGAGTACCGGTACGGCCACCGGATTCGGCGGCGGCAGAGGGCTGAACTGGGGGCCGCTGGGCCTCTATCCGCCGGACACCTTCCGGCTCGCCGCCACCGCGGTGGCCGATGTCCCGGTGTGCGAAGGGGCCGAGGCGGCGCGGTGGGAGGAGCGCTTCCCGGCGGTGGCCGCCGGGGTGCGGGTCCCCGTCCGGCTGACCTTCGCCGAGCACGAGGGGTGGTGGCGGCACGATCCGGAGGCGATCTCCGAACTCACCGGACTGCTCGCCGCACCCCGTCTGCTGGTGGACCGTCAGCCGGGCGCGGGGCACAACATCAGCCTGGGCTGGGCGGCCCGCGCCTACCATCTGCGGGCGTTCGGCTTTCTGGAGGAGTGCCTTCAGCCCCATGCCGCTGCTTCCGCTTCCGCGGCCCGCCGCCCGGAGCCGTACCCCGCGTGACCTGAATCACGGGAACTCCCCCGCCGCCGCCGGACAAGAGTGCACGTGGACTATTCGATGCATGCCCGAATACGCGAGGGCGATCCGGCGGTGTTCAGGGAACTGTTCGCCGCCCACGCCTCCCTGGTCTACCGGCACGCCGTGCGGACCACCGGCGACTGGGCGGTCGCCGAGGACGTCGTGTCCCTCACCTTTCTGGAGGCCTGGCGACTGCGGCGCAAACTGCGCGACGAGGGGGACAGCCCCCGCCCCTGGCTGATGGGGATCGCCGTCAATGTGCTGCGCAACACGACCCGCGCGTCCCGCCGTCATCGCGCGGCCCTGGGCCGGCTGCCGGCCCGTGACACCGTGCCCGACTTCGCCGACGAACTCGTCGGACGGCTCACCGACGCGGCCCAGCTCGCCGCCGCCCAGCGCGCGCTGAAGCGGCTGCGCCGCGGCGACCGGGAGGTCTTCACGCTCTGCGTCTGGTCGGGCCTCGGCTACGCGGAGGCGGCCGAGGCGCTCAAGGTGCCCGTCGGCACGGTCCGCTCCCGGCTCTCCAGGGCCCGTGTCCGGCTGCGCGCGCTCGCGGCCGAGGAGCTGCGCAACCCGCCGGAGGGACCGGTCCCTCCGGAGAGACCGGTGGAGAAAGGGATGGAACTCCGTTCCGCCCGCGGACAAGTACAGGGTGGCCGCACGGAAGCGGCCCGGTCGAACGAGGAGAAGACCCGATGAACCGCACCCCTTGGCGGCGGCCGCAGCAGCAGCCGCTCGACCGTGCGGAGCTGTCCCGGCTGCTGCCCGCGCCCGGTGACCCGGATCTGTCGCACGACCGCCGACGACTCCTTGAGGAGCATCTGATGCAAGAGATCCAGCCGAACGCCGATGGTGCCAGGTCCGGGGCCCGGGTCCGGCCCGTCCGCCGCGCGCTGTACATCGGTGTCCCGCTCACCGCGATGGCCCTGGCCGGAGTGCTGCTGACCGGGGTGCTGACAAACGACGGCACGGGTACGGGTACGGGCACGGCCGGGGGCAAGGGCACGGGCGGGATCGCCGGGGCCCCTGCCACCCTCGACCTCGGCAGCACCGAGAATGTGGCATCCGTGATGTCCCGTATCTCCTCCGCCGCCGCCAAGCAGAAGGCCGAGGAGCCCGGGGAGGACCAGTACATCTACGTCAAGAGCACCGTCTCGAACCTGTCCTCCGGGGGGAACGAGGCGCCCAGGGTGACTCCTCCGCACAGCAGGGAGGACTGGGTGTCGCCCGACGGTGAGAAGGGCTGGTACGTGGAGGAGGGCGTCACCAAGGGCAGCTCGCTCGACTACTACGCCGAGGACCCCGACAGCGTCTCCCAGGGGGAGAACTCTCCCGAGCTGGGCGAGGAGTACAGGGCGACGCTGAACGCCCCTTCGTACGACTATCTGAAGACTCTGCCCACCGACCCGGACGTCCTGCTGAAGAAGATCTACAAGGAGACGAAGGGCGCGGGAAACGGACCGCATCAGCAGGCCTTCGTCACCATCGGCGACCTGCTGCGCGGACAGCTCGCGTCGCCGGAGGTCTCTGCCGCGCTCTACCGGACCGCGGCCAAGATCCCGGGTGTCGTCCTGGTGAACAAGGCCGAGGACGCGGCGGGCCGTGAGGGCGTCGCCGTCGCGCTGACGGACCACGAGGGCGTCAGCCGCACCGAGTGGATCTTCGACCGCAAGACCTACACCCATCTCGGCGAGCGCACCGTCCAGCTCAAGGACGCCTACGGCATCAAGGCGGGCACCGTCACCGCGCGCACCGCCGTGATGGACCGCGATGTCGTGGACGCCAAGGGCCAGCGTCCCGGCGAGGACAGGAAGAGCTGACCCGTACCCGCGGGCACGCGCGCCGCCGGCCCCCCGTACCCGAAGGGCGCGGGGGGTCAACCGGCCCTGACGAGCTCATCAGGAGAGCTTCCACCACGGCTGGGAGGTGTCGCGCAGCGTGTTGGTGGCGCAGTGCACCTCGCCGCCGCCCAGGTGGTACGTGTAGTAGTCGTCGATGTACGCGGTCGTGAAACCGGCCTTGGCGTACGCGGCGCTCACCGCCGCGCCGAAGACGTCCCGGCCGCCGATGACCGGGCCCCACTGCTGGGCCGAGAGATAGCGCGAGTCGCTGAGCACCACGCCGTTGATCGCGCCGGGGATGTACGCGCCGGTCTCCACCGGAGCCGGAGCCGCCTTCGCCCGGCTCCGCTCCGAGGCTCCGGTGTACGGCTTGGTCTTCGGCCCCTGGCCGAGCCGGGCGAACGCGTCGCCGCCGAGCCGGCCCAGCTTGGCGCCGGAGGCCATGTCGAAGCGGGCGTACAGGCCCGGCACCCGGACCACCTCGGCCTCGGTGATCCCCGTCTCGGCCTTCAGCACCCGGAGGTTGGCCTTGATCCGGTCCGCCGCGAGCTTGTTGTCGGCGAGGAAGTTCTTGTTCTCCAGCATCTGGCCGATGGTCTCCTTCGGCGCGGACATGCCGAACTTGTCCGGGACGGAGAACATCTTCGCCGAGCCGTGGCCGCCCGCTCGCGCCTTCCGGAGCACTTCGAGGCCCGCGTCCGGGTCGGAGATGCCGATGCGCCAGCCGCGCTCCGTCTTCGCGGGCAGAAACTGCACGAATTCATCCACATGGCCGACGCCCAGCCAGCCGGTGTCCAGCAGCAGCGGCGACTGCTCGCCCTGCGAGGAGAGGAAGGTCGTCATCGACTTCGCGGGCCGGGACTTCGCGTCCGCCCGCTCGCCCATGATGATCCGGCCCGCCGGGTACGCCTTTCCCTTGTGCTGGTAGGGCGGGATCGTCTCCAGATTCCCGGTGGAGTTCAGCGTGGACTCCTCCCTCGGCAGCCCCTTGCCGACCTGGACCACTCCGACGTCCTTGCCGCGCAGCCGCTCGAACAGCTCACGGCCGGCCGGGCGGTCCTGGGCCGAGCGGATCATCACCCGGATGGCGTGCGCCTTGCCGTTCGGGCCGGTCATGCTCACATAGCCGGGCTCCACGAAGTCCTGCGCCCAGGGATCGTCGTACGAGATGAATTTCTTGACCGGCTTCTTGATGCCGGCGGCCCGCACCTCGCGCTCCAGGTCCTTGACGAACTTGGCCTGCTCGGGCACCAGCTCGGGCCTGCCGGGTACCTCGGCGACCTGGGTGACCAGGACTTCCTGGGCCTTCTGGCGGTGATGGTGGGTCAGCACCGGGGCGGTCTTCAGCCGGACGTCGTCCTTGGCGGAGGCCCCGCCGTCCGTGATGCCGAAGCGGACCAGGATCTCGCCGTCCCAGCGCGCGGCGTCCCGGACCACATCGGTGGCCTCGATGCCCAGCTCCACACCCGAGCGCAGCTCGGCGGCGGTGAGCCGGTCGTCGGCCTTGAGGTGCTTCCACTTCCCGGCGCGCTGGACGAAGAGCCGCCCGGCGGCGCGGCCCACGATCCGTACCGTGCCGTAGGCGTCCGACGAGACCTCCGGGGCCGGCACGGTACGCAGCCGGGCCAGGTCCGCCGCGTCGCTCGCGCCGTTCACCACGGTGTCCGCCGCGTCGTGGCAGCGGGCGAGCTCCTTGTCCCCCAGCGGTTTGCCGTCGGCGGTACGGGTCGGACAGCGCCGGGTGTCGTCGTCGATGTTCGGGAGCACCACCGCGCCCCTGAGCCGGGTCCAGGTGTTCTCGCCCGGGGTGTCGGAACTCCCCTTCACATCGACCCGGCCGTCACGGTTGACGTCCGCCCGCAGATCGGCCTTCGGCGCGCTCGCGGTCGCGGTCGCGGCGGCCGTACCGGCGGTCGCGGTCGCGCCGACCGTACCGATGATCAACCCGGCCATGCCGGTCGCCAGAGCGGCGCTTCTCCACCCCTGGGTGCCCACGGGTTCCTCCTCGTTCGGTGCCTTGCCCTGCTCGGAGCCCTTCGCCCTGAAAGGCGCGGTGAGGAGCCGATGGGTTGAGGAGGCGCCGGGAGTTTGGCCGAGGGGGTGTGGAAACGGCTGAGAACCGCCCTCTTCCATACCGGGAGGACATACCGGAGCGAACTCCGCACGCCGGAGAGGGCCGTACGGGTGGTGTTCATCAGAAGAACTGCGTACCTGCTGCGTCGGTCCTTCGCAACTCAGAATGCATACACATCATGAGAAAGGTATGTAGATCGCCCCACCCGAAATGGAAGAAAGCGAGGGGTCATGGCCGCCGTCAAAGTCATCACGGTCAGAAGTGTCTGGACCGCCTTCATCACCGCTCTTGTCGCAGTGCTCACCTCGATCGGACTGACCGGCGCGGCCGCCGCCGTGCGGCGCTCCGCCGCCCCGGCCCCGGCCCGGCGGGACCTGCCGGAGACCGGTGCGGTCCTCGGGGGCCGTACGGCTCACCCGGAGCGCCTGGACCACCCGGATCTCCCGGCTCACACGGCTCACCCGGAACGGGCGGATCGCGAGGATCCCTCCGGCGGTGCGGGGTCACGGGGACGCAAGGGCCGACCCGGTCGGTCCGGCCGGCCGGGCCTTCCGGACCAGCGGGATCATCGCCGCGATCGGCGTGACCGCCGACGGGCCCGGCGGGACTCCGGGGCCGGGAGGCAGGACCGCGGGGGACGCCCGGCTCGTCCCACCCCAGTGGACCGCGAGCCCGCGGCGGCGGTGCGAAAGGCGTCGGTGCCCGCGCAGACCACGCGCTGGAGCCCTGGTTCGCGTACGAGATCGCTGCCGCCGACCATCAAGCAGCGCATCAGGGCCGAGGCCCACAACGCGTCGCCGTCCGTGCGCAAGCTGCCGGCCCTGGACCCGTTGGCGCTCGATTCCGGAGCCGTCTCGATCGGCTCGCGCGCGGCCAAGGGCTCCGGCTCCGCTTCGGGAGCCGACCGCTCGCTGCTGACCACCGCCGCGTGATGCGCCGGAAACGCCCCGGCCCGGCGGACGCGCCCCAGCGGTACGACGACGGCCGAACGCGCCGGACCCACCACGGCAGTGCTCCGGACGTGCCCCAGCGGTACGGCGGTGAGAGACCCGCTCGCGGTCAGCGGCGCTCGTCCCGGTCTTCGGCGGCCTCCGCCTCGGCCTCGGCCTGCTTCGCCCGGACCTCGGGGGTCAGCGCCTCAGGACTGCCGTCGACGGACGAGAGCCGATCGCGGTCCGACAGCTCGGTCGCGGCGGGCGGCTCCACCAGCCAGTCGGGGTTGGCCTGCTTGTCCCACCACTTCCAGACGGCGAAGGCGCCGCCGGCCACCACGCCGACGATCACGAGCCCCTTGCCGAACCGGGCGGCCCTGGAGCGCCGCTCGTGCTTGCGCACCAGCTTGGCGATCTCCTTCGCCGTCACCTGACCACGCAGCGCGGCCAGCGCGGCCCCGGAGCGGGCCACCGCCTCCTCCCGTACGGGCTGAGCGGCGGCGACCGCCTGTTCGACGCGCGGCCTGGTGTAGTCGGCCGCCTGACGAGCGGCCTTGCGAGCCTGATGAGCCGCCCGGTGCGCGGCGTCGTCCACCTGGGGCGGCACATGCGGCGCCACATGGGCGGCGTACTGAACACGGGCCTGAGCGCGGGCCCGGCGAGCGGCTTTGGAGACTTTCGGAGCGATGTGCACACGCGCCTCATGCGCGTAATGAACGGCCTGGTCCCGGGCTGTACCGGCGTAAGGCGCCACCACTTCCGCGGCGTGCAGGACGCTGTCCTTCGCCGAATCGGTCGCGGCGCGCACGCTGTCGATGCGGGTCACAGGGATCCTCCTCCTCGGTGGCGTTTCCTCTGATCCGGGGAACTCCCCAGTAGCGGTGTCTTTCGCCTTTCCGCCTGCTGGCACATCATGCCCGCTGACCGCTGCCCCGGCATGCGGGACGGGCATCCGGGTCATGACGGGTCATATCGCACCCCGGGTACGACGTCGTGCCCCCATACGCCTTCGCGGCTGAGACGCGGAGGTTTTTCCGTGTGCGCGTGTCTTCCGTGCGAGGATCTGACGGTTCAGAACTCTGAAAAGTCTTTACGGAAGGCAGGACCGTGGCCGAGGAGCTTTACGCCACTCTGAAGACCAACCGCGGCGACATCGAGATTCGGCTGCTGCCGAACCACGCGCCCAAGACGGTGAAGAACTTCGTCGAGCTGGCCAAGGGCGAGCGCGAGTGGGTCAACCCCGAGACCGGCCAGAAGACCACGGCGAAGCTGTACGACGGCACGGTCTTCCACCGGGTGATCGAGGGCTTCATGCTCCAGGGCGGCGACCCGCTGGGGAACGGCACCGGCGGTCCGGGCTACAAGTTCGCCGACGAGTTCCACCCCGAGCTGGCCTTCACCAAGCCGTATCTGCTGGCCATGGCCAACGCGGGCCCGGGCACCAACGGCTCCCAGTTCTTCATCACCGTGTCGCCCACCACCTGGCTGACCGGGAAGCACACCATCTTCGGCGAGGTCGTCGGCGCTTCTTCCGCCAAGGTCGTGGACGAGATCGCGATCACCGAGACCAACCCGCGCAACGACCGCCCGGTCCAGGACGTGGTGATCGAGTCCGTGGTGATCGAGACCCGCCAGGGCTGAGCCCTCGGCCGGTCCGCCGGCGGGCCCGCCGACCGGTCCGTCGGCCGGTCCTTGGGCCGGTTCTCCGGTCGGCAGGGAACAAATGCGCCCCGTCCGTCCGTCTGGATGGACGGGGCGGTGTGTTGCTTCAGGAGGATTGAGGGATCTCATGGATCAGGCGCCAGGCAGTCCGCAGGAGCCGCAGGGAGCGCGGGGCGGCCCCTCGCTGCCGAGCTGCTACCGGCATCCGGGCAGTGAGACGGGCATCAGCTGCACCCGCTGCGAGCGCCCGATCTGCCCTCAGTGCATGATCAGCGCCTCGGTGGGCTTCCAGTGTCCCGAGTGTGTGAAGACCGGCTCGGGCACGGGCCACAGCGCGTCCGCCGTCCAGCCGCGCACCATCGCGGGCGGGACCATCGCCGCCGATCCCTTCCTGGTGACCAAGATCCTTCTGGGGATCAATGTCGCGGTGTACGCCCTGGTGCTCACGCTGGGCAAGGAGTTCGTGGCCCGGACCGAGCTGATCGGGCTGGCCGTCAATCCTCATCTGGGCGAGATCGTCGGAGTCGCCGACGGCCAGTGGTACCGGCTGCTCACCTCGGTCTTTCTGCACCAGGATCTGTCGCACATCGTCTTCAACATGCTCGGCCTGTGGTTCCTGGGCCGGATCGTGGAGCCCGCGCTCGGCCGGAGCCGCTTCCTCGCGCTCTATCTGCTCTCGGGGCTCGGCGGCAGCGCGCTCGCCTATCTGCTGGCCGCGGAGAACCAGCCCTCGCTCGGCGCGTCGGGCGCGATCTTCGGTCTGATGGGGGCCTTCGCGGTGCTGGCCCGGCGCTCGAATCTCGACATGCGGCCGGTCGCGGTGATCCTCGCGATCAGCCTGGTGCTCACCTTCGCCCGGCCGGGAATCTCCTGGCAGGGGCATATCGGCGGGCTGGTGGTGGGTGCGCTGATCGCCCTCGGCATGGTCTACGCGCCACGTGCACACCGCACCCTGATTCAGGCCGGGGTCTGCGGGGCGGTGCTGCTGGTGATCCTGGCGATGGTGGTGGCGAGAACCGTCGCGCTGAGCTGACCGCTGCGCCGACCGCCGAGCCGGCGGGCGTACCGGTGTGGGCCCGGGGCGAAAGCTTTCCCCATGGTTGTCCACAACGGGTGGCGGATCCTGTGCAGGCTGTGCGGAACATGTGTGCCCCTTGTCGCTGAACTGGATTTTCCAGCAGGGACAAGGGGCGGGAGACCGTCACCGAGATGGCCGCCGCAGTCACACCGGCGTCAACGTTCTGAAGGTTATCCACAGATCGTCTGACCTTTTCCCCACTGTGGACAACGCTGTGGATAACTCAGGGCAAGGCTTGACGCGCCGGGGGACGATGTGAAGCCGCTACTTCCACTGGGTGGAGACGCCGAAGCCCGCGGCGATGAAGCCGAAGCCCACGACGATGTTCCAGTCGCCGATGGAGTCGAGCGGCAGCTTGCCCTCGGTCACATAGAAGAGGACGATCCAGGCCAGCCCGACCAGGAACAGCGCGAGCATCACCGGGGCGACCCAGCTGCGGTTGGTCAGCTTGATGGCGGTCGCCTGCCTGTTGGCGGGCGGCGGCGTGAAATCGGCCTTCTTGCGGATACGTGACTTCGGCACGAGGGACTCTCCTGTCGATGCGCTGCGTGACCGCGCAGGGAAACTGTGGCTGGCGTCCGGAGCTGGAGGCGACGGGGCCCACCGCCTCCCCCGGGCGTCCGTTAGCGTAGTGCTTCCGCGGCGCCTGAGGAGATAAGGGTACGTTGAGTAATTCCGCCAACTCCAGGCCAGGGCCGGTTCGAATCCTCAGAAGGAGAACGGGCCGGCTGCTGACGGCCGCCGTCTTCGCCCTCGCCGGGCTGATCTTCGTGACCAGTTTCAACACCGCGAGGGGCACCAATCTCCGCAGTGACGACTCCCTGCTGAAGCTCTCGGACCTGATTCAGCAGCGCAGTGCCAGAAACGGTCATCTGGACGAGTCGACGGCCACCCTCCGGGGTGAGGTGGACACGCTCGCCGACCGCGACGACGGCTCCACCCGGTCGGAGGACGAGCGCCTCGCCGCGCTGGAGAAGGCGTCCGGGACCCGGAAGGTCAAGGGCCGCGCGCTCACCGTCACCCTCGACGACGCTCCGCCGAACGCCCGGGCCGCCCCCGGATACCCCGAGCCCCAGGCCAATGACCTGGTCATCCATCAACAGGATCTGCAAGCCGTGGTCAACGCCCTGTGGAAGGGCGGGGCCGAGGGGATCCAGGTCATGGACCAGCGGCTGATCTCCACCAGCGCTGTGCGCTGCGTCGGCAACACGCTGATCCTCCAGGGCCGGGTCTACTCGCCCCCGTACAAGGTCACCGCGGTCGGGGACCAGTCCCGGCTGGAGAAGGCCCTCGACGAGTCCACCGCGCTCCAGAACTATCAGCTCTATGTGAAGGCCTACGGGCTCGGCTGGAAAGTCGACGAGCGCGACGCGGTGACTCTTCCCGGCTACTCGGGCACAGTGGATCTGCACTATGCGAAGCCCGTGGAGTAGCGCCTGAGTCAGGCTGGGGGCGGTTCGGTGTCGGTGCGGCTGATCGTCAGGGTCTTCAGCGAGTTGTGCGTCACGGCCGGCACCGTGATCGTGCTGTTCGCCGGGTACGCGGTGTTCTGGACCGGAGTGACCTCGGCGGACGCCGCCGAGGGGGAGCTGGACCGGCTGCGGGCGCACTGGTCCCAGGAGCGGACCGGCTCCCCGGCCCCGGCTTCCCCGATCCCCGAAGAGCCCGCGAGCGCGGCGGAACCGGACACTCCGACTGCTGCCGCCGCTGCCCCGGCCGCGCCCGTGGCGCCCTCCCGGACGCCGACGGCGGGGAGAACCGGGAAATCCGGCCCCCCGCCCCGTACCCCCTCCCGGCCGCCCGCGTACCGCGACGGACGGTCCTTCGCCGTGATGCACATCCCCCGCTTCGGCCGCGACTGGGAGTGGCCGGTCCTCGAAGGCACCCGGACGGACACCCTCCGAAGAGGTCTCGGCCACTACGCGGGCACCGCCGCCCTCGGTGCGCCGGGGAACTTCGCGGTCGCCGGGCACCGGCGTACCCACGGCGACCCCTTCAAGGACTTCCCCCGGCTCCGCGCCGGGGACGCGATCGTCCTCACGGACGGGAGGACCTGGTTCACCTATCGGGTGGCGAAGCGGGCCGTGCGGACGGTTCCGGCCGACATCGGGGTGATCGACCCCGTACCCGAGAAGTCCGGCTTCGGCCGTCCCGGGCGCTATCTGACGCTGACCACCTGCGAGCCGGAGTGGGGCAGCAGCCACCGTCTGATCGTCTGGGCCCGGCTGGCCGCCACCCGGCCGGTGACCGACGGCCGGGTCCCGTCCGGGGGACGAGTTTCCACAGTCGACCCGCCGGACCGCCCCGACCCTTAGTCTGGAGCGGTACCGAACGGAAAGGGACGGCAATGTACGGCTGGATCTGGCGGCATCTGCCGGGCAACGCGTGGGTGCGGGCGTTCATCTCGCTCGTGCTGGTCCTCGGGGTCGTCTATGTGCTGTTCCAGTACGTCTTCCCGTGGGCGGAGCCACTGCTTCCGTTCGGTGATGTGACGGTCGACGGAGCGAGCGCCGACACCGGCGCCGGTGGGGAACGAGGAGCCGCCCGATGAGCGCACGCATTCTGGTCGTCGACAACTACGACAGCTTTGTCTTCAACCTCGTCCAGTACCTCTACCAGCTCGGCGCCGAGTGCGAGGTCGTGCGCAACGACGAGGTGGCCCTCTCCCACGCCCAGGACGGCTTCGACGGCGTCCTGCTCTCCCCCGGGCCCGGCGCTCCCGAGCAGGCCGGGATCTGCGTCGACATGGTGCGCCACTGCGCCGACACCGGGGTGCCCGTCTTCGGTGTCTGTCTCGGCATGCAGTCGATGGCGGTGGCGTACGGCGGTGTGGTGGACCGCGCCCCCGAGCTGCTGCACGGCAAGACCTCCCCGGTCAGCCACGAGGGCAAGGGAGTCTTCTCCCGGCTGCCCTCGCCGTTCAGAGCCACCCGCTACCACTCGCTCGCCGCCGAGCCCGCGCGGCTCCCGGCCGAGCTGGAGGTCACGGCGTGGACGGCGGACGGCATCATCATGGGGCTGCGCCACCGCGATCTGCCCGTCGAGGGAGTGCAGTTCCACCCCGAGTCGGTCCTCACCGAGTACGGGCATCTGATGCTCGCCAACTGGCTTGAGCAGTGCGGCGACAGCGGGGCGGTGGCCCGCTCGGCGGGGCTCGCCCCAGTGGTGGGCAAGGCTGTGGCCAAGGCTCTGGTGTGACCGCCGGGCGGGCCGGGGAGAGTCACGACCCCATGGCCGGGTACGGAGAGCCCCCCGCCGGGCAGGGGCGGGCCGAGCGCCGGAGAGCCGCCAAGGGCCGGGGCCGCAAGCGCCCGCCGCCCCCCGCCGCCCCCCGGCCCCCTGTCGGGCCGCCGCCCTCGGCGTACGGCCCGCCGACCGCCTTCGGGGCCCACGAGGGCCCCGGGGGCCACGGGCCCCCAGGACGGTCACTGACCCGGGTCGAGGCCCGTCGCGCGGCCAAGGCCGCCAAGGAGAGCCCGGCCGTGCTCGCCAGCCGCGCCATGGGCGAGCTGTTCATCACCTTCGGCGTGCTGATGCTGCTCTTCGTCACCTATCAGCTCTGGTGGACCAATATCCGCGCGGGGCAGGAGGTCGACAAGGAGACGAACAAGATCCAGGAAGCCTGGGCGGACGGCCGTAAGCCGGACGCCTTCGCCCCGGGCCAGGGCTTCGCCATCATGTACATCCCCAAGCTGGATGTCGTCGTCCCCGTCGCCGCCAGCGTCAACAGCGAGAAGGTGCTCGACCGGGGCATGGTGGGCCACTACAACGAGGGCCGGCTCAAGACCGCGCTCCCCTCCGAGAAGACGGGCAACTTCGCGGTCGCGGGCCACCGCAACACCCACGGCGAGCCCTTCCGGTACATCAACCGCCTCAAGCCGGGTGACCCGATCGTGGTCGAGACCCACGACACGTACTACACGTACACGATGGCCAACATCCTTGAGCAGACCCCGCCGTCCAATGTCCAGGCGATCAGCCCCGTACCGCCGGACTCCGGCTTCACCGAGCCCGGCCGGTACATCACCCTCACCACCTGTACGCCCGAGTTCACCAGTACGTACCGGATGATCGTCTGGGGCAAGATGGTCGAGGAACGGCCGCGCAGCAAGGGCAAACCGGATGCGCTCGTAGGCTAGGTTCTTTCGATCCTGAGATCGAGACGGGAAGAGAAGCAGTGTCACGTGTGCGCAGCCGGATCGCCGGCGTCATGAGTGTCCTCGGTGAGCTGCTGATCACCGTCGGTGTGGTGCTGGGGCTCTTCGTCGTCTACTCGCTGTGGTGGACGAATGTGCTCGCCGACCGTGAGTCGTCCCGGCAGGCCGATCTGATGCGCGACGGCTGGAAGGGCGGCGGGGCCGCCGGGCCCGGTGCGCTCGACACTCAGGACGGCGTCGGCTTCCTCCATGTGCCCGCCATGAAGAACGGCGAGGTGCTGGTGAAGAAGGGCACCGACCTCAAGGAGCTCAACGACGGGACCGCGGGCTACTACACCAAGCCGGTCAAGTCGGCGCTCCCCTGGGACGCCAAGGGCAACTTCAGCCTGGCGGCGCACCGCGACGGCCACGGGGCGAAGTTCCACAACATCCACAAGATAAAGAACGGCGACCCGATCGTCTTCGAGACCCGGGACACCTGGTACGTCTACAAGGTCTACAAGTCGCTGCCGGAGACGTCCAAGTACAACGTGGATGTGATCGATCCGGTCCCGAAGGAGTCGGGGAGGACCAAGGCGGGCCGGTACATCACCCTGACGACCTGTACCCCCGTCTTCACCTCTGACTACCGCTACATCGTCTGGGGCGAGCTGGTGCGCGAGGTCAAGGTCGACAAGGACCGCTCCAAGCCGGCGGAGCTGCGCTGATCCACAGCCGCACAGCGAGAAGCCCCGGCCGCCCCTTCCAGGGCCGCCGGGGCTTCTCGCGTATCGCCATCAAGGGTGAGGCGGTGACCGTCTCACCGATGGGGTCCGTCAGCCTCCTATGCCGCCGATGAACCCGCCCTCCTCGCCGTCGCCCTCGCCGTCACCGCCGCCGTTCTCACTGCCGCCGTTCTGGTTCTCGCCGCCGCCGTTGTTGCCGTCGCCATTGCCATTGCCGCCGTTGCCCCCGCCGAAGTCGGCGGTCGTCACCTTGATTCGCTGATTCGGGGCGACCTGGCTGCCGGGCCCGGGGTCCTGCGCGATGATCCGGGCGGCGTCGTCGGTCGGGCCGGTGATGTCGCCGATCTGGAGACCGGACTGCGCCAGCAGCTGCTTGGCGTCCCCGAGGGTCGCGCCCACCAGGCTGGGGACCTGCGCGGTCTGCTCCGGGCCCTTGGAGACCCTGAGGGTGACCGTGCTGTTCTTGGCCGCCTTGCTGTCCCCGTCCGGGGTCTGGCTGAGGACCTTGTCCTTGGGCTCGTTGGAGTCCACATACTCGGTGTTCACCTGGAAGCCGGCCGCCGACACCTGGGTCTGCGCCGAGGAGAGCTGGTTGCCGACGACCGGGGGCACGGTCTGGAGCGACTGCGTCGCCACCGTGATGGTGACCTTGGTCCCCTTGTCGGCCATGCTGTTCTGCGCCGGGTTCTGGCTCATCACCGTGCCCGGGTCGGCCTGGGAGGACTCGACCACCTTGACCTCGACCTTGAACCCCTTGCGCTCCAGCGCGTCCTCGGCGTTGTCCCTGGACTTCTCGGTGACGTCCGGGACCTCGACCTGCGGCGCGCCCTCGGAGACCACATAGGTGATCGTGTCGCCCTGCGTGATCGTGCCGTCGGACGGGGTCTGGCTGCAGATATCGCCCTTGGGCTGGTCGCAGCGCTCCCGGCCGGCCTCGCTCAGCTTGATGCCCGCGTTGGCGGCGTCCTCCTCGGCCTCCTTGACGGTCAGGCCCACGATCGACGGCACCGCCATCTCGCCGGGATCGGGCTTGTCGCCGAAGACATACCGGGCGATCAGGATCGCGCCGACGAGCACCAGGATGCCCGAGACCACCAGCAGGACCGTGGAAGTGCTGGACTTGCGCTGACGGCGGCGGCCCCGGCCGTCGTCATAGCCGCCGAAGCCCCCGTCGTCGGGGTTCATCGGCGGCAGCATCGAGGTCTGCGCGGCGGCCGGGTCGGGGTGGCGCAGCGCGTGGCCCGGCTGCTCCTCCGGCGGGTAGCCGTAGCCCGAGGTGCCCATCGCCATCGCCGCGGTGGCCGCGACCGGCTGGCCGTCGAGGCAGGCCTCGATGTCCGCGCGCATCTCGTCCGCCGACTGGTAGCGGTAGTCGGGGTCCTTGACCAGCGCCTTCAGGACGATGGCGTCCATCTCGGGGGTGATCTCGGGATCGAAGTTCGACGGGGTCTGCGGCTCCTCGCGGACATGCTGATACGCCACCGCCACCGGCGAGTCGCCGATGAACGGCGGGCGCACGGTGAGGAGTTCGTAGAGCAGACAGCCGGTGGAGTACAGGTCGGAGCGCGCGTCGACCTGCTCGCCCTTGGCCTGCTCGGGGGAGAGGTACTGGGCGGTGCCGATGACCGCGGAGGTCTGGGTCATCGTCATACCGGCGTCGCCCATGGCGCGCGCGATGCCGAAGTCCATCACCTTGACCTGGCCGGTGCGCGTCAGCATGACGTTGGCCGGCTTGATGTCACGGTGGACGATGTTGTTGCGGTGCGAGTACTCCAGCGCCTGGAGGATGCCGATCGTCATCTCCAGCGTGCGCTCGGGGAGCAGCTTCCGTCCGGAGTGCAGCAGCTCTCTGAGCGTGGAGCCGTCGACGTACTCCATGACGATGTACGGGATGGAGACCCCGTCGACGTAGTCCTCGCCGGTGTCGTAGACCGCGACGATCGCCGGATGGTTGAGCGAGGCGGCCGACTGGGCCTCACGGCGGAACCGGGCCTGGAAGGACGGATCACGGGCGAGGTCGGCCCGCAGCGTCTTCACGGCGACGGTGCGGCCGAGCCGGGTGTCGTGGGCGAGGTAGACCTCCGCCATGCCACCGCGGCCGAGCACCGATCCCAGTTCGTACCGCCCGCCGAGGCGACGCGGCTCTTCCATAGCTGTTCCAGCCCTCTCCGTCAGTCCCCACCGCACCCTGAGTGTGGTCCGGCGGTGTGCTGTTCGCGACTACGCTACCGGCCGCCCACCACCCGATCGGTCCGTGACCGTCAGCTGATACCTGACCGGTATCGCAATGTGCGGGTATGGAGGTCAGGGGTGAGCCGAGTCACTCCTTGCCGTCCAGTACCGCCTGCATCACATCCTTGGCGACCGGGGCGGCCAGTCCGCCGCCGGAGATGTCGTCACGGGCGGTGCCGCCGGCGTCCTCGACGATCACGGCTACCGCGACCTGGGACCCGTCGCCGGTCTTGGCGTACGAGATGAACCAGGCGTACGGCCGCTTGCTGTTGTTCGCGCCGTGCTGCGCGGTACCGGTCTTGCCGCCGACCTTGACGCCTCCGCCGATCTGGGCGCGCTTGCCGCTGCCGCTCTCGACCACGTTCTCCATCATCTGCTGGACGAGCTGGGCCGTCTCCGGGGAGATCGGGCGGCTCATCTCCTCGGGCTCGGTCTTCTCGATCACATCGAGGTCCGGCGACTCCAGCTGGTCGACCATGTACGGCTTCATCAGCTTGCCGTCATTGGCGATGGCCGAGGTGACCATGGCCATCTGGAGGGGAGTGGTGGCGGTGTTGAACTGGCCGATCGCGGAGAGCGAGTTCTCGGAGCGCTCCATCTCCTTGTCGTAGACCGACTCGGAGACCCGGACCGGGGTGAACAGCTCGGGGTCGTTGAAGCCGAACTTCTCGGCCGTCTCCAGCATCTTCTCCCGGCCGACGTCGTCGGCGAGCTTGGCGAAGACGGAGTTGCAGGAGATCTCCAGGGCCTTCTTCAGGCTGACGTTCTCGCACCCGGTGACCAGGTTCGTCATCGGGGTGCGGGTGTTCGGCAGGATGTAGGGCTCGGGCGTGTCGGTCGGCTCGTCGATGTTCTTCACCGCGCCGTGCTCCAGGGCGGCGGCGGCGGTGAGGACCTTGAAGGTGGAGCCGGGGGGATAGATCTCGCGCAGCGCCCGGTTGAGCGTCGGCTTGTTCTTGTCCTTGTCCAGCGCGTTCCACGCCTTCTCGTCCTTCGCCGCGTACCCGGCGAAGGAGGCGGGGTCGTACGAGGGGGTCGAGGCGAGTGCCAGGATCTTCCCGGTCTTCGGCTCGATGGCCGCGACCGCGCCCTTCTTCTTGCCGAGGCCCTTCCAGGCGGCCTTCTGGGCGGCGCCGTTCAGGGTGGTGACGACATTGCCGCCCTTCTTCTTGTCGCCGGTGAACATCGCCATCGTGCGGTCGAAGAAGAGCTGGTCGGAGTTGCCCGAGAGGATGCCGTCCTGGAGCTTCTCCAGCTGGTTGGCGTCGAAGGCCTGCGAGGCGTATCCGGTCACCGGGGCCCACATGGGGCCGTCGACATAGGTCCGCTTGAAGACAAAGTCGGTGTCGTCCGTCTTGACGGAGCCGGTGATGGGCTTGCCGTCCACGATGATGTTGCCGCGCTCGCTGGCGTACCGGTCGATCTGGATCCGGCGGTTGCGGTCGTTCTCGTTGAGATTGTCGGCCTCGACGTACTGGAGCCAGTTGGTGCGCACCAGCAGGGCGAGAATCAGGATTCCGCAGAAGATCGCGATCCGGCGCAGGGGCTTGTTCACGGTCGGACCACCTGGGTCATCTCGGCGTCGGGGGACGGGGCGGGCGCGGGCGCGGGCCTGCGCGCGGTGTCGCTGATACGGATCAGAATGGCGATCAGCGCCCAGTTGGCGATCACCGATGAACCGCCGGCCGCGACGAACGGCATCGTCATGCCGGTCAGCGGGATCAGGCCCATCACACCGCCCGCGACCACGAAGACCTGGATCGCGAAGGCTCCGGAGAGACCGACCGCGAGCAGCTTGCCGAAGGGGTCGCGGGCCGCGAGCGCGGTGCGCACACCGCGCTCCACGATCAGGCCGTAGATCATCAGGAACGCCATCATCCCGGCGAGGCCGAACTCCTCGCCGACGGTGGAGAGGATGAAGTCGGAGTTGGCGGCGAAGCCGATCAGGTCGGAGTTGCCCTGGCCCAGACCGGTGCCCAGGGTGCCGCCCGCGCCGAAGGACATCAGCGCCTGGCCGATCTGGTCGCTCTGCCGCCAGGTCTCCTCGGCGAAGGGGTTCAGCCAGAACTGCACCCGCTGCTGGACGTGCGGTTCAAAGGTGGCGACCCCGACCGCGCCGGCCGCCGACATCAGCAGGCCGAAGATGATCCAGCTGGTCCGCTCGGTGGCGACGTACAGCATGATCACGAAGAGGCCGAAGAACAGCAGCGAGGTGCCGAGGTCGGTCTCGAAGACGAGGATGAGGATCGACATCGCCCAGACCACCAGGATCGGGCCGAGGTCGCGTCCGCGCGGCAGATACAGGCCCATCACCCGGCGGCTGGCGAGCGCCAGGGCGTCCCGCTTCACCATCAGATAGCCGGAGAAGAAGATCGCGATGATGATCTTCGCGAACTCGCCGGGCTGGAGGTTGATCGGGCCGAGGCTGATCCAGATCTTCGCGCCGTTGCGGGCGGGGAAGAACATCGGCAGCACCAGCAGGATCAGCGAGGCGGCCATCGAGATGTAGGTGTACCGCTGAAGGATCCGGTGGTCCTTGAGGACCAGCAGCACGGCGACGAAGAGTGCGATGCCGATCGCCGAGTACAGCATCTGCTTGGGCGCGTCGGGGGAGAAGGATCCCCATCTGTACTCGGCGCGCTGGATCAGCCGCTGCGACTGGTCCAGCCGCCAGATCAGGACCAGCCCGAGCCCGTTGAGCAGCACCGCGAGGGGCAGCAGCAGCGGGTCGGCGTACTTGGCGAACTTCCGCACCACCAGATGCGCCACGGCGGCCAGGAGCCCGAGCCCCAGTCCGTAGCCGAGGACTCCGGTCGGCAGCTTGCCGTCGAGGGCGAGCCCCACATTGATGTACGCGAAGACCGGGACGGCGACCGCGAAGGCGAGCATCATCAGCTCGGTGTTGCGGCGGCTCGGTGCCTCGATAGCGCCGATCGTGGTGGTGTTGGTGACAACGCTCATGGTGGAGAAGGCCCCCTACGGCTGATTACTGCTTACCGCAGTTCGAGGCCAGCTTCTGCTCGTCCTCCGAGAGGGTGGGGCCCGGAGTAGGAGAGGGAGAGGCAGCGGTCGGCTTCTTCTTGTCTTTCGGTGCGGCGGGGGCGCCGGCGACTCCCCCGGCCTCGCCCTCGCCGGGCGGCGGGGCGCTCGCGCGGTCGGCGGCGTCGCGGCGCTGCTCGTCCTTCTTGCACGCGGATGCCTGGGCGGCCAGCTCGCCGACCTTGGCCCGCGCCTTGACGAGGCTCTTCTGCGTGATCGTGGCCTCCACCTGCTTGCGCTGGTAGGGCGGGAGGTACTTGAGTTCGATCTCGGGGTGGCTCTTCTCGACCTTGGAGAGCGAGATCCACGCCAGATCCTGGCTGATGCCCTGGTAGAGGGCGACATGCCCGTCTTTGGTGCCGACGTAGTACTGGGTCTGCGTCCAGCGGTAGCCGCCGTACAGACCGCCGCCGACGACCGCGAGGGCGAGCACGAGGAAGAAGGATCTCTTCAGCCACTTGCGTCCGCCGCCGGGCTTGGTGAAGTCCTCGTCGTCGTAGGAGTCGAAGCCGCCCTCGGAGGGCATTCCGCCGTAGCCGTCGCCGCTTCCGGGCGGGCCGAAGCCGCCGTTCTGCGGGGGTACGGGACGGCCCAGGCCGGCCGCGCGGCCCGCCGGGGTCTGCATCGCGCCGCCGTCGTTCAGCTGAAGCTGGTTCTCGGCGACCGCGCCGACCACGACCGGGGTGTCGCTGAGCTGCCCGGCCAGATTGTCATGGGCGTCGGTGTCGAACACATCGGCGACGATGCAGGTGATGTTGTCGGGTCCGCCGCCGCGCAGGGCGAGCTGGATCAGATCCTGGATCGTCTCCTGCGGGCCCTGATAGCCGGCGAGGGTCTCCTCCATCGTCTGGTGGGAGACCACTCCGGAGAGCCCGTCCGAGCAGATCAGATACCGGTCCCCGGCGCGGACCTCGCGGATCGAGAGATCGGGCTCGACATGGTCGCCGCTGCCCAGCGCGCGCATCAGCAGCGAGCGCTGCGGATGGGTGGTGGCCTCTTCCTCGGTGATCCGGCCCTCGTCCACCAGCCGCTGCACCCAGGTGTGGTCCTGGGTGATCTGGGTGAGCACCCCGTCGCGCAGCAGATAGGCGCGGGAGTCGCCGACATGCACCAGACCGAGCCGCTGGCCGGTCCAGAGCAGGGCGGTGAGCGTGGTGCCCATGCCTTCGAGCTGCGGATCCTCCTCGACCATCAGCCGGAGCTGGTCGTTGGCACGCTGCACGGCGGTGCCGAGCGAGGTGAGGATGTCCGAGCCGGGCACATCGTCGTCGAGCTGGACGAGGGTGGAGATGACCTCCGAGGAGGCGACCTCGCCCGCCGCCTGCCCGCCCATGCCGTCGGCGATGGCGAGCAGCCGGGGCCCGGCGTAGCCGGAGTCCTCATTGCCCTCGCGGATCATGCCCTTGTGCGATCCGGCGGCGAAGCGCAGGGACAGACTCATGCGCACCTCGCCCGTCGGCTCGGGGTACAGCCGGTCTCGCGCCACACTGCCCACCCTCCGGTCGGGAGCCCGTCCCGGTCCGCTGTCGGGACCGCTGCGGCTCGCTCGCTCCGCTCGCTCATTGTCTTACTACTTCCGCAGCTCGATGACGGTCTTGCCGATGCGGATCGGCGCGCCGAGCGGAATCGGTGTCGGGGCGGTGAGCCGGGTCCGGTCGAGATATGTGCCGTTGGTGGACCCGAGATCCTCGACGATCCACTGGCCGTCACGGTCCGGGTAGATCCTGGCATGCCTGCTGGACGCGTAGTCGTCGTCCAGCACGATGGTGGAGTCGTGTGCGCGGCCCAGGGTGATCGTCTGGCCCTGGAGCGCCACGGTGGTGCCGGTGAGGGTGCCCTCGGACACCACCAGCTTGGTGGGTGCCCCGCGCCGCTGGCGGCTGCCGGACTGCTGCCGCTGCGGTGGTGGCGCGGCGGGTTGGCGAGTCTGCTGGGGACGCTGGTCCGCGCTGCGGCGTGAACCGCGCTGCGTGACCCGCGTACCGAACAGATCGCTGCGAATGACCTGGACGGCCACGATGACGAACAGCCACAGAACGGCTAGGAAACCCAGCCGCATGACCGTCAGGGTCAGCTCTGACATTGCCCCCGCTTCACCCTTCGGCTTGCCGGTAAACGATGGTGGTGCTGCCCACGACGATCCGCGAGCCGTCGCGGAGCGTAGCGCGGGTGGTGTGCTGCCCGTCCACCACGATGCCGTTGGTGGACCCGAGATCCTGGATCGTGGAGGGCGTTCCGGTCCGGATCTCACAGTGCCGGCGCGATACGCCGGGGTCGTCGATCCGCACATCGGCGTCGGTGCTGCGGCCCAGCACCAGCGTCGGGCGGGAGATCTGATGGCGGGTGCCGTTGATCTCGATCCAGCGCCGCACCTGGGCGCCCGGCAGTGGGCCGGGGCCCGTCGCCGGGCCTCGGTCCGGCACGGCGGAGAGACCGGGCCGGCCGCCGGGCGGCGGGCCCGACGGCATCGGGGGCGCGGCCGCGGGCGGCGGATAGCCGTAGCCTCCGCGCGCTCCCTGACCGCTCGGACCGCTCGACTCGGGGCGGCCGCCCGCCTCGGGGCCCTGGGGACCCGCGCCGGGCGTCTGCGAGGTGCTCGACGCGAGGGTGCGGCTGCGCACCCGGTAGAGCCCGGTGTCGAGGTCGTCGGCCTTCTCCAGATGGACCTTGATGGAGCCCATGAAGGTGTAGCGCTGCTGCTTGGCGTAGTCGCGCACCAGGCCCGCCAGCTCGTCGCCGAGCTGTCCGGAGTAGGGGCTCAGACGCTCGAAGTCGGGCGCGCTCAGCTCGACGATGAAGTCGTTGGGGACGACGGTCCGCTCGCGGTTCCAGATCGTCGCGTTGTTGTCGCACTCGCGCTGGAGGGCGCCGGCGATCTCGACGGGCTGGACCTCGGACTTGAACACCTTGGCGAAGGTGCCGTTGACCAGGCCTTCGAGACGCTGCTCAAAACGCTTCAGGACTCCCATCGGGCACCTCCTCCGTTGTTGCCGTCCTGATACTGCTTACTGATCGTATCCACGCGTCGGGAAATCGGCTGGTTCCCCTTGTCTGCCCCGTCGATGAGTGTCACCTCTCACACGGATCGTAGAGGCGGCCTCATGACAGTGTCCCGCACCCGGCGGGAGCCCGGCAGGCGCGGGTGCGGGCCACCGGACGCGCCGCCGCCCGCGCCGGTGCGCCCGCCCTGCTCCCGGGTCTGTTCCCGCCTCTGTTCCCGCCTCTGTTTCCTCCGTCTGTTCGCCGGCCGGGACGGGCAAACAAACGGATGTGATTCCACCCTGTCCAGCGTGCTAATCTTCTCGATGTCGCCAGGAGAACACGCCGGACCGGCGGGTAAACCCAACGACAACACCCAATGCGCGGGTGGCGGAATAGGCAGACGCGCTGGATTCAGGTTCCAGTGCCCGAAAGGGCGTGGGGGTTCAACTCCCCCCTCGCGCACAGAGAGAAAACCGATGAAACGGGTTCTCGCCAAGGACGAAAGTCCAGGTGAGAGCCCGTTTCTCGTTGATCACCCAGATGCGCCAGATGCACCAGATGCACCGGGGCCCGGCGGTGACGTGGGGCACGGCCGGGCCCCTGGGGCCGGACCGGTCGGGTCACAGGGGCAGCGGGGGCAGCGGGGTCACAGGGACGCGGGGTCGCCGGAGCGAACGCCGCCGGCTTCCAGGTGCCACCAGCGGGTCAGACCGATGCCGCGCAGGAACGGCAGATCGTGGCTGACGACTATGAGCGCCCCCCGGTAGCCGGCCAGCGCGCGGATCAGCTCGTCGATACTGGCCAGATCCAGATTATTGGTGGGTTCGTCCAGCATCAGCAGTTGTGGAGCGGGCTCGGCCAGCAGCAGCGCCGCCAGGGTGGCCCGGAAGCGTTCCCCGCCCGACAGCCCGGCCACCAGCCGGTCGGGCGTGCGGCCCTTGAAGAGCAGCCGGGCCAGCCGGGCGCGTATCTCGTTGTCCGTCGAGTGCGGGGAGAACCGGGCGACATTCTCGATGATCGAGCGGTCCTCCTGGAGCAGCCCGAGGCGCTGTGGAAGATAGCGCATCGGCACATGCACCTCACCGTGCCCCTCGTCCGGCGGCACCTCCCCGGCGAGCGTCCGCAGAAGAGTCGTCTTGCCCGCTCCGTTGTCTCCGGTCAGGGCGATGCGCTCCGGCCCGTTCACCCGGATGTCCCCCAGATATGTTCCGGTGCGCAGGCGCGCCCCGTGCAGGGACAGGACGGCCCGGTCGGCGGGGACCACGGTGCCGGGCAGATCCGTGCGCATCACGGCGGTCTCGCGCAGCCGGTCCCGCACGCCGGTCAGCCGCTCTTGTGCCGAGGCCAGCCGCTCCTCGTGCGCGCCCTGGCGCTTGCCGGCGGACACCTGTGCGGCCCGTTTCTTGTTCTGGGCGGTTCCCTTGTCGAACTTGTTCCGGGCGGCCTGTGTCTTTCCGTACCGGGCGCTGCGGGCCTGCCGGGTCTGCGCGTCGGTCAGTGCTCGCCGCTCCCGGGCGACCTCGCCCTGGGCGTTGCGCAGAAGGCGGGCCGCCGCCTCCTGCTCGGCGTCGACGTATGCCTCGTACGCTTCGAGGTTGCCGCCGAAGACGCGCAGCCCGCCGTCGTTCAGCTCGGCGATGTGGTCCACCCGCGACAGCAGATCCCTGTCGTGGCTGACCGTGACCACGATCCCCCGGTGCTGGGCGAGCGCCTGATACAGATAGTCACGGGCTCGGCCGTCCAGGTTGTTGGTGGGCTCGTCCAGCAGGAGAAGGCCGGGGCGGTCCAGGAGCAGCGCGGCGAGCCGGAGCAGCACCATCTCGCCGCCGGACATCTCCGCCACGGTACGGTCCAGGCCGATGTGCGCCAGACCGAGCTGCGCGAGCGCGGCGTGGGCCCGCTCGTCCACGTCCCAGTCGTCGCCCACCTCGGCGAAGTGCTCCTCACGGACGTCCCCGGACTCGATGGCCCGTACCGCGGTCCGGATACGGGTGATGCCCAGGACCTCCTCGACACGGAGCGACGGGTCGACCGAGAAGTCCTGCGGAAGGTAGCCGATTCCGCCGTCCACCCGGACGGTCCCGGCGTCCGGGATCCGCAGCCCGGCGACGGTCCGCAGGAGCGTGGATTTCCCGCTGCCGTTGATTCCGATGAGTCCGGTGTGGCCGGGACCGGCCGTCCAGGACAGTTCTTTCAGCACCGGGGTTCCGTCGGGAAGGGCGACGGACACATCGGCGCAGACCATGGATGCGGTGGATGTGGACAGGGCTGCCTCCGGGGGAGTTTGTCGTGGTTCAGACCCGCCGGGCGGCCCGGACGACGGCGTCGGCGACCGCGGGTGCCACGCGGGGGTCCAGGGAGTGCGGCACGATCCGGTCCGCGGAGAGGGTGTCCTCGGCGATCTCGGCGATCGCGTTCGCCGCGGCGAGTTTCATCTCCGTCGTGATGAATCGGGCACCGGCGTCCAGGGCGCCGCGGAAGATGCCCGGTGACGCGAGGGTGTTGATGATCTGGTTCGGAAAATCGCTGCCCCCGGTGCCCACGACCACAGCGTATTGGGAGGCGATGACGGGGTCGATCTCGGGCACCGGGTTGGAGAGGGCGAAGACGACGGCCCCGGGCGCCATCGTGGCGATCAGCGACTCGGGGATTCTCGCCGAGCAGAGGCCGATGACGGCATCGGCGTTGTGGAGCGCCTCCGCCGGTCCGCCCCGCAGCCCGCGCGGGTTGGTGCGGGCGGCCAGCGAGGCCTTGACCGGGTTCAATCCTTCCCGGCCGTCGAACAGGATGCCGCGTGAATCGAGCACGGTGACATCCTCGACGCCGGCGGCCAGCAGAAGTTCCGCCGTGGCGGAACCGGCCGCTCCGGCACCGAGCACCACTATTCGGCTCGTCTCGACCGGTCGCCCCAGCAGCGTGCCGGCGCCGCGCAGACCGGCCAGGACGGCCACCGCGGTGCCGTGCTGGTCGTCATGGAGCACGGGGCAGTCGAGCACGGCCCTGGCACGGGCCTCCAGCTCGAAGCAGTCGGGGGCGGCGATGTCCTCCAGACAGACCGCCCCGTACGACGGCCGGAGCCGGACGAGCACCTCGACGATCTCGTCGATGTCCGACGAGTCGAGGACCAGGGGTATGGCGTTCAGCCCGGCGAAACGTTTGAAGAGGGCCGCCTTCCCCTCCATGACCGGCAGTGCGGCGGCGGGGCCCACATCACCCAGGCCGAGCACCGCGGAGCCATTAGTCACAATGACGACAAGGCGGTTGGCCCAGGTGTACCGGGCGGCGAGCGAGGGATCGGCCGCGATGGCCCGGCTGACCTCGGCAACGCCCGGTGTGTAGACCGCGGAGAGGTTCTCGGGGGTGTCGATGGGAAGTGTGCAGCCCATCGACAGCTTCCCGCCGAGGTGCGCCGCGAAGATCTCCGAATCCCTGAGCCGAACCGGTTGCCGCGCACTGACCACGTTCATGACGCACTCCCGGACCGCGCGAAGAGACCGGCGAGGTCCTGTTCCATTCGGTCCGCCTGCTCGGTGTTCTCGGCGACGACGCAGTACTCGCCGTATCCGCCGGACGCGTTGCCGTCCTCGACTGTGACGAGGACACCGGTGCGGGACACGGGGTCGTATGCCAGGCCGCTGTCCGCCAGGCGCTCGAAGACGGCGTCCGGGAAGGTGCGGCGCCGCTGTTCCACGAGTACGCGCCGGTCGGGGAAGTCCGTGCCGACGACGCGTTCACCGAGGTGATAGGCGTGGGTGGAGCCGCTGACCCGGCAGTTGAATTCGTTGATCAGCACTGTTCGGGCCGGTGTCGCGATGGCGTCGACGCTGACGATGCCTCGATAGCCCATCGTGTGGATCGAGGCGCACAGCCTGTGGGCCTCGTGCAGGAAGGAGTCGAAGCCGGGGAGCCCGGAGGCGGGGGCCGGCCAGACATGTCCGTTCAGCACCGGCTCCATGCGCATGGCGCCGTGGCCCGTGAGCCCGACGCCCCGGTCGGTGAGATGGAACTCGGCGCACAGGGGCAGGGAATCGGCGAAGTACCGCTCGACGACGACGGGGCTGCGGTCGCCGTCGGTCAGCCAGTCCCATCGCTCGGCGAGGTATTCGGCGAGATCTTCGGGACCGGCCGTCACCACCGTCCTGAGCGCTCCCACCGGTTCGACCCCCGGTACCGGGCTGACGATCTCGTTGCCGAATCCGGCGACGTGGAAGTCCTGCTTGAGGATGGCCGGACGGCCCCGCGACAGCAGCTCCCGCCAGATGAACTCCTGTGCCTCGGCCCGCGTGGCACAGACCTTGCCCTCGGGGACGGCGACCTGGGCGCCAGCCGCCAGCGCGCGGAAGGCGGCCTTGCTGTTGAGCAGCCTGCCGCCGCCCTGGTCCAGGAACCGGAAGCCGGGGGTCATGGAGTCCAGTCCGAGCCGCCGGGTCATCGCGGCAATGGTGCTGTCGAAGTGGAACGGAAAGATCTCACGTATGCCGTGCGATGCGACGAGGCGCTCCAGCCGCCGCAGCAGTTCCTCATTCAGCAGGCGATCGCGGCAGAGAACTCCGGCACCGTGCCTACCGGCCGGCGGGGCGATTACAGTGATTTTTTCGCGATCTATGCACAGCAGGCCGGTGACATATTCGAGAAATTCCTCACTCGGCAGTACGGGCAGCACGATGACATCGCCCTCCTGCATGGACCAGGCCATGCGCTGGGCCTGGTTGCCCAGGTACTCGCGATACTCCGGAGAGAGTATCTGCAAGTCTCCGACCATTTCTTCGGTCCGCTGGTTGCTGATGATCAGCTTGGCCATGAGGGGAGATTCTCCTTTCGGCCCTAGATGAGTTTCAAACTGAGTGCGACGCGGGTGAGTTCGGCTTTGTTCGCCACACCGAACTTGGAACGCACTCGCTTGACGTAGGTGTCCACCGTGTGTCGGCTTATGCCGACCCGGCACGCCACCTGGTCGTGTGTCATCCCCGAAGCGATGAACTGGAGAACTTCCTGCTCGCGCGGGGACAGCGGGGTCACCCAGTTGTGGCCCGTGAGGGGTGCGGCGGACGGCGGCAGGGCCCGCAGGGCGGTCACCCGGCTGAGCACATCGTCGGGACGGGTGTCGGCGCTCAGCGGGATCACATCCGGCGCGTCGTGCCCCGCGGACCGTGCCGCCGGGCCGGCCGTGCGGGCCAGAAGCTCGTCCTCCGCGATGAGGAGGTCGATCTCCCCCTGTTCGGCGGGAAGCCCGTCGGTCGAGGTGAAGACGACTTCGCACGAGGACTCCGCCGTCAGCAGGTGCTTCAGCCCCAGAAGCACCAGGGGGCGGCGGTGGCAGATCGCTGTTCGCATGGGGGAAGCATCGGGTCCCCGCTTCCTGATCCGATCCCGTCCCGCTCCCGGGCCCGCCGGGTCATGCCCTCGCGAGTACGGAGGACAGGACCCGCGACGCCCATTTGGACAGATAGAAATGGCCTCCGGGGAACTGCTCGACCGTCACGGGCCCGGTGAAGTGCTCGCCCCACGCGTGCAGATCCTCGGCCGGGACCAGATCGTCGGCCGTTCCGCCGAACACGGCTGCGGCGCACTCCAGCGGAGGCTCGGCACGGTGCCGGTGATCGGCGAGCAGCGCGAAATCCGCCCTGATGGCCGGAACGATGAGCGGCCGCAGCTCCGCGGACGCGGCGATCTGCGGAGGGATGCCGCCGAGCTGCTCGACCGCGGTGAGCAGTTCGTCGTCGTCCAGACCCTCGAACAGGGGGAGCCTCCGCTCGCGGTGGGCCGCCCTGGCCCCGGACAGTGCGATCAGCTCGGGCAGCTCCCGGCCGTCGCGCCGCAGCCGCCGGGCGGTCTCGAAGGCGAGGACGGCACCCATGCTGTGGCCCAGGAAGAGATGCCGACGGCCCCGCGCGTGCTCCGCCACGAGGCGGGCCGCCGCGGACGCGAGATCGTCCATCCGGCGGAACGGCGGGACGTCCAGCAGATCCTGCCTGGCGGGCAGCTGTATCGCGTGCAGCCCGACGTGCCGCGGCAGCAGAGCGGTCCACGGGTGGTAGAAGGTCGCGTTTCCGCCGGCGTACGGAAAGCAGTAGAGCAGGATCTCGGGGTCGCGGACCGATCCGAAGGATCGCAACCGGAGTTCGGACCGAACGGCCGGGGCGTTCTGAGTCATCATGCCTGTCACCTCTTCAGTGTCGGCTGTCCCCGCTGTCGGGTCATGTCCCCCGAACCGGTGTCACCCGTTTATGCGACGTGCCCGTGAGCCGCTCCGGAGAAATCATGAGGCAACGCATCACGCGCGGCATGTCCTCAAGGGGAAAGGTTGGTCTGGTGGCCATTCACCGGAAGCATTCAGCAGTGCCGGAGGCGCTGGGACAGATCTGGTGCAGGACATTGAAGGTGGATTCGGTCGACGCCGATTCCGACTTCTTCGGACTGGGTGGTCATTCCCTTCTGGCGATTCGCGTCAGCATGCTCGCGGCAAAGGAGTTCAGCGTCGACGTGCCGGCCGCGGACCTTCTCACCGACTCACTCTTCAGCTCCATGGTCGAGCGGATCGAGGCGGCATCGCAGCGGACAGAGACAGCAGAACTGGCCACCACTTCGACCGGAACAGAGGCCTGATCCCGTGAGTGACGCACAGCAGTCCGTCGACATCGCCATCGTCGGCATCTCCTGCAAGTTCCCCGGCGCCGACGGGCCCGAGGAGTTCTGGCGGAACATCCGGGACGGGGTCGACTCCCTCACCCGGCTGACCGACGAGGAGATACTCGCCTCCGGCGTGGACGAGGCCCTGATGAAGGCCCCCAACTACGTCAAGGTCGCCGCCTGCATCGAGGATGTCGATCTGTTCGACGCCGGGTTCTTCGGCATGAGCCCTCGTGAGGCCGAGCTGATGGACCCCCAGCAGCGGCTCTTCCTGGAGCACTGCTGGCGGGCCATGGAGGCCGGCGGTTACGCCCCCGACCAGGTCGAGGTTCCGGTCGGTGTCTACGGCGGAGCGGGCGTCAACTCCTACATCCACCAGATCCGGGCCAACGCGGAGGTGCGGGCACGCAACGCGGAGAGCGGCAACCTCCACGACGTGGGATCCGTGGAGAACGACCTCGACTACCTCACCACCCGGGTCTCCTACAAGCTCAACCTCACCGGCCCCAGCGTCAATGTCAGCACGGCCTGCTCCACCTCGCTGGTCGCCGTGCACATGGCGGCTCAGGCGCTGCGTACCTTCGAGTGCGACATGGCGCTGGCCGGCGGTGTGGCCGTCACCCCGCCCCTCAAGAGCGGCTACCTCTATCAGGAGGGAGCCATCTCCTCCTTCGACGGGCTCACCCGCAGCTTCGACGCCTCGTCGACGGGAACGGTGCTCGGGTCGGGCGTCGGCGTGGTGCTCCTGAAGCGCCTGGAGGACGCTCAGCTGGACGGCGATGTCATCCATGGCGTCATCCTCGGCTCCGCGATCAACAACGACGGTTCCAACAAGGCGGGCTTCACCGCGCCGGGCATTCCCGGACAGGCCGAGGTGACGGCGAACGCCCATGCCGTGGCGGGCGTCTCGGCCGACACGATCACGTACCAGGAGGCGCACGGCACCGGCACGCTCATCGGCGACCCGATCGAAGTGCAGGCCCTGACCCAGGCCTACCGCGAGACGACCGACCGGCGAAACTACTGTGCGCTGGGGTCGGTCAAGGCCAACATCGGCCACATGGACACCGGCGCGGGGGTGGCGGCCCTCATCAAGGCCGTGATGGCGGCCAAGCACGGAGTCATCCCCCCGCAGATCAACTTCGAGAAGCCCAATCCGGGTCTCGGGCTGGCGGAGAGCCCCTTCTACATCACCGGCGAGGCCCGGCCCTGGGGCCTGCCGGAGGGGATGCCCCGGCGAGCCGGTGTGAGCGCCTTCGGGTTCGGCGGCACCAACGCTCATGTGGTCGTCGAAGAGCCCCCGGCCCCCCTCGACGGGGCCGCCGACCGGGCACGGGAGAGCGCGGAGGACGACGGCTGGCAGATCCTGCCGGTGTCGGCCCGCGGCGGAGAGGCGGTCGGCGACTATCTGCGCTCCCTCGCGGAGTGGATCGCCGACCCGGAGCACGCGGACCGGCCGCTCCACGCCTCCGCCCGGACCCTCCAGCGAGGGCGCTCCCGCTTCGGCCACCGGGCCGCGGTGGTGGCCCGGAGCCGGGACGAGGCCGTCGAGGCCCTGCGCTCCCGGGCACAGACCCCCGCGGTCCGCGCCATGTCCGGCGGGCCCTCCTTCCTGTTCCCCGGGCAGGGTTCCCAGTACGCCCGGATGGGACGGGAGCTGTACGAGGAGCACACCGTCTTCCGGGCGGAGTTCGACCGCTGCGCGGAGCTGTTCCACGCGGAGCTGGGAGTGGATCTGGCGGCGCTGCTGCACGGGCCGGACGACGAACTGGGCCGGCACCCGGTGAACGAGACCTGGTTGACGCAGCCGGCTCTGTTCGCCGTCGAGTACGCCCTGGTCCGCACGCTTGAGGCACTGGGGATCCGGCCGCAGGCGATGATCGGACACAGCCTCGGCGAGATCGTCGCGGCCACCGTCGCGGGCGTGTTCGAGCTCCGGGACGCCGTCAGAGTCGTGGCCAAGAGGGCCGCCCTGATGGACGCGTCCCCGCGAGGAGCGATGCTCGCGATTCCGCTGCCGGCCGAGCAGGTGGAGCGGCTGCTGCCGGACGGCGTGGTCATCGGCGCGTACAACGCGCGGCGTCTCGTCGTGGCGTCCGGCACCGAGGACGGCATCGCCGAGCTGGCGACGCGTGTCGAGGCCGAGGGGGTCCGGCCCCGGCGGCTGCGGGTCTCCTGCGCCAGCCACTCGCCGCTGATGGACGGACCGGCCCGGGAATTCGTCGAGTTCCTCAGGGACATCCCCATGGGAGAGCCGTCGGTCCCCGTCCTGTCCAATGTCACCGGGGACTGGCTGAGCAAGGAGGACGCGCGGGATCCCGAGTACTGGGGACGCCATCTGCGCGGCGCGGTCCGCTTCACCGAGGGCATCGCCCGGCTGCTGGAATCCGTCGACGGTCCGCTGCTGGAGGTCGGCCCCGGGAAGGGGATGCTGTCCCTGGTGCGTGCCGCGGCGAGCGGTTCGGATCTGCCGCCGCTCATCGCGACGATGCGGCATCCCAAGGACGCCGACAGCGACATACGGATGCTTCTGGCCGCGGTCGCCGGGCTGTGGGAGGCGGGCACCGAGCCGGACTGGTCCGTCTGCGGTCCGGGCGATCCGCGCAGGGCGGAGCTTCCCACGTATCCGTTCCAGCGCGAGCGGTTCTGGATCGACAGGTCGTCCGAGGAGGAGGTCGAGCTCAGCCGGCGTCTGATGGACCGGGAGAAGGAGCCGGGCAAGTGGTTCTACATGCCGTCCTGGCGGCGCACGGCGTCGGCCGGCCGGCTCACGGGGGCCCGGCGGCTGGACTCGCTGAAGTCGGTGCTGCTGATCACCGACGGCTCCGGCGAGACCGACGGGATCGTCGCCCGCGTCACCGAGGGGCTGTCCGTCCGGGGCATCGCCTGTGTGGAGTTCGCCGGCGCCGGGCAGTACCTGCGGCGGAGTGAGAGCCGAGTCGAACTCGCCATCGACGACGCCGCGCAGCTTTCGCTCGCCCTCGACGAGGAGGAGGCGTCCGCCGACTCGACCGCGGTGGTCTTCCTGGCCGGCCGGGGAGCCGACGCGGACGGCGTTCCGGACTCCGCCCCGGCCCTGCTGGCGCTCGGCAAGGCCCTGGGCGAGAAGCGCGGTGCCGCCGGACAGCTGCTGGTGGTCACCCGGGCCGCCTTCGACGTCGTCGGCACGGAACGCCTCTCCCCGCAGGACTGTCTGCTCGAAGGCATCGTCCGGGTGCTGCCGAGGGAGATCCCGCGGCTCTCGTGCAGGGTCGTCGACACGGATCCCGCCGAGGGAGCCGAGGCCGCAGCCCTGGCCGTCCTCGAAGAGCTCCTGGTGGACGATCCGGACGCGACCGTCGCCCACCGCTCCGGCCGCCGCTGGGCACGCGGCGTCGAGCCGGTGCACGTACGCGAGGAGGACCGGGAACGGTCCGGCGCCCTCCGCGCGCCGCGCGCCGGGGGCACGTATCTCGTCACCGGAGGTCTCGGCGGCATCGGTCTGTCGCTGGCGGAGTTCCTCGCCAGGGAGTACGGCGCCAATCTCGTCCTGACGGGGCGCGGTGAGTTCCCCGAGCGCGACGCCTGGGAGGCGTGGACCACCGAGCACGGCTGGGACGACCGGACCAGCCGCCGGATCGACAAGCTCCAGCGGCTGGAGCAGTACGGCGGCGAGGTGCTCGCCCTGAGGTCCGACGTGTCCGACGCGGACGAGGTGAACGCCCTGATCCGGCTGGTGGACGAGCGCTTCGGGCGGCTCGACGGCGTCATCCACGCGGCGGGCCTGCCCGGCGGCGGACTGGTGCAGACCCTGGACCCCCGGGCGTATCGCGAGGTTCTCGCCCCGAAGGTGCGCGGCTCCCGCCATCTGCTCGCGGCGACCGAGGGCCGCGACCTCGATTTCCTGATGCTCTTCTCCTCGCTGAACGTCATCGACGGCCGGTTCGGCATCGCCGACTACACCTCGGCCAACGCCTATCTGGGCGGGCTGGCACACAGCTGCCGGCAGCGGGGGCGCACCGAGGTCGTCGCCGTCGACTGGACCGGCTGGCGGGATCTGGGCATGGCCGTCGACGCCGGAGCGACCGACGAGGGCAATGATGAACTGCGGGAGATAGAAAGGCTCGCGGTCATGTCGGAGGCCGGCATGGCCTCGTTCCTCTCGGAGCGTGAGGGCCATGCGGTGTTCCTGCTGTCCCTGGCCGCCGGGGTGCCGCAGACCCACATCTCCACCCAGGACCTGAACGCCGTGGTCGAACAGGGGCGGCGCCTCGACGTGGCCACCGCGCTGGAGGTGCTCGCGGGAGCCGACCGGGGCTCGGCCAAGTACCAGCGGCCCGAGCTGGACACCGACTACATCGCGCCCGAGGACGACCGGGAGAGGTTCATCTGCGAGACGCTCCAGATGCTTCTGGGCATCGAACAGGTCGGCGCACGCGACGACTTCTTCGAGCTGGGCGGCAACTCACTGCTCGCCCTGGACGTCACCGCCAGGGTCAACAAGCGCTTCGACACCGATGTGTCCGTGGCCGCTTTCCTGGCCGCCGCCAACGCCCGGGCGCTCGCCACTCTCACCGCGCAGTGGACGGAGTCCCGGTGATCCCCCGGCCTCCCGCGCCCGCCGGGGGCCGCCCCCCGGCGGACGCGGCGCCCATTCCCGCCTCCGGTACGCAGGCGGGCCTGTGGTTCATCAACCAGACACGGCCGGACGTCCCGCTGTACACCGTCCCCCTGGTTCTGCGGCTCACCGGTGAGCTGGACACCGAGGCGGTGCGAAGCGCGCTCCGGGCGCTGCCGGACCGTCACGATGTGCTGGGACTGCGTTTCGCGGCCGACCCCGAAGGGGCGGTGCTGGTCCCGGGGGACGGCGGTCCCGATGTCACGGTCCTCGATCTGAGGGACCGGCCGGACGGGCAGGCCGAGTGGGAGGCACTCCTCCAGGACTGTCTGCGCCGCCCGCAGGATCTGAGTGCCCGGGCGGGGTACCGGGCGGTGTTCGCCTCGCTCGGCGACCGCCGCCACATGCTGGCGCTCTTTCTGCACCACGCGTATCTGGACGCCCGCTCGGTCGAGGTGCTTCTGAGCGGCCTGGTCGCCGAACTGGCCTCCGGTACGGCACCGGACCGCGAGCCCGTGCCGTACCGGCGGGTGGCCGACTGGCTTCGGGAGAACGCCCAGGGCCCCGGGGGAGAGGCGAGCCGTGCCTACTGGCGGTCGGAGCTCGCCGGTGTCCCGGACTTCCGGCTGCCCCTGGACCACGACCGGCCGCAGGATCGCTCCTGTGCCGCCGCGGGCTTCCGCAGACGGCTCCCGGAGGGATTCCCGGACCGGCTGGAGCGATTCTGCCGGGAGCGGCGGGCCACCCCGTTCATGGTGCTCGCCTCCGCCTACGCGATGGCACTGGCCACCTGGTCGGGCGTCGCCGAGGGCAGTGATCCGGTGATGTCCGTCCCGCAGACGCTGCGGCGCGAGGAATGGCTTCAGGACGTGGTCGGGCCGCTGCTCAACAGCGTGCCGCTGCGGATCCCGGTGAACTGGACCGGGACGTTCCGCGAACTCCTGACAACGACGCGCAAGCAGTCCGCGGGCGCGATGCTGCATGCCGGCATCGGTTACGACGAGATCCTGGCCACGACGGGACGCACCGGATCCCGGTCCGAACCGCCCGTCACCTCGGTCTCCTTCCAGGTCTCCGAGGAGGTGCCGCAGACGTTCCGGGAGAAGGGCCTTCTCGTGGAGGACCTTCTGGTCTCTCCTCCGGTCATCGACACGGACCTGACCTGGGACATCCGTCTGGACGAGGCCGGCGGGTCGCTCGTGCTCGCGTACGCGGCCGAGCTGTTCTCCCCGGAGACCGTCGAACGGATGGCCGACGAGTTCCTCGCCCTTGTCGAGGCGCTGATGACGGCGCCCGATGTGCCCCTGTACCAGGTCTCCTGGCACGACGCCGAGCAGAGGGCCGGGGCCTGGGCCCCGGGCGAGGGCGCGCCGGCGCGGCCGCTGCCCGCCGCCTCGGTGGACGAGGCCTTCCGGCGGGCCGTCGCCGCGGACCCGGACGCCGCCGCCGTCATCCACTCCGCGCGCACCTGGTCCTACGCCGAACTCGACGCCGCCGGGGATCTCATCGCGGATCGGTTGCGGGCCGCGGGCGCGACCCGGGGCACGATCGTCGCCCTGGCGTTGCCGAGGGGCCGGATGACCGTCGCCGCGATGCTGGGCGTCATGCGCGCGGGGGCCGCCTGTCTGCCGATCGACCCGGACCAGCCGGCCGCGCGGACCCGCGCCGTCATGGAGCGGGTCCGGCCCTCCGCCGTGCTCACCGACGACAGCACGGCCGAAGCGGCCGGCCTCCTGGGCCACCGCCTCGTCATGGTCCCGGCCGAGGACGAGGCGGCCCGGCGCCCCGAGCGGACCGCCCCCCGCGGGCGGGCCGGGGACGAGGTCTCCCCCGGCGATCTGTGTTACGTGATGTGCACGTCCGGGACGACCGGCGAGCCCAAGGCCGTGGAGATCACCCATCGAGGGGTGATGTCGCTCGCCCACCGCCCGGAGTTCGTTCCCCTGGGCCCCGGCGACGTCGTACTGCAGGCCGCCCCGGTGCATTTCGACGCGTCCACCTTCGAGATCTGGGGAGCCCTGCTCAACGGCGCCGCCCTCGTCATCGCGGACCGGACCCGGCTGACCGGGCCGGAGATCGCCCAGCTGGTCGAGGGGCACGGCGTCACCACCCTGCATCTGACCGCCGGGCTGCTCCGGGTGGTGGCCGACGGCCACCACCAGTGCTTCGCCGGGCTGCGCACCCTGCTCACCGGCGGCGACGTGGTGCCGGTCCAGGCGGTACGCAGGCTGATGACGGCCTACCCGGATCTGCGCGTCGTGGCCTGTTACGGGCCCACGGAGAACACCACGTTCTCCATGGTGGAGGTCCTGGACTCGCCGCCCGCCGACTATGTGCCGCTGGGCCGTCCGCTCGCCGGCCGCAGCGCCCATCTGCTGGACCCGTGGCTGCGCCCCGTGCCCGCCGGAGCCATCGGCGAGATCCATGTGGGCGGCGCGGGCCTCGCACGCGGATACCTCGGCGATTCCGCGACCACGGCCGACCGATTCGTCGCCCACCCGGCCCGCCCCGGTGAGTCGCTCTATCGCACGGGCGACCTGGCCCGGTGCCGGCCCGACGGGACCTGGCAGTTCCTCGGCCGAAGAGATCACCAGGTGAAGATCCGCGGCGTGCGGGTGGAGCCCGCCGAGGTGGAGTCGGCCCTCCTGGGACACCCGGCGGTCCAGCGGTGCCTGGTCCTGCCCCGGGGCGACGCGGGCGATCTCTCGCTGACCGCCTATGCCGTGGCCCCCGGCGGCACCTCGGTGAGAGACCTGCGCGAACACCTTCTCGGTGTGCTGCCCACCGCCCTGGTGCCCACGGGATACGTCCTGCTCGACGAACTGCCCCTGACACCGCAGGGAAAGGTGGACGCCGCCGCCCTCGGACGGCTGCCGCTCACCGCCGCCGGTGAGGACGCCGGGGAGACGCCGCTCGGGCCCACCGAAGCCGCGGTCCGTGACATCTGGTGTGCGGCCCTGCGTCTGGAGAGAGTCTCCGTGCACACCGACTTCTTCGAGGCCGGGGGCCACTCCCTCGCCGCGCTGAGCATCGCAGGCCTGCTGGAGCGCGAATACGGCCGCCGGGTGCCGGTCTCCGAAGTGCTGCGCCTTCCCACGGTCCGCGCCCTCGCCGCATGGCTGGACTCCACCCGCCCGCTCTCCGCCGACCCGGCCGGACGGCCGCGTACCCGGCCCTCGGTCCATCGGACGGTGGCCGCGGACCTCGCCCTGGCCAGCGAGGACGAACTCGCCATGCTTCAGCGGCTCGCCCCGGGCCACCGCGCCCCCCTCACCATGGAAGGCTCTCGATCATGAACGCGCCCGCACCCCGGCAGGCGCCCGGCGCCGCGACGACGCCCCGGGTCTGGCCGCTGACCCCGCCTCAGCGCGCCCTGTGGTTTCTGGACAACTTCAACCCCGACAGCTCCTTCTACGTCATCAGCATGGGACTGGTGCTGAACGGCCGCCTTGACGAGACGGCCCTCTTCGACGCGCTGTCGGACTGTGTGACCCGCCACGAGGCGCTGCGCACCCGCTTCCTCACCCTGGGCGGCAGCCCCTACCAGGTGTTCGTCGACGACCAGCCCGTCGACCGTACCGTCACAGACGTCTCCGGCGCGGAGGATCCCCTCGCCGAGGCCCGTGAGTGCCTCGACGAGCTGGCCCGCGCGCCCTTCGACCTGACCGCACAGCCCCCGCTGCGCACCCGGCTGGTGCGGATCGCGGAGGACCGGCACGCACTGCTGCTCGTCGTCCACCACATCGTCTTCGACGGCTGGTCGACCCAGGTGCTGCTGGCCGACCTCAGCGAGGCGTACCGGGCGCGGGCGGCGGGCCGGACACCGGCGCCGCGCGCCGACGGCATCGGTGCGGGCGAGCACGCCGCACGCCTCGCCGCCCAGGACGGGGCCGGGGTGGATCCCGAGGAACTCGCCTACTGGCGGGAGACTCTGGAGCAGGCCCCCAGGCTCGAACTTCCCGCCGACTTCCCCCGCCCCGCCCACCGCACCTTCGCCGGCGCGGTGCACACCTTCCATCTGGAGGCGGAGACGGCGGGGGCCGTCCACGACATCGCCCGGCGGTTCGGCACCACCCCCTTCACCGTCCTCGGCACGGCGTTCACCCGGCTCATGGCCGGGCTGTCGGGCAATCACGACGTGGTGATCGGTGTACCGCTCGCCGGGCGCACGGACGCCGACACGCTGGGAGCGGTCGGCTTCTACGCCAATACGCTGCCCCTGCGGATCGACCTGGCGGGAGCGGACTCCTTCCGGGAGGCCCTGGAACGGCACCGGATGGTCCATCACGAGCTGCTGAACCGGCAGCATGTGCCCTTCGCCCGGCTGGTGGAGGCACTGCGGCCGAGACGCGAGGCCAACCGCAACCCGTACTACGATGTGTGCTTCCAGTACCTTCCCGCCCCGGACCAGGGCGTCGACTTCGGAGGACTGACACTGGAGTCGCTCGGCAGCGGGCGGACCTCCTCGCAGTTCGACCTGAGCTGTGATGTGCAGCAGGCGGGGGAGCGGCTGCGGGTGTACTTCGAGTACAGCAGCGAGCTGTTCACCGAGGAGACGATCGGCCGGTACGCCGAAGGATTCACCGGCCTGGTCCATGAACTGGTGGCCGAGCTGGGCGAGTCGGCCGCGCCGCAGCCCTCCCGGTCCCCGGCGCGGGCCGGGGCGCCGTCGCCGGAGATCACGGGCGATTCCGGCCACACGGGGCTGCCGGACATCGTCGCCGCCCAGGCCGTTCGCAGGCCGGAGCACGAGGCGGCGCGGGACGCCCGGCAGAGCGTGACCTTCCGCGAACTCCACGCGGCGGCGGAGCACTGCGCCGCGGTCGTGTCCGCCCAGGGCGTCGGACGCCACGACAAGGTGGCCGTGCTGGCCTCCCCCTCGGTCCGGCAGACGGCGGCCATGCTGGGCGTGATGCGGTCGGGAGCGGTGTATGTGCCGCTCGACCCCCGGCTGCCCGTGGAGCGCCTCGCGGCGATGACGGCCGCCGCCGGATGCCGGCTGGTGCTGCACGACGGCGACATCGCACCGGACACGGTGGCGGCGCTCGCCCCTCCCCTGCTGTCGTTCGAGGCCGTGCACGCCGTGTCCGGCGCACGGCCCGCCCCGGCGGCGTACGAGCCGGACGACCCGGCTTACATCATCTTCACTTCCGGAAGCACCGGCAGGCCCAAAGGAGTCGTGGTCCCGCACCGGTCGGCGGTGAGCCTCGCGCGGGACGCCGGGGCCGTCTACGGGCTGACCGACGCGGACACCGTGCTGAACATGGCGTCACCGGCCGTGGACGTCTCCATCGAGGAGCTCTTCGCCTCGTGGGAGGCGGGTGCGGCGGTGCTGGTCCGCGGTTCCGACATCGGTGATGTGACGGCGCTGGTTGAGGAAGAACACCTCACGGTGCTGAATCTGCCCGCGGCCCTGTGGCACGAATGGACCCGCCAGGCCGCCGCGGGGGAGACGCGGATACCGGCCGGTCTGCGCCTGGTCGTCGCGGGAAGCGATCGAGTCGACCCGGTGAGGGTGCGGCAGTGGCACGAGGGCGTCGGCGGCGGCGTCAGGCTGCTGAACGCCTACGGCGTCACCGAGGCCACGGTCACATCCACCTGGTACGACACGGCGGAACTCGCCGAGGACGCGCGGCACACGCCACACGTGCCCATCGGCAGACCCCTGCCGAACACGATCGTCCATGTGCTGGACGAGCACGGGGAACCCGTGCCGCCCGGGATGCCGGGAGAGCTGTACATCGGCGGCTCCGGAGTCGCCCTCGGCTATCTCGACGCACCGGACGAGACCGCCGCCCGCTTCGTGCCCGACCGGATCCACGAGGGCCGGTGCATGTACCGCACGGGCGACCGGGTCCGGGTCCTGCCATCGGGCGCGCTGGAGTTCCGCGGCCGGCTCGACAGCCAGGTCAAGATCCGGGGCACCCGGATCGAACTCGCCGAGGTGGAAAGGGTCGCGGGAGAGACCCCCGGCGTCGCGGGCGTCGCCGCCGATGTGCGCACGGACGAACAGGGCGCCCCCCGCCTCGTCGGATATCTGCGGATGGCCCGGGACGGGTCCGCCGACTCGCTCGGCGAGTCCCGGGTGGACGAGTGGAAGCAGGTGCACGACGCCGAGGTCTTCAACGAGGTCGAGGAGGGACAGGAGGCCGTCCTCAACACCAGTGGCTGGCTGAGCAGTTACGACCTGACTCCCATCCCGGCCGAGGACATGGCCGAGTGGCGGGACGAGGCCGTCTCCCGGGTCATGGAGCGACCCGCGCGCAGAGTTCTGGAGATCGGCTGCGGCACCGGCATGATCCTGCTGACCGTGGCGCCGCACACCGATTCGTACACCGGCACGGACATCTCCCCGCGTGCCCTGGCGTACGTCGCCGCCCAGCTGCCCGCCGCCGGACTCGACGACGGCGGGGTCCGGCTGATCGAGGCCCCGGCCCACGATCTGTCCGCCGTCGAGGACGAGCGGTTCGACCTGATCGTGCTCAACTCGGTGGTGCAGTACTTCCCGACCGCCCAGTATCTGGACGACGTCCTGTGCCAGGCATGGCGCCTGCTCGGGCCCGGCGGCCGGCTGGTCGTCGGCGATGTGCGCGATCTGACGCTGCTGCGCGCGTTCCACCTGTCGGTACAGCGGCACCGCAACCCGGCGGGCGACGATCTGCGCGGCCTGCTCGACAGCGTCGAGGAGGCGGTGGAGAACGAGAACGAGCTGTGCCTCGGCCCCGACTGGTTCCACACGCTGGCGGACCGGCTGCCGGAGTTCGGCTTCGCCGACATCCGGGCGAAGTCCGGCCGGGCCGACACCGAGATGAACGGTTTCCGTTTCGATGCCGTGCTGCACAAGACCGGCGGGGACATACCGGTGCTCTCCCGGCCACGCCCGGTCGACGGCACCGGCCTGACCCTGTCGGACTTCGGCGCGCTGCTCAAGGAGCTCACGGCGGACGGCCTGCTGATCCAGGGCGTCCGCGACGCCCGGGTGGCGGCCCATACCGCCCTGCACGAGGCGCTGAGCGAGCCGCGGTGCGCGTCGCTCGGCGACGGGCTGCGCGAAGCCCGTCGACAGCCTCCCGCGGTGCACCCGGCCGATCTGGCGGCGGCGGCGCGCGAGGCGGGGGCATCGCTCGCCCTCACCGCGGCCGGTGACGGCCGCATCGACGTCGCCGTCGCTCCGGCGCCCTTCGCCGCACCGGCCGCGCGGCTGCCGCAGGACCGCCGGCCGGACTGTGACAGCCACGCCAACCGCCCGCTGGAGTCCGCCCTCCGCCGCGATCTGCTGCGCCGGGTCCGCGAGCACATGTCCCTGCGGCTGCCGCGGGCGATGGTCCCCAGCCGGATGGTCTTCGTCGAGGACTTCCCGCTGACCGTCAGCGGGAAGGTGGACCGCTCCCGGCTCCCGGCGCCGGCGCGCGCCGTCTCGCGGTCCGCCCGCCGGCCGCCCAGCACGGCGCAGGAGCACACGCTGGCCCGGGTGTGGGAAGAGGTGCTGAGCATGGACGCGCTCGGTGTCGACGACAACTTCTTCGAGATCGGCGGCGACTCGATCAGCTGGCTGCGGATCATCTCACGGTGCTCGGCACTGGGCATCTCCCTCACGGCACGTGATGTGTTCCAGCACCAGACCCTCCGTGAGCTGGCCGCCGTCGTGGCGGAGCGCCAGTCGGGAACCGACGGCCGGCCGCGGCCGCGGAGCACCGCCGACCTCGGGGACGAGCCCGCCGAGGCCGGGCTGACGCCCGTGCAGCAGTGGTTCTTCGAGGCCTTCCCCAAGGGCCGGGAACGCCAGACCCAGACACAGTGGTTCGCCGTCGCCGAAGGCTGCCCGCGACTCGTGCTGCGCCGGGCCGTACACGATGTGATTCTCCGTCACACGGTGCTGGGCGGTGTGCGCTTCACCGAGTCCGCCGAAGGGTGGCGGCAGGTGGCAGCGCCCATCCCCGCCCACTCGGAGACGGCTTTCGAGGAGGTCCGGCTTCCCGAGCCCGGCCCCGGGCGCGACCGTCTGCTGGGCGAGGCGTCCGAGCGGGTCCAGAACGGGCTGTCGGTGACAGAAGGCCCTCTGCTGCGCGCCGTGCTGTTCCGCACCCCCCCGGGCGAGGACGATCTGCTCTTCTGGTGCATCCATCACCTGGTGGTCGACGCGGTCTCCTGGCAGATCCTCACGGAAGACCTCGCCGCCGCCCTGCTGGCGCGCCGGGCGGGCCGCTCCCCGGAACTCCCCGCCGACGGGGCCTCCTACCTCCGCTACAGCCGGTGGAGCCGGCAGACCGCCGGCGCCGTCCCGGACCGGGACCGGCAGTACTGGCGGGACGCCGCTCTTGAGGCGGGGACCGGCCTCCGGCCGCGCCACGCGGAAGGATCGGGCCGGTACGGGGACGCCCACCGTCCGACCCGGGCGGCGACCCTCACCGGGGCCCGCGCCGGGCGCTCCGGGGACCGGGTGCTCGCCGGCTGTCTGTCCGCGCTGCGCCGTGCGCTGACGGACGAGGCCGGTACGGCTCCCGCGAGCGTCACACTCGAATTCCACGGCAGGCCTACCGGCGAGGACGCCCCCGATGTGTCGCGCACCGTCGGCTGGTTCACCGCACTGTTCCCCTTCGCCCTGCGCGAGGAGCCGGTGAGCCGGACGGCCGCCCGTCTGGCCCAGGTGCCCGACGGCGGAATCGGCTACGGAAGGCTGCGGCAGGAGGCCGGGCAGCCGATGACCGGCGGCCCCGGCGGCGTGGTCGTGAACTACCTCTCCGGCGGCGGTGAAGGCTCCGCCGACGGCGGGTTGCGCCCCGTGGCGGCACCGGGAGCCCCGGTCGGCCACGACGTGGACGCGGCCGCGGCCATGCCGTTCGCCGCCGAGGCCAACTTCTCCCTGGCGCCGGACGGCACTCTGACGGCCGGCCTGGTGCTGGACGACCGGTACTTCGACGCCGCCGAGGCCGACCGGCTGGCCGACCGGCTGGTGGCGGCTCTGCACTCGGCGTTCGGCGCTCCCTTCTCCCTGCTGCCCGAGCGGACGCTGCGATCGCCGGCCTATGCCGCGCTGATGGAGACGGCGACGGCGACGGCCGAGGACGCCTTTCCTCTCGCCCCGATGCAGCGGGTGATGCTCAACCGGCATCTGCTGGCCGGCAGCAAGGACGCCAACTACAACGAATGCGTCCTCACTCTGCGCGGCCCTCTGGACGGCGCTCTCTTCCGGGACGCCTGGGCGGCGCTGGCACGGCGATTCGATGTGCTGCGCACCTCCGTCGAGTGGGAGGCGCTGCCCGAGCCGATTCAGACGGTGCACCGGGAGCCGTCCGACGCCGTGGCCTTCCTCGACTGGACGGCGCTTTCGCCCGTGCAGGTCAAGCGCCGCCTCGCCGCCCTGCTGGCGGAGAACCGGGCCGAGCCCCCGCAGCTTTCCGGCACCCCGCCCTACCGGCTGATCCTGGTCAAGACCGGCCCGCAGGAGGGGCGTCTGGTGTGGACCGACCACCACATCCTGCTGGACGGCTGGTCGTCGTCCCTGCTGACGGCCGAACTCATGCGCGTGTACACGGCGCTGGCGCGGGGGCGGGAGCCCTTCGCGGACGAGAAGCCCCCTGTTCCGTACGGCGCGTTCGTCCGCTGGCTCCGGGAGCGGCCCGCCGGCCGGGCCCGTGACTTCTGGCGAGAGCGGCTCGAAGGGTTCCTCAGCCCCACCCCGCTGCCCTTCGACGCCCAGCCGCCCGCGCTGTCGGCACACGCGGACGACTACGCGGAGTGTGAGACGACCCTGCCCGGTGCCACTCTCGCCGCGCTCCAGTCGCTCGCCCGCCGGCGGCGCACCACGCTCGGGACCGTACTGGCCGCCGCCTGGGCCGCTCTGCTGCACCGGAACTCCGGTGAGAACCGGGTGACCTTCGGGGTGTCGCTGAACGGGCGTCCGGCGGAGCTGGGCGACGTCTCCGCGATGGCGGGTCTGTATCTCACCACGCTGCCGCTCTCCGTCGACACCGCCCCGGGGGCGTCCCTGGACGGGCTGCTCGACACCGTGGCCGAGACCTCGTGGCAGCTCGGTGAGGTCTCGGCGGGCGAATCGCTGGCCGATGTCTACGAAGCGGCCGGGATTCCCATGAGCCGCACCCTGTTCCACAGCGTGCTCGTCGTGCAGAACTTCGGCGGCCGTGCGTCCGGTGCGACGGCGGAGGCGGACGTTCTGCGGGTGGAGTCCGGACACGGCCGACTGCTCACCGGAGCACCGCTGACCCTGGCGGTCGTTCCGGGCGCCGGGAGCCTGCGGGTGATCTGGGACGAGCGCGTGTTCGCCGCGGAGAGCGCCGGGCTGGTTCTCGGCCAGTACACCGACATCCTGACGGAGCTCGCCGAAGGCTCCGGCCGGACCCTGGGGGAACTGCCCGCACCCGTCTTCACCCCGAGGCCGGTCAAGGCCGGCCACCACACGCCCCGGACGGCGGCCGTGACGGGAACGCCCCCGCAGGGAGACACCGAGCGCCGTGTCGCGTCGGTCTGGCGGGAGGCCCTGGGCACGGACACGGTGGGCCGTGAGATGAATCTCTTCGAGGCCGGCGCGAACTCGATGACGGTCACCCGTCTGCACGCTCGGCTGTGCGAGGAGTTCGGGGCGTCGCTCTCGCTCGCGGATCTCTTCCGGCATCCGACCATCGCGGCGCAGGGGCTGCTCCTCGGCCCTGTGACGACCTCGCCCGGACGGACCGGGGGAGACGCCCCGGCGGGTGTGCGGGGGTCCCGGCGCCGGGCCGCCCTGGCCCGTCGGCGCCCGGAGCGCCGGACGTCCCCGGCGCGGGCCGGTGCGGAGCCGGGTTCCGCGACCGACGGCCCGTGATCCGGCGAACGCCACCCACCACGTAAGAAACGGAAATCCACATGAAGACGGAGATACTCCGCCCGCTGGGCCTGCCGGCGTTCCGGCGGGTCTGGCTGGGGCAGGCCTTGAGCACCGTCGGGGACGGCATGTTCGTGGCCGCCCTGGCGGCGGCCATGCTGGAGAACAGGTCGGGATCCGCGCTGGGGCTGGTGCTGGGCGCGGAGAGTCTGGCTCTGGTGATCGTCGCGCTGGGCGGCGGCGTGCTGGCCGACCGGCTGCGGCGCTCCCGGCTGATGATCGCCTCCGATGTGCTCCGGATGCTCTGTGTGGTGGGGTTCGCCCTCGGGGCGGCAGAGGGACCGCTGCTGCTGGCCGCCGCGCTGGCGGCGGGCATGGGCTTCGGCAGCGGCCTCTTCCGGCCCGCCCACCGGGCTCTGCTGCCGACCCTCGCTCCCGGTCTGTTGCCGCAGGCCAACGCGCTGCTGTCGGCCACCTCCCGGATCGCCATGATCGTCGGTCCCGGCCTCGGCGGACTGCTCCTGGTGCTGGGCAGCGCGCGCACCGCCTTCTGGATCGACGCGGCGACGTTCGGCGTCAGCATTTTCGCGCTGCTGGGGATCCGCGACTCCAGGCCCGAACGGCACCAGCGCACAGGGGTGCTGAGCGAGGCCCGGGCGGGATTCCGCGCGGTGCTCGACCGGCCGTGGGTCGCGGTCATCATCGGCCAGGGCACCGTCCAGCTGATCCTGGTCATGGCACCGATGCTGGTGCTGCTCCCCGTGTATCTCTCCGCGCGGGGCCAGATGCCCCAGTACGGCGTGCTGCTCGCGCTCCAGGCCGCCGGCTCCGCCGTGGGCGGTCTCGCCGTCGGCGCGCGCCCGCCCCGGCGGCCCGGCACCGTGGCGGTGCTGGGACTGGGTCTGGGCGTCGTCCAGCTCGCCTTCATGATGACGGGCGTCTCGATCACACTGCTGGGCTTCTCCGTCTTCCTCACCGGGATGGGGTACGGGATCTTCGGCGTGCTGTGGGCCAGTGCCCTCCAGCGTGCCGTCCCCGACGAACTGCTCGGCCGGGTCTTCGCGGTGGAGATGCTCGGCACTTACGCCCTGGAGCCCGTGGGCCTCGCCCTCGCCCCGATGGCGGCCGATCTGCTCGGCCTGCGGACCGTCCTGGTGGTCGCGCTGGCGGTGCTCGTCGTCACCACCGTCCTGCCGCTCTTCGTACCCGGAGTGCGCACCTTCGCCGACCCCGACCCGGGTCCCTCCTCCCCCGGCGGACCCGAACTCCGACCCGAGGCCGTTCCCGGCCGCTGATCAGTCGATAATCGAGGAAAGACCATGCAGATAAACGGGATTGACCATCTGGAGTTCTACGTCACCGATCTTGACCGGAGCGTGGAGATCTTCCGGGACGGCTACGGATTTCAGCCCCTGGCCGCCTCGACACCGCTGGAGGACAGCCTCACGGGCCACCGCTCCGTCCTGCTTCGCCACGGCGCGGCCCGGGTCGTCGTGACCGCGGCGACGCGTCCGGACAGTGAAGTGGCCGCGTTCGTGGCCGAGCACGGGGACTGCGTACGGAATATCGCGCTGCGCGTGGACGATGTGCCGGCGGCCTGCGCCAGGGCGACGGCGGGCGGCGCCGTCCTGGTGGCCGCCCCGCTGACCCGGGACGGCGTGACGACCGCGACCGTAGCGGGGGCCGAGACGCTCCGGCACACCTTTCTCTCGGGAACCGGCGCGGACACCAGCCCGCTGCCCGGGTTCAGTCCGCTTCGGAACGTGCCGCCGGCCGCCGGCCTGATCGAGGAGATCGATCATGTGGCCATCTGTCTCCCCGGCTCCACGCTGACCCGGACCGAGGACTTCTACCGGCGGACCCTGGGGCTGCGGCGAACCTTCGTCGAGACCATCGAGGTCGGCGATCAGACCATGGAATCGCTGGTGCTTCAGGGAGGCGCGGGGGACTCGGTCACCTTCACCCTCGTCGCGCCCGACTGCGAGGAGGGCCAGCTCGTCGATTTCCTCCGGGCCTGCGGCGGCGGTGGCGTACAGCATGTGGCCTTCCGCTCCGACGACATCGTCGGCGCGGTCCGGGCCACCGGCGCACACGGGGTGGACTTCCTGTCGACCCCGGCCACCTACTACGACCAGCTCCCCACCCGGCTGGGCTGCTCGTCCGAGGACGCGGCGGTCCTCGCCGGTCTGGGCATCCTCGGCGACCGGGACCACTGGGGAGATCTGCTGCAGATCTTCACCCGCTCGCCCTTCCCCAACCGCGCCGTCTTCTTCGAGCTCATCGAGCGGCGCGACGCGCGGACGTTCGGCACCGCGAACATCCGGGCCCTGTACGAGGCGGCGGAGCGGCTTCGAACGTCCGGACTGGTCCCGGCCGGAACCGGGAGCGAGTAGTGGCGACGGCCCAGCTCCGCCCCGACGCGGCCGACGGGCTGGAGCGCGCGGCCCGTGCCGTCCTCCCGTCCTCCGTCGCGGACTTCATCGGCGGAGGCGCGGGGGAGGAGCTGACCCTGGCCTGGGAACAGCAGGCGTTCACCGACTACGCCCTGCGGCCGCGCGTGCTCAGCGGCGTCGACCGGCCGGACCTGTCCGTGTCCATGCTCGGCTGCGCGGTCTCCCTGCCGATGGCCGTGGCTCCCATGGCCTACCAGCGGCTGGTGCACCCCGCGGGTGAGCTTGAGGCGGTCGAGGCCGCAGGGCGGGCAGGGGCGCTCACCGTGGTGCCGATGCTGTCGAGTGTGGGCCTGGAGGAGGTGGCCGACGCGGCCGCCGGGCCGCTGTGGTTCCAGCTCTACTGTCTGCGGGACCGGGAGGTCGTCGCGGATCTGGCCCGCCGCGCGGAGCGGGCCGGTTACCGGGCGCTGGTGCTGACCGCGGACGCCCCGCGCCTCGGCAGCCGTCGGCGGGATCTGCGTAACGGGTTCACCCTGCCGCCAGGGGTGACGCCGGTGAATCTGCCGCACCGGATCGGCGGGGTGCCCGGGGCGCCGGGCACCGGCGCCTCGGCGATCGCGCAGCATGCCGCGGCCACCCACGACGCGACCTTCAGCTGGTCCGATCTCGCCTGGCTGCGGGCACAGACCGAACTGCCGCTCGTCGTCAAGGGAGTGCTCTGCGCCGAGGACGCTGTCCGCGCGGCCGACACGGGCGCGGACGGGATCATCGTCTCCTCGCACGGCGGCCGGCAGCTGGACCGCGCCGTGCCCTCCCTCCACGCCCTGCCCGAGGTGGCCGAGGCGGTGGGCGACCGCTGCGAGGTCTACCTCGACGGCGGTGTACGCCGCGGCACGGACATCCTGGTGGCCGCCGCCCTCGGGGCCCGGGCCGTGTTCGCCGGGCGGCCCGTGCTCTGGGCGCTCGCCGCCGGCGGGGCCGACGCGGTCGCGGAGCTGTTCGCCCAAGTGCGCGGTGAGCTCCAGGAGGCCATGGTGCTGGCCGGCCGGTCCTCCCTGGCAGGCCTGGACGGGCTGCTCAGTCCGCGACGAAGGGAACGCACATGCTGACCGCGGCCGATCTGCACTCCTCGCTCGGCGACCCCGGGCTGACCGTCATGAGCTTCCTCAACGAAGCCACGGCGCGCTACCCGGACGCCCTGTCCTTCGCGTCCGGCCGCCCGCACGAGCGGTTCCTCGATCTGGGCTCGGTGCGCGTGTTCCTGGAAGCCTTTCTGGAGCATCTGCGCACCGAACGCGGCCTCGGCGAGGGCGAGATCACCAGGGAGCTGCTCCAGTACGGGGCGACGTCCGGGATCATCCGCGAGCTGATCGCCGTCATGCTCCGCACCGACGAGCGGATCTCGGTGGACGCGGAGTCCGTGGTGGTGACCACGGGCTGCCAGGAGGCGCTGCTGATCACCCTGCGTGCCCTGTTCGGCGGGCCTGACGACGTTCTTCTCGTCGCGTCGCCCTGCTACGCGGGAGTCACGGGAGCCGCTCTGCTGCTGGACATCCGGGTCGAGGAGGTACCGGAGGGCCCGCACGGCCTGGCTCCCGCGCAGGTGCTCACCGCCGTGCGGCGGCTGATCGGCGAGGGGCGCCGGCCGCGCGCCCTGTACGTCGTGCCGGAAGGGGCGAATCCAGGCGGCACCTCGCTCGGCCTCGACGCCCGCGAAGAGCTGATCGCGCTGGCCCGGGAGCACGACTTCCTGCTGATCGAGGATCACGCGTACGCCGTGTTCGCTCCCGAGGGCAGCCCTCCCGCGCTCAAGGCGCTGGACGACGCGGCGCGGGTCATCCACATCGGCACCTTCGCCAAGTCCGGATTCCCCGGCCTGAGGCTGGGCTACGTCGTCGCGGACCAGACTCTCGCCGGTGTCGGCGACGGCGCCCCGGCGCGGCTGCTCGCGGACGCCCTGTCCGATGTGAAGAGCATGGTCACGGTGAACACCTCGCCCATCACCCAGGCGATAGCCGGCGGGATGCTGCTCAGCCGCGGCTTCAGCCTTCGCCGGGCGAACGCCGAGGCGGCCCTCTTCTACCGGGAGAATCTGGCCACCGCTCACCGGGAGCTGACCCGTGTGTTCGGCGGGCCGAACGGGACAGTGTCCTGGAACAGGCCCCGGAGCGGCTTCTTCATGGTCGTCTCCGTTCCCTTCGAGACGGACGCCGCGGCGCTGGAGCGCTCCGCGCGCGATCACCGGGTCATATGGACGCCCATGCGTTATTTCCAGCAGTCGGGCGGGGAGCGCGAACTCCGGCTCTCCCTCAGCTATCTGACCCCCGCGGAGATCCGTACCGGCATCAGCCGGCTGGCCGACTTCATCGAGGACGAGCGTGCACGACAGACCACGTGAACACGACGGCACGTGCCACATCTGGTGGGCCTTCGTCGGCGGTGCCGCCCGCAGCCGGCGCCATCTGCTGTCCCGCGCCGAACGGGAACGGGCCGGCGCTCTGCGGCAGACCGCCGATCAGGACCGGTTCGTCGCGGGCCGGGCGCTGCTGCGCACCCTCGCGGCCGATCTGCTCGGGACGACCGCGGACCGGGTGGTCGTGGGAGCATCCTGCCCCGACTGCCCCCGACCGCACGGGAAGCCCACTCTGCCGGGGACCGCGTGGGAGGCCTCCATCTCCCATTCCGGTCAGCTGGTCGCCGTGGCGCTGTCCACCGCCGGACCCGTGGGCGTCGATCTGGAGCGGATCGACGAGACCATGCCCCTGCTGGAGTTGCGTTCACAGGTCCTCTCCGAGACCGAGTCGGCGGAGTGCCCCGATCACACGCCCCGGGCCTTCTTCCGTACATGGACCCGGAAGGAAGCCGTCCTGAAGGCGACGGGCGACGGCCTGCGCATCCCGATGACACGGATGACGGTCACGGCCGCGGCCGCCGTACCCGGTGTGATGTGGTTCCCGGACCGGGCGGAGCTGCTGGACCGCGTCCGGCTCGCGGACCTGGAGGCCCCACCCGGCTACTCGGCGTCCGTCGCGGTGATCTCCACCGGGGCGGTCGGGTACGCGGACCACGGAATCGTGGCGCCCGGGCGGCCTCGTGAGCTGTCCGGGGCGGGGGCACGATGAACGAGGGTCGCGCCACACGGCGGGTTCTGATGGTGATGCCCTCTCCCGCGCTCGTACGCGCGGCGGTCGCCGCGGGCCTGGAGGTCTGGGCGGCGGACACGAGGCTCCCGGAGCTGGAGCCGGACCCTTCGCACCCGGCCGGACCGCCGCCGCGACGGCTGCTTCCGGTCGACCTCATGGAGCCCGCGACCCTCCGAGCGACGCTGGAGCACACCGTACGGGCGAACGGGATCGATCAGGTCGTCTGCTCCGAGAGCGAGGTACGCGCCGTGCTCGGGCCCGGGCCCGGCGCCCGGGCGGGAGCCGTTCTCCGGGAGATTTCCCAGGGGCTGGGCAGACCTTGGAGCGTCCTCCCCGACACGGTGACGCTGCGCCGGCTCCTCCAGCAGGGAGGGTACGCGGGCCCGCATCTCGCCGATGAGCCGCCGGCGGGTCCGAGGTTCCGGGTGCGGACGCTGACCGTCGACGGCATGCACCTCGTCGTGGACATCACCGCGCTGAAGCCCGCCGCCCCGCCGTCCGAGGCGGAGCGGGCCGGGATCCGGGCGACGGTACGAGCGCTGCTCGATCTGGCGGGTTTCGAGCACGGGAGTGCCCAGACCGAAGCGGTGCTCACCACGGACGGCTGCCATATAGTCCGAATAGGGGTCTGATCCATAGATTCCCACCTCTGGTATTCGGACGGGAACGTTCCGGGATCGGCATCCAGCAACCTCAGGGATGTCGAACACGGGTACCGCGCCACAAGGCGGCGTATCCACCCACGAATCACAGGGGGACGGACCATGCGCACCAAGCTGATCGGACTGACCGGAATCCTCGCGGCCGCCGCGCTGGCGCTCGGTATCGGTGTGACCGTGCAGGGCAACGTGGCCGAACCGCCTGCGGCGCAGCAGATTCTCGCGGACAACCAGAGCCCGGCCTCCATCAAGCTCTGAGGTCCGCGCCGCGCGGGCCGAGGGGTCCGCGCGGCCGCCTCAATGGGCGCGGCCGGTCTCCGGCAGCTCCATGAGGTCGAACAGCTCCGCCGCCGCGGCCCGGTGCTCCCGGGCCGCCGCCGCGTCGCCGAGCCCCTCCGCCGCCCGGGCCAGGCCCAGACGGGCGGATGCCTCCTCGGAGCGGAAGCTGATGGCCGAGGCGACCTTGAGCGCATGGGCGTGCAGCGTCACCGCCGACGCGTACTGACCCTGTGCCGTATGGAGTCGGCCGAGAATGTTCTCGGTCTTCGTCTGACGTATCGGCGTACCACCGGACCGGGCGAGCGTCCGGGCGCGCTCCGCCAGTCCGGGCACCACATCGCTGTCGCCGAGGCGGTGCGCCACCTCCGCGGAGAGTGCCAGCACCAGGGCCACATCGCCCCGCGGCAGCGGCTCGTCGCACATCTCCCGGGCCCGCTTGAGGCTCTCCTCGGCATCCGCGTACTGGCCCAGACCGATCTGGGCGAACGCCAGATCGGTCAGGGCCATGGTCTCGTTGACCGGGTCGGTGGTGTCGCGCTCCAGCTCAAGGGCCCGGCGGGCGGCGGCCGCCGCTTCCGCGTAGCGGCCCCACCGCGCGTACAGCGAGCTGAGGTTCGTCTGGGTCTCCGCCTCCGCGTGCGTGGTGCCCAGCTCTCTGGCCAGCGCGACCGCGCGCTCCAGCAGGGGCAGAGCCTCGGCGTACCGGCCCAGCATCGACATGAGCAGCCCGAGTGTGGACTCACTGTGTGCCTCGGCCCCCCGGTCGCCGAGGCGAACCGCTATGTCGCGCCCCTCCCGGGCCACGCTGATGCCCTCCCCGAAACAGCCGAGCTTCCAGCAGGCGACACCCAGACTGGACAGGCTGATGCTGAGCAGGACCGGATCGTCGAGTCGGCGCGCGGCGAGGACCGCGAGGTGGCCCAGTGCCCTGAACTCCTCGAAGTAACCGCCCGCGTTCAGATGGAAGACCAGGTTGCGGACCAGCCAGCCGGTGTGGCGGTCGTGGCCCAGCCGGTCGGAGAGATCCACGACCGCCAGCAGGCCCCGGTGCTCGCGGCCGAGCCAGAGCCGGGCGGACTTCTCGTCCTTCAGCTCCGGCAGCTCCCCCTGATAGCCGGGGATCCCGGTGGAGCGGGCGGTACGGCCGGGGAACAGCACGTCGCAGGCGAGGCCGGTGGCCGTCAGGTAGTAGCGGAGCAGCCGTTCGACGGCCGTCGCGTCGGTCTGCTCCGTCATCGGTCCGCGCCGGCTCTGGGCGAAGCTGCGCACCAGGTCGTGGAAGGTGTACCGGCCCAGTTCCGGCTGCTGGAGCAGATGGACGTCGAGCAGCAGCTCCAGGACGTCCTCCGCGTCCCGGACATCGGTGCCCAGCAGCGCGGCCGCCGAGTGCGCGTCGATACCGGCGCCCGGGTGCAGCCCGAGGACGCGGAACGCGGCGCGATGTCTGTCGTCCATCGTCAGATAGGAGAGCTGGAGGGTGACCGCGACGCTGCGTTCGCCGGAGCTCAGCTCGTCCATCCGGCGGCTCTCGTCCCGCAGCCGTTCGACGAGATGCCGCACGGTCCACCGCGGCCGGTTGCGGAGCCGGGCGGTGGCGATGCGCAGGGCCAGGGGGAGATGGCCGCACAGCTCGGCGAGTTCGGCGGCGGCCTCCGGCTCGGCGGCCACCCGGGCCGGCCCGAGCGTCCTGGCCACCAGCGTGGCGCTGTCCTCCGGCGGCATCATCCCCAGGGAGATCCACCCGACGCCGTCGAGGTCGAGCAGCCTCATCCGGCTGGTGACCAGCACCAGACAGTCACGGGGAGCCGCCAGCAGCGGGAGGATCTGAGCGGCGTCGGAGGCATTGTCGAGCAGCAGCAGCATCCGGCGTCCCAGCAGCGCGGACCGCCATGTGGCGGTGCGCCCCGGCAGGTCCTCGGGGATTCGCTCGCTCGGAGTGCCGATCGCCCTCAGCAGGATGTCCAGCGCTGTCGACGCCGATACGGGAGACTCCTCGCCGGGCGTGAACCCGCGCAGATCCACGTACAGCTGTCCGTCCGGGAAAATCTCGGCCAGTTGGTGAGCGGCCCGTACCGCCAGCGAGGTCTTTCCCGCGCCGCCCATCCCGTCGATCGCCACGACCCGGGCGGACTGCTCGTCCGGCCATCCCTCGGCCCGTACCCGGCGGAGCAGGCCGGCCAGTTCCTTGTCCCGTCCCGTGAAATCCGGAAGGCCGTACGGCAGGGTGCAGACCGGCCCCTGACGTTCGGCGGGCGCGCCTTCGGCGCCGGTGGGCCGCCCGTCCCGGGGCGCGGCCAGCTCGGGACTCTTCCGCAGGATCCCCTCGTACAGCTTGACCAGTTGAGGTCCCGGATCGACGCCCAGCTCGTCGACGAGCAGCTCGCGCATCTTTCCGTACTCTTCCAGGGCCTCGGCCTGCCGGCCCGAGCGGTAGAGGGCGAGCATCAGCTGGACTCGCAGGGTCTCGCGCAGGGGGTGGGAGCCGACGAGTTCCCGCAGACCGGCGACGAGTTCACCGCTGACCCCGAGTCCGAGGCGCAGTTCGTACAGGCGCTCGGCGGCGGCCAGACGACGCTCCTCCAGTGCCGCCGCCGCGCGGTTGATCACCGGTCCGCCCGCGCCCGCGAGGACGGGGCCCTGCCACAGATCGAGAGCGCCCTGCAGTTCCGCACAGGCCTCGGCCGGGCGGCCGGCGGCCATCTCCTGTGCCGCCGCCTGGAGCCGTGCGTCGAAATCGAGGAGATCCAGCCCGCCCGAAGGGGCGATCACCCGGTAGCCCGGACCGTCCGTGACGATCACTTTCGCGCCGGACGGCAGACGCCGTCGCAGATCGGCGATCGCTTTGCGCACCTGGTGCGCCGCGGTCGCCGGAGGGTCTTCCTCCCAGGCGGCCTCAACCAGTCTGGCGACCGAGGCCACCCGCCCGGGATCGAGAAGCAGTGTGGTCAGCACCCGGTCCTGGATGAGTCCGCCGAGACGGACGCGCACCCCGTCGGCCCACACCTCAAGTGGCCCCAGAACATGGAACCGGAGCTCCCGGCCGGACGGGTTCCCACCCTTCCCTGCGTCTGCGGCTGTCATGGCTCCTCTATCCCCCCACGCGCAAAACCCCAGGTAGAGGGCTTGGCAGTGGGGATCATAGGCCATCGGTCAAACGATCAACAGCATTCCGCGCAGGGGGATGACGGGCAGACATCCGGTCGGTTTCGCCCCGCCGCCGGTAGCGAGACAGGACCAGGACGGGAAGGGCCGCGCGGACCATGAGTCACGGCACTACGGGCGGTAACTGGTCACGGCATCTCGCGGACCGGCGGGGCGGCCTGACGCGATGCCGATGAAGCGCTGCCGGAATCTCATGGAAAGGGCTGGCCGAGGCCATGATCGAGCCGTCGAAGCGGTCGATGATTCTCGACATCATCGACTATCCGGGCCGCCGTCCGGAGGCACACATCGCCGATCTGAAACTGGAGTCCGAGGGGTTCGGCACGCACTATCCGCTGGCCCGGGGCGCTCGGACCGGCGCCGCCGCGGTGGCTCGCGCGGAGAGCCTGTTCGCCGCCCGGCCGCACCAGGACGGTGGCGTGGCCGCCGTCCTGGGTTACTGCGCGGCGAGCGGATTGTCCGCTTATTACGCGGAGATCGCCGCCGGTGAGACGGGGGAACCACCGCTCCTGATCTGCTTCGACCCCAGTCCGTGCACCGTCGACGACATCCAGGACTGCTATCTGACCGCGTATCGGCAGATCGAGGAGGACGCCCCCGGTGCGGCACCGTCCCCGGTGGACACGACCGCCCTCGTGGACCGGCCCGATCTGCTCATCGAGACCGTTCGGGAAGACCTCGTCCGCCGTATGGTCCGCACGCTGGCCGCCGACGGGGTGACCGACGACGCCGTCGCCGAGCTCGTCGCCCAGACCGTCGACGGCACACACATCTCCTGGATCAGATATCTGCTGGCGTGCCGCGACGCCCGTCCCTCCGCCCGGGGGGGACGCACCCTGAAGGTGGTCTCCCGCGGTCATACCGGTGGGCCGGAGTGGCTCGACGGCGGCGATGTTCTGACCGTGCGCGTCGACTGCGACCGGGCCGGTCTTCTCCGGCACCCCGACACCAGGTCCGCCGTCCTCGGTTTCCTCCGTGGAGGCGGCACAAGTGACTGAAACGGATTCGCCCGCGGCAGGTGTGAAGGGCCTGCGCAGAGTGGCCGTCGTCTACGACCTGGGTGCCGCCGGCGTCATAGACATCGTGACCGCCTTCGAGGAATTCGCGGTGCCGATCTTCATCTGCCCCGACTCCGGGCACGAGGAGTACCCCACCGATCTCATGGCGGACTTCGGCGTGCTCTGCGACATCCGGGGGATGGATTTCTCCGACTCCGTCGAGCGCGTACGCGAGCTGGCCCCCGAAGGGATCGTGACGTACAGCGACTATCAGCTGGAGTTGACGTCCCGGCTGGCGGCGGACCTCGGTCTGCCCTTCCACACCCCGGCCGTGGTCCAAGCCCTGACCCGCAAGTCCGTGCAACGCCGGCTGCTCAACGCCTGCGGAGCGTCGGACGTCTCCGGCGAGCCCGTCACCGACCGGCGGTCGTTGCTCGACGCGTTCGCCCGGTCCGGAGGGCCGGCGGTGCTGAAGCCGGACATCGGAACCGGTAGCCGCAGCACCTATCGGATCGAGACCGTGCACGACGCCGAACGCGCCTCCGGAGAGGTCTTTCCGGACGGTGCGGGAGCAGGCGCGCACGAGCCGTTCGTCCTTGAGGCGGAGATCGCCTCGTCGCACTCGGAGAACCCCTGGGCCGACTATGTCTCGGTCGACTCCGCCGTCTTCCACGACCGGATCGAGCACCTGGCGGTCATCGGGAAGTTCCCGATGGCCAAGCCGTATCGGGAGACGGGGTCGTTCTTTCCCGCGAATCTGTCGGCACGGAGCGCGGCCGAGGTGGCATCAGTGGTGTCCGGGGCCATTCGAGGACTGGGCATCCGCCTGGGGGTCTGTCACACCGAAGTGAAGCTCTCCCCCGACGGACCTCAGGTCATCGAGGTCAACGGGCGTCTGGGCGGACGGGTGAACGAGCTGGTCCGGCAGACGGGCGGTCCCAGCATGGTCGGGATCGCGGCGCGACTCGCCCTCTGCGAAACGGAGACACCCGCCGCGGTGGACGGCTGGGATCCCAGCCGTATCGCCTTCTTGTATGCGAAAGCCCCGCCGCCCGAGGCGAAACGCCTGCTGACGCTGCACGGAGTGGAGCAGCTTCGGGAAAGGGCCGAGATCTCGCGAGTGTCCGCCGAGTACGAGGAGGGTGACACCCTCGACTGGCGTCGGGGCAGACAAGGAAACATTTATGTGTGCTACGGAGAAGTCGGCACGCATGGGGAGCTGTTCCAACTGGTGTCGGACATCGACCGAACCGTCTCGTTGACCTTCGAGAACTGAGTGAATTCCGACGACAGGAGCAGCGCCGTGCTCAGCCGTTGCCCGTATGCGCACGCAGCGGACATCCAACCCGATCCCTGTGCGGATTATCTGGCCCTGAAGGAAGCTCCGGCTGTTCACAAGGACGAAGTCCTGGGGGTTTGGTTCATCACCGGTGCCGAAGAGGTCGCCGAACTGATCCGGCACCCCTCTCTCTCATCCGCCTGGCCGGAACGCGGCCGTACCGTGCTGCATGACTCGGCCGCCGTCGGGGAGACGGGCGGCCGGACGTCCGACACGGTTCGCCGCTGGTTCATGTTCAACGACGGCGCGCGCCACAAGGCCCTGCGAGGCCTGGTCGCACCGCTCTTCTCCGCAGGCCGGCTGGCCCGGCTGCGGCCGTTCGTCGAAGAGCAGGCCGATGCTCTGCTCGGCGTCCGGTCCGGCGTCGTCGACGTCATGGCCGATCTGGCGGTCCCCCTGTCCAGCAGGGTGATCTGCCGGGTACTGGGTCTTCCCGCCGAGATCGCCCCACGGCTGGAGGTCTGGTCCCACGACATCGCCGCGCTGCTTGTCTCCGACTACCTCCCCGAGGTCTCCCGTCGAGGCCACCTGGCACTGGGCGAGATCCAGGACGCGGTCGACGCGGCTCTGGGCGATCCCGGCATCCCGCCCGACAGCGCTCTGGCCCTGCTGAGGAGAGCCCAGGAGGAGGACGGGGTCGACGAGGCCGACATCACGGCTGTGGCGAGCCTCGTCGTCTACGCGGGCTTCGAGACCACGTCGACATTCATCGGCAAGGCGGTGCGTTCGGTCCTGCACGCGGACGCATGGCGGGAGCTGAGGACCGGGGGCTCGGTGACGGCTGTCGAAGAGCTGCTCAGGTTTGACACATCGGTGCGGCAGATAGCCCGGGTCGCCACAGAACCCATCGCCGTCGACGGGCAGCGCATCGAAGCCGGCGACCTTGTGCTGCTCATGCTGGGGGCCGCGAATCGAGACCCTTCGGCATTCGCCGACCCCGAACATCTTCGGCTGGACCGAAAGATCAAGAAACATCTGGCATTCGGTTACGGGCAGCACTACTGCCTGGGGGCCGGACTGGCACGAATGGAAGTTCAGATCCTTCTTGAACGTATGTCCGCCAGATGGCAGGACGTGAAGCTGGTGGCACCCCCCACCACCAGGCTGCATTTTGGAATTCCGGTGCTGGAACGCCTTGAACTGGAAGTGTCATGACCCATCGAGTTGACGACCTCACGGCAGAACACCTGGCAGAGCCTGCGGCGGAGAATACTGTATGGCGTCTGATGGAGCGGTTGGCCCGGAGCATCCCCGATGCGCCGGCCATTGAATGCGGAAAGGAGAAGCTGACTTTCAGGGAGCTGTGGGACGCCTCCTCGGACGTGGCGGCACGGGTGAGGAGCACGGCGTTCTGTGTCCCCGGCGGGCTGGTGGCCTCTCTCTTTCCCCGCGGGGTACCGGGAGTGGTGGCTCAACTCGGAATCTGGCGGGCCGGTTGCGCCTACCTTCCGCTGGACCCGTCCCTGCCCGACCGGCGGATCCACTCGATCCTCTCCGATGCCGGGCCACAGAGTGTTCTCTCGGCTCCCGATCTGTCTTGGAGGGTTCCGGATCGGGCCGGCACGGAGATGTCCCTTCCGGGCGTCTTGAACGCCGGGGCCGGTGAATCCGGCGGCATGGACGACTCTCTCGCCTATGTGATCTACACCTCCGGTTCCACCGGCACGCCCAAGGGGGTCGAAGTCGGGCACCGGAGTCTGGTGAACCTGCTCGACTGGCACCGCCGGAGCTATGGCACGGGGCCCGGGGTCAGGGTCGGTGCTGTCGCCGGTCTGGGATTCGACGCCTCGGTGTGGGAGGTGTGGTCGACCCTCGCGAACGGGGCCACCCTGGTGCTTCCCGACGGCGACCTCGATACGGCCGATGTGGTCGCGATCGCCGACTATCTGAGCACCGGCTCCATCGAACAGTGCTTCCTCAGCACGCCCCTGGCGGAGCAGTTCTTCGCCCTGGACGGGATTCCGGCCTCGTTGAAGCTCCTGACGACCGGCGGCGACCGGCTGCGTCTGTACCCGCCCGCCGACTTTCCGGCCGCGGTCTTCAACCACTACGGACCGACTGAATCGACGGTGGTCACGACCGCCGGAGGCGACCTGCGACATGCCCGCCGCACCGGCCTTCCCGCCATCGGCAGTCCGATCACGAACGCCGCTGTGCGGCTGATCGATGCCGCCGGGCAGGTCATCAGCAGGCCGGGCGAGAAGGGCGAACTGTGTGTGGGCGGCGACGTTCTCGCATTCGGATACCGCCACGACCAGAGGATGACCGCTCAGCGTTTCGTGCGCGACGCGGACGGCTCCATGCGCTATCGCACCGGTGATGTCTGCCAGTGGAACGACGCCGGCGAACTTGAGTTCATCGAGCGCCGCGACAGCCAGATCAGTCTGCGGGGCTACCGGGTCGAACTCGCTGAGATCGAGCGTGCGGTGCTGGACACGGCCGGTGTCGAGCAGTCGGCGGCGACAGTCGTCCCCGGCCCCGACGGCGACCAGTCCCTGCTGCTCTTCTACTGCGGAGAAGCGGAAGAGGACGGCGTTCGCACCGCCCTGGGCCACCGGCTCCCGGCCTACATGGTGCCTACCGAGATTCACCACGTCGAAAGGATTCCCTTGAACGCGAACGGAAAGATCGACCGCGGCGCGCTGCCCCTCCCGGCTTCCCCGGCTTCCCCGGCTTCCCCGGCGTCCCCGGCTCCGCCGGTTGCCTCGGCTGTCCGGACTTCCCGGGGCGCCTCGTGCGCCGACGAGGGAGCACCGGGGACGACCGCGGACCGTATGGCGGAGATCTGGGCCCAGTACCTCGGACATCACCCCGGCGCCCAGGACGACTTCTTCGCCATCGGCGGCCATTCCATCAGGGCCGCCAGGGTGACTGCCGAAGTCCGTAAGCAGTTCGACGTGTCCATTCCCCTTGGTGCGATCTTCAGCCACCCGGTTCTGACCGACTACGCGAGCCGCGTGGACGACTTGGTGCGAGAAGGGGCCTAGCCTCATGCGGACCATCTGGGACGTCGTCCACGAACAGGCGCGGAAAGCCCCTGAGGCCATCGCTGCCGTCGGCGCGCACTCGTACTCGTACCGCGAAGTGATGGAGCGCGCCGCCGACCTCTCTGTGATCATCGGCCGCGGGGCGCCCCGGGGTTCGCTGGTGGCACTCGACACCGACAGCCCGGTCAGCGGCGCCGTCGCGATGCTCGCCGCGGCGCGGGCCGGTTGCGCGGTGCTCCCGGTGAACCGGCAGAGTCCCCCGGAGCACCGGAACAGGATCCTGTCGGACGCCCGGCCCTCGCTGCTGATCGGTGCGGGTGCGGGTGCGGGTGCGGGTGCGGAGTGCGAGTTCGATGTCGCGGAGCTGGGGTACGACGCCGAGGACGCGCTGCACGACGTGGCCTATGTGATCTACACCTCCGGCTCAACCGGTGCGCCCAAGGGCGTCATGGTCGGCCATGAGGCCCTGCTCGACCGGCTCTCCGGCCTCGCACACACCCCTGGACTGAATTCCGGGGAATCCATGGTCGCGATGACGGCGCTCTCCTTCGACATCTCCATGGCCGAGATGCTCCTGCCCCTCACCGTCGGCGCCCGGCTCATCGCGGCGCCCGGCGACGCCCGGCTCGATCCGGATGTGTTCGTCGACTTCCTGGACACGCACGCCCCGGATGTGGTGCAGGCGACACCGAGCTTCTGGCGGCTGGTGACCACGGGTACCTGGAACGGAGCGGGCGGAAGCCGGGTCTGGTGCGGCGGCGAGGCGCTGAGCCCGGCCCTGGCGCGCCAGCTCGTGCCCGCCTGCAAGGAACTGTGGAACCTCTACGGCCCCACCGAAGCCACCATCTGGGCCACTGCGGCCAAGATCGATACCGATGACACGATCACGCTGGGGTCGCCGCTCCCGGGCAGCTTCGTCTGCCTGGACAACGAGGGCAATGAGGGCCGGGAGGATTCCGGCGAAGGCGAGATCCTGCTCTACGGTGCCGGGCTCGCGAAGGGTTACTTCCGAAGCCCGCTGCTGACGAGCGAAAGGTTCTGCCACCGCCAGACACCGCACGGCCGAGTGCTTGCCTACCGCACCGGCGACAGGGCGCGCCGGCGGGCCGACGGATCCCTGGTGTTCCTCGGCCGAACGGATGGGCAGATCAAGCTGCGCGGTCACCGGATCGAGCTGGGAGAGATCGAGGCTGTCCTGGAGGAACACCCCAAGGTCTCCCAGGCGGTGGCTCTTCTGCGCGACGGCGATCGCCCGAGCCGGGCCTTCATCGCGGCGTATGTGGTCGCGGAGCAGGCGAGTGAGCCGGAGATCAAGAGCTGGATGCGGGACCGGCTGCCGCACAGCCACTCTCCCGCCCGTATCTCCGTCCTTCCGTCCCTCCCCCGAACGACTGCCGGAAAGGTCGACCGTGTCGCCCTGGCCGGAAGTGAACCGATCTAACCGGGAGAACTCTTCCATGACTCGCCTCGTGCTGCCGGAAGGAATGCGCCGGGAGGCCATCCTTGAAGCGTGGTCGCAGACCCTGGAGCTGGATTCCGTGCGAGAAGAAGAGAATTTCTTCGACGCGGGCGGAAATTCGATGCTGCTTGTTCAGCTTCAGCGTGCGCTCACAGAGCGGCTGGGATTCAAGGTCCCACTTCAGGATATATTTCATCATCCGACTGTGACGGCGCTGGCCTCACGGGTCGAGGAAATTATTCCTGCGCCGGTTCCGGGTGGGCGACAGAAATTCAATCTCTACTGTCTGCCTTACGCCGGATGCTCCGCCCGTGTCTACGACGGCTGGAAATCCGTCGCCCCGGAGTTCCTCAACGTCATACCGGTCGAGTTGCCGGGCCGGGGCTCCCGCTGCATGGACAGGCCGCTCTCCGGCCTGCGCGAGCTGCTGGACGACCTCTCGGCGGCGATTGACACCAGTGGTTCCCCCTATGGCCTGTTCGGCCACAGCTTCGGCGCGATCCTGGCCTATGAACTCGGTAAGAGGCTGGTCTCGGACGGTCTGCCGGGGCCCAGCTCTCTTGTGGTGTCCGCCTGTAGGCCGCCTCATCTGGCAACGCCCGAGACGCCGGTTTTCGACCGCCCCGACCATGAGTTCCGTAATCGACTGCGAGAGTTGCGCGGAACCCCGCCCGAGCTTCTGGCGAACGATGAGCTGATGGAGATCTATATTCCAGTGATCCGGGCCGACTATTCCATACTGGACAATTATCGTCCATATGGAAAAGCTGATATAGGCTGCCCTGTTCTCGCCCTCCACGGCAGTGCCGACCCCGATGCCGGCGAAACCATCATGAAACAGTGGCGTGCATATACCGGGTCCTCATTCTCGGCCCATGAGATTTCCGGTGACCATTTCTTTCTCCACTCCGCGGAAGAGGAAATCGTGAGTCGTGTCGCCGCGCACCTGACGGCGGTGCCGGGTCCGGCGGCGAGTCGCTGACGCCGCGTCCCTCGCTCTGCGGGGCAGCCGTGGCGCTGCTTCCGGCCCGGGCGGTCGCACGACCTTCGTCGTGGCGGCGGGGGACGAAAGTGGGCGGCCGGGCGCGCAGACGGCCGCCTAGGGTGCCGACGTGAAGGTCTCATCGAGAGTTCTGGCCGGGATACGCGCGGGCTGGGCGTGGCTGGGCGCGCCGGAGCCGTGGTCGCCGCATCAGGGGGCGCCCGCGATGCCCCGGCGCGGGATGGGCGTGGAGCTGGTGCTCGCGCTGGTGCTGGCGCTGCTGGTGGTCGGTGTCGAGGAGCTGATCGAGGGCGGGACGCTGCGGCTCCTCGGCGTCGGCACCGCCGCGGCGGTGCTCTCGCTGCTGCGCCGTCGGCTGCCCGTGCCGGTGCTGCTGGTCACCACCGCGCTCTCCGTGGAGGTCGTCGGGCTGATCCTGCTGGAGATGGTGGTCGGATGGTCGGCGGGCCGCCGGATCGCGGGCGCGCGCCGGGCGCTGGCGGCGTTCACCGGCGCGTATGTCGTCTTCATGGGCACGGTGGCGCTGACCAACTGGTCCGAGGTGCAGCAGGCCGTCGAGACGGCGCTGCTGCTCACGCTCGCCTTTCTGGCGACGACCGTCATACCGGGGCTGTCCAGCCGGCACTGGAGCCAGCGGCAGACCCTGCTGCACGCCTTGCAGGAGCGCAACGCCCAGCTGCTGTGGGAGCGCCAGATGGTCGCGGGGCAGGCACGGCTCGTGGAGCGGCAGCGGATCGCCCAGGACATGCACGACAGCCTGGGGCATCAGCTGGCGCTGATCGCCGTGCACACCGGGGCGCTGGAGGTCGATCCCGAGCTGACCGGCCGGCAGCGGGAGGCGGTCGGGGTGCTGCGGAACGCCTCGGTGACCGCCATGCACGAGCTGCGCGAAGTCGTCGGGATCCTGCGGGACGGGGTCGCGGGGACGCCCGCCCCGGTGGAGGAGACGGGCCGGGCCGCGCGGGGCACCGCGGGCGTCGGGGAGCTGGTGGAGGCCGCGCGGGCGGCCGGCAACACGGTGGAGCTGCGGCGCAGCGGTGAGGTGCGGCCCCTGGCCGCGGCGGCCGATCACGCCGCGTACAGGATTGTGCAGGAGGCGCTGACCAATGCCTATAAGCACGCTCCCGGCGCCCCGATAGCGGTGGAGCTGCGGTACGAGCCGGATTCCCTGGTCGCCGAGATCGTCAGCGGTCCGGCGACGGCCGCCGCCGGGGACGCGGTCAGCGGTGGCCAGGGGCTGACCGGGCTGCGCGAGCGGGCCCGGCTGGTCGGCGGCATGGTGCACGCGGGGCCGACCCCGGGCGGCGGGTTCCGGGTGGCCGGGGTGTTGCCGTACGGGGTGGTGGAGGCGTCGCCGCTGGTGGCGGAGGAGGACCTTCCCGGGGCCTTTCCCGGGGCGTCGCCGAACGCCGTGCACGAGGGCGGGCCGCGGGCCATGGACTGGAGTGTCCAGGGGTGGGCGGCGCCGGGCGGTCCGGCCGGGCTGCCCGCACCGCCGTCGGGCCGGCCGCGTCCGAGGCTGAGCGGTCTCGGGCTGGGCTGCGGCATCGCCATGGTGGCGTTGGCGCTGCTGGCCGCGGCTGCCGTCGGCGGGGTGGTGTTCCTGATGGACTCGATGGACGAGGGCATGATCGACCGGGCCGAGTACGACCAGGTGACGGTCGGGGAGAGCGAGGAGTCGGTGCGCGGCCGGCTGCCGAGCGGGGAGACCGTCGTGACGACCGGGCTGACCGGCAAGGGCCCGAAGCGGCCGCCGGACTCCAGCTGTCTGGTGCTGATGTCCTCGGAGAGCTCGGAGAGCTATGAGGAGGAGCCGGTGTTCCGGTTCTGCTTCCGGGACGGGGTGCTGGTGGAGAAGAAGGCGTACGACGTCGTCCGGTAGGCCCGGACCGGGTCGCCGGGTCGCCGGGTCGCCGGGTTGCCGGGTTGTCGGGTCGCCGGGCGGTCCCGGGGGCCGGTGGTGCAGTCTTGGGGCACGGTCGGCCGGGTCTCGCACGGCCGTCGGGACCGCGGACGGGACGAGCCCGCCGGTGTACAGGGGCGGGTGTGAGGGTGGACATGACGGGTGCGCCGATTCGGGTCGTCATCGCCGACGACGAGCCGTTGATCAGGGCCGGGATCCGGATGATCCTCACCTCGGACCGGCAGATCGAGGTGGTCGCCGAGGCGTCGAACGGGCGCGAGGCGATCGAGCTGGTGCGCGCGCACGGCGCCGATGTGGTGCTGCTGGACATCCAGATGCCCGTGATGGACGGGCTCACGGCCATGGCGGAGCTGCGCAGGGCGGTCCCCTCGGCGCGGGTCGTCATCCTCACGACCTTCGGTGAGCGGGACAATGTGCTGCGGGCGCTGGAGTCCGGCGGCGCGGGTTTCCTGCTGAAGGACACCGCCCCCGCGGAGCTGATAGGCGCGGTCCGGGCGGCCGCCGTCGGCGACGCCTATCTCTCGCCCGCCGCCACCCGGCATGTGGTGGACCAGCTGGCCTCCGGGCGGTCCATGGCCCGCAACGAGCAGGCGAGGACCCTGGTGTCCCAGCTCAGCACCCGGGAGCTGGATGTGCTCTCACTGCTGGGCGAGGGGCTCTCCAACGCCGACGCGGGCAGGCGGCTCCATATGAGCGAGGCCACTGTGAAGACCTACGTCAGCCGGATCCTGGCGAAGCTGGAGTGCGAGAACCGGGTGCAGGCCGCGCTGCTGGCGCGGGACGCGGGCCTGGGCGGCTGAGCGTCCCCTGTTTCACGTGAAACAGGGGCGGCCGGGGCGGTAGGCCCCTGCTGCCGAGCCCGTCGCGCGGGTACGGTCTGGGCCAAAGCCGGTGAACCGGTGAACAGGTACACGACGACGGGGGAGGCCGCACATCATGAGCGAGGCCCAGACGGAGCGGGAACAGCGGACGGAACGCATTCCGGTGGTGCCGGGCTTCGCCCGCCGTCGGGACGGCGACGCCGGGGCCGCGATGAAGGAACGGGGCAAGGCGCTGCGGAGCCGGATCCCCCGGGCCTCGCACGACTCCCTGGTGCGCTCGGTGAACCGCCCCGGAGCGGCCGAGGCCGTCGAGGAGTCCAGCCGCGGCCGGGTGCCGGGGCTGACGCCGATACGGGTGGGCAGGATGGCCGCCTCGCCGTTCGCCTTTCTGCGCGGCTCGGCCGGTCTGATGGCCCACGACCTGGTGGGCACCCCCGTCACCGGGGTGCGTGCCCAGATCTGCGGTGACGCCCATGCCGCCAACTTCGGCCTCTACGGCGACGCCCGGGGCCGGCTGGTCATCGACCTCAACGACTTCGACGAGACCGCCGTCGGCCCGTGGGAGTGGGACGTCAAGCGGCTCGCGGCCTCGCTGGTGCTCGCGGGGCGGGCGGCGGGCGCGGACGAGAACGTCTGCCGGGCCGCCGCCTTCGACGCCATGGGGGCCTACCGGCGCACCATGCGGCTGCTGGCGCGACTGCCCGCCCTGGACGCCTGGAACGCGATCGCGGACGAGGAGCTGGTCTCCCACACCGACGCGCGCGATCTGCTCGGCACCCTGGAACGCGTCTCGGAGAAGGCCCGCAACAACACCAGCGCGCGTTTCGCCGCCAAGGCCACCGAGATCTTCTCCGACGGCCTGGGCGAGCGGCGGCGCTTCGTGGACGCGCCCCCGGTGCTGCGCCGGGTGCCCGACGGGGAGGCGGCCGCCGTCGCCGCCTCGCTGGAGGAGTATCTGGGCACGGTGTCGGAGGACCGTCTGCCGCTGCTGGCCCGCTACGAGATCCACGATGTGGCGTTCCGGCTGGTGGGCACGGGAAGCGTCGGCAACCGCTCCTATGTGGTGCTGCTGCTCGACCACCGGGGCGATCCGCTGGTGCTCCAAGTGAAGGAGGCGCGCGCCTCGGCGCTGCTGCCGCATCTGGCGGCGTCCGGCTTCCCGGCCCCGGAGGCGGCCCACGAGGGCCGCCGGGTGGTGCTGGGGCAGAAGCGGATGCAGGTGGTCAGCGACATTCTGCTCGGCTGGACCACGGTCGGCGGCCGGCCCTTCCAGGTGCGGCAGTTCCGCAACCGCAAGGGCAGTGTGGATCCGGCGGCGCTCACGCCCGGACAGCTCGACGACTACGGCCGGATGACCGGTGCGCTGCTGGCCCGCGCCCACTCCCACAGCGCCGACCCGAGGATCATCGCCGGCTACTGCGGAAAGAGCGAGGAGCTGGACGCGGCCCTGGCCCGTTTCGCGGTGGTGTACGCGGACCGTACGGAGGCGGATCACGCCGATCTGCTGCGGGCGGTCAAGACCGGCCGTACCGCCGCCGAGCTGGGGGTGTGACGGCGGGTCGCGCCGCGCCCGTAGGCTGAGCGGGTGACCCAGGATGCGCCCGGCGGGCCGACGCCCCGGAACGACGAAGAACAGCACACGGCCCAGCGGCCGGAGGCCCGGCTGGAAGCGGCGGTGCGTGCGGCGGAGCAGGCGCTGATCGAGTTCGAGATCGCGCTGGAGACGTTCCGGGTGGAGGTCGAGAACTTCTCCCGGCTGCATCACCAGAAGCTCGGCCCGATGTACGCGCGGCTGGACGAGCTGGACGCCCGGATCGCCGAGGCCGTCGCCGAGCGCAGCGGTGACCCGGAGGACCGGCGCAGGGCCCAGGAGGCGCGGGCGGCCGTGCTGCCCATGCCGGGGGTCGACGAGCTGTTCCACGGCTGGATGGACTCCGAGGGGCTGCCGCCCGAGGCGGCCGCGATGCTGAGCGGCCAGTCCGTGCGCCCGCCCGAGCGGGTGCGGCCCAGCGAGGAGGCCCGCAAGCGCTACCGGGAGCTGGTCCGCAAGGCGCACCCGGATCTGGCGCAGGACGATACGGAGCGGCAGCGGCGTGAGGAGTTCATCACCCGGGTGAACGCCGCCTACGCCCTCGGCGACGCCGAGACACTGCGTGAGCTGGCCGAGGAGTGGGACGCCGGGCCGGTGCCCGACGAGCACCGGTTCAGCGAGGCCGAGGAGCTGTACGCCCGGCTGGAGTGGCTCTCCCAGCGCAAGGAGCTGCTGGCCGCCGTCGCCAAGGAGCTGGAGGAGAGCGCCATCGGGGCGATGATGCTGCTGGCCCCCGACGACCCGGACCGGCTGCTGGAGGAGATCGCCGAGCAGCTGCTCGCCCAGGTCGCCGAACGGGAGAAGGAACTCTCCGGACTGGTGGAGTAGGTTTTCCGGGGCTGCCCGGCCGGAGTGACGCGGCGGCCCGCCGGACGAGATGGCCGCGCGGAACCGCGCGGACGTGTACCCACGAAAGAAGGCATGACCCATGAACTTCGCCCCGCTGCCCTCGGTGGACGCCGCGGCGGTGCCGTCCGACGGTCTGGTGCTGGACGTCCGAGAGAACGACGAGTGGGCCGCCGGGCATGTCGAGGGCGCGCTGCATGTCCCGATGAGCGATTTCGTGGCCCGTTTCGGCGAGGTGACCGAGGCGGTGGCGGACGGCCGCCGGGCCCATGTGATGTGCCGGGTGGGCGGCCGCTCCGCGCAGGTCACGCAGTATCTGGTGCAGCAGGGGATCGACGCGGTGAACATCGAGGGCGGGATGCTGGCCTGGGAGGCCGCCCAGCGCCCGATGGTCGCCGAAGGCGGCGGTCAGGCCTTTGTCGCCTGAGCCGAACGGCAGGGCCTGGGAAGACACGGCCTAGCCGAGCGGCTGGGCGGCCAGCAGTTCTCCGAGGGCCTCCTCGTGGGCGGCGGCCGGGCCGAGGGAGAGCTCCAGCTGCTTGGCCCAGGCGTGGTAGCGGTGGAGCGGATAGTCGGTGTCGGCTCCCAGCCCGCCGTGCAGATGCTGGGCGGTCCGCACCACCCGGCGCACCCCCTTCGACGCCCAGATCTTCGCCACGGCCACATCGGCGGCCACCGGCAGCGGCCCGCCGACCCCGGCCTCGTCCCGGGCCGGGGTCAGCCGCCAGGCGGCCTGCCACAGGGTCGCCGCCATCGCCCGCAGATCGATGTAGCGGTCGGCCGTCTGCACGGCGACCGCCTGGAAGGTCGCCACCGGGTGGCCGAACTGCTCGCGCCCGGCGGTGTACTCGCTGGTCATCGCGAGCACCCGCTCGCCCAGGCCCAGCGCCCTGGCGCAGGTCCCGGTGATCAGCAGCAGCCGCAGCCACTCCCACGCGCCCCCGTCGTCGACGCGCTCATGGGCCCGGACCCGTACGGAGTCGAGGCGTACCTCCGCGTACCGCTCCCCGTTGGTGGAGACCTGGTCGGCGAAGGAGAGCCCGGCGCGGTCCCCGGGGACCAGGGCCAGCACGGCGCGGCCGTCGCCCAGCCGCGCGGGCACGGCGATCAGATCCGCCGACCGGGCCCAGACCACGCCCGTCTGCACCCCGTCGAGCAGCCAGTCCTCCGACCCGGCGGCCGGGCGGGCCGTGACGGAGTCCTCGGCCGGGTCGTGGCCGGTGCGGCCCTCGGCCGCCACGGTGACCACCAGCTCGCCGCGGCCGATCCGGGGCAGCAGCGCGGCCCGGAGTCCGTCCCCGCCGTAGCGCTCCACCGTCATGGCGACCGCGCAGCTCTCCAGCAGCGGCACCCGGGCCAGCACCGCGGCCGACTCGCGCAGCACCAGACAGAGCGCCACGGCGTCCAGCCCCGCTCCTCCGTACTCCGGTGACACCACCAGACTCAGCAGATCGGCGCGCGCGAGCCGGGCCCACAGCGGCCGGTCGAAGTCCTCGGCCACCGCACCCGGTGTGAGCGCCGGGCTCGGCACCCCGTCGGGCGCGACCCCCGCGAAGACCGATCTGGCCGCCTCGACGGCCGCCCGCTGCTCCTCGGTGAAGGTGAAATCCATGATCTGTCCTCCCACACGCCCGCCGGTGCGCGCCGAACCCGCACCGGAGCGGGTTCGGCTGACGGGCGGTCAAGGTAGAGCAGATCAGCGGAGATGAACACAGCCGTGATGAATTCGCTTCAGCGGTCGAAGTCCAACGCCACCTCGGGGGTGGCCGGGTGGGACTGGCAGGCCAGCACATAGCCGGCCTCGGTCTCCTCGGGCTCCAGCGCGAAGTTGCGGTCCATCCGCACCTCGCCCGAGACCAGGAAGGCCCGGCAGGTGCCGCAGACGCCGCCCTTGCAGGCGTACGGCGCGTCGGAGCGGGCGCGCAGCACCGTCTCCAGCAGGGAGTCCCCCTCTCGTACGGGCCAGGTGCCGGAGCGGCCGTCGAGGGTCGCCGTCAGGATGGCACGGGCGGGTGCGGTCGCGGGTGCGGGCGGCGGTGCGGAGCCGTCGTCCACATGGAAGATCTCCTGGTGGATCCGGGCCCGGTCGACGCCGAGTCCGCGCAGGGCCCGGTCCGCGTGGCCGACCAGGCCGAGGGGGCCGCAGAGGAACCAGCCGTCGATGTCGGCGACCGGGAGCAGCCGGGGCAGCAGCCGGGTGAGCCGCTCGCCGTCCAGCCGCCCGGACGGCAGTCCCGACTGCCGCTCCTCCCGGGAGAGCGCGGTGACGAGCTGGAAGCGCTCGGGGTGGCGGTCCTTGAGGTCGGCGACCTCGTCCAGGAACATCGTGGACGCCGCGGTCCGGTCGCTCCGGATCAGACAGAACCGGGCGGCGGGCTCCCGGGCCAGCAGGGTGGCGGCCATCGACAGCACGGGGGTGATCCCGCTGCCGCCGACGATCGCGGCGAAGCGGCCCGGCCTCGGCTCCAGCCGGAAGCGGCCCATCGGGGCCATCGCCTCGACCGTGTCCCCGACCGCCAGTTCCTTGAGGGCGTAGGTCGAGAACGCGCCGCCGTCGACCAGCCGGATGCCGATCCGCAGTGCGGGCTCCGCGCCCGCCGGGGCGGCCGGGGAGCAGATCGAGTAGGTGCGCCGGATCTCCTGGCCCTCGGCCGTGCGGCGCAGGGTCAGATGCTGGCCGGGGGTGTGGCGGAAGGTCTCGCGCAGTTCGGGCGGCACCGCGAGGGCGACGGCCACCGCGTCGTCCGTGAGCCGTTCGACCGCGCTGACCCGGAGCGGATGGAACATCTACAACTCCTTGAAGTGGTCGAAGGGCTCACGGCAGGCGATACAGCGGCGCAGCGCCTTGCAGGCGGTGGAGGAGAACCTGCTCAGCAGCTCGGTCTCGGTGGATCCGCAGTTCGGGCAGCGCACCGAGAGGGCGAGCGGTACGGGGCCGTCCGAGGCGTGCGGCCGGGGCGGTGCTATCCCGAACTCGGCGAGCTTGCGCCGTCCTTCGGCGCTGATGTCATCCGTCGACCAGGCGGGGGAGAGGACGGTGACCACCGAGACCCCCGGCACTCCGTCCTCGTGGAGGAGACGCTCGATGTCGGCGGACATGGCCTCGATCGCCGGGCAGCCGGTGTAGGTCGGCGTCAGCTCCACCTCGACCCTGCCGGGCCCCAGCAGACGGACCGCGCGCAGCACGCCCAGCTCCGCCAGTGTCAGCACCGGGAGTTCGGGGTCGGGAACGGATCCGGCGATCTCCCGCAGCCGTGCCTCCAGCGCGGTGTCGTCCGTCGGCCGGCCGTCCGGCCGGGTGCCGGTCACCATGACGCCCCCGGGTGGCTGCGGTGGAGATGCTGCATCTCCGCGAGCATCCGGCCGAAGGGCTCGGTGTGCACGCCCTGGCGGCCCGCGCCGGCCGTCCACGCGCCGGTGCGGGGGCCGGAGGGGACGGTGAGCGTGGCCCGCTCCAGCACATCGGCGACCAGCTCCAGCCAGCTCGCCTCCAGCGCGGGCCAGTCCAGATCGAGGCCGGGGACGGGCTGGAACATCTCGCCGGTGAACTTCCACAGCGCCTCGCAGGCCCGCCCCATCCGCCCATGGCTTTCCTCGGTGCCGTCGCCCAGGCGCAGGGTCCACTGCTCGGCGTGGTCCTGGTGGTAGGCGACCTCCTTGACGGCCTTGGCCGCGAGCGGGGCGAACTCGCCGGATCCGGTGGCCAGCTCGCCGTACAGCAGGCGTTGGTACACCGAGAAGTAGAGCTGGCGGGCGATGGTGTGGGCGAAGTCGCCGTTGGGCTGCTCGACCAGCTGGAGGTTGCGGAAGGCGCGCTCCTCGCGGAGATAGGCCAGCTCGTCCTCGTCGCCGGCGAGGGAGAGCAGCACCCGTGCCTGCCCCAGCAGGTCCAGCGCGATGTTGGCGAGGGCGACCTCCTCCTCCAGCACGGGGGCGTGGCCCGCCCACTCCCCCAGCCGGTGCGAGAGCACCAGCGCGTCGTCGCCGAGGGCGAGCGCGGCGGCGGTGGCTTCGGCGGCGGTGGCGGTCACAGATGCTTCACCCCGTCCGGGATCTCGTAGAAGGTCGGATGGCGGTAGGGCTTGTCCGCGGACGGCTCGAAGAACGGGTCCTTCTCGTCCGGGGAGGAGGCGGTGACCGCGGACGAGGGCACGACCCAGAGGGACACGCCCTCGCCGCGCCGGGTGTAGAGATCGCGCGCGTTGCGCAGGGCCATCTCGGCGTCCGGGGCGTGCAGGCTGCCCGCGTGGGTGTGGGACAGTCCGCGCCGCGAGCGGACGAAGACCTCCCACAGGGGCCAGTCGGTCGAGCCGCTCATGCCGTCGCCTCCTGGGGTGCGCCGTGTCCGGTCCGGGCGGGGGGTGTCGTCCGGTGCTTCTCCGCGTGGGCCGCGGCGGCTTCCCGTACCCAGGCGCCCTCCTCGTGGGCCCTGCGCCGCTGGGTCAGCCGCTCCTCGTTGCACGGCCCGTTTCCCTTCAGGACCTCCTGGAACTCGGTCCAGTCGATCGGGCCGAAGTCGTGGTGGCCCCGCTCCTCGTTCCACCGGATCTCGGGGTCGGGGAGGGTCAGGCCCAGCGCCCGGGCCTGGGGGACGCAGATGTCCACGAAGCGCCTGCGCAGCTCGTCGTTGGAGTGGCGCTTGATCTTCCAGGCCATGGACTGGGCGGAATGGGACGACTCGTCGTCCGGGGGGCCGAACATCATCAGGGAGGGCCACCACCAGCGGTCCACCGCGTCCTGGGCCATCTCGTGCTGGGCGGGGGTGCCCCGGGAGAGGGCGAGCAGCAGCTCGAAGCCCTGGCGCTGGTGGAAGGACTCCTCCTTGCAGATCCGGACCATCGCGCGGGCGTAGGGGCCGTAGGAGCAGCGGCAGAGCGGCACCTGATTGGTGATCGCCGCGCCGTCGACCAGCCAGCCGATCGCGCCGACGTCGGCCCAGGTCAGCGTGGGGTAGTTGAAGATCGACGAGTAGCGCTGGCGGCCGGCGTGGAGCTTGTCGAGCAGCTCCTCGCGGCTGGTGCCCAAGGTCTCCGCCGCGCTGTACAGATACAGCCCGTGACCTGCTTCGTCCTGGACCTTGGCCATGAGGATCGCCTTGCGGCGCAGCGAGGGGGCTCTGGTGATCCAGTTCGCCTCGGGCTGCATGCCGATGATCTCCGAGTGGGCGTGCTGGGCCATCTGGCGGACCAGCGTCGCCCGGTACGCCTCCGGCATCCAGTCACGCGGCTCGATGCGCTCGTCGGCGGCGACGGCGGCGTCGAACACCGCCTCGTACCGCTCCGCCGTGTCCGCGGTCATCGCCGTCATCGCCGTCATCGCCGTCATCGAAGCCCCCTACCGACCGATCGTTCGGTTCGTCGACTTCAATGGTCGGTCGATGGCCCTTAAGGTGTCAACCCTGTGGACAACCAGGTGGTCCTACGGTGATCGGGGCGGGATGGGCTCGTACGAGAACGAGAGCGTCGAGGGCACCGGCGCTCCGCGGTCCCCATCAGTGGACGGCCGACCGCCCGGGGTCCTGCCGCACCCTCCTGAGCAGCGGAAACCCTGGCCCGAAGCCATACTCGCGACGCCCGCCCCCCAGAACGCAGACGGCGACGGCGGCGGCGCGGGTGCGGGCGGCGCGGCGGGCCCGTCCACCGGAATCATGGCGCTCTCACCCGCCTACCGGGCGGTCGCGGGCGTCTCGCTCGCCCTCATCGCCTGTGTGGCCTGCGTCCACATCGCCATGGTCTTCCTCCATGTCGCGCCCTCCAACACGGTGACCAAACGCCACGGCGAGACGATCGGCGCGTGGATCTACCCCGAGTTCGAGCAGAACTGGAAGCTCTTCGCGCCCAACCCGCTCCAGCAGAACATCGCCGTACAGGTGAAGGCCGAGATCCGAACCCATGAGGGGGGCCGGGAGACCACCGGCTGGATCGATCTCACCGCACAGGACGCCGAGGCGATACGCGGCAATCCGCTGCCCAGCCACATACATCAGAACGAACTCCGCCGGGGCTGGGACTTCTTCACCAACGCCCACGACGCCAAGGGCCGCGCGACCGGGCCGCGCGGCCGGCTCTCCGAGAGCTATGTGCGCCGGATCGCGATGCTCCGCCTCGACCGGCAGGATCTCGGCGGCTCGGTGGAGCGGATCAGGATGAGGTCGCTGACCACCACGGTCAAGGCCCCGCCGTGGAGCGAGGAGAAGACCGACACCCGGCCCGTAGAGCGGCTGCTGCCCTGGTGGACCGTGACCCCCGCCGACCGGCCCGGCGAGGAGAACGAAGAACCCGCCCGGCGGCCGGAGGCACGCCGATGACCGCGACCGCGCCCCGCGAGGGCCGGGTCGCCGCCGCCGTGCAGCGGATCACCGCCACGGCGCTCGGCCCGTACCAGTCCGCCATAGTCCGGATCGGCTTCGGCGGCGTCTGGCTCCTCTTCCTCCTGCGCGAGCTGCCCCACCGCCATGAGCTGTACGGGCCCCGGGGGCCGTGGAGCTGGGAGCTGGGGCGGGATCTGATCTCCGGCAACGACGCCTTCACCGTGCTCATGTGGACCGACAGCGGGCTCTGGTTCGAGGTCGTCTACGCCCTCGCGGTGCTGGCCGCCGCCCTGCTGATGCTCGGCTGGCGGACCCGCGCCATGTCCGCGCTGTTCATGGTCGGGGTGCTGTCGCTCCAGAACCGCTCGATCTTCATGGGCGACGGCGGCGACAACGTCATCCATCTGATGGCGATCTATCTGGTCCTCACCCGCTGCTCCCAGGTCTGGTCGCTGGACGCGTGGCTCGCGGAGCACCGACGGGCGCGGACGGCCGGGAACCCGCCGACCGGATCACCGGCCGGACCCCCGACCGGATCACCGGCCGGACCGCCGTTGGACCGGGTCGGTCCGGTCCTGTGGGGTGTGCTCGGATTCCTGCTCCTCACCGGCACCTTCCTGAACAGGACCGGCTGGCAGATCCTGCTGCTCCTGTGGGCGGTGTGGCTGGTGCTCGGAGTGTGGTGGGCGGTGAGCCGTTATTCGCCGCGCGGCCAGCCGCATCTGCTGATGGACTCCCTCGCCAACGTCCTCCACAACGCCACCCTTGTGGTGATCATGGCGGAGGTCTGTCTGATCTACGCCACGGCGGGCTGGTACAAGGTCCAGGGCTCGCGCTGGCAGGACGGCACCGCGCTCTACTACCCGCTCCAGCTCGACTACTTCACGCCCTGGCCCGCCCTCTCCGATCTGCTCGCCCACGACGGGGTGATGGTGATGGCGCTGACGTACGGCACCGTCATCGTGCAGGTCGCGTTCCCGTTCACGCTCTTCAACCGGCGGGTGAAGAACGTCCTGCTGGTGGTCATGATCCTGGAGCACGCGGCGATCGCCGTGGTGCTCGGGCTGCCGTTCTTCTCGCTGGCGATGATCGCGGCCGACGCGGTCTTCCTGCCCACCTCCTTCCTCCGCCGGCTCGGCGCGCTGACGGTCCGGGGGCGCGACCGGCTGTGGGCGCTGACCGGTGGGAGAGAGCGCGCGCCGGCGTCGTAGCCTGAGGCGATGAGCGACGACGACGCCGTCAAGGCGGCAGAGCGATGGCGCGAGGCCGCACCCGGCGCGGTGCTGCTCGACGGCTTCCATGCGCTGAAGCACGCCCTCCGTTTCGGTGCGGAGGTACGGTGCGCGATCACCAGCGACAGGGCGGCCGTGCTGGAACTCGCCGAGGGGCTGGCCCCCGACGTCACCGCCCGCCTCGGCGATCTTGTCACCGAGGTCCCCCCGGAGACACTGCGGGAGCTGCTCCCCCGGGTCCACCCCACGAAGGTCGCCGCGCTGGCCGCCCGGCCCGGGCGCGACGCGAACACGGAGACCATGGCGAAGCTGCCCCGGCGGGCGCCGATCGTCGTCCTGGACAATCCGCGCAACCTCGGGAATGTGGGCGCGGTGGTCCGGCTCGCCGCCGGATTCGGCGCGACCGGCGTGATCACCACCGGGGAGCTGGACCCCTGGCACCCCAACGCCGTCCGGGCGGGCGCGGGACTCCACTACGCCACCGCCGTCGAGCGGCTGCCCGCCGACGCCTTCCCGCCGGGGCCGCTGTATGTCCTGGACCCGGAGGGGGACGACATCAGATCCGTCCCCCTGCCCGATGACGCGCTGCTCGTGTTCGGGTCCGAGCGCCACGGCGTCTCGGCGGAGCTGCGCGGCCGGGCGACCCGGCTGCTGTCGCTCCCCATGCGGCCCCAGGTCTCCAGCTACAACCTGGCCACCAGCGTCGCCATGGCCCTCTTCCACTGGGGAGGAAGCCCCGAGCCCCAGCCCGAGCCCGGTCCCTGACCGCCCACCCGCCGAATCGCCCACCCGCCGCGTCAGGCCTGGCGGCGGACCTCGATCACCCGGAAACGGCCCGCGACGAAGGCCCCGTCGCACAGTGCCGCGTTCGCCGCGGGATTGCCGCCGGAGCCGTGGAAGTCGGAGAACGCGGCGGTCTGGTTGACGTACACCCCGCCGGTCAGATTCAGCGAGAGCTGCGCCGACTCCTCCAGACAGACCTCCTCGACCGCCCGCTCCACCTCGGGCGAGGTGGTGTACGCGCCCACCGTCATCGCCCCCTTGTCGCGGATCGTGCGCCGCAGCAGCTCCAGGGCCCCGGCCGTCGAGTCCACGGCGACCGCGAAGGAGACCGGGCCGAAGCACTCGCTCAGATACACCGCGTCCGGATCGGTCTTGCCGCCGTCGAGCTTCACGATCACCGGGGTGCGCACCACGGCGTCGGGGAACTCCGGGTTGGCGATCTCCCGGGAGGGCAGCGCCACCTCGCCCAGCTCCGAAGCGCCCTCCAGCCGGCTCCGCACCTCCGGATTGACCAGCGCGCCCAGCAGGGCATTGGCCCGGGCGTCGTCGCCGAGCAGACCGCCGACGGCGGCCGCGAGATCGGCCACCACCCGGTCGTACGGCACCGGACCCGCCTCGGTGGCGATGCCGTCCCGGGGGATCAGCAGATTCTGCGGGGTGGTGCACATCTGGCCGCTGTACAGGGAGAGCGAGAAGGCCAGATTGGAGAGCATCCCCCGGTAGTCGTCGGTGGAGTCGATCACGACCGTGTTGACGCCGGCCTTCTCGGTGTAGACCTGCGCCTGACGGGCGTTGGCCTCCAGCCACTCGCCGAACGCGGTGGAGCCCGTGTAGTCGATGATCTTGATTTCGGGGCGGACGGCCAGCTCCTTGGCGATGCCCTCGCCGGGGCGCTCGGCAGCCAGACACACCAGATTCGGGTCGAAGCCGGCCTCGGCGAGCACCTCGCGGGCCGTCCGGACGGTCAGCGCGAGCGGCAGCACCGCGCGGGGGTGCGGCTTGACCAGCACCGGATTGCCGGTGGCCAGGGAGGCGAAGAGCCCGGGATAGCCGTTCCACGTGGGGAAGGTGTTGCAGCCGATGACCAGGGCGACACCCCGCCCGGCGGTGGTGAAGGACTTCCGCAGCTTCAGCGGATCGCGCTTGCCCTGGGGCTTGGACCAGTCGGCTGCCTCCGGGACGCGGGTCTGCTCCGCGTAGGCGTAGGCCACGGCCTCCAGGCCGCGGTCCTGCGCGTGCGGACCGCCCGCCTGGAACGCCATCATGAACGCCTGTCCGCTGGTGTGCATCACGGCCTGCGCGAACTCATGGGTGCGGGCGCTGATCCGGGCGAGGATCTCCAGACAGACCAGGGCACGCGACTCCGGGCCCGCCTCGCGCCAGGCCGCCGTCCCCGCGCGCATCGCGGGAAGGAGCACGTCCGGATCGGGGCGCGGATACTCGATGCCCAGCTCGATGCCGTACGGCGAGACCTCGCCGCCGGTCCAGCCGTCGGTGCCGGGCTGGTCCAGCTCGAAGCGGGTGGAGCGCAGGGCCTCGAAGGCGGCGAGACCGTCGGCAGGCGCGCTCTCGCCGTACGCCTTGGGATGCTCGGGGTGGGGGGACCAGTAGGCGCGGGTGCGGATCGCTTCAAGAGCCTGGTCGAGTGTCGGCCGGTGGCTCTCGGTCAGCCGGGTCTCGGTCAGCTGCATGGCGGACCAACTCCTCGTCGAGCTGGGCAGGGACGGAAGGACAGAGTTAGAGTAACCGAACGATCGGTCGGGACAAGGGGGCCTGTCAAACCTGTGGAAAACTCATCCGGGAGGATCACTCCCATGAACACCGGCGCCGTGGAGCAGAACACCGACGCCCTCCGGGGCAGGGCCATCGACCCCGACCGCGTCGTCGCGGTCGTCGGCGCCGGGGCCATGGGGCAGGGCATCGCCCAGGTCGCCCTGGTCGCGGGCCATCCCGTACGGCTCCACGACACCCTGCCCGGCCGCGCCGGCGAGGCCGCCGAAGCGATCGGCGCGCGGCTGGACCGGCTGGTGACCAAGGGCCGGATGACCGCCGCCGCCCGGGACGCGGCCCGCGCCCGGCTGCATCCCGCGGCGGGCCTCGCCGAGCTGTCCGACGCGGCCCTCGTCATCGAGGCCGTCGTGGAACAGCTCTCCGTCAAGCAGGAGTTGTTCCGCGAACTGGAGGGCGTCGTCTCCGACGACTGCCTCCTCGCCACCAACACCTCCTCCCTCTCCGTCACGGCCGTCGGCGGCGTCCTGAGCCGCCCCGGCCGCTTCCTCGGACTCCACTTCTTCAACCCGGCCCCGCTGCTCCCGCTGGTGGAGGTCGTCAGCTCCGCCGCCACCGGAGCCGATGCCGCGCGCTGTGCCCTGGCGACGGTCACGGCCTGGGGCAAGACCCCGGTGAGCTGCGCCGATCTGCCCGGATTCATCGTCAACCGGATAGCCAGGCCCTTCTACGCGGAGGCCTTCGCGCTCCTGGAGGACAAGGTCGCCGACCCCGCGACCCTGGACGCGGTCCTGCGCGAGAGCGGCGGCTTCCGGATGGGCCCCTTCGAACTGACCGATCTGATCGGCCAGGACGTCAATGAGGCCGTCACCCGCTCGGTGTGGGAATCCTTCTTCCGGAGCCCGAAATTCCTCCCCTCACTGCCCCAGCGGCGGCTGGTCGAGGCCGGCTCGCTCGGCCGCAAGTCGGGCCGGGGCTGGTACGACTACGCGGACGGCGCCGAGCGCCCCCGGCCGCACACGGCGGCCCCCGCGGCCCCTCCCGCGTACGTCGTCGCCGAGGGCGACCTCGACCCCGCGCCCGGACTGCTGGAGCTGATCGCCGAATCCGGTGTCACCCTGCGCCGGGAGCCGGAGGACGAGGGCACCCGGCTGATCCTGCCGAGCGGCGGGCAGCTGGTGCCCGTCGACGGCCAGACCTCCACCGAGTACCGCGACGTCGTCTACTTCGATCTGGCCCTCGACTACCGCGCCGCCACCCGGATCGCGCTCAGCGCCGCGCCGCACACCGGCGAGCGCACTCTTCAGGAGGCCGTCGGCCTCTTCCAGGCCCTCGGCAAGAAGGTCAGCGTCATCAAGGACGCCCCCGGCATGATCGTGGCCCGTACGGTCGCGATGCTGATCGACCTCGCCACCGACGCCGTCGCCAAGGGCGTCGCCACCGAGGAGGACATCGACACCGCGATGCGACTCGGCGTCAACTACCCCGTAGGCCCCCTCGAATGGAACCGGAAGCTCCCCCTGGGGTACGCCCACGAGCTGCTGGAATCGATCGACGAGCGGGTGCCGGGCGGCCGTTACGCCCCCGGCCTGGCGCTTTTCCTGCACACACACGGCTTGGCCCCTGACGGAGAAGGATCGGACCCGGACTCATGACTGCCGCAAAGCGGGACGCCTACACGCCGGACACTCTGCTGAACGTCGCCGTGCGCGTCTTCAACGAACGCGGCTACGACGGCACCTCCATGGAGCATCTCTCCCAGGCCGCCGGTATCTCCAAGTCGTCCATCTACCACCATGTCGCGGGCAAGGAGGAGCTGCTGCGGCGCGCCGTGAGCCGGGCGCTGGACGCGCTCTTCGCGGTCCTGGAGGAGCCGGGGGCGGTGCGGGGGCGGGCCGTCGAGCGCATCGAGTACGTCACCCGGCGCACCGTGGAGGTGCTGATGGCCGAACTCCCGCATGTGACGCTGCTGCTGCGGGTGCGGGGCAACACGGAGACCGAGCGGTGGGCGATGGAGCGCCGCCGGGAGTTCGACCAGCGCGTCGCCGATCTGCTGAAGGCGGCGGCCGCCGACGGCGACCTCCGCGCGGACGTGGACATCCGGCTGGCGACCAGGCTGCTCTTCGGCATGGTGAACTCCCTGGTGGAGTGGTACCGGCCGCACCCCGGCGGCGGCCAGGACGACGATCAGCTGGCCGAGACGGTGGTCCGGCTGGCCTTCGACGGGCTGCGCACGGCTCCCCAGGGCCCATGAGCCCCCGAGGGGCCTCCCCGGCCGCGCCGGGACGCGCCGGGAGGCTCACGGGGGCCGCGGGCCCGCGATCACTGCGGATCGGCCTCCGGGACGGCGGGGGCCGGATGGAGGTCGGTCTCCTCGAAGACCAGCAGGGTACGGGTGGACAGCACCTCGGGGATGGAGTGGATCCTGGTCAGGACCAGCTCCCTCAGGGTGCGGTTGTCCGGGGTGTGCACCAGCAGAAGGACATCGAAATCGCCGCTGACCAGCGCGATGTGCGCGGCCCCCGGCAGCGCCTGCAACTGCTCGCGGACCGTCCGCCAGGAGTTCTGCACGATCTTGAGCGTGATGTAGGCGGAGGCCCCCTGACCGGCCCGTTCATGGTTGACGCGGGCGCCGAAACCTCGGATGACGCCGTCGTCGATGAGCCGGTTGATCCGGGCGTAGGCATTGGCGCGCGAGACATGGACCCGCTCGGCGACGGCCCGTACGGAGGCCCGCCCCTCCGACTGGAGAATGCGCAGGATGTCGCGGTCGATGGCGTCCAGGGCCCGGGGCTGCTGAGCCTGCACCGGGAAGGGATCCGCTCTGTTCAGGGCGGGATCCGCCCTGGCCGGGGGCGGCTCGGCCCGATCGGCGCAGCCCTCGTCGAGAAATCCGTTCTCGGCCATTTGTTCAGGACTCATATCCCCCCGCCTCCCTGGCATGGACGACCTGTGCCCACTACAGGCTGTGGAGAACCGTTTGTCCACAGGCTGAAGCCGCCTGTAGCCAAAATGCGTCCACGACCGAACAATCGGTAGGTGAGGCGCGCCACATTTCCGGCCGCCCACTCCACGCTCCCACGAGGAGGTGCTCGCTTTGAGAGCCGTCGCCCACCGGCCCACCCCGCCCCCGGCCTGGCAGCCCCGCACCGACCCCGCGCCACTGCTTCCCGACGCCGAGCCCCACCGGCTGCTCGGCACGGACGCGATGGCGGGCGCAGACCCCGAGCTGCTGCTCTCGCTCTACGACCGACTGGTCCTCGGCCGCAGATTCAACACCCAGGCGACCGCGCTGACGAAGCAGGGCCGGCTCGCCGTCTATCCGTCGAGCACCGGCCAGGAGGCCTGCCAGGTCGCCGCCGCGCTCGCGCTGGAGCGGCGCGACTGGCTCTTCCCCAGCTATCGCGACACCCTCGCCGCCGTCACCCGGGGCATGGACCCGGTGCGTGTGCTGACCCTGCTGCGCGGCGACTGGCACACCGGGTACGACCCGTACGAGCACCGTGTCGCGCCCCTGTCCACCCCGCTCGCCACCCAGCTTCCCCACGCGGTGGGGCTGGCGCACGCGGCCCGGCTCAAGGGGGACGACGTCGTCGCGCTCGCCCTGGTCGGCGACGGCGGCACCAGCGAGGGCGACTTCCACGAGGCGCTGAATTTCGCCGCCGTCTGGCGCGCCCCGGTCGTCTTCCTCGTCCAGAACAACGGCTTCGCGATCTCCGTGCCGCTCGCCAAGCAGACCGCGGCCCCGTCCCTCGCCCACAAGGCCGTGGGGTACGGGATGCCCGGCCGGCTGGTCGACGGAAACGACGCCCCGGCCGTGCACCAGGTCGTCTCCGAGGCTCTGGCCCGTGCCAGGAGCGGCGGGGGCCCGACGCTGATCGAGGCGGTGACCTACCGCATCGAGGCCCATACGAACGCCGACGACGCCACCCGCTACCGGGAGGAGCCCGAGGTCGAGCTGTGGCGCCGGCACGACCCGATCCTTCTGCTGGAGCGGGAGCTGACCGGGCGCGGGCTGCTGGACGAGGACCGCAGGCGGTCCGCCGCCGACGCCGCCGAGGCGATGGCCGCCGAGCTGCGCGAGCGGATGAACGCCGATCCGGTCCTCGACCCCATGGATCTGTTCGCGCATGTGTACGCGGAGAAGACCGGCCAGCTGCGGGAGCAGAGCGAGCTGCTGCGGGCCGAGCTGACGGCGGAGGGAGAGACGCGATGACTCCGGCGACGACCGAGGCCCGGGCCGCCGCGAAGCCCGCGACCATGGCCCAGGCGCTCAAGCGGGCGATGCGCGACGCGATGGCCGAGGACCCGTCCGTCCATGTCCTCGGCGAGGACGTGGGCACCCTCGGCGGAGTCTTCCGGATCACGGACGGGCTCGCCGCCGAGTTCGGCGACGACCGCTGCACGGACACCCCGCTGGCGGAGGCGGGCATCCTCGGAGCCGCCGTCGGCATGGCGATGTACGGGCTGCGGCCGGTCGTGGAGATGCAGTTCGACGCCTTCGCCTATCCGGCGTTCGAGCAGCTGATCAGCCATGTCGCCCGGATGCGGAACCGCACCCGGGGCCGGATGCCGCTGCCGATCACGGTCCGGGTGCCGTACGGCGGGGGCATCGGCGGCGTCGAGCACCACAGCGACTCGTCCGAGGCGTACTACATGGCGACCCCGGGGCTCCAGGTCGTCACCCCCGCCACGGTCGAGGACGCCTACGGGCTGCTCAGGGCCGCCATCGCCGCGGACGATCCAGTGGTCTTCCTGGAGCCCAAGCGGCTCTACTGGTCGAAGTCGTCCTGGTCGCCGACGGCCCCGGCGAAGGTGCCGCCGCTGGGCCGGGCCGTGGTCCGCCGCCCCGGGACGGGGGCCACCCTGATCACCTACGGGCCCTCGCTGCCGGTCTGTCTGGAGGCGGCCGAGGCGGCCGCCGCCGAGGGCTGGGACCTGGAAGTGGTCGATCTGCGCTCGCTCGTCCCCTTCGACGACGAGACGGTCTGCGCCTCGGTGCGGCGCACCGGGCGCGCGGTGGTCGTCCATGAGTCCACGGGCTTCGGCGGACCCGGGGGAGAGATCGCCGCCAGGGTCACCGAGCGGTGCTTCCACCACCTGGAGGCACCGGTGCTGAGAGTCGCCGGTTTCGACATTCCCTATCCGCCGCCCATGCTGGAGCGGCACCATCTCCCGGGAGTGGACCGGGTGCTGGACGCGGTGGCGCGGTTGCAGTGGGAGGCGGAGAGCTGAAATGGCACAGGTGCTGGAGTTCAGGCTGCCCGATCTCGGTGAGGGACTGACCGAGGCGGAGATCGTGCGCTGGCTGGTGGCGGTGGGCGATGTCGTCGCCGTCGACCAGCCCGTCGTCGAGGTGGAGACGGCGAAGGCGATGGTGGAGGTGCCCTGCCCGTACGCGGGGGTGGTCACCGCCCGCTTCGGCGAGGAGGGCGGCGAACTCCCGGTCGGGGCACCCCTGCTGACCGTGGCGGTGGGGGCGTCGGACGGCACAGCCGGGGATTCCCCCGGCGGCGCGGCGAGCGGCTCGGAGCAGGCCGGGGCGGCTCTCCCGGGCCCCGCCTCCGACGGCTCCGTCTCCTCGGGGGCGGCGGTCAACGGCTCGACGGCGAGTGAGACCTCGGGGAATGTGCTGGTCGGCTATGGGACGGGAGCGCCCGCGGCCAGACGCCGCAGGATCCGGCCCGGCACGGCGGCGCTCGACGCCGCCGAGGCCCTGGCACAGGAGGACGACGACGATGGGCAGTGCGGGCCCGTGCCCGTCATCTCGCCCCTCGTGCGCCGGCTCGCGAGAGAACACGGCCTGGATCTGCGGCAGCTCGCCGGCTCGGGCCCGGACGGTCTGATCCTGCGCGCCGACGTCGAGTACGCCATGCGGGCGGCCGGTCTGGCGGCCCGCCCGGGGCCCCCGGGCCCGCCCGCGTCCCGGACGCCGCCCCGGCCCGCTCCGGTCGCCACCCCCCAGGCCCCGGCCGGGCGGGGCGCCCCACCGCGTTCCGTGCCCGCCTCCCCGGGAGGCGAACGGATCCCGTTGCGCGGGGTGCGCGGCGCGATGGCGGCCAAGCTGTCCCGCAGCCGCACCGAGATACCCGACGCCACCTGCTGGGTCGACGCCGACGCGACCGAACTGATGGCCGCGCGCACCGCGATGAACGCGGTGGGCGGGCCGAAGATCTCGCTCGTCGCCCTGTTCGCCCGCATCTGCACGGCGGCGCTCGCCCGGCACCCCGAGCTGAACTCCACGGTGGACCTGGCCGCCGGAGAGATCGTGCGCCTCCCCGAGGTGCATCTCGGGTTCGCCGCGCAGACCGAGCGCGGTCTGGTCGTGCCGGTGGTGAAGGACGCGCACCGGCGCTCCGTCGAATCGCTGAGTGAGGAGTTCGCCCGGCTCACCGAGGCTGCCCGGCACTCCGCCCTCACCCCGGGGGATCTGACCGGCGGCACCTTCACCCTGAACAACTACGGGGTGTTCGGCGTCGACGGCTCCACACCGATCATCAACCACCCCGAGGCGGCCATGCTCGGGATCGGCCGGATCGTGCCCAAGCCCTGGGTGCACCGGGGCGAGCTGGCCGTGCGTCAGGTCGTGCAGCTCTCGCTCACCTTCGACCACCGGGTCTGCGACGGCGGCACGGCCGGCGGATTCCTCCGCCATGTCGCGGACTGCGTCGAACAGCCCGCGGTGCTGCTGCGCGGTCTCTGAAGGCCCCCCGCCGGACCGTCCGGGCGGGACCCCACGCCGCCCGGCCGGTTCCCCGTGGGCCGCCCGCACTCCGGGCGGCCCGCGGTTTCCTTCAAGGGCACGGCCATACTGCGGACATGACCGCGACACACCGCACCGACCCCCTGGAAACCCCCGACCACGACGCCGTGGTGCTCGCCGGGGGCGAGGCGAAACGGCTGGGCGGGGCCGACAAGCCGGGGCTGACCGTCGGCGGGCGGTCCCTGCTCGACCGGGTGCTCGCGGCCTGCCGGGGCGCGGGCGAGACCGTGGTCGTCGGCGGACGGCGGCCCACCGCCCGGCCCGTCGTCTGGACCTGGGAGAACCCGCCGGGCGGCGGCCCGCTCGCCGCGCTGGACGCCGGGGTGCGCGGGCTCCGCGCGGAGTCGGAGACCGTTCTCGTCCTCTCCGCCGATCTGCCCTTCCTCGGGGAGCCGACGGTACGGCGGCTGCTGGCCGCCCTCTCCGCCGGTGAGCACGAGGCGGTGCTGCTCACCGACGCCGAGGGGCGCGACCAGCCGCTGGTGGCCGCCTATCGGACCGAGCCGCTCCGCCGTGAGCTGGCGCTGCTCGCGACCGAGTACGGAACGCTGGCGGGGCTGCCGCTCCGGCTGCTGCCGCAGGAGCTGGACATCGCCCGTGTCGCCGCGGAGCCGGACGCGTCCTTCGACTGCGACACCTGGGCCGACCTCGCCGCCGCCAGGGCCCGGATCAGGGAGCATGGAAACGTGCTGGATGAATGGATCACCGCGGTCAAGGACGAACTCGGAATCGAGCTCGACGTCGACACCCATCTGCTGCTCGATCTCGCCCGGGACGCGGCGCACGGTGTGGCCCGCCCGGCCGCGCCGCTGACCACCTTCCTGGTGGGGTACGCGGCGGCGGCCGCCGCCGCGGGACAGGGCCCGGAAGCGGTCGCCGACGCCGCCCGCAAGGCCGCGGCGCTCGCCCGGCGCTGGGAGGCGGAGACCGGCACGGCCGGCCCGGAGGGCTCCGGCCCGGGACGGACGGACCTCGGATGACCGCCACGGACCGCCCGGACGGGACACGGATCCGGAGCCCCCGCAAGACCGCCGCCGCGAAGGAGCCGGCCCGGGCCCGGGCCAAGGCGTCCGCCGCGCCGCCGGGCGGCCAGGACCCCGTCGTACCGGACGGGCCGCCCGCCAAGCCCCCCGGCGGCCGGGCGCGGAAGGCCGTGGGACCCGATCCCGCCGCTACCCGCGCACAGGGCTCCGGCGGCTCCGGCGAACCGGCGGAGGACTGGGACGCCGACGGGGTGGCGGAGGCGCTGGCGCTGGTCAGCGGGGACCACCGGCGGAACGGGACCGCTAACGGCCCCGCGCGCTCCCCGGAGGGGCCGGAGAAGCCCGAGAAGCCGGAACGGCACGGCGCGACCGCCTGGCCCGAGGCGCGGGCGCTGGCCGCCCGGATCGGCCTCGAAGCCCGGATCCGCACCGTCCGGGTACCGCTGGAGCAGGCGCTCGGCCGGGTCCTCGGCGAACCTCTCACCGCCCTCTGCGACCTGCCCTCGTTCGACACCTCCGCGATGGACGGCTGGGCCGTCGCCGGGCCGGGCCCCTGGGCCGTACGGGACGGCGACACGATCCTCGCCGGGCGCGGCGTCCCGCTGCCGCTGGAGGACGGCACGGCGGTACGGATCGCCACCGGCGCGCGCATCCCGCCGGAGGCCACCGCCGTGGTCCGGGGCGAGCACGCCCGTACGGACGAGGGGCAGCGGCTGCTGCACGCGCGGCGGGCGGTGCTCCAGGGGCAGGACATCCGCCCCCGGGGCCAGGAGTGCCGCTCGGGCGACCGGCTCCTGCCCGCCGGGACCGTGGTCACGCCCGCCGTACTGGGACTGGCCTCCGCCGCCGGCTACGACGAACTGGACATCGTCCCCCGGCCCCGGGTCGAGGTGCTGATCCTCGGGGACGAGCTGCTCACCGAGGGGCTTCCGCACGAAGGGCTCATCCGCGACGCCCTGGGGCCGATGATCGGGCCCTGGCTGACCGCGCTGGGGGCCGAGGTCATCGCCACCCGGCGGCTCGGGGACGACGCCCGGGCCCTCCACCGGGCCGTCACCGCCTCGACCGCGGATCTCGTCCTCACCACCGGCGGCACGGCCGCCGGTCCCGTCGACCACGTCCACCCCGTGCTGAGCCGGGCGGGGGCCGAGCTGCTCATCGACTCGGTCGCGGTGCGGCCGGGACACCCCATGCTGCTGGCCGCCCTCGCCCCCCGGGGCGGAACCGGCGAGAGCCGTTCTGCGAGCCGTTTCCTGGTCGGGCTGCCCGGTAACCCTCTGGCGGCCGTTTCCGGCCTTCTCACGCTGGCCGAGCCGCTGCTGCGGGGCCTGCTGGGGCTGCCGGACCGGCAGCCGTACCGGGTGCCGGTCGAGGGCGAGGTCCACGGCCATCCCCGGGACACCCGGCTGGTGCCCTTCGTCCACCGTGACGAACGGCTGCTGCCGCTGCGCTACGGAGGGCCTGCCATGCTGCGGGGCATCGCCGCCGCCGACGGGCTCGCGGCGGTGCCTCCCGGCGGCGCGGGCCCCGGCGGCGAACTGGAGGTGCTGGAGCTGCCCTGGCCGCCCGGGACCCCCTCCGGCGCGGTCGTGAGGTGTTTCACGTGAAACAGGCTCAGTAACCGGTCTCCTCACGGCTGATGGTGATCAGCCGGTCGCCGAACTGGAGGCGGGAACACTCGGGATCGGCGTAGTCCAGCATCTTCTTCCGGCGCACCACGGCCACCACCAGATCCGTGCACTCACGGGGGGAGCGGCCGACCTCGGTCTTGGTCACGGAGCGCTCCGTGAGGTTGAGCCCGCTGCCCCGGGTCATCAGGTCCTCAAGGGTGTCGGCGACATGCGGGCTGGCCATCGACACCCCGAGCAGCCGTCCCGCCGAGCTGGAGCTGGTGACCACGGTGTCCGCGCCGGACTGCTTCAGCAGCGGCACGTTCTCGTCCTCACGGACGGCGACCACGATGGAGGCGCGCCGGTTGAGCTGCCGGGCGGTGAGCGTGACCAGGGTGGCGGTGTCGTCCCGCTGCGGGGCGATGATCACCCTGGCGGCTCGCTGGAGCTCGGCCTTGAGGAGGGTCTTGGAGCGGGTGGCGTCGCCGAGGACCGACACCAGTCCGTCGGCGCTCGCCGCTTCGACCGCCTTCTGCTGCGGATCGATCACGACGATCTTCTCTTTGGGAATGCCCTGACCGAGAAGGGTCTCGATCGAGTGCCGCCCCTTGGTCCCATATCCGACGACGATCACGTGATCGCGCATCCGGGAGCGCCAGCGGTGGACCCGGACCTGCTGGCGGGTGCGTTCGGTGAGCACTTCGAGCGTGGTGCCGACCAGAATGATCAGGAACACCACCCGCAAGGGCGTGATGATCAGGATATTCGTCAGCCGGGCGCCGTCGCTGACCGGTGCGATATCGCCGTATCCCGTGGTGGAGAGGGTGACGGTCGTGTAATAAGCGGCGTCGAGGAAGTCGACTTTCCCATCGGCGTTGTCGTTGTATCCGGCCCGGTCGAACCAGACCAGCAGCGTGGTCACGGTCAGCACCAGCAGGGCCATGGCCAGCCGCCTCAGCACCTGCTGGAGCGGCGGCACGGCGGCCTGCGCGGGCATGGTGATGGAGCGCCCGGCCTCCGCGTCGTCCCTGGCCTCGCCGTTCGACCGATTCCACAGAGAGAGCAGGATCGAGAACCTCCCTGCTGCCTTAGGCGGCGGTCGTCTCTCGTCCTTCATCGGATGTCCCCTTTTGGCGTCGTGGGTCGGTCTCGTTCATGGGCCGGTCGGTCGGCACGAGTGACCATGGTCGCCGATCCTTCGTCCGAACGCGGCCCCCGTCCGCCGTGTTGGAGGCTTTGGGGGTAGCTTCATTTCTCCGTGCGAGCGATCGTCACGCGCGCGGGTGGGATTTCGCAGAACCGCTGGAGGCTTCGCTTGCGCGAGCACACCGTCGTCGTGGGATTCGGCACAAAGGGCCGTTCCGCCATTCAGACGATGACCGCGACAGGTCTGAAAAAAGACCGGATCGTCATCATCGACCCCAGCAGCAAGGTGATCGACGCCGCCGTGGCCGAGGGCTTCACCGGCGTGATCGGCGACGCGACCCGCAGCGATGTGCTGATCAGGGCCGAGGTCCAGCGGGCCGGAAAGATCATCATCGCGACGCAGCGCGACGACACCGCGGTGCTGGTCGCGCTCACGGCCCGCCAGCTGAACCGCGAGGCGAAGATCGTCGCGGCGGTGCGGGAGGAGGAGAACGCGCCACTGCTGAGGCAGTCCGGCGCCGACGCCGTGATCACCAGCGCCAGCGCGGCGGGCCGGCTGCTGGGACTCTCCGTGCTCAGCCCCAGCGCGGGCGCGGTGATGGAGGATCTGATCCAGCAGGGCAGCGGGCTCGATCTGGTCGAGCGGCCGGTGATAAAGGCCGAGGTGGGACGGAGCGTCCGGGAGACGGACGACCTGGTGGTCAGCGTGCTGCGCGGACACCGGCTGATCGGCTACGACGACCCCGCCGCGAGCCCGCTCCAGCTGACGGACCGCCTGATCACCATCGTCCACGCGAGCGGCTCCACCCGCTCCGAGCGGGGCTGACGGCTCGGGCGACACGGGGCGCGGACGGTTTCCCGGCCGGGAGTAGCCTCGCCGCCATGCATGCCATCACCATTCCCGAACCCGGCGGTCCCGAGGCGCTCGTGTGGGCCGAGGTACCCGATCCCGTGCCCGGCCAGGGCGAGGTCCTGGTCGAGGTCGCGGCGAGCGCCGTCAACCGCGCCGATCTGCTCCAGCGGCAGGGCTTCTACGACCCGCCGCCGGGGGCGTCGCCCCATCCCGGTCTGGAGTGCTCGGGGCGGATCGCTGCACTGGGCCCCGGGGTCTTCGGCTGGGCCGTCGGCGACGAGGTGTGCGCACTCCTGTCGGGCGGCGGATACGCGCAGAAGGCCGTCGTACCGGCCGGACAGCTGCTCCCGGTGCCCCAGGGGGTGGATCTGGTCACCGCCGCCGCGCTTCCCGAGGTGACCGCGACCGTCTGGTCCAACGTTTTCATGATCGCGCATCTGCGGCCGGGCGAGACGGTCCTGATCCACGGCGGAGCGAGCGGCATCGGCACGATGGCGATCCAGCTCGCCAAGGCGGTGGGAGCGAGGGTCGCCGTCACGGCGGGCAGCCCCGAGAAGCTGGCGCGCTGCGCGGAGCTGGGCGCGGACATCCTGATCGACTACCGGCGGCAGGACTTCGTGGAAGAGCTGCGGAAGGCCACGGACGGCGCGGGCGCGGACGTCGTCCTCGACATCGTCGGCGCGAAGTATCTGGACCGCAACGTCCGGGCGCTCGCGGTCAACGGGCGGCTCGCGGTGATCGGTCTCCAGGGCGGCGTCAAGGGCGAACTGAACCTGGCGGCGCTGCTGGGCAAGCGCGCGGCGATCACCGCGACCTCGCTGCGGGGCCGGCCGCTGGGAGAGAAGGCCTCGATCGTGGCGGCGGTGCGCGAGCATGTGTGGCCGCTGATCGAGGGCGGCCGGGTACGCCCGGTGGTGGACCGGGTGCTGGAGCTGAGGGAGGCGGCGGAGGCACATCGGGTGCTGGAGTCCGGCGCGCCGGTGGGGAAGGTGCTCCTCAAGACCGGCTGACGGCCCCCGTCACGCACAGGGGCCCGTCACGCGCCGGACCGCGTCACGCGCCGGGGGCCGGACCGGGCGTTCGCCCCGTCCGGCCCCCGGCCCGTCGTCATCGGTCCCGCGGCCGGGGCCTACAGATACGGGCCCGAGCGGATCGCCCCGTGCTGCGGGTGGTCGTCGTCCTCGTGACCGCTGCCCGGAGGCAGCGCGCGGCGCATCTGCTCCAGCTGTGCGCGGGCCGCCATCTGCTGGGCGAACAGAGCCGTCTGAATGCCGTGGAAGAGACCTTCCAGCCACCCCACCAGCTGGGCCTGGGCGATCCGGAGTTCGGCCTCCGAGGGCACCGCCTCGTCGGTGAAGGGGAGGGAGAGACGCTCCAGCTCCTCCACCAGCTCCGGCGCGAGGCCGTCCTCCAGCTCCTTGACCGAGCTGGCGTGGATCTCCTTCAGCCGGACCCGGCTCGCCTCGTCCAGAGGAGCCGCCCTGACCTCCTCCAGCAGCTGCTTGATCATGCTGCCGATGCGCATGACCTTCGCCGGCTGCTCGACCATCTCCGTCACCGGGATCTCGCGCGGCTCACTGTCACCGGCACCGCCGCCGAGCGCCATTCCGTCCTGACCCACTACCAGTACGTGGGGGCTCTCCTGCGACCGTTCATTCCTCGGCATCTCCATGCGGTCATTCTCTCGCACATCCGAGCCGCGCAGGGGTGTGCCCCCGAACGAGAATGATCACCTCGTACGGGGGCACAAAAGCGCGGACTGTGCCGCAAAGGCGGTCTACCGCCGGATTACGACGCCTCGCGCCGGGCCAGCGCCCCGCGCGAGCGGGTCACCAGCGCCGCCAGCAGCGCCGCGCCGACCGGGACCGCGATCAGCAGCGCGAGCAGCGTCGTCCAGGGCAGGACGATCGGGACGAACGGCGCGTCCGCGGCGGTGACATAGCCCTGGTCGAGGGATTCCTCGAACCACTTCATCTTCTCCCGCCGATTGGCGAGCCGCAGCCCGATCGCCGGCAGAATGCCCGCCGCCGAGCCGAGCACCACACCCATCGTGGCGACCACCCCGCACTGGAACCCGCTGAGAGTTCTGCGCACCCTGGGCGGCGCGCCGACCGCCGCCAGCGTCTTCAGATCGGCCTCGGCGTCGGCCTGGGAGAGCCCTGTGGCGATGCCCGCCGCACCGATGGTGATCAGTCCGGCGAAGATGGCCAGCGCCAGCAGGACGAGGTCGTTCTCGGCGGTGTAGCCGTCCTCGATCATCAGGCTGGGGTCGGAGCCGGTCTTGGCGATCTCGCCGTCGAGTCGCTGGCGCTCCTCGCTGCTGGGCATCCGGTCCGTGGAGTAGTACGCGCCGTACGGGAGCGTGTCGATGCCCGCGGCCTTCGCCGCGGCGGCCGGCATGATCAGCGGGATGCCCCAGGAGTTCGCGCTCTCGGGCATCTTGTACGCGGCGAAGGACTTGACCCTGCCGGGAGCCGGCTCGCTCTTCGCCTGGGCCTCGGAGGCCGCCTTGACGTCGGTGATCAGCCGGATGTCGATCTCGTCCTCGGCATTGACATGGCTCCGCTTGAAGGCGAGGACCTTCCCGTCCGCCAGCGCCTTCTCGGCTGCCGGGTCCTCGATGCCGAGGACCTTCAGCAGTCTGGCGTCGGCGACCGTGACATCGAGTCCGTTGCCGTAGCTGTCGGAGTTCTGGCACCGCCAGTCCTTGGCGAGCTTCTGCTTCTGTTCCTTGCTGTACTTGGTGGACGGGTCCTCGTCCGGCCGGGCCGGATCGGTGTACCAGAGCGGGCACTCATTGGCGCGCGGGGTGAGCACCGTGTAGCTCCCGCACTCCGGCTTCTCATAGCCCCAGCCGTCGTACAGCGAGCAGTTGGGGCTGCCCACCGAGAGCCGGTCCAGATCGGCCCGCACATCGACCGGGAGCATCTTCTGCACGGTGGAGCGCAGCCCCGGGACGTCCCGGGCGCCACCCGCCTCGCCGACGAACAGGGAGACGGAGCTGTGCGGCATCGAGGGCTGGTACGCGGCCCTCTCCTCGGCCTCCGCACTCGCCTGGTAGGTCGCCACCGTGACCGTTCCGGCGACCGCCGCGAGCACGGCGGCCACCGCCGGGGCCGTGCGCCCCCGGTTGCGCACCGCGTCCCGCAGCGCGAGCCGGGGCGAGAGCGGCAGCAGACCGCCGAGCCGGCCGAAGAGCCCCACCAGGGTGGGGGTGAGCGCGACGATCCCCAGCTCGGCGATGACGCTGCCGCCGCCGACCAGCAGCGCCTGCTCCGACATCAGCGCGCCGTAGAGCGCGATCGCCACGCCCAGGACCACGGCGATCAGACCGATCACCGGCAGTACCCGGTTGCTCTTGCGGACGCCGCGACGGCCCGTCAGGGAGACCAGCACGGGCTGCCGTGAGGCGGTGATGGCCGGCACCAGGGCGGCCATCACCCCGGTGACCACGGCGAGCAGCGCGATGGCGAGAAGCTCCAGCGGCCGGATGTCGAAGTGGCCGAAGCGGGCCCCCACGAAGTCCTCCAGCAGCGGCCGCAGGGCCAGGGTGAGCGCGATGCCCAGGACGGTGCCGATCACCGCGGCGGCAGCGCCGATCACCAGGCCGCCGGAGAGGACGATGGCGCGGATGTGCCTGCGGTCGCCGCCGTTGGCCCCGACCAGACCGAGCTGACGGCGCGAACGCCGGGCGCCGACCGCGAAGGCCGGTCCGGCCAGCAGACAGATCTCCAGCAGGGCCAGCGCGACCACGGTGCCGATCGTGGCGAAGATGATGGCGTCCTGCCCCTGCCCGGAACCGCTCGCCCAGTTGTCGCTCTGGAAAAGCGGCACGGCGGAGTCCGGCGGCGGGTTCAGAATGACGGAACGGGACTCGACCACCACGCCCTTGGCGTTGGTCTCCTTGACCATGTTCCACGTGAAACCGCCGGAGAGCTTCACCAGGTAGGTGGTGTCGCTCCCGGTGGTGGGCAGCTTGTGCTTCTTCAAGGACTTGTCGAGCGGCGCGACGAGGGCCCCGGGGAGCGCGACGACCTCGTCGGTCTTGAGCGCCTGGGGAAGCTCGTACGAGCCCACCACGGTGTACTCGCGGTCGAGATGGTGGGCGGTGAGCCTGGAGCCCACCTTCAGACCGCTGTTCTTCAGGAAGTAGTCGGTCGCGACGACCTCGTCGGCCTTCCGCGGGAAGCGTCCGCCGGTCAGCGACAGCATCCCCTTGACCATCGGGTCCGCCGCCCGGACCTCTCGGATCTGGGTGTTCAGCAGACCGTGTTCGGTGCGCAGTTTGGCCCGGCCGGCGGTGTCGGTCAGTACCTCCGCCCCCGGGGGCAGCGTCTTGGTGACATCGGTCCGGCCCTGCGGGTAGGGCTTGTCGTCGAAGTCGCCCACCGCGGAGTGGGTCTGGGAGTCGGGGGCCTGCATGACCGGCTCGCCGCCGGTCGAGGCGTCGCGGACCCGGGCGTCCGCCTGTCCCATCTCCCGTTCGAGTTCCTGCCCGGCGGAGAGTTCGTGGCTGCGGATCGTCAGATCCGCCGCGCTCACACCGATGATGGGCAGCGCGATCATCGCCAGGACGAGGAAGCTGCGTCCTTTGGCGCGCCAGGCGTCGCGGCGGGCGATGCGGATCGCCGCCCGCCAGGAGTGGTACCAGGTCTTCACAGTTCGGCCGCCCGGCCGGAGAGCAGCGAGTCCGCGTTGCCGCGCACCGTCTGGTCGACCACGGATCCGTCGCGGAGGAAGACCACCCGGTCGGCCCAGGCGGCGAAGCGCGGCTCGTGGGTGACGAGGATGGCGGCGGCTCCCGCGTCGCAGCGGGCGCGCAGCAGGGCGAGCACGGACTCGCCGGTCTCGGAGTCCAGCGCGCCGGTCGGCTCGTCCGCGAGGACCAGCCGGCGGTCGCCCACCAGGGCGCGGGCGATGGCGACGCGCTGCTGCTGGCCGCCCGACATCTCGTCCGGGAAGCGGTCGGCGAGATGCTGGAGGTCCATCTCGGCGAGGGCGGCGAGGGCCTCCACCCGGGCCTTGCGGGCCGGGACGCCGTCCAGTTCGCGGGGGAGGGAGACATTCTCCGCGGCGGTCAGCGCCGGTATGAGGTTGTAGTCCTGGAAGACATAGCCGATGCTTCGGCGGCGCATCGCGGCGAGCGTCTTCCGGTCGGCGCTGGTGATGTCGGTGTTCTCGACGATGACCTTGCCGGAGGTGGGGGAGTCCAGACCGCCCGCGATGGTGAGCAGCGTGGACTTGCCGGAGCCCGACGGGCCCATGACGGCGACGAGTTCGCCCGGGAAGACATCCAGATTGATGCCGCGCAGGGCGTGCACCTCGGTGGCTCCGCTCCCGTGCACACGGGCCAGTTGCTGGAGTTGCAGTACGGGCTGCTGTGATTGCTGAGGTTGTAGTGGCTGCTGAGCCGTGTAATCGGACATGGGAGGGTCCCCCTCGGACTGATGGACTGAGCGGTGTGTGGCACGGGCCGTGTTCGCGAGCCGTGTTCGCGGGCCGGGGCAGGGATCGCCGCGCGGCGGGGGCCGGGCCGCCCGGTCGGCGGGCGGTCCCGAAGTCTGAGCCGGCCCGGCCGGAGCGGAAGCCGTGAGCCGGAGCCGTGAGCCGAAGCTGCGGGCCGGGCCGGGCCGGGTCCGGGGCCGGATCGCCGATCCGGTCCCCGGGCCCATGGCCCCGGTCCTGAGCGGTCGGGCCGGGACTCCCCCGCCCGGTCGAAGCGCTCGGGGAGAGCGCACCGGGCGGGGGCGGTTCAGCTGGTGCGGCGGGTGGCGGCGGACCCGGATCCGGATCCGGATCCGCCTGAGGACAGCGCGGAGGCTGAGGGAGACTCGTCGGCCCCGGGCGGGTCCGGCCGGGTCTCCGGCGGCGCGGCGGTCGACCGCTCCGCGGCTCTCCGCCCGGTCACGGCGGCCAGCCGGAGGAGCCGTACCTCACAGTGGTCGAGCCAGCGCGCCTCGGCCTCGGTCTGGAAGATCAGCTGTTCCAGGACGAGCAGCCAGGCCACGTCGTCCCGTTCCCCCGAGCCCCCGCTCTCGATCGAGAGCAGGGCCTGAGCCTTGAGCCGGGTGTAGTCCTGCATCGCCTTCACGGTGTGGTGGCGCTGCGACTGGATGACGGAGCGGATGTCCACGCCGGGCGCGCCGACCGCCATCGCGAGCTTGATGGCCAGCTCGTCGCGCGGCGGACTGCTCCGGTCCACGGGGGACCTGAACCAGTTCCGCAGTTCGGCGCGGCCGGCCTCGGTGATCGCGTACAGCGCGTGCCCCGCCTCGTCCTCCCCGCCCTGCGCGACCATGCCGTCGCGTTCGAGCCGGTTGAGGGTCGTGTACACCTGGCCGACGTTGAGCGGCCAGGTCGCTCCCGTGCGCGATTCGAACTCCGTGCGGAGCTGCGAGCCGTAGCGCGGGCCTTCTTCAAGGAGGGCGAGGAGCCCGTGACGGATGGACATACCGAGTATGTATACCGGGTATGCCGTGAGTCGTTCAACCGCCGGGAGACGGATCTCGCCAGGTCCGCCCTGAGGGGGACAAGGGCCGACGCAAGGGGGATCCGCAAAGAAACGGAAGCAGGCTACGACAGTGGGTTCCGGTCCCTCAGCGGCGGCGCATCCGGATCCCCAGAAAGCCGATTCCCAGCCCCATGAGGGCCATGCCGACCCCGAGCGAGAGCGGTGAGACCTGCCGTGCGACCGGCTCGGGAACGGCCTGCGTACGCTGCTGACGTGCGGAATCGTGCGGCGGACCGCTGGGTGACACGGCCGCCTGAGCCTGGTCGTCGGAGGTGTCGTCCTCGTCCCGCGCCTCGTCCCCATAACGGGGCCCGAGGTCGAGCGGGCCCGCCTCCGAGTCGTCCGGAAGGCGGTCGGCGGAGGCATAACCGGAATCAGAGTCGGAGGTGCGGCCGGAGCCGGTCCGATGGGGCTTCGGGGTGGTCGTCGCGGTCGGGGAGCCGGGACGGGAATGTGACACGGACCCGGTCGGCGACGGAGCGGCCGGGCCGGAGCGGCTCGCCGACGGCTCCTGCGGCGGGGTCGGGGCCTCGCTCACCGGGGAGCGCCCGGGGCGCGGCCGTCCCTCGCCCGCCGGGCGTCCCGCGAAGGACTCCGAAGCGGTGGGGCCGGGCTCCGGGCCGGGCGGCGCGGACTCCCGGGCCTGGGCCTGGGGCGCGGCCAGCAGCAGCACCGGGACGACCGCGAGGGCGCACCGGGTGCGCCGCCTTGGAGCCACCGGGTGACCCCCTCCCGTACCGGACACAAAGAAACCGGACATACCGCCTGCGTCGGACGGCGGCCGTCACCGGCCGAGCCGCGCAATGGACTCAGCGTCACATGACGGGAGGAATCCGGCATCTCGAAGAGGGGTGGGGCGCGGGAGGGAGGGTCAGCCCGACTTGCCCGTCGAGATCTGGAGTTCGAACTCCTGGTTCTTCGGCGGGACGGCCGCGCCCTGCGCGGGGAATTGGCTGATCACGGTGTCCTTGGGCCACTGCGGGTTGTCGACCTCGCGGACGTTCCAGGTCCAGCCCGCGGCCCGCAGACACTCCTTGACCGAGAGCACGTCCTTGTGGAGCAGATTGGGGGCCTGGACCTTCGACGGGTCGGTGCCGTCCTCCGTGGCGTCCGTGCACTTGGTGATCTTGATGGTCCGATTGCGCTCCGGCGGCAGCGCCGCGCCCCCGGAACCGTTCCCGGAGCCGCCCCGGCCGGACGGGCCGGCCGAGGCGCTCGACGTGGGGCCCGCGGTGGGCTCGTCGGCGGGGGGATCGAACCTCAGTCCCTCGGCCACCTGATATATCGCCGCCGCCACCAGGGCCAATCCGCCCAGGATGATCACGGCCTTCTTGTTCCAGCCCTTGCGGCGCGGTGGGCTGCCGGAGGGCTGAGGCGGCGGAGACATCGTGTACGAGGCCTGCGGCTGCTGATACGCGGGCCCCGGATACCCGCCCCCGTGCTGCCCCGGAACTGGCCCCGGGACGGGCCCCGCAACCGGAACCGTCCCCGGCCCCTGCGGATATCCGTACTGCGGACCGGGCGTCGGAGCCCGGTAAGGACCCGACTGCTGATACGGCGTACCCATCGGCTGCGGCCGGGGCGGCTGCGGCGCGGCCGGCGGCCGGCCGTGGTCCACCGGCGGGAAGACCGCGGAGCCCACCCCCGCCCCGCTCGCCACCGGACCGCCCGAGACGATCACCGGTGCCGACGACTGCCCGGCGCTCGCGACCCGGGCGCACTCGTCCCGCATCGCGGCGGCGCTCGGGAAGCGCTCGTTCGGGTTCTTCCGCAGCGCCCGCGCCACCAGCGCGTCCATCGCCGGGGTGACCGAGCGGTTGATCGAGGAGGGCGCCGGCGGCTCCTCCTGCACATGCGCGTACGCGATCGCCAGCGGAGCGTCGGCGTCGAACGGCAGCCGCCCGGTGAGCAGCTGGAAGAGCATCACGCCCACCGAGTACAGATCGGACCGGGCGTCCACGCCCCGCCCCAGCGCCTGCTCCGGGGAGAGGTACTGCGGAGTGCCGACCACCATGCCGGTCTGGGTCATCGAGGTGACGCCCGACTGCATGGCCCGCGCGATGCCGAAGTCCATCACCTTGACGACCCCGCGCCCGGTCATCATCACATTGCCGGGCTTGATGTCCCGGTGGACGAGTCCCACCTCGTGGCTGCTGTCCAGCGCGGCCAGCACATCGGCCGTCACCTTCAGGGCCTTGTCGGCGGGCATCGCCCCGTACCGCCGCACATCCGCGTGGAGCACCGAGCCGAGCGGCAGGCCCTCCACGTACTCCATGACGATGTACGGCATCGGAGCACCGCCGTCGGCGGTCGCGGCGGCCCCGGAGGCGTCGAAGACAACGGTGTCCTCACCGGTGTCGAAGACCGAGACGATATTGGGATGCGACAGTTTGGCAACGGCCTGCGCCTCGCGCCGGAACCGCTCGCGGAACGACTGCTCGTGCGCGAGCTGGGTGTGGAGCGTCTTGATGGCGACCTGCCGGTCCAGCGCGGTGTCGTACGCCAGATGGACGGCCGCCATGCCGCCCTCGCCGAGCAGATCGCGCAGCTGATATCGGCCACCGGCCAGGGAACCGCCCGAATACCGGCCACGCCCGCCGTCCTGGCTCATGACTGTGCATCCCCCTCGGCGTGACGACCGCTGTCCGGTCCGGCCCGGACGCCGAAGGCCCGGAGTGATCCGTTGTCCCTGTTACGGGGCAAGTGTGCCCGAGGGGTCCGGCACGTCAAGCCGGGCGTCCGTTCCGTGACCGTACGCACAATTACCGTCCCGTCAGCGTCACAGGAGTGCCACGAAATGCGCGTGGCCGTGCTCACAGAGGTTTAACGGCCGGTCCATCTCAGACTGGCCCGACGTATGAAGGCTGTAGCGTGAGGCCACACGGCACCGACACACAGATACGACGGCGAGGACTGATGGCACCCGAACCCGAGGCCGGCAGCGGCGGCGTGCCGGATGCGGCGGACGCCTGGGGCGCCGGCGGACTGGTCGGCGACGGCCGGTACCGCCTGACCCACCGCCTCGGCCGCGGCGGCATGGCCGAGGTCTTCGCGGCGGAGGACGTACGGCTCGGCCGTACCGTCGCGGTGAAGCTGCTCCGCCCCGATCTCGCCGAGGACCCGATCTCCAAGGCGCGCTTCACCCGTGAGGCGCAGTCCGTCGCCGGGCTCAACCACCACGCGATCGTGGCGGTCTACGACTCCGGCGAGGATGTGGTGGGCGGCCAGTCCGTGCCGTACATCGTCATGGAGCTGGTCGAGGGCCGCACCATCCGCGATCTGCTGATCAACGCGGACGCCCCGCCGCCGGAGCAGGCGCTGATCATCGTCTCCGGGGTGCTGGAGGCGCTGGCCTACTCGCACCAGCACGGCATCGTGCACCGCGACATCAAGCCCGCCAACGTGATCATCACGCACTCGGGCGCGGTCAAGGTGATGGACTTCGGCATCGCGCGCGCCCTGCACGGCGCGTCCACCACGATGACGCAGACCGGCATGGTCATGGGCACCCCGCAGTACCTCTCCCCGGAGCAGGCGCTGGGCAAGGCCGTCGACCACCGCTCCGATCTGTACGCCACCGGCTGTCTGCTCTACGAACTGCTGTCGCTGCGTCCGCCGTTCACCGGCGAGACCCCGCTGTCGGTCGTCTACCAGCATGTCCAGGACATTCCGCTGCCGCCCTCGCAGGCCTCCGACGTGGTGCCGCCGGAGCTGGACGGACTGGTCATGCGCTCCCTCGCGAAGGACCCGGACGACCGGTTCCAGAGCGCCGAGGAGATGCGCGGTCTGGTGCAGTTCGGGCTCCAGATGCTTCAGCAGCAGGGCAGCCACAACGGCAGCTGGAACACCGGCTTCGTGCCCGGGCCCGAGGGGGGCGCCACCACCGCCATGGGCATGGGCGGCCCCGGCGTGACCGCCGTGCACCCGGTCCACGGGGACACCGCGCAGGGCCCGATACTGCCGCCGATGAACCCGGACGACGGGGGATACGACGGCGGACGGCCCGGCTCCGGCCGCAGCCGGAACGCGATCTGGCTGGTGGCGGCGCTCGCGCTGGTGGCCGTGGTGGCGGGAGTCGCCTACGCCGTGAGCGGGCGGGACGAGCCCACGGCCCCGCCGACGGACAAGCCGAAGACCACCCAGTCCTCGGAACCGCCCAAGACCAGCCCGTCGCCGTCGGACTCTCCCTCGCGGCCGCAGCAGACGACCGGCACCAACCCGGGGCAGGGGCAGGCCCCGACCTGGAAGTCGACCTCGGCGACCAGGTCGATCCAGCCACCGGTGACACAGCACTCGCCCACGAACGACGTCTCGACGGCCCCGTCGACGACTCCCCCCACCGCTCCGACGGAGGAGGAGTCGACTCCGGCGACGACCGGGCCGACGGACAACCCCGGTGATCCGGGCGGTGGCGACGGCGGCGGCGACCCGGGCGGCGGCGGGGACGTCGAGGGCGCGGACGCGGGCGGCAGCGAGGGCGCGGACGCGGGCGGCGGCGCCGCCGAGGGCGCGGACGCGGGCGGCGGAACCCCCTGACCCACCTGATCCACACCGGGCCCGTGACCGGGACCGGGGACGGTGCGGGGCCCGGCGGCCCCGCGCCCTCCGCGCGGGCCGCCGTGCGGGGTTACGCGGTGAACGCCTCCCGTACCGCCTCGTACTCCCGGGTCCACCAGACCGCCAGGGCCGACACCGCTGCGAACTGCGGGTCGGCCCTTCGGTCGTGCAGCTGATAGCGCCAGCGCAGTATCCAGAAGTCGTTGAGCCGCTCCCACCACACCCGGTGCACCGCCGCCGCCAGCTCCGCCCGGTCGGCCCCGACCGCCCGGCGGTAGGCCCGCGCGTACGCCCGTACCTTCGTCAGCTCCAGCTCACCGGCCGGCTGTACGAAGAAGATCACCGCGGCCCGGACGGCCTCCTCGGCGCGCGGCTGCACGCCCAGCCGGTCCCAGTCCACGATCGCGGCGGGCTCACCGCCCCGGTAGAGCAGATTCAGCGGATGGAAGTCGCCGTGCACCCAGCCGCCCGCCGAGGCCGGGGGCGGTCTGCGGCCGGCATGGCGCTCCAGCAGCGCCCGGCGCTCCTGAAGACGGTGCTCGGCGAGAGTGTCGAAGGGGTCCCGGGGGCCGGACGAGCGGGCCAGCGAGAGCAGTTCGTCGATGAGCTTGAAGGTTTCCTCGGGGTCGGCGCTCTCGTACTGGAGCGAGTGCCCCGGTAAGCGCCCGGTGTCCGCCGTACCGGCCCCGGGGTGGTCCGCCGTACCGGCCCCGGGATGATCCGCCGTACCGGCCCCGGGGTGGTCCGCCGTACGCGCCCCGGGGTGGTCCGCCGGGTGGCGCATCACCCGCTCCAGGGCGGTGTGCACCAGCCCGAGGAGGGAGCCGAGACGGCGGGACTGGGACGTGGAGAGCTGCGCCCCGTCGCGGTGGCGGCCGTCGATCCACGGGTGCAGTGCGTAGCAGCGGCCTCCGATCACCGCGACCGTTTCGCCGTGCGCGTCCGCGAGGGGCGGGGCGACGGGCACTCCGAGCGCCTGGAGGCGCAGGGTGGCGCGGTGCTGGCGGGCGATGGCGTGATGGTCGCCGTCGAGATGATGTTTCAGGAAGTACGCGCCACGGGTGGTGGCGAGGCGGTAGCCGCGATTGAGAAGCCCCTCGGTGACCCGCTCACAGGAGAGCGGTTCGCCCGGGTTCTCGTAGCGGCTCAGCAGGGCGCCGACCGGCGGCGCGGTGATGACAGATGAGCGCGGCACTCACCAAATGGTAGATCACGCAACGTGTCGGTTTGGCTGCTCTGAGAGATAGTCCAGGGTGTGCACGGTAACGAACTGAGGTTCGATACGCATATATACCGGTTCAAACCGTTCGCCATCGGCCTGGAAGGGCTCGTCGCCGAAGAGCCGCAGCTCCTCATCGGCCGGCTGGACGATCTCGGCGGTGCCGGTGAACTGGACCGACCACATCGCCCGTCCGCCGGAGTTGAAGTTGTCCGCGCCGTACGCCACCACCGCGCCGTTGCACGCCCGGTGGTAGCCGAAGCCCCGGTGGATACGGAGCACGACACCGCGCCCGAGGACGATGTGCCGGGCCGGGGCCACGAAGGGCATCGCCCGCATGCTCGTCGCCAGCCTGCCGTAGGAGACCCGGCCGAGCAGCTCCATGGCGAGCGGCTCGTCGGCGTCCGGGGTGCGCGCTCCCCCGGAGCCGGTGACGGCTGTGGCGTCGGCTGCTGCTGCGGCGTGGAGTTCCTCGGTGGGCATGGGTCCACTCTGGGTGACCGGAGTCCCTCGCGGAAGGGGCCGCCGCCCCTGCTCGACGGGGACGTAAGTCCCGGTCCGAGCGCTCAGCGATGGTGCCGTGCTCAGCGATGCTGCTGGTGCTGGTGCTGGTGCTGGTGCTGGTGGTGACTCGGTCAGCGGTGGTGCTGGCGCTCCGCCTGACGCCGTGCGACAAAGGCGGCCGCCTGGGACCGCCGCTCCATGCCCAGCTTCGACAGCAGGCTGGAGACATAGTTCTTGATGGTCTTCTCCGCGAGGTGCAGCCGCTCGCCGATCACCCGGTTGGTGAGTCCCTCGCCGATCAGATTGAGGATTTTGCGCTCCTGCTCGGTCAGACCCGCCAGTTTGTCGTCCCCCTTGGGGGTGTTCCCGTCGCGCAGCCGCTCCAGCACCCGCGCGGTCGCCACCGGATCGAGCAGCGACTTCCCGGCCGCGACCTCCCGCACCGCCGACAGCAGCTCATTGCCCCGGATCGCCTTCAGAACATAACCGGAGGCACCGGCCATGATCGCGTCGAAGAGCGCCTCGTCGTCGGCGAACGAGGTCAGCATCAGACACTTGATGCTCTCGTCCTGGGAACGGATCTCCCGGCAGACCTCCACACCGCTGCCGTCCGGCAGCCTCACATCCAGCACGGCGACATCGGGGCGGGTGGCGGGGATCCTGACCATGGCGTCCTCCGCGGTGCCCGCCTCGCCGACGACTTCGATGTCGTCCTCGACGGAGAGCAGCTCATGGACGCCGCGGCGGACGACTTCGTGGTCATCCAGCAGGAATACGGTGATTTTTCCTTCTTCGCGCACGAATGCAGTCTCACACACCGGCTCTTCCCGTGCCCCGGGTGCCCGGGATAACGTGCCGGTGTCCTCGACAGCCCGCAAGGCCGTGACCAGCGCGGTAACCGGTAAGTGTTCCCCTATTTCTCGATTTACTTGGAAATCCAAGCAAAATCCCAGGTCAATAGGGGTTTCACAGGAATGCTCCGCACTGGGTAACGTGCTTTTTGACAGGGTCTCGTCGGGGGCGCCTGTCACGCCTGTTCCCGTTTTCCCGCACCCACCCCGTGCGCGAGGCCGAGAACGGGCGAGCCTCTCCCTGTCATCGACAGGGGCGACCCCAGGCTCCCGGCAATCCCGGGGGACCGGACAGACGGAGGAGCACGCATCGTGACCGTGGAGAGCACTGCCGCGCGCAAGCCGCGACGCAGCGGCAAGCGCGTGAGCGCCGCGACGAAGCCACAGAGTTCCGAGCCCCAGCTCGTGCAGTTGCTGTCGCCCGAGGGCGAGCGGGTCGAGCACCCCGATCACCGGATCGAACTCACCCCCGAAGAGCTGCTCGGGCTCTACCGGGACATGGTCCTGACCCGGCGCTTCGACGCCGAGGCCACCTCCCTCCAGCGCCAGGGCGAGCTGGGCCTGTGGGCCTCGCTGCTCGGCCAGGAGGCCGCCCAGATCGGCTCCGCCCGGGCGCTGCGCGACGACGACTATGTCTTCCCGACCTACCGCGAGCACGGCGTCGCCTGGTGCCGGGGCGTCGATCCCACCAATCTGCTGGGGATGTTCCGGGGTGTGAACCACGGCGGCTGGGACCCGAGCGCCAACAACTTCCACCTCTACACCATCGTCATCGGCTCGCAGACCCTGCACGCCACCGGCTACGCCATGGGCGTGGCCAAGGACGGCGCGGACGCGGCCGTCATCGCCTACTTCGGCGACGGGGCCTCCAGTCAGGGCGATGTGGCGGAGGCCTTCACCTTCTCCGCCGTCTACAACGCGCCCGTGGTCTTCTTCTGCCAGAACAACCAGTGGGCGATCAGCGAGCCGACCGAGCGCCAGAGCCGGGTGCCGCTCTACCAGCGCGCCCAGGGCTACGGCTTCCCCGGCGTCCGGGTGGACGGCAATGACGTACTGGCCTGTCTCGCCGTGACCCGCTGGGCGCTGGAGCGGGCCCGCCGGGGGGAGGGGCCGACCCTGGTCGAGGCGTTCACCTACCGGATGGGCGCGCACACCACCTCCGACGACCCGACCAAGTACCGGCACGACGACGAGCGGGCGGCCTGGGAGGCCAAGGACCCGATCCAGCGGCTGCACACCCTGCTCCAGCGGGAGGGCCACGCCGACGAGGCCTGGTTCGCCGCCCTGGAGGAGGAGAGCGACGCGCTCGCCAAGCGGGTGCGTGAGTCGGTGCGCGCGATGCCCGATCCCGACCCCGTGTCGATCTTCGACAACATCTACGCCGACGGGAACTCCCTCGTCGACGAGGAGCGGGCGCAGTTCACCGCGTACCAGGCGTCCTTCGCCGAGGGAGGCAACTGAATCATGGCGGTCACCAAGCTCCCACTCGCCAAGGCGCTCAACGAGTCGCTGCGCAAGGCCCTGGAGGACGACCCCAAGGTCCTGATCATGGGTGAGGACGTCGGAAAGCTCGGCGGCGTCTTCCGGGTCACCGACGGGCTCCAGAAGGACTTCGGCGAGGACCGGGTCATCGACACCCCGCTCGCGGAGTCCGGCATCGTCGGCACCGCGATCGGTCTCGCGCTGCGCGGCTACCGGCCGGTGGTGGAGATCCAGTTCGACGGATTCGTCTTCCCGGCGTACGACCAGATCGTCACCCAGCTCGCCAAGATGCACGCCCGCTCGCTCGGCAAGATCAAGCTGCCGGTCGTCGTCCGTATCCCCTACGGCGGCGGGATCGGCGCGGTCGAGCACCACAGCGAGTCGCCCGAGGCGCTGTTCGCGCATGTCGCGGGCCTCAAGGTGGTCTCGCCCTCCAATTCGTCGGACGCGTACTGGATGCTCCAGCAGGCCGTCCACAGCGATGACCCGGTCATCTTCTTCGAGCCCAAGCGCCGTTACTGGGACAAGAGCGAGGTCGACACCGAGGCCATCCCGGGGCCGCTGCACGCCGCCCGGACCGTCCGCGAGGGCACGGATCTGACGCTGGCCGCGTACGGGCCGATGGTGAAGGTCTGCGTGGAGGCGGCCGCCGCCGCGGCCGAGGAGGGCAAGTCGGTCGAGGTGATCGATCTGCGCTCGATGTCGCCGATCGACTTCGACGCCGTGCAGGCATCGGTGGAGCGTACGGGCCGGCTCGTCGTCGTCCACGAGGCCCCGGTGTTCTACGGCTCCGGCGCGGAGATCGCCGCCCGTATCACCGAGCGATCCTTCTACCACCTGGAGGCTCCGGTGCTGAGGGTGGGCGGCTTCCACGCGCCCTATCCGCCGGCCCGGGTGGAGGAGGAGTACCTGCCGGGTCTGGACCGGGTGCTCGACGCCGTCGACCGCTCGCTCGCGTACTGAGGAGTCTGCTGTGATCCGCGAGTTCAAGATGCCGGACGTCGGCGAGGGGCTGACCGAGGCCGAGATCCTCAAGTGGTACGTACAGCCCGGCGACACGGTCACGGACGGGCAGGTCGTCTGCGAGGTCGAGACGGCCAAGGCGGCCGTGGAGCTGCCGATTCCGTACGACGGGGTGGTGCAGGAGCTGAACTACGCCGAGGGGACGACGGTCGATGTCGGCCAGGTCATCATCTCGGTGCGGCTGGCCGGGTCTGAGGGGGCCGCTGAGGCCCCGGCGGCCCCAGTGACCACAGAGACCCCAGCGGTAGCCGAGGAGGCCGCTGAGGAGGCTCCTCAGGGCCGTCAGCCGGTCCTGGTCGGTTACGGAGTGGCCGAGACCTCCAGCAAGCGCCGCCCCCGCAAGGCCGCCGCCGTCGCCGGGACCGCGTCGGCCGCCCCGGTCGCCACGCCTGCCCCGGTCGCCCCTGCCGCCCCGGTCGCCCCGGTCGCCGCGCCGGGCAAGCTGCCGGAGCAGGCGACCGCCGGGGTGAACGGCCGCCCCGCCGGCCCCCGCCCGCTGGCCAAACCCCCCGTACGCAAGCTGGCCAAGGACCTCGGCGTCGATCTGGCGTCCGTCACCCCCACCGGCCCCGGCGGCGTCGTCACCCGCGAGGACGTGCACGCGGCGGTCCAGCCCCCGGCACCGACTCCGGCCCCGGCCCCGGCCGTGACGCCAGCACCGGAAACGGCACCGGAAACGGCCGCGCCCGCCGGTGCTGGTGCCAGGGAGACCCGGATCCCCGTGAAGGGGGTACGGAAGGCCACGGCCGCGGCGATGGTCGGCAGCGCGTTCACCGCGCCGCACGTCACCGAGTTCATCACCCTCGATGTGACCCGCACGATGAAGCTGGTCGCCGAGTTGAAGGAAGACCCGGACCTCGCGGGTCTGCGGGTCAATCCGCTGCTGCTGATCGCGAAGGCGCTGCTCGTCGCGATCCGGCGGAACCCCGGGATCAACGCCTCCTGGGACGAGGAGCGCCAGGAGATCGTCCAGAAGCACTATGTGAATCTGGGCATCGCCGCCGCCACCCCGCGCGGTCTGATCGTGCCGAACATCAAGGACGCGCACGCCAAGACCCTGCCCGAACTCGCCGGTGAGCTGGGCGAGCTGGTCGCCACCGCCCGGGAGGGCAGGACGACCCCGGCGGCGATGTCGGGCGGCACGGTGACCATCACCAATGTCGGCGTCTTCGGCGTCGACACCGGCACTCCGATCCTCAACCCCGGGGAGGCCGCGATCCTGGCGGTCGGCGCGATCAAGCTCCAGCCCTGGGTGCACAAGGGCAAGGTGAAGCCGCGTCAGGTCACCACGCTCGCGCTCTCCTTCGACCACCGGCTGGTCGACGGCGAGCTGGGTTCGCGGGTGCTCGCGGACACCGCCGCCGTACTGGAGAACCCGAGGCGGCTGATCACCTGGGCCTGATGCCCGGTACCGGCAGGTGACATACGGGGGCCCGTGACACGGCACAGTGTCACGGGCCCCCGTACGTCCTCGGTGTCCCGATGAATCAGTCCTGGTAGACCCCGGACGGCAGGGTCCGCAGCTTCATGGTCTTGGCGCTCTTCGAGCCGAAGCCGTAGTCCAGCATCTTGGCGGCGTCCTTGTAGCGGTCCTTGCCGTTGAGCACGACGCCGACATACGTCTTGGAGCCCCGGGTGGCCGCGAAGACCAGGCAGGGGCCCGCCTTGCTGCCCGTGCCGGTCTTCATGCCGACCGCGCCCTTGTAGGAGCCCAGCAGCTTATTGGTGTTGTACCAGGTGTACTTGCGCGTGCCGCCGTTCTTGGTGGGGGCGGTGGACCTGTGCACCTCGGCCTTCACCACCTCGCGCAGATGCTTGTTGTTGAAGGCGTGCCGGGAGAGCTTGGCCAGGTCGGACGCGGTGGTGTAGTTCTTCCCGCCCGGGGAGATGCCGTCGAAGGAGTCGAACTTGGTGTTCTTCAGCTTCAGCGACGAGGCCTTCTTGTTCATCATCCCGATGAACGACTTGGTGCGCGCGGAGGTGGTCGAGCCCTTGCCGAAGGTGTCGGCCAGGGCGTACGCCGCGTCGCAGCCGGACCTCAGCATCATGCCGTAGAGGAGCTGGCGGACGGTGACCCGGTCGCCGGTCTTGAGGTCGGCGGTACTGCCTTCCTCCCTGGTGACGTAGTCGCGGTACTCCTGCTTGACGGTCACCTTGCGGTTGAGGTCGACGCCCTTGATGTCCAGGACGGTGATCGCGGTGGCGATCTTGGTGGTGCTGGCCATCTCTCGGCGGGTGTTCTCACCCTTGGCGAAGAGGGCCTTGCCGGTCTTCTGGTCCAGCAGATACGCGCCCTTGGCGCTGACGGACGGCTTGGGCTTGGGCGCCGCCTGCGCGGGTGCGGCGAGCGGCGATGCGGTGAGCAGCAAACCGCCGGAGAGGACCACGGTGGCGGCCCTGCGAACGTTCGTGTTGCTGAGTATCAAGGGAAACGCTCCGAAATAGGCAGGTGCGTTGTCAATGTCTGAGTGCGGGCGGCCTTGTGTGAGACAAGTGCCCTCAGGTGAGACAGACGAAGGGGCGGAAAGGATGTACGGAACGGCGTACATCTCTTTCGGAACATCTCCCTCCGTTCCGCCCGTCCCCACCACGCGCCCCGAACGCCTCCGCCGCGCGCCCGCGTCCGCCCGTCCTGCATCGTGGACAGGCCGCTGTGGATGTACCCCACTTGTATCTAAGCTGTACGCATGCCTCTCGCAGCCCCCGCGGCCGAACGCGTCTACACCCATGTCAAGCAGGCGGTTCTCGACCGCCGTTACGAGGGCGGCACGCTGCTGACCGAGGGCGAGCTGGCCGATGCCGTGGGCGTCTCCCGTACCCCGGTCCGCGAGGCGCTGCTCAAGCTGGAGGTCGAGGGGCTGATCAAGCTCTACCCCAAGAAGGGGGCCCTGGTCATCGCGGTCTCCGCGCAGGAGATCGCCGATGTCGTCGAGACCCGGCTGCTGGTGGAGGAGCACGCGGCCCGCAAGGCCGTACCCGCACCGCCCCGGCTGCTCGCCCGGCTCGAAGAACTGCTCGAACAGCAGAAGCGGCAGGGCGAGACCGGTGATCTGGCCGCGGTGGCGGTCACCGACCGGCTCTTCCACGCCGAGATCGTGCGCAGCGGGGGCAATGAGATCCTCTCCCGCCTCTACGACCAACTCCGTGACCGGCAGCTGAGAATGGGGGTCGCCATCATGCACGCGCATCCCGACCGGATCGCCAAGAACGTCACCGAGCACAGCGAGATCCTCGAAGCGCTGCGCGCCGGGGACCCGGAGCGGGCCGCGGCCCTCGTCCACCGCCATGTCGGCTGGTTCAGCACCCTGGCGCGCGGAGAGGTCCGGTGAGCGCCCCGGGCGGCATAGCCGGCCCCGGTTCCGGTTCCGGCTCCCCGCCGGGCGGCGGCCGGGCGGTGGCGATCTGGTCCATCGGCGTCAGCGTCTACTTCGTCGCCATCATCTTCCGTACCTCGCTCGGGGTCGCGGGCCTCGACGCCGCCGACCGTTTCGATGTCAACGCCTCCGCGCTCTCGACCTTCTCCATCCTCCAACTGCTGGTCTACGCGGGGATGCAGATCCCCGTCGGTCTGCTGGTCGACCGGCTCGGCACCAAGAAGGTGCTGGCCATCGGCGCGGTGCTGTTCACCGTCGGACAGCTCGGCTTCGCGCTCGCCCCCTCGTACGGCACGGCGCTGGCCGCCCGGGCGCTGCTCGGCTGCGGCGACGCGATGACCTTCATCAGTGTGCTGCGGCTGGGCAGCCGCTGGTTCCCGGCCCGGCGCGGGCCGCTGATCGCCCAGATCGCCGCCCTCTTCGGGATGGCGGGCAATCTGGTCTCGACCATCCTCATCGCCCGGCTGCTGCACGGCATCGGCTGGACCGCCACCTTCGCGGGCAGCGCGGTGGCCGGCGCGGTCGTCGTGGTGCTGGTGGTGCTCTTCCTCCGGGACCACCCCGAGGGGTACGAGCCGCCCCCGGCGGGCCGGCCGGGGGCCGGGTTCGTACGCGAGCAGATCACCCGCTCCTGGCGGGAGCCGGGCACCCGGCTGGGGATGTGGACGCACTTCACCACCCAGTTCCCGGCGATGGTGTTCCTGCTGCTCTGGGGCATGCCCTTCCTCATCGAGGACCAGGGCCTCTCCCGGGGGACGGCGGGCTCCCTGCTCACCCTGGTGGTGCTGGTGAGCATGGTGGTGGGGCTGGTGTACGGGCAGGTCATCGCCCGCCATCACGCCGCCCGGGTGCCGCTCGTCCTCGGCACGGTCGGCGCGACGGCCCTGCTGTGGGCCGCGACCCTGGTCCACCCGGGGGAGCGGGCCCCGATGTGGCTGCTGGTCACCCTCTGCGTGGTGCTGGGGGCGTGCGGACCTGCCTCGATGATCGGCTTCGACTTCGCCCGGCCGGCGAATCCGCCGCAGCGGCAGGGCACGGCCTCGGGAATCGTCAACGTCGGCGGCTTCACCGCCTCGATGACCACCCTGCTGGCGATCGGCCTGCTGCTCGACGCGACCGGCGGGAACTACCGAGCCGCGTTCTCCAGCGTCTTTGTCCTCCAGGCCCTCGGCATCGTCCAGATCCTGCGGCTGCGGGGGCGCGCGGCGCGGCTGGAGCGCGAGCGGCTGGTGGCGAGCAGGGTGGAGGCGGTGCACGTACCGGCGTGAGACCGGTCCGGGGCTCAGCGCCTCACGGCCTCAGCGCCTCAGAAGCTCAGCGCCTTACGGCGTCACGGCGAACGCGCGCAGGATCGCCGCCGCCAGCTCCTGGTCCCCGTCCACCTTCACCCGGTCCGCCACGGCGGCCGGCCTGACCCGCCCACAGGCCAGCCGGTAGTACGTCTCCCAGTCCAGCGCGAGTGTCACGATCGGCCCCAGCGAGGGCGCGCCGTCGACCGAACCACGCCCGTCCGCGTTCACCCGTACCGTACGGAGGAACTCCACCGGACCGTGCACATCGATCACCACCGCCGAATTCGGCGGCGCCCCCGCGTCCTTCGCGACCACCTTCGGCAGCGCCTCCAGCAGCACGTCCCGCACGATCTGCGCACCGGGCGAGTCCAGATTGCCCGGCTGATTCAGCGCTGTCCGCAGATCCTGCTCATGCACCCACACATCGAACGCGCGCATCCGCATGGCCAGCTCCAGCGTCTGCTCCGCACCCAGCGGCGCCCGGACCATGGTGTCGGGCGACCGGGTCTCATTGCGGAGCTGCCGTGCCCGCCGGATCAGCGTGTACTCCAGCTCGGAGGTCATCTCCGGGGCCGTGTGATGACGGCGTACGTCGACCTGCATCTCCATGTACCGGGCGAAGTCGTTCGTCACATGGTAGAGATCGCGCGGCAGCGTATGGATCGGACGGGGATCCCCCAGCATCTCCGTCTCCACGCCGATCACATGCGAGACCACATCCCGCACCGACCACGCGGGGCACGGCGTCGCCCGGTTCCACTCCCCCTCCACGAGCGGCTGCACCAGCTCCGCTATCGCTTCGACGGAGTGTGTCCAGGCATCGGCGTAGTTCTGGAGGCTGGGATGGACGGTCACGGGACCCCTCGGCGGTTCTGCTGGACGCGGGCTGGCGGCTGGCGGGCGACGGCTGGTCTGCTGCTCTGCGTGGGAGGTTCGGCAGTCAAGTTACGCTGCCGGGCGGTACCCCGGCAGTGCTTTCGTATGACGATCGTAGGCCCGTACCCCGGGCTGTCCTACAGAACCGTCGCCGCCATGGACGTGTGCCTGGAAAAGATCCCCGCAAACACCATCGGATACTGACAAACCACCGGTCTGTCGTTGTGATCCGGTGTTCATACGCGGATGGCAAGCTTGAAGCATGAACGATGCCGCCCCGGCGCCCACCCCCGCGCCCGCGCCCCGCCGTGCCCGTGTCCGTGCCCCCGAGCTGATCGGCAGGGGCGGCTGGCTGAACACCGGTGACCAGCAGTACACCCTCGGCGATCTCCGGGGGAAGATCGTCGTTCTCGACTTCTGGACCTTCTGCTGCATCAACTGTCTGCATGTCCTGGACGAGCTGCGCGAGCTGGAGGAGAAGCACCGCGACACCGTGGTGATCATCGGTGTGCACTCGCCGAAGTTCGTGCACGAGGCCGATCATCAGGCGGTGGTCGACGCCGTCGAGCGGTATCAGGTGCGCCATCCGGTGCTGGACGATCCGGAGCTGGTGACGTGGAAGCAGTACGCGGTACGGGCGTGGCCCACGCTGGTGGTCGTCGACCCCGAGGGGTATGTGGTCGCGCAGCACGCGGGTGAGGGGCACGCGCACGCGATCGCCGCGCTGGTGGCGGAGCTGGAGGCGGAGCACGCGGCGAAGGGGACGCTGAGGCGGGGGGACGGGCCGTATGTGGCGCCGGAGCCGGTCGCGGGCGGGCTGAGGTTTCCGGGGAAGGCGATCGCGCTGCCGTCGGGGAACTTCCTGGTCTCGGACACCACCAGGAATCAGCTGGTGGAGCTGGAGCCGGACGGGGAGAGCGTCGTACGGCGGATCGGCGACGGGGAGTTCAACGAGCCGCAGGGGCTCGCGCCGCTGCCGGACGGGCGGGTGGCCGTCGCGGACACGGTGAACCACGCGATCAGGGCGTACGACCCGGAGACCGGGGCGGTGGAGGTGCTCGCCGGAACCGGGAAGCAGTGGTGGCAGGGGTCGCCGACGGCCGGGCCCGCGCGGGAGACCGCGCTGTCCTCGCCGTGGGACGTGGCCTGGTGGGACGGGAGGCTGTGGATCGCCATGGCCGGGGTGCACCAGCTGTGGAGCTACGACCCCGTCGCCGACACCGTCCGCGTCGAGGCGGGCACCACCAATGAGGGCCTGGTCGACGGGGACGCCGCCGAGGCGTGGTTCGCGCAGCCGTCCGGGCTCGCGGCGGACGGGGAGCGGCTGTGGATCGCCGACTCCGAGAACTCGGCGCTGCGCTGGATCGGTCTCGACGGGGTGGTGCGCACGGCGGTGGGCACCGGGCTCTTCGACTTCGGGCACCGGGACGGGGAGGCCGGGCAGGCCCTGATGCAGCACCCGCTGGGGGTGACCGTGCTGCCGGACGGATCGGTGGCCGTCAGCGACACCTACAACCACGCCCTGCGCCGGTACGACCCGGCGAGCGGCGAGGTGACGACCCTCGCCACCGATCTGCGGGAGCCCTCCGACGCGGTGCTCGTCGGCGAGGACATCGTGGTGGTGGAGTCCGCGCGGCACCGGCTGACCCGGCTGCGGCTGCCGGAGGAGGCGGTGCGCGTGGAGGCGGTCGCCCACCGCACCCGGCGGGCCCCGACCGAGGTCGCCCCCGGGCGGCTGCGGCTGGACGTGGTCTTCCAGGCCCCGGCGGGCCAGAAGCTGGACACCCGGTACGGGCCGTCCACCCGGCTGCTGGTCTCCGCCACCCCGCCCGAGCTGCTGGCCGGCGGCGAGGGCGCGGGCAGCGACCTCTCCCGTGAGCTGGAGATCGATCCGTCGGTCGGGGAGGGCGTGCTGCATGTCTCCGCGATGGCCGCCTCCTGCGACGACGATCCGGTTGGGGGCACCTCCCGGTCGAAGACTGGGGGAGAGTACCCGGCCTGCCATGTGCACCAGCAGGACTGGGGGGTCCCGGTCCTGGTGAGCGCCGGAGGAGTCAGCAGGCTCCCGCTGGTGCTCGCGGGGATGGACGAGGAGCCTGTCGGCCCGCAGGTCTAGCCGATGACGCCCTGACCGGCCGCCGGGCGGCCCGAGACCCCGTCCATACAGCCCTTGACCCAGAGTCCGGGGTCGTAGGACATCTCGCGGCCGCCCGCCCCGGCCAGGGCCAGCCGCTCACAGCCGCCGGAGCGCAGATCGGTGACCTGGTCGCCGACGCGGTCGTACTGCCGGACGCGGGAGCCGTGGACGAAGCCCGACTCGTACGCCACGTCCTCGGCGAGCGGCGGCCGGTCGCCGTACTGCCGCAGCAGCAGCCAGCCGCCGCCGAACAGGAAGACGGCGGCGATGGCGGCGGTGATGGCGAGGGCGCGGCGGGAGGGGCCGCTGTGGGCGGTGAGGGACGTCTGATCGAGCAGAACCATGACGTCCACCCTGCCCGGCGGGGCCTTTCCCGGATGTTTCCGCCACAGGCCCCTGCCCGTCGGCCCGTCAGCCTGTCAGTCCGTCGGCCCGTCAGTCCGTCAGGAACGCCGTCAGCACATTCGCCAGCAGATACGGGTCGTCCGCCCCACACAGCTCGCGCACGCTGTGCATCGACAGGCACGCCACCCCGATGTCGACGGTCTGGATGCCGTGCCGCGCCGCCGTGATGGGGCCGATGGTGGTGCCGCAGGGCATCGCGTTGTTGGAGACGAAGGACTGCCAGGGCGAGCCCGCCTTCTCGCAGGCCGCCGCGAAGACGGCCCGGCCGCTGCCGTCGGTGGCGTACCGCTGGTTGACGTTGACCTTGAGGATCGGGCCGCCGTTGGGACGCGGGTGGTGCGTCGGGTCGTGGCGCTCCGGGTAGTTGGGGTGCACCGCGTGGCCGACGTCGGAGGAGAGACAGACCGTCGAGGCGAAGGCGCGCGCCCGGTCCTCGTAGCCGCCGCCGCGCGCGAACACCGAGCGCTCCAGCACCGTGCCGAGCAGCGGGCCGTCCGCCCCGGTGTCGGCCTGGGAGCCGTTCTCCTCGTGGTCGAAGGCGGCGAGTACGGGGATGTACGAGAGCCCCGGCGAGGCGGCGGCCGCCGCGAGGGCGGCGGTGGCGGCGTGCACCGAGAGCAGATTGTCCAGGCGCGGGCCGGCCAGCAGCTCGCTGTCCCGGCCGAGGTAGGCGGGCGGCTCGATGGCGTGGGTCATCAGGTCCCAGCCGGCGACCTCGCCCTCGTCGAGGCCGGCCTCCTCCTCCAGGAACTGGATGAGGTCGCCCTCGTGGGCGTCGCCCAGCCCCCAGATCGGCTGCATATGGCGCTGCTTGTCGAGCTTGAGCCCCTCGGAGGAGACGGTGCGGTCGAGGTGGATCGCGAGCTGCGGCACCCGCAGCAGCGGCCGGTCCACGCTGACCAGCCGGTGCGAGCCGTCGCGCAGGGTGAGCCGTCCGGCGATGCCGAGATCGCGGTCCAGCCAGCTGTTGAGCAGGGGCCCGCCGTAGACCTCGACGGCGATCTGACGCCAGCCGTGCGAGCCGGCGTCGGGCTGGGGCTTGACCCGCAGATTGGGGGAGTCGGTGTGCGCGCCGACGATCCGGAACGGGGTGTGCGCCTCGGCGCCCTCGGGCACGTACCAGGCGATGAGCGCGCCGCCGCGGATCACATACTTACCGCCGGCCGTCCCGTCCCAGACATCGGTCTCCCGCACCTGCTGGAATCCGGCCTTCCCCAGTCGCTCGGCGGCGACGGCGACCGCGTGGTACGGCGAGGGGGCGGCGGTCAGGAAGGCCATCAGGTCGTCGGTGTGTCCGCGGTCGAACGGGACGGGTGCGCTGCTGCTCATGGGGCCACCTTAACGAGGGGCGCGTACTGGGGGCGCATGGAATCGGCTCACGCCCCCGGTCCTCGCACGGGGTGATCAGGGCACACCGCACCGCCACCGCCGCCCGCACCCGAACGGGGTGTACGGGGACGCGGGATTGACGACGGGGGCCGGGCCGGGAGACTCCCCGGCCCGGCCCCCGTACGGGACTTTCCCCGTCTTCTAGAACGCGGCCTCGTCCAGCTCCATCAGCGAGAGGTCCACGGTCTCGGCGATCGAGCGCTCGACCGAGACGCGCGGCAGCACGGTCGAGGCGAAGAACTTCGCGGCGGCGATCTTGCCCTGGTAGAACGGCGCGTCCTTGGCGGAGGCCGTCGGCAGCTTCTCCGCCGCCACCGCCGCGCCGCGCAGCAGCAGATAGCCGACGACGACATCGCCGGAGGACATCAGCAGCCGGGTGGTGTTCAGCCCGACCTTGTAGATGTTCTTGACGTCCTCGCCGGTGGCGATCAGATCGTTGGTCATCGCCCCGACGATCGCCTCCAGGTCCACCGCCGCCGCGGCCAGCGCGGAGCGGGCCCCGGCCAGCTCCTCGCCGCCGCTGCCGACGGCCAGGAACTTCTTGATCTCCTCGGAGAGGACGTTCAGCGCCTTGCCCTGATCACGGACGATCTTCCGGAAGAAGTAGTCCTGGCCCTGGATGGCGGTGGTGCCCTCGTAGAGCGTGTCGATCTTGGCGTCCCGGATGTACTGCTCGACCGGGTACTCCTGGAGGTACCCGGAGCCGCCCAGGGTCTGGAGGGACTGGGCGAGCTGCTCGTACGAGGTCTCCGAGCCGTAGCCCTTGACGATGGGGAGCAGCAGGTCGTTGAGCGCGGTCAGCTCGGCGGTGTCCTCGCCCGCGCTCTCCTTCGCGGCGATGTCGTCCTGGACGGAGGCGGTGTACAGCACGAGGGAGCGCATGCCCTCGGCGTACGCCTTCTGCGTCATCAGGGAGCGGCGGACGTCCGGGTGGTGGGTGATGGTGACCTTGGGCGCGGTCTTGTCCGCGAAGTTCACCAGGTCCTGGCCCTGGACGCGCTCCTTGGCGTACTCCAGGGCGGTGAGGTAGCCGGTGGAGAGGGTGGCGATGGCCTTGGTGCCGACCATCATCCGGGCGAACTCGATGATCATGAACATCTGGCGGATGCCGTCGTGCTTGTCGCCGATCAGCCAGCCCTTGGCGGGGTGGCGGTCGCCGAAGGTCATCTCGCAGGTGTTGGAGGCCTTGAGGCCCATCTTGTGCTCGACGTTGGTGGCGTAGACGCCGTTGCGCTCGCCCAGCTCGCCGGTCTCCCAGTCGAAGAGGAACTTCGGCACGAGGAAGAGGGAGAGGCCCTTGGTGCCCGGTCCGGCGCCCTCGGGGCGGGCGAGCACGTAGTGGAAGATGTTCTCCGACATGTCGTGCTCGCCGGAGGTGATGAACCGCTTCACGCCCTCGATGTGCCAGGAGCCGTCGTCCTGCGGGACCGCGCGGCTGCGGCCGGCGCCCACGTCCGAGCCGGCGTCCGGCTCGGTGAGGACCATGGTGGAGCCCCACTCCTTCTCCACGGCGATCGAGGCGATCTTCTTCTGGGCCTCATTGCCCTCCTCGAAGAGGATTCCGGCGAAGGCCGGGCCCGAGGAGTACATCCAGATGGCGGGGTTCGCGCCGAGCAGCAGCTCCGCGTAGCCCCAGATCAGGGAGCGGGGGGCGGTGGTGCCGCCGATCTCCTCGGGGAGGCCGAGCCGCCAGTACCCGGACTCCATGAAGGCCTGGTAGCTCTTCTTGAAGGACGCGGGTATCGGCGCGGTGTTGGTCTCCGGGTCGAAGACGGGCGGATTGCGGTCCGCGTCCTCGTAGGAGGCCGCCAGGTCGTTCTCCGCGAGGCGGGCCACCTCCTCCAGAATGCTCTTGGCCGTGTCGACGTCCATCTCCGCGAACGGACCGGAGCCGTACAGCTTGTCGCGTCCGAGGACCTCGAAGAGGTTGAACTCGATGTCGCGGAGATTCGACTTGTAGTGCCCCATGGCGACGGCTCCGTAGTTCGGGAGTCTGTTGGCTAACCCATCTACCAGCTAGTAGCTACGATGATGCTACCCATCAGTAATAAGTTGCAACCCCCAATCGCCGAAGTGTGACTCGTTACCCTTGCGGCATGTACGGCTATGACCAGAGTCAGGGCGCTCACCAGCAGTACGCACCCCAGCAGCCCTACGGGGGGCAGCCGCAAGGGCAGCCGCTGTATCCGGAGCCGTCGCCTCCTTCACTCGCCGACGCGGTGCGCGCCTTCACCACCGGATCGCTCTCCGCCGAGGACTTCCAGCAGATCTTCGCCACCTCGAAGGTCTACTGCCCGCGCGGCGACAACCCCGGGTTCCTGGCGCTGCACAACACGCAGCAGCCGGTGATCCCGATGTTCACCTCCCTCAAGGAGCTGCGCAGATACGCGGGCAAGGAGTCCAAGTACTTTGTGATCACGGGCGCGGAGGTGATCGACCTGCTGCCGACCGGGTACGGCTTCGTCCTGGACATGGAGGGCGAGCACCGGATGGTCTTCGACGCCAAGGCGGTGGAGCAGATGGTCGACTTCGCGATGCGGCGCATGTACGGGTAGGGCCTGCGGGGGCCCGTGGAGCGGGTCCGAGCGGCGGGAATGAACGGTTCGACGACGCCCGGGAGGAATATCTCCCGGGCGTCCCTCGTTCTGGGTAGCGGAAAGTTCAGGATTCAACTAAACTGGCCGCACAAGGAGGTACTCCCCATGCCCGCTGTGACTGTCGAGAACCCGCTCACCCTGCCGCGCGTCTCCGCGCCCGCGGAGGCCACGCCCCGGCCCGTGCTGGCTGCTCGACGGAACCTTCGTCCACCAGGACAGCAACGGCGGCGGCGGAACCATCCAGAACGGTGACACCCAGTGGATGACGGCGGGCTCCGGCCTGCTGCACATCGAGGCCCCGCCGGAGGAGCTGGTGATGTCCGGCGGCCTCTTCCACGGCCTCCAGCTCTGGGTCAACCTCCCCGCGGCCGACAAGATGATGGACCCGCGCTACCAGGACATCCGCGGCGGCCAGGTCCAGCTGCTCACCTCCCCCGACGGCGGCGCGCTGCTCCGTGTCATCGCCGGCGAGCTGGACGGTCACGAGGGCCCCGGCATCACCCACACCCCCATCACGATGATCCACGCCACCCTGCGGCCGGGTGCGCAGATCACCCTCCCCTGGCGGCAGGAGTTCAACGGCCTCGCCTACGTCCTCGCCGGACACGGCACCGTCGGCACCGACCGCCGGCCCGTCCGCAAGGGCCAGACGGCGGTCTTCGGCGACGGCGGCTCGCTGACCGTCCGCGCCGACGACACGCAGGACTCCAACAGCCCCGACCTGGAGGTCGTCCTCCTCGGCGGGCGTCCCATCCGGGAGCCGATGGCGCACTACGGCCCCTTCGTGATGAACACCCAGGCCGAGCTGAAGGCCGCGTTCGACGACTTCCAGGCCGGCCGGCTCGGCACGGTCCCGGCGGTCCACGGCATGTGACGGCACGCGGACGGTACGGAGGAGGGCCCGGCGGCAGACATCTGCCGTCGGGCCCTCCTCCGTACCCGGCCCCGGGCCCCTCTCTCACCCGGCCGGGCGCGCGTGACGGGTCGCCGGGGCGCGGCCGTGGTCGGCTGGGGGAGTGCTGACCCTTCTCCCGGACCCCGTACGGCGTCTCGCGTCCTGGTGCGTCGTCATCCTGCTGGTGGCCGGGGTCGGCGCGGCCGCGATCTGGGTCCTCGGCACCTTCCGGATCGCCGTCACCCCGGTGCTGCTCGCCATCCTCGGCACCGCCCTGCTCGGGCCGCTCTACCGCAGGCTCGTGAAAATGGGCGTACAGCGCTCACTCGCGGCCGCCCTGACCTGCGTCGCCGTCCTTGTGATCGTCGGCGGGGCCATGTACATCGTCGTCGCCGCCCTCGTCGACACCGGCGATCAGATCGTCGCCTCCCTGAAGCAGGCCGCCGAAGGGCTCGCCAAGCACCTCGGCGCGTCCGGGACCTCCCTCGGCGATCTCACGGGCAACGCCAGAAAACTGCTGGAGAAGTTCGGCGGGACCGCCGCGTCCGGGGTGCTCACCGGCCTCGGCCTGGTGGGCGAGGCGATCGCCACCGCCGTACTGGCGCTGCTGCTGATCTTCTTCTTCCTCCGCGACTCCGACCGCACCTCCGACCTCGCCCACACCATCGCCCCCGGCCCCACCGGAGAGGCGGTCGAGGCCATGGGACGGCGCGCCTTCGAGGCCGTCGAGGGCTTTATGCGCGGCACCACCTTCATCGCGCTCATCGACGCCCTCTGCATCACCGTCGGCCTGCTGATCCTGCGCGTCCCCGGGGCCGTCGGCCTGGGCGCACTGGTCTTCGTCGGGGCGTACATCCCCTATCTCGGGGCCTTCATCTCCGGCGCGGTGGCGGTACTGGTCGCGCTCGCCGACCGGGGATGGGTGATCGCGCTGTGGGCGCTGGGGGTGGTGCTGGCGGTGCAGGTCCTGGAAGGGCATGTGCTGCAACCGATGATCCAGAGCCGGACGGTGCAGATGCATCCGGCGGTGGTGATGCTGGCGATCACGGCGGGGGCGGGGGTGGCGGGGATTCTGGGGATGTTGTTGGCGGTGCCGGTGGTGGCGGCGGCGTTTGGGGTGATCGGGGAGTTGAGGGGGAGGTATTCGGGGGGTGCGGGTGGTGCTCGGGGTGCGGGTGGTCCGTGAGTGCGGGCCCTGGTCGGGGGCGCTGCCCCCGAACCCCCGCGCCTCAATCGCCGGCGAGGCTGATTTTCACCTGCCTCAGGCTTCGCCGGGGGGGACCCCCAGCGAGGCTGAAATTAAGGCACCCGTTCGCTGAATACCCAGGCAGCAGGGCTGAAATTGGGGACCCCAGCGGGTTGATTTGCTCAGCCGTCCGCGTCGGAGGTGGGTTTGTTGGACTCGTGGAGGAGGAACCAGATGGATTTGCCTTCGCCGCGGGGGTCGACGCCCCAGGAGTCGGCGAGCATTTCCATGAGCATGAGGCCGCGGCCGGAGGAGGCCATTTCGCCGGGGCGGCGCTTGTGGGGGAGGTCGTCGCTGGAGTCGGTGACCTCGACGCGGAGGCGGCGGGGGCTGGTGGCGCCCTGGCAGGTGACCTCGGCGGCGAGGAGGGCGTGGCCGTCGGTGTGGACGAGGACGTTGGTGACCATTTCGGAGACCATGAGGACGGCGGAGTCGACCTGCTCGGGGTCGGCCCAGTCGTGCAGCAGCTCCCGGACCTGGTTCCGGGCGGAGGAGATCCGCTCGGGCTCCGCCTGGGCGACGGTGATGGCTGTGCGCCGGGGGGTCTCGCGGGTGGGGGTGTCGTCGCGGCAGAGCAGGACGAGGGCGACGTCGTCCTCGCGCCGGTCGGCCAGGGGCCCGATGGTGTAGTGGGAGACGGGCCCGTGGACGGCCTGTACGAGGGAGTCGGCCAGCTCTTCGAGTGAGCCCTGCTCGGCGTGGTCCTCCAGGACCTCGCGCAGCCGGGCCCAGCCGGTGTCCAGGTCGTGGCCGCCGGTCTCCAGGAGGCCGTCGGTGCAGAGCATCATCGTCTCGCCGGGCTCCAGGGTCAGCCGGGTCGTCGGATAGTCCGAGTCGGGGTCGATGCCGAGCGGCAGCCCGCCCTCGGTGGGGCGCATCAGGACCGTGCCGTCGGCCGTGCGCACGGCGGGCTCGGGGTGACCGGCGCGGGCGATCTCGATGCCGCCGTTCGCGGGGTCGACCTCCAGATAGAGGCAGGTGGCGAAGCGGGAGCCGGAGTGGTCGGCCTGCTCGTAGGTGTCGGTGATGCCGTGGAGGAAGCGTGAGGCGCGGGAGAGGACCGCGTCGGGGCGGTGGCCCTCGGAGGCGTAGGCGCGCAGGGCGATGCGGAGCTGGCCCATCAGTCCGGCGGCCCGTACGTCATGGCCCTGGACGTCGCCGATGACCAGGGCGATCCGTCCGGAGGGCAGCGGGATCATGTCGTACCAGTCGCCGCCGACCTGGAGCCCGCCGCCGGTCGGCACATAGCGCGCCGCGACCGTCATGCCCGGGATCGCGGGTCCGAGGACCGGCATCATCGAGCGCTGGAGCCCCAGGGACAGTTCGCGCTCCGACTCGGCGACGCCGGCCCGGGTGAGGGCCTGCGCCAGCATCCGGGCGACCGTCGTCAGCACCGAACGCTCGTCGGGGGTGAAGGCCACCGGGTGCCGGAAAGCCGCCATCCACGCGCCCATCGTGCGCCCGGCGACGATCAGCGGGAGATAGGCCCAGGACTGCCGGCCCAGCCGCTGGGCCAGCGGCCAGCTTGTCGGATAGCGCCGGTTGTACTCCTCGGGGCTCGGCAGATACACGGCCCGCCCGCCGCGCACCACCTCGGCCGCCGGATGGTCGATGTCCAGCCGCATATCGCTGAAGGGGTCGTCGCCCGCGCTCTGGTGCCCGTGGTGGCCGATGATCGTCAGCCGTTCGCCCGCCGCGCCGAAGACCGCGAGCCCGTCCGGCGAGAAGCCGGGCATGGAGAGCGAGGCCGCCACCCGCAGCACCTCGGCGGTGGACCGGGCCTCGGCCAGCGCCCGCCCCGCGTCCAGCAGGAACGCCTCGCGCGAGCGACGCCAGTCACCGGTGATCGGGGTGCGCGCCGCCGTCCCCTCGGTGGGCTCGGCGACCTGCTGGAGCATCCCGTCCAGCAGATAGGCCCCATTGAAGAGGACCGGCTTCGAGCGGCTCCGTACGGTACGGAGCACCCGGCCCTCGTCGTCGACGACCCGCAGCCGGCCCTCCGCGAGGGTCCCCTCGGCGATCGCCAGCGAGACGACCCCGTTGATCTCGTTCCAGTCGACGGGGTGGAAGCGCGCGCGGACGACGGACTCGGGGAAGGTGCGTCCCTCGGGCGGCAGTTCGAGCAGCCGGGCGGCCTCGGAGTCGAGGGTGACGACCCCTGCCGCGTTGTCCCATCTCCACAGGCCGGTCGCGATGGCGGACAGGACTTCCTCGGTGCGCATTGCCTCACTTTATTCCGATCCGTGTCCCCCGGACGCCCAGGGACCACTACCGGGGGACAAACGGTGGCGTGTCTATGCCAATGAGGTTTAGGGGGTCCGGGCGGTAACCTTGATGGGCCCGCCCCATCCCCTCAATCACCAAGACTGGATGAACGACGATGCATCGGTACAGGTCACACACGTGCGGCGAGCTCCGCGCCTCTGACGTCTCCACCGACGTCCGGCTGAGCGGCTGGCTGCACAATCGCCGAGACCTGGGCGGCATCCTCTTCATCGATCTGCGGGACCACTACGGCATCACCCAGCTGGTGGCCCGCCCGGGCACCGCGGCCAACGAGGCGCTGAGCCACCTCACCAAGGAGACCGTCGTCCGTATCGACGGCACGGTCGTCAGCCGGGGCGCGGACAACATCAACCCCGAGCTGTCCACCGGCGAGATCGAGATCGAGGTCTCCGCCGTCGAGGTGCTGGGCGCCGCCGCCCAGATCCCGTTCACGATCAACGCCGACGACGGCGTCAACGAGGAGCGGCGCCTGGAGTACCGCTTCCTCGACCTGCGCCGTGAGCGCATGCACCGCAACATCATGCTGCGCAGCGCCGTCATCTCCGCCATCCGGCACAAGATGACCGCCCTCGGCTTCAACGAGATGGCGACCCCGATCCTGGCCGCGACCTCCCCCGAGGGCGCGCGCGACTTCGTGGTCCCCTCGCGGCTCAACCCGGGCAAGTTCTACGCGCTGCCGCAGGCCCCGCAGCAGTTCAAGCAGCTGCTGATGATCTCCGGCTTCGACCGCTACTTCCAGATCGCGCCCTGCTTCCGCGACGAGGACGCCCGCGCCGACCGCTCCCCCGGCGAGTTCTACCAGCTCGACGTCGAGATGAGCTTCGTCGAGCAGGAGGATGTCTTCCAGCCGATCGAGAAGCTCATGACCGAGCTGTTCGAGGAGTTCGGCGGCGGCCGCCCGGTCACCTCGCCCTTCCCGCGCATCCCGTTCCGCGAGTCGATGCTGAAGTACGGCAGCGACAAGCCGGACCTCCGCGCCGAGCTGGAGCTGGTCGACATCACCGATGTCTTCGAGGGCTCCGAGTTCAAGGCCTTCGCCGGTAAGCACGTCCGCGCCCTGCCGGTGCCGGACGTCGCCGCCCAGCCCCGTAAGTTCTTCGACGGTCTCGGCGACTTCGCCGTCTCCCTCGGCGCGAAGGGCCTGGCCTGGGTGCGCGTCGCCGAGGACGGCACTCTCTCCGGCCCGATCGCCAAGTTCCTCACCGCCGACAATGTCGCCGTCCTCACCGAGCGGCTGGGCCTCGCCGCCGGTCACGCCGTCTTCTTCGGCGCGGGCGACTACGAAGAGGTCTCCAAGATCATGGGCGGCGTCCGGGTCGAGGCCGCCAAGCGCGCCGGGCACTTCGTCGAGGGCGAGTTCCGCTTCTGCTGGATCGTCGACTTCCCGATGTACGAGCGCGACGAGGAGACCGGGAAGATCGACTTCTCCCACAACCCGTTCTCCATGCCGCAGGGCGGCATGAACGACCTGGAGGAGAAGGACCCGCTGGACATCCTCGCCTGGCAGTACGACATCGTCTGCAACGGCATCGAGCTGTCCTCCGGCGCGATCCGGAACCACGAGCCCGAGATCATGCTCCGCGCCTTCGAGATCGCCGGCTACACCCGCGAGACCGTCGAGCAGGAGTTCGCGGGCATGCTCCGCGCCTTCCGCCTCGGCGCCCCCCCGCACGGCGGCATCGCCCCGGGCGTCGACCGCATCGTGATGCTCCTCGCCGACGAGCCCAACATCCGCGAGACCATCGCCTTCCCGCTCAACGGCAACGCGCAGGACCTGATGATGGGCGCGCCGTCCGAGCTGGACGAATCGCGGCTGCGCGAGCTGAACATCCAGCTCCGCAAGCCGGTCGCCAAGCCGGCCGCCGCCGAGTAGCACTCCCGGCTCCCACACCGACCAGGGCCCGGTACGCCTCGCGTACCGGGCCCCGGCCCGTTGTGGGCGAGGCAACCGGAACCGGCCCCTCGGGCGTTCCACAGACGTGGACGACGGAAATCGAGGACGGGAACGGCGGCGTGATGAGCTCCGGGGGAGACGCGAGCGATTTTGAAGCGTATGTCGCGGCACGGGGGGCGCGGCTGCTGAGAGTGGCCTGGCTGCTCACCGGCGACGCGCACCTCGCGGAGGATCTGCTCCAGACCGTGCTGGCGAAGGTCTGGCCCAAGTGGCGCAAGATCTCCGGCGACCATCCGGACGCGTACATCCGCAAGGCGCTGGTGCACACCCACGCCTCCTGGTGGCGCAGACGCTGGCGCGGCGAACTGCCGCACGGCGAGCTTCCCGACACGGTCGCCTCCTGGGACGCGTACGCCTCCGTCGACCTGGAGCAGTCGCTCGCCGCCGCCGTCCGCGCCCTCCCGGTCCGGCAGCGCGCGGTGGTGGTGCTCCGCTTCTTCGAGGATCTGAGCGTCGAGGAGACCGCGGCCACCCTCGGCTGCGCGCCCGGCACCGTCAAGAGTCAGTCCTCCAAGGCCCTGCGCACCCTGCGGGAGCTGCTTCCGGAACACGCGAGAGACGGGGGTGATCTCCATGCGCGGGCCTGCTGAGCACGGGGAGCACACAAGGCACGCGGAGGACGAACTGCGCGTACTGCTGGAACGGGCCACGCCGAAACTCGCCGCGCCGGAGGGACGGCTGCGGCAGGTGCGGGAGCGGGTGGCCCGCCGCAGACGCCGCAGGGCGGGGGCCGCGGTGCTCGTCGCGTCCGCGCTGGCGGTCGCCGGGACGGTGCTGCCGACCGCGCTGCGCGACGCCGGTCTCCAGCCGGTGCGGCCCGCCGCCTCGGAATCGGAACCGGCCCCCGGACCCTCGTACACCCAGGCGGAGCCGCCCGTCCCCTGGGGCGAGGAGAAAGTGCGCTCCGTGCGCTTCCCGCTGCTGGCGGGCGCGACGGTCGATCTTCCCGAGTCCTGGCGGGCGCTGACCGTCCCCGCCGTCACCGCCGCCGGTGGGCCCGCGGAGGCGGTCGGGTATGTGGGGACGGTGTCCCTGACCGGCCCGGCGGACTCCTGCGAGCCGGAGACCGACACCGGCTGCGCGTCCTTGGAGAAGCTGGGACGCGAAGACGTGCTGATCCGGCTGACCGACGGCACGAGCACGAGCACGAGCGGGAGCCCCGACCGGGCGAAGAGCCGAAACGGCCCGGATCTGCCCCGGCGGACGGACAGCTTCTGCGAGCGGGTCGGCGGCGATCTCTCGTACACGACCGAGGCACTGGACGAGGGGACGAACTACGACCTGAGGACCGACTTCGACATCTGCGTTCATGTGAACGCCTCCGAGGAGACGATGTCGACGGTCCAGCGGATCGTCAACAGCACCCGGTTCCGGGAGATGACCGCCCCCACCGCCCCCACCGCACCCCTGTCCGAGGCAGTGGGCAAAACGCGGGACACCAGCGCCCCGCAGTGAAGGACACCCCATGACCCCCCGTATCCGCAGGTCAGCCGTGCTCCCGGCCGCCGTGCTCGCCCTCGCGGCGCTGCTCACCGGCTGCGGCGCACCCGCCGCCACCGCCCCGCCCGACGACGCGAAGCGCCCGGCGGAGCCCTCCGTCTCTGCCTCCGCGTCCGTCTCGGCCTCGGTGCGGACGCAGGAGGCGCGGCGCGAGGCACACCGGGAGATACCCGGGATCGGGCCCCGGACCCTGGCCGGGATCGACGGCCGGACCCGGCAGGTCCTCGTGGTGAGCGGCGGGGGAGCCGATGCCAACCGCAGCACGGCCGCCCTCTACGAGAGCGGCCCGGAGGCCGGCTGGCGGCGGGCCGCCGGGCCCTGGCCCGCCCGCAACGGGCTGAAGGGCTGGACCGAGGACCACCGCCTGGGCGATCTGCGCACACCGATCGGGGTGTACGGACTCACCGACGCGGGCGGGCTGCTGCCCGACCCGGGCACCGAGCTGCCGTACGACCGGCGGCCGGAGTTCACCGCCCGGGGGACGAACTTCGACGGGAAGTCCCTGGACGGCGCGTTCGACCATGTGGTGGCGGTCAACTACAACCGGAAGCCCGGCCTCACCCCGCTGGACTGGACGCGTCCGCTCGGTGAGGCGAAGGGCGGCGGCATCTGGATCCATGTCGACCACGGCGGCGCGACACAGGGCTGTGTCGGCCTCGCCAGACCCCGCGTCGCGGAGCTGCTGAAACTGCTGGACCCGAAGGCGCGGCCGGTGGTGGTGATGGGGCCCAAGAAGTCGCTGGCCCGCTGAGAGCGCGTCGCGCGTCGCGCGTCGCGCGTCGCGCGTTGACGACGGTGTACGCGAAAAGGACCGCCGCCCCTCCCGGGAACGGCGGTCCTCCGCGTGCGGTGAGTGAACCGCGTACGGCTACTGGTCCTTCTTCGGGTCCTCCAGACGCGGGAAGAGCACCGCGCCCTTGGTGACCGTCGAGCCCGCGGGCAGCAGACCCCAGGCGCCGGCGTCCTGGACGCGCTGCTCACCGAGCGCGCCGAGAGCGGCCTCCGCGCCCAGCGAGTCCCACAGCGCCTGCGAGGTCTCGGGCATCACCGAGTTCAGCAGCACCGCGACGCCCCGCAGGGACTCGGCGGCCGTGTAGAGGATCGTCGCCAGCCGGGCCTGACCCTCGGGAGAGTCGTCCTTGGCGACCTTCCACGGCTCCTGCTCGGTCAGATAGCCGTTGACCTGCTTCACGAAGTCGAAGATCGCCAGGATGCCGCCCTGGAAGTCCAGCTCGTCGCCGATCTTCGCGTCCGCCGTGGCGGCGGCCCGCGCCAGCCCCTCCTGGACCGCCGTCTCGGCGTCACCGGCGGCGGTCGCGGCCGGCAGCGCGCCGCCGAAGTACTTGCCGACCATCGCGGCGACCCGGGACGCCAGGTTGCCGTAGTCGTTCGCCAGCTCGCTCGTGTAGCGGGCGGTGAAGTCCTCCCACGAGAAGGAGCCGTCCTGGCCGAAGGCGATGGCGCGCAGGAAGTACCAGCGGTAGGCGTCGACGCCGAAGTGCGAGGTCAGATCCTGCGGCTTGATGCCGGTCAGATTCGACTTCGACATCTTCTCGCCGCCGACCATCAGCCAGCCGTTGGCCGCCACGCGCCCCGGCACCGGAAGCCCGTTCGCCATCAGCATCGCGGGCCAGATGATCGCGTGGAAACGGAGAATGTCCTTGCCGACCAGATGCACATTGGCGGGGAAGGTCTCGGCGAACTTCGCCGGATTCTCGTTGTAGCCGACCGCGGTGGCGTAATTCAGCAGGGCGTCGATCCACACGTAGATCACGTGCTTCTCGTCCCACGGGACCTTCACACCCCAGTCGAAGGTGGACCGGGAGATCGACAGGTCCTGAAGGCCCTGCTTGACGAAGTTCACGACCTCGTTGCGGGCGGACTCGGGCTGGATGAAGCCGGGGTCGGCCTCGTACAGCTCCAGCAGCTTCGGGCCGTACTCGCTCAGCTTGAAGAAGTAGTTCTCCTCCTTGAGGAGTTCCACCGGCTTCTTGTGAATGGGGCAGAGCTTCTCGCCCGCGTACTCGCCCTCGCCGTCGATCAGATCGCCGGGGAGCTTGTACTCCTCACAGCCCACGCAGTACGGGCCCTCGTATCCGCCCTTGTAGATCTCGCCCTTGTCGTAGAGATCCTGGACGAATTCCTTCACCCGGTCCGTGTGCCGCTTCTCGGTGGTGCGGATGAAATCGTCGTTCGCGATGTTCAGATGCTCCCAGAGGGGCTTCCACGCCTCTTCCACGAGCTTGTCGCACCACTCCTGAGGAGTGACCCCATTCGCCTCGGCAGTGCGCATGATCTTCTGACCGTGCTCGTCCGTGCCGGTGAGGTACCACACCTTCTCGCCGCGCTGACGGTGCCAGCGGGTGAGCACGTCGCCTGCGACGGTCGTGTAGGCGTGGCCCAGGTGAGGAGCGTCGTTGACGTAGTAAATGGGGGTCGAGACGTAGTACGCCGCCGCCCCCTGCTTCTCGGATCCAGTGGCCGCCATGTCGAAATCCTACTGGCCCGGAGATGCCCTTCTCACCGCGATAAACCCGGGCGGGCACCGGGGGGCGGAGACATCGGCGAAACACCCCGTGGCGTATCTCTTGCGGGTGGATCGGGCACAAGGAGAGAACGACATGCGGGTACTGGTCGCCGAGGACGAACAGGTTCTGGCCGAGCTGGTCGCCACCGGGCTGCGGCGGGCCGGTTTCGCCGTGGACACGGTCTACAGCGGGGACGAGGCACTCGCCCGTCTGGGGCTGTACGACTACGACGTGGTCGTCCTCGACCGCGATCTCCCCCGGCTCCACGGCGACGAGGTGGCACGCGCGCTGGTCGCCGCCGCCGCCCGCACCAGGATTCTGATGCTGACCGCCTCCGCCGCCCCGGAGGACCGGGTCGCGGGGCTCGACCTGGGGGCCGACGACTATCTGGGCAAGCCCTTCGACTTCCCCGAGCTGGTCTCCCGGGTCCGGGCGCTGCGGCGGCGCAGCGCCCGCCCGGTGCCGCCGCTGCTGGAGCGGCACGGGGTGCGGCTCGACAGCGTGCGCAGACGCGCCGAGCGGGACGGGCGGGAGCTCGATCTGTCGCCCAAGGAGTTCTCCGTGCTCCAGATCCTGCTGGAGTCGGACGGCGCGACCGTCTCCGCCGAGGAGCTGCTGGAGCGGGCCTGGGACGCGCACACCGACCCCTTCACGGGCGCGGTACGCGTCTGCATGAGCAAGCTGCGCGGGAAACTCGGGGAGCCCGGGCTGATCCGTACCGTCCAGGGCGTGGGGTACGCGCTGTGAGCGCCGCGCCCGCCGCCCCGCCCGCAGTCTCCGCCGCCGCCTCGGCCGCCGCCGCGCCTTCCGGGACGCGGGTGGCGCACATGGGGCCCGGCCGGCTGGGGCCCGGCTCCACGATCCGGACCAGGATCGCCCTGGTGTTCGGGGCGGTCTTCCTGGTGCTGGGCGCGGTGCTGCTCGCCGTGGTCTATCTGCTCTCCACCGAGGGCACGGAGTCGGAGGCGGAGGAGATCGCCCGGCGGGCGTTCCTGGCCGAGGAGGGGGGAGCGTCCCTGGAGCGGATCAGCGCCCTTCGGCTCACCGGGACCGTCAGCGATGCCGCCGCCGCGCAGCTCCTCTTCTGGTCCTTCACCGCGCTGCTGATCACGGCGCTCTGCGCGGTGGTGGTGGGCTGGTGGACGGCCGGGCGACTGCTGCGGCCGGTGCACGCCATGACGGCGAAGGCCCGGAAGCTCTCCGAGCGGACGCTGCACGAGCGGATCGGGGCGAGCGGCCCCGACGACGAGCTGAAAGAGCTGGGCGACACCCTGGACGCGCTGCTCGCGCGGCTGGAGACGGCCTTCGACAGCCAGCGGCGGTTCATCGCCAACGCCTCGCACGAGCTGCGTACCCCGCTGGCCACCCAGCGCACCGCGATCCAGGTGGGGCTGGCCTCGGACAACCCCGAGGAGACCGCCGCCACCAGGGAGATCCTGCTGGAGAGCAACCGCCGCAGCGAGCGGCTGATCGACGGCCTGCTGCTGCTGGCGCGCGGGGAGCGGGGGCTGTCCGAGCGGGACGACGTCGACCTCGGGGAGGTCGCGGTCGAGGAGTCCCGCAGACAGGGAGTGACGGCCGGGGCGACCGGTCCGGCCGGCTCGGCCGTGGTGCGCGGGAACCGGGTGCTGCTGGACCGGATGGTCGGCAATCTGGTCGCCAACGCGGTGGCGTACAACGTGCCCGGCGGGACGGTGTCGGTGCGGGTCGAGGGCGGGACGCTGACGGTGGGGAACAGCGGGCCGGTGATCCCCGAGGAGGAGATCCCGGCGCTCTTCGAGCCGTTCCGGCGGGGTGAGGGACGGGACCGGATGGGGCCCGGGGCGGGCCTCGGGCTGTCGATCGTCCGCTCGATCGCCCGGGCCCACGACGGCGAGGTGACGGCCGGGCCCGGCCCCGAGGGGGGCCTGACCGTCACCGTGTCGCTGCCTGTCGTGTCCGCGCCCTGAGCGGACCCGCCTCAGGGGCGCCAGGCCTGGAGGATCCCGTCGTACATCGCCTCGTCGGTGAGCGCGCCGGGGGTGGGGCCCGCGTGGAAGAAGGCCGCGTTCTCGGCGGTGAGCCTGCGGAGGTAGTCAAAGCCCTTCGCGTCTTGTTCGCCGAACGCGACGAACTGCCAGAACACCTTCGGGGCGGTGGCGGCCGCCGCCGCCAGCGCGGCGGTGGCGGCGGTCTTCGACTCGGGCGCGCCGTCGGTCTGGAAGACGACCAGCGCGGGCGCGCGGGGAGCGGCCTTGACGTGGAGGGCGAGGACCGCGTCGACGGCGAGATGGTAGTTGGTGCGCCCCATCCGGCCGAGCGAGCCGTGCAGTTCGTCGATCCTGCCCTCGTACGCCTCGGCGGTCAGCTCGCCGGTCCCGTCGACCTCGGTCGAGAAGAACACCACCTTGACCGAGGGATCGTCCTGGAACTGCGCGGCGAGCGCGAGCGTCTGCTCGCCGAGGCGCTGGGCGCTGCCGTCCTTGTAGTACGGGCGCATCGACCCGGACCGGTCCAGCACCAGATACACCCGCGTCCGCGACCGCCCGCTCTTGACCTTGATCCCGGCCCGCCGCACCGCGTCGCGCGCGGCCTCGTGATGGGGGAGGACGCTCTCGGGCGCAGCTTCCGGCTCGGGCTCGGGCTCGGGCTCGGACGCGGTCTCCGGCTCGGGCGGTACGGGGGTCTCCTCGGCGGTCGCCACCACCGGGTCCTCAAGGGCGGCGGGGGTCTCGACGGCAACCACTTCCGGTTCCGGTTCCGGCTCGGTCGGCTCGGGGGCCTTCTCCACCGTGACGATCCGGGCGGGCTCGGGCTCGGGCTCGCGCTCGCGCTCCGGCTCCGGTTCCGGCTTCAGCTCCGGTTCCGGTTCCGGTTCCGGTTCTGTGCGGGACTGCGGCGGCACCGCGGCCGTCTGCGGGCGGGCCTGCGGATTGTCGAACGCCGCCGACACCAGGTCCGTCGCCGTCGTGGAAGGCACGGGCTCGGGCTCGGGCGCGCGCTCGGCCGGTGTCTCGGGCGGCGAGGCGGGAGTCTCGGCCGGAGGCGGGACGGTGGGAGTGGCGGTGGGAGTGGCGGTGGCGGTGGCGGCGATGGCGGGGGCGGTGGCCGGTTCCGTGTGTTCGGACTGGGGCGGTACGGAGGATGCGGCCGCCGACTCGCTGGGCTCCGAACGATCGCGGCCGAACATCTTGCGCAGCAGGCTCCGAATGCCCATGTGCGAGGCCTTTCGCATGAGTTGGGTGGAGTATTCTCCGCTTTTGGGCCAGGTTGTCCGTGATATGTCCTGGCCAGGGCGGACACGTAAGGTTAGCCGCCACCCGTCGGCGACCCCTGCGGGGGCGGCCCCCGCGCCCGACGGCCCTCCGCCCGCGATCCCCGCCGCACTCGCCGGATTCACTCACCGTTCACTCCGAGTCCCCCGCCGCGCACGGCTCGCCGCCTAACGTCTGGCCCGGAGAGATTCCGACAGACTGTCGGCGCGGTGTGCGCCGGAGGAGGAAAAGTGCGCAGACTGCTGCCGCTCTTGAGCACCAAGCCGCACGCGGGCGGACGTTCGGCGCTGACCTGCCGCTACCGCTGCGGTGACGCCTGCTTCCAGGAGGTGCCGAACACCAGCGGCAATGAGTACGCGGGCGACATCATCGCCGGGGCCCTCTCCCGCCGCTCGATGGTGCGCGCCGCCGCCGTGGTGACCGTCGCGACGGCCGCCGGGACCGCCGCGCTCGCCGGGCCGGACGGCGGCTCCCGGGCCCACGCCGCACCGGCCGCCGCCGCGCCCGCCACCGCTGCCGCCGCCAGGGGCAGGGGCCGCGCCGACGGAGCGAGGGGCCTGCGGTTCACCCCCGTACCCCCCAATGTGAACGACAGGGTCACCGTCCCCGCCGGGTACGCCCAGAATGTGGTGATCCGCTGGGGCGACCCCATCCTGCGCGGCGCGCCCGCCTTCAACGCGGAGAAGCAGACCGCGAAGGCCCAGGCGGGGCAGTTCGGCTACAACAACGACTTCCTCTCGCTGCTCCCCCTCCCGGGTGAGCGCCGCCGCCAAGTGCTCGTCGCCAACCACGAGTACACCGACGAGATGCTGATGTTCCGGAAGTACGACCCGGAGAATCCGACCCGCGAACAGGTCGAGATCGCCTGGGCCGCCCACGGTCTCTCGGTCGTCGTGGTCCAGGAGGACCGGCTGACGGGCAGCCTCACCCCGGTCAACCGCCACCACCTCAACCGCAGGCTCACCGCGACCAGCCTCTTCGAGGTCACCGGCCCGGCGGCGGGCAGCCCGCTGCTGAGGACCTCCGCCGACAGGACCGGCGTACGGGTGCGCGGGACGCTCAACAACTGCGCGGGCGGCACCACCCCCTGGGGCACCACGCTCCACGGCGAGGAGAACTTCAACCAGTACTTCGCCAACGGCGCGAGCGAGACCGACCGCCGCTACGGCATCGCCGCCGGTCCCTCCGAGCGCAAGTGGGAGCGGTTCGACCGGCGCTTCGACGCGGCGCTGGAGCCCAACGAGTCCCACCGCCACGGCTGGGTGGTCGAGCTCGACCCGTACGACCCCGACTTCATCCCCCGCAAGCGCACCGCGCTCGGCCGCTTCAAGCACGAGGCCGCGCAGCCCCGGCTGACCGACGACGGCCGTCCCGTGGTCTATATGGGGGACGACGAACGGTTTGACTACTTCTACAAGTTCGTCTCGTCGAAGCGTATGAAGAAGGGCACGTCACGGGCGGCGCGCGAGCACAACCGCACGCTGCTGGACGAGGGCACGCTGTACGTCGCCAAGCTGAGCGGCGACAGCCCGGAGGCCGTCGACGGCTCGGGCAGGCTCCCGGACGACGGTGAGTTCGACGGCTCCGGCGTCTGGATCCCGCTGGCCACCGGCGATGTCTCGCATGTGCCGGGGATGACGGCGGACGAGGTGTACGTCTTCACCCGGATCGCGGGCGACAAGGTCGGCGCGACCAAGATGGACCGCCCGGAGGACGTCGAGCCCTCGCCGCGCACCGGCCGGGTCTATGTGGCGCTCACCAACAACACCGACCGGGGCAAGCCCGGCAAGCCCGGCGCGGACGAGGCCAATCCGCGCAACCTCAACAAGCACGGCCAGATCCTGGAGCTGGCGGAGAACTGGGACGACCCGGCGGGCGACGGCTTCGCCTGGCGGCTCTTCCTGGTGGCGGGCGATCCGAAGGATCCGTCCACCTACTTCGCGGGCTTCCCCAAGGAGAAGGTGAGCCCCATCTCCTGCCCGGACAATGTGGCGTTCGACCCCTACGGGAATCTGTGGATCTCGACCGACGGCAACAAGCTGGGCTCGCACGACGGGCTCTTCGGAGTGGCCGTCCACGGCGAGCGGCGCGGTGAGCTGAAGCAGTTCCTGACCGTGCCGACGGGGGCCGAGACCTGCGGTCCGGTCATCCAGGAGCGGCGGGTGCTGGTCGCCGTCCAGCACCCCGGCGAGGTGGACGGGGCATCGGTCGAGAAGCCCGCGAGCAGCTGGCCGGACGGGCCGGGCAAGCTGGTGCGGCCCGCCGTGGTCGCGGTCTGGCGCCGGGACGGCCGGGAGATCGGCGTCTGACCCCGTCTCGCAAGCCGGTGCGGGCGGCGGCGGAGCCGTAGAGTCGGACGCATGGATACCGAAGGGGCAGAAGGGTCCGTACGGGTCGACGCCTGGCTGTGGTCGGTGCGGCTGACCAAGACCCGCTCACAGGCCGCGGCGGCGTGCAAGGCCGGTCATGTCCGGGTCAACGACACCCGGATCAAGCCCGCGCACGCCCTGCGCGCGGGCGATCAGGTGCGGCTCTTCCACGCGGGCCGGGAGCGGGTGGTGGTCGTCGTCAAGATCGTCCGTAAGCGGGTGGGCGCGCCGGTGGCCGTCCAGTGCTACATCGACAACAGCCCGCCGCCCCCGCCGAAGGAGTTCGTCGCCCCGGCGGCGGTGCGCGACCGGGGCGCGGGGCGTCCGACGAAGCGCGACCGCAGGGAGCTGGAGCGCCTCCAGCAGCGTGCAAATCCGTAGTCCCACGCCCGGCGCACCCCGGACCCTCCCGGCTCAGCTCGGCGAGGAGGAGCCGGGGGTGGGCGGGGCGGACGGCAGATGCGTGCCGTCCGCTCCGACGCGCAGCTCGTACCCCTTGGGAATCTCCTGCTCCGCGTTGCCCTTGACCGCGACCGCCACCGCCTGCGCGGAGAAGTCCTTCCGGTGCACCGGGAGCATCGTCGTGTACTGGGTCTTCCCCCAGTCCACCTTTGCCGCCTGCCGGCGGGTCGGCGAGGTGGTGATCGTCACCGTGTCGCCGGGCCGTGCCCCGGTCAGCTTGGCCCACACGGCCTCGCAGCGCGGGTTGTAGCGGATCTCCAGGCGCATCAGACCGGCCCATTCGTCCCGCAGGGTCACGGTCCCCCGGGTGCAGCGGGCCTTCTCGGGGTCGAGCCCGTCGCAGGTCTCGCCCTTGCAGCCGGGGACGACATCGGCCGAGGCGGACGGCGAGTCCGCCGGGTTGCCGCCGTCGGACGCGCCGGGGCTCTCCTCCGCGAGCAGGGCGGAGAGGATCACCGGCACCAGGGCCGCGACGATCGCCACGATCAGCGCCCCGATCAGCGACTCCGGGCCGTGCCTGCGGATCCATGAGCGCGAAGCCCTCGCCCGGCCGCCACCGCCACCGCCACTGTCCCCGCCCCCGTCCGCCGCGCCGCCGGAATCCTCCCGGTCCCCCTCGTCGCCACCCCGGTCACTGTCGCCGATGCCGCTGCTGCTGTCTCGCACGGTGGTCACCCCCGCAACTCCATGCCTCACGGAACGTGTCCACGTTATACCTGAACGTAAGGGAGGCGTGGAAGGTCTCCCGGCTACCCTCACACTTCGCGACCGGTGTCACCATGACCGCGCGACCCCTTGGGGAGAGTTCTCAACTGGCCTTCCGGCGAGCCCTGTTGGGGTCTGCCGGGATGTTCCGCCGGGGTGGCGGGGAGTCGCGGGGCGTACGGCTCCGGTGAAGGCCGCGCCGGGTGCGGAGAGTTGGCGTGCTCATGAGACCGGACAGCCGAACCGGTGAAAACGTACCGGCATCCGGCGGAGCGACTCCCCTCGCGGTCCGCCCCGGACGGTAGTTGTTGCGCCGTGGGTGACAGGCGTGACCCCGATGGCCGTCCGCGCCCCGTAATGGCTGAGGATTGATATGAACGTACGTCCCGACAACGGCCGGGGGCTCGGAGCCCGTGCGCTGGCCGCGCTGCTGGCGCTGCTGGCGGTCCTCGCGACCTGGTCGACGCTGCCCGCCGGCAGTGCCACGGCTCAGGAAGGCCGGCTCAAGGGCTGGGGATCCAATGACAATTACCAGCTCGGCGGCACTCTCACCACCGCCAAGTACAAGCCGGTGACCGTGCCGGGGCTGACCGGCGGTGACATCGACAGCCTCGCGGGCGGTTACTACCACAGCCTGGCCCTGCTCACGAACGGCACGGTGGAGAGCTGGGGCCGCAATGCCGAGGGCCAGCTCGGCATCGGCAACACGGCCGCCCAGGAGCAGGCTTCCACCGTCACCGGTCTGCGGGGCGTGGTCGCCGTGGCCGCCGGGAATTACCACAGCCTGGCGTTGCTCGCCGACGGCACGGTACGGGCCTGGGGGCGCAACTCCGAGGGCCAGCTCGGGGACAACACCGCGGCCCAGCGGAACACCCCGGTCGCGGTCGCCGGGCTGACCAATGTCGAGGCCATCGCCGCCGGGGCCCTGCACAGCATCGCGGTGCTCGCGGACGGCACGGTCAAGTCCTGGGGCTACAACGCCAACGGCCAGCTCGGGGACGGCTCGGTCGCCAACCGGACCACACCGGTCACGGTGAGCGGGCTCGCCAATGTCCGCAGCGTGGCGGGCGGCAGCGCGCACAGCCTCGCGCGGCTCGCGGACGGCACGGTCTGGGCCTGGGGCCGTGGCTCCGAGGGCCAGCTCGGGGACAACGCCAGCACCCAGCGCCTCACCCCGGTGAAGACGGACGCCATCACCACCGCCCGTGAGATCAGCGCCGGGGTCTATCACAGCGTCGCCCGGCTCGCCGACGGCACCGTGAAGACCTGGGGCTACAACGCCCAGGGCCAGCAGGGCGACGGCACCACCACCAACCGCCCCGCGCCCATCACCCTCGACGGCGCGAACAACATCCGCGCCGTCTCGGCCGGCGCGTACCACACCCTCGTACTCGACCGGGACGGCAGAGTCAGCGCCGTCGGCTACAACAACAACGGCCAGATCGGCGACGGCACCGCCACCAACCGCACCGCGCTCTTCACCCCGGTGAACAGCCTCAGCAGCGTCTCGATCATCGCCGCGGGCGGTGAGTTCAGCCTCGCCGGATAGCCCTCCGCGAGCACTCCCCCGCCCCGGCCCTATCGGGGCCGGGGCCGGGGCGCGGGGGAGGCGATGGCCCTGGCCGCCGTCACCTCGTGGCGGAGCGGGGCGAGTACGCCGTCCTCGTCGCCCTCCAGGGCCGTACGCACCTCCACCAGCACCGCGCTGGCGCGCAGATTCCCCGCCAGCTCGCGCAGCTCCCGCTCCACCCCGGCCACCTCGCCGGGCGAGGGCGGGCTCGCGCCGTGGGTGACCCTGACCCGGGCCGCCGTGGTCGCGTCCACGATCCGCTCGACCGCGACGACCAGCGGCCACCAGGCCGCCGCCCGCGCTCCCGTCGGCGGCGGCTCGGTCAGCGCCCGCTGGAACTCGGACCGCACCGAGGAGAGTTCGCGGTAGATCCGGCGGCGCCCGCGCACCTGGTCACCCCGGTCCGCCGCCGGGTCGAAGGCGCATCCCACATACCCGGCGATCTCCTCCACCGCCGTGGCCAGCCGGTCGCCGATCCGGGTGTGCCAGCTCTCCGGCCAGAGCAGATACCCCGCGATCAGCGCGATGGCGCAGCCCAGCAGACTGTCCAGCAGCCGGGGCAGCACCAGGTCGAAGCCCTCGCGGTTGAGGGTGTCGGAGAGCAGCAGGATCACCGGGGTGATCGCCGCCGTCTGGAACGCGTATCCCTTGGCGGAGAACCAGGGGATCAGCGCCGCGAGCACCGCCATCACCGGGATGTCCCACCAGCCGCGCGGCAGGGCCGCGAGCACGGGAGCGGCGACCAGCAGCCCGGCCGCCGTGCCGAGGGCGCGCAGGACCGCGCGGGAGAAGACCGAGCCGAAGTCGGGCTTCATGACGAAGGTGACGGTGAGCGCGACCCAGTACGAGCGGGGCACGTCCACCAGGGAGACCAGCGCCTGCGCCAGGCCGATGCAGAGCGCCAGCCGTGTTCCGTACCGCCAGGAGGCCCCCGAGAGCAGCACGGCACGGGCGGTGGTCCGGAACCGGACGCTCAGCGCCGCCGGACGCCCGAGGGCGTCGTCCCCCTGGTAGGGATCGAGGTCCGGCCGGTGCACCACGGCCGCCGCGTGCCGCAGCGCCGAGTCCACCGCGCGGTCGGCGGGGCCCTCCGGCTCCGGCAGCCCCGACAGATCGACGGGTCCGCCCTGGCCGGGGGCGGCCACCGAGTCCGCCATGGCCCGGACGGCGGCGGCGACGGGCGGGCGGCGGGACGCCCTGCCGTACAGATGCGCCGCCGCTGCCGCCTCCAGCAGCGGGATGAGCACATTCAGCTGGGCCAGCAGCCGCACCAGCGGGCTGCGCCTGCCGTGGTCGCGGGTGCGCAGGGCGAGGATCAGGTCATAGGCGTCGCTGAGGGAGTCGGTGACGGTCTGGCGTCGCTCCGGATACCGCGAAGTGCCCGCGACCGCCAGCAGATCGGCGACATCGCGGTAGGCGGTGGCGACCGCCGTCCGCTCCGGCATCCGGCCGCGCAGCGGCCACCCCAGCAGGGTGAGGAACAGGACGAGGAGCCCGCCGAGGGAGAGCAGCACCGCCGGCATCCACAGCGGCTGAGGCATCGGGAGACCCGCGCCCACCACGGCGTTGAGCAGGAGCAGCAGCCCGGAGACGGAGGCGACCGCGCCGATCGAGGAGATCATCCCGGAGGCCAGCGCGACCAGGGTCAGCACCAGGACCGCGAGCCGGCCCTCCCCGTACACCAGGGTCCCGAGGGTGACTCCGATCGCTCCGAAGAGCTGCGGGACCGCGATGTTGAAGATCCGCATCCGGTACGCGTCGGCGGTGTCGCCGATCACTCCGTTCAGCGCGCCCATGGACACCAGTGCCCCGTAGTCGGGCCGGTCCACGGCGATGCCCACCGCGAGCGGCGCGGAGAGCGCGATTCCGGCCCGGGCGACGGCCGCCCAGGGGACGGGGGCGGAGCGCGGCCGCAGGGTGTTGAGCAGCCACTCGGGTGGGGACAGTCGTCCCGCTCGGGTCTCCATGGTCCTTACACATGCCTCATGGGGGTGCCCGGGGGCAAGCCGCCCCCGCGCGGGGAGCCCGCCCGGTATCCGGTCGGGTCAGGCCCTGGCGGTCAGGACCGGCCGGTGTCGTGCAGCTCCAGGCCGACCAGCAGGGAGCGGTGGTCGGTGTCGCCCAGCTCCAGGAAGCGGGCCTCGCGGACCGAGAACTCACGGCTGATCAGCACATGGTCTATCTGCGCGCCCAGCGGTCCGCCCACCATCGTGGGCCAGGAGGGGGTACGGGAGGCTCCGCCGAGGTCGGCGCTGTTGCGCAGGCCGCCCGCGTCCAGCAGACGGCGGAAGGCGGCGTGGTCCGGTGTCGCGTTGAAGTCGCCCGCGACGATCGCCGGGCCGCCGTTCCTCGTCTTCGCGGCGTGGGCGCTCATCCGGCCCAGCTCGCTCCGCCACGCGTCCACCCCGCCGGGTATGGGCGGCAGCGGGTGCGCGAGCTGGAGGCGCACCTCCTGGCCCGCTATTCGCGCGACCGCGCCCGGCATCGCGAGGGTGCTCTCGATCCCGGGGGTGTTCCGCAGCGGGTACTTGCTGAGGATCGCCGAGCCCGAGGCCATGGGGCCCTCGACCACATTGCGGTGCGGGTAGTCCGCGAGGGGCACCCGCGCGGCGAGCCCGTCCGAGCAGCGGGCCGCGCACTCCTGCACGAAGACCAGATCCGGTTTCTCGCGCCGGATCGCCGTCAGCAGCCCTTCCGTCGCGTTGCCGAACTCGACATTGGAGGTGAGCACCTCGAACCGGGCCACCGCCGGGCCGGGGGGAGTGTCGGCGAGACCGATGTCGTACGGCCGGACGAACCAGCCGGTGACCGCGAGCACCGCCGCCGCCCACACGACGCCGGACCGCCAGCGGGCGAGGACCGCCGCCGCCAGGGCGGCCCCGGCGGGCAGCAGCAGCCACGGCAGGAAGGCGAGCAACTGGGGAACGGGGGTGATCGCGTCGGTGTCCGCCACCCGGCAGACCGTGACCGCGGTGGGCACGAGCAGCAGCAGGACCGCGAGCCGTATGAGCCCCCGGCGGCGGCCCGGGCGGCGCGCGGGGGCGTCCGGCCCGGCGTCATCCGGCCCGGTGCCGGGCTCGGCGGCCGGCTCGGCGGCCGGCTCGGCGGCCGGGGCCGCGGTCGGGATCGCGCTGTCCAAGACTGCCTCCGGGCATGGGGTGGCTTCCCACCGGTCGGACCGGGCGGACCGGGGCCGGGTGGATCGGGCGTGACGTCCGGGCCGGGCGTCACACAGGAAGGACGTCCGGCCCCACCGGGATCGTTCCGTCCCCGCCACCCCTGGCGTCAACTCGCCGCAACCGGAACAGCACCGGCCGTATCTTGCCGGGCACCCCGGCCTCAGACCCGCTCCGGGGCCGTCCCGGAGTCCTCCTGGTGGAGCCTGCGGCCGGCGGTGGCCGCGAGGACGAGGCCGAGGGCGATGAGCCACCAGGCGCTCCGGCGGAGGGTGCCCGCGAGGGCGTCGAAGGCCGCCCCGGCCGCCCGGTGATCCACGTCGGGCGGCAGATCCCCGAGGGTGGGCGCCCGCCCGAGCACCACCGCCAGCAGCAGAAGAAGCCCGCCCGCCGCGAGCGCCAGCCCCAGCCCGGCCAGGGCGTGCGCCCCGCGTCCGCGGGGCGCGAGCAGTACGCCGAAGGCGGCGAGCAGCAGTGTTCCCGCGGGCAGCCACACCCCGGCGACCTGGAGGGTGTCGAAGATCTCGCGCACCGCGCCGAGCCGCCCGGACTCCACGATCGTGATCCGCGCGCCCACCACCGGGATCTGATCGGCGAACGGCACCCCGTCCAGGCTCAGCTGCCGCTTCACCTGCTCGCTCACCGGTGCCAGATCAATACTCGCGATATCGCCCTCATCGCTGGTCAGCGCCTGTTCCACGGCCGTGTGAGCGGCTCTGTTCACCGTGTTCCAGGCGGTTTGGTACGAATCCGTCCCGGCGAACGACAGCACCGCCTCGCGCACCAGCCCCCGTACCCCCTCCGCGCCCCCCACACCCCCCGGCCCCACCGACTCCCCGGCGCCGCCCGCCTGCCCCATCACCTCGTCGGTGATGCGGTCCGCGACCGCGCTCCGCACCGCCGGGTCCTTGGCGAGCGGGGCCATGGCGGTGACATAGCCGTCCGTGTCGCCGATCTCCCGCTCGGCCCAGACGGCGAGCACGCTCAGCGGCGTCAGCACGGCCACGAGCGCGATCAGCACCGCCGCCACCGCCGACCTGAGTCTCCGCACCCCTCCAAGGGAACGCGCGCCCCGGCGCGGGCGCGAGCGCTGCGCCGCCGACCGGGTGCGCCGCCGCCGAGTTGCCGGGCGTCCCCCCGAGGTGTGCCCTGGGAGGAAGGACGAGAGAGAAGGAGCCCCGGCCATGGCCGTTCACGCGACGATGCCCGCACGGCACCACGGATCACTCGGCTGGGCGATACCGGTCGCCCTCGGCACACTCTTCGGCTTCTACGCCGGTTTCCTCCGCCGCACCGGCGAGGCCGTCAGCTGGTGGGACGTCCTCTACGGGGTGGTCGCCGGCCTCATCTTCACCGCGCTGGCCTTCGGCCTCGGCCGGATCCAGCACGCGCTGCCCCAGGAGCTGCGCGCCGCCGCGTACGCCGCGCTGTGCGGTGTGGCGATCGGGTTTCTGCACAGCCTGACCGGGACCAGCATCCTGCGCTCGGTGGGGATGGGCCTCTTCTTCGCCGCCGCCATGCTCGTGGTCTCGTTCTACGTCTTCCACACCCGGGAGGAGTGACCAGCGGTCGCCAGATCCCCTCGCGCGGTCGCCAGATCGAATCCGGCGACCGCGCGACGCGGTCTCGCGCCTTCCGAGTGAGGGCGGAACGGGCTGCCATCGGCCTGATCGACTTCGACTTCCCGGCCCGTCTCCCGGCCCGTCTCCCCGCCCGGCCGGCCGCGCGGACGGCCGGCTTCGCGGGCCGAGTCGATCAAGCGGACGCCTTCGTCGTCGTCACCCCCGAGTACAATCGTTCCTTCCCCGCCTCCTCAAGCAGGCCATCGACTACGCCTACGGCGAGTGGCACTTCAAGCCGGTCGCCTTCGCCGGCTACGGACTCGGCTCCCACGGGCTGAACGCGGTCGACCAGTCGCGCTCGGTCTTCACCGAACCGCACGCCGTGACCGTCCGCGACACCGTCGGCGTCAATCTGCTCGAAGAGGGCTGGGAAGAGCGGAAGCGCTCCTGTCGGCCCATGCTCGGCCGGTGGGGGCTGAGGCGCGCGCCGCGCGGCCCCATGTCTTCTGAAGGCCCGGCCCTCTCCCGAGACCCGTGCGCACCCGTACGCACCCGTGCGAACCCGTGCCCGCGCCGTGCCCGCGCCGCTCCCGTCCCCGCCGACGCCCCGAGTCGACATCCCCGTCGCACTTGGCGAAGATTTGTTCGAAGGAAAATGAGGCGAATGAGTACAGAAGCAGCAATCGAGACCCGAGGCCTGGTGAAAGTCTTCGGCGAGAACCGCGCCGTCGACGGTGTCGATCTCACCGTCCCCGCCGGCACGGTCTACGGAGTCCTCGGGCCGAACGGCGCGGGCAAGACCACCACCGTGAAGATGCTCGCCACCCTGCTCCGGCCCGACGGCGGCGAGGCGCGCGTCTTCGGCAGGGACGTGGTGAAGGACGCGGCGGCGGTCCGCGCGAGGGTCAGCCTCACCGGTCAGTACGCGTCGGTGGACGAAGACCTCACCGGCCACGAGAATCTCGTCCTGCTGGCGCGGCTGCTGGGTCACTCCCGGTCCGCGTCCGCCGACCGCTCCGCACGGCTGCTCGACGCCTTCGGTCTCACCGAGGCGGCGGGGCGGCAGGTGAAGAACTACTCGGGCGGCATGCGGCGCCGTATCGACATCGCCGCCTCCATCCTCAACACCCCCGACCTGCTCTTCCTGGACGAGCCCACCACCGGGCTCGACCCGCGCAGCCGGAACCAGGTCTGGGACATCGTGCGCGCGGTGGTCGCCCAGGGCACCACCGTGCTGCTGACCACCCAGTATCTGGACGAGGCCGATCAGCTGGCCTCCCGGATCGCGGTCATCGACCACGGCCGGGTGATCGCCGAGGGCACCAAGGGCGAGCTGAAGGCATCGGTCGGCGCGGGCTCGGTCCATGTGCGGCTGCGGGAGGCCGCACAGCGGCCCGAGGCGGTCCGGGTGCTCACCGAGACCCTGGGCTCCGATGTGCAGCTCGACTCCGACCCGGTCGCCCTGACCGCCAGGGTCGCCGGCCACGGCACCGAGCGCGGCGCGGCCGAGCAGGCCGCCAGAGCCCTCGCCGAGCTGGCCCGCACAGGAATCACCGTGGACGACTTCGCGCTGGGACAGCCCAGCCTGGACGAGGTCTTCCTCGCCCTGACCGACCGGAAGAAGGCGGCATGACCACCGCGACCACCACCACGACGTCCGACCGCGCCGCCGACGACCACTTCCTCGACGCGCCGAAGGCCGAGGACCTCGCCTCGCTGCTGATCAACAAGGAGAGACCGCCGAAGCCGAGCGCGCTCTCCGCCTCCCTCACCTTCGGCTGGCGGACCGTACTCAAGATCAAGCATGTGCCCGAGCAGCTCTTCGATGTGACGGCCTTCCCGATCATGATGGTGCTGATGTACACGTACCTCTTTGGAGGGGCGCTGGCCGGGTCGACCTCGGAGTACATCCAGTTCCTGCTGCCGGGCATCCTCACCATGAGCGTCGTGATGGTCACGATGTACACGGGCGTCGCGATCAACACCGACATCAGCAAGGGCGTCTTCGACCGCTTCCGGACACTGCCGATCTGGCGGCCCGCCCCGATGGTCGGCTACCTCCTCGGCGACGTCCTGCGCTATGTCCTCGCCTCCGCCGTGATGCTCACGGTCGGCATGATCATCGGCTATCGGCCGGACGGCGGCCCGCTGGGCGTGCTGCTCGGAGTGGCACTGCTGGTGATCTTCGCGTTCTCCTTCTCCTGGGTCTGGACGATGTTCGGGCTGATGCTCCGCTCCGAGAAGTCGGTCATGGGCGTCAGCATGATGGTCATCTTCCCGCTGACCTTCCTGAGCAATGTCTTCGTCGACCCGAAGACCATGCCCGGCTGGCTCCAGGCCTTCGTCAACAACAGCCCGGTCACCCATGTCGCCACCGGGGTGCGCGAGCTGATGGCGGGTGAGTGGCCGGCGGCGGACATAGCCTGGTCGCTGGGATGGTCCGCCTTCTTCGTGATCGTCTTCGGCGCCTGGACCATGCGGCTCTACAACCGCAAGTGACACCGCGCACCGGGCCGCGAGCCGCCCGGGACGCCCCCGGCCGGGGGTGTCCCGGCCGCCGGGGTTGACCTTCTCCCCCGGGGAAGGACCAGCATCGGCCGGGCCGGGCCGACCGCCCGGCGCGAGGAGGGGACCCCATGGACCGGCTCACGATAGGGGCGTTCGCCCGGGCGTCCAGACTGTCCGCGAAGGCGCTGCGCCGCTACGACGAGCTGGGGCTGCTGCCCCCGGCGAGCGTCGACCCGTACACCGGATACCGGTACTACGAGCGGTCGCAGCTTGAGCGGGCCCGGCTGGTGGCCTGGCTGCGGCGGATCGGGATGCCGCTGCCGCTCGTCCGTGAGGTCTGCGATCTCCACGGACCGGACCCGGCAGCCGCCGCCCGGGCCGTCCGGGCCCACTGGGCGCGGGTGGAGGCGGAGACCGCCGTCCGCCGGGATCTGGCGCTCTTCCTCGCCGATCAGCTCGACGCGTCACCGGGGAAGGACACCACCGCCATGACAGCTCTGGGAATCCGCTACGCCGCCCGCACCGACCGGGGGGCCGTCCGCACCGCCAACCACGACATCGCCTACGCCGACCACCGACTCCTCGCCGTCGCGGACGGCTTCGGCGACCGGGGAGGGGACGCGGCCGCGGCGGCCGTCGAAGCGCTCCGGGAGCCGGCCCGCCCCGAAGTGCCGCCGCTCGCCGGCGATCTGCTCAACGCCCTGGAGGACGCGGTCGACCGCGCCAACTCCGCCATCGGCGCGCTGGAAGGGTCCGGAGGGTCCGGGGGCTCCGGAGGGTTCGGAGGGTCCGGGACGACGCTCACCGCGCTGGTGCGATCCGGCTCCCGGCTGGGCCTGGTCCATATCGGGGACACCCGGGTCCTGCTGCTGCGCGACGGCGCGCTCTCCCGGATCACCCATGACCACACCGTGGTCCAGTCGATGATCGACGCGGGTTCGCTGACGGAGGAGGAGGCCGCCTCGCACCCTCGGCGGACCCTGCTGCTGAGGGCCCTCGACGGCGGTACGACCGCCGTCCCCGATCTGCGGCTGCACGAGGCCCTGCCCGGTGACCGGTATCTGCTCTGCTCGGACGGGCTCTTCACCGCCGTGCCCGACGAGCGGATCCAGCACGCGCTGGCCACCGTCGCCGAGCCCGAGGAGACGGTCGACGCGCTGATCGCCCTGGCCCATGCCGCGGGCAGCCCCGACAACATCGCCTGTGTCGTGGCCGATGTGACACGGGAGCCACGACCGGAGCCCAGGGCTCTGGGCCCGGGGCCGGGGCCGGGGCCCGGCGGCCACTGAACGGCGCGCCTCACAGCTCCTGTCCCGGCCTCTCCGTCGCCCGGGCGGTGTGGGTCCGCGGAACGCTCGCGGGACGGTTGCGACCGATGAGTACAGGGGCCATGCCCAAAACGATAGAAGGCGGCACTGACAGCGCGCACAGAAGAATGTGCGCCCGCCAGTGCCGCCTCCGCTCCCGGAAAGCGCCTCCGGAAGTCCGGGAGCCGGGCCTGTCACGGGAAGGACAGGACCGGCACCTCGTCGATCGTCCGGCGTTCCGCCGTCGCCATCAGCGCGGCGAGCTGCCTGCCCGCCCGGCCGATCCGCGTCGGCAGGGTGTCGGTGAGCGGATCGCCCGTGCCGCCCCAGTCCTCCGAGGCCGCGTACACCGCCGTCGGCGCGACGACGGCCCGCAGATAGGCGAAGAGCGGGCGCAGCGCGTGCTCCAGCACCAGCGAGTGCCGGGCCGTGCCGCCGGTCGCGCCGACGAGCACCGGCTTCCCGGTCAGCGCGTCCGGCTCGACCAGGTCGAAGAACGACTTGAAGAGCCCGCTGTAGGACGCGGTGAAGACGGGGGTGACCGCGATCAGCCCGTCCGCCTCGGTCACCGCCTCGATCGCCTCCGCCAGCTCCGGCGAGGGGAATCCGGTCACCAGATGGTTGGCGATCGGGACCGCCAGCTCGCGCAGCTCCACGATCCGGACCTCTACGTCCGTCCCGTGCTCGGCGGCGAGCGTCTCGCGCGCCGACTCGATGAGCCGGTCGGCCAGCAGTCGTGTCGACGAGGGCACACTCAGACCGGCGGAGACCGCCACCAGCTTCAGTGTGCCCCTCATCGTGCTGCTCATCGTCATGCCTCCTCGGCGATCGCGGTACGGGCGGCGATGACCGCCGGGTGGAGCGGAGCGGATTCCGGCACTCCGGCCGGCCGCAGATTGGCGAACTCCTTGCGCAGCACCGGCACGACCTCTTCGCCGAGGATGTCGAGCTGCTTGAGCACCGTCTTGAGCGGCAGCCCCGCGTGGTCCACCAGGAAGAGCTGTCGCTGGTAGTCGCCGACGGCCTCACGGAAGCCGAGGGTGCGCTCGATGACCTGCTCGGGGGTGCCCACGGTCAGCGGGGTCTGCCGGCTGAACTCCTCCAGCGAGGGCCCGTGTCCGTAGACGGGTGCGTTGTCGAAGTAGGGACGGAACTCCCTGACCGCGTCCTGGGAGTTCTTGTGCATGTAGACCTGGCCGCCGAGACCGACGATGGCCTGCTCGGGGGTGCCGTGGCCGTAGTGGGCGTACCGCTTCCGGTAGAGCTCCACCATCTTCTTGGTGTGGGACATGGGCCAGAAGATGTTGTTGTGGAAGAAGCCGTCACCGTAGTAGGCGGCCTGTTCCGCGATCTCCGGGGAGCGGATCGAGCCGTGCCAGACGAACGGCGGGACGCCGTCCAGCGGGCGCGGGGTCGAGGTGAAGGACTGGAGCGGCGAGCGGAATTTGCCCTCCCAGTCGACCACGTCCTCCTGCCACAGCTTGCGCAGGAGCGCGTAGTTCTCGATCGCCAGCGGTATGCCCTGACGGATGTCCTGGCCGAACCACGGGTACACCGGCCCGGTGTTGCCCCGGCCCATCATCAGATCCACCCGCCCGTCCGCCAGATGCTGGAGGTAGGCGTAGTCCTCGGCGATCTTCACCGGGTCGTTGGTGGTGATCAGGGTGGTCGAGGTGGACAGGATCAGATTCTCGGTGCGGGCCGCGACATGGCCGAGAAGGGTCGTCGGGGACGAGGGCACGAACGGCGGGTTGTGGTGCTCGCCGGTCGCGAAGACGTCCAGCCCGACCTCCTCGGCCTTCCGTGCGATGGCTACCGTGGCCTTGATCCGCTCGTGCTCGCTCGGCGTGCGCCCGTTGGTCGGGTCGGTGGTGACGTCGCCGACGGTGAAGATGCCGAACTGCATGAGGCTCACCTCTCGATGTCCAGAATGAGGATGGTTGAATGTTGAACCAAACTCTACAACGAGAGGCCCTTCCTGGCTATTCCGTACCCCGTTCCGCACCCTTTTCCGGCCGTCGGCCGGGTCGGGACTCAGGTCGAACCGGGGAAAAGCCGACGGAACGCATCGGCTGTCGCCGTCTCCGAGCCCGCCCGGCCGAACGGCGCGTCGAAGTCCCACACCAGGAAGAGCAGGAAAGTGATCAGCGCGCTGAACAGCCCGGCGATCAGCAGCTCACGGGAGCTGCCGCCCATCCGCATGGTGAAGATCAGCCCGATGGTCGCCACCGCCCCGCCGATCAGCCCGTACCAGACCACCACCGGCAGCGTGGCGCCCGCGTTCTCCTCGCGTGTGATCCGGGCGTCGAACGCCACCGCCGCCTGCTCCACCATCGGCTGGTAGACCTGTGCCTCCAGGCTGTTCGCCGGCGTCCGGCGGGTGATGTCCTTCCGTACGGCTTCGAGCAGCTCGCCGCCCCGGGGCGACAGCTCCTTGCCGTGGGTCATCCGGGGCCACTCCGTGTGCACCACATAGGAGACGTACTCGCCGATGTCGGCGCGGATCCTCGTCCGCACATCGGCCGGGAGCACCTCCGCGCGCTGGGTGATCTCATGGAGCGCCTGTGCCTCCCGCCGTACGTTGTCCTGGGCCGCGCCCCGGGCCTCCCAGACCCCGGCCATGGCGAGACCGAGGACGATGGCGTAGACGACGCCGATCATCATCGTCATGTATTCGAGAACGTCGGGCGTATGCACCTCGCGGGGCTCCTCCCCGGCCGTGAGGGCTCCGTGTCTGCTCTGACTGAGCAGGATGACCGCGAGAAGGACCGCGCAGGTGGCGGCCATCGCGATGGTCAGGACCAGCCATTCGGCCATGGTGACCTCCCTGTCTGTTCTGTGCTGCTCTGTGCATGTGGATGTACGTATGGATGTACGTATGGATGTACGCGTGGGGGTACGGGGGCGGGGCCCCGGCCGGGCCCGTGCGGGCTCAGCCGCGCGACCGCCGGGGCCGCAGCATGACGGCGGCGAGAACGGCCGGAACGGTGATGATCAGCACCAGGGTGACCAGGGGAAACCCCTGGATCCTGGGCCGCTCGGCGGCCGGGCGGTGCCGGCGTACGGGGAAGAGCTCGCCCGGGGTGGAGGACGACGGCCCGGCGGCGGTCGGTCCGGCGTCCGCGCGGCGGCTCTCGGACGCCTCCGGTGTCCCGCTCGCCGCCGTGGCCGTGGACCCGGTGGACCGGGAGGACACGGGTTCGGTGGTGGCCGAGGAGGTGGGGGCGGCCGGGTTCCCGGCCCCGGACGTCGGCGACGCCGTCGGTGACGTCGGCGAAGTCGGGGTCGGGGTCGGGGTCGGGGTCTGGGGCCGGGTCGGTGTCGGCGATCCCGTCGAGGTTGGTGAAGGCTCCGGCGGGCCGGTCGGCTTCGGCGGCGTATGGGTCGGCTTCGGCGGCGTCGGGGGCGGGGTCGGGGTGGGCCTCGGGCCGGGAGGCGGTGACGGCTCCGGCGGCTCCGGCGGCTCCGGACAGGGCCGCAGCACCCGCACCGACACGGAGACCTTCACCCACACCGGCCTCGGCCCGCCGCCGGCCGCCGACCCATGGGCGCACACAAGTCCGGGCAGATGGATCCGTACCGACACCCGCGCCGAGACCTGGGGCGGCACTCGGCCGTTCGGCCCACTCGTCACACCGCCCGCGCCGCCCGGAACCGGCGGAACCGCCTTCGACGGCACCGCCCGTACCACGGCTCTCTCCACCGGCCCGCTCGGAGCCGCGGCCGCCACCACCCCCTGTGAACCCAGTACCGCCGCGATTCCCAGTGCGCTCAACTGCTTAATTCCCGCCACATTCGCAAGGTAGGACGCATGCGGCCCAGAGAGGGTAGGAATCACCCGAAAGGGTGAATAAGACGCTTGTCGGACCCATCGCACCGGCACTGTGCACCCAGGGGCCCCTCCCGAACTCCGGGCAGGTCCGGCGCGGTTCAGACGTAAACGACCCGGACCACCGAGACCGTCAGCACGGTCGCACTGACGTAATAGCGAACGACAGCTCCCGCGACCGTCGCCTCACGGCGGTCATGATCACCCTTCACGGGTGTCGAGCCATGGCCGTACGGATGGGCCGCGAGCCGCCGCATGGCCGTGTCGAACCTGGCCCGGAGACACGAACCCATCGCGCTGCGCGACTGGTCGGCGGGCGGCGCGTACTGAACACGGCAGCCGTTCACACCGCCTCCGGCCCGGCGAGTGAAACCGGTTCACCGCCGATGCCCGTCCCGAGCGTGACATCCATCGCGGCGACCTCCCGAAGTCCCGCCCCCACGGTAGCCCGCACACCGCCCGCCGGTAAGACGGCGACACCGGCGTGGCTCGGACCGCGTACCCGATCGTCCGCCAACGCCCTTACCGGGACGGAGTACTTCCGGGTGCGGGCCCCGACAGCGCGTGAGACGGTCGCCGGGTGATCGAATCCCTGCTCGCAGCCATCCCGTTGCCCCTGATCGCCGCCTTCTCCGCCGCCGCGCTGCTCCTGATCGCCACCTCGGCGCTCCGCCTCTCCAGCGCGGGCCGCAGCGACCCCTCCGACGAGGCGCGTTCCCTCACTCTCGCCCTCTACGGCTGTCTCGTCGCCCTGCTGGCGCTCGGCCTCTTCGTGACCTTTCTCTAGGACTGGGACTGGGACTGGGACTAGGACTAGGACTCGGGGCCGGGTCCCATGGGCCGTTCAGAGCCAGCCGTTGCGGCGGAACGCCCGGTGGATGACCACACAGGCCGTCGCCATGACGCCGAGCACCAGCGGATAGCCGTAGGTCCAGCGCAGCTCCGGCATATGGTCGAAGTTCATCCCGTACATCCCGCAGACCATCGTCGGCACGGCGATGATCGCCGCCCATGCGGTGATCTTCCGCATGTCCTCGTTCTGCGCGACCGTCACCTGTGCCAGATGGGCCTGGAGGATCGAGTCGAGAAGGGTGTCGTACCCGCTGATCTGCTCGTTCACCCGGGCGAGATGGTCGACCACATCGCGGAAGTACGGCTGCATGTCCGGCCCGACCGGCGGCAGCGGCGCGGTGGCCAGCGAGCGCATCGGCCGCTCCAGCGGGGCGACGGCGCGCTTCAGCTCCAGCAACTCCCGCTTGAGCAGATAGATCTGCCCGGCGTCGGCGCTCCGCGCGTCCTCGCTGAAGACGGCGCTCTCCACGGCGTCGACATCGTGCTGTACGGCGTCGGCGACGGCGAGATAGTCGTCCACGACCTGGTCGGCGATGGCGTGGAGAACGGCGGCCGGCCCCTTGGCGAGCTGCTCGGGACTGGCCTCCAGCGCCTCGCGCAGCGGGCCGAGGGAGCCGTGCGGGCCGTGCCGGACGGTGATCACGAAGTCGGCGCCGGCGAAGACCATCAGCTCCCCGGTGTCCACCACCTCGCTCTCCGTGGTGAGCTGCTCATGAGCGACGTAACGGCAGGTCTTGAGGATGGCGAACAGCGTGCCGCCCTGTCCGTCCCGGCCGTACCGCTGCACCTTGGGCCGCTGATGGGCCTGTACGGCGTCCTCGACGGCCAGCGGGTGCAGCCCGAACAGCTCGGCGAAGACCGCGAGCTGGATCTCGGTCGGCTGGTGGAGCCCGATCCAGACGAATCCGCTGCCGTTCTTGCGCACCTGGCGCAGCGCCTCCCGGGCGTCGCCGTCGCAGGGCTGCCGCACCCCGCCCTCGTACACCACGCAGTTGACGACGGTGCTTCCGAGCGGGGAGCGGGCGGGGTGGCTGAGGTCGACGGTGCGGCGGTAGGCGCCGCGCATCGCTCTGCGCAGTTTGCGGATCATCGGCACGGTATGGCCCCTTCGGAGTACCGGGCGTCAGTGTGACACCGACCGCCGCCGGGAGGACGGGGTTCCGGGAGTGGTCCCCCTCCGTCCCCCCGTCCTCCCCGTGCCGTGTTCGTACGCGCGTTCAGCGGTCGTCTCAGCGGTCGTCGAGGATAAAACCTTCGAACTCGGCCCGCCGGTCCTTCACATACTCCGCGTCGGCGAGGTACTGGACGTGGTGCCCGTCGGCCAGATGGGAGGCGAAGGCGGCGTCCCCGGCGACCGCCCGGGCGCGCATGAACGCGACCAGGGAGTGCAGCCGTTCCACGACGGTGTCCAGAAGCTCCGCGCGCCCGGCCGGATCGAGTCCGTACCGGTCGCAGAAGAGCCGGGCCCTCAGCGCCTGTTCCTCCGTGGTGCCGAAGCCGTCGGCGTTGGCGGGCGCGGTGAGCGGGGCCCAGCGGTAGACCGCGAGGGCGATGTCCCAGATCCGGGGGCCGGGGTGCGCGGCGTCGAAGTCGATCACCCCGATGACCCGGCCGCCGTCCAGGACGCAGTTGTGGGGGCCGTAGTCACCGTGGCAGATGACCTCGGCGGGGTTTCTGGCGGGCAGCATCCACGGCTCGGCCTCGCCGGTGCGCGCGTAGCCGGCCGTGCTGTCGTGGAAGGCGCGCAGCATCCGGGCCGCGCTCTCCAGGGCGGTACGGGAGGCCGCGGCCGGGGTGGCCGGGTAGTCGCTGACCTCGCCCGGTATGAAATCGAGGACTTCGAAGCCGTCGTCCGTCACCTCGTGCACGGCGGGCGCGGCGGTGAAGCCCCTGGCCCGTACGTGCCGCAGGAGGCCATGGACGAGCGGTGACCACGGCCCGGTCGGCCGGATCACCCTCGTACCCTCGCGTATGACGCTGTTGACCCCGCCGGACATTACTTCGCGATCGTCCATCCCCGCCCCTCTTCGTGCCTTTTTTCCGTGCTGTGTACCTCATGATGGACCGGGCGGGCTTTTTCGCTCCAGTAGTTGAGCGGTGATGAATCCGACGACGGAGCAGACGGCGATCAGCGGCATCTGATTGTTCGCGTCCGGGCCCATGAGCAGCACGGCCAGTACGGCGCTGGTGACGGGCAGCCTGGTCACCACCGACGCCGAGGTGACGATGCCGACCGCCAGCGCCGCTGTCGTACCGAACCCCGGCAGCCCCGAGCACGCCACCCCGGCCGCCGCGCCGAGCAGTACCGCCGGGAAGATCGGCCCGCCGCGCAGCGCGCCCAGACAGATGCCCCAGGCGACGCCCTTGCAGAGGACGAGCATCACCAGCGCGGCCACCGGCCAGGCGTGCGGATCGGCGGCGAGCGCGCCCAGCGTCACCTGCCCCGAGAGGGCGGCCTCGGCCGGGGAACGTCCGGTGACCAGCGCGTACGCGGAGATGCAGACGCCCACCGCGACGGCGGCGGCGACCGTGCGGACGGCGGTGCGCCGCGCGGTCCACCCCTCGGTGACGTATCCGAGCCGGTGCGCGGAGCCGACGATCAGCGCGATCAGCACGGCGACGGGGACGCCCCACAGGAAGTCCCCCGCGTCGGGGCCGGTGTTCGGCGGTACGGAGGGCAGCCGGAGCGCGCCGATCGAGAGCCCGGTCCACTCGCCGAAGCCGGTGAAGACCAGCGCGCCGACGCCGCTGGCCAGCAGGCAGGGCAGCAGCAGGACCACCAGCCGGGGTCCGGCGAGGCCGGCCGCCTCCACCATCATCACGGCGGCGACCAGCGGCCCGCCGAGGATGGTGGAGATCGCGGTCGTGGATCCGGCGGTGCCCAGCACCATCGCCGCCTCGGGGTGCGCGGTGCGTTTCGCGGACCGTACGGCGAGCAGCGCCAGCCCGCTGCCGAGCGCCATCAGCGGGGCCTCGGGGCCCAGGACCACCCCCAGCGGCAGGGTGGCGAGCGCGGCGAACACCACCCCGGGCAGCGCGCGCGGCCCCAGCGGCGGGCCGCCGAGCCCGTGCACCGGCACATGGCCGCCGCCGTCCGGGAGGCGGGTCACCACGGGCGCCAGCAGCAGCCCCGCGAGCAGCAGCGAGGGCAGCGGCCACCACCAGGGCGGCTCGGCGTGGCCGACGGCCCGGGGGAGGGACTCCCAGACGGCGTGCTGGATCTCGTGCTGGAGGCTGACGAAGAAGAAGCAGGCCAGGGCGATGGGGACGCCGAGGAGTACGGAGAGCAGCAGGAGTTTGCCGTAGCCGCGGCTGAGGAGGATGCCGCGCAGGGATTCGGCGGGGGCGGCGGGCCGGTCCGCGGCCTTCGGCGGCGTGCTCATACGGGCCCGCCGGGCGCGGTCGGTCCGTGGGCACGCGAGGTACGCATGACTCCATGCAAGGCGAGAGCGATCGGCCCGGCGCGGGGGCGGGCCCGTACGGGTGAACGGCGCGCCCGCTCCCACCCGTATGCCCGCCAAGGGTCGCCGCCGGTCCGGGCGGCGCGTTCCCTGGACGTCTGGACGGACGTCTGGACGCGGCCGACGGGCGGCCCGGGGAGAGGTGGCGGCGGTGCCGGACTTGCCGGACGACAGCGAGCTGGAGCGGCTCAGGGCGCGGATCGCCGCGCTGGAGCAGGCCGGGCCGCCGCCCCGCCCCCACCACCACCGGGTGCGGTCGTTCTTCGCCGCCCTGCTGATCGTCCTCGGCTGTGTGCTGGCCCCGCTGGGGGCCGTCGCCTCCTGGACCGCCGACGAGGTCGGGGACACCGACCGCTATGTCGCCACGGTCGCGCCGCTCGCCTCCGACCCGGACGTCCAGGCGGCGGTGGCCAACCGGGTCGCCGACGCCGTGATGAGCCACATCGACCTCAACTCCCTGCTGGAGGAGGTCGCTCCGGCCGACCGGCCGAAGCTGGCCCAGGCGCTCGGGAAGCTGAGTGGCCCGCTGGAGGGCGCCCTCAGGAGCTTCGTCCGCGACAAGGCGGACGCCATCGTCTCCTCCTCCGCCTTCAAGACCCTGTGGACGGAGGCCAACCGCAAGGTCCACGACTCCCTCGACAAGGCGCTGACCGGCAGCGGCGGCGGCGCGGTCAAGCTCACCGACAACGCGGTGGAGATCGATCTCGCCCCCGTCGTCGACCAGGTCAAACAGCGACTGGTGGCGGACGGCCTGACCGTCGCCGCCAAGATCCCCGAGATCCACACCTCCTTCGTGGTCGCCCGCTCCGACGACATCGGCAAGCTCAAGACCGGCTTCCGGCTGCTCCAGCTCGCCGGCATCTGGCTCCCGGTCGCCGCCCTCGTCCTCGTGGTCGCCGGAGTCCTCCTCGCCGTCCGCCGCCGCCGCGCCGTCGTCGCCGCCGCCCTCGGCGTCGCGGCGGCCCTCCTCCTGCTCGGCATCGCGCTCGACGCCTTCCGCGCCGTCTATCTCGACCGGCTGCCCGCCGGGGTCTCCCAGCCCGCCGCCTCCGCCGTCTACGACGCGCTCGTCCGCTTCCTCCGCACGACCGTGCGCATGGTCGTCACCCTCGGTGTCGTCATCGCCCTCGCCGCCTGGCTGACCGGCCCCGGCCGCCACGCCCTCGCCGTCCGCCGCCTCTGGCACTCCGGCATCACCGCCCTCCGCGGCGTCGCCGACCACGCCGGCCTGCGCACCGGACCGGTCGGCCCCTGGCTCCGCGGCCATCGCCGCTGGGTCGTATGGGTCCTGGTCGCCGCGGCCGTGCTGACCTGCCTCCTCTGGAGCCACCCGACCGCCTGGGTGGTGGTCGGCATCGCCCTCGCGCTCCTCTTCGCGATGGCCCTGCTGGACTTCCTGGCATCGGACGGGAGCCGTGACGGGCCCCGTGAGCATCCGGGGAATTCACCCGAACGGCCGAATCCGAATGGCGGTGGCACCCGACCGGGCTGACGCTCGAATCCCCGTCCGCGTTGGGCGTACGGGGCCAAGGAAGGGAGGTCCCATGAGCCACGACGCATCACAGCGACCGGCCGGGACTCCGCCACCGCCACCGCCGCACTCCCATCGAAGCTCCGACCCCGCCCACAACAGCGGCTGGGCGGTGGGAGGCGTCGTCTTCGCGGGCGTCCTGATGTTCTGCAACGGGATCCTCGCGATCCTCCAGGGCATCGCGGCGATCGGCGAGGACGACGTCTACGGCCGGGTGGGCGACTACGTCTACCGGATCAACCTCACCGGATGGGGCTGGATCCATCTGATCCTCGGGATCTGTCTCGTGATCGTCGGCTACGGGGTCCTGAAGAACCTCGCCTGGGCGCGGTACGCGGGCATCTTCTTCGCGTCGATCAGCCTGATCGCGCAGTTCCTGTTCCTGCCCTATCTCCCGATCTGGGCAGTCATCATGATCGCCATCGACGTGTTCATCATCTGGGCACTCGCGGTCTACCACCCCGACGACGCCCGCCGCGGCGACCTCATCTGACCCCCCCTTCCCCCCAACCGGGGCCCGAGCCCGCATCCACCACCCATCCGGCCTGCGGGCCCGGGCCCCTTCACGCTTCGCTTTGTGCGGGGTTGCTCGACAGCAGGTTGATGCTGTCGAGCACCTGATCGACGCCGGCGGGATCGTCCTTGCCGTATTGGGCCAGCGCCTCCTTGGCCGCCCGCTTCCATACGACCCGGCTCCCCTCAAGCCGGTCGAGGTCTTCCCGGGCCTGAGCCACATAGCGGGTGACCGCATCCAGTTGCCGTGACGCGTCCGCCACAGAGAGAGTGTCCACCGGCCCTCTGCGGACATGGCCGTCGAGCTGCATGGGATCCATGCCCGCGATCGTGGGTGGGCACATACGCGGCGACCTCATCTGTGCCCCTCGGCACCCTTGACCGTTCGAGGCGGCCGTCTCACCATGTGTGAGAACAGTTCGCCAAGTTTCGAGCAAGGGATATCCCATGCGTGCTCGGTTCCTCGGCAAGGACCCCGAGTCCCAGATCGGCAACTCCCCGACGCTGTTCGCCACCGACCGCATCGACCGTGTCACCTACATCGCGCAGGGCTGGAAGGTGACCGACCCTCAGGTGCTGGCTGATGTCGGTGAGGTCCCGGACAACGAGACTCTGATCGAGATCCCGGAAGACGTGCTCAAAATGTACGCCCGCCGCTACATGGAGGAGGGAGAGCGCTGAGCTTTTTGACGGGAGAGGAGTTCGGCAAGATCTTCCATTCTTTCGAGCACACGGCGTTCCGTCTTGAAGTGCGTGACCGCTACGACGCGGACTACGAGAACGAGTCGCTGCGGAAGTTTCTCGCGCGGGAGAAGGACGACCTGCCATGGATGCAGGACTGGCTGGCGATGATCCGTGATGCCGCGTTCGAGGGGCGACGCTTCACGCGTGTACGAGTGGTCAGCTTGCCGCTCACCGACTACAGCAGGTTCGGTGTGTGGTGTGCCCAGTTCACCAACGGGGCGGGTGAGGAAATTCGCTACTTGACGCGCGAACGGGCAGCCGCCGAGCACCTCCCCGACCACGACTACTGGCTGTTCGACTCGCGCAAGCTGGTACGTATGCACTTCGACGATTCCGACGCTTTCCTCGGCGGCGAGGTCGTTGAAGACGTCAATGAGGTCGTACAGCACAACTATTGGCGCGATACTGCTTGGCATCACGCCATCCGACGGGATGACTTTGCCACCGAACAACACCTCGGGTTCGTCTAACGTCCACGAGGCCAGGAGCGCCCTGGGCAAACGACTCCGCGAGCTTCGCCAAGCCGCCGGTATGAGCGGCAGGCAGCTCGCGGAGTCATTGTCATGGCCGCCTTCCAAGGTGTCCAAGCTGGAGAACGGCCGGCAGACACCCGCCGATGACGACATCCGCAAGTGGGCCAGGGCCACGGGGGCCGAAGGCGAGACCGAAGCTCTGCTCGCTTCGCTGCACACGCTCGAAGTGCAGCACGCCGAATGGCAGCGCGTCCTTCGTGCCGGGTTGAAGCCCCACCAGCGAGAGCTGATCTCGTGGGACCAGAGGACCCGGCTCTTCCGTGCTTTTGAAGCGACCGTAATTCCCGGCCTTCTTCAGACGCCGGAGTACGCGCGTGCTCGCTTCGCCGAAGGTGCCCGTCGGCTGAACCTTCCCCATGACATCGATGAAGCTGTCAAGGAGCGAGTGAGACGCCAGGAGATCCTGTACCGGTCGGACAAGCGATTCCACTTCGTCCTCACCGAAGCGGCGCTCAGGTTTCGTCTCTGTGCTCCGGGTGCCATGCTCGGGCAGCTCGACCGGCTTGTTTCACTGTCACAGCTCCCCCATGTGCGTTTCGGCATCATCGGTTTCGAGACCCAATATGTCATCTCGCCCTGGCATGGATTCTGGATCTACGACAACGAACGAGTGCTCGTTGAGACACTCTCGGCCGAACTCGACCTCCGCCAGCCACAGGAAGTCAGGCTGTACGGCAGTGCTTTTGAGCGGCTCGCGGCCGTCGCCGACTACGGCAGGGCAGCGCGAGCGATCATCAATCGAGTGATCGAAGACCTTGCTCCCGAGGCCTCGGAAGATGGCTCCTGATGGCGCGCCACGAACCCCTGCGAGTGAGTCGCCAGAAACTCTGAGAAATTTCCTGTCCAAGGGGAAAGCGCCTCCCTACGCTCCCTATCGACACCAGTGCGTCGCGGTGCGCGGTAGCGGCGGCCGGTACCCGAACGAGAAGGAGGCGCAGCACAGATGACGCGGAGGCTCACACCTTGGGGCATCGGCAGGATGGGGCCGTACGCGGCCACCTCCACGATCCTGCGGTACGCGCCCGTGATCGACCCCGAGACACAGGCCGCCGTGATCGTGGACGAACGGGGGCGCACGATCGAGCTGGGTGGTCATGGCACCAGTACCAGCGGCCTCACTTCGACCACGACCACCCCGGGCGACGGCTCCGGGCCGGACGGAGCGACCGACTCCGACAGTGTTGAGTCCTACGACCAGGACGAGTCCGACTGATGTCCGACCGACGCGGGTCGGTGCTGGTGCTGACCAACAGCTACGACGTGACCTCGGACGTGGTGCTGCGGATACTCGCCGCGCGAAGGGTTCCCGTGGCCCGTCTCGACCCCGGCACCGACCCGTACACCGGTGCCTCGCTGTCCGCCGTGTACGGCACGGACGAACAGCGAGGCACCCTGCGCACCCCGAGCCGAACACTCGATCTCACACAGGTGCGATCGGTCTGGGTCCGCAGGCCCTCGCCCTACGAGGGGCCTCCCGAGCTGGACGGACAGGACGCCCTGCCGTGTGGACGGGCGACCGCACAGCGTGTGGGTACGGGAGGTGCACGGGCATGAGATCACCAGCGCTGTGGCGGTGTGCCCGCACATGTTCCAGGCCAAGGTGAACAAGGCATTCGACGCACGGGTGACAGCCGTCGGCGATCGGCTGTTCGGGGCCCGGATCGACAGCCCTGATCTCGACTGGCGTCACCGGCAGGACCTCATGCGGTGTACACCGATCGCTGTCCCCGAAGCGGTCGCGCACTCCGTCGCCGCTTATCGGGATCACTTCCGCCTGGTGTACGGCGCCTTCGACTTCGCGGTGACCGCCGATGACGCCTGGTACTTCCTGGAGTGCAACCCCAACGGACAGTGGGCCTGGCAGCCGGCGGAGATAACGGACGCGGTCGCACACGCCATCGCCGACCGGTTACAGAAAGGCTCCGAAGCGTGAGCACATCCGTCCGACTGCGCACCGAGCTGGCGAACGCACTTGCCGAGGAGGGCACGCTCACCGACCCCGACTGGCTCCGTGCCGTCGAGGCCGTGCCCCGGGAGCTGTTCACCGGGTCCTATTTCGAGCAGGTCCCGGGCAGTGTCCCGACCCGCTACCGGCCGGCCCGGCAGGGCGATGACGGGTGGCTCCAGGGGATCTACACCGATCGGACGCTCATCACCCAGCTCGACGGCCGCATCAGGCCCGACGATGTCACGGACGCCACCGTGGAGGGCTCTCCGTCGTCCTCGTCCACCCTGCCCTCGCTGGTGCTGCGCATGTGGCAGCAGCTTGAAGCCGAGCCGGAGCACCGGGTGTTGGAGATCGGCACCGGAACCGGGTACTCGACCGCCCTTGGCGTGCACCGCCTCGGGGACGGGAATCTCACCAGCGTCGAGTACGACCCGGTGGTCGGCGAGGCCGCCGCCTCCGCCCTCATGTCCGCCGGGTACGCGCCCCGGCTGATCGTCGGGGATGGTCTGCGGGGGGACCCCGAGGGGGGAGCGTACGACCGGCTGATCGCCACCTGCTCGGTCCGGTACATCCCTCTGCCGTGGCTGCATCAGGTGAAGCCGGGTGGAAAGATCCTGGTCACGCTCTCGGGGTGGAGCTACGCATCCGGTCTGGCACTGCTCACCGTGACCGGTCCCGGCACCGCCATCGGCCGTTTTCTCCCCGGGCACACCAGCTTTATGATCGCCCGCCCCCACGACCGTCCGCCGCGCCCGACTCTGCCTCTGCTGCCCGGTGAGGAGCGCCCGAGCCGGATCGACCCGGCGATCATCGGTACCTGGAGCGGGAGTTGGGTGGCCCAGCTCGCCGCGCCGTCGGCGGAGCGGATGGGCGCTGGTTCCCAGCAGATCCTGTGGGACGTGTCCACCGGTTCGCAGGCGCGGACGACGTCCGGCCCCGGTGGGGGCTGGACGGTGGTGCAGCGTGGGCCGGTGCGTCTGTGGGATCGGGTCGAGGCGGCGGTCGAGCGCTGGCGGGCGGCGGGGGAGCCGCAGCAGGAGGGCTTCGGCATCACGGTCTCCGGTGCCGGTGCCGGTGCCGGTCAGCGTGTGTGGATCGGTGCGGAGGACGGTCCGGGGTGGGAGCTGCCGGTCTGAGGAGGACGCGGCCGGCCAAATGGGCCGAATCGATTCGGGCCCGCCCTGGAGCTACGCGTCAGGCGAAAGGTCTCGCCGCCCGGCCGTCCCCACCCGACAGTGAAGACCATGTTGAACCGAGTAGCCGTCCTGTCCGACATTCACGGAGTCCTGCCGGCCCTGGAGGCGGTGCTCGCCGAACCGGATGTCAGGGCCGCCGATCGCATCGTGCTCACCGGCGACATCGCCGCCGGTCCACAACCGGCGCAGGTGCTGGATCTGTTGACCACTCTCGGCGACCGCGTCGGATGGATCAGTGGCAACGCCGATCGCGAACTCCTCGAATACCGCCGGGGGCAGCGCGAAACGATCCCCGATCCGATCGCACCCTGGGCTGCCGCGCAGCTCCGCGAGGACCATCTCGATCTTCTGGGCTCGTTGCCGCGATCGCTCTCCCTGCCCGTGAGGGGCCTGGGGGAGGTGCTGTTCTGCCATGCCACCCCCCGGGACGACGAGGAGGTCGTCCTCGTCGACTCCCGCCTCGACCGCTGGGAGGAAGTCTTCAGCGGTCTCGACAGAGACATCCGCACCGTGGTCTGCGGCCACACCCATATGCCGTTCGTCCGCCTCGCCCACGGCCGGCTCGTGGTCAATCCCGGCAGCGTCGGCATGCCCTACGGACGTACCGGAGCGCACTGGGCCCTCCTGGGCCCGGGAGTCGAACTCCGCGTCACCGAATTCGACGTCGGGGCCGCGACAGCCCGGCTCCGCCAGGACTCGTCCTATCCGGGGATCGCGGAGTGGGCCGACTATTTCCTGAACGCTCGGGCGACCGATGCCGATGCCCTCGCGGCCTTCGCCCCGCGGGACGGGGGCGACGCCTGAGTGATTTCCGAGTGAGGGAGCGCCGTCGCTGATCGCGTTCTGTTCGGCGGTGTCGGATAGTTTGCCCGCCATGAGCGAACTCGGATCCGTCACCTGGCCGCCCGCCCCGATCAAGACCGAACGGCTCGTGCTGCGCGAGCGGTTGGCCCGGGACCGTGAGGCGTACATCGGGCTGCTCGCCTCGCCGGAGGTGCACGCCTACCTGGGGGGTGCTCGGCCGCGTGAGGAGGTGGAGCGGGAGGTGCCCGAGATACCTGAATCGCGGTCCGGGCGTTTTGTGGTGGAGCTGGATGGAGAGTTGATCGGACACATTCTGCTCACCAAGGAGACGGGATATCTGCCGCAGGCCGAGGGGAAGGCCGAGCTCGGCTATCTGTTTCTGCCGGAGGCGTGGGGGCGGGGATACGCGGCCGAGGCGTGCGGGGCGGTGCTCGACTGGTTCGCCGGGGAGCTTCCCGGCGAACCAGTGGTGCTGGCGACGCAGACGGCCAATGGCCCCTCGATGCGGCTCGCGGCGAAGCTGGGCTTCACCGAGGTGGAGCGGTTTGAGGCGTACGGTGCCGAGCAGTGGTTCGGGATGTGGAACCCGGGCACGCCGTCCGGCTGAGCCGTGTGTCGGACGGCGCCGGTGCGGGTGGTCCCGGCGGCCCGGGCCGGCGTCATCACCGTGCAATAGGACGGGACGGGCCGGTCAGTAGGGGCCCAATTGGTCATCCGTGTCGGGCATCCGTTTCACGCCCCCTGTCACGGGATCCGAGTCACGGGCGCGGACGTCGCGGGTCCGGACCCGGGTGCGGGTGCGTGGCCGGTGGGGCATCAGATCGCGGACCGAGGCATCGCCCGCGCCCACTATCGGCAGTGGATGGGTGGGCCGCTGGCCCGCGCCGCTGGGAAAACGCAGCAGCCGGCCAGGGCCGTTGTCCGGCGGCGGGTCCTTGTCGGGGCCGCCGTCGGGTCCGTCGTCGCCCAGGTGATCGCCGGGGCGGTCCGCGGGGCGTGTGCCGGGGCCCGGTCGCTCCGGTTCCATGGCGCGGCCGTGTTCCTCCCAGCCGGATCTGAACCAGAGCAGCTGGTCACGCTGCATCTCGTCCTCGGTCAGGATGCGGACTCCTTCGACTCCCGCCTGCCGGACCTTCTCGCTCAACTCGGCCAGCAGACGGGACAGACGCTCTGATTCGGCGTGACCGCGACCGGACCCCGACCTGGACCCGGACCTTTCCCCCTCGTGACTTTCCTCGTCCGCCTCTCTGACCACTGCGCACTCCTCACACCCCCGTCGGCCCGCCCCTGGGAGCCGCTATGTCCCCTCCGGCAGGAACTGCTTCGCGACTTTCACGAATGTCTCCCTCAGCTCGGTGGGTACCCCCATTCTCCGTGCCGCTTCCTCGGGCGTGAGGCGCTGCGGTCCGCTCACCTCCTCATGGTGGCGATGAACGGTCACCGGGAGGTCGTCCTCGGACAGCCTGCCCGACCGGATCAGCATGTCCCGCAAGGGGACGGACAGTACGGCGGACAATCTGCGCATCGTCTCCAGATCGGGCATGCTCTGCCGCTGGAGCAGTCTGCTGACGGCCGCGCGGTGCACTCCGGCGTCATCGGCGAGCTTTGACTTGCCGCCACCGCGCGGATTGTCGATGTCATAGCCCCGCCCGCGCATCAGATCCTCGATCCATGCCGCGAACTCCTCAAGCCCCTCGGTGCGACCGCGCGGTTGTTCCCCGCGAAATCCCTGGTCGTTGTGGGCGCTGGCCCACGAGCTGGAACCCATGTTCTCGCTCTCCCCTCGTCGCGGGGACAGCGTACCGAGCGCGTGCGCAACCAAAGCAGTGCGCACGCGCGCGTATCACAGCTTGGCCTCAGTGGCCGGATATCAACGGCCCCGAATGCGGAGCCCGTTGACGACATTACGTGGTCATTGCCTCCGGAGCGTAGTCACTTGCGCACGCGCTCGCACCATGTAACTCTGATCTCGCGTCCGCAACTGTCGAACAAATGTTCGCACACCCAGGGAGGGGTTGCACGTGCGTACCCGATCGAAATCCCTTGAAACTCCTCTGACCAGGTATTTTGATGTTGATGCCGATGAGCTCGACTGGCGCAGGGCAGCCGCCTGCTCCGAGCTTCCCCAGCGTTCCGTCTTCACCCGCAATCCGGTTGAAGCGGCGCCAGCGTTGCGCGCCTGCAATTACTGCCCCATTAAGCGGCAGTGCCAAACCATCGTGGATCCCGAGCGCACCTGGTTCGACGGGGTGAGCGGCGGCCGGCTCTGGCGCAACGGCCGGGCCGTCGCGACCGCCCCCGACCTCGACCTCGACCCCGCCTCCGACCTCGACCTCGACTTCGCCCCCGAGGAGACCGCCGCATGAGCGCCGCACTCTGGCTCGATGCCCTCGCCCGCCGTTTCCCCGAACTCCTCGACGAACTCGCCCCCAGCCCCGGCCGCGCCCCGGCGGGCCCGCGCGGCCCCCGGCCCACCGGCGGCGGATCCTCGCCCGTCAGGCTCTTCGTCTCCGACACCCTGCGTGATATCACCGACGGAGTGGCGGAGCTGGAGGAGGCGGTACGCGAACGCCTCGCCCTGCGCCCCGTACGCCCCGCGCCCGTTCCCGTACGGCTGCGCCGGATCGCCGGAGTGCTGGACCGGATCGACGCCGACGCCGATCTCGCCGCCCATGTCGAGGACGAGGCCCGGCGGATGGCCAGGCGCTGCGCCCACGCCCTCGGCGATCCCGAGCAGATGATCCGGCTGCCCGGCCGCTGCCGGGGCTGCTCCTCGGTCTCACTGCGGGCCTTCCCCGAGCGGGACGAGGTGCGCTGTGTGAACCCCGTGTGCGACCGCCCGCCCGTCCAGGACGCCGGCGCGGACACCGGCGCGGACACCGGAACGGACGCCCGCACGGACGCCCGGGAGGCCGCGTGATGACCGCCACCGCCCTCAGAACCCCGCTGATCACCGGAGACCTCGCCGCCTCCGAGGCCGGAGTCTCCCCCGCGACCATCCGCAAATGGGTCCAGCGCGGCCATCTGGCCGCCGCGGGCCGGCAGGGCAGGCGCAGCCTGTACCGGCTGGAGGACGTCTTCGCGGCGGAACGCAGCGCCCATGACATCGCCCCGGGGTCCGCCCCCGGCTGACCGACCGCCGTAAGTGTGTGAAAGGGCCCCGCCGGAGCATCCGGCGGGGCCCTTCGCATGCGCTGACACATGGTCAGTTGCGGGATCCGGCACCCCGGGTCACACTTGATGCAGCGGCAGAGCTGCGCCCGAAGGCCACCAGGCAAGGGCGGCGGACCTGCCGCTTCGCGTTACCCCTTCGCGTTGCCCCTTCGCGTTGTCTCTCGCTTTACCCTCGCGCCTTCCCAACCGCCTCCGCTGCCTTCCGAGCAGCCCGAGAAGGGAGCGTCCATGTGGCAGCACTGACCTTCCCCGACGCCGAACGACTCGTCGTCGACTTCCTGAAGACCCGCCCCGAACTGACCGGGGCGGCGGTCGACAACCGCCCGCCGGCCGTGTTCGACGGCACCCAGCGAGCCGTCCTCGTCTCCCGCGTCGGTGGCGCCTGGGTCGACGACCTCAACCTCGACCGGCCGCTGCTGGACCTTGAGGTCTACGGGCCGGACAAGACCGCGGCCCACACCCTGGCGCTGGCCGCCCGGGCCTGCGTACTGGAGCTGACCGGCACCTCGTACGGCACCGCGTTCGTCAGCGATGTCAGCGAGGAGGACGGGCCGCGCTGGCTGCCCGACTACAACCGGCCCGCCGGAAACCGCTACCTCTCCACGATCCGGCTCTCCGTACGCCCCGCACCCCCCGCGTAGCGGCACACACCACCCCACAGACGGGCCTCGCCTCTCCGGCGGGGCCTTTGCCATATCCGCACCACTGATCAGTACGAACTGATCAGGATGAACTGAGGAGTTCACATGGCTGGAAGCAACAACGGCAAGGAAATCCGCGTCGCCGGATCGGGCAAGGTCCTCTTCGCCGCCGCCGGTACCGCAGCCCCCGCCGATGCCACCATCGCCTGGGACGCGGCGAAGTGGACCGAGCTGGGCTACACCACCACCGACGGCATCAAGTTCAACAAGAAGGACAAGATCGACCCGGTCGACACCTGGCAGTCGGTGAGCCCGGCGCGGTTCATCTACTCCGACCGCGATCTGACCGTGAAGTTCCAGCTCCTCCAGCTGAACAAGCACACCCTGCCCTTCTTCCTCGGCGGTGGCGCGGTCACGGCCGGCGGGGTCGCCGGTGAGTACAAGTACGACCTCGCCAACACCCCGGGTCCGGACGAGCGGGCGATCGGCGTCGAGTTCGTGGACGGCGCCTCGCGCTACCGCTTCGTGGTCCCGCGCGGCCAGGTCACCGAGACCGAGGAGATCTCCCTGACCCGTACGGGCGCCGTCCGGCTCGGCATCACCTTCACGGCCCTGGCCGTGGACGACGCCGCGCCGCTGGCGAGCTTCCGGATCAAGGACGACGCCTCGGCGTACGCCTGACCGGGCCGCCCGGTCGGTCATGACTGACCGGGCACTCGTCAGTCCCCCCTCGGGGCGGCCCCGGACACTCTCCCTGTCCGGGGCCGCCCCGGCCCTCTTCCGACATCTTCCGCAATCTTTCGAACGGAGACACCCATGGCCGGATTCAACGTCAACGCCGCCCGTGCCCAGCGCCTCGAAGCGCTCGGCCGCACCTGGTCCTTCGATCTCGACGAGGACAGCTTTGAACTGCCGACCGAGCTGAACCGCACCACTGCGCGCAAGCTCCGCGACCTCGACGACAACGACGTCGACGGACTGCTCCGACTCCTTCTTGGAGAACGGCAGTTCACCCGCTTCGAGCGCCACGACGTCACCATGCAGGACATCGCCGCCATCCTGGAGGCATACGGCAAGGAGACCGGGCTCGGCCTGGGGGAAGGCTGAGCCTCGGCGCGTTCGTTGATGAACACGCCGAGGCCCTTGAGGCTGATCTGCTCCGCCACTACGGCCTCGACCTGCTCGACTGGCACCGGGGCCGGCTCTCCTCCCGTCGGCTCGCGGTGCTGCTCCGGCACCTTCCGCGCGACAGTGCGATCGCGCGCGAGCTGAACGGCGAGGCCGCCGAGTGGTCACCGACCGACTATCTGCTGGCCCAGGTGATCGACCAGCTCGCCGAGTCCAACTGGATGTTCGCGACGGTCAACCGCGACGAGGACAGCGATCCACTGGACTTCCCGAAGCCGGTGACCAGGCCGGGACAGAAGCCCTCGCCGGCTCCCGAACCGGCTCCCGAACCGGAACCGGTGCCGGAACCGGACACTCCGCCGGGCACCTCCCCCGGCACCGGTGATCCCGGCGATCCCGGCGATCCCGGCACCGGGGCGGACGTCCCCAGCCCGGCCCAGCTCGCCGCCTTCTTCTCGTAGCCCGCGCCCGCGCCACGCCAGGCAGCGCCAGAAAAGGACAGAGGACATACGCACATGACCATGTGGATCGGACGCCCGGGGCATCTCCGGGCGTTCAAGGAAGCCGCCACCACCTTCGACCGGTCCCCCCAGTCCGGTACCACCGAATTCCGCTCCCTCGCCGGAGGCATCACCACCTGGACCCCGCCGATCCGGCCCCGCCGTCTCAAGCTCGCCTGGCAGAACATGCTCCCCGACGACCTCGCCCACCTCGACCGGCTCGCCCGCCGGGTGGACGGCCCCGGGCCGGTCGCGGTGATCGACCCGGCCTCGGCGAACTGGCTGCTGCCGAGCCAGGCCAAGGGGGTACGCGGGGGCTACGGCACCTCGCTGTGGTTCGGGGCGCCCCCGGTCACCATCGGCGGGGGAACCGGGGCGTACGACCCCGTCACCGTCACCGTCAACCAGCCGGACGAGATCACCACCTTCGTCTACTACGGGCCCAACGCGGGCTACGGCTATCCGGTCGTCCCCGGCACCCGGATCACCTGGTGGGCTCCCTCGCTCGCGACCACCGCGCACCAGCAGAGGCTCTACTGGATCAAGGCGGACGGCGGCACCTCGACCGGGCTCAACTGGACAAGCACCATGGACCGCCCGATGACCGTCACCGTCCCGCCCGACATCGCGTATGTCCGACCGGCGGTGAAGTTCAACCGGTCCTGCCGGGACATCCCCGTCGGCGAATCGATACTCCGGCCGGCCGCCCCCGAGGACGCCTCGCTCCGGCTGGCGAACCGGCAGGCGTTCTCGACGACCCAGCAGCAGGGCCTCGCGCCCCTGGCCCAGTGGCAGGCGCTGGCCGGCGCGACCCTCAGCGAGGCGGGCGGCGCGGCCCAGGTCACCATCCCCGGCAGCGGAACCTTCGTCTGGGTGCCCGGTGACGGCAAGCCGGGATTCCCCGTCACCCCCGGTCAGACAGCCGTGTTCACCACCTCCTTCAGCAAGATCGAGTTCTCCGGGGTGGACTTCCTCGATGCGGCGGGCACGCTGATCTCGGGCACCAACCTCTCGGCGATGCGCGCCCCGGCGGGCGCCGTCTACGTGCGGCCCTGGGTCTTCGCCTCGGCCGTCACCACCCCCACTCCGATCGGCGCGGGCTCCCTCGTGCTGTGGGACGCCGCGCCGTCGCTGCCGGCGGGCGAGGGCACCGGCCTGTACAGCGTCACCGATTACGGCCAGACCGTGCGCCCCGGAATGCTCAACTCCCGTGATGTGAGCCTGGAGCTGGTGGAGGTGGCTCATGCAACCGGCTGATCCCTCTCTCACAAAAGCCCTCCAGGACGGCGAACGCTCCGCCGACCACCGGGTCCGGCTGGGCGGCAGGGAGCTGGGCCCGCAGGTCAGCTCGTGGTCCCTGGACCAGAGCTATGCCACCGACCTCCCCGACGCGATGCGCGCCTTCTCCGGCTCCTCCAGCGCCCAGCTGGAACTCACCCTCGGCGGCAGGGGCGGAGTGTCCGGTCCCGCTCTCTACGGACCGTGGGCGCCGCGCGCCACCGGCGATGTGATCCGGCCCCGCCAGTCCGTCACCATGGACTGGGGACTGGCCGGCTCCGCCCTGCCGCAGTTCCGGGGCACGGTACGGTCCCGCTCGGCCCAGTCGGGCGGCGAGGCGGTCTCCCTCACCGCGCTCGACGGCGCGGAACGACTGCGGATGCCCGCCCGGCTGCCCCGCCCCTCCGGCGGCATCGACGCGGACGCGCCGTACGGCCCGAGCCTGGCGAACAACTGGACGGCCAGCCCCACCTGGTGCGTCGACCATCTGCTGCGCAACGCGGGCATCCACACCTGCCCGCCGCCCCGCCCGACCAGCATTCTCTACGCCTCCCTGCACGGCGGGGCCGCCGCCAACATCGGCTATCTGACCGCGCTGTCCGGCGACTGGACCAAGTGGACCAAGACCAACGCGCCCTGGGAGGCGGCCGTGCAGGGCCCCGCCTCGGGGCTCGCCTCCGCCGAGTACATCCCCTCGGTACGGCCCGTGAACCGTCTCGGCGACGGGCTGTGGGCCGAGGCGTGGTTCGACAACACCGGTTCCGCCGGTGGCACCCGCCAGCTCGATCTGACCCTGTCCTGGACGCCGGCCAACCTCACCCCGCACTACACCACCGTCCGAGTCGACTTCACCAAGGGTGAGCTCCAGGCCTTCAGCGGCAAGGACAAGGTGCCCACGGGCAACGGCAGCATCGTCTGGACCGTTCCCGCACTGACCACCCAGTCCGGCCGCTGGCACATCGGCTTCTGGCTGAAGTTCTCCAGCGCCGGGGTGCCCACCTTCGAGGCCCGGGTGCGCTACCCGGACGGCAATGGAATCCACTGCACCCCGGGCACGGTGGCCGGGGCGGTGGCGGCCTCGCATCTGGGCAATGTCATCCTGCGGCTCGGCAATCTGCGGGTGGAGGGCCTTCAGGTCTCGTCGCTGACCACCGTGCCCAGCACCCCGGCCGACATCCTTCAGGAGGGACGCTGGACGAAGACGGCGGCCCTCGATCCGCCCGACACCGGGCTGCGGGTCATCCCGGCCGTCTCCGGCACCGCGTGGGAAGCCATCACCGCCATCGCCCGTGCCACCCTGTCCACCGCCGAGTTCGACGGCAACGGCATCTTCCGCTGGCGCAACCGCAGCCGCTGGGCCAACGCGCCCACGACCTCACACCTCACCGTGACCTCGGCCCGCGAACTGGCCTCGCTCACGGTGACGGAGGAGATCGACGCCTGCCGCAACTACTGCTCGGTGACGTGGGACAACTGGGAGAACGTCTCCGTCAACAAAATCGCCAAATCCAAGATCAGCACGGCCAGGCTGAGCATCCCGGCCGGCACCACGGGCACTCTCGTCTTCGGCAGGGGCGACGACGAGTACGACTGCTGGCCGCCCGAGACCTACGTCGACGCCCTCCCCGGCTGCATCAGCTTCAGGAACGCCGACAGCGACACGGCGGCCAACGTCCATGGAGCGGTCGAGGTCGGCACGGTCATCTCCGACGGCGCCGTCACGGTCACCATGCGCAACCGCAGCAGCTCCACGGTCTGGCTGCGCGGCGGCGCACGCTCCATGGACATGCTCGCACCGACCGTGTCCGGGGACGGCGGCCCCGGCAAGCACTGGTACTCCGCCTGGAACACGATCAGCCAGGGCCACTACGGCGTCCAGCTCTACGAGCACGACCCGGAGGGCTGGGTCCAGGACAGCCGCGCCGCGCGCGAGATCGCCGAAGCCCTGCGCGCCGCCGGGGTCTACCCCGTCCCACTCCTCCAGGACGTGGAGATCCTCGCCGACCCCCGCATCCAGCTCGGCGACGTCGTCCGGGTCAAGGACACCACCGGCGCGGTCCTCGACTCCCTCGCCTGGGTCGTCGGCATCAAGACCGAGGCCGAGGGCCAGGCCGTCAAACAGACCCTGACCCTCCGCGGCGCCACCTACAACGGCGTCCCGACCGACACCGGCCTCACCCCGGACCCGCCCGTCTCCGGCTCCGTCGCCTGACCCCATCCCCCACCAGGAGAGCACCACCATGACCAACGAACAGCTCGAAACCCTCGCCCGCCGCCTGGCCGAACTCCTCCCCGGCTACCTCCTGCTGCGCGACCCGCCCCAGGTGCCGGTCGGAGCACCGGAGGCGGCGATCGGTGACGGGGCGACGCCGCTGCCGACGCCGACGCCGTACGAGCGAGTGGAACCCTCAAGCCCCTGACCGGACTCGCGGCACCACAGGGTCAGTCCGACGCGGTCCAGTGGAGCGTCCAGGGCATCATCGGGCCCCAGTCACCGCTGCCGTCCCGTACGGTCAGGAAACTGTTGGCGGCCACCTCGACCGTATGGGTCATCGGGCCGTAGTGCCCGGCCAGCGGCTCGGTATTCTTCCGGCTGCCAAGGCCCTGGTACAGCCGGCCTCCGGCCTTGCCGAACTTGACGGTGACCGAACCGGGCCGGTCAGGGGTCCGCAGGATCCGGCTTCCGGTGCCTCGGCTCTCGGCCGTCACCAGCTCGACTTCCTCGGGTTTGCGGAACGTCAGTTTCCAACGGCTGACCCAGCTTCCCTCGGGTGCCTTTATGCGGATATTCCCGAGCGACGACGGGTCGATCAGGGCCTGCGGTCGTCCCTTCTCCCAGGGCCACCCACCGAGTATGAAGAGCTTCTCCTCTCGGGTGCCCTGTTTCGACGCGATGTCCGCGACGAGCCAGAAGTGCGGGTTGATCAGCCCCCCGGTGGCTTCGACCACAACACGGCCTGCCAGCCCCGGGGGGATCCGTACCTCTCGTGCGCCCCATCCGGTTACCTCCATCAGCCCCTCCTCCGGTAGTCGTCCGGAGTCTTTCGCGCCGGGATCACCCACCGCAAGAAGCAGAGGTGAACATCCATGTCGAACATCAATAAAGAGATACGCGAGTACACCGGCTCCAAGGAGTTCCTCGACAAGGTCAGGGCGGATCTCTTCCTGAACTCGGACGCTGATAAGAAATCGGAGAACCAGGATTTCATCAGCTCCCTCAAAGCCAGTATGGGGATTGAGTCGCTGAGCTCCAAGGTGACCAAATTGGACAAGGAGGTGAATAAGCCGAAAGAGGATTTTCCCGTTGAGGCCTTTGAGCATAAAGCGGAACACGGTGAGGGGAAATACGAGGCTGTCGGGAATGTCGGCACCGCCTATGGTGCCACGGGGGCATTGAATGGCGGCACTGCGGAATTGACCGGCGTCTCTGCTGCTGTGAAGCTGTACAGCTTCGATTACAACATTATCAATGAAATTCAGGACAGGAGGGCCCGTCGGAATCCAGAGAGGCTCCGCTCGGACCTCGACAAAGCACAGGCGGACATCGTTAGCAATCGAAATGCTATAACTCGTGATCGTGGGGTGACCAATCGGGCGCATACTCGCATCACCGATCTGGCCAGGGAGATGAACAGGAAGCTGGGTCTGAAGGCCGACAAGACCGCAATGCGCAACACCGATGCCCAGCGGACGCCTCAGATCCGGAGTATCCGAAGAACCGCGGACGAGGCATCGACCTCTATCGACCTCCTTACACGCCGACTGCGCGATTTGGGGATCGCCATCTGAAGCAGGCCGGACCCTTTTCTCTCCTCAGGAGTGATCCATGTCTCTCAACCAGAAACTCGGCACGGTGGTCGGCCATCTCGGCCGCCTCCGTACCAATGCGAACAACGCCGGTTCCGGCCTCAGTACCCTTCAGCGCAACGCTGGCTCTGCCGCCGGCGCGGTCGGCCGGATCCAGAGTTCCGCGAACAACGCCAACACCTCCGTCGGTCGTCTCCGCACCACCGCGAACAACGCAGGCTCCGGCCTCGGCAGCCTCCAGCGCAACTCCGGGACCGCGTCCGGTGCCGTCAACCGGGTCAGGACATCCGCGAATCAGGCCAACACTTCCATAGGCCGTCTCCGCACCACCTCCAACAGCGCCGGTACCTCCATCGGCAGGATCCGTACCGCGTCGACCAACAGTGCGAGTGCCGTCGGCAGGCTCAACACCGGTGTGCGAGGCGCGAATACCTCCCTGGGCCAGGCCCGGACCGGATCCGACCGGTTCCGGTCTTCGCTGGACCGGCTGCGCAGCTCGGCGAACCGCGCGAGGACGGCACTGCGGGGGGTCAAGACGCAGGCGGACGCGGTCGAGAAGTCCGTGGGGAACGCGGGGAAGAACGCCGATCGCGGTGACAAGGCGATGGGCAACTTCAGCAGGGGCGCACGGGGAGCCTCCGTCGCTCAGCGAGGGCTCAACCTTGTGATGGCGGCCAACCCGCTCGGTCTGATCATGGCGCTGCTGGCGCCGCTGATCCTGAAGTTCGTCGATCTGGAGAAGATCGGCAAGGCTGTGATGAGCGGCCTCAGATCCGCTTTCAAGGGCATCAGCGACGCCGCCTCCGCAGCCGGCAGGTTCCTCGGGCCGCTGCTCAAGGACATCGGGAACATGATGCTGTTCCCGACCCGGATGGTGGTGACGGGGCTCAATATCCTCATCGGGGCGATGAACAAGATCAAGTTCTCGGTGCCGGACTGGGTTCCGGTCATCGGTGGCAAGAAGTTCGGCTTCAGCATCCCGACCATCCCGGTTCCCAAGCTCGCCGAGGGCGGCATCGTCCAGCCGCGCTCCGGCGGCACGCTCGCGCTCGTCGCCGAGGCGGGCGAGGCGGAGGCAGTGATCCCGCTGAGCAAGCTCGGCGGAATGATGGGTTCGGGGCCTGAGCTGCGCAGGCTGGCCGTCGCGGTGGAGAAGCTCGCGGATCGGCCGGTGCTGGTGAAGGTGGACAGTCAGACGATCGCTCGGGCGGTCTTCATGGGGCAGCGACAGCTCGCCCGCCGCTAGTCATCCGAACCCGAACATCCCTGAGAGCCGGCCGCATGCCCCCGCGGCCGGCTCTCGTCATGAGCTGACGAAGAGCTGACAAAGACATGAGACGAGGTGAAACCCATGGGCAACCTCTGGATCGGAACACCTGGTGCCCTGCACGAGATCGATCAGGCGGCCAAGAGCTTCGACCGCTCCGCCGAGCTGGGAATCAACGAGTTCAAGGCGCTGGGCGGACGGGTCACGCTGACCCGTAACCCCTCGGCCGTACGGAGGGTCAAACTCGGCTGGGAGCTGTTGGCCCCCCGCCACGCGCGGCTGCTGGACCGGCTGGCACGGCGGCTCGACGGGTCGGGGCCGCTGGTGCTGGTGGACCCGGCGGCGGGGAATGTGCTGGATCCGCGGCAGGCGGCGGGGAAGGGAGACCCGGGCCAGGCGGGGATGAACCAGTGGTTCAAGGTGTCGGTCACCGGCACGGTGGTGGAGTCGGCGACGGTGCCCGGCACCTTCTCCTTCACCGCGACCGACGCCACGGGCAAGCTCGCCTGGCGGGCCCGTACCTGGTCGAACTTCCCGGTGGCGCCCGGTATGCGCATCTCCTTCCACGCCCCGGCGGCCTTCGCGGCGCTGCCCACGGCCACGGCGCAGGTCGACTTCAAGAAGGCGGACGGCACCTATCTGTCGACCGTCAGCGCCGATGGCCCGCTGGTCACGGCCACCGTCCCGGCCGAGGCCGCGTTCGCCACCCCCTGCGCGGCCCCCGGGGTGATCGGCACCTACTCGCTCGCCGGGGCCTGTCTGACGTACGGAGGCCCGGCCGAGCAGGACGTTCCCGGTGACGGGATGCCGCCGATGGGCATCACCGGCTACAGCGACGCACCGGCCCGCCCGCAGCCCTACCGTTCCATCAGTCTCGATCTGGTGGAGGTGTCCAGTGCAACCGGCTGACGACACCACCAAGGCCGCGCTCGCCGCCGGGGAGCGGACGGCCACCCACACCACCCGGCTCGGCGGCCGGGACGTCTCCGCGCAGGTGCAGTCCTGGCAGGTGGAGCGGTCCTACGCGACCGATCTGCCGGAGGCGATGCGCGCCTTCGCGGGAAGCTCCGCCGCCCAGTTCCAGCTTCAGCTGTCGGGTACGGGCGGCAAGTCCTCGCCCGAGCTGTATTCGCCGTGGGCGCAGCGCGCCAGTGGCGATGCGGCGCGGCCCGGCCAGTCGGTGGTCCATGAGGCGGGGGTCGGGGGCGGCGGCGCGCTGCCCGCCTTCCGCGGCACGCTGCGCAACAGGTCGGCGGCGTCCGGCTCGGACACCGTGGAACTGTCCGCGCTGGACGGCGCGGAGCGGCTGCGCGGTCCGGCGCAGCTTCCGCGTCCGTACACCGGGCTGTGGTGGCGGCGGCCGGTGGCCACCGCCACCTGGTGCGTGGACGAGCTGCTGCGCCAGGCGGGCATTTACAGTTCGCCGCCGCCGCGCGCCCCGGAGTTCCAGCCGGATCAGCCGCTGTCGCTGGTGCACGCCACCCTGCACGGCGGCTTCGCCACCCCGTACGGGATGCCGGAGGATCTGCCCGATCCGAGTCACTACACCTGGACGAGGAGCGGGGCGCCGCATGAGATGGCGCTGGTGCCCAGGGGTACGCCGCCGGGGGGCAAGGGCGTGACGATGTCCTGGTTCCCGCGCTCCAGGGTGACCTGCCCCGGCAGCCGGCTGTTCGCCGAGGTGTGGGTGAACACCGCGCTCGGGACGGGGGACACGGCACGGATAGAGCTGGAGCTGAACCGTTCCGGGACCGCCACCGGCACGCTCTTCGTCGAGGTGGATTTCGTCGCGGGCACGGTCACCGTCGGCTCCGAGAACTCCGCCACTCCGGGGGGGACCTGGGTGTGGAGCCAATGGGGCGCCGCGATGAAGGCTCAGCGGGGGGTGTGGCATTTCGGCGCGTTCTTCGATCTGACCGCCTCGGGCAGCACCGTGCAGCCAATAGTCCATCCCCGGCTGACCGCTCCCGACGGTACCCACTTCGTCGGCACGGCGACCCCGATGACCCCCGGTTTCGGCCAGCAGGTCTCGTCCGAGCTGCGGAAGGTCCGGCTGGTGACCTCCATGGCGGCCGAGGGCCTCCAGGTCACGGCGGGGCTGCCGGCGATTCCCACCGCGGAGGAGTTCGCGCACACCGGCGCCTGGACCAAGACGGCCACGCTCGACGATCCGATCCTGCCGCTGATGGTGATTCCGAAGGTGTCGGGTTCCCAGTGGGAGGCGATCACCCAGATAGCCAAGGCCAGTCTGTCGACGGCCGAGATCGACGAGCGCGGCATGTTCCGCTGGCGTAATTTCACGCGCTTCGCGACCGTGCCGACCTCGCCGGATCTGACCCTGACGACCGTGCGGGACATCGCCTCGCTGACGCTCACCGAGGAGATCGACGCCTGCCGCAACTACTGCGTGCAGCCCTTCAAGGACTGGTCGACGGTGGGGATTGTCGAAGGCGCCGTGGTCAACGACACCGAGATCCGGGAGATCCCGCCGTACGGCTCGCTCACCGTCTCGTACACCTTCGCGGAGGAAGAGCTGGACATCGGTCCGCCGGACACGGACGACGACTCGGTCCACACCTATGGATCGTCGTTCCGGGTCGCGACCTTCTTCGCGGGAGGGGCGTTCGCCGTCAAGGGAGCGGTGGACGCGCTGATCCGCCGTGAGGAGGGGTACGTCGTCCTGCGGCTCACCAACCGCACCTCACGGCGGCTCTACACCATCACCAGGGACGGCAAGCCTTCCATCCGCATTGTCTCCCTCAAGCCGAGCCGTGAACCGGTGGAGCGGCAGTCCGTCTCCTATCGGCCGGGCAGCGCCAGTGAGCGCTTCTACGGGCGGCAGGAGTTCTACGCCGAGGCCGACGAGTGGGTGCAGGACTCCCGTGCCGCGCAGCAGCTCGCCAACGCGATGCGCGCGGCGGGCGAGTATCCGGTGCCGGTCATGGGCGATGTGCAGGTGCTCTACGACCCCCGGGTGCAGCTCGGCGATGTGGTGCGGATCCAGGACTCCGGCGGGGCGGCTCTCGACACCCTCGCCTGGGTCGTCGGCATCAGCACGACGGCGGGCGGCGACGGCGGTGTGCAGCAGACGCTCAGTCTGCGCGGCACCCGCTCCAACGGTGTGCCCACCGACGCCGGTCTGACCCCGGACGGGCCGGTGGCCCCGCCCCCGCCGGATCTCTTCGCGAGCTACGCGTCGGTGAGTACGGCGTATCCGACGCTGGCGGCGCTGCTGGCGGCCAGGGGGACCTGGCGCGAGGTGAAGGAGAACACCGGTGTCTGAGCAGCGGAGCACCGCACCCGAGTACCCCGACAGAGGCCACTCCACACCGATGACAGTGGTGGTGGAGCCGGGAACCCCGCCCCCGCCCGTAACGCCCGCTCAGCCCGAGCCCGGCGCCGCCGAACCCACCGCTTCGACAGTCACCCCGCCGTACGGCACCGAGATCCCCAAGGAGGGCGAACCCGTATGACCATCCAGTACACACCCCTGAGCGCGCTGCCCTATCCCCAGCCGACCGACCCCGCCGATCTGCCCGCCCATCTCAAGAGCCTCGCGGAGGCCGCCGACGGCCGGACGGTCCTGCGGTTCGCCGACGCCGCCGCCCGCGATGCCAAGGTGACTGCCCCGGCCGCCGGGATGATCGCCTGGATCGGGAATCCGGGCAGGCTGATGTACTACACCGGATCCGCGTGGGTGCCGGTCGCGCCCGTCCCGGTCTTCCGGGCGAACCTGGACGACGGGGACACCACCTCCCTCACCTACACCGAGACCCTGGCGAACTCCGCCGGCGGTGCGCTCACGGCGAGCTTCACCGTGCCCGCCTCGGGGCAGGTCGTCATCGGGGTCGGCAGCTACACCCGCTGCTCGGCGGCCTCGGCCATCGCCTTCATGGGGGTCAATCTCCGCAACGCCGCCGGGACGGTGGTGAACGCCGCCGCCGACGCCCAGGCCGCGGCGTCCCCCCACACCGGCCGGACCTCGGTGGCCACCCAGTTCCTGGTCACCGGGCTGGCCGTCGGCACGGTCCTCACGGCCACCGCCGCCTACCGGTCGAGCGTCACCGGCAACACCGCCTACTTCGACTCCCGCTACCTCCGGATCGACCCCATCCCGTAGAGCCACCCGCCCGACACCCACTCAGGAGGCCGTCACCCATGGCCACACCCCTGACCGCCGACGCCTTCGTCCGCGCCCTGCGCGACGAAGGCGTCCGCGTTCGCGAACACCCCGAATGGAAGACCCGCAACCGCAACCACAAGGGCCGTTGGGGCCCGGTGCATGGAGTGATGCTGCACCACACCGCCGGGCGCGACAGCCTCGCACTGTGCCGCAACGGCACCCAGAGCCTCCCCGGGCCACTGTGCATCGGCCTGATCAGCAAGGACGGTACGGTCCATCTGCTCGGGCACGGGCGCACCAACCACGCGGGGGACGGCTCGGCGGCCCTGCTCGCGGCCGTGCGCGCGGGCGCGAGGGCGCCGGCCCGGCCGGGGCCGGACGCCGTCGACGGCAACGCGCACTTCTACGGGTTCGAGATAGAGAACCTGGGAGACGGCCGCGACCCCTACCCCGCCGTCCAGCTCGACGCCGCCGAACGGGTCTCGGCCGCCGTCTGCCGGGCGCACGGCTGGTCCGCCGAGAGCGTCGTCGCCCACAAGGAGTGGACCAGGCGCAAGATCGACCCGTCCTTCTCGATGACGGAGATGCGCGGCCGGGTCGCCACCCGGCTGCGCGCCGACCGCCCGGTGCGGAAGCCGGTGTACGAGCCGTTCCCCGGGGCGGCCTTCTTCGTCCCGGGCCGCCGCAGCCCGCTGATCACGGAGGTCGGGCGGCGGCTGGTCGCCGAGGGCTGCGGCCGGTACACGATCGGTCCCGGCCCCCGGTGGGGCGATGCCGACCGGGTCTCGTACGCGGCCTGGCAGCGCAAGCTGGGCTACGCGGGCTCCGACGCGGACGGGGTCCCCGGCCGCGCCAGTTGGGACCGGCTGAGAGTCCCCCGTACCTCCTGAACCCACTGAACTGAACAGATGAACCACCCACACGCCTGACCGCGGAGGCACCACCATGAACGAACCTACGCGCAGAGCGCTGCGCACCGCCGTCCAGGTCCTCTTCGCCCTGTTCGCCGCCCTTCCCCTGCTCGCCGACGACCCCGGAGTCGCCGATCTGCCGGCGCTCGCCGCGCTGATCGCGGTCGCCGGGGCGGTCAGCCGGCTGATGTCCGTACCGGCGGTGGAGCGGGTGCTGCCGCCCTGGCTGCGAGGCCGGAAGGAGAAGGAGGAGGACGCCCATGAATCCCAGTGAGGCCGAAGGCGTCGCCATCGAACTCGAACGGCTGCGCCGCGCCGTGGACGTCGGCTTCGCCACCACCCGCGGCGATCTGGCGCTCCTCCTCCAGCGCGCCGACCAGACCGACAAGACCCTCGGCGACCACGAGGACCGTCTCGACGCCCTGGAACGCTCCCGCTGGCCGCTGCCCTCCCTGGCCGCGCTCACCTCCTGCGCCGCCCTGACCATGACGCTCTGGCAGTCCGCCGGTCGCTGACCGCCGGCCACCGGCCGCCCGGCCGCCCGGCCCGCCCGGGGGTTGTCCCCACTCAGGGTGTACAGCCCGCCGGATGGGCCGGGGCGGCCGGGTGGACGAGCCTGGAGGCATGATGAATTTACCGACCAGCAGCGTCGCTCTCGCTCTCTCCGCCTCCGCTGTCGCGGCGGTGCTCTCAGGTACAGGTACCGGTACGGGTACGGGGGCCGCGGTATCCGAAGTGCGGGCCGGGGCGGCGGCGGGGGCGCTGCGGTGGACGCCGTGTGCGCAGAAGGACGGGCCGGGGGATCAGGAGTGCGCCTCGCTGTCGGTGCCGGTGGACTACGCGAAGCCGGACGGGCGGCGGATGACGATCGGGGTGTCGCGGCTGAGGAGTGAGCGGCCACAGGCGCGGCGCGGGGTGCTGTTGGTGCTGGCCGGGGGCCCGGGGGGCTCGGGAGTGCAGCGGCTGGGGCAGAAGGGGGCGGCGCTGCGGGCGGAGACGGACGGGGCGTACGACCTGGTGTCGCTGGATCCGCGCGGGGTGGGCCGGAGTACGAGGGCGAGCTGCCGGCTGCCGGCGGACGATCGGATGCTGGCCAACTTCCGTCCGTGGCCCGGCGCCGACGGCGGCATCGAGGAGACCGTGGCCCGCTCGCGGCGGGCGGCGCAGGCGTGCGAGGAGCACGGCGGGGCCGAGCTGTTCAGCTTCAGCAGCGCGAATCAGGTGCGGGACATCGAGCGGTTCCGGCAGGCGCTCGGGGCGGAGAAGCTGTCGGCGTGGGCGCACTCCTACGGTGTGTACGTGGGGGCGCTGTACGCGCAGAAGTACCCGGACCGCACCGACCGCTGGGTCCTCGACAGCGGTGGGGACCCGGACCACCGGAAGGTCGCGCAGAAGTGGATGACCAACACCGGGCGCGCGGTGGAGGACCGTTTCCCCGACTTCGCCGCGTGGGCGTCCGACCCGGCGCGGGAGGCGGGGCTGCGGCTGGCGGAGCGGGCGGAGGAGGTGCGTCCGCTGGTGCTCGGGCTGGCGGCGGAGCTGGACCGCAGGCCGAAGGAGACGACGACTCCGAATACGCCGCTCACCGGGAACGCCCTGCGGCAGGCCCTGCACTCGGCGCTCTACAGCGACGGGGCCTTCGAGTCGTTCGCCCGGCTGGTGCGGGACGCCCGGGATCCGGAGCGTGTTCCCGTACTGCCGGGGGCGCTGGTCAACCCCATGTCGGACGAGGACGCGGCCGTCGCGACGGCCGTCATCTGCAATGACATCCGCTGGCCCGCCTCGGTCCCGGCGTATCAGCGCGCGGTGAGCGCCGACCGGGCCCGCTACCCGCTCACGGCGGGGATGCCCGCGAACATCCTGCCCTGCTCCTTCTGGCGGGCCCCCGCCGAGAAGCCCACCCGGATCACCTCCGAGGGGCCGTCCAACATCCTGGTGGTCCAGAACCTCCGCGACCCGGCGACCCCGCACTTCGGCGCGGTGAAGCTGCGCGAGGCGCTGGGCCGCCGGGCCCGGATGGTCTCCGTCGACGCCGGCGGGCACGGGGTCTATCTGGGGGTGGGCAACGCCTGCGCCGACCGGACGGTGACCGGGTTCCTGACCACGGGAGAGCGTCCGGAGGGCGACATCCGCTGCGAGAGGTGACCCGTTGGGCCCTGGGTCCCTGGGTCCCTGGGCCGAGTCTCAGGGCGACGGCTTCTTCAGCAGCTCCACCAGACTGGAGAAGCTGTCCGCCCCGTGCCCGGCGGCCGTGCCGCGCCGGAAGAGGGCGGCCACCGCGGCCGGGAGGGCGGTGTCGACGCCCGCGTCGGACATGGTGTGCAGGACGTGTTCGACGCTCGCCTCGCCCATGGCGAGCCGGTCCACGTCCCCGCCGTGGTCGCCCGCGTCGACGCGCTCCGCGTAGAAGCGGAGGAAGCCCGGCATCGCGTTCATGGTGGACTCGGCGTGCGGGAGGATGTCCTTCGCGCTCAGCCCGTTGGCGTCGGCGAGGGCGACCGCCTGCCAGTAACTCAGCATCGAGGTCCAGAACATGCCCATGCCGATCTGGTACATCAGGGCCGCGAGCCCCGGGTCCTCGCCCCGGTAGTCGGTGCCGGTCAGGGATTCCAGCGTCGCCCGGTGGCGTTCGAAGGGTTCGCGCGGGCCGCTGTAGAAGGACGAGGACTCCGGGCGGCCGATGCCGGACGGCGGCACGGTGACCCCTCCGGCGATCATCACCGCGCCCTGCCGGCTTATCCACTCCGCGCCCGCCCGGGTCTCCTCCGGGGTGTCGGAGCTGAGATTGACGACCACCCGGCCCGCGAGCGCCCCGGCGGCCGGGGCCGGCTCCAGGAGCTGACGCATCGCCGCGTAGTCGGTCAGGCTGAGGATCACCAGCTCGTTCGCGGCGAGCGCGTCCACCACGCTCTTCGCGAGGACCGCGCCGCGCTCGACCAGTCCGTCCGCCCGGGAGGCGGTGCGGTTCCAGACGGTGACCTCGTGTCCCCGGTCGAGGAGGGCGGTGACCATCGCCCGGCCCATGGGGCCGAGTCCGACGACGGTGACGGGCTGAGGGGTGGTACCGGACATATGGACCTCCTAAAACGAACGCTCTATTTAGCGATGGAGAGAGACCGTAGCACACCGGATAGAGCGATCGTTCTAGCTCAAGAGGGGCGGTTGCGCGGGAAAGTTGTCCACAGGGTGTGGATGAATTCTCGCGATGCGCCGCAGGGCTGCCCGCACCCGCCCCCGGTCCAACGATCCACCGGCTCCCCTGTCACCGCACCCCCGGCGGAACCCACCCCGGCGGAACAGCCTCGTACCACCCCGTACCCAAGGCAACCGCCCGGCGGCCGGACCGCGCTGACGGAACATCCGCCCGGAGGGCCCCCGAACTGCCGCCCTGGATCTCCGTAATGACATCGTTGCAGGCTATTGCGGTGTGATGGGGCATGAACATGCCTTACGCTCCCCCCACAGGCCGCGCCCCGGGAGCCGTCATCGGCACTTCATCACGGGTGTCGCGCGGCGCACTTCCTCGCGTTCTCACGCGATTCCTTGTGGGGGTACCAGTCACTGTGCGCAGGCGCAGCATCTCTACCGCGACGGCGACCGCGACGGCGCTCGCGGTCCTTTTCAGCTCCGCCGCCCTCGTCGCGGGCGCCGCGGGAACGGCCGCGGCCGACTCCGCCAAGGTGCTGCCGGTGAAGTCCGTGGTCGATGTCGTCGTGGACAGTGTCCACAGGCGCGTCTTCGTCTCCGACCCGGTCTCCGGCAAGATCGTCGCCACCGACTACGCGGGCAAGGTCGTCGCCACCGTCGCCCATCTGCCCGGTGTGCAGGGTCTGGCCCTCTCCGGCGACTCCCGTCAGCTGTACGCGGCGGTCCCCGGCGACGACTCGATCGTCTCCGTCGAGACGCGCTCGGTCACCCAGACCGCCCGCTACCCGATCGGCGAGGGCACCGACCCCCAGCACCTCGCGGTCGTGGGCGACAAGATCTGGTTCGGCTACGGCGGGGACATCGGCCTGCTGGACATCTCCGGGGCCGGGGCCGGGGCGGAGCCCGTCGTCACGCTCGGCCGTCAGCACGCCGAATCCACCATGGTCGGCGCGCCGCTGCTGAAGAGCGCGCCCGGGGCCCCGGACACGCTGGTCGCCGTCGACACACGGTCGTCGTCGGGCGTCCTGGAGACGTACTCCATCGCGGGTGACACCCTGACCCGGACCGCCCTGGGCAAGAGCGGCAGCAGCACCGCCGACGCCGAGATCACCCCGGACGGCGGCAGGCTCGTCACCGCGACCGGCGGCAATGCCCTGCTGGCCTGGAAGACCTCGGATCTGACCCAGTCCGGCAAGTACACCAGCTCGTACGGTGCGAACTCGGTGGCCGTCGCCCCCGGCGGCACGCTCGCCGTGGGCGCGTTCGCCTGGTACGACCCCGATGTCTTCGTCTACCGGTCCGGCTCCGCCACGTCGGTACGGCAGTACGACTTCCCGAACACGGGCGGCCACAGCGGCGGCGACACCCTCGTCCCCGGCGGCCTCGCCTGGGAGACGTCCGGTGGCCGGCTCTTCGCGGTGAGCGTCAACTCCGGCGACGCCTTCTCGCTGCGGACCATGGACGCCCCCGCCAAGGCGCTCCCGAAGCTCACGGTCAGCGCCCCCGCGAAGGCCACCCGGGGCAAGTCCCTCAAGGTCAGCGGCAAGCTGACCGCGACCCTGGCGTTCCCGGCGGGCACCGAGGTCTCCGTCGTACGGACCGACGCGGAGTCCCCCAAGGGCAAGTCGCTCGGCAGGAAGAAGGTCGCCGGGAACGGGTCCTACTCCTTCAACGACACCCCGTACTCCGGCGGCAGGGTCACCTACAAGGTGAGCTACGCGGGCGGCAAGGACCACGCCGGGGCGAGCGCCTCGGACAAGGTCGACGTCTCGCGCTCCAGGGCGACCCTCTCCCTGGACAAGAACAACAAGATCTACGACTACGACAACACGGTCAACTTCACCGCGAAGCTGGGCAAGACCTACAAGAACCGCACGGTGAAGCTGTACGCGGACCCGGCCGGGGACGGCAAGGGCCGCAAGCTCGTCAAGACCGGCAAGGTCAACGGCAGCGGCAAGATCTCCGTCAAGGTGAAGCTCACCCGCGACACGACCGTCACGGCCGTGTACGACGGCGACTCCCGCACCTCGTCCGCGTCGGCGAAGACCTGGGTCGGCACCCGCGCCAAGGTGTCCACGACGGTGGTCGGCCACTACAAGACGGGCAGGCTCGGCAGCCAGACGTACTACCACTTCAAGAAGTCCAAGGAACCGCGCTTCGACACCCGGATGAACAGCTACCAGGGCCGCAAGCAGCGGATGACCGTGGAGTACCAGTACCGGGGCGACTGGTACAGCATGGGCGACATGTACTTCGACCTGGACCCGTCCGGTCTCTCCAAGGTCTGGTACACCGTCGAGCGCACGGTCGGCGAGCGGCTGCGGATGCGTTCCGCGTACATCAACGGCGGCTCCGGCGACACGGTCAACTCGACCGCGTACGGCTCCTGGAAGTACTTCACCTTCACCCGCTGACGCTCTCTCACCGACTTCTGGGCCCCGTCCGGCGAGCACTTCGCCCGGCGGGGCCCTTCGGCGTTTCGGCAGCGGGCGGCGGCCGGGGTCAGGACAGCCGCTCGATCCGGTAGAACCGCAGCTCGCCGTCCTCGGCCACCTGCCGCATCCCCACCGCCTCCAGCACCCGCCGCGAGCCGATGTTGTCCAGATCGGTGTCCGCCTCCACCCGTACGACGCCCAGCCCCCGCGCCAGCTCCAGCAGCGCCCGCACCGCCTCGGACGCGTACCCCTCGCCCCGCGCCGACGGGATCAGGCCGTAACCGATCGTCACCGAGCCCCGCCCGTCCGGCGGCCGGTGGAAGCCCACCCCGCCGATCGCCCGCCCGTCCGCCCGGCGCCGGATCTCGTACGCCCCGAACGGCCGGGGGTCGCCCTCCTCGGCCCAGACCTTGAGGAAGCGCCGCGCCCCGGCCCGGTCGCCCTCGTCCGGATACCCGTCCGTCCACTCCTCGCCGGGACCGGGCGCTCCGGCGGCCAGCCGCTCGGCCTCGGCGCGGGTGAGGGGGTGCAGTATGAGCCTGGGGGTCGTGATGTCGTCCACCCCGATGGGGTATCACGGGGTACGGCGCGGGCGCACCCGGAATCCGGTCACGGCTGCTCGCGAGCCGCTGCGGACTGGCGGATGCCGCCGTCGCGGCGGATCCTGAAAGCCGTCCGGACGGGTGTGTGGCGCGGATCACGGTGGCGCGATCGGTGTATTCCGATGACCTTTGACGCCTGCGGCGGTCTTTCCTGTCGTACAGCCATCGTGAACGAGAAGAAGTGAGACCCTCATGCGCATCCTCATCAGCGAGTTCATCAGCCTGGACGGCGTCGTGCAGGCCCCCGGCGGACAGGGCGAGGACGACGACGGCGGGTTCGCGCACGGTGGCTGGTCGCACCCGTTCTTCGACGCGGAGGTCGTGGGCGGTGCCTTCGTCGACGCGACGGCCAACGCCGGTGCGCTGCTGTTCGGGCGGCGCACCTGGCGGACGATGGCCGGGGCGTGGCCCGAGCGGGCCGGGGACCCCTTCGCCGACAAGTTGAACGCGCTTCCGAAGTACGTCGTCTCCCGGACGCTGGGGGAGTCGGATCTGACGTGGAACACCACGCTGATCCCCGGCGACGAGCTGGTGGCGGGCGTCCGCGAGCTGCGTGAGCGCGACGGCGGCGATCTGGTGGTCATGGGCAGCCCCACACTGGTGCGTACGCTGCTGAGCGAGGGCCTGGTCGACGAACTCCGGCTGATCATCATGCCGGTGCTGCTCGGCGGCGGTAAGTCGATCTTCCCGGACGACGGCGGGCTCCGGGCGCTCGAACTGGTCTCCTCCGTCACCAGCGACGCGGGTGTGAACGTAAGCGTCTACCGGCCGGCCGCCAAGGCTTAAGGACATGGCAGCGGGCCGGGCGGCGGGCTTGGGAGCGGGCCGGGCGGCGGCCCGGCCCGCGCTTCGGGAGAGGGTCAGGCCCGCGCCTCGGCCGGGCGCGCCTCGCGCCACATGCCCCACAGCTCGGGGCCGCCGCCCGGGAGCGTCATCCGCTCGCGCACGGTGAAGCCGAAGTGCTCGTAGAAGGGCAGATTGGCCTCCTTGGAGGACTCCAGATAGGCGGGCAGGCCCTCCGCGTCGGCCTTGGCCAGGCCCGAGCGCAGCAGCGCGGCCCCATGCCCCTGGCCCTGCGCGGCGGGGTCGGCCCCGACCACCGCGAGGAACCAGTGCGGCTCCGAGGGGGTGTGCTTGGCGGACGCCTCGACGGCCTCTCCGAACAGCCCGGCGCGGTCGCCGAGGATGGCCATCAGCTCCTGAATGGTCTCCGCGTCGGGCACGGCCTGCGCCTGCGGCGGCACCCAGAAGGCGGCGGCGGCCGGGGTGACCTCGCACACCGCGCTGTGGGCGTACTGACGAGTGAAGATCGTGGTGAAGTAAGCGGCCAGCGAGGCCTTGCGCGAAGCCTCGTCGGGGAAGAACCAGCGCATCATCGGGTCATCGTCGAAGGCAAGGGCCAGGGCACGGCTGACCAGCTCGGCGTCGTCGATTGTCGCCGTCTTCGGCACGTTTGTTATCGCCATACCGACATTCTGCATATGGTGAACTTCGGGGCTTGCGTGGGGTCCTGGTCCGGTGACCCCGGGAGGCGTCCCCCGGCCGGCCGGCCGGCTGCGACCGCGTCCACTGTCAGTGCCGGGGGGTAGCTTTCTCATGTACCCGACCGACGCTCCTCCGGGGGAAACAGCGCTGTGCGCAAGGGACTTGACCATTTTCTGCCGAGCCTGACCGAGCGGATACCCGAGCTGGCCCCCCTCGCCCTCCGCGCGACCGCGCTGCGCCCGCGCCCGGGGTCCCCCACCGCCCGCGACAGCTCCGTCGGCGGCCCGCCGCTCTGGCCCGCCGACGAGCCCTGGCCCCACTGCGAGCAGCCCGGCCACTGGGCCATGGCGGCCCGGCGGGGCGGGTCCCCATGGTCCCGGTGGTGCAGCTCTTCGCCCGCGATGTGCCCGAGCTGCGCTTTCCCGAGGGCAAAGACCTCCTGCAACTGCTCTGGTGCACCCTGCTCCACCCCCTGGAGCAGGACGCCCCCCTGCCCGCCCTCCACTGGCGCGAGGAGGCCGACGTCCTCGCCCGTGGCGTCCGGCCGGACATCCCCCGACCCGCCGAGGGCGAGTACGAGGACGAGTTCCTGCCCACCCCGCCCTGCACGGTGTCACCCGCCGTCGCCCTCGACCACCCCGGCCAGGATCTCCCCGAGCACCTCAGAGCCCGCGTCCTGGAGCTCGACCAGGACTTCGACCGCTACCCCGAACTGGCCTGTGTGCTGGAGACCAAGGCCGGCGGATACCCCGCCTGGATCCAGTCGCCGGACTGGCCCGTCTGCGACTGCGGCGAGCGCATGGAGCACCTCCTCAGCATCACCGGGGACGAGCACGTCGACATGGACATGGGCGACGCGGGAGGCATGTACGTCTTCCTCTGCCGCCGCTGCCCCGGGCTTCCCGTCGCCCACCGCTACGACTGCCACTAGGGGGCGCCGTCGGAGGTCCCGCCGGGCGTCGTGTGGAGGATCTCGCGGGCCTGGTCGGCGGCGCGGGCGATGCTCTCGGAGACGAAGTCCACGTAGCGGGCGATGTTCTCCAGGCGCGTGGCGGCCGGGGTGTCGGGGCCGAGGACGCCGACGCCCTGCCGGGCGATGTCGCCCAGGTGGGCGGTGGCCCGGGCGCTGGCCATCGTGGACTGGTACATGACGTCGTCGTCGACGACGTAGCGCTCACGGCGGTGGTCGTCGCGTTCGCGGCGGATCAGGCCCTGGCTGCCGAGGAACGTGACCGCTTTGGAGACGGACCCGGGGCTGATCCGGAGGCGTCCGGCGAGTTCGGAGGCGGTGAGGCTGCCCGCGTCGGTGGTGTAGAGGCTGGCCAGGACCCGGGCCGTCATCCTGGGCAGGCCCGACTGCATGAAGACGGTGGCGAACGTCTCCTCGTACTCGCGCACCGCTTCGGCGTCGCGCCCGTGGGTCTGCGGGGGCGTGCCGGGGTCCGGGGCCGTCGTGGTCTTCTTGCGGCGGTGGGCGCGGCGTTCGGTGGCGCGGTGGGCGAGGTCCGCGCGGTAGGCGGCGGGGCCGCCGTTGCGCATGACCTCGCGGGTGACGGTCGAGGTCGGGCGGTCCAGCCCTCTGGCGATCTCCGCGTAGGAGAGGTCGTCGGCCAGTCCCAGCGCGATCCGCTGGCGTTCCTGCTGGGTGAGTCGGCCTCCTGGCATCGCATTCTCCTCCGTGATCGTCCGTGGCCCCCACAGTAGCGTTCACTTTCGATCCATTGCAACGTGCCACGGCTTGATCGTTGCGTTAAAACTTCCCCCATTGCAATGAATTAACTGCTTTGAGCTGCGATTATGTCGATTCATCGCAACGATGTGATTGCCAGGTCTGGAAATGCAACGTAGCTTTTCCCTCATCGGAAACAGCAACGGAAGGGCAGTACGATGCAGAAGTTCGACACCCCCACCCCGGTCACCGTCATCCTGGACGTCCCCGCCGGCGACATCCGTCTCATCGCCGCCGACCGGGCCGACACCACCGTCGAGGTCCTCCCCAAGAACCCGTCCACGGGCCGCGACGCGAAGGCCGCGGAGCGCACGGAGGTCGTCTACGGCGACAACGTCCTGCGGATCACCGCCCCGCAGGCGGACAACCAGGTCTTCGGCCCCTCCGGATCCGTCGAGGTCACGGTCCGGCTGCCCGCGGGATCCCACGTCGAGGCGAACGCGGCCCTCGCCGGGCTGCGGGGCGTCGGACGGCTCGGCGACGTCACCTTCGAGACCGCTCAGGGCACGGTCAAGCTCGACGAGGCCGCGAGCGTCCGGCTGACCCTCCAGTCGGGCGACGTCACGGTCGGCCGTCTGGGCGGCGACGCGGACATCAGCACCCAGAAGGGCGACCTCCGCGTCGACGAGGCCGTGCGCGGCACGGTCACGCTGCGCACCGAGCACGGCGAGATCTCCGTCGCCGCCGCCCGTGGGGTCTCCGCCTCCCTGGACGCCGGCACCTCCTACGGCCGGATCCACAACACGCTCCGGAACGCCGACGGCGCCGACGCCGCCCTCACCGTCCACGCCACCACCGCCTACGGCGACATCAGCGCGCGCAGCCTCTGACGCGGACACACACCCCGCGCCGATCCGGCCCGTTCACCCGCACTCCCCCCACCGCACTCCCCCCTCAGACCTGAAGGAGCACCCACCATGTCCCTCACCCTTGGCGACCAGGACCGTCCCGAGCTGCGGAAGCTCATCAAGGGGATGATCGAGTCCGGCTTCACCGGTGTGACGATGCGCCTGCACGACGAACAGGGCGAATGGGTCGGCAGCGCCGGGGCGCGCGAGCTGGGCGGGACCGAGAAGCCCCCGGTGGACGGGTACGTCCGGATAGGCAGCAACACCAAGACCTTCACCGCGGCCCTGGTGCTGCGGCTGGTGGCCGAAGGCGCGATCGAGCTGGACGCCCCGGCCGCCGACCACCTGCCCGGGCTCGGGCTGGACCCGCGGATCACGGTGCGGATGCTGCTGCGGCACACCAGCGGGGTGTTCAACTTCACCGGCGAGTACCACGCCGACGGGACCTTCACCCCGGGGATCCCCGCCACGAACACGGGCCAGGAGTGGGTGGACAAGCGGTTCACGGCCTACCAGCCGGAGGAACTGGTGCGACTGGCCCTGTCCCGGCCCGCGCGGTTCGAGCCGGGAACGGGCTGGAGCTACTCCAACACCAACTACGTCCTGCTCAGGCTGCTGGTCGAGAAGGCCACCGGCCGCTCCTTCGCCGGGGAGATGCGGCGACTGGTCCTGGAGCCGCTCGGACTGTCGGACACCCTGGTGCCGGACGGCGACCCGGAGCTGCCCGAGCCGCACGCCCGCGCCTACTACCGGTACGAGGACGCCGGGCGGACGGAGACCGTCGACGTCACCCGGCACGACCCCTCCTGGATCTCGACCGGCGGAGACATGATCTCCACCACCCGGGACCTCCACACGTTCATCTCCTCGCTGCTGAGCGGCAAGCTGCTGCCCGCCCCGCTGCTGGCCGAGATGTGCGAGCCGCACCCCGAGACCGGTTACGGCCTGGGCCTGTTCGTCCAGCAGGCGAGCGGGAACGGCGGCACCATCATCACCCACAACGGCGGCGTGGCGGGCCACGGAGCGCTGATGTACAGCACGGCCGACGGCAGCAAGACCCTGATCGCCGCGCTGAACTACGTGGACGACGCCGCGCTGTCCCTCGCCGAGGCGTTCCAGAAGGCCGTGGCACAGCTCGTCGAGGAGGTGTTCGGCGGCCAGGACACCCCGGCGGCCGAGCGGTGATCCTCATCTGGCCAGGTGGAACACGTCGCTGGAGCGGGCGGCGGGCTCATGGTGCCGGAGGGCGGTTCCCCGTTGGACATCGCCGCTCCCCGCCAGCCCGCCGCACTCCCGCCGCCCGCTGAAGACCCCGGCTCAGACAGCGAAATCCTGCTGGAGTACGAGTGAGGAGCTGGACAGGGTCATGCCGATCCGAGCAGACCGTTGAGGATGGTCTTCTCGGCGAGGTAGAAGACGAGACCGCCCACGGGAGCGAGCACGGCGCACAGCCAGTACCGGTGCGCCCCGGTGCGTGCCAGGTAGACGGTCAGGAGAGCGGTGAGCAGCGCGCCGGCGGTCAGGAAGGCGACCGCTTCTCCCCAGTAGCGGAGCCCCAGCCCCAGCCAGCCCCCCTCGCCCAGCACCACCATCGCGATCACCGCCCCGGCTGCCGGCCGCAGGTCGCCCCGCCCTCGTCGTACGGTCCACCCCGCCCACCCCAGCAGGGGCCCTCCGATCAGCCCCGCCACCGACCACACGGCGGCGGTTCCGAGCCCTCCGCTCCCGAAAGTGTCTCCAAGAGCGGACGCCGTGTAGTAACCGCCGCAGGTGGCGAGCATCATCAACGCCCCGCCCCAGACGGCGAGCCGCCGGTCACGGATCAGCGCACCGGCCGCGGCGGTCCAGATGATCCAGGTGGACGTCGAGTTGGTCACCCGATCCAGCAGGGGTGTCGTTCCGTGCAGGCCGTACGTCGCCCAGCCGAGCAGCAGTCCGAAGACGCCGGTCGCGGTCAGGACGGCGACAGGGGCGTTGTAGCGGGATGCGGTCACAGGAGCCATGCCCCAGGACTATACACACGATGTATACGCTCGGTGTATAGCTGTCGCGCGTGGCCGCGCCCGCCCTGGCCCGCCGAAGTACCCTGGCCATGGACGCGGAGGACGCCTTCGCCCCGCGTCGCGGCCTCCCGCAGCCCGCTCACCGCACCGCACCGCACCCGCACACGCACTCCGCTCACCCGCGACATGCGGGAGACCCGCCGACCTCCGCCGGGAAGGATCCGCCGTGAGCGCCACGCCCGACGCGTTCGAGATCGGCCGACGGCTCGCGGCGCGTCACCGGAGCCTGGAGGAACGCCCGAAGGAATTCGAACTCCTGGGCAGAAGCTGGGACCTGCTGCCCGGTGTCTTCGCCCCCGTCTGGACGACATCCACCGAGGTGTTCAGCGCCTGGCTGCCCTACCCGCCGGGCGGCAGCTTCCTGGAGATCGGCAGTGGCACCGGCGTGACCGCCGTCATGGCCGCCCTGAGCGGCTGCGCCCAGGTGACCGCCGTCGACATCACCGAGCCCGCCGTGCGCAACACCCGCCTCAACACCGCCCGCCACCATGTCGCCGACCGGGTGCGGGTCCTGCGCGGCGACCTGTTCGACGCACTCGGCGGTGACGACCGCTTCGACATGATCTTCTGGAACTCCAATGTCGTCGAAGCCCCTGAGCGGTTCGCCTACGAGGACGACATTCAGCCCGCGATCTTCGACCCCGGCTACGCCGCGCACGCCCGCTATCTACGGCACGGTCCACGCCATCTGACCGAGGAGGGACGCCTCTTGCTCGGGTTCAACAGCCTCGGCAACCTCGACCGCCTCAACCGGCTGGCCGCCGAACGCGGGCTGCGCACCGTCACCCGGCACAGCGTCTCCCGGCGGGCCGGGGACTTCGCCGTCGACTTCCTCCTCCTGGAGTTCCTCCGGTTCGAGTGAGCCCGGGGTGGTCCCGGTGGACGGCCCGGGGCTTCCGTACGGTGGGGCCGGAGCAGCCGTGCGGGAGACGAGCGAGACGGGGGCCGGTCTATGACCGCGTACAGAGAGCCGGTGTGGAGTGTTCCGCTGGCCGGGAGACGGATCGAGATCCCCTCCAGCCTGAGGGGGGTCCGGGCGGCGCTGGAAGAGGCGCGGGCCGCCGAGTTCGACGCCGAGGCGATGCGTACGCCGGGGGCGAGCCTGGTCTACACCGTGCTCGACTGGGCGCTGCCCGGGTGGGCCGCCGCCGAGGACCCCGCCGCGGTCGCCCGGCTGCGGGCGGGTGACTTCACCGGCGTCCTGGACGGCGACGGCAGGCCTGTCGCCCCCAGCCACCCGCCGCGCGACCCCGTCACGGGCGAGCGCCCCTCCGCCACGTACAAGACGGGCTTCCCCGTCGGCTCGGTCACCTTCCCCGCGACGATCGAGGGGATCCGCGCGGAGCTGCGCGGCGAGCGGCTCGCGGAGTTCGAGCGGGACATCGTCGGCGTGCCCGCGCAGGAGCTGGTCTACGCCACGCTGCGCTGGGGGTACCCGCCCGAGCGCCTCGCGGAGGAGGACGCGCTGATCGACCGGCTCAAGGCCGAACTCTTCGCGGGCGTCCCCCGCCGCGACGAGTCCGAACCGGGGGACGTGTGACCGGCTACCGCATCCAGTACGCGGGCGAGGCCGAGAAGGTCCGCGCCCAGATGCCCTCCCCCTTCCGCGCCCGCTTCGACGCCGAGATCGCCCGCACCCTCGGCCGCGACCCGTACGGCCACGGCTCGGGCCCGGCCGGTCCGCCGAGGGAGAAGGACCGCCGGCACGCCACCGTCGCGGGGGCGCTCGTCCGGTACTACATCGCGGGAGCGCCGGTGCTGGTCGTCACGACGGTCGAGATCGTCCATCTCTGACGGGGGTCGGCTCAGCCGAAGGACTTCCGGAGCGTCTCCTCGAAGGCGGCCCGAGTGACGGCCTCCACGGTTTCCCAGCGCAGGCCGCGTTCCTCGGCCCGCTCATGGCGGACCTCCTTGTCTCCGAGCGGGCAGCGCAGCTCGGGGCTGGAGTGGCCGCCGGAGGGCCTCGTCGTCGAAGGCCCGCTTCTCTCCGGTCCAGGTGCATCCGTGGTGGTGCACTGCCGCAGCTCCGTTTCCGGGGGCTACAAACCGCGCAGCGCCTCGTACAGATCGTCGTAGGCGCTCCAGCAGATGACGCTGCCGTCGTCGTTCAGGCTGCCCATGTACCAGTCGTCGTCATCGAGGACCTTCACGATGACGAGTTGACCGAACCCAAGGACAAGCGTGGGGTGGAGAACGTCGTCGTCGTCGCGAAACACGACCCTTCGGTCCGGGCTGAGCACCTCGGCCCGGGTGTCGCCGGAGACGTCTCGAATCTGTTGGAGCGTCCATCCGTCCGGTGGTTGGCGGGTTTCCATGTGGTGGATTGTCGCAGGGGGTCAGCCGGAGGTCCGGGTGTGGGCCTGGTCCTGGACGGGGGCGTTCGAGAGGGGGCAGCCGGTGCCGGTGGTTGTGGTGGTGTGGGGGGCGAGGCGGTTGCGGGTGATGTGGGTGAGGCGGCCGCAGTGGGGGTCGGGGCAGCGGAGGGCGGTGACGGCGCCGGTTTCGTTGTCGCGGAGGACGTGGGAGTGGGAGGTGGGGGGTGTGTTGTGGGGGCGGACGTGGACGCCCCAGCGGGTGAGGCGGGCGGCGAGCCAGGGGGCGTGGACGTCGTAGGTGCGGGCGATGGCGCGGAGGGAGTCGCCCTGGGTGTAGCGGGTGATGACGGTGTCGCGGTCGACGATGACGCGTTCCCGCGCGGTCGCCTTCTCCTCTTTTGTGCGGCCTGGCACCGCTGCCTCCTGCTCTGTTCGGGGTGTACGGGTACGGGTACGGGGCAGGGAACCGGGCCGTGGGGCCCGGTTCCCTCTTCCTCGGCCGGACGGGGGCGACGGGTCCGCCGTCCGGCCGAGGGGGGCCGCTCCGCGCGATTTCCCGCGGCACCGGGGGATGCCGCCGCGCCGGAGCGGGGTCTGGGTCACAGCCGCCCGTTCCCCTTGCGGCTGTTGGCGTTGCGCTCGGCCAGTTCCGAGCGGATCCGTTCGGCGACGGTGGCCGGGCGGACCTCATCGGCGGGCGCTTCCCACTCGCGTCCACCGTGTGGGGGCCGGAGTGCGTAGCGCGTACCGCACTCCTCCATCACGACCCCCACCCGCTCGATGCGGATGTCGTACGCGAGTGTGCCGACCGCTATGTCTCGACCCGTGTCTTCTTCGGGCTCTGGGGTGTTGGTCATCCGGCCGCCTCCTCGCTCTCCCCCCGGATGGTTTCGGTGGGTGACCAGATGAGCACAACTCGCCCTGGTTGCGGTGCAGTTAAGCCGGGGTGCTGAACATCTCGAACGGCGTTCGAGCACACCAAGAAGACAGAAAGAGCAGGTCAGTGCGATGGATCATGAAGCCAACCAGGAACCGTTAAATCCTGTTGAGCAGTTCGGCGTCCATGTGAAGGAGATGCGTACGGCCCGGGACATAAGCGTCCGGGGCCTGGGCTCCGCCATCGGGTACTCGGGGGCGTACGTCTCCACGGTGGAGAACGGCAAGCAGGTGCCGAGCGAGAAGTTCGCGACCGGGTGCGACCGGGTCTTCGGCACGGGAACCATGCTGCTGCGACAGTGGCAGGCGGCGGTGGACGGCGACCACCCGAGCTGGTTCGAGCCGTACACCCAGCAGGAACGGAAGGCGGTGAAGATCCTCGACTACACCACCCTCTTCATACCCGGGCTCTTCCAGACCCCGGAGTACGCCCGCGCTCTCTATCGGGCGAGCGCGCCACGGCTCTCGGCCGTCGCCATCGAGTCCCGGCTGGCCGCCCGGATGCGCCGCCATGAAGTCCTGGAGCAGGAGAACCCGCCCGAGGTGTGGCTGGTGTTGCACGAAGCCTGCCTGCGTACGCTCGTCGGCTCCCGTCAGGTGATGGCCGAGCAGCTTGAGCGTCTGGTGGCGGAGGCGGAGGCACCGAATGTGACCATCCAGCTCATGCCCTTCGGTACGGTAACGTCGAGCAGCGCTCCCTTCATTCTGCTGATGTTCGACCGGAAGCCGACCGTTCTGCATGTCGAAGGCCCCCACGGGGGGCGGCCGGTGGAGACGCCCAAGGTCGTGGCCAGGGCTCTGTCGATCTTCGACCGGCTGCGGGCCGAGGCGCTGGGGCATGATGCCTCTGTCGCACGCATTCAAGAGATCCGCAAGGAGTACCTATGACGTCCGATTTCGACGCGCGGACCGCTGTCTGGGTGAAGAGCACTCACAGCGGCCCTGAGGGTGGCGCGTGCATCGAGTGGGTTCCGGCGCACGCGTCCCTCACCGGCACCGTTCCGGTTCGTGACAGCAAGCGTCCGTCCGGCCCGGTCCTGATGGTGTCCGCCCCGGCCTTCGCCGGTCTGATCACCCTCGCCCGCTCCGCCAACCTGTAGATCCGCGCAACCCCCTCCCGAGCACCGCCGATCTCGAAGGAGTACGTATGACGTCCGAATTCGATCCGCAGACCGCCGCATGGGCCAAGAGCACGCACAGCGGCCCTGAGGGCGGCGAATGCGTCGAGTGGGTCCCGGCGCACGCGTCCCTCACCGGGATGGTTCCGGTTCGTGACAGCAAGCGTCCGTCCGGCCCGGTCCTGATGGTGTCCGCCCCGGCCTTCGCCGGTCTCGTCACCCTCGCCCGGACCGCCGAGCTGTAAAACCGCATACCCCGAGCCCCGCCGCTTCCCATTTCCCGGAGCGGTGGGGCTCGGTCGTCCACGAGCCCGGCAGGGCCCTGTTCCCGTACCTCGTCGCGCCCCTGCTCGTTTCCCGGGCATGGAGGTGAGCGCATGAAGGGTGACCGGCATCCAAAGCCCGACGTGGAGGCCGCACTGCGACGTGCGGAGCGCGCCCACCAGCGCGCAGCGACTGCGCGTGACTGGGCGTTCATCCTGTACCCGACGCGACGCCCGTCCGAGAAGGAGTCCGATGCGTTCGACCACTCGGATGCCCTCGCAGGCGGTGAGATCGGGTGGGAGGAGGACCCGAGCGGCGTGTGGTTCCCCTGTACGGTGCGGGCCGCCACAGTCGGGGAAGCCGTGGAGTGGGCCGTCGAAAGGCTGGCGGCTGTGGGGGTGTTGATCTCTGACGTCAGGGTGGCGCTGACCGACTTCCGCACCGCCGGGTAGGGTCTCGCGCCCAGGAGCGGTGCCGACGGCTTCGAACGCAGGGCCCCGGAATGGTGAGTCCGGGCTTGGGCACGTGCGGGCAGATCACCGACGCCGGTGACGCGGCGCTATTGCGGATCGACGAGGGGCTGACCGTTGCTACCGTCGATGCGGTATCCCCCGCTCGCCGGATAAAAGGATCTCCCTCATGCACGATGCCCGCGCCCTGATTGACATGGGTGCCGAAGCAGTTCATCGGCTCGCTCGTCGCGGTTACTCCCTGGACCTGTCGCGGCTGGAAGATCTTCAGTCCCGGCGCAACCAGAGCATCCGCTCGGCCGACGAGCTGCGGGCGGAGACCAAGCGCGTGGCGAGTGAGGTCCAGCAGACGGCCAAACAGGGTGGCGACATCTCGAAGCTGAAGGAGCGTGCCCGCGAGCTGAAGGAGCAGATCCGGGACATCGACGCCGGGCAGGAACAGGTACAGGAGGAACTGCGTGAGCTGCTCCTGACCATCCCGAACCTGCCGGACGACGCGGCCCCGGACGGCGACTCCGAGGAGTTCGCCGTCGAGATCCGACGAGTAGGCACCCCGCCGGCTTTCTCCTTCGAGCCGAAGGACCATGTCGCCCTCGGCGAGAGCACCGGCATCCTCGACTTCGCCCGCGCGACGAAGCTCGCGGGCCCCCGTTTCGTCGTCTCCCGCGGGGCGGGCGCCGCACTGGAGCGTGCCTTGGCGACGCTCTTCCTCGACATCCACACCCGTCGGCACGGGTACGTCGAGCACGCGGTTCCGTACCTGGTCAGCCGTAAGACGATGACCGGCACCGGACAGCTGCCGAAGTTCGAGGAAGACCTGTTCAAGACCGGTGTCGCCGATCGCGAGCTGTTCCTCATCCCGACTGCCGAGGTGCCGCTGACCAATCTCTACGCCGACGAGATCATTCCGCCGGCCGAACTGCCGCTGGCCCTGACCGCGCACACGCCGTGCTTCCGGTCCGAGGCGGGCTCGTACGGCCGTGACACCCGGGGTCTGATCCGCCAGCACCAGTTCGCCAAGGTCGAGATCGTTCAGATGGTCGATCCGGTGGACGCGGACGCCACGCTGGAGACGATGGTCGGTCACGCCGAGGCATGCCTGAAGGAGCTTGGCCTCGCGTACCGCGTCGTCAAGCTCGCGGCCGGTGACACGGGCTTCTCCGCACAGCTCACGTACGACATCGAGGTCTGGATCCCGAGCCAGAACACGTACCGCGAGATCTCGTCGATCTCGAACTTCGGCACCTTCCAGGCCCGCCGCGCGAACATCCGCACCCGAGGAGAGGACGGGAAGCCCAAGCTCGTCGCCACCCTCAACGGGTCCGGTCTGCCGATCGGCCGTACGGTGGCCGCGCTTCTCGAACAGTGCCAGCAGCAGGACGGCTCCCTCGTCCTTCCGGAATCTCTCTTCCCGTACCTCGGCTTCCGCCGTATTTCGGCGGAAGGAACACCCGAGGCATAACGTGAGGGAGGTCGCCCCCTGACAGCAGTGGCCTGATCGGCACGGTGCCGTGGTCACAGCGGCAGGCAGCCGGGGCCTCGGTCACCCGACACGCGCGGCGATGGCCCGTGCGCACTCCATCGACTCGGCGTGCGTGGTGTCTACCTCCAGGTCGTAGACCACGCCCCGGTGGACCACATCCGCCTGGGACGCGGCCATCCCGATGATCCGATCGCCTCGCGCGACCTCCCGGCCCGCGGCCACCGCACCGTCACACCGGACGCCGACCCACAGCACCCGCACGTCACGGAGAGCCTTCCGCCACCGCCGCTGCGAGTCCGCCCCGTCGAGGAAGACCTCGTCGACGATGACCCGGGCGCCCGCGCGGGCCATCGCGGCGACTCCCTCGACCCATGCCGCCTCCAGCGTCCGGAACTCCGGCCCGACGATCACCTCTCCGTCCGGAGCGAACTCGATCCCGGCGTCCGATGCCCGCATGGACGCGGGCATCGCGTCGACCAGTGTGTCGGTCCCCAGGGCCAGCCACGGATCCGGCAGGACCGACTGAAGACACCGAACGATCCCGGACTTCCCGGAGCTGGAACCACCGTTGAGAACGATCACCTCAGTCATACCGCGTCACGGTAGAGCCCACCGGGAGGCCCATCACCCGGGGATGAGTCCCGCCCGGCAAATCCCCGGCAGGTATCGGAGTTCACGGAATCGATTCCCTTGTGACGGGGAAAGGATGCTGCAAGCCTCTGTTCCATGACTCACTTACCGTTACAGAAGAGGTCCAAGGGGACAAAGGCCACTTCGCGCACCCGTACGCGCGGGGCGCGGCTCACGGCCTGTCTGGCGGCGGCGATGGTGCTCGGCGCGCTCTCCGTACCCGTACAAGCACAGGAGAACCCGGCTCACCCTCCGGACCCGGTCCCGCCCCTGAGCCAGCAGCAGGACCCGCGGGCCACGGAAGCCACCGCGCCCCCGGCCCTGGGCCCGCAGGCGTGGACCGGGCCGGGAGGTCAGGCCGATCCGGCCGACCACACCCTCACCCCGGGCGCGCAGAACGCCGCCACCGCCGAGAAGGTCGCCCGCCTCGACGCCGTACTGCCGAAGCAGAGCCTGACCAATCTCCTCGGCAACCTCAACCGCACCGCCGAGATCGGCTGCACCAACCGTGACCCCTTCGGACCGGCCGCCCCGCAGCCGGACGTCAAGTACTGCCTCCAGAACGACGACTCCGTGACGAAGGAGTGGATACCCCAGTCGATGACCGGCGTCTCGGACGCCAAGGACAACGAGGCGTGGGGCAGCGACGCCGGAAGGAACATCCACCTCTTCTCGGCGTACGACGATTACGACCCGGGCCGAAACAACAGCGGTGACAACCAGATCGGCGACTGCACCCCGGCGGAGCTGGAGGCGGACGACGCCTGCAACCAGAAGGGCGTACGCGTCACCTTCTCCCAGAAGAAGGTCGACCCCGTCACCGGGGTCGAGTCGGTCAAGTACCGCCATGTGCTGCTGGCCTGGACGTACGTGAACACCGCGAAGAACATCTCGTTCGACGGGCTGAACTCCGGTGAGGGCCCCACCATCCAGAACGGCATCCATGCCGGAGGCATGGTCTGGTACGGCAACTACCTCTATGTCGCGGACACCCGCAACGGCATGCGGGTCTTCGACATGCGCATGATCATGGACCTGGACCCGGACAACGACGTCACGACCCGCGACCCGATGGGGACCGACCTCGACGGGACGCCGACCACGTCCAACACCCAGGACAAGACGAAGGCGGGACGCCACAACAACGTCTGGTACAGCTTCGGCTACCGCTATGTCATGCCCCAGGTGGCCGCCTGGAAGTTCAAGGCACCTCAGTCCAACCCCGCAGGGCAATCCCACTGCGTCTCCACCGGGGCCCCGAAGGCCTCCTACCTCTCGCTCGACCGCTCCACCGTGCCCGACCGGCTGATCATGGGCGAGTACTGCTATCCGAACGCGGACTCTCCGTCCACGGGCCGTATCGCCTCCTACCCGGTCGCGGCCCTGGAGAGCCGGACCGCCGACGTACCCGCGCAGGGCTGGAGCAACTACCTCCCCCTCCCGCGCGGCGGAGCCCAGGGGGCCGTCGCCCAGAACAACAAGCTGTATGTGAACGTCAGCAACAACAAGAACAACGGCCGGCTGTACCGGGCCGCCTGGAACAACGGCGTGCTGGAAACGATCGGCGCGCCGATCCCCACCGCCGTCGGGCCGGAAGACCTCTACATCGAGCGCGGAACCGGCCGGCTGTGGTCCATCTCCGAGCACGCACCGTCGGCGACGGGATGCACAGCGATCTGCCAACGGGTCCTCTACGGGCACAAGCTGAGCTGGGTGGACGCCCAGCCGTAGCCCGTTCCGGCCCAGTATGAGCAGGCGGAACGTATGACCGAATGATCATTCGTTCGGATGGTTGTGCCGGTGGCCGTGATCGGACCGGCGTGGGAGGCCTCACAGTGATCACCGGCTGTCCCACTTCCGTGACATCACCGCACGCGCCACCGGCCGGCCGCACGGCCATGTGCTCCCGCGCCGGGGTCCGATGGGAGAGGAATCCCGTATGAGCCTGCCCAGCACATCCGTTCGGCCCTGGAAGCAGCGCGGCCGACGGCTTCTCGCGATCGCCGGTTCCTGCGGCCTGGCCGTGGCCTCGCTGACCGCCGTGGCCCCGGCGGCGCACTCCGCCACTGCCGCGCCCGGCGCGCCCGTGGCACGGGCCACGGCCGAAGCCCCGCTCGCCTACGTGACGAACTACAGCGACGACACCGTCTCCGTGATCGACACCGCCACCACCGCCGTCACGGCCACCTTCGCGGTCGGCGGCGGCCCCAAGGGCGTGGCCGCGTCCCCGGACGGGGCCCGGCTCTATGTGAGCAACGGGGACGCGGGCTCCGTCTCCGTGACCGACACCACGACGGGGATGGTCACGGCGACCGTCCCCGTCGGCAACGGCCCGAGCGGGATCGCCGTCTCGCCCGACGGGACCCGCGCCTATGTCGTCAACAGCGCGCTCCAGCGGCTGACGGTGATCGACACCGCGACGAACGCCGTGACCGCGACCATCGCCGTCGGCAGCGCCCCGCAGGAGGTGGCCGTCTCCCCGGACGGCAATCGGGCCTATGTCACCAACTACAACGCCCGCTCGGTATCGGTGATCGACACGGCGACGAACGCCGTGACCGCCACGATCAACGTCGGCGGATTCCCCCAGAGCGTCGCCGTCACCCCGGACGGCAGCCGCGCCTATGTCACCCGTCCGTACTCCAACTCCGTCGCGGTGATCAACACGGCCACCAACGCCGTGTCCGCGAACGTCCCCCTCACCGACGGTCCGTACGACGTCGCCGTGTCCCCGGACGGTGCGCGCGCCTACGTCTCCCGGGGCCAGGGCGCGACCGTCGCCACGATCGACACCGCGACGAACACGGTGACCGCGACCACCGCCGCCGGAAACACCCCCAGGGGGGTGGCCGTCACCCCGGACGGCGGCCATGTCTACACCGCCAACGGCAACTCGGCCACGGTCTCCGTGATCGACACCGCCGCCCAGACCACCAGCACCGTCCCCGTGGGCACGACCCCCGTCGACATCGCGATCGCCGAGCGCCCGACCGCCGACCTCGGCGTGGAACTGACCGCCACTCCCCGCCCCGGTCTGCTGAACGGCCGTATCGAGTACGCCGTGACCCTCACCAACCACGGGCCCCGCACACTCGCCTCCGCCGCCGTCACCCTGGGTCTGCCCAGCGCCACCGGGGCGACCAGCCCCGACTGCGCCCTCACCACCGGCAAGGCCACCTGCACCGCCACCGGCCTCGCCCCCGGCGCCAAGGTCACCCACCGGGTCACCGTGCCCGTGTCCGCCCTCAGCCTCGGGACCTCCTACACGGTGACCGCCACCCGTACCGCCAGTGCGCCCACCGACCCCAACCCCGCGAACGACAGCGCGTCCCGCACCTGCACGGCGACCACCGCGCTCATCATCAACTGCACCTGACGCTTCTCGGACCGTCATCGGCCGTTCCTCCCGCACCCGGGGAGGGGCGGCCGTTCCCATGAGGAGGCAGGGCCCATTCCTGTGCCTCGTCGGATCTCTGTTCGTTGCCGGGAGTCGGCGTACCTCCTCGAAAATCAATGGTCTGAGGCGAGTTGAGCGCCAAGGATGCTCTGTCATGACTTCTGAACTCCCCCGACGCCGGCTCCTCACGACCGCCACCGCCCTCACCGCCGCCACCGTCCTCGCGTCCCCCGGAGAGGCCGCCGTCGCCGCGCCGAGGCGGTCCGCCGCGCTCGTGGTGCACAACGCGCGGGTGGTGACCGGGGAGCGCGGGGGGATGGCGGAGGCGGTCGCGGTGGGGAGGGACGGGCGGATCGTCGGGGTCGGGGGGTCGGGGGAGATCAGGAGGAGGTTCGCGGGGAGGGACACGGAGGTGGTCGACGCGGGTGGGGGGACGGTGATGAGCGGGGTCGTGGACGGGCACGCGCATCCGGTGATGGCGGCGGTGCGGTCGCTGAGCCCCTCGCTCGGGCACCGGGAGCTGACGGTGGGGGAGTTGCGGGAGCTGGTGGGCGGGTTCCTCGCGGCGGAGCCGGGGCGGGAGCCGGATGGGTGGCTGGTGGTGGAGGACTGGAATCCGGTGGGGCTGCTGCCCGCCGGGACGGTCGCGCACCACAGCATTCTGGACGCGCTGCCGACGCGCAGGCCGGTGGTGCTGGTCGGCGGGGACGGGCACACCGCGCTCGCGAGCGGGCGGGCGCTGGACCTCGCGGGGATCACCGCCGCGACGCCGGATCCGCCGGGCGGGGAGATTGTCCGGGGGCCGGGCGGGGAGCCGACCGGGCTGTTGAAGGACGAGGCGAAGGCGCTGGTCACCGGGTTGGTGCCGGACTTTCCCGAGGCGTTGGTGCGGGAGGCCTGCGGGACGGTGCTCGCTCGGGCCGCCGCGCAGGGGGTGACCACGGTCTTCGACGCGGCGGTGGCGCACGGGGAGTTGGGGGCGTACGCGGCGCTGGCGCGCGCGGGGCGGCTGCCGCAGCGGGTCGCCGTGGCCGTGGCGCTGGACGCGGAGACGGTGAAGGACCCGGCGGGGGCGCTGGAGTGGGCGCGGGAGGTGCGTGCGGCGTACCGGGGGGTGCCGGGGCTGAGCGTCGGCGCGGTGAAGGTGTTCCTGGACGGGGTGATCGAGCACCCCGATCCGACGGCCGCGCTGCTGGAGCCGTATCTCGACGGCGAGGGCAGGCCGACCGCCAACCGGGGCGAGCTGTGGGCGACGCCCGCCGAGTTCGCGCGGCTGGCGGTGCTCTTCGACCGGCGCGGCTGGCAGGTGCACACGCACGCGATCGGCGACCGGGCGGTGCGCACCGCGCTCGACGGCTACGAGGCCGCGCTGCGGGCGAACGGCCGCCGGGGCAACCGGCACACGATCACCCATCTCCAGCTGGTGCACCCGGCCGACCTGCGGCGGTTCAGGCGGCTCGGAGTGGTGGCGAACATGCAGTTGCAGTGGGCGATGCGGGACACCTGGACGGTGGACGCGCTGCTTCCGTACATCGGTGAGGAGCGGCACCGGCGGCTGTATCCGGCGCGCGGACTGGAGCGCGCCGGGGCGGTGCTGGCGGGGGGCTCGGACTGGCCGGTGGATCCGCTGGCGGTGTGGAACCAGATCCGTACGGCGGTCGACAGGGAGGGCGAGGGGGCGACGCAGGGCCCGCTCCACCCGGAGCTGGAGGGCATCTCGCGGGCCGCCAGCCTGCGGGCGCACACCTCGGGGGCCGCGTACCAGCTCCGGATGGAGCGCCGGACGGGGAAGCTGACACCGGGGCGGCAGGCGGATCTGATCGTGCTGGACCGGGATGTGACCCGGGTGCCGGTGCGGGAGATCAGCGGGGCGCGGGTGCGGCTGACGCTGGTGGGCGGGGTGCCGGTGTACGAGGCGGAGTCGGCGGCCGGGAAGGCGGTACGGGCGGGGATGGAGGCGGCGGCCCGTACGGGCGGGGGCGGCGCGCGGCACTCGGTGTGCGCGCACGGGCGCGACGCCAAGCTCTAGAAGGTCAGACCCGGGCGGGCCCCGGCTCGTCGGCGTGGCCCTCCGCCTCCAAGTGGGGCATGATCCGGTCGAGCCGGCGCGGGGTCCACCAGGCGCGCTCGTCCAGCAGGGTCATCACGGCGGGCACCAGGAGCAGGCGTACGACGGTGGCGTCGATGAGGACGCTCGCGGCGAGGCCGAGGCCGAGCATCTTCACGACGATGTTGTCGCTGATGACGAAGGCGGCGAAGACGCTGACCATGATGAGCGCGGCGCAGGTGATGACGCGGGCGGTGATCTCCAGGGCGTGGGCGACGCTCGCGCGGGGGTCGCCGGTGCGCAGCCAGGCCTCGTGGATGCGGGAGAGCAGGAAGATCTCGTAGTCCATGCTCAGGCCGAAGACGATGGCGAACATCATCATCGGTACGTAGCTCTCGATGGGCACCTTCCCAGCCACCCCGAGCGCGGGCCCGCCCCAGCCCCACTGGAAGACGGCGACGACCACCCCGTAGGAGGCCGCGATCGAGAGGACGTTGAGGACGGCGGCCTTGACCGCGACGAGCAGCCCCCGGAAGACGGTGAGGATGACGAGGAAGGCGAGGCCGACGACGACGGCGATGATCACCGGGAGGCGGTGGGAGACGATGTCGAGGAAGTCGACCTGGGCGGCGGTGCCGCCGGTGACGTAGGCGTGGGCGGCGGTGCCGGAGACGGCCTGGGGGAGGGTGTCGTCGATGAGGCGGTTGACGAGGTCGGTGGTCCGCTCGTCCTGGGGGGAGGCGACCGAGTAGGCGGTGGCGATCAGGACGTCGTCGTCGGGGCTCGGGGTCAGCGGGGTGACGGTGGCCGTGTCCGGGACGTGGGAGAGGGTCTGCTGTGCCTTCGCCGCCAGCGCGGACCGGTCCTGGAGCGGGACGGCCGACTGGTCGATCACCAGGGTCAGCGGGCCGTTGGAGCCGGGGCCGAAGGCCGAGGACATCAGGTCGAAGGCGCGGCGGTCGGTGAAGGACGTGGGGTCGGCCTCGTCGCTGATGTGGCCGAGCTGGATGAAGAAGACGGGGAGGGCGAGCAGCGCGAGGACGGCGACCCCGCCGGTCAGATACCACCAGGGCCGCCGCTGCACCCGCATCGCGTACCGGTGCCAGCCGCCCTGTACCGCCTCGCCGGGCTCGGCGTCCGTCTCGGCGATGGGGGCGCGGACCCGCAGCCGGTCGATGTGGCGGCCGATCAGGCCGAGGAGGGCGGGTACGAGGGTGATCGACCCGATGACGGCGGTGACGACGGTGACGGCGGCGGCCAGGCCGAGTTTGCCGATGAAGCCGATGCCGGAGACCCAGAGCCCGGAGAGCGCGATGATCACCGTGCAGCCGGAGAGCAGTACGGCGTGTCCGCTGGTGGCGGTGGCCCTCCCGGCGGCGGTCACCGGGTCGTCGCCGTTCATGAGGTTCTGGCGGTGCCGGGTGACGAGGAAGAGGGCGTAGTCGATGCCGACGCCGAGGCCGATCATCGTGGCCAGGGTGGGCGAGACGGTGGCGAAGGTGAACGCGGCGGCGAGCAGCCCCAGCAGGGCCAGTCCGCAGACGACGCAGACGACGGCGGTGATCAGCGGCAGTACGGCGGCGGCGACGCTGCCGAAGCCGATGAGCAGGACGACGATCGCGACGGCGAAGCCGATGGCCTCGCTGGTGCGGTCGTCGGCCATGGGGCGGGCGAGTTCGCCGAGCTGGCCGCCGTACTCGACCTCGACGCCCGCCGCCCGCAGTGGTTGGACGGCGTCGTCCACGCCGTGGAGGTATCCCTCGCCGAGGCTGGACGGCGAGACGTCGAACCGGACGGTGATGTAGGCGGTCCTGCCGTCGGCGGAGAGCGGGCCGACGCCGGGGGCGCTGGGGACGGAGAGCGGGTTCTGCGCGGAGAGCACGTCGGGGAGTTTCTGGAGATTCCCGGTGACGGCCGCGATCTGGCCGGCGGCGTCGGTCAGCGGATGGGCTCCGTCGTGCAGGACGATCTGCGCGCTGTGCCCGGCGGCGGCGGGCGCGTGCTCGGTGAGGACGTCCAGCCCTTTCTGCGACTGGGTGCCGGGGAGCGCGAAGTCGTCGGAGTACTCGCCGCCGTAGGAGTGGTGCAGCACCTGGAGCCCGGCGAGGGCGGCGAGCCACAGCACGATGACGACGACCGCGTGCCGGGCGCACCACTCGCCGGTTCTGCGCAGAGCGCCCGCAGGGGGGCGCACGGACGGCGAGTCGGGGGCGTGCGGCTCCGGCATCTGGACTCCCGACCGACGTTGGCGCTCGGGTCGATCGCGCCACAGGAAAGGACACTGTGGATATTCTCTACTTATGTCCTGCTTTGGCGTGAGGCACGCCGATACGGGCGATTGCAAGAGCAGATGACACGTGCACGCAATGTCTGGGGAACTCCAAGCCGTCACCATCCGACTACTCGGATAACGGCTGGGGTAGGGAGGTTCATGTGACAAGCGATGCGCAGGAGCAAAACGTGCGGGAAGTACGGGAAGTACGGGATGTAAGTGACGCGGGGGGCACGGGCCTGGGGGAGGATTCCCCGCAGGAGTGGTACGCCGACGACGGGTTATGGGTCGACTTCGCACCCGCGATGTTCTCCGGGGACCGGGCCGACACCGTCGCCGCGCTCGTCCGCGAAGCCGCCCTCCTCGACTTCCCGGCCGGCTCCCGGGTGCTCGACCTCTGCTGCGGACCCGGCCTCTTCCTCGTACCGCTCGCCGAGCGCGGATACCAGGTCACCGGAGTGGATCTCAGCCCCGCCATGCTGGAGCGCGCCCGCGCGGCCTGCGACCGCGCCGGAGCCGATGTGGAGCTGGTCCGCGCCGACATGCTCGACTACACCGAGCCCGGCGGCTACGACGTGATCCTCAACGTCTTCACCTCCTTCGGCTACTTCACCGACCCGGCCGACAACCTCCAGGTCCTGCGCAACGCGCGCCGCAGCCTCGCCCCCGGCGGACGGCTGCTGGTCGACGTCATGGGCAAAGAGGTCCTCGCGGGCTGGATCGGCCGCCCGCAGGCCGTCGACCTGCCGGACGGCTCGTACGTCGTCCAGCGCGACACCGTCCTCGACTCCTGGCGGCGGCTGCGCACCGACTGGACCCTGGTGCGCGGCGACACCGCCCGCACCTCCACCATCCACTCCTTTCTCTACAGCGCCGCCGAACTCCACGACCTCTTCGTCGAGGCCGGTTTCACCGACGTGGAGATCTTCGGCGATTTCGACGGGGGCCCCTACGACCACCACTCGCGCAGGCTCATCGTCCAGGGACGTACGTCATGAGCCGGGCCGAGGAACCCCGCAGACTCTAGGAGACCTGTAACACCATGGCTCAGCCCTCCATACCCGTCCACGAGCACATCACCGATGCCCTCAAGGACCCCGCCTTCATCCGGCTCTCAGGTTCCGTCGTCCTGGCCCGGTTCGAGACGATGAAGGTGTACGCCGCGCTGGGGGCGGTCCGCGCGCTGCTCGACTCCGGGAAGGTATTACCGGGTCAGACGCTCGTGGACAGCTCCAGCGGGATCTACGCGCTCGCGCTCTCCATGGCCTGCCACCGCTACGGCCTGAAGTGCCACATCGTGGCCTCCACCACCGTGGACGCCACCATGCGCGCCCAGCTCGAAGTCCTCGGCGTGACCGTGGACCAGATGCCGCCCTCCACCAGTCTGCTGCTCGACCAGGAGAGGCGCGTACGGCATGTCCGCGCCCTGCTGAAGGAGCGGCCGGACTTCCACTGGATGCGGCAGTACCACGACGGGGTGCACTACGCCGGGTACCGCGAATTCGCCGAGCTGGCCGCAGACGCGCTGCCGGACGGGCCGATCACCGTCGTCGGCGCGGTCGGCACCGGCTCCTCCACCGGAGGGCTCACCGAGGCGCTGCGCGCCACCGGACGCCGGGTGCGGCTGGTGGGCGTACAGCCCTTCGGGAGCGTCACCTTCGGCAGCGAGGGCTTCAACGACCCGGACGCGATCATCGCCGGGATCGGCAGCTCGATCCCCTTCGGCAATGTCCGCCACGAGCTGTACGACACCATCCACTGGCTCGACTTCCGGCACGCCATGGCCGGAGCGGTCGAACTGCTGCGCCGCCACGCGGTCTTCGCCGGGCTCTCCACCGGGGCCGCGCACCTCGTCGCGGACTGGGAGGCGCGCCGCGACCCCGGGGCCAATCTGCTGGTCCTCGGGGCCGACACCGGACACCGCTACGCGGAACGGGTGTTCGCCCGGCACGCGGAGGCGCTCGACCCGGCGGGGCTGAAGCCGGAGCACATCGCGGAGCTGGACGAACTGCGCCTGCCGTGGGCGGTGATGGAATGGGCGGGGCGCTCCGCGCCCCCCGGTGCGCGGGTCGACCCCGCCGTGCGGGTCGAGGCCGTCGTACCGCAGGGGCTCTCCCCGGCGGGCGCGGCCGGAACCGGGTCCGGGTCCGCCGGGGCGGGCCGGGCCGCCGTCGGCGTTCACGCGGGCGGACCGTCCCGGGCGGACGCCGCAGCCGAGACCACTCCGACCGCCGGGAGCACCCGATGACCATCGCCTCGCTCGAATCGCTCTCCTTCGGGATCGCCAGAACCGTCGAAGCCGCCGCCGCGCGCGGCCACCGCCTCCTCCTGCTCACGTCCGACCGGTCCGTCTACCGCCACGAACTGGCCGAACTCCCCGCCGACGCGCTCGACATCGCCGATGTCGACACCACCGACCAGGACGCCGTACGCCGGGTGCTGAGCGGCGTCCCCGACCTCGCCGGACTCATCAACACCACCGACACCTGGTCCACCCCGGCCGCCGAACTCGCCGCCGAGTACGGCCTCCCCGGGCCCGACCCGGCCGCCGTGCGGCTGCTGCGCGACAAGTCGGAGGTACGGCGGGCGCTGCACCGGGCGGGAGTGAGCGGCCGGACCGCGCTCACCGTCGAGGCCGGTCCCGACAGTGCCGAGCGGGTGATCGAGGAGATCGGGCTGCCCGCCGTGCTGAAGGACTCCTCGGGAACCTCCTCCCGGGGCGTGTGGATCGTCCGGGACGCCGAAGCCCTGCACACCGCGCTCACCGAGGCCGCCGGAGCCGTCCTCAAGGGCCGGCTCTTCGCCGAACCCTTCCTCGCCGGGCCGCTCTACAGCGCGGAGACCCTGAGCTGGGCGGGCGAGACCCGGCTCCTCGGCGTCTCCAGCCGGCTGACCTCCCGTACCCCCGCCGTACGGGAGGAGGGCGCGGCCTTCCCGGTCGCGCTCCCCGACGGCGAGCGGGACGGCGTCGCGCGCTGGGTCGGCGCGGCCCTGGCGGCGGCGGGCCACGACCAGGGCTTCGCCCACGTCGAGTTCGTCCTCACCGCCGACGGCCCCGAACTGGTCGAGATCAACCGCAGGATCGGCGGCGCGCTCATCGGCGAGGCGCTCTGCCGCTCACTGCGGGTCAATGTGTACGAGGCGCTGATCGACGTCACCCTCGGCCGCAGACCCGCGCTCCTGGACACGGACACGGACACCGCCCCGGCCGCCGACGGCCCGGCCGTCGCCTTCGTGCTGGTCTACCCGGAGCAGCCCGGGACGCTGAACGGCTGGGACGGTCTCGACGGCCTCGACGCCTACCCCGGCTCCGTCCAGTGGTACCCGGTACGGGCGGCGGGCGACGCGGTGCCCGACCTCGGCGACCAGCGCGGCTGCACCGGAATGGTCCTCGCCGAGGCCGCCACCGCCGAACTCGCCCAGCACCGGGCGTGGAGCGCGGCCACCTCCGTACGCCCGGTCATGAAGGCGGTCGCCGGGCCGTGAGACGGGTCACCTGGCCCCAGCTCCTGCTGCTGGGAGCCTCCTTCCTCATCACCCTCGGCAGCTTCGCCGTGCTTCCGTTCATGTCGGTGCTGCTCCACGAGCGCTGGGGCTTCGGCCTCGGCCTCACCGGACTGGTGCTCGCGGTGGCCTCGCTGGTGCAGTTCAGCGGCGGGGTCGTCGGGGCGGCGCTGGCCGCCAGGATCGGGCTGCGGGCCACCATGCTGGTGGCGCTCGGGATACGGACCGCCGGGTTCGCCTGCTTCGTCCCGGGGATGGACCGGCCCGCGCTCGCCGTGGCGGCGCTCTTCCTGGTCTCGACCGGGGCGGCGCTCTACCTCCCCGCCAACAAGGCATATCTGGTGGCGGGGTGCCCGGCCGAACGCAGGCCGGGGCTGCTCGCGGCGAGCGGATCGGCGTTCAACGCGGGGATGGCGCTCGGGCCGCTGGCCGCCGCGCCCTTCGTCCTCGGGTCGACCGCCGGCCTGTTCACCGCCGTCGCGGCGCTGTTCGCGGCGGTGGGGATCGCGCACCTGGCGCTGCCGGGGGTGGCGGACGCCCCGGCGGCGCCCGTCGCGCCCGCCGAGCCGAAGGCGGAAGCCGAGCCGGAGACCAGGGGGGCGGCAGGGGCGCGGCTGCTGCCGCCCTTCGCGTACACCCTGCTCTCCGTCTACGTCTTCATGTTCTTCCAGCACTACATCGCCCTGTTCGCGGTCGGCCGCACCTCCACCGCGTACTACGCCGTCCTCCTCACGGGGTACTCGCTGGTCATCGTCGCCGCTCAGCCGCTGCTCGCCGGGTGGATCGCCGGGCTGCGCTACGCCCGGGCCCTGCGGCTCGGGTTCGGCGCGATGGCGATCGGGATGCTGGCCATCGCGACCGGCGGCCCGGTGGGGATCGCGGCGGGCGTGCTGACACTGGGCCTGGTGGAGACCGTCCTCTTCCTCCGCAACGACCTGGAGGCGCTGGACCGCTCCCGCGAACCCGCCGCGACCGTCTTCGGCAGACAGCGGCTCGCGGCCGGGATCGGCGCCTTCGCCGCCGCCCTCCTCGGCGGCCCGCTGTACGCGGCGGCCGAGGACGCGGGCAGCGCCTCCGGCTTCTGGCTCGCCGTCGGGGCGCAGAGCCTGCTGCTCCCGGTGCTGCTCTGGGCGGGCGTGGTGTGGCTCGCCCGGCGTCGGGCCGCCGCCGGGCCCCGCTCGGAGCAGCTCTCGTACGAGAGCGTCGGGGGCGGCGGGGGCGGCGGGCGCTGCTGAGCGCCCGGGGAGTCGCGAAAGCCCTGCCCTTCGGGCGGGCGGGTGCGACGGGCTCCCCCGGCCGCAGGCGGACGGCTCGGGAGGTTCCCGGCTGCGGGGCGGGCGACGGCGTCCTCGTGGCCCGTCCCGCGAGGGCTACACCGGGGAGATCCGCAGCCGGGGGCGCAGCTCGGTGCGCCGGTTCACCTGGAGTTTGCGGTAGACCCTGGTCAGGTGCTGTTCGACGGTGCCGACCGTGACCAGGAGCGTTTCGGCGATCTGACGGTTGGTGTGGCCGTGCGCCGCCAGTGCGGCCACCTTCCGCTCGGCCTCGGTCAGTTCGCCCCGGGCGGTGGCCGGGGAGCGCTCCGGGGCCGTGCCGGGCGTCCCGGCCGCCGGGGGCCGCCTCTCGGGCTCGCCGCCGGGGGCGGGGCCGGGGCCCGCCAGGCCGTACCGCCGGGCGATGCGGTGCGCGCCCCGGGCGGAGACGAAGGCTTCGTCGTGGGCCCCCAGCGCGTGCTGGGTGTGGCTGAGATCGGTGAGCGCCAGCATCAGTTCGTACCGGTCGCCGCAGCGCTCCAGCAGGGCCGCCGACTCCCGCAGCGGATTCAGCCGCTCCGCCAGCGGGGCCGTCAGGGCCTGGACGCGCAGCGAGATCCCCCGGGTCCTGGAGGGGCCGGGGCGCAGCAGCGCGAGCTGTTCGCCGATCAGTTCGGCGGCGCGGGCGGTCTCGCCCAGCTCCAGCAGGGCCTGGGCCGCCTCGCCGCGCCAGGGGACGAGCGCGGGGGCGGTGAAGCCCCAGGACTCCATCGCCTCGCCGCAGTCGGTGAAGTCGCGCAGGGCCTCGCGCGGGCGGCCGGTCGCGAGCCGGTGCCGCCCCCGGGCCTGGAGGTAGTGCGGTCCGCAGGGGGTCTCGAAGAGGGCGTCGGGGACCGGGCGGGCGAGATGGGCGGCGGCCTCCTCGTGCCGGCCCGTCGCGGTGGCGGCGAGCACGGCCACCGAGAGCGGGATGCCGACCGCGACCCCCCAGCTCGCGGGGGAGATCCGCGCCAGCGCGTCCGTGGCGCGGGCCTCGGCCGCCGCCAGCTCGCCCTGGCGCAGTGAGATCACCGCGCGGGCGGACTCCAGCAGGGCGTGGCCCACCGCGTCGCCCCGGGTCGCGGCCTCCTTGAGCAGCGGATCGCACCAGCGGGCCGCCTCGGCCGGGCGGTCGTCGTAGATCAGCGCGGCGAGGGCGGCGAGCACATGACCGGCGGACGCCTCGCCCAGCCGGGTCTCCCGCAGCACCCGCTCCGCGCCCTCCCGGGCGGTGGGGCCGGGCGCGCCGGTCAGCGCGGCCGACAGGGCGTCCGCCGCGCGCAGCCGGGGCCCGGCCGACGGCGGGTGCGCTCCGCCGCCCGCCGGTCCGGCGGGCGCGGAGGGCGCGGCGGGGTCGGGGTCGGGTCCGGCTTCGGGGCGGGCGCGGGGGACGGCTTCGAGCAGACCGGGGCAGGCGCAGGCCATCAGCAGGCCCATGGCCTCCCACTCGGCGGCGGCCGGGCCGCCCGGGGACCCGCCGGTCCGCAGCAGTTCGGCGGCCTCCCCGGTGCGGCCGAACCACAGCAGCCGGGCGAGGAGCGAGCGGGTGGGCCGCTCGTCCAGGGCGCCGTCGAGGGCCGCCTCGGCGAGCGCCGGGAGGAGGGGGAGCACGGCGGCGGGCTCGGTACGCCACTGGGCCTCGGCGAGCGCGCTCGCGGCCAGGGTCCGCCGGGGTCCGTCCGGGCAGATCTCGTACGCCCGGCGGTAGCAGTCCAGCGCGAACCGCCGCTCGCCGTCGGCCCCGGCCCGGCCCGCGGCCTCGTGCAGCACGGTGGCGGCCCACGGCTCCTGGAGGACGTCCGGGAGGTCCTCGGCGGGCGCGGCGTCGAAGGCGGCGAGGAGATGCCCGGCCACGGCGGGGGCGCTGTGGCCCTGGTCGTGCAGGAGGCGGGCGGCGTGGGCGTGGAGCGCGGCGCGCCGCCGGGGGCCCATGGCGTCGAGCAGCGCGGTGCGCAGCGCCGGGTGGCGGAAGCGCCCGCCGTCGAGCAGGCCCGCCGCGTTCATCGTGGCCAGGAGGTGGGTGACGTACTCCGTGTCGAGGCCGAGGAGCCGGCCGAGGACGCCGGGCGGCGCGGGTTCGCGCAGGACGGCCAGGGCCTGGGCGACCTCGTGGAGCCCTGGCTCCCCCCGGTGCAGACAGCCGGTCCACGCCTGGGTGAAGGCGGGCCCCACGACGGTCTCGACCTTGCCGGGGCCGAGCACCGGGTGGTCGGTGAGCAGGGCGCGCACCAGCAGGGGGTTGCCGCCGGTGAGCGGGTGGCTGACGGCGGAGAGACGGATGGCGGTGGCCGTGCCGAGCCGGTCGGCGAGCAGCCGGGCCTGCCCGGCGGGCGAGAGCAGCCGCAGGGTGAGCCGGGCGCAGTGCGGGCGGCCCCTCAGCTCGGCGTGGAGCAGGGGGTGGTCCGGCCAGCCGCCGGGGCGTTCGGTGAGGATCAGCAGGATCCGGGCGGACGGTAATCGGTGGGCGAGCGCCAGCAGACAGCGCAGGGAGGCCGGGTCGGCGTGGTGCGCGTCGTCGACCCCGATGATCAGCGGGGTGCGGGCGGATCGGGTGAGCAGGGTGTCGCAGAAGCCGCGCAGGGCGTCCGCCGTGGTCTCGGCCCCGGCCCCGGCCCTGGCCCTGTGGCCTGTCCCGGGCCGGCTTCCGGTCCCGGCGGGGTCGGGGTCACCGTCGGCCGCGGCGAGCGAGCGCAGCAGTCCGCGGACCACCCCGAGCCGGTTTCCGGCGTCGCCGGGCGCGGCGGTGACCTGGAGGAAGCGCGCCCCGGCCGCGCTCGCGCCGGTGGCGAAGGAGCGCATCAGCGCGGTCTTGCCCGTGGCCACCGCGCCGCTGAGGAGCACCACCGCGCCCCGGCCGTCCAGACTTCCGGAGAACAGGGCTCGCAGTGTCGCCAGCTCTCGGTCGCGTTCGATCAGCTGCATAGACGTGTCCCCAACGGATGGCGTATTTCCTCTGGTCCTGACGTCGACTGGACTTACGGTGACGAGGATGGTGCCCTGCGTGAGGAGTAGACCACGTGGGCCGTCACAGGAAGGTCACCGCCGATGCCGGGTTCCGTACGGGTCGACCGGGGGGCAATTCCACTGTTCTGGCTGGTGGTTCACTGTGGGACGGCTGTGGGCCGCCGGGTTCGCGCGGCGCGCGGTGCGAACGCGCGGGGTGCTCCCGGTCCGGCCGGGCGCGCGACCGGCACCGTGTTCGGCACCGCGTTCGGGATCGAAACAGTCCGCAAATAGACGTTTGTCCTTGGGGCTTCACGGTGCGAGAGTCAGCACGAGCGGTGGCCGGCCGGCCTCTCCCGGGCCCTGACGCCGCTCACCCGGGACGGGGTGCGGGTGCGCGCGGGCAGGAGGGCGGGTGCTTGGGGGAGGGGACATGGCCGGCATGAGTCTGGTGGAGCGGACGGAGCAACTCCGTTTCTTGGCCGGGGCGCTGGCCGACGAGCGGGGCCCGGCCGGCGTGGTCCTGATCGAGGGCGCGGCGGCCGTCGGGAAGACCAGCCTGCTGCACGCCTTCGCCGACCGGGTGCCCGAGGCCGGCCGGGTCTTCCTCGCGGCCTCCGCCTCCCGGGTGGAGCGTGAGCTGCCGCTGAGCGCCGTCGGCCGGCTCTTCCAGAGCCCCGTGCTCACCGCCGTCGAGACCGCGCGCGCCGAACAGCTGCTGAGGGACGGCGCGCTCGCCGCGCTCTCCCACGGGCCGGGCCTCGAACCCGACGCGGCCGTGCAGGTGCCCGGCCGGATCCTCGAAGGGCTCGGGGCCGTCCTGCTGGCCGCCGCCGCGCGCACCCCGCTGGTCGTCGGCATCGACGACGTCCACCACGCGGACGCGGCCTCGCTGCACCTCCTGCTCCATCTCGTCCGCCGCGCCGCCGCCCCCCGGCTGCTGCTGGTGCTCACCCAGTGCATGCGCACCTCGCGCCCGCATCCGCTGCTCCACGCCGAGCTGCTGCGCAGACCCGGCGCGCGCAGGCTGCGGCTGGAGCCGCTCTCGCCCCGGGGGATCTCCGACCTGCTCGCCGGACACCTCGCGCGGCCCGCCGCCGAACGCCTCGCGGCCGAGTGCCACACCGCCACCGGAGGCAACCCGCTGCTGGCGCACGCCCTGATCGAGGACACCCTCGCCCCGCGCCCCGGGCTCTTACCCCCGCCCGTATCCGTACCCGTATCCGTACCGCTATCCGTACCGGACGCCGCCGGACTCCAGGACGGCCCCCCGGAGACCGGACTGCCGGAGACCGGCCCCCCGGGGACCGAGCCTCCCGCCCCCGTCTCCTCGCTCGTCTTCGGTGAGGCGTTCCGGCAGGCCGTCCTCACCTGCCTCTTCCACTCCGAGGCCAGCGCCTTCGCCCGGGCGGCGGCGGTCCTCGGCGAGGACGTCTCGGACGCGGCCCTGGGCGAACTCGTTGAGTACGACGCCGAGTCGATCTCCCTGGCCCGGGGCGCGCTCCGGGCCACCGGACTCCTCGGGGACGAGGGCTTCGCCCACCCCGCCGTCCCCGCCGCCGTGCTCGGCGGAATGCGCCCCCAGGCCCGTACCGCGCTGTACATACGGGTGGCCCGGGTGCTGCACGAGCACGGCGCGCCCGCGCGGGTCGTCGCGCGCAGACTCCTCGCGGCCGACCGGGCGGGCGAGCCCTGGGCCGTCGAGGTGCTGCGGGACGCGGCCCGGCAGGCCTGGTCCGACGGAGAGCCCGCGCACGCCATCGCCTGTCTGCGGCTCGCCCTCCAGGAGTGCGCGGACGAGCAGCGGCCCGCCGTGCTGCTGGACCTGGCCCGCGCCGAGTGGCAGCTCGACCCCGCGATCGCCGCCCGCCGGCTCCCCGGACTGATCCGGGCCATCGGCGAGGGCAGACTCCCGGCGGCGAGCGCGATCCGGCCCGTCTCCTGGCTGCTCTGGCTCGGCCGGGTCGACGAGGCGGTCGGCCTGATGGACGGCCCGCCGGATCCGGCCGCCCGCTCCTGCGGTCCCGGCGGCCCGCTGTGGTGGCTGCGGTACGGCTACCCCGGGCTGGCCCGCCCCGCGCCGCCCGCCGCCGCCGACGGGGAACCGGCCGCATCCGCCGCGTCCGGCGTCCCCGCCGCGACGGCCGGTGGGACCGCTCCCGGGGCGCTCCCGTCACCGCTGGCCCGCTCCCGCGAGACCGCCGCCCTGCTGGCCGGAGTGCTCCCGCCGGGCGACCCCGGGGAGACGATCGACCGCGCCGAGCACATCCTCCGCCAGCCCGGCCACAGCACCCGTACCCTCAAGCCCCTGGCGGCGATCGCGGCGCTGATGTACACCGACGAACTGGACCGGGCGGAACGCGCCTGCGACCGCGTCGCGCGCTCGGTCGCCCATGGACTGCCGCTCGGCAATGCCCTCTTCATGTCCCTGCGCGCCGCGATCCATCTGCGCCGGGGCGAACTGGAAAGGGCGGAGAAATTCGCCCACGAGGCACTCGGGCTGATCACCCCGCAGGGGTGGGGCGTCGCCCTGGGCATTCCGCTCTCGGTCATGCTGGCGACGCTGACCGCCCGGGGCCGGCACGAGGAGTTCGAGGAGTACTTCGCCACCCCGGTCCCGGACGCCATGTTCCACACCCCGAGTTGCCTTCCCTATCTTCAGGCGCGCGGTCGCTACTATCTGGTGATCGACCGCCCGCAGGCGGCCGTCGCCGATTTTCAGGCGTGCGGCGAACTGATGACCCGATGGGAAATCGACGTACCCGGATTCATTCCCTGGCGCACCGATCTCGCCGAGGCCCATCTCGCCCTCGGCGACGCCGCGACCGCCGGACGGCTCGCGGGCGAACAGCTCAAGCGGCTGAAGCCCGGCCAGTTCCGGACGCGCGGCATGACACTGCGGGTGCTCGCCGCCGCCTGCGAACCCCACGCCCGGGCCAAGGCGCTCGGCGCGGCCGTGCGGCTGCTGGAGAAGTCCGGCGACCGGCTGGAGCTGGCCAGGGCCCTCACCGACCTCGGCGCGGTCTACCAGGCCCAGGGCCACGACGGGCCCGCCCGCGCCATGGGCCGGCGGGCCCGGCTGCTCGCCGCCGAGTGCGGGGCCGAGGACCTCGTACCCCTGCGCACCCCGCTGCCGATGCCCCGCGAGCCGCTGCCGCCCGCCCCGTACGAGGAGAGCGACCCGCTCGCCGGGCTCAGCGAGGCGGAGCGCCGGGTGGCCGGCCTGAGCGAGGCCGAACGGCGGGTCGCCGGACTCGCGGCCGGCGGCTACACCAACCGGCAGATCGCCCAGCGGCTGCACATCACCATGAGCACGGTGGAACAGCATCTGACCCGCGTCTACCGCAAGCTCGATGTGTCACGCAGAAATGATCTGCCGCTCCATCTCATGCTCCCCCTGGAGGGGTACCAAGTCTAGGTCGGCACTCCCGCCGGGGAGAAGTAATCCCTTTCCTCGTCCAAGTGCGGATGAACAGCATTTGGACACGGTGAAATTCAGCGCCTTTCGGATCCGCACTCGGACAGCCCCGAAATCCCTTGTCCGGCCGGCGCGGAGCGTGTGACGCTTGGTCACGGGAATCAATTCCTTTCACACCCGGCCGGCTTCACCATGGATTCCTTGGATTAAAACTCCGGGAAATCCGGTTTCTCAAGGAAAGGATGTGCGGTGGCCAACCCCTTCGACAACGAGGACGGCACCTTTCTGGCCCTCGTCAACGACGAGGGCCAGCACTCCCTGTGGCCCGCCTTCGCGGACGTGCCCGACGGCTGGATCGTCGCGCACGGCCCAGGAACCCGGGCGGACTGCCTGGAATTCACCGAGCGGAACTGGACGGACATGCGCCCGCTGAGCCTGGTCGCCGCCATGGAGGAGAACGGCACGGAGAACACGGCGGAGGTCCCCGTCTCATGATCGGCGGAGGCGGACCCCTCATCCAGATCCGGGGCGGAATGGGCCCCGAATCCCCGGAGGGCGCTCAGCGGATCACCCCCGGCACCCTCAAGCGCGTCCTGCCGTATCTGCGGGCCTATCGCGGGACCGTGGCCGTCCTGATGGTCATCACCGCGCTCGACGCGCTCATGATCGTCACCACTCCGCTGCTCTTCAAAGTCCTCATCGACGAGGGCATCCTCCCCCGGGACACCGCCGTCGTCGTCCAGGTCGCCCTGCTCGTCGGCGGGCTCGCGATCCTCCAGGCCGCCGCCGGGCTCGCTGAGAGCCGGCTGTCGGGCCGGGTCAGCGAGGGGCTCGTCTACGATCTGCGCACCGCCGTGTTCGCCCATGTCCAGCGGCAGCCGCTGGCCTTCTTCACCCGGGCCCAGACCGGATCGCTGGTCAGCCGGCTCAATACGGACGTGGTCGCCGCGCAGCAGGCGATGACCTCGCTGCTGTCGATGGTGATGTCCAGCTCGCTGGTGCTGGTGCTCGTCCTCGGCACCATCTTCTATCTCTCCTGGGCCGTCGGACTGCTGGCCCTGCTGATCATGCCCTTCTTCATCCTCCCCGGCCGGGTCGTCGGACGCAGACTCCAGCGGCTGCTGCGGGAGTCCATGCAGGTGGACGCCGAGATGGGCAGCATGCTCAATGAGCGGTTCAATGTCGCGGGGGCACTGCTCACCAAGCTCTACGGCCGCCCCGCCGACGAGACCCGCCTCTTCTCCGGGCGCGCGGGCAGGGTCCGCGACCTCGGGGTGACCACCGGGGTGTACTCCCGGCTGCTGCTGCTCTCGGTGACCCTGCTCGCCTCGCTGGCCACGGCGGTCACCTACGGTCTCGGCGGCTCCCTGGTCATCGACGGGGCCTTCCAGATAGGCACCCTCGTCGCCCTGGCCACCCTGCTCACCCGGCTCTTCGGGCCGATCAACCAGCTCTCCAACGCGCAGGCCCAGGTGATGACGGCGCTCGTCAGCTTCGACCGGCTCTTCGAAGTCCTCGATCTGAAGCCGCTGATCACCGAACGCCCCGGGGCCCGCGCACTGCCCGCGCCCGGCACCGCCCCGGCCCCCGGGATCGAGTTCGCCGGAGTCTCCTTCCGCTATCCGGCCGCCGCCGAGGTCTCGCTCGCCTCGCTGGAGTCGTTCACGGCCCCCGCGCCGGAGCGCGCCGACGACTCCCGGGTGCTCGACGGGATCACCTTCCACGCGCCCGCCGGAAAGCTCACCGCCCTGGTCGGCCCGTCCGGCGCGGGCAAGACCACCCTGACCCAGCTCGTGCCCCGGCTGTACGACCCGGACGAGGGCGCCGTCCGGATCGGCGGGCACGATCTGCGCGAACTGTCCCTGGACTCACTGCGGGAGACGGTCGGCGTGGTCACCCAGGACGCGCACCTCTTCCACGAGACGCTCCGCGCCAATCTGGAGTACGCCCGGCCCGGGGCGACGGAACGCGAGCTGATCGAGGCCTGTGAGGCGGCCCGGATCTGGGGGCTGATCCGGACGCTCCCCGACGGTCTGGACACCGTCGTCGGCGACCGGGGACACCGCTTCTCCGGCGGCGAGAAGCAGCGCATCGCGATCGCCCGGCTGCTGCTCAAGGCCCCCGCCGTCGTCGTACTCGACGAGGCCACCGCCCATCTGGACTCCGAGTCCGAGGCGGCGGTGCAGCGCGCGCTGTCGACCGCCCTGAAGGGCCGCACCTCGCTGGTGATCGCCCACCGGCTCTCCACCGTCCGGGAGGCCGACCAGATCCTGGTGGTCGACGGCGGACGGATCGTGGAACGCGGGGTCCACGACGAACTCCTCGCCGCCGGGGGGCTCTACGCGGAGCTGTACCGCACCCAGTTCTCCCGGCCCCCGGCCCCGCCCGGCCCCGCGGAGCCCGCTCCCGTGCCGGAGCCCGCCGGAGCGCCGCGGCTGCTGCCCCCGCCCGGCGGCGGCGGAGGCCGGCCGCATCTGCTCCCGCCGCCCGGCGGCGGTGGCGGACGCCCCCATCTGCTCCCGCCCCCGGGCGGCCCGGGGCACCCGGGCGGTCGCCGGCCGCCCGGCTGAGCCTCCCGTACCCCTCCCGTGCCCCTCCCGTACCGCACCACGTCCCATGCCGGTGACTCCCGGCGGCGAGAAGGAGAAGACGTTGAGCCAGATGCAGGTCGAGGATGTGTGGCCGCTCGCGCCACTTCAGGAAGGGCTGCTGTTCCACGCCGCCTACGACGAGGACGCGCCGCGCGACGTGTATGTCGGGCAGCGGGTGCTGACCCTGGAAGGGGAGGTGGAGCCGGAGACCCTGCGGGCCGCCTGGCAGGCGCTGCTCGACCGGCACGCCAGTCTGCGCGCCGGATTCCAGGCCCGGGGCAGCGGCGACGCGGTCCAGGTGATCGCGAAGAAGGCCCCGCTGCCGTGGCGGCTGGTGGATCTGAGCGGGCTGGGCGAGACGGAGGCGCGGGAGGCGGAGGCCCGCGCGGCCGAGGTGGACCGGGCGCGGTTCGATCTCGCGGTGCCGCCGCTGCTGAGGGTGCTGCTGGTGAAGCTGGGCCCGGAGCGGCACCGGCTCGTGGTGACGATCCATCACATCCTGATGGACGGCTGGTCGCTGCCGATCCTCTTCGGCGAGATGTGGCAGGCCTACCGCGCGGGCGGCGACACCCGGTCGCTCCCGCCGGTCACCCCGTACCGCACCTATCTGGAGTGGCTGTCCCGGCAGGACAAGGACGTCGCCCGGGAGGCCTGGCGCGGGCTGCTCGGCGACCTCGCCGAACCGACGCTGGTCGGCCCGGCCGACCGGGGCGGCCCCCCGGTGATGCTCCGGCACGTGGTCTCCCGGGCCGGGACCGAGCTGGCCGAGCGGCTGCGCGGGCTCGCGCGGAGCCAGGGCGTCACCCTCAACACCGTGGTGCAGAGCGCCTGGTCGGTGCTGGTGGGGATGGTGTCCGGGCGCTCCGACGTGGTGTTCGGCGCGACGGTCTCCGGGCGGCCGGCGGATCTGCCGGGCGTGGAGAAGATGCTGGGGCTGTTCATCAACACGGTGCCGGTACGGGTCGTGCTCGATCCCTCGCTGCCGTTCAGCGCGGTCCTGGAGCGGCTCCAGGGCCAGCACTCGGCGATGCTGGAGCACCAGCACCTCGGACTGACCGAGATCCAGCGGGCGGCGGGCCCCGGGGCGACCTTCGACGCGCTCGTCGTCTACCAGAACTATCCGCGCGGGCCCGTGGAACAGCCCCGCACCGGCGGCGGCCCCCGCGGGGACGGCCCGCCCCAGGGTCCGCCCCAGGGTCTGCCCCAGGGCCCGCGGCAAGGTCCCCGGCAGGGCCCCCGGCAGGGCCCCCGGCAGGGCCCCCCGCTCGGCGGCGGCGGCCCGAACGGAGCGCGCCCGCCCGGCGAGGCCGGTCCGCTGCACGGCGGCCCGCCCCCCGGCGAGGGCGCGGGCGAGCGGGCCCCCCGGCGCGGCGAGATACGGATCACCGGCGCGGGCGGCGAGGAGGCGGCCCACTATCCGCTCACCCTCGTCGTCACCCCCGCCGACGCGATGGAACTCCGCTTCGACTACCGCCCCGACGTCTTCGAGGAGAGCGCCGTCCAGGCCCTGATGGCCCGGCTGATCCGGCTGCTCGGACAGATCGCCGACGACCCCGGCACCCTCGTCGGCCGGATCGAGACGCTGGAGGAGAGTGAGCGGCGGCTGATCCTGGAGCGCTGGAACGACACCGACCGCCCGCTGCCCGAGGGCTCCCTCGCCACCCGCTTCGAGAGCCGGGTCCGGGCCGCGCCCGACGCCCCCGCCGTCACCTTCGGCGGGCGGACCCTGACGTATGCGGAGCTGAACGCCCGCGCCAACCGCCTCGCACACCGGCTGATCGCCGCCGGGGTGGGCCCCGAGTCGCGCGTCGGGGTGGTGCTGGACCGCTCCGACGCCCTGGTGACCGCCCTCCTCGCGGTGGTCAAGGCGGGCGGCGCGTATGTGCCGCTGCACGGGCGCTCCGCCGACGCGGAGGTCTCCCTCGTCCTGCTGGACCGGGCCACCGCCGACCGCTTCGAGGGCGAACGGGTCTTCACCGCCGAGCTTTTCCCGGTCGACTTCGAGGCCCTCGCCGAGGGGCCGGACGGACCGGACGGACCGGACGGTCCGGACGGTCCGGACGCGGGCGACCCCGGCGTCCCCGTGACCGCCGAGAACCTCGCGTACGTCCTCTACACCTCCGGCTCCACCGGCGAGCCCAAGGGCGTCGGCGCGACCCACGGCAATGTCCTCGGCTTCTGCCTGGACGGCAGCTGGGACGACAAGACCGTGGAGAGGGTCCTCGTCCAGGCCAACCACGCCTTCGACGCCTCCACCTACGAGCTGTGGACGCCCCTGCTCCGGGGCGGCCATCTGGTGATCGTGCCCCCCGGCGAGGTCGACGCGGTGGCGCGCGGCCGGCTCATCGCCGAGCACAAGGTCACCAATGTGCATGCCACGGCGGGGCTGTTCGGCGTCCTCGCCGAGCAGCACCCGGAGATCTTCACCGGGGTGCGCGAGGTGTCGACCGGCGGTGACGTGGTCTCCGCCAACGCGATCCGGATCCTACTCAAGGCCCACCCCCGGATGGTGGTGCGCTCCACCTACGGACCCACCGAGACCACGGCCTTCACCACCCAGGTCCCCTTCGTCACGGGCGACGAGGTGCCCGACCTGGTGCCCATCGGCCGCCCCATGGACAACTCCTTCGCCTATGTCCTCGACGAGGCGTTCCGGCCGGTGCCCCCGGGGGTGACCGGCGAGCTGTACATCGCGGGCGCCGGGCTCGCGCGCGGCTATGTCGGCCGCCCGGCGATGACCGCCGAACGCTTCGTGGCCTGCCCCTTCCCCGGCCCCGACGGCTCCCGCCGCCCCGGCCGGCGGATGTACCGGACCGGCGATCTGGCGCGCTGGAGCCCCGCCGGGGAGCTGCTCTTCGCCGGGCGCGCCGACGACCAGGTGAAGATCCGGGGGTATCGGATCGAGCCCGGGGAGATCGAGGCGGTCCTCGCCGCGCACCCGGCGGTGAAACAGAACGCCGTGATCGCCCGCGAGGACCAGCCGGGCGTCAAGCGCCTGGTCGCCTATGTCGTACCCGCGACGGCGGAGCCGCTCGACCAGGAGGCGCTGCGGGAGTACGTCGCCGAGCGGCTGCCCGAGTACATGGTGCCCGTCGCCGTGATCGCCCTGGACGGGCTGCCGGTGACGGTCAACGGCAAGCTGCACCGGGAGGCGCTGCCCGCGCCGGACTTCGCCGGACGGGTCGTCGGCCGGGCCGCCGCGACCCCGGTGGAGGAGCTGCTGTGCACGCTCTTCGCCGAGGTGCTGAGCCTGGAGAAGGTGGGGGCCGAGGACTCCTTCTTCGGCCTCGGCGGCGACTCGATCATGTCGATGCTGGTGGTGTCCAGGGCGCGCCGGGCCGGGGTGGTGATCACTCCCCGGCAGGTGTTCGAGCTGAAGACCCCGGCCGAACTGGCGCGGGTCGCGGGCACGGTGGCCGCCGGTGAGCGCTCCGGCGAGGCCGACGACGTGGCGACCGGCGAGGTGCCGCTCACCCCGGTGATGCGCGAACTGGCCGAGCAGTCCGGCTCGGTGGCCCGCGCGGGTACGCAGTCGATGCTGCTGGCCGTCCCCGCCGGGCTGGACACCGGGCGGCTGGCGACGGCGCTCCAGGCGGTGCTGGACCACCACGATCTGCTGCGGGCCCGGCTGATCGCCCCCGACTCCCCCGACGAGGGCCCGGAAGCCGTTGAGCGGCTCTTCGTGCCCGAGGCGGCCGACGGGGTCCGGGCGGCGGAGTGCATACGCCGCGCGGACGCCCGGGGGCTCACGGACGAGGAGCTGTCCGCCCTGGTCAACGCCGAGTCGCGGGCGGCGGCCGACCGTCTCGACCCGTATACGGGGGTGATGGTCCAGGCCGTCTGGTTCGATCTGGGCCCGGACACGCCCGGACGGCTGCTGGTCGCGGCGCACCACATCGTCGTGGACGGGGTGTCCTGGCGGATCCTCGTACCCGATCTGGCACTCGCGTATCTGACCCTGGAGTCCGGTGCTCAGCCGGTCCTGGAACCGGTCGGCACCTCCTTCCGGCGCTGGTCCGGGGAGCTGGCCGAGCAGGCGCGCGGACAGGCGCGGGTGAGCGAGCTGCCGTTGTGGACCGCGATGCTCGCGGGCTCCGAACAGGTCCTCGGCGATCGCCCGCTGAATCCGGCGGAGGACAAGCTCGCGCTCGGCTTCGAGCGGGTGCCGCTGACCCTCCCGGCGGAGATCACGTCCGAGCTGCTGACCAGCGTTCCGGCCGCCTTCCACGCCGGGGTGGACGATGTTCTGCTGGCCTCTCTCGTCGCCGCCGTCGGCTCGTGGCGGCGCGGCCGGGGCGAGGGCTTCGACGGCGGGATGCTGGTCGCGCTGGAGGGCCACGGCCGCGAGCCGCTGACCGGGGCGATGGACCTCACCCGTACGGTCGGCTGGTTCACCGGCGTCCACCCGGTACGCCTCGACCCCGGGGTGCTCGACTTCGCCGAGGTCCGCTCCGGCGGCGCGGCGGCCGGCCGGCTGGTCAAGCGGATCAAGGAGCAGCTGAGAAGCGTGCCGGGGGACGGTCTGGGGTACGGGATGCTCCGCCATCTCAACCCGGCGACCGCGCCGACGCTGGCCGCGCTCCCGGTGCCGCAGGTCGCGTTCAACTACATGGGCCGCTTCGGCGCGGCGGCCGGTGACGGCGAGCCGTCCGGCGAGGGCGGCTGGCGGCCGGCCGGGGAGCGGGCGATGGGCGGCACCATCGATCCGGGGATGGCGGCCCGGCACATTCTGGAGGCGGGCGGCGCGGTCCGGGATCTGCCGGGCGGGCCGGAGCTGACAGTGACGCTGGAGAGCCCGGTGGGGCTGCTGGGCACTGCGGTGCTCGAAGAGCTGCTGACCGGCTGGGTCGAGGTGCTGAAGGGGCTGGTCGCCCATGTCGCCGAGGGGACCGGCGGCGGCCATACGCCGTCCGACTTCTCCCTGATCTCGCTGGGCCAGGACGACATCGAGGAGTTTGAGGCGAACTTCGCGGCGCGCGCGGCGGGCGAGGAGGTGTCCGCCTCGTAGTGTGCCGCGGTCCGGGGCCCGGGGGAGTGCGGCCCCCGGGCCTCAGGTGTGCTCCGGCCGGTTTCAGGCCGGGGTGTCGGTGTTGGCGCAGACGTTGCCGAAGGCAGGGTTGAGCGCGGCGATGAGGACGTCGACGGTGTTGCCGCAGACGTTGAGCGGGATGTGGACGGGCACCTGGATCACATTGCCCGAGATGACGCCGGGGGACTCGGCCGCGACGCCGTCGGCGTCGCTGTTGGCGAAGGCGGCGCCCGAGCCGCCCAGGAGGAGGCCGGCGGCGAGTACGGCGGCCGTGGCGGCGGAACGGAAGGACATGGGGTCTCCCTGGATGGGGGGATGCTGACGTTCCATCCAATGACAGGGCCGGCCCGGCACGGCGGCATTGGCCCGCCGGTGGGCGGGGTCGGGCGTGTCGGCGCGGTGGGTCGGGCGGGGTGGGGCAGGCGCGGTTCAGGCGCGGTTCAGGCCGGTTCAGGTCGGTTCAGGTCCGGTTCAGGGCGGGGCGCTCGGGCTGTCTGCCGGGCTCGGCCGGTACGGGGTCCGCCGGTACGGGGAAGGAGACCTGCACCGAGAGACCGCCGCCGGGGCGGGCGCTCACGGCGAGGGAGGCGTCGTGGGCGAGGGCGATGGCCCGCACGATGGAGAGGCCGAGGCCGTGGTGGCCGTCGCGCCCGGCGGTGCGGTCGAGCCGGTGGAAGGGTTCGAAGAGCCGCTCCAGTTGCTCGGCGGGGACCTCTCTGCCGGTGTTGACGACCGAGACCACGGCCCGCCCCTCCCGTACCCCGCACTCGATCTCCACACTGCCGCCGGGCACGTTGTAGTCGGTGGCGTTGTCCAGGAGATTGGCGATGAGCCGCTCCACCAGGGCCGGGTCGCCGAGAACGGCGGCGGGCGCGGGGCCGATCCGGGTCGCCAGACTCAGCCCCCGTACGTCCAGTTCGGCGCGGGCGGCGTCGAGCACCTGTCCGGTCAGCTCGGAGAGGTCCAGCGGCTCCCTGCGGTCGAGGCCGCGTTCGCCGGTGGTGAGCGTCAGCAGCGACTCCAGCAGCCTGCCCTGCTGCTGGCAGATCTCCAGGACGCGCTGGAAGGTCTTCCGCAGCTCGTCCCGGCCCGCTTCCCGGTCGATCAGCATCTCCTCGATCAGCGCGTGTTCGAGGGTGAGCGGGGTGCGCAGCTCGTGCGCCGCGTTGGCGACGAAGCGCTTGTGCGCGGCGAGTGCCGTCTCCAGCCGCTCCAGCAGCCCGTCGACGGTGTCGGAGAGCGCCTTCATCTCGTCCGGCGGGCCCTCGGCGGCCAGCCGTTCATGGAGATTGCGGGCGCTGATCCGCTGGATGGTGGTGTTCATCGTGGAGAGCGGGCGCAGCACCCGGTTGGCGAGCAGCCAGCCCAGTGCGAGGGAGATCAGCGTCATGATGGCGAGCGCGATCCCCGAGTGGACCAGCAGGTTCCGCAACTCGGCGTGGCGCTGCCGGTCGGCCTGCTCCCGCATCTCCTTCCCCAGATCGGTCAGCGGCCCGGAGGCGGGCCCCGGCCCGGGATCGACGGTCACCGCCGGGCCCGGGCCCCGTTTGATCTCGTGGAAGACGCTCTTGGGCGACTGGCTGACCAGCAGGAAGAGGATTCCCAGCAGCACGATCCCGGAGAGCGTGAACAGCGCGCCGTAGAGCAGCGTCAGCCGGGTGCGGACCCGGCTGGGCCGTAACCGGGCGTTCGGCAGCGATCGGGGCTTCGGCAGCGCTCGGAACATGGCATCGGCCTCTCAGATGCGGTAGCCGCCGCGGGGGACGGTGTCGATCAGGGCGGGGCTGCCGAGCTTGGAGCGCAGCCTGCTGACCGTGGCCTTGACGGTGGTGGTGAACGGGTCGGCGGCCTCGTCCCACACCCGCTCCAACAGCTCCTCGGCGGAGACCGCGCGGCCCCGGGCGGTGAGGAGGTACTCCAGCACCGCCAGCTCCTTGGGGCTGAGCGCGAGATCCTCGCCGCCCCGGGTCGCGATCCGCTTGCCCGGGTCCAGGCTGAGATCGCCGTGGACCAGGATCGGCGGCAGCGCGGGCTGCGAGCGCCGTCCGATCGCCCGGATCCGCGCGATCAGTTCGGCGTACGCGAAGGGCTTGGGCAGATAGTCGTCCGCGCCGAGGCTGAGCCCCTCCACCCGGTCGGCGATGGTGCCGGACGCGGTGAGCATCAGCACCCGCGAGGTCGCGTCGGCCACCAGCGTCCGGCACACCTCGTCGCCGTGGACGCCGGGGATGTCCCGGTCCAGGACCACCACGTCGTACTCGACGAGGGAGCACCGCTCCAGCGCCTCCGAGCCGTCGTGGACGACATCGACCGCCATCCCCGCCCGCCGCAGCACCCGCGCCACCGACGCGGCCAGCTCGGTCTGATCCTCCACCACCAGAACCCTCATCGCCCGCCCCTCGGTCGTGTCTCGCAGGATCTTGCCGGGCCGCCGGTCGCACACCGGTCACAGCGCGTTCGCCCTCAACGTACCCGCCGCCGCGCGGTCACAGACGGGTTCCAGATGTTCGGACCGCCGTGTGACCGGACGCCTCGTAGAACGGAGTGCGTCACACCGGAACGCCCCGGCGGCACCGGGGGGACCGGCCCGTCGGGCCGGGCACGGCGCCGTCGGCACACGCACACGGAGGGACCAGCACATGAGCGGAATGTATGGACCGGGCACGAGGGCCCGCGCCGGCCGAAGGGCGGGCCTGGTGTTCGCCGCGATCACGGTTCTGAGTCTGACCGCCGTCGCCTGCGGGGAATCGAAGTCGGGCGGCGACGGCGGCGGGAAGACGGAACAGCAGGGGAACAGCGCCGCCGGGGGCGACCGGGCCGCCGCTCTGGTGAAGTACTCCCAGTGCATGCGGGACAACGGCGTCGCCGAGTTCCCCGACCCGGTCGACGGCAGGCTCCGGCTCCAGGTGCAGCGCGGCGGCCCGCTCGACCCGGAGAACGCCACCTACAAGTCGGCGCTGGCCGCGTGCAAGGACCAGGAGCCGCCCGGTCTCGCCGCCGGTTCGGGCCAGGGCGGCGACCGGGAGAAGGCGCTGCTGGAGTTCGTCTCCTGCATGCGGAAGAACGGCGTCAAGGAGTTCCCCGACCCGGTCGACGGCCGGATCCAGCTCAACCGGGGACCGGGGCTCGACCCCGAGTCGGCCGAGTTCAAGAAGGCCGAGGAAGCCTGCCGCCAGCTCATGCCGGGCGGCGCCGCGCCCGGCGGCAACTGAGCCCGGCGGTGGCCGCGATGAACTCCGGGACACCGGAGACCGCACCGGAGACCAGGCAGGCGACCGCGCCGGAGGCCAGGCAGGGGACCAGGCAGGCGACCGCGCCGGAGACCGCGCCGGAGGTTTTCGAGGAGGAGGCGGCGGAAGTGGCGGCGGCCGGCTCCCCCTGGCCGAGACGCCCGCAGAAGGACCGCCCGCGTCCGCCCGGGCCCCGGCGGCGCGGTCCGCTGCTCGTCGCCGCCGCCGTGGCCCTGGTGGCCGCGACGGCGGCGGCGATCGTGATGACCGACCCCTTCGGGGGGAGCCCCGCCACCCCCGCCCGGGAGAGCGACGGCGTGGGCGCGGTCGCGACCGTACGGCAGGGCCCGCTCTCCGCGCAGATCAACCAGGTCGGCACCCTGTCGTACGCGGCCCGCCCCGACGGCAGCGCGTACACGGCGGTCAACCAGGCCAGGGGGATCTACACCTCGCTGCCGGGCGTGGGCGACGTGATCAAGTGCGGCCGGACCCTCTACGGCGTGGCCGACAACCCCGTACCGCTGCTCTGCGGATCCCGGCCCTTCTACCGCGACCTCGAACAGGGCGACTCCGGCCGGGACGTCAAGGAACTCAACCGGAATCTGCTCGCCCTCGGGCACGCCACCTCCTCCGAACTCGACGCCGACTCCGACGACTTCGACGACTTCACCGCCGAGACCGAGGAGGCGCTGATCAACCTCCAGGACGCCATCGGCGCGGAGGAGACCGGCCGTCTCAAGCTGGGGGACGCGGTGCTGCTGCCCGGTCCGCTGCGGATCACCAAGGTGGTCGCCGCCCCCGGCACCCGGGCCGCGCCCGGGGCCCCGGTGCTGGAGGCCGGGACCACCGCCCGTCAGGTGCGGGTCGAGCTGAACGCCTCCCAGCAGACCGGGGTGAACGTCGGCGACCCGGCGCGGGTCACCCTGCCGGACAACCGCACCGCCCTCGGGAAGGTCAGCCGGATCGGCGCCATCGCCAGCTCCGCCGGGGGGAAGGACGAGGCGTCCGCCTCGGGCGCGTCCACCGCCACCCTCCCCGTCTACATCACGCTGAAGAACCCGAAGGACGCGGGAACCCTGGACCAGGCCCCCGTCCAGGTCCAGATCACCACCGACGGGGTGAAGAAGGCACTGACCGTGCCGGTGACCGCGCTCGCCGGTCTCGCGGGCGGTGGATTCGCGGTCGAACGCGTCGACACGGCCGGCAAGCGCCACACCGTGCCCGTCACCCTCGGCCTCTTCGACGACGCGGGCGGCCAGGTCCAGATCATGGGCAAGCTCGCCCCGGGCGACCGGGTGGCGGTGCCCGCCACATGACCGAGCAGCCCGCCTTCCCCTTCCCCGCGGCCCGGCCGGTGCTGGAACTGGCCGCCGTCACCAAGACCTACGGCGAGCAGCCCCCCGTGTCCGCGCTGCGCGGTGTCTCCCTCACCGTCCGGCAGGGCGAACTCGTCGCCGTCGTCGGGCCGTCCGGCTCGGGCAAGACGACCCTGCTGCATGTGATGGGCACCCTGGAGCGGCCCACCGACGGCGTCGTACGGATCAACGGCATCGACATCGCCGACCTGGACGATCAGCAGCTCGCCGCCGTGCGCGCCCGCAGCATCGGCTTCGTCTTCCAGCAGTTCTTCCTCGCGGCGCACACCACCGCGCTGGAGAACGTCGCCGACGGACTGCTGTACGCGGGGGTCGAGGTCGGCGAGCGCAGGCGGCGGGCCGCCGAAGCCCTCGAACAGGTCGGCCTGGCGCACCGGCGGCGGTTTCGGCCCGGGAAGATGTCCGGCGGCGAGCGCCAGCGGGTCGCGATCGCCCGCGCGCTGGTGGGACGCCCGGCGATCCTCCTCGCCGACGAGCCGACCGGCAATCTCGACAGCACCAACGGCGCGTCCATCGTCGCGCTGCTGCACCGGCTCAACGCGGAGGGCGCGACGATCCTCGTGATCACCCATGACAGCGAGCTGGCCGCCCGGCTGCCGCGCCAGGTGCATGTCCTGGACGGCCGGATCGTCTCCGACAGCGCGGCGGACGCCACTGTGGGGGGACGCCGGTGAACACCGAGGCCATCACCGCCCCCGCCCGGCTGCGCCTCGGCGACCAGGCCAGGCTCGCGAGCGTCGGCATCCGCTCCAGGCCGCTGCGCGCCGCGCTGTCGGCGCTCGGCATCGCCATCGGCGTGGCCGCGATCGTCGCCGTACTCGGACTGTCCTCGTCCTCGCAGGCCGGGCTGCTCGCCGAGATCGACCGGCTGGGCACCAATCTGCTCAAGGCCACCAACGGCCAGACGCTCAGCGGGAAGGAGGCACAGCTTCCGCGCGAGGCCCCGGCCCGGCTCTCGATGCTGGACCCGGTCGAGCAGGTGGCCCATGTGGGGACGGTCGCCGACGCCAAGGCGTACCGCAGCCCGCTGGTCCCCGCCACCCACACCAACGGGCTCCAGATCAGGGCCGCCAGCCTCAATCTGCCCTCGGTGATCGCCACCGGAATCGCCCACGGCCGCTGGCTGAACGAGGCCTCTGCCACCAAGCCCGTCACGGTGCTCGGCGCGACCGCCGCCCAGCGGATGGGCATCGACCGCGTCTACCCGGGCCAGCGCGTCTGGCTCGGCGGCCAGTGGTTCTATGTCGCGGGCATCCTGCGGCCCGCCGTGCTCACCACGGAGATCGACACCAGCGCGCTGATCGGCTACCCGGCCGCCCGCCAGTACCTCAACCACACCGGTGTCTCGAACGGGAAACCCGCCGACGGCCACCCCAGCACGGTCTATGTCCGGGCCGTCACCGAGCGGGTGGGCGCGGTCCAGTCGGTACTGGCACGCACCGCGAACCCCAAGGCCGCCGGCGAGGTCGACGTCAGCCAGCCCTCCGACGCGCTGACCGCCCGCGCCGCGGCCGAGGGCGCGTTCAACAGCCTCTTCCTGGGGCTGGGCGCGGTCGCGCTGATCGTCGGCGCGGTCGGCGTCGCCAACATCATGATCATCTCGGTGCTTGAGCGCCGCTCGGAGATCGGTCTGCGGCGCGCGCTCGGCGCGACCCGGCGGCAGATCAGAACGCAGTTCCTGGCGGAGGCCGTCGCCCTGGCCCTGATCGGCGGCGCGGTCGGCGTCACCGCAGGCGTCGCCGCCACCGCCGTCTACGCCAAGACCCAGGGCTGGGCCGTGGTGATCCCGGTCGAGTCCTGGGTCGGAGGCATCGCCTCCGCGATCCTGATCGGCGCGCTCGCCGGACTGCTGCCCGCCATCCGGGCGGCGCGGCTCTCTCCGACCGAGGCGCTGCGCACCGTGTGACCGCGTGACCGTATGACCGCATGCCGCACGACCGCATGCCGTATGACCGCGTGACCGCCTCAGGCGGACGGCATTGGGGGCCGTCCGCAGGGGCCGAGGGGGTATGGACCACTCGTGGGGTGGTGGTCCGTACCCCCCTTCGCGTTGCCTTCCGCAATGCCTGAGGGAGCGTCAAAGAGCGGTAGGGGATGGCGGCCTGTGGTTTAGGGGATCTGTATGGGTACGCACGAGAACACGGATTGTTATAGTCGCATTTGCGCAAAGCCGGTGCGAGGGTCAGGGGGACCCGGACTCCTGGCAAAGGGGTGAAGCGGGGGCTTCCACCTTGGAGATCGTGCGTCGGGGAGGGTGCGCGACGGGGGAAGTTTTCCGCCACTACGTCTTCTTCAGCAGACCACGACCACTCCGGCAAATCCTGATCGACGCGACACCGCCCAGCGCTGCGCGGTCCCGGTCGGGTCGGTTCGTGCGCGGGTCGCTTCGCGAACGGGTACGGGGTGTTCGCTCCCGGGTGGGATCACATCGTGAGGAGTCTCAGTGGAATCGGGGACCAAGCACGTTCAGTTCGTCCATGAACCAGTCGTCCAAGTCGATGTCGGCTCACTGCTCTCCGCGGACTCGCCGCGAATCCTCGGAGAGAACGCCGACCATGTCGAGATACTCGCCACCGCGCACGAGGAACTTCCTCCCATCATCGTGCACCGGCCCACCCTTCGGGTCATCGACGGCATGCACCGCCTCAAGGCCGCCAGACTCCGCGGGCTGCCCACGATCGGCGTCCGCTTCTTCGACGGCGACGAGGCCGACGCCTTCGTGATCGCCGTCAGCATGAACATCGCCCACGGTCTGCCGCTCTCCCTGGCCGACCGCAAACAGGCGGCCGAACGCATCATGACCTCCCATCCGCAGTGGTCGGACCGGATGGTCGCCTCGGTCACCGGCATCGCCGCGAGGACCGTCGCCGGAATGCGAAAACGGCTGCCCGGCGCGGGACTTCTCGGCGGCGCCCGCATCGGCCAGGACGGCCGGGTCCGCCCGGTCAACCGCGCGGTGGGCCGGCGGCTGGCGAGTGATCTGATGACCCGGAACCCCCAGCTCTCCCTGCGCCAGATCGCGCAGGCCGCGGGGATCTCACCGGAGACGGCCCGCGATGTCCGCAACCGGCTCAGCCGCGGCGAGGACCCGGTTCCGGGGCAGCGAGGCCAAACGGCTCCCGAGCGGCGCGGCCAGAGCGCGCGCGGTCGCGGGGGCCGCGCCGCGCCACCCCCGCCCGCCCGTGTCGCCCGCGCCGCCGTCCAGGACCGCGCCGTCCTCGTGGCCCGCCTCCGCGCGGACCCCTCCCTCCGCCTCAGCGAAAGCGGTCGCACCCTGCTCCGCCTCCTCAACGTCCACACCCTGGAGGCCGCCGGCTGGGACCACCTGGTTGACAACGTTCCCCCGCACTGGGGCAGAGTCGTCGCCCAACTCGCCCGCGACCACGCCAAAATCTGGGCCGAATTCGCCGCCAAGGTCGAACGCCAGGCGGCCCACCCGGCCTGAGCCACCTGACGAGGTGCGGGGCCTGTACTGGACAAGGGCGTCAAATTAAGCCCGTCCGGCGTTTGAGGACGGACCCCGCACCTCAGCGGCCTGCACTGGGCATGGCCGTCAATTCAGGACCGTCGCCCCAAGAGGCAACCCCTCAGGCCGCGACAGTCGCCCGCGAACCGACGGGCTCCCGCCCGTCCACCCCCTCCGACCCCCCTTCCCAGATCGCGGCCAGGTCCCGCCGAGCCCGCGCCACCCGGGACCGTATGGTCCCGACGGGGCAGCCGAGGATGTCGGCGGCCTCCGCGTAGGGCACCCCCATCACACAGGTGAGGACGAAGGCCTGCCGCCGCCCCGGCTCCAGCGCGCGCAGCGCGTCGGCGAGGGCGACCGACTCCTCGAAGCCGGGGAGCTGGCGCGGCTGGGCGCGGTCCGCCGCGCCGAGCCAGTCGGCGGTGTCGGCGATGCGAGGTCTGGCGGAGGCCCGGCGGTAGCGGTCGACGACGACCCGGCGGGCGATGGCCAGCAGCCAGGACCGGGCGCAGGAGCGCCCGGCGAACCGGCGCAGGCTGGGCAGCGCGCGCAGATAGGTCTCCTGGGTGAGGTCCTCCGCGCCGCGCGTGTCGGCGGTGAGATGCGCGACGAACCGCCGTACGTCGTCGTAGGTCGCGCCGACGAAGAGTTCGGCGGCCCGCTCGTCCCCGAGCCCGGCGGCGAGTGCCCAGCCGGTGATCTCGGTATCGCGCTCAGTGGAAGAAAGCATCACAAAACGTCCTTCATGTCCGGGTGAAACCCGTCAGGGTGGTGAGGGATGACGAGGTGACGAGAGATCAGGACGGAAGGAGCGGCGGCCCGCGCCGGGAGAGGGCGCGCAGGAGTACGAGGGAGGCCGGCGGCCCGGCCGGGGCCGCCCGGGTGGGGGCGGGCGCGGGGCCTGCGGGCAGTGCGGCGCATCCGCCGCCGAGGACCGCGAGGGCGAGCCGCAGCCGGCCCCCGGCGAAGAGGTCGAGGGCGCGCGCGAGCTGGACCAGGGCGCGTTCCCCGCGCCAGAGCCACCAGCCGCACACGGCCCCGGCCAGCAGGTGCGCCCCGGCCATGGCGGCCCCCGGGGAGGCGAGCGCGGTGATGTCGAGCGCCCCGACGGGCGGGTCGGGCGGATGGGACAGGGCGTGCGCGCCGGAGTGTCCCGCGCCGTGCGCGCCGCTGTGTGGGCCGCCGTGCGCGCCGTGCGGTGACACCAGCCCGAACAGCACATGCAGCGCGAGCTGCCCGACGGCGCTCGTGCCGACCACGACCCGCGCGGAACGCTCCGTACGGGTGAGCCGCCAGGCCGCCGCACCCGCCAGCGGCAGGGCTAACAGATATCCCCAGACCGAGACGGACGCCCCGGAGGAGAGATCGTGGCCGAGTCCGGACACCACGACGCCCACCGCGGCGAGCACCGCGGTGTGGGCGAGGCGGAGTACGGATCCGGCTCCCATGGTGGTCATGGTGCCAGTGGGACCCAGGGACTGGGAAAGACCGGCTGATGCCGACAGTTCGCCCGATCGGGGGGTATGAGCGGACAGGAAATCATGTGATGCGCGTCACTTCGCGGCGCGGGGAACTTTCCGGGCGACCCGCCCGACTTCTGAGACGAGACGCCCCGCACGCGCTCCGGGCCCGCGCGGGTTCCGAGCGAAGGAGCGCAGCCGATGCAGCCGAACACGGACCGGACCGCGCCGGATCCGGAGCCGACCGCCGGGGACGCGGCCGAGGCCGAGGCCCAAGCTCAGGCCCAGACCCCGGCCGCCCGAGTGCCGCAGCAGTCGGGCGGGGACACACCGGCGTCCGCGCCCGCGCCCGCGCCCGCGTCCGCGCGCCCCCGGGTCACCCTGCGGTCCGATCTGCGCGCCGGGGTCCTCGACGGAGCGGTCGCGCTCGTCATCACCGCCGCGATCTTCGTACTCCTCTACGCGCGGATCCGTTCCCGCGCCTCCTCTACCGCCACCGTCATGCCCTTCATGGCGGACGACCCCGGCGGCTTCTGGATGTACTTCCTCAGCCAGGCCTTCGGCTGGTCCGCCCTGCTCTGGGCCTGGGTCACGGTCGTCCTCGGTCTGCTGCTCTCCGGCCCCCGCCCGGCCTGGCTCCCGATGTCCGTCCCCCGGCTGGAACGGCTCCACCGCACCACCAGCCTCAACACCATCTCGCTGATCGCCGCCCACGCGCTGCTCTTCGCCGCCGAGCTGATCAACCACGACACCGACGCCTGGTACGCCGCCGCCTGGACGGCCTTCGTCGAGTCCTTCGTCCCCGGCGGCTACGCCTCCGGCACCGGCCGCATCGCCATCCCGATCGGCCAGGCCGCCCTCTATCTCGCGATCCCGCTCGGGCTGCTCTTCTACATACGCCACCGCATCGGCCCCACCACCTGGCGAGTGCTGCACCGCTTCGTCATCGCCGTCTACATCCTGAGCGTCTGGCACACCCTGCTCTACGGCACCAACGTCTGGTACGACGGCTGGTTCCGCACCTCCATCTGGCTCCTCCAACTCCCCATCGCCGCCCTCTTCCTCCTCCGCCTCCTCCGCCCCGCCCGCCGCTCCCAACGCCTGACCGCCCCCAGCGCCCACCCCGGCTCCCAAGCCGGCTGGACCCTCCGCCTCACCGGCCGCATCCTCGCCGGAGCCACCCTCGCCATCCTCCTCGCCGTCCTGGCCACGGGCCGCGACGGCGGCCGCGCCGAGCCCCCGGCGGACACCTCGTCCACCCACAATCACGACTGAGGCCCGTCCCGGCCGCGGGCCACCGGCGGGCGATCCCGGCGGGGTACTCACTCGGGCTTCGCGGCCCGTTCCATCAGGCCCTTGACCGCGGTCCGGGGGTGCACCCCGTCCTTGACCACGCCGACGACCGCCTCGGCGATGGGCATCTCGACGGCGTGCCGACGGGCGAGGTCCAGAACGGATACGCAGGAGGCCACACCCTCCGCGGTCTGTGTCATCACGGCTGACGCCTGCGTGACGGACAGCCCGCGGCCGAGATTCGCACCGAAGGTGTGGTTCCGCGAGAGGGGCGAGGCGCAGGTGGCGATCAGGTCGCCCATGCCGGCCAGCCCGGCGAGGGTCTGCGGATCGGCGCCCATGGCCACGGCGAGGCGGGTGGTCTCGGCGAGGCCCCGGGTCATGAGGGCGGCCTTGGTGTTGTCGCCGAACTCCATGCCGTCCGCCATGCCCACCGCCAGAGCGATGACGTTCTTCACCGCGCCGCCCAGCTCGCACCCGATCACATCAGTGTTGGTGTACGGGCGGAAGCAGGGCGTGTGGAGGACCTGCTGGAGCCGTTCGGCGACGGTGATGTCCCGGCAGGCGACGACACTGGCGGCGGGCTGCCGGGCGGTGATCTCCTTCGCGAGGTTGGGGCCCGAGACGACGGCGATCCGGTCCGGGCCCGCCCCGGTCACCTCGGCTATCACCTGGCTCATCAGCAGATCGGTGCCCAGCTCGACGCCCTTCATCAGGGACACCAGCACCGTGTCGTCCCGAATGACCGGAGCCCAGCCGGTGAGGGCTCCGCGAAGCTGCTGGGCGGAGACGCCGAGAAAGGCGAACTCCGCGCCGTCGGCCGCCTCGGCCGGGTCTGCCGTCGCTGTGATCCCATCGGGCAGAACCACCCCGGGGAGGTAGTCGGGGTTGGTTCGGGTCACGTTGATCGCCCGGACGAGCTCGGGACGCCGCCCCCACAGAGCCACCTCGCCCCCGGCGTCGGCGAGCACCACCGCCGTCGCCGTTCCCCAGGACCCCGCACCATAGACCGCGACCCGCGCCACTTCGCCCTCGACCGTCCTTTCCCGCTCCCCGGTAGCGTCCGTCACCGCGTAGCGTACGAGGCGTTGGCCGGACCCGGTGGCCGTCGAAGCGTGGCGCCGATGGCTCGGCGTTCGGCAAGTCGGGGGTAGGTCCGCCGGGCCTCCTCGATCATGCTGTCCGTTTGCGTTTCGCCGAGCTGATGCCGCAGTTCGTCTTCGTGTCGGAGCCAGAGCCGGTAGAGACGTTCCCACATGGCGGGCTCGTCCGGTCGTTCGTCCACCGCCTCCACCTTCAGACCGGCCCTCTCGGCTTGAGCCAGCCAGAAGGGCAGTCCGTCGCGGTCCCATTTGCCGCCGGCGGTGACGACGGCCCGGCCACCGGGCCGCAGCAGTCGCCGGATCTCGTTCAGGGCGGCCACCCGCCTGGGGGCTTTGAACAGGGCGTCGATGCAGATGATCCCATCAGCGTTCTCCTTCGGGAGGCGGGTGGACTCCATGCTGGCGTGCCGGAACTCCGCTCGGCCCCGGGGGACGAAGCAGGTGGTCCGTTCCTTGGCCAGGCCGAGGGCTTGCTGAGAGATGTCGATGCCGGTGAGGCGGGCGGCCAGGGCGCGGGCGAGCCAGAGGCCGACGCCGCCAGTGCCGCAGCCGAGGTCGATGAGGTGTTCGTCGGGGCGGAGCCGGAGGCGGCCGAGGAGGGTTCCGAGGAGGGGCCAGTCGCAGGAGCTGTACGGGGCCACCTCCTCGGGGTAGGCATCGCCCATGGCCTGTGCGTAGAGCCGGCTGACCAGCGGTGACGAGGCTCTGGCCCGGTGGAAGTCGTCGTACACGCGGGCGAGCTGCCACAGATGGTCCGTGTTCTCGTACTCAGAGGTGTCATCCACGGGGGTGCCCTCCGGGCCGGGGGATGGAACGGGTGGTCCGCATCGCCATGCCGGGGCTGATGATCTTCACCCCGGCGAAGGCCGGGCTCTCGTAGAGGGTGACGGCGACCGGCTCGTGCCCGGTGACGGCGGTGATCGACCGGGCGACCGCAACGGTCTCCGCGGCCAGGTCGTCGGCACTGGTGTCGTAGCGGCTGATCAGGGTGGCCCAGTCGCCGGTGTACGGCCCTGCGGGGGCGGGGCGCGGCGGGTCGGCCGTGAAGACGGCCTCGTGGGAGTCGAGGTCGTCCCGTGTCCCGGCGATGCAGGTCAGACGGGACTGCGCGGCCTCGGTGAGCGCCCGGGACAGGGCGATGTGCGGGTCCCGGTGGCAGCCGGATCCGCCGAAGAGGATCGGGTAGTCCTCCGACCAGATGTAGGCCGCGCACACGGGAAGACCGCACGGGCTGTCCACCAGGGCGATCTCCAGGAACATTCCGACGTTCAGGAAGCGGTTGATCAGGTCCCGGCAGTACCGGTCCTTCACGGTGGCCAGGTCGAGCAGGGCCCGGTTCGAGCCGCCGCGGGCGTCGTCGCGCTGGAGGGCGTCCCGCTCGACGACTTCGAACAGGCCGTGGAGAGCGGCCTCGTGGTACGAGTTTCCGGCGGCGAGGCCGTTGCTGGTGATGTCGAAGGGTTCCGGCTGTGAGTCAGCCCGGTCCCTGCGTCGGTGGACGAGGTCGGCCGGGACGAGCAAAGACCGGCCGCTGACCAGCCCGGTGCCAGCGGTCCAGTCGAGCGGAACATGCGCGAGTTCGGGGTGGTCGCGCTTCACCGGCAGGGCGCTCATCGGGTACGGGACGCCGAGGGCATGGTGGGTGCCGTGCTCGACGTACGTCGGCGGCTGCTCGATCAGCCACAGTTCCGCGCCTTCGAGCACGGCGGAGATCTTGGCCAGGGTGTCGTCGGCGCCCTTGCCCTGGGTGGTGACCAGGCTGTGGGACTGGGGGCGGATCGCCGTCCACACTGGAATCCTCAAATAGTCCAGGTCCGTCAGCCGGGCGACGCGGGTGATTCCCAGTGTCGGCAGCTCGGGCTCCAGCGCCTTCCAGGTCGTTTCCGGCGACCTGGTCCGCACGGTCCCGTCAAGGACGATCCGTTCGCTCATGACGCCTCCTGTTCATCGAGGAAGCCCAGGACGAACGGCTTGACCGCCTCGATGGCTCCCTGTTCGCCGTGGAAGCCCCGGGCCCACGCCTCCACGTCGAGATCGTCCGGGGAAAGGGCCCAGGCGGCAGCCAGGACCTGACGGGCAACGCTCTTCCTGATCGCTTCGGGGAAGAACCGTTCGGCGTGCGCTCGCTGCTCGTTGAGAGCGAGGTACTGGCGAATGGCGGCCCGGTCGGCCGGGGTCTCGTGGGCCAGCAGTCGACGCGCGGTGGCCTCATCAGTGAGGTCGACGGCAGGGCGGATGACCGCACTGGCCAGCGTGTACGGCAGTGTTCCTATCCCGACGGCGTTGAGGTGCCGCCACCACACGCCCTTGAACTCGGGGTCGAACACCTGCTGGTAGACGACCCGGTCCCGGATCGGCATCCTGACGCCATCCACCACGCTGGTGACAGAGGCGTTCGCCCACCGCCGGTAGTTGGGCGTCCGCCACACCAGCCCCTTTACCGGGGCGGAATGGACACCGTCCAGCAGCAAAGCCGCTTTCAGAGCCAGGAGCGCGTCTGTCCTCTTCAGATCACCGAAGTGAGGGTCTTCCTCCCGGCGGGCCCTGAGCCAGTCGGTGAACCGGTGGGCTCCGCTGACGCGGCCGACGAGTTCCACGGCTGTCATCGACCGGTGCGCGTAGTAGACGCTCCTGAGCTTCTCCAGCATCATCGCCGAGGTCGTGCTGTCGATCACCTCGGCCTCCACGGCGAGCTGTGCGCAGTGCCGCAGGTTGACCAGGGGCCAGGTGCAGGAGCGGTGGTCGCTGCCGGCGGACTGCGCGACGGCGACCTCGTCGTCTCCGTCGATCGCCCCTGCTGCGTAGGCCATGAACACCGATCCGACACCCACCATGCCGCAGGAGGCCAGCTCGGCGGCGCGCAGCGCGCCGATGCTGGACGCCCCGATGACGCGTACCCCGCGGGCCATCGCGGCGATGATCTCCTTGTGCCGGAGCGCCGGAGCGTGGTGGTAGGCACCGTCGATGATCACGGCGGTGTCCGTGTCCGCGATCCGCGTGCGGAAGAAGTCGCCGTGGCGGGCCGGTGGCCGGACGGCGACCCGGTGGTCATCGAGCACGGGGTCTTCCCGCGCGAGGGTGGGTCCGGTGAATACGTGGATCATCGACGGCTGTCCTTCAAGTCGGAGCACCGGGGGTGCCCCGCCCCGCGCGGGGCGGGGCACCCCCGGTGAACTGCTAGATCGTGAACGGGCCTTCCTCCTCGACGTCCTCGGAGCGCACGACCACGGACGGGTCGATCAGCTCCTCGGAGTCCGTGTTGACCGATCCCGCCTGAGCGGCGATCTGGGACTTCGACTGATCCATCTCTCCTCCTCTCCACGTGAAGAACCCGGTGGTGCCTGGTTCTCCCCGCCCCGACGGTCCTGGACGGGAGGCGGGGAATCTCGGGCTGCCGACGCGTGCCTCGGCGCATCCGGACCGCGGGTTTCCGACTGGCCGACGGTCGGCGCGACGACGGTCATGGCGCCCCGCGTCAGGGCCCAGTGGCGCGCGTCTCCTCCAGCCCGGCCGCCCTCAGGGTCACGTCCGGGCGGGTGTCCATCCGCCGCTTGCCGTCCGGGCTGGCGTAGGAGCGGTGGACCCGGTACGGCTCGTCCTTGATGTTCCCCCGGTACACGGAAGGCGGACCCACCACGGCCCGGAGAGGCGGGGTCCGCCCGCCGACGGCCGATCGGCGGTCTCGGGACCCTCGCCCCCTCGACACAGAGGCCGTAGATGTGTGGTGCCCAAGCAGGTGTGGGCCCCGGGCGGGACCAGCCAGTACAGCCAGGCACCGTCCGTCCAGACCGGGCCCGAGGAACGCTGGGGGTGCAGCTGTTCCAAGGGTTCCAGGGTGACGTACGCGGCCTCGCCGGCCGTCGTGACCACGACATCGCCGTCCAGCAGAGAGGCCGGCACCTATCGGTGCAGGCCTCTGCGCATAAGGCGGTCACGGCGCGTCCTCGGGTTTCTCCAGATCCAGTTCACACCGGACACCCCGACCTCCGGCCGTGAGTCGGACATCGGCCGCGACCGCCCGCACAAGGAACACGCCCCGGCCGCTCTCCGCCAGGTCGCCGGGCGGCGATTCGCCTTCGAGGGTGACCGGCCCGCTGCCGATGACCTCGATCACCAGCCGGCTTCCGACCTCGACCCGCACCACGACGTCCGGGCCTCGGCCGTGTGCCAGCGCGTTGGTGATCAGCTCGGTGACCACGAGTTCCGCCGCGTCGATCAGCTCCTCCAGGCCCCATTTCCGGAGCAATGCGCGCACGATCCGCCGTATCCGCCCCGGACTGCGCGCGTCGTCCGCGCTGAGCGGACGGCCAGGAAGTGCCGTACGCGAGTAAGAGCACTCGAACGCGCGCTCCAAAGCCGGGAGCTGAGACGGACAGGGCGAAACCGTGCTGAGCGGCATGAGGGTGCCTCCATCATGACCGGGAGGGGGGAACTCCGCTGAGGCTGTCGGCACAGTGCATGCCCCGCGTATCGGGCTCACCAGGTGCCGACAGTGTGTAATCAGATAACTACGCGGAAGTGGGGGTGGCTATCACGCGTGTTGCACAAAGGCTTTGCGCGGAGGGGGACTTGATAGCCGCATGCGAGCGTTGGTGCCCGACACTGGTGCCATGCACGCTGCCAACGCGAAGGGTGCCGTCGGCGACAATGTCGCCACGCTCCGTAAGACACTCGGGTGGACTCAGTCCAAGCTCGCCCATCGGGCGAGCGTGTCCCTGTCCCTTCTCTCAAAGATCGAGATCGGCGACCGCCCCTGCACACCGCCAACGGCCGCCTCGCTCGCCCACGCGATGGGCGTGCCCCTGTCCGTGCTGTACGGCACATCGCTCGTGAACACGGATACGGCCGAGCAGGTCGCCGAACTGCGCACGGCAATCCGCCGGTACGACCAACCGGAGGACATGCTGATCAGCGTCCCCCAGCTCGAACACGACATCAGAGAAGCGTGCGACCTCCGCGCGCATACGAAGTACCGGGCTCTGCTGGACAGGCTGCCGGACCTGATCAACCGCGTGACTGCGCACGCCCATCATGCCCAGGACCCAACAGCATGGATGCGGCTCATTGAGGTCTACGGCTGCGCCTACACCCTGGCCGGACGCCTCGGCCACGCGGACCTCGCCGAGCTGGTCGTCGCCCGTCAGGAATGGGCGGCGTCCCGGACCTGGTCACCCGTCGGAACCGCAGTCGCCGACTGGGGCAAAGCCGGTGCGTACCAATCCGCCGGTGACTACTCCGGAGGCATGACGGTCGTGGAGGAAGCGATCAGAAAAATGTCACGCGGCTCCCAGACCGACGACAGCCCCGCACCGCTCGTGGCCCTGGGAAGCCTCCATCTTCGCGGAGTGGTGATGGCCTCCCGTGCCAGAGACGCGCGAGCCACCGAGGACCACGCACGCCACGCCCAGCGCCTGGCCGAGCGCCTGGGGCGACAGGACACACTGGTCCACAACCTGACCTTCGGTCCGGCGAACACCACACTTCACGAGTTGGCCGCCTGGGTCGAGCTGGACAAGCCCCGCAAGGCGGCCAAAATGGCCACCGAAATCGGCGACGCGGAACTCCCAGGACTCACACCGACCCGCATCGGCCACTTCCACATCGACTCCGCGCGCGCCCACCTCGCGGCCGGCGACCGCGAAGCCTCGCTCAAGTCCCTGCAACGCGGCAGGGAAGTCGCCCCTGAACTGCTCCGTGTCCACCCGATGTCGCGGGAGACGATGCGGGTCCTTCTGTCCCTGCACTACCGGTCCAACCCGACACTCACATCCCTGGCCCGATGGGCCGGGATCGGCCGGTAGTGAAGACAGGCGGGCACCCTTGCATGCTGCCGTGTGCCGGGCCGCTCGGCCGCCCGACAGTACCCGTCAGGCAACGCCCCAAGAAGGCAGCTGGAGAAGAATCCTGAGCCCGACCGACACTTGGGCCGACGGTATTTCGAACGGGCCAGTCGAAGGTAAATGTCTCCGCCGACGCGGAACAAGTCAGGGGCGCGAGGAGGGCAGGTGGCTGCTCACCCATGTCCAGTGGTCGCCCACCGTGCTGTCGGCCGGTTCTCCGGCGGCTCGGTCCGGGGCAGGGGCGGCCAGATCTTCGGCGGACCGGGGTCGGGCTTCCGCGAGGACGGCGTGTCCGTCCCGGGCTTCCCGCCAAGGCACTGTTGCGAAGACGTAGGAGTGCTCGTCGTCCAGCGGCGGATCGTCCGCCGTCTGGGTAACGGTGACCACTCCGGTCAAACCGCCTTTGAAGACGCGGCCGACCTTCACCTCGTACAGCTGGGACGGGATTCCCGCGATCGTGCGCATGCCCAGTCGGCGCCGCACGGTACCGTGCCAGACATCGTCGGCGGCGGCAGCGACCTGATGGTCATCGTCCGGGTCGTGGAGTGTGACGGCGTCGAACGCCGCCGTGGGCTCGGTCAACCGGTCGTACACGGTCGTGGCCACCGTCCCCAGGACGACAACGGCGGCAGCCACGACCGCGACCAGACGAATCCTCATGTCAGCCCCACAGCGCCTGGTAGTCGCGACGGTCGCGGGCCGTCGGCCGGCCGTCTGCGGCACCGTCCCGCAGACGCGGTGCCATGAGCGTCGCTCCGCCCCGCCCCGGGTCCTTGTGGCAGAACCCCAAGGCGTGCCCGAGCTCGTGCGCGGCGATCTGTCGACGGTCCGCCTTGTTGCCGTGCGTCTTACCCCGGCCCACGTACGCACGATTCAGAGCAAGAGTGTCCGTACCCGGCAGGCCGATCCACGCGCCGCCCACGTTGCGCCACTCGCCGTCCGTGCGATCGACATCCGCCCACTCCAGATCAGCGACCCGGGAGGCGTCGTCCTCGGGGAACCGGATCTTCTCCAGGCCCCGGCCGCTCCACGCGGACATCGCGTGCCGCCGCGCGTCGTCATATACGGTCTCGTCCTCCCATGAGACTTCGCCGCCATCGACCGATGACCGCCCCCGCGAATCCCGATCCCCGCCGACGCAGGACGCCGGAGCCGCCGCCAGAGCGACAGCCTCGTTCATACCCAGCACGGTCACAGCCGCCGTGAGCAGCGCAGCCCACGGCACCCACCGTGCCTTTCCCCTCCCCGTGAATCCCACGGCCTGGCAACGAACAGACGCCCACAGGGACACGGCCGCACTCACCGCCCACGACGGAGGTCTGTCCTGAAGGCCGGTGGACAAGACGGCGGATGTCAGGGTTGCCGTTGTCACCGCGCTCGTCGACGTACTGGAGAAGGGACTCTCCGCATGACCGACCCCGACCCCGACGGGCTCGCGGCCCGGCTGCGCACACAACTGGCCGATGAGCTGGAGGACACCGGACGGCTGCGCTCGGCCGCCTGGCGGGCGGCCGTCACGACGGTCCCCCGGGAGGTCTTCGTCCCGGAGTTCTTCCGCCGCAGCGACGGTCCGCAGGGCACCATGTGGACTCCGGCGGCCCCCGGCACCGGGAGCGCCGACGTCTGGCTGGAGGAGGTGTACGCGGACGAAACCCTGGTCACCCAGCTCGACGGCCATGTGCACCCCAACGACGTCGACGGCCCGGTCGGCGGGGAGCCCACGTCCTCCTCCACTCTCCCCGGCCTCGTCGTACGAATGCTGGAGGACCTGGACCCGAAGGACGCTGCCCGCGTCCTGGAGATCGGCACCGGCACCGGCTACTCCACCGCGCTGATGTGTCACCGTCTCGGCAGCGACAACGTCACCTCGATCGAGTACGACCCGGCCGCCGCCGCCCGCGCCCGTACCGCGATCACTACGGCCGGGTACACGCCCCGGCTGATCCGGGGCGACGGCCTCCAAGGGGACCCCGAGGGTGCACCGTACGACCATCTGATCGCCACCTGCTCGGTGCGGACCATCCCGTCGGCCTGGCTGCGCCAGGTCAAACCGGGTGGCACGATCCTCACGACGGTGTCCGGCTGGCTCTACGGCTCCGGCCTCGTCCGCCTCACCGTCAAAGAGGACGGCACCGCCGAGGGCCGCTTCCTGCCCGGCACGGTGTCCTTCATGATCGCCCGTCCTCAGGCAGCGCCCGGTCTCGGCGACTTCTCCGGCCTGCTGCGGCAGCCGGCCGAGGAACGCTCCGCCCGCCACGGCCCGGAGGTCTTCCGGGACTGGATCCCGCTCTTCCTCGCCCAACTCGCCGCCCCCGGAGCCCAGGACCTCACCACCAGGGTCGCTGGGGGACCCAAGCTGGTTCATGCCATCGATGTCCGCGACGGCTCCTTCGCCACCCTGACCCCCGACGACAGCGGCGACGGATTCCTCGTCCGTCAGGGTGGCCCCGTCCGTCTCTGGGACAACATCGAGGCCGCTGTCGATGCGTGGCGAGCGGCCGGATCACCACCGCAGACCGCCTTCACCCTCACTGTCACCCCCAACGGACAGCGGGTTCAGCTCGACACTGAGGGTGGGCCGACCTGGGATCTGCCCACCTGACCGCCGGGACGGGTGTCCTCTCACCGGCGCGCGATCCCGGCGGGGTCGATTCCCATGGGGAAGGGGGCGTCGATCCGGGTGACGGTTCCGGGGAGCGCGATCGCTCTCTCGGTGCAGCGACTGTTGTCCAGCTCGCTGATGATTCAGTCGGGGAGGCGGGCCGAACTCCAGCCGCCAGTAGCGCGGAATCGCGGCGTCGGCGTCGATGCTGACGGCGTCTTCGGCGGTGACCCGAGACGACTGCCGATGTTTCCGTAACACCGGCCCCGGAGAGCCTGCCCGATGGCATCCTGAGCCGTATGGCAGAACTCAACGGCGCGCCGGTCGAGCCGGGGCGACTCCAGGCCCTGGCGCTGACGAACTACGGCCATTTCACGACGATGAGGGTTGATGACGGCCGGGTGCGCGGGCTGTCGCTGCATCTGGACCGACTGCGGCGTGACTGCCGGACTCTCTTCGGTGTCGAGCTGGATCTGCCGCGCGTTCGTGAGCTGGCGCGGCGGGCCGTGCCGGGGGCGGGTTCCGCCACGGTTCGGGTCACGGTTTTCGATCCCGGGCTGGATCTGGGGCGTCCGAGCGCGGCGGACGACCCTCAGGTGCTGGTGACCTCGCGGCCGGCGGGCGTGCTGCCGCTGCCGCCGTTGCGGGTGCGGTCGGCGGTGTATGTGCGGGATGTCCCGGGGGTGAAGAGTGTTGGTCTCTTCGGCGGGCTGTACCAGCGTCGCCAGGCTCAGCTGGGTGGATTCGACGACGCGCTCTTCGTCGACCGGGACCGGGTGGTGTCGGAGGGGGCGACGTGGAACGTCGGCTTCTTCGACGGGGAGCGGGTGATCTGGCCGGAGGGGGACTGTCTGCCCGGGGTGACGATGGAACTCCTCAGGGGGGTCCATGACCATGACACGAGGCCGGTCCGGCTCGGGGAGCTGTCGGCGATGCGGGCGGCCTTCGCGACCAATGCGGCGATCGGGGTCCGGGCGATCAGCGGTGTCGACGGGGTGGAGCTGCCCGGATCCCACGCGATCATCGACGCGCTGCGCAAGGAGTACACGGAGATCGAGGGCGACTCGCTGTAGCGGTTTCGCGCGGGCGGTTAGGGTCCATCGTGTGGACGAGCACGAGGCGAAGACGGCCCGCACCCGCACGGCGGCCGGTGTGACCAGGGAGGACGCCCCCGAGAGCAAGGGGGAGCGGACTCGGCGGCGGATTCTGGAGGCCGCCCGGAGGCAGTTCGCGCGGGTGGGGTTCGAGCGGGCCACGATCAGGGCCATCGCGGCGGAGGCGGAGGTCGACAAGGCGTCGGTCATCCAGTACTTCGGGACCAAGCAGGATCTGTTCCGCGAGGCGGTGCGGTGGGAGATCCCGATCGCCGAGCTGACGACGGACGACCCGGGCGAGTCGGTGGAGAACTATCTCCGCACGATGCTGAGCGGCTGGTCCAGGGACCCGGACAGCCCGATGACCGCGCTGGTACGGGCGAGCATGACCGGCGAGGAGGCCGCCGAGCTGCTGCGGAGGCGGATCACCGAGCAGGCGGTCGACCCGATCGCGGCGGCCATCGACGGGCCGGACGCCCGGCTCCGCTCGGCGCTGGTGGGCGCGATGATGATGGGGATCGCGACCCAGCGCCATCTGCTGAGGATGCCGGATCTCGCCGAAGCGGATCTGGAGGACATCCTGCGGCTCTCCGTACCGCTGCTGCGCTCCCTGATCGCCCCGGCGGAGTGAGCCGGACACTCTCCGGAAGCTGTCGAGAGGCCCGCGCGGACCGCCGTCCGCGCGGGCTTTCGCGTGCCGGTGCCGGTGCCGGGGATCAGTCCTGGGCGTCGAGCGGGATGTCGAGGTAGGACTCGGCGCCCTGCGGGGAGCTGATCTCGATGGCGGACGGTGTGGTGTTGGCGTCGGCGAAGAAATCGTCGTGGGTGTCGATGACCAGCTGGAGTTGGCGGCCGGCGGCCAGGACGTAGTGGGCGGGCTGGAGGGAGAAGGTCACGGTGGCCGCCTGGCCGGGCTGCTCTCCGGTGAGGGTGTAGGGGGCGTGGGTGATGATGGCGGCCTTGCCGGTGGCCGGGTCGCAGTCCAGCAGATAGGCCACGATCGTGGCGTCCTTCTCCTCCGGCTTCACGGTCACCCGCACCGCCGGTTCGCCCTGGACGCGCATGGCGCGCTCCAGCGGATCGGTGGTCCAGATCGCGGCGAGGCCGCGGTCGACCTCGGCGGTCTTGTAGACGTGGGGCAGGCCCATGCGCTCGGCCAGACCGGTCTGGACCAGCTTCGGGGCCACGACGACCTCGGTGCCCTGGCCGGTGGCCTTGACGGAGCGGGTCCAGTCCGCCTGCGGCTCGCTCCGGACCAGCCGCGCGTCGCGCTCTCCGGCGGCGGCGTCGGCGAGGTGGAAGCGCTCCTGGGGCAGGGTGTAGCTCTCCCAGTCGGGGTGGTGGAGGTCGGACAGCAGGTTGTGCATGTACTCCGAGCGGACGCCGAAGCGGGGCTCGCGCCCGTCGCCGGCGTGGCCGCCGAGGTGGTGGTCCAGCCAGCGGTAGGCCATCTCGGTCGGCTTGGAGAGGAGACCGGCCAGACCGGGAAGCTCGCCGTTGCCGTGGTCGCCGACCTGGACGAGCAGCGACTTGGGGCCCGTCAGGCCGGTGAACAGGTCGACGACGCCGGGCACCGAGAAGATCGTCTCGTGCCAGGCGGTGGTCAGCAGGATCGGCGTCCGGTTCTCGTTGTACGCGGCCAGCTGGTGCTTGGGCGACCGGGCCCGGGCGAACTCCCGTACCTCGTCGTCGACGGTGTTGGCGCGGATCTTCTGGATGATGCCCCGGAACTCCTCCGAGCACCGGTCCTCGCCGAACAGCTCCACGAGCGCCTCGAAGGCCTTCAGATGGCGGGTGCCGTTCTCGTACAGCGAGGTGAACAGGTCCCCCCACGCGCTGGTGCCGACCACGGCCTTGATCCGGCGGTCCCGCGCGGCCGCCAGCAGGCTCGTTCCGGCGCCGTAGGAAGAGCCGAAGAATCCGATCCGCTCCGAGTCGACGGCGTCGTGCTGGGACAGCCAGTTGATGACGGTGGTGGCGTCGGTGACGTCCAGCGGTCCGGCGACGTGGATCTCGCCCTTGGAGGCGGCCAGACCGCGCTGGCTGTAGGCGAGGACGGCGTAGCCGCCGAGGGTCAGGCGCGGGATCATGCCGAGGTAGGCCCGGTGGCCGATCCCGATCAGCGGCGCGGGCATGACGACCGTGGGGAGGCTCTGGCCGGGTGCGAGATCGCGCGGGACGCTCAGCGACGCGTCGAGCACGGTCCCGTCGTCCATGGCGATCGAGACCTCCGAGTACGTGGAGGTCTCCGCGTACGTCTCGTAGGTGTCGGCCAGCCCCCACTGGTCCAGGCGGCCGATCCGGCGCGGCGACGGATCCAGCAGCGCCTCGCGGATCGCTTCCAGCTGGGCGAGTGCGTCGGTGCTGAGTGTGAACGGGTTCCCCGGGGTGTCAACCGCCATGGTTGTGCCCGCCTTTCGTGGCAGAAGTGCTGATGAAGTGGTCGAAGAAATGATCTCCCCATCAAGATCATCTTGAGGAATCCCCGCACCCTGATCCACTCGAACGGGTGAACGATGTCGTTTAAACCTCCAGGTGGGAGCGAGCGCGGGCATCGCGCGCCCGCCCGCGTGACGCATTTCTCAACGCCCGGTGAGAAATAAAACTCAACACTTGTATATTTTTGTGGGTGGCCCGCGCCACCGCGCGGCCCGCACCGCACCGGGAGAACCCCCACATGTCCAGCCCCACCCCGCCGGGCCGCCACGCCGGCCTCGCCCTGCTCGTCATCGCGGCGGCGCAGCTGATGGTCGTCCTCGACGGCACCATCACCAACATCGCCCTCCCCAGCATCCAGTCCGACCTGGGCGTCTCCGCCTCCGGTCTGGCCTGGATCGTCAACTCCTACGCCCTCGCCTTCGGCGGTCTGCTGCTGCTCGGCGGCCGGGCCGGGGATCTCTTCGGCCGCCGCCGGATGTTCCGGGTCGGCATAGTCGTCTTCACCCTCGCCTCGCTGCTCGGCGGCCTGGCGAGCGGTGAGGAAGTACTGATCGCCTCCCGGGTCCTCCAGGGCGTCGGAGCCGCGATCGCCGCGCCCACCGCGCTCTCGCTGATCGCCACGAACTTCCCCGAGGGCGCGCCGCGCAACAAGGCGATGGGCGTGTACGCGGCCATGGCCGGTCTCGGCTCCACCGTCGGGCTGCTGCTCGGCGGGGTGCTGACCGACTACCTCGACTGGCGCTGGGTCTTCTTCGTCAACATCCCCATCGGAGTGGCGATCCTGGCGGGCACCCGTGTCCTCGCCGAGGCCGAGGCCGACCGGCGCTCCGGCCGGCTCGACGTCCCCGGCGCGATCACCGGCACCGGCGGACTGATCGCCCTCGTCTACGCGATCACCCGGGGCGGCGAGCACGGCTGGACCGACTCCCTCACCCTCGGCTCGCTCGCCGCCGCCGTCGTCCTGCTCGCGCTCTTCCTCGTCCTCCAGGCCAGGACCGCCAACCCGATGATGCCGCTGCGTCTGTTCCGGGACCGCAGCCGCTCGGGCGCGTACGCGACCATGCTGTTCATGGGGTCGGGAATGTTCGCGACCTTCTACTTCCTGACCCTCTACATGCAGCAGATCCTGGGCTACAGCCCGGTGCGCACGGGCTTCGCCTACCTCGCCTTCAGCATCGGCATGGCCCTCGCGGCCGCCGCCGGATCCAAGCTCGTCGCCCGCTTCTCACCGCGCCGTATCGCGGGCCCCGGGCTGCTGCTGGCCGCGCTGGGCATGCTCTGGTTCAGCACCCTGGACACGGGCTCGCCGTACGCGACCCAGCTCGCCCCCGCGATGTTCCTCACCGGCCTCGGCCTCGGCTCCGGCTTCGTCCCGATGACCCTGGCCGCCGTCAGCGGCGTACGCCCCCAGGACACCGGCATCGCCTCCGCCCTCCTGAACACCGCCCAGCAGGTCGGCGGCGCCCTCGGCCTCGCCGTCCTCACCACCGTCTCCGCCACCGCCGCCAACGACCGCCTCGGCGACGCCGCCGGCACCTTCTACCGCGCCGCCGCCGAGAGCGACCCCGCCCTCCTCGGCCAGGCCGCCGAAGCCCTCACCCACGGCTACACCACGGCCTTCACCGTCGCCGCCGCCCTCTTCGCCGCCGGCCTGATCGTCACCGTCACAGCGGTCCGCCCGCCGCGCCGCCCGGCGGTGCCCCAGCCCGTGAAGTGACCCGCCCGGCCACCCGGCCTCCCGGGTGAGTTCAGCCGTACCCGAGCCGCCCCAGGCGGCTGCGGAGCCGCTGCGCCGTCTCTCTCCCCTGCTCCTCAAGGTCGGCGAGGGAGACGGCGTACCGGTCACCCAGGGCCGCCCGCTGTGCTCCGCTTCGATCAGTGTGAGTCTTCCGAGCGCGCCTTGGCGGACCAGAGGGCCAGTCGGTCCGCCGTTCTCCCCCGGAACGCGCCGCAGCAGCTCCTTGCAGCAGGCCGGTGCGGTGACCATCGCTGACCACGGCCCGTCCTGTCACCGCGGACCGGGGACCGCGGACCGGGGACCGTGTACGGGATCTTGAGGCCATGAGCAGCCCGTGGCAGGCTCGTGCCGCATGATCGACGAGTTCGCGAAAGACAGCCTGCACAAGAGACTGCGGCGGGACCGTGAGGCGCTGCTCTGGAAGCTCGACGGTTTATCCGAATATGACGCGCGCCGGCCTCTGACGGTGACCGGGACCAACCTCCTTGGCCTGGTCAAACACGTGGCCACGGTCGAGGCCAGGTACTTCGGTGAGGTCTTCGACCGCCCTTCTCCGGAAGCTCTGTACCGGTGGCAGGACTCCGACGGCAGCGATCAATGGGTGGCCGGGGACGAGACGCGCGACCAGATCATCGGGTTCTACCGGCGCACGTGGGAACACTCGGACGCGACGATCAACGAGCTTGCCCTCGATGCCTCCGGCCATGTGCCCTGGTGGTCGGAGCCTTGTCCGAACACGAACCTGTTCGCCGTCATGGTCCATGTCCTCGGTGAGACCGTTCGGCATGCCGGGCACGCCGACATCCTGCGTGAGGGCGTCGACGGCCGGACCGGGGTGCGCGCCGAAAACGAGCAGCCGATCGACGAGGAAGCCCGTGCGGCCCACTTCGCGAAGATCGAGCAGGCCGCCAGGGCGGCCGCATCGACCAGGCCTTAGAAGGCTGCCCCGACCTGCTACCAGAAGCTCGCGAAACTGCCACGTGAGACACCCTCCAAGCAACTGCTGAACTCAATGAACCAACCCGCTCCGGCTGGGGCGGGTCGGTCCGGCCGCCGGGCCTACTCCGCGCCGGGGGAGTCCGCGTACGCCAGCCCCACCGCCGCCGTCACCAGCCGGTCCAGCGCGCGCCGGGTGCTCTCGTCGGGGAGGTCGCCGCCGGTGATGAGGAGGTGCATGCCGATGCCGTCGAGGCCGGAGAGGAAGAAGTCGGCGAGTTCGGCGGGGGGGAGGGAGAAGGGGCGGGCGGTGCGGCGTTCGGTCTCGGTGAGGACGGTGACGGCGAGGTCGGTGATGCCGGAGTGGTAGCGCTCGACGACTTCGCGGAGGTCGGGGCTGCGGAGGGAGAAGGTGATCAGTTCGAACCAGAGCAGATGGAGTTCGGGCCGCTCGGCGAGATCGGCCCAGAAGGCGTCGGCGGTGGCCCGGAGCGCCTCTTCCAGGCTGGTGGCGCGGGCCACGGACAGCTGGACGCCGGTGAGGAGTTCCTCGGTGAGGAATTCCAGTACGGCGCGGTAGAGGTCGGCCTTGGTGCCGAAGGTGTAGTGCACGGTCGCCTGGGCGACTCCGAGTTCGGCGGCGATCGCTCTGGTGGAGCCGGCCGTGACGCCTTCGCGGGCCATCAGCTCGATGGCGGCTGCGATGAGCTGGGGGCGGCGCTCGGCGGCGGTTACATGGGCCATATGGCCACTATAGCGACATAGTCAAGCGCCCCTGTCGATCGACATTGTCACCTGACAATGTCGCTTGTACAGTGAATCGGGAAGCGGGGCGCACGACGGCCTCGCCCCACCCGATGACCACCGGAGCACCGGAGGGCAGGATCAATGGACTCCACGACGACCATCCGCCGAGACGCGAGCCCGAGCACGAGCCCGCGTACGGGCCCGAGCAGCACAGGTCCGAACGGCACGGTTCCCGAGCGCACCCCGCTGCCCTTCTTCGGGCACGCGCTGAGCGTGCCGACCGACGCCTTCACCCAGTACGCGCTGCGTGAGGCGCGGGCGCTGGGCCCGATCTTCAATCTGCGGTTCTTCGGGGAGGACGCGCTGATGGTCTCGGGCGGTGATCTGGTCGCGGAGCTGTGCGACGAGAGCCGCTTCCGTAAATCGGCCGAGCCGCTGGCCACCGTCAGGGAGTTCGCGGGGGACGGGCTCTTCACCGCCTTCGGGGACGAGCCGAACTGGCGGAAGGCGCACAACATCCTGATGCCCGCGTTCTCCTTCAACGCGCTGCGGGCCTACCACCCGACGATGATGACGGTCGCGCGCCGGCTGCTCGCCAAGTGGGACGCACAGGCGGGGACCCCGGTGGAGGTCGCCGAGGACATGACGCGGCTCACGCTCGACACCATCGGGCTCTGCGGCTTCGGCCACGACTTCGGGAGCTTCGACCGGGGGGAGCAGCACCCCTTCATCGCCTCGATGGTCCGCGCGCTGGACCACGCACAGCGGAAGACCGGATTCATCCCCGGTCTGGACTTCCTCTACGCCAGGGCGGAGAGCCGTCAGCAGGCCAATATCCTCGCCATGAACCGGCTGGCCGACGACATCGTGCGCGCCCGCCGGGCGGCGGGCTCCGAGGCGGCGGGCGCCAAGGCTGCGGGCCCCGGGGCAGCCGACCCCGAGGGCGGCGACCTCCTCGATCTGATGCTGAACGCCGTGGACAAGGAGACCGGCGAGCCTCTCGACGACACCAACATCCGCTACCAGCTGCTCACTTTCCTGATAGCCGGACACGAGACCACCAGCGGCTCGCTCTCCTTCGCCCTCTACTACCTGCTCAAGAACCCCGCCGTGCTCGCCGAGGCCCGGGCCGAGACCGACGCGCTGTGGGGGGACGACCCGGATCCGGACCCCTCGTACGAGGATGTCGGGCGGCTCGCCCTGCTGCGGCGGGTGCTCAACGAGAGCATGCGGCTGTGGCCCACCGCGCCCGCCTTCGCCGTCGAGCCGCTGGAGGACACCGTCATCGGCGGCCGGCACCCGGTGCGCAAGGGCCAGGCGATCACCATCATCACGCCCGCGCTGCACCGCGATCCGGGCTGGGGCGACAACACCGAGCTGTTCGACCCCGACCGATTCACCCCCGAGAACATGGAGCGCCGCCCCGGCCATCTCTACAAGCCCTTCGGCAACGGAGAGCGCTCCTGCATAGGCCGCCAGTTCGCGCTGCACGAGGCGACGCTGCTGCTCGGGCTGATCGTGCACCGCTACCGGCTGCTCGACCACGAGGACTACCGGCTGCGGATCAAGGAGACCCTCACCCTCAAGCCGGACGGCTTCACGCTCACCCCGGTGCGCCGGACCGCCGACGAGCGCCGCCCGGCGGTGGCGGTGGCGGCGGCGATCGCCGGGAAAGCCGAGACGGAAGGCGTCGAGCCCCGGGCCGGGCTGCGCGCCCCCGGCACCACCCTCACCGTGCTGCACGGCTCCAACCTCGGCACCTCCCGGGGGCTCGCCGCCGAACTCGCCGCCCAGGGCGCCCGGTACGGCTTCACGACGTCCCTCGCCCCGCTGGACGAGGCGGTGGACGCGCTCGACCCGGAGCACCCCGTACTGATCGTGGCCTCCTCGTACAACGGGCGGCCCACCGACGACGCCGCCCGGTTCGTGGCGTGGCTGGAGGCGGGCGGGGCCCCGGCCGCGCTGCCGTACGCCGTGCTGGGCATCGGTGATCGCAACTGGTCGGCCACCTATCAGCGCGTTCCCACGCTCATCGACCGGGAGCTGGCCGCCGCCGGGGGTGTCGCGCTGGCCGAGCGGGCCGCCGTGGACGTCTCGATGGACGTGGGCGCGGAGGTCGAGCGGTGGAGCGCGGGCGTGTGGACCGCGCTCCTCGACCGGTACGGGGTGCCCGCCGACGCCGACGCCGACGACACCGCCGGGGAGACGGCCGCGGGCCCCCGCCACACGGTCATGGACGCCCCGGCCGATGAGAGCGCTCCCGGTCGCGACGGCGCGGCGGCGGACCATGAGGGTCTGCTGCCGCTCACGGTCGCCGAGACCGCCGAACTCGTGGACATGGAGAGCCCGCTGGGCCGCTCCAAGCGTTTTCTGCGGCTGCGGCTCCCCGAGGGGACGACCTATCGCAGCGCCGACCATCTGCTGATCCGGCCCGCCAACCCGGCGGCGCTGGTCGACCGGGTGATCGGCGCCCTGGCCCTGGCCCCCGACCGGGTCGTCGTCCTGGGCGCGACCGCGCCCGGCGCGGAACGGCTTCCGGTGGACCGGCCGATGACCGTGCGCACGCTTCTGACGCGCTTCACCGAGCTGGGCCGTCCCGCCACCGCCCGGCAGGCCGCCGCCCTCGCCGCGCACACCCCCTGCCCGCCGGAGCGTGTCGCCCTGGAGCGGCTGGCGGCGGAGCCAGACGGCGCGACCGTGCCCGAGCTGCTGGAGCGGTACGCCTCCTGCCGGCCGGGTCTCGCCGAACTGCTCGACGTACTGCCGCCGATGAGGCTCCGCCACTACTCCGTCTCCTCCTCGCCCGCGCTCGCCCCGGACACCGCCGATCTGATGGTCGCCGCGTCCCCGGTCCCGCACCGTGACGGCGAGGGCGTCTTCCTCGGCGCGGGCGCGGCGTATCTGGCGGGTCTGGAGCCGGGGGACACCGTCCACGGCCGGGTCTCCCCCTGCCGTGACGACTTCCGGCTCCCGGCCGACCCCGCCGTGCCGGTCCTGCTGATCTCGGCGGGCACGGGCCTCGCGCCCTTCCGCGCCGCAGTCGCCGACCGTGTCGCCGTCGCCAACCCCACGGCGGCTCCCGGGACCGCCGACCGGGACCGGGCCCCGCTGCTCTGCTACTTCGGCTGCGACCACCCCGAGGTCGACTACCTTCACCGCGCCGAGCTGGAGGAGGCCGCCGCGAGCGGGGCCGCCGCCCTGCGGCCCGTCTTCTCCAAGGCCCCGGAGAACGGTGCGCGATATGTGCAGGACCGCCTCCTCGCCGAGTCCGAGGAGGTCTGGTCCCTGCTCGCCGCCGGTGCGCACATCCGTGTCTGCGGCGACGGCCGCGCCATGGCCCCCGCGGTCCGCGACGCCTTCCGCGCGATCTGCGCCGCCCACACCGGCGCGTCGCCCGAGGAGGCTTCGGCGTGGCTCTCCGGCCTCATGGCCGAGGGCCGTTATGTGGAAGACGTCTGGGCGGGCTGATCCGTCCCTCATCACCCGCTGCCGATATGCCCGGCCCGGCTCCCGCACCAGCGGGACCGGGCCGGCTTCTTGCCGTTGTTTCACAAGGGTCCGCGTGCCCCCCGCACCGATCACGCGGTGTTACGCGACGGCCCGCCGGATCCGTCCGGAGCGGCCCCCGTGGCGGACGGAGAGCCTCCAACTCTCCTACCGGCCAAGGGAGTCGAAGTGCTGGTCCGGAGCCCCGCCGGACGCCGTCGATCACTGGAAAAACCGCGTTGCGGATGCCCGTACGGCCTGCCACGATCCTCGGTATGACAGATGGAGAGGCGGACCTCGCACCCGCCCGGTGACCCCGGTGACACGCTCGCCCGGGCCGTGTGAGAGACACCCGATACACCGTCGTACGCCCCTTCCCGGGCGTACCCCTCCCCCGTCCGGACATCTCGCTCCGACGGTGGCACCGCCCCGAATCCCGGACGGCGGAGAGAACGGACCAGTAGACCCAGTGGACTGAGCGGCGACCCGTGCGCCGCCGTGCTCGTCCGCCCTGCCCGACGGATCTCAGAACCTCACCCGACCGGTCGTCCGGCCGGGACTCGGGCATCCCGCGCTCGCGTGCCTCCTCGAAATAGCTTGATCGCGAACGCGGGGACAGAAAGAATCAAAGGCATAAATCCGGTGAAGGCAATGAAAGCGATGAATGGAGTAAGTGCTATGAAGGTGACCAAAATTATGTCCGTGGCCGTGCCCCTGCCGTGGAGCCGGTCCGACGACGACGAGAGTTGGGACCCCGGTTGGGTGCCGAGTACGACGGTGGCGACGTAAGAAGGGGCCGCCCGGTGTCCGGAAACGCCTGAGCGGGACCTCGGTTGGTCGCGAGGTCCCGCTCGGGATGGTGATACGCGGTGATGCGCGGTACTGGGGTGTGTCAGCGGGTCACTTGGTGAGCGCGTTCTGCATCTCGACGAGGATCTTGCCGGCGGCGGTGTAGCCGATGCCCTGGATCCACAGCTCGTCCTTGATCTGGAAGGCCCTGCCCTTCTTCACGGCGTCCATGTTCTTCCACAGCGGACCGCCCAGGACCTGGGTGGCCTTGGCCTTCTTCGGGTCGCCGATGGTCGAGTGGAAGATGACGTCGGTGTCGGCGAGGTCGATCTTCTCGGGGCTCACATTGAGCATGAAGCCGTCCTCGGCCTTGTCGGTGATGGCCGGGCGGCCCAGGCCGACATCGGAGAACAGGGTGCCGAGGTAGTTCTCCTTGCCGTAGATGCGGATGTCCGCACCCTCGACGAAGCGCACCAGGTTCACCTTGGTGGCGGCGGCCTTCTCCTTGCCGCCCAGCGCCTCGGTGACCGCGGCGGTCTGCTTCTTGTAGCCGTCGATCGCCTTCTGGGCCTCGTCCTTCTTGTTCAGCGCGTCCGCGTGAACAAGGAAGTTCTCCTTCCAGGGGAGCCCGGTGGACTCCGTCATCACCGTGGCGGCGATGGCCTTCAGCTGCTCGTACTTGTCGGCGTGGCGGACCTTGTTGGTGAGGATCAGGTCCGGCTTGAGCGCCGCGATGGTCTCCAGGTTGGGCTCGGGCATCTCGCCGACGATCTTCACGCCCTCCACCGTCCCGGCGGGCAGGTGCGCCGGGAAGCCGGAGGCGGTGTCGGTGCGGGTCGCGCCCACCGGCTTCACCCCGAGGGTGATCACGGAGTCCAACTCGGCGGTGTCGAGCACGACGACCCGCTTCGGCTCCGCGGGGACCTTGACGTCGCCCATGGCCGTCTTGACCACCCGGGTCTGCGCGCCCGCCTTCTCCCCGCCCTTGTCCTTGGCGTCCGAGCCGGCGTCCGAGCCGGAACCGCACGCGGTGAGCGTCAGCGCTCCCGCGAGAGCGGCGGCCAGAGCGAGGTTGCGGCGTCGCGAAGCGGTGCTGCTGTTCATGGACGTTCTGCTTTCGTACGAGGTCAGGCGGGTTCACGCGGGTTCACGCGAGGGAGACCGGTGCAGGTTTGGTTAGGCTTGGCTAAGTGTAGATGGACCGGCCTTGTCCCGACCCGTCCGTCCCCCAGGAGCGGCGAAGATCACGTCGGCGGAGTGCGCGGTGATGTCGGCCCGTTGACCCAGGGCCCAGGCGGCGGCCCGGGAGGCCGTGGCGGCCGGGACCGTGTCGCTGATGCCCGGGGCCGCCGGGATGTCCTGGGTCGCGTGGGCGTCGTACGGCAGGACGACCCCGTACCCCCGCTCCAGCGCCGTCCGCGCCGTCGCCTGCACGCAGATGTCCGACATCACCCCGCAGACGGCGAGCGCCCGGACCCCCGAGCCGGTCAACAGGGCGCCCAGCGGCGTCCCGTCGAAGGCGTCGGCCCGCCGCTTGCGGACCACGGACTCCAAGGGGCCGTCCACGACCGGGTGGTGCAGCTCCCAGCCGGGTGTGTGCGGCTCGTCGCCCGCGCCGGGCGCGCCGTCGTTCTGTACGTGGATCACGAGCGCTCCGCTCCGCCGGGCCCGCCCGATCAGCTCCGCCGTCCGCTCCAGGAGCACGGCCGCGCCCGGGACGGCCCCGGGACCGGCGACGGAGGCCTTCTGGATGTCCACCACGAGCAGGGCTTCCGGCAGGAACGCTTCTCTGTCGACTCTCTCCATGGCCGCCATCCTGATCGCCCGCGCCGCCCGCCTCCACCGGGTTTCCCCGGGCCGGGAGAGCCGCGGTGGTGGAGCCCGCTACACCGCCGGGACGGTAGCGCGCTGTCTGTGGCCCGGAACCGGAACTTCCTAGCGTGGGGGGCGAGCGGCCGACGCCGCGGGCCACCGAGGGGGAGCGAGCGGGATGTTCAGGTTGAAGCGGCGCGACAGAGCGACACAGGGACCTGCTGCCGGGTCCGTCCCGGCGTTCCCCGCGCTGACCCTCGACGGCGTGCGCCGGGTGTACGGCAGGGGCCAGGCCGCGCGCACCGCGCTCGACGGGGTGAGCCTCACCGTGCCGCGCGGACGCTTCCTCGCGGTGATGGGGCGCTCCGGATCGGGCAAGTCGACGCTGCTGAAGTGCGCCGCCGGGCTCGACCGGCCCACCGCCGGGACCGTGCGGATCGGGGGCACCGCGCTCGCGGGGCTCGGAGAGCGGGAGCTGACCCGGCTGCGCCGCGACCGGATCGGCTTCGTCTTCCAGTCGCTCAACCTGGTGCCCTCGCTGACCGTACGGGAGAACGCCGCCCTGCCGCTGCTGCTGGCAGGCGTCCCCGAGGACGGCCGGGCCGACGCGGCCCTCGCGGCCGTCGGGATGGCCGACCGGGCCGACGACAGCCCCGCCGAACTCTCCGGCGGACAGCGCCAGCGGGTCGCGGTGGCCCGCGCCCTCATCACCCGCCCCGACGTCGTCTTCGCCGACGAGCCGACCGCCGCGCTCGACCCGGAGACCGCCGAGACGGTCCTCGCGCTGCTGCGCCGCGCCGCCGACGACTCCGGGCGCGCGGTGGTGCTGGTCACCCACGACCCGGCGGCGGCCGCATGGGCCGACGAGGTCCTCTTCCTGGACCGGGGCGGGGTCGCGGGCGTGCTCGCCCGCCCGGACGCCGAGCTGATCCGGCGGACGCTGCGCGTCCTCGGCACCGCCGACACCCCCACGGCGGTGGCCCGGTGAACGCCGTGAAACTGCTGGCCCGCCGGGGGCTGCGCGCCCACCGAGCGGCCTGGGCCGCCGTCTTCGCCGCCGTGCTCCTCGCCTCGGCGCTGCTCGGCGCGAGCGCCCTCACCATCGGCTCCGCCGCCCTCGGCCACGGCCGGGCGGACCGCTACGCCGCCGCCGACCTGGTCGTCGCCGGCGACCAGACCACCCGCCACAGCGCCAAGCCCTGGGGCGGCGAGCGCCAGCACACCAGCGCCGCCCTCACCGAACGCGTCCGCCTCCCGGAGCACACGGTGGGAGTGGTCCACGAGGTCGACGGCGTACGGGCCGCGATCGCCGACCGCCTCTTCCCGCTGACACTGGAGACCGGACCCGGCCCCGGACGCGCGCGCACCGCCGAGGGCCGCCCCTGGGCGGCGGCGAGCCTCGCCCCGTACGCGCTCCGCGAGGGCAGGCCGCCCCGGCACGCGGCGGAGACCGTCGCCGGAGCCGGACTCGGCGTACGCACGGGCGAGCGGATCGTCGTACGCGCGGCGGGACACGCGCGTACGCACCAGGTCGTCGGCGTCGCCGACGGACCCGCCGCGCTCTACTTCACCCCCGCCCGCGCCCGGCTGCTCGCCGGGAACCCCACGACCGTGGACGCGGTCGGCGTACTCGCCGAACCCGGCGTACCCGTCGAAGAGTTGCACGCGCGGATACGCGGCGCACTGGACCGCGCGGAGACCCGGGACACGGCGGCGGGCAAGAAACCCCGCCTCCTCACCGGGGACGGCAGGGGCGCGCCCGAGCACCTGGACGCGGCCCCCGCCCGGGACGGGCTGATCGCGATGGTCGCCGCCGTCAGCGGCACCGTCCTGCTCGTCGTCGTGCTGGTGCTCGGCTCCCTGGTCGCGCAGGCGCTGCGCCAGCGCTCCGCCGAACTGGCCCTGCTCCGCTCGGTCGGCGCGGGCGCCGCCCAGATCCGGGCCGCCGTCGGCCGCGAGGTGGGCGCGGTCGCCACCGCCGCCGCGCTCGTCGGCGCCCTGGCCGCGATCCCCGCGCACCTCGCGCTCCAGGAGTGGCTGCGCGGCCGGGGCGTGCTCCCCGCCGGACTCGAACTCCCCACCCCCTGGTGGCTCTGCCCCGCCGTGCTGCTCACCGCCGGACTCACCGTCGGCGCGGCCCGGCTCGCCGTCCTCTTCGCCCGCCCCGGCGCACCCTCCCGGGACAAGCCCCCGGGCGACGCCCGGCGGATCACCGGCCTGGTGCTGCTCATCGCCGGGGTGAGCACCTCGGTCACCGCGACACTCCAGAGCGGGGGCACGGCGGCCGCGCTGGTGAGCACGGCGGTGGTGACGATGGTCGCGGGCTGCGCCGTGCTCGGACCGTGGATCGCGCGCGGCGCGCTGCGGCTCCTCGGCGCTCCGCTGCGCCGCCTCGGCGGCCCGGCCGGAAAGCTCGCCGCCGCCGCGTGCACCGCCGAAGCGGCCCGGCTCGGCGCGGCGATCACCCCGCTGGTGCTGATGGCCGCGTTCGCCTCGGTGCAGCTCTCGGCGGGCGCGACGATGCAGCGCGCGGGCGACCTGGAGGCGGAGCGGGCGCTGCGCGCGCAGTACGCGGTGACCGGCGCGGACGCCGCGCGGCTGCGGGCGCTCCCGGGCGTGGCCACGGCGACCGAGGTGCTGCGGAGCACGGTCGTGCTCGCCGGTACGGAGGCGGGCAGCCCCCGGCTGGAGCGGCTGCCGGTGCTCGGCGTCACCCCCGCCGGGCTGAGCCGCACCCTGGACCCGGGGTGGACCGCCGGTGACCCGGCCGGGCTGGGCCGCGCGGGCACGGTCGCCGTCGGCGAGCGCCGGGCGAAGTCGCTGGAGGTACGCCCCGGTTCGCAGGTCACGGTACGGATGGGGGACGGGGCGGAGCGCCGGCTGACGGTCGCGGCGGTCTACCGCGACTCGCTGGGCCTGGGCGACTTCCTGTTCTCCGCCGCCGAGCTGTCCCGGCACCTGTCCTCGCCCCTCCCGGCCCGGGTGCTGATCGCGCCCGCTCCCGGCGCGGACCCGGCGGCACTGCGGGCGGCCGTCGGCGAGATCCCCGGGGCCCGTCTGGACACCGCTCCCGCGCCCGAGCGGCCGGTCTCGGAGGAGCAGCGGGCGGGTGCGGCCCTCTCGCTCGCGGCGGTCGCGTCGATCGGCGCGCTGACCGCCGTCGCCGTACTGACCACCCTGGCGCTGATCACCACGGGCCGCCGCCCCGAACTGGCCCTGCTGCGCCGGGTGGGCGCGGGCCGCGCCCAGCTGCGCCGGATGCTCAGGGCGGAGGCCGTCGTCGTGATCGTCACCGGTCTGGCGGTGGGCGCGGCGGTGGCCGCCGTGCCGCTGCTCGCCTTCGCCGCCACGGCGGCGGGGACCCTGCCGCATCTCCCGGCGGCCCACGCGGGCGCGATCGCGCTGGCGACGGTGGCGGTGGCGTACGCCGGATCCCTGGCCCCGGCCCGCCGCGCCCTCAAACGCTGACCCTGGTGATCCTCAGGCGTTGAGGTACGCCAGGACCGCGAGGACCCGGCGGTGGCCGCTGTCGCTCGGCGGGAGGCCGAGCTTCGCGAAGACATTGCCGATGTGCTTGTGCACGGACCGTTCGGTGATCACCAGCGAGGTGGCGATGGTCGCGTTGTCGAGCCCCTGCGCCATCAGCTCCAGCACCTCCCGCTCGCGCGGTGTCAGCGCGTCCAGCGGATCGTCGCGGCGGCGGGCCATCAGCTCGGTGACGACCTCCGGGTCGAGCGCGGTGCCCCCGGCGGCCACCCGCTCCAGCGCGTCGAGGAACTCGTCGACCCGGCCGATGCGGTCCTTCAGCAGATAGCCGACCCCGCGCGCGCCGCCCGCCAGCAGCTCGGCGGCGTACGTCTCCTCCACGTACTGCGAGAGCACCAGCACCGGCAGCTCCGGCAGCTCCTTGCGCGCCTCCAGCGCGGCGCGCAGACCCTCGTCCCGGAAGCCGGGAGGCATCCGGACGTCGAGTATCGCGATGTCGGGGCGGTGCTCCAGGAGGAGGGGCAGCACCTCGGGGCCGGTGGCGGCGACCCCCGCCACCTCGTGGCCCGCCGAGGTCATCAGCAGGATCAGCCCCTCCCGCAACAGGGCGTTGTCCTCGGCCATCACCACGCGCACGGCAGCTCCACTTCGATCACGGTCGGGCCCCCGGAGGGGCTGGTCACTTGCACTGTTCCGTCGAGCGCGGCCACCCGGCGGCGCATCCCGAGCATCCCGGACCCGCCGCCGGCCGAGCCGGTTTTCGCACCCGCGCCGCTCTCCGTAGCGCCGCCCCGGCCCTCGTCCCGTACGGAGATCCACAGCCGCCCAGGACCCCGGCGCAGCCGCACCTCGGCCCGGTCGGAGCCGCTGTGCTTGGCCGCGTTGGTCAGGGTCTCGGCGACGACGAAGTACGCGGCGGCCTCCACGGCGGCGGGTGCGCGCGGCCCGTCCTCGGCCCCGCCGGTGTCGACGGTGACATCGAGCCCGCTGCCGGCCGCGAGCGCCCGCACCGCGCCCGCGAGACCCCGGTCGGTGAGGATCGGCGGATGGATCCCCCGCACCACGTGACGGAGTTCGGTGAGCGCCGACTCGGCCTGGTCCTGGGCCTGCTCCAGCAGCCGCAGCGCGGTCGTCGGATCCTTGTCGTACGCCCGTCTGGCCAGCCCGAGCCGCATCGAGAGCGCCACCAGATGCGCCTGCGCCCCGTCGTGGAGATCCCGCTCTATCCGGCGCAGCTCGGCCCCCTGCGCGGCGACCGCGTCGGCGCGGGTCACGGTGAGCTGCTCGATCCGCTCCGCCAGCCGGGCCCTGGGCGAGGGCAGCAGCAGGGTGCGCGAGAGGCGCGCCTGGAGGTCGGCGAGCCGGGTGATCAGCGGCAGCGCGACGGGCTCGCGGCCCGCCATCCCGTACCAGAATCCGTCGACGAGCAGCGCGGGCGCCCACAGGATCATCGCCGCGTAGAGCAGCACCATCCCGTAGAGGAGCTGCGCCGCGCCCCAGATCAGATCACGGTGGGTGCCGGGGTCGCCCACCGCCGCGCGGACCCGCTCGGTGAGCGTCCCGGTCAGCGGTTCGTACGCCTCGGGCACCGGCTCGCCCGTCCACGCGGCGGTACGGCGGCGCTCCAGGCCCGCCAGTCTCCGCAGGGTGAGGACGGCCTCGGGGAGCACGCCCGCGCCGATGACGGTGGCGGTCAGCACGGCGGTGAAGAGGACGACCCCGACCATCAGATGGCAGAGCAGACTCACCCCGGCCCCCGTCAGCAGGTGGAGCGATGCCTTCCACGCCTGGCGGACCGTCTTACGCACATCGGTCATATTAGGTGACCGACGGGTTTCTTCCTGGTGGAGCGGACTACACCTCGAACCGGGGAGTCCGCCCCGCCGCGCCGGACACCGCCCCCTCGCCATCATGGGGAGCGACACCCGACCGCTTCCCCCGATCGCCAGGAGATCCACCCATGAGGCCCGCCCTGTGGCTGCTGTTCGCACTCGCCCTCGTCGCCGCGCTCTACACGAGCAATGTCGCCGACTTCGACTCCACGGCGGTGACCATCGGGGTCCGGGCCGGGGCCGGCGTCCTGCTGCTCGGCTCGGCGGCGGGCCTCTGGGCGACCCGGCCCGGCCGCTCCTGACGAGCGGGCGCGCCGGGGGCCCGGGCCTCTCAGTACCGCAGTGCCCTGCCCACCTCGGTCTTCACCTCGTTGCCCGAGAGCTTCCGGTTGCTGCGCGCGGTGCCGTCCTTGGAACCTTTGGCGGGCACGTCGGAGACGGTGACCAGCGTCGTGTCCAGCAGATTCCCGCCGCTGTCGCGGAAGTCGACCTGTACGGCGAAGGACTTGGCGCTGTCGGCGGTGTTCGCCGCCGTCACCTTGACGGTGGTCCGGCCGTCGCTGTCCTTGCCCGGGGTGCCGAGGGTGACCTCGTCCTTGGAGTCGACCCCGTTCTTGATGTCGTCGAGCTTCCTGTCGACGGCGGCGGTCGCCGACGCCACCGCCCTCGACGCGATGTCCGAGGCGGTGTTCCCCACCTCGGCGCACCCCGCCCCCGCGAAGGCCACCGCCATCGCGAGCCCCGCTCCCGCCATTCCCCGCTGCCAGCGCGCGATCAAGCCGTCCGCCTCCTTGCATCGTTGGGACTCCAGTACCGGGCTCCAGTCAAGGAGCGCGTGCCGCCGGGCGCACGCCGGTGTACGCCGGATGGGCCACCGGCCCGAGGGACCGTTACGCGGCCGGGCCGAGCGGGGAGAGCCCCCTGGGGGCGGAGCGGAACGGAGGTGGCTCTCATGGGAGCCGGTGCGCGTGCCCGGGGCCGGACGGGAAGCCCCGAGAGAGGTCCCAGGACATGAGGACCGCCGACGTCAACGGCGTCTCCCTCGCCTACGAGGAGACCGGCGAGGGCACCCCCGTCGTCTTCGTCCACGGCGATCTGAGCGATCTCCGCACCTGGGAGGCGCAGCTTCCGGCCGTGGGCGCCTCGTACCGCGCCATCGCCTACAGCAGGCGGTACGCGCGCCCGAACCCCGACATCCCGCCCGGGGTCGCCAACCCGATGGGCCCGCATGTCGACGATCTGCTCGCGTTCCTGGAGCGGACCGGGGCCGCCCCCGCGCATCTCGTCGGCAACTCCTGGGGCGCGTTCATCTGCCTCCTCGCGGCGATCCGGCGGCCGGAGGCGGTGCGCAGCCTGGTGCTGGAGGAGCCGCCGGTGGTGCCGCTCTATCTGAGCGACCGGCCCCGGGCGGCGGAGCTGAGGCTGCTGCTGCGCAGGCCCGGCGCGCTGCGCGCGCTTCTCGGCTTCCAGCTCGGGACCGTGCTCCCCGCCGGGCGGGCCTTCCGCGCCGGTGAGGACGAGCGGGCGATGCGGATCTTTCTGCGGGGGGTGCTGGACGAGCACGCGTACGCGCATCTCGTGCCCGAACGGCTGCCGCAGATGCGCGAGAACCTCTCCGCGCTCAAGGCCGGGCTCTTCGACGCGGGGACGCCCCCGCTCGACCCCGGCGAGGTCCGCGCGCTGCATGTGCCCACCCTGCTGGTGACCGGCATCCACAGCGCGCCGCTGTTCCACCGGCTCGTCGACCGGCTGGAGGAGCTCCTCCCCGACAGCGAGCGGATCGAGATCCTGCACGCGTCCCACCTCATGCACGAGGAGAACGCTCCCGCGCTGAACGGCGCGGTGCTCGACTTCATCGGGGGGCACTGAGCGGCGGTGGGCCCGGCATGTTTGGGTGCCGGGCCCACCGCCTTCGCCGTACGCGCCTTCGTACGTGTCTCCGTACGGGGCGCCCCCGCTCAGTCGCGGGCGTCGCCGCCGCGCCTGTGGGCTCTCACCACCAGTGCCGTGCCCGCGAGCAGGGCCGCGCCCGCCAGGCCGCCGATGCCCGCGAGGGTCTTGGCCTTGGAGCCCGTCGCGGCGAGTACGGGCCGCTCGGACCCGCCGCCCGCGGCGGAGACCGCCTCGCGGAGCACCTTGGTGACGGCGTCGGGGTGGGACATCATCGCCACGTGCGAGGAGTTGACCTCGATGGTGCGCGACTTGGCCCGCTCGGCCTCGAAGCGCTCCAGGTCGGGGGCGATGGCCTTGTCGTTCTTCGCGACGACGAACCAGGACGGGATGGTCTTCCAGGCCGCCGCCGTCGCCTTCTCGGCGAATCCGGCCGCCGCGACGGGCCGCTGTTCGACCGCCATCACCTTCGTCTGCGCGGTGGACAGATCGGCGGCGAAGACCGAGTGGAACTTGTCGTTCTTGATGTAGAGGTCGGTGCCGCCGCCGTGCGCGTCCGTGTACGGGACGGGGTTCAGGGCGGGGCCCAGCTCGCTGCCCGCGAACTTGGACGACAGCCCCTCGGGGGACTCGCCCACGTCCGGCATGAAGGCGGAGACGTACACCAGTGCCTTGACGTTGGGGTTCCCGGCGGCGGCCTGGCTGATGACCGCGCCGCCGTAGGAGTGCCCGGCGAGCACGATCGGGCCCTCGATCGACTTCAGGACCGAGGCCACGTAGGTTGAGTCGTTGCTGACGCCCCGCAGCGGGTTCGGCGGGGCCACCACCTTGTAGCCGCGGTGCTGGAGCCGCTCGACCACGTCGTTCCAGCCGGAGGCGTCGGCGAACGCGCCGTGCACCAGGACCACCGTCGGCCGGACCCGGTCGCCGTCGCCCGCGCCCGGGGCGGAGGCGATGGGCGCGGCGGCCACGGCGGGCGCGGCACAGAGCGCCGTCATGGCGAGAGCCAGCGGGAGGGCACCGGTCCGGGACAAGGCGGTTGTCCTGGGTATAAGGGATATGAGGGATATCCGGCGGCGGTTCAGCGGACCGGGGGACGACGACACAGCCATGGCGCTCTCTTTTCTGACGGAGGGCTGTCGCTCATCAGCGTTCGCGCCCCGGCCCCGGAGCGCGCGCCGCACGGCGCGGGAGAGTGAAAACACCGACCGTACGAGTGAGGTCCATGCGTCGCCGCTGCTCAGCCGCCTGTCCGACGAGCAGAGGAACGGTTCGCGAAATTTCCTGCGATAGCTGAACAACCAGGGCGATGGTGTTCGCCGTCTTGGGACATGGCGAGAGCGCCGAGAGTGGGGCGGACGCGGTGAAGGGTGGGGCGGTGGCGGCGACAGTGCTCGTGGATTCCTCGCGAGTGGGACACATCGGCCGGACGGTTCTCGTACGCGGAGGCGGCGGCAGGGACGGTGGCACAGGCGGTGGCGTCGGATGGCACAGCGCGCTGCTGCTGTGCGCGGCCTGCCTCGCGGCGGTCATCGCCGGGGGTACGGCCCCGGCGGTCGCGGCCCCGGCCTCGCCGCGGGCCGTCGGCCCGGGCGGGTCCTCGTACGGCGGCCCGGACGGCGGCGTACAGCCCATACTCTCCGACACCGGCCTCGGCCACACGCTCAGCGCGGTGCTGCTGGCCGTGGCCCTGGTCGCCGTCGGCGTCACCTTCTGCCGCCGGGCCCAGGGCGTGGCGGCGGAGGGCGACCCCGTACGCAGAGGTGACCCCGTACGCGGGAGCGACCCGGTACGCGGGAGCGACCCCGCACGTAGAGTCGGCCGGATGAAGCAGCAGCCCGCGCAGTCGCCCGCCGTCCTGGTCCAGGAGTTCCACCACGCCTTCGGGCTCGACGCCCGGACCACCCCGTCCGAGATCCCGCCGGAGCTGGCCGCCCACCGCCACGAGCTGCTCGCGGAGGAGGTCGCCGAGGTCGAGGAGGTCTCCGTCGCCGGACCGCTGGACAGCCTCGCCCACGAACTGGCCGACGTCGTCTATGTCGCCTACGGCACGGCCCTGGTCCACGGCATCGACCTCGACGCGGTCCTCGCCGAGGTGCACCGCGCCAATATGTCGAAGCTCGGCCCGGACGGCGCCCCCGTACTCCGCGCGGACGGCAAGGTCCTCAAGGGCGACCACTACCGCGCCCCGGACATCGCCGAGGTGCTGCGCCGCCAGGGCTGGAAGGCGGCGGAGCGGGACTCGGCCTGAGCCCGCCCGAACTCCGTCTGACCGAAACCGCGTCTCGACCCCACCGCGCCGCCGTGGTTGCATGCATGTGTTCCTCCGGTGGGGAACCGGAGGAGAAACCGTGTGCTGTCTCTTCCTGGGAGAAAAATGACGGTGAACGCGAACGAGAACACGAACGCGAACCGGAGTACCAGCACCAGCACCAGCGCCACCAGACGTCTACGGGCCGCCCTGAGCGCGGCCATGATCTGCGGCGCGATCACCGCGGTCCTGCCCGGAGCCGCCTCGGCCGAGCCGTCGGCGGACGCGGGGAGCGTCCGGCCGACCGCTGTCGAGAGGGTCAGCGTCGCGGCCGACGGCACTCAGGCCAACGACGATTCCTCCGGCGCGTCGATCGCGCCCGCCGGCCATCGCGTCGTCTTCACGTCGTACGCGAACAACCTCAGCCCCGGTGACACGGGGAGGAACGAGGAAGCGTTCGTCCGCGAGCTGGCAACGGGGCAGAACAGGAAGTTCGGCAGCGGGTACCCGGTGGGGCCGCCGATGCTCAGCAGCGACGGGGAGATCGTCGCCCATCTGGGGTACAGGTACAACCACATGGCCCTCTACCAGTACAGCCTGGGGAGCATGGGGTGGTGGACGGCCTACACGTGCTCGATCCACACCTGCGATGCGGCCATGGGCGAGGGCCAGGGCCAGCAGGCGTTCAGCGTCAGCTTCAGGCATCCGGAGACCAACCAGCGCGTCGAGATCCGCAGACCGGACACCGGCGGCTTGCAGACCATCGACGTCGTCCACAACCGGGCCCCGATCCGGCCGTCCATCAGCAAGGACGGCACCCGTCTCGCCTACCAGGACGGCGGCGAGAAGGACGTCTTCCTGTGGGACTGGTCCGGCAACGCCGTCACCGGCCCGATCGAGGGCCCCGGCAAGGCGGCGGAGCTGGTCCAGCTCAGCGACGAGGGCGGCAAGGCCGTCTATCTCTCGGGCTCCGACACCTACGTCCACGACACCGCCTCCGGCACCGCCCAACACGTGCCCAACGTCAAGGGCGTGGCCATCGATCCCACCGGCCGCTACCTCCTCCACACCCCCTCCGGCACGACCGGCCCGGCCCCGCTCACCCTGCGCGACCTGGTGACCGGCACCGACGAGACCGTCACCGACCGGCCCGCATCGGCCGAGGTCGACGCCGTCAGCAGCGGTGGACGCCATGTCGTCTTCCAGTCCGCCGCCGACGACATCGTGCCCGGCGACACCAACGGCAAGACGGACATCTTCCTCCGCACCTTCCACTGACCGGCGTTCGTGTCGGAAGCGGCGCTCCCTCGTTGACGGGAGTGCGGTCCGGGCTCCTCCGGCCGTGTGATCCGTGCGGACGCCGGGACGCGGTCCCGGGTGAGGGAGAAGCGTGATGGGCGTGGAGACACGGGGTACGGGCGGCACGGGTACGGGCGGCAGCGCGGGACGCGTGGGTGTGCGGGCAGCGGTACTGGGCGCGGTGGCCGGGGCGGCGCTGCTCCCGGCCGGCGCGGCTCACGCGGGCATCATCGGCATCGGGAACGCGGTCTTCGGCAACACCTGCGTCAACCAGGGCAGTGCCCGCGCCGAGGGCGCCACGGTGGCCGGGAGCGGGCTGGGCAGCGCCAACCAGGCCGGTCTGCCCCTGGACCTGCCGCGCAACCACTGCGGCAACAGCGGCATCGTCTGCACCGCCCTTTTCATGTCCAGCGTATGACCGGCCTGACGACCGCGGGTACGCCGGTGGGGGAGCGGGCCGTGACCGGGCTGCTCTCCCTGAGCGGGCGGGCGCTGCCGCTGCTGCGCCAGTGGGTCGGCTCGGACCCGGGCTGCGGTGTGGCGCGGGCGCTGCTGGCGCTGGCGACCGGTGACCGGTGGGACGACACCGTGCTGAAGGAGCAACTGGTGATCGCCCACCGGGACGCACTGGCCGCCGGTGAGCGCGAGGCGAGTCTCGTGTACGGGGTGTTCCTCCACACCCACCGGCAGTACCGGCTGACGGCCGACCATCTGATGGGCCACTTCGACCGCTGGCCCGCCGACGAGCAGGCCGGACTCATGCTGGGCGCGTTCTCCGAGTGCGGGGACGCCGCCTACCGCGCGCACGGCGAAGCACTGACGGAGCGTCAGGCGGCGCTGGCCGGCCCGGAGAGCTGGCCGTGGACGAGCTGGCTGGCCGTGACCCGGGCGGAACAGGGCCGGGCCCGGGAGGCGCACACGCTGGCCGGGCGGGCCCTGGCCCTGTATCCCCGCTCGGGCGTGGCCGCGCACGCCCTCGCGCACGCCGAACACGAGTTGGGAGCCGGGCGGGACTCGATCGACTTCCTGGACGAGTGGCTCCGGGCGGACCCGCGGGCAGTGCAGTCACGGCATCTGAACTGGCATGCCGCACTGCACTCCATCGCCTGCGGCGACTTCCCCGACGCACGCCGGCGCGCGGACACGGCACTGGCGCGTACGGATGTCGGCATGCGGGCCGCGACCAACTGGCGTCTGCTCCTCGCCGGACAGACACCGGCCGGGCGAAGCGACCCGGACCACATCCGGGAACTCCTCGCCGCGCCCGGCGGGACGGCCGAGATCTTCCACACCTTCAATCTCGCCCTCGCCCTCGCCGTGGAGGCCGCCACCGACGACCTGCGCATCCTCGCCCGCCGGGCCGCCGCCGACGAACGCCCCGACTACCGCGATGTCCTGGCCCCCGTGGTGCGGGCGCTGGCGGAGATCACCGCGGGCCGCCCCCGCGCGGCGGTGGAGCTGCTGACCGGCCTGGGCGACAAGGCGGAACGGATCGGCGGGGTACGGGTCGAGCGCGAGATCATCCAGGACACCCTCGCCCGCGCCCTCGTCGACGCGGGCGAGCCCGCCCGCGCGGCCGGTCTGCTGCACCACCGCACCACCACCCGCCGTCACCACGCCTACGAGGACCTCCTCCTCTCCCCACGTCCTCCGGCCGACATCCCGGTGTGAGCCCGAGTGAGAATCAGCCCGGTTCCGGCGCGGCTTCCAGCCGGCCTGTCCGGTGCAGCGCCCGGAGCGCCGCCGCCGAGAGCAGGCCGAGCGCGAGCAGCGCCAGCCAGGGCAGTGCGGCGAGGCCCGCCGCGCGGGCGGTGTCCAGGGCCGCGCCGGTGAGGAGATTGCCCAGGGTGATGCCGACTCCGCAGATGGTGTTGTAGAGCCCGTAGTGCGTGGCCACCAGCCGGTCGCCCGAGAGCCGGACGATGGTGTCCATCTCGAAGGGGTACGCGATCATCGTCCCCAGCGCGAGGAGCAGCGCGGCGAGCACCGGCGGCCCGGCCGCGAGCAGCCAGCGCGCCGCGCCGCCGCCGTACCCACCGCCGTCCGGCACCGGCAGTGCCGTCGCGGCGAGCAGCGGCACGAAGGCCAGCCCCATGATCAGCACGCCCCGGGTCACCGCCTGCCCCGGGGCGAGGCGCGCCCGGCACCAGGCCGTGACCCGGGTCTGGAAGAGGATGGTGGAGAGCCCGGAGACGGCGAAGAGCAGCGCCACCGCCGCCGTGCCGAAGCCGCCGTCGCCGCCCGCCCGCCGTATCTCCAGCGGCAGCGCCAGATAGACCTGGAAGGTCAGCACGTACGAGCCGATCATGGCGGCGGAGAACAGCAGGAACGGCCGGTTGCGGACCACGCTCCGCCACTGCGCGAGGACGCTCTCCCCGCTCCCGCCGTCGTCTTGTGCCGTCTTCCCGGACCCGCGCGCCGCGGGCAGCGCGCGGATCTGGACGGCGCTCAGTACGGCGAAGACCGCCGCCGACACCAGACAGGTGAGCCGGAAGTCGACCCCGGTCAGCACCATACCCACCAGCGGCCCCAGCAGAATCCCCGCCTGATAGAAGACGTTGAACAGCGCGAACGCCTCCACCCGCCGCTCACCCGCGTCCGCCGCCAGATAGGCGCGCACCGCCGGGTTGAAGAGCGCCCCGGCCAGCCCGGTCGCCGCCGAGGCCGCCAGCAGCGCGGGCAGCGAGTCCACCAGCCCGAGGGCGGCGAAACCGACGGTCCGCAGCAGACAGCCCGCGACGATCAGCGGTTTGTAGCCGAGCCGGTCGGCGAGGGTGCCGCCGACCAGGAACATGCCCTGCTGGCTGAAGTTGCGCATGCCGAGGATGAGCCCGATGGTCCAGCCCGCGAGTCCGAGGCCGCCGGAGAGATGGGCGGCCAGATACGGCATCAGCATGTAGAAGCCCAGATTGATGGTGAACTGATTCATCATCAGCAGTTGGACACTGGGCCGGTGGGAGCGGAACTGCGCGAGCGTGCCCGCCGTCACCGCTCCTCGCCGCTGGTGTCGTTCTCCGCCGTACGGGCGAGAGTGAGCGGGTCGGCGACGTCGGTGCACCGCGTCCAGCGGGTCACCTCCTTCTCGTCGGGCCGGCCGACGACTTCGGGCTCGGAGGCGGGCGGGCCGTCCAGCAGCCCGTGGGCGGCGCAGTAGTCGTCGTCGTACACCGTCCCGAGATAGCGCTGCGGCCCGTCGGGGAAGATCGCCGCGATCCGGGCGTCCGGGCCCAGGGTGCGGGCGAGCCAGCCCGCGACCAGGGCGACCGATCCGACGCTCCAGCCGCCGGTGGCGTAGTGCGAGGCGGCGAGCGCGCGGCAGGCCCACACGGCCTCGGCGGGGGCGACCCAGTGGACCTCGTCGAAGCTGTCGTACGCCACATTGCGCGGATAGATGCTGGAGCCGAGGCCCCGCATCAGCCGGGGCCGGGCGGGCTGCCCGAAGATCGTGGAGCCGATGGTGTCGACGCCGACCATCCGCAGCCGTGGATAGAGCCCGCGCAGCACCCTGGACACCCCGGCGGAGTGGCCGCCGGTGCCCACGCTGCACACCAGGACGTCCACATGCCCCAGCTCGGCGGCGATTTCGAGCGCGAGCGGGGTGTACGCGGTCGTGTTGTCCGGGTTGTTGTACTGGTCGGGGCACCAGGAGTCCGGGTGCCGCGCCATGAGGTGGGCCACCCGCTCGCGCCTGGCCTCCTGCCAGCCGCCGGTGGGGTGCGGCTCGGAGACCACGTTCACCTGTGCCCCGTACGCGCTGAGCAGCCGGGTCATGGACCCCTCCAGGCCCGGGTCGGTGACCAGGGTGACGGGGTGGCCGTAGACCATCCCGGCGAGCGCCAGACCGAGTCCCAGGGTGCCGCTGGTGGACTCGATGATCCTGGCCCCGGGGAGCAGTTCGCCCCGGGCGCGTGCCCGCTCGACCATGTGCAGGGCGGGCCGGTCCTTGATCCCGCCGGGGTTGAAGCCCTCCAGCTTGGCCCAGAACCCCCGGTCGTCCGGGGTGAAGGGCTCGGCGACCCGCAGCAGCGGGGTATTGCCGACCAGCCCGGACAGACTCGTACGGATCGCGGGCGCGGAAGACGACGTGGAAGATGACATCGCTGGGCTCTCGTTTCGTGATGATGCCTCGAACCGGTTTACGGGCAGCACGAAATAAGGGAATGGCGCTTTGTTTTCAGGCAGCGCGAATCCCTGTGCGGCATTCACCGGTTGAAAGACAGATTGAGGTCACGGAAAGTGCCGTCGAAAGCGAGTGAATGTGTTTCGATCGGCCGTCGGAAAGCCGTCGCGGCCTAAATGCGCAGAATGCCGGAGGTGCGCGGGCAGGCGGGGGAGGATCCGACACCGCTGCCCTCGACGGGCTGCGCCCGCTCAGCCGTCCGGTCGCGCAGCGTGCTCTGCCCCAGCCCGTCCGAGCCGGAAACCTGCTGGCTGACGGTAAGTTGGGGCTGCCCCGGCATGCACTGCTCATCGGGGTGCGCCAGATCGCTCCCATGGGGGGCGTGGCCCGGCGACGACCCGGTCCCGGCGCCCGGGCCCCCATGGGATTCGGCCGATGAATGGCCGGAATTCGCGGTGGAGAAAGCGGTGCTGGAGAGGTGATGGGCGGGATTCTCGCCGTACAGCCCATGCGCGTACATCAGGCTGATCACCAACAGGGCGAGCCACAGGATGCGCAGCGGGCCCCGGTATTCCCGGGCCCGCAGCGCACCGAAGGGTGGCCGCTCCGTAATCATGCCGTGATCGTAGCGGATTCCGCATCGCAGATGCCAATGCCACTCGCCGAATGGCGAGTTCATTGAATTCACCCGGACACACGCGAGCCCCGGCCCGATGGGGGCGGCCGGGGCTCGCGGGATCGTGTCAGGCCGTCGCGTCCTCGGCCTTGCTGAGCGGCGAGGCGCGCCACTCCGACGCCAGCATCGCGAAGTGCAGCTCCCCGCCCCACTCCCCCTTGAAGATCTCCGACTCCACGAAATGCGCCTCCTTGCGCAGCCCCAACCGCTCCATCACCCGCGCCGACCCGGTGTTCCGCACATCGCACCGCCCGATGATCCGGTGCAGCCCCAGCTTCTCGAACCCGATCCGCAGCATCTCCGCCGCCGCCTCCGTGGCATACCCTCGGCCCTGGAACTCCGGGTTGAAGACAAACCCGAACTCCCCCTGCCGGTTCTCCTCACTCAGCCACACCAGCAGCACATACCCGATGACCTTGCCGTCCAGATCGACCGCCAGCGTCAGCGCGTCCTTCTCGGCCAGCAGAACCGTCTGCGTCGTCCGCGCCGCCAGCTCCTTGGCGTTGTTCTCAGGGGTACGCGGCTCGTTGTAGAGATAGCGCGCCACATCCGGCCGCGACTCGAACTCCAGCATGTCCGCCTCGTCGTCCAAGCTGAACGGGCGAAGAGTCAGCCGAGCGGTCTCAATGGGCTGGGAGAACAGGAACATGCGCGGTCCTTGCGGTGGGGTGGCCCAAGAGCGGCTGGGTGCCGCCCCGGCGGTACACCGGGAGAACGGCAGACGGGATCAGGGGGTTCCCTCAGGGCTCACCCGGACGCCGGAAGTCCTTGTGGCCCCGGTCCCCGGGGCCACGGAGGGACCACCCCCGCTACGCGGGGACGACACATGTTGACCTGTGGTTATTCCAGCGAGCAGCCAGCATGAGTGCGAGAGGGCCGGCTGGGAGGAGGAAGCGGCCCTCGACGGCGGCTTGTACGGCTTCGTCGATCGGCCACCACGTCAGCTTGAAATCCAGTTCGCTGGGGGTTAGCTGCTGCGGGCCCAGAGAGAGCCGGCGCGCCTCGAAGAGGTGGACACGGGCGGGTGAAGCGAGGGTGATGGCATAAGAGCCCAGTGGGCTCCACGCTTCGGCGGTGATCCCCGCCTCCTCGGCGAGTTCTCGCCGGGCGCACTGCTCAGGGGTCTCGCCGTCCTCCCTGCGCCCGCCCGGCAGGAACAGATATTCGCCGCCGTGGTCGGGGAAGTGGGCGGACAGGATCGCCGCCTGTCCCTTCTCGTCCACGGCTACGACCACGGATGCGTCGCGGGCAGGGGCGCTGTTGCTGTCGTCGCTCATGCGACGCGAGAGTAGCGGTGTGTCAGGACAGCCAGGCCGCGAACGGGACGTTGGTGACTTCCGGGCGTACGATTCCCCGCCCCCGGTATCCGCCCTCCCCGAAGGCATCGCCGTGATCGGCGCACATGATGATCAGCCAGTGGCGGTCGTGGGTCAGTGTGTCGATCAGCCGTCCGAGATGTGTGTCGGCATAGGCGAGGGCAGCGATCTGGGAGCGGATGCTGTCGGTGCTGTCCCCGATGTAGAAGCCGTGGGGTACATGGGTGGCCGAGATGTTGACGAACAGGAACAGCGGGCGCCCGGAGTGCTGGTTGGCCAGAGCGAGGGCCTGGTCGACCTGGTGACGGGTGGAGTCCGGTTCGGGTGAGCAGAACTCCGGTCGCCAGTGATCTTCGTCGAACATGTCTGGCAGTACACCGCCGAGTGGGGTCTCGCGGGAGAAGTAGGTGACACCGCCGACACACACCGTGCGGTAGCCGTGCTGTTTCAGTCCTTCGAGGAGGTTCGGGGCCTCGAACAGAAACGTCTGGGACGGCACGGTCTTGAACGACGGCGGGCGGCATTCCCACAGGCGAGGGGGCTGTTCGGGCTGTGGAAGCTTGGGCAGGAATCCCGAGAAGAAGGCCATGTGGGCGGGGAGAGTGAATGTGCCGGGAGTCTGCCGGAGCTCCCATACTCCGCCGGGCAGCAGCCGGGCGAGGTGGGGAGCGCGGCCCTCGGCCAGGGCTGTACGGGCGACGTCGTAGCGCAGCGAGTCGAGGGTGACGAACAGAATGTCCGTGCCGGTGAGGACGACATCAGCTGTATTGATCATTTGCTCTTGCCCTCACCGGCCGCCGCTGTGAAGGGCTGGACTCTGCCCTTGGAGGCTTCGTTGACAGGGATCGGCACCCGGTCTTCGGCGATCATCCGCCGGATCGCGGCGAGCCCGTCTGTCTCATCGAGTGGTTTGCCGTCGCGGCCGTACAGGGTGATTGTGACCTGCACGGTGTCGCCGCCGGTCTCCTTGGTGGTGACGAGGATGCCGGGTGCGTCTCCGGCCTGGCGCATGGCGGCCAGTAGCGCGACCTCGTCGGCTTGGCCACGGTTCAGGACCTGGCAGGCGTAATGCTGAGCGTTGACGGCACCCTGGCAGAGTCGGTCGAAGAACTCGCTTGAGGACGGTTTGCCGTCGTGGGCGACCACCAGGCGGCAAGCCCGTGCGGTGACGACGAAGCAAGCCGCCATCCACCAGGCGACTCCGGCGTGGATCTGGCCGGGGAACCGGCCGTGTGCCCCGCCGTCGCGGACAACGGTCTCGGCGTCGATGGGATTAAGCACGGGCTTCCTCCAGGTGTGCCGCGATCGTGTCGGCGAGCTGGTCGGGGCTCTGGTCATCGGTGGGAAGGATCACGGCCGTGGAGTCACTGGTGGCGACCTGCTCGAAGTTCTCCAAGAGCTGCTTGTAGCGGTCGGCCACGTCGAAGAGGTCGGTGTCGTCCTGCTTGATGTCGAGCTTGCCGGTCATTCGGCTACGCAGGGTCGCCTCGGAGCAGGTCAGGTAAAACGTGGCATCGGGGACGATCAGATAGGGACGGAAGGGATCGATCAGTACGCCTACTTCGGCAGGGTCGAGGCCGTGGACGGCGGCATGGCAAGCCGCCACCGAGGAGGCATAGCGATCGGCGACTACCGGGCCGACGGTCACGGCCTGACGAACGAGATCGGAGGCGTGCAGCAAGCCGGAAAGGTAGAACGCGAACTGGGGCAGGGACCGGAGCTGTTCGTTCGCTTCCGGACTCCATCCGGTGTGCGGGTCGGCCAAGGTGTGCAGGCTGGTCGCGTTCATGCGGTGAGCCAGCAGAGCGGTCAGAGTGGACTTGCCAATGCCGGATACGCCTTCCAGAACGACGAACGGGCCTTGGCGGCTCTCGGTGCGCGGGACGGGCCGATAGGCGGCGGGCAATATCACAAGGTCCCCTCGGTGAACTGCGAGATGTGTCCGGCAACGGCAGAGGCGAGCCGTCCGGACTCCTTGACCAGGTCCTTGACGTCCAGGCGCAGGTCACCGCGGAGCAGGCAGGGCTGGATGCCACCAGCGTGGTCGACGCGCAGGGCCCAGAACCCCTCGACGCACTTGGCCCGGACAGGACAGGTACCGCACTGGCCGACATGGTGGCGGCCCAGATCGCGGTGGATGACATCGATCTCCACCCCGTCGACGCGGAAGATCCGCCGCCCCTGACCGACCCCGGTCACCTCGATGTGCTCGTCCTGGGTGAGGGTCCTCAGATGCCCGATGATTCCCTCGGCGGAGACAGCGGTATCGGCGCGGCCATCGTTGAAATCCGTCGGAACCAGTTCGATGAACTGAACCGGCATCCGCCGATTCAGCGCGAACTCAAGGATCGATTGCACCTCATGTGTGTTCTGCTTGAGCAGCAGGCAGTTCAGTTCGACCCGCTCGAACATCTCCTGCGATGCGGCAATACCGTCCAGCACCGTGCCGATGCCGATGTGAGTGCCCGCGATGGCACGCAGAGACTCGTCGGAGAAGTAGTGAAGCGACACCTTGATCTTGTCCAGAGGCGTCTGGGTGAGCCACTCCTGATGGGTCCGGACCTGAGTGCCGTTCGTGATCAGCGTGTACGAGCTGTCAAGGCCGGAAGGCGGCAGAGCCGTCAGCACGTCGCGGGCCACGGGCGAGTTCAAGGGCTCCCCGCCCGTGAAGTACACGCGCTTGAGGCCTGCCGCCATCATCGAGGCGATGACAGTCAGGAAATCTCCCGCCTGGTAGACACGCGCACGAGGCTGTCGGCTGCGGTCCGCACGGGTCAGCGGCGGTGGGATGTCATCCTCGTTGTGGCAGAAGAAGCACGCGATGTTGCAGCGAGGCGTCAAGGACACTCTTAGCTGCCCCCGCAGAGCGGCGAAGTTGTGTAATGCAGTCCAGTCGACCGCTGGTGCACCGGCTACGGATCGTGTGGTGCTCACTGCGCCTCCCAGGGCGTTGCCTGCGTTTCCCGGCGACCTTCTCGATCTGCTGCGAGAGTAGGCAAAGCACCCCGCAGTGCCCCGGAAAAACCTTCCGGGGGTTTCTTTTAGCCACGAGGTGACAGTCAGGACATGCGAGGGATGACAGAGAATCTGACCACCGGCGAGCGCATCGCTTGGTACCGGCGTCGACGCGGCCTCTCGCAGGAGGTCTTGGCCGGCCTTGTCGGACGCACCGCAGACTGGTTGAGTAAAGCGGAGAACAACCGGATCGAACTCGATCGCCTCTCGGTGATCACCTCGCTCGCCAAGGCCCTCGATGTTTCCCTTGGAGAGTTGCTTGCAGAGCCAACCCTCATGGATTGGCCAGGTAATGGCGGCAAGCGGACAGCCCCCGCGTTGCACGAAGCGCTCATGGATTACAGACAACTCACGCCCTTGCTGGGACCTCCTTCCGATGGCGAACCTCCCACCTTGAAGGATCTCCAGGCTGACGTGAGGGAGATTCTCGATGCGTACCAGGCATCGCGCTACAGCTTCGCCACTCGACGCCTTCCCTTCGTTCTTGCCGATGCCCTCGCCGCATCCCGTGCGTACTCAGGGCGCGAACGGGAAGAGGTTCATGCCCTGCTTGCCCTGACCTACCAGGGTGCGGCATTGGTACTGGGCAAGGTCGGGGAGCCGGAGCTGGCTTGGATCGCCGCCGACCGAGGGCTGGGAGCCGCACAGCTCAGCGGTCAGAGCGCGGTATCGGGCTCGCTCATCCGGTCGGTCGCGCACTGCCTTCTGGCCACTGGACGCTTCACTGCGGCGGTCCAGCTGGTGAACGACGCAGCAGCCGTGATGCAGCCAGAACTGGGCGACGCAGACGACGAATACCTTTCGGTGTACGGCACACTCTTCCTCGCCGGGGCCATGGCAGCCGCAAGAGCAGAGGACCGAGCGACAGTTCAGAGCTTCCTCAGGGAAGCGGACGAATCCGCGCGCAGGTTAGGCTCCGACGCCAACCATCTGTGGACAGCCTTCGGCCCAACCAACGTGGCCATCCATCGCGTGGCAACAGCCAGAGAGCTCGGGGATTTACAGGTAGCAGCGGACCTCGGACCCCGAATCGACACCAGTGCCATGCCGGTGGAGCGGCGAGTGCGACACAGCCTTGAGGTCGCCCGAGCGCTCAGTGCCTGGAACCGGACCGACGAAGCTTTGTCCATTCTGCTGGACGCCGAACAGGCCGCTCCTGAACAGGTACGTCACCACTACCTGAGCCGGGAACTGGTCATCGGCTGGATTCGCGGTACGAGAGGCCGCCCGTCCCAGTCCGTAGCTGGCCTGGCCCACAGGTTGCACATCATCGACAGCAGTTAGAGTCCACCTTGTGAACGAGCACGAGGCGAAGATGGCCCACCCCCGCATGGCAGCTGGTGTTCTCTTCTTCGACGAGGTCGATCGCGTCCTGCTCGTCGAGCCGTCCTACAAGGACTACCGCGATATCCCGGGTGGATACGTCGAGCGCGGCGAGTCACCCCTGCGGGCCTGCGCGCGAGAGGTCCAGGAGGAGCTGGGCATTGCGCCTCGGATCGGCCGACTGCTCGTCGTGGACTGGGCACCGAATCCGGGAGAGGGGGACAAGGTCCTCTACCTCTTCGACGGCGGCCTCCTCGGCGCGGAGCAGCGTCGGCGGGTCAGGATCCAGGCCGACGAGCTTCGCGGCTACGACTTCCACCCCGCCGAACGGCTGCCGGAGCTGACCATTCCCCGGCTCGTACGCCGGATCACCGCCGGTATTCGGGCTCGGGCGGACGGCTCGACCGTCTATCTGGAACATGGTGAGCCGCCGACACTCGGCGGAACCTGAAGGACGCCCGCCGGACCGACGGACGTCCTTAGGTGCGCGCGCCGACTCAGGCGGCGGCGCGGGCGAGGGTGACCAGTCCGGCGAACGCGGTGCTGGACAGGAGAAGGACCGGGCCGGCCGGGTTCTTGCTGTCCCGGATGGGGACAGTACCGGTGACGGACACGTGCGACGGGGCCCATTCGACGCAGGAACCACCGTTGTTGCTGTAGCTCGACTTGACCCAACGGAGGGGGGAGTCGGTCGTGGTCGTCACGGGGTGCCCTTTCGTAGCTGTTCGATCATGGCGACGGATTCAGCTTGGGAAGCCGCATGGGTCTGGAGCTGATGATATCTCTTCATCAGCGGTACCACAGAGGTGAGTTCGCGGTCCAGATACCCTTGGCTCTGCGATTCGGTGTAGGCCATCAGAGATCTGTCGTGCATCGTCAGAAGGTTCACCAATCGGTCGAACGGCCTGAGTGCCCCCATGGAGTACGGGGCGATCTGAAGCGAGGTGTTCGACAGTTGTGAGAACTCGATCAGTCGTGCGAGCTGTTCGTCCATGACGCTCTGATCGCCGATGGGGCGGCGGATGCAGCTTTCGTCCAGCACCGCGAAGATCAGTGGCGGTGGCGTCTGAACGAGGGCGGCCTGTCGCTCTATCAGGAACTCCACCCGCTCGGCGGCCTGCTCCGGCGTGATCTCGTCTCGCTGCACCGCGCCATTGGCAAGTTCCTGTGCGTACGCGTGTGTCTGGAGCAGTCCTGGGACCAGCCCTGCGTCGAACAGCCGGATCTCCGCCGCCTGGGACTCGCGCATCAGGTACTCCGGGAAGCCCTCCATCAGCGAACCACGCTTGATCTCGTAGTACGCCCGTTTGAAGGATTCGACCTTCCCTGCGATTCCGAAGGCCATGTCGGCGCTCACTGAGCTTCGCAGAGTTGGCGGCTTCCGAGCAGTTTCAAGCGCCGAAATATGCTGCCCGGAATATTTCATCCGGTCGGCCAACTGCTCCTGCGTCCACCCCCGCGCTTCCCTCGCCGCCCGTAGACGGGCTCCGTAGGCCGCCAGTGGCCCTTCTTCAGGGTCGAGTTCCTTGATATTTACGATGGGAATCAATCCTTCCTTCGCCTCTGGCCTGTTGAAGAGTTCCCAACTCCCCGCCACGCTGGGCCGCCCAGAGTAGTGGAAGCGCTACGGAGAGGAGTGGGGAATGGCGATGCCTGACGCTTCCGAATTCCCTGTACCAAACAACGTTCTCGCGGTCGGCGACATCGCCTACGACACCCAGTCCAAATCCCTCGGCGTCCTCATGGCCGAATACGGCACCCTCTACTTCCTCCGCCCCCTCGGCGGCGGCCGCGAATGGGACACCCCCAAGACCAAAGTCCGCCCCGCCACCCCCACCGACCACCCCTGACCCGTCCCCCCCCAATCCCCCCTGGCCGCACACCAGGGGAGGGGAGAGTGCGCCCCGCACCCTCCCGGCCCCGGCCGTCCATTCCCCCGCCACGGCCGGGGCCACCCACCCCAGAACAGGAGCCCCCAGTGCCACGCCGCACCCCAGCGGAGAAAGCCGCCGCCCGCAACCGCCTCATCTCCGACCGCACCACCGTCATCAACCGCTACACCCATGGCGATTCCCTGAAAGCCATCGCCCGGACGTACGACGTCCACGCGCCGTGGCTGGCCGCCCGTCTCACCCGCTGGGGCGTCCGGGTTCGTACGCACGCGCACGCGACCTCACACACTCACGTACTCAGGGACGCCGAGACCGGGGCCGTAACGGCGATTCGCTGCCCGGATGTTCGGTGTGGGCGGGGTGCTGGTTCGGCTTCGGGGTGAGGGGGTGGTGGGAGGGGTTGTTCTTCGGTAAGTAGCCGACCGTGCCCCGCCCGAGAGGTTCCCCGCACGTGCGGGGCCGACTGCCGCACCCCTCGGCGACCAGCCGGCGACCCGAGCTACCCCCGCGCGTGCGGGGCGGACGCGACCCCGACAAGCGCGCCCTCCCCAATCAAAGGGCTACCCCCGCGCGTGCGGGGCGGACCCCAGGCCGATGTCGACATCACCGGCAACCGGTGGGCTACCCCCGCGCGTGCGGGGCCGACGTCCTGCCCCAGCCCGCCCGGCAGGGGCTCCAGGGGCTACCCCCGCGCGTGCGGGGCCGACACTTCCTGACCTGGGGCGTTGTCGCGTGATCATGCTGTTTTTCTTTACCTGCTTCGCTGCCCAAGCGCTGTTCACCGCCACAGGGCCACCTTGCAGCACCGTACCCGCCATCACGGCCGCCGCGCTGCCGTTCCTCCTCGGCAGTCGTCTCAGGATCGTCCCATCGCTGTTGCGCGCAACTACTCGCCAGTCGACCCATTGAGCAATCTGCTGCAACTTCGCGGTGCGCGGGAGCTGTTCCGAGCATCCTGTTCCTGAGCCACACTTCAACGGAGGACGCCCACATGACACTCAGGTTCATCGGCACGACCAGCGGCGATGGCGACTGCCCCACCCTCTACGAGATCGAGGGCACCGATCAGATCCTCGTCCAGGGCGACCGAGAGACCGACCCGGGCCATCTCGTCCAACTGCGGGACGTTAAGGACTCCGAGACGTTCGTCCGAGTGCCGCGAGATCTCCTCGTCCGCTATGCGCCGCGCCTCCCCGCGCCGGAGCTGCAACCGTTCCCGTCGATCGCCAACCTGTTCAGGGAGTTCAAGCACACCGCCTGGCGTCTGGAGACGCGGCATCAATGTCGGCAACGTCCGTGAGGCGTCCCTGACGGCCATCTGGAACGGCGCCGAGATGGCAACGGCAAGGACTCAGATTGAGCAGGCCACCAACCAGGCGTGCGCGGCCGGGCCGGTCTGCCTCCCCGCGTGCGGGCCCTGCCTCCCGTGATCCCGTGAGGGGGACCGTGCCCCCAAAGGCCCCGCCCGACTCCCGAACGCTGTCTACGATCGCTCATCGCTCACCCAACCGATCGAGCCGGAGGCAGGCACCATGGACGATCACGGCGACGACTTCACCGCGTGGATCGAGGGCCACAGACCGGCAGTGGAGCGTGCGGAGGAACAGTGGCACCGGATCGCCATGTACGTGAGGCACGCTGCGAACAAGGTCGGCCCTACTCTTCCTCTCTGCCTCGCCGGGGAGCCCCAGGAGTGTGGACGTGACGGTCGGCACCACACCCTCGCCTGGGCGGCAGCCCTGAAGGCCGCCGCCCAGCATGTGATCGAGACCAGCGCGGACAGCCCGGCCGAGACCTCGTACTACTCGGGCCAGATCTATCAGCGAAGGCTTGCCGTCCTCCGCACCCAACCCGCCCGGCACCCTGACTGAACCCGAACCGCCCCGGCCTGTCCCCCGTCGTAGACAGGGCGGGGCCAGTCATCATGTCCGTGATTTTCGGTGAACTTCATCATCGCCGAGGCCATCCGCCACCACGAGACGATCGCGAGTACCCCGCTGAGCAGGGAAGGCCGACCCGGACGATACCGGGACGGCCTCTTGAAGATCGGGGCTACCCCCGCGCGTGCGGGGCCGACGGTGTGGGTTCCCCTTTGGACGTTGATGGTGACGGGCTACCCCCGCGCGTGCGGGGCCGACACTTTCTGACCGGGGGCGTTGTCGCGTGATCATGCTGTTTTGCTTTACCTGCTTCAAGGGTCGCCCAGGCGCTGTTCACCGCCACAGGGCCACCTTGCAGCACCGTACCCGCCATCACGGCTACCGCACTGCCGTTCCTCGTCCACTCCAGCCGAAACGGACAGTAGGCAGTGACTGACACCCGCAGCACCGCATGGGACACCTACTCCCAGAGCAAGCCCCAGCGGCGGAAGACCAACGCCAACGGTGAGACCACATGGTTCAACTGGACCCAGTACCCGGATCACGGCCCCGGGGTCGATGTGCTCAGACTCGCGCCTGGAGACAGCGTGCTGGACCTCGGGTGCGGGTCCGGAGGGAACGCTGCTCACCTCGCGGCGATCGGTATGCGGGCCGTGGGGGTCGACCTCTCCGCCAGGCAGCTCGACAAGGCGCGTGAGCGATGGCCGGGCATGGACGGGATGGAACTCCACCAGGCCGATGCCCTCGCCCATCTCAAAGACGCGGTCACGGTCTTCGACGCGGTCTACAGCGTGTTCGGCGCGGCCTGGTTCACCGACCCCGGACTGCTGCTGCCGGCCGTTCACGCGAACCTCAAGCCGGGGGGAGTGTTCGCCTTCTCCCAGCGGCCCCCGGTCGAAGGGTGCTACGGCTGCCAGGCCTCGTACATCCCGCGTGGGCCCGACGAGGACCCGGCCGTCGTCAAGCGGTGGGACTATGAGCCCGCCGCCTGGGAGTTGATCCTCAAGGAGCAGGGCTACGCGGACGTGTCGGCCTCCGTGATCTCCCCGCCCCCAGGGAGTCGGCGCACGGGCACGCTGTTCGTCCGGGGCAGCCGCGATCACGGGCCGGAAGGTCACCTGGTGCTTCGGCGTACGGTTCGCGCCCCCGCCGGCGGAGTACCACACCACTCCGTCCATCTGAATCCCACCAGCCCCGACGCCGTGACTTTCACCCGATCGGGGCGGTTGAGCACGCGAGTTCCCCACCCTCCTGAGGAGTGAACAGCGTTGAGCGCACCCGCCGTCGACGCCCCGGTGTCCCCCGCAGTCGCCAAGTCCGCCGAGTCAGTACCGGAGCGGCACTACACCCATCACGACGGACGCGGACCCACCGTCCACCGCACCAACGCGGTCTTCGTTCACCGCGACATCTCCTACCTGGACGTGGTCGAAGGCGCGAGGGTGCTGGAGATCGGGACCGGGTCCGGCTACTCGGGCGCGCTGCTCGCCCACCTCACCGGCCCCACCGGCTCGGTGACCAGCCTGGACATCAACGGGTATCTCATCCGCTGGGCCAATCTCATCCACCACCGGCGCGGGCTGACCCACATCCGCTGCCACACCGCCGACGGAGTCGCCGGCTATCCCGGCTCCGCCCCGTACGACCGCATCGGGGCCTGGTGCGCGCCGCCCCTGCTCCCGAAGGCGTGGGTGGATCAGACCGCCGACTGCGGCCGGATCGTCTCCACCCTGCCGGTCGCGGCGATCCCGGACCTGACCGTGCTCGCGGTCATCCGCGTCAACCACGGCCGACCCGAGATCGAGACCGTCACCGGCGGCAACTACATCGATGCCACCCCTTCCCCGAAGCCCGATCTCGACCTGCCCGGACGCTGGATCGACTGGGAGACCCGGGCACCCGAGCATTCCTGGGTGTCCATCGCCTGGCGCGAGAACGACGACTGGCACAGCTCCGGTGCCCGCGCCACCCTGGAACGCCTGAGCAACCCCGGCCACGCCGAGGACCCGGCCGCCGACGCCCCCTGGAAGCCGCTCCAGTACTGGGCCGCCTCCACGGCCGACCCCGGCCTGACACTTGTCCGCCTCCCCGACGGAATGCTGTTCGGACACTCCACCCCCACCTCCGCCGCCGCCCTCACGCAGGACGGCAAGATCGTCGCGGACAGCCCCGGTTCCCCGTCCCTCGCCGTCGTCCGAGACTGGATCACCGGCTGGAACGCCGCCGGACAGCCCGGCCGCGCCGACTACTCCCCCACCCTCATCCCCACCAGCGGACCGGACGGCGCGGGCTGGAACCTGCGGCTCAGCCGCTAGCACCCAGGCCGCCCGGACGCACCGCCCTGGCGTGTGCCACCCAGGCCGCCCCGCTCCAGGTTCACGGCGCGGCGGCGGCCAAGGGCAACGTCAAGGCGCTGACCGCGCACGCTTTCTATGACGGCGGCAAGACTTGGGCCAGGTTGAAGGTCGTGAAGGACAGGGCGGCTTTGAAGAACCCGGCCAAGCAGGGTGGTAGCGCGCAGGTGACCGTCTACAACACCTTCTTCGGGAAGTGGGCGGCTGGGCCCCGCACGGGAGGTATCCCCGCACGCGCGGGGCGGACACCCGGAGCGGCGGCGCATACGTCTCGCTCGGAGGGCTACCCCCCGCGCGTGCGGGGCCGACGTCGCCGAGCGCCTCGCCGCCGACACTCGCGACGGGCTACCCCCGCGCGTGCGGGGCCGACACTTTCTGACCTGCGGTGTTGTCACGTGACCATGCTGTTTTTCTTTACCTGCTCCGGAGGCAGCCCCAAGCGCTGTCCACCGCCACAGGGCCACCTTGCAGCACCGTACCCGCCATCACGGCTACCGCGCTGCCGTTCCTCGCACACTCCAGCCGAAACGGACAGGCAGTGACTGACACCCGCAGCACCGCATGGGACACCTACTCCCAGAGCAAGCCCCAGCGGCGGAAGACCAACGCCAACGGCGAGTTCAACTGGACCCAGTAGCCGGACCACAGGCCCGGGGCCGACGTGCTTGACCTTGCGCCCAGAGGCGCGGTGGGGTCGGTCACCCGATCGTGTTGAGAGCGCCTGGTATCCGTTTCTCTGTCCCGGCCGGGCTCTAGCGTGGCCGCTTCGAAGGCTTCGCGAACGAAGGTGAGGGCCGGGCATGGGGCCGGTGTGGAGCATCCCCCTGGCAGGGGCGCGTGTTGAGGTGCCGTCGAGTATCGGGGGCGTCCGCGCGGAGCTGGAGCCGGAGAAAGCGGCGGAGTTCGACGCCGTGGTCGCCCGGACTCCGGCGAAGCATCTCGTCTACGTGATCCTCGACTGGACCCTGCCACCGGGCGCGGCGGAGTCGGATGCGACGACGGTGGGGCGGCTCCGCAGCGGGGACTTCTCGGGGGTGAGGGACGGCGACGGGAAACCGGTCGCTCCGACGCATCCGCCGCTGGACGAGGTGGAGGGGGAGACCGCGCCCACGGTGTGGTCCACCGGCTTCCCTGTGGGTGCGAAGACGTTCCCGGCGACGATCGAGGGCATTCGGCAGGCGCTTGACGAGGACCGGCGGGCGGAGTTCGAGGCGGAGATCTCCCGTACTCCGGGGCATGAGTTGACCTATGCCGCACTGCGCTGGGGATATCCGCCGGAGGATTTGGCGGAGGAGGACGCCCTTGTCGCCGAGCTGAGGGCGGCCTACCAGGGGCAGGGGGAGGGACGGTGAGCTGTTACCGGATCACCTACGCGGGCGAGGGGGAGAAGGTCTACCGGCAGATGGAACCCCGGTTCAGGGCTCAGTTCGACGCCGCGATGCAGACGACCCTGGCGAAGGACCCCTACGGGCACGGCTCTGCCCCGGCCGACCCCGGGAGGGAGCCGGACCGACGGTCGGCGACTATCGCCGGTCCGCCCGCCTTCGTCGTCACAGCGGTCAAGATCATTCATGGTTGATCCGGCTTGGAACTCGTCTGCTGAGAAGACGGACGGCCTGCGGACGGGGCTACGCGGTCAGGTAAGCGGCTGCCCGGTCGGTGAGGTTACGGGCGTCGGGGTCGTGGGGGTACCGGGCAAGGCGGGTGCTCAGGTCTTGGGCGGAGTCGCGTACGCGGGCGGACTGGACGCCTTCGGCGGCGTCCAGGAACCGGGTCCAGGTGCTGAGGGCGCCGTCCAGGTCGCCCTGGCGGAGGTGGAGGGCGCCGAGCTGGCCGAGGACGTTGGCGCGGCTGCGGCGGCTGTCGAGGCCGTGGACGGTCAGGGCCTGGTGGAGCTGGGCCTGGGCACCGGTGAGGTCGCCCATCTGGGCGAGGATCAGACCGGAGACGTGGGACCAGCGGCCGATGGTGAAGTGGGACGCCCATGAGGTGGTCGAGGGGGCGTCCCAGTCGTGCTCGATGTGGGTCTGGGACAAGGCCAGGGTGCGGGTGGCGAGGCGGTGGTCGCCGTCCAGAGCGGCTGCCTCGGCGAGGGTGACCTCGTAGTAGGCCCGTGCCCGCAGGTCGTTGATCCCTTTTGCCCGTGCGACACATCCCTCCGCCAGTGCCAGGGCCCGCCCTCGGTGGCGTGGGCCGGCTTCCATGGTCTGTGCGGTCAGCCCGCGCAGGGCGGTGGCGGCGAGTTCTTCCTCACCGGCTTCGTCGGCGAGCCGGTAGGCGTGGACGTAGTAGTCGTGGGCGGCGGATTCGTCATCCTCGTCCTGGCTCATCCAGCCGATGAGGTGAGCGAGCCTGGAGCTTGCCGCGTACAGAGCCCGGCCGGTGGCTTCGGTGTAGCGGCCCCTGAGCCAGGGGCCGACGTTGTGGGTGAGATAGCTGACCGCGAGATGGCGGATGTGACCGCCGCCGTACTCGGCGGAGTTCGCACCCAGGACCTGTGCCATCTGCCAGACGGCCTCGACCTCGCCGTAGCCGACCCTGACACCTCCGTTCGCCGCGTGAACGCGCCGGGTGACGGCTTCGGCGTCGGAGATACCGAGGAAGGCGAGGGCTCCGCCGCCCGAGGCGGTGAAGAAGCTGCGACGGTCCATGCTTCCGCTCCTTGCGAGGGCCAGGATCGAATCCACGGTATCGACGTGATCGGCCCTGCGGCCGGGGAAGGCGGTGGCTTTGTGGGTGAAGGTGACGGACAAGTAGGGCGGTAGCGCGCACAGGTGACCGTCTACAACGCCTTCTTTGGGAAGTAGGCGGCTGGGCCCGTACGGGAGGGATCCCCGCGCGCCAGTGCGGGGCCGACCCACCCCACTGGTACGAGGTGCCCAGCGCGGTCGGGCTACCCCCGCGCACGCGGGGCCAACCAGTCATCAGCAAGCTGCGCGCCGAAGCCCGGGGGGCCACCCCCGCGCGCGGGGCCAACGGCGTGGCGGCCGCGCGGACTCGGAGCTGGTAGGGGCCACCCCCGCGCGCGCGGGGCCAACACTTCCCGACCCGGGACGTTCTCACATGACCATGCTGTTTTCCTTCATCTGCTCCAGAGCTTCCCCCCGCCCCGGCAAAGCCCTACCTACCCACAACCCCCCGCACAAAGCGCCGAAGGTGACTACGCACCACCTCAGGCCGCTCCACCCAAGGCTCGTGCCCCGCGCCCTCGATACGGGTCAAGGGAAGCCCGAGCCGGAGTGAGAGTGATTCGAGTGCCGCGAGAGGCCGGGGGTCTTCGGTGCCGGCGAGGAGTTCGGTGTGTTCGGGCAGGTGGGCGCGGAGGTCGGTCAGGTGGTCGTCTAGGGGATCCGTCAGGGCTTCCGCGTTGAGTTCGCGGTTCATGGACCAGTTGACGGGGCGGCGGTCGCGGGCGGCAATGGCTGCTTGGTGCAGGCCGTGTTCGGGGTCGGCGTGGTCGGTGAACCAGGAGAGGGTGAGGAGTTCGACTTCCTGGTCCTCGGTGCGGTGGGGGAGGTCTTTCAGGGTGCGGAGGCGGTCGCGCTGTGCGGGGGACATGCGGCGGAGGCGTTCGGCGCGGTATGCGGTGTGCCAGGCGCCGGTGAAGGGGCCGCACATCAGGAGGGTCGCGGCGACGCGGGTGGGGTGGCGCAGGCAGAAGCGGACGGCGAGGTCGGTGCCGTAGGAGTGGCCGATGAGGATGGCGCTGGGTAGGTCCCGGGCGTCGAGGAGTTCGGCGAGGTCGTCGGTGTGGCGGGTGAGGGTGTGGGGGCCAGGCCAGGGGGATTGGCCGGTGCCGCGTTGGTCGTATCGGTAGGTGGGGGCGAGGTCGGCGGTCATGGGGGCGAGGGGGCTGAGGTAGTCGGGCAGGCCGGGGCCGCCGTGGAGCAGGATCACGGCGGGGCGTCGGGTGGTGTCGCCCAGGGCGGTCCAGTGGAGCCGCGCTCCGTCGGTTGTCGATACGAGACCTTGGGTCGTCATCGAAGTCACCGCGGAGAACCTACCGGTGTCGCCGGAGGGGCTCAGACGCGGCGGGTACGCCAGAGCCAGACCGATGTGCCGGTGATCAGGGTGAGTGCGCCCAGGCTGCCCAGGAGGGCCTGGGTTTCGGGTGCCGCCCAGCCGCTGATCAGGTTCCAGGTGACGAAGAGGACGGTCGGGACGACGACGGTGAGCAGGACGCCGGTGGTCTTCTGGACGGCGGTCCAGTGGACGGAGGTGCAGAGGAGGACCGCGCCGATGAGGCGGAACAGGACGCCGAAGACGGGGCCGGGGTCGAATGCCGCGTCGGGGCCGATGGAGAAGACCATCGTGAAGGGGAGGGAGAGGGTGAGCATCAGGAGCGGGACCAGGGGGTGCACCTTGCCGCGACGAGCGGGAGCGGCGGCACCGCCTTCGGTCATGGCGGTCTCGCCGCCCGCCTCGGACAGGGCGGTCGCCGCGATCGTACGGGGGTCTCCCAGCTCCGCGAGGATCTCGCCCGTCGCGACGCCCGGGCGTTCGGCGCGCGTCACCTCTATGTGTTCGGCGAGGTCGGCGAGGAGTTCTTGGCGGCGGTCGGCGGGGAGTGCGGAGGCCTCGCGTTCGACGGCGGAGAGGTAGTCGCGTACGGGGTCGGCGGAAGTCTTCATGCGAGGTCTCCGGTGGAGGGGGAGGGGGACGGGGAGGGGGACGGGGACGGCGGGGCGGTCAGGAAGGTGTCGACCGCGTCGCGGAAGCCGGGCCAGACGCGGGTGAACTCGTCGAGCGCGGCCCGGCCGCTCTCGGTGAGCGCGTAGTAGCGCCGGGGCGGGCCGGAGGCGGACTCCTGCCAGGTGGTGGTGACCAGGTCGTCGCGGCGGAGCCGGGAGAGCAGGGGGTAGACCGTGCCCTGGCTGGTGGCCAGGGCGCCGGAGTCCTCCAGGGCGTGGAGGAGTTCCACGCCGTAGCGGGGGCGGTCCCGCATCAGGGCGAGTACGCAGTACTCCAGGACCCCTTTGCGCAGCTGGGTGGCCGCGCGGGCCTGCTTGGTCGGATCGCCTGGTTCCATGCGATGCAAGATACCTGGTTGGGCAAGTGAATGGGAAGGGGGGCGGGGAGCCCCTCGACGGCCCCGCCCCCTGTCGGTCGGGGTGCTCAGCCCAGCGTGGAGAGGCAGAACGGGTGGCCGGCGGGGTCCAGCAGGACCCTTCGCTGCTCGGGGTGCGGCTGGAAGGCGGGCTCCACGGCCCCCAGGGCGAGCATGCGGGCGTGGGCGGCGTCCAGTTCGGCGGCGTCGACGCCGAGTTCGAGGTGGGCTTGCTTGCCCTGGGAAGGGTCCGGCCAGGTCGGGGGCCGGTGGTCGGCGACGCGGATGAAGCCCAGTCCGGGGGAGCCCTCCCGGCCGAGGAGGACGAAATCGTCGCTGGAGAGGGCGACGGGCAGGCCGAGGGCCTCGCCGTAGAAGCGGGCCAGCTCGGCGGGGTCCGGGCAGTCGAAATCGACGGACAGGACGCGGATCGCCGGTGCGGTGGCCGGTGCGGTGACGGGTACGGGTTCGGTGACGGGATCGGTGCTCATGGGAGGGACGTTAGGACGGGACCAGGACAGATCCGGTCCTGGTCGTGGGGCACACTGCGGGACGTGATCAGCACCTCCGCCCGCCTGCTGCGCCTGGTCTCGCTGCTGTCCGCGCGGCCCGCCTGGACCTGTCGCGAGCTGGCCGGGCGGATGGCGGTCACCGAGCGCACGGTCCGGCGGGACGTCGCCCGGCTGCGGGAGCTGGGGTACGGCGTCGAGTCCGACCCGGGGCCGTGGGGCGGCTACCGCCTCGGGGGCGGCACCCGGGTGCCGCCGCTGGTCCTCGACGACGAGGAGGCGCTGGCCGTGGCCGTCGCGCTGCGGGAGGCCGCGCGCAGCGGCGTACTCGGCGGTGACCAGGCCGCGCTGTCGGCGCTGCTGAAACTGCGGCAGGTCCTGCCGCCGCGGATCGCGGACCGGCTGGGCGAGATGGACGCGACCTTCGTGCACACCCCCAGGCCCGAGGAGCCGCAGATCGGGCCCGGCAAGCTGCTGGAACTGGCCGCCGTCTGCCGCCGGGGCGAGCGGACCCGGCTGTCGTACCGCGACCACGCGGGGAGGACCACCGTCCGGGAGGTCGACCCCCACCGGCTGGTGCGCACGGGCCACCGCTGGTACTTCGTCGCCCGGGACGTGGCGCGGGACCAGTGGCGGACCTTCCGCGCCGACCGGGTGCTGCGGGCGCTGCCGACCGGGCGACCGGCCGAACTGGGCGACCCGCCCGACCCGGCCCTTCTCGTCGCCCAGGGCATCGCCGGTGTCGTCTACCCGCTCTACGCCACGGTCCGGCTCCCGCACCCCATGGACCGGGCCCTGCGGATCGTCCCGCCGACGATCGGCGCCCACCGCCCGGACGGCCCCGACGCCACCGTCGTCGAGATCGGCGGCAACGACGCCGACCAGCTCGCCGCGTACCTCCTCGGCCTGGGCACCCCCCTGCGCGTACTGTCCCCGGACACCGTCCGGGAGACGCTGCTGTGCCGCGCCCGGGAACTGTTCGAGGAGAACGACGGCTCCCGGTGACAGGCCCGGTGGCAGGCTCGGTGACAAGCCCGGAACGCCGAAAGGCCGTGCCGCCGCCTGGTCGGGGCGGTGGCACGGCCTTTGTGCGCGGACCCGTTCACACGGGCCGGGAGAGCCGGTTCGCTCAGACCGGGACGACGCTGGTGATGGTCAGGGCGACGCCGTCCTTGTGGGTGACGGTGACCCAGGGGGCGTACGAGAGCTTCTTCAGCGTCTCCTCGAACTCGTCGGGCGTGCAGGTGTACGGGAGGGGCTCGTCCTTGAAGCAGAGGTCGCCCATCCGGTCCTTGATCTTGGTGTCGATGGCGAGCCACAGCGCCTGCCCCGTCTTGCCGTTCGGGGTAACGATGATCTTGCCGGGGGCGAGGTACTCGACCTGTCCGACGATCTTCTTGGTCTTGGACTTCCTCTTGGAGGGCGGCGCGGTGGGCGCGGCGTGCACGGCGTGTGTGGCGCGCGCGGCCTCGGCGGACACCGACGCGGGCTTGGCGTTGGCCTGGGCCGTCGTGACGGCTCCCACCACGCCGACGCCCATGGTCAGGCAGACGGACGTCACGGCGGCGATGACGATGTTGCGCGTACGCATGGTGAAGATTCCCCTCGTTTTGGTGTGCCGCCGCTTCCCCCGGTTCCCCCCGGTTGGCGGCACACATCGAAAACTACGGGGCTGTCCTCACAGCTCTCCTGCTGCTGTGTAACAGAGGCCGCACGGGTTACGCGCGGAATGCCATACACCGGAAGATCGCGGTGTCTCAGTGCCAGCCTCGGGGATGACAGTGGTGTCGACGACATTGGAGAACGCGAACACGAACAGCGCGTAGTAGGTCCCGTCCGGGTCCACGAAGTCCGGGTCGACCCGGTCCAGACCCTCGGGCCGGAACGGCCGGAGCAGGCCCCGCTCCTTCCAGTACGGGAAGTCGTTGACGGTCTGCACATGCACCACGTCCACGCGGTTGTCCCCGCGGATGTGCTGCGCGTCGATCCGCGCGCTGCGCGCCCGGGGCGGATCACCCGCCGAGCACCGCGATCCCCAGCGGACGCACCCCGCCGGGCAGCCTGCGGGTGGTCTCCTCTTCGAGGTCGACCACGGTGATGCCGTCCCAGTACCCGTCGCGGGTGAAACCGCCGGTCACATAGGCGGTGCGCCCGTCCGCCGAGACCGCGACGTCCTCGTGGGGGCCGTCGAGGGGGATCACGCGCTCGGTGCCGTCCTCGGTGCGGACCGTCAGCGAGGCGTCGCGGTCGCCGGAGCCGATCGGGCCGGTGCCGACGGCGAGCAGGGTGCCGTCCGGGGTGAGGGCCGCGCCGTGCTGGTGGGTGTCGGCGGTCATGCGCTCGATCGTGACCCGGCCGGTACGGGGGTCGAGTACGGCGAGGCGCTCGCCCTCGAAGGGGAGCAGCAGCCGGCCGTCGGCGCGGACCGCGGCGTAGTGGGGCTTGAGCCAGGAGCCGAGGCCGCCCTCGGTGCCGTAGGGGGCGACCTCGTGGCGGCGGGGGCGCAGGTCGTCCGTGCGGACGGCGGTCACGTCGAAGGAGTCGTGGTTGGTCGCGTACACCTCGCGGCCGTCCCGGGAGACGTCGACGTCGAAGGGGCGGCGGCCGACGGGGACGGTCGCGGTGACCTTCCGGGTCGCGGTGTCCACGACCTCCAGTACGCCCGGGCCGTCCGGCACATTCACACCGACGTAGAGCCGCCGGCCGTCGGGGGAGAGGGCGATGCCCATGCCGCCGCCCCGGTACTCCCCGGTGGTGACGGGGCCGGAGTCCGTACGGTACGGAATCCGGCCCAGGCCGGTACGGGTACGGGTGTCCACGATCGCGACGCCCTCGGCGGTGGCGACCCAGGCGCGGCCGTCCGCGCCGACGGCGAGGCCGTAGGGGGCGGTGCCCACCCGGACGGAGGCGAAGGGGCCGCGCTCCGGGTCGAGGAAGGTGACGGTGTCGCCGCCGAAGTCGGCGACGAGGAGGGTGCCCGGCGGGGTGGCGCGGCCGGGGCTCTCGTCCTTGGGCACCGGGGCCGGGACCGGGGCCGGGGCCGGGGTGGCGGTCCCGGTGGCGGTCGCGGCGGGCCGGTCGGGCGCGGGGTCCGGGGCCGGGTTCGGGTCCGCCGCGGCGCATCCGGCGAGCAGCGCGGCCACCACGGGGGCGAGGACCAGGGCCGCGCGCGAACGGCGGTTCACCGGGCCGCTCGCAGCAGGGTCGCGATCTCCTCGTACCCGCGGCGCTCGGCGTGCAGCAGGGCGGTGACCCCGTCGGCGTCCGCGAGCTCCGGGCGCGCGCCCGCCGCGAGCAGTGCTTCCACGATCTCCTGGTGGGCCGGGCCGCCGTCGCCGAGGATCACCGCCTCCAGCAGGGCGGTCCATCCGAGGTCGTTGACGTGGTTCACCTCGATGTCGGTCTCCGCCAGTACGGCGCGGACATAGGCGACATGCCCGCGCTCGCTCGCCGGGATGACCGAGACCCCGCCGAAACGATTCCGCAGCCGTACGTCCGGGTCGCCGCGCAGCAGGACCCGCATCATCGCGACGCTGCCGGTCACCCCGGTGACCAGCCAGGGGCTGTCGTGTCTGCTGTCCTGCGCGTCGGGGTCGGCACCCGCCTCGATCAGCGTCCGGGCGACCGGCACATGGTCGCCGAGCGCGGCCAGCAGCAGCGGGGTGCGCAGATTCGCGTCCCGCGACTCGATCCCGGCCCCCGCGGCGAGCGCGCCGCGCACCCCGGCGTCGTCACCGCGTCCGGCGGCCTCCAGCAGTATGCGGTCAGCGGTGGTCACGGGCGGCTCCCAACGAAGGCGGAGAAGGTCCCCTCCATCCTCCGCCAAGGACCGGAAGCCGTTGCTCCCCCTTCCGGAGGGCGGGCCGGGTCGATCGGCCGACACGGGGGTCGGCCGATCGGAGGATGCGCGGACCGGTCGGCGGTGCACCGGGGGCCGCCCCGCCCCTGCCCCCGTCCCTCTCCTGGCCCACCCCCGCTCAGGGCTCGCTCAGGGCTCGTCGACCGTCGCGTTGAGCGCGGAGAGCATGACCTCGGCCTTGACCAGCGTCTCCTGGTACTCCTCCACCGGGTCGGAGAGGGAGACGACGGCCCCGCCGACGCCGAAGGTCGCGGACCGCTCGCCGCTGACGACGGTGCGGATCACGATGCTGAGGTCGGCGGCCCCGCTCAGGGAGAACCAGCCGATGGCTCCCGAGTAGTAGCCGCGCGCCCGTCGCTCCAACTGGTCGATGATCTCCATGGTGCGGATCTTGGGCGCGCCGGTCATCGAGCCGCCGGGGAAGGCGGAGCGTACGCAGTCCACGGCGGAGCGGCCGGGGGCGAGACGGCCCTCGACGGTGCTGACGAGCTGATGGACATGGGAGTAGGTCTCGACGTCGAAGAGTGTGGGGACATGGACGGAGCCGGTGGCGCAGACCCGGTTGAGGTCGTTGCGCAGCAGGTCCACGATCATCAGATTCTCGGCGCGGTCCTTGGGGTGGGCCGCCAGTGCGCGGCGGATCTCCTCGTCGGCCTCGGGGGTGGTGCCGCGCGGGCGGGTGCCCTTGATGGGTTTGGCCTGCACCCGGCCGTCGCCGCGCACCTGGAGGAAGCGTTCGGGGGAGGCGCTGAGGACCGAGTCGGCGCCGAAGCGCAGATACGCCCCGAACGGGACGGGGCTGGTGGCGCGCAGCCGCAGATAGCTCGCCAGGGGCGCGTCGAGCGGCTCGGACTCGGCGGTGTTGGTGAGGCAGATCTCGTACGACTCGCCGTCGTTGATCGCGTCGAGGCAGGACTTCACGCTGCCCAGATAGGCGGTCCTGGGCTGGTCGAAGCGGAAGGTGCGTACGGGCTCCCCGGGGGTTGGTTCCGTCGGCCGCTTCGGGCCGCTGTCCGGGTGCCGCCGGATCGCCTCGGCGGTACGGGCGAACCATTCGGAGTTCGCCCGGACGGTGTGCGGGAGTGCCGGGTCGGTGAGGGCGAGGAGATGGGTGCGGCGCTCCTGGTGGTCGATGACCACGGCCCGGTCGGCGAAGATCAGCCGGCCGTCCGGGCGCGGTGAGACATGGGCGGCGCTGCCGCCGGTCTCGGCCTTCAGCTCGTACCCCAGCGCCCCCACATAGCCGAGGTTGAAGTCGATCGGCGGCCCGGACGCGGGCGGCGGGGTGCGGCGCTCGGCGAGCCGCTCGCCGAGGTAGTCGAAGAAACCGGCGGAGACGGTGGTGACGCGCCCGTCGTGCTCGACGGTCCAGGCGCGCTCGGGCACCGAGTACGACAGGGACTCCGCGAGCGGTCCCGAGTCGTCGCCCATGATGCTGAAGCGGCTGGTGGGGAGGGAGTGACGGGAGCTGTCCAGCCAGAAGGAGTGCTCGGACTTCCCGTACAGCTCGTGGAAGAGCGCGGGCGCGTCCGGGTGGCAGTCGAGCTCCCGGCTCTCGACGCGCCGCCCTCCGCCGCCGCCGTCCGGCGCGGGGTCCGGGGCCGGATCCGGAGGGTGGGTGCGCGCGCCCTCGCGGGTGGTGTCGAGGGCGAGGCGGCGGAAGTTGCGCAGCAGCTCCGCGCCGTACTCGGTGAGTACGGACTCGGGGTGGAACTGCACGCCCCACTGCGGCGCTTCGAGATGGCGCACGCCCATCACGACCCCGTCGGCGGTCCAGGCGAGGGGCGCTATCCGGTCGGGCAGTTCGGTGACCGCGAGCGAGTGGTAGCGGACGACGGTGAACGGCGAGGGGATGCCGTCGAAGAGCCCGTCCCCCTCCCGGTGGAAGACCTCCGAGGTCCGGCCGTGCGTCGCCTCGGGGGCGTGGCCGATCCTGGCCCCGGCGAAGTGCGCGATGCCCTGGTGGCCCAGGCAGATCCCCAGCACCGGGACCCGGTCCTGGCGGAGCGCGTGGGCCGAGATCCCGAGGTCGGCCTCGCGCTGTGGGCGGCCGGGGCCGGGGGAGACCACGACGGCGTCGTAGGCGTCGAGGTCGATCTCCCGCCAGGGGGTGTCATGGGTGACGACGTGCGGCGCGACCCCGTACACACGGTGCATCAGATCGCCCAGGTTGTAGGTGAACGAGTCGTAGTTGTCAATGAGAAGGGTGAGCACCGACGGTCTCCTGCGAACGGGCCGGCTCCGGTGGAGTCGGCGGGGGCCTGAGGGCGGTGGGGCCGGCGGGGCCCGGGCTTCGGTGGCCGGGGTCCGGGGCTCGCCATGGGACGGGTACGGGACGGGTACGCCTTGGGGGTGCTCGCCGGGCCTCGGGGCCCGGTGCTCCGGACCGGGGCGCGCATTCGCGCACCGGCGCGCTCGCGCTCCCGTCCATGTGTGCCAGGGGTACGGGTGACCCTCAGGTCAGCCCCGTACGGACCGCCCGGGCCGGGGAGCGGCCGGCGGTCCGGCGGGCGGGAGCGTGGGCGCGGGGACAGGGCGAGAGCTGTCCTGGCAAGGCCGTGGTCATGTCCGTATCCCCCTCCCGATGCCCCGGGCGAGGCCGGGGGTACCTGTGGACCGGGCGCGGTGTCCAGGGGCACCGGTCGTCATGGCATGTGCACGTTAGGCAGCAATGAGCGGCCGTCACCAGACGCCACGGGAGACACTTCCTTCACTCACCGGCCGTCGCAGTGACCAGCCATGTCCTCCGGGGAGGACAAGCAGGGGTGCGATCTCCGCCGATGTGGGTGGAGTGGGCGCACTCGGGGGAGACCGGCACATCTGGCCGATTCATATGCGTCGTTGACGTTTGCCGACTCGTTTCATTGACACGTGGTTGAGCAGTCCGTTGCGATCTCTTTACGATCCGCTGGACCGTACTGCCACTGTCATTTGACTCATCTTTGTGAGAGGAACGTACGTGCCCATCCGAGTTGTGATCGCCGAGCCGAGGGCCGCGGTGCGCGCCGCCTTCTCGCTGCTTCTCGCGTCGGACCCGGGCATTGAGGTCATCGGCGACGCGGCCAGCGGTGACGAGACGGTGGCCCTGGTCGCGGCGACCCGCCCCGACATCGCCCTGCTGGAGGTCCGGCTCGCGGGAATGAGCGGCCTGGAGGCCATTTCCCGTATCACCGCGCGATCCGGCCCCGGCCACACCAGAGTTCTCGCCTACAGCAACTACCGTGAGGACGAGGAGGAGTTCCTGTTTCCCGCGCTCGCCTCGGGCGCGAGCGGTTTCCTCGCCGTGGAGACCGAGCCCGAGGTGGTGCTCTCCGCGATCAGGGTGCTGGCCAGGGGGGATTCCTGGCTGGGCCCCCGGCACACCCGCCGGCTCATCACCGAGTACGTCTTGCGCGCCGGCCCCCGCCCGCACCTCGCGGCGCGCGGCGTCCGCTCCCTCACCGCCCTGCTGAGCGCCCGGGAGCGCGAGGTGACCGCGCTGATCGGGCAGGGCTGCACCAATCACGAGATCGCCGAGCGGCTCAGTCTGAGCCCTCTCACCGCCAAGAAGTACGTCAGCCGCCTGATGGCCAAATTGGGCGCACGCGACCGCGTCCAACTCGCCCTGATAGCCGTCCACTCGGACGCCTCCCTCGCCTCCTGACCGCGCGCCCCCACCCCTCCCGCCCGCACCCGGCGCTCCCGCGCCGGGCCGGGCGGGATCCGGCCAAGTACGCCGCGCGGGGGCTACCGGGGGGTGTAGGTCAGCAGCACCACACCGGAGGCGAGCGGCTTCGACTCGACGAGCTTCAGATGCGCGGTGTCGATGCCGTCGAGAAGGCGGTCGCCGCCTCCGGCGATGACGGGGAACATCCAGAAGTGGTACTCGTCCACCAACCGGTGCTCCAACAGGGTCCGGTCCAGCTCGCCGGTGCCGAACTTCAGAATCCCCCGACCCGGCAGCGCCTTCAGCGCGGCCACCTCCTCCGCCACGTCCCCCGCTATGACCGTCGCGTTCCACTTCGCCTCGGTCAGGGTCCGCGACGCCACATGCTTGGGCATGCTGTTGATCCGCACCGCGTACTCCCCTTCGACCTCCTCCATCCTGGGCCAGACCTCGGCGAATCCCTCATAGGTCTCCCGCCCGAGCAGCAGCGAGTCCGCCGCGAAGAGGAGATCGCGGGAGTGCGCGGAGTACTCCTCGTCCCAGTAGGGCGCGCTCCACTTCTCCGGGGAACCGATCACGCCGTCCAGGGTGACGAACGTGGTCTCGACAAGCTTCCTCATGGTGGTGCGCCCTTTCGTGGTGGTGCTGTTCAAAGCGAATACAGCAGGTACGAAAGGTAGGACCGGAGGGCCGTGCGGAACTCATCGGTTTCACGGGAAACAATTTCGGAGGTACGGAATCCGGACCCCGCCGGGGTTCAGTGGATCAGGCTGAACGCCCGCCAGGGCACCGCCCCGGGGGCGACGACATTGGAGGTCGTGGTCGCGATGTACGCCGAGGATTCGCCGGAGCAGTCCTCGGTCGGATACATCTGCATGTCCACGAGGGTGTTGTTCTCCAGCTTCAGCGCCCCGGCGTCCTCCAGCTTGTGGCACCCGGTGACCAGCGGATTCGAGAAGGTCACATGGCGATGGCCCGGGGTGTCGTAGGAGACGGTCCCCGGCGCGGTACGGCCGAGGCCGGAGCAGCCCGCGAGGGTGAGGGCCAGGAACACCGCCCCGGCGGCCGGGGCGAGACACCGGCGATGGGTCACGGACATGGGCGGTCCTTGTCTGTACGGGAACTCCCTGCTGGGGATCACCCTGCCGGGTCGCCGGGCGGACGGCATCCGGGGACGGCCGCCCGGGCGACGGACCCCGGTCGCCCGGGCGACAGGGGGATCGAAGACGGCATCACCCCGCGCTCTCCCGGCGGGCGGCGGGCTTGGCCCGGACGTGCATGCGCTCGCCCTGTCGCCCGAAGATGCTCAGCACCTCCACCGGGGCCTCGCCGGTGGAGCCGAACCAGTGCGGGAGCCGGGTGTCGAACTCGGCGACCTCGCCGGGCCCCAGCACCACATCGTGGTCGGCCAGCACCAGCCGCAGCCGCCCGGCCAGGACGTACATCCACTCGTACCCCTCGTGTGTGCACAGCTCGGGGGTGCTCCGGGTCGCCGGGAGGATCATCTTGAACGACTGGAGCGGTCCGGGCTGCCGGGTCAGCGGCAGCACGGTGGCGTTGTTCCCCTTCCGGGGCGTGAGCCGGACCCGGGGGTCGCCCACCTCGGGGGCGCCCACCAGCTCGTCCAGCGGGACCTGATGGGCCTGGGAGATCGGCAGCAGCAGCTCCAGGCTGGGCCGCCGGCCGCCGGACTCCAGCCGGGACAGGGTGCTCTTGGAGATGCCGGTGGCCTCCGCCAGCGCGGTGAGCGTGACACCGCGCTCGGTACGGAGGCGCTTGAGCCGGGGGCCGACCCCGGCGAGCGCGTGGGCGATGGCGGGTGCGTGGTCCATGCCGCCCATTGGACCCCGGCCGTCCCGGAAACAGCAACAACAGTTGCCGCCACCGGGAAGCCCGGCGCACGCTGCCCCCATGAACGAGACGAGGAACGGAACCACGGAAGATCCTCAGTACGACGTGGTGGTCGTCGGCGCGGGAGCGGCCGGGCTGAGCGCCGCGCTGGTGCTGACCCGGGCCCGCTGCCGGGTCGCCGTCATCGACGCCGGGGAGCCCCGCAACGCCCCCGCCGCACACCTCCAGGGCTTTCTCTCCCGGGACGGCATGGCCCCCGCCGCCCTGCTCGCCGCCGGACGCGCCGAGGTCGCCGGATACGGCGCGCACCTCGTCGACGCCCGCGCCGACCACATCGCCCCCGCTCCGGACGGCTTCTCCGTACGGCTCGCGGGCGGCCCGGCCCTCACCGCCCGCCGGGTCCTGGTGGCCACCGGGCTGCGCGACGAACTCCCCGACCTCCCCGGAGTGCGCGAGCAGTGGGGCAAGGACGTCCTGCACTGCCCGTACTGCCACGGCCACGAGGTCCGCGACCGGCCCCTCGGCGTACTCGGCGGCCGGCCGGGCGCGGTGGAGCAGGCCCTGCTGCTGCGCCAGTGGTCGCCCGATGTGACCCTCTTCGCGCACACCGCCGAGGTGACGGACGAGGAGCGCGAACGGCTGGACGCGCGAGGCGTCCGTACCGTCGAGGGCCGAGTCAAGCGGCTGTCGACGGCGGACGGCCGACTGCGCGGCGTCGAGCTGGCCGACGGCCGGGAGACCCCCCGGGAGGCCGTCTTCGTCCTCCCGCGCCCGGTGCCGGGCGACACCCTGCTCACCGGCCTCGGCTGCGCCGTGGACGAGACCGGCTGGGTACGCGTCGACCCCACGGGCCGGACGAGTGTGCCCGGCGTGTGGGCGGTGGGCAATGTCGCCGACCGGCGCGCCCAGCTGATCACCGCCGCCGGCGCGGGCTCGGCCGCCGCGATCGCGCTCCACCACGATCTGGTGGACGAGGAGACCGCCCGAGCCGTCGAGCGTCTGCGGGCCGCCAAGACCCCGGCCCCGGCCCCGGCACCGGCCGTCCGGGCCCCGGATCAGTGATCCTCGGCGAGAGCGAGTACGGCGTTGATCTCGTCGAACTCGTCGGCCGTGAGCAGGGGCCCGGCGGCGGCCGCGCTGTCGGCCGCGTGCCCGGCGGTCCCGGCCCCCACCAGGGCACAGGTCACCTCGCCCCGGGCGAGCAGCCAGCGCAGGGCCAGCCGGGGGAGCGACTGCCGGGTGTTGGCGGCGTGCGCGCGCAGGGCGGCCACCGTGCGCTCGTGGCCGGGGAGGACGCCGGGCGCGAAGTAGCGGGCGTGGACCCCGGCCCGGCGGAAGTCCTCCGGCCCGGGATCCATGGCTCCCGGCGGCGGCCCTCCGGCGAGCAGACCGTGGGCGAGCGGACCGGCGACCAGCAGACCGACGTCGTAGCGCTCGCACAGCGGCCCCAGCAGGGTCAGCTCGCTCCGGTGCAGCAGTGAGGCCCGGACCTGGAGATAGTCCAGCTCACCGGTGGCGGCGCACGCCTTCACCTCGGCGGCGGGGAAGCCCGCGAGCCCGATCGCCCCGACGAGCCCCTCCGCCTTGAGCCGGATCAGCGCCTCCCAGGCCTCCCCCGCCGGGACGTCGTCGGCGGGCCGGTGCAGCAGGGCGACCTCGGCCCGGTCCCGGCCCAGCCGGGTGAGGGACTCCTCCAGGGCGGCCCGGATGCCCTTGCCGCCGAGGTGGTCGTCCCGCTCGGGATCGACCCTCGTACACACCCCGACACCGGGCCGCCCGGCGATCACCTCGCCCACGATCCGTTCCAAGCCGCCCCCGCCCCGGACTTCCGCGGTGTCGATCCAGTTGACCCCGCCGTCCAGCGCGGCCCGGATCGCCTCGGCGGGCTCGCCGGACGAGGGACGGCGGCCCCCGGAGCCGCCCGGCTCCCGGACCCCGAAGCCGATCGCGGAGAGCCCGGCGGGGTTGCGTACAGCGCTTATCACGTATGTCTCCTTCGTCTTCGGCGTCTTCGGTCTTCGGCTTCTTCGGCCGCAGCCGTGGACGCGGGGGGTGGGAATCCGGCGTGCGGCGTCAATCTGCCTGCCCTGTACGGCCGTTCAGATCAGTACCGGAATGGGCTGCTCGGCGTGGATGGACTCCCACACCCCGGCCCCCGCGCCGTCCGTGGCGGCGGTCGCCGCCCGTACCCCGCGCAGATAGGCCTCCCGGTGCGTGGCGAGATGCTCGGTCAGCCGCTCGCGGGCCGCGCCGATGCCGTACGGATCGGTGTCCGCCTCGCACAGCAGCCGGAAGAGCAGCCGTCCCCAGCCGTTGATCCGGCACTGCCGCTCCCGCCCGTGCCCGCCCCGGAACTTGCAGGGGACCGGGAAGCGGTAGAGCAGCTCCAGCGCGTGCAACTGCTCCAGCAGCTCGGGGAGTTCCACCGACGAGGGCGGCGCGCAGTCGTGCGCGGTGGTCAGCAGCCGGGCGACGGCCGCCTCCGAGGCGAGATAGATGCTGCCCGCGTGGACGCCGCTCTCGCGGACCACCTCGTCCCACAGCGCCAGTGTGGTCACCAGCCGCAGCGGCTCGGCCAGCAGCCGGGCCGGCTTCTCCGCCGTGAGCAGCGCCCCCGGGTCCGCCTCGGCCTCCGGGGACAGTTCGACGCTCGTGCCCCGGCTGTAGCTGAGCAGGGAAGCCGGGCTCGTCGTCAGTTCGACGGGCACCGTCACCCGCACTCCGGGGAGTTCACCCCGGAGATTGAGCGCGGGCCAGGCCAGCAGCCGCAGATGCGGCGGGAGATCGCGCAACGCTTCCATGAGCATCACGGTCACCGCCCTTCAGTGATCGTAGGAAACCGGTGTACGCCAGCGGGGCCCGTCACGGGAAGGGGCCGGGTCGCGGCGGCGCGTCGGCGGCCCCCGCCCGGCGGATCCGGCTCGCTCCCGGGCTCCGGCGCTCGGCTCCGGAGGGCTCCCCGAAGGGAGTCACCCTGGGGAGTCGGGTGCCCACACAACGTAAATGATCTCCGGCCGCTTGCTCGATACAAGCCGGAGAATGGCCGGAACGGAGCTTCGCGAGTCCTGATGATCTCTCTTGCGCGGCGGTTTACCGGCCCGGTCATCGGCGTGGCGTCCGTGACGCCTGGCCGCGCTGGGTCGTTGGAGGCGTGTAAGCGGGCGCTGCGCCCGTTCTTCGCCATGCACCTTGGAGATGCCGTTGCTCGGCCACGCCATGTCCGCCCCCACCCCCGCACCCAAACCCGACTTCAGGAGTTACGCGGCTCCCTCACTCGGATACGCGCTGTTCGCCACCCGCTGGCTCCAGGCCCCGCTCTACTTCGGCCTGGTGGCGGCGCAGGGCGTCTATGTCTACAAATTCTTCAATGAACTGTGGCACCTGGTACTGCATGTTCTGAGCGGCCAGGTGAACGAGACCCATGTGATGCTCGCCGTGCTCAAGCTCGTCGACGTGGTGATGATCGCGAATCTGCTGATCATGGTCATCGTCGGCGGGTACGAGACCTTCGTCTCGCGCATCGGTCTCCAGGGCCACCGCGATCAGCCCGAATGGCTCTCGCACGTCAACTCCAATGTGCTGAAGGTGAAGCTGGCCACGGCGATCGTGGGCATCTCCTCGGTGCATCTGCTCCAGATGTTCGTCGACGTCGACCACACCTCGCACCACTCGCTGATGTGGGGAACCATCATCCACATGGCCTTCATCCTCTCGGCCGCGATCCTCGCGTACATGTCGGGACCGATGGAGGGGCACAGCCAGCCGATGTCCGGCGACCCGGTCCCGGGCCGGCGGCGGGCCACCCTGCCGTCCGGGGATCTGAACCTGCCGGAGCTGGGCGAACTCCCGGAGCTGCCGGACCGCTCGGACCGCTCCCAGCGCGCCGAGCGCGAGACGGGCCGCCCGGTCTCGGCGGAACGGGACCCCGCCGCCCCCGTCGTCCTGCGGGAGTACATCCCCGCCCAGGGCAAGAGCGGCCCCCGGGAGCTCAAGGACGCGGGCGGCGCCGAATCGAGGATCCGCGCCGCCGGGTTCCCCGCGCGCAAGCTGCTGGAGGAGTTCGACGACGACCATCAGCGCTTCCTGGACTGGGAGACCATCACCCGGCTCGGCACGCTGGACTTCGTGGACGCGCACGAGAACGCGGTCTTCCTCGGCCCGCCCGGCACCGGTAAGACGCATCTGGCCATCGCGCTCGGGATGCGGGCCTGCCGGGCCGGTCACGAGGTGCTCTTCGCCACCGGCTCCGAGTGGGTCTCCCGGCTCACCGCCGCCCAGGCCGCCGGGCGGCTGACCGAGGAGCTGGCCGCGCTCGACCGGTACGCGCTGATCATCGTGGACGAGATCGGCTATCTCTCCTTCGGGCCGGAGGAGACCAATCTGCTCTTCCGGCTCGTCTCCCACCGCTACGAGCGGGCCTCCGTCGTCGTCACCAGCGACAAGCCCTTCGCCCGCTGGAGCGATGTGTTCGGCGACAGCCCGGTCACCTACGCCATGATCGACCGGCTCGCGCACCACGCCGACATCATCACGCTCAAGGGCGACAGTTACCGCCTGCGCGGCCAGGGCGTCGACCGCGCGCTCGCCGCAGCGGGCGACAGCCACTGAGCCCACCCGATACACCCGGCACGCCGATACACCCGGCACACCGGCGCACCCGACCCGGACCCGTAAGGCCCCGATCCGCTCCGAGCGCCCCCGAGCTGCTCGGACCGGACAGTGTTCTAGTGTGTAACACATGAATACGCTCAGCGGTCATTACGAAGTCCGGGCCGGTGTGCCCTCCGTCGAGACCTACCGCCGACTGCGGGGCGCCACCGGCCTCACCGTGTGGCCGCTCGCCGCCGCCGAGGCCGGACTGCCGAACACCTGGCACGGAGTCCTCGTCCACCACGGCGGGGAGACCGTCGGCATGGGCCGGATCGTCGGCGACGGCGGCTGCTTCTTCCAGATCGTCGACATCTGTGTGCTCCCCGAGCACCAGGGGCAGGGCCTGGGGAAGCTGATCATGGCCGAGCTGGTGGGCGAGCTGGAGCGCAGGGCCCCCGCCGGCGCGTATGTCTCCCTCATCGCCGACGGCGACGCCCGCCACCTCTACGCGAAGTTCGGCTTCACCGAGACCGCGCCCGCCTCGGTGGGCATGGCCCGGCGGGTCTGACCCTGCCTCTGCCGGGTCCGGGCCCGGCCCGCTCTCAGGTGCGCAGGACCGTGCCCCGGCGGTCGTACTCCATCACGGACTCGACGGTCACGGCCGCCTGCGAGCCCAGCTCCCGCTCCACGACCCACAGCGCCCCGTCGATGCCCGAGCTGATGCCGCCCGCGCAGACCAGATTCCCGTCGTCGACCACCCGGGCGTCGCGGACGTCCGCCCCCGCGTCCCGCAGATACTTCTTCGCGCCCTCATGGGTGGTGCAGGGCCGGTTGCCGATCACCCCGGCGGCGTGCAGCACCACCACTCCGGTGCAGACTCCCATCAGGGTCAGCGAAGGCCGGACCGCGCGGCGCAGCTCACGGGTGAGCACGCCCTTCTCGATCTCGGTCCAGATCCCGGGCTTGTCCTTCCGGCGGAAAGCGCCGCCGGGCACCACGATCACATCCGCCGACCGCGCGTCCCAGGCCCCGGGCACCGTCACCTCCGTGCCGAAGGAGAGCTTGGCGGTGCCCGGCTGACCGCTGGTGACCAGCCGCACGGCGATGGGGTGGCCGAGGGCGGCGGCCAGGCCGAAGACTTCGAGCGGCCCGAAGAGGTCGAGTTCCTCCACGCCGTCGAAGACCACGATGTCCACCCGCAGGGGGCGTTCCTTGCTCCACCGGCTCCGGTGGCGGCGGCCGGCCGGATCGGCGGCTGCCGTGCCCGCGCCCGCGCCGAGGGTGACCGCCGCCCCGGCTCCGGCCGCCGTCACCAGGGCGCTTCTGCGATTGATCGATGTCATGGCGGGGACCTCCGTCGTCGGTGGAACAACGCGAGCCGCGTTGTGCTGAGTTGGTCGCGGCGCGATACGGAGAAGTTCCCCGGTACGGCGTGATCACCGGCTTCCGGGTCGGAGGGGCTGGAGGAGCGGGAGGGGCCCGGTCAGCCCGTCGGCCGGTCGATCGCGTAGACCGTGACCGGATCGCCGGACAGCGTGTCCTGCCGGCGCGGGGCGAATCCGAGGCGTTCGGCGACCCGGATCGACGCGTCGTTGCCGGGGCGCATCAGGGCGGTGAAGTACTCCGCGTCCAGATTCGCGAAACCCCAGTCGAGACAGGCCCGCCCGGCCTCGGTCGCGTACCCCTGCCCCCATGCCCGGGCCCGCAGCGTCCAGCCCAGCTCGACCTCGTCGTACCGCTCCCAGTACTGAAGCCCGCTCCGGCCGATGAACTCACCCGTGGATCTCAGCTCCACGGCGCAGAGCCCGTGCCCCCGGGTCTCCCACTGGAGCTCCACGGCGGTCAGCCGCTCGGCTGCCCGCTCGCGGGAGTACGCGCCGACGAACCGGTTCACCCGGGGGTCGGCGTGGAGATCGACGAAGGCATCGAGGTACGAGGTCGTCAGCGGGCGCAGGATCAGCCGGTCGGTCTTGATCATGCCTTCGAGCGTACGGCGGCCCACGAGTCAACTGCCAACGTCTCAAAGGGGGTTGGTGCCGTGTGTCAGCACCACTCACTGCCCTGCCGGTCAGCGGTGATCGACAGCTCGACCTTGGCGGCGCTCGGGGCGTCCACGCTGAGATAGGCGGTCGTGCCGTCCAGCCGCTTGGTGTAGCAGTCGGGATCGCCGCCCGACGGCCGCCAGCCCCCGGCGCGCGCGGCCTCCCGGTGGCGGGCCAGCGGATCCTTCGAGGAGCCTTCGTGCGAGAACTCCGCACCGACGGAGACGAACAGATCGTCGTCGTCGCACTCCCGGTACGACTCGCCCTTCCTCGCCCCGTCCGGCGCGGCGTTCAGCGCCGGATCCTCCGCCAGCGCGGCGGCGAGCCGGTCCTCGCGCTCCCCGCAGCCGTAGACGAGGACGAAATACCCCGCCGGTGCGGCCACCACCACCAGCGCCGCCAGGACCAGCAGAATCGTCAGAGGGTTTCTCGTCTTCCGTATCGCCATGCCGCAGGACGGTATCCCATGAGGAGGGGCCCTGATCAGAACTGGAGCGCGGTCGCCACGTCCTGGCCGATGCGCTCCACGGCGTGCACATCGAGCCCGTAGAGCACATAGCGCCCCTGGCGCTCGGTGCGCACCAGCCCCAGATCGCGCAGCGCCCGCAGATGGCGGGAGACCTGCGGACGGGTCATCGACAGCCGGTGCGCCAGGTCGGCGGTGGTCATCGACTGCCGGGCGATCAGCCGGCACAGCCGCACCCGGCGCGGATCGGTGAGCGCCAGCATGCGGCGGCGCGCCAGGGTGACGCCCACCACCGGCGCGCCGACCGGGAAGTGCACCACCGGCGGCAGCCCCGGCTCGTTCTTCACGATCAGATGCGGAGCCCCGTACAGCGTGGGGATGAGCAGCACCGGCGTCCGGACCGGAGTGATCACCGCGTGATGGACCTTGTCGAAGACGACGCGCGGCGGGCCGCCCCCGCCGGGCGGGCCCGAGGGGCTGAGCGCGCCCAGCGCGAGGGCCGGGCCCTCGTCGGCGAGCCGCTGCCGGATGCGGTGCGCGGCCCCCGCGAGCAGCGGACCCGTCTCGGCCCACAGCGCGCCGAAGAAGACCGGCCGGCACAGATCGAGGAAGCCCAGCACCTCCGAGCGCAGCCGCCGGGCGTCCCGTAACAGATCCTCCGCCAGCGCCAGATGGGGTTCCGGCAGCCCGGAGGCCGCGCGCCGGAGCGCGGCGGCCTGCCGGGGCTCGTGGAGGAGCCGGTCGAAGGCGAAGCCGAGATAGCCGCTGGCGCAGGAGTACGCGGTCAGCTCGGCGAACGCGTCCAGCGAGAGCCGTGCCGGGGCGGGCGTCCGCGCGGCGGCCGTCCCCGGCGCGGCCGTGGCGCCGCCCGGGACCGCCGGGTCGAGCCCGGCGTAGAAACCCCGCCACCGCAGCGCCGCCCACAGCGGCGAGAACCGCCGCAGCCCGTCCCGGAAGGCCTCCGGCGCGTCCCGGACGACCGCCTCCGCCCACGGCGCGCGATCCGCGTGATGCCCGTACTCGGTCAGTACGTGCAGACTCGCGGCGAGTTCCGCCAGCGGGGACACCGCCACCGTGAAGTGGCTGGGCAGCGCCCCCTCCAGCACTATCACCACCGTCATGGCCGGAGTGTACGAGCGGTGCCCGCCGGCTCCCTCCCGGCCGTGAACTCCGCCCGCGCCGCCGCCATCAGCTCCGGATCGGTCACCAGATCCAGCACCACCCGGGCCAGCCCGGTCGCCGCGATCTCGGTCCGGTCGTGCGCGAACGCGGTCGCCGACGCCTCCCGCATGGCGTCCGAGTGGCTCGGCGTGCCCGGCGCGGCCGTCTGGATGTACGGATGGATGACCGGCAGCAGCTGCGAGAGATTGCCGATGTCCGACGAGCCCGCCGGTTCATCCGCGTCACCGGGCCCGATCTCCAGCCCCAGCGCACGCACCACCGCCCCGAACCGGGCCGCCAGCACCATGTTGTTGCGCCGCTCCGCGTACAGCGGCCCCGTCTCCGACACCTCCGCCTCCGTCTCCGTGGCCAGCGCCGCGCCCAGCGCCGCCCTGCGCACCCGCTCCACCAGCTCCCGCACCGACGCCGTCGTACGGTCCCGTACATAGAAGTCCACGGCGGCGACGGCCGGCACCACGTTCGGGGCCTGGCCGCCGTTGGAGACGATGCCGTGCACCCGGGCCGTCGGCGGCATGAACTGCCGCATGGAATCCAGCGCGTTGAGGAAGAGCTGCGCCGCCGCCAGCGCGCTGCGCCCCTCCCACGGGGACTTCGCGGCGTGCGCGCTCACCCCGGTGAAACGCGCCCGCAGATGGGCCGCCGCCAGTCCGTGCTGCGCGGTCACCGAGCGGTCCGCCGGATGGAACATCACCGCCGCGTCCACCCCGTCGAAGACCCCCGCGTCCGCCAGTCGGACCTTTCCCGCGCCGCCCATCTCCTCACCGGGCGTGCCGATCACCGCGATCGTCCCCGGGTGTCCCGGCACCGCCCGCACGGCGGCGACCGCCGCCGCCACCGCCCCCGCCGCGATCAGATTGTGCCCGCAGCCGTGCCCGATCCCCGGCAGCGCGTCGTACTCCGCGAGCACCGCCACACACGGCCCCGGCTCCCGCCCCCGGTGCACCGCCACGAACGCCGTCTCCAGCCCCCCGGCCCGCCTGCCCACCGCGAACCCCTCGTCCACCAGCCACCCGGTGAGCACATCCCGCGCGTACACCTCCGCGAACTTCAGCTCCGGCCTGACGTGAATCGCCCGGCTCACCTCCTCCAGCCGCCCCCGCACCCCGGCGACCGCCCCGACCAGCTCCTCCAGCGAGCACACTCCACCCACCACGGTTTCTCTCCCTCATCGCGCCGATTCCGTTCCCGGTTTCCCGGTCCCCTCGACCTTGGGGCCGCGCGGGCCGTCCGCCGCGCGGATTACCGCAGCCCAGGTAATCGCGGGCGGGGGTCGGTGCCGGGGAGTGGCCGAGAAGGTCAAGTCCGTTCTGTGGGTGCTCAGTACGCCGGGTCGGCATCCCTGAGAACGCACATTCCGCTTTGTTCCTGGGGAGGGACGGAACCGTCGCGCGCGGCGCGCGAGTGCCGTGGCCGTCACCTCCATTCCATCGCGTCGCGCAGCGCCTCGACGAGGTCCACCATCACGCGGTCCCACAGCGGGGTGCCGAAGGAGTCGAAGACATGGAACGTGCCCGCCCACTGGTTGATCCCGGCGGGCACCCCGGCCCGCAGCAGCCGCAGGCCGTAGCCGATGCCCTCGTCCCGCAGCGGGTCGTACTCGGCGGTGACGATATGGGCGGGCGCCAGCCCGGACAGATCACGGGCCCGGCCGTCCGCCACTGCCCGAACGACGGGCCCGAACTCCCTCCGCCGGTGGATTACGGGGTGATCGTCCACTCGCGCAGCCGCGCCCGAGCGTCCGCCAGGACCCGGCCGGAGACCTCGGTGACCCGGCCGTTCCCGTCGGCGGGCGGGGCGGCCATCACGGTGACGATTGTGCAGGCCACGTCGAAGACCTCTTTGACCAGGGCCCGCTGGGGCGCGGTGCAGGCCGCGTAGTCGTCGTTCGCGTCGACGAGCGCGGCGAGGGCGGGCAGCCGCTTCTCCATGGCCAGACCGAGATCCAGCAGCACCAGCCGGATCTCGCGGCTGCGCCGGAGCACCTCAGAGAAGGCGCGCCGCTCCTCGTCCATGTGCGCCTCCTTCGCGGTCAGCTCCTCGGCCTGCTCCTGCTGGCCGCGCCTGGCCGCGCGGCCCCGCCACTCGATGAGACCTCCGGCGACCAGCAGCGCGGGCAGCGCGAACGCGGCCATCAGCACGGTCGTCCCGGCGGCCACCCCGCCGCCCCCGGCGGCGAGCGAACCGCCGCCCAGCCAGGCGAGGGTGGCGCTGCTCGCGGCCGCGCCGGACAGGGTGGAGATCGCCGTTCCCGTGGACGCCGTGGCGAAAGCGCCGACGGCCATGTACGCGGCGGTGGAGACCGCCGTCCCGGCCGCCGCCCCGCCGAGCAGCGAGCCGACGCCGCCCACCGCCAGCTCCCGCAGCTCCCGCAGCTCGATGTCGGGTACGGCGTGCCGGCGGGCCGGGCCGGTCGGGGCCAGCGCCGCCAGATCGATGTGTCTGAGCCGCCCGAAGTGCTCCCGGAACGGCACCAGCGCACGGTCGTAGACGGCCCGCCGGCGCTCCTCCTGGGCCGCGCCCTCCCACCCGCTGTGCCGGTTGAGCCGTTTCCCCCGGGCGTGCAGCCGCTCGTACCGCTCCTTGTTCCGTCTCTTCAGCACGATCGCGTCGTACACCGAGATGCCCATGCCGCGCCCCTCCCGCAGGTCCCGCCGATCCATACCGCTACGAGACGGACTTGTAGCTCTTCCAGCCCGAGGCGATCTTCACGCGCTTGCCGAAGGAGCCCTTGCCGTTCCCGTTCTCGCGCCACACATTCCCGGAGGTGTCCCGGGACACGAGGTCCGCGCGGCCGTCGCCGGTGAAGTCGCCCACGCCGACCGTCGCGTTGTACGAGGTCCCCCAGCCGTCGAAGACCTTGACCCGGGGCTTGAGGCCGCCCGTGCTCGTGCCGTCGGCCTCGTGGCGCCAGAGCTTGTCGGACTTGTCCTGGACGAGGAGATCGCCCCGGCCGTCGCCGTTGAGGTCACCGGCCCCGACGATCTTCTTGTGGCCGGTCCAGCGGGAGGCGATCTTCGTACGGGCCGAGAGCTTTCCGGCGCTCGTGCCCTTGAAGAGGTAGACGTCCCCGGTGGGGGAGTGGCGGCCCACCAGATCGGGCCTGCGGTCGCCGTTGACGTCGCCCGGGGAGGTCAGGATGTCGTACTGGTTCCAGCCGGAGGTCCCGAGCGAGGTGTACGGCGTCTTGGGCGTCGCCGCCTTGCCGCAGGCCGGGTGGTGGGCGCGGAGCGCGCCCGCCTTCGTCCGCACCAGCACGTCGTTGCACCTGCCGTCGCCGAGGTCGCCGAAGGGCACGACCAGCGAGCCGGCGGGCCAGCCGGAGCCGGAGACCTTGCCGCCGAGCGTGCCCTTGCCGGTGCCCCGGTGGACGGCGAGGGTGCCGGAGGAGTCGAGGGTGAGGACGTCGCCGACGCCGTCGTCGCCCGCATGGTCGCGCGGGGCGGCCGTTCCGGCGGTGACCCCGACCGTGCCGGAGAGAGCCAGGGCGGCCCCCTTCCCGTCGGCGGGCCGGGCGCTCAGCGTCCAGGTGTACTGGCCGTTGACGACGGGACGGCCCGCCGAGTCCTTGCCGTTCCACGCGGCCTTCAGCACACCCCGGGCGGCGGAGCCGGACAGCGTACGGACCGTGGCACCGGACGCCTTGTGCCGGACGGTGACCTTCCACTCCGCTGCGGGCTTCGACAGCCACCAGGCCCCGGACCAGCTCGCCGCCCCCGCGGTCACCGTGGAGTCGATCGCGCTCAGCGCGGAGGCCGGCACCCCGGTCGGCACGATCCGGATCCGCTGCTCGTCGTCGGCGTACGCGACACCGCCGCCGAAGCGGTCCACGGTCCAGCTCGTGCCCGCGTCGGTGTTCTCGAAGTCGCTGTCGGTCCAGTCGGCGAGCTCGCGGCTCGGCAGATCGGTGTACAAGCCGCTGGACGGCAGTCCGCCGTGCAGATCGATGAGGCTGAGTTCGACGTCCCCTTGGGCTTCGGCGATCCGATGGGCGAGGTAGCCGTCGCCGAGAAGGACGCTTCTGCCCGCCGGGGCGGTGACGGTGCGCTTGGTGGCGCGGTCGTAGACGCCCGAGCCCAGCGACCCGCCCTGAGGGCTCCCGCAGTCCCAGTACACCCAGCGGCCCACGGCCTGGAGGTCGGACGGGGTGCAGCCGTTCCTCGTGGTGAAGCTCTCCACCGCGCCGGTGCCGGGGAGCCTGGTGGCGGTGACCTTGCCGCCCTTGGCCGCGCCGCTCCACAGGGTGGAGCCCCAGACCGCCGAGGCGACCCGGTCGCGCCTGTGCAGCACCTTCGCCGGGCCCTCGGCGGGGAACTCGGCGATGAACTGCCTGCGGGAGTAGGGGATGTCGATGATCGCGTACCGTCCGGAGAGCCCGGCCAGCTGGGTGGTGCCGGCGCGTGTGTCGAGGGCCGGACCCCAGCCGGTCACGCCGTTGACGCGCAGCATGGTCAGGCCGGACTCGGTGTCTTCACGCCGGCCGTGTCTGCCGGCGCCGTCGTCGAGCATCCGGACGCAGCGGGGCGCGCTCCTGTGGCAGTACCCGTCCCATTCGCTGAGCGGCCCGTCCACGGTGGTCTTCGTGACGCTCGGGGCACCGCCCGCGGCGGGTGTGCCGAGCCAGCGGCTGCGGTACGCGCCCAGGACCCTGCCCGTCTCGTACATCGTGCTGTTGTCCGCCACGGTGAGCACCCCGCTGCCGAGGGAGAGCCCGTGGATCTGCGCGGGCACCGGCTGAACCGTGGTCAGCCGGCTGCGGACGATCGACTTGTCGTCGGTCTGGGTAATCCGGTGGACTCCCCAGTCGAGGTCACCCCGCTCGATGTACCGCTCCGCGCCCGCCACCAGCACCGAGCCGTCCGGGGCCTGGACGATCTGCTGTCCGGCCGGCTCCATGACCGTGCTCCGGGCCGTTCTCCCGCCGTTGGACACCAGCGCCAGCAGCGGTCGGCCACGGTACTCGCCGCCGCCCTCCCGCACCGGATCGACACCGAGGAGTGCGGAGCCGACGATGCCGTACGCGGCCTCGCCGCCGAGCCCGCCCGTGTCGAGCGTACGGTGCGGAGCCGCCAGGTCGCCCCGGTCGAACACATCCACCTCGCCGCGTTCGGAACGCAGCCGCAGCACCGAGCCCTCGCCGAGCCGGAAGCCGGTCACCTCCCGGTTGCCCCCCTGGGGAACCCGGTCGGGCAGCGGAGTGGCCGCGCCGGTGGCGAGATCGAGGATGCTCCAGTGCCAGGAGGGTTCCGGTTCCTCCGAGGAATCGACCCGGTAACGGAGCACGACGGACCGCGCGTCGCCGTCCTCGATCACGACGCCGTACGCCCGCTCCGGGAGCCCGGTCACCGGCGTCTCGGTGACGCTTCCGGTCCCGGCGCGCCACAGGTGGTACGCGGTCGGGCGGTCGTATCTGTCGCTGCGGGTGATGACGGTGTCGCCGAAGGTGCCCCGGTACGAGTGCGCCTCAGGCAGCGGCACCACGGTGCTGGTCCCGTCCGCTCCCGAGCCCTTCAGAAGGGTGACGTGGGACGGGCTGGAGTGGAGCGCGACGGTGTCGGAGCCGTCGCCGTACCAGCCCGGCTCGTCATGGGCGGCGTTGCGGAAGAAGCCCTCGTCGGGGTTGTACTCGACCAGGCCGGGCAGTTCCTCCGACAGCGCGGTCGCGGTCCCGGTGGCGTAATCCGTCCACAGCAGCCGGAAATCCCCCTCCTGCGCCCACAGAAACCCCGTCGTCCCCGCGTTCAGGATCTGCGTCGCCCTCGGTACCGCCCTTGCCCCGGCCGGCAGCACCAGCTCCCCGCCCCTCACCGCCGTCCCGGCCGACCCCGGCACCGCGACGGCCGGCGTGCCCAGCAGCGGGAGACTCAGACTCACCGCCGCCACCAGCACGGCCGTGGTGCGCACGGCCCTCAGGCTGGGAATCGACGATCCCGAAGCAGGGGCGAGCATGTGTCGGCGTCGGCCGGATCTGGCCACCGTTCCTCCTGAAGGCAAGAGAAGACATGGCAGGCACACGCCAGCGCCCTGGCATCTCTCCTGGCCCCCGACCGCGCCCCCACGCGCGTATGACCGGTGACATTAACACCGGCTTCACCCTCACCACCTCCATAAACCCTGGCCGGATTCAGCCCCTTGCCCTGGCGCGCCCGGTGGGTGGGTTCTTTGACTTCCGCGCGGGCCGTTGCGCATACTCACGTCCACACCATTCCACTAACTAACTAGTGAATCGGGGGATCTGAATGAGTGGCACCTCCCACCCCTACGCCATCGAGGCGGAGGATCTCGGCCGGAAGTATCTGCGCGGCTGGGCGCTGCGCGAGTGCTCCTTCCGGCTGCCCACCGGCTGTGTCAGTGCGCTCGTGGGGCCCAACGGCGCGGGGAAGTCGACGCTGTTGAGCATCGCCGCGCGGCTGCTGAGGCCGACGACCGGCAGTCTCCGGCTGTTCGGGAAGGAGGTGGGCGACCCGGAGGCGATGCGGCATGTCGCGTTCGTGGATCAGGAGAGGCCGCTGTACAAGCGGTTCACGGTCGCCGAGACGCTGCGGATGGGCCGGGAGCTGAACCCGAGGTGGGACCAGGCCGCCGCGGAGCGGATCGTGGAGGCGGGGAAGGTGCCGTTCGGGGCGAGGGTGGGGAGCCTCTCGTCGGGGCAGCGGACGCGGGTGGCGCTGGCGCTGGCATTCGCCAAGCGGGCGGAACTGCTCTTGCTGGACGAGCCGATGGCCGATCTGGATCCGCTGGCCAGGCATGAGCTGTCCTCGCTGCTGCTCTCCGAGGCGGTCGAGCGGGGGCTGACCGTTCTCATGTCCTCGCACCTTCTCTCCGAGCTGGAGGAGATGTGCGATCACCTGGTCGTTCTGGCCGGGGCGCGGCTGCGCATGATCGGGCAGGTCGATGAGCTGGTCCCCGCGCACCGGCTGGTGACCGGGCTCGCGGACCCGGGGCCCGGGGAGGGGGCCGGAGTGCTGCCGGCCGGGGTCGCGGGGCACCACACGGTGATCGAGTCCCGGTTCAGCGGACGTCAGTTCACCGCTCTGCTCCGTACGGACAGGGATCCCGGTGGCGCGTACGAGAGCGTGGAGCCGTCCCTGGAAGAGGTGCTGCTCGCCTATCTGCGCTCCGCCGAGGCGCCTCCGCTGATCAGTCCCGCTTCGCGGCTCTCCGCCGAGGCTACCGCCGCCGCCCCGCACGCAGAAGGGAAGGCCGCGTGAACGCCGCCACCGCCACGACCAAAAAGATCGAGACCCCCGCACCCCGCGCCTTCCTGAGCCTGCGCGGAATGAGCTGGGTGGCCTGGCGCGGCAACCGCACCGCGCTGCTGCTGCTGATCGCCTTCACCGCCGGGGTCACCGCGTACTGCGTCTACCACCGCTTCGGGGTGGTGGAGTTCCTGAACTCCCCGAGACTCGCCGAGCTGGGCGGTCTGCGCCACGCCGACGAGGAGACGATCAGCAAGCTGATCCCTGTGGTCCAGTTCCTGCCGGCCGCCCTGGGGGTCTTCATCGGCGCGCCGCTCCTGGCCTCCGAGTACGAGAACCGCACGCTCAGGCTCACGTCGACCCAGTCCGTCGGCCGGCTGCGGGTCGTCATGACCTCCGTGGCCGTGCCGCTGGTCGTGGTGGTGCTCTGCACCAGTGTGCTCTCGGCGGCCCTCACCTCGCTGTGGCATCCGGCCCGGGGCGTCTACAACCGCGGAAACTGGTGGGACAGCGGGATCTTCTTCGCGACCGGCCCGCTGCCGGTGGCGTTCAGTGTCTTCACCGTCTCCGCCGGCATCCTCGCGGGAGCGGTCCTGCGCCGGTCGGTCGCCGCCATGGCGATCACCTTCGTCGGCCCGGCCGGGACGGGCGTGGTGGCGCTGGAGCGCCTGCGCACCTGGCTCGCCGAACCGCACCGGCTCCTCTATCCGGCGGGCGCCGACTCTCCGGAGCTGAAGCCGGGCGAGGTCCAGATCGACAACTGGGTCGCCACCGCCGACGGCCAGGTGCACGGGTGGGGGACCTGTGTGAAGTTCTCGGAGAAGAAGTCCGAGGAGTGCAGGGCGGAGCTGGGGATCGTGAACGACGCCATCGACTATGTGACGCTTGCCCAGATGCCCGGGCTTCAGTGGACGATCTCCGGGATCCTGCTGGTGATGGCGGCCGTCGCGATCGTCAGTACGGTGTGGTGGACACACCGCAGGTCGCTGTGAGGCACCGCGGAGCGGTAAGGACGGGGAGATAGAACGTGGTCGAGTTCCGGATCGACCGGCGCAGCGGTATGGCCACGTACCTCCAGATCGTGCAGCAGGTCAAACAGGCGCTGCGCCTCGGCATCCTGGTCGAGGGCGACCGTCTGCCGACCGCGGCCCAGGTGGCGGCCTCCACCCGGGTGAACCCCAACACCACCCTCAAGGCCTATCGCGAGCTGGAACGCGAGGGGCTGGTCGTGCCCCGCCCCGGCGTCGGCACCTTCGTCAGCCGGTCCTTCGACCGTCCGCCGTCCCAGGACAGCGAGCGGCTGACGGCCGAACTGGTCACCTGGATGACCGGGGCGCGCGCGGCGGGCCTGGAGCGGGAGGATGTGAAGGCACTGCTGGACGCGACGCTCGACGAGCAGTTCCCGCAGCCGGACGACGACGACGGCGGCGGCCGGTAGGGACGGCTCCGGGGCCCCGGCGCTCGGGGCGGGTCGTTCCGTACAACCAACCCCCGCCGTCAGGTGTCTTGATCTCCAACGCCCGCTGTCAAGGCGTCCACGATCGGCACCAAGGGGACCGTATGAGACCTGTCCGGCGCTTCGCGCCGCCCGCGCTGGCCACCACCGTGGTCCTCGCCACGGCGGGCGGCCTGCTCGCCGTTTCCCCCCACGGGGCCGCGGCCGCGGCCAAGCCCTGTGTGTCCCCCTCCTTCGAGCGGCAGTTCTTCGCGAACACATCCTTCTCGGGCAAGCCCAAGAAGAAGGACTGCGCCGACAGGATCAGCCACAACTGGGGTGCGGGCGCTCCCGCCACCGGTCTGCCGAAGGACGATTTCGGGGTCCGCTGGACCGTCACCCGCGACTTCGGATCGGGTGGACAGTTCGCCCTGGACGTCGCCGCGCAGGACGGTATCCGCGTCTATCTGGACAAAAAGCGCGAGGTCGACCTCTGGAAGAATGTCTCCGCGACCCGGAAGAAGACCGTCAACATCAGCATCCCCTCCGGGAAGCACACCCTCCGGATCGACTACGTCAACTGGACCGGGAAGGCGGACGTGAAGTTCGCCTACCAGCCCCGCACCTCGGCCTCGGTCGACAAGGTCAAACCCCTCGTACCCGCGGGGGTGGCGCTCTCGTACACCGCCACGACCGGCAAGGCCAAGCTGACCTGGGCGAAGAACAAGGAGATGGACCTCGCGGGGTACGGAGTCTTCCGCCGCCTCAAGGGAGCGGAGTTCGGGGCCAAGCCGCTCGCGACGACCGCCGCCGCCACCACCTCGTACACGGACGCCACCCTCCCGAAGACCGGGGACGTCTACTACTACGAGGTGCGCGCCCACGACAAGGCGGGCAACAAGTCGGCGGGCTCGGCCGACAAGGGCGTCACCACCGCCGACCGTACGGCCCCGGACCGGGTCGCCGGGGTGACCGGGCTGGGCACCACGGCGGGCAACGCCCTCACCTGGCGGGCGTCCTCGAAGGACGTCCACCACTACGAGGTGTGGGCCGCGCCCGTGGGCGGGAAGGACCAGGACGGTCCCGCGACCGTCTTCGGCACCTCGTACACGGACCCCTTCGCGGACGCGGGCAGGCCCTACGCGTACACCCTGCACGCGGTCGACACCGCCGGGAACATCTCCCCGGTGTCCTCGCCCACCACGGTCACCCGCCCCACCGCCTCCACCGCGCCCGCCCCGGCGGCGCTCCGGGGCGAGCCCGCCGACGCCTTCACCCGTCTCACCTGGACCCGGGCGGACGGCCCCGAAACGGCGGCCACCGGGTTCCGTGTCTACCGCCGTACCGCGCCCACCGGCGCCTGGGCCCCGGTGGGCGCCGTCGGCGCGGCGGAGACGTCGTACGAGGACCGCACCGCCCCGAAGGGCAAGGCGTACTACTACGTCGCGGCGCTCGCCCCCGACGCAGCCGAGTCGGTCCCCTCGGCGCAGTCGACCGTCGACCGCCGCACACCGGCCACCGCCACCGGACCGCTCCCGCCGAGGCTGACGCTGGTCTCGGCGGGGACCACCCGGTCTCCCATCACTATCGGGATGAAGCCCGGAGCGGGCGACGAGGGAAGGCTGCTGAGCGGCTACGTCTGGGACATCTCCGGGGCGTGCGGCGCCAGCGGAGTGGTCCGTACGAAGGACGCCGTCATCTCGTGGACCCCGCCCTACAACGGCCCCTGCATGGCCACCGTGTTCGCCGCCGACGCCTACGGGAGGACGGGCGAGCAGGCGGCCACGCTGGAGTTCATGGTCATCCGCTGACCGGGTGACGGGACCAGGTCGTGAGGAGCCGCGTCAGCGCCGCCAGCGCAGTGGCCGCCTCACGGCCGTCCCCCCGCGCCGCCGGGGCGAGTTCGACATGCACGAAGGTCGCCCGGTGGCGCTCGGCGGCCTCCCCCTGCACATTCGCGATGCCCTCCAGCGGGCACCGGCCGGACCAGCCCCGGCAGACCCGGAGCCCCCGGCTCTCCAGGCGATCGGCGAGCGCGGCGGCCTCCTCGGGGGCCGTCCGCACCGCCCCGGTGGAGATCACGGCCTCGTAGGGGCGGGTCGACCTCTCCGCGAAGCCGTGCAACTGCACTCCGGGGACACCGCGTTTCTGGAGTTCGGCGACGATTGTGTGAAAGACGCTGTCCGTACGGTGCGCCACATCCGCCGAACCGTTTCGGCCCGCGTCGCGGTGAGCCCCGGCGAGGACGAGCGCCCCGCCGGGCGCGCTCTCCAGCAGCCGCGCGCCGAGGGATTCGGTGTCGCGGTCGGAGACCGGATGGGGCACCTGCACATTCCAGCGGATCCCGGAGCCGGCGCTGAGATACAGCCGCCCCCACCGCGCCCCTCTTCCGGGGTCGAGCGCCGCGATCTCGTCGTAACGCCTGCCGGACGCGGTGTCGGTGAGCCTGGTGATCCTGAACCCGGCGCTTTTCAGGAGCTGTTCGGCCGCCTTCGTGTCGCCGTCCAGGAGAAGTCCCGTGCCACGGGCGAGACGTTCCCGCCGCGCTTCGCCGGGCGGTCGGTAGGGCTCCCGCGCTCCGGGCCGCTTCGCGTACTCGGTGATCCGGTCGCCGAGATTCACCAACTCCCTTGCCCGGGTGGCCTCGTACTCTCCGTCGCCGCGCGGGCCCGGTCCGCAGCCGAGCAGCGCCACTATCAGGCCAAAGGTGATGAAAACATGAAGGGAGAGTGATGACCTTGTGATGTCGCGCGAGTGTCGAATCTTTGGGCTCATGCGAAAATCGGCCGGTGACATTCTGGGATTGTCTCCCCCCGGGTCGCGCGCTGGCACTGACGGCGGCGGCCGCCGTGCTCACGGCCGGGTGCGCGTCGCCGTCTTCCTCGTCCTCGTCGTCTTCCTCGTCCTCGTCGGAGGTGCGGAGCAAGCCGGGAGGGCGCGCGTTCACCGTCGCCGCCGCGGGCGATGTCCTCATCCATCCCGAGCTGGTGGAGCAGGCGGCCAAGGACGCCGAGAAGTCCGGAGAAGGCGCGGCGGGGCTGGACTTCGGCCCGCTGCTCGCCGGGGTGAAGCCCGTCATCAGCAAGGCCGATCTGGCCATCTGCCACATGGAGACCCCCGTCGGAAAGCCCACGGGCCCCTTCGAGGGGTACCCGGAGTTCCTGGTGCCGCCGCAGATCCTGACGGCTCTGAAGGAGGTGGGGTACGACACGTGCTCGACCGCCTCGAACCACACGTACGACCACGGTCTGAAGGCCCTCCGGCGCACCCTGAACACCATGGACGGGATCGGCCTCGGCCACAGCGGCTCGGCGCGCACCCGCGAGGAAGCGAAGAAGATCAACATCCGCGAGGTCAGGGGCGTCAAGGTCGCCCATCTCTCCTACTCGTGGGAATCCTTCCTCAACCCGACCCCTGAGAAGGAGCGTTGGGCGTTCAACCGAATGAGCACGGAGAAGATCAAGGAGTCCGAGGAGCGGGCCCGGAAACAGGGTGCCGAGGTCGTGATCCTCTCGCTCCACTGGGGTCTGGAGCACTACAACGAGCCGAGCGTCCCCCAGCTGGAGCTGGCCGAGCGGATCACCGGCGAGACCGGGATCGATCTGGTGGTCGGCCACCACGCGCATGTGGTGCAGCCGATCCAGAAGCTGAACGGCACCTGGGTCGCCTACGGCCTCGGCAATCAGGTGGCCCGGCACTCCTCGCCCACGGGGCTCACCGAGGAGGGGGTGATCGGCTGGTTCGAGTTCCGCGAGACGGACTCCGGGTGGGACGTCGCCGCCCGTCACCGCACCACGCTGGTGGACATCCCGCCCGAGGTGGAGGTGGGGGAGAAGCCCCCCGAGGGCGCCGTGGGCGACCACCGGCTCGTCGACGTCCGGCAGGTGCTCGACAACCCGGGCGACCTGCCCGAGGCCCGCCTCGCCCGCTACCGCCTCGCCCTCGACCGTACCCATGGCTTTCTGTACAACCGAGGGGCCCCGGGAGGCGACGGTCTGGCCGAACTGGCCCTGAAGAACTGAGTGATGGCGCCGCGCGTCCTACACGGGGAGTGCGGGGAGCGCGGGAGGAGCGCGAGGCCCGCGCGGGGGAGCGCGGGGAGTACGGGGGAGCACGGGGAGTACGGGGAGGTCCTGCCCGTGCGGTGCCGTGGCCGGGGGAACCAGGAAAGAGCACCAGTGAAATCAAGCAAGGGCGCGTACGCCGTACGCGGGGGGCGGCGGCGGAGCCGCAGACGCGCGGACATGCCCCTCCTCGGCGGGATACGACCGCCGATCGCGCTGCTGTGCGTGCTGATCCTCGCCCTGGCCGCCCTGACCGCGAAGGTGCTCGGCCCCGGGAAGGAGACGGCCGCCCCGCGGGCGGTGCTCTCCTCGCAGCAGTATTTCGCCGAGGACGGCGCCATAGCCATGCGCGCCTCGATCGACGAGCGGGTCACCGATCTGAACCGCACCGCCAGGGCGCTGAGCGAGGGCTCCCCGGTGAAGCCCGAACGCGTCCTGGCGGACCTGGGACGGGCGTACCAGAAGTGGACCGGCACCACCGTGGTCGACCTGAAGAGCGGGGACGTGCTCGCCGCACGAGGCGAATCGATCCCTCTCGGCTGGCTGGACAAGGGCGTCCTCACCGGCGACCGGGCGCTGACCCCCCGCATGGTGCGGCTGGAGACGGGCGACGTACGCCTGATGACCATGGCCGTCCTGGACTGGGACGACCGCCCGCAGCAGCTGCTGATCGCCTCCAGCGGTCTCTCCGTGCCCGCCATCAGCCTCGGCCCGTTCCGCACCATGGCGGTCGCCGCCAAGGACGGCGAGATCCTCGCCACCGCCGGTTTCGAGCGGGCCGAGGGGCTCAACTCCGACCAGGAGCGCAAGGAACTCGCCTTCCTCCAGAAGCAGATGAGCCGGCTGTCCGGCCAGGCGGCGGCGCGGGCCGAGCGCCACCCCGTCCGTACCAAGGAGCCCGGTTCCCGGGGCTACCCCGGCGTCAGCGGCACCCTCGTCGGCGGCGAGTACAACGGCCGTACGGCCCTCGCCGGATACGCCTCGCTCGCCTCCGCGAACCCCGAGGAGAAGAAGAGCGCCGCCGCCGGTCTCGGGCTCACGGTCGTGGCCCTGCTGCCCGTGGTCCAGCAGAGCGACGGGGAGCAGGACCGTGGACGGGGGCTGTACGGACTGGCGGTCTCCGGCGTCCTCGTCCTGCTCGGGCTGCTGGCGGTGGCCGTGCTCTGGGCGACCGTCCAGCGGCCCCTGCTGCGGCTGTTCCTGGAGTCCCGCAGAATCGCCCGGGGCAATCTGACCCGGCCGGTCTCGGTGCCCCGCAGGGGAGAGGCCGCCCGGATCGGCTCCGCCCTGGAGCGGCTGCGCCAGCAGCTCGGCGGGGAGGGGCGCGGCCCCGTCTCCCGCCGCAGAAGCCGGGTCGGCGGACGCGGATCGCTCGCGCTGACGGCCGCCCTGCTCCTGCTGTGGTGCCTGCCCGTCGGCCTGCTGCTGAACCGTACGGACGGCTCGGTCAGCGTGCCGACGACCATGGTCAACGACCAGCGCGACCGTACGGATCTGATCGCCGACCGGCTCCGCAGAGCGCTCAACGAGGCGCACGCCGACCTCGTCTCCACCGCCCGGCTGATCGGCGCGGACGGCGGCCGGGGCGGGGGCGGCGCGGACGGCGGGGACGCCACCGGCCGTCTGCTCAAGGAGACCCTGCGGACGCACCCGCGCTATCAGGCCCTGTACCTCGTCGACGGCGACGGCGACGGCGACCCCGCCGCCCGGGCCGGCGGCTCCCCCCACGCCTGGGACCGCGACAAGGCCCTGCCGCCGGTCCGGGTCTCCGGCAAGGGGGACAGGAAGCCGGTGATCCAGGCCGGAGCCCCCGTACCGGGCCGCGAGGGCGCCACCCTCGTCGGCGAGATCCGGGTGGAGTTCCTCAACTCACTCCTGGCCCGGCCCGGCCTCGGCGAGATCCGGGTGGTCGGCCCCGACGGTCTGACCATCTCCGCCAACGGCGGATACCTGGCGTTCGAGAAACTGCCCGGCCAGGCCCTGAACGACCTCGCCCGCGCGGCCGCCGTCCGCACCGGCGCGGGCCCGGTCGCCAACGGCCTGCTCATCCGGAAGGGGGACGGCGTCACCGTCGCCGCCGCGGCCCCCTTCTCCGGCGGCGGCGTCACCGCCGACATCGGCTGGACCGTCGTCAGCCGGCAGAACGCCGAGCGCTTCCAGATCACCCCGTACGAGCGTGAGGACCGGAGCGTCCTCGCCGGGATGCTGGGACTGGCCGCGATCATCCTCTGCCTCGGCTGGATCCATCTGGTGGTCGTACGCCCCCTGAGGGCGCTGGCCGCCGGCGCCGAGAAGCTCGTGGACGGCGACCTCAAGTCCGTGCTCTATCCGCGCTATCAGGACGAGGTGGGCGCTGTCGTACGCAGCCTCGAACTGCTGCGGCAGCAGGCGCAGGCCCACAGACAGGGCCGTGCGCGCCGGATCTCGGATCCGGAACCAGATCTGGATCCGGATCCGGATCCGGGGTTCATCGGCGACTTCGACTTCGGCATCAACACCGACATCAACACCGACACCGACACCGACGGAAGGTGACAGGCCGTGCTCTACCTCTATCTCGTCCTGCTGACCGGATCGGTGTTCCTGCTGATCGCGGGCATCGTGGAGCAGCGCAGGCACTACGCCGCCCTGCACACCATCCCCGCCCGGGTGCTCGTCAACGGCATCCGGGGCAAGTCCTCCATCACCCGGCTCTGCGCGGGAGCCCTGCGCGGCGGTGATCTCGTCACCGTGGCCAAGACGACCGGGACGGCCGCGCGCTTCATCCACCCCGACGCGACCGAGGAGCCGGTCTACCGCAAGTTCGGCATCGCCAATGTGGTGGAACAGATCGGCATCGTCCGCCGGGCCGCCGCCTACCGCCCCCACGCCCTGGTCATCGAGTGCATGGCCGTCATGCCCGCCCTCCAGGAGGTGAACCAGAGCAAGCTGATCCGCTCCACCATCGGAGTCCTGTGCAATGTGCGCGAGGACCACCTCGCCGAGATGGGCCCCACCCTGGACGACGTGGCCCGGTCGCTGTGCCGCTCGATGCCGGAGAACGGCGTCTGCGTCACCGCCGAGCAGGAGCGTTTCCACATCCTCCAGGAGGAGGCGGACGCCCGCGGCTGCCGGCTCGTCTATGCCGACCCCGAGACCGTCACCGACGCGGAGCTGCGCGGCTTCAGCTGGTTCACCTTCAAGGAGAACGTCGCGATCGCCCTCACCGTCGCCGAGCTGCTCGGCGTCGAACGGGAGGTCGCCCTGCGCGGCATGTACGACGCCCCGCCGGACCCGGGCGTCCTCTCCGTGGAGCGCTATGTGACGCCCGAGGGCAAGCGCCTCGCCTTCGCCAACGTCTTCGCGGCGAACGACCCAGAGTCGACGCTGATGAACGTCAACCAGCTCCTCGACCTGGGAGCCATCAGCCGCCCGCTGAACGTGGTGATCAACTGCCGGCCGGACCGCGTCGAACGGAACGGCCAGATGGGCGAGATCGTCCCCGATCTCCGGCCGGACAACGTCTTCGTCATCGGCCACCCCGCCAGGAGCGCCATCGACGCCATCCCCGCCGAGTGGCGGGACCGGGCCGTGGACCTGGGCGGCGACCGGCGTCCCGCCGAGGATTTCATGCCGGAGGTGCTCGGCCGGATGCCCGACGGCTCCTCGCTCGTCGCCATCGGCAATATCCACGGCCAGGGCGAGGAGCTGCTGGAACACCTCGCCGAACTGCCCGCCGACGAGAGCGCCCCGGGCCCGGGCCCGGGCCCTGGCCCGGAGATGCCTCCCGTACCCGCCCAGCCGGTCCGGCTGGACCCGTACGCCTCGTACCCCCAGGCGTACGAGGAGCGCTACCAGGCCTCCCAGACCCAGGAGCTCCGGGTGGTGCGGCTCCCGCCGGGGGACCCGTGGCCCGGGCCCGATCACCGACGGACCCATGAGACCTACGAGGTTCACCAGGCCTACGAGGTTCACCAGGCCTACGAGGTCCATGAGGTTCATGAGGTCCACGAGGTTCATGAGGGCGATCAGCCGCCTCCGCACTCGTACTACCGCCCGGAGAGCCCCCGTTGACGACCGCCGCCCTGACCCCCGAGATGGCAGCCCTGGGCATCGCCATAGGCCTGTTCTTCTCCCTGCTGTGCTACCTCACCACCAATCTCTCCCCCGGCGGGATGATCACGCCGGGCTGGCTCGCCCTGACCCTCATCGAGGATCTCCAGCGGGCGGCCATGGTCGTCGGCGTCACCGCCCTGACCTACGCGGGCACCAGGATCATGCAGCGGCTGATGATCCTTTACGGCAAGCGGCTCTTCGCCGCCGTCGTCCTTCTGGGGGTGCTGCTCCAGGCCACCGTGATGATCGTCCTCTCCATCGAATTCCCCCTGCTGTACGGCAACGAGACCCTCGGATTCATCGTCCCCGGCCTCATCGCCTACCAGCTGGTGCGCCAGCCCAAGGGCCCCACCCTGCTGGCGACGGCCTCCGTCTCCCTCATGGCCTACATCGTCGTCGCCGCGGGCCTGCTGCTCGGCGTCATGCCCACCGTCTGAAATCTCCGAGAATCGAGGAAGAGCCTTGGCGTCCAAGAAGAAGTCCCGCCGTGCCCTGTCGGGCCTCGTGGTCCTCGGGCTCGTCGCCACGTCCGGCTATCTGACCCTGGAACTGCGCGAGCGGGAGGACCGGGGAGTCACCGAGATACGCGACGTCGGCATACTGAGCGGCGGCCGGGCCTCCGCCGACCCCGCCTCGGACAAGACCGGGGGAAAGTGGTCCCGGCTGGAGAACCCCGCCCGCAGCGTCCTCCGCGGCTCCGACGGCCGCGTCGAGGCGGTCCTCACCGACGGCGCGCAGACCGCCAAACTCACCGGCCCCGCCCGCACCTTCGCCGAACCCGCCTCGACGGCCTCCAAGGTCTCCACCACGGACTGGGTACGGATCATGCCGCAGCCCTGGACGGAGGGCGCGGAGAAGAAGAAATGGTTCAAGGAGTGGTACGCGAAACACGCGGGCAGCAAAGAGGCCGACCTCTTCGCCTTCGCCTTCGAGTACGTGGCCGGCGCTCCCCAGCGCAAGGACGCGAACGGCCTCGCCTACGCGGGCGACGCGAACTTCGGCCCCCTGAACACCGCCGGTGACAAGAACGGCGATCTCCGCCTCGAACAGTCCGACTTCTACGACTACCTCGGCACCCCCTACCCCTTCCGGGACGGCACCACCGGCACCCCGGAATCCATGCGCGCCCGCTCCCTGGACTGCTCCGGCTACATCCGCATAGTCCTGGGGTACCGCGCCCGCTACCCCCTCATGTCCTCCGACAAGTCCGGCGACGGCCTCCCCCGTACCGCCAACGGCATGGCCCGCTCCCCCCGGGGCGCCGACATCCTGCCCCTGACCGGCGTCTCGGCCCAGGACCGCCCCTCCGCCATCGACCAGCTCCAGCCGGGCGACCTCGTCTTCTTCAAACTCGACCAGCGCACCGATCAGCGCCTCGACCACGTCGGCATCGTCCTCGGCCACGACACCGAGGGCCATCTCATCTTCATCTCCAGCCGCGAAGAGATCAACGGCCCCACCATCGGCGACATCGGCGGCGTCTCCCGTCTCGACGGCAACGGCTATTACGCCAAGACGCTGCGCAGCGCGAAGCGCCTGTGACCCACCACTGCCTCCCCGACCCGCCCGCGAGCAGAAACAGGTGATCACCATGACCGACGACGACAACCGCACCGTCGAGGAGATCGTGACGGCGCAGTGGAATCATCTCCTCGACACCAGCCTGGGCACCGGCACCGGCCTCGACACCGGCCTCGACACCGGCACCGCGCTGATCCACCCCGATGTGGTCCGCGCCGCCCACGCCCAGAAACGCCTGAGGACCCTCTTCCCCGCGGTCAGCCACGGCACGCTCTTCTTCAGCACCACCACCGAGCTGCCCCACACCCGCGTCGGCGGCACCGTCTACCGCCAGCGCGGCGGCACCTTCCTCGCCATGGGCGCCCCGGGCGGAGGCCATATCGCCGAGACCCGCACCCTGGAGAAAGCGTTCGCGCTCGTCGCCGAAGCCCTCCCCGCGGACATCGCCCCCGTCACAAGGGGATCCGCCAGAGCGGTGCCGCGTACTGCTCCGGATGCCTCTCCAGCAACAACGCCCTGAACTCTTCCCGCCGTCCACCACGGACACCCACCACCTCGGCCAGATGCCGAAAGGTGGTGTAGCTGATCCGGCGCTCCCGGGCCCGCCGCTCGAAGCGGGCGACCCGCCGCAGCACGTCCTCGGGGTCGAAACCCACCAGGGGTTCGGCCCCGAGCCGCGCCGCCTTGGCCCGCTCGTAGTCGATCTCGGAGAACCCGCAGACCTCCCTGCTCCGCTCCTCCGCCTCGGCGAGCGTCGCGGTCTCCGCCACCGCCCGCGCGAGCTGATTACGCGCGAACGCCTCCTCCAGATCCACCTCGTGCACCGTGGGCCCCTCATCCGTGAGCGGCACCGCCAACCCGGCGTCCCTGATCTCACAGAGCCCCCGGATCCCCCGCGCCGTGGCCGCCAGCATCCCCGTCGCCTCCGACGGATGCCACTCCAGCACCCCGCCGACCCTCCCCACATCCTCCTCCGTCAACGTGACCACATTCCGCCCCAGCACCCCCCGAAGCTCCCCCGCCGACAACTCCCCGTCCAGCCCCGGCCCCGCGACCAGAAGCCGCACCTCCGCGTTCACCCGCCGACACGCGGCCAACGCGAGCGCGTCCCCCAACGGACTCCGAAGCCCCGGCTCGTCCCCCCGCGCCAGCACATCACCCCCCACATCCAGCAGATCCACGGATTCGGGCCCCAGACGCTCCACCAACTCCTCAAGCTGCCGCGTCATCCCCAACACCCCCTGCCCAGGGTCCATCAACACCAACATCTGCCCCACCTCCCCCGCCAACCGCGGCAGAACCGACCCACCCGCCCCCACCACCTCACTCCCCGCCCCCACCTCATACACATGCGGCGTCACCACCCCCAGCCCCCTGAAACCCCCCGCCCCCCGAGGCCCCGCCACCGGATCAACCACCAGCCGATCCCACGCATACGTCAGCACCACCCCCGGCCCCTCGTCCCCGTACAGGGCCCCATCGACCATCACGGCGGCGACAGCGTCGCCACCTCCGCCGGCTGCCACGATCAATCGCGTCATTTCATCATCATATGGTGCATTTTCGAGCCTCTCGCCTTGTAGCGAGTCGACCGGGCGCGTGTTCGCGTATCCGCACGCGCGTGTCACAGGACATCGACAGCGACAACCGAACAGGCGGTTTCCCCGCTCCTGCGGTACGACACGGACAGCCCGTCCGATGCCCGCGCCGCCCGAGGAGCCACCTGCCATGCCCGAGACCTCAACCTCCCTGACCCGGCGTCTCCGTGGCCGGACCGCGGGACTCTTCGCCGCAGGTACGGTCCTCGCCCTCGCCGCCCCGGTCATGGCCACGCCCGCTCACGCCGCGCCCGATCCGGTCTCCGTCCTGAAGTACACCGCCAAGGAGCGCAAGGCCGCCCTCGCCTACTGGACACCCGCCCGTATCAAGGCTGTCGGCAAGTCCGTCGACCTCGGCCCGACCGGACCGAAGGCCAAGCCGTACCGGGGCACCCCCCTCAAGACCGTGGGACGTCTCTTCTTCGTCAACGCCAACGGCGCCGACACCTGGTGCTCCGCCACCGCCGTGAAGAGCGCCAACAAATCCGCCGTGATGACCGCCGCCCACTGCGTGCGCCGCGGCTCCTCCCCTTACAACACCAACACCGACATGGTCTTCGTCCCCGGCTACCACAAGGGCAAGCAGCCCCACGGCACCTTCGCCGTCCGCGCCGCCGCCACCCCGCGCACCTGGCAGAACGACTCCGTCAACGACATCGCCGCCCTGACCGTCGACCTCGACAAGAAGAGCCGCGAACTCACCGACGTCGTCGGCTCCCAGGACATCGCCTTCAACCGCCCCGTCGGCGGCCCCGTCACCGCCCTCGGCTACCCCGCCACCAACCCCCAACGCGGCGAAGAACTCCTCCTCTGCTCCGGCACCGCCAAGAAAGAACACGGCACCCAGGTCATCCCCTGCAGCCTGAGCGGCGGCGCCAGCGGCGGCCCCTGGCTCGCCGGCCTCAACACCACCACCGGCAAAGGCACCCTGATCTCGGTCAACTCCGCGCTCGACACCCTGCCCCCGACCAAGATGTACGGCGAGATCCTGGGCACCACGGCCAAGAAGGTCTACGACCGGGCCCAGCGCGCCTGAGACGGCACTCCGATCCGGGACCTGCCATGGTGCTCTGTCGTCAGAGTAGAGTGTCGGCGAGTCGCCGGTCTCCCATCGGGGTATCGTTCCTGCCCCGCGCCTGTCTGTCGCGCATCACCGTGTGTCGTGTGTCGACCAGACGGGGCGTTAGCCGCAGGGCGACCTCCTCCGCAGGGTGAAGAAGGCCGTCGTCGCCGAGTTCTGCCCTCCAGACGCGGTATTCCAGCTCGGAGTAGGCGGGATTGACGCCGATCTCCCCCTTGGGGATGGTCCCGTTGAAGGGCAGCGCGATGCCCATGTGGTTCCAGTAGTTCCATGCCTGGGCGGCCTTGTGAGCGTCGAAGAAGTGGTAGAAGTCCGGGTACCGGTGGAAGCGGCGCAGCTCGCGGTGGATGAGATGTCCCAGGAGTGGGCCGAAGGACTCCGCGACATGGTTGAAGTCCCATCGGATGTGATGCCACTGACCCGTGATCTGTTCCGGTTCGAGGAACCGCACGGTTGCCAGGTAGCTGATGCGCGCCGTCAGGTGGGCTCGGGCGTGCGTCGCCTCGATACTGGGGTCCACTTGGTTGAGGAGCTGTTCCAGACGAGCGAAGCCGGGTCGGAACCCAGCCAGGTCGAAATGGCCCGCGGTGTCAGAGAAGCCTTGGAAGAGGAATTTCTTGTAGAGCCAGTTGTTGAACTCACCGAGGTCCGCCAGTCGCTGAGTGTGGCGTGAGCGGGAGTACAGCATGAGGTACTCCGAGAGGGCCTCGAAATAGACGTAGCCCAGGATCGGGAGCCGGGGGATCGTCTCGGACAGCAGCCGGGGGAATGCTTTGTGCTCCGCCGGTTCCGGGCTGTGGGCGATGGCGGCCGCCAGACTGAGAAAGTCCATGGAGTTCCTCACACGGCTGACCACGGTCTCTTGGAGTTCGCACCGCTCCTTGGGGCCCAGGAGGTTCTCCCGCTCACGGTAGTTCCGCAGATGGATCGATCCCAGCCTCAGGTAGTCGATGCCGGTCAGACCGCGGTAGCCGTGGCGCGGCATGGCCACCTCCAGGACCAGCGGGGTCGTGACCCGGCCGGGAAGCGGGGAGCGGGTCGCGGCCGCGGGCGCTTCTCTCGTGAGTACGTACTCGGCGAGGTTGTGCATGCGCAGGCCGCCCGAGGTGGGGGTGAGCGGTGCGCAGTAGAGGCTCCCCACCAGGCAGCCGCCCGACGGCCGGAGGGAGCCGTGCCGCGCGATGCGGTCGAAGGACTGGGTGACGTGGAGCAGGTGCAGGGTGTTCCCGTCGCGCAGCGATTGGAACATGGCGTTGTCCGCGAGCAGCCCCCCATGGGGGGCCGTTTCGGTCAGCCGGGTGTTCCACGCCGCCGTCTGTTCGGAGAGCGGGTCGGAGCGGCGGGTGCTTCCCGGCCCTGCGGGCAACGAGTAGGAGACATGTGCGTCGGCCCACATCTCGTGGGGGTCGGGATTGCTCATGGATCGATTACTCCTAGGTCGAAGCAGAGCTGTACGGCTCCGTCGTCTTCATCCGGCTCTGCCAGCTGGTCCTGTGTGGTGGGCAGGACGTACTCGGCGGCTTTGCGAGCCAGGTGGAGCGGGAGCGGCAGGGCGAGCAGGGGCGCTCTGCCGGGGGACTGCCGCAGTCGGTGGGTGAGGGCGGCCCACAGCTCGGGGTCGTCGTCCGGACGGCACCCCGCGACGGTGATCTCCAGCAGTCCGGGGTTCCACGCGGGCTTGTCGGTGTCGATGGTGAAGCCCGTCTTCCCGTCCTTGGTGTAGGGGCGGAAGGCCCAGCGTGATGCCATGACGGACAGGCTCGTGCCCGGCCCCGCCTTCTCACTGGTGCTGCTGAACACCCGGTTCCGCTGATTGGTGCCGGGAGGTTTCCACAGACCGGTGGCGATGCCGAACCTCTCCTTCTCTCCGCTGTCGTCGGCGGGCCGCTCCGCACGGCCCCACCACTGGGGGGTTTCGGTGCCGGTGTGGTCGCGGACTCGGACCAGTCGGAGCCCGGGGCCTTGAATGACGAGCCGCTGGGCTTGTCGGCCGTGGAGCTGGATCATGTCCGGCCGGATGTGGCCGTTCTGTAGCCATGGCCACAGTCGGCGGGCGTTTTGCGCGTGGACCAGCAGCAGGGTCGGACGGTCACGCAGGTTGAACAGGATCTCCTGGACGGCGTCCGCCACGACCCTCCTGTGCTGTTCGGTACGGCTGTCCCAGCTCCGGCCCGGTTCGGGACCGTCCGTCCCCTCCGCGCCCTCCGTGTGCTCCGTGTCCTCTTCGAGGGAATCGCCCTCGAGGTCTTCCGCCGTGGGCAGCTCGGCCGATTCGGCCAGGCGTATCAGGAGCGCCGGATAGGGAACCCACTCACCGGTCCTGATGTCCCAACCGGTGATCCGCTCCGGAACAGGCTCGCCGGGGCGGACGCGAATGGCGATCGGTACGAGGTCCGCCTGACGGGTCGGACCGTCCCGACGCCGTTTCACCAGCCACAGGCCGGTGTACTGGATGTCCGCGGGGATTGCCGGGCCGAGGCCGTGGTCGGGCACGGGGCGGTGGCCGAGCTGGCGGAAGCCGTCCGTCCAGCACGCTTCGAGTTTTCTGGCCCTGGCTTTTTCGACGTCCGAGGGTTTACCGGTCACCCTGCGGGGCTTCACCACGAACTGGGTCACCCGGCCCGCGTCCCGGAAACCCAGCCGCAGGGAGAACTTGGGGTCGGCGGAGCGCGGGACATAGGCGCCCTGGTGGTGGATCTCCACCAGGGCGAGCGAGACACGCCCGTTCGCCGCAGCGTCGGGCAGCTGCTTTACGACCTGCTCACGGCGGCCTGCGATGGCGGTGTGCAGGGCGCTCGTTCTCCAGATGTTCTCGGTGGAGAGAGCGAGGCTGTCGGCGAGGCCCCCGATCCGTGTCAGGCGCAGTTCCACCGCCAGCTCGGGTGTCCACCACGAGAGCGTTTCCCCACCCGGCGCGGTGGCTTCTCCAGCCGGTTTCCGCTCGGGCTCCCCGGTGAGCCCGAGCAAGGTGGCGAGCGCCTGTATGCCCGCGTCCCGGATGGGCTCGGTGAGCCAGAGGAACTCCACCCGTAAAGCTTCGCCTTCCAGTAGTTCAGCCATCTCCTGGCGTTGCGCGATGGCTTTCCGCAACTCCGGGGCGAGGGTTTCCCCGCCGCTTTCGCGTCGCCCGCCCGGCCGCCGCTTCAGGTAGCGGTCGGCGCGTATCGGGTCCGGGGCCCGTGTCAGTCCTTCGGGCAGCGCGCCCTCGAACCACTCCGTGAGCGGCACCCGATCGCCGGGCATCAGCCCGGCCTTCACACCGTGTGAGCCCATCGGGGCGCTGTGCACCACGGCGGCGGTGACCCCGCCCGTACCAGTGAGCCAGTCGGCCGGCCTGCTGATGAGGTCGTGCGGCAGGGGGAGAGACTGGCGGAGCCGCAGCCGGGAGAGCATTCCGTCGGGGCCGCCCGCCTCCCAGCGCCGGGCGCGGAGCTCGCGGTCGTACCTGAGACGCCCCACGGAGAAGCGGGGGGAGGCCCAGCTCTCCGGGGAGTCCGCGATCCATGGCGCGTCCGCCAGCAGGTAGACGGAGGCGGCACGGCGGTGCGGGAGATACAGGCCGCTCGGTCCGGTCCGGGTGGCCCACCGCCGGACGCCGCAGCGCAGATGGACCCGGGGCTCCGAGGAGAACGGGACGGACTGGAGGGTCACTGTCAGCAGCGCCGAGAACCACCACGTCCGTCCGTCTCGGTCCTCGTGGCGGTCGGGCGGCCAGGAGAGCAGCTCGGCACCCCGGTCGGAGGGACGACGGGCTACACCGCGGAACCTCAGAGTCCCGCCGGCGTAGGAGAATGGTTCCAGCCCCAGCACCAGGTCGGCGAGAGCATCGGGGAGCAGCTGGTAGAGCCGCCCGTCCGGTTCCGCCGTACCACCCGGTGTCGATGTCCGGGACAGCATGGGGATGTCGCGCTGCTCCCAGCGGAGTTCACCGAGGCGCAGTTCCCGGAGCGCCTCGCGGACGGCCTCCCGGTGTTCCGGCTCGGGGCGCAGATCGCGCACCCATGTGTGGATCAGCGTCGAGAAGACATCCTCAGGCACTGGTCTGCGGGCGTACAGCCACGGCTCGTCACGGGAGACGTCGAGCCATTTCGCCACCGAGACCACCTCGGGAGCCAGAGCCTGGATGAGCGAGTTGAGGCGTCCGACCGGAACGCCGAGGCAGTCGTCCGGCCGTTTCAGTCCCCTGCGGTACAGGTCGAGGAGGCGTTCCCGATGGGGCTGCGGGAAGACCAACGTGTAGTAGGAAACAGTCCAGTCGGCGTCCGGCGCGGGTGTGTAGCCGGCGAGCCTGATGGCGTCATAGCGGATCACGCGACTCCTCGGGCCGAGCGGCGCTGCGCGTCCGGCCGGTGCGGGGGAATGGTCTTCAGCGCCAGATAGAGGGGCTCATAGAGGGTCTGCACCAGCTGCCGCTGGGCCGGGGGAATCGGTCCGTCGTCGTCGAAGTAGGGAGCGAGGACATGGACCATGCTGGCGAGCAGGCCGGTGCGGAAGGTGTCGGGCCCTCGGCCGGCGGCTTCGCGTTCGGCGAACCGGGAGTCCACGAAGACCACCCGGGCCGGGACCCCGCCCCGTACCAGGCGCCCGATCACCTGCCACATCACGACCAGCCGGTCCCAGGTGAAGGTCGCCTTGTCCTCGTCGTTCAGATGCCGCCAGGCCATTCTCCGGGTGAGCAGGTGCCGCCATCGGGCGCGCGCGGCCTGCCGGAAGGCACGGCCGGCTGAGTTGAGGTCGGGGGATGAGGAGACCAGTTCGTCGAATCCTCCGTCGTCCATCAGCCGTGTCACCCAGCTGTTGATGCTCTGGACCGCCAGGCCGATGTCGTGCGGACGCGGGTGGGGCCGGGCCAGGAAGAAGACCGAGCCGATCGCCGCCTTGCCTGCGTCGTTCAGGATGTTGTGCCCGCGTTCCACCGACATGAGCGGAGCGATGAGGATCTCGGCGTCCATGACCCCGAAAGCGGCCACATCACCGCGCCGCAGGGTTCCGGACTCGGCGGCCGCCAGCGGGTCTCCCGGCGTGGCACCGCCGAAGGAGATCTCCAGTTCCGCGTCGTCCGCGATCAGCCGGCACGCTTTCCCCTTCCAGCGGGGTATGGCATTGAGGAATTGAAAGGCCCGGCGGGCCTCCTCGTACGAACCGACGAGGACCAGCAGACGTTTCCGCCCGGCGTTGCCGATCAGGTTCAGCTCCTGCTCGAAGTCGCTCTGGAGCTGACCGTCCCGTGGTCTGGCGAGACCGTCGAGCATCAGCTCCAGAACCTTCGGCCGCCGGTCCGGCCGCATGCCGGACAGATGAAGCGGTTTTCCGTCGGGGCCGGGAACGAAAATCTTGCGGAAGGAGGTCTTGCTCAGTGCGGCGCGCTCTTTGGGGGAGGACTTCAGGATCGCCCGGACCGGTGCCAGTACGTGTGCGCCCGCTGCGGTACCCGCCCAGCTGGTGCCCGACATCAGAAGGACATGGGCCGTCGGGCCGCCGTCCAGCGAGGTCACTTCGTGCAGCCCGGTCACCAGTGAGCGGCCCACTCCGGTGCAGCGGAAGAAGCGGAGTACGGTGCTGCCGGAGCCCGAATCGGTGTCCGGTTCCTCGGTGAGGAACTGGAATCCGAGAATATTGCCCATCGGCGACTCAGGCAGAAGGGGGCTGTAGTCGAGCGGAGGGCGACGGGACAGCTGATTGTCCGTCGACTCCAGGTTGAGCGCCGCTTCGACCGTCGGCCACAGCTCGGTGAGGACGTCGAGGCGCTGCTGGAGCACCCCGAGCAGCAGCATGAATTCAAAGCGCATGGTCTTGTCGAGGAGTTCCTCCGCGGACCCGGGGGTGATTCCGGACAGCCGTCGCAGCACGGCCGAGGCCCTGTCGCGGGTACGGCCCTCGTCCAGTGTGTGCAGCAGATCGTGGGTGAGGCTCACCAGCTCCGCCAGTTCGGGATTGTCGGAATGCTCTCCTCCGAGAGGGTCGTCGCGGAAGACGTCCAGCAGGTTCATGACCGCGGTTCGCCGTGCGGTGCGCGGGTCCGCCGGCTCCCCGTCCTCCTCGTGCTCGCGGGCGTCGGGGGCGTGGTCCTGGCTCTCCGAGTCGTCCTCCTCGAACTCGTCGTCGGGTTCGTCGTCCTCGTCGGGGCCGTCCGGGGCGGACCGGTCCCGGAACCAGTCCTCGACCAGCTTCTGCTGGAGGGTCCATGTGCTGAAGTAGTCCGCCTGTACCCAGGAGAGGAGTCCGGGGTGGCGCATCAACATCGAGTACAGCCGGTTGGTCGCGGCGATCGACGCGGTCAGGGAGGAGGACCAGCGGTCCACCTCCGCTTTCGACAGCTGAAGGCGGCCCCTCCGGGTGAATTCGCCGGTCGTGTGGGTTTGGAGTTCGTCGAGCCAGGAGTCCGAGGCGCGTCCGACGAGGGTGGCGGAGGGCACGAACATCGAGTCGAGCTGCATCTGTACCCGGTCTGCCTCGTCCACGATGATCAGGTCGCTGCGGACGCACGCGACCTCCAGGAACCGGGCCCGTTCCCGGTTCTGGTGCCGAGGCGTCAGCCCGTAGACCAGGCTCGCGGGGTTGGCCACCCAGATGTCCGCTGTCACCAGGTCGTGGGCGCCTTGGTGCCGGGGGCACTTGGACCATAGGGGGCAGCCGTGCCCAAGGCCGGAACGGTCGGTATCGGTGGCATCGGATTCCCCGGCGGACGGCTCGGCCAGGGGGTCCGCGAACAGCGTGCCCGTCCCTCCCGGTTCCCTTTCGGCTGTTCGCGGTTCTATCGGATACAGACGGGTGCAGGGCGATTCGAGGATGCCGAGAGGCCCGGCCGCCTCGGTGCCGCGCAGAGCGTCGAGCGGGCAGGCCGTGCTCAGGTGGGTGAAGTGTTTGGCGGCGTGGCTGAGCAGTGACACCGATCCCGAGCCCGCGAGCCTGCGGTGCATGCGTTGAGCGTTCCGGGCTCGGGTGGAGGCGCCCAGCACGGGGGCCGCCTTCAGCTCCAGCGCGCGGAAAAGGTTCACCAGCGTCAGTTGCTCGGCGACGTCTCCCACGATGATGGTCACCTTCCGGCCCTGTTTTACGGCCTGGACGGTCAGGACGTCCCGCAGTGTGCTCTTGCCGGCGCCGACCATGCCCACGAGGTGGAAAAGACCGGTGATCGACAGTTTCCGGCTCGGCCGGTAGGCCGTCCCCCCGGGGGCGAGCAGGTCGAGTTCGATCCGCAGTACCCGGCCGCGCCAGGTCTTCCGGCGGTCGGTGATCCCCAGCTTCTTGTCCATCCACTCGGCCGTGGCCAGCAGCTCGTCCCAGGTCGTCTCGACCGGAAGACCCACCTTGGGAGGAGGCTGGAGAGTGTGCGGCCGGGCGGCGGAGACCGGGAGGTGTTCGGGCAGCCGGACGGAGGTGAGCAGTTTGTCCTGCGGGAAGCGGTAGGACCTGCCGGGTTCGGCGATGGCCAGCCGCTGCCTGCGGTGGAAGGGGGGCACGGAGGTGAGGGTCCGTTCATACACCATCCAGCGGTCGGAGGCGATGGACACGTCCTCCCGCCGGGCGGGTGCGTCGAGGTCGGTGATCCGGTAGCCGCGCACCTCGGCGGGGAAGGACGCGTACTGCCGCAGCGCGCGTTCCCAGGTGCGGCGGCGGCGGAGCGTCCACAGCAGATGCCGGGCCACTCGGAGCATCCTCTCCCGTTCCGGTGTTCGGTCCGCGACCAGTGCGAAGGGATAGCCACTGAGCAAGGTCCACGCCGCGATGGCCGGTTCTCCCGGGCGAAGGCGCTCCAGCAGATAGAGCCCCAGCTCCACACGGCACAGCCGGGCGGGGCGGGGCGTGCCGCTCTCGCTGGGCCAGGCGGCCCTGATTCCGGTGGCGGTCCTGGCGAGCCAGGAGTCGCGGTCGCGCATCAGAACAGTCCTTCCGTCGCTTCACCGTCCGGGCCCGGATCCGGGGCCGTGTCCCGTAGGCCCGGCGCGGTGGTCCCGATGAGCCGCCGGGCGGTGCGCAGCAGCTCCCTGTCGGTCATGAGTTCCGGTGACGCGGACGGCCTATAGGCCTCGAAGGTCGTCCGGAAGTCCGGGTTCTTGCGGAGCCGGGCGGCTGGTACCACCCATACGCAGCGGTCGTACGGCGGGTCGGGCTGCGGCGGAACGGCCCGGCGTCCCAGCAGGGCGGGGCTCTCCCAGTCCTTGTGGTCGACGGCCAGGGTCGTACCGCCGGGGAACCGCACCCGTATGCCGTACGCGCCGAAGCCGGGCCACAGCTCGACGTCCGCTCCTGCCGCCGCCAGCCGCTGGGCCAGCCGTTCCTCCAGGGCGCCGGTCGCCGAAACCCACTGGCGCAGCGGCCGGATCAACAGTTGGGCACCGCCGCCGTCGTCAACCGGGTACTCGCGTCCGCGGCGGGCGGTGCCCAGCTCCCGGCAGCGCCGACGTTCGCACCACAGGTCGCCGCCGACTGTGAGGTGCAGCAGTGTGTGACAGCGCGCACAGGAGATGTGGCTTCGCCGTTCCCGGTCGAGATGACCGGACGGTGCTGGCCGGTAGACGTCGTATAGCAGATCGCCGAGCGGTCCCAGCTCGCCGTCCGCTGCCGCGGGAAGGGTGGCCAGTTCGCGATGGGTCAGCACGGGACGCCGTGTCAGTAGCAGGCGGAAGGCCCGATACGCCTCCGGATAGTTCTCCTCCCAGCAGCGCTGGGAGGCGATGGCCATGTAGCGCTGTTCGGAGTGGCGGGCTGCGGAGTCCTCCGCGTCCACGGCCCATTCGTAGCAGAGTGCGGTCGGCTGGCGGGTGGCCTCGTCCAGGAACCGGGACTCCGGTGGTACCACGTCCGGCGGCAGTGTGCCGGGCCATTGGTCGAGTGGGCGTTTCGCCGCCCACTCGACCAGTTCGGGCAGGCTTTCCGGGGGCTTCGCCTTGAGCAGGAGGCAGGTGAGGACGGTGGTGTTCAGGGCGCGTTGGGCTTCGTCGGGGTACGGCAGGGTGTACGCCCCCGGATCACCGACCTCGCTGAGGCGGACCATGGCGGTGGCGACGCTCCGGAGGAGAAGGACGCCGTCAGTCTCGGACCACAGGGTCGTGAGCATTGTCCGGTCTTGGCTCATCCCGGCTCAGCCTTCCGTGGCGTCGGGCGAGGCGGGGCGGCACCAGACGGCCATCTCGCAGCTTTGACAGTGCGGACCGGGCCGGGCGAGGGCGGTGGTGTCCGCGTGCCAGTCGGCGGACAGGTCCAGGACGACCTGGCGTGCGGAGGCGCGGACCTCGGGGTCCAGAGGGTCGATGACGGTGAGCCGGGCGCCGTGCGGTCTGAGAACCTCCAGCTCCACCCGTGCGGTGGAGATATCCTCGCCGATCGCGGTGCTGGTGCCGAGCAGCAGGACCGCGAGTGCGAGTTGGGGCCGTTCGCGGAGGATGTCGTCCTCCTGGGGCGGATTCCGCCGGGCGTCCGTCTTCGTCTCCCGGTAGACCCAGGAGGAGCCGTCCCGGTAGATCATGTCCGTCTTGGCCACCACCACGACGTCGGCGGCCGTGTCGTGCACCACGAGGGTCTGCTCGTGTGCCGTCTCGGCGACCGTGGACAGCTTGTATGGACAGTGACGCGCGTGTGCGGCGACCATGCGTGCGCCGAGGTCCGCCTGCTCACGCGGGACCGTCCAGCGTCCTGCCGACCAGGAGGACCGGCCGTCGGGGGCGTCGTCGGGGCGGCAGGCGATTCCCGGACGGGCTTCGTGGCGCTCCTGGATCCAGGTGTGCACGGCGTGGCCGCGGATGACCTGCGGGGTCAGCGCACGTGCCTCGCGGTCCGGCAGCCGGAGCCGCCGCAGGCGCTCCCGGGCAGGGCAGCCCTCGTCACGGCCCGGCCGGCCGACGTAGGAGCGCCCGTTGGTGACCGACCAGGTGCGGCGCGGGCGGGTCAGGTCCTCGATGCCCAGAACGCCGCCGAGGCGTTTCAGCGCGGGGCAGCGGGGGGTGTACTTGCAGTCCTCGCAGTCATGGCCAGGGGTGAAGGCACTTGCGGAGACGGCGGCGGCCAGTGCGGGGAGGCCATGGGCCGCGTAGCGCCGCCGCACCTCTTCCGGGCTTTCGCGGAGTAACTCGTGACGCTGTCCGTCGAGGCAGCTGACCTCTGTGATCCTCACTTCCTCGGGCTGCCGCCGGGCCGCCTCGCCAGCATCCGGCACGGGCCGGGCATTCTCGTGCCAGTGGAAGCGGTCCGGTAATCGATGCGGTTCACCGAAGGCCACGACCTGCGCCGCCGCCGCCAGGTCGGCCCGATCGGCCTGCGCCGCCGCCCCGAGCAGCTCTCTGGCGACCGGTACGCGCAGCTCACGCACCCGGCCGTCGGCCGAGGCGTACGGGCGTCCCCAGACACACTGCTCGTAGCGTCTGGCACCGCGGTTGTCGGGCTTGCCGAGCCGGGTGACGAGCACCCAGGAGTGGGAGACCGGCAGAAGGCCCGGGGTGCCGCCCTCCAGATAGCGCTCCAGCGCGAAGCGGGTCCATGCGGCGAGTCCCGGGTCGGCCTCCGGCCGCTCACGGGTGGCCGCCATGGAGCGTCGGAGTGCTTCCTCGGGCTCGATCCCCTCGTACTCGATCAGGTCGAGCGTGTCTCCGAGCGGCCCGAGGTTGAAGCCCGTCCGGGGATCGGCCTTGTACGAGGGAAGCGGCCCCGGGGCCAGCCTGATGCCGGCCCGGGCCTTGAGCGCGCCTTTGTAGGCGCAACCGCCCCGCCGGTCCGGGCGGAGGAAGGACCCCGCGAACACACGGATCAGTCCGCTGGTCCAGGTGCTCTCATCTGGTGGTGTCCACACGGGCATGCGATCTCCATGGCATCGACCTCGATGGGGTTCACCATGGCAGCACGTCTTGTTAAATGGGTCAACCAGCTCTTTCGAGTGACTGTCATCAACTATCCCCAGGGTCTATGATCCTCCGAATGTGTTGCGCGTGAGGAGAGGCATGATGACGAGCGAAGCCACGGTCACGGCAGCCGAGATCGCCCGTATCGCCGGAGTGGGGCCGGCGGCGGTGAGCAACTGGCGTCGGAGGTACGCGGAGTTTCCCATCCCGGTGGGCGGCACGGCGGCCAGTCCGCAGTTCTCTCTGCCGGAGGTCGTGGAATGGCTAGAAGCCCATGGCAGACCGGTGCACATTTCGCCGGTCGACAAGGTGTGGCGGGCCATGGAGGCTCTGCGGGACCCGGCACTGCCTGGCGGAATGCTGGCCACGGTCGGATTCCGCCTGCTCGGCGAGGAGCCGCCCCCGCACCTGGACCGGACGAGGGCGGGCATCATCGACCTGCCCGTGGAACTGGGCGCCCATGTCGACGGACTGAGTGACCGACTGGGCGCGGCCGAGGCGTTCGAGGCGCTCCTCAGCCGCTGGGTGGAGGCGCATGCCCGTCAGGTGGAGGTGACCCCCACCCCGGTCGCGGCACTGATGTGCGCGCTGGCCGGTTCCGGTGACGGCACGCCCCCCGACTCCGTGCTGGACCCCGCGTGCGGCACGGGCAGCCTCCTCCTCCAAGCCGCGAAGAGCGGCACCGTCTGCCTGCTCGGCCAGGAGACACACCCCGACCTCGCCGGGATCACGGCTGTTCGGCTGCGGCTCCACGGGCATCACGAGGTCGATGTCGCCGCGGGCGACTCACTCCTCGGCGACGCCCACCCGGCCGCACGGGTGCGGGGCGTCGTCTGCAACCTTCCGTTCGGCCAGCGGGAATGGGGCCGATCGGAGCTGGGATACGACACACGGTGGACCCATGGCCTACCGCCGAAGGGAGAATCCGAACTCGCCTGGGTCCAGCATGCTCTGGCCCATCTGGACGATGGGGGCAGCGCGGTCCTCCTGATGCCCGCGGCAGCCGCCGCGAGACCCTCGGGCCGTCGCATCCGGGCCGAGCTGGTGCGGCGCGGCACGCTGCGCGCGGTCGTGGCGCTGCCGGCCGGGTCTGCCTCCACCCACAGCCTGGGGACCCATCTCTGGGTGGCCCGGCGGTCCGACGGCCCGGCTTCGCACCGTGTGCTCTTCGTGGACACGGAGCCTCTGGAGAGTCGCACCGCCGGCCCGGACTGGGCAGCCGTGCACACCACCGTCTCCGATGCGTGGCGGGATTTCCAAGCGGGAGCGGAACTTGATCCCGGTGTCTCGAATGCGGTCCCTGTCGCCGAACTCCTCGACGAGGAGGTGGACATCACCCCCGCACGCCATGTCCGCGCGGACCCTGGCGAGACCGTCGACCTGGCGGGACTGGAGAAGGACCGGATCCACTGGAGCCGGACGCTGGCAGGGCTTGCGGAAGCCCTCCCCGCTGTGAGGGAAGCACCGCCGAGCGCCTCCCCGGCCCACTCGCGGGCACTCGTTCCCCTGGACGACCTCATCCGCTCCGGCTCCCTGCGGATGTGGCGCGGTTCCTCCGGACGGGAGATGCCCGACGGGACGGCGGTCCAGGTCCCGTTCATCAGCCTGCACGACGGACTTCCCCGTATGCGGTCGGAGGATCTGACGTACGCCGCCGACGCCGAACGCATCAGAGAAGGAGACGTTCTGGTGTTCGCCGGATCACTGCAGGGCGCCCGCCCCGCCGATCCGGGGGAGCACGGTGCCGCGGCCGGTCCGGGAATCACTGTCCTGCGTCCCGAGCAGGACTCCCTGGACCCCTGGTTCCTGGCCGGGGCCCTGACGGGCGGCCCCGGCGCCGGACGTTCCGCCACCGGGACGGGGACTGGCGGACGGCCGAGCCGTCTCGATCCGGCACGCCTCTTCCTCCCGGTCCGTCAGCCGGACGAGCAGCGCCGGATCGGCCGGGCCTTCCGGGACATCGCACGCTTTCACAAAACCTTGGACCGGGTCGCCGACCACGGCCGCCGAGTCGCCCGCCACCTGGCGGACGCGCTGGCCACCGGGGCGGCCGACCCGATCGACGACGACAGGCAGGGCTGAGATGTTCTGGGGAGAGGCCGGGAGCATGTTCGACATCCAGGCGGGTCGCGTACTGCGCTCCCGCTACCGGCTGGACGGGCCCCTCGATTCCGGCGGCATGGGGATGATCTGGCAGGCGTACGACCTGGCGTTCGGCCGTGTGGTCGCCGTGAAGTTCGCGAACCCCGCGGCGGCCTCGACGATCGGAGAACGCAATGAGATGCTCAAGCGCTTCGAGCAGGAGGCCGGGGTGACCGCGCGGTTCACGAACAGCGGGGTGCCCGCCGTGTACGACCTGGGCGAGGAACACGGACAGTTCTACCTCGTCATGGAGTTGATCCAGGGACACACCCTGAAGACACTGCTGGACGAGATGGATGAGGGCGAGACGCTCGAACTCTCCGTGACGGCCAGTATCGCCTTACCCATTTGCGACGTCCTCGCGGCAGCCCATCGCGTCGGTATCGTGCACCGTGATCTGAAGCCCTCCAACGTGATGGTTTCCGAGCGGGGGCACACCAAGGTCCTGGACTTCGGCATCGCCCGGGTGTCGGGGGCCGCCGAGGACACCAGACTCACCAGCCTGGGCAGGAACCCGGGAACCCCCGGCTACATGTCACCCGAGCAGTACAGGGGCGAGGAGGTCACTGGGCGGTCCGACCTCTACTCCTTGGGCTGTCTGCTGTACGAGATGCTCGCGGGCCGTCCGGTCTTCCCCCAGAAAGACGAGTTCGCACTCCGGCACCTGCACACCACCGTCCCGCCCGACTCACTGGGAGCGCTCCGGGAAGGACTTCCCGACGAGGTGCTGGACCTCGTCCACCGACTGCTCGCCAAGGACCCCGCGGAGCGGCCCGCCACCGCGGACGAGGTGAACCGTATCCTCCGTCGCTATCTGCCGGTCAGTGGCGACGGCCCGCCGCTCGACTACATCTCGCCCGACCCCACACGGCCCTTCAGGGTGCCCTTCGCGCCCGAGGACACGCCGCTGACCGGCCCTCGCGTGGAGCTGCCCGCCGCCGCCTCGCCGACGTACCGGCCGCGCGCCGACGCCAAGGATCTCCACCACGAGGTGCGGCGTCTGCTCACGACGGAACCGGCCAAGGCGGTCGACCTGCTCACCGAACACCTGCCGACCCTCGGGGAGCAGTACGGCCTCCGGGCCCGTGAAGTGCTCGACCTCCGCTTCGACCTGGCCGAGGCGCTGCTCGCCCAGGCCGACCGCGAGTCGGCCTCGCAGGCCTACACGGAGATCCAGCGGGACACCGTCGGCGTACCCGGACTGGAGGTGGACCGGATGCGGGCGGAGGAGGGCCTCGCCCAGTGCGACTGAGGCGACCGGGCGGTCACTGCTCCGCCGCCACTGCTCGCTCCCGTTCCTCGAACCGATCGGCCCAGTCCGCGACTCTGCGACTGACTCGGTCGAGGGTCTCCCGCACCTCCCTCACCCGAGAGGGGTCCCATCCTTCCTCGGAGACAAAGCTCGGGCCGCCTTCCTCCAGCGGCACGCTCGCCATCCCGTCCACGTCCCTGTACAGCCTCTCGACGGACTCCCGCACACACGCCCAGCCCATAGCGGCGGCTTTGGGGCCCACCCGGGCAGTCTCAAGCGGTGCCGGCCCGCCACTGTACGCGTGACGCACCAGAGCATCCGTGAGACCCCGGGGGCGGCCCTCGGCCGTGACCAGGGGTTTGCCGTTCTCATCCACCTCATGGAGCCGCTCGCCCGCTCGCCCCGCCCTGATGACCTCGTACGCCTGGAGGATGCCCCGTGGCCGGGACAGCATGGCCCGCAGCACCGACGCGGCACCCCGGTCGTCCTCGCCGCCGCCGAAGACCTCACGCTGCAGGGCCATCGGTGAGGCCATCGCCATGTAGTACGCGGCTTTCACCGCGAGTTCGGTCTGCGCCGGGCCGAGCCGTCCGTTGTTGCCCATGCCCTGGTCCGCCTCGGCCAAGGCCGCATCGCGCAACTCCTCAGGAGAACGGCTGTCCGCACCAGTGCCTTCCATCCGGACCTCGGCCGACAGGTCCTCGATCTCCGGCAGCCGGTACACCCGCTGAAGGACCGCACGTCGCGGACGGACGAACTTGGCGCCGTCGCTCAGCCCGGTGCGCACCGGCCGCAGGATCAGCTCCACGGCGACGTCGACCCGCTCCTCCCGTCTGGGCCGCTGTTTCGCGGTGAGGGACCGGATCCCCTCATTGACACGCTGCGAGGTCCTGAATCCGCCGCCCAGCAGCGAACGGACGATCTCTCCAGCGCGGACGTCCGGTCGGCCGCTCAGTCCGGCCGCCTCCACCTCCTCTTGGGAGATGGTTCCGGCGAACCATCGCTTCTCCAGCTCCGTGATGTGGGGCGCTTCGGAGCTCCCCGGCTCGGCGAGGCTGTCGAGGACGGCGTCCGCCTTCGCCTCGTTCTCCACGGATGCTCCGTAGGGGCGCGGCGGACGGATGTGGGTGAGCCCGATGAAGTTGCGCACCGCCGTGTGGAACGCCTGGCCGGACCGGTTGTTGGGCCGGAACCCGACAACTACGCGGGCGGGCACACTGAGTGCGCGGACCCTGCGGCGCTCGTCCTCGGTCAGCCCTTGCCAGCCCTGACTCCGCACCAGGCGGCTCCAACGGCCGATCTCGTTGCGGAGTCTTCGACCATCGCTCCCCCACTCGTACACGACCTTCGACGGAGCGTAGCCGAGTAGCTCGTGGACCGCGCTGATCCGACTCGACCCGTCAGCCGCGATGAGCAGGGCGCAGCCGGGGTGGCCGTTCCCGTGGACCACGATCAGGGGAACTACGGTCAGCGGCTGGAGAACGCCTTCGACAGCGATGTCCTCGGCCAGAGGGTTGTCCCTGATCAGTCGGCTCTTCGCGTCCTCCAGACGTTGCGCGATCGTGTTCGGTGTGTCTACACGTATCTCCAACTCCGCCGTGCCGTAAGGGGACGAACCCGGTTCGGTCATCATCGACCGCTGTGTCCCTGAAGCCGCCAGCGCGTACTGGCGGTACCCGTACTCGCGAGGGTTGGCGGGATGGGGGAGCACTGTCGCCGACCACAGCCGTGTCTCCGCGATCAGCAGGGTGCCGCCCTGCACCCGCAGCTCGGCGGGGTCCGCGAGTTTCCGCCGCATATCGTCCGGGCGAACGGCGGCCTGTGCCATTGTCCGTACTCCACCCTCCGAAAGACCGTACCCTCGCAGCGCCTTGGCAAGGTTGTCGACCGCCGCCGCGCGGGGCAACGCCCAAAAAGGGGGCTCCCATCCCGGTGCCCTTTCCCCTTCCGTCGATCCGCTCACATCCGAAGAATCGTCAATCACTGGCAATGGCCTCCGTGATGCGGTCCACGAGGAGCAGCGCCTGCCTCGCCCGCCTTCGGTCTTCTCGTGCCGACGGCGGATTGCGCAGGGCACGCGTGAGCCGTGCGGCGTACTCGCTGAGTGCCGCTCGCACCTGGTACCACTCCTCCAGGCTGAGCGAGACGTTGTACAACCGCTCGCCGTGGACGTTGACGACATCGCAGTGCTCCTCGCGCTCCGCGATGGCTGCCCACCGCGCCGCCATGCGGCCGAGGGTCACCACCGAGCGGTCGCCCGCCGGAATCTCGGGCGCGTCCAGGGCCCGGCAGTCCTGGGCTGCCCGGTGCAGTACCGCGGCCACGAGGCTGACTTGCTCCTGGTCGAGGGGGATGAAGAAGTTGTCGATCGTCTCCGTCACGGGATCGCGCTCCGCTGCGTCGGCCGATGGCTCATCGGCGATGGCACCTGGCTTGCCCGGCCGCGGGTGCGTCGGGCAGAGCGAGAGAACGCGGGCGTACCCGACCGCCGACTCCACCCGTGTCGGCCGGCGGAGGGAAAGGATTTCCGCGGACCTCTGGTGCCGCGCGGGCCGTACACCATCCGGCCCTGGAGAGAAGGCGGTGAAAGCCTCATTCCCGAGGAGCGCGGCGAGACAACACGGCGACCCGGATTCTTCTGACCGAGCAGGTCGCGCTGCCATGATGTCGGACACCGAGCGGGTCGCTCGGCGGGACTGTAACCACATGAACACACACAGTGCAAATCGGTCTCTGTGTGCTGCGCTTGGCCGCCGAGGCGGCCGACTGAAAGATCTCTCTGCCACCCCCGGTTTAGCGTTGAACCGATCCGATTTCAGTCAGAGGTCAGAAACTCAAGGGCTTCCGCCGTCGTGGTCCGGGGCATCGATGCTGTCGGCCGGAATGCGAGATTGTAGAGTCGCCTGTGTGGAAGCAGGGCAACGACTCCTTGAACGCCCGCCCGAGAGCCGTCGTGCGGCCGGTTCGGCCGGCACTGCTGTGGCCCGCGTCGTGACCGACGTCCTCCAGCCGCGCAATGTCCTGCTCGCGGGCATGCCCGGAATCGGCCTGGCCGCCGCCGGCCACTGGACCGGCCTGCTGTGGGGCCTGCTCGGCACCCTGTGCGCCGGGCTGATACCCGCCGGCTACATCGAATGGGAACGCAAGCGAGGCACCTGGGGCGACCGCCATGTCGTCGATCGCACCCAGCGAGCACCGATCTTCTTCGTCATCCTCGGCTCCATCGGCACCGGCTCAGTACTCATGCTCCTCGGCGGCGCGCCCACGCCCATTCTGGTCGCGATGCTGGGCCTATGGGCCATGACCATCGGGCTGCTCGCGGTCAACACCGTCTGGAAGATCTCGGTGGACTCCGCCGTAGCCTCGGCAGTGGTGGCCCTGCTGGCCGCAGCACACTCGCCGTGGTGGCTGATCGCCTACTCCCTCACGGCCGCCGTGTGCTGGTCCCGAGTCGCTCTGACCTACCACACGGTGGCTCAGACGGCCGCCGGAGCGTCCCTCGGCGCGGCCACCTCCGCCGCGTTCCTCTTCGTCTGAGCCCGCCGTTCAGGCCGTACCGACGACGTTCGACGGCACCGGGCCCGGCCAGTCGGCCGAACGCGGCGCGCTGACCTGTCGCCGTTCTGCCGTGGTACGAAGACGGGGCGCTGCGAATGTGCGCTCTGCTGCCGCTGCCTCACACGGTCCTCGCGTTACTGAAGCAGTGCCGAAGGGGGTGGCCCCTCTTGATCGCTGTCGCATTTCTCTACGAGTGCCGGTTTTTTCGGTAATGCGGGAAGATTTGCCCGCCACTCTCTCGGAGGGGAATGGCTGAAAGGGCCGCCGATGCCATCGCGAGTGCGAAGGTATTTGCAATGGAGAGTGGTTGATCCTTTTCATGGTAGGGTCTTGATGAATTCACGGGGTGCCGCTATCAAAAGGGGAATAGTGTGAATACCGAGAAGGTTACGGCTCGACGTCTTACTGTCGAGGAGATCTCAGGTCTGGGCCTCCAGGACAGTATTTTCGTCTCGGCGGAGATGGATGGCCTTCCTCTCAACTGCTATGCCCCGGCTTCCCTTGCGGAGCCGGGTAAGAATTTTGAGGGAGGGTCCTTCGTCGCGAGGACAGTCTTCGGCGAGGAAATCCATGTCCTCCCGGACGATTCCGAAGGCAGCGGGGTCTGGATCGGCGACAAGGCGGGGCAGGAAATCGAGGTTCTCCAGAGTGCCGGCGTCCTCATGAATCTCGCCCTCTTCGTGCCCAACGGGAACAAGGATTCCCTGGATTCGCTCTACTCCGCCGCGCGGGACGCATTCGGCGCGGGGGTCGTCCAACGCTGGAGCGAGGAAGTCGTCGCGGTCCCGGACGTCAAGGTCGACCTGTACGAGGAGCCGGCCCGGGCGAGGAAGAACACGAACAGTCAGAACCGCGACCGCCGCGCCCTGGACATCTATCCGACCCGAGTCCGGTTCCTGGAGCCCAGCGAAGGCTGGAAGTTCGTCGTCGAACCCCACAAGGAGATCGTCGACGACACCCCGACGATCTGACCCGACGGGCGCCCGGGGGCCATGCCGGAGACATCGGCCCCCTGGTCAAGCGGCTGTTGTCAGCAACTCGACCAGACGCTCGGCTGGAGTCCCCCAGCCGAGCGTTCCGCGTGTGCGGACTGGATTCCACAGCCTTCAGGCGATCGTGGCTGCGGAAGGGGGTGCCGAGCCGTCCTTCCGCTGTTCACCATTCCTGAGGGCAGGGTGTGTTGTCACGGCTGTTGCCCGCCTCTGGCTGCCCATCGTATTGGCAAGGCGTCTGACGTGGTCAAACGCGGGATGTGTCCCGGAACGGGTCACTTGGAGGTCGCACACCACCCTCAAGTGGTCTAGATAATACGAAGCCCCGGGGCGCTGGCCTGGGGCTTCCGCTTGGAGCGGGTGACAAGAATCGAACTCGCGCTCTGAGCTTGGGAATCAGCGATTCTTGCGGTCCGATAGGGGTGCTGAACAGCGGGAACGAGTGCGCCAGGGAAGGCAATCGAGTCTTCTCCGGCATCTGTCGTTTGACAGTGATTCACCGGCCGGTCTGGCACGGGTCTGGCACGACGACCTTCTGATCCCGAAACTCTGCCGGATCGGTCGCCGGCTCCAGGGCGGCATTCGCCGCGCCGGCGATGTGCGGCGGGGAGGGGCCTGTTCAGCCGCGGCGTCCTGGGCAAAGGGCCTTGATCGGTCGGTCCTTACGCCGAGCGGAGGGAAGATCGGGGATGGGCACGCGACAAGGCGGGCACGCTCACCTCACCTCATGGGTGCGTCCGAGAAAGGATCAGTGACATCGCCCCAGGTGAAGGTGTACTGATCTTGTATGGCGTCGTAGTCGACCGAAGCGCCCGGCGTCTCGATGGCGAATCGCGCGCGCAGCCATCCGTCCATGGCCAGTGCTGCCACCTCGGCTCGGTAGTCGCTCAAGGGGTAGTCGAGTGCTGCGACGCGGATGAGCGACCCTTCTGGCTGGAGCCTGCTCAGCGTTGGTGCGTTCAGCGAGACGCCGAACGCGAGCCAGGCCGTGTCCTTCCAGTGCAGCCCGGGTTCCGGCAGAGCGAGCCAGATGTTCCTGTAGATCTGAATGCCCTGTGCCGGAGCTTCTCGGAGCGGATGTGTTCCGGCTCGGAGATTCGCTGCGAGTCCGTGTGATCCCCGACGGAAACGGAACTTGAACTCCTCGGTCATGTCGATCCTCAGTTCGTGAAATTCAAGAGATCGAATATCCTCTTGTGGAAGAAGTGTTCGTCGCCCATTCCTGTATGGCCGCGAATGTAGTCGAAGTCGTGTGGAGTGCCATCGCCGTACAAACGACTGTAGCGATCCATGAATGCCTCGGCATCAGCGGGTGACATTTCTACGACATCTGCCTTGTTGAGTGATGAGAAATCGGAGTCAGATATTTTGAACCGCAGAATCTCGACGTCCACGCCACGGTTGCGCAACCGCTCGGCATAGCGAGCCGCCTCCTCTGCGGAACCCCAAGAGTAAACCCCTTCACCATACTGCCCTCGTGTGTCCTCCGACGGCCAAGGGGTGCCATCACCGCGCAGTCGCGTCGCGTTCGATCGGTCCTGAACCGTGTGGAATTCGTGGTAGTCGGGGGCGAGCCCCAACGGGTCGGCCCAGACGTGGGGATTGAGCACATACGCCAGCGGGTTGGGCGCGGGTGCGAGGCCAAGGGGGTCCGAGGTCAAGTACCGGGCGGTTTCGGGGTCGTAATGCCGGAAATGATTGTAGTGCAGTCCGGTTTCTGGATCGTGATACTGACCTGGGAAGCGGAGGGGCGTGTAGGTATCGGCGTCTCGATTCCAGGTGGTGACGCCCCAGAGAGTGGTGCGGGTGTGCCAGGCCAGTTCGCCCGTCTCGTCGATGAGGTCGGTGGGGGTTCCGACGAGGTCGGTGGCGATAGCGAAGAAGCGCTCGTCGACGACATGCTGAGGTGCCTGGGAGCTGAGGATGCGTTCGGTCTGGGCGAGAGGGCGCAGCCCTTGGTGGTCCCAGGTCAGGGCGACTGGGTTGGGCAGACTGGCCGAGGTGGTGACTTGTTCGCAGAGGGTGGTGCCGTCCCAGGCGAAGAGGGTTTCCTCGACCACGGTTTCACCGTCGGGTCCCAGGTGCTGTTTGGCCGTGCGGCGACCGAGAGGGTCGTAGCGGTAGCGCCAGCGGGTGCCGTCGGGGGTGGTGACGGCGGTGAGGCGGTCCTCGGCATTCCACTCGTAGTGCCAGATATCAGGTTTACGGGAGAGGCGGGTCTTCCGACGCAGGGTGACGCGGCCGAGGGCGTCGTGTTCAAAGTGGACGCTCCCGGCCTGGGCGAGGGCGGTTCCTGTGTAGGAGCGTTGGCCGGTGGCCTCGTGGCCCGAGTGAGTGGGGGGCCAGGCCGCCGAGGTCTGGTTTCCGCTCTCGTCGTAGGCGTAAGACTCGGTCCAGTCGGTGGTGGAGACGTTGGTGACCCGACCGGTGATGTCGAGATCGAAGCGGGAGAGGCCGCGGAGCGTGTCGTCGACGGCGGTGAGGTGGCCGTCGGCACGGTAGGTGTATTCGCGGTGGTTGAGGGTGCGGTTGCCCGTGATGAAGCGCTGCTCGGTGAGGCGGCCCGTGGAGTTCCACGCGGAGGCGACGGTGAGAGTGTCTCCGTAGATCCGTTCGTGTTCCCGCCCGGCGGCGTCGTGGGCGAAGGCAATACCGCGGTCGCCGGTGGCAAGGTGGCTCCGTCGTCCGGCCGCATTGTAGCGGTAGACGGTGTGGTGACCAGTGGGGGTCGTCCGATGAGTCCGGCGGCCGAGGGCGTCGTATCCGTAGACGGTGACCCGGCCCTCGGCCATCTCTGTCTTGAGCAGCCCGCGACGATCGTACTGGTGGATGAGTTCGCTGTCCGGGCCGACTGCATGGATCAGTCGCCCGGCCGGGTCGTAGGTGTAGGTCGTCGTGCGGCCTGCCGCGTTCTTGCTGATTACGCGGCCGCTCGGATCGCGTTCGAAAGAGATCTCTTCGCCGAGTGCGTCGGTGCGACGGGAGATCTGCCCGGCTGCGTCGAGGGCGTAGAGAAGGGTGCGTCCGTCGAAGTCCGTCTCGGAGACCAGCCGACCGGCGGGATCGAAAGAGTAAGCCCATTTTTGTCCGTATGGGCCGGTAACCTCAGTAAGCCGCAGCTCGGAATCGTGCCGGAACTCGTGGCGTACCCCGTTGGGGCCGACGCGGGCCGCCAGCAGGTCGAAGTGGGTGAATTCGAAGCGGGTGGTTCGGCCAAGGCGGTCGGTGTGGCTGGTGCGGTTGCCCTCGCCGTCGTATGCCCAGGATTCCACCGAGCCGTCCGGTTCGGTACGGCGTGACAGCCTGCCGTCGACGTCCCATTCGAGATGAGTGATTGCGCCGAGCGGATCCGTGATGCGCACGGGGCGTCCGAAGGCGTCGCGTTCGTACCGGGTGGTGGCGCCGAGCGGATCGGTCACCTCCCCCGGCAGCCCAGTGGGTTCGCAGCGGATTGTTGTGACCGCGCCCAGCGCGTCGGTGATCGAGAGACGGTGGCCATGGCTGTTGTACGCAAAGTGCGTGGTGTGGCCTGCCTGGTCGATGGCTGCTGTGAGGTTGCCGCGTTCGTCGTATGCCTGACGGCGACTGCCACCGTCGGGGTCGATGAACTCCGCTGGGAGCCCCAGTTCGTTGTGTGTCGAGCGTAGTTCGGCACCGTCCGCGCGCGTGACGGTGGTGAGCCGTCCGTCTTCGTCGTACGCGAAGGCTGTTGTCCGGCCGAGGGGGTCTGTACGGGTGAGTCGGTTGCCGCAGGTGTCGTATGTGTGGCTGGTGGTGTGTCCGATCGGATCCGTGGTGGCCAGAACGCGGCTTTCGCTGCTGATGAGGTGGCGGGTGGTGTGTCCTTCGGCGGTGGTGAGGGTGGTGGTGCGGTGGCCGCTTTCGGGGGCGGGGTCACCGTAGGCGAGGGTGAGTCGGAAGTGGCCGGCTTCGCCGCCTTCGGCGATCACGCGGTGCCGGTGGTCGTAGGCGTATTCGTAACGGCTGTTGTTGGAGTCGATCCAGGCGATGACTCGGTGATGGTGGTCGTACTCGAAGGTGAGTGTGGCACCGGAGGGTTTGGTGACGGTGGTGAGGTCGCCAGCCGTGTATCCGTAACGCCGTATCGGATGGATCTCCTCGCCGTCAGCGAGGGCCAGGGCCGTCATTCGGCCGTCTTCGCTGGTGAGTCTGAGGTGGTAGCCGCCGGAGTGGACGAGTGCCAGGGGTGTGCCGTCGTCGGCGCGGTCGATGGTGATGGTGTTGTGGTTGCGGTCGCTGATCTGGACGGCCCAGGCGTCGCCGTCGTCGCCGGGGTTTCCTGGTGGTGCCGCGAAGTGGTGTGTGCGGCCGGTGTCGGGGTCGGTGATCGTGTAGTCGCCGTCGTTCAGGCGAACGAGTGTGGTGCGGGAGGTCCCGGACTCGCTCCGGGTGGGCAGTCCGGGGACGGGGTGGGGGTAGGTGATCAGCCTGCCGTCGTCGGTCACATGGACGACACCGGTCGCGTCGATCTCCAGGCGTTCGTCGACGGTGGAGGCCCAGGAGGGGCCAAAGAATCGGCCGAGAGAGTAGCCGGACTCGACACGGCGTGTGAAGACAAGAGGCAGGGTGCCGGGAAGGACTACATCGGTCTGGGGCAGGAACATCCGGCCGGTGGCGAGGTCGACGGGGTCGGTGCCCTTGGTGGTCTTCTCGCCGTCGGTACGGTTGTGGGTGCCCGCTGGTGCGTCGTCGACGGCGTTGCGCGCCCGGTTGGTGTCGGTGGCGAGGTCGGCCATTTCCTTCGCGACCCGGGCGCCTTTGACGCCGGCTCCGGCGCCGCCGGTAGCGGCGGTCAGCAGGAGGTCGGGGACGAGTCGGCCGAAGCCCTCGGCGGGGTCCTTCATGAAGCCGGTGATCATCTGCTTGCCCGCGCCCGCGGGGTCGTTGGCGACCATGACCAGTCCGGCGGCGGTGTTGTTGAGCGCGAGGGCGTACTCGGCGGGGTGCGTGATGTTGTACGGGTCGAGGGGATTGAGGCTGCGGGCGAAGGTGACCAGCCCTGCTGTGCCTTTGACTATCCCCGCGCCGAAGTGGGTCCGCAGCACCTCGTACTCGGCCAGGCCGTCCGCCATCTGGGCGGCGTACGAGGGCTTCGGCGGGGCCGCGTCGCGTGCCGCCGCCACCGCGCCGCGGGCGGTCTCGGCAGCGCTGTTCCGCTGCTTGCGGGCCTCGGCGAGGAGTTCCTGGGCCTCCTCCATCCGTGCTTTCCCCGGGTCGGAGAACGCGCCCGGCTTCGGCGGCAGAGATGACGGGTCCCGCTGGTCGGCGGGCTTCGCGTTGTACTGGTCAGTGGCTCTGTTGTAGGTGTCGACGCTTGCCTTGTGCGCGTCCAGGGCGTCCTCGGAGGCCTTCGTCCCGGCCTTCCACTTGTCGATCGCGGTCTGCGCCTGGCCCTGTGCCCACTCCACCGTCGATGCGAAGGACTCCAGCGCTCCAGCTGCCTTCCCGAAAGCGTCCGCGCCCTTGAACCACTTCGGCGGCTCGATTTTCACCGTCGCGCGGAACGCGTCCGCGGCCTGTCCCTTGAGCGCCGAGGAGTCCAGCCCTCCGAGCCCTTTGCCGACGCTGTCGAAGGCCTTCTGGAGATCCTTCAGATGGGCGGCCGTGGAACGCAGCTTCGACGGTGACCCGTAGACCAGTTTGGTTTTGTCCTCGCTCTGTCCGAGATCGAGCTCGTCGACTTCCGCGCCCATGCGGTTGGCGAGGGAGCGCGACTTGTCCCGGACCCAGTCGGATCCGGACTCCCAGCCGACGTCGTCGAGCCGGTCGGCGGTCCAGTCCCCGGCGTCCTCGACCCGGTTCCCCACCCACTCGGTCCCCTTCTCGACCGCGTTCTCCACCGAATCCGGAGTGAGATCACTGACGATGTCCCCGATGCCCATGGCTCAGCTCCCCCCACTGCCCTGCTGCTGTGCGGCCCGTTCCTCGGGCGAGGGCCCGTAGGCGCTGTCGACGGCCCGTTCGAACTGCTCCTGGTCGACGCCGATCAGGTCGTTGATCGCGCTGACCCGCTGCCCGCCCATGCCCTCGGTCAGCACCGCCCGCCCCGTGTCCTTCCAGGTCTGACCGGCCTCGGCCTTCGCCCGGTCGAACGACTCCCGGCTGTAGTCCGGGTCCAGATAGTCGGGCCTGAGGACCTCGCCCCACTCCTGCTTGACGATCTCGTCCTCGGAGGCGTGCGGATTGCCGACGGCGGCGTTCACCGCGACCTTCATCGTGCCCTCGACGTACCGGTCCTCCTCCCAGACCAGCCCCGCCGCCAGCCCCAGCTTCGCCGCGATCGTGTTCGCGTCCTGGACCAGCGCCCGCATCCCCCACTCCCAGCGTTCGCAGAAGTCCTCGAAGTCCGTCGATAGTCCGTGGTGTCCGGCTTCCATCCCCGTCATCGACAGATCCGAGAGCCCCTTGCCCATCAGCGACCCGGTGTTGGTACCGAACTCGCCGAGCTCGGCGATCGCGGCCCGCAGCCCCGAGGTGATCTGCTGAACACTCTCCCGGCCGACTCCGAGATCCTCCGCCCCGCCGCCCATCAGCCCCGGCCCTCCGCGTCCACGGCCACTGCGTCCGGCACGATGCCCGCGACCGGCGGGAACAGCATCGCCCCCTCCCCGTCCGCGACATTCACCGCCACCCCGGCCGGCACCCCCAACGCCGGAACCATCTCGTCCAGCAATCGCGCCCCACGCACCTCGGCGAACTCCCACGACCGCCCCGCCTCCCCGCGCGCCTCCGCGAACCGTGCCAACGCCTCCTCGTCCGTGAAGCCGCACACCCACCGCACCCCACCGAACTCCGCCGTCCACAGGCCACCGCCATCGACTGGTACCAACACCAGCGAGCGCCGCAGTTCCCCGACCAGCTCCCGGGGGTCACCCGCCCCCGCCCGCCGCTCAGCGATCCGCCCCGCCAACCCCGTACCCCTCACGGAACCCCCTCCGGCTCTCGAACCCACAAGCACCGTAGGCCCCCGCCAAGCGAGACCGCCAGGAATCCTGCAACAAGGCGGGGCGCATCCGCGAGCCAGAGCCGGCGGGCACAGCCCGGTGGCATCAAGATCGGATTGCCGCCCATCGGGCAGGCGAAGGGCACGTCATCACAGCGAGTGGTCTAGACAACACGAAAGCCCCGGGCCGCTGGCCTGGGGCTTCTGCTTGGAGCGGGTGACGAGAATCGAACTCGCGCTCTGAGCTTGGGAAGCTCATGTTCTACCATTAAACTACACCCGCGCGAGGACCTGGACTCCCAGATCCGCAACGCCGCTCACTCTACCCCATCCCCGCCCCCGGGCGTACGACGCTGCGCCGGTGAGGGGTCGTTGGAGGGCGGATGGGGCGGTGAGGGGCGGGAGTTGGGGGCGTACGGTGGGGGCGGAGTGCCGGGGGTGAGGGTGGGGTGGGGATCCCCTAATGTGGGTGTTCGTCCGCATTTGTTGGGGAAGGGACCAGATGGACTTGATGGAAAGTACCGTCGTCCGCTGTGCCGAGGGGCACGTTTTCACTACCGCTTCGTTTCCGATGCAGCAGCTCGGGGCCGGGCGGATTGGGCCCGGGCGGTTGATTCGGTGTCCGAGGTGTGCGCGGTTGCGGAGTGTGGTGCCGGTAGTGCCGGTGGTGCGGGAGAAGCGGTAGCGGCTTGGCGGGGGTGAGGATGGGGCGCGCGGGGCTGTCCGAGTTAGGGCGGGTCCGCGTGCTCTGCGTATCCTCGGGGGGTGCTTCTCTCAGACAAGGACATCCGGGCCGAGATCGACGCCGGTCGGGTGCGCATCGACCCGTTCGACGATTCCATGGTGCAGCCCTCGAGCATCGATGTGCGGCTGGACCGCTATTTTCGGGTGTTCGAGAACCACCGCTACCCCCATATCGACCCAGCGGTCGAGCAGGCCGACCTCACACGGACGGTCGAACCCGAGGGCGACGAGGCGTTCATCCTCCACCCCGGGGAGTTCGTCCTGGCGTCGACCTACGAGGTCATCGGGTTGCCCGACGACATCGCGTCGCGGCTGGAGGGGAAGAGTTCCCTCGGGCGGCTCGGGCTGGTCACCCATTCGACGGCCGGCTTCATCGACCCGGGTTTCTCCGGGCATGTGACGCTGGAGCTGTCGAACCTCGCGACGCTGCCGATCAAGCTCTGGCCGGGTATGAAGATCGGCCAGCTGTGCATGTTCCGGCTGACCTCGCCCGCGGAATTCCCGTACGGGAGTGAGCGGTACGGATCCCGTTATCAGGGACAGCGCGGGCCGACCGCCTCGCGCTCGTTCATGAATTTCCACCGGACGCAGGTGTGAGCATGAGTGATGTACGAGAGAACCTGACGTACGACAGGTTCGGCGGCGCGATCCGTGAGCTGGCGCAGACGATCGCGGACGACGGGTACGAGCCCGACATCGTCCTCTCCATCGCGCGCGGCGGGGTCTTTGTCGCCGGTGGGCTGGCGTACGCGCTGGACTGCAAGAACATCCATCTGGTGAATGTGGAGTTCTACACCGGGGTGGGGACCACGCTGGAGATGCCGGTCATGCTGGCGCCGGTGCCCAACGCGATCGACTTCTCGGACAAGAAGGTCCTCATCGCCGACGATGTCGCCGACACGGGGAAGACCCTGAAGCTGGTCCACGACTTCTGTGTCGACCATGTCGCCGAAGTGCGCTCCGCGGTCATCTACGAGAAGTCGCACTCGCTGGTGAAGTGCGAGTACGTGTGGAAGCGCACCGACGAGTGGATCAATTTCCCCTGGAGTGTCGAGAAGCCCGTCGTCCGCAGGTCCGGACAGGTTCTCGACGCCTGACCCAGGAGCACGGAACACAGGACACGGAACACGGGACACGGAGTGCGGAAAGGGCCCCGCTGCCGAGGCGGCGGGGCCCTTTCGCATGCTCAAAGGGGTCAGATCGTGCCCAGCTTGATGATCGAGAGCAGGGCGATCAGCTGGATGGCCGAAGCGCCCAGCGCCTTCGGCCAGGGCAGGTCGTGGGACTTGCCGACCATCACGGTGAAGAGCGCGCCGGCCGCCAGCCAGGTCATCCAGCCGACGACCTGGACGAGGGCGTTCTCGCCGCCGAGGAACATGGCGAAGAGCAGCCGGGGCGCGTCGGTGACCGACATGAGGAGCATGGAGAAGCCGACCGTGGGCTGCCAGGCGCCGGTGCCGCCGAGCTGGCGGGCGAGGGTGTGGGTGACCGCGCCGAGGATCAGACCGCCGATGACGAAGGCGACGCCGGTGGTCAGGACGTAGGGGATCGCCGACGAGATCGTCGCGTTGATGGTCTCCTCGCGCGCCTTGTCGAAGCCGAAGATCGCGAGCATGCCGTAGACGAAGGTGATCGCCAGCGCGGGGCCCCACACCGCGTAGTCCCGCATCTGCCCGAATGTCACGGCCGGGCGCAGCACCATCCCGCTCAGCAGCTGTTTCCAGGGCAGCCTGGGACCGGCGGGCGGCGCGGCGGGGGCGTCGCCCGCCTGGTAGGTCGCGCCCTGGCCGTAGGGGTCGTCCACGCGGAACGCCTGGGTATGGCCGGGGTTGTTCGCGTACGGGTCGTGGCGCGGGCTGTTCGCGTAGGGAGCGGGGGCCGGGGCGTTGGCGTACGGGTCGTGGGCCGGGGCGGGGCCGCCGTACGGGGGTTGCCGCGGGGGCTGCTGTTGCTGGTACGGGTCGCCGAAGTACTCCGGTTCGCCCTGGTGGGGTCCACCGCGGTGGCCGCCGCCCGGCGGCTGGGGCCACTGGGGCGGCTGCTGTTGGGTGTGCGGAGGTGCCGCACGGCCGCCGCCACCGTGCGGTGGCGGTGCCTGCCGCGGTTGCTGCTGCTGCGTGCGGTTGTCCCGGCCGCGTCCGATCCTGAATCCAGCCACGTTGTCGAACGTACCCGCTCGGGCCCGTTCCAGTACCGGCGGGCCCGGGTGGAAGGGCCCTTTGCCGCAGAGCTGTGACATCCCCTAAGGGAGCCCCGAGCCCGCCCCGTACAGGAGGGACGGCGGGGGCTCCCCCACGAGAGGCCCTAGGTCGTGTCTTCAAAGTCCCGTCTGCCTGTCGTGCCCTGGCACGCACGCTCGCCGCGTTGTCGTCGGTCGCCGACGGCCCCCTGGGCTTCGCCCGGGTGGGGGTGCCCCCGGCGGAGCCAGGGGGAGTACCCCCACCGCGTCGACTCCCTCCTCCGCCTTGCGATCTGGGGGCACCTCCCGGGCCGAAGGCCCAGGGGGAGCACCAGACCCCGCCAGACCCTCCCTACGGGAGGACGACGCTACTTTGAAGACACTCCCTAGCGCGCGGGCTCCGGTTCGGCGGTCGACGCCGGGTCCGGGGCCGGGTCGGACGGAGGGGTGCGCACCGAGTCGAGGAGGAGTTGTGCGACGTCCACGACCTGGAGGCTCTCCTTCGCCTGGCCGTCGTTCTTCTTGCCGTTGACCGAGTCGGTGAGCATCACCAGGCAGAACGGGCAGGCGGTGGAGACGATGTCGGGGTTGAGGGAGAGCGCCTCGTCGACCCGCTCGGTGTTGATGCGCTTGCCGATCCGCTCCTCCATCCACATCCGCGCGCCGCCCGCGCCGCAGCAGAAGCCGCGTTCCTTGTGGCGGTGCATCTCCTGCTGGCGCAGGCCCGGGACGGCGGACATGATCTCGCGCGGCGGGGTGTAGACCTTGTTGTGACGGCCCAGGTAGCACGGGTCGTGGTAGGTGATCAGGCCCTCGACGGGCGTCACCGGGACCAGTCGGCCCTCGTCGATCAGATGCTGGAGCAGCTGGGTGTGGTGGATGACCTCGAACTCGCCGCCGAGCTGCGGGTACTCGTTGGCGATGGTGTTGAAGCAGTGCGGGCAGGTGGCGACGATCCGCTTGGCGGCCTTGGGCTTGCGGGTCGCGGGATCCTCGTCATCCTCGCCGAAGGCCATGTTCAGCATCGCCACGTTCTCCTGGCCGAGCTGCTGGAAGAGCGGCTCATTGCCCAGCCGGCGGGGTGAGTCGCCGGTGCACTTCTCCTCGCCGCCCATGATCGCGAACTTCACGCCCGCGATGTGCAGCAGTTCGGCGAAGGCCTTGGTGGTCTTCTTGGCCCGGTCCTCCAGCGCGCCGGCGCAGCCGACCCAGTAGAGGTAGTCGACCTCGGTGAGGTCCTCGACGTCCTGGCCGACGATCGGGACCTCGAAGTCGACCTCCTTGGTCCACTCGACGCGCTGCTTCTTCGCCAGGCCCCAGGGGTTGCCCTTCTTCTCCAGGTTCTTGAGCATCGTGCCCGCCTCGGAGGGGAACGCGGACTCGATCATCACCTGGTAGCGGCGCATGTCGACGATGTGGTCGATGTGCTCGATGTCGACCGGGCACTGCTCGACGCACGCGCCGCAGGTGGTGCAGGACCACAGCACGTCGGGGTCGATGACCCCGTTCTCCTCCAGGGTGCCGATCAGCGGGCGCTCCGCCTCCGCCAGGGCGGCGGCGGGGACGTCCTTCAGGGCCTCGGCGGACGCCTTCTCCTCGCCCTCCATGGTCTTGCCGCCGCCGGCCAGCAGATAGGGGGCCTTGGCGTGCGCATGGTCGCGCAGGGACATGATCAGGAGCTTGGGGGAGAGGGGCTTGCCGGTGTTCCAGGCGGGGCACTGGGACTGGCAGCGGCCGCACTCGGTGCAGGTGGAGAAGTCGAGGATGCCCTTCCAGGAGAAGTGCTCGACCTGGGAGGCGCCGAAGACGGCCTCCTCGCCCTCGTCGTCGAAGACCGTCTCGAAGTCGATCTCCTTGCCGCCCGAGGTCATCGGCTGGAGCGCGCCGAGCGCGGTGGCGCCGTCGGCGTTCCGCTTGAACCAGATGTTGGGGAAGCCGAGGAAGCGGTGCCAGGCGACGCCCATGTTGGTGTTGAGCGAGACCGTGATCATCCAGATCAGGGAGGTGCCGATCTTCACCATGGCGGTGAAGTAGATCCAGGTCTGGAGGGTGCTGGTGGCCAGCCCGTCGAAGAGCAGGACCAGGGGGTACGAGACGAAGTACGCGGCCTGGTAGCCGTCGATGTGGTGGATCGCGCCCTCAAGCCCGCGCAGGGCGAGGATGGCGAGGCCGATGGTGAGGATGATGTATTCGACGAAGTAGGCCTGCCAGGCCTTGGAGCCCGCGAAGCGCGATTTGCGGCCAGCCCGGGAGGGCAGGTTGAGCAGCCGGATCCCGATCAGGACGAGGATGCCCACCACGGTCATCAGGCCGATGAACTCGATGTACATCTCGAAGGGGACGAAGCCGCCGATGACCGGGAGCGTCCAGTCGGCCTTGAAGAGCTGGCCGTACGCCTGGGCCAGGGTGGGCGGCAGGGTGAGGAAGCCGATCGCGACGAACCAGTGCGCGAAGCCGACGATGCCCCAGCGGTTCATCCGGGTGTGGCCGAGGAACTCCTTGGCCAGGGTGATCGCTCGCTGCCTCGGGCTGTCGGTACGGCTGCCGGCGGGCACGGGTTGGCCGAGCCGGACGAACCGGTAGATCTCCGCGACGGCTCGGGCGATGAGCGCGACGCCGACCACGGTCAGGACCAGCGACACGACGATCGCGGCGAGTTGCATTTCTGGCTCCTCAGGCCTGCGAGGTGGGGACCATCGACACTACTAAGCGGTAACTTAATCAGTCCGTGCTGAGGCTACCCACCTTTTTCGCCGCACTGTAGCCACGCGACCGGTGATCTGTGTCGCTCAGGCGACCCTTCGTGCTCGGGGCGCGGGCGTACGCCCCCGCCCCACGGCGGCGCGCCCCCGGAGCGCCGCCGGGAGGGTGCGCGCCAGGATCATCAGATCGAGGCCCAGCCAGTGGGCCTCCACATAGTGCGGATCGAGTACGGCCATCTCGTCCCAGGGCAGTCCGGAGCGCCGGCCGGTCTGCCACAGGCCGGTGATCCCGGGGCGTACGGACCGCCCGGCGCGGGCCGGGCCGGTGACGGCCGCCGCCCTGGCCGGGGTGAGCGGGCGCGGGCCGACCAGGGACATCTCACCCCGGACGACATTGATCAGCTGGGGCAGATGGTCGAGGAAGTGGCGGTGCAGCAGCCGTCCGACCCGGGTCCCGGGGGCGGCGCGGAAGGTGAGCATCGAGAACGGGCGTCCGCCGAGCCCGGCCCGCTCCCGGCGGACGAGGACGGGCCCCCGGGAGGAGAGGGCGACCGCCGCCGCGAGGGCCAGCAGCAGCGGGGCCAGCAGGAGCAGCAGCGGAACGCAGGCCGCGAGATCGAAGACCCGCTTGGCGGGGGAGGAGGCGGGCATCGCCATGGGCTCTCGACCGCAATCAATGTCGAACTGGTGCGTTTCACGCCATTGCGGGCATCACTCTTACAGAAGCACCGCACCCGGCGGCGGTACGCCGCGCGGACGGCCGCCGGACGCCCTGAACGACGCCCTGAACGCCCGGGGATGCCCGGGAGGCTCCAGGGGTGCGGATAAGCGGGGGATAAAAGTTGAGTGGGGTTGACTCAGCTCTGTTGACTCCGAGAGGGGTCTCGTGCATCCTTGAGCCAGATCCACTCAAGTAGTCAGCTGGAGGAATTGACATGGCACGTGCGGTCGGCATCGACCTGGGCACGACCAACTCGGTCGTCTGCGTTCTGGAGGGCGGCGAGCCCACCGTCATCACCAACGCCGAGGGCGCCAGGACCACGCCGTCCGTCGTCGCCTTCGCGAAGAACGGCGAGGTGCTGGTCGGCGAGGTCGCCAAGCGCCAGGCCGTCACCAACGTCGACAGGACCATCCGGTCGGTCAAGCGCCACATGGGCACCGACTGGAAGATCGAGATCGACGGCAAGAACTTCAACCCGCAGCAGATGAGCGCCTTCATCCTGCAGAAGCTGAAGCGCGACGCCGAGGCGTACCTGGGCGAGAAGGTCGCGGACGCGGTCATCACCGTCCCGGCGTACTTCAACGACTCCGAGCGGCAGGCCACCAAGGAGGCCGGTGAGATCGCGGGCCTCAACGTCCTGCGCATCGTCAACGAGCCGACCGCGGCCGCCCTGGCCTACGGCCTGGACAAGGACGACCAGACCATCCTGGTCTTCGACCTCGGCGGCGGCACTTTCGACGTCTCGCTGCTGGAGATCGGCGACGGCGTCGTCGAGGTGAAGGCCACCAACGGCGACAACCACCTCGGTGGCGACGACTGGGACCAGCGTGTCGTCGACTACCTGGTGAAGCAGTTCGCCAACGGTCACGGCGTGGACCTGTCCAAGGACAAGATGGCCCTCCAGCGTCTGCGCGAGGCCGCCGAGAAGGCGAAGATCGAGCTGTCCTCCTCCACGGAGACCTCGATCAACCTGCCGTACATCACGGCCTCCGCCGAGGGCCCGCTGCACCTGGACGAGAAGCTCACCCGCGCCCAGTTCCAGCAGCTGACCGCGGACCTGCTGGACCGCTGCAAGACGCCGTTCCACAACGTCATCAAGGACGCGGGCATCGCCCTCGCCGAGATCGACCACGTCGTCCTCGTCGGCGGCTCCACCCGTATGCCGGCCGTCGCCGAGCTCGTCAAGGAGCTGACCGGCGGCAAGGAGGCCAACAAGGGTGTGAACCCGGACGAGGTCGTCGCCATCGGCGCCTCGCTCCAGGCCGGTGTCCTCAAGGGTGAGGTCAAGGACGTCCTGCTCCTCGACGTGACCCCGCTGTCCCTCGGCATCGAGACCAAGGGCGGCATCATGACCAAGCTGATCGAGCGCAACACCACGATCCCGACCAAGCGCTCGGAGATCTTCACCACGGCCGAGGACAACCAGCCGTCCGTGCAGATCCAGGTCTACCAGGGCGAGCGCGAGATCGCGGCGTACAACAAGAAGCTCGGCATGTTCGAGCTGACCGGTCTGCCGCCGGCCCCGCGCGGGGTCCCGCAGATCGAGGTCGCCTTCGACATCGACGCCAACGGCATCATGCACGTGGCCGCGAAGGACCTGGGCACCGGCAAGGAGCAGAAGATGACCGTCACCGGCGGCTCCTCGCTGCCGAAGGACGAGGTCGACCGGATGCGCCAGGAGGCCGAGCAGTACCAGGAGGAGGACCACCGCCGCCGTGAGGCCGCCGAGACGCGGAACCAGGGCGAGCAGCTGGTCTACCAGACGGAGAAGTTCCTCAAGGACAACGAGGACAAGGTTCCGGCCGATGTGAAGACCGAGGTCGAGACCGTCATCGCCGAGCTGAAGGAGAAGCTCAAGGGCGAGGACGTCGCGGAGATCCGCACGGCCACCGAGAAGGTCGCGGCCGTCTCGCAGAAGCTGGGCCAGGCGATGTACGCCGACGCACAGCAGCCCGCGGGCGACGCCCAGGGTGACGCCGGGGCCGGCCAGGCCAAGGCCGACGACGATGTCGTGGACGCCGAGATCGTCGACGACGAGAAGGACTCCAAGGGTGGTGCCGCGTGACGGAGGAGACTCCGGGGTTCGAAGAGAAGCCCGACGTCCCTTCCGGCGCCACATCTGACGACGCCGCCGCCGAGTCCGCCGAGTCCTCCGAGAAGGAGGGCAAGGCGGCCCCGGCAGGGGACGAAGCGAAGGTCATCGGTCTGACCGCGGAGCTGGACCAGGCTCGTACGGCGCTCAATGAGCGCACCGGCGACCTCCAGCGCCTCCAGGCCGAGTATCAGAACTACCGCCGCAGGGTGGAGCGGGACAGGGTCACGGTCAAGGAGATCGCCACGGCGAATCTGCTGGCCGAGCTGCTGCCCGTGCTGGACGACATCGGGCGGGCCCGGGAACACGGGGAGCTGGTGGGCGGCTTCAAGTCGGTCGCCGAGTCCCTGGAGACCGCGGCCGCCAAGATGGGCCTCCAGCAGTTCGGCAAGGAGGGCGAGCCCTTCGACCCGACCATCCACGAGGCGCTGATGCACAGTTACGCCCCTGATGTCACCGAGACCACATGCGTCGCGGTGCTTCAGCCGGGGTATCGCATCGGCGAGCGGACCATCCGACCCGCCAGGGTCGGGGTGGCCGAGCCTCAGCCGGGCGCCACGCCCGGCAAGGACGAGGCCGCGGACGACGAGGAGAGCGGTGGCCCCGAAGAGGGCTGACGCGAGTCAGGCGAGGAACGGCCGGGAGCGTCTCCCGGGGGGCTTCCGGGAGACACTCCCGGAAGCCCTTCGGGGCACCACCCCGGAAACCGTCCGGAAGGAGGGATGTCGATGAGTACGAAGGACTTCGTCGAGAAGGACTACTACAAGGTTCTCGGCGTCCCCAAGGACGCCACCGAGGCCGAGATCAAAAAGGCGTACCGGAAGCTCGCCCGCGAGTTCCACCCGGACGCCAACAAGGGCGACGCCAAGGCGGAGGAGCGCTTCAAGGAGATCTCCGAGGCCAATGACATCCTCGGCGACCCCAAGCGCCGCAAGGAGTACGACGAGGCCCGTGCCCTCTTCGGCAACGGCGGCTTCAGGGCCGGTCCCGGCGGGGCCGGCGGCGGCAACTTCAACTTCGACCTGGGCGACCTCTTCGGCGGTCCCCAGGGCGGCGGGCAGGGCGGCCCCGGAGCCGGCGGCTTCGGCGGCGGGCTCGGCGATGTCTTCGGCGGCCTCTTCAACCGGGGCGCGGGCCCGGCGGGCCCCCGCACCCAGCCCCGGCGCGGCCAGGACGTCGAGTCCGAGGTCACGCTCAGCTTCACCGAAGCGGTCGACGGCGCCACCGTCCCGCTGCGGATGTCCAGCTCGGCCGCGTGCAAGGCCTGCTCCGGCACCGGCGACAAGAACGGCACGCCCCGCGTCTGCCCGACCTGCGTCGGCACCGGCCAGGTCTCGCGCGGCGGCAGCGGCTCCTTCTCGCTGACCGACCCGTGCGTGGAGTGCAAGGGCCGCGGCCTGATCGCACAGGACCCCTGCGAGGTCTGCAAGGGCAGCGGGCGCGCCCGCTCCTCGCGCACCATGCAGGTCAGGATCCCGCCGGGCGTCTCCGACGGCCAGCGGATCAGGCTGCGCGGCAAGGGCGCGCCGGGCGAGCGCGGCGGACCGGCCGGCGACCTCTATGTCGTCGTCCATGTCGGCGAGCACCCGGTCTTCGGCCGCAAGGGCGACAATCTCACCGTCACCGTGCCCGTCAGCTACACCGAGGCGGTCCTCGGCGGCGAGGTGCGGGTGCCCACCCTGGGCGGCCCCGCCGTCACCCTCAAGCTGCCCCCCGGCACCCCCAACGGCCGGACGATGCGCGCCCGCGGCAAGGGAGCGGTCCGCAAGGACGGCACCCGTGGCGATCTGCTCGTCACCGTCGAGGTCGCGGTCCCCAGGGAACTGAGCGACAAGGCGAAGGAAGCGCTGGAGGCCTACCGCGAAGCCATCGCGGAGGAGGACCCGCGGGCCGAGCTGTTCCAGGCCGCGAAGGGAGCATGACATGGACGGAAGGCGTCGCAACCCCTACGAGCTGACCGATGAGTCGCCGGTATATGTGATTTCGGTGGCGGCTCAGCTCTCCGGTCTGCATCCGCAAACTTTGCGGCAGTACGACCGGCTGGGGCTGGTCTCCCCCGGCCGCACCGCCGGCCGGGGGCGGCGCTACTCCGCCCGTGACATCGAGCTGCTGCGCACCGTGCAGCAGCTGTCGCAGGACGAAGGCATCAATCTCGCCGGGATCAAGCGGATCATCGAGCTGGAACACCAGGTCGCCGCCCTTCAGTCCCGGGTCGCCGAGCTGTCGGCGGCGGTCGAGAGCGCGGCGGTCGCCATCCAGCAGCGCGAGGCCCAGGTGCACGCCTCCTACCGGCGCGATCTCGTGCCGTACCAGGATGTGCAGCAGGCCAGCGCGCTGGTGGTGTGGCGGCCCAAGCGCGGCGAATAGCCCGACCCGGCCCCCGGGCACCCGCCCCCCCAAGCCCCAGGGACAGGTGCCTGAGCGCCGGAAATCGGCCTCCGTGGCGCGGTTGGTCGCGTCCCGGGCGGACCGCAGGTGCCCCGCGCGCCCCTTCCTGAGAGCCGGCTGTGAGCCGCGAGGCGGCCCGCTCCGGCGCGTACGGCACCCGCGAGCGGGTCCGGGACGGACCGGAGCCGGACGGACCGTCAGACGCCCGTAAGGGGCTCCGGCGGTCCAATGCCTACACATCGCCCCCGGCGCGCTTGCGCCGGGGGCGATGGTTTTTGGCCGTTTACCGGACGGCCGCCCGGTTCTTGATGCGATGAACGCCCTTGAAGGCGTCAGGAGTCGCGCTCCAAAAGCTTCGACTGCGCGATCAGATACCCCAACTGAGTACGGCTGCCGCTGCCCAGCGAGGACCCCAGCTTGGCGATATGGGCCCGGCACGTACGGACGTTCATACCGAGACGCCGGGCGATCGCCTCGTCCACATGCCCCTCCACCAGCAGTTTCGCGATGGAACGCTGCACCCCGGTGATGCCGTCCAGATCCGGCCCGTAGGAGACCGGCTCCTCCCAGGGCAGCCCGTGCAGCCAGAACTGCTCGAAGACCCCGACGAGATACTCCACGATCCCCTTGTGCCGCAGCTCCAGCGCCGACAGCCGGTCGCTGCTCGCCGGGATGAAGGCGACCCTGCGGTCCACGATGATCAGCCGGTCGATTATCTCCTCCAGCGTCCGCACCTCCACGCCGGACGGCCCCACCTGCTCCATATAGGCGAGCGTCGCCGGATGGTGCCTGGCGGTGTGCTGGTAGAGCGTCCGCATCCGTACGCCCCGCTCGATCAGCGGCTCCACCCTGCGCAGCGCCTTCTCCAGGATGTGCGGCTGCCGGCCGCTGCCCGGCTGGACGGTGAGCAGTTCCTCCGTGCAGTCCGCGGTGACCTGGTCGAGGGTCGCGTTGATGCGGTTGAGACCTTCCAGGACGGTTACACCCTGGGGCGCGGTGGAATTCTGAGCGGTGAACGCCATGAATGGCTCAAGAGCGTCGGTCAGAGCGACAGTACGTCGCCTTCGCTCTTGGATCTCCCGCTCAATGGGGTGTATCAGCTGTGTCAGTGCCGTGGTCGGAGGCACCGGACGGAGCCACTGCGCGTCGTCGGGATCCGGGTGCAGCAGGGCGAGATCGAAGAGGCAAGGCATGGGTTCCGCCTCCGACCGGGCGATTCGCCCGGTACGAAGAGCGGTGATGTACAGACTTTTCCCAGCCTCGCACAGCTCGCCGTCTGCATGAGGGTGTCCGAATTCGCCCTCGTTAGACGTCATATGCACCCCCTCAGGCTCCTGCATTACAGGAACATGATGCCTGCCGTCGCTGGTGCAAGCGTTCGGAGTGAGACATCGTCTTATGCGCGGGGGAGGAGGATTGATCAAAAGAGGTGGAGATCACCCATGTCTAGGACGCTACGTGCTCTTTGTGCTCTTGCCATAGCGGCTGCCGCGCTCGGCGTGGGAGCCTCCGGTGAGCCCTCCTGGGGTAGCTCTCCTGCCGACAAGGTGGCGGGGGCCCAGGGTGAGCCTTCATGGGGACTCAGTGGTGAACCTTCGTGGGGGTCCGCTCCCGTGGAGACGATCGCAGTCGGACACGGTGAGCCCTCCTGGGGTTTCACGACGACCGGTGAGCCCTCCTGGGGAGTCCCTTCGACCAACGGCACAGAAGCATGACCGTTCCTCCGGACGACCGGGTCTTCCGGCGTGAGATGGCTACGGCATACCGCTCGGGGTGGCACTTCATCGACCTCGTCACGGCAATCCCCCACCGTGGCGACTCGTTGATGGTCACTCTGTTCGGCGAGCCGATCGTCGTGGCGCGCGAGGAGGACGAGGACGTCCGAGCGTATCGGTGCCTTCGCAGGCCCCGTGGCGCGCCGCAGCCCGTCCGATGCGCGATCCGCTACGGAATGATTTTCGTCAACCTGGACCAGCGCGACCACCAGATGGTCGAGCCCGATACCACCACCGCCACCCCCCGCAGTGCTTGAGCGATTCCCCCGTCGTTCCAAATCGCTCAAGCGCTTCCCCCACACAGCGGCGTCATCGCGGACCTGAAACGCGATGGCGCCGCTGTGCTTTTCCCGTACGCCTCGCCCCGGAGCGGGCGGGTCCGCTGTCTGCTCAGTCGCGTGAGATGCCGGGCCCCCGGCCGGTCGCCCGGTCCACCGCGATCTCGATGACCACCCGCTCGGGATTGGGCGCGGGGGTCCGCTCGTACCGCTCCGCGTAGCGGCGTACGGCGTCGGCGACCCGCTCCGCGTCGGTGATCACCTGCGCGCGGCCCTCCAGCGTCGCCCAGCGCGCCCGGTCGACCTGACAGACGGCCACCCGCGCGCCGCCCTCGCCGTCGGCCGCGCGCAGGATGTTGGCGACCTTCCGGGTGGTTCTGCTGGTGATCACCCGTGCCGTGCGCGTCTCGGGGTCGTAGGTCACTCCCACCGGGACCACGTGCGGGCTGCCGTCCGGCCGCAGAGTGGTCAGGGTGGACAGATGGCGCTCACGCCAGAACGCGAGGAAAGCGGGGCCGAAGCGGCCCACATCCGAAGTCATACCGTCAGCGTAATTGCGGCTGCCAACGGTGAAGGGCCGGGCGGGGACAGGGGGCCGACCCGGATGGCGCAAGAGGATTGAGTGAAATAGACTCAACTTTGTGCAGGTTGTAGGAGTCAGTGTCAAGGGGAACACCTCCGGCTGGCGCGCTGACGCGCCGAGCACTGACGGATCCCCCACCCACACCGCCGCCGCAAGGAGGAGAGACCGAACGTGGACGCCGAGCTGACCAACAAGAGCCGGGACGCCATCAACGCCGCCACCCAGCTGGCGGTGACCGCGGGACATCCCGATCTGACCCCCGCGCATCTGCTGGTCGCGCTGCTCGCGGGCCAGGACAACGAGAATCTGACGGATCTGCTGGCCGCCGTCGACGCGGACCAGGCCGCCGTGCGCTCCGGCGCGGAGCGGCTGCTGGCCGCCCAGCCCAGCGTCACCGGATCCACCGTCGCCCCGCCCCAGCCCAACCGCGAGTTCCTGGCCGTCATCGCCGACGCCTCGCGCCGCGCCAAGGAGCTGGGCGACGAATACCTCTCCACCGAGCATCTGCTGATCGGTCTGGCCGCCAAGGGCGGCCGGGCCGGCGAGGTGCTCGATCAGCAGGGCGCGTCGGCCAAGAGGCTGCTGGACGCGTTCGGAAAAGTACGGGGAGACAGGCGCGTGACCACAGCGGATCCCGAGGGCCAGTACAAGGCGCTGGAGAAGTTCGGCACGGACTTCACCGCCGCCGCCCGCGACGGCAAGCTCGACCCGGTCATCGGCCGGGACCAGGAGATCCGCCGGGTCGTCCAGGTGCTCTCCCGGCGCACCAAGAACAACCCGGTGCTCATCGGCGAGCCCGGCGTCGGCAAGACCGCCGTCGTCGAGGGCCTCGCCCAGCGGATCGTCAAGGGCGATGTCCCCGAGTCGCTGCGGAACAAGCGGCTGGTCTCGCTCGACCTCGGCGCGATGGTCGCGGGGGCCAAGTACCGGGGCGAGTTCGAGGAGCGGCTGAAGACCGTCCTCTCCGAGATCAAGGCCAGCGACGGCCAGGTCATCACCTTCATCGACGAGCTGCACACCGTCGTCGGCGCGGGCGCGGGCGGCGACTCCGCGATGGACGCCGGAAATATGCTCAAGCCGATGCTGGCCCGCGGCGAGCTGCGGATGGTCGGCGCGACCACCCTCGACGAGTACCGCGAGCGGATCGAGAAGGACCCGGCGCTGGAGCGCCGCTTCCAGCAGGTGCTGGTGGCCGAGCCGAGCGTCGAGGACACCATCGCCATCCTGCGCGGCCTCAAGGGCCGTTACGAGGCCCACCACAAGGTGCAGATCGCCGACTCCGCGCTGGTCGCGGCGGCCACCCTCTCCGACCGGTACATCACCTCGCGATTCCTGCCCGACAAGGCCATCGACCTGGTGGACGAGGCCGCCTCCCGGCTGCGGATGGAGATCGACTCCTCCCCGCTGGAGATCGACGAACTCCAGCGCTCCGTCGACCGGCTGCGGATGGAGGAGCTGGCGCTGAAGAACGAGTCCGACGCCGCCTCCAAGCAGCGCCTGGAGAAGCTCCGCCGCGACCTCGCCGACAAGGAGGAGGAGCTGCGCGGCCTCACCGCCCGCTGGGAGAAGGAGAAGCAGGGCCTCAACCGGGTCGGCGAGCTGAAGGAACTCCTCGACGATCTGCGCAGGCAGGCCGAGCGCGCCCAGCGCGACGGCGACTTCGACGCCGCCTCCAAGCTGATCTACGGGGAGATCCCGACCCTGGAGCGGGAGCTGGCCGAGGCCTCCGAGGCCGAGGCGGAGGCCCGTACGGACACCATGGTCAAGGAGGAGGTCGGCCCCGACGACATCGCGGACGTGGTGGGGGCCTGGACCGGGATCCCGGCCGGGCGGCTGCTGGAGGGCGAGACCCAGAAGCTGCTGCGGATGGAGGAGGAGCTGGGCCGCCGGCTCATCGGCCAGACCGAGGCCGTGCGCGCGGTGTCGGACGCCGTCCGCCGCACCCGCGCGGGCATCTCCGACCCGGACCGGCCCACCGGCTCCTTCCTCTTCCTCGGCCCCACCGGCGTCGGCAAGACCGAGCTGGCCAAGGCGCTCGCCGACTTCCTCTTCGACGACGAGCGGGCGATGATCCGCATCGACATGTCCGAGTACGGCGAGAAGCACAGCGTCGCCCGGCTGGTCGGCGCGCCCCCCGGCTATGTCGGCTACGAGGAGGGCGGCCAGCTGACGGAGGCGGTGCGCAGACGCCCGTACAGCGTGGTGCTGCTGGACGAGGTGGAGAAGGCGCACCCGGAGGTCTTCGACATCCTGCTCCAGGTGCTGGACGACGGCCGGCTGACGGACGGACAGGGCCGGACGGTCGACTTCCGGAACACCATCCTCATTCTCACGTCCAATCTTGGCAGCCATTTCCTGGTGGATCCGGTGACAACCGAGGAGGAGAAGAAGCAGCAGGTGCTGGAGGTCGTACGGGCCTCCTTCAAGCCGGAATTCCTCAACCGGCTGGACGATCTGGTGGTCTTCTCGGCGCTCACCAGGGACGAGCTGGAGCACATCGCGGGCCTTCAGATCGACCGGCTGGCCAAGCGGCTCGCGGAGCGCAGACTGACCCTGGACGTCACCCCCGCCGCCCTGGCCTGGCTCGCCGACGAGGGGAACGACCCCGCGTACGGCGCCCGGCCGCTGCGCCGGCTGGTGCAGACGGCGATCGGCGACCGGCTCGCGCGGGAGATCCTCTCCGGCGAGGTCACGGACGGCGACACGGTCCGCGTCGACCGCTCGGAGGACGGTCTGACCGTGGGCCCCGTGTCCGGGAAGACCCTCTAGCTCCTCCGCCGGTACGGAGTCGTCGCGGACGGCTCCGTACCGGCGCGGGGGTGGGGGTTGTCAGTCCGGGCCGGGGATGGGGGAGGATGGCGGCATCCGTACGAAGGGAAATCCACGGTGACCATCGATCCGTCCTCGATTCCGAATTTCGGGGGCCAGCCCCAGCCCCAGGCCGAAGGACCGGCGGGCCCCGTCGTTCCCGACCAGGACCTGGTGAAGCAGCTTCTTGAGCAGATGGAGCTGAAGTACGTCATTGACGACGAGGGCGACCTCGCGGCTCCGTGGGAGGAATTCCGCACGTACTTCATGTTCCGGGGCGAGGACGACCAGCAGGTCTTCTCCGTCCGGACCTTCTACGACCGGCCGCTGCCGGTCGAGGAGCGGTCCAAGGTCCTCGATGTGATCGACGACTGGAACCGCCGCACCCTGTGGCCCAAGGTCTACACCCACCTCCACGAGGACGAGGAGGGTGGCGCCACCATCCGTCTCATCGGCGAGGCGCAGATGCTGATCGGCTCCGGCGTCAGCCTGGAGCACTTCGTGTCCTCCACGGTCAGCTGGGTGCGCGCCGCGATCGAGTTCGACAAGTGGCTCGTGGAGCAGCTGGGCCTGGAGCCCGCGTCGGACGAGGAGAAGCCCGGCGACGACGCCTGACCCGTTGAGGTCAGGGCCTTTCTCTCAGATCCCTCGGATCCCTCAGAGGGCGACCGGGGAGAGCGTCAGCAGGTAGGTCCCATAGGCGAACGACAGCCCGGCCAGGGCGGCGGTCAGTACGGCCGCCGTCCCCGGCCGGGCTTTCGTCAGCGCCCGAGCGGGGGCCAGCAGCAGCGGGAAGGCCGGCAGCAGAAAGCGCGGCTTGGACTCGAAGAACCCCGAGCCGCCGACGGTGATCAGCACCAGGACCCCGGTGTACACCAGCAGCGCGATCGGCGGCCGCTCCAGCACCAGCAGGGCGAACAGCGCCAGCGAGGCCCCGACGATCACCAGCGTCATCACCAGCGGGAACATCGTCGGCCGCAGCACGATCTCGCGCACCGCGCGCAGCGCCCCCACACCGAAGTCGAACCGCGAGGTCCAGCCGCTCTGCACCTGGAAGTAGCCGCCCAGCGGATCACCGGTGCGGAACCCGACGTACAGCACATAGGCGCACCAGCCCACCGGGGCGAGCGCCGCCGAGGCCCAGATCCGCCACTCGCCCCGGCGCTCCCGCTTCAGCAGGGTGTATCCGGCGACCGCGCACACGGCCGCCGCCACCGCGATCCCATTGGGCCGGGCGAGGCCCGCCAGCGCCGACAGCGTGCCCGCCCACAGCCAGCGCCCGCTGAGTACGGCGTACAGCGACCAGGCCGCGAAGGCGGTCAGCAGGGGTTCCGTGTACGCCATGGAGAGCACGACCGAGTGCGGCAGCAGCCCCCAGAGCAGCACCAGCGCGGTGGCCGTCCGCCGCCCGTACAGCCGCTCACCGATCGCGTAGACGCCCCAGGCCGCCGCCCCGGCCGCCGTCCAGGAGATCAGCAGCCCGGCGCTGCCGCTGGTCACCGGGAGCACCGAGGCGACCGCCCGGACCAGGGCTGGGTAGAGCGGGAAGAACGCCAGATCGCTCTGGACCGCGCCGTCGGGCCAGGTCAGGGTGCGGCCGTAGCCGTGCTCGGCGATCAGCAGATACCAGTCGGAGTCCCAGGATCTCGCGAGAACCCGCCTCGGCGGCCGGTCGATGTGCCAGGCCCAGCAGGCCATCACCAGCAGCCCGGTCAGCCGCGCCGCCGCGAAGAGCCCGAGGGCGGGGGCCGCGCGCCGCAGCGCCGCCCGCCAGCGGGGCAGCGACGCGGTCTCGCCGGGTGCGCCGTCTGTTTTGTCGAAAGTCTCGGCGGACAGGGAGCACCTCCGGGCACACACAGGGTTCGGTCAACCCGACCATGAGCGGCCCGGACCCCCCATGCGAGCGTTGAGCATCCAACAGGGCCGGTTGGCCCCTCCTTCCCACCCGGTCGGCTGAAGCCCGGCCGCCGCCACCCCGTCCCGTCCATCCCCATGACCAAGCCCCACCGACCCGGAGAATGGGAGTCGGCGGGGCTCAGGGGCGCGCGAGTTCTTAAAGGTCGGCGGCCCGGGCGAGGGCGACCAGTCCGGCGAACGCGGTGGGGGTGACCATCAGGGTCGGGCCGGTGGGGTTCTTGCTGTCGCGGACGGGGACGACGCCGGTGGCGGACGTGTGGGCGGGGGCCCACTCGACGCATTCGCCTCCGTTGCCTTGGCTGTAGCTGGAACTTGTCCAGTCTGTCTCTGAGGGAAGTGCGTGGATCATGAGTACGAGTCCTTCACAGAGTGGATCAGCTCTGCCGTTTTGTGCAGCGGCGCGGCCATGGACTTCAGCAGATCATAGGCATCCTGTGCGTCGGTAACGTCTGATGGTTCTGCGAGGACGTATCCACGAGGGAAGCCATCGACATGCGCAACGTCTGACCCTTCGGTAAACGAGAGCACCCCGAAGGGGCTTGCCATGGGCCCATGTTGGTGGCCGTCATCGGGAATGATTTGCACGCGGTTCGTCGGCATCTCGGCCAGCTCCAGCAGCCGCTCCAACTGCACCCGCATCACGTGCCTGTCTCTGACGACGTTCCGCAGGGCCCGTTCATGGAGTACAAGCCAGAGGCGGGCAGGTTGCTCGCGTTGCAAGATGTGCTGCCGTTCGAGTCGGGCTGTGACCAGGTCTTCCAAGTTCTCTGCCCGTCCCTCCCGGAGTATGGCTGTCGCATACTCGCGCGTCTGCACCAGCCCGGGCATGAGCAGAGGATGGAACATCCGCACAACGGTGGCTTTCCACTCCAGTTCTACGTACTGCCGGAACCAGGGTGGGAACGCGTACCTCAGTGCCAACGGCCAGAGCCGGACGAACCGGCCCCGGGCGTGGGGGAACACTCGGTCGCAGGTCTCCGCGAACTCCAGTTGAGGCACCCGGTCACCGATCTCGATCTTGGCCACCAGCGACGGACTGCAATGCGCCTCTTTGGCCAGTTCTCTGCGTGACAATTTCAGCGCTTCGCGCTCAATCCGGACCTCATTGCCAAAGTGCGTGAGAGGGCTGGCAGTTGGGTCCGGGTAATCGGACTCCGATTCGACGGTCAAACGAACCTCCGAAGAACCTAGGACAAGCGGCGCTGTCCATCTGCTGGGGCTTTCGGAGCATACGGGTCACCCGTTGTCATTGCAGGACAGTGAGTCAAACCGGATTACCGGAGCGAGCGATGTACGGCGAAACGGAAGAACCCCCCAGCCACTCATTGAATAATCACGCGGCGCGATCATCGGTACCCACCCCGGTGGGGGGCCAGGCTGCAGGCGGCAACGAGGACGGCTCTCCTCAAGTCGGTTGCCTTGTGTACGACACCGTCGTCAGGCGGACGGGGGTCGTCATGGAGGAGTGCGAGACGTACTACGCGCTCCGCCCACCGCAGGGCGGGCGGGAGTGGGACGCGCCGAAGGGGGAGGTCCGCCCGGCGACCGAAGCGGACCGGCTCTCCTCGGCTCTCGCGGAGGTCAACGCGCGGAGCAGCCAGGGGGGTTGCGGCAAATGTGGGTGGTGAGCCCCGGGGGTCCGACCGCCGACATGCGGAACGCCCTGTAGCGGCAGCGCACTTCAGCCCCCGCTCCGCGCGGCAGTGTCCCCCGGCACTGCGGAGAATCGCGCGGGAGCGGCACCCCCTCCGGGCCTGCGGGCCCGGAGGGAAGGGGAGCGGGCATCCGCTCCCGGCCCCGGCCGCCACCCGGCCCGTACGCGGGCGGCCGGGGCCGCCCACCCGTACCCCCACCGAGACAGAAGGAGACCGCAGCAGTGCCACGGCGCACGAAAGCCCAGAAGGCCGCCGCACGCGAACGTGTCCTCGCCGACCGGGACGCCGTCATCGAGCGCTATGCCCGGGGCGAGTCGATCAGGTCCATAGCCCGTGCCTACGACGTCCACGCCCCCTGGCTCGGAGGCCGTCTCACCCGCTGGGGCATCGGCATCCGCGAGCACCACACATCCCCCATGCTCCCCGCCCCCGTCCACCGGGACCCCCGCACCGGAGCCGTCACCGCCATCCACTGCCCCGCACCCCACTGCGGACGCATCACCCCCGTCACCCGAAACCGACTCGACGAACACACCACGACGACCACCGGCACCCGCTGCGCCCTGTCCCGTACCCCCGTGCAGGACAGGACCCGCGACCGCTGACCGGAGGTCGCGCGCACTCCCCGTCCCGGTGTCCGCAGTGGGGACTCATGGCACCGGGACGGGGTCTCCCGCATCCCGCCGAAATCCGCTGGGCTTCGGCAGGGGCGGCCCGCAATTTCCGCCCCGGTGGAAGAATCCACTTCAACCCCGGACAGGCCGAGTGCCCACCGGGGCGGGTCGTAAGTGCGATGTTCACCAGGACCGAGGAGACACCTTGCAGAGCACTGGTACTCAGCCGACCCCGACACCGTGGGGTATGCACCGAATGGCCCCGCTCAATAACGGCACCCCGTCCCCGTGGAGGTACTCGGGCATGGACCCGAAGACCCAGACGGGCCGCTGGGTCGGCGCGGACGGGCAGATGACGCCGGCGGAGCTGGGCAAGCACGGCACGTCCGTCAACACCTACCCGCCCACCCAGATCAGCAAGGACGGGAAGCAGGACGCCGACTCCGGCCACGACGCGAGCCAGGACCAGGCGTAGTCGCGTGAACGGACGCCCGGTGCTGGTTGCCACCGAATCAGAGGATGCGACCGCTGATCTGGTCATCGCGGAACTGAACCGGCGCCGGGTGCCCGTTCTCCGCTTCGACCCTGGACAGGACTTCCCGACGAGCGTCGTGCTGTCGGCCCGCACTGGATCCGGGGGATGGGGCGGACACCTCACGGCGGGCAACCGGACGGTGGACCTCACGAGTGTTCGGGCTCTGTACCACCGTCGGCCTTCTGTCTTCGCCCCACGGGGGCAGGGGCAGGCGGCCCGATTCGCCGCTCAGGAGAATCGGCGCGGTCTGGGCGGCGTCCTGGGGGCTCTGCCCGGGTGCCTCTACCTGAGCCACCCTCAGGCCATCGCGCGGGCGGAGTACAAGCCCGCCCAGCTCTCTGCGGCGATCCGGGAAGGGCTGACCGTTCCGGCCACTCTGATCACCAACGAACCGGCCGAAGCCAGAGCCTTCACGGCGGAACAGCCGACGATTTACAAGCCGCTTCACGCCGGGGCGTACGACGTTGATGGGCAGCCCGCCGGTATCTGGGCCGCGCCTGTCGAGCCCGATGAGATCGACAGCCGGGTGAGTGTTTGCGCGCACCTGTTTCAGGCCCGGGTTCCGAAGGCATCTGACGTGCGCGCGGTCGTCATCGGTGATCAGGTCTTCTGTGCCCGGATCACGGCCCCGGCCGGAGTTCTGGACTGGCGTGCGGAGTATCGGCACCTGACCTACGAGCCGATCAAGTGCCCGGACGAGATGCGCGGGGCACTCTTGCGCTTCCTCGACGGCTTCGGGCTGAGGTTCGGGGCCTTCGACTTCGCGCTGACCGCCGAAGACGAATGGTGGTTCCTGGAATGCAACCCCAACGGGCAGTGGGCATGGCTGGAGCACGAAGCAGGGCTTCCGCTGACATCGGCCATCGCTGACCTGTTGCAACACGGAGAGAACTGATGAGCGACAAGGTTTCTTCGGAGGCGCTGCGGGCGGATCTCGCCCAGCGCCTTCGCACGTCGGGTGATCTGCGGAGCCCGGAGTGGGAAGCCGCCGTCATGGCGGTGCCCCGTGAGGCGTTCCTCAGCGAAGGGTGGTTCGCGTACGAAGACGGCGGGTGGTACCGCCCCGTGTCCCTCGCGGACGATCCGGCGTGTCTCGGCCGGGTTTACGAGGATGACACGCTGGTCACGCAGGTGGCGGGGACGGTGGTTCCGCGTCAGGTGGAGGGGCGTATCGCACACACTCCTACTTCGTCTTCGACGCTCCCGGGACTCGTCGTCCGGATGCTCGAAGAGCTTCAGGTCACCCGGGGTGCCCAGGTGTTGGAGATCGGCACCGGAACGGGCTACTCCACGGGGTTGCTCTCCCATGTCGTGGGGGACGGCAACGTGACATCCGTGGAGGTGGACGCCGATGTCTCCGCACGTGCCGGTGTGGCGCTCGCGGGGCTGGACTGCTGGCCCGCCCTTGTGGTCGGCGACGGTCTGGCCGGACACAGGGAGAGCGCTCCGTACGACCGAGTGATCGTCACCTGTGGCGTTCAGACGGTCCCGGCGGAGTGGATCGCCCAGACTCGCCCCGGCGGCAAGATCGTGGCCACTGTGGGTGGGTGGATGAATGCTTCCGAACTCGTCCGGCTGACCGTGAAGGAGGACGGGACGGCAAGCGGTCCGGTCCTTGGCGGGAAGGTCTCGTTCATGCTCGCCCGGCCCCAGATGCCTCCGGCGCTGGGGATGCTGCCGGATCTCGACTCCGAGAAGGCGGCTCCGACGGATCTGGGCGGCGATGAGCTGGACGACTGGACCACGCGGTTCGTCGCGCAGTTCGCGGCTCCCCGGGCTCAGCGCTTCACGTTACTGCGGAACGGCCGCAACGAACATGTCGTCATCGATGTGGAAGCGGGGGCCTGGGCCGCCGTCTACGAGGAAGCCGGCTCGTGGTGCGCCCGGCAGGGCGGGCCGGTGCGGCTGTGGGACGACATCGCGGCGGAGGTGAGTCGGTGGAGGGAAGCGGGCTCCCCGCCCGCTGAGAGCCTGCGCCTCCGCGTCGGGGCGGACGGGCAGCGCCTCACCTGGGGCTGAGCCCAGGAGACTGAACCGCTCTGCTCGTCCGCCGTTTCCCCGTCGCAGGCCGACGGGGATCATCTCCGCAGCTTGGACAGCCTTTCGACCGCTTCCTTCAGCACAGACTCCCGCTTGCAGAAAGCGAATCGGACAAAGGGCGCTCCCTGTTCGCGGTGGTCGTAGAAGACCGCGTTGGGGATCGTCACCACCCCGCACCGCTCGGGCAGGGTGCGGCAGAAGGCGAAGCCGTCGCTCTCGCCCAGTGGCCGGATGTCGGTGGTGACGAAGTAGGTGCCGGCCGGGCGGTAGACGGCGAAGCCGGCGTCCGTGAGGCCGGTGCTCAGCAGATCGCGTTTGGCCCGCAGTTCGTCGCGGAGGCCGTCGAAGTACGAGTCCGGCAGGCGCAGGGCCTCGGCGATCGCGTACTGGAACGGGCCCGCGCTGACGTATGTGAGGTACTGCTTGGCCGAGCGGACCGCCGAGACCAGCGCGGGGGCGGCGGTGATCCAGCCGACCTTCCAGCCGGTGAAGGAGAAGGTCTTCCCGGCGCTGCTGATGGTGATCGTGCGCTCGCGCATGCCGGGGAAGGAGGCGATCGGGAGATGTTCGCCGTCGAAGACGAGATGCTCGTACACCTCGTCCGAGACGACCAGGAGATCCCGTTCGACGGCGAGTTCGGCGATGGCGGCGAGCTGCTCGCGGCCGAGGACCGTCCCGGTGGGGTTGTGAGGGGTGTTCAGCAGGATCAGCCGGGTGCGGTCGGTCACCGCGTCCCGGAGTTCGTCCAGGTCGAGGCGGTAGACGCCGTCCACCGGGCGCAGGGTGACCGGTACGCGCCGGCCGCCGGCCATGGCGATGCAGGCGGCGTACGAGTCGTAGTACGGCTCCAGGGCGATCACCTCGTCGCCGGGCTCGACCAGGGCGAGCAGGGCAGCCGCGATCGCCTCGGTCGCGCCGGCGGTGATCAGGACCTCGGTGTCCGGGTCGAAGGAGAGCCCGTGGAACCGCCGCTGGTGCTCGGCGACGGCGGTGCGCAGCTCGGGGACGCCGGGGCCTGGCGGGTACTGATTGCCCCGGCCGTCGCGCAGTGCGCGCACCGCGGCCTCGCGGATCTCCTCGGGGCCGTCGGTGTCGGGGAACCCCTGTCCGAGATTGATCGAGCCGGTCGCGGCGGCCAGCGCCGACATCTCCGCGAAGATCGTGGTGCCGAACTCGGCCAGCCTGCGGTTGAGCAGTGGCCGGGGGCTTGCCGGGGGGCCCGGCGGGGAGCCGGGCGGGGGTGTGTCCATGGTCGCCATGCGGCCATCCTGGGCCGAAGCTCTGGACTTGCTCAAGTCTGCTTTGGCTCGGTGGCGCGGGGGGCATCCCCCTCTCACGCGGGAAAGCGCGGGAATGGTGCACGGCTCGTACGGCTCGTAAGAGACGGATGAGGCAATATCGAGGTACCGATCAATGTGGCGAGAAGCGGTCACGCAATGACGCGAGGGGCTCGCTTCGGGGGAATGAAGGAACGGGGGAGCTATGGATGCTTTCGTCGGCTTTCTGTTGTTCGTAGTCTTTGTGGGCTTCATGCTCATTGTGGCGAGGAGAGGGTTCGGCGGTCGCCGCACTCGGTATGTCTCCGCGCACTCCAGGAGGAGGTATCACGGGAGCGACGGCACGCCGGCGTCCGTGGGCGGCGGCGACCACTCGGGGGGCAGCTCCTCCGGCGGCTCCTGGTGGGGCGGTGACGGTTCGTCGTCCGACGGCGGCGGCAGCAGCAGTAGCTGCGGCGGCGGAGGCGGGGGCGGATGCGGCGGAGGCAGCTGACACGGGGTAGCTGGTCCGCGGCGGGTCCGTGACCGGGGGGTGAGGCATCCGGCGGGAGTTTTCCGCCGGATGCCTCTTTTCTTGCGTTCTGATCCACCCGGACCCGCATTAACCGGGTTTTCCCGGGGCATTTTGTTGAACAGTTGAACCGCAAGACCCCCTAGGGGATGGAAACCCCTTCAAGTTGGGTAAAAACACTGCGAGCGCCGCGTACTTCATGATTCAGTCGTTGACGGAACCTGTTGGAACCACCAAGCCCTCGGGCCGGCCTTCCGGCCCCGAGTCGGCGGTCCCCCACCTTCATGCACGCCCGCTCAGGGGCGCCTCAGGTTCACGTATCCACCGCCGAAGCGTGTTTGCGGAGCCGACCCATGCTCACAACCCTCAGTACCGCCTACACCGACACCCGTGCCGACGACCTCGCCTGGGCGCTCGGGCGGGAGCCGCTTCCCGCCCTGGCCGTCCTCGATCTGGAGCTCTCCGGAGCCAAGCTCCAGCTCAGACTGCTCGGCGCCTCCCACCAAGTGCTCCTTGAGGAGGACCGGGGCAGCTGCTCCGAGACCGTCGCCTGCATGCCCGGCAGCAGCACCCCGCTGCCCCTGGGCGTGGCCAAGAGACTCGGCGACTGGGAGTACGAATTCGCCGCCCGCGTCGAGACCCTCTCCGAGGGCTCGTTCGCCGGGCGCGCGCAGGAACTCCTCGCGCTGGTCGCCGATCACCCCAACTCCCTCGCCGGAACCTTCCCCGGCTCGCCGCACGCCTTCACCGCGATGATGGCGCAGTGGCAGGAGGGCCAGGTGCGCTGGCGCACCTGGCACGCCTATCCGCAGGAGGGGCGACTCGTCGTCACCCGTACCCGCGTCGGGGCCGTGTCCCGGGTGCAGCAGCGGGTCAGACGGCTGCCGCAGCCCGTCGCGCTGTAGAGCCGGACCGGATCGGACCGGTCCCGGGACCGCCCCCGGGACCGGTCCGTACGCCGTGGCGCAGGTGCACACGTGTGGGTGACAGTTCGCGCGCCAAACGTGACGTAGCGTTACTGCATGATCGACCGTACGGAGCAACTGTCACCGCCCCCGGGCCCGGTGCGGTTGCCGGTACGCCCGGCGGCGGGCCGGTTCCTCGTGCTGCTGGTCGTCTTCGTCTGCGCGGCCTGTGGACTGGTGTACGAGCTGGAGCTCGTCGCCCTCGCCTCCTATCTCATCGGCGACTCGGTCACCCAGGCCTCCGTCGTGCTGTCGGTGATGGTCTTCGCCATGGGCGTCGGCTCGCTGCTGGCCAAGCGGCTGCGCTGCCGGGCCGCCGTCGGCTTCGGGCTGCTGGAGCTGTCGCTGGCGCTGATCGGCGGCTGCTCGGCGATGGCGCTGTACGCCTCCTTCGCCTGGGTGGGCGAGTCCCAGACCGTCCTTGTCGCCTTCGCGCTCATCATCGGGGTGCTCATCGGGGCCGAGCTGCCGCTGCTGATGTCCCTGATCCAGCGCGTCTCCCGGCAGGACGTCGAGGGCACGGTCGCCGATCTCTTCGCCGCCGACTACGTGGGCGCGCTCGTCGGCGGGCTCGCCTTCCCCTTTCTGCTGCTGCCCTGGCTCGGCCAGCTCACCAGCGGACTGCTGACCGGCGCGGTCAACGCCGTCGCGGGCGGACTGCTCGTCCTCTGGCTCTTCCGCCGCGACCTCACCCGGCGCTCCCGCGCCTGGCTGATCGTCGCCAACGCGGCCGTCCTCGCCGTGCTGGGCACCGCCACCGTCCTCGTGGACGACTTCGAGCGGGCCGCGCGCGCGGCGGTCTACGGGGACCGCGTGCGGGTCGCCGTCCAGACCGAGGTCCAGGAAGTGGTGATCACCGGCGACCGGGAGGGCCCGCTCGACCTCTTCCTCGACGGCCGGCTCTGGGTCAGCTCCCGCGACGAGCGCCGCTACCACGAGGCCCTCGTCCACCCGGCGATGCTCGGCCGGCACGAGCGGGTGCTGATCCTCGGCGGCGGCGACGGACTCGCCGCCCGCGAGGCGCTGCGCTACCCCGACACCGCCTCGGTGACCGTCGTGGAGCTGGACCCGGGCGTCGTCCGCCTCGCCCGCTCCGACCCGGCGCTCGCCGCGCTCAACCGGCGGGCCCACCACGACCACCGGACGCGGGTGGTGACCGCCGACGCCTTCAGCTGGCTGCGCGCCCCGCGCGGCCTCTGGGACGTGGTGATCGTGGACCTGCCCGACCCCGGGATCACCCAGAGCGCCAAGTTCTACTCGCAGGAGTTCTACGGGCTGATCACCGCCGCGCTCGCCGACGGCGGCCGGCTCGCGGTGCACGCCGGACCGTCGGGCTCCCGCCCGCGCACCTACTGGACGGTGGACGCCACCCTGCGCGCCGCCGGGTTCGGCACCAGCCCCTACCGGGTCACCGGCCGGGGCTCCGGGCCCGCCGGCGGCACGGACAGCCGCGCGGCGGGCGAGCCCGCGACCCCGGGCGACTGGGGCTTCCTGCTCGCCGCGCGCGGCTCGCGCCCCCCGCTCGGCCTCGACCCCGACGGCCCCCCGCCCCGGACGCTGACCCGGGCCTCCCTCGCCGCGAACGGCTGGGGCGCGGAGCGCACCAGGGTGCGGGGGCTGCGGCCCTCGACCCTGGTCCAGCCGCGCTATCCGGACTGATACACGGGTACACGGGCGGCGCAGACGCAGACGTGCGCGGGCCCGCTGGGTACGCTCGATCCCCATGGACCATGAGGTGTTCGTTCCGGTACCGGCTGAGACCGTCCGACAGGTGCTCAGGGACCCCGTGCGGGTCGCCCGCTGCGTCCACGGGCTGCAACAGGACGCCGACGACACGGCGGGCCCGCTCTCCGGCCGGCTCAAGGTCCGCGTCGGCGGCCACTCGATCACCTACCGGGGCGCTCTGCGCCTGCTGGAGCACGACGGCGGCTTCACCGCCGAGGGCGAGGGCACGGAGGCGCGCGGCGGCGGCACGGTACGGGTGACGCTGACGATCCGTCTCACGGAGGCCGACGGCGGTACGAATCTGAGCGTCACCGGCTCCGCCGAACCGGCCGGGCGGCTCGCCGAGCTGTCGGACGAGGCCCGGGAAGAGACCGCCCACCGGCTCCTCGACCGGCTCGGCGAGCGGCTCGCCGAGGAGGCCGCAGAGGAGACCGCCGGGGACGCCGAACCGCCCGGCTTCGAGGGGCCTGGGCCGGTGAGCGGCGCGGACGCCGAACGGCTCGGCATCACCGGCGAGGACGAGGACGAGGACGAGGACGAGGACAGGGACGGGGACGGGGATGCCGGGACGGCCTCCGTCTTCGACACCCCCGTACCGCCGTCCTCGCTCTCCGCCGAGGCCGGAGCCAACGCCCACGCCGACGCCCACGCCGACGGGTTCGACGACGTCTCCGAGCTGGACGGCCTGGACGGCCTGGAGGAGCTGGCGGACCTGGCGGACCTCTCCAAGAGCTCCGACGAGCTGCCCGAGGAACTGCCGGAGGCACTGCCGGCCGAGGCCGCTCACGCCCGCCGCACCATGATCGGACGCAGCGCCGAAGAGGTCGACCACGCCCCGCCGCGCGGCCGTTACGCCCCCGTCCCCGCGCCCGACGCGACCGCCACCGGACTGCCGCTGCGCTGGGTCGCGCCCGCCGCCGCCCTCGCCCTCGCCTCGGCCGTCGTCGTCGGCCGGGCGCTGCGCCGCCGGAAATGATCACCCGTACCAGTACTGTCGTGGGGTGAGCAGCAGCGAAGAGAACGTCCGTCTGGCCGCGTCCGACGTCGAGTTGACCGTGAATCCGAAAGCCGGCTGCCGGATCGAGAGCCTGACCGTCGGCGGTGTCGAACTGCTGCGCCAGGGCGAGCGGTACGGCTCCTTCCCGATGGCCCCCTGGTGCGGCCGGACCGAGAACGGGCGGTTCCGCAACGGTGGTGTGGTCCATCAACTGCCGCTGAACGCCGCACCGCACGCCATCCACGGCACCGTCCGCGACCTCCCCTGGCGTACCGCCCGCAGCGGCCCGGCCGAGGCGGCCTTCACCCGGGAGCTCGGCGAGCCCTGGCCGTACAGCGGGCGCGTCACCCAGCTCTTCGAGCTGGCGGAGGACTCGCTCACCCTCACCCTGGGCGTCGAGACCCACGGCGACTCCTTCCCCGCCCAGGCGGGCTGGCACCCCTGGTTCCGGCGCGACCTCGGCAGCGGCGGCCCGGCGGAGATCGCCTTCGAGCCGCAGTGGCAGGAGGAGCGGGGCGAGGACCATCTGCCGACCGGCCGGCGGATCCCGCCGCTCCAGGGCCCCTGGGACGACTGCTTCGGCATGCCCGACGGGGTCGCGGTCACCCTCACCTGGCCCGGGCTGCTGGAGCTGACCGTCACCAGCCGCGCCGAGTGGGTCGTGATCTACGACGAGCAGGCCGAGGCGGTCTGTGTGGAACCCCAGTCCGGCCCGCCGAACGGCCTCAACACCCTGCCGCGTCTCGTCACCCCGATCGACCCGCTGGAGATCTCCACCACCTGGAGCTGGCGTCGGCTGTGAAACGAGAGGCCCTAAGCTCGGAGCCATGAGTGATGTACGCGCTGAGCTGCTCCAGCAGATCAAGGACAAGGCCGTGGTGCACGGCAAGGTGACCCTCTCCTCGGGTCTTGAGGCCGACTACTACGTGGATCTGCGCCGGATCACGCTCGACGGCGCGGCTGCTCCGCTGGTCGGCGAGGTCATGAGCGAGCTGACCGCCGATCTCGACTACGACTGCGTCGGCGGGCTCACCCTCGGCGCCGACCCGGTGGCGACCTCGGTCCTGCACGCGGCGGCCGCGCGCGGCCGCCGGGTGGGCGCCTTCGTCGTACGCAAGGCCGCCAAGGCCCACGGCATGCAGCGCCAGGTGGAGGGCCCGGACATCAAGGGCCGCCGCTGCCTGGTCGTGGAGGACACCTCCACCACCGGCGGCTCCCCGCTCACCGCCGTCGAGGCCGTGCGCGCGGCCGGCGGTGTGGTCGTCGCGGTCGCGACGATCGTGGACCGGGCCACCGGCGCCGGGGAGAAGATCAGCGAGACGGCGGGGGTGCCGTATCTGTACGCGTACTCCCTGGACGAGCTGGGTCTCTCCTGAGCCCCCTGGGGCCTTCCTGAGGCTCCTTTGACCCTGACAAGCCCCTGACCTGCGGTGACGCAAGGTCGGGGGCTTGTTCGGCGCTCCGTGCGCACGGCGGGGGACCGGCCGTGGTGGAGTCCTGGGCCGAGTCTGGAAAGATGAGGGCTGACGATGACGTCGCCCCAAGGTCAGGGCCAGTACCTATCGCACACCGCACATAACAAGGAGCGGACATGCCCATCGCAACCCCCGAGGTCTACAACGAGATGCTCGACCGGGCGAAGGCAGGAAAGTTCGCCTACCCGGCCATCAACGTGACCTCCTCCCAGACCCTCCACGCGGCGCTGCGCGGCTTCGCGGAGGCCGAGAGCGACGGCATCATCCAGATCTCCACCGGCGGAGCCGAGTTCCTGGGCGGCCAGTACAGCAAGGACATGGTCACCGGCGCGGTCGCCCTGGCCGAGTTCGCACATATCGTCGCCGCCAAGTACGACATCACCGTCGCGCTCCACACGGACCACTGCCCCAAGGACAAGCTGGACGGCTATGTCCGCCCGCTGCTCGCGGTCTCCGCCGAGCGCGTCGCCCGTGGTGAGAACCCGCTCTTCCAGTCCCACATGTGGGACGGTTCCGCCGAGAACCTCGCCGACAACCTCTCCATCGGCCAGGAGCTGCTGGCGCAGGCCGCCGCCGCCAAGATCATCCTTGAGGTCGAGATCACCCCGACCGGCGGCGAGGAGGACGGTGTCACGCACGAGATCAACGACGAGCTGTACACCACCGTCGACGACGCCCTGCGCACCGCCGAGGCCCTCGGCCTGGGCGAGAAGGGCCGCTACCTGCTGGCCGCCTCCTTCGGCAACGTCCACGGCGTCTACAAGCCGGGCAATGTCGTCCTCCGCCCGGAGCTGCTCAAGGACCTCCAGCAGGGCGTGAGCGAGCGGTACGGCAAGGCCGACCCGTTCGACTTCGTCTTCCACGGCGGCTCCGGCTCCACCGCCGAGGAGATCGCCACCGCGCTGGAGAACGGCGTCGTGAAGATGAACCTCGACACCGACACCCAGTACGCCTTCACGCGTCCCGTCGCCGCCCACATGTTCACCAACTACGACCGCGTCCTCAAGGTCGACGGCGAGGTCGGCGACAAGAAGACCTACGACCCCCGCACCTGGGGCAAGCTCGCCGAGGCCGGCATGGCCGTCCGCGTCACCGAGGCGTGCGGCGCGCTGCGCTCGGCGGGCACCAAGCTGAAGTAGTCGCGCAGATCGCCCCTGATGAGGCCCGGTGTCCCTGGTGGACGCCGGGCCTCACTCGTACGGGTGGACGAGTCGCTGTGGGACACATACGGGCCCGCCGTCCTACGATGATGTTCTCGACATCAGCCATCAGGAGGTTCATATGTCTGCCGCAGCAGTCGAGCACCCCTGTGACAGCGAGCCCGAGTCCCTCCTTGAGGCGGCGGACCGTCTCATGGAGGAGGGGCATCGCGTCGAGATCATCGGAGGCATCATCACCGTGTCCCCATCTGCGGACGGCGATCACGCCGATATCTTGACGGACCTCATGGTCCCTTTTATCGCCGCCGGGCTGCACGGCAAAGAGACCAGGGTGCATCAAAGCGTCGGCATCTGGCTGCCGAGCGGGCCGTCGGACTACGCCATCCCTGATCTCGCCGTGGTGGACGCAGACTTCCGTGATCATGTCGTTGAGCACGGATGCTTCGACCCGGTGATTGTTCACCTCGTCGTGGAAGTGACGTCGAGCAACTACAACAACGATCTCCGCGGCAAAGTCAACGCCTACGCCGAGGCCAAGATCCCGGTCTACTTGATCGTCAACCGCAAGCACGGCCGGATCCATGTCCTGACCGACCCGGTGGGCGTCGTCTACGAGAACCACCAGGTGTTCGCCCCGGGCCAGCGGATCACCCTCCCCGCCTCCGTCGGGGCCGAGGGCACAGCGGAGATCACTCTCGACGTCTCGGAGCTGCTCGGCGTCTGAGCCGGGCCCCGCCCACTCGTGGGGAGCCGGTCCCGGGGGGATGATCCCGGTATGGATGACCGTCCTGGGGAGATCAGGCTTGGTACGGCGACCGGCCGGTGGGTGGTGCTCACCACCGTGCTCGGGTCGACGATGGCGATGCTGGACTCGACCGTCGTGAATGTGGCGCTGCCGCGCATCGGCGAGGATCTCAACGCGGACATGGCGGTCCTCCAGTGGACCGTGAACGCGTACATGCTCTCCCTGGCCGGGCTGATCCTGCTGGGCGGGGCGCTCGGCGACCGGTACGGGCGGCGGAAGGTGTTCGTCGTCGGGGTGGTGTGGTTCGCGGTCGGGTCGCTGCTGTGCGGGATCGCGCCGAGCGGGGAGACGCTGGTGCTGGCGCGGGCCTTTCAGGGGATCGGCGGGGCGCTGCTCACGCCGGGGTCGCTGGCGCTGATCCAGGCGAGTTTCCATCCGGACGACCGGGCGCGGGCGGTCGGGCTCTGGTCTGGTCTTGGCGGGGTCGGGGCGGCGGTCGGGCCGTTCGTCGGGGGGTGGCTGGTCGACGGGCCGGGGTGGCGGTGGGTCTTCCTGATCAATGTGCCGCTCGCGGCGCTCTGTGTGCCGGTCGCACTGCGTCACGTACCGGAGTCGAGGGATCCCCGGGCGCACGGCAAGGGCTTCGACGTCCTCGGCGCGGTCCTCGGCGCGGCGGCGCTGACGCTGGTCACCTACGCGCTGATCGCGCCCGCCTGGTGGGCGGGGGCGGCGGGGGTGGTGGTCGGGGTGGCGTTCGTCGCGGTGGAGCGGCGGCGGCCGGATCCGATGCTGCCGCTGTCGATCTTCCGTTCGCGGCTGTTCACCGCCGTCAATCTGGTGACACTCTGTGTGTACGCGGCGTTCGGCGGCTTCTTCTTCCTGGTGGCGCTCCAGCTCCAGGTGGTCTCCGGCTACTCCCCGCTCCAGGCCGGGGTGGCGCTGCTGCCGACCACCGTGCTGATGCTGCTCTTCTCGGCCCGCTCGGGCGCGCTCGCGGAGCGCATCGGGCCCCGCATCCCGCTGACCGTGGGGCCGCTGCTGTGCGCCGCCGGGATGCTGCTGATGCTGCGGGTGGGGGAGCGCCCCTCGTACGTGGCGGACGTCCTGCCCGCGCTGCTGGTGATGGGCCTGGGCATGGTGACCCTGGTCGCCCCGCTCACCGCGACCGTCCTCGCGTCCGTGGACACCGCCCGCGCCGGCATCGCCAGCGGGGTCAACAACGCGGCGGCCCGCGCGGCGGGCCTCCTCGCGGTGGCGGCCCTGCCGCTGCTGGCCGGCATGGGCCCGGAGGCGTACCGCTCGGCGGCCGAGTTCGGCGCGACGTTCAAGCGGGCTATGCCGATGTGCGCGGGGGTGCTGGTACTGGGGGCCCTGATCGCGGCCGGGTGGGTACGGCGGCCGGAGCGGGCGGGTCCGCGCCCGGAGTGCAGGGTGAACTGCGGGGTGGGGGCGCCGCCCCTGGAGAAGGTGTGAGGCGCGCGGGATCGCCGGCGGGACCTGGGAGACTGGGGGCATGGGTATCCACGAGAATCTTCTGGGGGGACCGGCGCCCACGCATCTGCCGGACGAGGCCGAGCCGCGTGAGCTGCTGGCGGCCGGGGCCTCGGCGGCGGAGGTCGCCGCCAAGTTCCCGACGTCTTCGCTGGCGTGGGCGCTGCTCGCGGACGAGGCGTACGAGCGGGGCAGCGTGGTGGAGTCGTACGCGTACGCCCGCACCGGGTACCACCGGGGGCTGGACGCGCTGCGGCGCAGTGGATGGAAGGGCCACGGGCCCGTGCCGTGGGAGCACGAGCCGAACCGGGGATTCCTGCGGGCGCTGCACGCGCTGGCGCGGGCCGCCGGGGCCATCGGTGAGCAGGCCGAGTACGAGCGGTGCTCGACGTTTCTGCGGGACTCCTCCGAGACGGCGGCGGCCACGCTCGGCTGATCGAAAGCGGTGGACGGCGAGTGGACGGCGGGGCCCGTGCCCCCTTTCGCGCAGACGCGTGGAGGGGCCACGGGCCCCGGCTTATGATGCGATCGGGGACCGGGGCTCCCACACCGGACAGGAAGGGGCGGACCGCTACCCGGACACGTCGAGGAGACAGCGATGTCACATGACGCGACCCCGAATCTGGACTTCGCGGGGACCACGCCCTACGAGGACTATGTCCAGGCCGATGTGCTGACCCATCTTCAGCACCCGAGGTCGAAGGACCCGGGCGAGATGGTCTTCCTGGTCACCACCCAGGTCATGGAGCTGTGGTTCACCGTGATCGTCCATGAGTGGGAGACCGCCGGGCGCGCCCTGCGCGAGGACCGGATCCCGGCGGCGGTGGACGCGCTCAAGCGGTCTGTGCGCGAGCTGGAGGCGCTGAACGCCTCCTGGAAGCCGCTCGGCCAGCTCACACCCGCCCAGTTCAACTCGTACCGGAGCGCGCTCGGCGAGGGCTCGGGCTTCCAGTCGGCGATGTACCGGCGGATGGAGTTCCTGCTCGGCGAGAAGTCCGCGTCGATGCTGGTGCCGCACCGGGGCGCGCCCCGGGTCCACGCCGAGCTGGAGAAGGCGCTGCACGAGCCCAGCCTGTACGACGAGGTGCTGAGCCTGCTGTCGCGGCGGGGGCTGCCCGTACCGCAGGAGGTGCTGCGGCGCGATCCGGCGCTGAGGTACGAGCCGGACGCGGTCGTGGAGCGGATCTGGGCCGGGGTATACGCGGAGCCCGGGCGGCACGAGGAGCTGATCCGGCTCGGGGAGGCGCTCACGGACGTCGGCGAGCTGGTGTGGCGCTGGCGCAACGACCATCTGGTGGCGACCCGGCGGGCCATGGGCTCCAAGACGGGCACCGGGGGCTCCGCCGGGGTGGCCTGGCTGGAGAAGCGCGCCGTGAAGAACGTCTTCCCCGAGCTGTGGACGGCCCGCAGCCATGTCTGACCACCGGATGACACAGCCTGACGAATCAGTACTGACCGACGAACTGGTCCGCGACGCCGCCGCGCTCGACGCCGCCGATCCGCTCGCCCCGCTGCGCGAGCTGTTCGTCCTGGACGGCGGGGTCTATCTCGACGGGAACTCGCTCGGCGCGCTCCCCGCCCATGTCCCCGCCCGGGTCGCCGATGTCGTCGCCCGCCAGTGGGGCGAGCTGCGGATCCACTCCTGGCGCGAGAGCGGCTGGTGGGACGCGCCCGAGCGGATCGGCGACCGGATCGCGCCGCTGGTCGGGGCGGGGCCGGGACAGATCGTGGTCGGGGACTCCACCAGCGTCAATGTGTTCAAGGCCGTGGTCGCCGGGGTCCGGCTGAGCGCGGACGAGAGCCGTACGGACATCGTGGTGGACGCCGCCACCTTCCCCACGGACGGCTATGTCGCCGAGTCGGCGGCCCGGCTGACGGGCCGCCGGATCGTCCACGCCGACCCCCGGGAGCTGTCCGCCGCGCTCGGCCCGGCCACCGCCGTCGTCCTCCTCAACCATGTGGACTACCGCAGCGGCCGGCTCCACGATCTGCCCGCGCTGACCGCCGCCGTCCACGAGGCGGGCGCGATCGCCGTCTGGGACCTGTGCCACAGCGCGGGCGCGCTGCCCGTCGACCTGGACGCCCACGGGGTCGATCTCGCGGTGGGCTGCACCTACAAGTATCTGAACGGCGGGCCCGGTTCACCCGCGTATCTGTACGTCGCCGAGCGCCACCAGGAGGCGTTCGAGTCCCCGCTGCCGGGGTGGAACTCCCACGCGGACCCGTTCGCGATGGACCACCGCTACACCCCGGCCGGCGGCGCGGCGCGCGGGCGGGTGGGGACGCCGGACATCCTCTCCCTGCTGGCGCTGGACGCGGCGCTGGACGTCTGGGAGGGGGTCGACATGGACTCCGTACGGGCGAAGAGTCTGGCCCTGACCGACTTCTTCCTCCGGTGCGCCGAGACGTATGCGGAGGGCGGTCTCAACGGCGTTGATTCCAGGGTGAGTTCACTGACTCCGGTCGCGCACGAGGCCCGGGGCAGCCAGATCGCGCTGCGCTGCGCCGAGGCTCCCGCCGTCATGGACCGGCTCGCCGGGCGGGGGGTCGTCGGGGATCTGCGCGGGCCCGACGTGCTGCGTTTTGGGTTCACACCGCTGTACACCGGATTCGAGGACGTCCGGCGGGCGGCGGCGGCGCTCGGGGAGGTGCTCGCCGAAGTGCCGCGGGCCTGACGCGGGATTGAGATCGGTCGGCGGGGGGTACTGATAGCGTCCCCGCTGATCAGATCATTTCCGCGGGTCGCCCTTCCGGGGCCCGCGGTCAATTCCGCGACTCCCCGGGAAGGTTGAGCCCGCATGCCGGACCCTGTCGCCCGTGACACCGCCGAGGCCGAGTCGGTCTTCTCGCACCCGGCGGTGGCTCCGGACGCCACCATCGCGTACGGCGATCATCCCGATCAGATCGTCGACTTCTACGCGCCGCGCGACGGCCGGGAGGGTGTGCCGCTCGTCGTCCTGCTGCACGGCGGGGCCTGGCGGGCCCGGTACGACCGGCGGCATGTCACCCCGTTCGCGGACTTCCTCGCCCGGCGGGGTCTCGCGGTCGCCAATGTCGAGTACCGGCGCGGCCGGGACCTGCCCCAGCAGGGCGGGGCCGGGCCGGTCGCCGGGCGCTGGCCGGAGACCTTCGACGATGTGGCCGCCGTGCTGGACGCGCTGCCCGCGCTCGCCCGCGACGCGCTGCCGTCGGCCGACGCCGGGCGGACCGTGCTGACCGGCCACTCGGCGGGCGGGCAGCTCGCGCTGTGGGCCGCCGCCCGGCATGTGCTGCCCGCCGGGTCCCCCTGGCGGCTGCCCGAGCCGCCGCCGCTGCGCGGGGTGGTCGCGCTCGCCCCGCTCGCCGATCTGGCGCTCGCGGTGGAGCTGGACGGGTGCGCGGGCGCGGTGCGCCAGTTCCTGGTCGGGGAGGGCGGCGGCGACGAACTCCTCGCCGAGCGGCGGGCGCACAGCGACCCGGCCGTGCTGCTGCCCACCGGGATCGCCACCACCCTGGTGCAGGGGCGGGCGGACATCACCGTGCCGCACACGCTCGCCGAGTCGTTCGTCGACGCCGCCGCCAGGGCCGGGGAGACCGTCGGGCTGACCCTGCTGGAGGAGATCGGGCACTTCGCGCTGATCGACCCGGCGGCGGACGCCTGCGCGGTGGTCGCCGAGGAGATCGCCCAGCTTGCTTGGTGACAAATCGAATTAAGGACAGCAGCTGACCGCGAGGCTTCCTAGGGTGTTCCCATGACTCATCTCGTCACAGGAGCAACCGGAACCGTCGGCACTCAGCTTGTCCGCGAACTGCTGGACCGAGGCCACTCGGTGCGCGCCCTCACCCGTGACCCCGCCCGTGCGGACCTCCCCGCCGGGGTGGAGACCGTACGCGGCGACCTCACCGACCCCGAGTCCCTCGCCGCCGCCCTCCAGGGCGTCACGGGACTCCATCTGATCACCTTCGGCGGGCCGTACTTCACCCCGCTGGAGACCGGCCCGCGCATTCTGGAGCTGGCCCGCGAGGCGGGCGTCCGCCGCATCACCGTGCTGCACGGCGGCGGCCCCACCCCGCTGGAGGACGCGGTCCGCGCCAGTGAGTTCGTGTGGACGGTGCTGATGCCGGTCGAGTTCATGTCCAACGCCCTGGAGTGGGCCGAGTCCGTCCGTACCGAGGGCGAGGTGCGCGAGCCGTTCACCGACCGGCTCAGCGCCATGGTCCACGAGGCCGACATCGGCGCGGTCGCCGCCGTCGCTCTCACCGAGGACGGCCACGGCGGACAGGAGTATGTGCTCACCGGGCCGCAGGCGCTGACCGTCGCGGACAAGACCGAGACACTGGCCGCCGCGCGCGGCGGGGCCATTCGGCTGGTGGAGCTGACCGAGGAGGAGGCCCTCGTCCGCTGGCGGGCGGCCGGACAGTCCGACGAGGTCATCGACTTCCTGCTGATGGTCTACCGCGACACCCCGCCGGTGGGCCGTACCGTCGTCGACACCGTCGAGCGGGTCACCGGCCGCCCGGCGCGCACCTTCGCCGAGTGGGCGAAGGAGCACGCGGGCGTCTTCACCGCCGGTGCGGGCGCAGGCGTCGACGCCGCCAAGGGCGACGTGTGACCTACACGTAGTCCTCAGGACGGACGCGGCGGTATCCGCAGCCAGCGGGACGACCGCGTCCGTACCCGCCCGTACCGTTTGGTACGTGACCGAGAAGACCCGAAGCCCTGAGTACCGGCTGGCCTCCGGGGCCCTGAGCGGCCTCCGCCAAGACCTCCTCCACGACGCCTTCGCCTACCGCCCGCTGCCCCCGCTGCGCCCCGACGGGTCGCTGATCCGCCGGCTCCCGGAGCGGATACGCAAGCACGCGGTCTGGGCCCCGCACGCCGCCGTGCTCACGGCGGCGGCGTTCATCACGATGGGCGCGATCACGTCTCTCCGGAGCGGCTCCCTCCTGCTGCTGTTCGCCCTGGTCTACGGGGCCCTCGTGGCGATGACGCTGCTCCGCCCGGTCGGCGCGTTCTGGGCCTCGATGGCAGCCACCCCGCTCGTCATGGCGCTCATGCCCTACTCGGACATGTGGCCGTGGACACCGCCCGGCTTCGTCGCGCATCTGGCGGTGCTGACGGTGGTGGCGCTGCGGACCCGGCCGCGCACCGCCGTCTGGATGTGGGTGCTGACCGCCGCCTACGCGATGCTCTTCGAGCTGTTCTTGGACTGGGCGGGGTACGGGAGCAACTCCGTGCCGCTGCTCTTCTGCGCCGCCCTGCTGCTGCTCGCCACCACCGTGGTGCACGTACGCCGCGAGGCCAGGGCGGAGGTCGCCGTCCAGCAGTCCGTCACCGCCGTGGAGCGCGACCGCCGCACCCTGCTGGAGGAGCGCACCACCATCGCCCGTGAGCTGCACGACGTGGTCGCCCACCACATGTCCGTGGTCGCGATCCAGGCCGAGGCCGCGCCCTACCGGGTGGAGAACCCGCCGCCCGAGCTGGAGAAGGCGTTCGTCACCATCCGGGAGAACGCGGTCGCCGCCCTGACCGAGCTGCGCCGGATCCTCGGCGTCGTCCGCGCGGAGGACTACGAGGCCCCCGACGCCCCGCAGCCCGTCCTCGGCGATCTGGGCCGGCTCCTCGACAACGTCCGCGAGGCGGGCCTCGATGTGGAGAAGACCGTCACCGGATCGGTGCGGACCCTTCCGCAGGGCGTCGAGCTGTCGGCGTACCGGATCATCCAGGAGGCGCTGAGCAACGCCCTGCGGCACGCCCCGGGTTCCTCGGCGAAGGTCGAGGTCAGCTATGTGCTCGGCGGGCTCGGGCTGCGGGTCGTGAACACCGCCGCCAAGGGCCTGGTCAAGCCGTCGCCGGGAGCGGGACACGGCATCACCGGGATGCGGGAGCGGGTGTCGATGCTGGGCGGTGAGATGACCGCGCTCGACACCGAGGACGGCGGCTACGAGGTCGCCGTCTTCCTCCCCGTCGCCCTGAACGCGGAGGATCCGGTATGACGATCCGGGTAATGATCGTGGACGACCAGATGATGGTCCGCGAGGGATTCTCCGTACTGCTGAACGCGATGCCCGACATCGAGGTCGTCGGCGAGGCGGTCAACGGCCGCGAGGCCGTCCTCAAGGCGGCCGAGCTGCGGCCCGACGTGGTGCTGATGGACATCCGGATGCCGGAGCTGAACGGCATCGAGGCCACCCGCGAGATCGTCGCCGCCGACAGCGGCTCCAAGGTGCTGGTGCTGACCACCTTCGATCTGGACGAGTACGTCTATCAGGCGCTGCGCGCGGGGGCCTCGGGCTTTCTGCTCAAGGACGCCTCCGCGCGGCAGCTCGCCGACGGCGTACGGGTGGTGGCGGCGGGCGAGGCGCTGCTCGCGCCGACCGTGACCCGCCGGCTGATCACCGAGTTCTCCAAGCTCAGCACCGTGCCGAGGGTGGCCTCCGTCTCCCGGGTCGGGGAGCTGACCGAGCGGGAGACGGAGGTGCTGGTGCTGATAGCCCAGGGGCTGTCCAATATGGAGATCGCCTCGCATCTGGTGGTCGCGGAGTCCACCATCAAGACGCATGTGAGCCGGGTGCTGGTGAAGCTGGGGCTGCGGGACCGCACCCAGGCGGCGGTCTTCGCCTATGAGGCACGGCTGGTCACCCCGGGATGACCTTGGGACACACCCGGGATAACCGCAGGTCACGAGCGGGTGGAGCTTGCCGTTCCCCTCTGGTCAGCACGGTGTACGGGCGTTAACGTCCCGCTATGAGCGTACTTTTCGAACCTTGGTCGCCCGCCTTCGTGGCGAATCCGTACCCCGCGTATGAGCGGCTCCGGAGCGAGGGGCGGGTGCACTGGTTCGAGCCGACCCGGCAGTGGCTCGTACCGCACTACGAGGATGTCTCCGCGCTGCTGCGGGACCGCAGGCTGGGGCGGACCTATCTGCACCGCTTCACCCACGAGGAGTTCGGCCGCACCCCGCCGCCCGCCGCCCACGAGCCGTTCCACACCCTCAACGACCACGGCATCCTCGATCTGGAGGCCCCGGACCACACCAGGATCCGGCGACTGATCACCAAGGCGTTCACCCCGAGGACGGTCGCCGCGCTGGAGCCGACCGTACGGCGGCTCGCCGCCGAGCTGGTCGCGAAGGTGGTCGAGGAGGGCGGCGGCGATCTGCTCGCCGATGTCGCCGAGCCGCTGCCGGTGGCGGTCATCGCCGAGATGCTGGGCGTCCCGGAGGCGGACCGCCCTCTGCTGCGGCCCTGGTCGGCCGATATCTGCGGAATGTTCGAGCTGAACCCCTCCGAGGAGACCGCGCGCCGGGCGGTGGCGGCGTCGGTGGAGTTCTCCGACTATCTGCGCACCCTGATCGCCGAGCGCAGAAGGTCGCCGGGCGAGGATCTGATCTCCGCCCTGATCGCCGCCCACGACGAGGGCGACCGGCTGAGCGAGCAGGAGATGATCTCCACCTGTGTGCTGCTGCTCAACGCGGGCCACGAGGCCACCGTCAACACCACCGCCAACGGCTGGTGGACCCTCTTCCGCCACCCCGGGCAGCTCGCGGAGCTGCGCGCCGACCACTCCCTCCTGCCCACGGCGGTGGAGGAGCTGATGCGCTTCGACACCCCGCTCCAGATGTTCGAGCGCTGGGTCCTCGACGACATCGAGATCGGCGGCACGCTCGTCCCGCGCGGCTCGGAACTCGCCCTGCTCTTCGGCTCCGCCAACCGCGACCCGGCGCGCTTCACCGACCCGGACGCCCTCGACCTCGGCCGCGCCGACAACCCCCACATCACCTTCGGCGCGGGCATCCACTTCTGTCTGGGCGCGCCGCTGGCCCGGATCGAGCTGCTGGCCTCCTTCGGCGAGCTGCTGAGGTCGGCCCCGACGATGCGGTTGACGGGGGAGCCGGTGTGGAACCCCGGATATGTCATCCGGGGCGTGGACGAGCTGCTGGTGGAGTTGTAGGACAGGCCCCAACGGCAGGGAAATACCGCTGATCCGCCATGAACTGTGAAGAATGGCGGTGAAAGGCGGTACACATGGCGAAAGCGGGTGGCAGCGGCCGGTTGAGCCGCTGCGCCGCTGCCCTGGCGGCGCTGCTGCTCTGCGCGGTGACAGGGGCTTCCTGCGCTCCGGCGGGCTCGCCGCCGCCGCCCGTCGGCAGTGGCGAGCCCCCGGCCTCGCGGGCCGCCGCCTTCCCGAAGGACCCGCCCGGGTGCCGTCGCACCCTGGTGGGCGTCGCCCACCCGGACGACGACCTCTTCTTCGTCAACCCGGAGATCGAGCGGACCGTCCGGGCCGGCTGCGCCCTCACCACCGTGTATCTCACCGCCGGGGACGACGGGGAGCGCAATCCGCTGGAGGCCCGGAACTACGCGGAGAACCGGGCGAACGGCGTTCGCAAGGCGTACGCGGAGATGGCGGGCGGGGCCGACCGCTGGACGCCGGCCGATGTGGTGACCGGCGGCAGGGTGGTCCAGTCGTTCACCCTGGCCGGGCGGCCCCCCGGCGCGGAGGTGCGGCTGATCTTCATGAGGCTGCACGACGGCATGCCCGAGGGGCGCCAGAAGGACAGCATGCTCCGGCTGTTCACCGGCGACCGGCGGGAGATCTCGCTGTTCCAGCGCGGCGAGGGCTACGACGAGAAGGCGCTGCTGACCACGCTGACCTCGCTGATCCGCCTCAGCGGGGCCCGGCGCGTCCTCACCCTCGACCATGACAACGCCTCCTTCGCCTTCGGTCTCGACGGCCGGGTGGACCACGCCGACCACGGCATCGCGGCCCGCTATCTCCGTAAGGCCGCCTACCGCGCCGGGGTGGAGCCGACGGCCTATCTCGCCTACACGATGACCCCGCTGCCGGTGAATCTGTCCCCGGCCCGGCGGGCCGAGAAGGAGCGGATCGCCCGCTGGTACGACGCCGAGCGGCAGTGCCCCCGGACAAGGGTGTGCGTGGACGAGTCCCTCTACACCAAGCCCCTTCCGCACGACCACGCCGAGTGGTCGCGACGCCAGTACGAGCAGCGGCACCGCGATCCCCGGCCCGGCGAGGTCATGGGGGACATCGGGCGTACGACCGCCTTCACCGGCAGGAATCCGGAACAGTGCCTCGGGGTACGGGGGTCCGCGCCCCAGTCCTGGTCGGTCGGGATCGCGGGCTGCGACGGCACCGGGGCCCAGCGGTGGGGCTTCGGCGGCGACGGCTCGATCAGGCCCCGGGCGCACGGCGCGTACTGTCTGACCGCCGTCCGCTCCGGCCCCGTACTGCTGCGGTGCGAGGAGTCCCGGACGGACCAGAAGTGGCGGCGGGAGCCGTGGCACGGCGACACCTGGAAGCGGTCCGCGTGGCGGATCGCCGGGGCCCAGGGCCGCTGTCTCCACCAGGAGGACCGCACCTTCCCCCGGGTGAACCAGGACCGCTACCGCAGCCCCCGGCTGGGGCTCGCGCCCTGCGGCACGGCCCCGGACCCCGAGCTGTACTGGCGGATCGGCGGCTGAGGTCAGGTCAGTTCCGCAGGTCCCTGCGGCGCAGCCCCGCCAGGCCGACGGCGACCAGGGCGGCGGCGAGGGCCGTGAGGAGCAGGGCGGGCCGCCACTCCATCGGGTTCCCCGGCAGCTTGGCGAGACGGCCGAACGGGGACAGCTCCAGCAGGGCGTCCGGCAGCCGCAGCGCCGGGCCGATCCAGCCGATGGCCAGGGTGAGGCCGACGGCGGCCCAGGCGGCCATGACGGCCCGGGGGAGCACCCCGTACAGCGCCATGGCGAGCCCGCCCAGCAGCCAGACGGCGGGGAGCTGGGACAGGGCCGCGCCCAGGAGCGGGCCGGGGGCGGTGCCGTGGCCGAGGGCCATGCCGAGTCCGGCGGCGGCGAGGATCAGGGCCGAGCCGCCGAGGGCGAGGGCGAGATGGCCCGCCGCCCAGTGGGCGCGGCCGACCGGGCCGGCGAGGACGGGTTCGGCGCGTCCGCCGGTCTCCTCGCTGTGCGCCCGGAGGACCGAGGAGGTCGCGTACACAGCGGCGACCAGGCCGAACAGCCCGGTCATCGAGGCGAGGAAGGCATCGGTGAGACCGCTCTGCCCGCCCATCCGCTCGAAGATTTCCCGGGTGCTCTCGTTCTCGCCGACCAGAGTGGCCACGCCCGAGGCCAGCGAGCCGAAGGCGATCCCGCCGGCCAGGAAGGCGGCGCTCCAGCCGAGCAGCGCGCCCCGCTGGAGCCGCCAGGCGAGCCCGGTGGGGCCCGCGATCCGTCCGGCGGCCGGTCCGGGCCGCGAGGGCAGGAAGCTCATGCCGATGTCGCGCCGCCCGGTCAGCGCGTACGCCACCGCGATCTGCGCCAGCGCGGCGAGCGCGAGCAGGGCGGCGAACTGCCAGCGCTCACCGGCGTACGGGCGGATCTGCTCCGCCCAGCCCAGCGGCGAGAGCCGGGTCGGTACGGCGGAGCCGTCGGCGGTGGCCGAGTCGCCCGCCGCCCGGAGCGCGTAGGCGAGGCCGAGCGCGGCGGCGGTCAGGCCCTTCGCCGCGCGGGCGCTCTCGGTGAGCTGGGCCGCGATCGCCGCGAGCCCGGCGAAGGCCATGCCGGTCAGTCCGACGGCCAGGCCCAGGGCGAGGGCCCCGGTGGCGGAGCCGGTGGGTCCGGCGAGCCCGGCGGTGATGGCCCCGGTGAGCGCGGTGTTGGCGATGAGCGCGGTGAGCAGGGCGGCGGTGAGCGGCGCGCGCCGTCCCACCATCGCGGAGGAGAGCATCTCCTGCCGGCCGCTCTCCTCTTCCTCCCGGGTGTGCCGCACCACGAGGATCAGGCTCAGCGCGGCGGCGGCCAGCGCGGCGAAGACGCCGAAGCGCCAGCTCACGAGCGCGCCGAGGGAGTCGCCGAAGGCGGGGCCGAGCATCGCGCGCAGCGAGCCGTTGACGGCCAGCGAGCGCACGAGGTCCGCGCGTTCGGCGGCGGTGGCGTAGAGCGAGCCGACCGTGCCCGCGCCGCTGACGACGGTCAGCGAGAGCAGCCCGGCCCACAGCGGGAGCATGGCCCGGTCGCGGCGGAGCGCGAGCCCGAGGAGGGCTCCGGTGCCTGCCAGGGGGCGGGCGCCGGTGGTCATCGCGACCCCGCCTCGTCCGTGTAGTGGCGCAGGAACAGCTCCTCCAGCGTCGGCGGGGTGCTGATCAGTGACCGCACCCCGGACGCGGTGAGCGCGCGCAGCACCGCGTCAAACTTGTCGGTGTCGACCTGGAGCCGCACTTGGTGGCCCCGGATGTCGAGGCCGTGGACCCCGGGGAGGCGGGCGAGGCCGTTCGGCGGTCCGGCGAGTTCGGCGGTGACGCTGGTACGGGTGAGATGGCGCAGCTCGGCGAGGGAGCCGGTCTCCACGGTCCGGCCCGCGCGGATGATGCTGACGCGGTCGCAGAGGGTCTCCACCTCGCTCAGGAGGTGGGAGGAGAGCAGTACGGTCCGGCCCCGGTCGCGCTGCTGGGCCACACAGCTCTGGAAGACGCCCTCCATCAGCGGGTCGAGTCCGGAGGTCGGCTCGTCGAGGACGAGGAGTTCCGCGTCGGAGGCGAAGGCGGCGACCAGGGCGACCTTCTGGCGGTTGCCCTTGGAGTAGGTGCGCCCCTTCTTGGTGGGGTCGAGTTCGAAGCGTTCGATCAGCTCGGCGCGGCGGCCAGGGTCGAGCCCGCCGCGCAGTCGGCCGTAGAGGTCGATGACCTCGCCCCCGGAGAGGTTCCGCCACAGGGTCACATCGCCGGGGACGTACGCGATCCGGCGGTGCAGCGCGACCGCGTCGCGCCAGGGGTCCCCGCCGAGCAGCCGGACGTCCCCCGCGTCGGCGCGCAGCAGTCCGAGCAGCACCCGGACGGCGGTGGACTTGCCGGCCCCGTTGGGGCCGAGGAAACCGTGGACCTCGCCGGTGTCGACGGTGAGATCGAGCCCGGTGAGGGCGTGCGTCCGGCCGAACGACTTGTGCAGTCCGTCGACCGTGATGGCCTTCGTCATATTCGGAAACTACGCTTGTTTCACAAATTTGTGAAGTTAAGGAACCGTATAAAGTTGGGTTGAGGGGCGGGCCGGGAGAGGATCACGGGCATGACGACGGAACAGGACGCCGCCGAGCAGGGCCGGAAGCAGGACCCGGAGCTGGTCTCCGCCTTCGTGGAGCGGTTCGCCGGGCAGCTCGCCGAGGCCGGGATGGCGCGGATGCCCGCACGGATCTTCGCCGCGCTGCTCGCCTCGGACTCCGGGGCGATGAACTCGGCCGAGCTGGGCGAGCAGCTGAAGGTCAGCCCGGCGGCGGTCTCCGGCGCGGTCCGCTATCTCGCCCACGTCGGCATGGTCTCCCGCGAGCGGGAGCCCGGCTCCCGCCGCGAGCGGTACCGGGTGCACAGCAACCAGTGGTACGAGGCGCTGGCCCACCGCGACCAGATCATCAAGAAGTGGGAGGACACCATGCGCGAGGGCGTGGCGAGCCTCGGCCCGGACTCGGCGGGCGGCCGCAGGCTCGCCGAGACCCTGGAGTTCTTCGAGTTCCTCCAGCGCGAACTCCCCCTCCTGCTGGACCGCTGGCGCGACCACCGCCGCCGCACTTTCGGCGGGGTGTAGCCGTCCGGCTCGGTCGCGGGGGCGTGGTGCGGGCCGCGCGCGGCGGCGGGGTACGGGGTGCCCCCGGCCTGCCGTCTCCGGCGCGGTACGCCACCGGCCGGGGAAAATCCCCGCCCGCTCTCGGCGGCCCGGTCGCGGGGGGTGTGTCTCGCGAGCGGACGGCGGTGCAGGGGTGCCCCCGGCCCGAGGGGCCGCCGCGGGCCTTCCAGCCGCTGGCGCTGCGGCTGCGGGCCCGGCCCCGGTCGGGCCCGGGCGGCCCCGGCCCGGTCACGGGGGCGGCTGGTAGGGCAGGGTGAGGCCCCAGGCGCCCGGGCGGAGGGTCCAGGTGCGGGTGCGGACGGGGCCGGTGACCTGGGTGTCGGCGCGGTAGCGGAAGTCGGGGCCGGAGACGGTCACGGTCAGCGCCTTGGCGGTCAGCGGCTCCCCGGATCCGCCCGGCTGGATCAGGACCTCCGCCCGGCCCCCGGCGGTGCGGACCGTCACCCCCTCCACCTCGCGGTTCAGATCGGCCAGCACCATCCCGTCCGCCTCCACCCGCAGCCGCTGGCGATGGATCCGGGCCGCCGGGACCGGGGCGGGCCGCACCAGCGACCGCGCCAGATGGCGGCAGGCCCCCCACACCGTCCCCGCCCCCACCGGGACGGGCGAGGCGGGGATCGTCAGATCCCCCACCACCACCCCGTCGCTCTCGTCGACCAGCAGATCCAGCCGCCGCACCACCCCGTCCAGCACCGCCCGCGCGGCGGCCACCGGCCCCGGCGGCACCCCCAGGGAGTGCGCCAGCTCCACCGCCGGACCCACCGGAATCAGCGACAGCGCCCCGTCGCCGAGCCAGCGGTCCCGGTACAGAAGGGACACCGCGCGCAGCAGCGCCCGGTCGTCCCCGATCACCACCGGCCGCCGCGAACCCCGGCGGGCCAGCGCCCGCGCGAACTCCTCGGGCCCCTCCGGAAGACAGATTTTCGCCTCCGACCCGCCGCACAGAACATCCTTCGCGATCCGAACGGACTCGCCGTCACTTCGGCGGGCGACCGGGTCGATGACCACCAGCAGCTGGTCGTGAGCCGACACCTCGGTCCTTCCTCGGGTAGCATCTTTGTGCAAGAGCCCCTTGCGCTATTGCGCCAGGGGCTTCGTCTATTCCGGGGCAACCGGTCCGCGGACTCAGGCACGGCTCACGCCCCCTGACCTTGGACATGCCCCGCCCGGAAGGGGTGTACGCCTGTGCCCGCACTTGTGCTGCTCGGTGCTCAGTGGGGTGACGAGGGCAAGGGAAAGGCCACCGACCTCCTCGGTGGATCAGTGGATTATGTGGTGCGTTACCAGGGCGGCAACAACGCCGGCCACACGGTCGTCGTCGGCGACCAGAAATACGCGCTTCATCTGCTCCCTTCCGGAATCCTCTCCCCGGGGTGCACCCCGGTCATCGGCAATGGAGTTGTGGTCGACCCGGCCGTCCTGCTCTCCGAGCTGAGCGGGCTGAACGACCGCGGCGTTGACACGTCCAAGCTCCTGATCAGCGGAAACGCGCATTTGATCACGCCGTACAACGTCACCCTCGACAAGGTGACGGAACGGTTCCTCGGGACGCGGAAGATCGGCACCACGGGCCGGGGCATCGGCCCGACCTACGCCGACAAGATCAACCGTGTCGGTATCCGGGTCCAGGACCTCTACGACGAGTCGATCCTGGTCCAGAAGGTCGACGCCGCCCTGGAGCAGAAGAACCAGCTCCTCGCGAAGGTCTTCAACCGCCGGGCGATCGAGTCCGGCCGGATCGTCGAGGAGATGCTTCAGTACGCGGACCAGCTCAAGCCGTATGTCGCGGACACCACGCTGATCCTCAACGACGCCATCGACGAGGGCAAGGTCGTCCTCTTCGAGGGCGGCCAGGGCACCCTGCTCGACGTGGACCACGGCACGTACCCCTTCGTCACCTCCTCGAACCCGACCGCCGGCGGCGCGTGCACGGGCGCGGGCGTGGGCCCGACGAAGATCTCCCGGGTCATCGGCATCCTCAAGGCCTACACCACCCGGGTCGGCGCGGGCCCGTTCCCGACCGAGCTGTTCGACGAGGACGGCGAGGCGCTGCGCCGTATCGGCGGCGAGCGCGGTGTGACCACCGGCCGTGACCGCCGCTGCGGCTGGTTCGACGCCCCGATCGCGCGCTACGCGACCCGGGTCAACGGTCTGACGGACTTCTTCCTCACCAAGCTGGACGTGCTCACCGGCTGGGAGGAGATCCCGGTCTGCGTCGCGTACGAGATCGACGGCAAGCGCGTCGAGGAGCTGCCCTACTCGCAGACGGACTTCCACCACGCGAAGCCGATCTACGAGAAGCTGCCCGGCTGGTCCGAGGACATCACCAAGGCGAAGACCTTCGACGACCTGCCGAAGAACGCGCAGGCCTATGTGAAGGCGCTGGAGGAGATGTCCGGCGCGCCGATCTCGGCGATCGGCGTCGGCCCCGGCCGTACCGAGACGATCGAGATCAACTCCTTCCTCTAGGTCATGCTCCATCCAGAGGCGCCCGGGCGGGTTTCCCGCCCCGGCGCCTCTGTGTCAAGGCAACGCCCCCATTCACTCCAATGGAGCATTCGCCGGGATCGGCGCATGCGGGCCCGGGCGGCTGGCAATGCATACCGGCCAACACGGAGAGTCGCCATCCCCTCACGGGAAATGGCGTGGAGCGAGGGAGAGTTCATGACTACAGCTTCTCGGCGGTCTCTGACGGCGGGCGCGGTGGCGCTGATGGCGGGCGCGGCGATGACTCTCGGTCTGCTGGGTCCGGCTGCGGCGAGTCCGGGGGCGGCGAGTCCGGCGAAGCTGGCCGTGTCGGCGGAGCTGGTGACGCTTCGGCTGGCCAGTGACCCGGGGCAGGTCGCGGATGTCGCGGGGGCTTCGGGCGACGACGGGGCCGAGGTGGTCCAGTGGGCCCTCAACGGCCAGGAGAACCAGCGCTGGGAGCCGGAGGCCACCGGCAGCGGCTACTACCGCTTCAAGGCGGAGCACAGCGGCAAGTGCCTCAACGTCCGGGAGTCCTCGCACGAGGACGGGGCCCGGATCATCCAGTGGCCCTGCGGCACCGACGACAACGAGCAGTGGAAGTTCGTGCCCAAGGGCATCGGCTACCAGCTCGTGGTCAAGTCCAGCGGCAAGTGTCTCAACGTCGAGGGCGGCGTCGGCCAGGGCCGGAACCTGATTCAGTACACCTGTAGCGCCGACGGCGAGACCAACGACGTCTGGCTCCCGGTGTTGGCCGGCTGAGCGTGTGAGCGGGTGAGGGGCGGGCGCGCGGCGGAGACGCCGTGGACCCGCCCCTCTGTCATGTCCTGATTCAAGTCATATGCTGCCGCTAGTGCATTATGAGGAATTCTGAGTGGTTATCAGATAAAAGGCGCGGGGGTGGGGAGTGGTGGTCTCGGTGAATCATCGACCGGTGAGCACGGAGGGCATCCCGCATGAGAAGCGTCCACGGACGGTCCGCGACGGCAGCGCGCAGGGCCGGTGGAGTCATCGCCGCCTGTTGCGTGCTGGCGGCGGGCGCGCTGATCTCGGCCCCGGGCGCGAGCGCCTCGGCCACCCCGGGGGCCGACGCCCCGGCCGCCGCCTCCCCGGCCTCGGCCTCCCCGTCGGCCGACGGCTCCCCGTCGTCCCACCCGACGCCGGCCCTGAGGCCCGTACAGCTCCCCGTACAGACGCCCGCGCGGACGCCCGCAGGGACCACTCCCGGTCCCACCCCTGACAGCAAGGCCGCCCCCGGAGAGCGCGCCGACCTCGCGCTCCACACCGAGGTCGGCCCCGCCGCCACCGCCCAGGCCGCGAGCCCCGAGGCGGCTCCCGGGGCCGCCGCCCCGGCCCCCGTCACCAGGCCCGTCGAACCGCCCGCGGCCACCGCCGGGGCGGCCCGCGCCGAGCGGCCCGTCAACGCGGACGGAGTCTTCGACTACCGGATCACGGCCCTCAACCACGGCCCCTCCCAGGCCGTGAACGTCGTGATCACCGACGAACTCCCGCCCCAGCTGACCTTCGTCTCCTCCCCGGACGGCTGCACCGCCCAGGGCCGGACCATCACCTGCGGCCCGCTGGCCTCGCTCGCCGTCGGCGCCACCCACACCTGGCTGATCACCGTCGCCCTCGTGGACGACTACACCGGCGACGGCTCCGACATCACCAATATCGTCGCCGTCGACTCCCAGACCGCCGACCCCTACCCCGCCAACAACACCGCGTCGACCACCGGCATCCATGTGCCGCCCGGCGCGGGCAAGGCCGACCTCTCCCTCCGCAAGACCGCGCTGCTCCCCGACGGGCGGAACTCGGTCACCCCCGGCGAGACCTTCACCTACCGCCTCACGGTCCACAACAAGGGCCCGGCCACCGCCCGGAACGTCCAGGTCACCGACCCGCTCCCCGAGGAGCTGCGGTTCGTCTCCTCGCCCGGCGGCTGCGCGCCGTCCGGCGGTTTCGGCCGGACCGTGAGCTGTCCGCCGCTCGACCGGCTCCCGGCCGGAGAGTCGGTGACGTACGAGATCGTCGTACGGGTACGGGAGAACGCGCCGCGCTACGGCGGCGGCGACGGCGGGCACGGCGGCGGTCACCGCACCGAGATCGACAACATCGCGTCGGTGACCTCCACCACCGCCGACCCGGTCCCGGGCAACAACCGGAACGCGTCCGGGACCACCGCCCCCGACGGCGGCCCGCTGTATCTCAAGCACGGGTCCCGGCCGACCCACCCGCCCCGCCCGACGGACCCCACGGGCCCGGGCCACCCCCACCCCGGCGGCCGTCCCCAGCTCCCCAGCACCGGCCGTGAGCTGCCCCGCTGGCTCCCCTGGTCCGCCGGGCTGACGCTGGCCGCCGGCGGCGCCCTCGTGGTCCTCGCCCGCCGCAGCACCCGGCGCTGAGCCCGCACGGCCGCCCTGCCCACCGTTTTCGAGATGAGGGTCTGCGGAATGAAATTCACCCGGGGATCGGCCCGCGCCGGGGCCGTCGGCGTCCGCCGGCGGCTCGCCCTGGCCACGGTGTGCGGGATGCTGCTCTGCCTGCTGCCCCAGTACGCCACCGCGCTCGACGAGGACCGCGCCGCCCGCACCGCCCACCAGCAGCAGCGACAGCAGCCCCGCGCGCTGAACTTCCCCGTCCACGAGCCCTTCGACTCGGCCGTGGGCAGCCTCGGCACCGCCGTGGGCTCCGCCACCTTCCAGCCCGGCGGCTGGCTCCGGCTGACCAGCGCGGCCAGTTCCCAGGCCGGGGCCTGGGAGATGAACGACTCCTTCTCCACCAGCCTCGGCATCGTCGCCGAGTTCACCTACGCCACCTACGGCGGCACCGCCTTCGACGGCAGGCGCGGCGACGGCCTCGCCTTCTTCCTCGCCGACGGCACCGCCCCGAACGGCACCGGAGCCCCCGGCGGCAGCCTCGGCTACGCCTGCGGCGGCGGTCCGCCCAACTGCAACCGCTCGGGCGTCCCCGGCGCGTTCCTCGGCATCGGCGTCGACGAGTTCGGCAACTTCTCCTCCGTCCAGGTCGGCAACGGCGGCCCCGGCAGCCAGGCCAACCGGATCGTGCTGCGCGGCGGCGGCAACGGGACCACCGGCTACCGCTACGGCACCGCCGTGAACGGCCCCGGCGGCACGGTCGAGACCAGCAGCCGGGGCGACTACCGCACCGTCCGGGTCACCGTGATGCCCCGCGCGGGCCGGCTGCTGGTCTCGCTCTGGTCCGACACCGGACCGGGTACGCCGATGAACCAACTGATCACCGACTTCGACGTGAGCACCATCGCCAATCAGCCCGCCCTGCCGTCGACCCTGAAGGTCGGCTTCTCCGGCGGCACCGGCGGCGCGACCAACATCCATGAGATCGGCGATCTGAAGATCAACGTCCCGGCGAATCTGTCGGTCACCAAGACCGGCAGCCCCGCCACCGTCCCGGCGGGCGGCGGCCAGGTGACGTACACCGTCACGGTCTCCAACAGCGACGCCAACGGCGTCCCCGGCGCGATCGTCAGGGACACCGTCCCCGGGCTCACGGGAGTGACCTGGAGCTGCGTCGCGAGCGCGGGCAGCCTCTGCCGGCAGAGCTCCGGCAGCGGCAACACCATCGACACCCTGGTGGATCTGCTGCGCAACGGCTCCGCCACGTACACGATCACCGGCACCGCGCCCGCCCAGCCGACCACCCTGAGCAATACCGCGACCGTCACCGCCCCGGCGAACCGCTCCGACACCAACGACGCGGACAACTCGGCGACGGCGACCACCACCGTCACCGCGCGGGCCGATGTGGCCGCGCTCAAATCCGGTGTCGGCACCGGGCCCATCACCCCCGGCCAGCAGTTCGACTACCAGCTCACGGCGCAGAACAACGGGCCGTCGGACACCACCAACGTACGGATCGCCGACACCCTCCCCGCCGGGCTCACCTTCGTCTCCTCGCCCAGCGGCTGCACCGCGACCGGTCAGAACATCGGCTGCCCGGTGTACAGCAGCCTGCCCGCGGGCCGGTCCATCTCCTGGACCATCCGGGTGCGGCTCGCCCCCACGTACACCGGCGACGGCTCCGATCTGCTGAACACCATGACCGTCGTCCATGACGTCAGCGACCCCAACACCGCCAACAACATCTCGGCGGGCGCCCCGCCGCCGGGCGGGGTGACGGTCCCCAGGGCGGATCTGCGGACGGCGAAACAGACGGTGACCACGGCGCCCGTCTCACCGGGCCAGACCTTCGAGTACACGGTCACCGTCACCAACGACGGCCCGTCGGCCGCCCGTCAGGTGCGGATCGGCGATCCGCTGCCGACGGCGCTGACCTTCGTCTCCTCCTCGGACAGCTGCACCGCCACCGGCCGCAATGTGCTCTGCGGCCCGGTCGCGGGCCTCCCTCCCGGAGCCTCGGTGAGCTGGACGTTCCGCGTACGGCTGGACGCCGGTTACTCCGGCGACGGCTCGAATCTGCGGAACACCGCCACCGTCGGCTCGGCCACCGAGGACCCCAACAGCGCCAACAACAGCGGTACGTCGGGCCCGCCCGGCGGCCGGGTGACCCCGCCCACCGCTGATCTGGTGCTCACCAAGCGGGCGGACTAGCCGACTGGCTGACCTCGGCCGCTCGAAGGGCCGGTGAGCCGCACAGTTCGTGTACGGCTCCGGATCATGAACGGAATCGATGCCAGATGAGATGGATGAAACGCCGGCTCCCGGGGGCGAGGGCGGCGGTGGCCGCCCTGGTCTGCGCGGTGACGCTGTGCTCCGGCACGGGGTACGCCGTCGCGGTGCCGCTGGTCGCCCCCGCGACCGCCGCCGAGGTGGTGACACGGCTCGCCAGAGCCCCCGGGGTGGCGGCCGCGGTGCCCCCGGGCGGACTGGTCACCTACACCCTGACCGCCCGGAACAACGGTCCGTCGGTGGCGCGCAATGTCACCGCGACCGACACCCTCCCCGAGGGCCTGGAGTTCGTCTCCTCCTCCGACGGCTGCACCGCCGCCGGACGGATCGTGACCTGCGGCCCGGAGCCCCAGCTGAGCGTGGGCGAGGTCAAGACCTGGACCTTCGTGGTCCAGCTCAGCCCCTCGTACCAGGGCAATGGAAGCGATCTCGGGAACACCGCCACCGGCACCTCGGAGTCGGTCGACCCGGACCCCGGCAACAACAAGACCGACCCGGTCTCCCCGATCGGCCCCTTCGACCCCGTCTCCGACATCAACACCGTCAAGGAAGCGCTGGGCAGCGGGCCGATCGTGCCCGGCGAGGACTTCGAGTACCGGATCACCACCCAGAACACCGGCCCCTCGGACGCCCGCAACGTCACCGCGACCGACAATCTGCCCGCCGGGATCACCTTCGTCTCCTCCGCCGACCCCTGCGTCGCGGCGGGCCAGCGGGTCACCTGCGGTCCGCTCGGCGTGCTCCCGCCCGGGGCCAGTGTGTCCTGGGTGTTCCGGGTGAAGCTGAGCGAGGCGTACTCCGGCGACGGCACCAATCTGCGCAACACCGCCACCTCCACCTCCGACTCCACCGACCCCAACCCGACCGACAACACCTCGCCGCCCGTGCTGCCGCCCGGCGGGGTCACCCGGCCGCAGGCCGACATCTGGACCATCAAGCGGCCGACGACCAGCACCCCGATCTCGCCCGGACAGACCTTCGAGTACACCGTCGTCGTCACCAACGACGGCCCCTCGCAGGCCCTGGCCGTGCGGCTCGCCGACACCCTCCCCACCCCGCTGGCCTTCGTCTCCTCACCCGACGGCTGCACCGCGACCGGCCAGAACGTCTCCTGCGGCCCGCAGGCGGTCCTCGCGCCCGGGGCGGCCAAAACCTGGCGCTTCACCGTCCGGCTCGACCCCAACTACCGGGGCGACGGCTCGGACATCGCCAACACCGCGACCGCCACGTCGGACACCACCGACCCCGTGCCCGGGAACAACACCAGCCCGCCCGCCGGACTCCCCGGCAGCGCGGTCAACCAGCCGTACGCGGACCTCGCGGTCACCAAGGAAGCCGTCGGCACGGTCGCGCCGATCCCCGGCCAGACCTTCGACTACCGCATCACCATCACCAACAACGGACCCTCGGCCGACGCGCTCAATGTGCGCCTCTCCGACGAACTGCCCCCGGGCCTGACCTACGTCTCGTCCTCGCCCGCCGGGTGCACGGTCTCCGGTCTCGCGGTCTCCTGCCGCCGGGCCACCCCGCTGCGGGTCGGCGAGACCATCGAGTACACCCTCACCGTCCGGATCGACCCGGCGTACAAGGGCGACGGCAGTGATCTGCTGAACACCGCCCGCGTCACCGCCGACAACATCGACCCGGCCGGCGAGAACGACACCGACACGGCCACCGTGCCCGGCGGACAGGTCGCGGCTCCCTCCGCCGACCTGGCGATCGTCAAGAAGCCGGTGACCACCGACCCGATCGCGCCCGGTGAGTCCTTCGACTACCAGGTCACGGTCACCAACAACGGACCCTCGCAGGCCGAGGAGGTCAGGGTGACCGACACCCTGCCCTCGTCGCTGACCTTCGTGGCCTCCGACGACGAGTGCATGTCGGGCGACGCGGTCGACTGCGGACCGCAGGCCACCCTTGCTCCCGGGGCATCCGTGACCTGGGTGTTCAGGGTGAAGCTCGACCCGGACTACACCGGCGACGGCAGCGACATCCGCAACACCGCCGTCGTGCACTCGGTGACCCGGGACCCGGTGGCGGCCAACAACCACAGCACCGCGGGGACCCCCGGCGGCAGGGTGGAGGAGCCCACCGCCGACCTCCAGGTGACGAAGAAGACGCCGTAGAACGGCACAGCATGGGGGCGGGCCGTCGGTTTTGCCGACGGCCCGCCCTTTTCTTCGGTTCTACGCGTTTCAGAGAGCGGCGGGGCTCTTCAGCTCCATCTCGATGCCGGACTCCTTCAGCACCCGCAGATTCTCACCGTTCTGCGCCGCGAAAGCCTCGTTCTCGGCGGTGAAGTACGAGGCCTCGAAGACCACGGGCCCCTCGCCGAGCAGCGCCTCCGGCTCCAGCTCGGTGGCGTACACCAGCGTCGCGTTCCCCTCCAGCACCGGCTGCCACCGCTCACCGTCCGTCCGCATCCAGCTCCGCGCCACCCCACCGGGATTCCGCACCGTCACCGGCTGCTCCGGGGCCACCCGGCCCAGCCGCGACAGCACCGCCCGCGAGGCCGCCACACCCGAGCCGCAGGACGGGGTGAGCCCCGCACCGCGCTCGAAGGTCCGTACGAACACCTCGGTGTCGCCGAGCGGCCGTACGAAGGAGACATTCGCCCCGATCGGGAACGTCGCCGGAGTCTCCGCGACCCGGCCGCCCGTCTCGATCAGCTCCGCCTCGTCGTAACCGTCGTCCACCACCGTGATCAGGTGCGAGTTCGGCACCGCGACCGCCGAGACATGCCGCGACGGGTGGTACGGAGGCAGCGGCAGATCCACGAACGCCTGCTCCTCCGTGCCCGCCACGATCGGCTCCCCGGGCGCGAAGTCCACCGGCGGCAGCTCCACCGAGACCTGACGCACCCCGTGCGGGGTCGTCTCCGCCGCCCGTACGGTGAACGCGTGCGGCCCGGTCCGCAGCACCACGCTCCGCGCGTCATGGCGGTCGAGCAGCAGCCGTCCCGCGCCGCGCATCCCATTGCCGCAGAGCAGCGAGGCCGAGCCGTCGGGGTTGTAGAAGTACGCCTCGGCGCTCCCGTCCCCGTTGTCCGCGACGAAGTAGACGCCGTCCCCGCCGAGCCCCTGCTCACGGTCGCAGAGCAGCCGCACCGCGCGGGCGACGTCCGCCTCGGCGAAATGGTCCGTCGGCGCTCCGTCGATGACGAAGATGTCATTCAGACTGCCGTGCGTCTTGGTGATCGAGAGGGCCATGGTGCTCCGTCCGTCCTCCTGCCGGGCGGCTCACCCGGCACTCCCCCCAGTTTATGCGCCCGCCCCGATCACGCTGCGTGGCCGTCCGGCTTCGGCTCAGCCGGCCGGGGCGGCGGGGACGTCGACCATGCACCAGGTGCAGTCCCCGTCGGGCGTCACCCCCCACGCGTCGGCGACCACCGCCACCAGCCCGAGCCCCCGCCCGCTCTCCTCCATCGGCCCCGCCTCCCGCACGCACGGCATCCCCTTCCCGACGCCACTGCTCACCTCCATGCAGACATACACCTCCGTCCGCCACAGCCGGACCTCCACGGTCTCCCCCCGCCCGTGCTGAAACCCATTCGTCACCAGCTCCGACACCAACAGCTCCACCTTCTCCACCAACCCCTCCAACTCCCAGATCCCCAGATGCGCCCTCCCCGCCCTCCGCATCAACCCCGGCCACGTCCGGTCCTGCGCACTCATCGCCTCCCCGCTCCCGGTCCGCAACAGGCTCACGTCGAACCCGGTGACGATCTCTGCGCGCGGAGCGGCGGTGGTGATGGGCATGGCCCTGTCCTTTCGGGTTTCGGACAGGGCGAGATCGGGCCCAGGGGTGAGGGTTGGGCCAGATATAGGCATCACTGTCCGATGTGAGTCTGACTCAACTACGGTGATCTATATGCGAGTTAATATGCAAGCGCATAGTCCCTAGGGGGCGAAATTGGCAAATGCGCGAGAAGCGGCACGACTTGCCCAGGGGCCGACAGGTGGTGGGACACTCAGGGGGACGACATGCGTCGGCACCCCACAGAGGTCACATCGAGCACCGGCAGACCATCGAGGAGAGAGGACAGCAGGGTGGCAGCAAAACGGGGCGCGACATTCCGACGCAGAGAGCTGGGCAAGGAGCTGAGGAAGCTCCGCGAGGGCAAGGGCCTGACACTTCAGGATGTGACGGGAGAGCTTGGCTTCTCGTTCACGAAGCTGGCCCGCGTCGAGATCGGCGAGAACGACCTCCCGCGCGTGGCGGACCTCGAAGCCCTCATGGACCTCTACGACATCGGCATGGCCAGGGAGGACCGGGAGACCCTTCTCCAGCTCCACAGGGAGTCACTGAGCAAGGAGCCCTGGACGCCCTACAAGGCCTTCATGCCGTCGAAGATGCCGACGTACCGAGGGCTGGAGCAGGACGCGAGAGCCATGCGTGCCTTCCAGCCGAGCCTCGTCTACGGGCTGCTCCAGACGGAGGCCTACACCCGGGCGCTGTACTCGATCGCCAAGCCGGTGGACGAGACCAACTCGGAGTACGTCGAGCAGAACATCCGGCTCCGGATGGAGCGGAAGGAACTGATCACGCGCTCCGACAGCCCGCTGGAGCTGCGCGTGATTCTCGATGAGACCGCCGTGCGATGCATGGTGGGCGGCCCCGGGATCATGCGCGAGCAGCATGACGAGATCGTGGAACTGAACCGTCTGGACCATGTGACCATCCAGATCCTCCCCCATGACGTCGTGTCCTACCGGGCGGAGAGCAACTTCGTGATCCTCGACTTCTCCGAGGTGCTCGCCCCCGTCGTACAGGTCGACATGCCGAACACCATCAGCGTCACGGACGAGCGACGCGAGGTGCAGCGGAACATCCGCCGCTTCGACGCCATGCGGGAGAGTGCCCTGCCTCCGGCTCGTACAGCCGAATTTCTGCAACAACTAGCGCGACAGTGGGAGTAGCCATCAATACGCACATCACGGCCCTCGGCGTGGCCGATGAGTCCTCCTGGTTCAAGTCCTCCTACAGCAATGCCACAGGGGGCAACTGCGTCGAGGTCGCGGCCCTGACCAGCGGAATCGCCATCCGCGACTCCAAGAACAAGCGGGGCCCCGCCCTCGCCGTCCCCGCCGCGTCGTGGCAGGCGTTCCTGACGTTCGCGACGACCTCCGCGTAACTTCTTCCGACGGAGCGCTCCCGCCCTCTCAGGCGGGAGCGCTCCGTCCACGCCGTCACGCAGCGTCTGCCTGCCGTCATATGTCTGGAGGACTTGTGCAACGTGGCGAAGTCTGGTGGGCCCAGTTCGACGAGCGGAGGTTGGTCGTACTGCTGTCGGGAGATGACATGTCCGGGATCCGGGTGATGCAGGTCGTCGCTCCGGCGGGCGTCGACATCAGCGGTCTGGGCATCGAAGTGACGGTCGGCACCGGTGAAGGACTGCCGTTCGAAGGTGTGTTGCGGCTCGCGCTCCCGCGTCCGGGCTTCACGCCGTGCACGTGGCTGACCACTGTGTCCCGGGACGACCTGATAGAGCGGGGGGCCGTCCTGTCCTCCGTGAAGCTCAGCGAGATTGACGACGCCCTCCGACTCGCTGAACAAGCGCAGAAGCGGACCCCGGCCACGACCGCGAAGCTCAGCGAGATAAGGGATGCCCTCCGTCTCGGTGAACCCGGGTAGACGGAGAAGGGGCCGACGCCTGCGGCGGCCGGACGGCAGGCGGTGATGGGGCTAAGGCCCCATCCGGAACCGTCTCAACGCGGAAGGCGCGCTGCCCGGCGCGGGCACCCCACCCCCGCGGTACGCCAAACCTTTCCCGCGCGTGCTCCATCAGATGGGGTGAACCCCGCAGCTCGGAAGGGCGATGCTCCCGGGTCGCGACCCATGATGACGTCGCCCCACCCGCCCCTTCCGTAAGGAGTACGACCATGTCCGAGACGGCCGAGCCCAACGTCGGTTCGTTCAGCCTCGGCGGTCCGCTGACCGCCGGACCCGCTGGGACGATCGAGGTGCCGGAGCACGAGGAGTGGCCGCTGCCGAACGGCTTCGCGTGGGTCTTTCTCGGGGACAGGAACCCGGGGATCGTGCGGCCCGTGATCATGGCTGACGGCTTCAGTCTCGGCCGGAGCAAGCTGGATGTGCTCTACCAGGGGCTGGAGGGCGGCGAATACCCGCTCATCAGCGAGCTGCGCAGGCGCGGCAGGGATGTGATCCTCCTCGGCTACGAGGAGCGCAGCGCGTCGATCCTGGAGAACGCCGACGCGGTCATCGGCGCGGTCCTGCGGGCCAGGGCCGAGCAGTTGGGGGATGCCCGGCTGGTGGTCGGCGGCTTCAGCATGGGAGGCATCGTCACCCGATACGCGCTGGCCAAGATGGAGTCGCAGGAGATCGACCACGGGGCCGCGCTGTACTTCTCGTACGACAGCCCGCACCGGGGCGCTTCCGTCCCGGTCGGGGTGCAGGCGTTCTCGCACTTCATCCCCTTCCCGAACGACTTCGCGAAGCAGATGAACAGCCCGGCGGCGCGGCAGATGCTGTGGCAGCACTACGACAGGGACACCGGCAAGATCGGCGTCGCCCCGGAGCGCACCGAGTTCCTGGCCGCCCTGGCGGAGGTCGGCCACTGGCCGCAGGTCCCGCTGAAGATCGGTGTGGCGAACGGCCGGGCCGACGGGGTCGGTCTGCCGGAGGTGAAGCCCGGTGAGGTCGCGCTGCGGATCGACCGGATCTACCCGGGCACGACCTTCTACGCCCAGGCCCAGGGCGACGATGTGACGGCCGCCTATCTGAACCGCAGGTTCCCGAAGGCCCAGAAGACCATCACGACCGACGGCTTCCCGGAGGTGGACGGTGCCCCCGGCGGCACCCTGCACACCTACAAGATCCTCGCCGACGCAATGAAGAAGGTCGGCGGCAAGATCGATCTGCGGTACGAGGACGTGTGCTTCGTCCCCTCGGTCAGCGCGGTCGCGATCCGTGACATCGAGAAGCAGGACGATCTGTACGCGAACATCGACGCCCTGCGCCCGGAGGAGAGCGAGTTGAACGACTTCCGCTGTTCGTCCGAGACCACCACGCACACGGCCCTCACCGAAGAGCTGGGCACCTGGATCGTGGACCGGCTCCCCGACTGATCCCGCCACGCGCCGATCAGGGCCGTCGTCCGCTCACACCAGGCGGACGGCGGCCCTGTTCTGAGCGCGGTCGTGGGGGCCGCGCCAGGACAGGGCGGTACTGCTTTCGGCCTCAGACGGGCCAGGACCGGTTCGGAGTGTCCAGCCAGGCGGCTTGTCCTTCCGCTGTCACGGTGAGTCCGAACCGGTCGTGCCCCGGCCTGCCCTCGTTCTCCCACCAGCGATGGGCGGCTTCCGCCTCGCTCCAGAGACGGCGGGGGCCGGACTGCCAGACACGCGCCTCGTCGTCGTCATGTCCGTCTCCGTGGATCACCCGCACTCCGGCCCCGAAGCGTTCCAGGGCGGACCGCGCCCGCTCGGCAACGGCCCCGTCCACTTCCACGGTGACGACGCTCTCCGCGCCGACACGGTGGGCGAGCAGAGCGGCGTTCCACCCGGTCCCGGTACCGACTTCACCGGCTTCAGGACGGAGAGGGGGAAACCATCACTTGTTCCATGTCTTTTACGACGGTGACTCGGCCGCCATCGCCGGGATCGGGATCGGGCATGACCGATTCCGGGTCGACGAGATAAACCTCGTGACCGTCCAGTGTGAGTCGGCGCACGACTTCCAGCAGCATGCGCCGTGCCACGTCGTCGATCGCATAGACCATGGTGAGGTCCAGAACCACCCTGGGTTCCGCGGGGGCGGTGTTCATGGTCTCCCGGACGACTCTCTCGGCCCCGGCGAAAGCGATCCCGCCCTGCAGTTGGAAGACCCGTACCGGATTCGGTCCGCCGACGCCGATGACGTGGTTGGACCGCACGATGGAACGCGCGGCGGCCGGGACCTCCATGACGTGGAGACCCATGTCGGAGGAGAACCGCTCGAACAGCGACACTCCGCGAACGCTGTTCCCGTGGGCGTCCAGCCGTGGTGAGAAGGTGGCGATGCCGATCTGGCCGGGGAGCGCACCGATCAGGCCCCCGGCCACGCCGCTCTTCGCCGGGATGCCGACCTGGGTCGCCCAGTCGCCGGCGGCGTCGTACATTCCGCAGGTGGACATGACGCTCAGCACCTGACGCACCACCGGTTCGCGGATCACTCGCTCGCCCGAGAGGGGATTGACGCCGCGGTTGGCCAGTGTCGCGGCCATCATGGCCAGATCTCGTGTGGTGACGAGCACGGAGCACTGGCGGGTGTAGCCCTCGACGACGTCCCTGGGGTTCTCGGTGAGGATGCCGTAGCTGCGGAGCATGTGTGCGATGGCGAGGTTGCGGTGCGCGTGCTCCATCTCCGACACGCACACGGCCTCGTCGATCCTCAGTCCGCGACCGGCGAACGCGGAAAGGCCGCGGACCACGCGCTCCACGCGCTCTGTCGGATTCATGCCCGGTGAACCGGCCAGTGAGTGGGTGGTGATCGCGCCGGCGTTGATCATGGGATTGAGGGGGCGGCCGGTATCGCTTTCGAGGGAGATCTGGTTGAACGCCTCCCCTGATGGCTCGACACCGACTTTGGCGAGTACGGGGTCGAAGCCGCGGTCAGCCAGTGCCAGCGCGTACGCGAACGGCTTGGAGATCGATTGGATCGTGAACTCGGTGTCGATTTCTCCGGCGCCGTAGACCTCGCCGTCGACGGTGGCGAAAACCGCGCCGAGGAGCTCAGGGTCCGCTGCCGCGAGCTCGGGGATGTAGTCCGCCAGCCGGCCGGAAGCGTCCGGCTCGACATCTCCGAGGGCCTGGGCCAGATAGTCGGGAATGATCGACCGCATGCGTCCTCCTCCTGCGTACCCGATGCGTGAACCGTAGCCGCACCCTCCTGTTCGGCCCTCCTCCGCTCAGCCGCGCGGCGTGGTTTTCCCCGCGCTGAGGGACGTCCGGCAGTGCTCGCGTCTTCAGCATGGTTTTCATGCTGGTCGGGGAGTGGTCCGGCTCCGCCGTGCGGGGCGGGGGGTACGGGGTACTCCGCGTGGCCGACTCAGTAGTCGGTCTTGGCGTAGGTGAGCGGAGCGCCGGTGGAGCCGACCAGTTCGCGGACGATGGTTGAGTCGCCGGAGAGACGGAGTCGGCTCCACTGCCCGGGGGAGCACTCGGCGGGGTCGCCCGAGGCGACGTCGGTGGGGCCGAGTTCGAGTGGGGGGCCCGCGGCTCGGAGGGTGGCGGACCAGCCGCATTCGTAGGAGGGGCCGCTGCCGGTGAGGGTCATGACGGGGGTGCCGAGGGTGCCCTCGGTGAGGGTCATCGTGCGGGTGTGTTCGCCGTCGGCGGTCTCGAAGACGGCGCGCCAGGTGCCGAGGTACGCCTCGGGGACGGTGGCGGCGGGTGCGGCGGTCTCACCGTCCTCGGCGGCGGCGGTGCTGGGGGAGGGGGCGGCGGAAGTGGTGGCCGTACGGGCCGATTTGGGGTCGTCGGCGGGGGGTTTGTCCGGGCCGGTGAAGAAGTGGAGGGCCGCGCCGCCCGCGACGAGGGAGAGCAGTACGGCGGCGAGGCCGAGCAGGGGGCCGGTGCGGCCGGCGCGCTTGGTGGAGGGCTGGTTGAAGGGGCCGGGGGCGGGGGTGTTCAGCCAGGCGTCCGGCGGCGGATAGGGGCGGTCCGGGGCGGTGGTCGCCGAGACCAGGGTGGGGGAGGGCGCCTCGTACGGCGACTGGACGCGGGTCCGGTCCCTGGGGACCTGGGGCGGGACCTCGGACCGGGGGCGGGGGCGGGAGTGGGGCGGCTCCTCGGCCTCCAGCAGCCACACGGCCTGACGGCCGAGCTGGGCGATGAGCGCGCCCGGCAGCCAGGGCTCGGAGCCCTCCCCGGCCGGGGGCGCCGTGCGCTCCAGGATCTGGGCGGGGGCGGGGCGTCGCGACGGGTCCTTGCGGAGACAGTCGCGTACGAGATCGGCCAGGCCGGCCGGTACCCCGGTCAGATCCGGCTCCTCCTCGGCGATCCGGTACATCACCGCGTGCCGGCCGGCCGAGACCGGGCCGAAGGGATGCCGTCCGGTCGCCGCGTACACCAGCACCGCGCCCAGACAGAAGACGTCGCAGGCGGCGGTGACGCGCTCGCCCCGCACCTGCTCGGGGGCCATGAAGCCGGGTGAGCCGACGACGGAGCCGGTGCGGGTGGGGCCGCCCTCGGCCCCGTCCAGGGCGCGGGCGATGCCGAAGTCGATGACGCGCGGGCCGTCGATGGTGATGAGGACGTTGGAGGGTTTGAGATCGCGGTGGATCAGCCCGGCCGCGTGGATCTCGCTCAGGGCGTGGGCGAGGCCGGAGCCGAGGGCGCGCACCGAGCGCTCGGGGAGCGGGCCGCGCGCGATCACGGTGTCCAGTCCCGGGCCCGCGACATAGCCGGTGGCGACCCAGGGCACCGGGGCCTCGGTGTCGGCGTCGAGGACGGGCGCGGTCCACTCGCCGCCGACCCTGCGGGCCGCGCGCACCTCGCGGCGGAAGCGGTCGCGGAACTCCTCCTCGCCGGCCAGCTCCCGGCGTACCAGCTTGACCGCCACCGTACGGCCCCGGTCGCTGCGGGCGAGGTAGACCCGGCCCATGCCGCCCTCGCCGAGGCGTGACAGTAACCGGTACTCGCCGATGCGCCGAGGATCGTCGGCGGTGAGGTGGTTCATGGCCGCGTGGCTCCCCCGGTCGCGACTACTGCGGTTACTGCGGTCGGGAGTTGAGGATAGTGCGCTTCTCACCCCTCCTGGATTGTCTCCATCGCTTCGGAGAGCCGATCCAGCACCCGGACCGTCTCCGCGAACCCCTCGGGGCCGAGCGCCGCCGCGAGCCGGGCGGCCAGCGCCGCGTGCCCGGGGGCGAGCCGCCGGACGGCCGCCAGACCCTCCTCGGTGGCGCGCAGCAGCTTGGCGCGGCGGTGCGCGGGGTTGGGCTCATACGCGGCGAGGCCGTGTTCGACCAGCAGATCGGCGCTCCGCTGGACGCTCTGGCGGGTGATGCCCATGGTCCGGGCGATCGCGGCGACCGGCCGCGGGCCGGGGAGGACCGCGCCGAGCACCTGCCACCAGGAGGCCGTCAGCCCGGCCTCCCGGGCCAGTTCGTCGGAGACCGCGAGGAACTGGCCGTTGAGCCGGAAGATCCCGAGGGCGGTACGGGAGAGCAGATCCCGCTGCTCCCGCCCGCCCGCCTCCGGTCCGCCCGCCCGCTCCCCGGTGCTCACGCGCCCTCGCCTTCGCCTGCGAGGACCGCGTAGGCGCTCGCGTCGGAGTCGTGGAAGAGCCGGTACCAGGCGTCCAGCCGCTCGCCCTCGTACACCTTGAGGAGGGCGAGGACCTCGCGGGCGAAGGCGACGGGCTCGGTGGGCCCGGCGGTGATCAGGCCCCGGTCGGTGACGGCGTCGGCCTCGCGGTAGCGCTCGCCGCCCCGGTAGCCGGTGGCGGCGAGGTAGAAGGAGACGGCGCCGGTGTGGTCGCGGTCGTCGAGCAGCCCTTCGCGGGCGAGGCCCGCGGTGGCTCCGCAGATGGCGGCGACGGGCGTGCCCGCGTCGAGGAAGGCGCGGGCGGCGGACGCGAAGGGCGCGAGAGTGTCGCCGCTGTCCCAGGCGCTCGCGCCGGGGAGGATCAGCAGCGCGCTGTCCTCGGGACGGAGGTCGGCGAGGGCCAGATCGGGCTGTACGCGGAGCCCGCCCATGGTGGTGACGGGGGCGGTGGTGAGGCCGACCGTGCGGACGGGGTGGCCGTGCTGGGCGAGATGGGCGGTGGCGTGGCCGGTCTCCCAGTCGGCGAGGGTGTCGTAGACGGCCAGATGGACGGTGGGGCGGGCGCTGGCGCTCTGGTCGGTCATGGCGGGCTCCTCCGGCGATATCGGACGTGCTTACGACAGAAGGCTGTCATGTCGACAGCATGCTGTCAATGGACCTGCTGGGCCGACTGGACTGGCTGGACCCGCTGGACCCGCTGGAGCCCGGGCCCTCCCCGTACCGGGTCCCGCTCCCTACGCTGGGGCGCATGACCTCACAAGCCCAGCCGCAGCCGCAGCCGCCCGCCGACACCCGCGCCGGCGCCGCCGTGAAGGCGGCGGACCGCGCCCATGTCTTCCACTCCTGGTCCGCGCAGGGGCTGATCGACCCGCTCGCCGTCGCCGGGGCGGAGGGCTCGTACTTCTGGGACTACGACGGGAAGCGCTACCTCGACTTCACCAGCGGTCTCGTCTTCACCAACATCGGCTACCAGCACCCCCGGGTCGTCGCCGCCATCCAGGAGCAGGCCGGGAAGCTGACCACCTTCGCCCCCGCCTTCGCGATCGAGGCGCGCTCCGAGGCGGCCCGGCTGATCGCCGAGCGGACGCCCGGCGACCTGGACAAGATCTTCTTCACCAACGGCGGGGCGGAGGCGATCGAGAACGCGGTACGCATGGCCCGGCTGCACACCGGCCGCCCCAAGGTGCTCTCCGCGTACCGCTCGTACCACGGCGGCACCGCCACCGCGATCAATGTCACCGGGGACCCGCGCCGCTGGCCCTCCGACAGCGGCACCTCCGGAGTGGTCCACTTCTGGGCCCCCTTCCTCTACCGCACGCCCTTCTACGCCACGACCGAGGCGGAGGAGGCCGAACGCGCCCTGCGGCACCTGGAGGACACCATCGCCTTCGAGGGCCCCGGGACCGTCGCCGCGATCGTGCTGGAGACCATCCCCGGCACGGCCGGGATCATGGTCCCGCCGCCCGGCTATCTCGCCGGGGTCCGGGAGATCTGCGACCGGTACGGGATCGTCTTCGTCCTGGACGAGGTCATGTCGGGCTTCGGCCGCACCGGGAAGTGGTTCGCGGCCGAGCACTTCGACGTGGTGCCCGATCTGCTGACCTTCGCCAAGGGCGTCAACTCCGGCTATGTGCCGCTCGGCGGGGTCGCGATCTCCGCCGGGATCGCGGCCACCTTCGAGACCCGGCCCTACCCCGGCGGGCTCACCTACTCCGGCCATCCGCTGGCCTGCGCGGCGGCCGTCGCCACGATCGGGGTGATGGCCGACGAGGGTGTGGTGGAGCAGGCCGCCCGTATCGGCGAGGACGTCATCGGCCCTGGCCTGCGCGAACTGGCCGAACGCCACCCGAGCGTCGGCGAGGTCCGGGGCCTCGGCGCCTTCTGGGCCCTGGACCTGGTCCGCGACCCGGCGACCCGCGAGCCCCTCGTTCCGTACAACGCCACGGGCGAGGCCAACGCGCCGATGGCGGCCTTCGCCGCCGCCTGCAAGGCGCGCGGACTCTGGCCCTTCGTCAATATGAACCGCACGCATGTCGTACCGCCGTGCAACATCAGCCAGGCGGAGGCCAAGGAGGGGCTGGCGGTGCTGGACGAGGCGCTGTCGGTGGCGGACGGGTTCCTGGCCTGATCGACACGGCCTAGAGAGCTTCGTCCCCGAAAGGGCAGGTCGGGCGGTACGGGACAGCCGGCAGATAGAACTCCCACTCGGGCTCCGGCAGCCCGGACCTGATCCGTTCGCAGATCGTCCCGGCCGCGTGCCGGGCGGAGAGCGAGTAGGCGCGCGAGGCGACATGAGGGGTCGTCACCCGCAGCTCCTGACGGCCCGGTCCCGGGACGAAGGACAGCGCCAGCACCGGACCGCCGGCGCGCGGCAGGGGTGAGCCCTGGGAGCGCGGCGAGGCGGTGTCCCAGAGCCGCACCCCGCCGTGGGCGTCCCCGACGGCGAGGGTGCGGCTGTCGGGGGAGAACGCCAGCGCGGGCGGGGACGATGCGGGGATACGCCGCTCCCCGGGGACGAGGACGGCGAGCAGGGCCTCGCCCTCGCCGTCCCAGAGGGTGATCCGGCCCTCCCAGTCGCCCATCGCCATGAAGCGGCCGTCCTCGCTGAACGCCGCCGCTGTCGCCGCCCCCTGGCCGCGCATGACGCGCTTCGCGCTGCCGTCGCGGGGATCGACCAGCTGTCGGTACTCCGTGAAGTAGGAGCCGTCCGGGGCCGTCGCGAGCACTCTGCCGCCGCCGCTCCGGCGCAGCTGTTCCCAGCGGCCCCGGCCCGGTCCGGCCCGCAGCTCGGCCGAGTCGAGGGCCTTGAACGACATGGAGGAGCGGGAGACGGCGACGTCCCGCCCGTCTCGGGAGAGCGCGACGGAGTCGATGCCGGGGCGCGGGGGGAGGGTCGTCTCGACGCTGCCGGTGTCGAGGTTCCGTACGAGGACCCGGTTCTTGGCGTCGAGATGGGCGAAGCGCGGTCCGTCGCGCTGGAAGGCCATCACCGGGCCGCAGCCGTCGCAGCTCTTCGGCGCGGGCAGCCTCCGGCGGGGCTTCCCGTCGGCGTCACGGAGTTCGAGGACCCCCGCGCGGGTGGTCGCCAGGGTGCGGCCGTCCGGGCCGAAGGCGGCCCCCGTGAGCGGGATCCGCTCCCGTTCAGCGGGTGCCGGGGCGTCGAAGGCGACGGTCCGCAGGGTCAGACCGGGCTCAGTGCCCGAGGCGTAGCGGATGATTCCGGCGGCCAGGTCCAGCCGTAGATCGTGCAGGGCCGCCCCATGGGCGGGCGTCTGGAACACCGGGGCGTCCGGGGCGTCGGTCCGCCAGAGCTGGACGGTCTCTCCCGTGAGGGTCGCGACATGGGAGCCGTCGGAGCTGAAGGCCATGTCCGGTGTGCCGTCGGTCTCGATCCGGGGGCGCTCCCGGCCGGACCGCACCTCCCAGCTCCGTATCCCGGTGGGGCTGTTGAACGCCAGGGCCCGGCTGTCCGGGGTGAAGAGCACCTCGCTCGCGACGCAGGCCCCGGACTCCGGCACCGCCTCGCTCAGCCAGGGCGTGGGGAGTCTGCGGCGCTCGCGGACGTCCCACAGCCGGAGCGGGCCGCTCTCCGGGCAGTACGCCAGCAGCCGGTCGTCGGGCGAGACGTGGACCTGGCGCAACTCCGCCGACCTGTCCGCGATGCCGAGCAGCTCGCGGCCGGTGGCGGTGTCCCACAGCTGGAGTCCGCCGTCCGGGGTGTGACTGGCGAACACCCGCCCGCCGGGGGTGAACCAGCCGGAGACGCCCTCGCCGCCGGGCCCGAAGGCCGAACCCATTCCGGCGGCCTCCAGATCCCAGAGCCGGATGCCCCCGGGGGTGGCGACCGCTGCGGTCCGGGCGTCGGGGCTGATGTCCACGATCCGCTTCGCGTGCTTCCCCAGCCCCGGCAGATCCTCCAACGGGCTCTTTGACCCGATGTCCCAGCGGTCCGTCCGGTCCGGGCCGACCCGGACCAGGGTCGTGCCGTCCTGGCCGAACCGCGTCCAGACGGTGTTGTCCTCGGGTTCGAACTCCGGGGTGATCGGGGTGTAGACGTAGGTGTCCGGCTGGGCCGCCGCGGCGAACAGCGCCTCCCTGGTCTCCGGCAGATCCGCGACCCTCCACGCCGCCAGGCTCAGCCAGGTCGCGGTGTACGGGTCGGAGACCCTCATCGTGTCCGCGACACCCGCCAGCCGTCGCGCGTCCGCCTCCGTCGCGCGCCGGCCGCTCTCCTCGCTCTGGTGCCAGGCGGTGATCCCCGCGAGCACCGCGAGGCAGAGCAGCAGGGAGAGTGTCACGGTCAGCCCGCGCAGCCGGCGGGCGGTGCGCGCGGAGGCGAGCCGCTCGGCGTCGCTCGCGCGCACGGAGGCGTCCAGGAACTCCCCCTCCTCGGCGGTGAGTCCGGCATGTTTCACGTGAAACGCCTCGCGGGCCGTCTCCAGTTGGGCGCCCCGGTACAGCGCCCCCGGGTCCCGGCCCAGCTCGGCCCACATCCGTGCCGCGTCCGTCAGCCTGCGGTGCGTCCGCAGCAGCTCCCGGTCGTCGCCGACCCAGCCGCGCAGCCGGGGCCAGCCGGTGATCAGCGCCTCGTGGGCGAGATTGACCGAGGTGTCGTCGACGGTGAGAAGGCGGGCGCGCACCAGCCGCTCCAGCACCCGGGCGGAGGCGGGGGCGCGGACCAGCTCGGCGCGGGCGGCCGGGCGGCGGGTGTCCTCGGTCGCATCCCCCGGGGATATCAGCCGCAGCAGCAGCGCCCGGGCGGCCCGCGCCTCCTCCTCGGTGAACTCGGCGAAGACCTCCTCGGCGGTGTGCGCGATCGCGCCCTGGACACCGCCGATCGTCTCGTACGCCGCCTCGGTGAGGGTCCGGCCGCGCCGTCGCCGCCAGGTCTCCAGCAGGGCGTGCGACATCAGCGGCAGCCCGCCCGGCTCGCCCGCGACATCGGCCACGATCCGGGCGGTCAGCGCGCGCTCCACGATCAGCCGCCCGGCGCTCGCGGGCCCGACGACCGCCGATCTCAGCTGCTCGGCCGTCATCGGGCCGACGAGGAGCACCGACCCCTTCAGGGCCGCCACAAGAGCGGGGTGTTCGGCGCACCGGCCGTAGAAGTCGGCCCGTACGGCGATGACCGCGCGGGTGTCGGGGGCGGTCAGCAGCTCGATGAAGGCGCTCCGCTCGGCGGGGTCCCGGCAGAGGGTGAAGACCTCCTCGAACTGGTCGACCAGCAGCAGCGCCCCGGGGGTGAACAGCCCGCGATGGGTGCGGGCCGGGGTGGGGCCGGGGGTGAGGATCCGGATCACGGACGGGGCCGGAGCGGCATCCTCTTGGAGCGCGGGCACCAGACCGGCCCGCAGCAGTGAGGACTTCCCGCTGCCGGACGCTCCGACGAGCGCGGCGAAGGGACCGCGCCGGGTCAGCTCCAGCAGCTCGCCGACGAGTTCGTCCCGCCCGAAGAAGTGGTCGCGGTCCTCGGGGCCGTACCGGGCGAGACCGGGGTAGGGCGCGGCCGTGTCGTCGCCCCCGGCGGGCGGGGGCTCCTCGGCGACGGCCTCGTGCCACCGCTTCTCCCACAGCTCACGGTCGCCGCCGCAGGCGGTGACATAGGCGAGGGCGACCGGCAGCGAGGGCAGCCGCTCACCGGCGGCGGCCGCCGAGAGCGTGGGCGCGGAGTATCCGGAGCCCGCCGCCATCGCGCGGTAGGTCGGGCCGCCCGCCGCGCGGCGCAGCTCGCGCAGCCCGTGGGCGAAGGACCGCACGGGCCCGTCGTCCGGGGCCAGCGGTTTCTCCCGGCGTCCCATGTTCGCGGCCTCCGATCTCCCCCGGGAGCGTAATGAATTGATTGGCACGGCGTGTGGGGCCTGCCCATCAACGTGTCGGCCGATGAACTCGCCTGATGACCGACACCGCCCACCCATCCGTCCGCCAGTCCGCCCACCCGTCCGTCCGCCCCGCACCCGGTGAGCGGCTGTCCTCGCTGCCGGTCGCCCTCGCCCCCGCCGCGCTGATGCTGCTGCTCGGCCTGTGGGGGATCGAGCGCGGGGGAACCCTGTGGACCGACGAGGCGGTCACCTACGACATGGCGCGGCGGTCCCTGCCGGAGATCTGGCGGACGCTCGGCACGATCGACGCCGTCCACGGCCTCTACTACCTCCTCATGCACGCCGTGTTCGCCGTCTTCGAGCCCGGCCTCGTCGCGCTGCGGCTGCCGTCCGTGCTCGCGATGTGCGCGACGGCCGCCCTGGTCGCGCTGATCGGCCGGCGGCTGGCGGGCCCCCGCGCGGGGCTGCTGGCCGGGCTCCTGCTGCCGCTGCTGCCCGTCGTACAGCGCTACGCGCAGGAGGGGCGCTCGTACGCGCTGGTGTGCGCCCTGGTCGCCTGGGGGACCCTGCTGCTGCTCCAGCGGCGCTGGGGCGCGTACGCGGCGGTCATGCTCGCGGCCTGTCTGATGCACGAGTTCGCGGTGCTGACCCTCCTCGCGCACGGCGCGAGCCTGTGGCGCAGCCCGCCGCGCGGCTGGATCGCGGCCGCACTGGGCACGGTGGCGGGGCTCACCCCGCTCGCCCTCTTCAGCGTGACCCAGTCCGCCCAGGTCGACTGGATCGGCTCCCCCGGAACGCCCAAGATCATCGCGTTCGTCCTGACCGCCCTGCTGGGCTGCGCCTGCGCCCGGACCCCGGGCGGCGCGGCGGTCCGGAGGATCGCGCTCCCGCTGCTGGTCCTCCCGGCGGGGCTGCTGATGGCGGTCTCCTTCATCCACCCGCTGTACGTGGACCGCTATGTCCTGCCGTACGTCATCGGCCTGGCCCTGCTCCTGGGCGCGGTCCTCGACCGCCACTGGTCCCCGGTGCTCGCCCTGGCCTCGGCCGCCGCCGCCCTGCTGTCCCTGCTCTTCTTCAGCCCCCATCTGCGTACCCCGGAGAGCCGCAAGAGCGATGTGCGCGCGGTGGGCGAGGTCCTCGCGGAGTCCGGGCGGCCCGGCGACGGGCTGCTCTTCATACCGTTCCGGCGACGGGTCTGGACACTGGTGCGCCCCGGCGAGACCGGGCATCTGACGGATCTGTCCATGAAGAGCTCCCCCCGCGCCTCCCACACGCTCTACGGCACCGAGCTGTCCCCGGAGCGCATCCGTGAACGGATGCTGGCCCACGACGGCCGGGTGGTGGTGGTCCAGGACCTCGTGGGGCAGCCGCTCGACGCGGTCGCGGAGGAGGAGATCAAGCGGGAGGTGCTGCGCGGGCACTTCACCCTCTGCGAGGAGACGGCGGTGAACGAGGCCAGGGTGGGGGTGTACGCGCGGAACGGCGACTGCTGAGAACCCGGCCCGGGGGGCGCAGGGTGCGCGGGCCGCCCCGCCGGGCCGGAGGGTCAGCCGGGCCCGGGGCCCGGCAGGGCCTCCGTCTCCAGGAACCAGCGGCGGCGCGGTCCCCGGTAGAGCAGCGCCTCCCAGCCCAGCTCGCCGAGGATCCGTCCGCACTCCCGCAGCGACTTCTCCTCCTCCCGCGCCGCCCCGCCGCCCGCCGGGCCGGCCCACTCCACGCGTACCGCGCCGTCCCGGTCCGCGGCCAGCACCCGGTATCCGGTCGCCGTACGCGCGCCGTCCCCGTCCACCGCCGAGGGCGGCACCCCGGCCGCCTCCAGGGCCAGCGCCACCGCCCGTACCGGCTGCCGCCGCTCCCACGGCGCGGGTGTGCCCCCGGTGCCGGAGACCCGGCGGATCTGGAGCAGACCGGCGTACGCCGTCCGCACCTCGGCCGCCCGGCCCTCCCCGCCCGCCGCCGGACCGTCGCCCGCGGCGGCCTCGAAGACCCCGCCGCCAGACCTGTCCGCGGCCCCGCCCCCGACTGTCTCGTTCACCTGCACCTCACCCGGTTCGTACCGACTGGCCTATCGTGTCCGGGACCCCCCGGCGAAGGAGAAGCCATCGATGCCCGGCCCCGGACCGCGCGACGCGAGCACCGCCGTCACCCGCAGCACCCTGCGGCAGCAGATCGCGGACGCGCTGCGCGACGAGGTGCTGGCCGGGCGGCTGCTGCCCGGACAGGAGTTCACGGTCAAGCAGATCGCCGAGCAGTACGGAGTCTCCGCGACCCCGGTCCGCGAGGCCCTCGTCGACCTGGCCGCGCAAGGACTCCTCGACTCCGACCAGCACCGGGGCTTTAGAGTGCACCAGTTCTCCGTGGCCGACTACCGGGCCATGGTCGAATCCCGGTCCCTCGTCATGGACGGCGTCATCCGGCACGCCGAGCGCCGGGGCCGCACCCGCGTCGGAGCCAAGGCCGTGGTCTCGGTCCGCCGCCGCGCCGAGGAGGCCGCCCGCGCGGCCCGCTGCGGCGACCTCGACATCCACATCGGCTACGACCTGCGCTTCTGGCACGAGCTGGGCTCACTCATCGCCAATTTCTACATCGCGGGCTTTCTGCACCGGCTGCGCGTGCAGAGCTGGGTCTTCTCGGTGCCGCATCTGCGCGCCGACGCCGACCGGCGGCAATGGCTGTGGAGCGGACACGAATCACTGGTCGACGCGGTCGCCCTCGGCGATCTCACCGCGGCCCGGTCGGTCATCTGTCTGTACAACGACCGGGCGCTCGCCTGGGCGGATCGGCTGGAGCGGTAGCGGTGAACATGGACCCGGTCCCGGGGCTCCCGGCGGTGTACGACACCGTGGAGGCCATGGAACACCACGGCAGCGGGGTGGAACTGAGCGTCGTGGTTCCCGCCTACAACGAGGAGAGCAGGCTCCGGCCGACCCTGGACGCGATCGCCGCGTATCTGCGGGCGGACCCGGAGCGCTGGGGCGAGTGGGAACTGATCGTGGTGGACGACGGCTCCACCGACTCCACCGCGAAGATCGCCCAGGAGGCCGCCGCGGAGGAGCCCAGAATCCATCTGGTCCGGGCGGACAGAGGGGCGAACCGGGGCAAGGGGGACGCGCTGCGGCGCGGCGTCCTCGCCTCGTACGGCCGCCGGGTCCTGGTCACCGACGCCGATCTGGCGACCCCGATCGAGGATCTGGACCGGCTGGACGCCCAGCTCGCGGCCGGCGGGCAGGCGGCGGCGATCGGCTCCCGCGCCCACCCCGACTCCCTCATCGACGTCCATCAGTGGCGGGTCCGCGAATGGCTCGGCCGACTGGGCAACGGGCTCATACGCGCGGTCGCGGTGCCCGGGATACACGACACCCAATGCGGGTTCAAACTCTTCGACGGGGACCGGGCCCGCGCGGCGTTCGCCGACTCCCGGCTGGACGGGTGGGGGATCGATGTCGAGATACTGCGGCACTTCCGGCGCGAGGGCTGGCCGGTGACGGAGGTCCCGGTCCGCTGGTCGCACCAGCAGGGCTCCAAGGTCAGACCGCTCGACTACGGCAAGGTGCTGCTGGAGCTGCTCCGGCTGCGGACCCGCGCCCTGCGCCGCGCCGACCTGCTGATCGTCCTCGGCTTCGTCCTCGTCTCCGCCGTCCTCTACCAGGACCTCTGGGCCGACCTGGACCGGGGCTATCTCGCGGACGCGGGACAGGACCAGAATCAGTGGGAGTGGTTCTTCCGCGTCACCGCCGACAATGTCGTCAATCTGCGCAATCCGCTCTTCACCACCCTTCAGGGACATCCCGAGGGGGTGAATCTGATGGCGAACACGGTGATGCTCGGGCTGTCCGTCCCGCTCACCCCCGTGACCCTCCTCCTCGGCCCCACCTTCACCTGGGCGCTGGTCCTCACCGGCGGCCTCGCCGCCACCGCCGTCGCCTGGTACTGGCTGATCGCCCGGCACCTGACCGCCGGGCGCTGGGCCGCCGCCGTCGGCGCGGCCTTCGCCGCCTTCGCGCCGCCGATGATCTCCCACGGCAACGCCCACCCCAACTTCCTCGTCCTCTTCATGATCCCCGTGATCGTGGACCGCGCGCTGCGGCTCTGCGAGGGCCGCGCCGTGGTCCGCGACGGCGTACTCCTCGGCCTCTTCGCCACGTACCAGATCTTCCTCGGCGAGGAACCCCTGCTGCTCGCCACCATGGGCATGGTGATGTTCGCGATCGCCTACGCCGCCGTCCGCCGCGACGTGGCGCGGGCCGCCTGGCGGCCGCTGCTGCGCGGCACCCTGATCGGGCTCGCCGTCTGTCTGCCGCTGGTGGCCTTCCCCCTGGGCTGGCAGTTCTTCGGACCGCAGAGCTACACACATGTGATGCACGGGTCCAACACCGGGAACAGCCCCCTCGCGTTCATGGAGTTCGCGGGCCGCTCCCTCTGGGGCTCGGACGAGCGCGCCGACCCGCTGGCGATGAACCGCACCGAGCAGAACGCCTTCTTCGGCTGGCCGGTCCTCGCCCTGACGGCGGCCCTCGTGATCCGCATGTGGCACCTCCCGCTCGTGAAGGCGCTCACCTTCACCGGCCTCGCCGCCGCCTTCCTCTCGCTCGGAGTGCGCTTCCGGATCCCGGCCACCGACATCGTGCTGACCGGCCCCTGGCGGGCGCTCGCCAACCAGCCCCTCCTCGAATCCGTCATCGAGTCCCGGGTCGCGATGATCTGCGCCCCCGTCATCGGCATGCTGCTCGCCCTCGCCGTCGACCGGATCGCGGTCACCCGCCCCCTCGCGCTGCGCGCGGTGGGCCTCCTCGCGGTCGCCGCCGCCCTGCTGCCCGTGGTGCCGACGCCCTATCCCGTACGGGAACGGGAGCCGGTGCCCGCCTTCATCACCGAGAAGATGTACCGCTCGTACGTCGCCGAGGGCGAGTCGGTGGTGACCGTCCCGCTCCCCAGCCCCGGCGGCGCGGACGCCCTCTACTGGCAGTCCTCCACCGACCTCGGCTTCTCGGTCGCGGGCGGCTACTTCAACGGCCCCTGGGGCCCGGACCGCGTCGGCATCTACGGCTCCACCCCGCGCCACACCTCCAACCTCTTCGGCGACGTCCGCAACACCGGCCAGGTCCCCGACATCGGCCCCCAGTGGCAGGAACAGGCCAAAGCGGATCTCGCCGCCTGGCGGGCCGGTGTGGTCGTCCTGCCGCCGCAGTACAACGAGCAGGCCCTTTACACGACCGTGGAACGGCTGCTGGGCAGGGCCGGAGAGAAGATCGGCGGAGTCTGGGTGTGGGACGTGGGCGAACCCGGTGGCCGTTGAGCGAGCACCGGTGCGCGCCGGGGGAGCGTGTGCGACGGTAAGGCTGTGCGCGGCGAGGGGGCCGGGTCCGGGCAATGCGGGCCGCGCCCTTCGCCGTGACCGGCCGGGGCACTACTCTGTCCCGACCGTACTGCCGACGTACCGCGACGTACCGCTGACCGTGCCTTCGACAGTACTGCCGACAGTGCTTCCGACAGTGCCCGATCCCGCCTGAGAGCGAGCCCTCCCTTGGCCTGTGACCTGTGGCTGGTCCCCCTCGTCGATGTGCTGTGTCACAGCCCCGACAACCCCTTCGCCGAAGAACTCGCCGCCTACGACAAGGCGCTGACCGAGGCGGGACAGCCGGCGGTGCCCGTCTTCGCCTATATGCCGGGGCTCTCCGGGGACGTGGCCCCGGTCGCCGGGTTCGACTACGACGCACTCCACTTCCTGCGCCGTGCGTATCTCCTCCAGCTCTGCGGTCTTGCCGTCACCCCCGTCGACGAGCTGGGCGGGGACTACGAACAGCTCCTGGAGATGTTCGAGGCGACGGCCCAGCAGTCCCATCTCGTGTGGCACTACGACCACGCCGGGGCCTATGTCCCCGTCGACTTCGCCGCCCCCCTCTCCAACGACGAACTCCTCGCCGGCGGCGGCCCCCTCGGCTCCACCCAGGGCCTCCTGCGCGAGCTGGAATTCGTTGCCCCCGCCATCGGCATAGACCCCGGCAATCCGCCCCACGCCCCCCTCCCCCCGGACCGCCCCACCTCCCTGGAGGAGCCCGCCGGACCCATCCCCCACGACGACAACCCCTTCGCCCGCGAACGCCACGTCTGGCTCGGCCTCCACGCGGCGGCGACCCGCAGCCTGGGCCAGGGCTCGATGATCGTCTTCAGCTGAACCCGGCCCCGGGCCGGTCCCGGTCCCGGCCCGGCCTCAGCGCGGAGACAGGTGCCGGGAGAAGAACGACCGCACCCGGTCGCGCCCTCCCGGCACCGACTTCGCGGAGGGGACGCGTGTTCTCAGCCCTCGTCGGACGTCTCAGGACTTCGCGCGGGCGACCTTCTTGAGGGCGTCGATGTCTGTGGTGAACCGGCTGGACCTGCTTGCCGGGCTGGTTTCCGTCAGGGATTTGATCGAGGAAGACCTTGCGCTGACGGCACCCCCCGGGGCGACGTCGAGCAGGCCTTGGTCTCCGCCGACGGGCACCCACAGGTCACCGCTGACGACATTGATCCCGGGGTGCTCGGTGGAATTCAGTTTGTCCGCGTAGACGACCATGTGGGTTCCGGGGACGATCGGAGAGGCGCCGTCCATCTGAACAGCTTCCGTGTCCACGTTGCCGATGATCAATTCGCCGAGGGGGATCGGGTTGGTCCCGAGAGGCGTGACGGGGGTCGGGTTGAGGATCACGGTCTCGATGGTCGCCTTGTGGAAGACCATCGGGAGGCAGGCCGCGTGCGGAGAGTCGCCGCCCTCCATCCCTGCCGGCGGGGATGGAGGAGGGCTGGTGACCGGGTCGTCCTCCGGGCCTTCCTCCGGTGAATCGGTGGGTGGCCCGCCGTGGCCCTTGGCGTCACCGCCGTCGTCGCATTCCCTGCCGACCACTGGACCTATCTTCACCTGGAAGGCGCCTTCCGCCGCCTGGGTGAGGCCCGCGACGGTGTCGTAGGACGCGTAGTCGGCTTCAATTTTGTGCAGGGCTTCCTTTTCGCTCTCCCCGGAGCAGGAAGTAAGGCTCAGCGATGTCGCAACCATGAGGGCTGCCAGAGCCGCAGTCTTTTTCACTGGTACCTTTCCTCTGTTCTGATGTGGTGATTCGCTCAAGAAGCGAGGTACTTGGCTCTGGCGCCCTTGATGTCGTCCGACCACGGGCCGTCGCTTCCGCAAGAGAACTTGCCCTGGCCCTGCCGCATTACCGCAGGGCCGGCACCGCCGCAACCGGTCGAGACGTGAGCGAGGCCGTATGTGTGCCCGATCTCGTGAGTGGCCACGATCTTCTTTTCACGGGCGGTGAGATTGGCCATGGTCCGGGAGTTGAACTTCACGTAGGTTTCGTTGTACGACCAGTGGCCGTAGGGGCCGCATCCCTGCCAGGACGCTGTTGCCCAGGCGTCCCAGGTGTAAGAGCCGTCCCGCACCTCCACCATGGGGTCGCTGTTGGTCTGCTGCTTGCTGAAGTGCCCGGGTGAGTTCGGTGAAGTCTTGTCCCATCTTCCCTGGGCGTCGCCGAAAGCCTTCTGGTAAGTGGGCGTGATGCTGTAGTACCGATAGGAGATGGCGCCGCCTTCGCCAACCCCGAAGAACCTGCCGCACAGATGACTGTAGGCCTGGGCCGGTGTCGCCAGTACCACGCTGGAAGACACTGCTATCAGAGATGCGATGAGAACCGAACCCGGTTTGACGAGGGCCTTTCCTTTGACTTCCCTTCGCCCGCCCCATTTTTTCAGCCGCATTGTCGGCCTCCCCTGTTCTGTTGGTCTTGGGAATGACAGCGAAGGCGAAGTTAGTCCATGCGCTCCGATCATCACAAGGTGATAAGTGCGTGAAGATTGGGATGTCGAATTCCGCCCTAAAAGGTTCAATGGTGGGCGGTGATGGGCAGGCTGATCCTTCTTTCCCCTCTTAGTGGGGCGAATTGGTGCGTAAGTTTCGACTGAAGGATGTTTAAGTGCGGATCGAAGCGAGACAAACCCGGAGGCGGAGAAGAACCGGGAGGACCTGATCCCGGCCTCAGCGCGGAGACAGGTGCCGGGAGAAGAACGACCGCACCCGGTCGCGCACTCCCGGCACCGACTCCGCCGGGGTGATCGCGCCGACGAGCTTGTTCCGGTCGGCGGCGCTCATCAGCCCGGCGCTCTGGAACTGGGGGGCCATCGCGGCGTAGTCGGTGAACACCCAGTGCTGGGCGTCGTCGATCCGCCGTCGGCGGGTCCGGCCGTCCGGATGGGCGAGCATGGCCGACCAGGAGCGTTCGAAGCGGGCGTCGTGATAGCCGTCGGTGCCGAAGAGGAGCAGCGGCCGGTTCACCCCGTACCGGGCGACCGGGAGCAGCTCGCCGTCCTGGCCGGGGGCGTCCGGGGGATAGTCGAGATAGCCCTCCAGGTTGACCGCGGCGCGGACGCGGCGGTCCTCGTAGAGGGCCTGGGAGGCGGCCGCGCCGCCCGCCGAGTGGCCGTAGACGCCGACGCGCCGCAGGTCCAGCGCGCGGCCGAGGTCCTGGGGGAGCGGGCGGGTGTGGGCGTCGGGGTTGTGGCCGGTGGCGAGGGCCGACAGCTGGTTCAGTACGAATCGGAGGTCCGCGAGCCGGGTGCCGAGCAGGGTGCGGAAGGTCGGGCCCTCCCGGGGGTCTCCCGTCAGCGCGAACGTCCGTACCCTGCCGTCGGGGAACTCGACGGCCCCGGGCTCACCGGGATGGTCGACGGTCACCACCACATTTCCGTGACTGGCCAGTTCCTCGGCGAGCCCGGTGCCGATGGTGCGCGGGTTGGCCCCTCCGGGGGTGTACAGCAGCACCGGCCGCCGGATCGGCAGCGCGGGCGCGCCGGTGTGCGAGTGGGACATGGTGGCCGCCCAGTCCACACCGCTCTTCGGCAGCTCCGGATGCAGATACACGGGATCGAACGCCTTGAAGACCTCCACCGCCCCCGGGGTCATCTGCGGCGCGACCGGACATCCCCGCACCGACCGAGCCGGGTAGTACACCGAGACCATCACCTCCCGGACGCTCCCGCCGCCCCACGGGTCTCTCCGGTGCGGGTCGACCAGATGCAGCATCGTGGTCCCGACGCGGTGCGGACCGGTCGGCCTCGGCAGCCGTACGGTGATGTCGCCCGTGCCCCGGGCCCATGCGCGGCCACCCCCCGAGAGCAGGGTCGCGGTGGCCAGTACGGCCGAGGCGGTGACGGTTCGCCGGGGCACCCCGGCGGTCTTCTCGGAGAACCTGGAATGAAGGGTCATGCCTTGAATGCTGGCGCTGAACGGGGCGCGCGGGCCAGGGTTGAGACTCTGAGCGAAACGATGGCGCGGCGCGGACGGGGAGAGCAGTGATCCGGATCCACTTCACGGCCGCCGACTTCGCCCGGGTCCGGTTCGCTCCCCGGCCGTCCCCGTTGGCCGAGCTGAACACGGCGCTGCTGACGATGAGCCGCCCCGACGGGCGGCTGCTCTTCGGGCGTTGGAGACAGCGGGTGCTGCGCTCCCTGCCGGGTGCCGTCGGGCCGCTGCGGGAGCTCGTCCCCGCTCGCGAGGCCCCTCGCTTCATCGATGTGTTCAGCGAGACCCTCGACGAAGGGCTGAACACCGTCCGGGCCTCCCGCCCGGAGCTGGTCCGCTCCGAGATCGAGCGGGTCTACGCCACGCACCCGACCCCGGCGCCCCCATGGGTCCGCGATCTGCACCGGAGCGACCCCGCCGCCTGGCAAGTCCTCCGCCGCGCGCAGCACTCGGCCTTCGAAACGATCGTGCGCCCGGTGTGGGATGTGGTGCGGGACTTGCATCACGCCGAGTTCACCCGGCACGCCCTGGCCGTGGCCGAACACGGCATCGGCGCGGCGCTCACCGGGACAGGGACAGGGACAGGGACAGGGACAGGGACCGGGACCGGGCACGTCCGCGAGGACGTCTGGGAGATCGAGGGCCCGGAGCAGGACATCCGCCTGCGCGGACGCGGCGTACTCCTCCGGCCCACCTTCCACTGGACCGGCCACCCTCTCATCGCCGACCTCCCCGGCCACCCGCTGGTCGTCACCCTCCCCGCCGGCCCCGGCCTCCCCCTCACGCCCACCGGCTTCCCGACCGCCCCCACGGCCCTCGCCGCAGTCCTCGGCCACACCCGCGCCGACATCCTCCTTCTCCTCACCCGAGAGCACACCACCACCGCCCTCGCCCACCACCTCCGCCTCTCCGCCCCCACCATCTCCACCCACACCGCCGCCCTCCGCGCCGCCGGCCTCATCACCACCACCCGCACGGGCCGCGCGGTGCTGCACCGCCGTACCGCTCTGGGGAGCCTGCTGGCGCGGGGCCGTACGGAAGACGGCCCGGCCTAGCCGCCGAGGCACTCGCTGCTGTCGCCCCCGGACCGGCAGAGCGAGCCCGGACCGCGCTCGGTCGGGGCGGGCTGTGGGCGCGCCTCGCGCTCCGCGTGGTTTATTCCGATGACGGCCGCGCTCACCAGGGCCAGCCCGGCGAAGGCCTGGACGCCGCTGCTGATGACCACGCGTGCCCTGAACAGCAGGATCGCGGACACCAGGACGATGCCGCCGACCGCGGCCACGTAGGTGAGAGGGCGGACGAGGGAGAGGGGCGAGTTGTCGGCCCCAGGGTCGAACAACGTGTATCCCACGGTGTCGAGTCCGAAGACGAACGCGATGAGGGCGGCGACGGCGTCGATCACGAGCAGGCCGATCGCGAGCGCGATGTCCGCGCCCGCGCGTAACCACTTGTGCCGCTGCGGCGGCGGGGGATGGGCGCCCACTGGATGGCTGGGGTGGGGAGTCGGCCACGAGGGCGGCGTAGTCATGGGACCAGCGTCGCTCAGAAGCGGGCCGGGGTCCTGAGTACCTCTACTCAGGACCCCGGGCACGGCCGACGAACCGAGGGCGATCGCCCGGACGGAACCCACCCGACAAGCTCCCCGATGTCAGCGCGGCGACTCCGGGGGCCGTTGGCGGGGCATGTTGGGGCGGGTGCCCGGGGGGAGGGAGGTGCGGGTGGGGTGAGGGGTGGGGTCGGTGGGGCGGGTGGGGGAGGGGAGAGGGGTGGAGTGGAGGGCGAGGGGGGGTGGGGTGCCGGCGAATTCGCGCATCCAGTCGGCGGTTTCGGTGCGGACGAGGTCGGTGATGTCCTCGGAGAATCGGCGGAGCACCCCGAGGCAGCGCTCGGCGGCCTCGGAGGCGGTGCCCTCGGTGGGGCCGAGGACCTCGCGGACGCTCTCCGAGGCCCAGTCGAACTGGAGGGCCTGGAGCCGGCGCTGTACGGCCTGTGCGGTGGCGACGTTGCGCATCCAGCCGGAGGTCACGCCGAAGTAGCGGTCGCAGGCGAGGCAGGCGGCTCCGAGGAGGAGGGCGAGGTAGCCCCAGCCGGCGGCGCCGGGGAGGGCGCCGATCAGATCGGTGAGGGGGAGGGCGGCCCCGGCGACGAAGCCGGCGGCGGCGACGGAGCGCAGGGCGCGGCCGGTGCGGCGCTTCCAGACGCGGTCCCGCAGATACCACTCCACGGTGCGCAGCGCGCCGGACTCGACCCAGCGGAACAGCTCGTCGAGGCGCTCGGCGGGCTCGCCCCAGTCGCCGAGCGGGAAGGGCCTTCCGGTCAGATCACCGCGCGGCGCCTCGCCGCGCTCCTCCCGGGCGGGCCCCCCGGGCTGCATCTCCGGCTGGCTCACCGGGGCACTCCTCTGAACGACGTGACGGATGAACGAAGGGGGCATGACTCTGTGTGACGGTGACGGTGACGGTGTCGGTGACGCGGGGTGTGCTTGTGTATGGCACGCATGCTGTCGCGCAAGCCCTTTCCTACCGCCGAACGGTGCCTCGTGAGGCGGAAACCCCAATATTTCCGACCACACCCGGGCGGTGATCAGGTAGAGGACCCGCACGATACTCACTCGAAAGAGGTGCCGTCGCGGGGTTCGGCGAGCCGCCCGGGCACCACGTAGGCTCGGCATACCGAACAACCGTCGTCGAAGTGCACAGGAGTGACCGTGATCCCCGGTGGTGGCCAGCCCAATATGCAGCAGCTTCTCCAGCAGGCCCAGAAGATGCAGCAGGACCTCGCCCGTGCCCAGGAGGAGCTGGCCCGTACCGAGGTGGACGGCCAGGCCGGCGGCGGGCTCGTCCGGGCCACGGTGACCGGCTCCGGGGAGCTGCGCGCCCTGGTGATCGACCCGAAGGCGGTCGACCCCGAGGACACCGAGACGCTCGCCGATCTGGTCGTGGCCGCGGTGCAGGCCGCCACGGAGAACGCGCAGCAGTTGCAGCAGCAGAAGATGGGGCCGCTCGCCCAGGGGCTGGGCGGGATGCCGGGTCTGCCCTTCTGATCCGGGTCCGCCCTTCTAAAGCGGGGGCGGGAGCAACTACCGTACGAGCCGTAGGGGCTGTACGAGCAGAGGAAGAGGCAGTCCGTTGTACGAAGGCGTGGTTCAGGACCTCATCGACGAACTGGGCAGGCTGCCCGGCGTCGGTCCCAAGAGCGCGCAGCGGATCGCCTTCCACATCCTCCAGTCGGAGCCCACCGACGTCCGCCGGCTGGCCCACGCCCTGCTGGAAGTGAAGGACAAGGTCCGGTTCTGCGCGGTCTGCGGCAACGTCGCTCAGCAGGAGCTGTGCAACATCTGCCGCGACCAGCGCCGGGACCTCTCCGTCATCTGTGTGGTGGAGGAGTCCAAGGACGTTGTGGCGATCGAGCGGACCCGGGAGTTCCGGGGCCGCTACCACGTGCTCGGCGGGGCGATCAGCCCCATCGAGGGCGTGGGCCCCGATGATCTGCGGATTCGTGAGCTGCTGGCCCGTCTCGCGGACGGGACGGTGACCGAGTTGATCCTCGCCACGGACCCCAATCTGGAGGGCGAGGCCACCGCCACGTATCTGGCGCGCATGATCAAGCCGATGGGCCTCCGGGTCACTCGGCTGGCCAGCGGTCTGCCCGTGGGGGGAGACTTGGAATACGCCGACGAGGTCACGCTGGGGCGTGCCTTCGAGGGGAGACGACTTCTCGATGTCTGATGTCATGCTGCACGCGACACATCAGGACCCCGCCGATTTCGCGGTCCAGATCGCGGATTCGATCGAGTCCTTCATCGTCGCGACCACAGAGGTCGCCAGGGGCGACGAGCCCGACAGCGCGGTGCCCTTCCTGTTGCTGGAGGTCTCCCAGCTGCTGCTGACCGGCGGCCGGCTGGGCGCGCACGAGGACATCCTCCCGGACGAGAGGTACGAGCCGGACACCGGCCCGGAGCCGGATGTGGACGATCTGCGCGAGCGGTTCGCGGTGCTGCTCGACCCGGTGGACGTGTTCTCCGAGGTCTTCGACCCGTACGAGCCGCGCAAGGCCCCCGTCGCGTTCCGCGTCTCCGACAATCTCGCCGACATCATCACCGATCTGCGGCACGGCCTCGCCCACTACCGGGCCGGCCGGACCACCGAGGCGCTGTGGTGGTGGCAGTTCTCGTACTTCTCCAACTGGGGTCCGACCGCGTCCGCGACCCTGCGCGCCCTTCAGTCGCTGGTCGCCCATGTCCGTCTCGACCAGCCGCTCCAGGAGCTGGACGGGCTGGACACGGACGAGGATCTCGCGGAGGACGCGCTGGCGGAGGAGGCCGGCAAGGTGATGGCCGAGGAGATCGCGGCCCCGCTGGGTCTGCGTACCGGCTGAGCCGCCCCCCCTGTTCCATGTGTGCGCCGCCGCACAACCCGGCGTACACCGCCGCCGCCTGGGCAGTAGTCGCTCCGAGCAAGGTTCGTGATCACTCTCTGAGCAACGCGTCTCACGATGTGACTGCCCCGGGATCGGGACGGACCGCTCGTTAGACTGAGCCGACCGCAGTACATGGCTGTGGTGGAGAAACCGAGCGAGGAGCGCACGTGGGCCTTGTCGTGCAGAAGTACGGGGGTTCCTCCGTTGCCGATGCCGAGGGCATCAAGCGCGTCGCCAAGCGGATCGTGGATGCCAAGAAGGACGGCCATCAGGTCGTCGTCGTGGTGTCGGCGATGGGCGACACGACGGACGAGCTGATCGATCTGGCCGGGCAGGTGTCCCCGATCCCCGCCGGGCGCGAGTTCGACATGCTGCTGACCGCCGGGGAGCGCATCTCCATGGCGCTGCTGGCCATGGCGATCAAAAACCTGGGCCACGAGGCCCAGTCCTTCACGGGCAGCCAGGCCGGCGTCATCACCGACTCGGTCCACAACAAGGCGCGCATCATCGATGTGACGCCCGGGCGGATCCGTACCGCGCTGGACGAGGGCAATATCGCCATCGTCGCGGGCTTCCAGGGCGTGTCCCAGGACAAGAAGGACATCACCACGCTCGGCCGGGGCGGCTCCGACACCACCGCCGTCGCCCTCGCCGCCGCGCTGGACGCCGAGGTCTGTGAGATCTACACCGATGTGGACGGCGTCTTCACCGCCGACCCCCGGGTGGTCTCCAAGGCCCGGAAGATGGAGTGGATCCCCTTCGAGGACATGCTGGAGCTGGCCGCTTCGGGGTCCAAGGTGCTGCTCCACCGCTGCGTCGAGTACGCCCGCCGATACAACATTCCGATCCATGTGCGCTCGTCCTTCTCCGGACTGCGCGGCACCTGGGTCAGCAATCAGCCGCAGGGAGACCAGCAGGTGGAGCACGCCATCATCTCCGGAGTCGCCCACGACGTCTCCGAGGCCAAGGTCACGGTCGTCGGGGTGCCCGACAAGCCGGGCGAGGCCGCGGCGATCTTCCGTACGATCGCCGATGCCGAGATCAACATCGACATGGTCGTCCAGAATGTGTCGGCGGCCGCCACGGCCCTCACCGACATCTCCTTCACCCTTCCGAAGACGGACGGCGCCAAGGCGATCGACGCGCTGGAGAAGGCGAAGGGCGCGATCGGCTTCGACTCGCTGCGCTACGACGACCAGATCGGCAAGATCTCGCTGGTCGGCGCGGGCATGAAGACCAACCCCGGGGTCACCGCCTCCTTCTTCGAGGCGCTCTCCGACGCGGGGGTGAACATCGAGCTGATCTCCACCTCCGAGATCCGTATCTCCGTGGTCACCCGCGCCGACGATGTGAACGAGGCCGTGCGCGCCGTGCACACCGCCTTCGGCCTGGACAGCGACACCGACGAGGCCGTCGTCTACGGAGGCACCGGGCGATGACCCGCAAGCCGGCGCTCGCGGTCGTCGGGGCGACCGGAGCCGTCGGTGCGGTGATGCTGGAGATCCTCTCCCAGCACGAGAACGTCTGGGGCGAGATACGCCTTCTCGCCTCGCCGCGCTCGGCCGGCCGGGTGCTGGCCGTGCGCGGCGAGGAGTGCGAGGTGCTCGCGCTCGGCGAGGAGACGCTCGGCGGGGTCGATGTGGCCCTCTTCCTGGTGCCCGCCGAGGTGTCCGCGCGCTGGGCGCCGGTCGCCGTCGCCCGGGGCGCCGTGGTCGTGGACAGCTCGGCCGCCTTCCGGCTCGATCCGGAAGTCCCGCTGGTGGTCCCCGAGGTCAACCCCCATGCCGCGCGGATCCGTCCGCGCGGCATCGTGGCGAGCCCGCACGACACCACCCTCGCGATGATCCCCGCGGTGGGCGCGCTGCACGCCGAATTCGGCCTGCGGGAGCTGGTCGTCTCCTCCTACCAGGCCGTCAGCGGCGAGGGCAGGGACGCGGTGGCCGCACTGCGGTCCCAGCTCTCGCTGGTCGCCGGTACGGAGCTGGGCTCGACGCCCGGCGATGTGCGCCGGGCCGTGGGCGAGGCCGGACTCGGGCCGTTCGCCGCCCCGCTCGCGCTCAATGTGATGCCCTGGGCGGGCGTGCCGGCGGACGACGGCTGGTCGTCCGAGGAGCTGGGGCTGCGCGACGAGACCCGCAGGATCCTGGATCTGCCGGCGCTGCGGGTGGCGGCGACCTGTGTCCGGGTGCCGGTCCTCACCGCCCACTCGCTCACGGTCCACGCCCGGTTCGAGCGCGAGGTCACGGTGGAGCGGGCGCACGAGATCCTGGCGACCTCCCCCGGTGTGGTGCTCTACGACGATCCCGCCTCGGGCGGCTTTCCCACCCCCGCCGATGTGGTCGGCACGGATCCGACCTGGGTGGGCCGGGTGCGGCGGGCGCTGGACGATCCGTGCGCGCTGGAGCTTTTCGTCTGCGGCGACAACCTCCGCAAGGGGGCCGCGCTGAATTCCGCGCAGATCGCGGAAGCGATCGCCGCCGAATTCTCCCGGTGATATCAACCCTGGCGTTAGATGTCTGTTGTCTGGTGTCTTGTCCGTGATTTTCCGGTCGGATTCCTGGGTGTTGATCCTTGATCGCTCCCGCCCCGGTCCACCCTGACCAGGCTTTCTCATGGCCTGGGGTGGATGTGGTGTCAGTGGCGGTTTGTAGGATCTGTGAACGCCCCAGGGGAAGCCTGTGGACAGATCGAAGGTCTGTACCATTTGGCCCTGAGTGTGGGGCGGCCAGGAATTCGCTCCCCAGGTCCTGCAACCAGCGGCCTGGTGTGAGGCGTCTTCGCGGTCACCTCAATACGGTGCCGCAAAAATGGGGCATTGGGGAAAAGCGAGTACGCATGAGGGCAAATAAAACTCCGTCAAAGACGGTGGCGTACGCGTACAACCCTGACGGGGGGAAGCGTGTCCAACAGTTGTGGCAGACGTACTCGACATCGCAGGGGTGGTGCCGGTCCGCAGCAGCGCGCCGATGCGCCTGCTCCGGAGCGGCACAGCGGTCCCGGTCCGCGGCGCATCGACGCGCGGGAGTTCAGTGGCACCGGCCCGCGGTGACCGCGGCACGGCCGACGGCACCGGCACCGGCACCGCGACGGGCGCACGCGGCGCCTTCGCCCGCCCGGGGCGCGGACGCCGCCCGTCAGGCGGCATGCCGGTGATCGCTCCGATGCCCACGCCCCGCACCACCCGGATCCCCTCCCAGCGCGAGGGCACGGACACGGCCGCCGCCGGCACCACCGTCGACCACCTCACCGAGACCTACCGCGCCCATTACCGGTCGCTGCTCGGCCTCGCCGCCCTCCTCCTCGACGACACCGCCTCCTGCGAGGACGTGGTCCAGGAGGCGTTCATCCGCGTCCACTCGGCGCGCAACCGCGTCCGCGACCCGGAGAAGACCCTCGCCTATCTGCGGCAGACCGTGGTCAACCTCTCCCGGTCCGCGCTGCGCCGCCGCATCCTCGGGCTCAAGCTGCTCTCCAAGCCCATGCCGGACATGGCGAGCGCCGAAGAGGGCGCGTACGACCAGTTGGAGCGCGACGCGCTGATCAAGGCCATGCGCAAGCTCCAGCGCCGCCAGCGCGAGGTGCTCGTGCTGCGGTACTTCGCCGACATGACCGAGGCCCAGGTCGCCGAGACGCTCGGCATATCCCTCGGCTCGGTGAAGGCGTACGGCTCCCGGGGCATAGCGGCGCTGCGCGTCTCCATGGAGGCCTCGGCATGAACGCCGACAAGAACAACTTTGAGCCGCACGGGCCGGACGGGCCGTTTGACGACCGGACTGGGAACAAGATGGCGAACAACGGGCCGAGCGACGGGCCGGACGCCGGGCACGACGGCGGCGACGCGGACGGCATGACCCGGGAACACACCGGGGAACGGGCCCGCGAGGCCGAGGAACCCGGCACCGCGACCGGTGCGACCGGGGGCGCGGTGAAGGAATCCGGCGTCGGTACGGAGAAGTCCGGCGGTACGCAGGGGAAGTCCGGCGGTACGGAGAAGAGGGCCGGAGCCGAGGACGCGGACGAGCCGGGCGGGGCGGGCGACGCCCTGGACCTCGGCGCGCTGCTCAAGGCCACGACCCCGGGCGACGCCACGGACGAACTGGCCCTGCGGCGGCTGTTCCACGGCGCGGTGGACGAGCTCGCGCCCTCCGAAGGCGCTCTCGACCATCTGCGCAAGGCGGTGCCCGCTCGCCGGGCCCGTAAGAGGCAGGCCCTGATCGGGGTGGCCGCGGCGGCGCTGCTGCTGGGCACGGCGATCCCCGCCTTCGTACATGTGTCGAACCCGTCCGGCGGTGACAAGACCGGCCCCGTCGCGATCGGGAACGACAACATCCAGGGCGGTCCCGGGACCGAGGCCGAGAAGCAGAAGGAACGGGAGAAGAAGGCCAAGGAGAAGGCGGCCGGGGCGAGCGGCGCCCCCAGCGGAAAGCCCCAGAAGCCCAAGGACCGCGAGGAGAAGGACCGGCCGAGCGAGTCCCCCGGCACCCGCCCGGGCAAGGACACCGGGGGCGGCGGCTCCACCGGCGGTGGCGACACTCCGACCGGGCCCCCGGACGAGGCCCCCGCCGACGCGCTGGTCTGCGATGCCGCACGCCTCTCCGTCGCCGTGCAGGAAGCCGGTCTCCCGGATGCCGAGGGCAAGGTGTACGGGGTCTTCCGCGTCTCCAACGTCTCCGGCGACGCCTGCTCGGTCGGCGGCGGCGCGGTCGGCGTCCAGACGCTGGGCGCGGCCGACCCGGCCAAGGTGAGCGTGGTCCGGCACACGGCGGACGGCCCGGCGACCGGGCTGCCCGACCCGTCGCTGGAGGCCGATTCGCTGCTGCTGGAGCCGACCCAGTCGTACGAGGTGCGCTTCGCCTGGGTGCCGAGTGAGACCTGCCCGACCACGGACGGCGGCGAGTCCCCCGCCCCGACCCCCACGGACGACGGGACCGGAGCGACCGAGGGCACCGGCGGCACGACCCCCGGGGAAGTCTCGGCCCAGCTCCTCACCGAGGACGGCGGCCTCCAGGACGGCAGCATCTCGGTGACCCATGTCGCCGATCCGGGCGCGCCGACGGCCCAGGCGGCCATCCCCAACGCCTGCGCGGGGACGGTCTACCAGACCGGCCTGCTGAGCGCGGGATAGCCGGCCCGGCATCCGCCGCGCCCCGCCCCACCCGGTCATGACACCGGCCCCGCCGCTGAGAGCGCGGCGGGGCCGGGGCGCGCAGGGGGCGGGGCACGGGCGGATCAGACCGGCTCGGGCTCCAGCCCCAGCTCACGGTCGCGGACCGCCTCCGCCTCACGGCGCACCAGGCGGAACCACATGAAGAGCACGAACGCCGCGAAGACGAACCACTCGCCGGTGTACCCCAGGTTCTGGAACGCCTTCATGTCCAGCCCATTGCCCTCGGCGACGGCGGCGGGCACCGCCCTCATCGAGCCGTCGGCCTCCGTCAGGGTGATCCAGGCGTCGTGGACGTCGTCCGGCACGAGGTTCACCAGCGAGGCGGCGCTGATCATCCCGAGCTGTCCGGCGGGCAGCCCGCCGGCCGTGTGCACACCGTCCGTCCCCATGTTCTCCGAGGCCTGGAGCCAGCCGGTCACCGTGACCTCGCCGGCGGGAGGGGCCGGGGCGGGAGCGCCCTTGGCGACCCAGCCCCGGACGACCGGAAGCGTCTTCCCGCCGTCGGTCCTCAGCAGCGTCAGCACATAGTCGCCGCGCTCGCCCTTCACCGACCGGTCGGGCACCCGGAACTGCTCGCCGTACACCCCGGTGGCCTCGGCGGGCCGGCCGGAGGTCTTCTTGTCGACCGGCAGCAGCTCCTCCAGCGGCACCGCGCCCCGCTCACCGGGCGCGGGCTCCCGCTTGGCCTCCTGGTGGGTGTCCACCCGTTCCTCGAACTTGCCGAGCTGCCAGGTCCCCATGAAGAGACAGAAGGGGATCGCCAGCACGACGAAGACATTGATGCCCCACCACCGGGGCGTCAGCAGGAAGCGGTACACCCCTCCACGGTACGGAACGGGCTTCGGCTACCGAGGTCCGCCCCCCTCGGTCGTGCCTTCGAGGGCCGTCCGCCCCGCCGGGCCTGCCCCGGCCAGCCGGGCGGCGACGAAGTCGATCTCCATCCTGAGCTGCTTGATCCGCTCCTCCACCACCAGCGAGCCGTGCCCCGCGTCGTACCGGTAGACCTCGTGGGCCGCGCCGCGCGCCGCCAGCCGGTCGACGTAGTTCTCCACCTGGCGGATCGGGCAGCGCGGGTCGTTGACGCCCGCCGAGATGTAGACCGGGGCGCGCACCGCGTCCACATAGGTCAGCGGGGACGAGGCCTCGTACCGCTCGGGCACCTCTTCCGGGGTGCCGCCCAGCAGGGTGCGGTCCATCGACTTCAGGGCCTCCATCTCGTCGTGGTAGGCCGTCACATAGTCGGCGACCGGCACCGCGGCGAGCCCCAGCGCCCAGGAATCGGGCTGGGTGCCGAGACCGAGCAGGGTCAGATAGCCGCCCCAGGAACCGCCGGCCAGGATCAGCCGCCCGGGGTCGGCGAGCCCCGACTTCACCGCCCAGTCGCGGACGGCCGCGATGTCCTCCAGCTCGATCAGCCCGACCCGGTGCTTCAGCGCGTCCGTCCACGCCCTGCCGTAGCCCGTGGAGCCCCGGTAGTTGACCCGCACGACCGCGAAGCCGTGGTCGACCCAGGCCGCCGGACCGGCCGCGAAGGCGTCGCTGTCGTGCCAGGTCGGGCCGCCGTGGATCTCGAAGACCGTGGGCAGCGGGCCCTCGGTCCCCGCCGGGCGCTGCACCAGCGCGTGCACCCGGCCGCCGGGCCCCTCGACCCACACATCCTCCACCGGCACCGACTCCGGGGCCTTGAGCCCCGGCGGGTCGAGGACGGTCCCGCCCGCGGTGGAGCGCACCTGCGGCGGCAGCGCGGCCGAGGACCACAGATACTCGACCTCGCCCGACGGCCGGGCCGTCGCCCCCGAGACCGAGCCGGCGGGGGTCTCGATCCGCGTCAGCCCGCCCGAGGCCAGGTCGTACCGCCACAGCTCGCCGCGCGCCTCGAAGCTGTGCGCGACCAGCAGACCGGATCCGTCCGGATACCACTCCGCGTTGACGTCGCCCGGCAGGTCGATCGCGAGATCGGTCTGCTCCCCGGAGGCCACGTCCCAGATCATCGGCTCCCAGCGGCCCCGCCGCTGATGGCCCACGAGCAGCCGGGTGTCCCCCTCCACCGGGGCGAAACCGAGCACCTCAAGACCCAGCTCCCGGGTGCCGCCCCGGGTGTCGTCCAGCTCGGCCACCGGGGAGCCGTCGAGCCGCACCACCCGCAGGGCCGCGTGCATCGCGTCGCCGTGCTCGGTGTGCTCGATCGCGATCAGCGTCCCGTCGTGCGACAGATCGCCGACCCCGGCCGACTCCCGGTGCCGGTAGATCTCGACCGGCTCGGCCCCCTCGCGCACCACATGGACGGTGGTGCCCTCCTCGTCGGTCGAGCGGCCGACCACCGACGCGCCGTGCCGCCCGACGGCCAGCCCCGCCGAGTAGGAGGGCGCGAGACCAGGCGCGGCCGGCACATCCTCCCCGCCCTCGAAGGGCTGCCGCAGCCATATCCCGAACTCGTCGCCGTCGCTGTCGGAGAACCACCAGACCGAGGAGCCGTCCGGCGACAGCACCCCGTCGGTCGTGCCGCTCGGGCGGTCGGTGACCTGCCGCTGCCCGCCGGTGGCCCGGTCCCACGCGTACAGCTCGTAGGTCCCGGTGGCGTTCGACACGAAGAGGGAGCGGTCGGGCGCGTCCACCGCCCAGTCGGGGAGGGAGACGCGCGGTGCGCGGAAGCGCTTCTCCCAGTCGGGCATCGGATCGGTGATCTCAGTCATGACCCCATTCTGCGCCGGGCCTCGGACAATTCGTTCGCGTCGCCCTCAGCCTGTGGATAACTTCGGACGCATGTCTTCTGCTCCCACCCCTTCCGATTCCGGACTTCCCGACGGCTGGCTCGAAGCCAACCGCTCCAACTGGGACGGACGCGTCCCCGTCCATGTCGCCAGCGACTTCTACGATCTGGACGCCTTCCGCGCGGGCAAGGAGGTGCTGCGCGACTTCGAGGTGGCCGAGGTCGGCGAGGTGACCGGCCGCAGCCTGCTGCACCTTCAGTGCCACTTCGGACAGGACACGCTCGCCTGGGCCCGGCGCGGGGCGAAGCGGGTCGTGGGGCTCGACTTCTCGGAGCCGGCGGTGGAGGCCGCGCGCGAGCTGGCGGCGGACCTGGGCATGGGGCCGGACCGCGCCGCGTTCGTCGCCGCCGATGTGTACGACGCGCGGGAGGCCGTCCCCGACCCCGTGTACGACATCGTCTACACCGGCACCGGCGCGCTGAGCTGGCTCCCGGACATCCGGCGCTGGGCCGAGACCGCCGCCTCGCTCGTCGCGCCCGGCGGATTCCTCTATCTCGCCGAATTCCATCCGATCACCGACGTCCTCGACGACGAGACGGGCTCACACGTCGTCCACGACTACTTCTCGCGCGAGCCGTGGATCGAGGACGAGACCGACACCTACGCGGATCTGGACGCCGAGCTGGTCCACACCCGGAGCGTGGAGTGGCAGCACCCGATCGGGGACGTCGTCAGCGCGCTCTGCGCCACCGGGCTGCGGCTGGAGTTCCTGCACGAGCACGACACCTCGCTCTTCCCGCGCTTCGACAACTTCGTCACCGCCGGCGACGGCTACTACCGCTTCCCGGCGGAGAGGCCGAAGATCCCGCTCATGTACTCGCTCAAGGCGACCCGGCCCCTCTGACCACCGGGAACCCCCGGCCGGGCCCGGGCGGGGGCTCAGGAGGTCTTCGGAGCGCGGGGGAGGCGTACCACCGCACGGCCGCCGTCCAGATCGACGGTGGAGCGGTGCGGCGGTGCGCCGTCCTCCTCGTCGTCCTTCATCAGCAGGGCGCTCTGGCGCTCCTTCAGCTCGTTCTGCTTGCCCGCCGAGAACGTCGCGTGCAGCTGCTCGAAGCCGGTCGCGGAGACCTGCCCCCGCCGCTTGCCGCGCCCGGTCGCCCGCAGCAGCTGATCGCCGAAGGCTATGACCACGAGCAGGATCACCAGCCCGGGAAGGGTCGCGAAGACTACAAACTCCATGGCGTCGGTCTCCAGTGCGAAGGGCGGAAAGCGGGCGTGGGACCGGGGAGGTCAGGGGACGGCGGCGACGGCCACGGCCGCCGCGTAGCCGGGGTCGACCGGTACGTCGGTGAGCCGCCAGCCCGCCACCTGGACTGGGCGGGGGCCCGCGCCGACATGGGTGCGGGCCAGATCCTCGTTGAGCCCCACGCCGGACGCCTTCAGCACCGCTTCCTTGCGCGTCCAGCAGCGGGCGAAGGCGAAGGGCCGCTCCCCGGCCGGCAGCCCCGCCAGCTCGGCGCGCTCGCCCGGGTGGAGTTCGCCCGCGATCTCGTCGACCGTCGCGGCGGAGGGCAGATTCTCGACATCGGCCCCGACCGGGACCGGGGCCAGCGTGATCAGCACCAGGCCCTCGGTGTGGGAGAGGGAGAAGTGCACCGGGTCCCCGGATATCGCGGGGCGGCCGTGCGGGCCGCCGCACTGGGTGCACGGCTTACGGGTCAGGGCGACCGCCTCGGGCGGCAGGCCGAGCCGCTCGCCGAGCAGTCGGCGCAGAGCGACATGGGCGACCGCGTAGGCGTCGCGGTCGACGGGGCGGCGGAAGGCGTCGAGACGGGCCGACTCCGCGCCGTCGAGCAGCCGCCGATGGGCCAGCGCCTCGGCCGCGAGGGCGGGCACCCGGCCCAGCCAGAGCCGCTCCACACCGGGAGGCGGCGAGAGCGGGGAGGGCGGGGAGGACTGCGAGATCGGCGAAGGCCGTGAGGTCGACGGGGGACCCCCGGCGGGTTCGGCGGAGTGCTCGGTCGTCGCCATGCGTGCCTTCTCCTCGGGCTCCGTCGGTCCGGGGCGTACGAATCCGGCGCGCCGCGAAGGGCGCGCCGGATCCATGAGTACGGGCATCCGGTGTCCGCGCGCAAGGGCCTGCGCTCCGGACACCGGATGTCATCGCACGGTGGTGTCGGCTCAGATGTTGACGCCGAAGTCCTGCGCGATGCCGCGCAGGCCCGAGGCGTAGCCCTGGCCGACGGCGCGGAACTTCCACTCCGCGCCATTGCGGTACAGCTCGCCGAAGACCATCGCGGTCTCGGTCGAGGCGTCCTCGCTCAGGTCATAGCGGGCCAGCTCGGCTCCGCCGGCCTGGTTGACCACGCGGATGAACGCGTTGCGGACCTGGCCGAAGGACTGGCCGCGGCTCTCGCCCTCGTGGATCGAGACCGGGAAGACGATCTTCGCGGCCTCGGCGGGGACGCCCGCCAGATTGACCTTGATCTGCTCGTCGTCACCTTCGCCGGCGCCGGTGAGGTTGTCACCGGTGTGCTCGACGGAGCCCTCGGGGCTCTTCAGGTTGTTGAAGAAGATGAAGTGCTGGTCGGAGAGCACCTTGCCGGCCGCGTCCACCAGCAGGGCGCTGGCGTCCAGGTCGAAGTCGGTGCCGGTGGTGCTGCGTACGTCCCAGCCCAGGCCCACGATTACCGCAGACAGGCCCGGGGCCTCCTTGCTGAGCGAGACATTGCCGCCCTTGGACAGGCTGACACCCATGGAAATCCCCTGCGCAATCCGGCGCGGGCCGCGCCTTTCTTGACGTTTGCTGTGCCCAACCGAGCCAACGAGTGACCTGCTCCCTCAGTTCCCGTACCGCCCCCTTATCCAAGCGGTCGGAGTAATCCCGGGCCCCGGGCCCCCGGGCCGGGGGCGCGAGCAGGGGCGCACGGCCAGTAAAGTGCGCCTCCGTCCCCCGCAACGCCCACGAACACCCGAGGTACCAGGCAGTGACCTCCGCACCTTCCACCCCGCCGGCCGTCACCGTGGTCGGTATCGGGGCCGACGGATGGTCCGGCCTCCCCGACGGCTCGCGCACGGCGCTCGCCGACGCCGAGGTGCTGATCGGGGGCGCGCGCCAGCTCGATCTGCTCCCGGAGCGCTGCACCGGCGTGCGCGTGCCCTGGCCGTCGCCGCTGCGCCCCGCCGTACCCGCCCTTCTCGCCGCCCACGCCGGCCGCCGCGTAGCCGTCCTGGCCAGCGGCGACCCCATGCACTACGGCATCGGCCGGGCCCTCGTCGAAGAGCTGGGCCCCGCCGCCGTACGGGTGCTGCCGCACCCCTCGTCCGTCTCGCTGGCCGCCGCCCGCCTCGGCTGGCCGCTGGAGGACACGGAGGTCGTCACCCTCGTCGGCCGCCCCTCGGCCCGGCTCGCCGCCGCCCTCCACGAGGGGCGGCGGCTGCTGGTGCTGTCCGCCGGGGCGGGCACCCCGGCGGAGGTCGCCGCCCTGCTGCGCGCGCGGGGCTTCGGACCGAGCCGGATACGGGTGCTCGAACAGCTCGGCGGGGCCCGCGAGCACACCGTCGAAGGCACCGCCGACGACTGGCCCCACCCGCCCGGCGACCCGCTCAACACCATCGCCGTCGAGTGCCGCCGCGCCCCGGACGCCCTGCGGCTGGGGGCCGTGCCCGGACTGCCCGACACGGCGTACGAACACGACGGCCAGCTCACCAAGCGCCATGTCCGCGCCGCCACCCTCGGCGCGCTCGCGCCCGCGCCCGGCGAACTGCTCTGGGACATCGGCGGCGGATCGGGGTCCATCGCGATCGAGTGGATGCGTACGCACCCCTCCTGCCGGGCGGTCACCGTCGAGCGGGACCCGGTGCGCGCCGGGCGCGTCGCCGCCAACGCGGACCGGCTCGGCGTCCCCGGGCTGCGCGTCGTCACCGGCCCCGCGCCCGCCGCGCTCGCCGGGCTGCCCGTCCCCGACGCGGTGTTCATCGGCGGCGGACTCACCGCCCCGGGGCTGCTCGACGCCTGCTGGGAGGCGCTTCCGGCGGGCGGCCGGCTGGTCGCCAACACCGTGACCCTGGAGTCCGAGGCGCTGCTGGCCGACCGCTACCGGCACTACGGCGGCGAGCTGATCCGGCTCGCGGTGGCGCACGCCGTGCCCGTCGGCGCGTTCACCGGATGGCGGCAGGCGATGCCGGTCACCCAATGGGCCGTCGTGAAGCCCCGGCCATGAAGCACCCGCACCATCCGGACGGGCTCCGGGAGCCCGGCGCCCACTCAGCAGGAGACGACAGATGACCGTGTACTTCATCGGCGCCGGCCCCGGCGCCGCCGACCTGATCACCGTGCGGGGCGCCCGGACCCTCGCCGACTGCCGGGTCTGTCTGTACGCGGGCAGCCTGGTGCCGCGCGAACTGCTCGCCGAGTGCCCCCCGGACGCCCGGCTCGTGGACACCGCGCACCTCGACCTCGACCAGATCACCGAAGAGCTGGTCCGCGCCCACCGCGAGGGCCACGACGTGGCCCGGCTGCACTCCGGCGACCCCTCCGTCTTCAGCGCGGTCGCCGAGCAGATGCGCCGCCTCGACGCCGCCGGCGTGCCGTACGAGGTGATCCCCGGCGTACCCGCCTTCGCCGCCGCCGCCGCTGCCCTCAAGCGGGAGCTGACCGTGCCCACCGTCGGCCAGACGGTCATCCTCACCCGGATCGCGCACCGCGCCACCGCGATGCCCGAGGGCGAGGACCTGGCCACCCTCGGCCGCAGCGGCGCGCTGATCGTGCTGCATCTGGCCGCCCGCTACGCGGACCGGGTCGTCGAGGAGCTGCTGCCGCACTACGGCGCGGACTGCCCCGCCGCCGTGGTCGCCCTCGCCAGCCGCCCCGACGAGCTGATCCTGCGCGGCACCCTCGCCGACATCGCCGACCAGGTGAAGGCCGCCGGAATCATCCGTACCGCCGTCATCATCGTCGGCCGCACCCTCGGCGCGGAGGGGTTCCGGGACAGCCACCTCTACTCTCCGGAGCGCGACCGGCACCAGTGCTGAGCCGCCGCCGGTGCTGAGCCCGCCCGCTGAGTCCTCAGCGGGCGGGCGCGGCGCGCCCCACCACCGTTCCGGCCCGGTCGATGCAGATCACATCGACGGCCACCGGCGCGCCGCGCAGCACGGACAGCGCCTCGTCGCGCGCCGCCACCGCCACCAGATCGCCCAGCGGCACCCCCGCCGCCGCGCACAGCTGAAGCGCCGCGAGCCCGGTGTTGGCCACGGCGATCTCCTCGGCCAGCGCCGGGTCCGCGCCGCCGCGCCGGGCCAGCTCGGCGAGGAAGCCCTTGTCCACCTGGGAGCGGGCCGAGTGCAGATCCAGATGCCCGGCGGCCAGCTTCGACAGCTTCGCGAACCCGCCGCAGACCGTGAGCCGCCCCACCGGATGACGGCGTACGTACTTCAGCACCGCGCCCGCGAAGTCCCCCATGTCCAGCAGCGCGATCTCCGGCAGCCCGTACTGGGCCACCACCGTCTTCTCCGAGGTGGAACCGGTGCACGCCGCCAGATGGGAGTGCCCGGCCGCCAGCGCCACATCCACCCCGCGCCGGATCGAGTCGATCCACGCCGAGCAGGAGTACGGCACGACCACCCCGGTCGTCCCCAGGATCGACAGCCCGCCCAGGATCCCCAGCCGGGGGTTCCACGTGGAACGGGCGATCTCCTCGCCGTGGTCGACGGAGACCGTGATCTCCACATCGCCGCCCCCGCCGTGGGCCTTCGCGACCAGCGCCATGTGGTCCCGCATCATCTGCCGGGGCACCGGGTTGATCGCCGGCTCCCCGACCTCCAGCGGCAGCCCCGGCAGCGTGACCGTGCCCACGCCGGGCCCCGCCCGGAACACCACCCCCGACCCGGCCGGGAGCACCCGTACCGTCGCGCGCACCAGCGCTCCGTGAGTGACGTCCGGATCGTCCCCCGCGTCCTTGACCACCGCCGCCATGGCGCGTCCGTCCGCTGTCAGCTCCTCCTTGGCCAGCGCGAACGACGGCGTCTGTCCCTTGGGCAGCGTGATCGTCACCGGATCGGGGAAACTCCTGGTCAGCAGCGCTGTGTACGCGGCGGTCGCGGCCGCGGTCGCACAGGCCCCGGTCGTCCAGCCGGGGCGCAGCCCGGTGTGCTTGAGTTGGGCGCCGCGCCCGCCTTTCGCCTCACTGCTCATTAAGGGGTCCGTACTCCGTGCCTGTGCATGTCTTGATCCTCGGGGGGACGACCGAGGCCCGCCGGACCGCCGAGCTGCTCCACGGCCTCCCCGGGCTCCGGGTCACCAGCTCGCTCGCCGGACGGGTCGCCACGCCCAGGCTGCCGCCGGGGGAGGTCCGCGTCGGCGGGTTCGGCGGGGCCGAGGGGCTCGCCCGGTGGCTGCGCGAGCACGGGGTGGGGCTGCTCATCGACGCCACCCATCCCTTCGCGAGCACGATCAGTTTCAACGCGGCCGAGGCCGCCGCCACCGCCCATGTTCCCCTGCTCGCGCTCCGGCGGCCCGGGTGGGTCGACGCGGGGCCCGCCGCCGGCGACGACTGGCACCCGGCGGGCTCGCTGGAGGAGGCGGCCGCGATCCTGCCGGAGCTGGGGCGACGGGCCTTCCTCACCACCGGACGGATGGGGCTGGCGGCCTTCGCGGGCTGCGACGGGGTCTGGTTCCTGATGCGGTCCGTCGACCCGCCACAGGGGCCGCGCCCGGCGCGGATGGAGGTGCTGCTCGACCGGGGGCCGTTCACCCTGGAGGGGGAGCGGGAGCTGCTCGCGCGGCACCGGGTGGATGTGCTGGTGACGAAGGACAGCGGGGGTGCGGCGACCGCGCCGAAGCTGGTGGCGGCGCGGGAGGCGGGGGTGCCGGTGGTGGTGGTGAGGAGGCCGGGGGGGCCGGAGGGGGTGCGGGTGGTGGGGGACCCGGAGGGGGCGGTGGAGTGGGTGGCTCGGCTTGTCGGGTGCGGGCCCTGAGCCTCGGGGTCCGCACCCAATCTCCCCCTGGGCTCCGCCCGGGGGGACCCCCCGGACGGGCTGGATTGACGTGTCCGTTGGGTGCGGGTTCCCGAGCCTCGGGTCCGTCCTCAATCGCCGGACGGGCTGAAAAAACTTGCCCGCCCGGGCGGGAGTGGCTTCGGGTCAGTTCTCCGGGTAGCGGCGGGGGGTCCAGGTTATGTGGGGGCCGGGGGGGCGGGGGGTGGTGCGGGTTTGGGAGGAGCCGATGAGGAGGATGGTGCGCATGTCGACCTCGTCGGGGTTCAGCTCGCCGAGGGGGACGGTGCGGACGCTCTGCTCCGGGCCGCCGATGTCGCGGCCGACGACGACGGGGGTCTCCGGGGAGCGGTATTCGAGGAGCAGATCGCGGGCCTTGGCCACCTGCCAGGTGCGGCTGCGGGAGCCCGGGTTGTAGAGGGCGAGGACCAGATCGGCCGAGGCGGCGGCGCGCAGGCGCTCGGCGATGACCTCCCAGGGCTTGAGCCGGTCGGAGAGGGAGATGGTGGCGTAGTCGTGGCCGAGCGGCGCGCCCGCCGCGGCGGCGGCGGCGTTCGCGGCCGTCACGCCGGGGAGGACCCGTACGGGGACGTCCGCGTACTCCGGCTGTGCGGCGGCCTCCAGGACGGCGGTGGCCATCGCGAACACCCCGGGGTCGCCCCCGGAGACCACCGCGACGCGGCGGCCGCGCCGGGCCAGGTCGAGGGCGAACTCGGCGCGCTCAGACTCGACCTTGTTGTCCGAGCCGTGCCGCCGCTGGCCGCTCCGCTCGGGCACCCGGTCGAGATAGGTCGTATAGCCGACGAGGTCGTCGGCGGAGGCCAGCGCGCCCCGGCTCTCCGGCGTCAGCCACAGCGGCCCGGCGGGACCGGTGCCGACGACCACGACCTCGCCGCGCTCCCGCACGGCGGGGGCGGCGTCGACGCGGCTCGGCAGCACGGCCACCGCGAAGTACGGGACCGAGTCCGGATCCACCCCGGCGAGTTCGGCGGTGCGCTCGCCGGCCATGGTGGCGCGCTCGACATAGCGGGCCTCGTCCAGCCGCCCGGCGCGCTCCAGGGCGCGGCGCACCTTGGGGAACGTACGCCCCAGCTTCATCACCACCGCGACGTCGGTGGCGGCCAGCCGGGCGGTCAGCTCCTCCTCGGGCAGGGTGCCGGGCAGGATCGTCAGCACCTCCTCGCCCTCGGCGAGCGGTGCGCCGAGGCGGGCGGCCGCCGCGCTCACGGAGGTGACGCCGGGGACGACCTCGGTGTCGTAGCGGTCCGCGAGCCGCTTGTGCATGTGCATGTACGAGCCGTAGAAGAGCGGGTCGCCCTCCGCCAGCACCGCCACCGTGCGCCCGGCGTCGAGGTGGACGGCGAGCCGGGCGGCGGCCTCGGCGTAGAACTCCTCCATCGCGCCCCGGTAGCCGCCCGGGTGCTCGGTGGTCTCGGTGGTGACCGGGTAGACCAGCGCCTCTTCGATGTGGTCCGCGCGGATGTGCTTCGCCGCGATGGAGCGGGCGATGGACCGCCCGTGCCGGGCGCTGTGGTACGCGATCACATCCGCCTCGGCGATGATCTCCACGGCGCGTACGGTCATCAGCGACGGGTCGCCGGGGCCGAGTCCGACTCCGTACAGCCGGCCGGTGGTGGTGCCGCTCATTCTTCCTCGCTCGCGATCGCGTTGAGAGCGGCCGCCGCCATGGCGCTGCCGCCGCGCCGCCCCCGGACGACCAGGTGGTCGAGGCCGAGCGGGTGCTCGGCGAGGGCGTCCTTGGACTCCGCGGCGCCGATGAAGCCTACGGGGACGCCGATGACGGCGGCCGGGCGAGGTGCGCCGTCCGCGATCATCTCCAGGAGCCGGAAGAGGGCGGTGGGGGCGTTGCCGACGGCCACGACCGCGCCGTCGAGGCGGTCGCGCCACAGCTCCAGCGCGGCGGCGCTGCGCGTGGTGCCGAGTTCGGCCGCGAGGGCGGGCACGGACGGGTCGGAGAGCGTGCACACGACCTCGTTGTCGGCCGGGAGCCGCTTGCGGGTCACCCCGCTCGCGACCATGGCCACATCGCAGAGGATCGGCGCGCCCGCGCGCAGCGCGGCCCGGGCCCGGGAGACGACCTCGGGGCTGTAGGAGAGGTCGCGCACGAGATCGACCATCCCGCAGGCGTGGATCATCCGGACCGCGACCTGGCTGACGTCGGCGGGCAGACCCGTGAGGTCCGCTTCCGCCCGGATGGTGGCAAAGGACTGGCGGTAGATGGCCGCGCCGTCCTTCTCGTAGTCGAACACTGTGCTCTCGCCGCTCTCATTCATGGGGACGTCGGACGGCCGGGTCGCGGACCCGGCCGGTGTGGAGGTGCCACCGCAATGGTGGCGGTGCGGTGCGGACGGGGGCGCGGAGGGGTGCCGGATCGCGTGTACGCGTACGAGTACGGGTGTACGTGTACGGGTGTACGTGTACGGGTGTACGCGTACGGCGCTGACCGGCCGTGCCCCCGCTGTCCGCCCGCCCCGACCGTAGCCCGCGAGGCCGGCCGGGTGGGAGGGCGGTCCGGTCACGGGGCCTTCGGCGCGGTGCGCGAGCGGGCCGACGCCACGGCGGCGGCGAGACCGGGGACACTTCCCGGCGGCGGGGGCACGGCCGTGCCCGGCCGCCCGGCGCGGACCACGGACACCCGGTATCCCTCCGGCGCGGCGACCACGTCGACCCGGTCCCCGGGCGGGCGCCCGCAGCGCCGCTCGCAGCCGGACCAGTAAACGGGCAGCGGCGCGGGCGAGCCGCCCGTACCGCTGTCGCCCGTGCCGCCGTGGCCGAGCGCGTCCGCCGCGTCCGCCCGGACGTCCGCGAGGGACTTGGCGCAGCCCGGGCGGCCGATGCACGCGCCGACGCCGTGCCAGGGGGAGGCGTCCCCGGTGACCAGGCCGGTCGCGGCGAGGGCGGCGAGCCGTCCGGCGGCCCGCGCGGCGGGGACGCCGGGGACGACGACGCCGCGCCAGGGGGTCAGCCGCAGCTCGTCGCGGCCCTCCGTGCGGGCGCACTCGGCCAGGAGCCGCCACTGGGCGGCGGTCAGACGCCCCAGCGGGGCGAGGACCGAGAGCGCGGCGGGCGCGCCCGGCCGGGGCCCGGCGACGACACCGGTCGGCGGACCGCCCGAAGTGCCCGAAAGGTCCGCAGAGTCCGCCGTGCCCGGCGAAGTCCCGACGCCCCGTCGCGCCAGCCGTGACACCAGCTCGGGAAGGAGCGATCCGGCGGCCGCCCCGGGAAGATCGCCCACCCGCCAGGTCCGTCCCCGCCCGTCCGGCACGGCGGCAGCCGCGTCGAGGAAGACCTCCGCCGCCGTCAGCGCGGCGAGCGCCGCCGCCCCGCCCGGCACGGCGAGGACCCCCGTACCGGCTTCCGTACCTGCCTCCGTACCGGCTTCCGTGCCCAGGCGCAGCAGCGCCCCGCCCCCGGGGACCGCCGTCAGCGTCACGTCCGCGCCGAGCGCGGCGACGTCGCCGCGCCCGTCGTCCAGGGCGAAGAGGAACCGGCCCGAGAGGCCGCGCGCCGCCTCGCTCGCGCACAGCAGCCCGTCCAGGGCCCGCAGCCAGGGGCCGACGTCCCCCGCGCCCCGGCCGTCGAGGCCGGAGAGCGGGGAGGCGACGACATTGCGGACGCGTTCGTGGCCGCGCGAGGGCAGCAGTCCGGCCGTGTCGAGCAGCGTGGCCAGCTCCTGGCCGCAGCCGGCGCCGAGGCCGCGCAGCTGTACGTTCCCGCGCGACGTGAGATGCAGCACTCCGTCGCCGAGCCGCTCGGCGGCCCCGGCCAGCGCCTTCGCCTGCCGGCTCGTCAGCACTCCGCCGGGGACGCGGACCCGCGCGAGCGCGCCGTCGTCCGCCGTGTGGAGCCGCAGCGCGCCGGGACAGGCATCGCCCCCGTCGGCCGGACGCTCCCCGGGGCTGGCCCCGGGTCCGGCCCCGGGGCCGGAAGCGGAACGGTCCGCGGGGGGCACGGTCCCGGCCGGTGGGCCGGTGGGGGCGGTGGGCATGGCCGCGAGCATACCGATAATCACTCAAATCGTAGGTCCCATACGGAATGCGCGCCCCTTACGATACGGGGGAGCGGATCATCCGGTCCGTCATCGCCGGCGACGGCGACAGGGGAGGAAGCCCGGTGAGATTCCGGCGCGGTCCCGCCACTGTGAGCCCGGCCGGCCAGGTCGGGCGAGTCAGGAACTCCCGCCGTCCGACACCGCCCGGGGCGCGGAAACCCCGAGGAAGGCCAGACGCCGCATGCATCAGTCCGCCGGGGACCTCCCCCCGTACGCCCACGAGATTCTGCTCCTGTCGACCTCCGACACCGATCTGCTCAGTGCCCGGGCCGCCGCCGGCCCGGTGGCGTACCGTTTCGCCAACCCCTCCCGGCTTCCGCTGGAGGACCTCCCCGCGCTGCTCGACGGCGCGGGCCTGGTCGTCGTACGTCTGCTGGGCGGAGTGCGCGCCTGGCAGGAGGGGCTGGACCAGCTCCTCGCCAGCGGGCTCCCGGTGGTCGTCCTCACCGGCGAACAGGCCCCCGACGCCCAGCTGATGGAGGCCTCTACGGTCCCCGTCGGCCTCGCGGCCGAGGCGCACGCCTATCTCGCCCACGGCGGCCCGGCCAACCTCGAACAGCTCGCGCGCTTCCTCTCCGACACCGTGCTCCTCACCGGCCACGGCTTCGAGCCCCCGGCCCCCGCCCCCACCTGGGGCCCCCTGGAGCGCACCGCCAGGGCGGACACCGACGACGCCGCCCCGACGATCGCGGTCCTCTACTACCGCGCCCACCACATGAGCGGCAACACCGGCTTCGTCGACGCCCTCTGCTCGGCGATCGAGGACGCGGGCGCCCGCGCCCTGCCCCTGTACGTCGCCTCCCTGCGCGCCCCCGAGGCCGAGCTGATCGAGGCCCTGCGCCCCGCCGACGCGATCGTGACCACCGTGCTCGCGGCGGGCGGCACCAAGCCCGCCGAGGCCTCCGCGGGCGGCGACGACGAGTCCTGGGACGCGGGCGCGCTCACCGGCCTGGACGTCCCCATCCTCCAGGCGCTCTGCCTCACCGGCTCGCGCTCCGCCTGGGAGGAGAACGACGAGGGCGTCTCCCCGCTGGACGCGGCCAGCCAGATCGCCGTCCCCGAGTTCGACGGCCGGCTGATCACCGTCCCGTTCTCCTTCAAGGAGATCGACGAGGACGGACTGCCCGCCTATGTCGCCGACCCCGAGCGCGCCGCCCGCGTCGCCGGGATCGCCGTCCGCCACGCGCGGCTGCGCCACATCCCGGCGGCCGGCAAGAGGCTGGCGCTGGTCCTCTCCGCGTACCCCACCAAGCACTCCCGCATCGGCAACGCGGTGGGTCTCGACACCCCCGCCAGCGCCGTCGCGCTGCTGCGCAGGCTGCGCGCCGAGGGGTACGACTTCGGCCCGGCGGAAGAGATCCCCGGCCTGATCTCGGGCGACGGCGACGAGCTGATCCGGGCCCTGATCGAGGCGGGCGGCCACGACCAGGACTGGCTGACCGAGGAGCAGCTCGCCCGCAACCCGGTCCGCATCCCCGCCGCCGACTACCGGCGCTGGTACGCCACCCTCCCCGCCGCGCTCCGCGAGCAGGTCGAGGAGCACTGGGGCCCGCCGCCCGGCGAGATGTTCGTCGACCGCAGCGCCAACCCCGAGGGCGACATCGTCCTCGCCGCCCTGCGCCGGGGCAATCTCCTCATCCTCATCCAGCCGCCGCGCGGCTTCGGCGAGAACCCGATCGCGATCTACCACGATCCCGACCTCCCGCCCTCGCACCACTACCTCGCCGCCTACCGCTGGATAGCCGCGAGCCAGGCCGACGGCGGCTTCGGCGCGGACGCGATGGTCCACCTCGGCAAGCACGGCAACCTGGAGTGGCTGCCCGGCAAGAACGCGGGCCTCTCCGCCGCCTGCGGCCCCGACGCCGCCCTCGGCGACCTCCCGCTGATCTACCCCTTCCTGGTCAACGACCCGGGCGAGGGCACCCAGGCCAAGCGCCGCACGCACGCCACCCTCATCGACCACCTGGTGCCGCCGATGGCGCGCGCCGACTCCTACGGCGACATCGCCCGGCTCGAACAGCTGCTGGACGAGTACGCGCAGATCTCCTCCATGGACCCGGCGAAGCTGCCCGCGATCCGCGCCCAGATCTGGACCCTGATCCAGGCCGCGAAGCTCGACCACGACCTGGGCCTCAAGGACCGGCCCGAGGACGACGGCTTCGACGACTTCCTCCTCCACGTCGACGGCTGGCTCTGCGAGATCAAGGACATGCAGATCCGCGACGGCCTCCATGTGCTCGGCAGCCCGCCGGCCGGAGCCGACCGGGTCAATCTCGTCCTCGCCATCCTGCGCGCCCGCCAGATCTGGGGCGGCACCACCGCCCTCCCCGGCCTCCGCGAGGCCCTCGGACTCGACGAGTCCGCCGCCACCCGCACCACCGCCGACGAGGCCGAGGAGCGCGCCCGCGCCCTGGTCCAGGCGATGGACGACGCGGACTGGGACCCGGCGGCCCTGCCCGCCGGGGAGAGCGAGGAGGTACGCGCCATCCTCGGCTTCGCGGCCCGCGAAGTGGTCCCGAGGCTCGCCGCGACGACCGCCGAACTCGACCACGCCGTACATGCCCTCAACGGCGGCTTCGTCCCGGCCGGACCCTCCGGCTCGCCCCTGCGCGGACTGGTCAACGTCCTCCCCACCGGCCGCAACTTCTACTCGGTCGACCCCAAGGCCGTCCCCTCCCGGCTCGCCTGGGAGACCGGCCAGGCGCTCGCCGACTCCCTCCTGGAGCGCTACCGCACCGACAACGGCGACTGGCCCACCTCCGTGGGCCTGTCCCTGTGGGGTACGAGCGCGATGCGCACCGCCGGCGACGACGTCGCCGAGGCCCTCGCGCTGCTGGGCGTACGACCCGTCTGGGACGACGCCTCCCGCCGCGTCACCGGCCTGGAGGCGATCCCGCTCGCCGAACTCGGCCGCCCCCGCGTCGATGTGACGCTCCGTATCTCCGGCTTCTTCCGCGACGCCTTCCCGCACACCATCGGTCTGCTGGACGACGCGGTACGGCTCGCCGCCTCGCTGGAGGAGCCCGCCGAGGACAACTTCGTACGCGCCCACACCCAGGCCGACCTCGCCGAGCACGGCGACGAACGCCGCGCCACCACCCGGATCTTCGGCTCCCGCCCCGGCACCTACGGCGCGGGACTCCTCCAGCTGATCGACTCCCGCGACTGGCGCACCGACGCCGACCTCGCGGAGGTCTACACGGTCTGGGGCGGCTACGCCTACGGCCGTGAGCTGGACGGCCGCCCGGCGCGCGCCGAGATGGAGACGGCGTACAAGCGCATCGCGGTGGCCGCCAAGAACACGGACACCCGTGAGCACGACATCGCCGACTCGGACGACTACTTCCAGTACCACGGCGGCATGGTCGCGACCGTCCGCGCGCTGCGCGGCACCGCCCCCGAGGCGTACATCGGGGACTCCACCCGCCCCGAGACCGTCCGCACCCGCACCCTGGTCGAGGAGACCTCCCGGGTCTTCCGCGCCCGGGTGGTGAACCCCAAGTGGATCGAGGCGATGCGCCGCCACGGTTACAAGGGGGCCTTCGAGCTCGCGGCCACCGTCGACTACCTCTTCGGCTACGACGCCACCACCGGTGTGGTCGCCGACTGGATGTACGACAAGCTCACCCAGGCCTATGTCCTGGACCCGGAGAACCGCGCCTTCCTCCAGCAGGCCAACCCCTGGGCCCTGCACGGCATCGCCGAACGCCTCCTGGAGGCCGAGTCGCGCGGCATGTGGGCCAAGCCCGACCCGGCCGTGCTCGAAGCCCTGCGCCAGGTCTATCTGGAGTCCGAGGGCGACCTGGAGTCCGACGACTGACCTGCTCAACCACGCATGCCCCGGGGGCCGTTCGGTCCCCGGGGCGTTTGTGTTTGACTCATCGGTCATGGACGGAACAGCCGAACAGGAGTTTCTGCGGAGCCTGGAGGCGCTGCCTTCGGCCGACGACCGCCGCCGGGGCGAGCCGCCGACACCGCTCGTCTGCCCCCGGCCCGGGCACCCCGCCGGTCATCGCTGCCTCACCCTCGGCCCCGGCCCTGCCCCCGACCTGGACTTCCGTGCCCTCGTCGAGCTGCTCACCGGCCGTTACGGCGGTCCGCGCAACCTCGCCATGGGCGGCTTCACCGATCCGACCGTCACCGAACGGACCGGTCTGCCGCTGCTGACCCCCTTCGGCGACCGGGTGACCGAGATGCGCGCCTGGGCCAACGGCGACCAGTGGATCGGCTGCGGCACCCTCCGTGCGGACGGCGGACCCGACGGACCGGCTCTTGTGCTCCTCCTCGCCGAACGCCCGCCCCCGCCCCCGCGCGCGCCCTCCGGCGTCTCCTGGCTGGATCTGCTCGCCGACGCCACCGAATGGACGCGGGAAGCCGTCCACCCGGTGGACTGGCCCGCCGTCGAAGCCCTTCTGGGCACACCGCTCCCCACCGAGTACAAACAGCTCGCCGAACGCTTCGGCCCGGGCGGCTTCGACGGATACCTCACCGTGCTGGTGCCGGGCGCGGCCGACATCGCCTTCGACCTCGTCGACTGGCACAACTCCTCCCTGCACTTCGCCGAACGGAGCGGCGACGAACTGTGGGCCCCTCACGGGCTCCACCCCGCCCCCGGCGGCCTCCTCCAATGGGCCCACACCGAACAGCGCTTCACCTTCTACTGGCGCCTCGACCACCCCGACCCCGACCGCTGGCCCATCCTCACCCACAGCGGCGACTTCGGCGACGCATGGGAACGCTTCGACGGCTCCCTCGCCGAATGCGTCCACGACCATCTGCTCTCGGCCCCCGGCTACTCGGGCCCGCACTGGTTCGACAGTTACGACAGCTACGACAGCTACGACAGCTACGACAGTGACGACAGCCCCGGCGGGCCCGACTGACCGATGGCATACGCCCGCACCAGCTCGCCGATCGGCACCAGCGCCCGAGGCGCGAGCCGGGAGAGCGGCGGGATCGCGTACGCCCACCCCTCGCCCGCCAGCACCTCCCGCACGAGCGCCCGGGCCGCGGCCTCGTCGGAGGCCGTCCCGTCGTCCCCCGCCGCGTGGGCGAGCGCCAGACAGAGCCGGACCGTGCCGTCCCCCTCCGGCGCGCGGTCGGCGGGGAGTACGACGGGCACGCCCGCCAGCAGAGTGGCGAGGGCGGCCAGCGCCGCCGCCCGCCGCCCGTCCCGCGCCGGTGCCGCCCCGGCCAGCCGCCGGGCCTCGGCCGTATCGCCCTCCACGGCCCTGAGCACGGCCAGTTCGGCGTACGGAATCCGGTCCGACGGCAGTCCCGGCAGTCCCGGCAGTCCCGGCAGCCCCGGCAGTGTCCGCAGCCACTCGCCCACCGTCTCGGCCCGGTCGGTCAGGTCGGTCGGGCCCGGACAGCACCCGAGCCGCACCAGCAGGACGAGGAGCACCGCCGTCCTCGGGTCCCACTGCTGACGAGGTCTCTCCACGAAGGCGGAGGCCGCTTCGAGCGCGGCGCGCAGCCCCGGGCCGGGACGCCGGACATCGGGGAGCGCGAGCAGGAGTTCCGCGAGCCGGGGGAGCGGGCCGACCGGGCTCCCCGTCCCGGTCCTCCGCTCCAGGGCCTCCACCACGGGCTCGACGAGCCGGGCGGCCGTCCCCGGGGCCCGCCGGGCGAGTCCGGCGGCGACGAGGGTGAGCGACCGGCGGATCTCCGGCCCCCGCTTCTCCCCGGGCACGGTCCGCAGCGCCATCTCCTCGGCACCGGCCTCCTCCCCGGCGTGGGCCAGCGCCTGGGCGACCGCTCTCCGCGACACGGGATCGAGCCCGTCGTCCCCGACGAGCCACGCCGCCTCCCGGGCGTACCACTCGGCCGCCTCGCCCCTCCCGCCCTGGGAACATCCCAGCGACAGCGCCGCCAGATGCCGCGCCCGGCTCCCCGGCTCCGTGACGAACCGCACCAGCCTCTCCGCCTCGCCGAACTCCCCGATCGAGCCGAGCCCCTGGAGGAGAGCCGGGGTCCAGCCGTCACCGGCGGCCGGTCCCCGCACGGGCGGCGCGGCACGGAGGGCCGCCTCCAGCAGCTCACGGCCGCGCGCGAGGTCACCGTCCCGTACGGACTCCTCGGACCGCCGGAGGAGAACGAGATGCTCCGGCTCATGGCCGTCATCGTCCGGTACGGGGTGGGCCCGAGGCCGCTCTCGCGGCGACGGTCGGGACCGGATCGCCCTCGGCTCCGGCTTCGGCCTCGGCTCCGGCTTCGGCTCGACGGTGGACTTCCCCTCCCGCAGCAGCCGCATCGCCTCCCTGCCCGCGTCCTTCTCTCTCCGCTCCTCCCTGCGGCGCTCCTTCTCCCTCTCCCAGTACGCGGCGTCCTCCGCCGCCCCGCGCTCCTCGGCCGCCGCGATGTTCGCCTCGGCGCGCTCCGCGAGATCGTCGCCGAGCGCGCCCGTACGCAGCTCCTCGCGGTGTTCCGCCACCAGCTCCCTGAGCCGGGCCAGGGAGTCCCGGCCGACACCGGTGTCGTGCACGGCCCGGCCGAGGCGCTCCAGCGTGGTGGAGACGTCCCGCCGCAGATGGGCCCGATCGGCGGGGGAGAGGGCCGCCGGGTCCGCCAGCGCGGCCGACAGCTGATCCAGCGCGGCCCTCATCAGCCCGGGTGCCTTCTTCGTACCCCTGGCGAGCGCGCACGCGGCGAGCGCCCGGACGTCCACCGCCGCCAGCCCGTCCGCCGGGTCCAGCTCCTCGCAGAGCGCCACGACGCGCGATCTGGCGTGGACGCGGTGGGAGCGCGGCCCGCGGGCGATCGTCGCCCAGATCTCCACCGCGGCGGCCCGCTCCCGGGGACCGCCCGCGCTCAAGCGGTGCGCGTGCTCGTCCACCGCCGCCACCCAGTCGCGGTCGTCGCCGTCGGAGAGCACGCCTGCCGCCGCCACCAGCGTCTCGACGTCGGCCTCCCCGCCGAGCACCACCGCCCGGAGCAGGGCCCGCGCCGCACCCGTCTCGTCCACCGCCAGGAGCGCCTGCGCGGACTCGGCCAGCTCCGCGTACGCGTCGGCGTCCCCGGGCGGGCGGGACAGGTCCCGGTCGGCGCGGCCCGCCCACCGAGCCGCCTCCTCCGCGATCGCCGCCGCCCCCGGCCGTCCCGTACGCCCCACCTCCGCCGCGACCCGCGCCAGCCGCGCCGCCCCGGCCACCGGACCCGGGGCGCACCGGGCCAGCGCCCGCGCCCGGTCCACCTCACCGAGCCGCACCAGCAGAACCGGGGCCAGGGCCGCCACCCGGCGCGCCCCGCCGCGCAGGAGAGCGACCGAGACGGCGCGCCGTGCCGCCCGCCCCAGCTCCTCCGGGCCCGTGGCCTCCTCGCCGAACCCCTCTCCGACCCCCTCCACCTGCGCGAGGACCGCCTCATGCCCGGCCACGGCCGCGAGCCGCGTCTGCCGACGGGCGTCCAGGACGTACTCCCCACGGCGAACGGGGTCGTCCAACAGCCGCGCGTACCCCGTCAGCAGATACGGCGGCGTCCCCTCGGGCCAGCCCGCCGTACGCCAGACCTCGGCCCACGCGTGCAGCGGCCCGGTGTGGCGCGCCGCCTCCACCGGCCCCAGCTCCTCCCGTACCGACCGGAGAACATCGGCGTGGCCCAGGGCGTACGTACCGGCCACCGGATCCTCCAGCAGGACCCGATGCCCGTCCGCGTCCCGAAGAACCCGCTCGATCTCTTCGGCGGGCACCCCGGCCAGCTCCGCCAGATCCACCGCCCGCAGCCCTTCGCCCGCCGCCGCCAGCAGCCCCAGCACCCTCCTCCCCGGGCCACTCGCCCCCAGCCGCGCCACCTCCCGCACCCGGTTCGCCCGCCCGATCTCCGCCGCCCGCGCGGACGGGCCCAGTACGCGGTAGTGCCGCCGCGACCGCAGCGGGTGCCCGGCCGGCAGATCGCCGGGGACGGGCGTACTCCGCCGGGCCGACACGATGATCCGCAGATCGGCGACCGGCCGTACGGGAAGCAGCGCCGCGATGCTCCGCCCGGGGCCGCCCCACGCCGCGTCCTCGTCGAGGCCGTCGACCACGAGCAGGAGCTTCCGCCCGCTCTTCGCGGCGACTGCGGCGACGCTGTTGAAGAAGGCGGCCCACTTCCGAGGGTCGGGGGAGTCCGGAACGGAGCCCTCGTCCAGCTCCGGGAAAGCCCGGAGCTGCTCCCCCATCTCCGCGACGAACGCGGCACAGGTATCGGTGCCCCGCGCCTTCGAGACAAAGAAATTCAGCAGATCGACCCCCTGCGGAGGTCTCTCCACCCAGTCGGCGAGCAGCGCGGTCTTCCCCACCGCCGACTCCGCCTGCCAGCACAGATACGGCTCCGCCCCCGGCCCCGACGCCCTGACGAAGTCACGCATCACCTTCCGCTCGTTCCCCCGCCCGACCAGCCCCTCCCGGGCCCGCAGCTCCGGGAGATGGGGCCGTACGAAGGGCTTGTCCTTGACGTCCCGCCCCCGGAGGGAGTGCCCCGCCCGCTTCCTCCGGATCGCCTCCGCCCGGGCCGCCCGGAGGACGTCCTCCCACTCGGCCGCGCTGAGAGCGGTACGACCGGCCGCCGCCTCCAACTTCCGTACCAGCTCCCGGAAGACAGCCTCCTTCCCCGCCGCCGGAGCCGACTTCCCGTCACACCACTCCCGCAGGGTGGTCACCCCCAGGCCGAACCCGCCGCCGATCTTCACGGCCTCACGCAGGCTCAGCCCCGACTCCGCCAACAGCCCCTTGAGCGCCGCCCCGAGCCGCTCACGCGGCGATTCCCCACTCCCATCCATCGCCGTCCCTCCCCCTGCCCCGTCAAAGAACCCGCCTCTGACCTGCGTAAATCACTCCCCGCGAGGGACGGAATCTATCCGCACACCGCGCCCCCGCCCGACTCTGTGAGCCACCGCTTCGCCCGGCCTCTCCCGGCCCTCGAACGAAAGGCTCCCCATGCCCCCGCTCCCCGAACTCCTCCACGACACCGCCGCCGTCACCGCGACCGCCACCGCCACCGGCGGCCTGCTGTACGGAGGCGTCCTGTCCGCCGTCGCCCTCATCTCGGTCCTCGCCCCCACCCCGGAACGCCGCCGCGACGCCCGCGCCACGCTCACGATCCTGCTCCGGCGGCGACGGCGGTCGGGATGATTCGCCGAATCAATCACCCCTCCGATCACCAACTGTTAGCGTTCCTGTCGTTCCTGTCGTTCCGGAACGTCACCGCATTGGTCCGTCGACCATGTCCAGAAAGCGGTAGTCAGGCATTGTCCGAAGCGCAAACCTCCGACCCTGCCGAACCCCGTCCCCGCTGGGACCCCCGATACCGACCCTGTATCCCCACCGTCACCCTCGACGGGGCTCCCGCCCACCACTCCCTGTGCGCCCTGCTCGCCGAGGCCGACCGGCTGAGCACCGTCGACGGCACCACCCCGGGCGAGACGGTCGCCGTCATCGAATATCTGCTGGCCATCTGCTTCGCCTCGGGCACCTGCCCCTCCTCGCCCGAGGAGTGGCGCACCTGGATCGCCGAGGAACACGGACTCGGCGGAGCGTCCGAGTGGCTGGCCGCCCAGCCCGCCGGCGCGTGGGACCTCTTCCACCCCGAGGTCCCGCTCGGCCAGAACTCCGCGCTCGCCCCGCTCATCGACGAACAGGGCACGGGCCCCGCGCAGTTGGTCATCGAGTACGCCGGTGACTACAGCCAGCACTTCGACCACCACCACCTTGAGCACGACGACCCGCTCCCGGTGGCCGAGGCGTTCCGCGCGATGCTCACCCAGCATGTGTACGCCCCGTACGGCCGCGCCCGGATGTCCGGCAGACAACTCGGCCCGAGGATAACCAACTTGGCCGCCGGCCGGCTCCAAGGACGGATCCGGATCGTGGCGCTCGGCCGTACGCTCGGCGAGACGCTGCGGCTCAACCTCCATCCGCCCGAGGGCCCCGGCACCCCCCTCAACACCTCGTGGAGCGACGGCACCACCTCTCGCCGGGGGTTCGCGGAGAAGGCCACGCCCAGGGCCCCGAGGGGCTCCGCCGACCTCCACAGCGCCCTCGGCCGCTCCGTACTCCTGCGCCCGAACCGAGGCGCGGACGGCCAGGTCGTCGTCGACCGCGTACTGATCGGCGCGGGCGAAGTCCTCGAACTCGACCTGAAACGCCACCTTCAGGACGCCGTCCTCGGCACGACCCTGGGCGGGGAGGAGAAGCCGCTGTGGCCGTCCCCCACCAGGGCGCAGTGGCGGGACGCGCACGCGCTGTACGGCGCGGTGAAGGACAGCGAGACCGGTCTTTACGCCAGGCTCCGCTCCCTGCCGTACGAGAAGAGGGGGCCGGGCGCCCCGTACCAGATGTGGGCCGTGGGCCTGCTCACCAAGCAGGCCCTGCCGGTCGCCTGGACGCAGGGCAGCTACCCGTACGCCCCCGGTATGGAGCGGCATCTGCACCGGGCGTCCCACCGGGGCTCGATCGTCGCCGAGTACGTGGCGTGGAGCCTGAAGCGCGCGGCCGTCGTGGCCTCGGAGATCGCCCACCCGTCCGCGTACGCCGCCGACGGGGCGCAAGTGGCGCGCTTCGACGCCCGGTGGGAGTTCTGGCCCTCGGCCGCCGAACCCTTCTACCAGCTTCTCGACGAGGTCATCGAAGAAGGACTGGTGGACGACGACGATCCGGTCTCGGCCCCTCTCGTCGACTACGCCCGGACCCTGATGACCTCGGCCCGTACCCAGCTCACCCACCGCCTCGACCCGCTCCCGCCCAACAGCAAGGGGCACCGCGCCCGCGCCCGCGCCGAGCGGCGCTTCGACGAGGACATGGGCAGCGCCAGAGCACCCGCCGAACTCCGAGGGGAGACCGCGCATGACTGAGGACAGCGAACCCGGTGACCCCTTCGGCGACTTCGCCGTCCGGAGTGCCCTCCCGCACGACAGCGCGGGCCTCACCAACTGGCTCACCACCCTCGTACGCAACCGCGAGTACGGCACGCTCGCCGACCTCCGCCGCGCCAGAAACCCCACCAACGCCCACATCAGGGCCGGTTGGTACGGCGGGGACGACCACCGCGAGCTGTTCGAGCGGATGGCCTTCCTCTTCGCGATCTACCACCAGGGCCGCCCGACGCCCTCGTACGGCCACGGCCGCCTCGGCGCCGCCGCCCGCCGGATCGGCGACGGCACCGGGCGCGGCCCGGACAACCCGGGCGCGCAGCGCCTGCTGGACCGTGTCGTCGCCAGCCGCCGCATCCCCTGGCGCCATCTCCAGCACACGATCACCCGACTCCGCTCCTGCGACCAGGCCCCGCCCTCCTGGACGCAGCTCACCGAGGACCTGATCCGCTGGCACGACCGCAGGGCGCGTATCGCCTACGAGTGGTCGGTCGAGTTCCACACCCCGGCGGCGGCTCGGAGCCGGACCGCCACGCAGAGCAAGCAGACGACGACACAGACGACCACGCGGAAGGACGCGACCACGTGACCGAGGCCCCTCGAAGCCAGTTCCTCTCCCTGCACCTCCTGGAGACCCTCGTCGCGGTCCTCCCGGTGCGGGACGAGAACGGGCAGCCCAAAAGCCTCGTCTACGGCGGGGCCGAACGGCACATGATCACCAGCCAGGCCCGCCGTCGCGCCGAGCGCGTCTACGCCCGCAACCGCGCCAACGCGGGCCTCGGCCCCCTCGGCGGCCGGAGCATGGGCATCCGTACGCGGGAGTGGGCGCTGCTGGCGGCCAGGGAACTGGAGTCCGCCCACGGCTGGGAGCGGGAGGAGGCCGTCGCCACGGCGCGCGCCGTCATCGAGGCGAGCGGTCTGAAGTTCGGCGACCCGAGCAAGAAGACGGTCGCCAATCTGACGAAGGTCCTCATCTTCGCGCCCGCCGACGCCGGCTCGCGCATCGCGGGCCACATCGCCGGGAACGCCGAGGAACTCAGGGCGTGGCGCGACGGATACCTCCTGGTCCAGACGGAGGCGCTGAGAAAGTCCCGCCGGACGGCCAGGAAGAAGTCCGACGCCGGACCTCCCCCGGAGGAGGAGAGCGCCACCACCGCGGAACCCGCCGCCACCAGGCCCCCGCCCCTCCCCAAGGCCACGCGCGACGCCGTCCTCCTCGCCATCGCGCCCCGCGACGCCGTGGACATCGCCCTCTACGGACGTTTCCTCGCCGAGATCGCGGACTCGCCCAACGTCGACGGGGCAGTACAGAGCGGCCACGCCTTCACCGTGCACGAAGCGGAACAGATCGACGACTTCTACGCGGCGGCCGACGACGCGAAACTCGACCGCAAGCGGAACGCCCTCAGCTTTCTCGACGCGGCGGACGACGCCGGTGCGGGCATGACGGGATACCAGTCCCTGATCTCCGGGACCTTCTACCGGCACGCCGTTCTCGACCGTACCCAGCTCCGCGTCAATCTGCGGATCGCCGGAATGACGGAGGACGAGGCGGAGGAGGCCGCCGCCGACGCCGAGAAGGAGTTCGTCAACGGCTTCGTGGAGGCGTTCCCCGAGGCCAAGAAGAACTCCACCGCCTCCACCGGCTCCCTCCCCGCCCTGGTCCTCGCGTTCGAGGGCGAGCGCCCCTACAACTACGCCGCGGCCTTCCAGCTCCCCGTCGACGAGTCCCCCGAGAGCGCCGGGGGCGAAGGCCCGGCCGGCCCCGCGGCGGTCCGCAGGCTGCTGCGCCACCACGCCTTCGTCAGCCGCCGCCGCGACGATCTCCGTACCTCGCGGGTCCTCACGTACGACCCCCGGATCGACGCCCTCCTCCACGAACCGGAACTGTCCGCTTCGGCGACCGTGGTCGAGAGGACCGAGGACCTCACCCCATGACCCAGCCGTACGTCCTGCTCATCCGGCTGGCGGGCCCCTTGCAGTCCTGGGGCGTCTCCGGCCGGTTCGCCCTCCGCGACACCCACCCCCGGCCCACCAAGTCCGGCGTGATCGGACTGTGCGCCGCGGCCCTCGGGCTCCACCGCGACGAGCCCCTCGGAGAGCTGGCCGAGACCCTCTTCGGCGTACGCGCCGACCACCCCGGCACCCCGCTCCGCGACTACCACACCGTCGGCGGGGGGACCTATCCGCTTAGCCCCCGCGACCTCGCGACCGACCACCGCCGGGCGACGGCCGCGTACCCGGACACAGCCATCGCCACCGGCACCGGCACGTTCGGCCGCCACACCCTCGACTCCTGGTACGGCGCGCCGAAGAAGATCGCCGCCGATCCGGTCTCGGGCGCCCTCGTCTCCGGCGAGGTCCGCCGCAACGCGATGCTCACCGAGCGCTGGTACCTCGCCGACGCCGCCTTCCTCGCCGGCCTCCAGCACTCCGATCCCGCACTCCTGGAACGGATCGCCCACGCCCTGGAACACCCCAAGCGTCTGCTCTGGCTCGGCCGCAAGTCCTGCCCGCCCTCCGGCGAACTGGCCCTGGGCATCGTGCCGGGCACCCTGGAGGAAGCCTTCAGGGCGAAGCCCCTCCTCCCCGCCGCCGGTGTCCCGGCCGCCGCCCCGGCGACGCGCGCCCGCCCCTGGGCCTGGATCGAGAGCCCGCACCCCCTCCCGGGCGTCGGCCCCATCTCCGACCAGCCCGTCCGGTTCGACGCCGATGGCCCCGTCCACGGCCTCCGGTGGGAGACGCGCCACCGCATCACCATCGACCAGCACGCCAGCGAATGGGACATCATCCCGTGAACACCACACCCGACAGGGCAGCCAGGTTCGTCACCACCCACACCCTGCTCGCCCTGGACGCCCGGCACCCCTTCGCCGCCAAGTCCCTGATCGACGCCCAGGACATGCACCGGACCGTCATGAGCGGCTTCGCGGGCTGGGTGGACGACGGCAGCCGCGACGCCCGCTCCCAGATGGGCATCCTTTCGACCTGGACCGTCGACCTCCGACAGGCCCAGCTCTCCCTGGTGGTCCAGTCCGCCGTCCCCGGCGACTGGCACCGCCTCCCCCGCGCCGCGCTCGCCGAGAAACCTCACTCCCTCACCGTCGACCGCACCTTCCACACCGGCGACAAAGTCGACTTCCGCACCGTCGTCAACCCCGTCCACAACCGCCCGCCCGCCCCGGGCTCCCCCGAGAAGACCCGCGGCACCCGCATCCCCCACACCCGCCCCGAACACGTCAAGTCCTGGTTCACCCGCCGCCTCCAACCCCTCGGCGAACCCCCCGTCGCCCCCGACGGCGTCACCCGCATCGGCGCCGACGCCGACCCCGACCACCTCGCCCTCCGCATGCTCCCCAAAGCCTCCAGCCAAGCCCCCCACAAAGGCCTCCGCCTCGCCCGCGCCGAAATCAAAGGCACCCTCACCATCACCGACCCCCAGATCTTCGTCACCGCCCTCACCCGAGGCATCGGCCACGCCCGCGCCTACAGCTGCGGCCTGATCCTGGTCCGCTGATCAGGGACCCTGGAGATCAAGGACCCCCGAGCGGCCGGCGAAAGGCTTGAGCACCATGACGGACAACCCTTCCCCCACCCCCACCCCCCACCAAGCACCGGTCATCCTGAGCGACGAGCCCGGCTCCTTCGCCCATGAAGTCCTCGCCAAACGCCACCCGGCCCTCATCCAGCGCGTCCGAGACGCCTTCCCGTACAGCCGCCGCCAGCACAAGGCCCTCGACACCCTGCTGGACGAGATCACCAACGGCGTCGTCGAACCACTCGCCCCCTCGGCCCCCTCGGACCCTTCGGTCCCCTCGGCGCACGACCACGAGCAGTGGGCGGAATGGGGCCGGGAGCACTTCGGCCGCCCATGGTTCGACGCCCCGTTCCTCTGGGCCGAGAGCTACTTCTACCGCAGGCTCCTCGAAGCCGTCGAATACTTCGGCACAGGCCCCTGGCAGGGCGTCGACCCCTTCGCCCCCTTCAAACAGGCCGAACTGCTCACCCCAGCGGTGCACCAGGAACTCCAAGCCCTGGACGCCCTCGCATCCACCCCGGCCGACCAACGCGCCACCGCCCTGCTCCACGCCTCCCTCTGGGGCAACCGCGCCGACCTCGGCTTCCGCGTCACACAGGCGAACCCCACCCCCGCCGCCGCCACCAACGCCCTGGTCGCCAACGACGAATCCGCACTCTGGCGACTCCTCCCCGCCACCGCCGACTCCACCATCGCGGTAATCGCCGACAACGCCGGCCGCGAACTCATCCCCGACCTCATCCTCATCGACCACCTCCTCACCCACCGCCACGCCGCCCGAGCCATCCTCCACCTCAAGCCCCACCCGTACTACGTCTCCGACGCCACACCCACCGACACCATCGACTCCCTCCGCCTCCTCACCCAAGCCCCCGGCGAGGCCGGCGCCATCGGCCACCGCCTCCAAGCAGCCATGGCCACAGACCGCCTCGAAATCCGCACCCACCCCTTCTTCTGCGCACCACTGCCCTACGCCAACATGCCCGACGACCTCCGCGACCAGCTCTCCACCGCCACCCTGACCATCCTGAAGGGCGACCTCAACTACCGCCGCCTCGTCGGCGACCACCTGTGGGACCCCACAACCCCCTTCGCGGACCTCACCGCCCACTTCCCCACCCCCGTCGCAGCCCTCCGCACCCTCAAATCCGACGTCATCACAGGCCTGGACCAGAAGACCCTGGACACCCTGGAGCGCTCCGGCAGCGCCTGGCGTACAAGCGGCACTCATGCCCTGATCCAAGTCCGGCGGTAGATCCGGCCTCCCGTACGACTCCTTTCGGGCCGATTCCGAATTCGGCCCCCGTCGAGATCTTGCCGATGGGGCCCGGAAGCACCGTGGACCTGGCTCAATGGAGGCATGGAGATCGGAGACCGCTGGGCCTACCGGGCCAAGCCGAAGGAACTGGGCGGCGCTCTGCGCCAGGTGGAGATCGTCCGGGTGGGAGACCCCGGCCGGTCCGGAAGGATCCACGTGCGGTTTCTGGACGGTGATGAGGCCGGACTCCAGGAGTGGGTCAGCGCGGGCTGTCTGGTCGCCCTCTGGGCCGATGCCGACGCCTTCCGTGCGGATGACACGGCGGAGCTCGCCCTGGCCGAGGTGTCGAGGGAGGTGCGGGGGAGTGCCGAGTTCGAGGCGGCGCGGATGATTCTGGGTTTCGTCCGCCCCAAAGGACGGCTGCGTCTGCGCAAGGCGGTTGCCGACGCGGGCGTACTGGAGCTCGGTCACCTCGACGAGACGGCACCGCTGGTTGGCATGAAGCCTGCCGATCTTCGGGGAGACGCCATGGTCCACGAGGACCGCGACGGCTCCTGCCTGGCCGGCTGGCCGGTGGCCGAGAAGATCGCGAGGCAGGTGGCACAGCGTTTGGCCGAGGAAGTCCTGCCGGAGGTGGACCGTCGGCAGCAGGCCATCGACGAGGAGCGCGACCGGCCCTCCTGGCACTCGTACCACCGCAGGGACGAACGCAAGCTGGACGCGGAGGCGGATGCACTGCGCACGGTTCGGGAGTGGTGCGGGGAGGAGAAGACCGAGCGCCACGACGAACTCGTCGCCCTGCGTGCCGAGGTACTGCGGCTCGGCGAGCTGGTCGAGCAGTCAGTGAAGGCGCTACGGGACCGCGGGCACGGCGTCATCGCCTCCACCATTGAGCGCGGCCTTGGGGTCCATATCTCCAGCCTTGGTCCCGACGTGCGTCGTTGAAACCGTCACGCCACCGCTCGGGCTCCGGCTTGGGCGGTGCGGGCTCCACCGGCGGCTTCACCTTCTCCGGCCGGTGCGGGTGCCAGCCGTCGAGGAACGGCCGCAACTCGCCCTCCGTCGGCTCTGCGTAGAAGTCCTGGACACCGAGGCCCTTCCCGCTCAACGTGGGGTCCAGACGGTCGGCTTCGGCCCTGCCCCACGCCGACCACTCCCGTAGCCGCTCGGCCTCGAAGGTGTCCTCCGTCCGGGCAGCGGCCTCGTCCAGCGCGTCGCAGAAGATCCGGATCTCCTCCGCGGTACGTCACTGCTCCAGCGCGGTGCCGAAATGCCCGGCCCGAGCCGCGTCCACCGCCTTCACCGAAGCCACGCCGACCGCGGCCTCCCACTCTCGCTGCGCGCGCTCCTGCCGCTCGGCCTCCAGCCGGCGATTCTCGGCCGCCTGCCGCTCCCGCTCGTCCTGCTGCCGCCGCTGTTCGGCCTCCCGCTCCACCCGGGCCCGTTCCTGCTCATCGGCCCGAGTCCTGAGCGTCCGGAGCACCGACCCAATCTGGTCCTCCAGCGGCTTCTTCTCGCTGTCGGCCCACTCCTTCTTCCAGCCGTAGTTGTAGCCCTGCTGCTGGGCCACAGTCATCTCCAGCTCCCCGGACGGCTCAAACCGCTGCGCCGGGACGACCCGCTGCCAGTCGTACGCACGGCGGCCCGCCGGCTCGGGCACGTACCGGACCTGCTTCTGCCGTTCCTTGAAGGTGATCTCGTACGTCCGGCCATGGACCGTGAGCAGAGGCCTCGGCTGCCTGCGCTTCTTGGACACCGCGATTTCCCCGTGGAGAGGAAGGACCTGCTCAGAGATGAGGCGGAGCAGGGATAACACGCGAGGAAGCACTCCGCCGGAGATCTCGAAGGCGCTGTGGTCCGCGGTGACGGCAGCGAGGACGTCGTCCACGTCTGTGATCACCCGACTGCGTGCCAGCCGGATCCGATTCCACTCCGTGTCGTCCTCCCCGGTCACCCGGAGCAGCCCCAAGAAGAAGTCCCCCTTGGTCCGCCCGCTGTACTTCAAGTGATACCCGGCCGGCGCACACCGGCGAGCCGCGTCGAACGCCCTCCGATAGCGGGCTCGCTCCGCCTCGTCCGGGTCGGGAACCCGCAGGAAGCGACCGGCCTCCTGCACTTCGGTGATCAGAGCCCGCCCGATCTCGCCCGGAGAAGGCCGAGAAGCCCTCGCGACACGCTGTACCGGGAGCTTCCGCTCAGTGACCTTCTGTTCGGTGGCGCGGTCGGATTCCCGCTTCTTGCGTCCGGGCGCCGTCGCCGGGCGGTTCTTCCGCAGTGCCGGGTCAGGCCGGTCGGGGTGATGGCCGTGCTGGAGATAGAAACGCCCAACCTCGGTGATCTCCGCCCGCCATCTCCCACCCTCCTTGGGCATGGCGATGTGCCCCCGCTCCTTCAGCGCTCTCGCAGTGAGGGCGAGTTCGGGGCTGTCCGAAGTAACCGGTTCAACGCCTTCCCCGATCCGGGTCAGAAGGGCGAGCTGGCGGTTGTTGAGAGGTGACCAACGGTGCATGTGATCGTCGTACCGCCAACCCTCACAGCGGCACAAGCCACACGGTGAGCTTTCCGGACGCTCGGCCCGGTCCCTTGGGAGCCCGATGCCGAGATCGGGCTCCCAGATGTCCTATAAGACAGGCCCGTGGGCACCTGGCCTGGTATTTCAGCTGTCGGGATGGTGGGATTTGAGCCCCACAGTCGCTTTATCCCGAATGGGGTTCGGTCGCGATTACCATCTGCTGGGGGTGCCGTTTCACCTGGTCACAGCGTTGGTCTGCAGTGGGCTCGGGCAGTATCGCGGGGGCTTGGGGAACAGGTTGGCTTCCAGACGGCTCCAGGAGGGACATGCCTGCGGGGCGCAGCGGAGAACGTTGCCTGGCCGCTTGCATGGGATGGCCGAGGCGTTTCCTGTGGTGGCCGCTGCTCACCACTCTTGCTTGCACGGCCTGACTCAGCTCCTGACGTTTGCCGTGGAAGGCAACAGCTGCTGGCTGATCCGTCGGTCGAAGGTTTATCCACTAATCCAGGAGTTGCCGAAGGACCTCTCTGCGACTGGCGGGGTCTGCCGCGATGTAATCGATCACGGCTTGCCAGACATCAGGGCGTTCGAGCTGGCGAACTACTGCCTCGGCTGGCATGGTGCTGGCTTGGTTCGGTACGGGTCTGGAGCCGATTGCGGTCCGGTACTCAGCTGCTGTCACACGCTTCCGACCTTTGATGGTCGCAGTTTCGATCATTGATCGAAGAGCGTCCCAGCGCTGATGATCAGGCATGTTAGATCTGGAGTAGTCGCGGGCCGCATCCCTCAAGACGGTGTAGGAGACTTGGACATTGGAGAAGATGCGCGTTCGCATGTCCGAGCTGAACCACCGGGCAAGTACTACGTACTCCCTAGCCTTAGACGGTTGCAGCCCATGGCGGTTGGCGGCATGCTTGAAAGCCTCCGAACGCCAAGTAGCTTCTGTGGGAAACTGGCTCAGCAGCGTGTCGCCCACCTCGATGCGGCCTGCAGCATCCAGGTCTCCAAGACGGTCATGATCAGTGGGCTCAGGGAAGAGTGCGGACATGGGGCTTTCTTAGCAACTCCCCTATGACCATGTGAATTCTGCGGCGCGATATCACCTGAATGGGTGATGGGCGCAGCTTGAAGCGCGCGGTGGGTGGACTGCACCGCTCTCCAGAGATTCGGTCCCGTCATGATCTTGGGGTTGCTTCACGGGCTTCGTCACCCGGCGGTCTGCCAGGGCCTCAGCGGTATGTAGCTGGTCAGGACAGAGAGGTGGGCCTCGCTGAGGCGCACGGCCCGCAGCACTCCCGTAGCGGTGTGGAGCCAGTGGCCCTCTGACATCGAACCTTGGCGAAGATTGAGCGGTGAGTCCGCTTTGCCCGGCCTAGCAGCTCGACTTCGGCGAAGTCTCAGGATGTGAGCTGGACTTTATGCCAGCAACTCGCGAACTGCCTCGACCGTCGCGGTCGCTCGCATGTCGTCCGAGCCGCTGACGATGTGGTTCATGACGTAGCCGAACGCGATGCCGTGCTCAGGGTCGGCGAAGCCGAGTGAACCCCCGCGGCCTGTGTGGCCGAAGGCACTCGGCCCGGTCATGGGAACGTCGTTGGTGGGCAGCATGAATCCGGAGCTGAAACGGCTCGGTACCATCATGACCTCGTCCCGCCCGTCGGCCTGCTCCTCGGTCGCCGAAGCCAGCCTCCCCGGATTGAGCAGACGCACTCCGTCCACCTCGCAGATTAGCGCGGCGTACATGCGTGCCAGTGCGTGCGCGGTGCCGATGCCGTTGGACGAGGGGAGTTCCGCGGCCTGGACCTCGGGGGAGTCGAAGTCGATGTTCGCCGGTTCGGTGACCGCGAAAGCCCTGTTGCTGAGCGAGTTCGGGTCGCGCCAGGCGGCGACGAGGTCACGGAGGTCTTCGGGGACCGACTCCTCGGGCACGGTGGTGAGGTCGACGTCCGGCTTCCGGTACACCATGCGGCTGACCCGGTCGCGTTCACCGGGCGGCAGCCCGATGAAGAAATCCAGCCCCAGCGGCGCGGCGATCTCCTCGGCGAAGAAGCTGCCCGGCGTACGGCCGGACACCCGGCGGATCACCTCGCCGACCAGCCAGCCCCAGGTCCGGCCGTGGTACCCGTGCGCCGTTCCCGGAGCCCACTGTGGGCTCTGGGCGGCCAGGGCCGCCGTCATAGGGTGCCAGGCCAGTGCCTCGTCCAGCGGTACCGGCTGGTCGAGGGCGACCAGGCCGGCCTGGTGGGACAGCAGCCAGCGCACCGGGATCTCCGCCTTGCCGTTCGCGGCGAACTCCGGCCAGTACTCGGCCACCGGGGCGTCCAGGTCCAGCTCGCCGCGCTGGGCGAGCAGATGTGCTGCCGTGGCGGTCGCGCCCTTGGTCGCCGAGTAGACGAGTTGAAGGGTGTCCCGTTTCCACGGGCGGCCGGTGTCCGGATCGGCGACCCCGGCCCACAGGTCCACCACGGGGCGGCCGTCCTGGTAGACGCAGACCGCCGCGCCGATCTCCTCGCGCCGGGCGAAGTTCGCCGCGAACGCCTCCAGTACCGGTTCGAACCCTGCCGCGACCTCACCGTTGATCACCGTCATACCGCCCATCCTGGCACTCACGGACGCTCACTCCGAGGGGCAAGTTCCTGAGCAGGGAAGATCAGGCCGCCACGGGTACCGCCTGGAGGCGCTCGCGGAATTCCCGTACGGACGGGACGGCCCGATGGGGTTCGAGCTGCAAGGAGAACTCCTTCAACCGGTCCAATGCCCGCACCGAGCTGACTTTGTCCTCCAGAAGCGCCGCACCGTAGTTCGCGGCGTCCAGTGCCCCGTCCAGATCGCCACCCGCCAGCCGGGCCTCTGCCAGTCGACTGGAACGGACGGCCTGTTCTGGCATCCGGAGCGTAATAGCCGTTCGACGCCTCACGAGATGGTGCCGATCGGGACCGATGCTGTTTCGAACTCCAACGGGGGCGCCACCTGGTATGAGACCCTCAGGATCGTTGGACACGTGCACTCGATTTTCCGGCGGGTACGTTGGGAAGCAAGGAGCCCCCTCCGTGTGAGATGTGGAGGAGGCTCCTGTGTTGCCGGCGGATCAGATAGCAGCCGGGGTCTTTTTGTACCAGTCCGTAATGACCTTGGTCAGGTGAACGACGTTCTGCTGACGCATGATCGGGGCGGAGGCGTTTCGCTCGAAATCCTCATCCGCAGCTGTAGTACGCCAGATGCTGTCCTCGGCCACCGGTGCGGTCATATGCCGATCGAGCCGCTTGAAGAACTCCTGAATGTCACCGTCTTCGGCTCCGTCCTCGCGCAGGTTGCGGTAGACACCACCCAGGACGCGGAGCATACCCACTGAGCCCAGAAGCGAGGACTCACGCAGCCTCATGGCCTTGGTGGGAGGAGCCGGCGGCTCGTTCTTCTTTTTTTCGGAGAGCGAGGGGTCGTAGTGGTCCACATCCTCCTCGGTGATCTCCGCGAGCGCACTGAAAGCGATGGAGATGACATCGAGGAAGCTGCGGACACTCTCGATGACCTCGTTGTCGGTCAGCGACTCGACCTTCTTGCTGACGCGACCGCCCGGACCGGCGATGACGGCCCGTGTGATGTCGGCGACGTGCTTCGCGCCCATCAGGTTGCGGTTGGTCAGGGTCATCCGGTCCCGCTCGATGTCGACCTTGCCCAGAAAAAGGGGGTGGGTGACGATGTCGCTGAGCGTGCGGTTGGCGATGCGAGAGGTGTCGAAGCGTGCCCGGACGGCACCGGAGATGCCCTTGGCGTTGTCCGCGACGTCGACGAACATCTGCTGGCCCTTGACGCCATCACGCTCCACGTAGATGTCAATGCCGACGAACTCGTCCTTGAGCCGCTGCATTCGGCCGATCAGGGCCTCGCGGTCCTGCTCCAGCTTCACCTTCTTGGCCTCGTTGGCGCGGTGGATCTCTCGGTCGATGCGGGAAACCTCGTCCGTAATGCGCTTCTTTTCCAGGTGGACTCCGAGAATGCGGTGTTGGCCATCGATAGTGATCAGACGGCCGATGCCACCGATAGACCACGGGACGGTGAGGTAACCGACCGAGCCATCTTCGCTGATCGGCTCGAATCGACAGCCGCCGGTATCGCGGATAAGGAGGGCCGGAGCTACCCAGCCGGGATTGTCAGCGAGGTACTGGCCGAAGCCCTTGGCGTGATTGATGTCCACCTTGCGGTTGTCTGGGTCCGGCTTGGCCGGATCAGGGATGGTGAGGATGACAGAGAGGTCAGCGAGTGGGATGCGTGTTGTGTAGACGGTCCGGCCGCCCTGGCTGGTCCGGATCGCCAAGTAGGTGGACTCCTCGCGCACCAGGGAGAGGCGCGAGGAGTCAACGGTAATACTCACGGGTAACTTCCTTGTCAGGCATGTAAGTTACTGTGCAGTCTGGGTTGGGTGAAGATATTCAAGCATCCTGCTATTCGTCAATTTTGCTTACTGTGTGCAGGGTTGGTGTGGTATGCCGGACGCCGTTCCTGAGGTCGCGTATGCATGCGAGGGTCCACGCTCCCCAGGGCCTTCACGCCCAGCTGATGGAGGTGATCCGATGGCATGGTGGGTGGATGTTCGTTCCCATGGGGGCGGCCTTGGGTGGTCCTGGCCGTGATGGGGCGCACGGGCATCGATCTGCACTCGATCTTGTAGATCCAGCCATGAAGTGGCGCCATGGCGCTCAATGAGGCCGTGCGCAGTAGCCCAGAAGGGTCGCAGTCAAGGGCGACTTATGGAGATCCCGCCTGGCTGCCTTTGGTGGATCGGAGGATCGGGCACGTGTATGGCCGTCCGTCTAGGCATCCACCTCGTGCTGTGGCGCAGACCGCCCGTGCGTGCGCTCGACCGTTTCCTCGTAGTCTGCCGGGCACTGCCTGTGCGGGGGAGGGCCGGGCTTTGGGGCTGGTCAGCCAAATGGCTCCCAAGAAGTCCGGGAAACCACTCAGGGGCCCGACCCGCTCTCGCGGATCAGGCCCCTGACCTGGTGTTTCAGCTGTCGGGGTGGCGGGATTTGAACCCACGACCTCTTCGTCCCGAACGAAGCGCGCTGCCAAGCTGCGCTACACCCCGATGTCATCACTCTCGTGGCGACATCGATTACTTTAGCCCACCGGCGCTCCCAGGCGAAATCCGGTTCCAGGCGCGCCCGCGCGGCCCGGGGGCGCGCGGTGGGGCCGGGTCAGGTGCGGGGGACCAGGGTGAGGAGGGTGGCCTCGGGGGGGCAGGCGAAGCGGACGGGGGTGTAGCGGCTGGTGCCGCAGCCGGCGGAGACGTGGAGGTGGGAGAGGTTGCCCGCGGACTGGTGGGTGGAGAGGCCCTTGACGCGGTCGGTGTCCAGGTCGCAGTTGGTGACCAGGGCGCCGTAGAAGGGGATGCAGAGCTGGCCGCCGTGGGTGTGGCCGGCCAGGATCAGGGGGTAGCCGTCGGCGGTGAAGGCGTCGAGGGCGCGGAGGTAGGGGGCGTGGACGACGGCGAGGGAGAGGTCCGCGTCCTGCTCGGGGCCGCCCGCGACCTCGTCGTACCGGTCGCGCTTGATGTGGGGGTCGTCGAGGCCGGTGAAGGCCAGCTCCAGGCCGTCCAGCTTCAGCCGGCCGCGGGTGTTGTTCAGGCCCACCCAGCCCGCGGTGTCGAAGGAGTCGCGCAGCTCTTCCCAGGGGTTGTGGACCACACCGACGGCCGGGGCGTTGCCGTTGAGGCCGTGGCGGCCCTGGACCTTCTCGAAGAGGTAGCGGGCCGGGTTGCGGAGCGTGGGGCCGTAGTAGTCGTTCGAGCCGAAGACGTACACCCCCGGGAACTCCATCAGCGGGCCGAGCGCGTCCAGCAGCTCCGGGACGCCCTCCGGATCGGAGAGGTTGTCGCCGGTGTTGACCACGAAGTCGGGGCGCAGGCCGGCGAGCGACTGGAGCCAGGCGCGCTTCTTGCGCTGGCCGCTGACCATGTGGATGTCGGAGACCTGAAGGACCCTGAGCGGACGCATGTCCTTCGGCAGCACCGGGACGGTCACCCGCCGCAGGCGGAACGAGCGGACTTCAAAGCCGGCCGCGTAGGCGATGCCGGCCGCGCCGACTGCCGTGATGGCCAGGGGGACTCCATAGCGTGCGCGCATACGTCCATCGTCGCAGACCACCTCACCCGGGCGACGGCCCGGGCGGCTTTAGTGATCTTCGGCTGATCGGGAGGGGCGCGACACCGGGCGCGGCCGCGAAATGGCGCGGCACCCCCGGCCCTCACCTGACACACTCATTCGTATGACCACGCTCAAGTCCAGGCTTCGGGAAGACCTCACCCAAGCGATCAAGGCGCGCGACGAGCTGCGCTCCTCCACCATCCGGCTGACCCTGACCGCCGTCGCGAAGGAGGAGGTTTCGGGCAAGACCGCCCGTGAGCTCTCCGACGACGAGGTGCAGAAGGTGATCGCCAGGGAGGCGAAGAAGCGCCGCGAGGCCGCGGACGCCTTCGCGCAGGGGGGCCGGGTCGAGCAGGCCGAGCGGGAGAAGGCGGAGGGGGTCATCCTCGACGCGTATCTGCCGCAGCAGCTGGCTGACGAGGAGCTTGAGCAGATCGTGTCGCGGGCGGTCGAGGAGGCGAAGGCGGCCGGGGCCGAGGGCCCCCGGGCCATGGGTACGGTCATGAAGATTGTGAACCCGCAGGTGGCCGGGCGGGCCGAGGGCGGCCGGGTCGCCGCCACGGTGAAGCGCCTCCTGGCCGGCTGACCGCTTCCGGCTGGACCGCTTACGGGCGGATTCGCTCCGGCCACGGGGAAGGGCCCGGATCTCCTGCGAGATCCGGGCCCTTCCGTGTTCATGCCGTACGGCTGTCGCTCAGCGGGTCAGCCGGCCGGCAGATCAGTCCCAGCCGGCGCTGGTGCCGGAGCGGTCCTGGCCCTCGCCGTCGCCGTCGCCACCGCCGGTCGGCCCCTGATTGGCGGCCCCGCCCGTCGGTCCCTGGTTGGCCGCGTTGCCGGTGGCGCCCTGGATCTCGCCGCCGCCGATGGCGTTCGTGGGCAGGGAGATCCCCGGAATGGGGAAGCCGCCGTTGCCTCCGTCGCCGGGCTTGCCGTCCTGCGAACCGTTGCCGTTGCCGCCCCGGTCGCGATCGCCGCCGTCCGAGTCGCCGTCGCCGTCGCCGGAGTCCTCGTCCGGCTTGTCGGCCTTCGGGGCGTCCGGGATCGGCACCGTGTTGAACGGGGTGCCTTCCTTGCCCTCCAGCGCGCCGGTCATCGCGTCCCGCCAGATCGGTCCGGGGACCTCACCGCCGAAGACCTTGGAGTGCCAACGGCCGCCGATGGTGATGTTCATCATCTCCACCTGCTGGCTGGGGCTGCCCACCCACACCGCTCCGGAGAGGTTCGGGGTGTAGCCGACGAACCAGGCGTTCTTCCGGCCGTCCGTCGTACCCGTCTTGCCCGCGTTGGGGCGGCTCTGGAGGCCGGCCTTCTGGCCGGTTCCGGAGTCGACCACACCGCTCAGGAGCGTGTTGATCGTGTCAGCGGTCTGCTCGTCCATCGCCCTTTCGCAGGTGCTCTTCGGCACCGCGAGGCTCTTGCCGTCCGCCGTGCGGATCGACTCGATGGCGGTGGGGGTGCAGTACGTGCCGCGGTTGGCGAAGGTCGCGTACGCGCCGGCCATCACCAGCGGGGAGATGCCCGTCGAGCCGAGCGTCAGCGGCGCGGGGGCCACCGGCAGCTTGGTCCCGTCGCCCTGCACCACTCCGAGCTTGTCGACCATCTCCACGACCGGGCAGAGCCCTATGTCCTGGATCATCTGGACGAAGTAGGTGTTGACCGACATCTCCATGGCCTCACGGAGCGGATACGGTCCGACCTCGGCCGAGTTCTCGTTCTCCAGCTTGGCGCCCATGGTGTTGACCCACGGCTTGCCGCTGCATGTCGTGATCGACGCCGGATAGGGCATCTGGTACGGCGAGGAGTACACCTGGTTGGCGGGCCTGCCCTCCTCTATGGCCGCCGCGGCCACGAACGGCTTGAAGGTCGATCCGACGGGGAAGCCGTAGTTCGAGCCGCCGTCCTTCTTGTCGACCGAGTAGTTGATCGTGGTCTCGTTCTTGCCGAAGCCGTACGGCCGGGACTGGCCCATCGCCAGCACCTTGCCCGTACCGGGCTGGACCATGGTCACGGCGGTGGCGACCCGGTCCGACTGGTTGACGTGATCCTTTATCGACTCCTGCGCGGACTTCTGCGCCTGCGGGTCGAGCGTGGTCTTGACCGTGAGCCCGCCGCGGTTCCAGACCTTGGCCCGGTCCTCCTTGGTCTTGCCGAAGACCGGGTCGGAGAGGAAGACCTCGCGCACATAGTCACAGAAGAAGCCCGCGCCGTTGACCGCGGTGATGCAGCCGTTCTTCGGCTTGCTGACCTTGAGCTTGATGTCGCTCGCCTTGGCCCGGTCGGCGTCCGCCTGCGAGATGTCGCCGACGGTGGCCATTCGCTGAAGCACCACATTGCGGCGCTTGGCGGCCTCTTCCGAGTCATTGACCGGGTCGTAGCGGCTGGGGGACTGGACGAGGCCGGCGAGCATCGCCGCCTCCTCCAGCTTCAGATCCTTGGCCGCCTTGGAGAAGTAGCGCTGGGAGGCGGCCTCGACGCCGTAGGCCTGCTGGCCGAAGAAGGTGATGTTGAGATAGTTCTCAAGGATCTTCTTCTTGCCCAGCTCCTCCTCGACCTGGATCGCGTACTTCAGCTCCTGGATCTTGCGGCCGAGGGTCTGCTGGGTGGCCGCGGCGACCTTGTCCGGGTCGTCGCCGGCCTCCTCCACGAAGACGTTCTTCACATACTGCTGGGTCAGCGTGGACGCGCCTTCGGCCACCCCGCCGCTCGTCGCGTTCTTGTTGAGCGCGCGCAGGACGCCCTTGAGGTCGATCGCGCCGTGCTCGTAGAAGCGCGAGTCCTCGATCGCGATGATCGCCTTCTGCATGTACGGCGAGATGTCCTTGAGCGGGACGACCGTGCGGTCACGGGAGTAGACCGTGGCGATCTGGCCGCCCTGGGAATCCAGGATGGTGGTGCGCTGGCTGAGCGGGGGCCGCTTGAGGTTGGCGGGGATCTCGTCGAACCCCTTCACCGTCCCCTTGGCCGCGAGCCCCAGCACCCCGGCGGCAGGCAGAGCGATGCCCGCGAGCACCGCTCCGGCGAGCACGCTGACACCGAGGAACTTGGCGGCTTGTTGGGTCCCGGTCAGACCGCCGCCCGAGCGCTTCTTTGGCATGAAGTCAGCCTACGTTCTCATTCGCCGGACACACGTATAGGCCTTGGCCTAAGCTGCTCTCAACTGTCACAGCAGTGTGGTTCCGCATCAAGGTATTCCTGGAATCCACGGCAGGTCGCGACGCGTTTGTAGCAATTTCGTAGCAACGCTTCTGTGCCTCGCCCGCAACGCCCGTAGTCACTATGGCAGTGACGACCGTGGAAGCGGAATCCGGCACTCCATGTCCGAATTCAAGCTGAATCCGCATTATGTGTCGACCGATGACGATCCCGGCTGGGTCAATATGCCCCGGTTCGAGGGATTGATCCGGTATGCCTTCAGCTCACTCCCCTGGGTGATCTGCCGCATACGCATAGTCCGTTCGGGCCATTCAAGATTGGGCCCGAAGGGGGTGTTGCGCTGTGTCCGCCTTCCGTAACGTCCTCAACTGGCAGCGGTGAATATGCCGCTGCCGCCGTGGGGGAGCCTCGATTCGGGAGAGGACGGCGCCGGGATGGGCTGGGTTACCGACTGGAGTGCGCAGGCAGCCTGCCGCACTACCGATCCGGATGAACTGTTCGTACAAGGAGCAGCGCAGAACAGGGCCAAGGCGGTGTGTACCGGATGCCCGGTACGGACCGAATGCCTGGCCGATGCCCTCGACAACCGAGTGGAGTTCGGCGTGTGGGGCGGAATGACCGAGAGGGAGCGGCGCGCTCTGTTGCGCAGGCGTCCCACGGTCACCTCCTGGCGCAGGCTCCTGGAGACCGCGCGTACGGAGTACGAGCGCAGCGCGGGCATTCTGCCTGTCGGGCTGGATGACGACGAGACATACGAGACGTACGCGGCGGTCGGGTAGAAGCGAGGGCCCGGAACGCCGTCCGGACCGAATCGACGCGGACGATCCCGCGGAGTGTTGGTCTTTTACAGAACCCGGTGCCGCCGATACGGCCTATACGGCCTCGACCGGCGGTGTGGTGCCGGTTGCCAGCTGGTCGCCGATGGCCCGCAGGCCTGCCAGATCGTGTACATCACCGGGGAGCGCGGCCACTTGCGCCACGGCCACCTCGGGATGGAGCGCGGTGAAGCGGTCGCGTGTGCGCTGTTCGCGTGCGAGTACCTGCATCCTTTCGGCGTGCAGGCGCAACAGGCCGGCCGTCAGCTGCTCGGTGCTGTGGTCGTCTGCTGTGCCAGGGCGCGCCGTGGCGGGCGTGCCGGAGTCGACGGGGCGGTGGTCGGGCTCGGGGGTGTGCGCAGGGGGATGCGCGGGGGTGTGATCCACGGTCGGGGCTTCGGGAGAGGCGTCCGTGGCCTCACGAACATCAGTCTTCCCTCCCCCCTGATCGACAATGCCACCGTCGTCAAGATTTTTTGACTCATTTTCCGGAGCGGATCCAGCGGGCTCGGAAGCGTCCTCCGACCCCGATTCCTGGGCGAGTTCCGACGCGAGGATCTCCGCCGCGGTAAGGGCCCGCTCCGCCGAGAGCCGGTCCGCGCCACTGCCGTGAACCCGGTTGAGCACCAGCCCGGCCAGCGGCATCTCCTCGGCCGCCAGCCGCTCCACGAAGTACGCGGCCTCCCGCAGCGCGTCCCGCTCCGGTGCCGCGACCACCAGAAAAGCCGTGCCGGGAGCCTGGAGCAGCCGGTAGGTGGCATCCGCCCGGGTCCGGAAGCCGCCGAACATCGTGTCCATCGCCGCCACGAAGGTCTGCACATCCCGCAGCAGCTGACTGCCCAGCAGCTTGCCGAGCGTCCCGGTCATCATCGACATGCCGACATTGAGGAACTTCATCCCCGCCCGGCCGCCCATCCGGGCCGGGGCCGCCAGCAGCTTGATCAGTTTCCCGTCCAGGAACGACCCGAGCCGCTTGGGCGCGTCAAGGAAGTCCAGCGCGCTGCGCGAGGGCGGAGTGTCGACCACGATCAGGTCCCACTCGTCCCTGGCCCGGAGCTGGCCCAGCTTCTCCATCGCCATGTACTCCTGCGTACCGGCGAAACCGGCCGACAGGGACTGGTAGAAGGGGTTCTCCAGGATCGCCCGCGCCCGCTCGGGATCGGCGTGCGTCTCCACGATCTCGTCGAAGGTCCGCTTCATGTCGAGCATCATGGCGTGCAGCTCGCCCTCGGGGCGGTCGCCGCCGGAGGCCGCAGCACCGGAGGCCGCGCCGCCGCTCGGCGCTATGCCCTTGACCCGGCGCGGGGTGTTGTCGAGCGAGTCGATCCCCAGCGACTGGGCCAGCCGCCGGGCAGGGTCGATGGTCAGCACGACCACCCGGCGGCCACGCTCGGCGGCGCGCACACCCAGGGCGGCGGCGGTCGTCGTCTTCCCGACGCCGCCCGAACCGCAGCACACGATGATGCGGGTGGCCGGGTCGTCGATGAGCGAGTCGACTTCGAGAGGTGTCACCGACGCGTCCAGGGTCATGAACCGGTCCCTTGCTTCCGCAGTTCCCTCGCCAGTTGGTAGAGCCCGGCGAGATCGACCCCCTCGCTCAGCAGCGGGAGTTCGTACGACGGCAGATCCAGCTGATTCAGCGCGGCCCGCTGCTCCCGCTCCAGCTCCACCCGCTGGGCGTGGTCCGCCGCCTGTTCGAGAAGGGGCGTGACCAGCTCGGAGGCGCCGCTCACCCCGGCCGCCGCGAGCGCCTCGGCGATCTCCCCGCGCCGGTCGCCCGCCGCGCTGCGCACCGCTTCCTCGTCCAGGATGTGCGGGCGCACCATGTTCACGATCACCTTGCCGACCGGGAGATCGGCCGCCCGCAGCTCGGCGACTCCGTCCGCGGTCTCCTGGACCGGCATCTCCTCCAGCAGGGTCACCAGATGGACCGCGGTCTGCGGCGACTTCAGCACCCGCATCACCGCCTGGGCCTGGTTGTGTATCGGGCCGAACTTCGCCAGGCCCGCCACCTCGTCGTTCACATTGAGGAACCGGGTGATGCGCCCGGTGGGCGGCGCGTCCATGATGACGTAGTCATAAGCGTAGGAGCCCTGTTTGGTACGCCGGCGCACCGCCTCGCACGCCTTGCCGGTCAGCAGTACATCGCGAACCCCGGGGGCGATGGTCGTCGCGAAGTCGATCGCGCCGAGCTTCTTGAGCGCGCGGCCCGCGCCGCCGAGCTTGTAGAACATCTGGAGGTAGTCCAGAAGCGCCCGCTCAGCGTCTATGGCCAGCGCGAAGACCTCGCCCCCGCCGGAGGAGACGGCGATCTTCCGCTCCTCGTACGGAAGGGCCTCCGTCTCGAAGAGCTGGGCGATGCCTTGTCTCCCCTCGACCTCGACGAGGAGAGTCCGCTTTCCCTCGGTCGCGAGGGCGAGCGCGAGGGCGGCGGCGACCGTCGTCTTACCGGTGCCGCCTTTGCCGCTGACGACCTGGAGCCTGCTCACACATTCGAGCCTAACCAGTCGGGCCCCGCGCTACGCACGAGTCGTGTGCGTGCTGCGTCACGCCGGGAGGGGCGAGCCCGTCCCGGCGGGCGGGCGGCGCGCGGCGGGCAGTACGGGGAGGGCTCCGGGCGGCGTCCCCTGGCTGGGCGCGGAGGCGCTCATCCGTGCGGCTACAGTCTGGCCTCATGACCACGAAATTCGAGTACGCCACCGTGCCCCTCCTCGTGCACGCGACCAAGCAGATCCTGGACACCTGGGGCGAGGACGGCTGGGAGCTGGTCCAGGTCGTTCCCGGACCGAACAACCCCGAGCAGCTCGTCGCCTACCTGAAGCGGGAGAAGTCCTCGTGACCGGTGCGCCCGGCGCCTCCGGCGCGGTCGAGGCGAGGCTCGCGGAGCTGGGCCTGACCCTGCCGGACGTGGTGCCGCCGCTGGCCGCGTACCAGCCGGCCGTCGTCTCGGGGCCGTACGTCTACACGGCGGGCCAGCTCCCGATGGTGGACGGTCAGCTCCCGGTCACCGGGAAGGTGGGGGCCGAGGTCACCGCCGAGGAGGCCAAGAAGCTCGCCCGGATCTGCGCGCTCAACGCCCTGGCCGCCGTGAAGTCGGTCGCCGGGGATCTGGACCGGATCGCGCGTGTGGTGAAGGTCGTCGGCTTCGTGGCGTCCGCATCGGACTTCACCGGCCAGCCCGCCGTCCTCAACGGCGCGAGTGAACTGCTGGGCGAGGTGCTCGGCGACAAGGGCGTCCACGCGCGCAGCGCGGTGGGGGTCGCGGTGCTTCCGCTGGACGCTCCGGTCGAGGTCGAGCTCCAGGTGGAACTTCTTCAGGACTGACGGGCCGGAACGCCGCCGTCAGGCGGCACGCTCCGGTGCGATGGCGTCCACGCGCCCGCCGATTCCCGGCGGGCGCGACGGAGGACGTGACGGAGGACGCGACGACGGCTGACGGAGACCGGACGGGACACCGGACGGTCGGCGGACGCCCGGTTTCCCGCCCGGGCCGCGCGTGTTCCACGTGAAACATCCGTGCCCGTCCGCCGCCGACGGGGACGCGAGGGTGACCCCTCGAACATCCCGGTGCGAGCGTTTAGCATCCGGCCATGCCCAATGGTCAGTGGTACCCACCGGAGTGGCCGGACCGGATTCGCGCACTCGCCGACGGCGAACTCACCCCCGCTCCGCCCAGACGGGCCGCGACCGTGCTGCTGCTGCGCGGCGCACCGGACCGCCCCGCCGTGCACATGCTGCGCCGACGCGCCTCCATGGCCTTCGCGGGAGGCGCGTACGCCTATCCGGGCGGCGGTGTGGACACCCGCGACGCGCGCCCGGTCCGCTGGGCCGGGCCCTCCCTCACGGTCTGGGCCGCCCGGCTCGGGGTGGACGAGGCATCGGCCCAGGCCATTGTGTGCGCCGCCGTCAGAGAGACCTATGAGGAGGCGGGGGTGCTGCTGGCGGGCCGCACTCCGGACACGGTGATCGGCGACACCACGGGGGAGGAGTGGGAGGCCGACCGGCGGGCGCTGGTCGACCGGGAGCTGGCCTTCGCCGACTTCCTGGACCGCCGGGGGCTGGTGCTGCGCTCGGATCTGCTCGGAGCCTGGGCGCGCTGGATCACCCCGGAGTTCGAGCCGCGCCGCTATGACACCTGGTTCTTCGTCGCCGTCCTGCCCGAGGGACAGCGCACCCGGAACGCCTCGACGGAGGCGGACCGTACGGTGTGGATCCGCCCCGAGGAGGCGATCGCCGGGTACGACCGGGGTGAGCTGCTGATGATGCCGCCGACGGTGGCCACGCTCAGATCCCTTCTCCCGTACGGCACCGCCGCCGAGGCGCTGGCTGCGGCGGCCGAGCAGGATCTGACGCCCGTTCTGGCGAGGGCCAGAGTCGAGCACGGGGAAGTCGTGCTCAGCTGGCCGGGCCACGAGGAGTTCACCAAGCACATTCCGGCAGGGGGCTCACGGTGACCGACGCCGCGTCTCTGCCGGGGCAGCCGCGCGGCGGTGTGCTCTCCGGGCCCGCCACCGCGCGGGCGGTCAATGTTCTCGCCCCCAACCCGTCGGCGATGACCCTCGACGGCACCAACACCTGGATCCTCTCCGAGCCGGACTCCGATCTCGCCGTGGTCGTCGACCCGGGCCCGCTGGACGACGTACACCTCCGCCGTGTCATCGCCACCGCCGAGCGGGCGGGCAAACGGATCGCCCTGACGCTGCTCACCCACGGCCACCCCGACCACGCCGAGGGCGCGGGGCGGTTCGCGGAGCTGACGCGCACCGGCGTCCGTGCCCTGGACCCGGCGCTCCGGCTCGGCGACGAGGGGCTCACGGCGGGGCAGGCGATCGAGGTCGGGGGCCTGGAGCTGCGGGTCGTGCCCACTCCGGGGCACACCTCGGACTCCCTCTCCTTCCATCTGCCGGCCGACCGGGCCGTGCTCACCGGGGACACCGTCCTGGGCCGCGGGACGACGATGGTCGCCCATCCGGACGGCCGGCTCGGCGACTACCTCGACTCGCTGCGGCGGCTGCGCTCGCTGACGGTGGACGACGGGGTGAGTACGGTCCTGCCGGGCCACGGGCCGGTCCTGGACGACGCCCAGGGCGCGGTGGAGTTCTATCTCGCCCACCGTGCGCACCGGCTCGCCCAGGTGGAGACGGCGGCCGAGGAGGGCCTCCGTACGGCCCCGGAGGTCGTGGCGCGGGTGTACGCGGACGTGGACCGGTCCCTGTGGCCCGCGGCGGAGCTGTCGGTACTGGCGCAGCTGGCGTATCTGCGGGAGCGCGGGCTGATCTGAGCCCGTCCGCCGTGCTCCCTCCGGCCGGCTCGGGGCCGGGCCCCGGGTTCCGGTCCGCGGCCCCGGGCGCGGCGGGCGGAGAACCGGTGTGGCCCCCCGGGCGTCGGAAGCTCTGACGAGTGCTTTACGCTCCGCTTACCTTTGGCATTCTTTGGGGGGTTCTCCGTGTTCGTCTTGTTCGTCCTGCTCACCATCGCGGCGGTGACGCTGTTCTTCGTCGGCCGCAGCCTTGAGCGCAAGGCGCTCAAGTTCGGCGCTCTGGGCGCGCTGATAGCCGGCCTCTTCTCCGGTGTCGCCAGCTGTGTGCATGTGATCAGCGCCTACGAGGTCGGCGTGCCGGTCACCTTCGGCAAGGTCGGCTCGCCCATGACCTCGGGCATGAACATCACCTCGCCGTTCACCAACGTCACCACCTTCTCCACCCGCCCTGTCGACCTCAACCTCTCCGACAAGGACGTGGTCGAGGTCCGCTCCAAGCAGGGCGGTGTGATGTACGTGGAGGTCACCGTGAAGTGGGCGGTGACGCCCGCCAAGGCGGTCGAGCTGTACAAGCTCGCGGGCAGCGAAGGGGCCATCCAGCAGCGGCTGGTCTTCCCGGACAGCCGGGAGATCATCCGTAATGTCTTCGCCCGCCACACCAGCGAGCAGGGCTATTCCTCGGCCCGAGAGAAGATCAACACCGAGATCGGCGATCTGATCAAGGAGCGGCTGGCCCCGCGCGGCATCGATGTGACCACGGTCAATCTCCGCAATGTGAAGCCGTCCGACCAGCTCCAGGGTCAGATCGACCGCAAGATCCAGCAGCAGCAGTCGACCGAGCGGGCGACCGAGGCGGCGCGCACGGCGGAGGCCGAGGCGGAGCGCCGGCGGATCGAGGCCGAGGGCATCGCCCGGGCGAACAAGATCCTCAACGACTCGCTCAGCGACAAGGTCCTGATGAACCAGTGCATCGACGCCTTCAAGGAGGCGGCGGCCAAGAACCCGGTCTACGCGGTGCCCTGCGGCGACGGCGGCGACACCCCGGTGATCGTGGACGGCAAGCGCGGCTGAGCCGCCCTGCGGGGCGCTCACGGCCCCGGAGACGATACGGCGAAGGGCCGCCCGGAGGTTTCCGGGCGGCCCTTCGCCGTATGGCGTGTGTACGCGCTCCTGGTCAGCGGGAACGCTTGGCGAGGCGCTCCACGTCCAGCAGGATCACCGCGCGGGCCTCCAGTCGCAGCCAGCCGCGCTGCGCGAAGTCGGCGAGCGCCTTGTTCACGGTCTCGCGGGAGGCGCCGACGAGCTGGGCCAGCTCTTCCTGGGTCAGGTCGTGCACGACGTGGATGCCCTCCTCCGACTGCACGCCGAAGCGGCGCGACAGATCCAGGAGGGCGCGGGCGACCCGGCCCGGCACATCGGAGAAGACCAGGTCGGACATCTGGTCGTTGGTCTTGCGCAGCCGGCGGGCGACCGCGCGCAGCAGCGCGGTGGCCACCTCGGGCCGGGCGTTCAGCCAGGGCTGGAGGTCACCGTGGCCCAGACCGAGCAGCTTGACCTCGGTCAGCGCGGTGGCGGTGGCCGTACGCGGACCCGGGTCGAAGAGGGACAGCTCGCCGATCAGCTCGCCCGGGCCGAGGACGGCGAGCATGTTCTCGCGGCCGTCGGGGGACGTGCGGTGGAGCTTCACCTTGCCCTCGGTGACCACATAGAGGCGGTCACCGGGGTCGCCCTCGTGGAAGAGCGCGTCGCCACGGGCGAGCGTCACCTCACTCATCGAGCCGCGGAGCTCCGATGCCTGCTCGTCATCGAGCGCCGCGAAGAGCGGGGCGCGCCGCAGAACGTCGTCCACGAGTTCTCTCCTTGTCGACCTGCTCAGGGACCGTGGCCCCCATGATGCCGGACCGTACAGTGCCGGTCAGGGGGACACCGCGTAGGACAGTCTGTCCACTGCGGGCCCCTGGCAAAGTAAATATTCGTGCGATCAATCACAACAAGTCTGACGCACGGGAGAGTCTGTTCGTGCGGCAGGGGCCCGATTGGGTCCGGATTACCGGTGACCGGGGCGGATGTCAGTGGTGGACCGTAGGCTTGCCGGGTGTCCAACTCACCGGTGAGAGCGCAGGCCAAGGGGGCTGGAGGAGTCTCCGCCCCAGATGATTCCGCTGTGGGCGAACAGGGATCGACCAGCGCCCAAAAAGCCGCACATCAGTCTAAAACGCCAGCACGCTCGGTGTCACGGGGGTCCGGGTCCAAGCCCGAGTCCCGGCTGGCCATGGTCCGCCGAGCGCGCCGGATCAACCGCGAACTCGCCGAGGTCTATCCGTACGCCCATCCGGAGCTGGACTTCCGCAACCCCTTCGAGCTGCTCGTCGCCACGGTCCTCTCCGCCCAGACCACCGACCTGAGGGTGAACCAGACGACGCCGGCGCTCTTCGCGAAGTACCCCACGCCCGAGGATCTGGCCGCGGCCGACCCCGAGGAGCTGGAGGGGATCATCCGTCCCACCGGTTTCTTCCGGGCCAAGGCCAAGTCGCTGCTGGGCCTCTCCGCAGCCCTGCGGGATTCCTACGGGGGCACGGTCCCCGGCCGGCTGGAGGATCTGGTCACCCTGCCCGGTGTCGGCCGGAAGACGGCCTTCGTGGTCCTCGGCAATGCCTTCGGGGTCCCCGGGATCACCGTGGACACCCACTTCGGCCGGCTGGTGCGCCGCTGGAAGTGGACCACGCAGGAGGACCCGGTGAAGGTCGAGGCGGAGATCGCGGAGATCTTCCCGAAATCCGAGTGGACGATGCTCTCCCATCGGGTGATCTTCCACGGCCGCCGGATCTGCCACTCCCGCAAGCCCGCCTGCGGAGCCTGCCCGATCGCCCATCTCTGCCCCTCGTACGGCGAGGGCGAGACGGACCCCGAGAAGGCCCAGAAGCTTCTGAAGTACGAGATGGGCGGCCAGCCGGGCCAGCGGCTGAGCCCGCCCCCGGACTACCCGGGCGCACCGGCGCGGCCGGCAGCCGCCCCGGGGGAGACCGGGTGACGGAACGATCCGAGCGCCCCGGGGCGTTGTGAACGAAGGGGTGCCCATGCGTACAGGGGAAGAGACGTACAACGGCCCGGCCGGCGGGTCCGGCCCGCACGGCGGCGGCGGTCCGTCCGCCCACGGCCCCGGGCCGGAGGGCGCGGCCGTGCCCGGGCCCTCCGCGTACCGGACCCGGTCCGACGCGGAGCCCACCGTCACCGCCGAGGGTCTGCCCCCGTGGCTGAGCCCCGTCGCCCGCGCCGCCGACACCCTTGAGCCCCAGCAGCTCAGCAGCTTCCTGCCGCCCGAGAGCGGCCGGGGCCGGCAGTCCGCCGTGCTGATCCTCTTCGGCGAGGGCGCCTCCGGCCCCGAGCTGCTGCTGATGGAGCGCTCGGGCACCCTGCGCTCGCACGCGGGCCAGCCCGCCTTCCCCGGCGGCTCGCTCGACCCTGAGGACGGCGACCCGGCCACCACCGGGCCGCTGCGGGCCGCGCTGCGCGAGGCGGAGGAGGAGACCGGGCTCGACCCGTCCGGGGTCCAGCTCTTCGGAGTGCTCCCCAGGCTCTACATCCCGGTGAGCCAGTTCATCGTCACCCCCGTGCTGGGCTGGTGGCACACCCCCAGCCCGGTGGGAGCGGTCGACCTCGCCGAGACGGCGCGGGTCTTCACCGTCCCCGTGGCGGATCTCACGGATCCGGCGAACCGCGCCAACGCCGTGCACCCCCGAGGCCACCTCGGCCCGGCCTTCACCGTCGAAGGGGCCCTGGTCTGGGGTTTCACGGCCGGTCTGATCGACCGGATTCTGCACCACGCCGGCTGGGAGCGCCCCTGGGACCGGGATCGGGAGCTCCCGCTGGACTGGCACGCATGACAGGCTGATCTCCCGAACCGGGGGCGGTGCCGGCACCGCCCCCGGTTCGGGAACGGACCCCCGGGGGCGCACCGGACCCACCGTCCGGTGACGAAGGCGAAGAATCTGCGAGGCAAATGACGGTGAACGTGCTGGACATCCTGTTGCTGGTCGCCGCCGTGTGGTTCGCGATCGTCGGCTATCGCCAGGGCTTCGTCGTCGGCATTCTGTCGGTGATCGGATTCCTCGGCGGCGGGCTGATCGCGGTCTATCTGCTGCCCGTGATCTGGGACAAACTGACGAACGACTCCGAGGTGTCCACGACCGCCGCCGTGATAGCCGTCGTCGTCGTGATCGTCTGCGCCTCGGTGGGCCAGGCCTTCACCACCCACCTCGGCAACAAACTGCGCCGGTACATCACCTGGTCACCGGGGCGCGTCCTGGACGCCACCGGCGGCGCGCTGGTCAATGTGGTCGCCATGCTGCTGGTCGCCTGGCTGATCGGCTCCGCGCTCGCCGGGACGACGCTGCCCACGCTCGGCAAGGAGGTCCGCAGCTCCAAGGTGCTGCTGGGCGTCTCCCGGGTGATGCCGGATCAGGCATCCACCTGGTTCACCGACTTCTCCTCCGTTCTCGCGCAGAACGGCCTGCCGCAGGTCTTCAGCCGCTTCGCCAACGAGCCGATCACCGAGGTCAAGCCCCCGGACCCGGCGCTCGTCGGCAGCCCCGTCGCCGCCCGCGCCCAGAAGTCCATCGTCAAGGTCGTCGGCACGGCGCAGAGCTGCAACAAGGTCCTCGAAGGCACCGGGTTCGTCTTCGGCGAGCGCCGGGTCATGACCAACGCCCATGTCGTGGGCGGGGTCGACGAGCCGACCGTGCAGATCGGCGGAGAGGGACGGCTGTACGACGCCAAGGTCGTCCTCTACGACTGGCAGCGCGACATCGCCGTACTCGACGTCCCCGACCTCAAGGCCAAGCCGCTGGAGTTCGCGAACGCCGACGCCCGCAGCGGCGACGGCGCCATCGTCGCCGGCTTCCCGGAGAACGGCGCGTACGACGTCCGCTCCGCCCGGGTACGCGGCCGGATCAATGCCGACGGCCCCGACATCTACCACCGGGGCACCGTCGGCCGCGACGTCTACTCCCTGTTCACCACCGTCCGCCAGGGCAACTCCGGCGGACCGCTGCTCACCCCGGAGGGCAAGGTCTACGGAGTCATCTTCGCCCGGTCGCTCGACGACCCGGACACCGGCTACGCCCTGACGGTGAACGAGATCGCCGAAGACATCTCGGCGGGCCTGTCGGCCAATCAAGAGGTGGACAGCCAGGGCTGCGCGCTGTAGCCGCCCGGGGCCCGAGGGCCCCGGGGCCGTCAGCGGAGCCCGGGGCCGTCAGTGGAGGGTGTGCCGCAGACGTGCGGACACCCAGCGGGCGCGACGCCTGAGAATGCGGGGAATCCCTATCCCCTGCCCGGCGTCATCATGGCTCTGGCCTCGCGGGCCATCGCTGTCATGAGTGCTCGACCCATTGGCCGAGCGACGGTTGCGTGCCGCGTCACCGTAGTCGTACGTCAAGCCCATACCGGGACGTGTGCCCGTGCCCCAAGGTCGGTAATCGTGCCAGGAGTGCCCAATTGGCCTATGCGCCGGGCAATTGGCTGTTCGTAGGACAAGCGTTCGTCGCCGGTGGCCGCCATCGCCGCTAGCGGCGGTCGGGCTCCGGGTCCTTGAGCCAGTTGATCAGCTCCGAGGAGAACGCCACCGGATCCTCCTCGTGCGGGAAGTGCCCGAGACCGTCGAAGAGCCGCCAGCGGTACGGCGCTTCCACATACTCGCCCGAGCCCGCCGCGCTGCGGGTGCGCATCGCCGGATCCAGCGAGCCGTGCAGATGCAGTGTCGGCACCCGTACCGGGCGCTTCATCCGGCGGTTGAACTGAATCCCGTCCGGCCTGGCCATCGACCGCACCATCCACCGGTACGGCTCGATCGAGCAGTGGGCTGTCGACGGAATGCACATGGCCCGCCGGTAGGCCTCCAGCGCGGACTCCTCCGGCGGTGTGGGGCCCGACCACTCCTGGATCAGCTCTCCCACCAGCGCGCCGTCGTCGGCGACCAGCTGCCGCTCCGGCAGCCACGGCCGCTGGAAGCCCCAGATGTACGATCCGGCCCGGCTCTGCGAGAAGTCCGAGATCATCGCCGAGCGCCAGCGGCGCGGATGCGGCATCGAGGACACCGCCAGTCTGCGCACCAGCTTCGGCCGCATCACCGCAGCCGTCCACGCCAGATAGCCGCCCAGATCATGGCCGACCAGCGCCGCGTCCGGCTCGCCGAGCGAGCGCACCACACCGGTGATGTCGAGCGCGAGGTTGGCGGGGTCGTACCCCCTCGGCGTACGGTCGCTGCCGCCCACTCCGCGAAGATCCATCGCCACCGCCCGGTAACCGGCGTCGGCGAGCGCGGGCAACTGATGCCGCCAGGTCCACCAGAACTGCGGGAAACCGTGGAGGAGGAGCACCAGCGGCCCGTCGCCCATCTCGGCGATGTGGAAGCGCGCGCCATTGGCCGCCACGTCGCGGTGGGTCCAGGGCCCATCGATGCGCACGGGGCTGCCATTACCGGTTTCAGGGGCCGTCATGCTGACGAGCGTGCCATACCCGAGCATTTCGTGTTCTCCCGTCCGCCCGGGCGGGGGACGGGGCCGTCTCGCGGCGCGGCACGGGGATCGCGCTGGGGACCGAGCCGGGGGTCAGACCGTGGGTCAGGCCGGGATCCGCTCCTGCGGGAGGGGCTCCGGACGGAGCGTCGTGCCCCGGGGGTGCGGCTTGGCGTTCTGGAGGACGGCCGCCGTCTCCTTCGCCGAGGCGATGGACCGCTCCGGCGGCTTGACCTTCTTGAACTTGGAGATCGACAGCAGCGCCAGCACCACCGCCAGCACCACGAACGCCCCGCCCACGATCAGGAACGACCAGGCGAGACCGAGTCCCAGATTATGGATGCCGTACGCCGCCGCGAAGCTGAACACCGGCAGCGAGAAGAGTGCGAGCACCCCCGCGACGACTATGGCCAGCGAGCCGATCGCGCCGCGTTTGACGTCCTGTCTCAGCTCCGCCTTGGCCAGTGCGATCTCATCGTGCACAAGGGCGGACATCTCGGCGGTCGCCGAGGCGACCAGCTGCCCGATACTGCGCTCGGCACTGCTGCCGGGGTCGCTCATCGCTGCTCCCTCTCTCCTGGGGTCCGAGACTCTTCTGTTCCTCATCACGTCCCGGAAAACTTCCCGGGTCCGACATCAGATCATGCCGGACCGCCGTCGTCGCCGCGCGACGCCCCCGCGACTTCCGCGAGCCGACGGTGTTCGGCGGCCTTCTTCTCGTAGATCTCCGCCATCCGCACGTGGTACTGCGGATTGTCCTGCTCATAGACGTCGGGGATGCCGTCCTGGTCCTCGTCGCGCTCCTCGGCGTCGACGAGAGCCCGGTAGGTGCGGACCCGGAGCTTGAGCAGAATGCCCGCGAGCACGGCGGCGATCAGCGATCCGACCAGCACCGACGCCTTGATCTCATCGGTGAGCGCGGAGTCCCCGGCGAAGGCGAGTTCGCCGATGAGCAGGGAGACCGTGAAGCCGATTCCGGCGAGGGTGGCGACGGCGAAGACATCCGGCCAGGCCAGCTCCTCGTTCAGCTCCGCCCGGGTGAAGCGCGCCGCGAGCCAGGTGCCGCCGAAGATGCCGACGGCCTTGCCGACCACCAGGCCGAGGACGACACCCAGGGTCTCCGGCTGGGTGAAGACATCGCCGAGGGCGCTGCCGGAGACGGCGACGCCGGCGGAGAACAGTGCGAACAGCGGTACGGCCAGGCCCGCCGAGAGGGGGCGCACCAGATGCTCGATGTGCTCACCGGGGGAGTGCTCCTCGCCCTCGCGGCGGGTGCAGCGCAGCATCAGGCCCATGGCGACGCCCGCGATGGTGGCGTGGACGCCGCTGTTGTACATCAGCCCCCAGATGACCAGGGCCAGCGGGATGTAGATGTACCAGCCCCGTACGCCCTTGCGGAGCAGCACCCAGAAGACGGCGAGGCCGATGACCGCGCCGCCGAGGGCCGCGAAGTTCAGCTCGCTGGTGAAGAAGACGGCGATGATCAGTATGGCGAAGAGGTCGTCTACGACGGCGAGCGTCAGCAGGAACGCCCGGAGCGCGGACGGCAGCGAGGCGCCGAGGACCGCGAGAACGGCGAGGGCGAAGGCGATGTCGGTGGCGGTGGGGACGGCCCAGCCGTCGGTGGAGCCGCCGCCGACGGTGTTGACCAGGGTGTAGACGAGCGCCGGGACGGCCATGCCGCAGATCGCGGCGATGACGGGGAGCGCGGCGGCCTTGGGGTCGCTCAGCTCACCGGCGACCAGTTCCCGCTTGAGTTCGATGCCCGCGACGAAGAAGAAGATCGCGAGGAGTCCGTCGGCGGCCCAGTGCTGGATGGACAGATCCAGGCCCAGGGCCGCCGGGCCTATGTGGAAGTCGCGCAAGGTGTCGTAGCTGCCGCTGAGGGGGGTGTTCGCCCAGATCAGCGCGGCGATGGCGGCGATGAGGAGAAGAACGCCGCCCACGGTCTCGGTGCGCAGCGCATCGGTCACGAAGGTGCGCTCGGGCAGCGAGAGACGGCCGAGGAATTTACGGGGGCTGGGTGCGGCGGTCATACGGGGGAACCTCCGGTCGGTCGGGCAGGGCAAAGCACATGCCGACCAGACTTCCCGGCGCACCTAGTTTTCTTGTCGCTTTATTGACGCGGTCATTACCTTACCCAAGGGCGCAAGCCCTCAGGGGCGGCGATCGCGGGGCGCGGGGGCGTATCCGGTGATCTTCTTCGCTTGCTTTTACTTTAGGGGCAAAGCGGGCTATTGGCGCGTTTGGGGGTGCGGACTTGTCCGCCGGGCGTCCGCCGGGGGGCGAGGGGCGCGGTCGGCGGAGAACGCGCACGGGCACCCGGCGCGCTGTGACGCCGGGTGCCCGTGCGGGGTGTTCGCGGTGTGACGCGGAGCGCCGGGTCAGTCCTCCGAGGAAGCGCCCGGCAGCCGGGTCTGGATCAGGTCCATCACGGAGGAGTCGGTGAGCGTGGTGACATCGCCCAGCTGCCTGTTCTCCGCGACATCGCGCAGCAGACGGCGCATGATCTTGCCCGAGCGGGTCTTGGGCAGCTCCGCCACCGGGAGGATCCGCTTGGGCTTGGCGATCGGGCCGAGGGTGGTGCCCACGTGGTTGCGCAACTCCGCGACCAGGCCCTCGTCCTCCGAGGCCGTGCCGCGCAGGATGACGAACGCCACGATCGCCTGTCCGGTGGTCTCGTCGACCGCGCCCACGACCGCCGCCTCGGCGACCTTGGGGTGCGAGACCAGCGCGGACTCGACCTCGGTGGTCGAGATGTTGTGGCCGGAGACGAGCATCACGTCGTCGACCCGGCCGAGCAGCCAGATGTCTCCGTCGTCGTCCTTCTTCGCGCCGTCGCCGGCGAAGTACTTGCCCTCGAAACGCGACCAGTAGGTGTCGATGAACCGCTGGTCGTCGCCCCAGATGGTGCGCAGCATCGACGGCCACGGCTCGGTGAGGACCAGATAGCCGCCACCGCCGTTCGGCACCTCGTTGGCCTCGTCGTCCACGACCGTCGCCGCGATGCCGGGCAGCGCCCGCTGGGCGGAGCCGGGCTTGGTCTCGGTGACACCCGGCAGCGGCGAGATCATCATCGCGCCGGTCTCGGTCTGCCACCAGGTGTCCACGATGGGGGCGGTGCCCGCGCCGATGTGCTCCCGGTACCAGATCCAGGCCTCGGGGTTGATCGGCTCACCGACCGAGCCGAGCACCCGCAGGCTGGACAGGTCGAACTTGGCGGGGATGTCGTCTCCCCACTTCATGAACGTCCGGATCGCGGTGGGCGCCGTGTAGAGGATCGTGACGCCGTACTTCTGCACGATCTCCCAGAACCGGCCCTGGTGCGGGGTGTCGGGGGTGCCCTCGTACATCACCTGGGTCGCGCCGTTGGCCAGCGGGCCGTACACGATGTACGAGTGGCCCGTCACCCAGCCGATGTCGGCGGTGCACCAGTAGACGTCCGACTCCGGCTTGAGGTCGAAGACGGCGTGGTGGGTGTAGGCGGCCTGGGTCAGATAGCCGCCGGAGGTGTGCAGGATGCCCTTGGGCTTACCCGTGGTGCCGGAGGTGTAGAGGATGAAGAGCGGGTTCTCCGCGTCGAAGGCCTCGGGGGTGTGCTCGGCGGACTGCCGGGTCACGATGTCGTGCCACCAGACGTCACGGCCCTCGGTGAAGGCGGTGTCCTCGCCCGTACGCCGGACCACCAGTACGTGCTCGACCTGCGGACACTTGGCGACGGCCTCGTCGATCGCGGGCTTGAGCGCGCTCGGCTTGCCCCGGCGGTAGCCGCCGTCGGCGGTGATGACCAGCTTGGCGTCGGCGTCCTGGATGCGGGAAGCGACGGCGTCGGCGGAGAAGCCGCCGAAGACCACCGAGTGGGCGGCGCCGATGCGGGCGCAGGCCAGCATCGCGACGGCGGCCTCGGGGATCATCGGCAGATAGACCGCCACCCGGTCGCCCTTGCGGACGCCCAGCTCGGTCAGGGCGTTCGCGGCGCGGGAGACCTCGTCCTTGAGTTCGGCGTAGGTGACGGCCCGGCTGTCTCCGGGCTCACCCTCGAAGTGGATCGCGACCCGGTCGCCGTTTCCGGCCTCGACATGGCGGTCCACGCAGTTGTACGCGACGTTCAGCTCGCCGTCCGCGAACCACTTCGCGAAGGGCGGGTTGCTCCAGTCGAGGGTCTCGGTCGGCTCGGTGGCCCACGTGAGCCTCCGCGCCTGCTCGGCCCAGAAGCCAAGCCTGTCCGCCTTTGCCTGCTCGTACGCCTCCGCTGTCACATTGGCGTTGGCGGCCAGCTCGGTCGGCGGCGCGAATCGCCGCTCTTCCTTCAGCAGGTTGGCCAGGCTTTCGTTGCTCACGACATCTCCCTTTCCCAGGGCGTCCTCTGTGCGTATGTGTCCGACGCCATAGCTCACCAGCCGGAGGGCCGGGTGACAAGAGCCTTCCGATAATTGGTTTAGACCTATTGGGTTTCAGGATGGCGGCCGAGCCCTCGGAGAGGCGTCGGTGACGGGCGGTGCCGACGGGTGGTACTGACGGGGCGAGAGGTGGCCCCTCCTTCCCGGGCGGCGGGAAGGAGGGGCCACCCGTACTCACGGACGGCCCGGGGGTTCGGTTCAGATCCGGTCCGGATTTTCTTCCGGATCTTCCCCCGGACAGCCGATCCCGGATGGCTGATTCCGAACGGTCCTTCCCGAGCCGGCCCGGGCAGTCGGTGCGGGCAGGCGGTGTGAGCGGTCGGTGTAACGGCCCGGACCGGGGCGGTTCGGGCGCTTCAGACGCGGGCCTTCGCCAGGGACGAGGAAGCGGGGGCGACCCGGTCGAAGACCGCGTCATAGACATGCTCGTCGCTGCTCGCGAGCAGATAGGCCTGGGCCTCGCCCACATGGAAGTACATCCCGTGCAGCCGCAGAGTGCCCTCGGCGAGCCGCCGGGCGACCGAGTCATGGGCCCGCAGATGCTCCAGCTGCTGCACCACATTGGTCAGACAGAGCTGCTCGACCGCGTCGGCGGGCAGCCGCCCGGAGATCCGCGCCCAGGAGCGGTGCCGGCTTCTCATCGTCTCCAGACTCGGCAGCCCGTGCCGCAGCCAGCGCCGCAGCGGGGTGTGAGCACCCACCGGGGGAGCGGAGAGCAGGGCCTGCATCGCACCGCAGCCGGAGTGTCCGCAGACGGTGATCGAGTCCACCTGGAGCACATCCACCGCGTACTCGATCGCCGCCGCCACCGAGTCGTCGCCGCCCTCGACGCCGGGCAGCGGAACCAGATTGCCCATGTTGCGCACGGTGAACAGATCTCCGGGCCCACTGGCCGTGATCATGCTGGTGACCACACGGGAGTCGGCACAGGTGAGGAAGAGCTGCGAGGGGCGCTGGCCCTCGCGCTCCAGCCGGGCCAGCTCGTCCCGCACGAGCGGGGCGGTGTCCCTCTGGAAGGAGCTGACGCCGTCCGCCAGAGGGTGGGCGGTGGCGCGCTCGGGACGGCCGTCGCAGTGGTGGTTCCGCCAGGGGGTCCAGGGCCGGCAGCAGCCATGGGTCTCCGAGGCGGGCTCGCTGATCCTGGACCCGGACCGGCCGGTGAACTCGACCGAACCGCCCTGCGCCACATGGGAGGTCTGCCAGTCGTGCAGCGCCTCGAACGCGGCATGGTCCATGAAGGACCCGTCCAGCTCGACCACGCACTCGGACCCGGCCGGCACATGGCTCAGCGCCCTGCTCAGCCGGGGCACGGCGAGGAAGGTCAACTGGCCCCGCACCCGCACCCGGTGGATCCCGTCCTGCTCGTCCTCGGCGATCCGGGTGCGGGTCAGCCGGTGCAGCGCGACCGCGACCGCCACGGCGATCCCGATCACCACCCCCTCCAGCACCCCGGTGGCGACGACGGAGGCCAGCGTCACCGCGTACACCAGCATTTCGCGGTTCCGCCGCACGCTGCGCAGGTGGGTGATGTTGACCATTTGGACGCCCACGACCATCACCAGCGCGGCGAGCGCGGCGAGGGGGATCAGATCGAGGACGGGCACCAGCAGCAGCGCGGCGAGCACCACCCACAGCCCGTGGAGCATGGTGGAGTGGCGGCTCACGGCCCCGGCCGAGACATTCGCCGAACTCCGCACGGCCACACCGGTGATGGGCAGTCCGCCCAGCGCTCCGGAGACCACATTGGCCGCGCCCTGACCGGCCAGCTCCCGGTCGAGATCGGCGCGCGGGACGCGGACGTCGGGCACCTTGCGGGCGGCCGCCAGCTTGTCGACGGCCACCGCCGACAACAGCGATTCCACACTGCCCACGAGGGTGATGGTCAGGACGGCCGCCACCAGCCCGAGCACGGGCCCCTGGGGCATTCCGGGCAGGGCGTGGCTGCTCCACGAGGGGAGGTCGACGCGTGGCAGGTGCAGTGAGGCCAGCGCGGCGGCGGTGGTCGCTCCCGCCACCGCCGCGAGCGCGGCCGGGATCTTCCGTACGATCCGGCCGGTGCGCCCCGGGATCCGGGGCCAGATCAGCAGTACGGCGACGGTCAGGGCGCTGACCGAGATCGCGGCGGGGTGCAGGGCGGCCAACTGGGCCGGGAGCGCCCGGACGTTCTCGACGGCGGAGCTCTGCGGGGTGCCGCCGAGCACGATGTGGAGTTGGGCGAGGGCGATGGTGACGCCGATGCCGGCGAGCATGCCGTGGACGATCGCCGGGCTGACGGCGAGGGCCGATCTGGCCACCCGCAGTGCGGCGAGGCCCAGTTGGGCGAAGCCCGCGAGGACGGTGATGGCGCAGGTGACACGCCAGCCGTACTGCTGGATCAGATCGGCGGTGACGACGGTCAGGCCGGCGGCGGGCCCGCTGACCTGAAGCGGTGCCCCGCCGAACCGGCCGACGACGATTCCGCCGACGGCGGCGGCCACCAGCCCGGCCTGGAGCGGCGCGCCGGTGGCGAGCGCGATGCCCAGTGAGAGCGGCAGCGCGATCAGGAAGACGGCGATGGAGGCGGAGAAGTCGGAGCCCCGGATGCGGAAGCGGCGGGGGCCTCCGCCCGGTGGCGAGGGGCTGTGGGGGCCGCCCCGGCCGGCTTTCCGGGGCTTGTGCGAGGGGTCTTCGGTGCGGGTGGGGACGCAGGTGGACATGTTTCCCGTCTCCTCCGGAGCGGCGCGGTCGCGGAATGGGGGGCGCGGCCGTGGGGCACGGCATGCAGCGGCGGGATCCTCAACTTTCAGTAAATTGATCGTAATGCAGAGTAAAGACCCAGGCTTTATTTTCTGGGCAAATGGGGCAGTGTTTCACTCGATTCAGTGATTAGTGCGCTTAATGCGGCTCGTCGCGCACCCTCTTGGACCCCTCCGGTGTGACTTTTGCTGGCGGCGACGCCAGTCCGAAAAGCACAAAGTCATATGAAAGAGGGTGGGCGGATGAAGGCCGCCACAAAGAGGGTCGCCGTGGGCGTGGCCGCCACGGCTGTGATCGCGGGACTAGCGGGCTGCGGCGGATCCGGTTCGGACGCCGACAAGGAGGGCACGCCCGGAGCCAGGAAGGCCGCCGCCGCCCCCAAGGCCGCGCCGCGCATGATCGGTGACGGCTCCACCGCCTTCACCGGGGTCCAGCCCCGCCAGCTCCGGCCCCAGAGGCTGAAGCCGGGTCAGACGCCCCCGCAGTTCGTCGTGTACTCCTGGGACGGCGCGGGGGAGGACAGCCAGAAGCTCTTCTCCCACTTCCGCGAGGTGGGCAAGAAGTACGACGCCACCATGACCTACTTCCTCAGCGGGGTGTATCTCCTGCCCGAGGAGAAGGCGGACCTCTATCTGCCGCCGCAGCATTCCGCCGGACGCTCCGACATCGGTTTCAACGACACCGAGGGCATCAGGGCCACCGTGCGCGAGCTGCGCGCGGCCTGGCAGGAGGGCAATGAGGTGGGCACCCACTTCAACGGTCACTTCTGCGGGGCGGAGGGCGGGGTGGGCACCTGGTCGGTCGACGAGTGGAAGAGCGAGATCACCCAGGCCAAGTCCTTTGTGAAGAACTGGAAGACCAATTCCGGCCTGACCGGTGAACAGCCTCTGCCCTTCGACTACGACAAGGAACTGGTCGGGGCCCGTACCCCCTGTCTGGAGGGCCGGGACAACTTTGTCCGCGCGGCGGGCGAGCTGGGCTTCCGCTACGACACCAGCGGTGTCAACGACCAGATCTGGCCCGAGAAGGACCGAGGCCTCTGGGATCTCTCGCTCCAGCTTGTTCCGTTCCCGGGGCGCGGCTTCGAGACCCTGTCGATGGACTACAACTTCATGATCAATCAGTCGGGGACCGTCAAGGGCGATCCGGCGTCGCACGAGTACTGGGGCGACCAGATGCGCGATGGTCTCGTCCAGGCGTTCGACCGTGCGTATCAGGGCAACCGGGCCCCGCTGATCATCGGCAACCACTTCGAATCCTGGAACGGCGGCACCTATATGCGCGCCATCGAGGAGTCGATCGCCACGGTGTGCGTGAAGAAGGACGTGCGGTGCGTGTCCTTCAAGCAGCTCGCCGACTGGCTCGACGCCCAGGACCCGAAGGTCCTTCAGAAACTGCGCACCCTGGAGGTCGGCGAGGCCCCGAAGGGCGGCTGGACGGCTTTCCTCGCCGCCCAGCCCGTGGCCCCGGCGGGTCAGCCCGCCAAACCCGAGAAGCGGGTCTCGGCCGCCGAGCCCGCGAGCCCGGGTGCGGCGGCCGACCCCGGGAACCGGCGCACGGCCGCCCTGCGCCAGGCCGGGCCGGTTCTGGTCAGGCCGGCTGCGGGGCGCTGACGCCCGCCGACTGCTCCCCAAGGATGAAGGCGGGGTCGATCTGGGCCGCCAGATCTGCCCCTGTCTTCGCGTTTCCCCAGCTCTCGGCGTTCTTCAGATGGAAATGGACCATCTGGCGGGTGTACCGCTCCCAGTCGCGCAGGGCGTAGGAGTCCTCCGCAGTGTTCTGCAAGGTCTGGAGCGTCATCCGATTCTCGGCCTCCAGCAGTTCGAATCGCTGCGGCCGGCCCTTCTCCATCGCCCGCACCCAGTCGGAGTGCCCGACGGTGACAAGCAGATCGTCGCCCACCTCGTCGCGGAGGAAGTCCATGTCGTCCTGGCCCTGCACCTTGTTCCCGACGACCTTCAGCGCGACGCCGAAATCCCGTGCGTACTCCTTGTACTGGCGGTAGACGGAGACGCCCTTACGGGTCGGCTCGGCCACCAGGAACGTCATGTCGAAGCGGGTGAACATCCCGGAGGCGAAGGAGTCCGACCCGGCGGTCATGTCGACCACCACGTACTCGTCGGGCCCGTCGACCAGATGGTTCAGGCAGAGTTCCACCGCGCCGACCTTGGAGTGGTAGCAGGCCACCCCGAGGTCCGACTCGGTGAACGGCCCCGTCGCCATCAGGCGGATGTCCCCGTCGTCGAGGTGGACCGTGCGCGCGCAGGCGTCGTAGACCGGGTTCTCCTCGGCGACGCGCAGCAGCCGGGAGCCGGTGCCGGGGGGAGTTGTCTTGATCATGGTGTCGGCCGAGACGATCCGGGGGTTGGAGCCGCGCAGATAGTCCTTGATCAGAGGCAGTTGGGCGCCCATCGCGGGCAGCACGCCCGCCTCTTCCTCGTCGAGGCCGAGCGCGGCCCCCAGATGCTGGTTGATGTCGGCGTCGACCGCGACGACTGCTGCTTCATTGGCGGCCAGATGGCGGATGAAGAGCGAGGACAGCGTGGTCTTCCCGCTGCCGCCCTTCCCTACGAAAGCGATCTTCATGTTCACCTAGGGTAGTGGTTCGGTTGCCTGGTGCTGTCAAGTCGAGTGAAGAAGACCACTCCAAGGTGGGACGTGGCCGGGCGGCGCGTAGCCTCGCTGGCTATGAGTACGAATGCCTCGCCCGCCTCATCCGCCCCCTCGGCCGACCCGCTGGCCGTGCTCGCCTCGCTGCCCGGCGTCGCCGAATCGGTGGATTCCGTTCGCAAGGCCACCGACCGGGTCTACGGGCACCGGGTCATGCGGCGGCGGAGCGGTGAGGTCACGGCGGAGGCGGCGCTGCGCGGGGCGCGCGGCTCGGCCGCGCTGTCCGGTGCGGACTGGGCGCTGGAGGAGGTCCGCAGGCGGACCGACTTCAGCGGCGACCCCGAGTCCCGCACCGTCGGGGCCGCGCTGAGGCTCACCGCCGAGGCGGGGCAGCTGCTCTCGGTCTGGCGGCAGTCGCCGCTGCGGGTGCTGGCAAGGCTGCATCTGGTCGCGGCGGGCGGTGTCGGCGACGACGAGACCGTGGGTCGGCCGAGGCTGGCGGGCGAGCCGGTCCGGGAGCCGCTGATCGAGGCCGCTCTCCCGGACGCGGAGGAGGTGGGCGGCAGGCTGGAGGGTCTTGCCGGGCTGATCGTCGCGGGGAGTTCGGCCCCGGCGCCGGTCATCGCGGCCGTGGTGCACGGAGAGCTGCTGGCGCTGCGCCCCTTCGGTTCGCACAACGGTCTGGTGGCGCGGGCGGCCGAGCGGATCGTCCTGATCGGGGGCGGTCTCGATCCGAAGGCGATCTGCCCGGCGGAGGTCGGCCACGCCGAGCAGGGGCGGGCGGCGTATGTCGCGGCCCTCGACGGCTATCTGTCGGGGACGCCCGAGGGGGTGGCGGCGTGGATCGCGCACTGTGGGCGCGCGGCCGAGCTGGGTGTCAGGGAGTCCGTGGCGGTCTGTGAGGCGCTCCAGCGCGGAGCCGCCTGAGATTCGAGGGAACTCCCGGACGGGGTTGCGGCGGTACCGGAATTGGTACCGCCGCTGGCATATCCGCCGAGGTACCAAGCGTCCTCGATCTGCTGTGCCCATCAGGCCGGGAACTGTTGCCCGTCACCTGGTGCGGCTGGCCCGTATTCGACGGGTCGACGTCGCGTGGGTGCTCAGCTTCCATGCTCGGTCCGTGGGGCCTTCATGCGTTTCACAGGTGATCCTCTCGGATGTCCTTGGTCTCGCGGGCCGTTGACTCATTTGTACTCCAGCCGTCCGGGAAGTGGAACCCTTCGCCCCAGTTCTTTACTTTTCTGTTCAAATACGGGCAAAGCGATGGGCCAGGCCGTCCAGTGCAGTCGCCGCGGCCTGGGCCGCCGCACCGCGTCGGCGGCTGGCGTACCAGACCAGTCCGGCGGTGGCCGCGGCCGCGCCCACCGCTGCCGCCGCCACCAGGGCCGGCCGGGGCGGCATGGGGAACGCGGGCAGCCGCTGCTTCAGTCGGACCGGACGGTTGAAGACGAGAACCGGCCACTCTCGGGTATTCGCCTCGCGGCGCAGTGCGCGGTCCGGATTCACGGCATAGGGATGACCCACGGATTCCAGCATCGGCACATCGGTGACCGAGTCGCTGTAGGCGTAACAACGGGAGAGGTCGTATCCCTCGGACTCGGCGAGTTCCTTGATGGCCTCCGCCTTCGTGGGCCCGTACGCGTAGTACTCCACCTCGCCGGTGAAGCATCCGTCGTCGCCGACCACCATGCGGGTGGCGACCACCCGGTCGGCGCCCAGCAGTTCGCCGATCGGCTCGACCACCTCGGCTCCCGAGGTGGAGACGATGACCACATCGCGGCCCGCGGTGTGGTGTTCCTCGATGAGGGAGGCGGCCTCGTCATAGATGATCGGGTCAATGAGATCGTGCAGGGTCTCGGCGACGATCTCCTTCACCTGCTGGACGTTCCAGCCCTTGCAGAGGGCGGAGAGGTACTCCCTCATCCGTTCCATCTGGTCGTGGTCGGCACCGCCCGCGAGAAAAACGAACTGGGCATAGGCGGTGCGCAGTACGGCCCGCCGGTTGATCAGGCCGCCTTGGTAGAAGGACTTGCTGAAGGTCAGCGTCGAAGACTTCGCAATGACCGTCTTGTCCAGGTCAAAGAACGCGGCTGCGCGAGGCAAGGAGTGGTTATCCACGAGCAGAGCATAGGTGCCCGCCATTCGGTGTACGCCCGGGCGTGTGGGTTTGCCTGAGAAGGCTCTCGGGTACACCATGGAAGTCACGGATCGTTCGCGACCGTGCTAACCCGGTCCGGCTCCTCCCCCCCCGAGCCGGCCGGAGAGACGACCCCCGCTCTCCCCCCCGGCGGGGGTCGTCGCATGTCCGGACGCGTTTTCTTGCTCCGTACGAGATCCATGGCGATCCCTCCCCGCTCTCTCGACCACCGTCGGCGGTGGCCTTCCACCACTCTGCACCGTCACCGTGCGTAGTGGAAGAGGTGCGCGTGGGAGTCACCGATCCGGGTTACCGGGATATTCACAACCGGTTGCTTGTCCACAGTTTTTCAGCAAGATCCACACGATTTCCCGGTGCACGGCACCGTGATTCCGGCCGCGTAGTTCGCGGAGTCAAGGAATCACCGATCTCGTAACGAAGCGGGATCGCGCTAAGCAGGGGGTGGGGATCGTGGCTGGATCTATCAGGTCGAAGGGTGCGCCGGCTGCCGAGGAGCGGCGGACCGGACCTCTGATCGTCACCGAGGATGTGGAGCTTCTCGACGATCTCTTGCGCCTGTGCGCCGCCGCGGGAGCCGAGCCGGAGGTCCATCACTCCGTGCCGGAGGGGCGGGGGAGCTGGGAGAGCGCCCCGCTGGTCCTCGTCGGGGACGACGCCGCGGCGCGCTGCCGGGGAGCCGCCCGCAGGCGAGGTGTGCTGCTGGTGGGGCGCGAACAGGACGACCCGGACGTCTGGCGGCTCGCCGTGGAGATCGGGGCCGACGGGGTGCTCCGGCTGCCCGACGCGGAGCGCTGGCTGGTCGATCGGATCGCGGACGCGGCCGAGGGCGTCGGCGAACAGGCGCTGACGGTCGGTGTGATGGGCGGCCGGGGCGGGGCGGGCGCGTCCACCCTCGCCTGCGCCCTCGCGGTGACGGCGGCCCGCGCGGGCCGCCGCACCATGCTGATCGACGGCGACCCGCTCGGCGGAGGCATCGATGTGCTGCTCGGCGGGGAGCGGGCCGAGGGAAGGCGATGGCCTGATTTCGCCGCCTCCAAGGGACGAGTGGCGGGCGGCGCGCTGGAGGAGTCGCTGCCCGAACTGCATCAGATGCGGGTGCTCAGCTGGGACCGCGGTGATTCGGTGCTGGTCCCGCCGGAGGCGATGCGTTCGGTGCTGGCGGCGGCCCGCAGGCGCGGCGGGGTGGTCGTGGTCGATCTGCCGCGCCGGGTGGACGAGGGCGTGGCGGAGGCGCTGGCCCAGCTCGATCTCGGACTGCTGGTGGTGCCGGGCGAGCTGCGGTCGGTCGCCGCGGCCAACCGGGTGGCGTCCGTGGTCGGAATGGTTCTCCAGGATCTGCGCGTGGTGGCGCGCGGCCCTTACGCCTCAGGGCTGGACGACGGCTGGGTCGCCGCCTCGCTGGGCCTTCCGCTCGCCGGTGAGCTGCCCTGGGAGACCCTGTCGCCCGAGATGCGGGACGGGGCGGTGCCCCCGGGCCCGCCCGGGGGGCCGCTGGCCCGGTTCTGCGCCGCCTTCTGGGACCGGGCGCTGGCCGGGGGCGTGGCCTCATGAACACCGGACTGCTGGACGCCGTGCGGCAGCGGCTCGCGGAGAGCGGGGCCGAGCCCACCCCGGCACGGGTCGCGGCGGCCCTGCGGGCGCAGGGCCGGCTGCTCGGCGACACCGAAATCCTCGGCGGTACCGAGCGGCTGCGGTGCGAGCTGGTGGGGACCGGCCCGCTGGAACCGCTGCTCGCCGATCCGTCCGTGACGGACGTGCTGGTGTCCGCGCCCGACCGGGTGTGGGTGGACCGGGGGCGCGGCCTGGAGCCCGCCGGTGTGACCTTCACGGACGCGGCGGCGGTGCGCCGGCTCGCCCAGCGGCTCGCCGCCGTGGCGGAGCGGCGGCTGGACGACGCCCGGCCCTGGGTGGACGCCCGGCTGCCGGACGGCACCCGGATGCACGCCGTGATTCCTCCGGTGGCGGTCGGCTCGACCTGTCTGTCGCTGCGGGTGGTGCGGCCCCGGGCGTTCTCGATGGAGGAGCTCACGGCGGCGGGGACGGTGCCGCCGGGCGGCGCCCGGGTGCTGCGGGCCCTGGTCGAGGCCCGGCTCTCGTATCTGGTCAGCGGCGGCACCGGCACCGGCAAGACCACCCTCCTGGCGGCACTGCTCGGGCTCGTGGGGGAGCGGGAGCGGATCGTGCTCGCCGAGGACTCGGCGGAGCTGCGGCCCGAGCACCCCCATGTGGTGCGGATGGAGTCGCGCGCGGCGAACCAGGAGGGCGCGGGCCGGGTGACCCTGCGGGACCTGGTCCGCCAGGCCCTGAGGATGCGACCGGACCGGCTGGTCGTCGGAGAGGTCAGGGGACCGGAGGTCACCGAACTCCTGGCCGCTCTCAACACCGGCCACGAAGGAGGCTGCGGCACGGTCCACGCGAATGCCGCGGCCGACGTCCCGGCCCGGTTGGAGGCGCTCGGCACGGCCGCCGGGCTCGACCGGGCCGCGCTCCACAGCCAGCTGGCGGCGGCGGTCTCGGTGGTGATCCACCTGGTGCGCGATCGGGACGGCCGACGGCGCATCGCCGAGCTGCACGTCCTGGAGCGGGACGCGGCGGGGCTGGTGCGCACCGTTCCCGCGCTGCGGTGGGGAGCGGAGGCGTTCGTCCGCGAGCGGGGCTGGGAGAGGCTGCGGCGGCTGACGGGAGGGGCTCGGTGATCGCGCCGGATCCCCTCTACGCGGCGGCGGGGTGCACGGCGGTGGCGGCGTTGCTGCTGGCGGGCCGGGACCGCGGGCGGGGGCGGGCGCGGCTGCTGCTCGCGGGCGGCGCGGTGGCGGAGCCGGATCCGTGGTGGACCTGGGAGCGGCTGCTGTCGGCGGTGCGGACCCGTCGGGAGTGGCTGTGCGTGCCGGTGGCGCTGGTTCTGGCGGTGCTGGGCGAGTCGGTGCTGCCGCTGATCGCCGGGGCCGTGGCGGTGCCGCTGGTGGGGCGGCGGCTGAAGGCGGTCCGGCGGGCGAGGGAGAGCGAGCGCAGGGCCGAGGCGGTCGTCGCCCTGTGCGGAGCGGTCGCCGGCGAGCTGAGGGCCGGGCTCCAGCCCGCACAGGCCCTGATCTGGGCCGCCGTGAACACCCGGGCCCTGGGGGCCGGGGAGGCCGCGGTGACGGCGGCGGCCCGGTTCGGGGGCGATGTGCCGCAGGCGCTGCGGGGCGCGGCCCGGGAGCCGGGCGCGGACGGCCTGGCGGGAGTCGCGGCCTGCTGGCGGGTGGCCGTGGAGGGCGGGGCCGGTCTGGCGGCCGGGCTCGACCGGCTGGAGGCGGCACTGCTGGCCGACCGTGACCGGCGGGAGGATCTGCGGAGCCAGCTGGCCGGGGCCCGGTCGACCGTCGGTCTGCTGGCGCTGCTTCCCGCGGTCGGCCTAGCCATGGGCGGGGCCCTGGGGGCCGATCCGCTGAGAGTCCTGTTCCACACCCCGGCCGGCCTGCTGTGCCTGCTGGCCGGCGGGGCCCTGGAGGCCGCCGGGGTGTGCTGGGCCGCACGGATCATCAAGGGAGGGCGGCGGTGACGGCCGGGGAGATCGCGCACCGGCCCGCGGTGGCGGTGCTGATGCTCGCCGTGATGGTTCTGCTGGGCCTCGGGGTCGCCGCGCTGCGGGGGAGACGTCGGACGCGCGGGCGTGGTGCGGCACTGCTCGGGGTGGTGCGCGCCCGCCGTCGGCGGTGGCCCGAGTACCGGGCGGGAGTCCGTGCGTGGGCCCCTCCCCTGGGCGCGCTGATCGTCGGATGCGTCCTCGTCGAAGGGGCGCTCGGCGTCGCCGTGGGGTTCATCGCCGCCTACGGGGTACGGCGTCGGCTCCGGTCCCGGCCGCCGGTCCCGGACGAAGAGCCGGCCGAGGACCCCCGGCTGCCGCTCGCGGCGGATCTGCTGGCGGCCTGTCTGGCGGCCGGGGCGGGCCCGCGCGAGGCGGCGGAGGCGGTCGGCGAGGCACTGGGCGGCCCGGTCGGCGAACGGCTGTCACAGACGGCAGCGGAGCTGCGGCTCGGCGGCGAACCGGCACGGGCCTGGGCCTCGTTCGCCCGGATACCGGGCGCGGCGGAGCTGGCCCGCTGCCTGGAGCGGGCGGGAGCCACGGGGGCTCCGGCGGCCGAGCCGGTCTCCCGGCTGGCCCACCGTCTGCGGGCGGACCGGGCGCGCGCGGCCGTGGCCCGGGGCCGCAGGGCACAGGTCCTGATCACCGCTCCGGTGGGGCTGTGCTTTCTCCCCGCGTTCCTGGCGGTCGGGGTTGCCCCCGTGGTGATCGGGCTCGCCGAAGGACTGCTGAACGGTCGATAAGCGGAATTCTTGGAGGTTTTCATGATGAGTCCATTGCTCAAGCGGTGGCGCGGACGGCTGGGCGGCTGGTCGCTCCGCGGCCGAGGGGACGCGGGGATGACCACGTCCGAGTACGCGATGGGGACGATCGCCGCGTGTGCCTTCGCCGCCGTTCTGTACAAGATCGTCACCAGTGGGGCGGTCTCGGGTGCGCTCGAATCGCTGATCGGGCAGGCGCTCGATGCGCGGTTCTGAGCGCCGCCGCGGGCAGGGCCGAGTGGCCTCGCGCCGGCTGGGGGAGGAGCGGGGGTCGGTGACGGCGGAGGCCGCCGTCGCGCTCCCCGCCCTGGTGGCCTTCACCATGGCGCTGGTGTGGGCGCTGACGGCGGCCTCGGCGCAGATCCAGTGCGTCGACGCGGCCCGCGCCGGGGCCCGGGCGGCGGCCCGGTCCGAGCCGCACGCCGATGTGCTCGCGGCGGCCCGCTCGGCCGCTCCGGCGGGGGCCGAGGTCACCCTGCGGCGGACGGGGGACCTGTGGCGGGTCACCGTGGCGGCGGCGGTTCCGGGACCGGACGCCCTGGCGCTGACCCTGACCGAAGAGGCGGTCGCCCTCGCGGAGGACACGGTCGGCTCCGTCCCGGCGGGGGCCGGGCCGTGACCGGGCGCGGGCTCCCGGCGCGCACGTCCGGCCGGAGCGGGGACCGGGGCTCGGCCACGGTGTGGGTGGCCGTGGCGGCGACGGCGCTGTGCGTGGTGTTCGCCGCCGTGCTCGCCATGGGCCAGGCGGTGGCGGCCCGCCACCGGGCGGGCGCGGCGGCGGATCTGGCGGCCCTGGCCGCGGCCGACCTCGCGCTCCTGGGCGAGGCCGTCGCCTGCGCCAAGGCGGCCGAGGTGGCGGACGCGCAGGGCGCCGAGGCGGTGCGGTGCGCCCTGCGGGGGGAGATCGCGGAGGTGACGGCCTCGGTGAGCTTCGGCCCTTACGCCCCGAGGGCCGCGTCCCGCGCGGGCCCGCCCGGCACGCCCCGCCCTCCGGAGCCCCGCCATCCGTATCCGCCCGGGGCCCGCACCGCGGCGTATGACGGCTTCGGCGGGGACTCCGGGGCGGTACGGGGTGTCTCAGCCGTCGGCGGTGCCGGGGGTGCTCTCCGCGCCCCGCAGCAGCTCGGTGAGGAGCCGCACCGCCGCCCGTTTGTGCAGGGGCTCATTGCCGTTGCCGCACTTCGGGGACTGGACGCAGGAGGGGCAGCCGGCCTCGCACTCGCAGACCGCGATCGCCTCGCGGGTCGCGGTGAGCCACTCGCGGGCCGTGTGGAAGGCCCGTTCGGCGAAGCCCGCGCCGCCGGGATGGCCGTCGTACACGAAGACCGTGGGGAGCGCGGTGTCCGGGTGGAGCGGCACGGACACCCCGCCGATGTCCCAGCGGTCGCAGGTGGCGAAGAGCGGGAGCATCCCGATCGAGGCGTGCTCGGCGGCGTGCAGGGCCCCGCCCAGCTGCTCCGGGTTCACCCGGGCGGCGTCCAACTGCGCCTCGCTCACCGTCCACCACACGGCCCGGGTGCGCAGGGTGCGGGGCGGCAGGTCGAGTTTGGTCTCGCCGAGCACCTCGCCGGTGACGAGCTTGCGGCGGAGGAAGGAGACGACCTGGTTGGTGACTTCGACGGAGCCGTAGCAGAGGCGGCCCTCGCCCCACGGGAGCTCGATGTCGGTTTCGAGCACGGAGACGGAGGTCACGTCGCGGGCGGTGGTGGAGTACGGCGGCACGGCCTCCTCCACCAGGGCCACCGAGTCCTCCAGGTCCAGCCGTCTGACCAGATAGGTATGGCCCTGGTGGAGATGGACGGCCCCCTCGTGGACGGCGGTGTGCGAGGCCGCCTCGTCGACCGTGCCGAGCAGCCGGCCGGTGGCCTCCTCGACGATCTGGACCGGCCGGCCGCCGCCGCCCCGGATGTCGGCGAGGTCGGCGGCCCGCTCCCGGCGGGTCCAGTGCCAGCCCGTGGCGCGGCGGCGCAGCAGCCCGGCGGACTCCAGCTGGGGCATGAGTCCTGCGGCCGCCGGGCCGAACAGCTCCAGATCGGCTTCGGTGAGCGGCAGCTCCGCGGCGGCGGCGCACAGATGGGGGGCGAGGACGTAGGGGTTGTCCGGATCGAGGACGGTGGACTCCACCGGCTGCTGGAACAGCGCTTCGGGGTGGTGGACGAGGAAGGTGTCCAGCGGGTCGTCGCGGGCGACGAGGACGGCCAGGGCGCCCTGCCCGGAGCGGCCCGCGCGGCCCGCCTGCTGCCACAGGGAGGCCCGGGTGCCGGGATATCCGGCGATCAGCACCGCGTCCAGGCCGGAGACGTCGACGCCCAGCTCCAGGGCGGTGGTGGCGGCGAGCCCCAGCAGCTCCCCGGAGTGCAGGGCGCGCTCCAGGGCCCTGCGTTCCTCGGGCAGATAGCCGCCCCGGTAGGCCGCGACCCGCCCGGGCAGTGAGCGGTCCACCTCGGCCAGGCGTTCCCTGGCGATCAGGGCGATCAGCTCGGCTCCCCTGCGGGAGCGCACGAACGCCACCGTGCGGACGCCCTGGACGGTCAGATCGGTGAGGAGGTCGGCGGTCTCCGCGGTGGCGGTACGGCGCACGGGGGCGCCCTTCTCGCCGTGCAGCTCGGTGAGCGGGGGCTCCCAGAGGGCGAAGACGAGTTCGCCGCGCGGGGAGGCGTCGTCGGAGACCTCGTGGACGGTCAGCCCGGTGAGCCGGCCGGCCGCCGAGGCGGGCTCGGCCGCGGTGGCGGAGGCGAGGAGGAAGACGGGATCCGCCCCGTAGCGGGCGCATATCCGGCGCAGCCGGCGCAGCACCTGGGCGACGTGGGAGCCGAAGACGCCCCGGTAGGTGTGGCACTCGTCGATGACGACATAGCGCAGGGAGCGCAGGAAGGAGGACCAGCGGGGGTGGGAGGGCAGTATCCCGCGGTGCAGCATGTCGGGGTTGGTCAGGACATAGGTGGCGTACTGCCGGACCCATTCGCGTTCCTCGACCGGGGTGTCGCCGTCGTAGACCGCCGGGCGGACGCGGTTGCCCAGCGGCGCGGCGAGATCTTTCACGGCGCGGCACTGGTCGGCGGCGAGCGCCTTGGTCGGGGCGAGGTAGAGGGCGGTCGCGCCGCGCCCGTTCGGGGCCTCGGAGCCGTCCAGGAGGGTGCTGAGGACGGGGGCCAGATAGGCCAGCGACTTGCCCGAGGCGGTGCCGGTGGCGATGACGACCGACTCGCCGTCCAGGGCGTGCTCGGCGGCGGCGCTCTGGTGGGCCCAGGGGTGCTCGACCCCCGCCAGTCGAATGGCGTTGATCACTTCTGGGCGGATGCGGTGCGGCCAGACGGCATGGCGGCCCTGCCTGGGGGGCAAGTGCTCCGTATGAGTGATGCGCGCGGCCCGGCCCGCCCCTGCGGCGAGCCGGTCGAGGACCTCACCGGGAGTGGGGCGGGTTTCCCCGCTCTCGGGGGGTCGTCTGGGACGGAGATTCCTGGCCATCGGCACCGAGTGTGTCACTGGTGTGACGGACAATGGTCCCAAGGCGTCGTGCATGGCTGCTGGTAAGTGATTGAATGCCATCGCGGCTGGCGACCGTCCTCCGGCTCCGCCGGGGAGACCTCAGGGGGCGGGCGCTCGATAGCAAGGTGCTGGAGGATCCGTGGACCTGTCCCTGTCGACTCGCAATGTGTCCGGCCCTGTCGGCGACCGTACGGTCGTCGAGGTCGGTGGCGAGATTGATGTTTATACCGCGCCCAAGCTGCGCGAGCAGTTGGTCGAGTTGGTGAACGACGGCAGCTACCACCTGGTCGTCGACATGGAGGGCGTGGACTTCCTCGACTCGACCGGGCTCGGCGTGCTGGTGGGCGGCCTCAAGCGTGTGCGTGCGCACGAAGGGTCGCTGCGTCTCGTCTGCAACCAGGAGCGCATTCTCAAGATTTTCCGGATCACTGGTCTGACCAAGGTGTTCCCGATCCACAACACGGTCGAGGAAGCCGTAGCGGCCACCGACTGACACCGGCCGGAGCCGCCGGAAGAAGAGATGGGGCACCGGGCATCCAGCCCGGGCCTCTGAGATGCACGCCCGTACGTCCGAGGGGGATGGCATGGCCACCGTCGAACTTCGCTTCAGTGCCCAGCCCGAACATGTCAGGACCGCCCGGTTGGTGGCCGCTGCCGTGGCGCGCAGGGCCGGGGTCGACGAGGCCGTGCTGGACGAGGTCCGGCTCGCGGTCGGAGAGGCCTGCAGCCGTGCTGTCGGTCTCCACCGCGGTCATGGGATCACCGCTCCCGTACGGGTGGTGCTGACCGATGAGGACAAGACGTTCTCCATCGAGGTCGGGGACGAGGTCCCCGGTCCCGGTGCCGACGGCAGGACCGCATCTGGTCCGCGTGATGCCGCCGAAGAGGACGCGGACGGCGAGGACGACATGGGTCTCGCCGTCATCAGCGGTCTTGTCGACGATCTGGAGGTCAGTTCCACCGACGTGGGCGGAGTGATCAGGATGAGCTGGCCGGTGACACCGGTCTCCGTGCTCCCCTGACGGGCTCCGCCGCCCCGGGAAGCCTCCCGGGTGATTCAAGCTTCTGGAAGAGGCCCTGCTGAGCAGGGCCTCTTTTCTTTTTGGCAGATCATTTATATAGATCATTGATCACGCGTCAATGCTTTCGCCCCATTACCGCTTTCGGGGGTATTTTCAGGACGCGATCATTTGCTGAGTAGCAACTGAAGGTCAATTCCGTTTACCGCGCCCTGTTTTGATCGTGTTCCGCTACCTACAATCCGTCCACATCTTGGGCTTCTGAACGACCTCAAGGAGGACGAATGGCGGGGCTCTTCAGCTCGCAAGAAATCGATCACCGCGCTTCTCTCGCGGCGGCGGTGCTCACGGATGACAATCGGCTGATCGTGATTGTCATCGCCGTGGTGGCGCTGGCCGCGCTGGTCGTGGCCCAGCTGCTGGTGCGCCAGGTGCTGGCCGCCGGTGAGGGCACCGATTCCATGAAGAAGATCGCGGCGGCGGTCCAGGAAGGCGCCAACGCATATCTGGCACGACAGCTGCGCACTCTCGGCGTCTTCGCCGTCGTGGTGTTCTTCCTGTTGTTGCTCCTCCCGGCCGACGACTGGTCGCAGCGTGCCGGGCGTTCCGTGTTCTTCCTGGTCGGCGCGCTTTTCTCGGCGGCCACCGGATACATCGGGATGCGGCTCGCCGTACGGGCGAATGTGCGCGTGGCCGCGGCCGCGCGAGAGGCGACACCGGCGGAGGGAGAACCCGCGAAGGATCTGACGGCCGTCGCGCACAAGGCCATGAAGATCGCTTTCCGCACCGGCGGAGTGGTCGGCATGTTCACGGTGGGCCTCGGCCTGCTGGGCGCTTCCTGTGTCGTCCTCGTCTACGCGGCCGACGCGCCCAAGGTCCTGGAGGGCTTCGGCCTCGGGGCCGCGCTGATCGCCATGTTCATGCGAGTCGGCGGCGGCATCTTCACCAAGGCCGCCGATGTCGGCGCGGACCTGGTCGGCAAGGTCGAGAAGGGCATCCCCGAGGACGACCCGCGCAACGCGGCGACCATCGCGGACAACGTGGGCGACAACGTCGGGGACTGCGCCGGAATGGCCGCGGACCTCTTTGAGTCGTACGCCGTCACCCTCGTCGCCGCGCTCATCCTCGGCAAGGCGGCCTTCGGTGACGCCGGACTCGCTTTCCCGCTGATCGTTCCGGCGATCGGCGTGGTCACCGCGATGATCGGCATCTTCGCGGTCGCCCCGCGGCGCGCCGACCGCAGCGGTATGACCGCCATCAACCGCGGCTTCTTCATCTCCGCGGTGATCTCGCTCGTACTGGTCGCCACGGCGGTCTACCTCTATCTGCCGTCCACCTACGCCGACCTGAAGGGCGTCACCGAGTCCGCGATCAGCACCCACGGCGGTGACCCCCGGGTCCTCGCACTCGTCGCCGTCGCCATCGGCATCGTGCTGGCGGCCCTGATCCAGCAGCTGACCGGGTACTTCACCGAGACCAGCCGGCGTCCCGTCAAGGACATCGGCAAGTCCTCGCTGACCGGCCCGGCCACCGTCATCCTCGCCGGCATCTCCATCGGCCTGGAGTCCGCCGTCTACACCGCGCTGCTGATCGGCCTCAGCGTGTACGGGGCGTTCCTGCTCGGCGGCACCTCGATCATGCTCGCCCTCTTCGCGGTGGCGCTGGCCGGCACCGGACTGCTCACTACCGTCGGTGTCATCGTCGCCATGGACACCTTCGGGCCCGTCTCCGACAACGCCCAGGGCATCGCCGAGATGTCGGGCGACGTCAAGGGCGCCGGCGCGCAGGTCCTCACCGACCTGGACGCCGTCGGCAACACCACCAAGGCCATCACCAAGGGCATCGCCATCGCCACCGCCGTACTGGCGGCGGCCGCGCTCTTCGGCTCGTACCGCGACGCCATCGCGGGCGCGGCCAGAGAGGTGGGCGAGAAGGTCGGCGACGGCGCGCCCCTGAATCTCGTGATGGACATCTCCCAGCCCAACAACCTCGTCGGTCTGATCCTCGGCGCGGCGGTCGTCTTCCTCTTCTCGGGCCTGGCGATCAACGCGGTCTCCCGCTCGGCCGGAGCGGTGGTCTACGAGGTGCGGCGGCAGTTCCGCGAGCACCCCGGGATCATGGACTACACCGAGAAGCCGGAGTACGGCCGGGTGGTCGACATCTGCACCAAGGACGCGCTGCGCGAGCTGGCCACCCCCGGCCTGCTCGCGGTGCTGACCCCGATCGCGATCGGCTTCTCCCTCGGGGTCGGGGCGCTCGGCGCGTTCCTCGCGGGCGCGATCGGCACCGGCACCCTGATGGCGGTCTTCCTCGCGAACTCCGGCGGCGCGTGGGACAACGCCAAGAAGCTGGTCGAGGACGGTCACCACGGCGGCAAGGGCAGCGAGGCGCATGCGGCCGTGGTCATCGGCGACACCGTGGGCGACCCGTTCAAGGACACCGCGGGCCCCGCGATCAACCCGCTCCTCAAGGTGATGAACCTGGTGGCGCTGCTGATCGCCCCGGCGGTCATTCAGTTCAGCTACGGGGACGACGCCAGCGCCGGGGTCAGGGCGGTGGTCGCGGTCCTCTCGGTCGCGATCATCATCGGCGCGGTGTACATCTCCAAGCGGAGGGGCATCGCCGTGGGCGACGCCGAACCCACCGTCGTCGAGCAGGGCAAGAAGTCACCCGATCCCGCAGTGGTGTCGTAACACCGGCACACCGGGCATATCGCCAGAGACTCCATCAGGAGGATCCAAAAGGCGGGCGGGCGGCGCGTTTTGAAGCGCCGCCCGCCCGTCGTTTCCGTCGTGGTGAGGCTTCTCTCCCTTGGTGCAAATGGCTTTAAAGCGGATGAACCGGGTGCACGGCATGGGGAAGTCACCCGGGCGGCGTGTATGTTCCGGGCCGAGGAGCCTTGGAAGGGACCCATTCGGTGAACAAGAAGCTTGCGGCCGCACTCTCCGGCGCTGCGGTAGTCGTCCTCACGCTGTCGGGATGCAGCTCGGAAGACGAATTCACGGTCGACGACTGGGCCAAGAAGTACTGCGACGCCGCGAAGCCGCAGATCAAGAAGGAGGCCGACGCGGAGCAGCTCATCCGCGCGACCGCCTCGGACGGCAAGCCCGGCGACATCCGGACGGCCGACTCCAAGGCCTTCCAGGACCTCTCGGACGTCTACAAGGGGTACGCGGGCGCCTTCAGGACGGCGGGCACGCCGCCGGTCGAGGGCGGCGAGCAACTGGTGAAGGAAGCTGCGGCCGAGTACGACGCCAACGCCAAGTCCTACCTCGATCTGAAGAAGCAGGTCGACGCCCTCGACGTGTCCGACCAGCAGGAGTTCGCGGACGGCCTGCGGCCCGTCGCCGACGGGCTCGCGAAGATCGAGCAGAACCAGAGCGCCCGGGAGAAGCTGCGGTCCAGCGAGACGGGCAAGGCGATGGCCAAGCAGCCCGGCTGCAAGCCCGCCGCAGCCCAGAGCCCCGCGGGCTCCTGACGCGGGCTCCCCGGCCCGGGACCTCTGACGCGGGCTCCCCGGCGCGGGCTCCCCGGCCCGGGGTTCCTGACGGCGCGTTCCCGATCCGGAACCTTCGGCCGGGGCGGAAGGGCGGGCCCCGGCCGCGATTGTCAGTGGCGGCGGCCACAATGGGCGGTGTGAGTACGACCAGCACCGCCCCGCACCCGCCCTCGCCCGCCCTCGCCCCCCGGCTGCGCGAGGCGCTGCTCGCCGGCGCCTTCACCGCCGACGGGCTGCTCGATCTGCTCGGAGCCTCCGCGTACGCGGCGCTCGCCCGCAGCGAGACCGTCCCCGCCGTGCGCGCCACCCGGGGCGACGGCGCCCTGGCCGCCCTCGTCCGGCTCTTCCTGCTCCAGCGGCCCATCCCGTTCGAGCGGGCCCGGGCGGCCCTCCCCGTCGAGGAGTGCATCGCCGGCGGCTGGCTGGTCCGCGACGGCGACGAGGTCCGCGCCACCGTGGACGTCCGCCCGTACGGCGGGCCCGACGGCGAGGACTGGTTCATCGTCTCCGACCTCGGGTGCGCGGTCGGCGGCGCGGGCGGCGCCGACGGGCAGGACGAGCAGGTCGTGCTCGGCGTCGGCGGCGCGTCCACCACGCTCGCCGGGCTCACCGTGCGTACACCGGTCTCCTCCGCGCTCGACCTCGGCACCGGCTCCGGCATCCAGGCGCTGCACGCCTCGCAGCACGCCACCCGGGTCACCGCGACCGATCTCAACCCGCGCGCCCTGCACTTCACCCGGCTCACCCTCGCGCTCTCCGCCGCCCCGGAGGCCGTGCTGAGCGAGGGATCGCTCTTTGACCCGGTCGGCGACGAGACCTTCGACCTGATCGTGTCCAACCCGCCGTTCGTGATCTCCCCCGGGGCCCGGCTGACCTACCGGGACGGCGGAATGGGCGGCGACGATCTGTGCCGCTCCCTCGTCCAGCGGGCCGGGGCCCGGCTGAACACCGGGGGATACGCCCAGTTCCTCGCCAACTGGCAGCACATCGAGGGCGAGGAGTGGCAGGACCGGCTGCGCTCCTGGGTCCCCGGCGGCTGCGACGCCTGGATCGTGCAGCGCGAGGTCCAGGACATCACGCAGTACGCCGAGCTGTGGCTGCGCGACAGCGGCGACCACCGGGGCGACCCCGAGCGGTACCGGCGGCGGTACGAGGAGTGGCTCGACGAGTTCGAGGCGCGCGGCACCAAGGCGGTCGGCTTCGGCTGGATCACCCTGCGCAAGTCCGGCGCGGAGCGGCCCTCGATCCTCGTCGAGGAGTGGCCGCACCCCGTGGAGCAGCCGCTCGGCGAGACCGTACGGGCCCACTTCGCCCGGCAGGACTATCTCCGGGCGCACGACGACGCCGCCCTGCTGGCCGACCGTTTCACACTGGCCCCCGAGATCACGCAGGAGCAGGTCGGGCTCCCGGGCGAGGAGGACCCCGAGCATGTCGTCCTCCGGCAGAACCGGGGCATGCGGCGGGCCACCAAGGTCGACACGGTGGGCGCCGGTTTCGCCGGGGCCTGCGACGGGACGCTGAGCGCCGGGCGGATCCTGGACGCCATCGCCCAGCTCATCGACGAGGACCCGGTGCTGCTGCGGGACCGTACCCCCCGGGCGATCCGGCTGCTGGTGGAGGAGGGCTTCCTGCTGCCGGTCGGCGGGCCCGCCGGCGAGGCCGCCGGACCGACCCGCCCGTGAGCGCCCACGGCCGCCGGGGCAGTGGGTAAATCACGCCGTCCATTGAGGGCAAATCGGCCAATATTCTGTTTACGGTCCGATGCCGCCGCCCATCTGCTCCCCGTTTCTCCCCGGCACTCCCCCGCATTCCCCGGCCGGAGCCCGGCCCGCCCCCGCCCGAGTGAACCCGCGCGCCGTTCACCCCGATGTCGCGCCCCCGACGCCCGGAGGTGCCAGCCTCGGCCCCGGGGGCGACCCCGCACCACCTGGGCATCGGGAGAGAGACGGGGTACGGACATGGAGAGCGGGCCGGCGATCTTCGCGGGAACGGCGTTCGGGCTGTTCGGGGCCGCACTGCTGCTGTGGACGGGGGTACGGCTGGCCCAGCGCGCGCCGGTCGCCCACGGGGTGAGCCCCGGCAGGGCCGCGGCCCTCACCGCCACCGCCTCGGTGGTGGCCCTCGCCCTCGGCGCGTGGTGCTTCGGACGGCTCTGAGAAAGCGCCCCGGACACCCTCGTACCGGTCCGGGCGGCAGGAATAGCCGGACTCGGGTTACCGTTCGAGTGGCCGTTGCGGGCTTTTGCCGTTTGACACAGGGGCGGGTTGTACCGTCACACTCCGCAGCGGCAGCAGCACCACGCAGCAGCATCACAGCGCCACAGCCGTGCGCCACCAGCGCGTCAGGCCGTGTCCGCCACCGAGTGCCGACCGGAGAGAAGAGCGAAGTTGTCCCCGACCAGCGAGACCGCACAGGGCGGCCGACGCCTCGTGATCGTCGAGTCGCCCGCCAAGGCGAAGACGATCAAGGGTTACCTCGGCCCGGGCTATGTCGTCGAGGCGAGCGTCGGGCACATCCGCGACCTCCCGAACGGCGCGGCCGAGGTGCCCGAGAAGTACACCGGCGAGGTGCGCCGCCTCGGTGTCGACGTCGAGCACGACTTCCAGCCGGTCTATGTCGTCAACGCCGACAAGAAGGCTCAGGTCAGGAAGCTCAAGGAGCAGCTCGCCGAGTCCGACGAGCTCTACCTCGCCACCGATGAGGACCGCGAGGGCGAGGCCATCGCCTGGCATCTGCTCGAAGTGCTCAAGCCCAAGGTCCCCGTCCACCGGATGGTCTTCCACGAGATCACCAAGGACGCCATCCGCGACGCCGTGGCCAACCCGCGCGAGCTGAACCAGCGCATGGTCGACGCCCAGGAGACCCGCCGGATCCTCGACCGCCTCTACGGCTACGAGGTCTCCCCGGTCCTGTGGAAGAAGGTCATGCCCCGGCTCTCGGCCGGCCGGGTGCAGTCCGTCGCGACCCGGCTGGTCGTCGAGCGGGAGCGGGAGCGCAGGGCGTTCACCTCCGCCGAGTACTGGGACCTCACCGGCACCTTCTCGACCGGCCGCGCCGGTGACGCGTCCGACCCCTCCTCGCTGGTCGCCCGGCTCAACACGGTCGACGGACAGCGCGTCGCCCAGGGCCGCGACTTCGGCTCCGACGGCGCGATCAAGGCCGGTCAGACCCGGGTGCTCCACCTGGACGAGGCGAACGCGCGCGCTCTGGCCGCAGCGCTGGAGGACGCCGCGTTCGCGGTCCGCTCCGTCGAGTCGAAGCCGTACCGCCGCTCCCCGTACGCCCCGTTCCGCACGACGACGCTCCAGCAGGAGGCCTCCCGCAAGCTGGGCTTCGGGGCCAAGGCCACCATGCAGGTCGCGCAGAAGCTGTACGAGAACGGCTTCATCACCTATATGCGTACGGACTCCACCACGCTCTCCGAGACGGCCGTCACGGCCGCGAGGGCGCAGGTCACGCAGTTGTACGGGGCGAACTATCTCCCCGAGAAGCCGCGGGTGTACGCCGGGAAGGTCAAGAATGCCCAGGAGGCGCACGAGGCGATTCGCCCTTCGGGTGATCGTTTCCGCACCCCGGCGGAGACCGGACTCAGCGGCGACCAGTTCCGGCTCTACGAGCTGATCTGGAAGCGGACCGTCGCCTCCCAGATGAAGGACGCCACCGGGAACTCGGTCACCGTCCGCATCGGCGGCACCGCGCGGGACGGCCGGGACGTGGAGTTCACCGCCTCCGGCAAGACCATCACCTTCCACGGCTTCATGAAGGCCTACGTCGAGGGCGCCGACGACCCCAACGCCGAGCTGGACGACCGCGAGCGCAGGCTGCCGCAGGTCACCGAGGGCGACGCGCTCGCCGCCCAGGAGATCTCGGTCGACGGCCACGCCACCAAGCCGCCCGCCCGCTACACCGAGGCCTCCCTGGTCAAGGAGCTGGAGGAGCGCGAGATCGGCCGCCCCTCCACCTACGCCTCGATCATCGGCACCATCCTCGACCGCGGCTATGTCTTCAAGAAGGGGACGGCGCTGGTCCCGTCGTTCCTGAGCTTCGCCGTGGTCAATCTGCTGGAGAAGCACTTCGGCCGGCTGGTGGACTACGACTTCACCGCCAAGATGGAGGACGACCTCGACTGCATCGCCCGGGGCGAGGCCCAGGCGGTGCCGTGGCTGAAGCGGTTCTACTTCGGCGCGGGCGAGGCCCAGGGCGGGGCCCAGGGCACGGCCGCCACGACGACGACCGGGGGCGCGGCCTCCGGAACGTCCCCCGGCACGGGCACAGCCACCGGCAGCGGTGACGGCGACCACCTCGGCGGCCTCAAGGCGCTGGTGACCGACCTCGGCGCGATCGACGCCCGGGAGATCTCCAGCTTCCCTGTCGGCGACGGCATCGTGCTGCGCGTCGGCCGGTACGGCCCCTACATCGAGCGCGGCGAGAAGGACTCCGAGGGCCACCAGCGCGCCGATGTGCCCGAGGATCTCGCCCCCGACGAGCTGACCGTGGCGTACGCGGAAGAGCTGCTGGCCAAGCCGAGCGGTGACTTCGCGCTGGGCACGGACCCGGTCTCCGGCAACGAGATCGTGGCCAAGGACGGGCGATACGGCCCGTATGTCACCGAGATCCTTCCCGAGGGCACCCCCAAGACGGGCAAGAACGCGGTCAAGCCGCGCACGGCCTCCCTCTTCAAGTCGATGACGCTGGACACGGTCACCCTGGAGGACGCGCTTCGGCTGATGTCCCTGCCCAGGGTGGTCGGCACCGACGCCGACGGGGTGGAGATCACCGCGCAGAACGGCCGGTACGGCCCGTATCTGAAGAAGGGCACCGACTCGCGCTCGCTGGAGAGCGAGGACCAGCTCTTCACCATCACCCTGGAGCAGGCGCTCGCGATCTACGCCCAGCCCAAGCAGCGCGGCCGGGCCGCCGCCAAGCCGCCGCTGAAGGAACTGGGCACCGACCCGGTCAGCCAGCGCCCGGTGGTCGTCAAGGACGGCCGCTTCGGGGCGTATGTCACCGACGGCGAGACCAACGCCACCCTGCGGACCGACGACAGCGTCGAGGAGATCACTCCCGAGCGCGGCTACGAGCTGCTCGCCGAGAAGCGCGCCAAGGGACCCGCCAAGAAGACGGCGAAGAAGGCCCCGGCGAAGAAGGCGACGGCCGCGAAGAAGACGGCCACCGCCAAGAAGACCGCGGCGAAGAAGACGACCGCCAAGAAGACGACGGCCACGAAGACCGCGGCCGCCAAGACGACGGCCGTGAAGAAGACGACGGCCGTGAAGAAGACGGCCGCTTCGGCGAAGGCGTCCGACCAGTAACGAACGAGCACGGAGCGCGGCCGACCCAGTGCCAGGGGTCGGCCCGCCCGGCATCACCCCGTATCGGCCCATCCCGCCGGTTGTGCGCCGGACGTGATGTTCCATGGCGATGTGTACGGCCCGCTCCCGGCGGCGTGCGAGGGGTGACGGCGGGCCGCCCGGAACCGTCCGTCGCCCCTTGGCGTATTTCCACACCCCCGCGAGCAGCGGCGCGGTCCGGATAGGCTGGGCGGATGACGCGATCCGAGCAGCCAGCCGATCAGCAGGCGGTCGTGGGCCCCGTCGCGGAGACCATCACCGGTACCGACGCCTCCGACGCACTCACCGCGGACTCCCGTGAGCGGGCGCTGCGCGCCCTGCTGAGAGTCCCGCCGCTCCGAAGGCTCTGGAACGCCCAGGCCGCCGGAGGCGTGGGAGACGCCGTCGCCGTCTTCGTCCTGCTGCTGCTGACCCTTCAGGCCGCCGTCTCGGAAGGCACCTTCGGCGGCGGATACCGCGGCGCCGCCTTCTCGGTGGCCGCCGTGCTGGGCGCGCGCGTCCTCGCGACGGTGCTCTTCGGCGCCGTACTCCTCGGCCCGCTCACCGCGCTCACCTCCGCCAAGGGGCCGCTCGACCGCCGCTGGACCATGATCGGCGCGGACGGGGTACGGCTCGCGCTGCTGATCGTCGCCCCGCTGTGGCTGGACTGGACGCCCGACGCGGCCGTCCCGATCCTGCTGGGCAGCGTGTTCGCCCTCGCCGCCGCCGAACGGTTCTGGACCGTCGCCCGTGAGGGAGCGGCCCCCGCGCTGCTGCCTTCGCCGCCGCTGGAGGGAGCCGCCGTACGGCCGCTCCCCGACCATCTCGACGTACTGCGCAGGCTGTGGCTGCGCACCGCGTTCGCGGCCGTCCCCGCCGGAGCGGCCGTCCTGCTCGTCGCCACCCTGATCGGCAATCTGCTCGGCACCGGCATCGAGTGGTTCTCGCTGCACCAGGCGGCCCTGGGCTCCTATGTCGCGGCCGGCCTCTTCGCCGCCTCCCTCTCGATCCTCGCCTTCGTCGAACTGCCCGGCGCGGCCACCCCGCGACCCCGCTCGCCGCTGGAGGGCCTGCGCCGCCCGTCCACCCCGCAGGGCGGCTCCGACAAGGGGCGCACCGGCGCCCTGCCGGTCTTCGTCCTCGCCTGCGCCGCGGTCGCGGCCGCGATCTCGGCGGCCGTCGCCGTCTCCGTACTCCACGCCGTCGACCTCGGCGGCGGGCCCGTCGCCTTCGCGCTGCTCGTCCTCGCGCTGACCGGCGGCACCGCCGTGGGCATCCGGGGAGCAGAGTCCGTACTGCCCACCCTGTCCCGCCGGAGGCTGCTCGCCCTCGCGCTCGCCGCCACGGGAATCGCGCTGCTCGCGATGGCGCTGGTCCCGGACACCGCGACCGTCCTCTTCCTCGCGCTGCTCGCCGGAGCGTCGGCGGGCGTCGCCGCGAACATCGGCCACGCCCTCATCGATCAGGAGTCCGAGGCCCCCCGGCGGGCCAGGACCACCGAGCACCTCCAGGCGGTCGTCAGGGTCGCCGTCGCGCTCGGCGCGATCGCCGCCCCGCTGCTCGCCGCCGCGATCGGACCGCACCGTCTCGCCGCCGGGGACTTCGTCTTCGCCCACGGCGGCGCGGCCTTCGCCCTGATGCTGGCCGGCGCGCTGCTGCTGCCGGTCGCCGCGGTCGTCCTCGCCAAGACCGACGACCGCGCCGGAGTGCCGCTCCGCCGCGATCTGGGCGAGGCGCTCCGCGGCGGCGCGGACCCCGCCCAGGCCACCTCCGCCAAGGGCTTCTTCATCGCCCTGGAGGGCGGCGACGGCGCGGGGAAGTCCACCCAGGCCAAGGCGCTCGCCGAGTGGATCCGCAACAAGGGCCACGAGGTCGTCGTCACCCGCGAGCCGGGCGCGACCCCGATCGGCAAGCGGCTCCGCTCGATCCTGCTGGACGTGGAGTCCGCCGGTCTCTCCAACCGCGCGGAGGCGCTGCTGTACGCGGCCGACCGCGCCGAGCACATCGACTCGGTGGTCCGGCCCGCGCTGGAGCGGGGCGCGATCGTGATCACCGACCGGTACATCGACTCCTCGGTCGCCTACCAGGGGGCCGGCCGCGATCTCGCGCCGACCGAGATCGCCAGGATCTCCCGATGGGCCACGGACGGCCTCGTACCGCATCTGACCGTACTGCTGGACGTCTCCCCCGAGACCGCGCGGGAACGCTTCACGGAGGCCCCCGACCGGCTGGAGTCGGAGCCCGCCGAGTTCCACCGGCGGGTCCGCGCGGGCTTTCTGACGCTGGCGGCGAGCGACCCGGCCCGCTATCTGGTGGTGGACGCCGGGCAGGACCCGGAGGACGTCACCACGGTCGTACGCCATCGGCTGGACCGGATGCTTCCGCTCTCCGAGGCCGAGATCCGGGCCCGGGAGGAGGCGCGGCGCAAGGCCGAGGAGGAGATCCGCCGCAAGGCCGAGGAAGAGGCCGCGCGCAAGGCGGAGGAGGAGCGGCTGGAGCGCGAGCGCCAGGAGCAGCTCGCCAAGCTCCGCGCCGAGGAGGAGGCCCGCCGCAAGGCCGAGGAGGAGGCCACGCGGCAGCGCGAGGCCGAACGGCTCGCGGAGGAGGCCCGGCAGCGCGCCGAGGAGGCCCGCCGGCTTGCCGACGAGGAGCGCCGCAAGCGCGAGGCGGAGGAGCAGGCCAGGCTGGACGAGCAGGAGAGGCTGCGCAAGCTCGCGGAGGAGCAGACCAGGCTCCGCGCCGAGGCCGAGGAGCGCCGCCTGGAGAAGCAGCGCAGGGCGGAGGAGGCCCTGCTGCGCGCCGAGGAGGCGCGACAGGCCGCCGTCGAGGAGGCCAGGCGCGAGGCGGAGCGGGAGGCCGAGCGCGAGCGGGCCGCCGCGAAGGCCGCGGCGGTGAAGGCGGCGGCGGCCGCCGAGGCCGCGGCCCATGAGACGACCGTGACCACGCCGCTGGTGCGCCCCGGGGACCCGTCGGCCGACGCGGCCACCGTGGCCACGCCCGTCGTCCGGCCGGACGACGAGACCCAGCAGGTGCCGAGGGTCCCGGCGAAGCCGGACGCGGCCTTCTCACCGGATTCCGCCTTCTCGCCGACCGAGCAGACCGCGATCCTTCCGGCGGTGCGCGACGAGCGGCCGGCGGACCGGGTGCCGCCCGGGTTCTTCCGCGACGAACGGGACGAACGGGATGGTCGGGACGGCTGGGACGGTCGGGACGACCGGGGTTCTCGTGGTCCCAACGACCGCACCCGTGAGCTTCCGCAGATCGACCCGGAGACGGGCCGTCCACGACGGCGTTCGGACTGGGCCGAGGAGACCCCGCTCGACGATCTGCCGACGCTGGCCGACGAGCTGCTGGGCGGCCCGCGCGACGACGAGGACGGCCGCCCGCGGCGGCGCTGAGGGCACGTCCGGGGCCTGGGGGGAGGGCGTTGTCAGACCTCTGCCCCACAATGGGAGAGCCATGGGAGCCCATGGCGGCCCATGGCAGGTGGGCAGCACACAAGGCAGGTGACGTCAGATGGCCGTGTGGGACGACCTCGTCGGTCAGGAGCGGGTGCAGGAGCAGCTCGCCGCCGCCGCGCGGGACGCCGATGCGCTGGTCACCGCCGTGGCGGAGGGCGAGCAGGGCCCCGACGCCTCCAAGATGACGCACGCGTGGCTGTTCACCGGCCCCCCGGGCTCCGGGCGGGCCACCGCCGCCCGCGCGTTCGCCGCCGCGCTCCAGTGCGTCAGCCCCGACCGGGCCCTGGGCGGGATCCCCGGCTGCGGCTTCTGCGACGGCTGCCACACCGCCCTCATCGGCACCCACGCCGATGTCCAGGTCATCCGCACAGATCTGCTCTCCATCGGAGTGAAGGAGACCAGGGACCTGGTCCGCCGCGCCCAGCTCTCCCCGGCCGTGGGCCGCTGGCAGGTGATCATCATGGAGGACGCCGACCGGCTCACCGAGGGCGCGGGCAATGTCCTGCTGAAGGCGGTGGAGGAGCCCGCTCCCCGCACCGTGTGGCTGCTGTGCGCGCCCTCGCTGGAGGACGTGCTGCCGACGATCCGCTCCCGCTGCCGCCATCTGACCCTGCGTACGCCCCCGGTCGCGGCCGTCGCCGATGTGCTGATCCGCCGCGACGGCATCGAGCCCGAGCGGGCACAGGCCGCCGCGCGCGCCACCCAGGGGCACATCGACCGGGCCCGCCGGCTGGCCACCGACGAGCGGGCCCGCACCCGCCGGGCCACCGTGCTGAAGCTGCCCCTGCGGGTCGACGACGTCGGCGCCTGCCTCAAGGCGGCCCAGGAGCTGATCGACGCCGCCGCCGAGGATTCCAAGCAGGCCTCGGAGGAGACCGACGTCAAGGAGACCGAGGATCTGAAGGCGGCGCTCGGCGCGGGCCAGGGCGGCCGGATGCCGCGCGGTACCGCCGGGGCGATGAAGGAGCTGGAGGAGAAGCAGAAGCGCCGCAAGACGCGTACCCAGCGCGACAGCCTCGATCTGGCGCTCAGCGATCTGACCGGTTTCTACCGCGATGTGCTCGCGCTTCAGCTGGGCTCCGAGATCGCCATCGCCAACGGCGACGTACGGGACGCGCTCGACCGGGTCGCCCAAGGCTCCACCCCCGAGCGCACCCTGCGCCGGATAGAGGCCGTGGTCGCCTGCCGGGGCGCGCTGGAGGCGAATGTGGCTCCGCTGCTGGCGGTCGAGGCGATGACGATGGCCCTGCGCGCGGGCTGACGCTCCCCGGCCCGCCGTCCGTCCGGCCTGCCGACCGGCTCGACGGCTCCGTACCGCACACCCGTCCCCCGTACTCGCAGTCCCCGTCCCGTCTCCTCGTCAACGACGCGCTTCACCCGTCCGGGCGGAAAACGGCATTCCTCGCGCATCGTCCCCTACGCTCCGGGGATGGACCCAAGGCGCACATTCCGCAGTTCCGTCCTCGCGGTGGCCGCAGCGGCCCTGCTTGCCTCCGGGTGCACGGGAGGGGGCTCCTCGTCCAGCGCCTCGGCGTCCACCCCCGACGGCGCGGGGGCGGTTGCCGTCGCCGAGCCGTCCGAGAAGCTCCGTCCGTACTACGGGCAGAAGCTCTCCTGGCGCGAGTGCGGGGCCTCCGGCTTCCAGTGCGCCTCGCTGAAGGTGCCGCTCGACTACGCCGAGCCCGGCGGCGAGTCCATCGAGCTCGCCGTGGCCCGCAAACGGGCCACCGGCCCCGGGAAGCGGCTCGGCTCCCTGATGGTCAACCCCGGCGGCCCCGGGGGCTCGGCCGTCGGCTATCTCCAGATGTACGCGGGCATCGGCTACCCCGCCCCGGTCCGAGCCCGCTACGACATGGTCGCCGTCGACCCGCGCGGGGTGGCGCGCAGCGAGCCCGTGGAGTGTCTCGACGGGAAGGAGATGGACGCGTACACCCAGACCGACCAGACCCCGGACGACGCCGCCGAGACCACCCTCCTCACCCGCGCTTTCCAGAAGTTCGCGCAGGGCTGCGCGAAGCGCTCCGGCACGGTCCTGCCGCATGTCTCCACCGTCGAGACGGCCCGCGACCTCGATGTGCTGCGGGGTGTGCTGGGCGATCGGAAGCTGACGTACGTGGGCGCTTCGTACGGCACCTTCCTCGGCGCGACCTACGCCGAGCTGTTCCCCGCCCGCACCGGCCGGCTCGTGCTCGACGGCGCGCTGGACCCGGCGCTCCCCGCCCGCCAGGTCAACCGCGATCAGACGGCCGGCTTTGAAACCGCGTTCCAGTCCTTCGCCGCCGACTGCGTCGAGCGGGCGGACTGCCCCCTCGGCACCGGCTCCGAGCGGGACGCCTCCGACCGGCTCAAGGCGTTCTTCGCCGAACTCGACGCGCGGCCGATCCCCACCGGGGAGAGCCGCCGGCTGGGCGAGGCGCTGGCGACCACGGGAGTGCTGGCAGCGATGTACGACGAGGGCGCCTGGCCGCAGCTCCGCGAGGCACTGGCCGCCGCGATGAAGGGCGACGGAGCCTCCCTGCTGACCCTCGCCGACAGCTACTACGAGCGCGACCCCGACGGCTCCTACTCCAATCTGATGTACGCGAACGCCGCTGTGAACTGTCTGGACCTGCCGCCCGCCTTCACCGGCCCGAAGCAGGCCTCGGCCGCGGTCGGGGAGTTCGAGAAGGCCTCGCCCGTCTTCGGCCGGGGCTTCGCCTGGGCCGCCCTGAACTGCGCGTACTGGCCCACCCCGGCCACCGGGAAGCCGCACCGCATCGAGGCCGAGGGCGCGGCCCCGATCCTGGTCGTGGGCACCACCCGCGACCCGGCGACGCCGTACACCTGGGCGCGCGGGCTCGCTTCGCAGCTCTCCTCGGGCAGGCTGCTCACCTACGACGGCGACGGCCACACCGCGTACGGCCGGGGCAGCGACTGCGTCGACACGGCGATCAACGCCTATCTGCTGGAAGGCACGGTTCCGCCGAAGGGCAAGCGCTGCCGCTGAGCCCGCCCGCGTCCGCCCGTGTCAGTGGTGGCCGGCACTGGCGCGCAGACCACCGGGTACGAGCCACACCACCAGCAGGGTGACGGCGCCGACGATCCCGACCGAGACGAACGCCGTGGTCGTCAGCGCGCTGTCGAAGGCGGCCCGCCCGGCGGCCAGCACCGCCTCGCCCGCGCCGCCGCCCTCGCCGGTGGCCAGCTCGTACGCCCCGCCGATCGACTCGCGCGCCAGCTCCGGCTGCCCGGCCATGTGCGACGCGTACACCGCGCCGTGGATCGAGCCGAGCAGCGCCACCCCGAGGCCGACGCCCAGCTCGTAATTGGTCTCGGAGACCGCCCCCGCCTGCCCGGCGCGCTCGGCGGGGACCGAGGAGACCAGCACCGACGAGGCGGTGGTGATCGCCATCCCGTCGCCCAGTCCGAGCAGCACCAGCACGGCGGCGACATAGCCGTACGTGGTGGGCTCCGGCGACAGCGCGAGCACCAGGAAACCGGCCACCACCCCGCTCAGCCCCACCGCCATGACCGTTCTGACCCCGGCCCGTTCCATCGCCCACGGCGCGAGCAGCGCCCCGATCAGCATGGCCAGCGCGGCGGGCAGCGTGCGCAGCCCGGCCTGGGAGGGGGAGTAGCCATGGACGTACTGGAGCCAGAGCGAGACCAGGAAGAGCGCCGCGCCGATCGCCAGCATCGCCATCAGGATGACCAGCGCGGCGGCGGTGAAGGTGCGGTTCTTGAAGAGCCGTACGTCCAGCAGCGGATCGGCGAGTGTGAGCTGCCGGCGGGCGAAGAGCCACAGCGCCGCGATCCCGGCCGCCAGCACCACGATGTCCACCGCGCCCGGGCTCCCCTTCGCCACATGCTTGATCCCCCAGGCCAGCGCCACGATCCCGACCACCGACAGCACCGCGCCCACCCGGTCGAGCGGCCCGTGCCCCGCGTCCTTGAACTCGGGCAGCAGCCAGAGCCCCGCGACGACGGTCACCACGACCACCGGCACATTGACCCAGAAGGCCGCCGCCCACCCGTACTCCTCCACCAGCACCCCGCCGACCAGCGGCCCGATCGCGGCCCCGGCCCCGGCGACCGCCGCCCAGATCCCGATGGCGAGCGCGCGCTCCCGGGCGTCGGTGAAGACATTCCTGATCAGCGACAGCGTCGACGGCATCACCATCGCGCCCCCGATCCCCAGCAGCACCCGCCCACCGATCAGCTGCCATGTGGTCTCGGCCGTCGCGGCGACCACCGACGCCAGCCCGAAGATCACGATCCCCACGATGAAGAGCCGCTTCCGCCCGTACCGGTCCCCGACCGCCCCCGTGGTGACCAGGAGCCCGCCGAGCACCAGCCCGTACACATCGATGATCCACAGCTGCTCGATCGCGCTCGGCCGCAGATCGTCGATGAGCGACGGCAGCGCCACATTCAAGATCGTCGCGTCCATCGCGACCAACAGCAGACTCGCGCACAACACGGCGAGCACCGCCCACCGCCCGGCCCCCGGACTGCCCTCCGCGGTGCCCCCGGGGTTCACGGCTTGGGCCACGGCTCCATCCCTTCGGGGTGAAAGTAGCGCTATGCCCGCCTATGTACTTCTCGGCCAGTATTGAGGGATCTCCCCCGCGGTGTGCAAGTCGAGAGCCAGGTCGCAGCCCCGCGAGACCGCTCCGGGGTGGTCCGGGGCACCCGAAACAAGCCTGTAGACTTGGTGCCGCTGCTGATGAGAACCTCCCTCTGCGGGGATGGCTCTATCGGCAGTTTGCCGCCTTAGCTCAGTTGGCCAGAGCAACGCACTCGTAATGCGTAGGTCTCGGGTTCGAATCCCGAAGGCGGCTCTGAAGAACCTCAGGACTCACTCGCCGTGACCTGGGGTTTTTCGCTTTTTCGGGGCCAGGGGACGGGCCCGCCGGACCCCCGGACCGAGGGCGCGTGAGCCCAGGGGTGGCCAAGGGGTGGCCGCGCGTGCGGCGGACGCGCAAGCCGTGCCGGCGACGCCTTCGCAGGGCTGGGCCGTTCCTCCCCTGTGCTTCAGATCTTCAACGGTGCCGACCAGGCGGTGCGCTGGTGGGCCGCGTACGCCTACCTGGGCCCTGGGCCCTGGGCCCTGGGCGGGAAGCCGGAGTGCCGGGCATCGCTAGTGCCAGTGGCGAGATGACGACGTGGTCATACGCCCAGTGAAACGCGTGAGGGCTGGACCTCAATGGTCCAGCCCTCAACGATGCCACGGCGTGCTACCACACACGATCCGTTGCTACCGACCTTGAACCTCGCGAAGTTTTCGAAGGAGTCCGCATGAGGGGAATCGAGACGTTCGCGTCCCGCGAGCCGGTCCAAGAAGCGTCGCACCCGTGCAGGCCTGGGAGCAAGCTGAAGAGGGACGCAGGTGGCTCAACCTCAATCACGTTCATCCGGTAAATCTGGCCAGATAAAGAAAACAGCAGGTCAGGTACTTGCGAGGTGGCAGCGTGAGCTGACCAGCTGGGCACGGGACCCAGGGGGCGGGATGTCACTGCATCAACTCCCCACCCTCCGTGGCTCATGAGGCAGGATTACTGATCACACCACGGGGCGTCTACCACCGCCCTTCGGTGACGAAGGAGTCCGCATCCGTCCGGGGGTACCGCATCGCAGTCGCCCCCGACATGATCCTGAGGGAACCTGCCAGTGAGCCGCTCTCGTCATGCCTCCCGCCCCGTCCCGCCGCCCGCACCCCACCGCCTGCGGGGCACCGAGGCGGTCGTGGTGATCGTCATCGTTCTCACCGCCACCGCCCTGTATGCCTCTCCCGGTCCAGACGCACAGCGGCTGGACCTCACGACGGTCCTCCAGCTTGTGGCTGGGGCCGCACTCATCGGTATGGGAGTCGTCGCCACCCTCCGCTTCATGCGCCGCGCCCACCTCAGCGCCCTGCGCCTGGTGTGAGGGGGGGTACCGATGGGACGTCCCGAGAAGCCGTTGCCGGTCGGCGGTGCCAACCCCGGCCACCTGATGCTCGCCGCGCATCTGCGCCGGTGGCGCACGGAGGCGGGCCTGACCTACGCGCAGCTCGCTCAGCGGTGCACCGAGTTGCACGCCGTTGACTGCTCCGCCTCCACCTTGCGCCGCGCGGCGTCGGGTGACGCGATACCGCGACTGCCCGTTGTGGAGGCGTACGCCAAGGCGTGCGGGGCCAGCCCGAGCGTGGCGCGCAAGTACTGGCGCGACGCCCGCGTCCTGGACCACCCCAACCCGCACCAAGGTGGAAAGACGGTGCCGAAGGCGCACTTGGTCGGCAACTCCGCCGACCTCCTCGCCGGCCTCCGTCACCTCTACTACCGCGCAGGTTCCATGCCGTTGGCGGAGATGGAGTCGCGGGCGGGACTCAACCGCCTGCCGCATAGCACCCTGCACCGCATGCTCCACGGTGCCACCATGCTTACCATCGACCAGCTCCGCGCCTTCCTGGAGGTCTGCGAGGTTCCTTGGGAGGAGGAGGCGGCGTGGGTGGAGGCGTGGCGTCGGGTGTGGCACCGGGAACAGCGCCAGCACCTGGTGACGAACAGGTGGGCTCGCCATCGAGAGGTGCTTCCATGGAATGCGCTGGCTGAGGTGACAGCAGATGCGGCCGAGAGGGTCCGCCAGCGTTACCGCCGGGACTTGATGGAGTACGAAGAGGAACTGAGGAGGATGCCCCACTGGGGCAAGACCGCTCAGGACGCAGCCCTGAGGAATCTCGGCATCAACGTCTTCCCCCTCCTGCCCTCGCTCGCTCAGGGATCGGAGCCGCGTCCCTTCTTGGGCAAGAGGCGGAAGCCGGGGAGGTCCAAGCCGCGCCGCCGTCGGGCGGCCCGGTAGGAGTGCACCGTGATCCCGATCGGGGCGCTCGGCGAGGTCGCCGAATGGGGGGCGCGATGGCCGATCGCATCGAAACGGGCGGCCGGAGCGTGGGTCCGTGCGGCGAGGGGTTACGGGCGGAGCGGGGCGGACCTTTGAGTCCGCCCTCGTCCGCTATTCGTGATCGGCCGAGTGGGTCGGCGATGTGCTGATGCGATCTCGGTGGTCCGGGCCGTGGCCGGTTCGATCCGCTAGCCCCACACGGCACCCCGATCGGGCGAGGCCGGCTACTCCCGGCCGGAAGCGGCGGAGTTGCGCGTCATGTGCATGGTGAAGGGGCCGGAGAAGGACTGGCCCTGGACGACCGTGCTGTCGTGGGCGTTGCCGACGCTGTTGTGGGCCACACCGCCCGAGGGCTTGGGCTCGGACTGCCGCTGCCACTCTTCCAGCAGTGCGCGGAACTCCCCGTCCAGGGCGGCCCGTACCCCGAGGGCCGTGGCGAGGGCCTGGGCGCGCAGTGGGTCGGTGGGGTCGTTCTGCAGGGCGGCGGCTTCGAGTTCGCCGGAGCTGATCTGGGACGGTCCGTCTTCTTCCGTCCCCTGTGCGGATCCCCGCTGGAACGGGCGTCGTACCAGTGCGGTGAGTCCTTGCCATGCGTGGCGTCCGGCCTCGCTTCCGATGCCGCCGGCCAGTGCGGCGAGGGTCGCTGCGGTGATCGGGTCCATGCTGGTCTCCCTGGGTCGACGTCGGATTGTTCTACCTTAGGTCTGCCGCATGGGGGGACGGGGATGCTCCGGCGCATCCGGAAAACTCGCGCGTCGTCGTCATGGAGCCGGTGAGCCCCTACTGTTGGCGCATGGCTGAGGAGACGTGGAACAGTCTGGACGGTCGTGCGGACGCGGTTGTCCAAGCGGGGCGCATCGGCGAGCTGCACCAGCATCTGTATGCCGGGGAAGCGCCTGCTCAGCCCGTCCCCTTCCAACTTCCGCCAGCGCCGGCATGGTTCGAGAACAGGCGCGACGAGCAGGAGCGCATCGCCCGTGCGGTCCGGGATCACCCCGCTCAACAGGGGCCTCTGGTCGTCGCGTTGACCGGTATCGGCGGCATCGGCAAGACGGCTCTGGGGTTTCATGTGGCCAGGGGGCTCGTGGACCGGTATCCCGACGGGGTGCTCTATGTCGATCTGGACGATCTGCGCCGGGACGGTGTCGTCGAGGTGTCCGACGCGGTCGGGGAACTCCTGAGCGGTCTGGGAGTGTCGCCGGAGTGGTGGGAGAGATCGCTCGGCGGCCGTACGAAGCAGCTGTGGAGCCGGACCCGGGACAAGCGGATCGTCGTGGTCGTCGACAACGCCCGCTACGGGGCCGAGGTCGTCCCGCTCCTCCCGGCGTCGGACCGGGGGCTGGTGATCGTCACCAGTCAGGGCGCGCTGTACGACCTCGACGGCACCGCCGCGGTCGAGGTGCCGGTGGGGCCGCTGGCGGTGGATGACGCGGTACGGCTGCTGGGGCGCTTGGTGGCCGACCCACGGCTGACGGAGGAGCCCGACGCGGCGGTCGATCTGGCGCGGGGCTGCGGCGGACTGCCGGCCGCGCTCCAGGTGGCCGGGCAGTGGGTCCGCAAGTACCGCAGGCGCAGCTTGTCCCGGCTCGTCGAGGAGCTCGCGGCGGAGCTGCGCGGCAAGGGGATTCCCATGGTCGAAGCGGTGTGGGACGCGGCGTACGCGAGTCTGGCACCGGATTCGGCGCGGTTGTACCGTGTGCTGCCCCAGCTTCCGGGCCAGCGGATCCAGGAGCTGACCGCCGCCGCTCTGCTCGGCCGCGATCCCGCCGCCGCGGGCGATGCCTTGGAGGAACTGGAGTCCGCCGGGCTGCTGGAGGGTTCGGCCGAGGGCTGGCGCATGCACAGCCTCTTGCGGGGGCACGCCGAGCGCCGCGCGCGGCAGGAGGACCGGGACGGGACGGAGCGAGCGGGGGCGCGGCGCTCGCTGATCGCGTGGTACCGGCGCCAGGCCGCCCGCGCGGACCTGCTCGCCGCCGGGGAGCGGATGACCTTCGCGACGACGCCGGAGCCCGTCGCGGCCTCCGTGCCCGATGTCGGCCTGCCGGGCAAACCGGAAGCGCTCCGGTGGCTGGAGTCCCACCGGTCGGCTCTGTACGGGTGTGTCCGCCTGGCTTTCGAGGACGGTCTGTACGAGGACGCGTGGGCGCTGTGCGAGCCGTTGTGGACGCACTTCCTCGACCATCCGCACTACGCGGACATCACGGACGCCTTCCGTACGGGGGTGGCCGCGGCCGACCGTATGGAGCACCTGCCGGCGATGGTGCGCATGAGGTGCCAGCTGGCCCGCCCGCTGTGGGAGCAGCGGTTGTACGACGAGGCGGCCGAGCAGCTTCGACATGCTCTCGCCGCCGCGGCGGCTCTTGGGGAGTCGCCCGGGGAGCTCAAGCTGCGGGCGTCGACGGTGGAGTTCCAGGGCCTGTTCAAGGCCGAGACGGGGGACTGGGCCGGGGCCGCCGCCGACTTCGAGGCGGCGAAAGCGGCCCATGCGGAGATCGGCAATGTGTACGGGGTGCTGCTTCAGACCTATCTGCTGGGACGGACCGCTCTGCGGAGCGGGCGGCATCAGGAGGCCGTCGCCCTCCTCGGCGAGGCACATCGGATGGCCGGGCTTCAGGAACGGGAGCGGATGACGGCGCGGGCGGGGTTCGAGCTGGGCCGCGCGCTGCGGTTGGCGGGGCGCCCGGAAGAAGCTCACCCTCTGGTCAGCGCCGCTCTGGACGGCGCCCGGGCGCGTGGTTCCCGTACGGACGAGGTCCGTGTCCTGGAGGAGCTGGCGAGCCTGGCGGACGACCGCGGCGATACACGTGTCGCGCGGGAGCACCGTACGGCCGCGAACCGTATCGCGGTTCAGTACGGGGGAGCCTCCCCCGGAGATCAGAGCTCGTAGTCGAGGTCGTCCGCCACCGCGGTTTCCAGGTGCACGCGTACGGTGATCGCGCCCGTGTCGCACAGCAGCGACACGGGTGGAGCGTGGGACGCGCCGGTGCCCAGCCACGCGTGGACCGCGGAGGCCACGGCCGCCGGATCGGCGTAGGAGACGCGGCCCGCGTCGCGATGGGGCTCCAGCCGGAGGCTGAACAGTCCGGCTGCGCGGTGCCTCAGCAGACATCGCCGGGGCGTCAGGACCGCGACCGCGGTGCGGCAGGCCGGTGACTCCGCCAGGGCGTGCGCGGTCCAGCCGCCCGCCGTCCACACCGTCCACGCGGTCGAGTGCGGGTGCGCGGCGGTGTCTTGGGCGCGTCGCCACAGTACGGAGGCGCTCTGCGCCTCGCGCTGTCCGGCGGTGGGATGCTCGGCCGCCAGGTGGTGGACGTGCTCGCGCGTGTGCGCGGGGAAGCGCTGGACGGTGATCCGCTCACCCGACACCTCTGTCCGTACCGCGAAGGCCGACGGCCTGCGGGGTGCCGTCGAAGGGCGGGGGAACGCCCGCGTCCTGACCGGCCCGGGCGGAGGGGTGAGCCCGAGGAGCCGGTAGAGGTGGTGCCTCAGCCGGGTCAGGGCCTGGCCCTGTCGGGAGAACGCGCCGGCGGCGAGAGTACGGGTGTCCACCGCCAGGGCGGCCCGGAGGGCGTCCGGGAGTTCCGGGGCGGCCGGGAGCCCGGGCGAGGCGGCCAGCAGCCGTGCCATCGGACTGTCCGGTATCAGTTCGTGGCCGCCGTCGTAGGCGTCGATGACCGGGCGGCCGAGAGCCGCGGCGTACAGAGCGGTGGAGCCGTGGTCGGTGATCACGGCGTCGGCGGCGATCAGCAGCGCGGCCCACTCCTCATGGGGGCGGGAGAGGACGAGGCCCGCCGAGAGCGCCGGGGCGAGCCGCCGGGACAGGTCGAACAGCCCCGTGTCGCTGTGCTCGTTGGGGTGCAGGACGAGGGCGAGCTGGAAGGAGTCGTACGGCAGGAGCCCACTGAGGTCGGCCGCCAGCCCGGGGCGGCGGGACACCAGCGATTCCGGTCCCCAGGTGGAGGTCAGGACGATGAGTCTGCGGGGCCCGGTCTCCAAGGCGTCGCGGAAGTCCTCACGACGGGGGGCGGACGCGAGGAGGCGGTCCAGGGTGGGATCGCCGACCACCGCGGCGTGCCGCGCGGCGACGGGGCTCGTACGCTCCAGACGGGACACCTGCTCCTCGTGCGCCAGGGCGTGCAGCCCGGCCCATGGCCCGCCGTCGGCGAGGAGATAGTGGGGATCGAGGCCCGAGGGGACCCCGGCCGATCCGTCGTCGGTGATCGTCTTGTTGAACCCGGCTCCGTGCGGCAGCAGCGCCCGGGGGCCCGACAGCCGTCGGAGTTCTCCCTTCGGGCTCGCCGCCAGGATCAGATCGTGCGCGCCACGAAGCGCCTCTTCCCAGGGCAGGGTGCGGGCGCCTGCGCGGTCCAGGGCCGAGAGCGCGTCGACGTCGAAGCGCGAGCCCGGCACCAGCGTGAACCGCGTGACGACGCGGCTGTCGCCGTCGAAGGCGGGCAGTACGTCGAGAAGCCGGTGCAGGGCTCCCGCGGAGCGCACAGCGACCAGCACTGTCCGCTGTCCGCTGTCCGCTGTCCGAAAAGTGTTAATTATACCCATATGGCGAGGTGCGGGCGGAACAGGTGATTCGGAGGGGTTGTCTGGAGCCCGGTGCGGCATGCGCCCGATCGTAGTGGCTGCGGAAACGCATTCCTTCTCGTCCGGTGTCCAGTACGGTGACGAGTGGTCCGAGATCTCGAAGGCGGTGGTTCATGAGCACGCGAGGCGAGCCGGATCGCCCGGCGGCGCCGGGGATCACGAACAGCATCCCGGGTCATGTCGAAGGGCAGCTCGTACAAGCGGGCGTCGTCCACGGCGGTATCACCTTCAACTACCACGAGGTACGGGAACCGCACCTCGGCCGCCGTCCCGACCAGGTGCCGAGACCGCCACGCGGGTTTGTGAACCGCCACCGGGTGCTGGCCGAGCTGGACGGCTTACTCGGGTACGGCGACGCCGACGGCTGCCGGATCGGCGTCTTCAGCGGGCTCCCCGGAATCGGCAAGACGGCCGCCGCCTGCCAATGGGCCCACAACAACCAGCGGCGATTTCCCGGCGGTCAGATCTTCATCGACTTCGCCGGGCTGCGTTCGGGCGCCGGAGGGGACGTCTCGGAGGCACTCGCCGTCTGTCTGCGCGCCCTGGGAGTGCGGGACCAGTACCTTCCCGCGAGCCTCGCCGACCGTGCGGCCCTCTACCGCGATCTGTCGGCCGGGCAGCGGATGCTGGTGGTGCTGGACGATGTGACGCGCCCGGCTCAGGTCACCACTCTGCTGCCCCAGGGGGTGGGCAGCGCCGTACTGGCGACCAGCACATGGCGGCTGGGCGAACTCGTCCTCGACGGGGCGGCCCTCCTCCAGCTCGACGTCCTGGACGCGGACAGCGCTCTGGAGCTGCTGTCGGCCCTCTGCGGCCGGCAGCGCGTCATGGACGAACCGGAGGCGGCGGCACGGCTGGTGGAACTCTGCGGCGGCCTTCCGGTCGCCCTGCGCATCTGCGGCGCGCGGCTGCTGATCCACCGCCGTCTGACGATCGGCTCGCTGGCCGCCGAACTCTCCGACGAACAGAGCCGTCTGAGCCGTCTCGCCGTGTCCTCAGCCCACGAGGAGCGCACCGTGTCCGCAGCCCTTGAACTCGCCTACCGGGACCTCCCTGACGCCGCCGCCCGCATGTACCGGGTCCTCGGCCGGCTGCCCGGCCTCAGCTTCGACACCGCCGTCGCCGCGGTGGCGGCCGGGCTGCGCTCGGCGGCCGAGGCTCAGGAAGCGCTGGATGTGCTGGAAGCCGCCAGTCTGCTGTCCGTCGCCGACGACCGGAGGTATGTGCTGCACGGCCTGGTCCGGCTGCACGCCCGGGACACCGCCCGCGCCCTCGACGACCCGCCCGGAGCGGAACGGGAGACGGTACGCGCGGTCACGGGCCACTATCTCGCGCTGACCGGTTCGGCGGACCGCGCGGTCCGGGCCGACCGGCTTCGGATCGCCGAGCCGCCCCTTCTCTCCGGTTCCGGTGAGGTCTCCGGTCCCGCCGCCCCGGGGCCGTTCGCCGGTGCGAGCGATCCCGGGAGTGACGCGATCAGCTGGCTGGAGGCCGAGCGGGCCAACATCCTCGCCGTGCTCAGGGCCGCGTCCGGATTCGGCCTCCACCGTCCGGTGTGGCAGCTCGCCGAGGGGTTCACCGTCCTCTTCCTCCACCATCGACACCTCGCGGACTGGCGTGAGTCGCTCGAACTGGGCGCCGAAGCCGCGCGGCTCGACGGCGCCGCGGCGGCCGAGGCGCGCCTGCGGAGTCTGCTGTCCCGGCCGCTCCTCGACCTGCGGCAGGATGTGCGGGCGAAGGCGGAACTCGACAGGGCCGAGCAGCTCGCGGTGGAGTCGGGGCACACCGTCCTCCAAGCGTCGGTGCAGGAGTTCCTGGGCCGTTACTGGGACCGGCACGATCCGGCCCGTGCGGTGGACGCGTACCGCGCCTCGCTCGCTCTCAACATCGAGGCGGAGGAGCCGAGGGGCGAGGCGCTGGCCCGCTACTTCCTGGGCTGTGCGCAGAGCGCGGCCGGTGACCACGCCACGGCGCTGACCGCCCTCGGCCGGGCGCGGGAGACGTTCCTCGCGCTGGGCGACGAGCGGATGGCGGCGCGGTCGCTGGCCGACACCGGCCGGACCCTGGCCCGGAGCGGTGACCTCGCCGAGGCGGCCGCCGCCCTGTCCCGGGCCGCCGACGATCTGCACCGCGTCGGGGCCTCGCACTATGAGGCCGGGGCCCTGGAAGACCTCGCGGACCTGCTGGACGACCCGGTGGAGATCCGGGACTGTCTCCGCCGTGCCCTCACGGTCTATGAGGAGGGCGGCAGTCCCCGGGCGGCCGAGGTCCTGGCCAGGCTCACCGAGGGCTGATCCGCGGCCGGCCGGGCGGGGCCGAGCAGCAGCCTCTGCCGCCGCGCGCCGTGGAGCAGGACCACCACCGCGCCGTCCAGCGGTGAGCCGAGGCGCAGGCACACATAGACCGCCGTCGCGGCGGTGCCCGGGTCCGGCACCGTACCGTCGGCGGCGCGAACGCGCACCAGCCGTCCGTCGCGCAGTCCGACGACGCAGCCGGCCTCCCCGGCGTCCCCGGTCAGCGCGGCGATCCGGGCCCCGGGGAAGTCGGCCAGGAGAGCCGCCACGCGCTGCCGCCCGGTCCCGGGAGCGAGGATCTCCGAGGCCGAGCACACGACGGTGGCACTGTCGACGAGACGCGTGTCCGGCTCGTCGACATCGCATGCCAAGTGCCAGAACGACGCTTCGCTCTCGGCGCTCTCCCCGGTGAGCGCGGCGGGGAAGCGGCTTACCTCCGCCCAGAGTTCGCCTTCGGCCCCGGGTACGACGGAGGTGCGCACCATCAGGGACCGGGCCCGTGCGGTGTCCGGCGCCGGGAGCGGGAAGGCGCGCGGCCCGCGAGCGGGATGTTCGGGCCGGGGGAGGCCGAGGAGGCCGTAGACCAGCTTCCGCAGCCGGGGCAGGGCTTCCCCCGGCTCCGCGAAGGCGCTGTCGGCGACCGCCGTGAAGCGGTCCGCCCGGTGTACGGCCATGGCCGTCTCCAGCTGCTCCCGCAGCGGCCTGTCTGTTTCCAGCCGGCTCGCGGCCGAGCGGAGCGCGTGACCGGCGGTCCGGGGAACGGCTTCCGAACCGAACGCGCCGAGCACCACGGGGCGTCCGAGGGCCGCCCCGTAGAGCGTCACCGACCCGTGATCGCCGATGATCACGTCCGAGGCCACCAGGGTCTGCTGCCAGCCGTCCGCGGGGTCCACGGCGATCAGACCGGCTTCCGCGGCGCGCTGCTGCATGACCCGGACCTGCCAGGCGCCGTGACCGGACCAGACGTTCGGGTGCAGGATCAGCGCCACGCGGAACTCGTCGGAAGGGAGCTGCGACAGCAGGTCCGCCGGAAGTCCCGGCCGGGACCCGACCAGCGATTCCTCGCCCCAGGTCGAGCTGACCACCACCAGTCGACGCCCCGGAAGCACGCCAAGGGCCGCCCGGTAGCGCTCCCGCCATCGGACACTCGCCCGGAGCCGGTCGAAGCAGGGGTCGCCCACGAGCACCGTCCTCCCGACCGTGCCGGGGTGGGCGGCCGCGAGCTGGGCCTCCTGGTCGGGATGGGAGACGGCGAGCCAGGCCCGGCCGGCCGCCAGCAGATCGTCCTGGACGAGCCCGGACAGGCGGGTTCCCCGCCCGGCGGAATCCGGGACCTGCTTCTGGAACCCGATCCCGTGCGGCAGCACCACCACCGGATAGTCGCCGGGCGGCACCGAGATGTTCTCGGAGGCGGAGATCAGCAGGTCGGGCGAGATGTCCGCGAGCTGCGACCACGGCAGCGTACGGCAGCCCAGCGACCGGAGCAGATCGAGCACACCGTCGTTGAAAGCGGATGTCGGGTCGTACGCGAACACCACGGCGATCCGCGGGTCGTCGGGCACGATCTCCGGGACCACGTCCAGTACGCGCACCAGCGACGTCATCGTCCGCGCGGCGACCACCAGCGTGCGTACGCTGCCGAAGGTCCGCCAGCGCGCGGCATCAGGTCCTACGGGGACGAGAATGCGCTCGTCGGACTCCATCGCGTACCTCCGCCCGACGGCAGGATCGCACACCCCCGGCTCCCGGCTCCCGGCTCCCGGCTCCCGGCTCCCGGCTCCCGGCTCCCGGCTCCCGGCTCCAGCGTGGCTAGCGCAAGTGTGGACGCTTGGCAACCGGTCCACCGTTTTCTCTCCTTGGAAGGCTGCCTGGCTCTGCATTCCTGTACTTCTGATCAGTGCCACGCAGCAGACTATCCCGGGTTTTTTCGTTTTTCCGGGGCGGGGGCGAGCTTCTTCGAGGCGCGGGTCTGGTTCGGTTTCGGCCCGTAGGGGGAACACTCAGGTGTGCCATGAGGCTGGTGAGGCAGGTGTTGCGGTAGTTCCCCGAGTGCGTGTGACGCACAAGGAGGGAGAGTGGCAGCGCTATGAGTGGAATGCAGTTCGGCATCTTCACGGTGGGGGATGTGACCCCCGACCCGACCACGAATCGTGAGCCGACCGAGGCGGAGCGGATCCGGGACACGGTGGCCATCGCGAGGAAGGTGGAGGAGGTCGGTCTGGATGTGTTCGCGACGGGGGAGCATCACAATCCGCCGTTTGTGCCGTCGTCGCCGACGACGCTGCTGGGCTATGTCGCGGCGCTGACGGAGCGGATCATTCTGTCCACGTCGACGACGCTGATCACCACGAATGACCCGGTGAAGATAGCCGAGGACTTCAGTGTGCTCCAGCATCTGGCCGACGGGCGGACCGATGTGATGCTGGGGAGGGGGAACACCGGTCCGGTGTACCCGTGGTTCGGGCAGGACATTCGCCAGGCGATTCCTCTGACGGTCGAGCATTACGGGCTGCTGCGCAGGCTGTGGCGGGAGGAGGTGGTCGACTGGGAGGGGAAGCTGCGGACTCCGTTGCAGAGTTTTACGCTGGCTCCCCGCCCGCTGGACGGCATTCCGCCCTTTGTGTGGCACGGCTCGATTCGTACGCCGGAGATAGCGGAGCTGGCGGCGTATTACGGGGACGGATACTTCGCCAATCACATCTTCTGGCCCTCGTCCCACACCCGCACGATGATCGAGCTGTATCGGAAGCGCTTCGAGCACTATGGGCACGGCACACGGGAGGCGGCGATCGTCGGGCTGGGAGGGCAGGTCTTCATCCGGCCCAACAGTCAGGACGCGGTACGGGAGTTCAGGCCGTACTTCGACAACGCGCCGGTGTACGGGCATGGGCCGTCGCTGGAGGATTTCAGCTCGATGACGCCCCTGACGGTGGGATCTCCCCAGCAGGTGATCGAGAAGACGCTCGGCTTCCGGGAGTACGCGGGGGACTACCAGCGTCAGCTCTTTCTCGTCGATCATGCCGGGCTGCCGCTCAAGACGGTGCTGGAGCAGCTGGATCTCCTGGGCGGGGAGGTCGTGCCGGTGCTCCGGAAGGAGTTCGCCGTCGGGAGGTCGCCCGACGCGCCCGACGCCCCGACGCATCAGTCGCTGCTGCGGGCGCGCGACGAGGGGACCGGGACCGAGCCGCAGCCGCAGCAAGCGCCGCAGACCCCGGAGGACTGAGATGGTCACCAGGATCGCGGTCGTCACAGCCGGGCTGAGGGAGCCGTCCTCGACGCGGATGCTGGCCGATCGGCTTGAGGCGTCGGTGCGGGAGGAACTCGCGCGGGCCGGCGGTGAGGTCGAGTCGGCGTTCGTCGAACTGCGGCCGGTGGGGCACGCGATCATCGACGCGATGCTGAGCGGTTTTCCCGCCGAGCCTCTGGAGGAGGCGTTCGGGAAGGTGGCCGCGGCGGATGGGGTCATCGCGGTGACTCCGGCGTTCAACGCCTCCTTCAGCGGGCTGTTCAAGGCGTTCTTCGATGTGCTGCCGGAAGACACTCTCGCGGACATGCCCGTGCTCATCGGCGCGACCGGTGGCACCGAGCGGCACTCCCTCGTACTCGAACACGCGCTGCGGCCGATGTTCTCCTATCTGCACGCGATCGTGTCGCCCCGAGGGGTCTACGCGGCCACCGACGACTTCGGCTCCCGTGAGAGCGGCGCGGCCCTGGGTGAGCGCATCGGCCGTGCGGCGGCCGATTACGCCCGCTTGGTCCAGGGCTGTGGTCCTCACCGGCGGCGGGACTCCTTCACCGAGGATGTCGCCGCCATGGAGCGGATGCTGCGGAGTGGCTCCTCCTGAACGAGGGGGAGCCGGAGGGGCTCCTCCGCCGGGTGGGGGCCGCTGTCGGACGGGTACGGCGGCGGCGGGGTGGGGCGGTGGGGGATGAACAGGGCGCTGATCGCGCCGAGGAGGACGACGCCGACGCCGACCCAGACGGCGGGGTGGAGGCCGTCGACGAATTCCTGGGCGCTGCGGTCGCTGCCGTTCTGGGTGAAGACGCTGCTCAGGATGGCGATGCCGAGCGCGCCGCCGATCTCGCGGACGGTGGTGTTGGCTCCGGAGGCCTTGCCCTGGTGCTGGGGGGAGACGGAACCGAGGACGACGGCGGCGGTCGGGGCGAAGGCGAAGCCCATGCCGATGCCGCCGAGGACCATGGCGGCCACGAGCCGGTGGTAGGGGGTGTCGTCGGTGGCGGCGAGATTGATCCAGGCCAGGCCGGCGGCCTGGGTGAAGAGGCCGAAGGCCATCAGACGGCCGCCGCCGACGCGGTCGGTGAGGGCGCCGGCGACGGGGGCGATCACCATGGGCATCAGGGTCCAGGCCAGGGTCAGCACACCGGCTTCCAGCGGGGTGCGCGCCGGGGCGATCTGGAGGTACTGGGAGAGCAGGAAGATGGAGCCGAAGACGCCGAAGTACATGGCTCCGGAGGCGATGTTGCAGAGGACGAAGGCGCGGACCCGGTAGAAGCCCAGGGGCAGCACGGGGTGGGGCGCGCGGCCCTCCCAGACGACGAAGACCACGAACAGCGCGGCGCTGACGGCGAAGCCGCCGAGGACGCCGGCCGAGGTCCAGCCGTCCTCGGGGCCCCGGACGATCGCCCAGACCAGGCCGACGACGGCACCGGTGGCGAAGAGCATGCCGGGCAGGTCGAGCCGGGTGTTCGGGAGGGAGCCCTCCTTGAGTACGCGCAGGGCCAGCGGTATCGCCACGATGCCGACGGGGATGTTCACCCAGAAGATCCACTGCCAGGCGAGCCCGTCGACCACCGCGCCGCCGACCACGGGGCCGCAGGCCACGGCCGTACCGCTGATCGCGGACCACATGCCGAGGGCGAGGCCGCGCCTGCGCTCGGGGACGGCGGCCGAGAGCAGGGTCAGCGACAGCGGCATGACGGCCGCGGCGCCGATGCCCTGGAGCGCGCGTCCGGCGATGAGTTCGCCGGTGGTGTCGGCCAGGCCGCAGCCGATGGAGGAGAGGGTGAAGACGGCGATGCCGAGGATGAAGACCCCGCGCCGTCCGAAGCGGTCGCCGAGCGCCGCGCCGGTGAGGAGCAGGCAGGCGAAGGTCAGTACATAGGCGTTGACGAACCACTGGAGGTCGGAGGTGGTGGCGTCGAGTTCGACGGCGAGGGTGCGCAGCGCCGCGGAGACCACGAGGTTGTCGAGCGCGACCATGAACATCGGGAGGCCGGTGGCGACGATGGTCAGCCAGAGGGGTACGGCCCGGCCGGGGGCGGCCGGTGTCCGGTCCGCCGGGCCGCTCTCGCCGGAGGCGTGCTGCTGGGGCATGAGAAGTCCTTGGCTCGGGTGGGCGGGGGCGCCCCCGCGGTGACGGGAGCGGCGGTGCGGTGCCGTGCGGTGCCGTGGGCGGTCTTCCCGGTGCCGGGGGCGGTGCCGGGTCAGTACTGCCGGAGGATCTGCCCGGCCCGGTCGGCCGACTCCTGTTCCCGCAGCCTGCGCCGGGCCTCGTCCCAGCTGATCGGGAGTTCCTCGACCGGTGTCTCCCAGAAGGTGAAGACCGCTCTCCGTGTCGACGGCCGCAGCTCGGTCATGATGCTCCGGTGCGGCTCGGTTCTGACGTAGGTGTAGAGGGCGTCGCGGTCCTCCCAGGCCGAGAGGGTGTAGAAGGTCCGCTCCAGGGGCTGGGCGATGAGGGACGCGCCGATCGCGCCCGGTGCGTGCTTGATCTGGTTCCAGGCGGCGAGTGATTTCAGGAGGAAGCGGGGCACCTGGCTCGGGGTGGCCGCCTGGAAGCAGCCGGCCATCGCGTACGCACGGGTGCCGGGTGTGGTGGGGTTCAGGGGTGTCCAGGGCAGTGTGGGCATGGCGTGGCCGCCCTCACGGGTAGGGAATAGGAAGTTGCACTACCTATAATAGAGTGTGGTGCTATCCAGTATCTAGTCAAGGGTGGGTGGCTGTGCGAATCTCCGAGCTGAGCCGGACCGGCGGGGTGCCGATCGCGACGATCAAGTTCTATCTGCGTGAGGGGCTGCTGCCGCCGGGGCAGCCGACGGCGGCCAATCAGGCGGAGTACGGCGAGCAGCATCTGCGCCGGCTGCGGCTGATCCGCGCCCTGGTCGGGATCCGGGGGCTGTCGGTCGGCACCGCCAAGGAGATCCTCGCCGCCGTCTCGGAGAACGTGGACGACACGCATCAGATGCTCGGGCTGGTGATCGGGGCCCGTCCCGTCGACAAGGAGAAGGGCGAGAAGGAGGCCGAGGCCGAGGCCGGGGACGACCCCCTGGCGGAGGGGCTCGCCGAGGTCGACGAGCTGCTGGAGCGTACGGGCTGGGAGGTCTCCGAGCACGCCCCCGCCAAGCGGGTCATCGCCGAGACGCTGACGACCCTGCGCTCGCTCGGCGCGGACGTGGACTGGCGGACCCTCCTGCCGTACGCGGAACTCGCCGGCCGGACCGCTGTGCTCGACCTGGATCAGCTCCGGGACGCCGACGACCCGCTCGAACAGGCCGAGCGGGCCCTGGTGCTGACAGTGCTGCTGGAGCCGGTGCTGCTGGCGCTGCGGCGGCTCGCCCAGGAGAGCGAGTCCGCGCGGAGGCACGGGGGCTGACCGGGCTGACGGGGTCGCCGGGCCCGCCGGGTCGGTCAGCCGTCGTGACCGGCCCCGGCCCCGGCCCCGGCCCCGGCGCGGGCTTCGGCCCCGGCGTCGGGGCGCGGCCTGACGAAGAGGGTGGCGGCGAGGGCCAGGAGCAGCAGGCCCGCGCAGATGTAGCTGGAGAGTTCGAGGGCGCTGGTCATCGCCTCGCGGGCGGCGTCCGCGACCGGCGCGGTCCCCGGGTCCTCGGCGAGATGGGGGATGGCCGACCCGGCGCTCTCCGTGACGGTCCGGCTGAGTTGTTCGGCGTCCTGCTCCGGGAGCCCGGCGGAGCCGCCGAGGCGGTCGGCCAGGGAGGCGGCGAGGGTGCTGAAGAAGAGGGTGGTGAGGACGGCGATGCCCAGCGCGGAGCCGAGTTCGCGGGCCGCGCTCTGGATGCCTGAGCCCTGTCCGGCGCTGTGGGCGGGCACATCGGCGAGGACGATATTGGTGACCTGGGCGGTGGCGAAGCCGACGCCGACTCCGTAGACGAACAGGGCGAGCGCGATCAGCCACCAGGCGCTGTCGGCGGCGGCTATCAGCCCCAGCATCGCCAGTCCGGCGGCCTCCAGGAGGAGCCCCAGCCGCACCTGGGTCAGCGGGGAGGCGGTGGCGGCCAGCGCGAAGCTTCCGCCGCTGGCGCAGAAGCTGCCCACGGCGAGGGCGAGGAGCGCCAGCCCCGCCTGGAGCGCGCTGTAGTCCAGGGCGAACTGGAGCCAGAGCGGCAGTACCGCGATGATCCCGAACTCGCCGAGGCCGACGAACAGGGTCACCAGGTTGCCGTTGCGGAACGAGCTGATGGAGAAGAGCCGTACGTCCATCAGCGGCTCTTCGCCCCGGCGGCCGAGCGAGGTCTGCCGCCGCCAGAACGCGTACAGCGCGAGGGCCGAGAGGATCAGCGCGACAAGGACCGGGGACGGGCCGCTCCGCCAGGAGAGCCCGCCGATGTCCAGCGGCGCGGTGGTGGCGAGCCAGCCGTGGTCGCGCCCCTCGATCAGGCCGAAGGCGAGCAGTCCGAGCCCGATCGCGGAGAGCACGGCCCCTGCGGCGTCGACCCGGCCCCGGACGCGCGGTGACGCGGGCAGGAACATCAGGGTGCCCACGACGATCAGCGCCACCAGCGGGATGTTGATGCCGAAGGCCCACCGCCAGTGGATGTCCGCGAGCCTGCCGCCCAGCAGCGGGCCGACGGCCGCCGCCGCGCCGATGGTCGAACCCCAGATGGCGAAGGCCTGGTTGCGGGCCTTGCCGGTGAAGGTCGCGTTCACCAGCGCCAGGGAGGCCGGGAGGATCATCGCCCCGCCGACGCCCTGGAGGAAGCGCGCGAGGATCAGCAGTCCGCCGCTGGGGGCGGCCGCGGCCAGCAGGCTGGTCACGCCGAACACGGCGAGGCCGATGAGGAAGATCTTGCGCGCGCCGTGCAGATCGGAGAGGCGTCCGGTGAGCAGGACCAGCGCGGCGAAGACGATCGCGTAGGACTCCTGGATCCACTGGGCCTCGACCGAGTCGATCGAGAGGTCCTCGATGATCGGCGCGAGGATCACATTGACGATGGTGATGTCCACGACGATCAGCGCCACGCCCAGGGAGACGGCGATGAGGCCGAGCCAGTGGCGCGCCGACGGTGTCGGTGAGGGGGAGGTCGGTGAAGGGGAGGGGGAAGGGGAGAGGAGAGGTTCGCCGGACAAGTTACCTCCATGGTGAAGTATCTTTGCGGTGAAGGTAAATTGCTTGCGATAGGTTGTCAAACCGCGCGGTGGAGCGAGTCACCCGCGCAGACCGGAAGGCAGGGCGGCACGGCGATGGAGACACCGGAGTCCGGGGAGCTCGCGGCTCGGTACGAGGGCCTCATGGAGGGGCTGCGGTCCTTCGGCGCCCACTACACCGAGTTCACCCGGCGCTTCGCCTCCTGGCTCGGGCTCCACTCCACGGACGCCGCCGCCCTGGCGGAGATCCTGTACGCGGAGGACAAGGGCCGCCCGCTCTCGCCCGCCCGGCTCAGCGAGCGGGTGTCCCTGTCGTCGGGTGCGACGACCGCGCTGGTCAACCGTCTCGAAGCGGCCGGACATGTCGTACGCACCCGTGAGGAGACCGACCGCCGGATCGTCACCCTGCGCAGCAGCCCCCATGTGAGGCCCCGGGCCGAGGAGTTCTTCGCGCCGTACGCCGAGCGCATGGCCGCCGTGACGGCGCGGTACCCGCCCGAGCGGCTGAGGGAGTTCGAGGAGCTCGTCGCCCGTCTCCGTACGACCATGGACGACCTGCTCGCGGACGAGTACCGGGACGGCGGACCCCGCTCCGGCGGCTGAGCCCCCCGTACAGGTGCGTACTGGGCCGGCGGGGGTCGACCTCGGCTCCGGATGGCGGCTCGTCGGCGCGCCGGAGGGGGAAGCGGCCCGGGTGCTTATAGCAATGTCTCCGTGCCTTCTGTGCGTGTGCTCTGCTTGGTGGCCGCCGACGGCGGCGGGCCGATGTCCGGGGCCGCATGGCCGCGCTGATCCTCTGTCACTTCCTGCTCGCCGCCTGCGCGGGACCGCTGGTCAAGCGGCTGGGCACCCGCGCCTTCGCCGTGCTGGCGCTGCCGCCCGCCGCCGCTCTGGCCTGGGCCCTCGCCCACTGGAGCGGCGCTGCCGCCGGCTCCTCGGTGAGCTGGTCGCTGGCGTGGCTGCCGGAGTACGGAGTCTGGCTCGCGCTCCGGCTGGACGCGCTGTCGCTGCTGATGACGCTGCTCGCGGCCGGGGTCGGCGCGCTGGTGCTGCTCTACTGCGTACGGTACTTCTCCGCCGGGGACCCGCTGCTCGGCCGGTTCGCCGGCAATCTGCTGGCCTTCGCCGGGGCGATGCTCGGACTGGTGCTCGCCGACGATCTGGTGCTGCTCTATGTGTTCTGGGAGCTGACCACGGTCTTCTCCTATCTGCTCATCGGCCACGGCAGCGAGCGCAAACAGAACCGCCGCTCGGCGCTCCAGGCGCTGACCGTCACCACCCTCGGCGGGCTGGCGATGCTCGTCGGCTTTCTGATGCTGGGACGGGCGGCGGGCACCTACCGGATCTCCGCCCTGGTCGCCGACCCGCCCGCGCCCTCCACCACCGTCTCGGTCGCCGTCGTGCTCGTCCTGCTGGGGGCCCTGTCGAAGTCGGCGATCTGGCCGTTCAGCCTCTGGCTGCCCAACGCGATGGCCGCGCCGACGCCCGTGAGCGCCTATCTGCACGCCGCCGCGATGGTGAAGGCGGGCGTCTATCTCATCGCCCGGCTCGCCCCCGCCTTCGCCGACGCCCCGCCCTGGCGGCCGATACTGCTGGTCCTCGGGGCGCTGACCATGCTGCTCGGCGGCTGGCGGGCGCTACGGCTCAACGACCTCAAGCTGGTGCTCGCCTACGGCACCGTCAGCCAGCTCGGCTTCCTCACCGTGCTCGCCGGGTCCGGCACCCGGGACACCGCGCTGGCCGCCGCCGCGATGATCCTCGCGCACGCGCTCTTCAAGGCCCCGCTCTTCCTCGTCACCGGGATCGTCGACCACGCGACGGGCACCCGCGACCTGCGCGAACTCTCCGGCGTCGGACGGTCCCTGCCCCAGGTCGCGGCGGTCGCCGCCGTCGCCGGGGCGTCGATGGCGGGCCTGCCGCCGCTGCTCGGCTTCGCCGCCAAGGAGGCGGCCTTCACCGCGCTGGAGCACGGCGGTACGGCACAAAGGTGGGCGCTGGCCTGCTGCGTCGTGGGTTCGGCGCTGACCGCCGCGTACACCCTGCGCTTTCTGTGGGGGGCGTTCGCCCGTAAGCCCGGCCTCGCGGACATCCCCGTGCACCGCGTGGGACCGGCGTTCCTCGCGCCGCCCGCGCTGCTCGCGGCGGGCTGTGTCCTCCTGGGGCCCGGTGTGGTGTGGCTGAACGGCCTGCTGGGGGCGTACGCCGACGCCTTCCCGGCCCCCGCGCACCCGTACCGGCTCTCGCTCTGGCACGGACTCGGCCTCGCGCTGCTGTTCTCGGGAGCCGCGTGGGCGGGCGGCCTCGCACTGTTCCTGGCGCGCGGGCCGGTGATCAGATTCTCCCGCCGGGTGGCGTGGCCGACCGCCGACCGGGTCTTCGGCCTGGGGCTGCTGGGGCTGGAGCGCCTCGCGCTCCAGGTGACCGGTTTCTTCCAGCGCGGTTCGCTCTCCGTCTATCTGGCCACCGTGCTGCTGGTGCTGCTCGTCGGACAGCTCGCCGTCCTCGCCGTGGACCGGCCCTGGCACGGCGCGCCGCCGCCCCGGCTGTGGGACTCGCCCGTCCAGGGCGCGATCGCCCTGCTCACCTGTCTGGCGGCGCTGCTCTGTCTCCAGGTGCACCGCCGGATGAAGGCCGTGGTGATGGCGGGGATGACCGGCTACGGCACCGCCCTGCTCTTCGTGGTGCACGGCGCGCCCGATCTGGCGCTCACCCAATTCTGTGTGGAGACGGTGTCCCTGCTGGTGTTCGTGCTGGTCATGCGGCGGATGCCGGTGTACTTCCAGGAGACGATCAGCCGCTGGCGGCTGATGGTGCGGGTGCCGCTGGCGCTCGCGGTGGCCGCAGGCGTCTCGTTCGTGCTCTGGGTGGTGGCCGCCGCCCGGCACGCCGATCCTGCGGGCCGGGCACTGGTGTACGAGACCGCGCACCACGGGGTGAAGGACGTGGTGGCGACGATCCTGGTCGAGTACCGGGCCTGGGACACCCTGGGCGAGTCGGCCGTGCTCGCCGTCGCCGCCGTGGGCGTGACCAGCCTGATCTACTTCCACCGCCGGACCGGCTCCCCCGACGACCTCGTGGGCGAGGCGGCCACCGCGCCCCGGATGCCCGCCCCGGCCGTGCCCCCGGGCGGCCGTACCGCCTGGTCCTTCGGATCCGGCGCCCGCACCCCCGTACCCACCGCCGCCGCCGACGACACCGCGCCCGAGCGCACCTGGCTCGCCGCCGGGCGCACCCTCGCCCCCGAGCACCGCTCGGTGGTCTTCGAGGTGGTGGCCCGGCTGGTCTTCCACCCGATCCTCGTCCTCTCCGTCTATCTGCTGTTCTGCGCGGAGAATCTGCCCGGCGGCGGCTTCGTCGGCGGACTGGTGGCGGGCGTCGCGATGACCGCGCGCTATCTCGCGGGCGGACGGTACGAACTCGGCGAGGCGGCCCCCGGCCACCCCGGGCTCTTCACCGGCCTCGGGCTCTTCCTCTCCACGGGCGTCGCGCTGCTCGGACTCGTCGACGGGACCGCGCTGCGCGCCCTGTCGTACGAGGGGCACTGGCCGGTCTTCGGCGAGGTCCACCTCGGTACGCCGGTCCTCTTCGACCTCGGGGTCTATCTGCTGGTGCTCGGCGTGGTGCTGGACATCGTGCGGGCGCTCGGGGCCCGGGTCGACCGCCAGATCGAGCGCGAGGCCGCCGAGCGCGAAGCCGCGGGCCGGGGGGCGGGCCGGTGACCGTCAGCCTCAGTCTGCTGGTGACCGCCGGGGTGCTCTGCGCGGTCGGCGGGGTGCTGCTGCTGATGCGCGCGCTCAGCCGGATCCTGATCGGCGCGGTGATCCTCGGTAACGGGATCAATCTGCTGATGCTGGGCGCGGGCGGCGCGGCCGGGCTCGCACCGCTGCTCTACCCGGGGGTGGAGCTGTCCCGGGTCACCGATCCGCTGCCCCAGGCGATCGCGCTCACCGCCATCGTCATCACCCTCGCCACCACGGCGTTCCTGCTGGCCATGGCGTACCGCAGCCAGCGCGTCAGCGGCAGTGACGAGGTCCAGGACGACATCGAGGACCGCCGGGTCGCGCTCCGCGCGGAGGTCCAGGAGCAGCGGGCCGCCCTGCGCGAGCGGCACGGGCCCCGAGGCCGGGGACCCGAGGGGGACCTCGCCGAATACCGCTCCGAGCGCCGCCGGCTGCGCGCCGTGCTCCGCGAGGACCGGGCACTCCAGGCCAGGGCGCGCGACGCCTCCGGCGATCTGTGGGACGACATCCTGGGCGAGGACCCGGAGGACCGCGCGGCCGGTCCGTCCGTCCCCCCGGGGCCGGGTGAGAAAGGTTCCGGATGAACGCTCTCGTACCGCTGCCCGTGCTGCTCCCGCTGCTCGCGACCGGCTTCGGGCTGACCCTGGGAATCCGCTTTCCGCGCGGCCAGCGGATCGTCAGCGTGGTGGTGCTCTCCGCCGTGCTCGCGCTCTCCGTGACCCTGCTGATCGCCGCCGACACCGGCGGCCCGCTCGCCGTCCACCTCGGGGACTTCGCGCCGCCGCTGGGCATCACCCTGGTCGCGGACCGGCTGTCGGCGCTGATGCTGACCGTCTCGTCGGCCGTGACCCTGTGCGTACTGGTGTACTCCCTCGGCCAGGGCATGGCCGACCGGGACGACCGCACCCCGATCGCCGTCTTCCACCCGGCCTATCTGGTGCTGGTGTCCGGGGTCTCGTGCATCTTCCTCGCCGGTGACCTGGTCAATCTGTACGTCGGCTTTGAGATCATGCTGGTCTCCAGCTTCGTCCTGCTCACCCTCGGCGGCACCGCCTCCCGGCTGCGGGCCGGTTCGACCTATGTCGTCGTCTCGCTGATCTCGTCCATGATCTTCTTCACCGCCGTCGCCCTGACCTACGCGGCGGCCGGCACGGTCAACTTCGCGCAGCTCGCCCTGCGGCTGGCGGAACTGCCCGTCGGCGTACGCACCCTGCTGGAGGCCGCGCTGCTGACCGTGTTCGCGGTCAAGGCGGCCGTCTTCCCGCTGGCGGCCTGGCTGCCCGACTCGTACCCCACCGCGCCCGCCCCGGTGACGGCCGTCTTCGCCGGACTGCTCACCAAGGTCGGCGTGTACTGCATGCTCCGCACCGAGACCCTCCTCTTCCCCGGCAACCGGCTGGGGCATCTGCTGCTCGCCGCCGCCCTGGCCTCGCTGCTGGTGGGGGTGCTCGGGGCGGTGGCCCAGACCGATCTGAAGCGGCTGCTCTCCTTCGTACTGATCAGCCACATCGGGTACATGGTCTTCGGCATCGGACTCGGCACCCGCGACGGGATCGGCGGCGCGATCGTCTACGTCGTCCACCACATCACCGTGCAGACCGCCCTGTTCCTGGTCGCCGGGCTGATCGAGCGGCGCGCCGGGACCACCGAGCTGACCCGGGTCGGCGGTCTCGCCCGGGCGGCCCCGGCGCTCGCGGTGCTCTTCTTCCTGCCCGCGCTGAACCTCGCCGGGATCCCGCCGATGTCGGGCTTCATCGGCAAGCTCCAGCTGCTGCGGGCCGGTGTCGCCACGGCCGACGGCTGGTCGTACACCCTGGTCGCCGCCGCGTCCCTGACCAGTCTGATCACGCTGTACGTCATGGCCAAGGTCTGGAACCTCGCCTTCTGGCGGACCGCGCCGCCGGAGGAGCCCGCCCGGGGCACGGTCCTGGAGGAACGGGACACCCACGACGACTGCGGCGACGAGACGGGCGATGTGCACCGGGAGGCGGGTGGCGACCGCGACCGGGACGCGGATCGGGACCGGGACCGGGAAAGGGAAAGGGAAAGGGAAAGGGAAAGGGAAAGGGAAAGGAGCCGGGGGCGGCCCGCCGGACAGGCCGTGACCGCGACCCTCTTCGGCCGGACCATCACGACCACCACCGACCGGCTGCCGGCCACCATGACCTGGGCGACGGCGGCCCTGGTGCTGCTCTCGCTCGCGTACACCGTGCTGGGCGACCCCTTCACCTCGCTCACCGACCGGGCGGCGGCCGAACTCCTGGAACGTTCCCCCTACATCGAGGCGGTGCTCGGCCGATGACATTGAAGTTCCGTGATCCGGAACTGCCCCCGCTCAGCTGTGCGGTGGGGCACGGCCGGGTGCTGGAGCTGCCGCTGATCACCTGGCTCGCCGTCGTCTGGGTGCTGCTGTGGGGCAATCTCAGCTGGGCCAATGTCATCACCGGGTTCGCGGTGGCCGTGGTCCTCTGCCTGCTCTTCCCGCTGCCCTCGGTCGATCTGGGGCTGCGGCTCCATCCGCTGGGCATCGCCCGGCTGGTGGTCCATCTGCTGTGGGACATGTACACCTCCGGGCTGAAGGTCTCCCGGCAGATGTTCGACAGCAGGCCCTACCGGGCGGCCGTGCTCGCGGTCCCGCTGCGCTGCCGCAGCGATCTGATGCTCACCGCGACGGCGGTCGCCGTCTCCAACGTCCCCGACGGATCGGTGGTGGAGGTGCGCCGCTCCAACGCCACCCTCTTCGTCCACATCCTGGAGGCCGACGACCCGGACGCGGCGGACCGCGCCCGGCGCTCGGTGTGGCGGATGGAGGAGCTGACCGTACGGGCCTTCGGTGACCGGGACGAGATCGCCCGCGTCAGCCGTGCGCCGCGCCCCGAGGGGGGCGGGCGATGAGCGCCGCCGAGACCGTGGACCAGGCGCTGCTGACGACGGCGGCGGTGATGATCGTCGTCGCGGGGGCGCTGGTGCTCTACCGCATCTGGCGCGGCCCCTCGATGCTGGACCGGGCGATGGCCCTCGATGTCTTCGCCGCGCTCATGATCGCGGGGATCGGGGTGCGGTCCGCCTTCACCCGGGACGCCTACTACTTCCCGATCATGCTGGTGGTGGCGTTCCTCGGGTTCACCGGCTCGGTCGGCATCGCCCGCTTCATCGCGGTCCGCGACCGCGCCCCGGACAGCCCCACGGGTACGGGGTCGGGGCCGGGCGTACGGGATGAGCGCCGGTGAGCGGCTGGGAGCAGACCGCCGACACCGCCGGAGCGGTGCTCCTCCTCCTCGGCGCGGCGGTCAGCCTGCTGGGCGCGATCGGCATGCTGCGGCTGCCCGATGTGCTCTCCCGGGGCCACGCCGCCACCAACCCCCAGTCGCTCGGCATGCTGCTGGTGCTCGCCGGGGTGGCGCTGCGGCTCCGCAGCGGCATCGACCTCGGGACGCTCGGGCTCATCGGCTTCTTCCAGCTCCTGACCGGCCCGGTCGCCGCCCATCTGGTGGCCCGGGTCGCCTATCGCACCGGCCATGTGGGCCGGGAGGGGCTGCTCTTCGACGAGCTGGACGAGCAGCTGAGCGGCCGGCCCCCGGCGGACGGGGAGCCGCGATGACGGCGAGCCGTAATTCGGTGGTGCGGCCCGGCGGACTGTTGTTACGTTGGCCGCCGCCTTCACCGGTGTCCCCCCGATGGACCTCACCGGGCTCGGTCGAGCCCTGGAAAGCAGTGATGTATGCCCCGGCCCGCGCCGAGCCCCTCTCGGCGAACCGTCCGACCGTCCGGCCGCTGACCCTGACCTTTTGGGTGTCAGCCCGCCTTCTTTGGCCTGAACTGATCTGAGCTCACGTCACCGACGTCGGACGTACGACGGTGCGCGGCCGTGCCCTGCCGCCCGGACGCCACCGGCCAACGCCTCGCCGAAGACCGCTCGGCCTCCTCTTGCTGCCCATGCGACAAGCCCCAGCAAGGAGCCATCCGAGTGTCCATCGACAAGCCGAACCTTCATCACCGCCTCTCCCCGACCGGACCGGTCGCCGACCCCAGCCCGGCGCTGCGCACCAGCACATTCACCTGCGTACGCTGCGGACTGACCGTGGCCACCCTCGGGCCCGACGGGTCCCACCGCAACCACTGCCCCAGTTGTCTGCACTCCCAGCACATCCACGACCATGTCGAGGGCGGCCCCTCCGACTGCCGGTCGCGGATGACGCCCATCTCCATCGCCGTGCTCAGAAACGGCGACTGGATGGTGGTGCACCGCTGCACCCGCTGCGACGAACTCACCTCCAGTCCCGTCTGCGCCGACGACAACCAGCTCATCCTGATGCGCATGGCCGTCCGGCCGCTGGCCCAGCCGCCCTTCCCGCTCGAAGTCTTCGGGGACATGTGAGACGGCGGAAGAAGGACGGAACGGAAAGGACGGAGGAGAGACGGCCGTGCCACGAAAGAAGAAGAGCGACGACAACCACCGTCACGGACGGCGGGGATCCACCCGGCCCCAGCGGCACAAGGACGTGCTGCACGGCCGGGGCGGCGAGGCGGGGGACGCGTTCCGCTGCGTCGGCTGCCGGCTCGATGTGCCGCTGGCCGCGCCCGGCACCGCCCACCGCAATCACTGCCCGAACTGTCTCGCCAGTCTCCATGTCGACCGGCGGGTGCCGGGCGACCGCGACTCGGCGTGCCGGGGGCGGATGACCGCGCTGAGCATGTCAGTACGGGAGGACGGCGAGTGGATGATCATCCACTCCTGTCTCTCCTGCGGGGAGCTGAGCGCCAACCGGATCGCCGGGGACGACAACGCCCTGGCCCTGGTACGGATCGCGATACGGCCGCTGGCCGACTCCAGCGTTCCTGTACGCGCCCTGCTGGCGCTCTGAGCCGCTCCCGCCGGGGCGTCGTGCCGCGTGTTCGCCGCGCGGCGCGACGCCCCGTCGGCGTACCGTCCCGCCGGCGAGGCGTCAGCCGCTCAGCACCCCGTCGAGCAGGGTGTCCAGCCCGTCCTTGAGCTGCTGCGGGCTCCGGCCCCTGCCGAGGGTGAGATGGGTGATCAGGCCGGCGGCGGTCGGCGCGAGCAGCAGATGCGCCGTCAGCGCGGCGTCGGCCGAGGGGCGGAGGAGACGGACGAGCATCGTCACATGGGTGTGCCGGGCCAGATGGGCGTCGTGGTCGTAGTGGCCGACGGGGGAGGCGCTCTCCCCGGCGAGCAGCAGCTCCCGCTGTTCGACGACGCGGTCCACCATCGCGTGGAGGAAGGCGCGCAGCCGCTCCCCGGGCGGGGCGCCGGGCCCGAGCGGCGGCGGCCCGGCCATGAACGCCGTCTGGAACTGCCGCTCCCGCTCGTCCAGGAGGGCCGCGAAGAGCTGGGCCACATCGCCGAAGCGCCGGTAGACGGTGCCCACCCCGACGCCGGAGGCGCGGGCGACCGCGTTCATGGTGAGGGCCTCGGGGCCCTCGTCGGCCACGATGCGGGCGGCCGCGTCCAGGATCTTGCGGCGGTTGTGCACGGCGTCGGCGCGGGGGGCGGCGGGCGCGGGGTCGGGGCCGCCCAGGAGCGAGTGGCCGATGATCGCGACGTCCACGCGACGGCCGTCGGCGCGGTGACCGTCGGCGCCGGACGAGCGGACGCCCGGAGGGGCTGAATCGGGCGGACAGGGCTCAGGCCCGGGCTCGGAAGGGTGCACGAACAGGGGCTCCGTTCTGTTCGTTCGGCCGCCCGGCGTGCTGCCTGGCTCGGGGCGCTTTGGTGGGTTTCTCCGGGTACAAGACTAACGGATAAGTATCCGGTTGCCGCTTGCCAAGGCTTCATTGAATCACGTACCTTCACTGAAGCGGATAGCTATCCGTTTCCATTCTTGTGCGTCGTTGCAGAGAGGGCCGTCATGACCGCCGCCGTATCCCCCAAGATCGCCGTCATCTACTACTCGTCGACCGGGAGCGTGCACCACCTCGCCCAGGCCGTCGCGGAAGGCGCGGAGAAGGCGGGGGCCGAGGTCCGGCTGCGCCGGGTGACCGAGCTGGCCCCCGACGCCGCCATCGACTCCAACCCGGCCTGGCGCGCCCATGTCGACGCCGCCAAGGACGTCGAGATCGCGTCCCACGAGGACCTGGAGTGGGCCGACGCCTACGCCTTTGGCACGCCGACCCGCTTCGGCAATGTCGCGTCGCAGCTCAAGCAGTTCATCGACGGCACGGGCGGCCTCTGGCAGCGCGGCGTCTTCGCCGACAAGCCCGCCAGCGCCTTCGCCAGCGCCTCCAACCTGCACGGTGGCAATGAGTCGACCCTGCTGGCCCTCTACAACACCTTCTACCACTGGGGCTCGCTCATCGTGCCGCCCGGCTACACCGACCAGAGCGTCTACGCGGCCACCGGCAACCCGTACGGCACCGCCCACGCCTCCGGCGCCGGCGATCTGCCCGGCGAGAACATCCTGGACGCCGCCCGCTACCAGGGACAGCGCCTCGCGACCATCACCGCCCGGCTTCAGGGCTGACCCTTCCGGCCGGGCGCTTGACTTCAAGTCGACTTGAAGTCCGAGAATCGGGGAGTCTCCAGAGGAAGGGGTACGGCCTTGCGTCGCGTTCCTGAAAGCCGCCCGGCGGCCGACGGCCGCCCGCCCGGGCCCGACGGCCGCCGCGCCGCCGAGCCGGGGGCGGCGCTCCGGCGCGAGGCCGCGCACCGGGGCGTGGCGCTGGTGCGGGCGTACGCCCGCGAGGACGCCCCGGCCGTCTCCTCGGTCCTCGGCGGACTCGGCCCGGCCGCGCGGACCGAACTGCGCGCGGTGCTCTGCGAGATGCTGGGCGTCGTCGTCGGCACGGTGATGTCCGCGCCCCGCGCGTTCGCCCCGGCCGATGTGGTGCGTACCGCCGAACGGATCACCGAGGCGGCCCCGGCCCGGCACCGGCCCGCGCTCTCGCGGGCCGTACGCGCCTGGGCGGGCGGCGACCAGGGGCCGCTGCGGACGCTCATGAGCGACGGCCCCGACGGCCCCGACGGCCCTGGCGGTTCCGGCGGCCCCGACGGCTCCGGCGGTCTGCACGCGGGGGCCGTGTTCGCGACGGCCCTGGCGCTCACCTCCTGGGGCGAGACCCCGCTCCGGGAGCTGCTCGACGCCTTCGACGCGCTGCTGGGCGGCGCGCACGCGATGGCCGCAGGCCCCTGAGGGGCTGGCCCGCCCGGTCACGGGCGCGGAGAACTCCCCGCCGGCCCGCGTCGATGCCCAACATCACCTGGCGAGGCCGGCGGGGCACCCGTACGCAGCACTCCCACCGAGGACCTCCGTGAACTTCGACAGCCCGCTCACCGCCCTCTTCCCGGGCGCTTCCGGCCGTACGGTGACCGCCCTCTCCGCCCATCGTGAGACGGCGGGCGGCACCGCCCTGAGCGTGCCGGAGCTGGCCCGGGAGTCCTCGGTGGCCGCCACCCAGCTGGAGAGCGTGCTTTTCCGGCTCGGTCTGCTGGGCATGGTCGAGCCGCGCCGACGCGGCGAGGACGTGCGCGTGGTCGAGGGGCACATCGTGTGGGACGCGGTGGGGCAGCTCGCGGATCTGCGCGGGCGGCTGGTGGACGAGGTGCGGCGGCGGGCCGCCGAGGGCCTCGCGCCGCCGCCCGCGCTGCTCGCCGTCCGGGGCAAGGTCGCCGACGGCACCGCCGCCCACCCCGCCGACCTGCTGGAGATCGTGGCCGTCGCCCCCGACGGCGCTCCCGCCGACTGGCCCGCCCGGCTCGACGCGCTGGCCGCCCTGCTCTCCCGGGATCTCGGCAATCTTGTCACCGTCCACCTCGCGCCCGCCGTCGACGAGGCACTCGCCGGCCCCGGCCCCGGCACCGTGGTGATCGGCCCCGGTCCTGGCTCCGGTCCCTAGACCGTGCCGGATCCGGCCCCGGCGATCAGGTCCGAAGGGTCGGTGTTCGCGCCGCAGAGCACCACGGCCACCTGCTCGCCCGGCCCCGGCTCGTACCCCCCGCCGCCCTCCGCCAGGGGCAGCGCGGCCAGCGCGGTCGCGCCGCTCAGCTCGGTGACGATCCGGCGCTGGTCCCAGAGCGTCTGCCGCGCGGCGGCGATCGCCGAGTCGGGCACCAGCAAGGAGCGCGATCCGGTCCGCAGGGCGACCTCCACCGCCGTGCCGGAGGCGCGGCGCGCGCCGAGCGCGTCGTTGGCGATGCTGTCGACGGTGACATCGACCGGCGCGCCTGCCAGCAGGGCGGCGTTCAGCGCCCGGCTGTTCTCCGGCTCTACGGCGACCGTGCGGATGCCGTGATGGTGCGCGGCGGTGGCCACCCCGGCGAACAGCCCGCCGCCGCCGACGGCGACGATCACCGTGTCAAGCCCCGGGATCCGCGTCCGCAGCTCCTCCAGCAGCGTCCCGGCCCCGGCGGCCACGAAGGGGTCGTCGTAGGCGTGACCGGGCAGCGCCCCGGTCAGCGCGGCGTACTGGGCGCACGCCTCGGCGGCGTCGGCGTACTCCCCCTCGATCAGCCGCACGGACGCCTCGTACCCCTTCAGCCGGGCCACCTTGACCCCGGGCGCGGTCGCCGGGAGGAAGACCGTGGCCCGTACGCCCATGGCCCGCGCCGCCCAGGCCATGGCCAGCCCGGCGTTGCCGCCGGAGGCGATGGTGACCCCGGCCTCGGGGAGGGTGCCGCCCTCCTGGTGCGCGCGCAGGAAGTTCACCGCGCCGCGCGCCTTGAAGCTGCCGGTGTGCTGCATGTACTCCAGTGCCAGCCAGATCCCCGAGGGCTCGCCTGAGGCGGAGGGGTCCAGCGGCGACACCGCGACGGGCCTGACCCGGCCCAGCACCCGCCCGGCCGCCGCTTCGACATCTCCGTGAGTGAGATCGGGCATGAGCTGCTCCGTGGGGGGTGAAGTCGGTGTCCGCCGGTCGCCGGAGGCTGCGGCCACGCCGCTGTTACACCGTAACGTACGCTGTTTCTCATGCCGAGGCAGTCAGAGAACCTGGACCGGGCCACCCCGGGCGCCATCGCCGTCGCGGCGCTTGAGCTGATCGACGAGAAGGGCCCGCAGGCCCTGAATCTGCGTGCCCTCGCGGAGCGGCTGGGCGTCTCGCACACCACCGTCCACCGGCGCTGCGGCTCGGAGGTGGCCGGGCTGGTGGATCTGTGTATGGACCATCTCGCCACCCGGCTGCCGGACATCGCCCCCGGCGTCCCCTGGGCCGAGGCCACCGAGACCCGCTTCACCCGGCTGTACGAGGTGCTCACCCGGCATCCGGGGCTGATCGCCCTGCGCGGCGCGCGCCCCTGGCTCAGCCGTGAGCTGCTCGCCCGGCTGGTCGAGCCGCAGCTCGCCGCGAATCTGGCGGCCGGGATGACGCCGGGCCGGGCCATCGCCGTCTACCGGCAGCTGTATCTCTTCACCCTGGGGGCGGCGAGCTTCGTCGACCACCGGGACCCCGGCGGCGCGATCGCCGAGACCCGTACGGCGCTGGCCGCCCTGGACCCCGCGCGGTTCCCGGTGCTGACCGGCCACCTGGACGAGATCCTTCCGGTGGTCGTGGACCACGAGGTCCACCGGCAGGGGCTGCGCGGGCTCATCGCCGCCGCGCTGCCGCCCGGCCCCGGCCGGACGCCCGCCGGGTGGCCGGGCGGCAGCGTCGATCAAACTCCGTACGGGCCCTGATCAGGCCTTGCCGTCGGTGCGGACGAACTCCGCGAGCCAGTCGCGGAAGTCCGGGCCGAGGTCCTCGCGCTCGCAGGCGAGCCGCACGACCGCGCGCAGATACTCGCCCCGGTCGCCCGTGTCGTAGCGCCGGCCGCGGAAGATCACGGCGTGGACGGGCCCGCCGAGCGACGGGTCGGCCGCCAGCTCGCGCAGCGCGTCGGTCAGCTGGATCTCGCCGCCGCGGCCCGGGGCCGTGCGGTGCAGCACCTCGAAGATCTCCGGGGCCAGGACATAGCGGCCGATGACGGCGAGATTGCTGGGAGCGGTGCCCGGCTCGGGCTTCTCCACCAGGTCGGTCACCCGGAGCACATTGTCCTCCGCGCCGTCCTCCAGGGGGCGCACGGCGGCGCAGCCGTAGAGGTGGGCGCGGTCGGGGTCGACCTCCATGAGGGCGATGACGCTGCCGCCGTGCCGCTCCTGCACATCGAGCATCTGGGCGAGCAGCTGGTCGCGCGGGTCGATCAGGTCGTCGCCGAGGAGCACGGCGAACGGCTGGTCGCCGACGTGGGGCTCGGCGCACAGGACCGCGTGGCCGAGGCCGAGCGGGTTGCCCTGGCGGACGTAGTGCACCGTGGCCAGCTCGCTGGACTCGCGGACCTTGAGGAGCTTCTCCTTGTCGTCCTTCAGCTCCAGCAGCTGTTCCAGTTCATAGGCGCGGTCGAAGTGGTCCTCCAGGGCCCGCTTGTTCCGGCCGGTGACCATGAGGACGTCGTCGAGTCCGCTGTGGGCGGCCTCCTCCACCACGTACTGGATGGCCGGCTTGTCCACGACGGGGAGCATTTCCTTCGGCGTGGCCTTGGTGGCGGGCAGAAAGCGGGTGCCGAGGCCGGCCGCGGGTATGACGGCCTTGCGGGCCCGGGTGCTGTGTGCAGGCATGGTTTTCTCCGGACGGGCTCAGGAGAGCGATGTCCCTGATCGGTGCTGAGGGTGGTGCGACGGTGTGATGGTACGGGTGGTTCTGAGGTGGTGTGATCGGGCGGGTGGCGACCGCCCAAAACTGGTTGGAGCGTTCGTTCCGGTGGGGTGCCCCTCGGCGGCCCGGCCGGGGCGCTCCCACGGGCCGGAGGCGTGACCGGGAGCAAACGCGTGCTCAGCAAAGAGACGGCGGCCTCCCGGGCCCGGCCCTGATGGTACAAAGTGCGCGAAACGCCACCTGGTGCTGAGATGGATCCTGCCGCGGCGGGGCGGTGCCCGCACCGCTCCGCCCCGCCGCCCGGCAGCGCGCCCGCGGCTTTCCGGGGCGCGCGGACACCGCCGTGATCCAGCGTCAGAAGGAGATCTCCGTGGCCACGCTCACCGCCTGGAAGTTCCCCACTCCCGAGGGGGCGGCCCAGGTCGAGGAAGCCCTGCTCTCCCTCCAGAAGCAGAGCCTCATCCAGATCCACGACGCCGCCGTCGTGACCTGGCCGGCCGACCGCAAACAGCCCAAGACCAAGCAGCTGCACAATCTCGCCGCCACCGGGGCGCTCTCCGGCACCTTCTGGGGGATGCTCTTCGGTCTGATCTTCTTCGTGCCGCTGCTCGGCGCGGCGGTGGGCGCGGCGGCCGGGGCGCTCGGCGGCTCGCTGGCCGATGTCGGCATCGACGACGACTTCATCGCGAGCGTCCGCAGCGAGGTGGAACCGGGCACCTCGGCGCTCTTCCTCCTCACCTCCGACGCCGTGGTGGACCGGATCCACGAGACCTTCCCGGCGGGCAGCGCCGAGCTGATCCGCAGCAATCTCTCCAAGGCCGACGAGGCCAAGCTCCGCGAGATCTTCGAGGACTGAGCCGCCCCCGCTGCCACCGGGACCGCCGCGCCCGCCGCGCCGCTCTGTTTACGCGTCGCACGTGCACACCGGGGGAGGCCCGCTCAGGAGCGCGCCTCCCCCTCCTCGTAGGCGTGCTGATCGTCGTAGGCGTACTGACTGGACTGGATGAGATACATCCGGCGGAAGGCCCCGCCCCGGGGGCGCATCAGCTCGTCGAAGGAGCCGTGCTCGGTCACCCGGCCCTGCTCCAGCACATAGATCTCGTCCGCGTGCCGGACGCTGTGCAGCCGGTGGGTGATCAGGATGATCGTCTGCCCCTCGGCGGCGAGCGCCCTGATCTGGTCGAAGACCCGCTGTTCGGCCTCCGCGTCCAGCGCGCTGGTGGGCTCGTCCACGACCAGCACCCGGGCGTCCCGGTGCCGGGCGCGGGCGATGCCCAGCCGCTGCCACTGGCCCCCGGAGATCTGGTGACCGCCCTTGTACCCCCGGGCGAGCAGGGTGTCCCAGCCCCGGGGGAGCGAGCCGATCGTCCCGCCGGCCCCCGCGTACTCGGCCGCCGCGTCGAGGAGGTGTTCGTCGGAGGGCGCGTCCGGGCGGCCGATGGCGACATTGACCCGTGCGGTGAAGGGCCAGCGGTAGAAGTCCTGGGCGACCACCGCGACCCGGTCGAACAGCTCGGCGCGGTCCGCCTCGGCCGCGTCCACGCCGTCCCACATGATCCGGCCCGTGTCGGGGGCGTACAGACCGCAGAGGAGTTTGGCGAGGGTGGACTTCCCGCTGCCGTTGTTGCCGACCAGCGCGATGATCCGCCCGGCCGGAATCGTGACGTCCACCCCGTCGAGAGCGGGGCGCTCGGAGACCCCCGGGTAGGTGAAGGAGACATTCTCGAAGCGGATGGTCTCGACCTCGGCGGGGAGCGGAAGGCCCGTCCCGGGGATCAGCCGGCGGTCGGCCTCCTCGCAGAGCCGCTCCATGTCGGCGACGAACAGACTCTCCTCGTAGAGGTAGTTGAGCTGGATGACGAGGGCGTCGAGATTGGCGGAGCCCGTGCGGATCGCGATCACCGCCGTGCCGGCGACGGCGAGGTCCATGGCCCCTGTCCACAGCAGCAGACCGAGGGTCGCGTAGGTGGCGGCCGTCGTCAGCCCCGTCCAGCCGGAGGCGATCAGCCCGGTGCGGGCGGCGAGCCCCGCCAGCCGGGTCTGCTCCTTCTCACCGGTCTCCGCCATGGTGCGGAAGTGCTTCAGCAGGAACGGGCCGATGTTGTGGACCCGCACCTCGGGCGCGGCCTGCGCGTCGATGAGCAGCCGGCCGAGGAGCTGGCCGGCCCGGGCGTGCTGGACCCAGGTGTGGAAAGAGACATAGCGGCGGCGGGCGATCGTGAGCGAGCTCCAGGCGCTCGGCAGGGTCATCAGCGCGAGCAGCGGCAGCAGGGCGGGGTGCAGCACGGTCAGCACTCCGGCGGCCGCGATCAGCGAGATCGCCGCCGCGACCACCGACGTACAGAACTTGATCATCCGGCGGGCGGACTCCGCACCCCACTGGGCCGAGTCCAGCAGCTTGTGGAACTCCTCGTCCTCGACCGCCTCCAGTTCGACGCGGGCCACCCGCTCCAGATACTCCTCGGTGGCCACCCGGAACACCTTGGGCTCCAGCCGGCCGGTGCCCGCCGTGGAGGCGGAGCGCAGCAGCGCCCCGATCAGGGCGGTGACCGCGACCGCGATCAGCGCGGGTACGGCGGCGCTGATCCGGTCGCCGGTCTCGCCGGGGCCGAGGATCCGGACCAGCACCGCGTTGACCGCGATCAGCCCGACCGCCTGCGCCACCCCGCCGCCGAACTCCGCGCCCGCCACCTGGCGCAGGGCGCGCGGGTCGGCGCGGTGGGCGAGCCGGACCGTGGAGGCGATCAGATGCGGCATCCGGGCGATCATCGTGCGCAGATTCAGCTCCAGGAAGGAGCCGCTGTGCTGATTCCAGCCCGCCTCATGGCGCAGGGGCCCGCCGAAGAGCAGCCGCTCGGACTCCGACACCTCCTCGGGCGCTTCGCCCTCGCCCCCGTCCTCGCTCCCCGTGCCCCCGGGTTCGCGCTCCGGCTCGGGGCCGGTGTCCGCCGGGCCGGCTCCCGAGAGCCCCGGCCCGGTCGCGCCGTCCGTCCGTCTCCCGGATTCCGCCGGGCCGGTCGCTGTCGAGTTCGCCGTGCTTCTGGTGCGCTGTGTCATGCGACCTCCACCGTCTCGATGAACCCCTGGCTGGCTCAGGGCCAACCTCCCCGATCGCTGTCGCGTCACGGTCAATGCCTCGTAGGAGGGGAAGCCCGACCACCGGTGGCACTAGGTCGTGTCTTCGAAGTCTCGTCTGTCCGTCGTGCCTCCCCCAGCTACCGCTGGGGGGACCCCCAGGCACGCACTCCCCCTGGGCCTGGCGGCCCGGGTGGGGGTGCTCCCCCTGGGCTTCGCCCGGGAGGTACCCCCACCGGCGGAGCCTGGGGGAGTACCCCCACGCCGCGTTGTCGTCGGTCGCCTACGGCCCCCTGGGCTTCGCCCGGGTGGGGTGCCCCCGGCGGAGCCAGGGGGAGTACCCCACCGCGTGGGCTCTCCCCCTGGGCTTCGCCCGGGAGGTGCCCCCATCCTCCGCCTTGCGATCTGGTGCTCCCCCCGGGCGAAGCCCGGGGGGAGCACCAGACCCCGCCAGACCCTCCCCCTGGACCTTCGGCCCGGGGGGACCCCCACTACGGGCGGACGACGCCACTTCGAAGACACTCCCTCCCCCCCCCGGAGCGCCGGACCGTCCGCGCCCGTCGCACTCCCCCCGCAGCCACCGGCCGTGCCGCGGCCGCCGGTCAGACGCCCGCCGTGAATTCCGCTTCCCTCACCCCCGGGTCCCACGAGGAGCCGTTCGACCGTCTTATTTCGCGTCCGCGTAGCACTCCACCACCGCCGTCGTAAAAGGGAATCTGACCGGGGTCCGGCCGAACGCCAGCTCGCCCGCCGTCTCTCCCGCCTCCCGGATCGCCTTGACCACCGCCTCCGCCTCCTCGGCGGGGCAGTGCACCATCACCTCGTCGTGCTGGAAGAAGACCAGCTCCGCCCGCATCCCCCAGGTGGCCTGCCGCAGTGCGGCGAGCATCAGCAGCGCCCAGTCCGCCGCGCTGCCCTGGACCACGAAATTCCGGGTGAAACGGCCCCGGGCGCGGGCATCGGTCGAGGCGTAGCCGGGGGTGAAACCGGTCTCCGCCGCCGGGGCTTCGCCCGGCGAGGTCTCCTGGGGCAGACCCGCCTCGTCGTCCTCGCCCGCACCGGCCGCGCGCGGGCTGGTGCGGCCCAGCCAGGTCCGCACTAGCCGGCCCTCCTCGCCGGCCTTCGCCGCGCCGTCGACATAGCCCACCGCCGCCGGGAATCTGCGCCGCAGCGCCGCGAGGTTCTTCAGGCCGTCGCCAGAGGTCTGGCCGTAGACCGCGCCCAGCAGCGCCAGCTTCGCGTGCTCGCGGTCGCCGGAGAAGGCCCGGTCGGAGAGGGCCGTGTAGAGATCGCCCTCATGGCCCGCCACCTCCATCAGGCCCGGATCGCGGGAGATCGCGGCCAGCACCCGGGGCTCCATCTGGTCGGCGTCGGCGACCACCAGCCGCCACCCCTCGTCGGCGACCACCGCGCGCCGGATCACCTTCGGTATCTGGAGCGCGCCGCCGCCCCTGGTGGTCCAGCGCCCGGAGACGGTGCCGCCCGGCAGATACCCGGGCCGGAACCGGCCCTCCCGCACCCAGTCCTGGAGCCAGCTCCAGCCGTGCGCGACCCAGATGCGGTAGAGCGTCTTGTACCGGAGCAGGGGCTCGACGGCGGGGTGGTCGATCTCCTCCAGCTCCCAGCGGCGGGTGGACTTCACCCGGATCCCGGCCCGCGCGAACGCCTTCAGCACATCCGCCGGCAGATCGGGCCGCACCCGCCGCCCGAACGCCGCCGACACCTCGTCCGCCAGCTCCGCCAGCCTGCGTGGCTCACCGCCGCCCGCGTACCGCTCGCCCAGCAGCTCGGCCAGCACCTCCCGGTGGACGTCCGCCCGCCAGGGCAGCCCCGCCAGATTCATTTCGGCGGCGACCAGCATCCCCGCCGACTCGGCGGCGGTCAGCAGCCGCAGCCGCCCCGGGTGCTCGGCGGCCTCATGGCGGCGCAGCTGCTCGCCGTACACCTCCAGCAGGGACTCCAGCGGGAGCGGCACCGGCTGCGGGTCGAAGAGAGAGGACTGCGCGCCCGGCTCCGCCGCCCGCTGCGGAGGGTCGGCCGGCACCGGCCGGCCGTGCAGCCGGGCCAGCGCCGCCGCCGCCGACCGGGGCTCGCCCAACCGCCCCTCGTGTCCGAGGAGCAGCTGCTCGGTGCTCTCGATGTCATAGCAGCGCGCGACCCGGACCCCGGCCGCCAGCAGCCTCGGATAGATCTCGGCGGTGGAGCGCCACACCCACCGGCCCGCCTCCGGCCGCGAACGCACCGCCTCGACCAGATCGGGCTCCGTCACGACGGGGCCCGCGGGCACTCCGCCGGGGCCGAGCGGGACGAGCCGGGCCCCGTCCCCCTCCGCCGCCGCCAGAGCCCATCGACTCCCTCGTTCGTCCATGGAATCGAGTGTCCCAGCCGGGTCTGACAACGCCCCTCGGGCAACACCCACAACACCCACAACACCCGCAACATCCGGACCGCCCCCGGCGCCAACCCGCCGACGGCGTGGAGACGGAAGCGGAGACCGAAAACGGTGGCCAGATCCGGACCCCATCGCCCGCCGACCCCAGTGATTCGGCCAGAATGCCTGTCCGATCCGTGATGGCCGCGCCGCCGTTCCCGTTGTACGCCGCGTACAACGCGGAGCGCCGCTGGGTGTCCGCCGCGAGCCTCGGATCGTTTGGTATATACCAATGCGCTGGAAGGGTCCGGTCCTTGTTCTCGGCCACCCAATACCTCCTGAAGCCCGTGAATCGCATGGCTATCCCTAAGATCAGCCGGATCTGCTGTCAGGCTGACCGAAACCAAAGGGCGGGGAATCATGGCGCGAGTCGTGCGAAGAGCGGCAAGGGTTCTGGGCATCCGCGTGGCCCCGGCCGCGCTGCTGATCGGACTGGGCACCGGCTGTTCCCTGCTGGAGACGGAGCCTGAGCCGGCCAAGGAGGCGGGGAGCGACAAGGTGGCCGGGGGCGCGAAGCCCGCGGAGATAGAGGAGACCGTCGCCAAGGGCGGCACGGTCGGCGGCAAGGCGTCCCCCTGCGCGCTGCCCGTCACCTTCGACATCGCGAAGGACTGGAAGGCCGAGGCGGTCTCCATGCCCCCCGAGATCGGTCTCAACACCGCCGCCAACGTCTCCCTCGTCTGCGAGATCGACGCCAAGCCGGCCGGCAGCATCGGCTTCCTCCGCGTCTGGACCGGCGATCAGGAGACCGAGGACCCGCGCCGGGCGCTCCAGCTCTTCATCACCGACAGCGCGAAGAGCCGCGAGGCGGAGGAGTACAGCGAGACCCGGGCGGGGGAGTACGAGGCCGTCGAGGTGAGCTATCTGAACACCCACGATCTGCTGGACGAGCCCAAGAAGGAGCGCGCGTTCGCCTTCGCGATGCCCCAGGGCGTAGTGATCATGCAGTTGGACGGGATGGACTCGGCCGAGCACGACGCGATGCTCCCCGCGTACGGCCTGGCGAAGGAGAGCGTCCGGGCGAGCTGACCGGGGCGAGCTGACCCGGCCGCGCCCCGACGCCTCGCACCCCGGGCACCCGCACTCCCCTCACCTGGGATGATCGGTGGGAGGAAAGAGGTGATCCGATGACGACAGCGGCGGACGAAGCGCTGGCGGCCGCGCTCCACGACGACGGCGACGCCTCCCTCGACACGGCCGCCTCCCTCCTGGCGGCCGCCCCGGCCGCCGACGCGGACCTCGCCCGGCGCGGCGAGGAGTACCTCCGCCGGGCCTGGGAGCGCGGCTGGCAGCCGGCCGATGTCGTCCGCCTGGTCCGCCGTGATCTGGAGGACCACCATGTCGGCCTGGTCTCCGGCCTGATCGCGGCGGAGTCCCGGCGGTACGGGGACCTCCCGCCGCGCTGGCGGTCCCAGCTCGCCGACCTGGACACCGCCGACCGGCGGACGGACCGTTTCTCCCGCGCCACCGCCGTGCTGGAGCTGTACCGCCTGCTGGTCCGCCTCCCCTCGGTCGAGTCCGTCGGCCCCGTCCCCGGCGCGCCCTTCGTCCCGGTCTCGGGGTACGAGCCCCGGATGCTGGCCCGGATACGGGCGCTGCTGGCCAAGGCCGAGGCGACGAACTTCCCCGAGGAGGCGGAGGCGCTCACGGCCAAGGCCCAGGAGCTGATGGCCCGCCACAGCCTGGACGAGGCGGCTCTGCCCCGCCACGCCCCGGACGCCGCCCCCTCCGCCTGCCGGATCGGCGTCGACGCGCCCTACGAGACCGCCAAGGCGATCCTGCTCGACGCCGTCGCCTCGGCGAACCGCTGCCGCGCGGTCTGGAACAGCGCCTTCGGCTTCTCCACGGTGGTCGGCTTCGAGTCCGACCTCGAATCGGTCGAGCTGCTGTACACCTCCCTGCTCATCCAGGGCACCACCGCGATGACCCGCGCGGAGGCGGCCCAGCGGGCGGGCGGACGCAAGCGTACGAAGACATTCCGCCAGGCCTTCCTGCTGTCGTACGCCGCCCGGCTCGGGGAGCGCCTCACCGCCGCCGCCGAGAGCGTGCCCGCCCCGGCCGAGGTGCTGCCGGTGCTGGCGACCCGCGAGGTGGCGGTGGCCTCCCGTACGGAGGAGATGTTCCCGAGGACGAGCAGTTCCCGGGTACGGGGCGTGAGCGACGAGGCCGGCTGGCTCGGCGGCCGGGCGGCGGCCGACGCGGCACGGGTGTCGGAGCCCGCCCCGGCGCGCCGTCCGCTGCGCGGGCGCTCCCCGGAGTAGGCGGGGCCCGGCGATGATGCGGCAGATCAAGGGGCTGCCCGGCTGCGAGGCGAACGCATGGCCGTACGACACGGAGGGGCGCTGTGTGCGCGGCCCCTCCGTGCCGTGAATGACTCAGTCGGACGGAATCAGAGAGTCGACTTGAACAGCAGCCGGTTCGGGGTGGCGCCGACATTGCCCCGGATCGCATTGGCGGTGCTGTTGTTGATGATCCAGTTGTTGACGGTGGTGCTGGAGGCGTCGCCGTACGTCCCCTTGTAGAGCGCCGCCACACCCGCGACGTGCGGCGCGGCCATCGAGGTGCCGCTCATCGTGGTGGTGCCGCCGCCGGAGCGGGTCGAGAGGACGTTGACTCCCGGGGCGTAGAGGTCGGCGCACTGGCCGTAGTTGCTGAAGCTCGCCTTGTTGTCGGCGGAGTCGGACGCGGCGATCGAGAGGGCGCCGGGCGCGCTCGCCGGGGAGAAGTTGCAGGCGTCCTGGTTGCTGTTGCCCGCGGCGACCGTGGTGTGGACACCGGAGTTGGCGAGGTTGGTGGCCGCGTTGTTGAGGGCGGCGGAGTAGCCGCCGCCGAGCGAGGCGTTGGCGACCGCGGGCTTCACCGCGTTCTGCCGGACCCAGTCGAATCCGGCGATGATGGCCGAGAAGGACCCCGAGCCCTGGCAGTCGAGAACGCGCACCCCGCGCAGCTGAACACCCTTGGCCACACCGTACGTCGTCCCGCCGACGGTGCCCGCGACATGTGTGCCGTGGCCGTTGCAGTCCGCGCCGCTGCCGCCGAAGGCGTCGAAGACATTGCGGGCCCGGCCGCCGAAGTCGGGGTGGCCGGTGAAGATGCCCGAGTCGATGATGTACGCGGTGACGCCGGAGCCGTTGCGGGTGTAGGTGTAGGTGCCGTTGCGCCCGGTGCGCTGGTCTATTCGGTCGAGTCCCCACGGCGCGTTGGTCTGCGTCGCGGCGGAGACCACCTTCTGGTCCTCCTCGATGGAGGCCACCCGCGAGTCGGCGCGCAGCGCCTTCAGCTGGGTCGGGGTCAGTTCGGCGGCGAAGCCGTTGAGGACGGCGTCGTACACGTAGTCGGTTCTCACCGACTTCGACTCGGCGAGCCCGGCCGGGTCCGCGCCCTTCTTGAGGGTGACGATGTACTGACCCTTGATCTCGGCGGCCTCCGGGGCCTGTGCCACCTTCACCAGCGGCTCCGGGGCGGTGGCGGCGGAGCCGGTGGAGGGGATCAGGGCGAGCGGTACGGCGAGGCCGATGGCGCCGATGGCGAGAGTGCTGAGGTGAGTCTTGCGCATGAGGGGGCTGTCACCTTTCGTGATCCGGCCGCACGGTGCCGCGGCCGGTGAGGGGGGATGCACGTTCCTGCCTTGCGTGGGGCACGGGGGAGCGGCGCCAGGTGCACAGTGCGCGGACGGTCGCGATGACCGCCGACCGGCCGTGGGAGCCGGTTCGCCCGTCCCTCGCGACAGGACGGCCGTAACGCCCCGGCACAGTGGTCCGCGAAGCGGGATCGCCGCTCGCCGTGACCCCGGTGTCTGCCGGGCGTGGCGTCAACCTACCGGGGGCGGCGGAAGATTGACCACGGCCGAAACGGGCGTGACCGATTGCGGACAAGGAGATGTACGGCTTGGCGTGACCATGGTCAAGTCGGTGCGGCGGATCTAGGGTCGGGTCATGCCTGCCGAGGATCCGTACGGGGACGACGCCGGCCCCGGACAGGTCGAGACCGCGGCGGGGGCGGCCTACCGCGAGCTGGGCTGCGCCGGCCGGCCGCCGGACGCCCTGCCCGAGGACGTACGCGAGTGGCTCGCCGCGCGGCGGCTGCTCGACGGGGAGGCGGGGCACGCCAACTCGCCCGAGCGCGCGCTGCACGAACTCCTCGCCGACCAGCGCCGCCGGCTCGGCGATCTGGGTCAGGGCCTCGACGCGCTCCACGACGTAATGCGGCTGATGCCGGAACTGCGGCCCGCCGGACGCGAGACCGTACGGGCCGAGTTCTTCGCCGACCGGGACCGGCTCAGGAAGCGGATGGGCGATCTGGACGCCCTGTGCCGGGACGAGATCCTCGGTATGCGCGGCACCTTCCCCGGCCCCGAGGCGCTGGCGGAGAGCCTGGACGAGGATCTGGCCATGCTCGCCCGGGGGGTGGGGATCCAGCTCCTCGTCGCGACCGGGGCCGCGCGCCGCCCCGGGGCCGCCCGCTATCTCTCCCGGATGCGTGAGCACGGTGCGCGCATCCGGCTCGCCCCCACGGTCCCCCTCCATCTCAATGTGGTCGACCGCGCCGTCACCGTCCTCGCGCTCGACCCCGTCGGCGGCGGCTCCGAGCCCGCCGAGGACGCCGTCCTCCACAGCCCCCGGCTCGCCTCCTGCTTCGCCCGGGTCTTCGACCACCACTGGTGCACCGGCCTCCCCTACGGCACGGATCCCGCCGAGGAGTGGACCCTCCGCGACCGCGAGATCCTCGCCCTTCTCGCCGCCGGGGCCAAGGACGAGGCGATCGCCCGCCGCCTCGGCTGCTCCGAACGCACCCTCCGCCGCCTCCTCGCCGCCCTGGTGGCCCGGCTCGGGGCCGAGAGCCGCTTCGCGGCGGGGGTACGCGCGGCCAGGCTCGGCCTGCTCGACGGCCCCTGACCGGGCGGAGACCTCCGACCGGGCGGACGGAGCCCGGTTACGGGTGAAATCGGGGCATTTGGAGCTAGGCTCGGCGCATGATCTGGCTCCGGGCGCTGAAGGAGACCGCCCGCGCCGGGCTCACCATCGAACGGCGGCGGCTCGAACCGCTGGTGGCGCTGCGCGGAGCCGCCGGGCTGGCGCTGGTCGTCGGGGTGACGCTGGCGATGTTCGGGCCGGTGGTGGCGGTGAGTTCGGCATTCGGGGCGTACCAGGCGGCGATCGCGATCTACCAGCGGAGCTGGCGGCCCCGGCCGGTGCTGGCACTGGCCTCCGGCACCAGCCTCGCGGTCTCCACCTTCCTCGGCTATCTCACCGCGTCCCATCTCCCGCTGCTCCTCGTACTCCTGACGGTGTGGACCTTCGCCGCCGGGCTGGCGTGGGCGATCGGCACCACGGTCGGAGTGATCGCCGCGTCGAACGTGGCCATCATGCTGGTGACGATCACCCTGCCGACCTCGGTCGCGGAGGCCGCCGGGCACGCGGCGGTGATCGCGATCGGCGGGGGAGTGCAGGCGCTGCTCATCGTGCTGTTCCCGGTGCGCCGCTGGGGGGCCCAGCGGGACGCGCTCGCGGACGCGCTGGCGGCGGAGGCCGACTACGCGCGGCGGCTGCGCGAGAACCCGACGGCCTCCTTCGACCCGGAGCCGCTGATGCTGGCCCGCAGCGCCGCCGTCGTCAGCCCCCGCCAGGCCCGGCGCAGACCGGCGGAGCTGCACGGCGCCCGGGGGATCGCCGAGCGGATCAGACCCGTGCTGGCCTCGCTCGCCGACCCGGCGGTGGGTGTCCCGGTCGAGGGCCCGGAGCGGGAGCGGGTCCGGGAGCTGCTGGCCGCCGCCGGGACCGTGCTCGACGCCGCGGCGCACGCGATCCGGGAGGGGAAGTCCGTGCGGACGCCCCGGGACGCCATGGACACGCTCAAGAAGGCCGACACCCTCGCCCTGCTCAGCGGCCCGCCCCGCCGGGCGGTGATCCGGCTGGCCGCGCTGATGGACGACGTGGTGGAAACCGCGCGGGGCGAGGGCGCGGGCGAGGAGACCCACCGCGACCGGCCGCCCCCGCACCGGCTCTTCCTCCGCGCGGTGAAGTCGGTGCGCGCCGAACTCCGCTGGGCCTCACCGGTGCTGCGGCACGCCGTCCGGGTCTCCGCCGTGGTCTGCGCGGGCTATCTCCTCGGCACCGCCCTGCCGCTCGGTCACGGCTACTGGGCCCCGATGACCTCGGTGATGGTGATGCGCCCGGACTTCTCCCAGACCTACGCCCGCTCCGTCGCCCGCTTCGGCGGCACCCTCGTCGGCGTCGGGGTCGCCACCGCCGTCGTCCAGGGCGCCCACCCCGGCGTCCGGCTCTCCGGCGCGCTCGCGGTGCTCTGCGCCTTCTGCGTCTATCTGGTGCTGCGCACCGGCTATGTCGCGGCCAATGTCGGCATCTCCGCCTATGTGGTCTTCCTGCTCAACATGGGCGGCGAGGACGCCGGCCAGACCGTGCGCGAACGCGTGGTGCTCACCCTCCTCGGCGGGCTGATCGCGATGATCTCGTACGCCCTCTACCCCGCCTGGGAGACCCCCCGGCTGCGCAATCGCCTCGCCGACTGGCTGAAGGCCGACGGCCGGTACGCGGCGGCCGTGGTCGCCCACTACGCCCAGCCGGCCGATGTCGACAACCAGGAGGTCAGACAGGCGCTGCTCGCCGCGCGGGACGCCCGTATCGCCTGGCAGGACGCGCTGGCGCGGGCCATCCACGAGCCGGTGCGCAGCCGGGGGCTGACCCGCGCCGCCGCCGAGGCGGCCGAGCACGCGCTCGCGCAGATGGGCCGCAGCGCGATGCTGATGGAGGCTCATCTGCCGGAGCACGGCGCGGTGCCCGTCCCCGCCGCCGCCGCCCTCGCCGACGCGCTGCGCCAGGACACCGAACGCGCCGCGAAGGCCGTACGCGAACGCCGTTCCCTGAAGTGGGACGGGGTACGGGCGGCCCTCGCGGAGTGGGAGGACGACGACACGGTGCTCAGCGGGGGGACCGCCCTGCTGGCGGAGGCGCTGGAGGAGCTGACCGACGCCCTGGACGACGGCGTACGGCGCTGATCCGGCGCGCCGCGCCCGGTGGTTTCAGGAGGCGGGGACGGCCTCCAGGCTGGGCAGCTTGGTGGGCAGGCCCAGGTCCGCCTTGGTCAGGGTGTCCTTCTTGCCCTTGTCCCAGGAGACGACGAGCGTCTTGTCGTCGGCGGACACGACCGTGCCCATGGTCCGCTGGCCGCCGCCGCCCACGCACTTCAGATCGAGCATCTGATCGCCGTGGTCGGCGACCTTCCCCGTGCAGGAGTCGCCCTCGGCGAGCAGGACGACGGCGGTGCCCTTGACGCCTATGGTGACGGTCTTCCCGTCGGTGCGGCCCATCCACTCGCCCTCGATGTCGGCGGGGCTCACCTTCTTCGGCTTCTCGGTGGAGGACTCCCCCTTCTCCTCCTGGTTCTCCTTCTCACCGTCGGCCGGCGGTGTCTCGGTGTGCGCGCCGTGGTCGCCGCTCTTGCTCTTGTCGCCACCGCTGTCGCTGCCGCTGTCGCTCTTGTTCTCGCCGCCGCCGCATCCGGTCAGCGCGAGAGCCAGCGCGGCGACAAGTCCGGCCGCGGTCAGGGAAGTACGTACACGCACGGGTCGGGCCCCTTGGTCGGTTGGGAAGATCGCGCCAAGCTACCAGGACGACTTGGTGACCCCCGGAAGGAATCCCGCGTGCGCCAGCTCGCGCGTCCGGACCCGGGAGAGCCCGAACTTCCGCAGATGGCCGCGGGGCCGGCCGTCCACGGCGTCCCGGTTGCGCACCCGGGTGGCGCTGGCGTCGCGCGGCTGGCGGCGCAGTTCGGCCTGGGCGGCGAGCCGGTCGGGGCCGGGGGTGGCGGGGTGGCGGATCAGCTCCTTCAGCTCGGCGCGCCGCGCCGCGTACCGCTCGACGACGGCCCGTCGGCGGTCGTTCCGTACGACCTTGCTCCGCTTCGCCATCAGACCTTCCCTCCCCGCGCGCGGATCCGGGCCACGGCCGCCTCGATGCCGATCGTGTCGATGGTCTTGACCGCGCGGGCGCTGAGGGTGAGCCGGACATGGCGGCCCTCGCTCGGCAGCCAGTAGCGCTTGCGCTGGATGTTGGGGTCGAAGCGGCGGGAGGTGCGCCGATGGGAGTGGGAGATGTTGTTGCCGAAGCCGGGCTTCGCGCCCGTCAGCTGGCAGTGGGCGGACATGGGTGCCCCTCTCGTCGCTCGCCGGCCGCCGGGGCCGGAACCCATTTGGTAATGGGAATCATTTCCATATACTAGCCCCATGGCACGCTCCGAACTCCGCCCGATCATCAAGCTCCGCTCCATCGCGGGCACCGGCTACACCTATGTCACTCGCAAGAACCGCCGTAACAACCCGGACCGCATGACCCTGCGCAAGTACGACCCGGTCATCGGCCGCCACACCGACTTCCGAGAGGAACGCTGACCATGAAGCCCGGAATCCATCCCCCGTACCGGCCCGTTGTCTTCCGCGACAAGGCGGCCGGCTTCGCTTTCCTCACCCGGTCCACGGCCGTCGGGGAGAAGACCTCCGACGGCAGGACGGTCGAGTGGGAGGACGGTGTCACCTACCCCGTCATCGACGTCGAGATCTCCTCGGCGAGCCACCCCTTCTACACGGGCACGGCCCGGGTGCTCGACACCGCAGGCCGGGTGGAGCGCTTCGAGCGCCGCTACGGCCGGGGCGGGGAGCGCGGGTGAGCCCGGCGCTGCCCGTCGCCGTCGTCGCCGGGCTGCACTCCGATGCCCGGGGCCGGGCGGTGGAACGGCTGCTCGCCGGGGTGCCCGGCAGCGTCGCGCTCCACCACGACCTCACCGGCGCGGCCGAACGGGGCACGGTGGTGCGGACCGTGCGGGACGCGCACGGCGTACGCGAGCGGGGCGAGACCCCGCTCGTCGACGACTGCGCCTGCTGCGCGCTCCGGTCCGATCTCCTGCCCGCGCTGCGGCGGCTCGCGGAGACCGGGGAGACCCGGCTCGCGGTCCTCGAACTGTGGGACTCCGTGGAGCCCAAGGCGATGGCCGAGGTGATCGCCGAGCACGGCGGGGACTCCCTGACCGTCTCCGCCGTGATCACCGCCGTGGACCCCGCGCTGCTGCTGCCCTGTCTGGGCAACGGCGACGATCTGCGGGAGACCGGACTCGCCGCCGCCGCGAGCGACCGGCGCACGGTCGCCGACACCTTCGCGCGCCAGCTTGAGTACGCCCCGGTGCTGGCCGTCGCCGACAGCGAGGAGGCCGACGACGAGGACCGCGCCCTCCTCGGCCAACTGCACCCCACCGCCCGCCGGGTCCCGCTGGAATCGGCCGAGCTGGCGCGGGCCGCGTTCGCCGGATTCGACGTGGGGGCGGCCGCCGCCGCCCAGCACCCGGCCTGCGCGCTGCTGCCGCAGGAGGCGGAGGAGCGCGGGGTGGGCACCTATGTCTGGCGCCGCCGCCGGCCCTTCCACCCCGGGCGGCTGTACGCGGCGCTGGAGGGGCTGACCTGCGCGGCCGCCCGCAGCCGTGGCCGGTTCTGGCTCGCGGACCGGCCGGACACCCTGCTCGCCTGGGACGCGGCGGGCGGCGCGCTCTGCGTCGAGAGCGCCGGGCCCTGGCTCGCCTCGCTGCCGGACGCCGCCTGGGAGCTGGTGCCACCGGTCCGCCGGGCCGCCGCCGCCCTGGACTGGCACCCCGAACACGGCGACTGCTGCCAGCACTTGGTCTTCACCTCGCCCGCGCTGGACCGCGACGGCCTGGAGCGGCTCCTCGAATCCTGTCTGCTGACCGACGCGGAGTACGCGGCGGGCCGGGCCGAGTGGAAGCGGATGCCGCCCGTGTTCGACGCTTTCCTGGCCTCATAGCGCCAGGGGCGGACCGGGGCAGGGCCATGGCGCGGTCATCGGGTACGTCAACAGGTGCATGCCAGGGTCCGCCGACTGCGCGACAAGTGCGCTCGACATGGCGGGAATTGAGCAATCACGTGAACAGGGCAGCCAACCGGGCGCGAAACGCGTCCTCCAGGGAAACGGGGTCGACGCACCCCGGCTGACCTGGGGTTCTCATCCGCCCTTCAGCCGTCGGCCGGTTGCTTCCCGAGGTGCTGGAATCGCTTCCGTGACGGAGTGGAACTGTAACCGTGGGAATACCGCGCGTGCACGTGCATATGCCCGTGCTAACGCTTATGCATTGGCACGTGAAACAGAGCTATGATCCGGGACAGTTGACACATGCACCTTGTAGCCCGGGAGCGTCTCGTGCACCACACGTACAACGGAATGCCGGCCCCCGAGCTCCACGGGGTCGTCTGGCAGAAGAGCAGGCACAGCAACTCCCAGGGTTCGTGCGTGGAGTTCGCCAAGCTGCCCGGCGGGAGCGTCGCGATGCGCAACTCCCGGCACCCCGAGGGGCCCGCCCTCGTCTATACGCCCGCCGAGATAGAGGCGATGCTCCTGGGCGTCAAGGACGGGGAGTTCGACCATCTGGTGGCGGGAGGCTGACGGCCCTCGGCGCCAAGAAGAGCAAGAAGAAGGGGAGCGGGCCCGCCCCCCGAAGCCGGGCCCGCTCCCCGGCTCGAACGGCCCGGCCTACAGGCCGGGCTGACTCAGCCGGAACAGCGCCCACACGACCTTGCCGTGCAGCGCCCCGGCGAGCGGGTGCCACCCCCAGCTGTCGCTGAAGGAATCGACCAGGAACAGCCCCCTGCCGGACTCCGCCGTGCCCTTGGGGTCCGGGAACGCCGCCGGGGCGTCGCCGCCGCCGAAGGTTCCGGGGCTCTCCGGGCTGGGGTCGCGCACCGCGCACACCAGCCGGCCGGGCCAGCGCATCAGATGCAGCCGGACCGGAGGGTCCTGGCTCTCGTGCTGGGCGTCGGCGGGCAGCGCGTGCCGCAGCGCGTTGGTGACGAGTTCGGAGACGACGAGCGAGACATCGTCGAACCGCTCGCCCAGACTCCATCCCCCCAGCGTCGCCTTGGTGAACTGGCGCGCGCCGCGCACCGCCTCGAAGCGGGCGGGCAGCGAACACGAGGCGGAACTGGCGACCCTCGCGGCATCGATGGGGGGAAGCCCCTGCCGTAACGGCTCTAGCATGGTCGATCCATTCGTCCCCATGCGAGGCACTCCCGGGAATCGCGGCTGTGACGCTACAACACGAACGAGCACGCAGGTGCGGCGAGGACCATGGTTCCGAATGCGTTCGGCAGATGCAAGGGCAGATGCACGTGCAGCTGACCGTCATGTCCCTGTCCGTGGCGGTTCTTTGGCATATCTTTCTGCGATCTCTTTCATGGTCTTCCCAAGGGCTTCCCATTTCTGTAACTGAATGAGTACGCGCTGAAGTGTTTTGGTGGCAGAATCGCGCACTTGGGGTCCGGGGGGTGCCTCACTCTGTAGGAGAGGCCAGGGAAGTCCGCGCCATGAACGGGCGGGCAGGCATGACGAGGTTGGGGAGGGTTGGAGTCGTGACCGCAGGCGAGTCGTGGGCCGAAGGGCCAGGTGGGGGTTCCGTGGTGCGGCGCATCCTGTTGGGCTCGCAGCTGAGGAGACTGCGCGAATCGCGCGGCATCACCCGTGAGGCGGCCGGCTACTCGATCCGCGCATCAGAGTCCAAGATCAGCCGTATGGAGTTGGGTCGGGTGAGCTTCAAGGCGAGGGATGTTGAGGACCTTTTGACGCTCTACGGCGTCGCCGACGAGACGGAGCGCGGCGCTCTGCTGGGCCTCGCGAAAGAGGCCAACGTCGCTGGGTGGTGGCACAGTTACGGCGATGTGCTGCCCGGCTGGTTCCAGACATATGTGGGACTGGAGGCGGCGGCCTCGCACATCAGGCTCTACGAGGTGCAGTTCGTCCACGGTCTGCTCCAGACCGAGGCCTACGCCCACGCCGTCGTCACCCGGGGCATGGGAGAGCAGTCCCAGGCCGAGGTGGACCGCAGGGTCGCGCTGCGGCTCGAACGGCAGAAGGTGCTGGTCTCCGAGCGCGGGCCCAGGCTCCACGCGATCCTGGACGAGGCCGCGCTGCGCAGACCCTACGGCGACCGCGCCGTGATGCAGGGGCAGTTGAGGCATCTCATCGAAGTCTCCGAACAGCCGAACGTCACCCTTCAAGTGATGCCCTTCAGCTTCGGTGGTCATGCGGGCGAGAGCGGTGCGTTCGCGATGCTCCGCTTTCCCGAGTCGGACCTGTCCGACATCGTCTATATGGAGCAGCTCACCGGAGCGCTCTATCTCGACAAGCGCGAGGAAGTCGCTCAGTACGAGAGGGTCATGACCCGTCTCGGCGAGGACAGTCCGGACCCGGCGGAGAGCCGAGATCTTCTGCGTGGTCTACTCCAACTCACCTGAAACAAAAGTATAGTGACGTCGCGTCAAGGCGGGTCTTTGTGAGGTTCAGAGGTTCTGGCGTTCCTACGTTCTGACGGGTAAGGGATCGGTTCTATGTCCTTGTTCACCGAGCTGGCCTACCAGTACATCGATGGTGAGTGGAGGCCCGGGAGCGGCTCCTGGGACATCATCGATTTCAATCCGTACGACGGAGAGAAACTGGCCTCCATCACGATCGCCACGGCGGCCGAGGTCGACCAGGCGTACCGTGCGGCGGAACGGGCCCAGCCGGCCTGGGGCGAGACCAATCCCTATGCCCGCCGGGCGGTCTTCGAGAACGCGCTGCGCATCATCGGCGAGCGCGAGGCGGAGATCACCGAGGCGATCATCGCCGAGCTGGGCGGCACCCACATCAAGGCCGCATTCGAGCTGCATCTCGCCAAGGAATTCCTGCGCGAGGCGATTCAGCTGTCGCTGCGGCCCGAGGGGCGGATCCTGCCCTCGCCGGTGGACGGCAAGGAGAACCGGGTCTACCGGCTGCCGGTCGGTGTCGTCGGAGTGATCAGCCCGTTCAACTTCCCCTTCCTGCTCTCCCTGAAGTCGGTCGCGCCCTCGCTGGCGCTGGGGAACGGAGTGGTTCTCAAGCCGCATCAGAACACTCCCATCTGCGGTGGGGCGCTCGTCGGGAAAATCTTCGAGGACGCCGGTCTGCCGCCCGGTCTGCTGAATGTCGTCATCACCGATATAGCGGAGATCGGCGACGCGCTGATCGAACATCCGGTGCCCAAGGCAATCTCTTTCACGGGCTCCGACAAGGTCGGCCGGCATGTCGCCACCGTCTGCGCCGCCAATTTCAAGCGCGCGATCCTGGAGCTGGGCGGAAACAGCGCGCTCATCGTGCTGGAGGACGCGGACATCGACTACGCGGTCGACGCGGCGGTCTTCAGTCGATATGTGCATCAGGGGCAGGTCTGCATGGCGGCCAACCGGGTGCTGGTGGACCGGAAGGTGGAGAAGGAGTTCACCGAGAAGTTCGTCGCCAAGGTGCGGACGCTGAAAGTCGGCGACCCGGCCGACCCGGCGACCCATATCGGTCCGCTCATCAACTCCCGGCAGGCCGACGCGGTCACCGCTCTTGTCGAGCAGACCGTGGCGGCGGGCGCGACCGCGCTGCTGCACGGCGGCTCGGTCGGGAATCTGGTGGAGCCCTCGGTCCTCACCGGCATCGCCACCGACTCCCCGGTGCTGGGCCAGGAGATCTTCGGCCCGGTGGCGCTGATCGTGCCCTTCGACGGGGACGACGAGGCGGTCAGGATCGCCAATGACACCCCGTACGGGCTGAGCGGCGCCGTGCACACCGCCGATATCGAGCGGGGTGTGGGGCTGGCCAAGCGGATCGACACCGGCATGATCCACATCAATGACAGCACCGTCCACGACGAGCCGATCGTGCCTTTCGGCGGCGAGAAGCACTCCGGCAGCGGCCGGCTGAACGGCGAGTCGATGATCGAGGCGTTCACCACTCAGAAGTGGATCTCGGTGCAGTACGGGCGCTCGCGGTTCCCCTTCTGACCCTTCCGGCTCTTCCAGCCCTTACGGCCCCTTGCGGACAGTGCCTGTCCGCGAGGGGCCGTAGCGTTTGCGGTGTCGACAGGAGGGCGTCAGCCTCTCCTTGAACCAATGACGCGCTGAAAGGCGGACATCATGGTCACGCATGTTGACTGGGACGCCCACGACGACGAGCGGGGCATGCTGCTCGCCTTCGTCGAGGCACAGCGGGCCGCGCTGCGCCGCTCGGTCGCCGGGCTGAGCGAGGAGCGGGCCGCGAGCCGCCCCAGCGCGAGCGAGCTGTCCCTCTCCGGGCTGTTGAAGCATGTCGCGGAGGTCGAGCTGAACTGGCTGCGGCTGGCGCAGCAGCGGCCCAATGAGCGCGCCCGTACCCAGGAGACCTGGGGGGACGCCTTCCGGCTGACGGAGGAGGAGTCGGTGCCCGGGGTGCTGGCGTTCTGGGACGCCGTGGCCAAGGAGACCGAGGAGTTCGTCCGCGCGGCGCCGAGCATGGCGGACGCCTTCCCGCTGCCGAAGGCCCCCTGGTTCCCCGAGAACGGCGAGGTCTCGGTGCGCTGGCTGCTGATGCATCTGATCGAGGAGCTGGCCCGGCACGCGGGGCACGCGGACATCATCCGGGAGTCGCTGGACGGCCGGACGGCCTTCGAGCTGATCGCCCTGGAGCAGGACGGCGGCTGACGGAGGGGCTCACCCCCCGGGATCCCCACCCCCTGGGACCCCGGCCTCCGGGGCCCCGCCCGGCTCAGGCCCTCAGCTCCGCGAGCCTGGCCAGGGTGTCCCGTACCGAATCGCGCTCCTCCTCGGTCAGCTCGCCCCCGGCGGCGCGCTCCAGCAGCCGCGCCGCCGTCTCCGTGTCGCCGAGCCGCTGGGCGATGTCGCCGCGCAGCACCAGCAGTCGCAGCAGCTGTACGGGGGTCGGGCGCTCGTCCGTCAGCTCCAGCACCCGGTCGATGATCTTCGCGGCTCCCGGCAGGTCCTCCTTGGAGTCCGCGTAGAGGTCCGCCAGGTGCAGGGCCCGGGCGAAGGTGCCCTTGGGCGCGGGCCGGTGGCTCTGGTCCTCGCTGATCGCCTGCCCGACCCGGACGGAGGTGCCCGTCGGGTCCGTCATCAGGAACTGCCGCATCCCGTAGGACATGTCCTTGAGCGGCCCGATGCGCGGCAGCCCCCGGGAGGGGACCTTTCCGTACGCGGCCTTCAGCCCGGCCCGGAAGGTCTCGTGCAGCTCGTCCACCCGCTCGGTGGTGATGTAGCAGCCGGAGTAGGACTCGGCCGGGTCGTACTCCTTCATGCCGAGGAACTGGAGTTCCACCTCGCCGCGCTCGACCACCGCGTAGGCGTAGGGGCTCTTCTGCTGGAAGGTCGTCTCGAAGCCCAGGGCCGTGTAGAAATCGAGCACCGGCTGGAGCAGCTCCGTTCGGCAGGGCAGGAGTGGAATGGTCTTCTCGGTCATGGGCATAGAGTAGTCAAGATTGAATAGACTGGTTCAGCAGAGGAGGAATCCGGCCAATGTCAGCGATCCGGCTGCTGGTCCTCGGGGCCGTCCGCCAGCACGGGCGGGCGCATGGCTACCAGGTCCGCAACGACCTGGAGTTCTGGGGCGCGCACGAGTGGTCCAACGCCAAGCCGGGCTCGATCTACCACGCGCTGAAACAGATGGCCAAGCAAGGGCTGCTGCGCGCCCACGAGGTCGGGCCCTCCACCGCCGGCGGTCCGCCGCGCACCGAGTACGAGCTGACCGAGCAGGGCGGCGAGGAGTATCTGCGGCTGCTGAGGGAGGCCCTGACCGCGTACGACCAGAAGATGGACGTCCTGTCGGCCGGGGTCGGCTTCATCGTCGACCTCGAACGGTCCGAGGCGGTCGCACTGCTGCGGGAGCGGGTGCGCGGCATGACGGAGTGGCGCTCGTCGGTGACCGACTACTACACCCCCGAGTCGGGGCCGGAATCGCTCGGCCACATCGGCGAGATCATGAATCTGTGGGTCTCCTCGGCCGACTTCGGCGCGCGGTGGACGCTCGGTCTGATCGAGCGGATCGAGGCCGGGGCCTATGTCTTCGCCGGTGAGGGGGAGCGGTCGGTCCAGGTGCTCGCCGAGGGCGAGCGGAACCCCTACGCCACCGGGGTGCCGCACACCGGGGACGAGGAGTGATCCGGCCGGACCGCTCCCCTCAGTGGTGGAAGGCGGTGGCCGTCGCCGTGTCGGTGCCCAGGGGGCACTGCTGACGGCGCAGCTCCGGCAGCAGTTGTCCCAGATCCTCCATCAGCAGATCGCCCAGATCCGCCGAGAAGCCGTTCCGGCAGACCACCCGCAGCACCGAGAGATCCGTGCGGTTCGCCGGGAAGGTGTAGGCGGGGACCAGCCAGCCGCGCTCCCGCAGCCTGCGCGAGACGTCGAAGACGTCGAAGGCCGTCACGCCCTCGGCGGTGGTCAGGGCGAAGACCGGCAGTTCGTCGCCCCGGGTGAGCAGCCGGAACTCCTCCAGCGCGGCGAATTTCCCGGCGAGCGCCATGGCGATGTCCCGGGCGGTCTGCTGGACGGCCCGGTAACCCTCACGGCCCAGCCGCAGAAAGGTGTAGTACTGCGCCACCACCTGCGCCCCCGGGCGGGAGAAGTTCAGGGCGAAGGTGGGCATGTCGCCGCCCAGGTAGTTCACCCGGAAGACCAGCTCCTCCGGCAGCTCGGCCGAGGAGCGCCACAGCGCCCATCCCACCCCCGGATACACCAGCCCGTACTTGTGCCCCGAGGTGTTGATCGAGGCGACCCGGGGCAGCCGGAAGTCCCAGACGAGATCCTCGTCCACGAAGGGCGCGACCATCGCGCCCGACGCCCCGTCGACATGAACCGGGACATCGAGCCCGGTGCGCTCCTGGAGGTCGTCGAGGGCCGCGCAGACCTCGGCGACCGGTTCGTAGGACCCGTCGAAGGTCGAGCCCAGCACGGTGACGACGCCGATGGTGTTCTCGTCGCAGAGTTCGGCGGCGGCCCGGGGGTCCAGATGGAAGCGGTCGCCCTCCATCGGCACCTGGCGGGCCTCGACCTCCCAGAAGTTGCAGAACTTGTCCCAGCACACCTGCACATTGACGCCCATGACCAGATTGGGCCGCGCGTTCGCCGGATAGCGGTCGGCGTTCCGCGCCGCCCAGCGCCGCTTGAGCGCCAGTCCCGCCAGCATGCACGCCTCGCTCGAACCGGTGGTGGAACAGCCCACGGCGGCCGAGGGGTCGGGCGCGTTCCACAGATCGGCGAGCATCGCCACACACCGCCGCTCCAGCTCGGCGGTGCGCGGGTACTCATCCTTGTCGATCATGTTCTTGTCGCGGCACTCGGACAGGAGCACCCCGGCCTGCGGCTCCATCCAGGTGGTCACGAAGGTGGCGAGATTCAGCCGTGAGTTGCCGTCGAGCATCAGCTCGTCATGGACCAGCCGGTACGCGGTCATCGGCGGCAGCGGCCGGTCCGGCAGCCGGTGCGTGGGCGGTGCGGCCGTCATCCCGCTGACGGGGTCCGCCTCTCCGTAGAACGGGTTGAGGGAGAGTCTGCGCCGCTCGCGGGCGTGCTCGGACGGCTGGTTCGCGCCCTGGTGGAGTGGCATGCGCACTCGCCGCCTTTCGGGTGTACGGCAGGAAAGCACCCCGGGTCCCAGGCTCGTACGGGCGCGCACCGGCCGCAACGCGAGCCCCGCCGCGCTCCCGCCCCGGCTCCCGGGCTCCCCGGCCCTCAGCTCCGGGGGGAGGCCCGTACGAGCTGGGCGAGATGCACGGCCGCGTCCCGCAGCGGGGTGTCGTCGCCGCTCACCCGGCTCAGCAGCTCGGCCCCCTCCAGCATGCTGATGACCGTGCCGGCCAGGGAGCGGGCCGCGGCCGGTTCGATGCCGCTCTCCTGGAGCTTGGCGGCGACCAGGCTCCGCCAGCGGGTCAGCGCCTCGGTCGCGGCCTCCTGGAGGCCGGGGACCCGGCCGACGGTCTCCAGCGCGGTGACCGCGACCGGGCAGCCGTCGGTCCAGTCCGACTCCCGGAGGGTGTCGGCCAGCAGCAGGGCGCAGGCGGCGGTGGCCTCGGCCGGGTCGGGGGAGCTGGCGAGGCCCTCGGCGATCAGCTCGCCGAACTCGGCCGCGCCGTGGCGCATCGCCTCGATCGCCAGCTCCTGCTTGCCCCCGGGGAAGAAGTGGTAGACGGAGCTGGGCGAGGCGTTCGCCGCCCCGGCGATGGCCTTGACCGAGGTGCTCTCGTACCCCTGCCGCTGGAGCAGTGCGGCCGTGGCCTCGATGATCCGGCAGCGGGTGTCCGCCGCGTCGGAGCGGCCGGCGCCGGACCGGCGCGGAGCGGTTCTCCCGGCTTCCCTGACTTCGCTGGCTCTCATGGGCCCATCCTACTGGTTGGAACGTTCGGTCCAGTCCTGGTTATAGTCTGGACTGAACGTTCCAACCAGAGAAGTGAGCGGTAGCCATGACAACACCAGCGCCGGACCCCTGGGCCGGTCACCCCGGATACGCCCGGATGTTCGCCCCGGGCGAGCTGACCGTGGGCCTGTTCCTGCCGCTGCGGCCGTACGCGGGCACGATGGACGGGATGCGCGGCCACACCGAGGTCGTCCAGGGGGCCGACCGCTCGGGATTCGCCGCGGTCTGGGTCCGTGACGTCCCCCTCGCCGATCCCGCCTTCGGCGACGTCGGGCAGGTCTACGACCCCTGGTCGGCGCTGACCTGGCTCGCCGCGCACACCTCCCGGATCGCCCTCGCCACCGGCAGCGTCATCCTCCCCCTGCGCCACCCCATCGACCTGGCCAAGCAGGCGGCGTCGCTGGACCACCTCAGCGGCGGCCGGCTGGTGCTCGGCGTGGCCTCCGGCGACCGCCCGGCCGAGTTCCCCTCGTACGGCGTCGAGCACGCGACGCGCGGAGCCCGGTATCGCGAGACGGTCGAGGCCTTCCGGGAACTGCTCGGGACCGTGGGGCCCAAGGCGCGGCTCCAGGGCACCGATCTGCTGCCCAAGCCGGTGCACGGGGCGATACCCCTGCTGGTCACCGGCTCCTCCCAGCAGTCGCCGGAGTGGATCGCCCAGCACGCCGACGGGCGGCTGATCTACCCGATGGCGACCGCCGCTCCCGAAGGCCCCAAGGCGCTCGGCCGCAAGATCGCCGACTGGCGGAGGCTGGTCCCCGGGGAGGGGTTCCGCCCGGTCGCCACCAATGAGTGGATCGACCTCGTCGAGGACCCCCGGCACCGGCCGACCCCGCTGCGCGGCGGATTCGTGCTGCGCACCGGCACCGAGGGGCTGCTCGAACTCCTGGGCCGCTGGAAGGAGGCCGGGGTCAACCACGGCGCGCTCGGCGTCCAGCACGGCCGCCGCCCGGCCGCCGAGGTCGTCGCCCAACTGGGCGAAGAGGTCGTCCCGCACTTCCCGGCGCTCGCCGGGCCCGCGCCGAAGGCCCCCTCGTGGTAGCCGGTTCCGGCGGCCTCGGCACCGGCCGCCTCCCGGGGGCCCAGGAGTTCCGCGACGCCATGCGCCGCTGGACGACCGGGGTCGCGGTCGTCACCACCGAGGGCCCCCGGGGGCCGCACGGAATGACGGTCAACTCCCTGCTCTCGGTCTCCCTCGACCCGCCCACCCTGCTGATCTCCCTGAAGCGGGGCAGCCGCACCCTCGCCGCCGTGGAGCGCACCGGCGGCTTCACGGTCAATGTCCTCGCGGACGCCCAGCGCCCGCTCGCCGACCGCTTCACCGGGCGGCGCGAGCCCGGCGAGGAGGAGTTCGCCGGACTGCGCCCGCGCCCGTCGGCCGACGGCGCAGGGCCGGAACTGGAGGGCAGTCTCGCCGTGCTGACCTGCCGTACGGCGGAACATGTCGAGGTCGCCGACCACACGCTGGTCATCGCCGAGGTCACCCGCGTACGGCTGCCGGACGGCCCCGGCCCCGGCACCGGCCCCGGCGGGCCGCTGCTCTACGCGGACCGCCGCTATCGGAGCCTGCCCGGCGAAGAGGCCCCGCCGGAGCGGTGAGCCCCGGCCGCCGATGGCGTCGGGGCCCGGCGTCAACTCCCGTACACCCGGACCGGAAGGGCGTCGAAGGCCCCGACGCCCTTCTCCGGCCGCTTCTTTCGGGGGCCCCGGCCGGGCGGCTCCGCCCCGGCGCGCCGCGCGCGGTGCATTCTGAGGTCCCGGGGCGATGCCCGCGCCGCCCCGACCGCCGCTCGAACCGACCCCTGACCTTGGAGCACGGACCTCGTGACCACCCTCGCGCTCGGACCGGACTGGCTCGACCCGGACCGGCTCATCGGCACCTTCGGCCTCATCGGGGTCCTGGTGATCGTCTTCGCCGAGTCCGGCCTGCTGATCGGGTTCTTCCTGCCGGGCGACTCGCTGCTCTTCACCACCGGTCTGCTGGTGACCACCGGAAAGCTGGACGGGCTGCCGCTGTGGGCGGTGTGCTCCCTCATCGTGGCGGCGGCCGTCGTCGGCGACCAGGTCGGCTATCTCTTCGGCCGCAAGGTCGGCCCGGCGCTCTTCAAACGGCCCGACTCCCGTCTCTTCAAGCGGGAGAACGTGGAGAAGGCCCACGACTTCTTCGAGAAGTACGGCCCCAAGTCGCTCGTCCTGGCGCGCTTCGTGCCCGTCGTACGCACCTTCACCCCGGTCGTGGCGGGCGTCAGCCGGATGAACTACCGCTCCTTCGTCATCTTCAACATCATCGGCGGAGTGCTCTGGGGGGCCGGGGTCACCCTCCTCGGCGCGGGCCTCGGCGGGATCGATCTGGTGCACCGGCACATCGAGAAGGTCCTCATCCTCATCGTGCTGCTCTCGGTGCTCCCGATCGTCGTCGAGGTGCTGCGGGCCCGCGCCGGGGGCCGGAAGGAGGAGCCCGCCCGGACCCCGCCCGCTTCTTAGAAGCCGCGGGTCCGCTTCGCCGCGCGGCGGGGCTCGGAGGAGCGGACCGTGCCGCCGGGCACCCGGAGGAAGAGGCGGGACATCTCGCTGCCGAGGTTCACCCCGATGGCGATGGCCAGCGCCAGGGCGGCCGCCTTGGAGAGCGAGGCGAGCCCCGCGTTGAGATCGCCCCGGGCGATCGCCAGCAGTCCGAAGTAGGTCGCGCTGCCCGGCAGCAGCGGCCCGATGGCCGCGGTGATGTACGGCAGGGCCGAGGCGAAGCGGTACCGCGAGAGCATCTGCCCGAAGAGGCCCACCAGCCCGGCCGCCGCCGCCGTCGCCGCGACCGGCGGCACGTCCGAGGTGTTCGCGAGCACCCCGTACACCACCCAGCCGACTCCGCCGTTCAGCGTCACCAGCCACACGGTGTCCCGCTCCTGCTGGAGCAGGACCGCGAAGCAGAGGGAGAGCCCCATCGCCGCCAGCAGCTGGACCTCGGGGCGCTCCACCGCGTGGAGGGCGGTCTCCGGGGTGAGGACCGCGCCCAGCGCGATCCCCAGATAGAGCACCACCAGCACGCCGACGACGATGCCGACGATCAGATAGCCGACTTCGAGGAGCCGGGCCGCCGCGGTGATGTAGAAGCCGGTCAGCCCGTCCTGGACGCCCGCGACCAGGGCCCGCCCCGGGATCAGCGCGAACAGCCCACCGGTGATCACCGCGGAGGCGCGGACGTCGAGCGGGGAGAGGGTGAGCGCCACGCCCATCGCGGCGGGCGGCATCGCGGCGGCGACGAACTGGTAGAACTCCGGCAGTCCGCGGCCCGCGAAGAGCCAGGCCAGCCGGTCGCCGAGCATGGCGCTGACCGCCGCCGCGAGGAAGACCAGCAGATCGCCGCCGACCAGCACCGAGGCCGAGCCGGCCAGCAGCCCGCCCGCCACCGTGAGCGCCCAGCCGGGGTAGGGGTGCCGGTTCCGCCGGATCTCCGCCAGCCTGCGGTAGGCCTCCTCCAGGGAGACCTCGGTGTCCTGGTCGCTGATGTCGTGGACCAGCCGGTAGACCGCCGCCAGCCGGTTGTAGTCGGTGCCCCGGCGGCGCACCGTCCGGTTCGCCGTCACCGGGTCGTCCACCAGCGAGGGCTGGTACGTGATGGAGAGCAGGGTGAAGGTGACGGTCGGCTCGCAGCGGTCGAGCCCATAACTGCGCGAGATCGCGAACATCGCCGCCTCGACGTCCTCGGCCCCCTCGCCGCCCGCGAGCAGCAGCTCGCCGATGCGCAGGGTGAGGTCGAGTACGCGGGGCACGGCCGGGCCGCCCTCGTCCTGCTTCTGCACGATCTCCGGCACCGGGCGCTCGCCCACCGGCATCCGCAGCATGGCCCGCATCCGGTCCTGCCAGGGAGCGTCCGTGGTCAGCCGGACCGCCGGGATCCCGTGCGAGGGGGTGAAGACGGGCGGCGAGTGGCGGAAGCTGTAGGTGCTCGGCGTCGCGAAGGCGGAACCTTCCTGCTGCTCGACCGGGGCCTCCGCCGGGGCCGTCCCCGGCGGAAGGCTGAATTCCGAGGTGGGCTGGTCCTCCTCCGGGGGCTCCGGCGGAGCGACTCCCGGCGGTGGGGCGAAGGCGCTGTGCGCCTCGTCGGAGTGCGGTTTGCGCTCTTCGGGGGCTGGCACGACCACCGGGCCCATGGCGGCTCTGGGGCTTTTGGGGACATCGGGGCCCGGTGCGCCGTCCGAGTCCTTCGAGCGCTTCCGGTCCTTCGGGTCCCGGTCCTCCGGAACCTCCGGTTCCGCCACCACGTGCCGCCCTCGCTCCCTCTTGTTCCGCCGGTGTCCGCGCTCAGTATGTGCGTGGACATGCCGACGTACGACTCCGGGATCTTCTGCCCGGTCCGGCGCGAGGTACCGGACGGTCCGGGGGAACGCACCGCGGGCGGGACACCCGGAGGTGTCCCGCCCGCGACGACGTCGCTGTCAGGGCGTCAGTGAGCGCCGCCCTGAGCCTCCAGACGCTTGTAGGAGGCCTCGATCTCGGCCTCGGCCTCGGTGCGGCCGACCCAGTTCGCGCCCTCGACGGACTTGCCGGGCTCCAGGTCCTTGTAGACCTCGAAGAAGTGCTGGATCTCCAGGCGGTCGAACTCCGAGACGTGGTGGATGTCCCGCAGGTGCTCGACGCGCGGGTCCGAGGCCGGCACGCAGAGCAGCTTGTCGTCGCCGCCCGCCTCGTCCGTCATCCGGAACATGCCGATGGCACGGCACTTGATGAGGCAGCCCGGGAAAGTCGGCTCGTCCAGGATGACCAGCGCGTCCAGCGGGTCGCCGTCCTCGCCGAGGGTGTTCTCGACGAAGCCGTAGTCGGCCGGGTAGCTGGTCGAGGTGAAGAGTCGACGGTCCAGACGGATGCGACCCGTCTCGTGGTCCACTTCGTACTTGTTACGCGAACCCTTCGGGATCTCGATGGTGACGTCGAACTCCACGTGTGGCTCCTCCATGATCAACACAAAAATCCGGTCGTGCTGTGCCCTTCCGGTGAAGACTCCCCGGACCCCCAGCCGTGTGGTCGCTGGTGCCGACCGGGTGCTGACCGGGGTGCCGTGCACACGGCAAGACGCAGTTCTGGTGATTAAGTGTCCCTCACGCAGGTGTGTGATCGCGAAAGGGGCTGGTGCGAGGTGCCGGTGATCAGGACGTGGCAGCTCGCGGCGGGCGCGACGGCGCTGGGGCTGGTCATCGCCGCCGGGGCCGTGGCAGCCGCCGGACCCTGGGAATCCGGACAGCGCGAGGCCGAGCGGGAATGGGCCGCCGCGAAGACCGACACCGACCACAAAGCCCCAGGTCCAAAGCGTCCCGCCCCCGCGCCCAGCGCCCCCGGGGTGCTCGATCCGCTCGGCGGACGCCCCGCCTCCAAAGCCGCCGACGCCAAGCCCGGGGAGCTGGGCGAGAAGCTCCGGCCGCTCTTCGACGACCCCGGCCTCGGCCCCCTCCGCACCGCCTCCGTGATCGATGTCTCCACCGGCCGCCGGCTCTACGGCGAGGGCGCGGACAAGGCGATGCCCCCGGCCTCCACCATCAAGATCGCCACCGCGGCGGCGGCGCTCACCGCGCTCGGCCCCGACCACCGCATCCCCACCGCCGTCGTCGCGGCCGAGGACCGGCTCACCCTGGTCGGCGGCGGCGACGCGAGCCTGGACGGCGCCGGACTGCGGCTCCTCGCCGACCGCACCGCGCGCGCCCTCAAGACGCGCGGACTCACCTCCGTACGGCTGAGCTACGACATCTCCCTGTACACGGGCAACCCCCTGCACCCCATCGGGATGAACGGGAACATCGCCCCGGTCACCGCGCTCATGGTCGACCAGGGCCGGATCGACGCCGAGTCCGCCGGATACGCGGAACGCAGCCACGACCCCGCGGGCGAGGCCGCCCGGGCCTTCGCCCGGATGCTCGACCGGCGCGGGGTGCGGATCGCCGCCCCGCCCGCCCCCGGCCATCCCGCCGCCGGATCGCGGCCCCTCACGAAGGTCCTGTCCGAGCCGCTCGCCGCGCTCGCCGAACGGATGCTGACGGACAGCGACAACGACCTCGCCGAGTCCCTCGCCCGGCAGACCGCCCTGGCACTCGGCGAGAAGGCCGACTTCGCGGGCGGCGGCCGGGCGGTGCGCGCGCAGCTCTCCCGGCTGCGGCTCCCGCTGGCCGGGGCGCGGTTCGCCGACGGCAGCGGACTCGACCGCAAGAGCCGGGTCTCCGCCCGGCTGCTCACCGCCCTGCTGGCCCGCGCGGCCGAACCGGCCCGCCCGGAGCTGCGCCCGGTGCTGACCGGCCTCCCGGTCGCCGGGTTCACCGGCACCCTGCGCACCCGCTACGACGAGGGCGACCCCGGCTCGGGGCTGATCCGCGCCAAGACCGGCACCCTGACCGGGGTGAACGCGCTCTCCGGCACGGTGGCCGCCCCCGACGGCCGCCTCCTCGCCTTCGCCTTCCTCGCGGGCCGGACCGCCTCGCGGGACGAGGCCCAGGACGCGCTGGACGCACTGGCGGCCGCGCTGGTCTCCTGACACCGGCGTCTTCGGCCTTCTTCCCCGCCCCGGCCCCCGGGGCCCAACACCTCACCGCCGCGCGGGAGCACCACGTACGGTTGACGCATGACGAGCATCGGTGGTGCCGAGATGGTCGACTGGAATCTCGCGGTGGCGACCGCGACCCGCCTCGTGCGGCCAGGACCCGAGGTGAGCAAGGACGAGGCGCGCGCGATCGTCGCCGAGCTGCGGCGGCACGCCAAGGCGTCCGAGGAGCATGTGCGCGGCTTCACCCGCATGATCCCGGAGAGCCACGCCCCCGAGGACACCCCCGTCCTGGTCGTGGACCGGGCCGGCTGGGTCAAGGCGAATGTGGCGGGCTTCCGGGAGCTGCTCAAGCCGCTGCTGGAGAAGATGCAGGACCGCAGGGCCGGCGGCACCACGGGCGCGATGCTCGGAGCCGTCGGCGGCAAGGTCACCGGCGTCGAGCTGGGCATGCTGCTCTCCTTCCTCGCCTCCCGGGTGCTCGGACAGTACGAGACCTTCGCCCCCGCCACCCGTGAGCTTCCGGCCGGGGCCGACGGCGGCGGACGGCTGCTGCTGGTCGCGCCCAACATCGTCCATGTGGAGCGCGAGCTGGAGGTCGACCCGCACGACTTCCGCCTCTGGGTCTGTCTGCACGAGGAGACCCACCGCACCCAGTTCACCGGGGTGCCCTGGCTCCGCGACCACCTCCAGGGCGAGATCCAGTCATTCCTCGGGGAGACCGACGTCGACCCGATGACCGTCCTGGAACGGCTGCGCGAGGCGGCCCAGTCGCTGGCCGGGGCCCGCCCGGAGGGCGAGGAGGACGAGGGCGGACGCTCCATCGTGGAGCTGGTCCAGACCCCCGCCCAGCGCGAGATCCTCGGCCGGCTCACCGCGGTGATGTCCCTCCTGGAGGGCCACGCCGACTTCGTGATGGACGGCGTCGGCCCCGATGTGGTGCCCTCGGTCGCCGAGATCCGCGAGAAGTTCCAGCAGCGCAGGGCGCGCGGCGCGAGCCGGCTCGACCTGGCGCTCCGCAAGCTGCTCGGACTCGACGCCAAGCTCCGGCAGTACCGCGACGGCGAGCGATTCGTCCGTGCCGTGGTGGAAGAAGTGGGAATGGACGGCTTCAACCGGGTCTGGACCTCGCCCAACACCCTCCCGACCAAGGCGGAGATCGCCAAACCGGCGGACTGGGTCGCGCGGGTGCACCGCAGAGCGGATTAGTGAACACCGTACGGACGCGCGCCCTCGGGAGGGCCGGGGGACACCCCCTCGGGGGCACAGCATCACCCGTCCGAGGGACCCTGGGGCCGTAGGCAGGCGTGCGATGCTCGGGGAACGGCTCGGTTCTGTCACCATCGACGCACTCTCAGTGACCGAATCAGCGGTTCGGTCACGCAGAGAACGTCGACCGAACCTCCGCTCCGACTCCGAACCGAGGCTCACCCCCCAACCTCTCCATGAAGGGCACCGGACATGGGTCCCCATCCTGCGGTCGCGGCGATACGCCTGGCGGTCCGCCGCGTACTCCACGACGTCCTGACCGAACGCGCCATCCCCCAGCCCGACCGCACCACCCCTCAGCCCGACCGGGCCGCCACGGCCCCGCCCGCCGACCGGATCGCACGACTGCGGCAGTCGGCCACCCCCGCCTGCGCCGCCGCGGCCTCCGCCGCCGGGCCCGCCACCCCCACCCCCCTGGTCCTGGTGGCCTGCTCCGGAGGCGCCGACTCCATGGCGCTCGCCTCCGCCCTCGCCTTCGAGGCCCGCAAGCTCTCCGTCCGCGCCGGCGGCATCACCGTCGACCACGGCCTCCAGCACGGCTCCGACCTCCGGGCCGCCGAAGTCGCCGGCCGTCTCACCGCCATGGGCCTCGACCCCGTGGAGCCCACCACCGCCCGCGCGGGCCGCGACGCGGGCCCCGGGGCCGCCGCCCGCGACGCGCGCTACGCCGCCCTGGACGCCGCCGCCGAGCGGCACGGGGCGGCCGCCGTGCTGCTCGGCCACACCCGCGACGACCAGGCGGAAACCGTCCTGCTGGGACTCGCCAGGGGCTCCGGCATCCGCTCCCTCTCCGGGATGGCCGCCGTCTCGGGGCGGCACGACCGCTACCGCCGCCCCTTCCTCCAGCTCGACCGGCAGACCGCCCGCAAGGCGTGCATGGTCCAGTCCCTGCCCGTCTGGGACGACCCCCACAACGCCGACCCGGCCTACACCCGCTCCCGGCTGCGCCACGAGGGGCTGCCCGCCCTGGAGAAGGCCCTCGGCAAGGGGGTCGTCGAAGCCCTCGCCCGCACCGCCCAGCTCTCCCGCGACGACGCCGACGCCCTGGACACCTGGGCCGCCGACGCGGACGCCTCCGTACGCGACGACAGCGGACAGCTGGAGTGCGCCAAGCTGTACGCGCTGCCGCCCGCCGTGCGCCGCCGGGTGCTGCGCCGGGCGGTCATCGACGCGGGCGCGCCGGCGGGCTCCCTCTTCGCCCGGCATGTCGAGGAAGTCGACCGTCTGATCACCGGCTGGCGGGGGCAGGGGACGATCAACCTGCCCGGCCGCGTCGAGGCGCGCCGGCAGAGTGGCAGACTTGTCATCCGGCAAGGCTGACGCAGCCGCGGCACGAGCACGGCGGCTGAGGTCACCCGGGAGCCCCTGACGGGCGCCCGGACCCCCGGCCCCCGGGCACCGGCAACTCCTGCCGGACCGGGGACGCGTACCGGACCCCGGCGAAGAGAGAAAGCGACCGCGTGAACGAGAAGGACATGGGCACCGACCTTCAGTCGGTGCTCATCACCAAGGAAGAGATCGACGCGAAGCTGGCCGAGCTGGCCGCGAAGATCGACGCGGAGTACGCGGGCAAGGAACTCCTCCTCGTCGGTGTCCTCAAGGGCGCGGTGATGGTCATGGCTGACCTCGCCCGTGCCCTCTCCAGCCCCGTCACCATGGACTGGATGGCGGTGTCCTCCTACGGCGCGGGCACCCAGTCCTCCGGAGTGGTGCGGATCCTCAAGGACCTCGACACCGACATCAAGGGCAAGCACGTCCTGATCGTCGAGGACATCATCGACTCGGGGCTCACGCTCTCGTGGCTGCTGTCCAACCTCGGCTCGCGCGAGCCCGCCTCGATCGAGGTGTGCACCCTCCTGCGCAAGCCGGACGCCGCGAAGGTCGCGCTCGACGTGAAGTGGGTCGGCTTCGACATCCCCAACGAGTTCGTCGTCGGCTATGGGCTGGACTACGCGGAGAAGTACCGCAACCTGCCCTTCGTCGGCACCCTCGCCCCGCACGTCTACGGCGGCTGATCCGGCTCCCGGGCGCGCACCGGGAACCAAGACCCCCGATTCGCCGTTGGACCGTGGGAGGACGGGTTTGCCGTCCCCGGCGTGCGGTCACGGCAGCGATGCTGGGGTACCGTCCGAAGAACAGTCTTTTCTCACAGCAGCATTTACCTACGGGCAGGAGGGACGGGGCGACACCGCCCCGTATGGATGGACGTGAAGCGATACTTCCGTGGGCCGGTCATGTGGATCGTGCTGGCCGTCCTCGCCGTGGTCGTGTTGATGCAGGTCGTCGGCTCGTCGGGCGGCTACAAGACAGTGGACACCGGCCAGGTCGTCCAGGCGATCGACAAGAACCAGGTCGACTCGGTCAAGCTGACCACCGGCGACGAACAGATCATCAAGGTCGACCTCAAGGGCGACCACAAGATCAAGGGCAGCGGCAAGATCCAGGCGAGCTACATCGGCACCCAGGGCTCCGCCCTCGCCGAGAAGCTTCAGGCGAAGTACGAGGCCGGTGACATCTCCAAGGGATACACCGTCTCGCCCTCGAAGCAGAGCCCCTTCATCTCGGTGCTGCTCTCCCTGCTGCCCTTCGTACTGATCGTGCTGGTCTTCCTGTTTCTGATGAATCAGATGCAGGGCGGCGGCTCCCGGGTGATGAACTTCGGGAAGTCCAAGGCCAAGCTGATCACCAAGGACACCCCCAAGACGACCTTCGCCGATGTGGCCGGGTCCGACGAGGCTGTCGAGGAGCTCCACGAGATCAAGGAGTTCCTCCAGGAGCCGGCGAAGTTCCAGGCCGTCGGCGCCAAGATCCCCAAGGGTGTGCTGCTGTACGGCCCGCCCGGCACCGGCAAGACGCTGCTGGCGCGCGCCGTCGCCGGCGAGGCCGGCGTCCCCTTCTACTCGATCTCCGGCTCCGACTTCGTGGAGATGTTCGTCGGCGTCGGCGCCTCCCGGGTGCGCGACCTCTTCGAGCAGGCCAAGGCGAACGCTCCGGCGATCGTCTTCGTCGACGAGATCGACGCCGTCGGCCGGCACCGCGGCGCGGGCCTCGGCGGCGGTCACGACGAGCGCGAGCAGACCCTCAACCAGCTGCTGGTCGAGATGGACGGCTTTGACGTGAAGGGCGGCGTCATCCTGATCGCCGCCACCAACCGGCCCGACATCCTCGACCCGGCGCTGCTGCGCCCGGGCCGCTTCGACCGCCAGATCGCGGTCGACCGCCCGGACATGCAGGGCCGTCTGGAGATCCTCAAGGTTCACCAGAAGGGCAAGCCGGTCGCCCCGGACGTCGACCTGGGCGCGGTCGCCCGGCGCACGCCCGGCTTCACCGGCGCGGACCTGTCCAATGTGCTGAACGAAGCCGCGCTGCTCACCGCGCGCGGGGACAAGAAGCTCATCGACAACCACTCGCTGGACGAGGCGATCGACCGGGTGGTCGCGGGACCGCAGAAGCGGACCCGGATCATGTCGGACAAGGAAAAGAAGATCACCGCGTACCACGAGGGCGGCCACGCCCTGGTCGCGGCGGCTCTGCCGAACTCCGACCCGGTCCACAAGATCACCATCCTGTCCCGCGGCCGGGCCCTCGGTTACACGATGGTGCTCCCGGACGAGGACAAGTACTCGACCACCCGCAACGAGATGCTCGACCAGCTCGCCTACATGCTGGGCGGACGCGCCGCCGAGGAACTGGTCTTCCACGACCCGACCACCGGCGCTTCCAACGACATCGAGAAGGCCACCACCACGGCCCGCGCGATGGTCACCCAGTACGGCATGACCGAGCGTCTCGGTGCGATCAAGTTCGGCGGAGACAACTCCGAGCCCTTCCTCGGCCGCGAGATGGGGCACCAGCGCGACTACTCGGAAGAGGTCGCCGCGCTGGTGGACGAAGAGGTCAAGAAGCTCATCGAGACCGCGCACAACGAGGCCTGGGAAATCCTGGTCGAGAACCGCGATGTGCTCGACAACCTCGTTCTCGAACTGCTGGAGAAGGAGACCCTCGGCAAGGAGCAGATCGCCGAGGTCTTCGCCCCGATCGTGAAGCGCCCGGCCCGTCCGGCGTGGACCGGTTCCTCCCGGCGTACGCCCTCCACCCGTCCTCCGGTGCTCTCGCCGAAGGAGCTGGCGCTGACCAACGGCGCCAACGGGGCCACCGGTGCCAACGGCTCGCAGCCGGTGGAATCGGTCCCCGGCGTGGAGTCGGTGCCGGAGGAGCGTCCGGAGAGCTAGAGCATTCGGCCCGTGACCCGGTCGGTCGCACGGGCCCGGAATGAACGCCGCGTCCCCCCAGGTTTTAGCCTGGGGGGACGCGGCATTCGTATGACCTTCGTCCGGCCGCAGCACAGAGCAAGAGGAGCGAGGCACAGATGACCGACCCGGTGACGTTGGACGGCGAAGGCACGATCGGTGAGTTCGACGAGAAGCGGGCCGAGAACGCCGTCCGGGAGCTCCTCATCGCGGTCGGGGAGGACCCGGACCGCGAAGGGCTGAAGGAGACCCCCGCGCGCGTGGCGCGGGCGTACAAGGAGATATTCGCCGGGCTGTGGCAGCGGCCGGAGGATGTGCTGACGACGACGTTCGACCTCGGGCACGACGAGATGGTCCTGGTGAAGGACATCGAGGTCATGAGCTCCTGCGAGCACCACCTCGTCCCCTTCGTCGGGGTCGCCCACGTCGGCTACATCCCGTCCTCGGACGGAAAGATCACCGGCCTGTCGAAGCTGGCCCGGCTGGTGGACGTCTATGCCCGCCGGCCCCAGGTGCAGGAGCGGCTGACCACACAGATAGCCGACTCGCTGATGGAGATCCTGGAGCCGCGCGGGGTGATCGTCGTGGTCGAGTGCGAGCACATGTGCATGACCATGCGAGGGGTGCGCAAGCCCGGCGCGAAGACCATCACCTCGGCCGTGCGCGGCCAGCTCCGCCACGCCGCCACCCGCAATGAGGCCATGAGCCTGATCATGGCCCGCTGACCGGCTACGGGCCGCTGACGGCCCGGCCCGGCCCGGGACGGCTCCCCGGCCCGGCTCTTCGGCCCGGCCGCCCGCCCCCGCTCAGGCGCGGGCGGTGCCGGTGCCGTGGGGCGTGTCGGTGTCCTCCGGGAGGCGGCAGACCCGCTCCAGGAAGAACGCGGCGGCGATCACCGCCGCTCCCGCCAGCACCGAGAAGCCCGCGAGGATCGCCTGCTCCCGGCGGGCCGGGACGTCCAGCGACCCCAGCAGGAACACGCCCACCCCGCCGTACGCCCCGCTCACCAGCGCGGCCACCAGGGCGCTCGCCTGGCCGAAGACCACCGCTCGCGCCGCCATCAGCGGCTCCACGCCCTTGGCCCCGGCACGGCGCTCCCGCTGGGCCTTCAGCCGGGTCCGCAGGGACAGGGCCGTCGCCGCCAGAACCGCCGCGATCGCCGCCAGCACGATGGGGGCGGCGAGCGGCACGCTCGGCAGCGAGCCGAACGAGTCCCACAGCCGCGCGGCCGCCCACGACAGCAGGCCCGCCCCGGCGAAGAGACCGGCCAGCACACCGACCCGTAGTTGCTTCACCGAGAGAGCCGTCCTTCCGTCACAGTGCCACCCAAGAGCCTAACGACTACTCCGGCAGACGGAGTTCCAGATCGGGCCGGGGAAGCACGCCCGCCCGGCCCACGGCCTCCAGCAGCTCCGCCACCGGGCCGCGGCCCGTCAGCTCGGCCTCCGGGTCCACGTCGTGCCACGGGGCGAGCACGAAGGCCCGCTCGTGCGCCCGGGGGTGGGGGAGGGTGAGCACCGGGTCGTCCGAGACGATCTCCGCGTACGCCACGATGTCCACATCGATTGTGCGCGGGGCCCAGCGCTCGTCCCGCACCCGGTCGTAGGCCTCTTCGATGGCCTGGCCCCGCTCCAGCAGCGAATCGGGCGGCAGGGTCGTCTTCAGCAGCACGACCGCGTTGAAGTACGAGGGCTGGGAGCCGGGCTCCACGCCCCAGGGCTCCGTCTCGTACACCGGGGAGACGGCCTTGACCCGGACCCCCGGGGTGTCCTCCAGGGCGTCGACGGCCCCCTGGAGGGTCTCCAGGCGGTTGCCCAGGTTCGAGCCGAGGGAGATCACGGCGCGGTGCGGGTTGGAGAGGGTGATGTCCGCCGCGTCCACCTGCTCGACCACGGACGCGGGCACGGGCTGAACCGTGGGGTCGCTCATACTCGGCTCCGGGTGATCGTGATGGTCACGTCGTCGAAGGGCACGGTGATCGGCGCGTCCGGCTTGTGCACCACCACCTCGACCTCCTGAACGCCGTCGTGCTTGAGACAGGTCCGGGCGATCCGCTCCGCCAGGGTCTCGATCAGGTCGACGGGCTCGCCCTCCACGACCGCGACGACCTCCTCCGCCACCACGCCGTAGTGCACGGTCTTCGCCAGGTCGTCGTCGGCCGCGGCGGGGCGGGTGTCGAGGCTGAGCACCAGGTCCACGATGAAAGTCTGGCCCTCTTCGCGCTCCCGGGGGAAGACGCCATGGTGCCCGCGGGCCTTGAGGCCGCGCAGCGCGACACGATCCACGCGAATCACTCCTGCTCTCGTACGTTTGACGGGCATGCGTTTGACGGGCATGACGGGCATACAGCCACGCATCCAGAGATCCACGGCCCGTGTACCCATTCGAATCTACCTGCGAGCACCGACACCGCCCGCTCGCGGGGCCCGGTCTTACGAGGGGGAGTCCTCGTCCGCGGTCTTGTCGCCCTCGGTCTCCGTCAGCACCGGCGACCCGTGGTGCGACCAGATCTTCCACCCCTGCGAAGTGCGGCGGAACACATTGGTCGCCACCACCAGCTGGCCCACCAGCGGCCCCAGCTCCCCGCCCTCCTCGGCGGGCCCGCCGCTCAGGATGTTCTCCGTGCAGGTCACCAGCGCGGTGTCGCCGACCAGGCTCACCCGCACATCGGTCAGGAAGAACTGGATGTACTCCGTGTTCGCCATGATCAGCGCGTACGAGCGCAGCACCTCGCCGCGCCCGGAGAGCACCGGCCACCCCGGATGGACGCAGGAGACGTCGTCGTCCAGCCAGAGCGCCTGGAGGGCGTCGAAGTCGCCGCGCTCCATCGTCTCGTAGAACGTGGTGTTGGCGTCCTCCACCTGCTCGATGTCGGTACGGCTCACCGGGCGGCCTCGACGGCGTGCGCGATCCGGACGGCGTCGGCGGTGGCCCGCACCTCATGGACGCGGACCGCCCACGCGCCCTCGTGCGCCGCGATCGCGGAGACGGCGGCGGTGGCCGCGTCCCGCTCCCGGGCGCGCGGCGGAGCGCCGTCACGGGCGTCCAGGGCCAGCACATGGCCGAGGAATCGTTTGCGCGAGGCGGCGACGAGCAGCGGGCGGCCCAGCGCCCGGAAGTCGCGGATGTGGGCGACCAGGGCCAGATCGTGCCGGGCGTCCTTGGCGAAACCGAGCCCCGGGTCGATCACGATGCGCTCCGGATCGATCCCGCCGGCGACGACCGCGTCCATCCGCTCCCCCAGCTCGGCGATGACCTCGGCGACGACGTCCTCGTACACCGCCCTGCTGTTCATGTCCTGGCTGAAGCCGCGCCAGTGCATCACCACGAAGGGCACCCCGGCGGAGGCCACGGCCGGGACCATGGCGGGGTCGGCGAGACCACCGCTGACATCGTTGACCAGGGCCGCGCCCGCGGCGACGGCCCGGTCGGCGACCGAGGCGCGCATGGTGTCGACGGAGACCGTGACCCCCTCGGCGGCGAGACCCCGCACCACCGGGACGACCCGGCGCAGCTCCTCCTCCTCGTCCACCCGGCTCGCTCCGGGCCTGGTGGACTCGCCTCCGACATCGATGAGATCCGCGCCGTCGGCGACCAGGTCGAGACCGCGCTTGACGGCCGCGGTGGTGTCGAACCAGCGACCGCCGTCCGAGAAGGAATCCGGCGTCACATTGACGACGCCCATGACCGCGCAGCGATCCCATTCCGGCAACCCGCTCAACGTACTCATACCCCCAGCCTAGGTCGTGTCCTCGAAGTCCCGTCTGCCTGTCGTGCCCTGGCACGCACTCCCCCTGGGCCTGGCGGCCCGGGAGGTACCCCCACGCTGCGTTGTCGTCAGTCGCCTACGGCCCCCTGGGCCTGGCGGCCCGGGTGGTACCCCCACCGCGTGGGCTCCTTCCTCCGCCTTGCGATCTGGGGGTCCCCCCCCGGGCGAAGCCCAGGGGGAGCACCAGAACCCGCCAGACCCTCCCCCTGGGCCTTCGGCCCGGGGGGACCCCCATTACGGGCGGACGACGCTACTTCGAAGACACTCCCCGGTCGTGTCCTCAGACCGGACGCACCGCTCCCGGGGCGCTCTCCTGCGGGTACGGGCGGATGTGGGCGCAGGGGCGGTGGGGGCGGGCGGGGAGTGGGCGGGGGTGGGGGAGGGTGATGAAGCCTTCGGCGCGCATCGCGGCGAGACCGACCCTGGGCAGGTCGCGGACGTTGCGGAAGACCACGAATCGCGGCTCCCACCGTGGCCGGAACTTGGCGTTGAACTTGTAGAGGGACTCGATCTGGAACCAGCGGGAGAGGAAGATCAGCAGTCCTCGCCAGAGCCGCAGCACCGGGCCCGCGCCGATCCGCTCGCCCCGGGCGAGCGCGGCGCGGAACATCGCGAAGTTGAGGGAGACCCGCTCGACCTTCAGCCCGGGTGCGGCCTGGAGCGCGGCGACGATCAGCAGCTCGTTCATGCCGGGGTCGGCGGAGCGGTCGCGCCGCATCAGCTCCAGGGACATGCCGTCCGTGCCCCAGGGCACGAAGTGGATGATCGCCTTCAGGTCCCCGTAGGGGGAGGAGGGGTCGGCCTTGTGCGCGGTGGCGATCACCGCGTCCCCGTCCGCCGGGTCGCCGATCCGCCCCAGCGCCATGGAGAAGCCGCGCTCGGTCGCGGTGCCCCGCCACTCCCCGGCGGCCCGGCGGATCGCCGTCAGCTCCTCGTCGGGGATGTCGTGGGCCCGGCGCACCCGGGTGGTGCAGCCGCCGCGCTCTATCCGGTTCACCATCTGGCGCACATTGCGCATGGGGCGTCCGGAGAGCGAGAAGTCCGCGACGTCGACCACCGCCTCGTCGCCCAGTTCGAGCGCGTCGAGGCCGCTCTCGCGGGTCCACACCTCGCCCCCGGTCCGGGAGCAGCCCATGACGGCGGGGGTCCAGGAGTGCGCGTCGGCCTCGGCCATGAAGCGTTCGATCGCGCCGGGCCAGGCCTCCACATCGCCTATCGGGTCGCCGCCGGCGAGCATCACCCCGGAGACGACGCGGTAGCTGACGGCGGCCTTGCCGCTGGGGGAGAAGACCACTTCCCTGTCGCGGCGGAGCGCGAAGTGGCCGAGCGAGTCCCGGTCGCCGTGCCGGGCGAGCAGATCGCGCAGCCGGTGCTCGTCGTCCTTCGGGAGCCGGGCGGCCGGGCGCTCGGGCCGCAGCGCGAGATGGAGTGCGGTGACGGCGGTGAGCAGGCCGAGCGCGGCGAGCGAGCAGCCCACGGCCGATGAGGCGTCCCCGGTGTGGTCGACGGGTCCCTCGAAGCCGAGGAGCCCGCAGAGGGTGTGCAGCAGCAGGTCGGCGAGTGAGGGGTCGCCGAGCGTCTCGCGCGGGCGCCCGCCCACGACGGCCGTGCCGATGCCGATCGACGCGGAGCCCATGAGGGCGAAGCCGGTGAGCGCGGCCCGCCGGCCGCGCGGATCGGGCAGCGCGGAGAACTCGCGCCGGTGCGCGAGCAGCAGCGCGAGGACGGCCAGGGAGGCGAGGACGGTGACGGCCGAGTGCCGGTACGCGAACTGCCCGGCCGCCTCGATGGGCAGCAGCACCACCGCGGCCTGCCAGGCCCGGCGCTTGCGGCGCTTGAGCCCGTGGGCGAGGAGAAGCGTCAGCACGCCCGCGGCGAGCGGGAGCGCGGCGGCGAGGGGACCGGCCGTGACGGGGTCGGTGACGCCCGGGAGCACCCCGGCGGCCGTGTGCGCCCAACTGCGGCGGAAGGCGGGGAACACCCCGGCGGCGAGGTCGATCAGTCCGACGAGGGCACAGGCCGTGCCGATCAGCGTGGGAACCGACTCGGGGCGGGGGCCGCGTGGCATCCCGCGGATCAGCCGGGTGCCCCGCGCGCCCGGAACCAATTCCGTTTTGTCCCCATCTACATCTACCGTTACAGACATCGCTTCCCATGACTCCGGATCAGCCCTGCGCCCATGGGCCGCAGTCAGGCAGCGTCCGGACGATATGCGTTCCCTAGGACGGGACTTTAAGGAAGCGGGTTTACTCGGACACCGGAAATCTCGCGGTAATAGGGAGTTCAGCAAACTCATGGGTCTGACCAGTGGCTATGTTCTCGCCGGTGCCGTCGCGGCGGCGGTGGGGCTGTTCGCCACGACCATTTGGTGCTGGCCCCGGCTGGCCGGGCGCGGCTGGCGGGCGGTCGGCGGCCGGATCGGACTGCTGCTGGCGACCCAGCTCGCGCTCTTCGTGTCGGTGGGACTGGCGGCGAACAACGCTTTTCTGTTCTACGGCTCCTGGTCCGACCTTCTCGGCCGTGAACAGAAGCTCGGTGTGGTGGTGGACCACTCGGCCGGACAGCAGCGGATCAAGGTGGTCGAGAGGCGAATGGCCCCGGTGGAGGGCGGCTCACGGCCGGACCGGGGCGGGCAGATCCAGAAGGTCGTGATCTCCGGGGAGAAGTCGGGGATCACCAGTTCCGCCTATGTCTATCTGCCGCCGGAATACTTTCAGTCCGAGCACCGGGGGAGATCCTTTCCGGCCGTGGTCGCGCTGACCGGCTACCCCGGGATGGCGGAGAACCTGATCAAGGGGCAGAAGTATCCGCAGATCGCGTTCCGCAAGGCCAGGGAGGGCAAGATGCAGCCGATGGTTCTCATCATGCTGCGCTCGACCGTCGCCCCGCCGAGGGACACCGAGTGCGTGGACATCCCGGGCGGGCCGCAGGCGGAGACCTTCCTCGGCCGGGATCTGCCGGCGGCGGTCTCGCGGAGCTACCGGGTGGGGACCGAGCCGCGCGGCTGGGGCGTCATCGGCGTCTCCACGGGCGGCTACTGCGCGCTGAAGATCGCCATGCACCACTCGGAGCAGTACTCGGTGGGGGCCGGGCTCTCCCCGTACTACCGGGCGGCCGAGGACCCCACCACCGGCGATCTCTTCCAGGGCGACCAGTCGCTGAGGGACCGGGCGGATCTGCTGTGGAGCCTGGACCGGCTGCCGCAGCCGGACGCCTCGTTCCTGGTGACCAGCTCCCTGAAGGGCGAGGACAACCTCGCGGCGACCCGTGAGTTCATCGGCAAGGTGCGGCCGCCCGCCCGGGTCTCCTCGATCATCCTCGACAGCGGCGGGCACAACTTCAACACCTGGGCGCGCCAGGTCCCGCCCGCGCTGGAGTGGATGAGCGACCGGCTCAGGGCCGCCTGACCGCTACGGCCTCTCGTTCGGGCCGGTGGCCGCCGTGATCGTGGCGATCGACTCCAGGTCCACCGCCGCCCGGGGGATGTCCTGCGCGTCCGCGTCGATCGAGCGCCGCAGCGCCTCGTGGAGGCGCGCCGGGGTCAGCACCCCCAGGAACCGGCCCGTCCCCTCCGCGTCGATCACCGCGATCCAGCCCGCGTCGTGCTGGAGCATGGTGGAGAAGGCCTGCTTGAGCGAGGCCCCCAGCGGCAGCCAGGCGTCCATCCGGCGGGCGTGCTCAGCGACCGTGCCCTCGGCGCGGGCCTGCTCGGCGGAGATCCAGCCGTGCAGATCGCCCCGCGCGTCCAGGACGACGGCCCAGCGCGCGCCCAGCTCCCGGGGCAGCCGGTCGTCCAGCCGGACGACGGGCGGCTCCTCCAGGTCGCTCTCCTCGATCGGGGTCACCGAGAGCCGCTTGAGACCGCGGTCCGCGCCGACGAAGTCGGCCACATAGGGCGTCGCCGGGGCCCCGAGCACGGCGGCAGGCGCGCCGAACTGCTCGATCCGGCCCGTGCCGTAGACGGCGATGCGGTCCCCGAGCCGGACCGCCTCCTCGATGTCGTGGGTGACGAGGAGGACCGTCTTGCGGACCTGGGACTGGAGCCGGAGGAACTCGTTCTGGAGATGCTCGCGCACCACCGGGTCGACCGCGCCGAACGGCTCGTCCATCAGCAGTACGGGCGGGTCCGCCGCGAGCGCGCGGGCCACCCCGACCCGCTGCCGCTGGCCGCCGGAGAGCTGTTCGGGGTAGCGGTCGCCGTAGACGGAGGGGTCGAGGCCGACCAGGTCCAGCAGCTCGGCCGCGCGGGCCCGGGCCTTGGCGCGCCGCCAGCCCAGCAGCTGGGGGACGGTCGCGGTGTTCTCCAGGACCGTCTTGTGCGGAAAGAGGCCGACCTGCTGGATGACATAGCCGATCCGGCGGCGCAGCCGCACCGGGTCGACGGTGGATATGTCCTCGCCGTCGAGGAATATCCGCCCCTCGCTCGGCTCGATGAGCCGGTTGACCATCTTCATCGTGGTCGTCTTGCCGCAGCCGGACGGCCCCACCAGGGTGACCAGTTCGCCTTCGGCCACCTCGAAGGAGAGATCGTCGACGGCCGTCGTCCCGTCCGGATATCGCTTGGTGACATTCTCGAAACGGATCATGGTTCCCCAATGTGACGCGTGTTGTGTGAAGGCCGTGTTGCCGGCGTGCGCCGCCCGTCGGCGATTGTCAGTGGCCAAGGTTAAGGTCTTCAGTCATACGTTCGGCATGGGTGGGGAGGTGGGGAATCATGAGTACGGGACTGGCCGCGCGGAGCTGTCTGACGGCCAATGACTGGATCTGCGGGGAGTATCTGCGGACCCGGAGCCAGGAGTTGACGGAGGCGACGGTCGAGCATGTCTGGATCACCGCCGCATCGGTCCTGATCGGCCTCGCGGTGGCATTCCCGCTCGCGCTCCTCGTCCGTGCCAGACCCGCCTTCGCCGCCCCCGTGCTGGGGCTGACCACCCTGCTCTACACGATTCCCTCGCTGGCCATGTTCTCGCTGCTGCTGCCCGTGTTCGGGCTCTCGGCCGCGCTGGTCGTCACCGGTCTGGTGCTCTACTCGCTCACCATCCTGGTACGGAACATCCTCGCCGGGCTCGACGCCGTGCCCGCCGAGGCGCGCGAGGCCGCCCGGGGCATGGGGTACGGACCGGGCCGGCTGCTCTGGGAGGTCGAGCTGCCGCTGGCGCTGCCCGCGCTGATGGCCGGGGTCCGGATCGCCACCGTCTCCACCGTCGCGCTGACGACGGTGGGCGCGCTGATCGGCCGGGGCGGGCTCGGCAATCTCATCGACGACGGGGTGCAGACCACCTTCAAGGCCCAGGTGCTGACCGCGTCTGTGCTCTGTGTGCTGCTGGCGGCAGCGGCCGATCTGCTGCTGCTCGGGGCGCAGCGGCTGCTGACGCCCTGGACCCGAATACCGAAGGCCGGGAGGGCTGCCTGATGGGGGTGCTGGCCGATGCCTGGACCTGGCTCGCCACCGGGTCCAACTGGTCGGGCGAGAGCGGTGCGTGGCACCGGCTCGGCGAGCATGTGTACGTCAGCGGGACGGCGCTCCTGATCGCCTGCGCGATCGCCCTGCCGCTGGCGCTCTGGCTCGGCCACATCGGCCGGGGAGGCGCGCTCGCCGTCTCGATCTCCAACGCGGGCCGGGCCGTGCCGGTCTTCGCGGTCCTCGCCCTCTTCATGCTCACCCCGCTGCGCAGCGCCGGATACGCGCCGACGATCATCGCCCTGGTGCTGTTCGCGGTCCCTCCGCTGCTGACCAACGCTCATGTCGGGATGCGGGAGGTGGACCGCTCGGTGGTGGAGGCCGCGCGCGGGATGGGGATGTCGGGCCGTCAGGTCTTCCTCCGGGTCGAGCTGCCATTGGCCTATCCGCTGCTGATGACCGGGCTGCGGTCGGCGGCCGTGCAGGTCGTGGCCACGGCCACCATCGCCTCGCTGGTCGGTCAGGGCGGGCTGGGCCGGATCATCACCGCGGGCTTCAACACCCTGGACACCGCACAGGTGGTGGCGGGCGCGCTACTCGCGGCGCTGCTGGCGCTGGTGGTGGAGGGGGTGCTGGTCCTCGTCGACCGGCTGGTCGATCCGCTGCGCAAGGCGGTTTCCCCCGGCCCGGCCCGGGTATCCGCATGACTTCTGTGAACCTCTCGACGCGGCCCGCGCGGGCCGGGAGAACCGAACCCTCGTGGACCTCTGGACGGAGAACCTGATGCGCAAGACCTCTCGTATCGCGGGAGCGGTACTGGCCGTGGCGGCCCTGACGGGCTCCCTCGCCGCGTGCGGCGGCGATGCCCTGGAGGAGTCGAAGGACGGCGGAGGATCGGGCGGAAAGGGCTCGCTGGTCATCGGCTCGGCCTCGTTCACCGAGTCCAAGGTCCTGGCCGAGCTGTATGCGGGGGTCCTCGCCGACGCCGGGTACAAGACCTCGATCACCTCGGTGAAGAACCGTGAGCTGTACGAACCCTCGCTGGAGAAGGGGGAGATCGACATCGTGCCGGAATACGCCGCCACGCTCGCCGAATTCCTCAACGCGAAGGTGAACGGCCCGAAGGCCCCCGAGGAGAAGCCCGTCGCCTCCAGCGATGCGAAGGCCACCGTGGCGGCGCTCACCGCGCTCGCCGAGCCGCGCGGGCTGAAGGTGCTCCCGGCCGGCGGGGCCGTCGATCAGAACGCGTTCGCGGTGAGTGAGGAATTCGCCGGGAAGAACAAGCTGAAGACGCTTTCCGATCTTGGAAAGTCGAAGCTCAAGGTGAAGATCGCGGCGGGTGACGAGTGCGAGGTGCGGCCGTTCTGCGCGCCGGGTCTGAAGAAGACCTACGGCATCGATGTCGTGGGCATCGACCCCAAGGGCGTCGGAACCCCGCAGTCCAAGCAGGCGGTCAGGGACGGCGAGGACCAATTGGTGCTCACCACCACCACGGACGCGGTCCTGGACGGCCTGGTCTTCCTCAAGGACGACAAGAAGCTCCAGAACGCGGACAACGTACTGCCGGTGGTCAATGCCAAGGACGCGGGCGCGGCGGAGATAGCCGACGCTCTCGCCAAGATCACCAAGGTGCTGACCACTGAGGATCTCGCCGAGTTGAACCGCAAGGTCGACGCCGAGCGGGTCAAGCCCGAGGATGCCGCGAAGGAGTATCTCCGCTCCAAGAACCTGCTCAAGAAGTAGTACCGGAGGCGCGTCGTTCCCGGCGCCGTTCCCCGGACAGGAGATTTTCCGGACCGATATCCCCATCGGCTACTCGGCACGGTAAATTTCAGGCCATGCCACGTGGACGCCACCGCCATTCCCCGCCCCTGCACAGGCTGCTGCCGCCCACCGCGGTCGCCGGAGCGTCGGTGTTGTGCGCCGCCGCCGCATGGCTGCTGAGCGAACCCGTCGCGCTCCGGGTGCTGGTCGCGGCAGCCGCCGCGGCCGCTGTGACCGGCGCTTTCCTGACGCGCAGTTGGGACCGCGCGGCGGGCCGTCAGGTCGCCGACCTGACCCGGGGGCGGGCCAGTGACGCCTGGCAGACCGAGGAGCGGATAGCGGAGCTGGAGTCCGAGCTGGAGGAATCGCGCGAGCTGCGCGCCAAGCTCGACGCCAAGCTGCGCGCCAAGCGGGTCGAGCTGGCGGGGCTGCGCGGCGAGCACGCCGCCCTGCTCCGGCGGTACGCGACCGCCGAGACCGAGCGGGCCAGCGTGCTGGAGGACCGCCGTCAGCTCACCGGCGACACGGGCGCGACCAAGGTGCCGGGCCCCGCCCGGGCCGCCGCCGCCCTGGGTCCCGCCGTCTATCTCCGTGCGGCCAGGGCGCTGGAGGAGCTCACCCGTACCGCCGGGGCCCAGCGCTCCGCGCGCACCACGGCCGGGGCTCAAGGGTCCGCCGTGGAGAAGGCGTCGGCCGGAGAGGCGGAGGAGTCGCCGGGGAAGCCCCGGGCGGGCGTGGACACGGGCCCTGAGCAGCATGCCCGTCCGGCGACCGCCCTCCCCGCCAGGCGTCCCGCCGCCGCGATCGCCCCGTACGGACCGCGCCGGGGCCCCGGCGCGGCGCGCCCCGAGGGCACCTTCGACTTCTTCGGCACCCAGGCCGTCGCCCCGGGCGAGCCCGGCTCCGAGCTCCGGGCCGCGCCGGAGCCCGAGCGGCGGGCCAGGGCGATCGAGGCCGCGCAGCAGGAGGATCTCGCCGATGTGGTGGGCGAGGAGGCCCTCGCCGAGCGCCGCGCGGACACCGCCCGCCCGGCCGCCGCCGTCATCGATCTGACCGCGCACGACGAGACGGAGAAGCTCGACCTCGGAGAGCTGCGGAACGCGGTCAACTCCTGACGGAGCGGCCCCCGGCCCCGGACCCCTGCCCCGGGGGCCGGGGCCGCCCGGTCACTTGTCGATGTCGCCGACGACGAAGAACAGCGAGCCCAGGATCGACACCATGTCCGGCACCGGGGTGCCGGGCAGCAGCTCGGTCAGCGCCTGGATGTTGTTGTACGAGGCCGAACGCAGCTTCAGCCGGTACGGCGTCTTCTCGCCCTTGGAGACCAGGTAGTAGCCGTTGACCCCGAGCGGGTTCTCGGTCCAGGCGTAGGTGTGGCCCTCCGGGGCCTTGAGCACCTTCGGCAGCCGCTGGTTGATCGGCCCGGGCGGCAGGTCGGCGATCCGGTCGAGGCAGGCGTCCGCCAGGTCCAGGGAGTTGTGCGTCTGGTCGAGGAGCACCTCGAAGCGGGCCAGACAGTCGCCGTCGGGCCGGGTGACGACCTTCAGGGTGTCCGCCAGCTCCCCGTACGCCAGATACGGCTCGTCCCGGCGGAGGTCGAAGTCGACGCCCGAGGCGCGGGCGATGGGGCCGCTCACCCCGTACGCGTGCACCGCCTCCGGAGACAGGACGCCCACCGCGCGGGTCCGGCCCCGGAAGATCTCGTTGCCGAGGACCAGCCGGTCGTACACGTCCATCCGCGAGCGGACCTCGGCGACGGCGTGCCGCACCCGGCCCAGCCAGCCGGCCGGGAGGTCCTCCTTGAGGCCGCCGACCCGGTTGAACATGTAGTGCATCCGGCCGCCGGAGATCTCCTCCATCACATTCTGGAGCTCCTCGCGCTCCCGGAAGGCGTGGAAGACGGCGGTGATGCCGCCCAGCTCCAGGGGGTAGGAGCCGAGGAACATGAGGTGATTGAGCACCCTGTTCAACTCGGCGAGCAGGGTGCGCGTCCAGACCGCCCGCTCGGGGACCTCCATGCCCAGCATGCGCTCCACGGCCATGACGACGCCCAGCTCGTTGGAGAAGGCGGAGAGCCAGTCGTGGCGGTTGGCCAGCATGATGATCTGGCGGTAGTCGCGCGCCTCGAAGAGTTTCTCCGCGCCCCGGTGCATATAGCCGATGACGGGTTCGGCGTGCTGGATGACTTCGCCGTCGAGGACGAGCCGCAGGCGGAGCACGCCGTGGGTGGAGGGGTGCTGGGGGCCGATGTTGAGCACCATGTCGGTGCTTTCCGCCGCGCCGCCGATGCCGAACGTGGTCTCCGTCATGCGGCCAGTATCCCCTGACCTGGGGGATGCCCGTCCCCGGTGCCCGCCTGCCGGCGCTGCCGGAGCCAGAGGAAGTCGCCGAGGCCGCCCGGGGACATCAGCTCCGCCGCCTCGCCGGTGCGCGAGAGGGCGCGGAGATAGCCCGCCGGATCGGTGGAGGCCAGCGAGAGCGGCGGGCGGCCGGCGGTCAGTCCCAGCTCCGCGAGGGCGTCCCGCTGCGTGGTCAGCGTCGCGCCGGGGAGGGCGCAGGAGTCCAGGGCGACGTGCGAGGTGAGATCGCAGCTCCCGTCCGGCACCGGACGGACCTCGCGGCCCGCGCGGAAGCCGGTCAGGGTGCCGAAGAGCGGCCGGGCCCCGGCCAGATGCGCGTAGTCCACCGCCACCGCCAGGCCCGAGCGCAGGGTGCCGACCGCCGCCGCCCACGCCTCGTCCCGCGCCCGGCCGATCTCGGCCCGGGCGCCGGGCTCGGTCAGCGGCCACCACCGCGCCAGCCACTCCGCGTCCGCGCCCGTGACCGACGGCCCCAGCCGCTCGGTCCCGTCCCGCCGCACCTGCACCAGGCGTACCACCCCGTCGGGGTCCGCCTCGGCGATGTCCACGGGCACATTGTCGAGCCACTCATTGGCGAAGAGCAGCCCGCTCACCCCTCGCGGCGGCTCCGGGGTCCACTCGATACGGGGATCGAGACCACCGGGGCGGGCCGCCCGCTCGACGGCGTACGCCCGGACCGGGAAATCCGGCGGCAGCGCCGCCAGCACCCCCGTCAGCAGCTCCCCGCGCCCCGCGCCCATGTCGACGATCACCGGATCCCCGGCCCCCGCCTCGGCCCCCAGCTCCTCGATGGTGGCCAGCAGCAGCCGGGCGACGGCCCCCGCGAACAGCGGCGACGCGTGCACCGACGTACGGAAGTGCCCCGCCGGGCCCTCGGGCCGCAGATAGAAGCCGCCCGGCCCGTACAGCGCGGTCTCCGTCGCTTCCCGCCAGCTGCGCCATTCACACGTCTCGTCCGTCACGAACGCAAGTCTCCACCTTCCGGAGTACGCCTCCGTCCTCCGGATCGCTCTGACGGTTGACCCCTACACCTGGTGGTTTTCCCTACTCTGGGTTACGTGCAGCGCGTCTATGACTTCCTCCGCAGACACCCCACGGGTGTCGACGCCTTCTGGGCCCTGGTCCTCCTGGCGCTCTCCCTGATGGACCTCGCCCAGGAGACTCTGTACAAGCCCGGCTGGGCCGGGGTGCCGATCTCGCTCGGGCTGGCCCTGGTCGTCGCGCTGCGCCGCAAGATGCCGGAGCGGATGCTCGTCCTGGCGACGCTGATGGGCATCGCCCAGATGATCGCCGGCATCCAGATCATCCCCGGCGACTTCGCGATGCTGGTGATCGTCTACACCGTGGCCGCGCGCGACAGCCCGCGCTGGGCGCGCTCGCTCGCCCTGGTCGGAGGACTCCTGGCGGCCCCGCTCTCCCAGCTGCTCTGGCCGCCGGACGGAGAAGTCTCCACCACGGCGCGGATCTTCCTGACCATCGTGCTGGCCGTGCCGTTCGCCCTGGCCTGGGTGCTCGGCGACTCGATACGCACCCGACGGGCGTACTTCGCCCAGCTGGAGGAGCGGGCCATGAGACTGGAGCGGGAGCGCGAGGCGCAGTCCAAGGTGGCGGTGGCCGCCGAGCGCGCCCGGATCGCCCGTGAGCTGCACGACGTGGTCGCGCACAACGTCTCCGTGATGGTCGTCCAGGCCGACGGGGCCGCCTATGTACTCGACGCCGCGCCCGATCAGGCCCGCCAGGCCCTGGAGACGATCTCCACCACCGGCCGTCAGGCGCTCGCGGAGATGCGCAGGCTGCTCGGGGTGCTGCGCACCGGCGACGACCCCGAGAGCGGGGAGTACGTACCGCAGCCCGATGTGCGGCAGATCGAGGACCTGGTGGAGCATGTGCGCAAGGCCGGGCTGACCGTCGACTTCAAGATCGAGGGCACCGCCAGACCGCTGCCGAGCGGGGTCGAGCTGACCGCGTACCGCATCGTGCAGGAGGCGCTCACCAACACCCGCAAGCACGGCGGTCCCGATGCCGGCGCGAGTGTGCGGCTGGTCTATTTCGACGACGGTCTCGGGCTGCTGGTCGAGGACGACGGCCGGGGGTCGGCCCATGAGCTGTACGAGGACGGGGGAGTCGACGGCCAGGGACACGGGCTCATCGGGATGCGGGAGCGCATCGGTATGGTCGGCGGCACGCTGGACGCCGGGCCCAGGCCCGGCGGCGGATTCCGGATCAGCGCGCTGCTCCCTCTCAAGTCCGGCTAGCTCCGGCCAGCCCCTCCCCACCACAGATGTCCGTTGAGACCGTCGAGACCGACCGAGAGATTGAGGACCAGCTGTCATGTCCATCCGTGTGATGCTCGTGGACGACCAGGTGCTGCTGCGCACCGGATTCCGGATGGTGCTCGCCGCACAGCCGGACATGGACGTGGTCGCGGAGGCGGGGGACGGCGCGGAGGCGATCGAGATCCTGCGCTCGACCGCCGTGGACGTCGTCCTGATGGACGTCCGCATGCCGAGGCTGGACGGGGTGGAGGCGACCCGGCGGATCTGCGCCCAGAACAATCCGCCCAAGGTGCTGATCCTGACGACGTTCGACCTCGACGAGTACGCCTTCTCCGGGCTGAAGGCGGGCGCGAGCGGCTTCATGCTCAAGGACGTGCCGCCCGGTGAGCTGCTGGCCGCGATCCGCTCGGTCCACAGCGGCGACGCCGTGGTCGCGCCCTCGACCACGCGCCGGCTGCTGGACCGTTTCTCCCCGATGCTGCCCAGCTCCTCGAACGAGCCGAGGAACAAGGACGTCGACCGGCTGACCGAGCGCGAGCGCGAAGTCATGCTGCTGGTCGCCCAGGGGCTGTCGAACGGCGAGATCGCGGCCCGGCTGGTGCTCTCCGAGGCCACTGTGAAGACCCATGTGGGACGCATCCTCACCAAGCTGAATCTGCGCGACCGGGTGCAGGTGGTGGTGCTGGCGTACGAGAGCGGGCTGGTGCGTGCGGGCGGCGGCCCGGCGCTCTGAGGGGCCGCGCGCCCCTTCCGGGCGCGTTCAGCGCAGCACCGTCTCCAGGAAGTCGCTGCCCAGCCGGGCGACGGCGGAGACATCGAGCTGGTGCATCACATAGCGGCCGCGCCGGCGGGTGGAGAGCAGCCCGGCCTTCTTCAGGACGGAGAGGTGCCGGGAGACCTCGGGCGCGGTGATGTCGTACGCGTCGGCCAGCTCGCTGGTCGTGTACGGGGCGCGGGCGAGGCTGCGGCAGAGCCGCATGCGCAGCGGGTGGGCGAGGGCCTCCATCCGCAGGGTCAGCAGCTCGACGGAGCCCGGGTCCCGGGGCGCGGGGGCCGCGACGGGGTAGTGGATCACCGGCCGCCAGCCCTTCGCGTGCAGCACCATCAGATGCGGCCAGCCGTAGCTGGACGGGATGAGGGTGAGGCCTTGGTCGAGCTGGTCGCGGCCCGGGGCGACGGCCGTGGTCCGTCCGTCGGCGAGCTTGTCCGCGGTGATACGGGTGTGGTCCGCGTCCACGCTGAGCGCGGGGGAGACCGCGCGCAGCGCCTCGGCGAGGCCCTTGTGGCGCAGCAGCTCGGTCTTGTGCCGGGCGTCGGCGGCGAGCTGGGGCAGGGCCCGCTGCCAGGCGTCGGCGAAGAAGGCCTCGTCGCAGTCCTCCAGGAGTCTCCGCAGCCAGGCGCGCACCGAGACGGGGTCGCTCAGCAGCCGCTTGGTGAAATCGAGCTGCCGGGGGCCCCGGTTGGCGGCGAGTTCGAGCGAGCGCTCACGGCGGACCGGGTCGCTGAGGGCGGAGAGCCCGCCGCAGGCGTAGCTGCTGCCGCAGGTGAACTCCAGGGCGGCGAGGACGAAGCGTTCGTCGTCCAGCCGGTCGAGGAGGTCCAGCTCCCCGGCGAGGGTGGGGGCGGGCGAGGCTCCGGTGAGCCCGGCGAAGGCCATGAACACGTCGGAGAAGGTGGTCCGCCACAGGAAGTCCGCCTCGCAGAGCCGGTCCGCGAGATCGGGTGCCAGCCCGGCGGAGGTGGCCGCGGCCCAGCCGTGCAGCCCGGGGTGGTGGCCGGGCTCGGCGAGGGCGTGCAGGGCGAGGCCCAGCTCGGCGAGGGGGGATATCTCGAAGAGGACGCGCTCCGGGGGGAGGCCGCTGATGTCGATGGTCAGGCTCACGCCTCCATGGTGCGGGGTCGGCCCGGCGGCCGGGGCGTCGGTTGACGGGGCTCGTCAATCGACGTGACCGGGATCGAGGGGCGGGCGGAGCGTGGGAGCCATGAACGCGACGCAGCAGTACTTGCTCGACTGCCACCGGGCCGCGCGCCTCGGGGAGCGGATGCCGCCGCAGCCGGGCCGCCACGACTGGCAGATGATCCGTGAGCTGGACGGCCGGACGCCCGCCGTCCTCTCCGCCGAGGCGGGCCGGGACCCCGGGGCCCGGGCCCGGCCCGGGGGCGGCCGGTCCTCCGCCGTACGGGCCCTCGTGGCCTCCCTGCTCCGCAGGGGCCGGGCCCGTACCCGTACCCGCTCCTGCGCCTGAGCCCCGGACCCTCGCCGGGGCGCGCGGATGCTCCCCGGCGAGGCGCGGTCCTCGGCCGCCGCCGGGGGCGAACGGGCGGCTGGTGCTGTGACCGGGAAGGTTCGCCGGCCCGCGACGCCCGGTGCTCCCCCTGGGCCTGGCGCCCCGGCCCGAGTGGGGGTTGCCCCCGGCGAAGCCCAGGGGGGTGCCCCCACGCCGCGTTGTCGGACCACCCAAGTACGTTCAGTACGAGCGGTGGACCTCCGCCTTGCGATGTGAGGGTGCCTCCCGGGCCGAAGGCCCAGGGGGAGCACCGGACGCCCCGGGCCCGGGGCGAACCTTCCCGGTCACAGCACTTGGTGCCGCTCGCGAACAGCCCTGGCCCGGCCCCGGGCCCGGGGCTCGCGGACCCGGTCGGGCAGGTGCGCCGCCCCGCCCTCGGACCCGGCCGGACGGCCCGCCCCCGGCTATCCGATGCCCACCCGGCGCAGGAACTCCGCCGCGGCCTCCCGTACCTCCCCCGGCGTCCACTCCAGCCCCGCCGAGTCCACCGTCACCTCGGTCACCGACATACCCGGAGCGCCGCCCTCCGTGAACCAGCGGCGGAAGAGCGTCACCCCCGTCTCCTCCGACTGCCCGAGCGCGGCCCGCTCCAGCACCTCGGCCTCGTACGGCAGCCACACCTGGAACTGATGGGTGTGGGGGACGGGCGGATTGAGCCGGAACCAGGGGACGCCGCCCTCGTGGAAGGCGTCCGTCAGCGCCGCGGCGACCCGCTTCGCGTGCGCGACGTACGAGGGCAGCCTCGGCAGCTCCCGCTCCAGCCCCAGCAGCGCCGACACCGCCGCCGGATACTGCTGGAAGAGCAGCCCGCCATAGCGGTGCCGCCAGGCGCGCGCCTGGGCCATCACCTCGGCCGGGCCCGCGAGGGCGGCGCCCGAGAGCCCGCCGAGGGACTTGTAGAAGGAGACGTACACGCTGTCCGCGAGCGAGGCGATCTCCGCCAGCGGACGGCCGAAGTGCGTGACGCACTCCCACAGCCGCGCGCCGTCGAAGTGCACTACGGCGTCCCGCTCGCGCGCCGCCGACACCGTCTTGGTCAGCTCGTCCCACTCCGGCAGGACGAAACCGGCGTCCCGCAGCGGCAGCTCCAGCATCAGTGCGCCGAACGGCTCCTCGAAGTCCGCGATCTCCTCGGCCGTCGGCAGCCGGGGCTCCCGCGTCGGATGGACCGTGCGCAACCCGCTCACCGCCCCGAACGCACCCCGCTCATGGCGCTCCGGGTGCGCCATCGGATGCAGCGCGACCGTCGCGTTCCCGGTCCGCTCCGCCCAGCAGCGCAGCGCCACCTGCTGCGCCATCGTCCCGGTCGGGAAGTAGACCGCCGCCGGGAGACCCAGCAGCTCCGCCACCCGCCGCTCCAGCTCCCCGACCACTCCGTCCCCGTACAGATCGGGGGTGCCGTCCGGGTCGCAGACCTGGCCCGCGTCCGCCGCCAGGGCGGTCAGCCGCTCCCCGAGCGGGCGGTCGACCGGACCCCGCCACAGCAGCCGCCGCGAGCCGCGCCACACCGCCAGCCGGTGCCGCCGCCGCTCTTCTTCCGTCTCTTCCGTCGCCGTCTCGTTCATCGTCCGATCATCGCCCACAGCCTGTGGACAACCCGGGGGGCCTGTGCGGCGCTGGCGTAGCATGACGGACACATCGTCCGGTACCCGCCGCGGACTGGAACGGAAGGCACCGCGTGAGCTTCACATCACCACAAGAACCGCTCGACCCGCGGGACCGCCCCGCCCGGCTGACGGTCGGCGTCGTCGGCGCGGGCCGCGTCGGCCCCGCACTCGCCGCCGCGCTCCAGCTCGCCGGACACCGGCCCGTCGCGGTCTCCGGAGTCTCCGACGCCTCCCGCCGCAGAGCGGCCGAGCTGCTCCCCGGCGTCCCCCTCGTCCCGCCCGCCGAGGTGCTCTCCCACGCCGATCTGGTGCTCCTCACCGTCCCCGACGACGCGCTGCCCGCCCTCGTCGAAGGGCTCGTCGACACCGGCGCGATCCGCCCCGGCCAGCTCCTGGTGCACACCTCCGGACGGTACGGGGTCCAGGTGCTGGCCCCCGCGATGCGCGCGGGCGCGCTGCCCCTCGCCCTCCACCCCGCGATGACCTTCACCGGCACCGCCGTCGACGTCCAGCGGCTCGCCGGCTGCTCCTTCGGCGTGACCGCCCCCGAAGAGCTGCGGCTGGCCGCCGAGGCCCTCGTCATCGAGATGGGCGGCGAGCCGGAGTGGATCGAGGAGAAGTCCCGCCCGCTCTACCACGCGGCCCTCGCCCTCGGCGCGAACCACCTGGTCACACTGGTGGCCCAGTCGATGGAGCTGCTGCGCACCGCCGGGGTCGCCGCCCCCGACCGGATGCTCGGCCCCCTCCTCGGCGCGGCCCTGGACAATGCCCTGCGCTCCGGCGACGCCGCCCTCACCGGGCCCGTCGCCCGGGGCGACGCGGGCACCGTCGCCGCGCACGTCGCCGAATTGCGCAAGCACGCCCCCGGCACCGTCGCCGGGTATCTCGCGATGGCCCGCACCACCGCAGACCGGGCGCTCGCCCACGGACTGCTCAAGCCGGAGCTGGCCGAGGACCTCCTCGGCGTACTGGCGGAGGACGACCGATCATGACCGCCGTCAGCCGCCACGGCGGGATACGGCCGCCCGCGTCCGCCGCGAGCCGCCGGGCCGGGGTGCGGGCGTCCACGACCGCCATCGGCTCTTCCCGCGCGCCGCGCCCGACGGCGTCCGCCGTGAGCCCGCCCGGCGGGGCACCCCGGCCCGCCCCCTTCACCACCACTGCCAGCCGCTGCGCATGTACCGCGGAGGACGACCGATCATGACCGTGACCAGCCGCGACCTCACCCTCGTCGCCGCGCCGGACCAGCTCGCGGAGCTGCTCGGCCGCCGCACGGCCCCCGGCCGCACCGCCGTGGTGATGACCATGGGCGCACTCCACCAGGGCCACGCCGCCCTGATCCGCGCCGCCCGCGAGCGCGTCGGCGACGACGGCCTCGTCACCGTCACCGTCTTCGTCAACCCGCTCCAGTTCGGCGCGGGAGAAGACCTCGACCGCTACCCCCGCACCCTCGACGCCGATCTCGACACCGCGCGAGAGGCGGGCGCGGACATCGTCTTCGCGCCCACCGCCGCCACGGTCTACCCCGGCGGAGAGCCCCAGGTCCGGATCACCGCGGGCCCCATGGGCGGACTGCTGGAGGGGGCCAGCCGCCCCGGCCACTTCGACGGCATGCTCACCGTCGTCGCCAAGCTGCTCCATCTCACCCGCCCCGACCTGGCCCTCTTCGGCCAGAAGGACGCCCAGCAGCTCGCCCTGATCCGCCGCATGGTCCACGACCTCGACTTCCCCGTGGAGATCGTCGGCGTCGAGACCGTCCGCGAGGACGACGGCCTCGCCCTCTCCAGCCGCAACCGCTATCTCTCCCCCGCCGAGCGGAAGACCGCGCTCGCGCTCTCCCGCGCCCTGTTCGCCGCGCGGGACCGGCTCGCCGCCCAGCAGGCGCTGCTCGCCCGCGCCGAAGCCGTCCCCGGCGCCCCCTCCCGCGCCGCCGCCCTCCTCGGCCTGGGCGAGGCGCGCGCCGCGGCCGACGCCGCCGCCGTCGCCCAGGCCGCCCCCGGCGGGGCCGACGCGGTCCGCGCCGCCGCCCGCGCCGTGCTGGACGAGGCCGCCCGCGCCACCCCGCCGCTCACCCTCGACTATCTGGCCCTGATCGACCCGGCCACCTTCACCGAGATCCCCGACGACCACCGCGGCGACGCCCTCCTCGCCGTCGCCGCGAGGGTCGGCGCGACCCGGCTGATCGACAACATCCCCCTCAGGTTCGGAGCAGGCTCGTGACCACCCACCCCGCGAAGGGCACGGGCATACGGCTGGACGCCCCCGCCCCCGGCTGGGCCATCACCGCCGACGTCGTCGTGGTCGGCTCCGGGGTCGCCGGGCTCACCACCGCACTGCGCTGCGCCGCCGCCGGGCTCACCACCGTCGTCGTCACCAAGGCCCGCCTCGACGACGGCTCCACCCGCTGGGCCCAGGGCGGCATCGCCGCCGCGCTCGGCGAGGGCGACACCCCCGAACAGCACCTCGACGACACCCTCGTCGCGGGCGCGGGCCTCTGTGACGAGGAAGCCGTGCGCGCCCTGGTCACCGAGGGCCCCGGCGCGGTCCGCCGGCTCATCGCCACCGGCGCGCGCTTCGACACATCGGCCGGCGGCGACATAGCGCTCACCAGGGAGGGCGGCCACCACCGCCGCCGCATAGCGCACGCGGGCGGCGACGCGACCGGCGCGGAGATCTCCCGCGCCCTCGTCGACGCCGTACGCGACGCCGGACTCCGCACCGTCGAGAACGCGCTGGTCCTGGACCTGCTCACCGACGCCGACGGCCGCACCGCCGGAGTCAGCCTCCATGTCATGGGCGAAGGCCGCCACGACGGCGTCGGAGCGGTCCACGCCCCCGCCGTCGTCCTCGCCACCGGCGGCATGGGCCAGATCTTCTCCGCCACCACCAACCCCGCCGTCTCCACCGGCGACGGCGTCGCACTCGCCCTGCGCGCCGGAGCGGAGGTCTCGGACCTCGAATTCGTCCAGTTCCACCCCACCGTGCTCTTCCTCGGCGCGGAGTCCGAGGGCCAGCAGCCGCTGGTCTCGGAGGCGGTACGCGGCGAGGGCGCCCATCTGGTGGACGCCTCGGGCGAGCGCTTCATGCTCGGACAGCACGAACTCGCCGAACTCGCCCCCCGCGACATCGTCGCCAAGGCCATCATGCGGCGCATGCGCGAGCAGGGCGCCGACCACATGTATCTGGACGCCCGCCACTTCGGCGCCGAGATGTGGGAGCACCGCTTCCCCACCATCCTGGCCGCCTGCCGCGCCCACGGCATCGACCCCGTCACCGAGCCGGTGCCCGTCTCCCCGGCCGCCCACTACGCCTCCGGCGGCGTCCGCACCGATCTGCACGGCCGCACCACCGTCCCCGGCCTGTGGGCCTGCGGCGAAGTCGCCTGCACCGGAGTCCACGGAGCCAACCGGCTCGCCTCCAACTCTCTCCTCGAAGGCCTGGTCTTCGCCGAGCGCATCGCCGACGACATCGCCGAGCGCATCGCCGCCCACGGCCTCGCCCCGGCCGCCGCGCCCGTCACCGGCGACCGGCCTCCGCTGCCGCTGATCGCCCCCGAGGCCCGCGCCGACATCCAGCGGATCATGTCCCACGGCGCGGGCGTGCTGCGCTCCGCCGACAGCCTCCGGCAGGCCGCGCACGCACTGGAGGCCGTCCACCGCGCCGCCGCCGAAGACGACGGCCGCGCCAAGGCCGGTCTGCCCGGCGTGGACTCCTGGGAGACCACCAATCTGCTCGCCGTCGCCCAGGTGCTGACCGCCGCCGCACTGGAGCGCGAGGAGACCCGCGGCTGCCACTGGCGCGAGGACCACCCCGACCGGGACGACACCGCCTTCCACCGCCATCTGGTGGTACGCGCCGTCCCCGACCGTACGCTCGTCGTCACCCGCACCGACGGCACCGCATTCCCACCCACCGCCCTGAGGGAGCACCAGCCGTGAGCACGCCCGAAGCCGAGAAAGGTCCGCTGCCCGTGGACGTACCGCTGATCCAGAGCGGCTGCGGGGACTCCTGCGGCTGCGGCCAGGACGCCGGCGGCGACGGCGACGACCTCTACGAGTGCGGCCTCGACCCCGCGCTCGCCGCGCTGCTCGCCGAGGCCGGCCTCGACCCCGTACTGATCGAGGACGTCGCCCATCTCGCGCTCAGCGAGGACCTCGACGGCGGCACCGACGTCACCAGCGAGGCCACCGTGCCCGAGGACACGATCGCCACCGGCGACTTCACCGCCCGCGAGGCGGGCGTCGTCGCCGGGATCCAGATCGCCGAGGCGATCCTCTCCACCGTCGCCACCAGCGAGTTCGAGGTCGAGCGCCATGTCAGGGACGGCGACCGGGTCGAGGCGGGCCAGAAGCTGCTCTCCGTCACCACCGGCACCCGCGAACTGCTGACCGGCGAGCGCAGCGCGCTCAACATCATGTGCCGCCTCTCGGGCATCGCGACGGCGACCCGCGCCTGGGCGGACGCCCTGGAGGGCACGAAGGCCAGGGTCCGCGACACCCGTAAGACGACGCCCGGGCTGCGCGCCCTGGAGAAGTACGCGGTGCGCTGCGGCGGCGGCGTCAACCACCGGATGTCGCTCTCGGACGCGGCCCTGGTGAAGGACAATCACGTGATCGCGGCGGGCGGGGTCGCACCCGCCTTCAAGGCGGTCCGCGCGGCCTTCCCCGAGCTGCCCATCGAGGTCGAGGTCGACACCCTGCACCAGGTCCGCGAGGTGCTGGACGCGGGCGCCGACCTCATCCTGCTGGACAACTTCAGCCCGGCCGAGACCGAGGAGGCCGTCGCCCTCGTCGCCGGGCGGGCCGTCCTGGAATCCTCCGGCCGGCTCACCCTCGCCAATGCCCGCGCCTACGCCGACACGGGCGTCGACTACCTCGCGGTGGGGGCGCTGACACACTCCTCCCCGATCCTGGACATCGGCCTCGACCTGCGCGAGCCGTCCCGCTCCGAGCCCGGAGAGGCGGATGCCTGATGCTCCTCACCATCGACGTCGGCAACACCCACACGGTCCTCGGACTCTTCGACTCCGAAGAGATCGTCGAGCACTGGCGCATCTCCACCGACGCCCGTCGCACGGCGGATGAGCTGGCCGTCCTTCTCCAGGGCCTGATGGGCATGCACCCGCTGCTCGGGATGGAGCTGGGCGACGGCATCGAGGGCATCGCGATCTGCTCCACCGTCCCCTCGGTGCTGCACGAATTCCGCGAGGTCACCCGCCGCTACTACGGCGACGTCCCGGCCGTCCTGGTCGAGCCCGGCATCAAGACCGGGGTGCCGATCCTCATGGACAACCCCAAGGAGGTCGGCGCGGACCGCATCATCAACGCGGTGGCCGCGGTCGAGCTGTACGGGGGGCCCGCGATCGTCGTGGACTTCGGTACGGCGACCACGTTCGACGCGGTGAGCACCGCGGGCGCGTACACCGGCGGGGTGATCGCCCCGGGCATCGAGATCTCCGTCGAGGCGCTCGGCGTGAAGGGGGCCCAGCTCCGCAAGATCGAGCTGGCCCGCCCGCGCAGCGTGATCGGCAAGAACACCGTCGAGGCCATGCAGTCCGGCATCGTCTACGGCTTCGCCGGGCAGGTCGACGGAGTGGTCCGCCGGATGAAGAAGGAGTTGGCCCCGGAGAACGCCGAGGACGTCACCGTCATCGCCACCGGCGGCCTCGCCCCCATGGTCCTCGGCGAATCCTCCGAGATCGACGAGCACGAGCCCTGGCTCACCCTCATCGGCCTCCGCCTCGTCTACGAACGCAACATCGCCCGCATGTAGCCCGGAGCGCCTCGGAACACGGGGCCCGGGGCCTGGGGATCTCCCGTACGTGGGTACGTGGTGCACCCGGGGCACGCCGCGAACCCGGAGGCCGCCGGGCCCGGGGCGGCCGGGTACGCGAGGTATCGGGGCCCGCCGCCCCGGCCCCGTGCGCTCAGCCAGGGCCCCGGGCGCCGACCGGGCCGCCCGGGAGCGGCGAATCCCGGCAACCCGGGGCACGCTCGAACCGGAGACCGCCGAGCCCGGGGATTCCCCGCACGCGGGGTACCGGGGCACGCCCCGGCCCCGGGGCTCACCCGGGCCGCCCGGGGGCGGTGAACCCCGGCATCCGGCGCGCACGGCGCGCCCACCCACCGGCATTAAGTCGATTTTGTCCCACCCGCACGTATCGTCGCCCCATGCCCACGCCATACGGATCCCGCGGCGGCATGGCCCTCAGCGCAGACGAGCTGCGTGTGCTCCGACGCGCCCTCTCCGTCGCCCTCCACCCCACCACCCTGCCCGACGAGGACATCCAGGACTGTCTCCGCCTGGCCGACTCCCTCGACGAGGCCGCCCACGAGGCCCGCAGGCTGCGCGCCTTCCTCCTCGCCGACCTCACCCGCTACCGCCAGGCGCTGCCCGGCTCCGCCGCCGGCTATCTGGAGCTGCTCCAGGACGCCCTGGCGGCCGGCTACGACCCCGTCGTCGACGACCTCGCCGCACTGCGCGCACTGCGCGGCAACCCGGTCGCCGCCGTCCTCCTGGACCGTTGTCAGGAACTCGCCGAGCGGTCGGTGCGCGCCCGGCTCGCCCGGCGCTCCTTCCCCGCCGCGCCCGCCCCGCGCGCCCGGCTCCTCGCGCTCCCCGGCGGCCGGGCCGCCGACGAATCCGGCCCGAAGCCGGGGACCAGACCCCAGCCGGCCCCCGAGCCGGCGAAGCCCCAGCCCAAGGCCCCCGCGCCCGGCGAGCGGCCGGTGCCCAAGCCGTCGGAGGTCTTCCCGCCACGCCGCCGCCCAGTGCCCCCACCCGAGCAGCGGGCCGCGGGCTAGGGCCTGTCTGACGGATCTTGCTGGGCTCGCGAGCCCTGGCACCGCGCCTTGCCGCGTTGTCGTCGGTCGCCAATACACCACATTGGCTCTCCCCCTGGGCTTCGCCCGGGTGGTACCCCCATCCTCCGCCTTGCAATCCACGGCACCAGACCCCGCTCACTGACCCAGCCTGATCCGTCAGGCAGGCCCTAGTTACCCTGGGAGCCATGGACTATGTATCCGCGCTCCTCCCGCCCGTCGTGATGGCCACGCTCTTCACCGCCCTGATCGTGACGATCGTCAAGAGCCAGGGGGGCCCGAACAAGTCCAAGGAGGACGCGATCGTGGACGCCACGCTCGCCCGCGCCAACGCGCCGCACCGCCCCGACAGCGGCGAGTGACCCGGGCGCGTTCCCGGCGCGCGAATGGACGTACGGCAGACCCTCGCGGTCGACCGTACGTCCTTTTTGTTACGTCATTACCGAGAATTCGCGATTCTCCCACTATGGTGTCAATGTGCCCCGCCAATTGGGAGAGCTGGAAGACGCCGTCATGACACGGGTCTGGCAATGGAACCGGCCGGTCACCGTCCGGGAAGTCCTGGAAGACCTTCAGCAGGAACGGTCCATCGCCTACACGACCGTCATGACGGTAATGGACAATCTCCATCAGAAGGGCTGGGTCCGCAGGGAAGTCGAGGGCCGCGCCTATCGATATACGGCGGTCTCCACCCGCGCCGCCTACTCGGCCGCACTGATGAACGAGGCCTGGTCCCGGAGTGACAACCCCGCCGCCGCCCTCGTCGCCTTCTTCGGGATGATGTCGTCCGAGCAGCGCGAGTCACTGCAAGCGGCCGTCCGTATCGTTCAGGACGATGTCGTGAGCGACACGGCACAAGACGGCCGCCCGCTTCCGGGCGATCGCGAACAGCGGGCCGGTGAGGAACTCCCGGCCGAGCGGCCCGCCGACGACGGGACATCCCCGGGGCGATAGCGTCACCGCATGCCTTATGCCGCGCCAAATGCCATCACCGTCCGTCGGGCCAGGACCAGCGATGTGGCCGCGGTCCGCCGGCTCGTCGATCCGTACGTGAGTGAAGGCATCCTCCTCGACAAAGCACCGGTCACTCTTTACGAGGCCATCCAGGAGTTCTGGGTCGCGGAACGCGGCGATGACGGTACGGTCGTCGGTTGCGGTGCTCTTCATGTGATGTGGGAAGACCTCGCGGAAGTCCGCACTCTCGCCGTCGACCCCGCCTTCAAGGGCCATGGCGTCGGCCATCAGGTGCTCGACAAGCTGTTGACCACAGCGCGCCGGCTGGGGATCAGCCGGGTTTTCTGTCTCACCTTCGAAGTGGACTTCTTCGGCAAGCACGGCTTCGTGGAGATCGGCGAGACCCCGGTCGACACAGATGTCTACGCCGAGCTGCTGCGTTCCTATGACGAGGGTGTCGCCGAGTTCCTCGGCCTCGAACGCGTGAAGCCGAACACCTTGGGCAACAGCCGGATGCTTCTGCACCTGTGATCACCACTTGAGAGCCGACCCGGCCGATCCCTATGTCCGAATCGCGCACGTTTCCCGTGTTCTCGCGCTTCTGAACCTCTCCCAAGGGTTTGTGTTTTTCCGTGAAAAGCGGTTTCCTTTCCGCGTACTGCATTTTCGATGAAAGGAAATCCGGTGGCACAGAAGGTTCAGGTCCTTCTTGTCGATGACCTCGACGGTGGCGAGGCGGACGAGACAGTGACGTTCGCGTTGGACGGCAAGACCTACGAGATCGACCTCACGACCTCCAATGCGGACAAGCTCCGTGGTCTCCTTGAGCCGTACGCGAAGAGCGGCCGGCGCACGGGCGGCCGTGCGGCTTCCGGACGCGGCAAGGGCCGTGCGGCGGCGAGCGGCAACAAGGACACCGCGGAAATCCGCGCGTGGGCCAAGGCGAACGGCTACGAGGTCAACGACCGCGGCCGCGTCCCCGCCACGGTTCGCGAGGCGTACGAGAAGGCGAACGGCTGAGCAGCCGCTTCAGCCCACTCTTAATCGGCCGAGTATTCATACGCTGCGTATTCGTGCGTGTTCGTACGCGCATGCGATTGTGCGTGTGTCCGCGCATTCGCCCGCAGCAACCGGGCCCGGTGGCACTCGGTCGCCACCGTGTCCAGGAGTCGTACGAGATCGGGGCAGCCGCCCCGGCCCGCTCCCGTACCGCGCCCGAACGGGGTGAGGGCCGGAAGGGTGGGCTCCACCTCGCGCCCCGGCACGGGGGGCCGCAGCCAGACGGCGGCCTCCCGGGAGCCGGCCCGGCCCGGCGGTGGCGGGGCGGGCATCACGCCGCCCGCGCCGAGAGCGGTCAGACCGAGTGCGATCCCGCCCCACTCAAGCCACTCCAGCAGCCCCGGCAGCTCCTCCGCGCCGCCCGCGGCCACCAGAAGCCGCATCCGCCGCCCGGCGAGCGCCACGGGCCCCGTGACGGCCGTACGGCGCAGCACGGCGGCACCGGCGTCCGCGGGCAGCTCCAGCACATCGAAACGGAGCCCGGTGAGCAGCCCGGCCGGCGGGCCGCCGCCCACCGCCCAGCCGAGGACGTTCTCGTACCACCGGGCCCAGGGCGCGCCGGCTCCGAGGACGGGCGGACGCGGGAGCGGGACGGCCGGGGGGCCGCCCCGGGGAGTCGATGCCATACCCCCGGGAACTCCCGCGCGACGCCGGGAGTTACGGAGGGTGCGGGAACGGTCCCGCACGGTCGCGGATCCGGGGGCGTTCGGGCGCGACCGGGGGCGCAATGTTGTTCGCCCGTAGCGGAGGGGAGGGGGGTGCGCCGCATGGACTGTCAGTGCTTGCGGGTAAGACATCCCTAGTGGGGAGGGGCGACACGCTCGCAGGGCGGCCTTACGTTCGCCATCGGCGTATTCGCGGCGAGGGTAACTGCCTGGCCTGCGGGAACATCGTCTCGCACCATCGGGTTGGAGCAGTTGTCGGCGTTCAGGGGTCAGGAGGCCACAGACGGGTGTCGGCAGTTGGAATGAGCGGTCCCCGCTTGCGGGACTAAGCTGCGGAAGGACAGGGAGGGGACCGACCCCTTACTGCCTGACCGCTCTGAGGAGCGATTAACGATGTTCGAGAGGTTCACCGACCGCGCGCGGCGGGTTGTCGTCCTGGCTCAGGAAGAAGCCCGGATGCTCAACCACAACTACATCGGCACCGAGCACATCCTCCTGGGCCTTATCCACGAGGGTGAGGGTGTCGCCGCTAAGGCCCTGGAGAGCCTCGGGATTTCGCTCGAGGCGGTCCGCCAGCAGGTGGAGGAGATCATCGGTCAGGGCCAGCAGGCCCCGTCCGGGCACATCCCCTTCACCCCCCGTGCCAAGAAGGTCCTGGAGCTCTCGCTCCGCGAGGCCCTTCAGCTGGGCCACAACTACATCGGCACGGAGCACATCCTGCTCGGCCTGATCCGCGAGGGCGAGGGCGTCGCCGCCCAGGTCCTCGTGAAGCTGGGCGCCGACCTGAACCGAGTGCGGCAGCAGGTCATCCAGCTGCTCTCCGGTTACTCGGGAGGCAAGGAGGCCGCCACCGCAGGCGGTCCCGCCGAGGGCACGCCCTCGACCTCGCTCGTCCTGGACCAGTTCGGCCGCAATCTCACCCAGGCCGCCCGTGAGTCCAAGCTCGACCCGGTCATCGGGCGCGAGAAGGAGATCGAGCGGGTCATGCAGGTGCTGTCCCGCCGTACCAAGAACAACCCCGTGCTCATCGGCGAGCCCGGCGTCGGCAAGACGGCGGTCGTCGAGGGCCTGGCGCAGGCCATCGTCAAGGGCGAGGTGCCCGAGACCCTCAAGGACAAGCACCTCTACACCCTGGACCTCGGCGCGCTCGTCGCCGGCTCCCGGTACCGGGGTGACTTCGAGGAGCGCCTGAAGAAGGTCCTCAAGGAGATCCGCACCCGCGGCGACATCATCCTGTTCATCGACGAGCTGCACACGCTCGTCGGCGCGGGTGCCGCCGAGGGCGCGATCGACGCGGCCAGCATCCTGAAGCCGATGCTCGCCCGTGGTGAGCTCCAGACCATCGGCGCCACCACGCTCGACGAGTACCGCAAGCACCTGGAGAAGGACGCGGCCCTTGAGCGCCGCTTCCAGCCCATCCAGGTCGCGGAGCCCTCGCTGCCGCACACCATCGAGATCCTCAAGGGTCTGCGCGACCGCTACGAGGCCCACCACCGTGTCTCCATCACGGACGAGGCCCTCGTTCAGGCCGCCACCCTGGCGGACCGGTACATCTCGGACCGCTTCCTCCCGGACAAGGCGATCGACCTGATCGACGAGGCCGGATCCCGGATGCGTATCCGCCGGATGACCGCGCCGCCGGACCTCCGCGAGTTCGACGAGAAGATCGCGGGCGTGCGCCGTGACAAGGAGTCGGCCATCGACTCCCAGGACTTCGAGAAGGCGGCTTCTCTCCGCGACAAGGAGAAGCAGCTGCTCGCCGCGAAGGCCAAGCGCGAGAAGGAATGGAAGGCCGGCGACATGGATGTCGTCGCCGAGGTCGACGGCGAGCTCATCGCCGAAGTCCTGGCCACGGCCACCGGCATTCCGGTCTTCAAGCTCACCGAGGAGGAGTCCTCCCGGCTGCTGCGCATGGAAGACGAGCTGCACAAGCGCGTCATCGGCCAGAAGGACGCCATCAAGGCGCTCTCCCAGGCCATTCGCCGTACCCGTGCCGGCCTGAAGGACCCCAAGCGCCCCGGCGGCTCGTTCATCTTCGCCGGCCCGTCCGGCGTCGGTAAGACCGAGCTGTCCAAGACGCTCGCCGAATTCCTCTTCGGCGACGAGGACGCGCTGATCTCCCTCGACATGTCGGAGTTCAGCGAGAAGCACACGGTCTCGCGTCTCTTCGGCTCCCCGCCCGGATACGTGGGCTACGAGGAGGGCGGCCAGCTCACCGAGAAGGTGCGCCGCAAGCCGTTCTCCGTCGTCCTCTTCGACGAGGTCGAGAAGGCCCACCCCGATATCTTCAATTCCCTTCTGCAGATCCTGGAGGACGGTCGCCTGACCGACTCCCAGGGCCGCGTCGTGGACTTCAAGAACACGGTCATCATCATGACGACCAACCTCGGGACCCGGGACATCTCCAAGGGCTTCAACCTGGGCTTCGCCGCCCAGGGCGACGTCAAGTCGAACTACGACCGTATGAAGGTCAAGGTCAACGAAGAGCTCAAGCAGCACTTCCGGCCCGAGTTCCTCAACCGTGTCGACGACACCGTCGTCTTCCACCAGCTCACCGAGGAAGACATCATCCAGATCGTCGACCTGATGGTCGCCAAGGTGGATGAGCGTCTGAAGGACCGCGACATGGGTCTGGAGCTCAGCTCCACGGCCAAGTCGCTGCTCGCCAAGAAGGGCTACGACCCCGTTCTGGGCGCCCGGCCGCTGCGCCGGACGATTCAGCGCGAGATCGAGGACATCCTCTCCGAGAAGATCCTCTTCGGTGAGCTGCGCCCCGGTCACATCGTGGTCGTGGACACCGAGGGCGAGGGTGAAGAGAAGAAGTTCACCTTCCGCGGCGAGGAGAAGTCGGCACTGCCCGACGTCCCGCCGATCGAGCAGGCGGCCGGCGGAGCCGGACCGAACCTCTCGAAGGAGGCGTAAGCCTCCCGGGCGGTAGCCAGCCAAGAAGGGGCTGCCCCGGACGCGTACGGAGACGTACGGAGTCCGGGGCAGCCCCTTCTGGCGTAGCTGGTCAGGTTTTGAAGGTGAGACGGTTGCCCAGTTTCTGGCGGCCGAGCACCTTTGTCTTGGGGACCCCGGTGATGTTGATCTGGAGGTTGGGCAGGGAGTGTAGGGGGGTGAGATTGAGCTTGCCGTCCGGGAGCTGAGGCTGGGTCAGGATGAGCGTTCCCAACTGGGGCAGCTCGGCGATCACTTTCAGACCCTCCTCGAAGACCGGGCTGTTGCTCAGCGTTAGCGCTTTCAGCGCCCCGAACTCCGCGAGGCCGACGAGGCTCTTCAAGGCGGTGCAGTGGACGATGTTCAAGATCTCCAGATTGCTGCCGCATGGGCCCAGCGCACTGAGATCAGTGAGCTTTTCATTGCCGAAGAGAGCTATGTGGTGGAGCGTTGCTCCGGACAGCCCGGAGCGAAGCTCCGCAGGGGTGAAGTCGCCTAGGAGACCGACACTGCGAGTGCGCGGCACCAGAAAGAGCTGGTGCAGCTGCTCCGAAGCACTGACCATCAGCACACTGCTACTCAGGTCCAGCGGTGCGAGGACACGCTCGGCGTACTCCTTGGCCGGATACTTCTCCCAGCTCCTGGCCAGCACGGAGCGCAGACCTCCGGATCCGCCATCAGCCTCCGCCAGCTTCCGTGCGTACGGCAGAGCCGCCGATCCACCGATCACAGCGAGCAGCTCCGCCAACTGCTCCCGCTCGGGCGGAGCCAGCTCCTTCGGCTCCGGCAGCAGCGGCAGCACGGCCGTGTCGAGCCGGGCCAGCGACGCCCGCTCCTCGACGGTGCGGGGCGGCAGCACACCCCGGACGGCCGTCTGGACTTTCTGATGCACCGAGGCGTCGAGCCAGGCCGCGTGCTGGGCGCAGAGCGCGGCCAGCACATAGAGGGCGGTGCGTTTGCCGCCCTGTCGCCGTGCCGTGGTGCCCGCCCGCAGCAGGCCGTCGACCAGCACCGGCAGCTCACGCCGTGAGCAGTGGCCTGCGGCCAGCAGCAGTACGTCGTGCCACTGCTGTTCGGGCGCGTGCCGCAGCAGCTCGTGGAGATGGTCGCCCTCGACGAACTCCTTGGCCGCCAGGAAGTCCTGGAAGGTGCGGTGGGTGAACTGGTAGACCCCGTCGGTCTGCTCCTGGAGCAGACCGCTGCGGTTGAGCAGATGGGCCAGTATCCGGCTCGCGTCCCCCTGGTCGCTGACCTGTGGCATCCCCGTCAGTGCCCGGTCGAGCTGGCGAAGGGCGCTCTCCTCGGTGAACTCGGTCTGCCCGCCGCGCACCAGCCAGACCGCGATCCGCTGGAGGAGCTGCTGATGCTCCTCCACGGTCAGGGTGACGCCCTCGGGCCTGTCGACCTTGCGGCGCTTGTCGCGCTGGCCCAGCAGCATCTGGAGCGCCGAGCGGTACAGCTCCCAGCGGGTCTCTGGGAGAAAGCCCTCGCGCAGCCGGTGCAGGGCGCAGATGACCGCGCAGAGCAGCGGGGTGCGGGCGAGCTCCCGCAGCGCCGGGGTGTTCGCGAACTGCTGGGTCAGATCCCGTTCCAGCTCGTGCAGCGCGTCATGGCCGTCGTCGTCCAGCCGGGCCGCCGCGTGCCAGGCGGCGGTGAAGGCCGTGATGTCCGCGTCGCGCATCGGCAGCAGGCTCAGTTCTTCGAACCCCTCCGACTCCAGCCAGTCGGGCGCGACCGCCAGCGGCCGTACGGTCGCCACGCACCGGGTCCGGGGATAGCGCCGCAGCAGCGCCGAGAGCCAGCGGTGGGCATCCTCCCGGTCGTCGTGCGGCACCTCGTCCAAGCCGTCGACCAGCAGCAGCCCCCGCCCGGCGGACAGTACCCGGCCCGCCCAGCCGTCCGGCGGCTGGTCGATCACCAGCCGGGAGACGCCGGAGAGCGCGCCCGGGGAGGGCAGGTCCTGGCCCTGGGCGCGCAGGGTGCGCAGCGGTACGACGAAGGGGACCAGGCCGTTCAGCTCGGCGAGCCGGGTGTCGAGGGTGCCGGAGGCGGCGTGGGCGGCCAGCCACCAGATCAGGGTGGTCTTGCCCGCGCCCGCGTCGCCGCGCAGCAGCACCCGGGGCCGGTCGGCGAGCAGCGCTTCGATGCGCTGCGGGGTGCCTCCGACCGGTTCCCGGAAGGGCGCCCGGGGGTCCGGCCGTGGTGTTCTGGGGCTGGCCTCCAGGCTGAGATACGCCGTGTCCAGGTCCCATTCCGCGTCCCGCCGGGAGAGTTCGTCCAGCCCGAAGACCTTGGTCTTGCGGTACTCGGTGGCGAGGGCCTCCGCGTACTCCTCCTCGTAACGGGGATCGTGGGGGTGGGTGTGGGTGATGGGCTCCAGTCGCGGCAGCAGGTCGGAGGCGGCCTTGTTGCCGTCGAACCACTCGCGGAACGCGGGGTCGGAGACGATCTGGGAGACGGGCACGCACTCCGCCCGCAGCAGCCGGCGGTCGTGCGGGATCTCGCGGACGATCCCGAGCAGGGCCTCGCCCGCGTAGACGGGCGCGCCGGAGAGCCCGGCGAGCGCGGTGGTGCCGTCCTCGCGTTCGGCGGCGGGCTCCCGGTCGAACTCGAACACCATCGTCCGGCGGATGAGCCCGGCGAGCGGCAGCACGGTTCCCCGGTACTGGTCGGCCTCCAGCCTCTGGCCGTCGTACCGCTGGATCTCGGGGAAGCCGACGATCTCGCACCCAGTGAGCGGCCAATCGGTGGTGACCTCGCTCATCCGGATCAGCTGATTCGGCGTTGTGACGCCCGGATGCGGACTTTGGGCGCTCACCAGCAGCGCCGCGTCCAGCCGGGCGTCCGACCAGATGACCTGGAAGAGCACCGACCCCCGGACACCGGGCACCGACACCCGGGCGGTGTGTCCAGGACCGATCACATGGGCGCAGGTCAGCACGGTGCGTGGCGTGAGGAGTACGCCGCTGCCCTGCCGCCCGCCGTGGACCACCACGGCCCTGCGGCCGACCGGCAGGACGGTGCCTGCGCTCACTGTGCTCCGGCGGCCGGGTACGGGCCGGGGCCGCCGAAGTCGCTCGTGTCGCCGGCGTCGTCATTGCCGACGAGCCAGGACCCGCCGGTCCGCGCGTTCCTCGGCTTGAGGGTGAAGGCGACGCGGTGGGTCCGGCCGCTGGTCCGGGCGGCTTCCGCGCCCGCGTCCACCACCCAGGCCTTCACGCGCGCGCCGCCTCTGGTCTCCTTGCGCAGCTCGACGGTGAACTCCATCTCGATGTCGCCCACCTCGAAGAGGACCGGGCGGCCGGCGGACCGGCCGGCCGCCTCGATGAGCTGGTCGCGTATCGACTCGATGGCGTCGGCGAGTTCGATGTCGGGGAGTTCGGCGTTCGCGCCGGAGGTGTCGTCGGTCATGGCCCGGACGGTACCCAAGGTACGGTCCGGGCCGTGGCCCGTTCAGCAGATTTGTGGCTTCTGCCAGGAACATTCACCGTCGTTGGCCTGTGTGACATCTGACGTGCCGTCGTCCGACGTGAGCGCCTTCCGGGGCGCGACAGTGGCGATGGAGCCCGCAGCCGTGTCCGACCGGGCGAGCGTCACCACGATCGCGTCCTCGACGCTCTTCACGGAGGACGTGAGGTAGTTGTTCAGAACGATCGAGTAGACGAGTTCCCGCCCGCCCGCGTCCTTGACGTACCCGGAGAGCGCCGAGGCCCCCGTCAGCGAGCCCGTCTTGGCGCGGGTGTTGAGCGCGGCGGGAGTCCCGCACATCCGGGTCCGCAGGGTCCCGCCGGTGGCCCGGTCCGGCCCGCAGGCCACCGGCAGGGCGGCGTACCAGTCGGCGTACCAGGGCGCGGCGCGCACCGCGAGCAGCAGCCGGGTGAACTGCTCGGCGGGCACGACGTTCATCCGGCCGAGACCCGAGCCGTCGACCTGCCGCAGAGTGCCGGTGGCGAGCTCCTGTTGGCGCAGATGGTCGCCGATGGCGGCGAGCCCGGCGCTCCAGCTGCCGCGCCCGGCCTTCTCGTACCCGATCGTCTTGGTCAGCGCCTCGGCGTGCATGTTGTTCGACAGCTTCATGAAGGGAACCATCAGCTCGCGCAGCGGCATGGAGCTGTGCGAGGCGACCGGGCGCGCGTCGGCGGGCGTCGCGCGGCCGAGGAGCGCGTCGTCCTTCTTGACCCGTACGCCGTGCCGGTCGAGCGCGTCCGCGAAGACGGCCGCCGCGTAGCCGGTCGGCTCCCAGACGGTCACCCACTTCTTGGTCGCGCTCGTGCCGACGGGGACATTCCCGCTGATCTCGATGGAGTTGGAGCCGTGCCGCCGCTCGATGCCGAGGGTGCCGGGCTGCCCGGCCGCGACGGTGGCGGAGCCCGTCAGATCGACCTGTACGTAGTCGGTCCTCGGCGTCACGGTCACCTTCGGCCGGTCACCGGGCTTCGCGCCCGGGGCCACCTCTACGACCACCGTCCCGGAGTCGTAGTCCGTGTCCGGCGCGACCGTCAGCGCCGAGGTCTGCGCGGAGTAGTACGAGGACTCGTCGTCCCCCGCCCAGCCCCGGCCCAGCCGCTGGGCGTCAAAACGAGTGTCGTCGGCGACGATCCGCCCCGAGACGCGCCGGATTCCGCTCGCCGCGACCTCGGCGGCGAGCGCGTCGTAGTCCTCGGGGAGGGTGGTCGGGTCGCCGCTGCCCCGCAGATGCAGATCGCCGTCGAGCCGGGATCCGTTACGGGTGCCCGAGACGAGCACATCGGTGGTGTACCGGTAGTCCGGGCCGAGCAGCGCCATCGCCGCCGCCGACGTGAGCAGCTTGGTGTTCGACGCCGGCATCAACCGGTCGCCCCCCGCCCGCTGATACAGCCTCTCCCCGGTCACCGCGTCGGCGACCACGACTCCGGCCGCCCCGCCCTCAAGCCTGGGGTCGGCGAGGATCGTGTCGAGCGCCCCCTTCAGCCCATTGTCGGAGGGGCCCGCTCCGGCGGGGGCGCTCCAGGTGAGGGTGAGGGCGGCGGTGAGAACGCAGGCGGCGGTGGTGAGGAGGGGACGGCTGCGCGGGCGGCGGGGCCGGGGTGGGTTTTCTGCTCTGGTCATGCCAAGGAGCATCCCTGATGGGGAGGGATGGGAGAAGGGTGGTGGGCGTCACGGGTTGATGGTCAGGCGGTCGCCGAAGTGCTCGCCGCCGGTGATGCGGAGCTGGGTGCCGAGTGCGTAAATGAGGTGGATCGTCAGCCCCGGGAGACGGTGGAGCGGGGTGAGGTCGATCGTGCACTCCGCGCTCTTCTCGATGGTGAGGTCAAGCTGCTCCAGGGAGGGGAAGACCCGTGAGAGCGCGGCGGTGTCAAAGAGCTGGGCGGGGATTCTCGCCATCAGACGGGTGATGCCGGGAGCCTCCTCGGAGGCTTCGAAGTCCCATTCATCGACCGATGTCATCGCCAGGGCCCAGAGGGCAGGGAGCTCCTTGACAGACCGCATCAACGTGGAGAGATGTCCAGGAGAGTTCAAGTGCAGCTCCTCGACACCGGTCCAGCGAGACAGGGCGTCATATCGGTCACCCTTCATGGTCAGCACATGGAGGTGGCGGGCGCTGGGAAGTCGACCAGGCAGCCACAGCGTTCCCGAGTCCAGCGTCAGCTGGTCGAAGGCGCGGTCGGCGAGTTCTTCCAGTGTCTTCACCTCATCGCAGCTCGTGAGGGCGAATTCGCGGATGGTAGAGCGGGACCGCAGAAAGGCAAGGCTGGTCAGGCTCGGGTTGTTGTGCACGGAGACGCTGATCAGCCCGGTGCGTGGCAGATGGGCGTCCAAGTCGTCTGATGAGTGATGACCAGAGAGCATGATGTCGGAGAATGGGCCGAGATGGTGCAGCAGCCGCAGATCTTCAGCGGTGAAGACCTCGACACGGGTATCGGTCAGATCGACGTGGGAGAGCACCTCACTGGCGTATCTCTCCGCCGGGAAGTGGTGCCACCCATCCATCAGGGCGTTCTGTACGTACGTGTCCTGCTGCCCGGTGAACTCCCGCAGCCTGTCAATGCCTGCTGGGTCGCCCACCAGCGCGATGGTCTCGATGACGCGCATGTCTTCAGAGGAGTTCCCGGATGGCCCGGGCAGCAGTGGCAGCACGTATGAACCCAGCTCGACCAGCTCCACCACCTCTTCCCAGTCCCGGGGCGGCATCAGCCCCCTGATCCTCCGCTCCACCTCCGCCCGCACCCCCTCGTCCAAGAACACCGCCGTCGCCGCGCAGTGCCCCGCCAGCAGATGCTCTGTCCACGCGTCAGCTCCCTGGTCATCCCCCGCCTCGATGAGCGCCCCGATCAGCCTCCCCACCCGCTTGTCGAAGTGCCCCACCGACATCCGCACCACGTCCCGCCACCGCTCGTCCCCCGCGTTCTGCACCAGCTCCCGTACGCCGTCCGTCTCGGCGAACTCCTTGGCGGCCAGGTAGTCCTGGAAGGTGCGGTGGATGAACTGCACGGCGTCCCCTGTGCGCTGCTGGAGCAGTCCGCTGCGGTTCAGCAGATGGGTGAGGATCTGCCGGCCGCTGCCCTGTTCGCGGACCTGGGGCATGGAGCGGGTGGCCAGGTCGATCTGGGTGATGGCTTCCTCGGGGGTGAGCTGGTTCTGTCCGCCGCGTACCAGCCAGACGGCGAGCTGCTGGAGCAGCATTTTGTGTTCGTCGACGCTGAGGGTGAGACCTTCGGGGGCGTCGATGCCCCGGTCGCTGTCGCGTTTGCCGAGGAGCATGTCGAGGGTGGCGCGGTACAGCTCCCAGCGGCTGCGCGGGAGGCGGCCCCGGCGCTTGCGGTGGAGGGCGCAGATGACAGCGCAGAGCAGGGGGGTGCGGGCGAGGTCGCGGAGGACGCGGTGGTTGGCGAATTCGTGGTGGAGGTCGCGTTCCAGTTGGTTCAGGAGTGCGGACTCGGCTTCGGCGCGGGCGAGGCCGAGGGCGGTGTACTCCAGGCGGGCGGCGCGGTGCCAGGCGGTGACGAAGGCGTTGATGTCGTCGTCGCTCATGGGGAGGAGGAGCAGATCGGCGAAGCCTTCGCCAGTGAGCCAGTCGGACTCCACCGCGCCGGGGCGGACGGTGGCGAGGCAGCGGGTGTCGGCGTGGGTGCGCAGGAGTCGGCTGAGCCAGCGGCGGGCCTTGGGGCGGGCTGAGGGAGGGAGTTCGTCGAGGCCGTCGACGAGGAGGAGGGCGCGCCCGGAGTGGAGGACGCGTTCGGCCCAGCCGTCGGGGGCTTGGCCGATGGGGAGACCGGCGACGCGGGGGAGTTCGTCGGGTCCTGGGAAACGGCCGTCGGCCTGGGCCTGCACGCTGCGCAGGGGGACGACGAAGGGGACCAGGCCGTTGAGTTCGGCGAGTTGGCCGGGGAGGGTGCCGGCGGCGGCGTGGGCGGCGAGCCACCACACCAGGGTGGTTTTGCCCGCGCCCGCCTCGCCGCGCAGCAGGGTGCGGCGGCTGAGGCCGAGGAGCTCCTCCACCCGCCGGGGGCGGGGGCTGTGCGGCGGTGGGGCCGGTCTCGACTCGTGGGGCCCGAACCAGAGGGTGTCCTCGTCACCCGCCAAGTCGGTGGCCTCCAGGCTGAGATAGGCGGTGTCGAGGTCCCAGCTGGACTCGCTCAGGCTCAGCTCGTCGATGCCGAAGATCTCCGTCTTGGCGTACTGGGCCTTGAGGGCGGCCGCGTACCGCTGCTCGAACGCGCCGTCGCGCGGGTCGAAGGAAGTGAGGTTCTCCAGCGGCGGCAGGGTCAGGTCGTCGGTCCCGGCGGCCAGTGCTGCCCGGATCGCTGCCACGGGTACGGCTTCGAGGTGCTGTTGCCCCTCCGTGCCCATCACGCGGGCGACGATGCCCAGCAGGACGTCCCCGGCGAAGACGGGGGAGCCGGAGAGCCCGGCGAGCGGGCTCGCGCCGTTCGGCGACACCGCGCCGGGGGAGCGGTCGAGCCAGAAGGTGAGCGCGCCGTGGACGCGGCCCGCGACGGGCAGCACGCTGCCCCGGTACTGGCCGAAGTCGAGCTTTCCGGGGCCGGTGGCCCTGGCGTACCGCTGATGGTCCGGGAAGCCGATCGTCTCGCAGCCGGGCAGGGCATCGTCCCTGGTCAGACGGGCCCAGCGGAGCCTGCCCGCACTGCCCGCACTGCCCGCACTGCCCGCACTGCCCGGACCGCCCGGACCGCCCGGACCGCCCGCCGGGACGATGTCGTCCTCCGCGCGCAGCAGTGCGGCGTCCAGCCCCTCCGATGCGCCGCTCCAGAGCACTCGGCAGCGGATCCGGCGTCCCGTCCCCGGGTGCGCCACCTCGGGCGCCTGGCCCGCCGAGACTGTATGTGCGCAGGTCAGGACGTGTTTGGGGTCGATCAGCACCCCGGTGCCCTGCTGCTCTCCGAAGACCGCGACCACCCACGACGACACCTTGAGCCCCACCTGTCCCAACCCCCTTCTCCCCGCCCCGAGATTAGTGGCCCAGGCCACTTTCCGGCCGGTGAATCAGTGACCCGGCCCACAGCCGTATCGGGCCGCCCGGTGACAAGGCACACAGGCCCATTCGGGCCTACTAGCCGGTGTAGGAGCGCTGACGGGACCCGGGGCCGGTCCGGGCGCGTGGCCCCGCTCGGGACTTTGGTCCCGTGGCCGGGCGGGCGGCGCGTACGAGGTCCGCATGCGGTGCGCCCCGGGGTCCCGCATGCGGATAAACCCCCTTTCGAAGATCGACTCCAGCGCTCGGGAGCCCCTGCGGGCGATCTTGACCAGTGGGTGTCAAGAGTCTGATTCCCGGTGCTTCCGCTACGACCTAATGTCGTAGATGGGGTGTTTGAGGTGAAGTGGGGGTTTCGGTTACCAAGGGATGGCAGCAACGCAGCCCGGCGCACTTCCCGTGCCGGGTCCCTTATCGCCCGGAGGCTTTCCCGTATGCGTGTCACTTCTCGTCGTCCCCGCCTGTCCGCCCTCCGTACCCGTACCGCCGTCCTGGCTGCTGGTCTGGGAGCGTCGACGGTGCTCGGCGCAGGAGCCGCGTTCGCCGCAGAGACCGGTGTGCAGGCCGCGCCGGCCGCCGCGAGCACCTCCAGCGCCGTCGCCGCCCAGGCGAAGGCGCAGGCCGCCAAGGCCGCCGCAGTCACCGCCAAGCCCGTCGCGGCCCCGAAGGCCCTCTCGGCCTCCGGCTGGTCCAAGCCGGTCAGCCAGTACGTCGTGAGCGCGACCTACGGCAAGGGCGGCGCCATGTGGGCCAGCAACCACTCCGGCCAGGACTTCGCCGTCCCGACCGGCACCCCGGTCAAGTCCGTCGGCCCCGGCACCGTCGTGAAGGCCGGCCCGAACGGCGCCGGTGACGGTCCCGCGTACGGCAACGCCGTCGTCGTCAAGCACGACAACGACACCTACTCGCAGTACGCCCACCTCTCGCGGGTGGACGTGAAGATCGGCCAGCAGGTCAAGGGCGGCCAGCAGATCGCCCTCTCCGGCAACACCGGAAACTCCAGCGGCCCGCACCTGCACTTCGAGATCCGTACGACCCCGAACTACGGCAGCGCGATCAACCCCGTCACCCACCTGCGTTCCGAGGGCATCACCATCTGACCTCGCACGCGCGGTACCGACGCGGTACTGACACAGCGCGATGACAGCGGCCCCCGGTGCTTCCCGCACCGGGGGCCGCTGTCGTACATACGCGCACGGGCTCAGCCCTTGGCGCGCCCGCGTGCCGACGGCGGCGGCAGCGGAAAACTGCCGCCCGCCGTCGGGGCGTGCTCGGGGAGCCAGAGCACCGCGATCGCGCCCCCGGTGGCCTCCGAGGCCGGAACGCCCTTCGGAGCCGCGTTGCGGAAGGTGAGCCTCGCCCCCAGCACCCGGGCCTGGCCCGCCGCGATCGTCAGACCCAGGCCGTGCCCGGTGCCCGCGCGGTCGCTCGCCCCCGTACGGAAACGGCTCGGACCCTCCCGCAGCAGCGCGTCCGGGAAGCCGGGGCCGTGGTCGCGGATCCGCACCACCCGGCCCTCGACCGTGACCTCGACCGGCGGCTTGCCGTACTTCGCGGCGTTGGTCAGCAGATTCAGCAGGATCCGCTCCAGCCGCCGGGGGTCGGTGTTCACCCAGGACTCGTGCACCACCTGCACCGGCACATCGGGGTTGAGCGCCGCGATCCGCCGGGTGACGAACTCGCCGAGGGCTATCTCCTGAAGCTCGGCCCGCTCCGACGCGCTGTCCAGCCGGGCCACCTCCAGTACGTCCTCCACCAGCGTCCGCATCGCCTGCGCCCGGTCCCGCACCAGCTCCGACGGCCGGCCCGGCGGCAGCAGCTCGGCGGCCGTGAGCAGCCCGGTCACCGGGGTGCGCAGCTCGTGCGCGATATCGGCGGTGACCCGGCGCTCGGCCTCGATGCGCGCGTTCAGCGCGTCGGTGAGCGCGTCGATGGCGCGGGCCAGATCGTCGGTCTCGTCGCGGACGACACCGCCGATCGCGTCCCGTACCCGCCCCGACGTATGGCCCTCGGCCACATTGGCCGCCGCCGCGGCCGCCTTGCGCAGCCTGCGTGAGAGCTGGCCGCCGATCAGCACCCCCAGCGCGCAGCCTCCGGCGACCACCGAGACCGAGCCGATGATCAGCGCCCGGTCCAGATTCCGCAGGATGACGGCGCTCCGCTCGGGAAACTCGCCGTGCAGCGAGAGCACATCGCCATTGGCGCGCGGCACGGCGGCCCAGATCTCCGGCGGCCCGTCGTCCCGGGTCTCCACATAGCTGCCGCGCCGCTTCTCGTCCATCAGCCGCCGCAGCTCTTTGGGCAGGTCGGGGTCGTTGACCTTGACGTTGAAGCCCTGATTCTTGCTCTTGGGGCCCTCGAAGCCGCGCTCGGCGGTCCGCACCCGTTCGAGCTGCACATCGCGCGCGTTGTCGAGCAGCGCGCCCTGGGCGGCGTTGTGCACCACCAGGCTCAGGGTCAGCGCGATGAGCGCGCCGACCGCCGCGATGGCGATGCTGATCTTCCAGCGGACTCCGGTGCGCAGCACCAGACGCTTCATACCGCGCTCCCGCGCGGTCCAGTGGGCCTCATACGCCTTCCGGGCCTCATGCCTTGAGCTTGTAGCCAAAGCCCCGGACCGTCTCGATCCGGTCCTGGCCGATCTTGGTGCGCAGCCGCTGGACATGGACGTCCACCACCCGCGTGTCACCGCCCCAGCCGTAGTCCCAGACCCGTTCGAGCAGCTTGTCGCGGGAGAGCACGGTGCCGGGCGAGGAGGAGAACTCCAGCAGCAGCCGCATCTCCGTGGGGGTGAGCCCCACCGGATCGCCGGCCCTGCGCACCTCCATGCCCTCTGTGTCGACCTCCAGATCGCCGAAGGTCAGCAGCGCGCCCGGGCCCTGGTCCGCGGCGGCCCGGTCGCCGCCGCCCGCGTGGCCGAACCGCCGCAGCACCGCGCGGATCCGGGCGACCAGCACCGCGCCGTCGAAGGGCTTGGTCACATAGTCGTCCGCGCCCGCCTCCAGACCGAGCACCACGTCGATGGAGTCGGCCCGCGCCGACAGCATGATCACCGGTACGGTCGACTCGTCCCGGATACGACGGCACAGGCTCACCCCGTCGAGCCCCGGCACCATCACGTCGAGCAGCGCGATGTCGGGCCGGTTCGCCCGGAAGGACTCCAGGCCCAGCAGCCCGTCGGGCATGGCGGTCACCACGAAGCCGTGCCGTTCCAGCGCGAGCTGGGTCGCCTCGCGGATGACGTCGTCGTCCTCCACGAACAGCACATGGGTGTCGGCCATCGGTTTTCGCTCTCTCAGTTCTCGTTCGGTACGGAGGTCGGCTCGGGGACGACCAGTTCGTCCTCCCCGACCGTCCTGCTGAATTCGTTCCGCACCCAGTGCAGCTCGCTGAACCGGCCGCTCGCCCAGTGGTACGTCGTCACCACCTCGGCCGACGGCGAGGCCACCGGGTCCCGCTCGCTGTAGACCTGCTGGGTCACCACCAGATCGCCCCGGTCGATGGAGGCGTAGACGGCGGTCTTCTCGGACTTGAAGACATTCTTGTACGCCGAGCCGGCCGCCCGGTAGACATAGGTGCCGAGTCCGACCCCGTCGGCACAGGTCATCACATTCACGACCACGTCCGGCGACTGCCCGCCGGTGATGTTCCCGTACGCGACGTCCACCGGGTAGGCGCTGCGGCCGCAGGGCTTGAGGTCGGCCTTGACCTGCTTGTCGACCTCCGGGTCGTTCTTGATCAGCTCGACCGGGTCGACGGGCGCGGTCTTCCCCGCCGGGGTGTCCGCCGCCGCGCCCGGGGAACTCGCCGCCGGGGTGCTCTTCGGGGCGGCCTGGGCGTGCGCCGAGCCCTCGTCCTGTACGCCGCTGCCGCTCGCCGAGCAGCCGACGGTGAACAGCCCGAGGACGGCGAGCGCGGCGAGCGCCGCGGCGCCCGCCGTCAGTCCTCGCGGATGTCCTGCCGGGTGTCCTCCCGGGTGTCCCGGATGTCCTGCCGCGCGCCGCCCGTCGGCGGCGCGTCCGGGACCGGGACTGGGCCCGGGCCCAGTCCCAGTCCCAGTGCCCGGAATCTTCCTCAAGCCGCCCGTACGGCTGGTTCCCGGGCCTTTCAGGCCGCGCACCGCTCCTGCCCCCGCTCGTCGTCACAACGGTCGTCCCGCACCCCGCGGATCCGGCCGATCCCGTCCGGTCCGTCGATCTCGTCGCGCTCCAGCGCCCGCGCGTCCAGGTCCCGGCTCTCCAGCTCCTGACGCAGCCTGGCCAGTGCCCGGTGCAGCGTGCTCTTCACCGTACCCGCAGACATGCCCAGCGCGGCAGCGGTCTCCTCGGTGCTCATCTGCTCCCAGTGCCGCAGCACCACCACACTGCGCTGCTTGGGCGCGAGCACCTTCAGCACATCCATCAGCAGGGCGCGGTCGGCGCGCTGCTCGGTGCCGTCCTCGACACAGGCGTCGGGCAGCTGCTCGGTGGGCACCTCCTCAAGCTTGCGGGCCCGCCACCACTCCGTACGGGTATTGATCATCACCCGGCGGAGATAGGCGTCGGCGAGGGACTTGTCGGCGATGCCGTCCCAGCGGCCGTAGGTGCGGGCCAGCGCGGTCTGGAGCAGGTCCTGGGCGTCGATCGGGTCGGGCACGAGCCGCCGGGCGCTGCGCAGCAGAGCCTCCTGCCGGGTGCGTACGTACTCTTCAAAACCGAGCACCTCGCCGTGCGCCATTCCAACCGCCTCCGTCCCCGTGAACTGCACCGCGTTCCGTTACCTCAGAAGCTACGGAGCGGTTGTCACGGCGCTGCGCGGAGAAGCCGTCGGAGGGCGCACGGCCATCCATCGGTTGTGTAACAGCCAATGTTTCGGGGGGCGCGCGCCGGGGAAAGCGCCGGGAAACTTCCTCGGAACTCCCGGGGAACGGGCGGATCCCGCTCAGCCGGGAAGCCGGTACATGCCCTCGGCGAGCGGCTCCACCAGACCGTCCGCGACCAGCCCGTCCAGCGCCCTGGCGCGCTGCACCGGCTCGTGCCAGACCGCGTCCAGCGCCGACTGCCCCACCGGGGCGTGGGCCTCCCGCAGCACGGCCAGCAGCTTGCCGCGCACCTGGCGGTCGGTGCCCGCGTAGGTCTGGCCGCGCCGGGCGGGGCCGGTGTGGGCGGGCTTCCCGGACAGCCGCCAGGCGCACTGGGCGGCGATCGGGCAGCGCGCGCACGCCTCGTTCCGGGCGGTGCACACCAGCGCGCCCAGCTCCATCGAGGCCGCCGCCCAGCGGGCCGCGGTCTCCTCGTCGTCGGGGAGCAGCGCCCGGGCGAGCTTGCGCTCGGCGGCCGTGGTCGCGGTCGGCGGGTACTGGATGCCGCTCGCGGCGCGGGCGAGCACCCGGCGCACATTGGTGTCCAGGACGGCGTGCCGCTGTCCGTACGCGAAGGAGGCGACGGCCGCCGCCGTGTACTCGCCGATCCCGGGCAGCGCCAGCAGCTGGGCGTGGTCGCTGGGCACATCGCCGCCGTGCCGCTCCGTTATCGCCTGCGCGGCCCCGTGCAGGCGCAGCGCGCGGCGCGGATAGCCGAGCCGGCCCCAGGCGCGGACGGCCTCGCCGGAGGCCTCGGCCGCCAGATCGGCGGGCCGGGGCCAGCGGGCCAGCCACTGTTCGTACACCGGGAGCACCCGGGAGACCGGGGTCTGCTGCAACATGAACTCGCTGACCATCACCCCCCACGCGCCCGCCTCCGGGCGTCGCCAGGGCAGATCGCGGGCGTGTTCGTCGAACCAGGCGATGACGGGGGAGTGCAGGGACGCGGCGTCGGCGGGTGCGAAGTCTGTGCTGGTCTCAGTCATGGCACTGACGATCCTGACATGCCACGGGCACCAGAGCGCGCACCCGCTCCGGGCGCGGGGCCGTCGGCCCTCCTTCCGGGGCAGGGCGGGCCCCGCCGGGCGGGCGTACGGCGGTCAGCCGCGCCCGGGCCCGGCGAACCAGGTCACCAGGCCGTTCCGGCTGGTGCGCATCGAGCCGAGCAGGGACGTCGCCGGGCGGCGCAGCGCCGCCATGGCGATCGCGGCGACCACGCCGCCGAGCACCAGGCCGACGATCACATCGTGCGGGTAGTGCACTCCGACGAAGACCCGGGAGAACGCCATCAGCAGCGCCATCGGCACGGTCAGCCACGCCAGCTTCGGCCGGACGAGCAGCAGGGCCACCGCCGCCGCGCCCGCGATCGCGGAATGGTTGCTGGGGAAGGACCAGTCGCCGACGGGCGGGCAGGTCGCCAGGGATCCCACCGCCTCGGTGACCGTGCGGCAGGGGCGTTCCTCGTCGAACACGGTCTTGAGGGACTCGCTGACGACATAGCCGATCGCGGTCGCGATCGGGGCGAGCACCGCCACGGCTATCTCGGTGGTGGTGCCGCCGCGCGCCCGCCACCACATGACCACGAAGAGGACTCCGAAGAGGAGGAGTCCGGCCTCGGTCCAGAACTCGGCCAGTTTATGGACCCAGTAGGGGGTGGTGGCGGCGTATTCGGTGATGTCGCGGTAGAGCCCGCGGGTGATGGTGCTGTCCATGACGTGCGACCGTACCCGCTGCCCGGAGGCGGCTGACCAGCGCGTTGGGCGGGGGCCCGCCCTGATGGAATCCGGCGGCGATCGGTTCCATTCGGCCCAGTCCCATGATGATGATCGGCAGAACTTGGGAACTCTGCGGCGGGGAGGACGGGAGTTGGCCGGGTTCTCTCGTAGAGTTTGATCCGTGGGATCTATGCGCAATCCGATCGGGCCGCTCCCCTCCTCCATCTACTGGCGGCGGAGAGCCGTCGCGCTGACACTGGCCGCGCTGCTCCTGGCGCTGGCCGTGTGGGCGGTGACCTCGGGCGACGGGGGCGGAGGCGGTGACGACCATGCCAACGGCGGGTCCACCAAAGCACCTTCGACCATCACACCGGGGCCCTCGCGGTCCGGTCCGGCGATCAGCGCGCAGCCCGGCGGACGCGAGGACTCGGGCGGTACGAACGCCGGTTCGGGTTCGGGGTCCGGTTCGGGGTCCGGCTCTGGCTCGGGTTCCGGCGGGGCCGACGGCGGTACGGGGTCGTCCTCGGGCGGCGGTACAGGCAGCTCCGGTTCCAGTTCTGGCTCCGGGTCAGATTCCGGCTCCGGCTCCGGGGACTCCGGCGGTGGTCCCGGCTCCGGCGGTCCGGCCGGCGAGCGGGTCCGGGCGGGCTCCCCGCTGCCCGACTGCCCCTCCGGCTCGCTGCGATTGGCGCTCACCACCCGCAACGACTACGCGCCCGGCGAGAAGCCCTTGTTCCGGCTGAGCGCCGCCAACACCTCGGCCACCGACTGCAAGGCGGACTTCGGACCCGCCGCGGCCGTGCTCACCATCAGGGACAACAGCGCCGACGAGGTGTGGTCGTCCAAGGACTGCCCCAAGCCCGCGGGCAGCCTGCTGCTGAGGGTCCCGGCCGGCGCCACGATCACCCACACCGTCGAGTGGGACCGCCGGGAGAGCGAGCCCCGCTGCGCGACCCCGCCCGCCGGACCGGTCGAGGCTGGCACCTATCTGGTGGAACTGCGCTTCCCCGGCGAGTCGATGACCCAGCGTTCCTTCGTGCTGAAGAAGGACTGAGGAAGCGTCAGAACGACGAGACCGGCCGCTCCCCGAGGGGAACGGCCGGTCTCTCTCATGCGTGGCGTTTATACGTACCGTTCGAGGATGGACGACTCGGCGAGGCGGGACAGCCCCTCCCGTACGCTCCTGGCCCGGGCCTCGCCCACGCCGTCGACGGTCTGGAGATCGTCCACACTGGCCGCGAGCAGCTTCTGCAGACCGCCGAAGTGCTCCACCAGCCGCTCGATGATCGCGCCCGGCAGCCGGGGCACCTTCGCCAGCAGCCGGTAACCGCGCGGCGAGACCGCGGAATCCAGCGTCTCGGGGGAGCCGCTGTAGCCCAGGGCGCGGGCCACTATGGGAAGTTCCAGCAGCTCGGTGTGGGTGAGCGCGTCCAGCTCGTGGAGCGCCTCGTCGACCGTGCGGGACCGCTTGGCGGTCGGCTCCGGCACATAGTCGCGCACGACGAGCTCCCGCTCCGGCTCCACGCCCGCGATCAGCTCGTCGAGCTGGAGGGAGAGCAGCCGTCCGTCGGTGCCCAACTCCACCACGTACTCGGCGATCTCGGTGGCGATCCGGCGCACCATCTCCAGCCGCTGGGCGACCGCGGTGACGTCCCGGACCGTGACCAGATCCTCGATCTCCAGCGCCGAGAGCGTGCCCGCGACCTCGTCCAGCCGGAGCTTGTACCGCTCCAGGGTGGCCAGCGCCTGATTGGCGCGGGAGAGGATCGCCGCCGACTCCTCCAGGACCCTGCGCTCCCCGTCCACGTACAGCGCGATCAGCCGCATCGACTGGGACACGGAGATCACCGGGAAACCGCACTGCCGCGAGACCCGGTCCGCCGTGCGGTGCCGGGTGCCGGTCTCGTCCGTGGGGATCGAGGCGTCCGGCACCAGCTGCACACCCGCGCGGTGGATCTTCGTGGCGTCCTTGTCGAGGATGAGCGCGCCGTCCAGCTTGCACAGCTCACGCAGCCGGGTGGCGGCGAACTCCACATCCAGCACAAAGCCGCCCGTGCACATCGACTCGACCATCTTGTCCATGCCGAGGACGATCAGACCGCCGGTGTTGCCCCGGAGGATGCGCTCCAGGCCGTCACGGAGCGCCGTGCCGGGGGCGACAGCGCTCAGGGCGGCGCGGATCAGTGCTTCGTTGCCGGAGCCCGCGCCGGACTTTCCGGGCGATGATGCCCGGTCGTTGGCTGCCACTGCACTCCTCCGGCTCGTACGGATGGGCGAGACCAGGGCAAAGTCTACCGGCGAGTGTCGCCGCCCCGGGGGGCGTCCGCGCGCTCTTCCCGCGAGGCCCCGGAGGAGCCCCCGCGCGAGGCCCTCGCCGAGGGCTCCTCCGAGGCCTGCTTCCGGCCGCGCGGCAGCACTCTGAGGGCTTCTCCCACATCGGCCACCTCCGTCACCTTCATCCCGGCGGGGATCCGGCCGGGATCGCTGGGAACGAGCGCGTGGGTGAAGCCGAGCCGGTGCGCCTCGGCCAGCCGGCGCTGAACTCCGGTGACCCGTCTGACCTCGCCCGCGAGGCCGACCTCGCCGATCGCGACGAGATTCTTCGGCAGCGGGGAGTCGCTCGCCGCCGACGCCAGCGCCAGCGCGATCGCCAGATCGGCGGCGGGCTCCGAGAGCTTCACCCCGCCGACCGTGGCGCTGTAGATGTCGCGCTTGCCCAGGGCCGTGATCCGGCCGCGCTGCTCCAGCACGGCGAGCATCATCGACACCCGGGAGGTCTCCAGACCCGAGGTGGTCCGCCGGGGCGAGGGGATCTGCGAGTCCACGGTGAGCGCCTGCACCTCGGCCACCAGCGGGCGCTTGCCCTCCAGAGTGACTGTCAGACAGGTGCCGGGCACCGGCGCGGCCCGGCGGGTGAGGAAGAGCCCCGAGGGATCGGCGAGCCCATTGATCCCCTCGTCCGTCAGCTCGAAGCAGCCGACCTCGTCGGTCGCCCCGTAGCGGTTCTTGATGCCCCGGACCAGCCGGAGCCGGGCGTGCCGGTCTCCCTCGAAGTGCAGCACGACATCGACGAGATGCTCCAGCAGCCGGGGCCCGGCGATCGTGCCGTCCTTGGTGACATGGCCGACCAGCAGCGTGGACATCCCGCGCTCCTTGGAGGCGCGGATCAGCGCCCCGGCCACCTCCCGGACCTGGGCCATGCCGCCCGGCGCGCCGTCGATCTCCGGCGAGGCCACCGTCTGCACCGAGTCCAGGATCAGCAGGGACGGCTTGACCGCGTCCAGATGGCCGAGGACGGCGGAGAGATCGGTCTCGGCGGCGAGATAGAGATGGTCGTGGAGCGCGCCGATGCGGTCGGCGCGCAGCCGCACCTGGCTCGCGGACTCCTCGCCCGTCACATACAGCGTGGGATGGGCCTCGTCGGCGGCCTTGGCGGCGACGTCGAGCAGCAGGGTCGACTTGCCGACCCCGGGCTCGCCCGCGAGCAGCACCACGGCCCCGGGCACCAGACCGCCGCCCAGCACCCGGTCCAGCTCGTCCACCCCCGTGGAGCGGGCGGTCGCCTGCCGCCCGTCGACCTGGCCGATCGGCAGCGCCGCGGTGGAGACCCGCCCCGCCGCCGTCGTCCGCACGGCGGGCGCGCCGTACTCCTCGACCGTGCCCCAGGCCTGGCACTCGGGGCAGCGGCCGAGCCACTTCGCGGTCGTCCACCCGCACTCGGTGCAGCGGTAGGACGGCCGGTCCTTCGCGGATTTCGTACGGGCAGCCATGACGCGAACCGTACCCGGACCCACTGACAACGCAGCCCCCGCCCGCCCCGCGACCGCCCGTCCCGGGGCGGGTCCCCCTCCCGGATGAGAACTGGCACGAGTCAATAGAGGAGAAATGAGCGACTCCTGTCCCCTATCGAGCGAACTGTTCACCCGTAAGAAGTAAAACCACTCAAGAGGTACGAACAGGATGCCGCCCTGCGCCTACCGTCTCGGCGTGACGAGCAGCAGGCTGGAACCATCCGCCCACGCCACCGGCGCGCACCGACCGCGCCGGCGCGCGCCGCAGCCCTCCCCGCAGCAGCGGCCGGGCCGCTACGAGCCCTACCTCGACGGGCTCTTCACCTACTGCCTCTCCCTGGTGCGCGACCACGACACCGCCGCCGCGCTCCTCGTGGACGTCCTCGCCGTCGCGGACCGCCAGCGCGGTCGCGGCCCCGCGCACGAACCCGAACGCAAGGCGTGGCTGTACGCGCTCGCCCGCTGGGCCTGTCTGCGCCGGCTGGCCGAGCAGCGGCGGGCCCGCCAGGGCGCGCACACCGGCCGCCCCGCCGCCCCCGAGGAGCGCCCCCGCGTCCCGGCCGCCACCGCCGAGCGCCGCCGCGCCGAGCTGGCCCTGCTGGCCTGGCCCGAGGCCGCCGGCACCTCGCCCGAGCAGCGCGACGCCCTGGAGCTCGCCGTACGCCACGGACTCGCCCCCCGCGAGGTCGCCGCCGTCCTCGGCCTGGACCCGCTCCCCGCCCGGGAGCTCCTCGCCGCCGCCGCCTGCGAGGTCGAGCGCACCCGCGCGGCGCTCGCCGTCGTCGAGACCTGCGGCTGCCCCACCGTCGCCCGGCTCGCCGGGGACCGGCGGGTCCTGCACTCCGCCGTGCTCCGCACCGAACTCGTCCGGCACGTCGACGACTGCCCGCGCTGCCGCCGCGCCGCCGAGCACGCCGGGGCGAACGGGCCCTGGCCCGGCTCGGCCGTCACCCCCGACACCCTCCCGCTGATCCCCGCGCCCCGCGCCGCCGTCCGCCCCGCGCCCCGCCACACCCCCCGGCGCGGCCGGGCGAGCACCCCCCGTTTCGGGCCGACCGGCTTCCCGCTCGACCCCAAGGACCACGCCGCCCGCCGCGACCGGCTGCGCGCCCGCGCGATGACGACCACGGTCGTGGCGACGGTGGTGGCCGCGCCGGTCCTCGCGCTCTGGGCCGCCTACCGGGGCGCCCCGCTGACGGGGGAGGGCCGGCACGGAGCCCCGGTCAGCGCCACGGAGACGGAGACGGGGGAGCGGCTCACAGGAGACGCCTACGACCGCTACGAGCACGCGGGCAACGCGGACGGGAAGCCCGCCCCCCGCTTCACCGCCGGATCCCGCTCCCCCGAGGTCTCGGTCGAGGTCCCGGCCACCGGCCCCCGCCCGCCCACCGCCCCCGCCGGACACCCCGGGCCCGGCCGCCTCACCGTCGACGCCGAACCCTTCGCCGGCACCACCCGGATCACCCTCCGGGCCTCCGGCGGCGCACCGGTGCGCTGGTCGGTCTGGTCGGACGCCTCCTGGATCCGGCCGAGCCGGACCTCGGGAACCCTGAATCCCGGGCAGACCCTCACCCTCCGGATCGAGGTGGACGCCGCCCGCGAACCCTCCGGCCCCTGGCGCGCCCGCATCGGCGTCGACCCCTCCAACGCCGTCATCACCGTCGAAGGCCGAGGCACCCGCCCCACACCCCCGCCCCCTCCCCGCCCCGCAGCCCCGCCCTTCTCCACCCCACCCCCAACCCCGACCCCCACCCCGCCCCCGCCCTCCGCCTCTCCCTCAACCACTCCACCGGTGACTCCGACCGGTGCGTCAATCTCCAGCCCGTCCGGCGCTTGAGGACGGACCCCGCGCCCCGGGACCCAGGATCAAGCCAGAGACCCGAGCCCCGGGTCCCTCACCCCACCCACCCCCACCCTCACCCGTCCGCAGGATGCGGAGCCACCAGCGGCAGCTGCGACGCCAGCCGCGCCTCACACAGCCCCACCAGCACCTCGTACGCCTCCCGCCCCATCATCTCCACCAGCTCCGGCCGGTACGTCACATACACCGGATCCCCCGCCCCGTGCGCCGACGTCGCCGAAGTGCACCACCAGTGCAGATCGTGCCCACCCGGCCCCCACCCCCGCCGGTCGTACTCCCCGATCGAGACCTGGAGCACCTTGGTGTCGTCGGGCCGCTCGATCCAGTCGTACGTCCGGCGCACCGGAAGCTGCCAGCACACATCCGGCTTGGTCTCCAGCGGCTCCTTCCCCTCCTTGAGCGCGAGGATGTGCAGCGAACAGCCCGCGCCCCCGGCGAACCCCGGCCGGTTCTGGAAGATGCACGACCCCTTCCAGCGGCGCGTCTGCCGCTCGCCGTCCTCGTCCACCTCCACCCAGCCCGAGTCCGTCCCCACCTCGTGGAACTGCCAGAGGTCCGGAGTGAGCCGCTCGACATGACCGGCCACCCTCTCCTCGTCCTCCTCGTCCGAGAAGTGCGCGCCCAGCGTGCAGCACCCGTCGTCGGCCCGGCCCGCCTGAATCCCCTGGCAGCCGCTGCCGAAAATGCAGCTCCACCGGGAGGTCAGCCAGGTCAGATCGCAGCGGAACACCTGTTCGTCGTCGGCCGGATCGGGGAACTCGACCCACGCTCGCGGGAAGTTCAGCCCCCGCTCATCGCCCTGGATCTTCTTCGGGGGCGTGGCTTTGCCCTGCTTCGCCTTTTTCGTCTTTGGCACATGGCAAGGGTATGTCCGCCACCGCTAGTAGCGTTCTGCGCATGAGACTGGGAGTCCTCGACGTCGGTTCGAACACGGTGCACCTGCTGGTGGTGGACGCGCACCCCGGTGCGCGCCCCCTTCCCGCCCACTCGCACAAGGCGGAGCTGCGCCTTGCCGAGCTGCTCGACCCGGACGGCGCCATCGGCCCCAAGGGCGTCGACCGGCTGGTCGAGACCCTCCACCGGGCGGTGCAGGCCGCCGAGGACCAGGGCTGCGAGCAGGTCCTCAGCTTCGCCACCTCCGCCGTCCGGGAAGCGAGCAACGCCGATGTGGTGCTGGCCAGGGTCAAGGCCGAGACCGGCGTCGACCTCCAGGTCCTCACCGGCGAGGAGGAAGCCCGCCTCACCTTCCTCGCGGCCCGCCGCTGGTTCGGCTGGTCCGCCGGAAAGCTGCTGGTCATCGACATCGGCGGCGGTTCGCTGGAGATCGCGTACGGGATCGACGAAGAGCCCGACGCCGCCGTCTCCCTGCCGCTGGGCGCGGGCCGTCTGACGGCCGCCTCGCTCCCCGGCGACCCGCCCGCCGCCGAGGACGTCCGCGCGCTGCGCCGCCACATCCGCGCCGAGATCGCCCGTACGGTCGGCGAATTCAGCCGCTTCGGCCGCCCCGACCACATCGTCGCGACCTCGAAGACCTTCAAGCAGCTGGCCAGGATCGCGGGCGCGGCCCGGGACGCCGACGGGCTCTACGTCCAGCGCGAGCTGAGCCGTAAATCACTCCAGGACTGGGTCCCCAAGCTCGCCGCGATGACGGTCGAGGAGCGTGCCACGCTCCCCGGCGTCTCCATCGGCAGGGCCCGCCAGCTGCTGGCCGGGGCCCTGGTCGCCGAGGGCGCGATGGACCTCTTCGGGGCCCAGGAGCTGGAGATCTGCCCCTGGGCGCTGCGCGAGGGCGTGATCCTGCGCCGCTTGGACCACCTCCCGGCCCGGTAAGCCCGCACCCCGCCCCGCCGCCCGTTGTCACACCCTCGCCACAGGCCCCGGGGCCGCGCCCCGACCCGCTCCGCGGCCGGGCGCGGCCCCGTACCCTGATTCCCGTGGCAGAACCAGTGGCGCGCACCCCCCGTGCGAAAGACGCGAAGGATGTGAAGGTCGTCCTGTCGACCGCTTCGGTCTATCCGGAGTCGACGGCGACGGCCTTCGAGATCGCCGCGCGCCTGGGGTACGACGGCGTCGAGGTGATGGTCTGGACCGACCCGGTCAGCCAGGACGTCGAAGCCCTGCGCAGGCTCTCCGACTACCACCAGGTCCCGGTGCGGGCCGTCCATGCGCCGTGTCTGCTGATCACCCAGCGGGTCTGGTCCACGGACCCCTGGGTGAAGCTCCAGCGGGCGCGGGACGCCGCCGAGCGGCTCGGCGCGTCGACCGTCGTCGTCCACCCGCCCTTCCGCTGGCAGCGGCAGTACGCCCGGGACTTCGTCGGCGGAATCTGGCGGATGGCGGACGAGACGGATGTGCGGTTCGCCGTCGAGAACATGTACCCGTGGCGCTACCGGGACCGCGAGATGCTCGCGTACGCCCCCGAGTGGGACGTCACCAAGGACGACTACCGCCACTTCACGATCGACCTCTCCCACACCGCCACCTCCCGCTCGGACACCATGGCGATGGTCGACCGGATGGGCGACCGCCTCGGCCATGTGCACCTCGCCGACGGCAAGGGCTCCGCGAAGGACGAGCATCTGGTCCCCGGCCGGGGCGACCAGCCCTGCGCCGAACTCCTGGAGCGCCTGGTCCATACCGGTTTCGACGGACATGTGGTGATCGAGGTGAACACCCGCCGCGCGATGTCGGCGGCCGAGCGCGAGGCCGATCTCGCCGAGGCGCTCGCCTTCACCCGCCGGCATCTGGCGGCGGCCGCGCGGCCGGTGCCGGCCGACCGAGGAGTGAGCAAGCTGTCCCGTATGCCGGACACTCTGTCCGGATCTTGAGCCATCGGCGTACGCTCGTACCCGGCGAAAACTCTCTACCGAGGAGCGAGCGACGATGCCCGAGCTGCGGTCCCGCACAGTCACCCACGGCCGGAACATGGCGGGCGCCCGCGCCCTGATGAGGGCCTCGGGCGTAGCCAGCGCGGACATCGGGAAGCCGATCATCGCGGTCGCCAACTCCTTCACGGAGTTCGTGCCCGGCCACACCCACCTCCAGCCGGTCGGCCGGATCGTCAGCGAGGCGATCCTCGCGGCCGGAGCCGTCCCCCGCGAGTTCAACACGATCGCGGTCGACGACGGCATCGCCATGGGCCACGGCGGAATGCTCTACTCCCTGCCTTCCCGCGATCTGATCGCCGACAGCGTGGAGTACATGGTCGAGGCGCACTGCGCCGACGCCCTGATCTGCATCTCCAACTGCGACAAGATCACCCCCGGGATGCTCAACGCGGCACTGCGCCTCAACATCCCGACGGTCTTCGTCTCCGGCGGCCCGATGGAGGCCGGCAAGGCCACCCTGGTCGACGGCACGGTCCGCAAGCTCGACCTGGTCAACGCCATCGTCGACGCCGTCGACGAGAGCATCTCGGACGCCGACATCCTCCGTATCGAGGAGAACGCCTGCCCGACCTGCGGCTCCTGCTCCGGCATGTTCACCGCCAACTCGATGAACTGTCTGACCGAGGCCATGGGCCTCTCCCTCCCGGGCAACGGCTCGGTCCTGGCGACCCACACCGCCCGCCGCGCGCTGTACGAGAACGCGGGCCGCACGGTCGTGGAGATCACCAAGCGGTACTACGAGGGCGACGACGACAGCGTCCTGCCGCGCAACATCGCCACCCGCGCCGCCTTCGAGAACGCCATGGCGCTGGACATCGCCATGGGCGGCTCCACCAACACGATCCTCCACCTGCTCGCCGCCGCCCAGGAGGCCGAGCTGGACTACGGCCTCGACGACATCAACGCCGTCTCGCGCCGGGTGCCCTGCCTGGCCAAGGTCGCGCCGAACGTCGCGCCCGGCGGCACCTACTACATGGAGGACGTGCACCGCGCGGGCGGCATCCCCGCGATCCTCGGCGAGCTGTACCGCGCCGGACTCCTCAACGAGGACGTCCACACCGTCCACTCCCCGTCGATCAAGGACTGGCTGGAGACCTGGGACGTCCGCGGCGGCTCCCCGTCCGACGAGGCCGTCGAGCTGTGGCACGCGGCCCCCGGCTGTGTGCGCTCGGCCGAGGCCTTCTCCCAGTCGGAGCGCTGGGACACCCTCGACACGGACGCGGCAGGCGGCTGCATCCGGGACGCGGCCCACGCGTACAGCAAGGACGGCGGGCTCGCCGTCCTCAAGGGCAATCTGGCGGTCGACGGCTGCGTCGTGAAGACGGCCGGCGTCGACGAGTCGATCTGGACCTTCGAGGGCCCCGCCGTGGTCTGCGAGTCCCAGGAAGAGGCCGTCGACAAGATCCTCCGCAAGGAGATCAAGGAGGGCGACGTCGTCGTCATCCGCTACGAGGGCCCCCGGGGCGGCCCCGGCATGCAGGAGATGCTCTACCCGACGTCCTTCCTGAAGGGCCGCGGTCTGGGCAAGGCCTGCGCCCTCGTCACGGACGGCCGCTTCTCCGGCGGCACCTCCGGCCTCTCCATCGGCCACGCCTCACCCGAGGCGGCCTCCGGCGGCACCATCGCCCTGGTGGAGAACGGCGACCGCATCCGCATCGACATCCCCAACCGCTCCATCGACCTCCTGGTCCCCGAAGCCGACCTCACCGCCCGCCGCGAAGCCCTCAACGGCGTCTACGCCCCCAAGAACCGCGAGCGCAAAGTCTCCGCCGCCCTCCGCGCCTACGCCGCCATGGCCACCAGCGCCGACCGCGGCGCCATCCGCGACATCTCCCTCCTCCCGTAGCCCCCTCAAGCCCCCTCGCCCCCGGACTCCCCGGGGGTGAGGCAGGCACCACCGGGTCCAGCGAAATTTCAGCCCCGGTGGGGTCTCTTTCCAGATGAAGTCCGGGTCAGCAAAATTCAGCCCCGCCGGCGATTGAGGCGCGGGGCTCGGAGTGGGTCCAACACCCTGGGACCTGCTCGGCAGCGGACCGTTTCCGCTGGTCAAAGGCGGTCCCGGTATGTCTGTGTCCACGCTTGCCCAGCCTCAGCGGCAAGGTCTGCCCCCCACAGTGGGCATGACGACAAAAATTCAGTCGGGTGTGTGCCCGTGTCATGGGCGTCCGCAGGTGGATCTGCTGCTCAGGAAGTCGAAGATCGTCCGGGAGGGTGAACGCTCTCTCTCGATCCGTGCCCAGGAGGACCGGGGACGGGCGTGGGCCGACGAACACGGCTACTGCGTCCGCCGGGTCTGGAAAGAGAACCTGTCGGCCTGGTCCGACGTCCGGCGGCCCCGGTACGACGCTGCCATGGCCGCTGTCCTCGCGGGCGAGGTCCCGTGTCTGTGGGTGTACGCGCTCGACAGGTTCTCCCGCAAGGGCGCGGAAGCCGTCGTGCCCATCCTCGGCAAGGCCCGGGTCATCTTCGACTACGAGCGTCTCGACTCGATGGACGAGCGTGACCGGCGCTGGATCATCGACCGGGCCGAGAACGCACGCGAGTACTCACAGCGGCTCTCCTATAACGTGCGCAGCACCAAAACGAAGCAGCGGAACGAGGGGCGCTGGCTGTCCAAGGCCCCGTTCGGTCTGGTCGCCGATCCTGACACCCGCAAGCTCGTACCCGACACCACCCCGTATCTGTGTCTGGTTGCCGACCGGCGCAAGGTCACCCCGTGGGAGATCATCGTCCGGGTGTTCAAGGAGATCAGCGAGGGGGTGTCCTCCCGTGCGCTGACAAGGAAGTTCAACGGTGAGGGGTTGCGGACCGGTACCGGTGTGCCGTGGCGGGCGGACGCGATCCGGGCCATCATCATCCACCCCGTGTACGAAGGGTGGCTGACGCACTCGCCCGGGGGCAAGGCGCACAAGGACCGCATCCCGTACCTGAACGAGCGGGGCGAGAAGGTACGGGTCGTCACCCCCGACGTACTGCCCCGGATGATCCCCGCCGAACTCGCCGCACGCGCACGGCGCGTACTGTCCGGGAACCAGACCATCAGCCTTGCCCCCAGCAAGGGCCGCCCTGTCCACCCACTGAGCGGGAAACTGCGCTGCGCGAGCTGCGGCAGCGCCATGACCCTGGACAGCCTTTCCTACAGCTGTCTGCGCAGGGGCGACGGACGCGCGGCGTGCCCCGCGCCCACATCCGTGACCCGCAACGCGATAGAGAAGTACGTGGTTCAGGTCTGGTCCGCACGGCTCCACGCGTCCGACGACCACGACCCCGTACTGATCGCAGTGGCCGAACGCTGGTACACCCTCACCCGCCCCGAGGAGACCCAGGAGATCAGGGACGCGCGGGCCGAGCTGAAAACGGCGGTGGCGCAGCTCGACAAGTTCATGGCCGACGACGCCGCAGGCTTCTACGCGGGCCGCTCGGCGAAGTACCGCATCCCCCACAAGAACGCGGCGGAGACCCGCGTCGACACCGCCGAAGAACGCCTGACAGAGCTGGTGGGCAAGGGCGAACGCCTGGACATCACGTTCCTGCTCGAAGGATGGGGAGAGCAGGCGTGGCACGCTGCCGACCTTGAGAAGAAACGGGATCTGCTCGGACTCGCCATCGACACCGTGACGGTCAGCAAGGCACCCAAGCAGGGGGGCCGCTTCGACGGAGACGCACGGGTCAGCATCACGTGGGCCACCCCGGAGAACGAGGAAGCCGACTCGGACGACTACGAACGAGCCGCGTAACAGCCGCACACAGCCCCTAACAGCCCCCGGTGGTCCCCCGTGATCGTCGGGGGCTTTCCCATGCCCGCACACGGGCGGGAGCGGGCCTTGAGCCCTCTTCGCCGGGTCCGAGGGGCTGACCCTGCTCGCCCTCGGCCGGTCAGCGGGGCAGAGAGGGTGTTGAGGTGTTGGTTTTCCCTATTTTTTTAGATGAACAAGAAAAAACCTAAGAGAAAGCAAACTTCGCCCCTCAACTGCAACCTCGACACCGGTTGTCCGGCCTCGGCAAGGTCCGCCCCCTACTAGTGGTGGGGAAGGAAGACGCTCGGCCACCCGCAGGGGGCCAAGAGAGCCTGAGTGCCTTGTCCCGGGCTATCCGTGCACCAGTGACCTCACGGGGCACATGCCGATCCCTATGGGCCTGGTGCTGTTGTCCATCAGAACGCTCACCGCCGAAAGCTCGCAGAAAGAGGTACCTGCTGCCCAGACGACCCCGCCGTCCCTGCACTGTCCCCGGGTGCCCTGAGCTGACCCCCCGTGGTGGTCGCTGCCCCGCTCATGAGCGTGAGGCGAACAGGCTCCGGGCGACTCCGGGCACCAGCTCGTACGGCCCGCAGTGGCCGAGCACCCGGCGGCGCTACCTGTATGCCCATCCGTGGTGCGTGATGTGTGCGACCGCTGCGACGGTGGCCGACCATCACCCTGACTCGCGCCGTGAACTCCTTGCTCGTGGTGTCGCCGATCCGGATACGTGGCATCGGCTCCGGCCCTTGTGCACGTCGTGCCACAACCAGTCGACCGCGCAGCGTCAGCCTGGTGGTTGGGCTGCTGAGCGGCGCTCTCAGCGCGAATCAGGCGAGGTTCCGCCGTTCTGACGCGGTGACCCCGGGCGGGGTCCCCCTGCCCCTCTCACAGCCGCACGAGGGGGAGGAAAAACACTCGCGCCGGAGCTGAAGGCGTTTTTGGCATGCCTGAAAGACCAGAAAGCGAGGCTGCATGGCCGACAGATACAGACCTACACCAGCCGTCCAGCGGGCACGCGAAGGGAACCCGTCAAAGTCAGCGATCAAGGAAGGGGTGGTTGTTCCCCGGGCCATCCTGGCCGAACCGAACTGGGCTGAGGTCTTCCGATTCTCACCCGATACCGCTGTCGAGTCGGCGAACGTCCGGTGCCGTGATGTGGCATCGCAGGAATGGCGGCGTGTGGTCCCCGTTCTTGAGGTGGCGGCCGGTATCGGCGAGGTGGACCACACCACCGTGAAAGACATGTGTGTCTGCGTTGCCCGGATCGACCAGGCGGAGCGGGACCTTTCCGAACGTGGACTGATGGTCACCGCCGAGCGAGGCACTGTGAAGAACGGGGCCGCCACGATCGCAAGCCAGTACCGCACACAGCTCGCCCGCTACATCCGGGAACTGGGCTTGTCGCCGAGTTCCCGCGCCGCTATTACGGCACCGGATACCGACGATGAAGACGACTCGGATATCTGGGACTGAAAACACCGCCAGAACCCTTTGAGGAGATAGACATGGCACTCACTCTTATTGAATCTGCCAAGCTCACGTTGGATGATTTGCAGCGTGGAGTGATTGAGGTATTCGTTCAGGAGTCACCCATCCTTGACCGCCTCCCTCTGATCAGCTTTGAAGGGTCAGCCTTCGCCTACAATGAAGAATCCACGCTTCCCGGAGTCTCGTTCCGCGCGGTGAATGAAGCTTACCCGGAGAGTACGGGCACGCTGAATCAGCGCATTGAGACGCTTGCCATTCTGGGTGGAGACTCAGACGTTGACCGCTTCATTGCCAAGACGCGTGGAAACTTGAATGATCAGCGCGCCATTCAGGAGATGCTGAAGATCAAGGCCGCTTCCATTCATTTTTCCGACCAGTTCTTCAACGGAGACATACAGGTAAACCCCAAGGGGTTCGACGGCCTCCGGAAGCGGCTCATCGGGCGGCAGGTACTCGACGCGAAGGGAGTCGGCCCTATCGCCAATGGGCACGAGTTCTTTGACGCACTGGACAGGCTGACCGCTTCCGTAAGAGGGATTGACGGCTCGAATGGCGCGCTCTACATGAATGGCGAGCTTATTGCGAGGATCCGTTCCGGGTTCCGCCGGCTGGGCGGCAGCGAACTCCTTATGAGCGACATTCAGGGGAAGCGTACAACCCTCTGGAATGGGATTCCGCTGCTCGATGTCGGCCAGAAGCTGGACGGTACCGATATTCTGCCGCTCACCGCAGGAACGGGCGGTAAGGAGACTGGAGACATCTACGCGGTGCGCTTCGGTAAGACAGAGGCTGATTCGGCTGTTTCCGGGCTGACGAACGGCGGGATCCAGGCCACCGACCTCGGGGAGGCACACGACAAGCCTGTCTATAGGACTCGTATCGAGTTCTATTGTGGTATAGCCATGTTCGGCGGAAAGGCTGCCGCGCGCCTCACAAATGTTCTGAACGGCTGATACAGGAGTACAGAGCCCCCGTGCTCGCTGCCCAACAGGGGTGGCGGGTACGGGGGCTTTTTGCTTTCAGCAGCCGACGCTGGGCAAGGATTCTTCATAGACTTTCCGAGCGACTGGACTGGATCGATAGGGTTGGAGACGTCGACTGATATTTGCAACGAATCCATCCACCGCCCCTGATTGGATCCCGGGATGCTTTTCGAGTACCTGACTCCATGTGCCACAAGCTAGCTCCAGATGACCTAGCTCTAGCTGCCTTTCTGCCAGCATCGAGCGGAAGCGCAATTCGGTTACCCGAGAGTCCGTCGGCGCTCGCAACTGAAAGTGTGACTCCAAGGAATCAACACTGCCAGCCACATCGCCCAGCGAGTAACGAACTTGCGCAGTGTGATACGCCAAAGTGGCCAAAGTGTAACCGCCCAATTGAGTCTTCCCGCTTCCAGCCGCATCCATTGCTTTTTCTGTTTCCCTAATACTGCGCAATGCTGCCGCACGATCGCCCGAGAGGGCAAAGCTGTGCGCTTGCTGGCCCGCCATGAAAGCTCGCATGAGTGGCCCAGTCATTGGAGCTGCGGTAGCCGCCGCATTGGCTAGCCGAGTGGCGGGAGCCCCGTGACCTAGGTCCGCAGCTTGCACCGACATCCCTCTCAGTACATGGCAATAGGTGAGGTAATCGCTGCTCGCGCCAGCCAACTCCAATGCCTTGGTGTAATACTTTTGCGCCAATCCATGAAGCCCTTCGTCTACTGCCATCCATCCAGTGATATAACACAAAAATGCGGCGGCTGTCATCATCGACTTGCGAACTTCTTCGGAAGCGTCGGCGCGCAGGTACGGGGCAACAGTATTGGCTAAAAACGCTGCTGCCATTGGCCGAGAGGTTCGACCACCACGTTTGTTGTAAATTCCGTTCAACTGATCTGTCATATCGGTGACTAGGTTTACTTCCGGCATCCCAATGCGCATCGACGCACTAGAATTCACGGATTCCATTCTGCCTATCACATCTGGCCAGCCAGGGATTGTCAGCGCAACAGAAAATAGGCTCACCGCGCCGAGTATGCTGCGTCGTCCGGGCAGCATGTCAGCGGTCCCGAGATCAATGAGCGCTTCCGCAGTTCCCGCATCTTCAGAATATTCGGCAGGCGGCGGGAACCCTGCTTCTGAATGAGTGATGGGGCGATCCAATTTTCGCGCCAAAGCTTCCAGTATCAGAGGGCGCGTCGATTCCTTGGGCATGTGCCCGCTGAGCCACTGGCTCACGGACGGTTGTTGGTACTTGGTTGGAGTGCCTCGTTCAGTACCGATGCGGTTGACCGCTTGTACGAACTGGCGATTGGTCCACCCTGCCTCGCGGTGCAGAAGCGCTAGACGTGAGTTCGGTTCGCGGGTCGCCACAGATGGTCAACTCCCTGCGTTGAAGCGGCCTTTTACTGCTTTTACACCCTGGTGCTGCCTCAACGGTACCGCCGTGGGTGACTGAGGGGTTGCCTAGAGCGATGAAAGCGCCACGGCGGGCAAGGGGAAGGGGTAGGGCCACCGATGTTGACCAATGACCACCGCGCTCGCCGTGTCGGGCGGGTGTATCAGCGGCTCGCCCTTGCGGTCGGGGCCGTCGAAGTCTGGTTACGGGTCTGTTTTCCCCGGCTGGTGTGGGTGCTGACTGCCCAGGGCCGGGAGCGGCGCGCACTCGGGGCGGAGTTGCGGCGGGTGGAGACCGACCCGGAGTACGCCGCCGAGTGGCGTGCGGAGCTGGACGAGGGTGTTCGTCAGCTCCGGTTCGAACGGGCCCTGGAAGCGCTGGTCCGGGACCTGGCGGACGGGGGTGACCCGTCGTGAACGGGCCTGTCGAGCCGAGACGTGAGTACCGCTGCGACGTGATCGCCGAAGGGGCCGTGTACGGGACCGCTGAACGCGCGGTGTTCGTCCTCGCGGCCACGGTGGAGATCTCGCCCCGCCAGGCGCTGCTGTGGATGTGTAACCAGGCCCGCCGCATCGCGGACCGGCTGGACCCCGACCCGGCGCGCGTCCCCTGGGGTGACCGGGTACCCGAAGAACCTGCCGACGGGCAGCGCCCGGACGGGCCCACCAGACTCCGCGACTGGGCCCGCGACTACTGGACACAGAAGGAACTGCGCACCCAGCTCAGGGAGGGCGCTCAGGTGTCCCTCACCGTGGCCGACGGTGCCAATGGTGTCTTCCGTCTCAGGGCCCGGCCCGTGGCCGTTCGGAGCCCGCGCCCGGACCTCGGCGAGATACCCGCCGGACCACCCTTCCCTCCGGACCTTGTGTGTCCCACTGACTCCCGCCCCGGTCGCCTGACTGCCCACACGGCGACCGGGGCGGGCCCACACCAATAAGGAGACAGCAGCAATGCCGCGCATTCTGACCCCGGAGAGAGCAGCCGGCCGCAAACGCGTCCTCAAAGAGAAGGATGCTGTCATCGCGCTGTACCACGCCGATGAGACGCCGCTGACGGTCGTCGCCCGTAAGTACGACGTGGGTGACGTGTGGCTCCGCGAGCAGCTCCAAGCGTGGGGCGTCCACATCCGCACCCACGCGGAAGCAATGAAGGCGCAGGCGCGGTGGCAGAAGCGCGAGACCGAGAATCCCGACACCGTGTCCACCTTCCGCCGCAAGGCCCCACCTACCCACGGGGACACACGCTGACCCGCCGCACGAGAGAAGAGCTGGACACCGCGAAGACACGAGTGATCCGGGCACGGGACACCGTGGTCAAGCGGTACCGCGCGGGCGAGTCCGTCAACGCGATCGCGCAGGACTACCGGGTCGCGTGGGACTGGCTCGGCGACTGCCTCACTGCCTGGGGTGTCCCGCTCCGCACCCGCGCGGAGGCGATGACCGCCTGGCACGCCCGGCAACGGCAACTGACCAACCGCACCACGCAGCACCACCCATGAGCCCCCGTTCGGCTGTGATCCCTATGGCGGGGACGGTCGGCAGCCGAACGGGCCCCACAATCCCGCTCACCATCAAGGAGAGACCAGTGCCACGCCGTTCGGCAGCAGAGTTGGCAGCAGCCCGAAAACGCGTGCACGACGAACAGGCCGACGTGACCAGGCGCTACCGCGAGGGCGCGTCCCTCAACGCACTCGCCCGTATGTACGACGTGCACGCGCCATGGCTCCGCCACCGACTCATCAAGTGGAACGTGCCGCTGCGCGACCCGGCGGAAGCCAACCGGCCCCAGCGACTTCCGACCCCGAAGTGACCGTTGGGCGGGAACCGGGGGTGCTGGGCCCGCCGCATCACGCAAAGACCCCACAAGCCCCCGTCCGGCGGTTCCCGTGAGCGGCCGGACGGGCAGCGAGAACGGCGCGGGGACCGACTCCCCGCTGTTCGGCCGAAGGGACAGCGACCATGAGCGAACGGACGGAATTCGAGTTCCACACGTCCAGCGTGTGTGTCTACAACAACGCCGATCCCCGCTGCGTCGAGGTGGCGACCAACGTTCCCGGACGGGTGGCCGTGCGCAGCTCCGTCACCGGACGGACGGTGGAGTTCACCTCCGTGGAGTGGGCCGACTTCCTCACGGGTGCGAAGCTGGGAGAGTTCGACCTCTCGGCCTAGGAGTCACCCATGCAGGAGTGTCCGCGCTGCGGAGACACGGCAGCGCCCGACCCCGAGCACGCGAACACCCTCTGGTGCCTCACGTGCTGGCTCGTCTGGACCCTCCCGCACGACTCCCTCTGTAACGGTTCACTGCCCCGCTTCGCCCCGGCGCTCCGAGTGCTGCGGGAGTCGCGGGGACTGAACCGCTGACCACACAGCACGACGCCCCGTCCGGCCGACTGCCGGGCGGGGCTGCGGACCCAGGGTGAGGGGCCGGGACTATTCCGCGCCCTGGCGCTCACCCTCGGGCGGATTTCGATCACTCACGAATGAGCCCATGCCGCGCGTGGTGACGATCAGCCCCTCGTCACGCAGTTCGGCGGTCGCCTTACGGACTGTCGTCCGGGCGACGCCGAACTCACTCTCAAGCCGTACCTCTGAGACGAGATGCCGCGCCGGGTACTCGCCACTGGCGATGCGCTGCCTGATTACGTCGGCGATCTGCTGCCACTTGGGCCGGGTGGGGTCGAACTCCATCACCAGCAAAACGTATCCATCACCACACACCCACACATAGACATACCTGTATACCCCTGTTCATAGACAGGTACCTACAGGTTCGCCTACCTTCGGAAACAACAACGCCCCGAGGGACCGGGCCTAATCGGTTCCTCGGGGCTCGCCGAGACAGCTTTCGAGGAGCTGAACGCGACATGCGCGACTCTATCGCCCGCGCCCTTACATGGGCGCTGCACTTGATCACCCCCGGACGGGGCCGCCGCCGCGACACCGCCAAACCGACCATCCACCAGCGCGCCACCGCCGAGGGCCGACACCGCGCCACCACCACACCCGCCCCGTCCCGCCGCGCACCCGAGCGCATCGCAGTCCCTTTACAGGGGCTCCGGGACCCTTTCGAGCGTCGCCCCGGACATGCTCCGGACCTCCCCGAAATCCCGCCCGTGCGGTCGATCTCGCTCGCACGCGTCAAGCGGGCAGAGGAACGGCGGGAAGCACAGCAGCGCCGGGAACGGCGGACCGCAATGACCCTCGCGGCCATGGGCATCGAATACACCTACCTCGCGACAACGGGCGTGCACCAGGTGACGGGGGTAGGGGCATGACCGGCGAAGCGAGTACCGCACGGACCACGGCCACTGTGTGCGGACACATCACCAGTGCCCCCGTGGCCATCCGATGGATACAGACAGCCAGCGGCCCCGGGCGCACCCTGTACGCCTGCCCCGACTGCGTCCACCTCTACAACCCCGGCCCGCACTGGGACGACGACGTCCCCGGACCCCGTCATTGAGCAGCCGCACAACCCGCCCCGCCCGGACCACTCCGGGCGGGGCTTTTTCTATGCATACCTACTGATTTATGAGATTCCAGGGTGTAGAGTCCACCGGGGCGGAGCCCCGACCGGGACCCGCACAAACCGCGCCCCGCACAAACCTCACCGCCCCACCCGCTTCGCGGAAACCCCGAACACCCCCCCATCCGGCGCCGCCCCATACACCCTCCCCCTCCCCACCACCGGCGCCCCCAGCATCGACGCGAACGTAAACCGCCCGTCGTCCATCCTCGGATCCGTCTGCCCCACCAGCACCCCCCGCCCCGCGTCCACCGCCAGCAGCCGGCCGTCCCCCGCCGTCACATACACCGCGCGCCCGTCCGCGGTCGGCCGCGACAGATGCGTCGCGCCCATCTCCCGCCGCCACTTCTCCTGCTCCCGGCCGGCCCCGGTGTCGATCGCCAGCAGCGAGCCCCCCGCCCCGCTCAGATAGACGATCTCCTTCGCGACCACGGCCTGAGCCTGGTCCAGCGCGGGCACCGCCACCGGCACCCGCCGCACAGCCGCCCCGGCACCGGCCGTACCGAGCCGGACCACGGCGTCCGTGCTCCCGTCCCGGTTCACGGAGAGCAGATACAGGTCCCCGCCCGAGAGCTGCACCGGCCGCAGCTCCCCCTTGAGCGGTCGCTGCCACAGCCGCCTCCCGTCGCCCGGGTCGACCGCCGTGATCAGCGTGGACATACCGTCCGCCGAGGGCGTCGCCGCCAGCGCGGGCCCGCGGGCCCCCGGAGCGGACACCCACTGCGTACCGATGCCGCCGTGCCGCCCGTCCCAGCGCTTCGCGCCCGTCGCCGCGTCCAGTGCTCTGATCCGCCCGCCCTCGCCGATCAGCAGCACCGTGTCGCCGATGTGCCGGACCTCGGAGTACGAGTCCATCCGGGCGTCCCAGCGGACGGCCCCGGTCTTCGGGTCGAGCGCCTCCAGCCGTCCCCCGCCGGGGGTGACCACATGCAGCAGCCCGCCCGCGAACACGGGGGCCGCGCCCACGTCGCTCTGGGCCGCCGCGCCGCCGCCCGCCTCCAGTGACCAGCCGGTCCGCCCGGTGTCCGGGTCGAGCCGGACCGCCTTCAGCCCGGGCGCGGCGCAGTACAGCGCGGACAGCCCGGGACCAGGTGTGCAGACGGGGGTCCGGTGCTCCTCGTTGCCCGACCGCAGGGTCACGCTCCAGCCGGTGAAGCCCCGCGCCGGGGGCGTCCGCCCCGGCTCCTCGTCCCCGCTCCCCACGACCGCCGCCACCACCCCGGCCGCCACGGCCAGCGCCATCGCCGCCGCACCGGCCGCCGCCCACCGACGCCGCCGCCGTCCCGCCCACCGGGACACCCGAGCCTGATCCGGATCCGCATCCGGAGCCGCTGTCGGCTGCGGATCCGGAGCCTTCGACACCGCAGGTGCCCACTCACGCGGATCCGGAGTCCTCGGTACCGGAATATGCGCCTGGGTGTCGTACGACGCCGAGGGCGTGGAGCCGCGCAGCGCCACCATCACCTCGTACGGCGTCGGCCGCTCGTCCGGGTCCTTCGAGAGACAGCGGAGCAGCAGCGGCACCAGATCGGCGGGCACCCCCGTCAGCTGCGGCTCGTCGTGGACGACCTGGTACGCCACTATGTACGGGCTGTCCGAGTCGAACGGCCCGCGCCCGGTCGCCGCGTACACCAGCACCGAGCCCAGGGCGAACACATCGGCCGCCGGGCCGACCTCCCTCGGCCGCTGGAACTGTTCGGGAGCCATGAACGGCGGTGTCCCGATCAGCTTCCCGGTCTCGGTCCGAAGATCACTGTCCGTGGGGCGGGAGATCCCGAAGTCGATCACCTTCGGCCCGTCCGGGGCGAGCAGGACATTGCTCGGCTTCAGATCGCGGTGGACCACCCCGGCCCGGTGGATGTCCCGCAGAGCCTCGGCCAGCCCCGCCCCCATCCGACGCAGCTCCGCCTCACCCAGCGGACTCCGCTTCACGCGCTCGGAGAGCGTTGGCCCCTCAATGAACAGGGTCGCCATCCAGGGCCGCCCGGCCGTCGGATCGGCATCCACCACCGAGGCGGTGAACGCCCCGCTGACCCGCCGCGCGGCCGCGACTTCCTGCCGGAAACGGGCTCTGAACTCGGGATCCGAGGCATGCTCGGTATGGATGACCTTGACCGCGAGCCGTAGTCCCGAGTCGGAAGTGGCCAGATGCACCACCCCCATGCCACCCGTTCCCAGACATGACTCAAGGCGATACTGCCCGGCATATTCCGGACGCTCCGCTTCCGGGGAGTGCCCGGTGCTGCGCAGCGGTGGCATCTGCGACCCCCGTCTAATCAGTGCGCACACGCGACTCACGGAGCTTAGTCGATGGTGCGTGCGATCCGAGGGGAGCTTGTTAGCCTCGGGGAGTCGTACAGCGCGTATCCGCGCATACAGCAACGGGGGAGTTTTAGATGGCGATTGAAGAAGCACGTCCGGAAACAGCCGACAACGCGACTGACAGCACGACTGACAGCGCGAGCGGCGGCAGCCCCGTATCGGCCCGATCCGCCTCCAAGCGCTACCCGGTCGCACCCGGCCACCGCGTCAATGTCCGCAGCGGCCCCGGCACCGGATACCGGATCGTCCGGGTCCTGCCCTACGACGCCAGGGTGCAGATCAACTGCCAGAAGCCGGGAGAGAAGATCACCGGTCCGTACGGCACCACGACCATCTGGGACTGCATCGCCAACGGCGAGTACGTCTCCGACGCCTACGTCCAGACCGGCAGCAACGGCTATGTGACCGTCCGCTGCTCCTGACGGCGGCGCGATCCGCTCCGGGACGTCCCCGGGAACCACCGGGGATAATCGACCCGTGAGCGAGCAGAGAACCACCATCCAGAGCGACGGCGGCGGCGAAGGCCCCCGGCCCGAACCCATCCGTTTCTTCGGCACCACGTGGGTGAACCACGACGGGGGGTACGGGCCGCGCCGGGCCGGCGTCGCCGTCGGCGGGCTCGCCGCGGCCGTCGCCGGCTTCCTGATCCTCCGCTTCGCCCACCAGGGCCTGGTCATCGCCGAGGTCGGCGGCTTCGTCAACGCGATGGTCATCGCCATGTTCGCGGTCTGCGCCGCGATCGCGTTCCGCAAGACCTGGGAGGGCTTCGGCCGCCGCCTCACCGGGGCCGCCAACCCGGACTCGCTGCGCAGCGTCAAGGTCGTCGGCTTCATCGGCGTCCTGCTGGCGTACTCCTTCCGCGCCCTGACCGAAGCCCCGGGCGAGAAGCTGCACCGCGAGGAGTACGAGACCGCCCGCGCCCAGTACGAGAAGCGCCGCAGCACCCGCACCGGCAACCCGGCCGCCCGCGCCCGCCGCAAGACCAAGGGCGGCGGCAGGAGCGGCAAGAGCTGAACCGCTCCCCTGTCACACTTCGGCCGCCCCCGTCGTCCACCCGGTGAAGCAACCGCGAGAGAACGAGAGAAAGAGGCCGGGGAGCATGGCCGAGCACATCGAGTTCGAGCGTCAGCGCAGCCGACTGTGGGGCATCGCCTACCGGATCACCGGTTCCGTCGCCGACGCGGACGACGCCGTACAGGAGGCATGGCTGCGCTGGCAGCGGCTCCCCGACGGCGAGGCGGAGAACCCGCGCGCCTATCTGACCACCGTGATCAGCCGCATCTGCTACGACCAGCTGACCTCCGCCCGCGCCCGCCGCGAGACCTACACCGGGCCCTGGCTGCCCGAACCGGTGGTCACCGAAGCCGGCCCCGAGGACCGGGTCACCCTCGACGAGTCCGTCGGCACCGCCCTGCTCACCGTGCTGGAACGCCTCACCCCCGCCGAGCGCACCGCCTTCATCCTGCACGACGTCTTCGCGGTCCCCTTCCCCGAGATAGCCGAGGCCGTCGGCCGCACCCCCGACTCCGTGCGCCAGCTCGCCTCCCGCGCCCGCCGCCGAGTACGCGCGGACGCGCCGCGCCGCTCGGTCGACCGGGGCGAGCACCGCAAGGCCGTCGAGGCCTTCCTCGCCGCCATCGTCGGCGGCGACTTCGAAGAGCTGCTGAACATCCTCGACCCCGAGGTGATCTGGCGCTCCGACGGCGGCGGCAAGGTCACCGCGGCCCGGCTCCCCGTGGTCGGAGCCCAGAAGGTCGCCCTCTTCATCGAGAACCTGGTCCGGCGCGGCTTCGTCCCCGGCCGCACCCGGCTCTCGATACGCGAGGTCAACGGCGCGCCCGGCCTGGTCGTCGTCCACCCCGAGGAGGGCTGGGCCGCGGTCTACTCCTTCACCGTCCACCAGGGCCTCATCACCGGTGTCGACGCCACCCTCAACCCGGACAAGCTCAGCCACCTCGATCTCGACGCCCTGAGCTGACCGGCACCCGGCCCGACACCACTGTCACAGTCGGAACCCCCACTTCGTCCCCCCTGCATGACGACATCACCGAACCACCAAAACCAGCGGGTCATCGTCCTGGGAGCCGGATACGGCGGACTCATCGCCGCCCTCCGGCTCGCCCCCCACGCCCGGGTGACCCTGATCGACCCCAGCGACCACTTCACCGAACGCGTACGACAGCACGAACTCCTCGCCCGCGCCCCCCGCCCGCCCCACCCCCTCACCACCATGCTGCGCGGCACCGGCGTCCGCCATCTCGCCCGCCGCGCCACCTCCATCGACCCCACCGCCCGCCGGGTCACCACGGACGACGGACAGAGCCTGCCGTACGACAGACTGGTGTACGCCCTCGGCAGCCGCACCGGCCGGACACCGGGCGCGGCACCGGAACAGACGGCACCGGAACAGACGGCGGCGGAGCGCGTCTACACCGCCGAGTCCGCCGACTCCCTCCGCACCCGGCTGCGGAGCGCCCGCCCCGGCACCCTCGCCGTGGTCGGCGCCGGACTCACCGGCACCGAGGTGGCCGCCGAACTGGCCGAGACCCACCCCGACTGGAAGATCAGCCTCCTCTCCACCGGCGAGGTGGCCGCCGGCCACTCCGCCAAGGGCCGCGCCCATGTCCGTACGGTCCTCACCGCGCGCGGCGTCCGCATCGAGGAGGGACGGAAGGTGGGAAGCCCCGAGGAGGTCGACGCGGACGCGCTGTTCTGGGCCGCCTCGATGACCCCCAACACCGCCCTCGCCGACACGGCCGGACTCCGCCTCGACCCGATCACCGCCCGGATCGAGGTGGACGAGACCCTGCGCTCGGTCTCGTACCCCGAGATCTACGCGGTCGGCGACGCCGCCGCCGCCCACTCCGCCGCCTCCGGCCCCCTGCGCATGGGCTGCGCGGCGGCCCTGCCCACCGGCTTCCACGCGGCCGGCGCGATCATCGCCGAAAGCCTGGGCCGCCGGCCGGAGCCCCTGCGCTTCGGCTATGTCACCCAGTGTGTGAGCCTGGGCCGCCACGACGGCCTGATCCAGTTCGTCCACCCCGACGACACCCCGCGCGACCGCGTCCTCACCGGCCGCACGGCCGCCCTCGTCAAGGAACAGGTGGTCCGCGCCACCGTCGGCATCCTGCGCCTGGCCCGCAGCTCCCCCCGCGCCCTCCCACTCGTCCCGGGCCTGGGCTGAACCCCGCCGGGCGGTCGTCCCGCTCCCTTCCGCGGACCCCGCGCCACGCGGGGTCCGTACCGCCCCTCGGACACCACGGCACCGCCTCGCCCCCGGTGCGAGGATGTGGGCACATACCCCCACCGGCGAGGTGAGCAGAGCCATGACCAAGACAGTCGCAGTCCTCGGCACCGGCAAGATCGGAGAAGCCCTCCTCAGCGGCATGATCCGAGCCGGCTGGCGACCGGCGGACCTCCTGGTCACCACCCGCCGCCCCGAGCGCGCCGAAGAGCTGCGCACCCGCTACGGCGTCGACACGGTCACCAACGCCGAGGCCGCCAAGCGCGCCGACACCCTCATCCTGGCCGTGAAGCCCCAGGACATGGGCCGACTCCTCGACGAGCTGGCCCCTCACACCCCGGCCGACCGCCTGGTCATCAGCGCCGCCGCCGGAATCCCCACCTCCTTCATCGAGGAGCGCCTGGTCTCCGGCACCCCCGTGGTCCGTGTCATGCCCAACACTCCCGTCCTCGTCGACGAGGGCATGTCCGTGATCTCCGGCGGAAACCACGCCACCTCCGACGACCTCGCCCACACCGAGGAGATCTTCGGCGGCGTCGGCAAGACCCTCCGGGTCCCCGAGTCCCAGCAGGACGCGGCCACCGCCCTGTCCGGCTCGGGCCCGGCGTACTTCTACTTCCTCGTCGAGGCCATGACCGACGCGGGCATCCTCCTCGGACTGCCCCGCTCCCAGGCCCACGACCTCATCGTCCAGGCCGCGATCGGCGCCGCCGTGATGCTCCGCGACAGCGGCGAGCACCCCGTAAAACTCCGTGAAGCCGTCACCTCCCCCGCGGGCACCACGATCAGCGCCATCCGCGAACTTGAGAACCACGGTGTACGAGCGGCCCTGATCGCCGCCCTCGAAGCGGCCCGCGACCGCAGCCGCGAACTCGCCTCCGGCAACGGCTGACACCACCCCGTCCGCTGCCGTGGCGCCACGGCAGCGGACAGGACGAATGCCCTCCGCCTTCTTCTCCCGCTTCCTGGATCCGCTCTTCAGCGCGCGGGCAGCAGACCGATCGCCGCATAGGCCGCGTCGACTGTCGGCCTGGCCATCGCCCTGGCACGCTCCGCGCCCGCGCTCAGCACCTCGTCCACATGGCCAGGGTCCGCCGCAAGCTCCGCGTGTCGCTCCCTCAGGGGCCTGAGCAGCTCCACCACCGCATCCGCCGTGTCCTTCTTCAAGGCCCCGTACGACTGGTAAACGGTCGCCAGCTCGCCCGGGTTCCCGCCCGAGCACGCCGCGAGAATCTCCAGCAGATTGGCGACACCGGGAGCGCGCTCCCGGTCGTACACGACCTCGTGCCCGCTGTCCGTGACGGCCCGCATGATCTTCTTCCGCACCTGGTCCGCCTCGTCCAGCAGATAGACGATGCCGTTCCCGGGCTCGTGCGACTTCCCCATCTTCGACATCGGGTCCTGCAGGTCCATGACCCGTGCCGCCACCTCCGGGCGCGTGGCCCTCGGCACGGTGAAGGTGTGTCCGTACCTCTGGTTGAACCGCACGGCCAGATCCCGGGTCAGCTCCACGTGCTGTGTCTGGTCCTCGCCCACCGGCACCTCGTCGGCCCCGTACGCCAGGATGTCCGCCGCCATCAGCACCGGATACGTCAGCAGCGACAGCCGCACGCTCTGCCCGGAGGTCTGCGCCCGGGCCGCCTTCTCCTTGTACTGGATCATGCGCCGCAGCTCGCCGTCGGTCGCCGTGCACTCCAGCAGATAGGAGAGCCGGGCGTGCTCATCCACATGGCTCTGTACAAAGAGGACGCACCGCTCCGGATCCAGCCCCGCCGCCAGCATCAGCGTCGCCGTCTGCCGGCTCAGCCTGCGGACCCGCCCCGGATCGTGCTCCACGGTCAGCGCGTGCAGATCGACCACACAGAACAGCGCCTCCGCCCGGTGCTGATCCACCTCGGCCCACCGGCGCAGCGCCCCGAGGTAGTTGCCCAGCGTCAGATGCCCGGTGGGCTTGAGCCCACTGAAGATCCTCGTCATTCCGCTCTCCGTCTCCTGGTCGAAGCCGCCGTACCGGCCGGCCGACCCCCGGAGGGAGCAAACGAAAACGGCCGCCGGGAAGGGCGGCCGTTGAGTACACGCTCAGCAGGTGGCCGCCGTCAGGCGGGCCACCACTGAAGGGAGCATGTACGCGTGGTCATGGGGCGAGACTACGCACCCAGGTCACAAGTTGACAGTGGATACCCCGAGTCGTAGTGTTCTCCGAGTTGCCCGACGTGAGCGCCGACTTCGGTTGGTCCCCGGGTAGCCATTCCGCAAGATCTTCTACGAACGAACGACCTCGTGTCGCTTCCTTTGTGGTGCGTTCTTGCGAAATGAGGAATCCGCGTTCGAAGGGACGCCGCCCCGATTGGCGTCGGGGCGAAGAATTCCGCTAAAGTCTCACTCGTCGGAACGGCCCAACAGCCGGAAAGACAACCCGATTTCGACCGGGAGTCAGGCCCGAAAGGATCTGATAGAGTCGGAGCAGCCGAAAGGCAAAAGGCCGGTCCAACTGGCCGCTGGATCTGAAAATCCAAACCGGAAACGGAATGGGAAAAGGATCTGGTAGAGTTGGAAACGCAAGACCGAAGGGAAAGCCCGGAGGGCCTGGTGAAAAGGGCCTGAAGGAAGCGTCCGTTCCTTGAGA